>CAVOTH010000004.1:590000-2402006 GCA_963699085.1 uncultured Acidimicrobiales bacterium
TATGAGTAGCGAGAGAGGGGTGAGAAACCCCTCCGCCGTAAGCCCAAGGGTTCCTGGGGAAGGCTAATCCTCCCAGGGTAAGTCGGGAGCTAAGGCGAGGCCGAGAGGCGTAGTCGATGCACAACTGGTTGATATTCCAGTACTTCCGTGTCCGCGCCCAATCCAATTTTGGTGTCCTAAGGGGCTGTCCTTCGGGGCGAACCGACCGACCCAGAGGCGGATAGCGAAGGAGGGACGCAGGAGGGTAGGTGAGCCCAGGCGTTGGTTGTCCTGGGGTAAGCGTGTAGGGAGGGGTCTAGGCAAATCCGGACCCCATGATCCTGAGACGCGATGCCGAGCCGTAACAGGTGAAGTCACTAATCCCATGCTGCCGAGAAAAGCTTCTAGCGAGCTGGCACGGAACCCGTACCCCAAACCGACACAGGTGGGCGGGTAGAGAATACCAAGGCGATCGGGAGAACTGTGGTTAAGGAACTCGGCAAAATACCTCCGTAACTTCGGGAGAAGGAGGGCCTCACTAGGATGATGAACTTCGCGTTCTGAGTCTGAAGAGGCCGCAGAGAATAGGGGAAAGCGACTGTTTACTAAAAACACAGGAGCGTGCGAAGTCGTAAGACGATGTATACGCTCTGACGCCTGCCCGGTGCCGGAAGGTTACGGGGAAGGGTTAGCCCTCGGGCGAAGCTCTGAACCTAAGCCCCGGTAAACGGCGGCCGTAACTATAACGGTCCTAAGGTAGCGAAATTCCTTGTCGGGTAAGTTCCGACCTGCACGAATGGCGTAACGACTTTCCTACTGTCTCAACCACAGACCCGGCGAAATTGAAGTACGAGTAAAGATGCTCGTTAGCTGCATCAGGACGGAAAGACCCCGTGGACCTTTACTATAGCTTGCTATTGAGTTTTAGTTCATATTGTGTAGGATAGGTGGGAGACTTTGAAGCATTGGCGCCAGCCAGTGTGGAGTCAACCTTGAAATACCACCCTTTATGTGCCGGAACCCTAACCTCGGCCCGTTATCCGGGTCAGGGACAGTGTCAGGTGGGTAGTTTGACTGGGGCGGTCGCCTCCTAAAGTGTAACGGAGGCGCCCAAAGGTTCCCTCAGGCTGGTTGGCAATCAGCCGTCGAGTGCAATGGCACAAGGGAGCTTGACTGCGAGACCTACAAGTCAAGCAGGTGCGAAAGCAGGGCATAGTGATCCAGCGGTTGCTTGTGGAAGCGCCGTTGCTCAACGGATAAAAGGTACCCCGGGGATAACAGGCTCATCTTCCCCAAGAGTCCATATCGACGGGAAGGTTTGGCACCTCGATGTCGGCTCGTCGCATCCTGGGGCTGAAGCCGGTCCCAAGGGTTGGGCTGTTCGCCCATTAAAGCGGTACGCGAGCTGGGTTTAGAACGTCGTGAGACAGTTCGGTCCCTATCCGATGCAGCCGTAGGAGATTTGAGGAAGGCTATCCCTAGTACGAGAGGACCGGGATGGACGAAGCTCTCGTGTGCCAGTTGTCCTGCCAAGGGCACGGCTGGTTAGCGACCTTCGGGTGGGATAAGCGCTGAAAGCATCTAAGCGCGAAGCTCGTTCCAAGATGAAATCTCCCACAGGGTTAACCTGGTAAGGCCCGTGGCCAGACGACCACGTTGATAGGCCGGAAGTGTACGTGCGGTAACGCATTCAGCTGACCGGTACTAATCGGCCGAGGGCTTGGGAACTTGCTCGTGCTCGCTATGGAACGCTCAGGGTGACCCTCGTGGTCACACCGGGCCTCGAGGTCGACCCTTACGGGTCTCGAACCTCGGTCCGAGGGCGCACAGTTTCCGGTGGCCATGGCGGCGGAGATACACCCGTTCCCATTCCGAACACGGCAGTTAAGCCCGTCAGCGCCGATGGTACTTGGGGGGTAGCCCCCTGGGAGAGTAGGACGCCGCCGGGATTTCTCTGAAGAAGCCCTCCGCTCGCGGGGGGCTTCTTCGCGTTACGGCTGCCGACGCCAGGAGTGTCGACACCAGGGTGACGGACGACGGGCGCTGACCGGGTGGGCCGACCGGATCTGCCCGAAATTCACGGTGCGGCGGTTGAATTCGGCCAGAACCGGTCGCGCAGTGACAAAAGGTGACTTGTGGGGGCAGGCGGGAGCCGGATGACGTTAGCCGCCCACGTTGGTGCCGGTATCCGGGACTGAGCGCCCAGTTCGGGAGTGGTGGGAATTCCCGGGTAGGCCCGCTGTGGATCAGACGAGGCCGTGGCCCCAGCGTTGCCCGGGTGCTATTCCAGGAGGGCAGGCGAAGATGCCACTTCCGGTATGCACCAGGTAGGAGGCGAGGGCGTCCTGGTCGGCCAAGCGGAGTTGGATCGGGATGAATTGGCTGGCCGGGTCCTTCTGGAAGCACACGAAGAACAGTCCCGCATCGATCTCGCCCGTGGTGGGATCGGTGCCGTCGACAAAGCTGTAACCGCGCCGCAGTATCGCCGCCCCGTGGTTGGTCGACGGCGCCGCCAACCGGATGTGGGCATCGTCGGGGATCATCGGGGCACCCGAGGTGTCGACGGCGTTGAGGTCGACCGGCGCGTTCACCGAGGTCGTTCCGATCGGGGACCCGGTGTCCTTGACCCGCCCGATCGTGCGCTCCTGGTCACCGAGGGTGCTGCGGTCCCACGCCTCGAGGTGGATCCGGATCCGCCGGGCGACCAGGTACGAGCCGCCATGCATCCAGGAGTGGTCCCCGCCGTCCACCCACACGAAGGTATTCATCGACTCCTGGTCGGTCGGGACGAGGTTGGCGGTCCCGTCCCGGAACCCGAGAAGGTTCCGGGGGGTCGCGGCGCCGGGTCCGGGTGAGGCCGTGCGCCCGAACCCGGTCTGCAGGTAGCGGAGAGTGGCCGATCCGAGGGCGAGTCTCGTCAGGTTGTGGATGGCGTGGAAGGCCACCTGCGCGTCGTCGGCACAGGCCTGGATGCACAGGTCGCCGCCGGAGCGGGCCGGATCGAGTTGGTCCCCGGGGAAAGCGGGCAGGTCGACCAGCGCCCGTGGACGCTGGCTGGACAGACCGAACCGGTCATCGAAGAGGGTCGGACCGAAGCCGACAGTGAGCGTGAGTCGGGAGATGGGAAGACCGAGAGCCTCCCCGGTGTCCGATGGTGGGGCGAACAGGCCGGCTGGCGGGGCGACCGGCTGGCCCTGGGTCATCTGCTCGGCGGCGTCGGACCAGGTGGAGAGCAGCGCGGCCAGACCGGTTCGGTCAGCGGTGGTCACGTCGAAGGCGGCGAAGGCCATCCGGGCCTGCTCGGGCGTGGCGATCCCGGCCTGGTGCGCACCGTGGAACGCAATTCCGGTGCCCTGGTCCTCCGGAGTGGCGGCAGCCCGCGACGTTCCGGCGGCCGCGGCCACGACGGCAGCGGTGGCCAGGCCGGAGCCCGCCAGCAGCTGTCGGCGACTGAAGGCCGGACCCTTGGCAGGGCTCACGACGGGGCTCCGGCTGTGCCATAGGGGGTCAACCGGGCCGACAGTCGGGCGAGAGTCGATGCTGTGGCGTCGAGCTGTTGGGACAGTGCGAGCCGGTCCGCCGCCGTGACCGATGTGTCTGGGGTGGCGTCTGGCGGCCCCGAGCGCGCCGACCAGGTAATCGAGGGTGGCGAACTCACCCGACACCGTGGCGGTCAACGACGGTTCGACCAGCCGGGCCAACGGGCGGATGGTGTTGAACGAGGCCTGGGCCGCGGCCTCGGTGGCGGCCACATCGACCAGGCCGAGATGGGAGTACTGCTCCTGGCTGACCGGCAAGGCCACGTCAACCACCCAGTCGAGCTGGTCCACGGCGACGACGCCGATGGCCTCGGGTCCGAGGCGCTCGCGTGACAGCAGGAACTGGGCCGCGGTTGCCTGTCCGGCCAATGCGGCCACATCGGTGTCGAGCGGTCCGGTCGTCCACAAGTCCCGTTCGATGGCGTGGAGCCCGCCGAACGACTCCTGGGGGCCGACGTCGCTCGACAGCTCATCGAGAGAGTTGGCGTTGACGGCGTTCTCGGTGTCCAGGTCCCGGAATCCGTCGTAGGCCGATTGGGCCGCGATCTCGGCGTTCCTCGCCCCGGTGACGTCGCCAGAGGTGGCATCGGCCTGGAGGGAGTTCACCGAGGCGATGAAGGACGCGGTGGTGGCCTCGACCTGGCGTTGGAAGGCGCCGGTGGCCGAAAGGGCGGCCCGGTCGATGGCGGCGGTGTCGGCGGTGCCGGCGCCCGGTCCCGCACCGGCGGCCCGGGGCTCTGTCCGGTTCCGGCCGGAGGCGTGGACTGCTGGAGCCCCACTTGCCGCCGAGCAGCCGGTGAACAGGCAGGCGAGCACCAGGAGCGCCAAAGCCGATCGGGCGCGCCCCTCCCGGAGGTGTGAGGTCGGTGCGCTGTTCGGGTCGATCAGTGTCATGGCTGGGGCGACGAGCGCCGCACGTCGTCGAGGATCCGGGCCCCAGGCTACGGGACAGGGACCGCGCACGGTCGGCGGCCGGGCACGGTCCAGCCCCGCCACGTGCGCCGGCCCACTTCGGCCGCTGCCAGGTCCCAGGTACACTCGAGTGATGTCGCCGAGCACCTCCTCTGGTCCGCCGCGCCCGCGCACTCCCGGCAGCGGTCCCAGGTCCGGCTCGGGTCGCCCCTCCAGCGGATCGGGGGGCCAACGGTCCGGCGGCTCCGGCAAGCGTCCCCCGGGGACAGGAGGATCGTCGGGTTCGGGGCGGGGCACTTCAGGGTCGGGCGGAACCGCCTCGGGCGCTCCCGGTCGCAGCGATCGGCTCGGCACGCCCGGCCGGCTCCGGCTCGGGCGCGCCCCGGTCGCAGCGATCGCTCGGCACGCCCGGCCGGCTCCGGCTCGGGACGCCCGCCCGCGCCGCGACAGCACGACGTCGGGTCATCAGGGATCCCGCACCGGGAGCGCCGGTCGCGCCGATGGGCCTCCCGGCTCGCGCTCAGGACGGCCACCTGCACGGCGTGGCGGCACCGGAGACAGCCGGGGCAACCAGGGTCGGCCCTCGGACCGTTCTGACGACCGACCCGACAGGGGCCAGGTCGTCCGCAAGGGCTGGGGGAGTGTGACCCGACGAGGCGCCTCCCAGGTGCGCGACGGCGTCGACCACGGCCCCGACGAGGACACCCCCGAAGGGCGACGGCGCTCACGGAAGCGCACCGACGACGTTCATCCCCGAAACCTTTGTGCGGGTCGACGAGCGGGAGCGGTCCCGTCCCGGCAAAGCCGCCGCACCGGCCCACCGGCCCGTGCGCGAACCCGACGAACTTCCTGCCGACATCGCCCAGGAGTTGGCCACGGCGGCCGGACCCGACTGGAACTTCCTGCGGGACCGCATCAGCGAGCGGATGGCCGCGGGTATCGGCGCCTACGAGAGGGAGCGTTTCCGTGACGCCGCCCGCATCCTCCGCACCGTGGTCGACGCCGTCCCGAATGCACCGTCGGCCCGGGAGCTGCTCGGCCTGTGTCAGTACCACCAGGGCCATTGGAAGGCGGCCCTGCCCAATCTCGAGATGTTCGCCACCCTCACCGGCTCGGTCGACGAACATCCGGTGCGAATGGACTGCCAACGAGCTCTCGGGCGCCCGAAGCGAGTGGAGGCCCTCTTCGAGGAGTTGCGCAAGGGGTCACCCGATCCGGAGGTGCTCACCGAGGGCCGCCTGGTGCTGGCCGGTACCCGTGCTGATCTCGGTGACCTCGACGGGGCCGTGTCACTCCTGGTCGAGGCCGGAGCCGGTCGACTGGTCCGCAATCCTTCGGAGCGGCACCTCCGCCAGTGGTACGTGCTCGCGGACCTGACGGAGCGTTCGGGTGACCTGGCCAGGGCCAGGGAGCTGTTCCTACGGGTCCAGGCCGCGGAGCCCGACGCCTATGACGTGGCTGACCGGCTCGAATCGCTGGGGCCACCCACCAAGGTCCGCCGCACGCCGAACCGCACCCGCGGCGCCCGTTAGGCTCTGCGGCCATGAGCCTCGACCAACTGCTGGGCGACGAAGCGGACTCCCTGCTGAAGTACGCCGCAACCGCCTTCCCTTCCGACCTGTTGACCCTTCCCGGCCCTTCCGTCGTCGACGACGTCTTCAGGGATTCCGACCGGTCGCCGACGGTGCTCCGCAATCTCGGCACGCTGTACGGAACCGGACGACTCGGAGGCACCGGGTATGTTTCGATCCTGCCGGTCGACCAGGGCATCGAACACTCGGCCGCGGCCAGCTTCGCCAAGTTCCCGGCGTACTTCGATCCGGCCCGCCTGTGCGACCTGGCCATCGCCGGAGACTGCAATGCCATCGCCACCACCCTGGGCGGACTCGGCATCGTGTCTCGGCGCTACGTGCACCGGATCCCGTTCATCGTCAAGCTGAACCACAACGACTTCCTGAACTACCCGAACACCTACGACCAGGTCATGTTCTCCGAGGTGCAGCAGGCCGCCGACCTCGGCGCCGTGGGTGTCGGTGCCACCATCTACTTCGGCTCCGACGGTGCCGACCGCCAGATCGTGGAGGTCGGCCGGGCCTTCGCCGAGGCCCACCGCCTCGGGATGTTCACGGTCCTGTGGTGCTATCTCCGTAATCCGGCCTTCGTCCACGACGGCACCGACTACCACCTGTCCGCCGACCTCACCGGGCAGGCCAACCACCTGGGTGTGACGATCGAGGCCGACATCATCAAGCAGAAGCAACCGGAGAACAATGGCGGCTACAACGTCCTGAAGTTCGGAAAGACCGACCCGCTCGTCTACTCGGAACTGACCACCGACCACCCCATCGATCTCACCCGCTGGCAGGTCGTCAACTGCTACGCGGGCAGAATCCCGCTGATCAACTCGGGTGGCGCGTCTGGAGGCGCGGACGACATGGCCCAGGCGGTGCGCACCGCGGTCATCAACAAGCGGGCCGGAGGCGCCGGCCTCATCGTGGGGCGCAAGGCCTTCCAGCGGCCGACCGATGAGGGTGCGAGCCTGATCCACGCCATCCAGGACGTCTACCTCGACCCCGAAGTCACCATCGCCTGACATCCCCGGCCCGGTGCCCAGGCCCGGCCCTGCCCAGGTGGTGGAAGGTCGCCGGGGTACCAGTCGGGCGGCGGTAGTGTCATGGGGGACCTGCGCGCACATGGCGCGCGTCCAGGCCCGGAGCTCATCCGAGCGGGCGCCGGGCTTTCGCAGGGGCGTCGAGGATCGGCCCCCACGAGCGCTCGGGCAGCACGAAGAGGAGCAAGGTGTCCGACACCACGACCGAACCGAAGCCCCCCAACCTGATCGACCGCGTGGTCATCAGGTTCGCAGGCGACTCCGGAGACGGTATGCAGCTGGCGGGGGACCGCTTCACCACGTCGTCGGCCCTGTTCGGCAACGACCTGGCCACGTTCCCGGACTTCCCGGCCGAGATCCGGGCCCCGGCCGGGACCCTGGCCGGCGTCTCGGCCTTCCAGGTCCACATCTCCGACCACATGATCTCGACCCCGGGTGACTCGCCCAACGTGTTGGTGGCCATGAATCCGGCCACGTTGCGGGCGAACGTCGACGCGCTGCCCCAGGGGGCCACCATCATCGTCAACTCCGATGCCTTCGAGGAGCGCAACCTCCACAAGGCCGGCTACGAGAGCAGCCCGCTGGCCGACGGGTCGCTATCGGCATTCACCGTCTACGAGGTCCCGATGACCTCGATCACCACCGAGTCCTCCAAGGACCTGGGGGTCAAGCCCCGTGACGCCGAGCGCTCGAAGAACTTCTTCGCACTTGGCCTGATCAGCTGGCTCTACACCCGACCGGTGGAGCCCACCGTCAACTGGATCTCCGAGAAGTATTCGGGCAAGGAGCTGGTCAAGGAGGCCAACCTCCGCGCCTTCAAGGCCGGCTACCACTTCGGCGAGACCGCCGAGCTGTTCGAGTCCTCCTACGAGGTGAAGCCGGCCGTTCTCGAGCCGGGTGAGTATGCCAACGTCACCGGCAACACAGCGACCGCCTGGGGCCTGGTGGCCGCATCGCTGCGCAGCGGGCTGCCCCTGTTCCTCGGGACCTACCCGATCACCCCGGCGTCGGACATCCTCCATGAGTTGTCCAAGCACAAGCAGTTCGGAGTGCGTACCTTCCAGGCCGAGGATGAGATCTCGGGTATCGGCGCCGCCCTGGGTGCAGCCTTCGGCGGCTCGCTCGGGGTGACCACCACCTCCGGGCCCGGCATCGACTTGAAGGCGGAGATGATGGGCCTGGCCATCAGCCTCGAGCTGCCACTGCTGATCATCGACATCCAGCGCGGTGGCCCGTCGACCGGCCTGCCGACCAAGACCGAGCAGGCCGACCTCCTCCACGCCATGTACGGGCGCCACGGCGAGGCACCCCTGCCGATCATCGCGGCCAAGACACCGTCCCACTGCTTCGAGGCCACCCTCGAGGCGGTCCGCATCGCCGTCAAGTACCGCACTCCGGTCATGTTGTTGTCCGACGGATATCTGGCCAACGGCACCGAGCCGTGGAAGCTGCCCGAACTGGACGACCTGGTGACCATCGACCCCGACTTCGCCACCGCGGCGAACCACGTGGAGGAGGACGGGACCGAGGTGTTCTGGCCCTACCTCCGGGATCCGGAGACCCTGGCCCGCCCCTGGGCACCGCCGGGCGTGGCCGGACTCGAGCATCGCATCGGCGGCCTCGAGAAGTCCGACGGGCCCGGAAACGTCGCCTACGACGGTGCCAACCACGAACGCATGACCCGCCTACGGGCCGCCAAGATCGCCGGTATCGCCGCTGACATCCCACCCACCGAGGTGGATGATGAAGATGGCGCCGACGTCCTGGTCATCGGCTGGGGGTCCACCTACGGGGCCATCGCCGCCGGGGTCCAGCGGGTCCGGGCCCGCGGCCACAAGGTCGCCCAGGCCCACCTGACCCACCTCAACCCGTTCCCGGCCGACCTGGGCGACGTACTCGGTCGCTACGAGCGGGTGCTGGTGCCCGAAGTGAACCTCGGGCAGCTGAGCCGCCTGTTGCGGGCCGAGTACCTGGTGGACGCAGTGTCGCTCACCCAGGTGTCCGGCATCCCGTTCCGGGCGGCCGCCATGGAGTCCGCCATTTTGCAGTTGATCGACGAGACGGCAGCCAGTTCGGCCGTCCGAGAGGGGTCTGACCGATGACCGACCTGACCGAGGCCGTACCCGTCCCACTCACGACCCGCAAGGACTGGTCTTCGGACCAGGAGGTGCGGTGGTGCCCCGGGTGCGGTGACTACTCCATCCTGGCCGCCGTGCAGATGCTGATGCCCGACCTCGGCGTGCGCCGCGAGTCGACCGTGTTCCTGTCCGGCATCGGGTGCGCAGCCCGGTTCCCGTACTACATGAACACCTACGGGATGCACTCGATCCATGGCCGGGCCCCGGCCATCGCCACCGGCCTCGCCACCACCCGTCCCGACCTCGACGTCTGGGTGGTCACCGGCGACGGCGACGCCCTGTCCATCGGGGGCAACCACCTCATCCATGCCCTGCGACGCAATGTGAACATCACCATCTTGTTGTTCAACAATCAGATCTACGGCCTGACCAAGGGTCAGTATTCGCCGACGTCCGAGGTGGCCAAGGTGACCAAGTCGACTCCGTTCGGGTCGCTCGAGCATCCCTTCAACCCGCTCAGCCTGGCGCTGGGGGCCGAGGCGGGATTCGTGGCCCGTACCCATGACATGGACCGCAAGCACATGCTGGAGGTCTTCCGACGGGCCCACGAGCACAAAGGCGCCTCCTTCGTCGAGATCTACCAGAACTGCAACGTGTTCAACGACGGTGCTTTCGAGGCGATCACCGGCAAGGAGCACCGGTCCGACATGCTGATTCCGCTGGTCCACGGTGAGCCCATCCGCTTCGGCTCCGAAGGCCAGTTCGGTGTGGCCATGGATGCCGAGGGCTCGGTCGAGGTGGTCGAGGTGGCCTCGGTGGGCGAGGGCGCCCTGCTGGTTCACGACGAGCACAAGGAGAACCCGGGGCTGGCCTTCCAGCTGAGCCGGCTGTCGCGTGGCCCCTATGAGCCCACCCCGATCGGCGTGTTTCGCGACGTCGACCACGCCGAGTACGGCGAGCAGATGGCCCAGCAGATCGCCATGGCCACCGAGCGCCGGGGCTCAGGTGACTTTGCCGCGCTTCTACGGTCCGGGTCGTCGTGGACGGTCTCCTGAGGCCCGGCGGCCGGCAGGTCCGCACCTAGGCACCTAGGCGCCTCCGGTGAGCACCTACCTCCTGCTGCTTCGGGGCATCAACGTGGGCGGTCACAATCGGCTCCCCATGGGCGACCTTCGGGCGCTGGTGTCCGACCTCGGTTACGGAGCCGTGCGCACCCACTTACAGAGCGGAAACGTGGTGTGTACGGGCACCGGTACCGGGGGTCCAGGCGCCGTGGGCGATGCCGTCTCGGCGGCGATCCTCGACCGGCTGTCGCTGACCGTCCCGGTGGTGGCACGCAGCGCAGAGGAGTGGACGGCCATCGTGGATCACAACCCGTTCATCGGCGACGAGGACGACCCGAAGCGACTGCACGTGACCTTTCTGGCCAGCCGGCCCGAGCCGGACCGGATTGCCGGAATCGAGGCTCAGGCGGGGGAGTTCGCTCCCGATCGGTTCGCCGTGGTCGGCCCCGATGTCTACCTGCACATCCCGGGTTCGTACGCCGATTCCCGGCTTCAGAACGGACTACTCGAAAGGCGGCTCGGGCAGGTATGTACCACCCGGAACTGGCGGACGATCATTGCATTGGCGGAATTGGCCGACCGGGGCTGAACGACCTGGCGGAACTGGCCGGCGTCGGGCCGAAATCCGGCGGCGAACATGCGTGACGGTAGCTACGTGGCGGTCACCGAGGTGGCCGGCACGTAGGTGGTGGAGGCGGAAGGGGCGGCCGAATGGTACGTGGCGTACTCACCATCGCCGGTGATGACCATGCAGAAGTCGTCGGTGGGGCACGAGAGACTGGTGCCGTCACCGGTATAGGCCGACGGTGTGGGGACCACCTTCTGTGGCGCTGACCAGCTTCCTCCGGAGAGTCGCAGGACGTTGCCATAGGCATCGGCCGCCATGCATGAGGTGGTCGTCGGACAGTCCACCGCGTCAAGGCCCCCGTTTCCGTCGATCACCCGAGGTGTCGACCACCCCGATCCGGGGATGCGCACCGATGCGGTGGACCCGTGGACGGCTGTGCAGGCGTCGTTGGCGGGACAGGACAGGCCGATGTCTCCGGTGGGCGTGGCCGTGCCCCACGGTCCCGGCGACGCCGACCACGATGTTCCGTCCCAGTCCAGTTCGGTGTCGCCCACCAGCGCCGTGCACGACGACACCGTGCTACAGGACACGGCCACACGGCCGGTCTGGAACAGATCCACCGTCGAGGTCCCGACGGACGTGGTGAACACCTGTAAGGCCGACCAGGTGCTGCCGTGGAGGGTGGCCACCTGACCGGTGTTGTCGACGTAGGCGCAGAAGTGCGAGGTCGGGCAGGACACGGCGGCGGTGCGGGACCCACTGTGACCGTTCCCGGGGTCGGCCGGATTGGGCGTGGGTGCGGGTGACGGTGTGGGTGACGGTGCGGGCGAGGCAGCCAGCGACACTGGTGGCCACCAATTGGTGCCGTCACCCAGACTGGCGTGGGCCGAACCGTCGACGACCGCGCACAGCGGTCCATCGGTGCACGAAATGGCCGGCATCCACGGTGGCGGGGCTGATCCCGGCGAAGCGCCGTAGTAGGTAACCGGGGGACTCCACGTGGCGCCGTCCCACGAGGCCACCACCCCGGGCCCGACGGAGTCGTCGGCATCGGCCTCATTGGAACCTCCGCCGGCGGCGAGGCAGAACACCTCGGAGATGCATGACAGGGAGGTGAATCCGCCGGCCGGCGGCAACGAGGGGACCGGGAGGGACCAGCCGATGGCGGAGACCACCGGTGTCGGCACCGTGGTGGGAACGGCGGACGGGATGGTGCTCGTGGTCGTGGGTGAGCTCGTGGCCGTCGTCGGAGTCGCGGTGGTCGGTGCCGCCGATATCGGCGTTGTCGGTGTCACCTGGCGCACGTTGGTCGTGGCCGTCGATGCACAGGCCGAAACCGCTGCGGCCAGTAGTGCGGTGAGGATCGGGGCGATTGGTCCCGCCCGTCGTCGTCCTGGCGTCACTACCCCTCCGAGTCGATCCGACCCCCGTACCGACCGGCAAGGCTAGTGGCGTCCACGGTCCCTGCAGGCGTCAGGACCCTGTCAGACCGGGTCGAGAGGCCGGAAGACCATCCCGGTGCGTGGTTTCGGATGGAAGTACGTGCTCTTCGGGGGCATGAGCCGGCGTGCGTGGGCCCAGGCTGCGATCTGGTCGATCCGGACCGGTGGCAGGAGTATGGCCGCCTGAGCCTCGTCGGCTCCGACGGCGGCCACGGCCGCCTGCCAGCTGTTGGCGAAGTCCATCTCGTGGTCCGGGAGTTCGGCCACGGCCAGTGCCACCATCGATGAGTACAGGTCGGAACCCGCCGCTTCGGCGGTCCCGTCCTTCGGATGGAGGAGCCAGCATCCCGAGGCCATGACCAATGCCAGGGCGGAGGACCCGCCCAGGGCGGCTGTGGTGCGGTCGTCGAAGTCGCCGGCACGGGCGACGTCGAACCAAGATGCGAACACGTCGACCAGATCGAGGCCATCGGGAAGGGCGGAGAGGAGTCGTTCGATCGGGCCCACCGACAGCACGTCCTCGGCCAGCTCGACCACCAGGGCGAGGACACCGTCGGCTCCCGGGGTTCCGGCTCCGGCGCCGGCCAGGTAGGTGGAGGCGACGGACAGACGGTGGTGCCCGTCGGCCACGACCACCGGAGCGGAGGCGACCAGATCTTCGATGGCCTCCGTGGTCCGCTGGTCGTGGATACCCCATAGCTCGTGACGGACCCCGTCGTCGTCGACCGCGCTGGCCAGTGGTTCCCCCGAGGTGTCGATCAACGCGGTCAGTCCCCCCGCCAGCGAAAGTCCCCAGATGGGGGACAGGTTGACCCGGGTGGCGGACAGCAGTTCCAGTCGATCGGTCTTGGCCTTCGGGAGCGTCTGCTCGTGAGGAAGTATCTCCGCGGCGCTGGCCTTGTCGAGGCCGAGGACTCCGAGCACGCCGAGTGTCACCGATCCGCCGGGCTCGGTCATCCGGTAGGGGTAGAAGGTGGGATCGGGGTCGCGGACGAGGAGCCCGCTCTCTTCCCAGCCGGCGAGGCGGGCGGCGGCGGCCCCGTAGCGGTCTCCGCCGAAGTGGGGGTCGGGTTCGGGGAGCTCGACCAGAATCGAGTTGGCGCTGTGCCGTGCAGCCAGGACGGCCCGCTCGGCAGGACTTACTACGTCATAGGGCGGGGCCACCACCTTGGCCACTTCAACCCGGGTCGGGTCGTACCGCAGACCTTCGAAGGGGGAGAAGCTGGGCATGGGCATGACTAGCACATCGCGCCGGCACTCCTCAGGCCTACTATCGCAGCCATGGACGGGAACGAGTACGCCGATCGCTGGATCCGGTGCGGACCGGACGGGATCGCCGTCCGGGGCTATTACTTTCCGTGGGGGACAAAGCACATCGCCTACGGATCGGTCCATGGGATCACGCGGGTGGCGCTGACGCCAGGGCGCGGCCGGGCCCGCATCTGGGGCACGGCGAATCCGGGTTACTGGGCCAGTCTCGATCCCGATCGCCCGCACAAGGAGACCGCTCTGGTCCTCGACCTCGGGCGACGAGTCAAGCCGTTCCTCACTCCGGACGAACCTGATGCGTTCGAGCAGGTCGTACGGGCACACGCCGGCCTCGGACCGACGGAAACCACAGGCTCTGCGGGACAGGCGCCGCTGATCTGAAGCCGCTGGGCTGGTCCGGCTGGTCCGGCTGGTCCGGCGGGCCTGGTTCCGGCGGGCCTGGTTCCGGCGAGTCGAGACCGATGCGCCGAAGTCGGGCATCTCAGGGCATTTCAGGCGTCGCTGGCAATGAGGCCGGCCAGTGCGGCCGCCCCCGCCGGATTCAGGTGGACCCCGTCTGCCGTGAACCACTCCGGATGCGGGGTCGACAGCGCGTACCAGTCGGCCAGCACGGCGGTTCCGGGATACCGGGCGACTCCGGCGGCAAGCACGGCGTTGTCATCCGCTGCCCACTGACGGGGCACGTTCACGTTCACGAACACCACTCGGGTCACGCCCCCCGCCGCTTGCATCATGGCGTCCACATCGCTCGGAGTGATCGGCCCGTTCGTTCCGAGCTCGACGACGAGCACCCTGCCCATGGTGCCGGCGGCCCGGTCGGCCTGGACCACTCCGATTCCGGCCTGGAACTGCCGGCTGACCAGTCCGTCGACAGTCACGCCGGGAATGTCAGCGGTGAGTTCGGGCTGGATGTCCAACATGATCGAGTCGCCCACCGCGGTGACCGGACCGGGCACGCGAGCGACGGTGGTGGCGGTGGTGGGGGCCGTCCCCGAAGCCGGGGTCGATGACGGGGCAGTGGCGCCGATCGACGAGCCGGTCGTCAACGACGAGGGGACGGTCGCCGGCTTCGGGCCGCTCAGGCCGGGGGTGGTGGTCGGCGCGGAGGTCGTCGCCGAAATCGATCCCGAGGCGGACGGGGTCGGTCCACCCGAGTTCTCGGACAGACCGAGGCCCGCCAGCGCGGCCAGCAGGGCCACCAGCACTATCGCTATGACCCGGTCCACCCGGTCGATCCCCGGCACCGCACCAGTGTGGCCCGTGAACAGGGTCAACGGGAAGATATGGCCAGGTCATCGTGCGCCGTGGCGATGGTTCCTGTGCCGCCGGGCATGCTCGTAGACTCGGCCACGTGGACGGTGTGGAGGCGAGGCCTGGAAATACGACCGACAGCCCCGATCCATCGGTACCCGTGGTGTCGACGCACGAATCGGCGTCGCCCAACCCCGGCGACCAGGACGGCCTCGACCGGATCTGGACCGCGCCCAATCTGATCACCGCGGTCCGTCTCGCCTGCATCCCGCTGTACATCTGGCTGCTCTTCGGGGCCGGCCGCCAGACGGGGGCAGCCCTGCTGCTCGCCGCTCTGGGTGCCACCGACTGGGTCGACGGCTACATCGCCCGGCGCTACCACCAGGTGTCGACGGTAGGTAAGGTCCTTGACCCGGTCGCCGACCGGATCCTGGTGGTCACGGCGATCATCACCATCATGGTCCAGGGGGCCGTCCCGATCTGGTTCGGCATTGCCACACTCGCCCGCGAGGTGGTTGTTTCCGGCGCGGTCCTGCTGCTGGCTTCGCTGGGTGCCGCCCGCATCGATGTGCTCTGGGTGGGCAAAGCGGGAACATTCGCGCTGATGACGGCCTACCCGCTGTTCTTGGTGAGCCACGGCCCGGCCACCTGGCAGAGCATCTTCCACGTGGCGGCGTGGGTGATCGGCCTGCTCGGTCTGGTCCTGGCCTGGGTGGCCGCAGCGTCGTATGTGGCACCGGCCCGCAAGGCCCTTGCCGCAGGTCGCAAGCCACGACACGACTTCGACGATGAGGGGATGGACTGATGAAGGCAGTGATCATGGCCGGCGGCGAGGGGACCCGGCTGCGCCCGCTCACGTCCAACCAGCCCAAGCCGATGCTCCCGATGGCCAACATCCCCATGATGGAGCATGTGGTCAACCTGCTCCGCACCCACGGGTTCGAGGACATCGTGGTCACAGTGGCCTTCATGGCCAACGCCATCAGGACCTATTTCGGCGACGGCTCCGAATTCGGCGTCCGCATGGTCTACGCCACCGAGTCGACTCCGCTCGGCACGGCCGGGTCGGTCCGCAACGCCATGGACGAACTGGATGAGAGATTCCTGGTCATCTCGGGTGACGTCCTGACCGACATCGATCTCGGCAAAGTGCTGGCATTCCACGACGCCCACGGGGGCCTCGCCACTCTCGCCCTCAAGGCCGTCGAGAACCCGCTCGAGTTCGGGATCGTGATCACCAACGAGGACGGATCGATCGAGCGGTTCCTGGAGAAACCCACCTGGGGCCAGGTGTTCAGTGACACCATCAACACCGGGATCTACGTGCTCGAGCCGGAGATCTTCGACTTCATACCCGAGGGACAGTCCGTGGACTTCTCGGGCGAGACCTTCCCCGATGCGCTGGCCGCCGGAAAGGGTCTCTACGGTTACGTATGCGACGGGTACTGGGAGGATGTGGGAACGCTAGAGGCGTATCTGAGCTCACATCAGGACATCCTCGACCAGTTGGTCCAGGTCGACATCGAGGGCTTCCCCCTGCGTCCAGGGGTCTGGGTCGGCAAGGGCGCCGAGATCGACCCGAGCGTCACGCTGACCGGTCCCGCGGTGATCGGCGACAACTGCGTTGTCGGCCCCGGGGCCAGCTTGGGCGCCTACGTCACCCTCGGTCGCAACGTTCGCATCGGTGACAACGCCGTCGTCGAGCGTTCGGTGGTCCACGACAACACCTATCTCGGGTCAGGCGTCAGAGTCGAGGGCAGTGTGCTCGGGCGGGGTTCGGACCTTCGCCAGGGCGTGCGGTGTGAGGAGGGCGCCGTCCTGGGCGACGAGTGCTTCGTCGGGGCCCACGCCGAGATCAGCGCCGGGGTGAAGATCTACCCGTTCAAGACGGTGGAGGCCGGGGCCATCGTCAACTCGTCCATCGTGTGGGAGTCGCGGGGCGCCCGATCCCTCTTCGGCCGCGACGGGGTCCGGGGTCTCGCCAACGTCGACATCAGTCCGGAACTCGCTGTCCGCCTGTCGATGGCATGGGCCTCGACCCTCGAAAAGGGCGCGACCGTCACCAGCTCCCGCGACACCAGCCGGGCCGCCCGCGTACTCAAGCGGGCCATCATGGTCGGCTGTAATGCCGCCGGGGTCAATGTGGACGACCTCGAGGCGGCAACAGTGCCGGTGACCCGGTTCCAGATCACCTCCTCGTCCAGTACGGCCGGTGTCACTGTCCGGCTCGACCCCCAGGACCCCCAGTCGGTGGTGCTCCGGTTCTTCGACCAGGACGGGATCGACGTCGACGAAGCGACCCAGCGGAAGATCGAGCGTCTCTATCACCGCGAGGACTTCCGACGGGTGCTGGCCCGGGAGATCGGCGACATCGGCTTTCCGCCCCGGACCCTCGAGCACTACACGGCGGCGCTCATCGACTCGGTCGACCTGACGGCTGCCCGGTCGGCGGGCCTGAAGCTGGTCCTCGACTACTCGTACGGAACAGCCAGTTTCGTCATGTCGACGCTGCTATCCAAGCTCGAGGCCGAAGTTCTCGTGGTCAACCCGTATGCCAACACCGCCAGCGTGCTGGCCTTCGACCGCCAGGCGGCGGCGGCTCGGGTGGCGGATCTGGTCCGGGCGTCGGGGGCCCAGATGGGCGCCGTGCTCGACCCCGGGGGTGAGTTCGTGGATGTGGTCGATGACCTCGGACACACCCTGAGCCATGACGAGGCGCTGCTCGTCCTGGTCACCCTGGTAACCGAAGCCGTTCCTGGCGCCCGCATCGCCTTGCCGGTGGCGGCCAGCACGGCGGCCGAGCGTATCTGCAGCGATGCCGGGGCAGAAGTGGTCTGGACCAAGCTGTCGGCGTCCAGCCTGATGGAGGTGGCACGCTCGGAGAAGGTCACCCTCGCCGCCAGCCAGTCCGGTGGCTTCATCTTCCCCCGTTTCCTTCCTGCATTCGACGGGGCCGCCACCCTTGTGAATCTCATCGCCCTGTTGACATCCACGGGCCGGCGGCTGTCCGAGCTGGTGGCGGCCATGCCCCCGGTGCGCATCGCCCACCAGTCCGTGCACACCCCGTGGGACCAGAAGGGGATGCTGATGAGGACCCTGATGGAACGATCCCAGGGCCGGGAGCTGGTGCTGGTCGACGGGGTCAAGGTGATCGAAGACGACGGATGGGCGTTGGTGCTACCCGATCCGGAGGAGCCGCTGACCCACGTGTGGGCCGAGGCGCCCAGCGCGGCCCAGGCCGAGTCGCGGGCCAAGGAGTACGCCACCCGGTTGGTCCAACTGCTGCACTGACACCGGAGCGCGCGTTGGCTACGCGTGTCCATTTAGAGGGCTGTTCACCAGGAGGCGCCGCTGGCGCTGTTCAGGTAGGGTCCGGAGCCATGAACGTGCCCGACGATCTTCGGTACTCGAGCGACCACGAGTGGGCCCGGACGACCGGGGACCGCATCCGCGTGGGGATCACCGACTTCGCCCAGGATGCGCTCGGTGACATCGTCTTCGTGGACCTGCCCGATCCGGGTTCGGATGTGGAGCCCGGTGGGCTGATCGGAGAGGTCGAGTCGACCAAGTCGGTCTCGGAGATCTACGCACCGATTGGGGGCGCTGTGGTAGCCGTCAACACGGGACTGGCCGATGCCCCCGAGCTCATGAACAGCGACCCGTATGGCGAAGGCTGGATCTGCGAGATCACTCCGTCCGAGAGCGGCTCGGTCGACAAACTGCTCGACGCTGCCGGCTATCGCCAGCTCACGGAAGGTTGAGCTTCGCCACCGGGGCACCACTCGGGAGCGGACTGTCGGGAGCGGCTACGTTGGATCACGTGTTCTGCCACAACTGCGGCCATCGCAACCCCGAAGGCGTGAACTTCTGCTCCTCGTGTGGCGCGTCGATGGTCACGTCGGCTCCTGACACTTCCGTGGGAGTCAGCCCGGTAGATGAGATCGGTGACGTCGGGGATCCGAGTGCGCCGTTCGGCCAGATGGAATTGCCCCGTGGGGTGGGGCTGCTGGTGGTCCGGCGGGGCAACGACGAAGGGGCCCGGTTCCCCCTGGAGACGCCGGAGACGACGGTCGGACGTCATCCGGACAGCGATGTGTTCCTCGACGACATCACCGTGTCTCGTAAGCACGCGGTCTTCGTCACCGAGGGCCAGGTGACGACGGTGCGTGACGCCGGCTCCCTGAACGGGACCTACGTGAATCGCGAGCGGATCGACGACGCCGTGCTGGCCAGCGGCGATGAGGTGCAGATCGGCAAATTCAAGCTGGTGTACCTCCGTGGGGCGACCGAGTGAACGGCGGTCGGCGTTGAGCTCACGCTCCTATCTGTCGATCGGTGATGTCCTGACTCTGCTGCGCCAGGAATTCCCCGACGTCACCATTTCGAAGATCCGGTTTCTGGAGAGTCAGGGACTGGTCAATCCAGAGCGCACGCCATCGGGTTACCGCAAGTTCTACGAACATGACGTAGAGCGTCTCCGTTGGGTCCTTCGTCAACAGCGCGAGCACTTCCTGCCGCTGAAGGTGATCAAGGACCGCCTCGACGAGGACGCTAATGGCGCAGCGGCCGCTCCGGTGAAGGACAAGCAAGCCGGGGCCACGCCCACTGCGAGTGATTCGACCAGTGCCGAACCCGATGTGGCGACGACAGCCGAGGGGACCGCGGCCGCCACGGCCGCCACGGCCGCCACGGCCGCCACGGCCGCCACGGCCGCCACGGCCGCCACGGCCGCCCGGCGTGCCGCAGCCGCGCCGGCGACTGCGGCTGCAGCCGAGCGCGGCGGCACCCGAACCCTCCGATCAGGAACCGGTCCTGGTCGGGCAGCGGGCATCGTCGGTACGACGGACCGCCGAAGTCGAGTCCGCAACGCCGGAACCGTCGTCAGGACCTCCACCGGAACCGTCGACGGCACTTCCCGGGATCGAGACCTCCGCCCGTACGAGCGCCGCCCCAATTCCTCCGGCAATGTCGTCGCCGCCGGTGGAGCGGGCCCATCGGGCAAATCTCGCCGCGCAGCCGGCCCGCCCAGTCGATGCCTCTGCGGCCAACGGATCGGGCCATGGCACGGCGACACGCGGCACGCCACCGATTCCCGAGCCGGCGGTTGCCGGTAAGGCCGCGGCGCGGGGGAGCCGCACTGCCAGCGGGGCAGCAGCGTCGTCGGCCCCGGCGGCGTCCGGTGCCATGGCCGATTCCCCTCCCATGGCCGATTCCCCTCCTGTGGCCGCGGCCGAGGAGACCGGCGCCATGGGTGGCGCCAGCCTCTCGCTCGAAGAGCTGACAGCGGCCAGTGGTCTGACCGCCGAGTTCGTCGGCGAGCTCCAGGAGTATGGACTCATCCGTGCTGGGGTCATCGGTGGAGTCGAGTACTTCGACGAGGAGGCCCTCATCGTGGCGAGCGTGGCGGCCAAGTTCGCCGCCTTCGGGATCGGGGCGAGGCATCTGCGCCTCTATCGGAACACCGCTGACCGCGAGGCCGGATTCATCGAGCAGATCGTCATTCCGATGGTCCGTCAGCGCAATCCTGAAGCCCGGGCCCGGGCCAATCAGACGGCCGATGATCTCGCTCGCCTCGGCCAGCAGCTCCATGGCTCGCTCCTGCGGACGGCCCTGCGAGACCTGCTCAACGGGTGAATCCCTCGCTTGTACCTTTGTCCCGGTGGGGATCGGGCGGACAGTGCGCCGTCACGCCCGACGGTTGCTGCGAGTAGGTTTGGGTGCATGGTCGAGGTGCGACTCCGTGCGGTTCGGGTGGATCTCCAGTCGAACACGCCGGTCCTGCTGCTCCAGGAGTCCGAGGGACTCGGTCGGACGCTCCCGATCTTCATCGGCGCACCCGAAGCGACGGCGATCGCCTTCGCGCTGCAGGGAATGGACACACCACGGCCGATGACCCACGATCTGATCCGTGATCTGCTCGAGGCTCTCGATGCAGATGTGGTCCGGGTTGTGGTCACTGAACTGAAGACCAGCACCTACTACGCCGAGATCGTCCTCCTCCAGGGTGGTCGCGAGGTACCGGTCTCCTCGCGTCCGTCCGACGCGGTGGCTGTGGCCGTCCGGACCGGTGCCCCCCTCTTCGTGGCCGACGATCTCATGGACGCCGAGGGCATCATGTTGGCGGTGGACGAAGAGGACGAGTCCGAAGACGAGGACGATGAGGTCGACGAGTCCGGCAACCCCGAGGAGATCGTCGGCGAATTCCGAAGCTTCCTGGACAGAATCCGGCCCGAGGACTTCTCCTCCTGACGGCGGCCGGGGCGAACTCCGGCGAACCGTCAGACGCGGATGGTCTGGCGGGCTGTGCGGCTGATGATCCGGCCAACTGTGCGGCGGATGGTCGGGCGAACAGCGCGGTGGCCGATCGTCTGTCGCAGATCAGCCGCCCGGGCGCACCAGCATCCGACCCCGTACCTTGCCGGCCAGGATGGCATCGAGCACTGGCGCCAGCCCGTTGAGGCCGACCTCGCCTTCGACAAGTGAGTCAAGGACGTCTGTGGGGAACGATGCCGCCATCTCGACCCACACCGACCGTCGCTCGTCGATGGGCGTCTCGACGGTGTCGATGCCCACCAGTGCGATGTTGCGCACGATGAAGGGGTAGACCGTCGTCTCGAACGTCGAGCCGCCGGTCAGTCCGCTGGCCGCCACCGCGGCTCCATAGCGCAGGGTCCGGAGCACGGCGGCCAATGTCGGGCCACCTACACAGTCGACGGCACCCGCCCACCGTTCGGGTCCGAGCGTGCGTTCCGGAGTCACCACCAGGTCACCCCGGCCGATGACATCGGTAGCGCCCAGTGCCAGCAGGTAGTCGCGTTCTGATGTCCGGCCGGTGGAGGCCACCACCTCGTATCCCCGTGCTGCGCACAACGCGACCGCCATGCCCCCGACACCCCCGGCGGCCCCGGTAACCAGGACGGGACCGTCGCCGGGACGGAGCCCGTGGTGCTCGAGCCGGTGGAGCGACAGGGCAGCGGTGAACCCGGCGGTCCCGAGCGCTGCCGCCCGCCGCGGGGTCAGGTCGTCGGGGAGCGGGACCACCCAGCCGGACGGGACCCGCGCGTACCGGGCGAAGCCGCCGTGGCGGGCGACCCCGAGGTCGTAGCCGTGCACGACGACGGTGGATCCGACGGTGACCGACGGGGAGTCGGAGGCCACCACGTTCCCGACCAGGTCGACTCCGGGAACCAGTGGCGACGTGCGCGCCACCCGGTTACCGGGACGGGTGACCATCCCGTCCTTGTAGTTGACGGCCGACCAGACGACCTCGACGACGACGTCGCCCTCGGGTAGATCGTCGAGGGAGAGCTGGGTGACGCCGGAACGAAGATCGTCCCCCTCACCGGTTACCAGGAACGCTTCGAAGGGGGCGTCGACGTCGGTGCCGGCCGAGCCGGGCCTGGTCGCAGGGGACGGGGTCATTGCAGGTACCGTACAGATTCCATGACGATCGAGGACGCCACCGGAGCCAGACCGCCGCCGACCGGGCCTCCACCGACCGACGTCTGGTCGGGTTGGTGGCCCTCGCCGTGGACGGCTGCCCAGGTGGCGGCCGGCAAGGTGTCCCGTAGGGGACTGATGGCCGACGGAGGAACCGTCTACCGGTGCGAGTCCCGTCCCGACCAGGGCGGCCACCAGGTCGTCGTGGCGACCGATCCCTCTGATCCCTCTGATCGTTCCGATCCCTCCGGCCCGTTGCCCGGAACCGAGCCCACCTACCCGGACCGGTCCCCGATCAATCACCCCGGCGATCTGGTCGGTCGGGTTCTGCTGCTCCAGAGGTTGGTGGACCCGGTGGTGCCTGTGAGCCAGGCCGAGCGATTCGCCGGTGAGCTTCGATCGGGCGGGGCGGACTGCCGGCTCGTGGTACTCGACGGCGTGGCCCACGGCTTCCGGCGGGCCGAGACGATCGAGGCTGCACTCACCACCGAGCTCGACATCTACCGCCAACTGTTCTCTCCGGGAGAGCGTGATGGGCGCTGACCGCCCGCAGGTCGTGCGTGGAATATGGCACTCGTCGTTGGATTGGCTCCGCTCGCTGACAGCGGACGGCCGTGACGCGTTCTTGTACGGGGCTTCTGCGCTCTTTGCCGGCGTAACGGCCGTGAGCATGCGGATCCCCCTGTATCGCGAGTGGGGACGGCTGTCCGTCGGCCCCTACGCGGCGGCCACGGCGCTGATGCTTGTGGTCGCCCTGGTTCGCCGGTCCAGGCGGAGCTCGGCCGGGGACGACGCCGGTGCCCAAGACCGTCCCGGTCGTGGGTGGCGGGCCGCTCGGCTGGTGGCCTTCGTCATCGTCCTGTTCGGGGCCACCGTGGTGCCGCTCGCCCTCGAAGTGGTGTGGGCCAGCGAGGGCGATGCCGCCGCCCATGTCCAACCCGAGGTGTTGGTGGTGGAGCGGGCCGGGATCCGGGCCGCTCACGGTCAGGATCCCTATCAGGTGGTCGACCGTAACGGCCGCATCCTGATCCGCCAGAGCGCGATTCCAGTTTATGAGCTCTACTACCCGTACCTGCCCGGGATGGTGGTGTTCGGCTACTCGAGCGGGAGCAAGGTGGAGGCTCGCCTCACCGACGCCAGGATCCAATTCCTCCTGTTCACGATCATCGTGACCGTCATCGCCCTCAGCCGGGTACGGCCGCGCACGGATGCCCGGACGCGTGCCTTCCAGGTGCTGACCGTCCTGCCCACCGCCGCGCTCCCGCTGGCCACCGGCGGGGATGACATGCCGGTGGTGGCGCTCATGCTGCTGGGGCTGGTCGCGCTCCAGAGACGACGACCGGTGCTGGCCGGCCTCGCGCTCGGGGCGGCCAGCACCCTGAAGTTCACGGCGTGGCCGATTGTCGTCCTGGCCGCGTTCGCCGCGTCCGATCTTCAGCGTCGCCGGACGGTCGGCCGCTACGTCATTGCTGTCCTGGCCGTGGTGGTGCCGGTGGTGGTGCCGGTCGCGCTCCACAATCCGTCGGCGTTCATCGACAACGTGGTCCGCTTCCCGCTCGGCCTCGCCGGGGTGGCCTCGCCCGCGGCCAGTGCGCTACCCGGCCACATCCTGGTGTCGTGGTTCCCGGGGATCCACCGGCCCTACGTGGTCGTGGTCGGCATCATCGGCCTCGCCGTACTGGTGCGCTATGTGTGGCGGCACCCACCGCGTGACGGCCGCAGAGGTGGCCCGGCTCACCGGGTGGGTCATGTTCGTGGCGATCATGGTGGCGCCGGCCACCCGGGTGGGCTACCTGCTCTATCCGATCAACCTGTTCGTGTGGGCCTGGATGTTCAGACGATCGTCCGACCCGGCCGATGAGATCGACCTGTCCGCCGACGGGGATGAGGACAGCGCTCAGTTGCCGTCCGGGGTCTGGATCACCTCGACCGAGTACGGCGTGGTCCCGGTAGGTGTGGTGGGGGACACCACGACACCGGTCTCCCAGTAGAAGCCGTCCGCGCTGCCACGCTTGGCCAGGACCTCGGTGGTGCCGAGGGTGCCTTGGGGGGCGGCACCGGTGAAAATGACCTGCCAGCCGGAATCCTTCAGAAGCAGGGAGAAGGCCGACACCACCTGGTCCTGGGAGAGCTGGCTGGTGAACTTGACGGTGCGATCGAACTGGGCGGTGTTCTGGTCGGAGTTGATGGTTCCGGTGACCACGGACTTCTGGGGTACACCGAGGTTCCCGAGGATGTCGGCGGGCGGCTGCTGGTCGCTCACGATGGTGCGGAGTTTGACCGATCCGGGCGCCAGCGCCACCGTGGTTCCGTCGGGCAGGGTCACCTGACGCAACGTGAAGCTCGGACTGGGACCGCTGCTGAATGCGGTGGCCACGACTCCGCCGATGAGAATGAGCACGGCGAGCCCCAGGACGATCAGAGCCGGACCCTTTACCGACATCGGCTCGTACCCGCGCCCGACGGCCGTCGTCGGCTGCGGATCGTCGGTTCCGGTACCTGCTCCGGTTCCCGTTTCGTCGACCGGTCGGGACGGCTCCGTCCGATGCGACGGTGTCGGACGACGTGGTCATGCCCACATGCTATCGGCGGCACGGATGTGCTCCGCTGCGGCAGGAGGTACCCCCGAGCGGTCTGGGGGAACACCCAGCGGATCGAAGAAATGCACCTTCGGGTTGCACTTTGGCGGTTTCAACTTCCGAAGAATTCCATTTACTTACCACGCAGAGGAGCGTGACAATCACTCCAAGTGAAATGAGTTCACCAGCTGTTTACATTGGGGTCGCAATCGCTCACAATGCTGACGTCGATCACGGCGTTTCGCCCTGATCCGGCCAGAGGGGGTCCGGTCGAGGTCAGATTGGACAGCACCAGTTGTACCGGGGGATTCCGGGGGAGCCAGAGGCCGGGTCTTAGGATCCGGCCTTTGGCGCGCCCGGGGGAGGTGGGCGGAGGCTACCGGGTCGACCAGCCGAACGGATCGAGCGGTCCGTGACCCCGACCGAGATCCCAGCCGGCTGCGCCGATCAGAGCGTCGTGTACGAACCCCCTGGCCCCTGAGACGGCAGTTGGCACGTCGGCCCCCCGGGCCAGCATGGCGGCGACCGCCGAGGCCAGGCTGCAACCGGTCCCGTGATTGTTGCGGGTGACGACCCGCGTGTCGTCGAGCACCCGGACGTCAGCGCCATCGAAGAGGACGTCGGCCACGCGGTCGGGTGCGGGACCGGGCCTTCCGCATGCACACCTGGCAGGTGGCCGCCCTTGACCAGCACCCACCGGGGCCCGAGGTCGTGAATCCGGTTGGCCAGGTCGACCATGGAATCGACATCGGCTGCGCCGATCCACGGGTTCGACATCGGCCAGGATCGCCGCCTCGAACAGGTTCGGGGTGACCACCAGCGCATGGGGAACCAGGTGGTGGCGGTAGGCGTCGACCGCCTCGTCGTCCAGTAGCCGTCGGCCGGTCGAGGTCACCATCACCGGGTCGACCACCAGCGCCAGCAGTTCGCCGGCCGCGGCCCGCTCGGCTATCAGCCGGACCGTGCGAGGTCACGGCAAGCATGCCCGTCTTGACCGCGGCTACGGGAAGTCGTCGAGCACGGCGCTGATCTGTGCGTCCACCACGGCGGTGGGCACCGGGTGGACGGCGGTGACCTCGGCGGTGTTCTGGGCGGTGACCGCGGTCACCACGGTGGTGGCGAATACTCCGAGGGCACTCATCGCCTTGAGATCGGCCTGGATGCCCGGCTCCGGCCCCCGAGTCGGAGCCGGCGATGGTCAGGGCGACCGGGGGCGAGGCCGCCCGTCGTCCGTCCGGCCGGTCAGCGGCGCCCGGCCTTCACGGTCCGACCATGCCCTCGAAGGACGAGGACGCTTCGGCCACGAACCGCCGGGTGATCCGTCCGGCCCGTCGGGCGGCGCGCCCGGCCGACCACCGCGTCGCGCATGGCGGCGGCCATGCAGCCCGGGATCCTCGGCCCGGGTGACGGCCGTGGCCACCAGGACGGCGCTGCAGCCGAGCTCCATGGCCAGGCAGGCGTCAGAGGCGGTCCCGATGCCGGCGTCGAGGATCACCGGCACGCCCGCCTGCTCGACGATCAACTCGATGTTGTGGGGGTTGCGGATGCCGAGTCCGCTGCCGATGGGCGAGCCCAGCGGCATGACCGCCGCGCAGCCGACCTGCTCGAGCCGGCGGGCTACCACCGGGTCATCGCCACAGTAGGGAAGGACGACGAACCCGTCGTCCACCAACTGCTCGGCCGCATCGACCAACTCGATCGGGTCGGGAAGGAGGGTCCGGTCGTCCCCGATCACCTCGAGCTTGACCCAGTCGGTGGCGAACGCTTCACGGGCCAGCCGGGCGGTCTGCACGGCATCGGCCGCGGTGAAGCAGCCGGCGGTGTTCGGGCAGGATCCGGATGCCGAGGCCGTCCAGCAGGTCGACCAGCGAATACCGGGTGGTCGGGTCGACCCGGCGGACGGCCACGGTGGCCAGCGCTGTGCCCGATGCCTCGAGCGCACGCGGCCAGCGACTCGGGGCTGGTCATACCCCCGGTGCCCGAGTAGCAGACGCGACCCGAGCGCGGTGCCGGCGATCACGAACGGGTCCGGTGCGGCGTTGGCGGTCATCGTCCGCCACGGTACCCCTGGACGGGCCCGGACCGGCCGCCGCTCAGCCGCCGGCAGCGGCGGTCACGATCTCGACGGTCGTCGCCCGGTGCGATCGTCGTCGGTCCCAGGTGCTCCTCGGCACCACGTCGCCGTCCACGGCGACGGCCACCCCGCGCGGGGACGGGCACAGGCGGCCACCAGGTCGGCCACGGTGGTACCCGGCGAGCGCCGGGGAGGGCTCGCCGTTGACGGTGGTCACCGGGCCCGGACCCGGCCGCGGAGTCAGTCATGCCCGGTCGCCGAGGACGACCGGGGCGGGCGACGAAGCGGTCGGGCCGGAACGCGGCGAAGGCCCGGCACCGGGCCCGTCGTCTCACCGGTGAGCAGCCCCACCACCTCGTCGGCGGTGAGCGGGGCCAGCAGGATGCCGTTGCGGAAGTGGCCGGTGGCCACCACCAGTCCCTCGATCGTGCGTGGCACCCGACCAGAGGGCCGTTGTCGGGCGATCCCGGTCGGAGCCCGGAGGCAGTCTCGACCAATGCGTACTCGTCCAGGGCGGGGACGATCGCGCCGGGCGTCGTCGAGCAGGTCGACCGAGCCCGCCGAGGGGGACCGAATTGTCGTATCCCCGCTCCTCCATGGTCGCCCCGACCACCAGCCCACCGTCGTCGCGGGGCACCAGGTAGCAGGTCCGCCCATGGACGAGCGCCCGCACCGTGCGGCGCAGTCGCGGCGATCCCGGAGGGGCCTGCAGGCGGACGGTGACGCCCCGGACCGGTCGCACCGGGGGGCGCGCACCGACGGGCAGGCCGTCGAGATCGCCCGACCGGCTGCCGGCGGCCACCACCACCGCACCGGCGCTCGAGCCGGTCGCCGCCCGCCAGGGTCGACGGCACCGGCGCGACCGTGGACCACCTCAACCCGGGCGACTTCGTCGGCCATCGATGCGACGCCGGCGACCCGGCAGGCCTCCACCAGGGCGGTGACCGCGGCCCGGTTGTCGACCTGGTGGTCGTCGGGGAGGTCCGCGCCCGCCGCTGACCCCGGGTGCGAGCAGGGGCTCGGCGTCCCGGCATGCCCGGGCTCCCAGCCGTTCGGCGGCCAAGCCGATGGCCTGGTGGAAGGCGAGGACCCGGTCGGTGGCGGACCGGTCGGACGGGTCGCCGGCCACCAGGAGGGTCCCGTCGGCCCGGAAGTGCACGTCCATCCCCGATGCGGCTTCCAGCCGACCGGCGAATCCGGGCCAGGCCCGGACGCCGGCCACGTTGAGGGCGGCCAGGGCCTCCTCGCCGAAGTGGGCCTCGGCCACCGGGGCCAGCATGCCGGCCGCCGCCCACGAGGAGCCTTGCCCGGGTCGCGGGATCGACCAGGGCCACGTCGAGCTGGGCTGCCGCCGCCCGCCAGGCGATGGCCAGGCCGATGATGCCGCCGCCGACGACCACGACGTCATAGGGTCGCACCGGTGGGGCCGGGGCGGCATGGGGCCATGCTACGGCCGGCGGACCGCGGCCCCGGTGCAGGGACCGGATCGGGCCAGGACTGGTGGAGTCAGCCTGGCGTGGGGACCGTGTACACTCGTCGGACCACGCAAGGGCCAACGTCGTCCCGCGCGGGGAGATCCACTTCTCACCTGGAGCGACCCGATGACGACAGTTGCACCTTCAACCGACGGCGGCAGCGCGAGGTCGTCGGCGCGACCCGTGCCTGTCGCCCTGCTCCGTCCCGCCGGCGGGTCACCACCGCCCCGACATCGCGGGCCTCTACGACCCCCGGTTCGAGCACGACGCCTGCGGGGTGGCCCTGGTCGCCGACCTCCAGGGCCGACCCTCCCACGCGCTGGTCCTCCAGGCCGTCGAGCGCCCTCGAGCACCTCGCCCACCGGGGAGCGACGGGTAGCGAGGAGGACAGCGGCGACGGCGCCGGCATCCTCATCCAGGTCCCCGACACCTTCTACCGGGAGGTGGTGGACTTCCCCCTGCCCGACCACGGTCGTTACGCCACCGGCATCGCCTTCCTCTCCAACGAGTCGACCAGGCGGCCGAAGGCCCGGACCATGGTGGAAAAGCTGGCCACCGAGGAGGGGCTCGACGTCCTGGGCTGGCGGGAGCTGCCGGTCGCACCGGAGACGCTCGGTTCGATCGCCGAGGCCGCCCGGCCGTCGATGCACCAGCTGTTCGTCGCACCGGCGGACGGCACGCCCCTGAGCACCGGCGACCGGTCGCTGGCCGTCGACCGACTGGCCTTCGTCCTGCGCAAGCGGGCCGAGCACGAGGTCGACGAGTGCTACTTCGCCTCCCTGTCGTCGCGGACGGTGGTCTACAAGGGGATGCTGACCTCGCATCAGCTGGCCGAGTTCTACCCCGACCTGGCCGACGAACGGCTGGTGAGCGGGTTGGCCCTGGTGCACTCGCGATTCTCGACCAACACCTTCCCGTCATGGCCGCTCGCCCATCCCTACCGGTACATGGCCCACAACGGCGAGATCAACACCCTGGCCGGCAACCGGAACTGGATGCGGGCCCGCGAGGCCCTGTGCTCGACCGAACTGATCCCCGGCCTCGACCGGGCCTTCCCGATCGTGACCCCGGGGGCGAGCGACTCGGCCTCGTTCGACGAGGTACTGGAGCTGCTCCACCTCGGCGGCCGCCCCATCCACCACGCCGTGCTGATGATGATCCCCGAGGCGTGGGAGAACCACCGCACGATGGACCCGGCCCGGCGGGCCTTCTACCGGTACCACGCCTCGCTCATGGAGCCGTGGGACGGCCCGGCGGCCGTGGCCTTCACCGACGGCTCGGTGATCGGCGCCGTGCTCGACCGCAACGGCCTGCGCCCCGCCCGCTACTGGGTGACCGACGACGGTCTGGTGGTGCTGGCCAGCGAGGTCGGCGTGCTCGACGTCCCGCCGGCGAAGGTGGTCCGCAAGGGCCGCCTCCAGCCCGGGCGGATGTTCCTGGTCGACACCGAGGCGGGTCGGATCGTCGACGACGACGAGATCAAGGACACCCTGGCGTCCGAGCACCCCTACGCGCTCCTGGCTCGAACAGGGTCAGATCGACCTCGACGACCTGCCTCCCCGCACGATGCTCACCCCGCAGCACGCCTCGGTGGTCGGACGACAGCAGCTGTTCGGCTACACCGACGAGGAGCTGCGCCTGATCCTCGCCCCGATGGCCAGGACCGGTGCCGAGCCGATCGGTTCGATGGGCACCGACACGGCCATCGCCGTCCTGTCGGAGCGTTCGCGCCTGCTCTACGACTACTTCACCCAGCTGTTCGCCCAGGTGACCAACCCGCCGCTCGACGCCATCCGCGAGGAGCTGGTCACATCGCTGATGTCGACCCTCGGGCCCGAGGCCAACCTGCTCGACCCGACGGCCGAATCGTGCCGTCAGATCGTGCTGCCATGGCCGGTCATCGACAACGACGACCTGGCCAAGCTCCTCTACGTCAACGAGGACGGGAGCACTCCCGGCTACCGCGCATTCGCCGTCGACGGACTCTTCGAGGTGGCCGGTGGTGGCGAGGCGCTGCGTGGGGCCATCGAGGCTGTCCGCAGCCCAGGTGAGCGCCGCCATCGGCGACGGGCGCCGACGTGATCATCCTGTCGGATCGGAACTCGACGGCCGAGCTCGCCCCGATCCCGTCGCTGCTGCTGGTCGCAGCCGTCCACCATCACCTGGTGCGCACCAAGGCCCGGACCCGGGTGGGACTGGTGGTCGAGTCGGGGGACGCCCGCGAGGTCCACCACATGGCGCTGCTGAAGGGCTTCGGGGCGGCCGCCATCAACCCGTACCTGGCCTTCGAGAGCATCGACGACATGATCGCCTCGGGTCTCCTCACCGGGGTCACCCCGCGCCAGGCGCAGAGGAACTTCATCACGGCGGCCTCGAAGGGGATCGTGAAGGTGATGTCCAAGATGGGCATCTCGACCGTGGCCTCCTACACCGGGGCCCAGGTCTTCGAGGCGGTCGGACTCGCCCACGACGTGATCGACGAGTACTTCACCGGCACCGTGTCGCGTATCGGCGGCGTGGGCCTCGACGCCCTGGCCGGCGAGGTGGCCCACCGCCACCGCCTGGCCCACAGCGACCGGCCGGCCGAGCGGGCCCACCGCGAGCGCGAGGTCGGCGGCGAGTACCAGTGGCGACGCGAGGGCGAGATCCACCTCTTCAACCGACGCACCGTCTTCAAGCTCCAGCACGCCACCCGGTCGAAGCGGTACGGGGTGTTCAAGGAGTACACCCAGGCGGTCGACGACCAGTCGACAGGCGCTCGCCACTCTGCGGGGCCTGATGACGCTGCGCACCGGCGTCCTGCCTCCGGTGCCGATCGAGGAGGTGGAGCCGGCCTCGGCCATCCTGGCCCGCTTCTCGACGGGCGCCATGTCCTACGGGTCGATCTCGGCCGAGGCCCACGAGACGCTGGCCATCGCCATGAACCGGCTGGGCGGCAAGTCCAACACCGGCGAGGGTGGCGAGGACCCCGACCGGTTCACCCCCGACGCCAACGGCGACCTCCGGCGCAGCGCCATCAAGCAGGTGGCCTCGGGTCGGTTCGGGGTCACCTCGGAGTACCTGGTCAACGCCGACGACATCCAGATCAAGATCGCCCAGGGGGCCAAGCCCGGTGAGGGCGGTCAGCTGCCGGGGCAAAAGGTCTACCCGTGGATCGCCAAGACCCGCTTCTCGACACCGGGCGTGGGCCTCATCTCGCCTCCTCCCCACCACGACATCTACTCGATCGAGGACATCGCCCAGCTCATCCACGACCTGAAGTCGGCCAACCCGACCGCCCGGGTCCACGTGAAGCTGGTGGCCGAGGTCGGGGTCGGGACGGTGGCCGCCGGGGTGGCCAAGGCCCACTCGGACGTCGTGCTCATCTCCGGCCACGACGGGGGGACGGGCGCCACGCCGCTGACCTCCCAGAAGCACGCCGGGATCCCGTGGGAGCTCGGACTGGCCGAGACCCAGCAGACCCTGATGGCCAACGACCTGCGCGACCGGATCGTGGTCCAGGTCGACGGGCAGATGAAGACCGGGCGGCGACGTGGTCATCGGGGCCCTGCTGGGCGCCGAGGAGTTCGGCTTCGCCACCGCCCCGCTGGTGGTGTCGGGGTGCATCATGATGCGGGTCTGCCACCTCGACACCTGCCCGGTCGGGATCGCCACCCAGAACCCGGCGCTGCGCGAGCGGTTCACCGGCAAACCGGAGTTCGTCGAGACCTTCTTCGAGTACATCGCCGAGGAGGTGCGCGAGTACCTGGCCGCCCTCGGCCTGCGCTCGATCGAGGAGGCGGTGGGTCGGGTGGACCTGCTCGACGCGGCCGCCGCCGTCGACCACTGGAAGGCGTCGGGACTCGACCTCACGCCCATCCTCCAGCCCCCCGAGGCGCCGCCAGGAGCGGTGCGCCACCAGGTGGTCGACCAGGACCACGGGCTCGACAAGGCGCTCGACCACGCGTTCCTCGAGGTGTGCCGTCCGGCCATCGACGGCGGCGACCGGGTGACCGCCGAGGTGGCCATCACCAACGTGGACCGCACGGTGGGCACGCTGCTCGGCTACGAGATCACCCGGCGCCACGGCGGGGCCGGCCTGCCCGACGGGACCATCGACCTCACCTTCCGCGGCTCGGCTGGCCAGAGCTTCGGAGCGTTCGTGCCGAAGGGCGTCACCCTGCGCCTGTTCGGCGACACCAACGACTACCTCGGCAAGGGCCTGTCCGGCGGTCGGATCGTGGTGCGACCGGCCGAGGACGCACCGTTCGCCGCCGAGGAGAACATCATCGCCGGCAACGTGATCCTCTACGGGGCGACCGGCGGCGAGGTCTTCCTCCGGGGCCAGGTGGGGGAGCGCTTCTGTGTGCGCAACTCCGGTGCCATCGCCGTCGTCGAGGGCGTGGGTGACCACGCCTGTGAGTACATGACCGGCGGCCGGGTGGTCGTCCTCGGCCCTACGGGTAGGAACTTCGGTGCGGGAATGTCCGGCGGGCATCGCCTACGTGTACGACCCCCACGGTGAGTTGTCGCGGGTCTACAACAACGTGATGGTCGATCTCGAGCCCCTCAGCCAGGACGACCGGCTGTGGCTGCGCGACCGGATACACCTTCACGAGTTGGAGACCGGGTCCGAGGTGGCGGCACGACTCCTGGCCGACTGGGCCATCGAGGCCGACCAGTTCGTTACGGTGATGCCCAAGGACTACCGCCGGGTCCTGGAAGCGACCGAGCGGGCGGTGGCCGAGGGCCGATCGGTCGACGATGCGGTCATGGAGGCGTCCCGTGGGTGACGTACACGGGTTTCTGAAGTTCGGCCGCGAGCTCCCGGCCCGGCGCCCGGTACCGGTGCGGATCCGCGACTGGAAGGAGGTCTACGAGCCGTTCACGCCCGAGGCCGCCGGCCAGCAGGGCGCGCGCTGCATGGACTGCGGGATCCCGTTCTGCCACGAGGGCTGCCCCCTCGGCAACCTGATCCCCGAGTGGAACGACCTGGTGTTCCGTGACGACTGGTCGGCGGCGATCGAGCGGTTGCACGCCACCAACAACTTCCCCGAGTTCACCGGTCGGCTGTGTCCGGCGCCCTGCGAGGGGGCGTGCGTGCTCGGCATCAACAGCGACCCGGTCACCATCGAGCGCATCGAGTACGAGATCATCGAACGGGCCTGGGCCGAGGGTTGGGTCGAGCCGGTTCGTCCGAGTACCCCGACCGGCAAGCGGGTCGCCGTCGTCGGCTCCGGACCGGCCGGACTGGCCGCCGCCCAGCAGTTGTGTCGGGCCGGCCACGAGGTCGTGGTCTACGAGCGGGCCGAACGTCCCGGGGGACTGCTCCGCTACGGCATCCCCGAGTTCAAGATGGAGAAGTCGGTCCTCGACCGCCGCCTGGCTCAGCTCGAGGCGGAGGGAGTCGAATTCCGGTGCGGAATGTCGATCGGTTCGCCCTCGCCGGACGTGCCCCGGGCCGTGGCCGAGGGCGCGACCGTCGTCCCCGCCGCAGACCTGGTGGCCGGCTACGACGCGGTGGTGCTCGCCGGCGGAGCGACCCAGCCCCGTGATCTGCCGGTGCCGGGGCGCTCACTCGGCGGAATCCACCGGGCCATGGACTACCTGAAGCCGTCCAATATGGTCCAGGAGGGGTCACTGGCGGTCCCGCCGGTCACCGCCAAGGGAAAGCACGTCGTCATCATCGGCGGAGGCGATACCGGGGCCGACTGCCTGGGCACCGCCCATCGCCAGGGTGCCCTGGCCGTGCACCAGCTCGAGATCATGCCGGAACCACCGGCCGACCGGCCCGGGGACAACCCGTGGCCGACCTGGCCGCTCATCCTGCGGACGTCGGCGGCACTCGAGGAGGGTGGCCAACGCATCTTCTCGGTCACCACCGACGAGTTCCTGGACGACGGGACGGGTCAGGTCGCCGGCCTCCGCGGCCATGAGGTCGAGGTAATTGCCGGCGAGGATGGTCGACCGTCTTTCGTGGCGGTGGAGGGGAGCGAATTCGAGCTGCCCTGCCAGCTGGTGCTGCTGGCCATGGGCTTCCTCGGGTCCGAGCCCGAAGGAGTGGTGGCCGACCTCGGGATCGAGCTCGACAGTCGGGGCAGCGTGGCCGCTGACCGCGACTGGGCGACCAATGTCGAAAACGTCTTCGTGTGCGGCGACATGACCCGCGGCCAGAGCCTCATCGTGTGGGCCATCGCCGAGGGCCGATCCGCCGCCGCCGCCGTCGACCGGCACCTCATGGGCTCGACGTCGCTTCCGGCACCGATCATCCCTGGGCAGCTCGCGTTGCGGTAGTCACGCTGCGTGGCGGCTTACCGCCATGTCCACCTCCGGCTGGCATGATGAGGCGCCGTCCGGGGGAGGTCCGTGCAATGAGGGGGTCGAAGGCTCGCATGCGTCATCACAGAAGCATGCGTCGCGGCAGAACATGGATGGTTGCGCCGGTGTTGGCGCTGGCAGTTCTGGCCGGCTGCTCGAACAATGCGGCGCTCCCGTCGGTAACCGTGGTCGGCGACTCGGTGACCTCGATCGAGCAGCCGCAACTGGAGTCCGCTCTCGCCAGAGACTATGCAACGACCTACATCGTGCATACCGGGGGTCACATCGGCGAGATGTCCGCCCTGTTGAACTCCTCGATCAACTCCAACGGCACCCCGAAGGTCGTGATCACCAACCTCGGCACGACCGACGCCCTCCAGACCGACGGGGCTACGACGACCGGGTTCCTTCTGGCGCCGCTCGTCTCGGCTACGTCCGGTGTCTCCTGCGTGGTGCTCACCACCGTCAACGTGCGTACCGACTTCCGTCCCGACCAGGTTCCCGACGGAACCGTGGCCACCCGGATCAACCACCAGATCAAACTGCTCGAACAGTCGGACCCGACCAAGTACAAGGTCGTCGACTGGAATGAGTTCCTGGTCACCCTTCCCGCCGCGAGCATCCCCACCTACCTCCAGGCGAACCGCCTCATGGAGACGGCGGCCGGCGCGACCTGGCTGGACCGGTCCGACCTGGCCGCCGTGCATTCGTGCGGCTCGACCCACCAGCCGACGGTTATCGGCCCCAACAACGCCTGACGGTCAGGAGATCGGGAAGACTTCGTCCATGCATCCATTCCGAGTCGGTACCTCGGATCTGCCGGAGGTGGCGACGACGCTGGCGAGTGCCTTCTGCGGCGATCCCGCGTGGTCGTGGGTATTCGCCGACCCGGAGACCCGGGAGGCGAACCTGCGGGCCGTCTGGTCGGTGCTGCTGGCAGGGGCGGTGGACTACGGCTGGGTGTCGATGGCTCCGGGCGCCGCTGCGGCCACTCTGTGGATCCCACCGGGTCGGCCTGAACTCACCGAGGGCGAATCAGCCAGGATCGAACAATTGTTCCACGAGCTGCTGGGACCCGGCGTCGACCGCGCTGACAGCCTGATGCGGGAGTTCGCCGCCGCCCGCCCCGGAGTTCCGGAACACTTTTACCTGAGCCTGTTCGGGACCCGTCCGGACTGCCGGGGTAGAGGGATCGGCATGGCCCTGTTGGCCACCGACTTGGCCCGGATCGACGCCGAACACATGCCTGCCTACCTCGAGTCGACCAATCCTGCCAACTTGGACAGATACCGGTCGATCGGATTCGTGGAGCACGGCGAGATCACCCTGCCCGACGGTGGTCCGGTTGTAACGACAATGTGGCGGGACGCTCGCTGATGGCACCACCTGGGGAACCACCAGCCGGTAGACTCAGGTGACGAAGAGGAGTGACATCCTCGTCCCGAACGAGAAGAGCCCTGTTGACACACCCTCTCTCAGTCGACACAGGCGGTTCAGTCGAAACACGCACCGTGGAACCGCCTTCACCCCCTTCAACTCTCAAGCCGGTGATCGACGTCCTGCCCGACTCGGTTTACGACAACCCGACCTGGCGGGGGATGTCCTATTTCGCCCGCGATATCGCGATGTACGTGGCGCTGCTCGTCGCACTGGTCCTGGTGAGCAACGTGTTCGCCGTACTGGCGCTCGAAGTGGGGATGGGTCTCGTCGTCTCCGCCCTCTTCGTGGTGGGTCACGACGCAGCCCACGGGGCCCTGTTCTCCTCGAAGCGGATGAATTCGACCGTGGCGAAGTTGGCGTTCTTGCCGAGCTGGCACGTTTACGAGGGATGGGTGCTCGGCCACAACCGGGTCCACCATCCCTACACCGTCCGCCAGGGATACGACTTCGTCTGGCACCCCACCACGCCCGAGCAGTTCGCCGGATTGGGTTGGTGGCGTAAGTTCGTCCACCGGGCCGAGTGGTCCTGGGTCGGTGCCGGGCCGTACTACATCCACCAGGTGTGGTGGAAGAAGATGATGGTGGGACCGAACCCGGCCCGCTGGGTCAAGGCGATCCGCAGGGACCGATGGATCGTGACGGCGTTCATCGCCGGAATGCTCGCTCTGTTCACCACCATCGGCGTGGTATCCGGTGACTCGGTAGCCGGTGTCATCTGGCTCGATTTGCGCACCGTGGTCCTGCCCTTCATCGGGTTCGCCGCCTTCATCGGCACGATGGTCCACGTCCATCACATCGCACCCGATATCCGATGGTGGAAGAAGGCCGAGTGGAACAAGTTCAAGGCCCAGATGGAGGGCACCACCGTGTTGCGGGCTCCGAAGGGATTCAACTTCTTCTTCCACTGGATCATGGTCCATGTTCCGCACCACGTGGACATGCGGGTGCCGATGTACCACCTGGAAGAGGCCGCCGACGCAATCGAGGCGGCCTTCCCCGGAACGATCATCGACAAGCCGTTGCGGTTCCGGGACTTCGTGGCCAACTCCCGGGCGTGCAAGCTCTACGACTTCGACCTCGGGCGTTGGATGACCTACGCCGAGGGCAGACGGTCGCTCGTCACATCCTGACAGCGGGCGGTCGGTCAACGTAGGTGCCGGCTTCGGTGGCTCACCCGGGACGGGTGGCCCCGACCAGTGTGGCCCAACCGGCCGGTTCTACTCGGACGACGGCGCCGGTGTGGGGTGCATCCACCATCAGCCCGGAACCGACATAGATCCCTACATGGTCGACGCCGGCCGGGCCGGTTCCGAAGAACAACAGGTCTCCGGGAATGACAGTCGAGCTGCCCGAAACCGACGGCCCGAAGTTGAACTGGTCCTGGGCCACACGGGGCAGGCTCACTCCTGCCGCGGAGTAGGCGGCTCGAGTCAGTCCTGAACAATCGAAGCCGCCTGACCCGGTTCCACCCCACAGGTAGGGGGTGCCCAGTTGCTGGGCCGCGAATTCCAGGGCGGCCACAGCGGTTCCGTCCACTGTCGGGTCCTCGCCGAAGGCCAGGGCGAGGACGAGGACGGTGTCCACATAGGGGGTGCTGTGGTTATAGGCGTAAACGGCGGCGTGCAGCCTGGCTGCGGAACCCCCACCGTCGGCGCACAGCATGGCGGCGGCCGTATAGACGGCGTCCACCGGGTCGTACGGACTGGGCGGTGAGTCCCCACCCGGGCCGACCGTGGCGTAGGCGGTGAAGGTAGCGGGCTCGAATTGCATTGGTCCCTCTGCCCCGGCGGAGTTGGCCCCGGAGGCGACGCCCGGTGCCGTCGACGTGCCACTGTGGGACTCGACGGTGCCGATGCCGGCGAGAACACCCCAAGGCAATCCGGCACAGGTGGCTGCAGCCGCTTGCTCCATCGCCGCCCAGCCGGCCGGTAGCGACGGTGCCCGGTCCGGCGCCGCGTCCGGCGTGGCGGCTCCGGTTGACTGGCCAGCGGAGGAGGTACCTCCGAAAATGGCGGAGGCCAGGACGGTCACAGCCAGAACGAGGGTGATGACGATCAGGGCGGCGATGCCCACCAGCTTGCCCACGGGGACCCCTTGATTGATGGGGGAACGAGGTGAGCGCGCTGCTCAAACCGGGACCGTGGCGGATTCAGTATTTCGGCCAATCGACCTTGCCGTCCCAGTGGATCACCGATTCGTGGCGGTGACAAGGGCCAATCAACTGGGGGCCAATTGGTGGTTCCGTACGTCACCCTGGTACCTGCGACTCGTTCCGTGCAGCCTTGCTCCCTAGGTTCTAGGCATTCGCTCGTGCAGTCGGTCGAGTCCCAGGTCCGGTTCCTGTCCGAACTCGGGCATCGGGGTGAAGGCCCAGGTGGGTGATCCGTCATCGCCGATCCCGGTCCGCTCCAGGGTCCATCCCTCGTAGGTCTTGAGGAAGTGGTGGTGATGGCAAAGGAGGGCAAGATTGTCGAGTGCCGTCGGGCCGCCTTCGGCGAAGGGGATCGACGTGGTCGATCTCCAGCCCATAGGGCACCCCACATCCAGGAACCACGCAGCGCCGGTCCCGATGGGCCAGGGCGGTGCGGAGTCGGCGGTTGATGGTGCGCCCGAGGTGGGAGACGGCCCGGATGTCGCCGGACCGGTGGAACACCAGCCGCAGGAAGGAGTCACTGGCCAGGTCACGGGCCATGGCCACCGGGATCGGCCCCTGGTTGTCGATCTCACAGGCTTCGCCGGCTTCGACCTGTCCCCGCAGAGGGCGTCGAGGTCGACCCGCACCACCAGTGAACAGGTCGGGGGACGATCGATGACGTCCCGTTCGGGGCCGGTAGGTACCCCGTCGGGGCCGACCGGTAGTCGGGGTGCGGTGCTTCCGGTTCTGTCTTTCCCGGTTCTGTGCTTCCCGGATGCAGGAGGTGGCGTCCCCCGGGCGGCGGTGATCGGTCGGTCGAACACCCCCGAGCCCGGTGTCCAGTTGCCGGGAGATGTGCTCATCGGGTGGCCCGGGGTCGTCGTCGTCCACCACGGTCGAGCCATCCCCGGCCAGGGTCCGACCGGTGACCAGGAGGAAGAAGGCGTCGGCTTGGAGGGCCCGGTCCGGCTCGGACCGGTCGTTCGGCTCGGAGTCGGTCGTATTGGCCTGGTCGGTCGAGTTGGCCTGTGCCGCCCGGTCGGTCGAGTCGGCCTGGTCGGCCTGTGCCGCCCGGTCGGCCTTCCGGAGCTGGGAGACGGTGTAGCGCAGCTGCTCTAGGACCTTGGCCCCCCGGTCGGCGGTGTCACGACCCTTGAAGCAGAAGGCACCCTCGCCGTCGAACCACGACGAGAAGTGACGGTCGCCATGGACCCGGCGGATGGCGGCCAACGGGTCATCGCCGGCAGAGGCCACCCGGGCCCGGTGGCACCGGTCTTTGACCGTGTGGAGGGGCGCATCGGCGGCTCCGGCCAACAGGGAGGCCTCCATGTCGGGATCGAGCACGGCCGCCCCCGACAGCTCGGTGACCTTGGGGCCCGACAACGTGCCACTCCGCAAGGCCTCTTCGGTGCCGGGGAGTTCCGGCAGGCGGCGGCCCACCTCCAAGGTGTTGCGGGCCTGGCCCACCGGGACCCCCTCCAGTTCGGCCAGCATGACCGCCGGGGAGCGGTGTCCACCGTCCCGCCACACCCCCGAGTCGTCGATCCGGGGAGCGAGCAGGGTCTTGGCTGCCATCGACAGCCGTTCGACTTCGGCGTACATGCCATAGAGCTCGAGCGGCGTCGCCTCCGGTCAGGCGGTGCGGCTCCAGGGTGGCCACGGCAGCCGACAACAGCTCGATGGCCGATCTGACCGGGACCCCGACCCCGACCCCGGATCCAGATCCGTCCCCGACCCCGCCGCCGGATCCAGATCCGTCCCCGACCCCGCCGCCGGATCTAACCCCGACCCCGGATCCGGAAGTCTTGCCGGGCGTCGAAAATGACGGTGGTGCGTCGGCCAACACCCGGGGCATCGGTGCACCATCCGATCCCCACCCTGTCTGGTCCGCCTGCGCCGTTGAAGTCACGACCGAATACTGGTCGAGGGGTGTGACACACGTCGGTTCGCATCGCGCCGACAGGTGGCACGGTCGGGCTCGGGCAAACCCTCCAGGTAGGCCGTCACCTCGGGATCGGTATCCACGGTCGCAGGTTCGAGGCCGATAGAGGGCATGACTCGGTACACTCGGGCGTCCGCCGTTCGGGCGGTCGGGGAGGAAGCATCATGCTCAGCACCATGCAGGACGGCCCACTGCTGGTCAGTGGGATCCTCCGCCACGGCCAGCAGGTCTACGGCGAGAGCCTGGTCCGCACCATCGTCAGCCCCGAAGGCGACTCCGTGGATGGGACCTTCGCCCAGGTGGCCGATCGGTCGGAACGCCTGGCCAAGGCCCTCACCCGTCTGGGGATCGGCGACTCGGACCGGGTCGGCACCTTCCTGTGGAACAACCAGGCCCACCTCGAGGCGTACCTGGCCGTCCCGTCCATGGGCGCAGTCCTCCACACCCTCAACCTGCGACTGTTCCCCGACCAATTGGCGTACGTCATCAACCACGCCGATGACCAGGTGATCATCTGCGACGCGTCGATCGCCGGCCTACTGGCAAGGGTGCGCGATCAGATCCCCGCCGTTCGCCACATCATCGTTGTGGGCGAAGGGGATACCTCCGGTCTGGGCGACACACTCGACTACGAAGCGCTGTTGGCGGCCGAGGAACCAGGCTTTGACTGGCCCCGACTCGACGAACGCGAGGCTGCGGCCATGTGTTACACGTCGGGTACCACCGGAGATCCCAAGGGCGTCGTCTACAGCCACCGGTCGACTTTCCTGCACTCGATGGCCATCACCTCCGGCTCCTCGCTCGGAGTCAACGAGCGGGACAGCATCCTGTCGATCGTGCCCATGTTCCACGCCAACGCGTGGGGCACGCCATACGCGGCGTTCATGACCGGGGCGGACATGATCATGCCTCAGCAGTACCTGCAGGCCGCCCCCCTGGCGGCCATCATCCGCCGTCACCGACCGAGCATCTCCGCCGGAGTCCCGACCATCTGGAGCGATCTGCTTCGCTACGCCCAGACCAACCCGGTGGACATGTCCAGCCTGCGGATGATCACCGCCGGCGGTGCCGCGGTTCCCCGCCAACTCATCGAGCGGTTTCGCGACGAACTGGGCGTCCAGCTCATCCAAGGCTGGGGGATGACCGAGACCAGTCCCCTGTGTGCCCTGGCCACACCGCCCCGCCAGGCGAGTCCCGATGAGGAGATCGAGTGGCGGTCCATGACCGGCCGCATCGTGCCCGGCGTCGAGGTCCGGATCTGCGCCGATGACGGGTCCGTGGTCGCCAACGACGGGGAGTCGGTGGGGGAGTTCGAGGTGCGCGGCCCGTGGATCACCGGTTCCTACTACCGGGACCCGTCGACTGACCGGTTCCACGACGGCTGGCTGCGTACCGGTGACATCGGGTCCCTCGACAGCCGTGGCTACATGCAGATCAGCGACCGCAGCAAGGACGTCATCAAGTCCGGCGGCGAGTGGATCTCCTCGGTGGAGCTGGAGAACGAGGTCATGGCTCATCCCGATGTGGTCGAGGCCGCGGTGATCGCCGTGCCCGACGAACGGTGGAGCGAGCGGCCGTTGGTGGCGGTCGTGCTTGAGGAAGGATCGGACACCACTCCCGACGACCTGTACGTCTTCCTGACCGATCGGGTGTCCAAGTGGTGGCTACCCGAACGGTGGTCGATCATCAGTGAGGTGCCGAAGACCAGCGTGGGCAAGTTCGACAAGAAGGTGCTGCGGGCCCGGCATGCCCATGGCGACCTGGATGTCGTCGAAGTCGAGACCGTCGCCGGTCGCTGAGGGTGCCCGACCTCGAGGAGCTGGCCGATCGCCTCGGGTCGATCGCCGAGGACCTGGCCGACGCCGCCCTGGACCGTCTGCGCCGCAACGCCGACGCCGTGCGATCGGGAGGCGAGCCGGATCCGGAGCTGACGGCGGAAGAGCGGCGGATCACCCGGGCCCGCCGCTCGGTGGAGAAGGCAGCCACCCTGTTGGGGGGGCGCGGGCCGGAGGCGTCTGACGACGGCCCGTGACCCCATCGGCCGGACCATGATCCACAGGTGACCTACACGACGGCACCCCCGAACTGGTACTCCGACCCCGAGGTCCCCGGCGGCCTGCGCTACTGGGACGGTGCCGCGTGGACGTGGCACCGGGTCGCTCCACCGGGTCTCCCTCCGGACCAATATGGCGGCTACCCGTACGGCGGCTACCAATATGGCGGCAACCCCTATGGCGGCAACCCCTATGGCGGGTGGGGGATGCCTACGTGGAAGGGGGCAAGCCTCGGGCGTCCGCCACAGGGATCCGGTTCACTGGCGGACCCGGGACGGCGACTCGTCGCCCGACTGCTCGATGCGCTGGTGCTGCTCCCGGTCTTCGTGGTCCTGGCGGTGGTGACGCTGCTGATCGCCGCTCCCCACTTCGGGCCCCTATTCCCCCAGTTGCCCAACTATTCCCCGATGCCGAACGGCTCGGCGGCGACGGCGATCCCGACTCCGGGCTTCGTGTGGCTCTACCTGACAATCTTCGGATGTGTCCTAGCCATGGGACTGGTCATGCTCGCCTATCAGACGGTGATGGTGGCCCGGTTCGGTCGGACCCTCGGGATGCGATGGCTCCGGATCCGTCCGCTCGGTACCGACGGAGTGCCACTCGGGTGGGCCCGCTCGTTCGTCCGGGCGCTGATCTACTGGTTGTTCACCTTTGTCGGATGGATCGGCCTGATCAATCCCTTGTGGTGCCTGTGGGACGACCAGCACCAGTGCCTACATGACAAGGTTGCCGACTCGATCGTCGTCAACGACTGAGCGGAGCGGCTTCACCGCCGTCAACGACTGAGCGGCACCATCGGCGTCTCGCGTGCCTTGGTGCGTTCGGGCAGCAGCAGGATCGAGGCGCCGAGGAAGCACAGGCCTCCCACGAACGTGCCGATGGTCGTCCACGACTCACTGCGCAGCTCACCGGACACCAGTGTCTTGGAGGCCACGGCGGATACACCGAAGGCTACCGAGCCGATCAGATTTCCCACGGCGATCCACCAGTCGAGGTGGCGAGGTTGCCACCGCACCGCGCCGTGGCACACCTCCGCGTAGGAGAGGTAGCTCGAGACGAGGAAGCAGATCGATCCGAGGGCGTCGGGGCGCCAGACGCCGTGGTTGACCGCACCGGCACTCGAATAGCTGACGGCGACGGCGTGACCGGTACTGATGTTGAAGAAGATGGTGCCGACGCTCTGGATGACAGCGGCCGACCAGTCGATCTGACGGGGGCGGAAGACAAACAGACGGTGCGCCCGGGCGCCTGCGCCGATGGACCCGGGGGAGTCCACACCGACGACCTGGCCGTACAGCAGCAACCCGGCCGTGGTGAAGAAGATCGACCCAACGAAGTAGATGAGATTGTCCGTCCGGGACCCGACGGAGGTGGCCAGCGTCGGGATGGCCGCCACCGCGAAGCAGCTCGATCCGATGGCGAACAGGACGGCGATCCACCACCCGAGCGCCTGTGGTGCCCACCAGGTCGACTCCGAGGCGGTGTGGGCCCGTTTGCGCTCCCTCCTCGAGTCCCACCGGACGACCGTGCCATCAGTCATCTGGAGGGTCCGCTCGGTGATGAACGGACCAAACCCCCGCGAGCCGATCTCCTCCCAGTCGTCATGGAGCGTCGATTTGGGGGAGGTCATGGCGCACATGATGGCCGAACACGGCACCAACGTGTCCGATCAGCCCCCGAACATGGCCAAAACATGAACGCAGGGTGACTGACATGAACGAGACGTGACATTAAAGTGAACGTACGGTAAACTACATCGATGGAACACGATCCTCATAACGCACAGAACTGGTGCTCGGACCCGTTCGGCCGCCACCAGGCCCGTTGGTTCTCCAACGGGACTCCGACAGCTCTGGTCCGTGACGACGGCGTCGAGTCCCAGGATCCGCCGCCCGATACGGTGGCCGGCCGGCGCTACGAGTTGCCGTCGATCGAGCTTCGCGATCCGGTGACGACCGAGGAACGGCACCGGTTCCGCCGGGGCCACTCCCGGGTGAGGACCAGCTGAGCGACCCAGGCCTGGTGTCGGTCAGGCGCCGTGTCGGTCATGCGCCGTGTCGGTCAGGCGCCGTGTCGGTCAGGCGTCGACGAGCCCGTTGACGGCATCGATGAGCTGGCGCAGCCGCCCGTAGTGGATCTTGTCGAAGCGGAGGGCGAGCCGGGGGAGATCGAGGACGTCCCCGTCGGCCCGCTCGGGGGGTAGGGGGTCGACGGTGCGGATCACACCGGTGGTGACGATGTCGGCGAACCGTCGGTTCAGGTCGGCCAGCTGTTCGACATTCGGGGCCACGGCCATCCGGAGAATCAACAGATCGCCGACCCACCGGCACGAGCGGTAGTTCCGGTAGAACCCGAGGAGCTCGGCGGTAGCCGCTCCCACGTCGTCGGTGATGGTGAAGAACGACCGGTCGTCCTCGGACACCAGACCGCGGGGCTCGACCTCCTCGGCCATGAAGCGGCTCCAGCCGTGCCAGAAGGTGCCTCCCGGCACATCGAGGAGTATGACCGGGGCCGGCTCGGCCTTGCCCGTCTGCAGCAGGGTCAGCAGTTCGAATCCCTCGTCCAGGGTCCCGAAACCGCCAGGCAGGACGATGAACCCGTCGGACTCCTTCAAGAGCATCAGCTTGCGGGTGAAGAAGTAGCGCATCTCGACCAGCTTGGGGTCCTGGGCGATGAACCGGTTGGCCCCCTGTTCGTGGGGGAGGCGGATGTTGACGCCGACCGACTGCTCCCTCCCGGCACCCTCCATGCCGGCAGCCATGATCCCCGGACCCGCTCCGGTCACCACCATCCACCCGGCCCCGGCCATGGCGGCGGCCAGCGTGCGGGCCTGGCGGTAGGCAGGGTGGTCGGGCTCGGTCCGGGCCGAGCCGAAGATGGTGACCTTCATCCGTTTGCGCAGGGGCTGGAATACCGAGAACGCCTCGGCCATCTCGGCCAGGGCGGTGTCGGCCACCTTCAGGTCGATCACGTCGGTGTCCCGCTCGAGCAGCCCGGAGACGGTGTCGACCATCGACCGGTAGAGCCGGCGCTCGGTGGGTGTCCGGGCCCCGTTGATTCTCTCTTCGAGCGACAGGCCGGGATCGGGGGCCCGCTCGAGCGAGCCTTCGATGGACGCCGCCAACTCGTCCTGCTCGAAGGACGACCCGCTCACGTCAGTGGGCGCCGGCGAGCACCGAGTCGTGCCCATCGGGGTGGACGACCCTGCCGTACAGCGTGGTCCGCTGGACCAGGCTGCGCCCGAGGGGGGCGACGAGTGCCCGGAACGCGTCGGCATCCATCATCTGCCCATGGCTGGCACCGGCCGCCCGGGAGATGTTCTCGTCGATCAGGGTGCCGCCCAGGTCGTTGACCCCGGCCCTCAGGAGCTGGCGGGCGCCGGCGCTACCAAGCTTCACCCAACTCAACTGGATGTTGTCGATGGATCCCCGGTAGGCGATGCGCCCCACCGCGTGCATCAGGAGCGTCTCGCGGAACGTCGGTCCCCGGCGCGAGCGCCGTTGTATGTAGAGCGGGGTGGCCATGTGGACGAAGGGAAGGGGGACGAACTCGGTGAACCCACCGGTCTCCTGCTGCAGGGCACGGGTGCGCACCAGGTGTCGGGCCCACGAGCGGGGCTGCTCGATGGAACCGAACATGATGGTCACGTTCGAGTTCAGTCCGACACTGTGGGCGGCCCGGTGCGCCTCGAGCCACTGTTCGGTGTTGATCTTGTCCGGGCAGAGGATGGCTCGGACCTCGTCGTCCAGGATCTCGGCCGCGGTGCCGGGGAGGGTGCGCAGCCCGGCGTCGCGCAACAGCACCAGGTAGTCGGCGAGTCCCATGCCCGATCGGCGGGCGCCCTCGGTCACCTCCAGCGCGGTGAAGCCGTGGATGTGGATCGTGGCCGAGGCCTCGCGCACGGCACGGATGACGTGCAGGTAGTAGTCGCCGTCGAACTTGGGATGGATCCCGCCCTGCAGGCAGACCTCGGTGGCGCCCATGGCCTCGGCTTCGGCGACCCGGTCGGTGATCTCACTCAGCTCGAGTAGATAGGGCGCCCCGCGCAGGTTGAGTGAGAGCGGGCCTTTGGAGAATGCGCAGAACTTGCACTTGAACGTGCAGACGTTGGTGTAGTTGATGTTGCGGTTGGCGACGTAGGTGACCTCGTCACCGACGATCTGGGCCCGCAGGGCATCCGCTACAGCTGCTACGGCCCGCACCTCGGGACCACGTGCACCGAAGAGCATGACGATCTCGTCCTCGCCCACGTCCTCCCCGGCCAGGACCCCGGCCAGGACGTCACCGACGGCACCTGGAGGGATGTCGGCGACAGCCGACGGCGTCTGAAGCGACGATTGTCGAGGCGACAGGTCGGCGGGCGCCGTGGGGTCAGGCGACGGGGCGGCGGGCGCGGTAGCCCCGGGTCGGGCGGCCACGAACGGTGGCAGGAGTTCCGGGGGCGGGACCTCACCGCCCGATACCCACGGGTGGTCCCGACCGAGACCTTCGGCGTCCGAGGCGTCGAGTACCGGGAAGCGCAGCGCCTCGTCCAGCCACCTGTCCGGGTCGAGGGCGAACCTCGGGTACAAGGTGAGGCGGGGGGCCAGGGTATGGCCGGACGCCTCGGTGGCGGCCCGCAGGATCCCGAGAGCGGGCCACGCTCGCTCGGGGTTCACGTGGTCGGCGGTCACCGGGGAGACGCCGCCCCAGTCGTCGATGCCGGCAGCCACCAGCGGCCCCAGCTCGTCGGAGAGATTCGGCGGTGCCTGCAGGTGGATGTCGACGGGGAGTACCAGCCTGGCGACGGCGATCGTCCACAGGAACTCATCGGTTGGACACGGCGGGTGCCGGTGCATCGACGTGCCCGGCTTGGGCAGGAAGTTCTGGATGATCACTTCCTGGACATGTCCGTGGCGGGAGTGGCTGGCCGCGATGGCCTCGAGCGTGTCCAGGCGGTCGGAGCGGGATTCGCCGATTCCCACCAGGAGGCCGGTGGTGAATGGGATCCCGAGCTCGCCCGCCGCGTCCAGGGTGGCGAGCCGGCGGGCCGGGACCTTGTCCGGTGCCGAGCGGTGGGCGTCGAGGTCCGGATTGGTGGACTCGATCATCATCCCCTGGCTGGCCGAGACCTTACGGAGGACGGCGAGTTCGTCGGCCCCCAGGGCGCCGGCATTGGCGTGGGGGAGCAGGCCCGTCTCTTCCAGGACGGCGGCACAAGCGGCCGCCAGGTAGTCGACGGTGGAGGCGTACCCGTGGTCGTCGAGCCAGGCGCGGGCGGCGGGGTAGCGGTCCTCTGGTCCCTCGCCCAGGGTGAACAGTGCTTCGTGGCAGCCCGCGGCGCGCCCGGCCCGGGCGATGTCGAGTACCTCGTCGAGCGACAGGTAGGGGGAGGCCAGGCGGGCCGGCGCCTTGGCGAACGTGCAGTAGCCGCACCGGTCGCGGCACAGCATGGTGAGCGGGATGAAGACCTTCGGCGAGAAGGTCATCCGGGCGCTGAAGGCGGCGTCGCGCACCGATGCGGCCCGCTCCATCAAGGTTTCGAGGGGAGCAGCCAGCAACTCGTCGCGGGCAACCGGGACGGCAGCGGACGACAGTGGGGAGCCGGGGGCGGCGGGCATCGGCGTCACCTTACCGGAGTCATCGCGATCCACAGCCGGCCGTCGCGATCCACAGCCGGCCGGCACCGTTCACCCGATCGCGTCGGGGACGACATCGCCGAGAGCGCCGGAGTCGACCAACCACAGGACGTGGCGACCGTCGACGCGCGCCGCCGGCAGGTCCTCGCCGGCGGCGATGCGGTTGAACGCATCGAGCTTGGACGTGCCCGCCACCGTGAACACCACCTGCGCGGCCCGGGCGATGCCCCCGTAGGTGAGGGTGATCCGGTCGTGCGGGTTCACCCCGTTCGGGTCGCGGTTGGCGACGACGGAGCACTCCGGTCCGGTGACATCGAGCGCCGCCGATCCCGGAAAGAGCGAGGCGGTGTGTCCGTCCGGTCCGAGTCCGAGGTGGACGAGTCCGAGGTCGGGGAGTGCGGCGATGAGCTCCTGGTAGGCGGCAGCGGCCCCGGCCGGCGGACCTTCGGTGTACATCGGGTGGTCGCCGCCGACCGGGCCGACGGCGTCGAGCAGGATGGAGGAGATCATCCGGTGGTTGGAGTCGGGGTCGTCGGGCGGGACACACCGCTCGTCGCCCAGGTAGATGTCGACGCCCGACCAGTCGATCCCGTCGCGGGCGGCCAGAGCCCGGTAGCACTCCTCCGCCGTCCCACCTCCGGACAGGAACAGCCGGTAGCGGTCAGTCGACGCCAGGATCGATTCCGCCACGAGCTCAGCGAAGCTGTCGGGGACCGACTCGACCAGTCGGACGGTCCCGTTCACGGCGTCATTGGGTGAGCGGGGTCTGACGGCCGCCGCTCAGTTCCAGATCGGCGGCCGGGTTGCGCCACTCGTCGCCCGAGCGCTCCACCAACAGGTCGGCCATATGGGGACCCCAGGTGCCGGCGCCGTAGAAGTGCAGGGCACCGCCCGGCTCGGACCAGGCCTGCAGGTAGGGGTCGACGATCCGCCACGCCTGCTCGACCTCGTCGGATCGGATGAACAGCGTGGCGTCACCCACCATGGCGTCGTGGATGAGCCGCTCGTAGCCGTCGGTGGCCTGTACGCCGGCGAAGGCTTCGGCATAGGAGAAGTCCATGGCCACCGACCGGAGATGGAACTTCTCACCCGGCACCTTGGCGCCGAACTCGAGGCTGATCCCCTCGTCGGGCTGGATCCGGAGGATCAGGGTGTTGGGTCGGAGGTCCCGGCTGGCCCGGTGGTCGAAGAGGAGGAACGGCACCTGGCGGAAGGTGAGGGCCACCTCGGTGACCCGGGCCGGGAGCCGTTTGCCCGTCCGCACGTAGATGGGCACGCCGGCCCACCGCCAGTTCTCGACCCGCAGCCGGAGCGCAAGGTAGGTCTCCGTCTGGCTGTCGGGCGCCACATCCTCCTCCTCGCGGTAGCCGACCACCGGTTCGCCGTCGATGACCCCGGCGGTGTACTGGCCGCGTACCGACTTGTCCACGGCCTCGTCGGGGGTGGGGATGTCGATGGCCCGCAGCAGCTTGACCTTCTCGTCGCGGATCCGGTCGGCGTCGGTACTGGTGGGCGACTCCATCAAGGTGAGGGCCAGTACCTGCATGACGTGGTTCTGGACGATGTCGCGCAGCGCCCCGGCTGTTTCGTAGAAGCCCCCACGATGCTCGACGCCCAGGCTCTCGGCCACCGTCACCTGGACCTGCTCGATGTAGCGGCGGTTCCAGATGGGCTCGAAGATGGCGTTGGCGAACCGGAGGGCCAGGACGTTCTGGACGGTCTCCTTGCCCATGTAGTGGTCGATCCGGTAGATCTGGTTCTCCTGGAAGGCCGAGTGCATCTTCTCGTTGAGGGCCAGGGCGCTCTCCAGGTCCCGGCCGAAGGGCTTCTCCACCACGATTCGGGCGAACGAGCCCTCGACCGGCATGGAACAGCCGTGGGTGGCCAGGGCCTGGGCCACGACGCCGAACATCGAGGGGATGGTGGCGAGGTAGTAGAGCCGGTTGCCACCGGTGCCGTCGATCTGGTCGGCCTCGTCGAGACACTTCTTCAGCTGGGCGAAGGTGTCGGGATGGTCGTACTCACCGGTGACGTACCGGAACCGCTCGGTCAGTTTGCGCCAGGTGGGGCCGCCGTCGGGAGTGGCCGTCGTCACGTCGCGGCGGAACTCCTCGTCGCTCCACGGTGTCCGGGCCACGCCGATGAGGGTGAACCCGGCGTCCAGGACCCCGCCGTCGGCCAACCCGGCCAGTGCCGGGAGGATCTTCCGGTTGGTGAGATCTCCGGAGGCGCCGAAGATGACCATGGCCACCGGAGGGGCTTTGGACAGTGCGGTCGTAGCGGGGGTATCGGTGCTCATGACGGAGTCGACGTCTCGCCGCCCAGGGTACCGTCGGCCGTGGTGACGGCGTGGCCCCCGAACTGGTTGCGGAGGGCGGATACGAGCCGTAGGCCGAAGGCGTCCTTCTTCTGCGACGCGAACCGGGCGAACAGGGCGGAGGAGATGACCGGGGCCGACACCCCCCGGTTGACGGCCTCTTCCACCGTCCACCGACCCTCACCCGAGTCGACCACCACGGCCTCGACATTGTCGAACCCCGACCCGGGGCGCAGTGCACGCTCGGCCAGGTCGAGGAGCCAGGACCGGACCACCGAGCCGTAGCGCCAGATGGCGGCTATTTCGTGGAGGTCGAGGTCGAACTCGGGCGCCTCGGACATGATCTCGAATCCCTCGGCGTAGGCCTGCATGAGGCCGTACTCGATGCCGTTGTGGACCATCTTCACGAAATGGCCGGCTCCGGGTGGCCCGACGTGGGCATACCCGCCTTCGGGCGCCAGGGCCACGAAGGCGGGCTCGCACACCGCCACGGCCTCGGGGGTGCCGCCGACCATCAGGCAGTACCCCTCCTTCAGACCCCAGATGCCACCCGACGTACCGGCATCGACCAGGGCGATTCCCTCGGCGGCCAGCTCGGCGACCAGCGGGGCGGTCTCCTTGTAGTTCGAGTTACCGCCGTCGATGATCACGTCACCGGACCCGAACAGCCCGGCCAGGGTGGTGATGGTCGAGTTGGTGGCGGCGCCGGCCGGGACCATGACCCAGGCCACCCGGGGTGGCTCGAGCGCGGCCGCCAACTCCTCCAGGGTGGCGACGGGCGTCGCACCGAAGGCGGCGGTCGCGGCGCGGGCCTCCGCATTCAGGTCGAAGGCGACGACCTCGTGACCGTGCTCGATGAGCCGCTGGGTCATGTTGGCGCCCATCTTGCCGAGGCCGACCATTGCGATCTTCATGGTTGCTCCTTCTTTTCGGGCTGGGGTGCCCTTGTCGGGCTGGGGTGCTGCCTTGTCGGACTGGGGTGCTGCCTTGTCGGACTGGGGTGCTGCGGCATGGTGCAGGTTCGCTCAGCCGGCCTTCAGCACCTCGGACTTGGCGGTGAGCGATTTCATCAGGTCGTCGAACGAGGCGGCGAACGAGGCGACGCCCTCGGTCTCGAGCACCCCGGCGACATCTTCCATGTCGATGCCGGCCTCGGCGAGGCGGGCGATGGTCGAACGTGCCTCGTCCAACCCGGTGTCCACGGTCCGGGCCACGGTGCCGTGGTCGAGGAAGTCGGCGACGGTGCCGTCCGGCATGGTATTGACCGTGTGGGGGCCGATGAGAGTGTCGACATAGGCGAGGTCCGGGTAGGCCGGGTTCTTGGTGGATGTCGACGCCCACAGGGGGCGCTGTACGCGGGCGCCGCGTGCCACCAGGGCTTCCCAACGGGACCCGGCGAAGGACGTGGAGAACAACTCGTAGGCCAGTCGGGCCTGGGCCACCGCTGCCTTGCCGCGCAGTCCGAGCAGGCTGTCATCGGCCCCTGCCTTCACTGCGGTCTCGATCCGTCCGTCCACTTCGGTGTCGACCCGACTGATGAAGAACGAGGCGACGCTCGATGTGCCGGAGAGATCGGTGCAGCCCGATGCGGCCAGGGTCTCGAGTCCCGACATGTAGGCCTCGATCACCTCGCCATATCGGCTCAGCGAAAAGATCAGCGTGACGTTGATGCTCCGGCCCTCGGAGATCATGGTGGCGATGGAGGGCACGCACTCCGGGGTGGCGGGGATCTTGACCAGTACGTTCGGCTGGTCGATGCGCTCATGCAGGGCCCGGGCCGCCGCCGTGGTTCCTTCGGTGTCATGGGCGAGTGAAGGAGCCACCTCGACCGAGACGAAGCCGTCGGCCCCGGCGGACAGCGTCGTAGACGGGACGGAGGATCTTCAGCGCCGACTGGATGTCGTCCACCACAAGATCCCAGTAGGCGTCCTCCACCGATGTCGTGCCGATGAGTGACCCGAATTGCCGGTCGTAGGTGTCCTGACCGCTGATGGCCTTGGCGAAGATGGTCGGGTTGGAGGTCACCCCGCGGATGCCTTTGGCCACCAGGCCCGCCATCGTGCCGTCCTCGAGCCAGTCGCGCCGGAGGTTGTCGATCCACGGGCTTTGTCCCTGCTTGTCGAAGAGGTCGTTCAGTGTGGTCATCGGTGGGTCCTCTCGTATCGGTGGGTCCTCTCGTGAGGTCCGTCGCGTCGACGGCCGATTCTGGGCGGGCCGAAGTTCATCGACGGGCTGCAGCTCATAGGTGGGAGCGCTGGAGCAGCGCGGTGGCCCGGGCGGCCACGTTGACGGGGTCGAAGCCGAACTCGCGCATGACGACCTCGCCCGGCGCCGAGGCCCCGAAGTGGTCGATGCCCAGGGAGTCGTCGGCGTAGCGCTCCCACCCGAAGGTGGTGGCCGCCTCGACCGACAGGACGGGGACACCTGTGGGCAGCACCTCGTCGCGATAGTCGCGTTCCTGCTCGGCGAACAGCTCCCACGAGGGCAGTGACACCACCCGTGCCCGGGTGCCGGCCTCGGCCAGGAGCCGGGCGGCGTCCACGCACAGACAGACCTCACTACCGGTGGCCAGGAGGATGACCTGGGCCGGGCCGTCGGCCGGATCGCTCAGCACATAGGCGCCCCGGTGGACGCCGTCGGGCGCGAGCTCGGCGGTGGCATCGAGGACGGGGAGCTCCTGTCGGCTCAGGATGAGCGCCGTCGGGCCGGTGCCGCTCACTGCGATCCGCCACGCCTGGGCCGTCTCGTTGGCGTCGGCCGGCCGGATCACCCGTAGACCCGGCATGGCCCGGACCGCGGCCAGCTGTTCGATCGGCTGATGGGTGGGACCGTCCTGTCCGAGACCGATCGAGTCGTGGGTCCAGGAGTAGATGACATGGACCTGCGAGATCGACGCCACCCTGACGGCGCCGCGCATGTAGTCGGAGAAGACGAAGAACGTGCCGCCCACCGGAATGGTCCCCCCGTGCGCGGCCATGCCGGTCATGACCGCACCCATGCCGTGCTCGCGGATGCCGTAGTGGACGAGGCTGCCGCCGGGGTCCTCGACCGATTGGGCGGTGGCCCCGGCGAGGGCCATACCGGTGTTGCCGGTCAGATCGGCGCTCCCGGGGATGAGGCCGGGGAGCCCCTCCTGGGTGGCATCGAGGCACACCTTGATGGCTTTGCGGGTGGCCATGGGCCCGTCGCCAGGCCCGAAGGTCGGCAACGCCGACTCCCAGCCGGGCATCCCGTGGCCGGTGAGCGCGGCCTCGAAGCGGGTCCGGTCCCCGTCCCACCCGTCGAACCGGGCCGCCCACTCGGCCCGCATGGCCTGGCCCCGGGGGATGGTGGAGCGGTACATGGCCAGCACGTCATCGGGCACCCAGAAGGTCTGGTCGGTCGGGAGTCCGAGGATCTCCTTCGTCTTGGTCGCTTCCTCGTCGCTGAGGGGGTCCCCGTGGGCTTTGTTGGAGTCGGTGATGTCCGGGGCCGGGTAGCCGATGTGGCTACGAAGGATGATCAGTGACGGGCGGTCCTCGTCGGCCCGCGCCCGGACCAGGGCAGTCTCGAGGGCGTCGAGGTCGTTGGCCACTTCGCCGATGTCGTCGACCGCCCACCCGTAGGCCGCGAACCGCTCGGCGGCGTTGTCGTTCAGGGCCAGCTCGGTGGGCCCGTCGATGGAGATGTGGTTGTCGTCGTAGACGTAGACCAGCCGACCGAGGCGCAGGTGACCGGCCAGGGAGGCCGACTCGTGGGAGATCCCCTCTTCGAGGCATCCGTCGCCGGCGAAGACGTAGGTGTGGTGGTCGCACGCCTCAGGTGAGAAGTGGGTCCGCAGCCACCGCTCGGCGATCCCCATGCCGACCCCATTGGCGAATCCCTGGCCGAGCGGTCCGGTCGTCACCTCGACACCGGCCGTGTGATGCAGCTCGGGGTGCCCCGGGGTGGCGCTGCCCCAGCTGCGGAACCGCTTCAGGTCCTCGAGCGTGAGTCCGTACCCGGTCAGATGGAGCATGGAGTACAAGAGGATCGAGGCGTGGCCGTTGGACAGGACGAACCGGTCCCGGTCCGGCCATTGCGGGTCCGAGGGATCGTGGCGCAGGACCCGGGTGAACAGCACGTGGGCCAGAGGCGCGAGGGCCATCGCCGTGCCCGGATGGCCGGAGTTCGCCGCCCGGGGGGCATCGATGGCCAGTCCGCGGATCACGTTGATGCCAAGCTGCTCGAGTTCGGCGCCCGGTGCAGGGGCCAGTGGTGACGGTAAGGGGGAGGGCATCGGCCAAACCCTACCGGTCGATACCCGCGGCAGGCGACGGCGCCGAACCGGGTTCACGCGAACGAAACAGTGCCAGCGACGCCGACAGGCTGTGGACGAAATTGTCGCCGCCCACCGGGCCGAACTCGCCGGCGGCGAACATGCCGCCGAGGGGGACGGGCCCGAGCATCCGCTGGATCACCCCGGCATCATGGTCCGCCTCGTCGAAGAGGCGGGTCCCCCGTCCGTTGCAGGTGAACAGGAGGGCGGCGTCCGCCTGGCGCCCCACGAGGCTGGCCGACAGGTCCTCGTCCGCTGTCCGGGAGTCGCGGATGGCGAACTGGATCACACTGCCCAGGGCGAGTCGCCCCTCGACGGCCAGCGAACCGGACGACCGTTCGGCACCCACCAGCGGGCGGAAGAGGAGGTCGGTCGGGCCGGGGTCGAGCACCCGGGTGTCGACGCAGTGCCCGAGGAGGACCCCGTTCCCCTCGATGCCGGCGATGTCGGCCCGGCCGAGGTGCTCGGCGATCTCGTCGACCATGCAGTCGAGGGCCGGGCGCCCGGCGATCTGGCGGACGAGGTTGCGTTCGACCCCGGTCACCGTGAGCAGGCGTCCGAAGGGTCGACACCCCTGGGACACCACCGGGACCACTTCGGTCGCCGGTCCGAGCAGCACGGCGACTGCGCCCGAGGTCAGCACCCGGTCCCCGAGGGCCAGCCGGGTCCCACCCGGCCATGATGCGCCCGACGCGTAGCCGCCGATCACCGGCAGTCCCGGTCGCGTCGAAGCGAGGTGCTCGCCGAACTCGGTCATCGGGAACGTGAACGGGTCGGCCAGCACGAGCAGGGCCGACGGGGTGAATCCCAGCGCGGTCGGTAGGCCGCTGAACCGCCACTCATCGTCAGTCGATCGTGTGGCGGTGAGCTCGAGGGGCGCCAGCGGGCCGACCCGACCGGCCCACAGGCTGATCGCCGGCAGCTCCTCGACCTCGGAGTCCCGGCCCACGACCGACTCGGCGGCGCAGCCGATGAGTCCGAGGGGATGGAGGAGCGCGTCGACGGCGGCGACGATGTCTTCGAGGGCGCCGGCATGGGGTCGGGTGACGGTGACCACGACCAGGTCGGGACGCTCGCCGATCTGCTCGAGGATCGAGCCGATGGCATCGCCGAGCGCCTGGCCGGTCACCGGGTGCCGGGACAGTGCACTGGCGAAGTCCACCGAGGTCAGGTCTCCGCCGGAGTGAACCGGATGTCGAGTGACCGCAGGTAGGTGTGGAGCCCGGCATCCTGGATGGGCATCAGGTAGGCCGGCGCCCCGGACTCGTTGTGGTGGCTGTGCCAGAAGCCCGGCGGAGTCACGAAGGCCCCCGCACTCTCCCAATCGACCCGGACCGGATCGATGATGCGACCGGTGGGGTCGACCTCGGAACCGACCAATGAGTAGCAGCCTGGCCGGCACGAGATGATCAGGTCGACGGCGGCGCTCTGGTGGCGATGGGGTCGCTGTACCCGATCCTTGGGCAGCACCCCCAACATGGCCCAGAGGGTGTGGGTGACCGTGAGGGTTCGGGGCTGTGCCGCGTTGCCGAGCAGGATGCTGACCCGGCTCCGGGATGCGGCATCGGGGTGGCGCTCGACCTCCGCCAGGCGGGCGAGGGACGTGGCCGCGTCGTAGCGGGTGGGTGCGAACTGCGGAGTCCCCGGCGTGACACCCAGGTAGGCCAGGAGGGGAGCGTCGGTCACCCGATACAGGAGACAGCGTTCCGTGGCTGCGGAGCTGTGCTCGGTGGTGCATCCGGCGGGCAGGGTCACCACATCGCCCGCCGACCATGGCACGGTGCCGGTCGACGTTGAAGCCCCCGGGTCGGTGCGGAGGAAGGTGCTGGAGCCCGAACCCTCGAGGCAGTAGTAGAGCTCGCTGGTCGAGTCGGGACCGGTGGTGACGGTGTCACCGGGATCGAGGACCATGAACGCGGCGAGCAGCGCCGGGCTGGTCGCCGGGTAGTCGACGGCGAGGGGGGCCGACAGATCGAGGGGGACCAGGCGGGTGCCCGGACCCCGGTGGAGCGATGCCGGGAACCGGTGGACGGGCACCGGGGGGATGACACCGGAGCCGACCGGGTCGGCGGCGGTCGAGTACTCGTGGAAGCGGGCGTCCCCTGACCAGTCCTCGGTCGCCTCTCCTATCAGGACGACCGGCCCCGGGGCGGCGTGCTCGTCGATGGCCATGCCCCCAGTATCGCCGGTTCGGGTGGGTCACCGTCCACGGGGCTATCGTCGCCCGGTGGCCGACGCACGGATCCAGGTGCCTGCGAACTGTGAGCTGACGCTGGGGATGACCTGCGTGGACAAGACCCAGCCGGGTCGGACCGTGTGGCGGATGCGCGCCGACGAGCGATTCGCCAATCCGGCCGGCATCATCCAGGGAGGGTTCATCGGCGCCATGGCCGACTCGGCCATGGGTTCGGCTGCCCTCACCTATGCCAAGGCAGCGGGCCGGAAGGTGTTCGCCGCCAACGTGGAGATGAAGACCAGCTTCATCAGCCCGGCCCGGGTGGGCACGATGCTCGAGTGCACCGCCGTCGTCGTGTCGGGGGGCGCCCGGGTGGCGTTTGCCGAGGCCGAGGTGGTCGATGACGCCGGCCGGGCGGTGGCGCGGGCCAGCTCCACCTACCTGTTCAGTGAGCGGAAGTGAGCCGGGGACCCGGTCGCGCTGGCTAGAGTTGTGCCGTCCGAGCCGCCGGGACCGCCCGCGGGCGGTCCGATGAGGTGCGCCCGGCGGTGGCACCGGCACCCGCCGGGCACCGGTCCAGTTACCCGAGGAGGAACGTGGCGCAAGGCCGGAAGGGCCGCAAGCCGGGGTTGAGCGGACTGCGTGACGAGGGTCAGCAGGCGATCGCGCTCATCATCGACTACGTCAAGCAGGAGACGCTCGACCCGGTCAAGGGCCTCGGGCGCTACGTCCTGTTCGGCGTGGTCGGTGCGGTCGCACTGTCCATCGGACTGGCGGTGCTCACGGTCGGCCTCCTGCGCCTCCTCCAGGGAGAGACCGGTAGCACCTTCTCCGGCAACCTCTCCTGGGTCCCCTATGTGATCTGCATGGTCGTCGTCGTCCTCATCGCCTACCTCGCCGTCAGGGCCATCAGCCGGGGACAGACGCCGAACGGCACCACCGACAAGGAGCAGGCATGAGCCCGGCCGACGAGAAGATCACCCGCGACCAGATAGAGGCCAAGTTCCGCGAGATGACCACCGGGGCGACCGACGAGGTCGAGGGGGTCAAGTCCCAGGCGCTCGCCATCGGACTGGCCGTTGTGGTGGCATCAGTGGCCGTCGTGTACCTGATAGGCCGTCGTCGCGGTCGGCGGCGGTCGACCATCGTCGAAGTCCGCCGGATCTGAGCCGATGGAGACCTTCCTCCGCTATGTCCAGGTGCGTGCATTCGGACGGGGCATGCGCGGGTACAACACGGCATGGTTCGTGGTCGGCGCCGCCGTGTGGATGGTGCTCCGGGCCAGGCGGAGTCAGGACGTCGTCTACCGCACCAAGCTGAACCCGGGGGAGCGCCTGATCATCAGCGGGGGATCCTCGGGGCCGCCGTCGAGTCCCGCATCCTGAGCGCGGTGGACCCCGGCGGGGGAGCAGCCGACAAGAGCCTTCTGCGGTCCGGCGAGAAGGTCCTGCTGGTGGATGCCAAGAAGCGCCGCTACCTGTTGACGCTCCGGCCGGACGCCGGCTTCCACACCCACGTGGGGATCGTGGCCCACAACGATCTCATCGGCGCCTACGAAGGGTCGACGGTCCTGGGCAGCACCGGTCGACGTTTCCTGGTGGTCCGACCCACCCTGGCCGAAACAGTGCTCAAGATGCCCCGGGGTGCACAGGTCATCTATCCGAAGGATCTGGCCGCCATCCTCATGGAGGCCGACATCGGCCCGGGGATGCAGGTCCTGGAGGCCGGGGTCGGCTCCGGCGCACTGTCCATGGCCATGCTGCGGGCCGGAGCCTCGGTGGTCGGGTACGAGCTGCGCGAGGACTTCGCCAATCGGGCCCAGAACAATGTCAATGCCGTGGTCGGCCCCGACGCCGACTACCGGGTGGAGCTGCGCGACGTCTATCGGGGGATCGAGGAGCGGGGATTGGACCGGGTGGTGCTCGACCTGCCCGAGCCGTGGCAGGTCGTCTCCCACGCCGAAGTGGCGCTCCGGTCGGGCGGGATCCTCTGCGCCTACCTCCCGACCATCAACCAGACGTCCCACTTCCGACAGGTCCTGGAGGACAGCGCGTTCGGCATGGCGTCCACCCTGGAGGTGCTGCACCGGACCTGGCACATCGAGGACCGGTCGGTCCGGCCGGACCATCGGATGGTGGGCCATACCGGGTTCCTCACCACGGCACGTCTGCTGAGACGCGAGGAGTTGGGTAGTCGGCCCGGGGTGGCGGGCCCTCCGGCGGTGGAACGGGACCCCGGACCTGTGGTGGAGTGGCGGCCTGACGGAGAGATGTCGGACCAGGGGGATTGACCCACCCGCATGCACCCGTCAGGGCCCACGCATGGTCAGAGCGGAGGGGTGCTAGCTCTGTTCGATGAAGATGCACTCACCGGGGCACTCCTCGGAGGCCTCCACGACGGCATCTTCGAGATCGGTCGGCACCGCGGCCATTCCAGCCGAACCGCCCGGCTCGTTGCGGACGGCGTCGCCCTCTTTGACATAGGCGAGCCCGTCGTCGAGCAGCGTGAAGACCGCGGGCGCGATCTCCTCGCAGAGGCCGTCTCCCGTGCAGAGATCTTGGTCGATCCAGACCTTCATCAGCTGTGTCTCTCCTACATTTCTCTCGGCTCGAACGCGTGGGACCCATGTCGACGTGATTCCCGGAGGCTGACGGGTACCGTCCCGGCACCTCCGGTATCGGCGTGCCCGGCCCGTTGCTTTACTCATGCTATCCGCGTCTCGGGGGAGCCGGCTGACAGTCCCTGTGGAGAGGATCCCCACTTGGCCGATCCAAGGGCGACCCGGGTCGGCGCGGTGGTTCGACGGAGGCGGCCAGAGGCGGAGTCGGACAGCTCCGGGACGGCCGAGAAGCGTCTGTGCCCGGTCCTGCCCGGTGTAGGGTCGCCTCTGAGGCCCCGACTGCTCGAGTGAGGTGAGTGCGACGGTTGATTTCGATGATGCCGAAGGTCAGCGCCGGGCGACCGACGAGGAAGATCTCGAGACGCTGAAAGCCCGCGCCCTCTCCGCCGAGGAGGAGGTCACGGTTCTGCGTCGGCGGCTGCAGGAGAGTCCGCGTCGGGTGCAGACCCTCGAGGAGAAGCTCCTGGAGACGAAGGGCCAGCTGGCCCAAGCGGTATCCCAGAACGAGAAGCTGACCTTCACTCTCCAGACGGCCAAGGAGCACGTGGCCGCCTTGCGCGACGAGGTGGAGAAACTCACTCAACCGCCGTCGGCCTACGGCACCTACCTCGGAGCCAACGACGACGGGACGGTGGACGTCTTCTCGGGAGGCCGCAAGATGCGGGTCTCACTCCACCCGGACATCGATCCCGGTGAGATCAGCCGGGGGAACGAGGTGGTCCTCAACGAGTCACTGAACGTGATCCTGGCCCGGGAGGGCGAGGGACAGGGCGAGGTGGTGGTCCTGAAGGAGCTGATGGACGGCGGCAAACGTGCGTTGGTCTACGGACGGGCCGACGAGGAGCGGGTGGCCGACCTGTCCGACGCCCTCATCGGGATCAAGCTGCGCGCCGGCGACACCGTGCTCATGGAGTCGCGGACCGGGCTGCTCATCGAAAAGCTGGAGCGTCCGGAGGTGGAAGAGCTCGTCCTCGAGGAAGTGCCCGACGTCACCTATGCCGATGTGGGCGGCCTGGACGAGCAGATCGAGGCCATCACCGACGCGGTGGAGCTGCCGTACCTGTACCGGGAGCTCTACGCCGAGCACAAGCTCCCCGCCCCGAAGGGAATCCTGTTGTACGGCCCCCCGGGGTGCGGAAAGACGTTGATCGCCAAAGCAGTGGCCAACTCGCTGGCCAAGAAGGTCGCCCAGGTCACCGGGAACACCAATACCCGCAGCTACTTCCTCAACATCAAGGGGCCCGAGCTCCTCAACAAGTATGTCGGTGAGACCGAGCGCCAGATCCGACTGGTGTTCCAGCGGGCCCGGGAGAAGTCAGAGGAGGGTGTGCCGGTCATCGTCTTCTTCGATGAGATGGACTCGTTGTTCCGCACCCGTGGTACCGGTATCAGCTCCGACATGGAGTCGACCATCGTGCCCCAGCTGTTGGCCGAGATCGATGGCGTGGAGACGTTGAAGGATGTCATCGTCATCGGCGCCTCCAACCGGGAGGACCTCATCGATCCGGCCATCCTGCGTCCCGGCCGCCTCGACGTGAAGATCCGGATCGAACGTCCCAACGAGTTGGCCGCCACCCAGATCTTCGGACGGTACCTGACCCCTGACCTCCCCCTCGACGCCGACGAGGTGCGCACCCTGGGCGGCGGCGACGCGGCAAAGGCGACCCAGGCGATGATCGAGGCCACCGTCGCCGAGATGTACCGCGACGACGAGGAGAACCGCTTCCTCGAGGTGACGTACCAGAACGGGGACAAGGAAGTCCTGTACTACCGCGACTTCAGTTCAGGCGCCATGATCGAGAACATCGTGCGCCGGGCCAAGAAGCTGGCCATCAAGCGGGCCATCGCCGAAAAAGGGCGTGGCATCCGCACCCAGGATCTCCTCGACTCGATCCGCCAGGAGTACAAGGAGAACGAGGACCTCCCCAACACGACCAATCCGGACGACTGGGCCAAGATCTCGGGCAAGAAGGGCGAGCGCATCGTCTATATCCGCACCCTGATCAGCGACCGGGAGGAGACCACCGGCGGGCGATCCATCGAGCGGGTGGGGACGGGGCAGTACCTCTGACCCGCCGGGGACGCCGCTCGCGCCCGGTGCGAGGGTAGGGTCGCCCGCATGGCGATCCCCAAGGTCTGCGGTATCGAGACCGAGTACGGCATCCAGGTGGTGGGCGGAGACCCGAACCCCATCGCCGCGTCCTCGGTGCTGATCAACGCCTACGCCCACGACGTGGCGCGCCAGCAGATCGGCTGGGACTTCGAGGACGAGGCTCCCGGCAACGACGCCCGCGGATTCGCACGGGAGGGCTCGATGCCCCCGATGGTGGAGACCCACCTGGTCAATACGGTGCTGACCAACGGGGCCCGCTACTACGTCGATCACGCCCATCCCGAGTTCAGCGCGCCGGAGTGTCGCGACGCGCTCGAAGCCGTCCGCTACGACCGGGCGGGCGACACGATCGTGATCCGTTCGATGGAGGCCGCCGATGTGGCGGTGCACGACGGCTCCCATCTCGTCGTCTACAAGAACAATTCGGACGGCAAGGGAAACTCGTACGGCTGCCACGAAAATTACCTGATGGACCGGGACACCCCGTTCAGTCGGGTCGTGGCCGGGATCACCCCGCACTTCGTGACCCGCCAGATCTACTGCGGCAGTGGCAAGGTCGGGTCCGAGACCCCGATACACGAACCGGGTGCCGTCGACTTCCAACTGTCCCAGCGGGCCGAGTTCTTCGAGGAGCAGGTGGGCCTGGAGACGACGCTCAAGCGACCCATCGTGAACACCCGGGACGAGCCCCACGCCGACCCCCGCCGGTACCGGAGGCTCCATGTGATCGTGGGGGATGCCAACCTCGCCGAGGTCGCCACCTTCCTGAAACTGGGGACCACCTCACTGGTGCTGGCCATGATCGAGGACAACGTGTCCGCCAGCCGGAGCCTCGCCCTGGCCGACCCGGTACGGGCCATCCACGCCGTGGCTGTCGACCGCACCTTCACCCAGACCCTGCTGATGGCCGACGGAACGACCGCCACCGCACTGGCCATCCAGTGGGAGCTCTACTCGCAGGCCCGCAAGTACGCCGACGACCGAGGTCTCGAGTGCCTCGGGGCGGAAGCGGTGGGTGCCGCGGTCCTCGATCGGTGGGAGCAGGTGTTGAACGGTCTGGAGACCGACCCGATGACGCTGGCCCGCCAGGTGGACTGGGTGGCGAAGCTGCAGCTGCTCGAGGCCTACCGCGATCGTCACGGGCTCGCATGGGGCGACCCCCGGTTGGCCGCGGTGGACCTGCAGTACCACGACCTGCGACCGACACGTTCGCTCTTCGCCCGACTCGACACCGAGCACCTGGTCGACGAGGCGTCGGTGGCAGCGGCGGTGACCGACCCGCCCCGGGACACCCGGGCCTGGTTCAGGGGGGAGTGCCTGAAGCGCTGGCCAGGGTCGGTGGCCACCGCCAACTGGGATTCTCTGGTCTTCGACCTCGGTTCGGACCCATTGAGGCGTATCCCTATGATGGATCCGCTGAAGGGAACGGCGGAACATGTCGAAGCATTACTTGACGACTGCGCCAGCCCAGCCGAGCTAGTGGAGCGGCTGAGCGCCTGATACGGACCGTACGGCACCGGAAGTCCACCGGGGCCGACGGTCCGGAGAAGGGGTGCGGTTCGACGATGTGGTGCAGTTCGACGATGCTGGATACGGACGAGGAGTGGAGCGATGGCAGAACGAGAGTTGAAGAAGAAGCAGGCGACCGAGCGGACCGATGAGGCCGTGGAGGACGTGCCGGCCACATCGGCGACCGGCGAGAAGCTGAAGGCCGAACTGGACGATCTCCTGGACGAGATCGACGAGGTGCTCGAGGACAACGCCGAGGAGTTCGTGCGCAACTACGTGCAGAAGGGTGGGGAGTGACCAGGTGAGTCTTCCGCTCTTCACGACCACCGAGGACCCGGGCCCCGACTTCGCCGGTCTCATGCGCCGGCTGCGGGTGCCGGCCCACCCGCTCATCTCCGGCGGCGCCACCGCGCCGGCTGACGGATTCCGGCATGGCACCACGGTGGTGGCGCTGCGCTACGCCGACGGCGTGGTGATGGCGGGCGACCGCCGCGCCACCGAGGGGCACGCCATCGCCCATCGGGCGATGGAGAAGGTCTTCCCGGCTGACCGGTACTCGGCGGTGGCCATCGCCGGCGCCGCCGGTCCGGCCGTCGAGATGGTCCGCCTCTTCCAGACCCAACTCGAGCACTACGAGAAGGTCGAGGGTGTCGTGCTCAGTCTCGAGGGCAAGGCCAATCAGCTGGGCCAGATGGTCCGTGAGCACCTGCCGATGGCCATGCAGGGACTGGCTGTGGTGCCGCTGTTCGCCGGGTTCGACCTCGCCCGCAACACCGGCCGGATCTTCACCTACGACGTGACCGGGGGGCACTACGAGGAGAGCGAGTACAACGCCACCGGATCCGGCGGTCGCGACGCCCGGACGACCATCAAGCTCGGGTACCGCGACGGGCTCGACCGCGACGCCGCGGTGGAGCTCTCCATCCAGTCGCTGTACGAAGCCGCCGACGAGGACTCCGCCACCGGGGGCCCGGACCTGATCCGGGGGATCTACCCGCTGGTGGCCACGGTCACCGCCGAGGGGTTCACCGCCGTGCCCGAGGACGAGGTGGCCGAGCGGTTCGCCTCGCTGATCGAGCGTCGCCGGACGGAGGGCCACCAGCCATGACCATGCCGTACTACGTGGCACCCGAGCAGGTGATGAAGGACCGGGCCGAGTACGCCCAGAAGGGCATCGCCCGCGGCCGCTCGTTGGTGGCGACCACCTACGACGAGGGGGTGTTGTTCGTCGCCGACAACCCGTCGCGCTCGCTCCACAAGATCAGCGAGATCTACGACCGGATCGCGTTCGCCGGCGTCGGCAAGTACAACGAGTTCGACCAGCTGCGGGTGTCGGGTATCCGCCACGCCGACACCAAGGGCTACGCCTACAGCCGTGAAGATGTCGAGGCCCGATCGTTGGCCAACCTCTACGCCCAGTACCTGGGCCAGGTCTTCACCCACGAGATGAAGCCACTCGAGGTGGAGATCCTGGTAGCGGAGTTGGGCAATGGGCTACGACCGCCGCAGCTGTACCACGTCGCCTACGAGGGGACGATCACCGACGAGGACCGGTTCGCCGTGCTCGGCGGCGAGACCGAGGCGATCGTCGTGGCCCTCGAGGAGGCCTGGTCGCAGACCTGGTCACTGTCCGAGGCCCTGCGCGCCGCCGTCGGTGCACTGGCCGGCCCCGAGCGCACACTGGGGGCGGCCGACCTCGAAGTGGCGGTGTTGGCCGAAGGCAACGGACGCCGCGCCTTTCGACGGATCGTCGATGACCAACTGGTCACGCTTCTGGGCTGAATGGCGCCTACCGGTCCCGTTCTCCGGTGACGCCGCTGTGACGGGCGGGGCGGGCCGGCGCCGTGATGGCGCGGGATAGCGACGCGGTCACGATACCGTGCAGGTAATGGACAAGCGCATCTATGGCTTGGAGAACGAGTACGGGGTCACCTGCACGCTGCGCGGCCAGCGGCGGTTGAGTCCCGACGAGGTGGCCCGCTACCTGTTCCGGCGGGTGGTCAGTTGGGGCCGCTCGTCGAACGTATTCCTGGAGAATGGTGCGCGCCTCTACCTCGATGTGGGGAGCCATCCCGAGTACGCCACTCCCGAGTGCGACGACATCGCCGAACTGGTGGCCCACGACAAGGCCGGCGAGTGGATCCTCTCGTCGTTGGTGGAAGGAGCCGAGGCCCGCATGCGGGAGGAGGGGATCCGCGGCGACATCTACCTGTTCAAGAACAACACCGACTCGGCCGGGAACTCCTACGGATGTCATGAGAACTACCTGACCAGCCGACGCGACGACTTCGCCCATTACACCGAGGTGCTCATTCCGTTCCTGGTGAGCCGCCAGGTCTACGCCGGCGCCGGCAAGGTGCTCCAGACGGCGCGGGGCGCGGTCTTCTGCCTCAGCCAGCGGGCCGAGCACATCTGGGAGGGCGTGTCCTCGGCCACCACCCGGAGCCGGCCGATCATCAACACCCGGGACGAGCCGCACGCCGACGCCGAGAAGTACCGCCGGCTGCACGTCATCGTGGGTGACTCGAACATGAGCGAGTACGCGACGTTCCTCAAGATCGGGGCCACCAGCATCGTGCTGCGGATGCTCGAGGACCAGTCGACGGTGATGAGGGACCTGACCCTGGAGAATCCGATCCGGGCCATCCGCGAGATCAGTCACGACATCACCTGCCGCCGCCCGGTGCGACTGGCCAACGGACGCGAAATGAGCGCCCTCGACCTTCAGGGTGAGTACCTGGCCCGTGCGCTCCGATTCCGCGACCGGCACGGACTCTCGGTCCAGGAGGACCGGGCCCTCGGCATGTGGGAGCACTGCCTGAAGGGTCTGGAAGCCGACCCGCTGTCGCTGCACCGGGAGTGCGACTGGGTGGCCAAGTACCGGCTGATCGAGGGATATCGCGACCGGCACTCGCTTCCGCTCCACAGCCCTACCGTCTCCCTCCTGGACCTCCAATATCACGATGTGGACCGCAATCGGGGGCTCTACTACCGGCTGCAGCGCCACGATCAGGTCGACCGGATCTGCCAGGACTCGGACATCTCCGAGGGCATGACCACTCCGCCCCAGACCACCCGGGCCCGCCTGCGGGGCGAATTCGTCAAGCGGGCGAAGGAGAAGCGGCGGGACTTCACGGTGGATTGGGTCCACTTGAAGCTCAACGACCAGGCTCAGCGAACCGTGCTACTGAAGGACCCGTTCAAATCGAAGGACGAGCGGGTCGAAAAACTCATCGCCGGCCTGTGAGCGGAGCCAGCCGCCGCCGAGGGCGGGTCCCGGCGGTCGGCTAGCGTCGTCTCACTGTGGCAACCGACCCAATCGATACTCCGCCGCCCGGGACACCCATCGGGGAAGGCGCCGTGGCCACCGCGGAGCCCACCGAAGACGACGGTGGACTCGGGGGCGGGACCTCCAAGGGAGGGGGGTACCGCTGGGTCATCGAGTGGGCGGTCATCCTCATGGCCGTGCTCCTGTGCACGGTGCTGCTGCGGACCTATGTCATCCAGTCCTTCTACATCCCGTCGCCGTCCATGGTCCCGACCCTTCAGGTGGGGGACAGGATCATGGTCAACAAGCTCAGCTACGACCTCCACTCCGTCCACCGTGGTGACATCGTCGTGTTCAAACGGCCACCACTGGAGATGCAGAACTTCCCCGACCTGGTCAAGCGGGTCATCGGTCTGCCGGGCGAGACGATCTCGACCAAGGACGGGCAGGTGTACATCAACGGCAAGCTGCTGAAGGAGCCGTGGCTCCCCCCGGGACCGCAGAGCTACACCGGAGCCCTGCCGGACGACGAGTACCCGCAGTTCAACATGCCCGGCCCGGTGAAGATCCCGGCCGGTGAATACTTCGTCATGGGGGACAACCGGACCGACTCCGAGGACAGCCGTTTCTTCGGGCCGATCCCGGGGTCACTTATCGTCGGTCGGGCGGTTGCGGTGGTCTGGCCACTCAGCCAGGCCAAGGGCGTATAGCCGCGCCCTGACGCGCCCGGTGACGTCCCCCGGGGCCGGCACGCCACCCGACCCCGCCCCGTGGCCCCGCCCGCCGGTAGAGTGGATGCGTGACGATTCTCGACCCGGCCAAGCTCCTGGTCGTCCTGGTGGTGGCCGTCATCGTGCTCGGCCCCGACAAGCTCCCAAAAGTGGCCCGGCAGATCGGGACGCTGTGGGGGGACTTCCGACGCCTGCGCCATCGCCTGGAGTCTGAAGTCCGCGGCAACTTCCCCGACCTCCCGTCGACCGACAAGCTCACCCAGGCCGTACGCTCGCCGATCAGCTTCCTCGACTCACTGGCCGACAGCCATTCCCCCGAAAACGGGACGAGCCCACCGTCGCCAGGGGCGGCCCGGCCATCCGACCCCACCGGGGACGATGTCCTCGCCTCGGGAGGGACCAACCGGCCGACGGGCGTCGTTCAGGCGGACGAGGAGTCGTCCATACCCGGCGTCACATTCGGCGACCCCGAAGGCATCATCCACCGTGTCCGCATGGACGGGCGGGTCGTGCCCGACGACCCGTCGATGAATTCGAGGGCCCCGGTCCGGCCAGGTGCCGGCGGGGGAGTAGGGGGCTGATCGTGGCGATCTCGCTCAAGCGCAAGACCGACAAACCGGTGCCCGACGCCATGACCCTGACGGAGCACCTCACCGAGCTCCGCGGACGGGTCATCATCTCGGTGGCCGCGTTTCTGGTCATGGCCACATTTGCCTTCGTCGAGTACAACTGGATTCTGGGCGTACTCAAGCATCCGTACTGCCTGGCGGAGCCGGCCCACTGCAACTTCTACATCACCGGCCCCCTCGACGGCCTGACCCTGCGGGTCAAGATCGCCGCCTACGGGGGGATCTTCCTGGCGTCGCCGATCTGGCTGTGGGAACTGTGGCGCTTCATCACCCCCGGGCTCAACCCGAAGGAGAAGAAGTACGCCATCCCCTTCATCGTGGCGACAATCGGACTGTTCACCCTGGGCGCCGCCGTGGCCTACCTGATCTTCCCCCATGCACTCCAGTGGCTGAACAACATCGGCGGCCCTTCGCTCAATGAGATCCTCGACCCCAACAAGTACCTGTCCCTGATCATCCTTCTCATGGTGGCCTTCGGGGTCACCTTCGAGTTCCCGGTGCTGCTGGTATCGCTCGAGATGGCCCACGTGGTCACACCCCAACAGCTCTCGTCGGTACGTCGGTGGGCCATCATCGGGATCGTGGTCCTCGCCGGGGTGATCACCCCGAGCTCGGATCCCTTCTCCATGCTGGCCATGGCCGTTCCCCTGTACGTCTTCTACGAGCTCTCGATCGTCGTCGGCAAGATCGTCCTTCGATGAGCCTTCCCGGGGCGGGCGCCCCGGACGAGGCGGGGGGAGCGGGCGCCCCGGACGAGGCGGGGGGAGCGGAGGGCCCGAGGCAGCGGTTCGAGCGGGGCATCGGATTCCGGCTCGACCCGTTCCAGCACCGGGCCATGGACGCCATCGACCGTGGTGAGTCGGTTCTGGTCAGCGCCCCGACGGGCTCGGGAAAGACGCTGGTGGCCGACTACGCCGTGGCCCGGGCCCTGGAGGGGGGCGGCAAGGCCTTCTACACCACGCCGATCAAGGCCCTGTCCAACCAGAAGTTCTCCGAACTTGCCGCCCGCTACGGCGCCCACCGGGTCGGACTGCTGACCGGTGACGTCTCCCACCAGCCGCGGGCGCCCATCGTGGTCATGACCACCGAGGTGCTCCGCAACATGCTCTTCGCCCGGTCGTCGCTCCTCGACGATCTCCGGGTGGTGGTGTTGGACGAGGTCCACTATCTCCAGGATCCGTACCGGGGATCGGTGTGGGAGGAGGTCCTGGTGCTCACCCCGGCCGGTGTGTCATTCGTCAGCTTGTCGGCCACCGTCGCCAACGCCACCGACTTCGGTCGTTGGCTGACCACGGTGCGAGGTCGCACCCGGGTGGTGGTCGAGACCCACCGACCGGTCACCCTCCACCACCACTACGCGGTGGCCGAGCGGGGAAGGGACGGTATCTCGGTCCTCCCATTGCTGCGAAACGGCGTCCCCAACCCCGACGGTCTCCGCCTCGATGACCGCCGCAAGCGCACCGCCCACCAACGGCTCCGGGCGCCCCGACGCACCGAGGTGGTCGAATTCCTGGCCGGCGCCGGGATGCTCCCGGCCATCACCTTCATCTTCTCGCGTGCCGCTTGTGACGACGCCACCCGCCAGTGCCTCCAGGACGGCGTACGGCTCACCACCGACGACGAACGGGCCCGAATCCGCCACCTGGTCGAGGAGTCGGTCGACCGGCTCTCGGACGACGACCTCCGCACGCTCGGATACGGGCCGTGGTCGGCCGCGCTCGAAGCCGGGGTGGCTCCCCACCACGCCGGTCTGGTGCCGGCGTTCCGCCAGGCGGTCGAGCGGTGCTTCTCCGAGGGGCTCTTGAAGGTGGTTTTCGCCACCGAGACCCTGGCCCTCGGCATCAACATGCCCGCCCGAACCGTGGTCGTGGAGCGGTTCGCCAAGTTCCGGGGATCGGACACGTCGGCACTGACTTCGGGGGAGTACCAGCAGCTCACCGGGCGGGCGGGCCGACGGGGGATCGACACCGTGGGCCACGCCTTCGTGCTGTGGAACCAGGCCACCACGTTCGGCCTGGTGGCCCGCACCGCGGTGGCCCCGCCACCCGACCTGGTGTCCTCTTTCCATCCGACCTACAACCTCGCCGTCAATCTGGTGCGACGGTGGACCCGCGAGGAGGCCCACAGCCTCCTGGAGTCCTCCTACGGGCAGTGGCAGGCCCCGGAGGGCTCGGAGTCCCTCGTGGCTCAGCTGGACCGGCGTCTGAGCATCCTGGACGACCGGGGCTTCATCGACGGGTGGCGACTGACCGATGCCGGCCAGGTCCTGGCCGCGATCTACCACGAGTCCGACCTGATGGTGGCCGAGATCCTGCGGGCCGGGGTGCTGGACGGGCTCGAGCCCGCCCACCTGGCCGGGGTGGCGTCCGCACTCACCTTCGAGGCCCGGAGGGAGGGCGACGATCCCCCGGTGCCCCGTCAGGCCGTGGTGGTGGAGCGCCTGGCCGCCATCGAGGCCCTGGCCGGCGGATTGCGGGCGGACGAGCGGCGGGTGGGCCTGCGACGGACCCGACGGCCCGACGGGGGACTGGCCCGTTCGGTGGTGGCCTGGGCTTCGGGGGGGACACTGGACTCGGTATTGAGGGACGCGGAGGTGGCCCCCGGGGACTTCGTGCGCAATGTCCGCCAGATCATCGACCTGGTGCGCCAGATCGGCCAGGTGGCGGCCGAGGCGTCCACCCGGGACTGCGCCGACCTGGCGGTGGCGCTGCTGCGGCGCGGCGTGGTGGGCGCCGATGACCCGGCGGCACTGGGGTCCGCGCCTGGCGACCCGTCCCCGTCCTAGTGTCAGACAGGCATGTTCCCCTACGCCGTGGAATCGTTCAGTGCCGAGGAAAGCGACATCCTGCGGCGGTATGTCACCAATCTCGACCAGCCGGTCTTCGCGCTCGTGAACCTGCCCGAGGTGGTCAAGGGCGCCCTCTTCGCCCGTTACTCGCGCTCCCACAAGAGCCTGCGGCGGCTCTTCCTGGACGAGTTCGTCGGTGAGCTGGACATCAGCGGCGACGCCGGCGTCGACGCCACCGTCGGGCTGCGGCGGGCCGAGCAACTCTACGAAAAGGTCTTCTTCGAGTACGGCGACGATTCGGTGGCCCAGTTGGGCGGGGTCCACCTGGCCTGCGAGCAGGCATCCAACGTCCTGACCAAGGTGCTCGAGTGGGGCCGGCTGATGGCCTACCTCGAACAGTCCACCCGCTACATCGCCTACAACCAACGGCTGTCGACCGGCCACTACCGCTACTACCGCGACCCCGGACTGCTCGACTCCCATCTCGGGGCCCGCTACGTCGGTGACATGGACCGCATGTTCGACACGTACGGCGAACTGCTCGACGAGGCCCAGGCATGGTTGGCGGCCCGCCATCCCCGCCACCCCGACGATTCGGACTTCGTGCACCGCCAGGCGGTCCGGGCGAAAGGTCTTGACGCGTTGCGGGGCCTCCTGCCGGCAGGGTCGCTGTCCAACGTCGGCATCTACGGCACCGGTCAGTCCTACGAGATGCTGCTGGTCCGCATGCGATCCCATCCACTTCCCGAAGCCCGCGTGTACGCCGACATGATGTTGGACGAGCTGCGCAAGGTGATCCCCTCGTTCCTCCAACGGGTCGATCGGCCCGACCGGGGCGGCGCGTGGGGCGAGTACCTGGCGGCAAGCCGGACCGACACCGCCTCGGTGGTGACGGAGCTCTTTCCGGACCTGGTGGATCCGACCCACGACCGGACCGGTGGCCCGTCGGGGCAACCCACGGTCGAGCTGCTCGACTTCGACCCCGACGGCGAGGACAAGGTGATCGCCGCCATCTGTGCGCCCCGTACGTCGGCGCCGGAGGCCGCGGTCTTCGAACGGGTCCGGCGTCTCGGGGCCGAGGAGAAGCGGTCGGTGCTGGCCGCCTACGTGGGCGAGCGGTCCAACCGTCGCCATCGACCCGGTCGTGCCTTCGAGCGCACCGACTACCGGTTCGACGTGGTGACCGACTACGGGGCCTTCCGGGATCTGCAACGTCACCGGATGCTCACCATCGAATGGCAGCCTCTCGGGGCCGCCCTGGGTTATGACGTGCCCGACGTCGTCGACGAGGCCGGGTTGACCGACCGGTACGTCGCATCGCTCGAGCGATCGCGGGAGCTCCATGAGGCGTTGGCCCCCTTCTTCCCCGACCAGGCCTCCTACGGTGTCGCACTGGCCTTCCGGATCCGTTACACGATGCAGATGAACGCCCGCGAGGCCATGCATCTTCTGGAGCTCCGGTCGGGCCCACAGGGGCATCCGAGCTACCGATGGGTGGCCCAGGAGATGCATCGACAGATCGCCGAGCGAGCCGGACATCGCCTCTTGGCCGAGGCAATGTCACACGTCGACTACGGCGCCGAAGATCTCGAACGGCTCGAGTCCGAGCGACGCGCCGAACAGCGGCGGAAATCCGTCTAGATACACGACAAAACCTGCAACGTCCTGAACAGGGGCGTTCCACGTACTTCCAGGTCAGGGAGAGCTAAAGCCATTTGACGCAGTACCCGCCAGGTGACGTATGGTGCGGCCAGTCCCACTCGCCCCGAGGATTGTATTTCACGGTTTCGGCCGTTCGAACAGTCCGAGGGGGGGATGCTGTGAGAGGCGGAGGAAGGCCCAAGGGGTCGAGTAGAAAACACCTCCCCGAGGCCGTCGGCGAAAGTCGGAGGTACCGGGGTGGTGGTGCCAAAGATCCCTTGGGCCGAACCGCCTGATCCCCCTGTTGCGGGGCTGCGCCGGGAGCACGGCGAGGCCATGGGAGGGCGCGGTGGACCTCGACCGAGCCGATACCCGGTATCCTGGCGGCCGCCCGAGCAGGCACCCGACAGCCCGAGCTGCGCCATGCACCACCGATGGAGCGTTTCCTGGCATGATCCCCACCCAACGGCGGCACCAGCTGGGACGGTGTCCGGCAGGGAACGTGTGTCGGGTGCGACGAACGAACGGAAGGCCGAGCCGTCTATGCTCCCGGCCAACTCACCACCGAAAGACCGATACCCACCAACATGGCTGAAGACATCGATGAAGTTGAAGGACCGGACGAGCTGATCGAGGAGGACCTCGAGGAGCTGGCCGACGACGACGATCTGATCGTGGACGACCCTTTGCTCGATGACGACGACGACGAGGTCGTCGCGGTCATCGAGGTGGACGATGAGGAGCCCGACGTGCCGACCGGCACGGCCAAGGCTGTGGCGAAAGCCGCAGGCGAGGAGACCGACGAGGACGACGAGGAGGAGCCCGACGATGAGGACGTCGAAGCCAGTCTCGACACGATCCTGAAGGAGCGCCTGGTCGTCGAGGAGGTCGAGGACGACGAGGAGTCGCCCGAGCCCGAGGACCGAACCGGCGACGGAGTGGAGCGGGTACTGCCGAAGCAGCCCGGTGAGTTCGTGTGCCGCTCGTGCTTCCTGGTGAAGCACGGCAACCAGTTGGCGGACAAGAAGAAGATGCTCTGCCGCGACTGCGTGTGAACGGAGGCGAGCATGGCCGACACCCCTGACGACCACGAGGACGACCAGCCGCTGACCGAACGATTCTTGGACCTGTTCGTGTTCTTGCCGACCGGGCTCGCCGTCACCCTCGTCGAGGAACTCCCTCGACTTGCTGAGCGAGGACGCGAACGTCTGGGTGTCCGGGTCAACTCGGCCCGAGCGGTGGGCCAGTTCACGGTCAGAGCCGGGCACCGCGAACTTCGCCGGCGTTCGACTGGTCTGAAGCGTGCGCCGGGCGGACCGTCGACGACGAAGGGGCCCACGGCCGACGGGACGACGCCCGCGACTCCGCCTCGTCCTCCGCGTCTGCGGGCGATCCCCCGGCCCCCGGTCCAGTCGTCACCGACAACAGCGCCGCCTCCAGAATCGACACCACCGACCAGTGACCCGGCTGATGCCGCCTCGACCGGGGCCGTCAACGGCCACGTACCTGACGTGGCCTCGTTGGCCATTCCCGGATTCGACACCTTGTCGGCATCCCAGGTCGTGCAGCGGCTCGACGGGCTCAGTCGGTCCGAGCTGGTGGCGGTGCGGACCTACGAGGCCTCCACCCGGGGGCGGCGGACGATCCTCAGTCGGGTCGATCAGCTGCTCGACGAGCGGTCCTGACCGCGGTCGACGGCGACAGGCGTTCGGAGGTCCCGGTGGAGCAGGTCCGAGGGGCCGGTGAGGACGATCTGGACCGGCTGGTGGAGCTCGTGACCGAGTTCCACGGATCGTCCATCGGGCGGCGCGGCGTCGGGAATACCCGGACCAGCGACGAAGGCGGCCATCCACCGGGGTCGTCCCGTGACGAGGTCGGCGCCTATGTGACCGGACCGGAGCGAACCGCGCTTGTCGGGCTGCTCGACGACTGGATCGCCGGTGCTGCGTTGTGCCGGGTGGACGAGGCGGACGGTGACCATCGAGGGGTGCTCGACCTGTGCTTCGTCGAACACGGCGCCCGTGAGGTGGGACTCGGTCGACTCCTCCTCGACCACTCTCTCGACTGGTTCCGTCACCAGGGCTGCACCGGTGTCGACGGCACGGCCTTTCCCGGAGACCGCGATGCCAAGCAGTTCTTCGAGTCGGCAGGCTTCAAGGCCCGGCTCCTGGTGATGCACCTACCGCTCGACTGAACGCGTCGCCACGGACGGCGACTGACGGAGCAGCTCGAAGGAGCGAGACTTCCGGGTGACGAGCGCTAGGAGGCGCGTCGTCCGCCCGAACGGGCCAGTACGGGGCGACGGGGGCCTGGTGGCGGGGGGATCGGGATCCCCAGCAGTCTGGCCAACTCGGGCACCAGGCCAGCGGCCTTGCGGGCCTCGGTCAGCAGGGCCTCGTCCGCCCCGGTGGGTAGCCCGACGGGCTTCACCGTGCGGCGTACCGGGCACTCGACGACGACCTCGAGGAGCGCGAGCCATTCAGCGGGTGCCAGATCCGGGGACATCGCCTGGCCGGCAGCATCCGACAGGCGGACGGCCAGCTCGGCGGAGAGACGGGCCGAGGGTTCCGGAGGGCGGATCGAGGCGCGCAGGGCGTCGATCACCCGACCCTCGTCGAGGGCCCCGGTGATCCGCTCGACCCAGCGCTCGCGGAGGGCGGTGATCCGCTCGTTGAGACTGGTGCGTAGGGCGGTGACCATCTGGGTTCCCTCGTCATCGAGGGTGACGGTGGAGGCGGAGGCGACGATGGAGCGGAGCTCGCGCAGCGGTGTGTCCTTGCCGGTGTTGCGGGCGACGGAGGCCCGATCCTTCCATGTGGCCAGGTTGATGATGGGTCGGAGCTCCTCGGCCATGGCCATGAGCGGTGCCTCGGTGACTTCGGGGCGGCCCTCGGCCCGTGCCCGGGTGTTCTGCTCGATGATGGCCTGGCGCACCGAGGGGATCCCGCCGCGCAGCAGCTGCTCGGCCACCGGGATCTGCTCGGGGCGTAATTCGGCCAGGGCGGCATTGCGATAGACGGTCGAGGTGGCGGGACGCCGATCCCCGCGTTCGCGGCCACCTGCACCCTCGCGACCACCGGGACGCGCGGGGCCGGTCCGGCGTGCTCCGCCGGCTCCGCCCGCTCCGCCCGCAGTGCTGCCTGCACCCGGAGCGCCACTGCCGCGGGTCGACCCACCGTCGCGGCTCCGTCCCTCGCCTCGCGGTGGCCGGGCTCCCTCACCCCGCGGTGCGCGGGCTCCATCGCCCCGGGGTGCACGATCGCCCTCGGTGCGCGGCCCGCGGCCCGACGGACGTCGGGAGCCGTCGCGGTCGCCGTCGCCGTAGTCGTCGCGCCGACGCTTTCCCTTGCCGGCAAGGACGACGTTGACGTCGGGTCCCTTCTGGGGGGTGCCGATGATCTCGATCCGCTCGATCGGCTTGGGCTCGGACTTCCCTTTGGGGGCGAGCAGCGCGGTCACCGTCGTCCCATCGAGCGTTGTCTCCACCTCGGCCCGCAGCACGGTTCCGACAGCGGTGCCAGGAGGGACGAGATCGGACGCCACGGTGCCCCGGGGAAGCTTGGCCCCGGCGGCGCGCCACGTCCATGTGGTCTCGTCCGACTGACTGGTGAGTTCGACTTCGATTCGATGGCCCATACCGGGCGACAGGCTACTGCCGAAGCTACCCCCTCGCGAACGACAGGCGTGGTGCAGCGAACCACTCCGGTCCGCGGCCAGAGGAGGTATCGGATAGTCCCTGCTCACGACCTCGGCCCGGCGCGTCCCGTCGTGCCGGCCCAGCCCCTACGCTTCATCCGATGGAGGCACCGGAAGCGATGACCCTAGACCCGTCGGCGGAAGTCCCACCGGCCGATCCGGGCTATGTGGCCCGCCTGTCGGCCGTACGGGCCGAGCCCGATCGGGACGGTACGCCTCCGAGCCCAGCCGACCTCGAGTCGATATTGGCTACGGCGGTGACCGTGCCCGACCACGGTGACCTCCGTCCCTGGCGCTTCGCCGTGTGCAGTGGTGCCGGCCGGGAGCGGTTCGCAGCGGCTCTGGTGGCGGGCCTGCACGAGGCCCGCGGAGACGACCTGCCGGAGGCGATGGTGGCCAAGATGCACGGGAAGGCGTTCGCCGCTCCGTGTGCCGTGGTGCTCATCGCGTCACCCGACACGTCGTCGAACGTGGAGGTGTGGGAGCAGGTGGCCTCGGCTTCGTGTACCGGGTACGCCATGGTGCTGGCGGCCACCGGGCTCGGCTACGGGGCGGTATGGAAGAGCGCGGCGGTGCTCGCCACCACGCCGGTTCGCCAGCTGTTCGACGTCGGCCCCGACGAGTCACTGATGGGCTGGGTCAACCTCGGGACACCGGCGCCGTTGGGACGAAAGGCCAGCGCCGATCGGGTCCATACCCCCCAGGTACTGCGCATCGACACCTGACGGTCGAGGCGATCCAGCCCGGAGCTACCAGCCGAACCGGGCCATCGGCGGGCCGATTCCGGCGTCATCGGCGCACACTCCGCACAGGTCCATGCGACGGGCCCCCGGCCTGTCTGAAGCCGCCACCCGCCGCCAGCCGTAGCGGCGGGCCTCTTCGAGGCACGATGACTCGGACCATCGGGGCTGGGTGCGCGAACCGCACTTTCCGCAGGTGCGGAAGTAGATGCCGTCTTCGTCGTAGAGGTCCTCGAATGAGAACTCGTCGGGGTCGTAGTCCATGGCGATCGCTCCTCGACGAGGATACCGGGCGCGGTCGTCGGTTGGAATCCCACCGCACGATGCCACACTCCGACGGGGCAGCGGTCCGGGTTGCGGCATAACCTCGACTGCGTCCATCGAGCCCGGTCGACCCGAATCTTCAAGGAGCCATGCCATGTCCGATATGAACGACTTCAATACCCAGATCATCTCCGAGTTCAGGTCCAATGGCGGAAAGGTCGGCGGACCGTTCGAAGGTGCGACAGTCCTGCTGCTGACCACCACCGGCGCACGATCGGGCCTCGAGCGGGTCAACCCGGTGGTGGCCCGGACCGAGGGGGACGACGTGTACGTATTCGCCTCCAAGGCCGGCGCGCCCACCAATCCGGACTGGTTCCACAATCTGGTCGCCAACCCTGAGGTGACCGTCGAAGTCGGGACCGAGACCTACCCGGCGCGCGCCGAGGTCCTCGGCTCGGCCGACCGGGACCGTGTGTACGGGGCGCAGGCCGCCGAGTACCCCAACTTCGCCGAGTACCAGGCCGCAACCGACCGGGTGATCCCGGTGGTCCGGCTCCAGAGGGTCTGAATCCCGGCATCACCCCGGCACCCCGCCCGTCGGACCTACCGTCGTCCCATGACCACGTCACCCGAGCTCGACCGGTGTAGCTGGTGCCACCGTCCGCTGGCCCAGCGGCCCGGCGCAGGCCGGCCACGACTGTTCTGCAGCCGGTCACACCGACAGCGGGCCTACGAAGCCCGCAGGAGGGCCGATGACCTGCGGGTTCCTCCCGACCAGTGCATCGTGGCCACCGCCGATCTCCGCACGCTGCATGATCGGCTCTACCGGCTGGAGGCCGCAGTCGAAGATGTCCGGGGCGACCTGGGGTCCCCGGACGGGACCGACGACTTCAGACAGGCGTATGAGCACCTGATGGACGCCGTCGTCGATCTGGTGGGGACAGTGGTCGAACCGGTCCGTCACTGACCGGACGGCGGGGGAGGGGAGTGGTCCCCGCCAGACGAAGTGCGAGTATGTGGGCCCGATATCGCGAGGAGCCGACGTTGCCCGACGACCAAGTGCTGTTCGACCAGGTGGGCGCCATTCTGCAGGAGGAGGGGGGCTGGCACTACGAGCCGTCATCGACGCCGGGTGGTTTGCCCTCGTGGTGCCTTGATCCGGGAGGACGGGTGATGTGTTCGGTCAACGTCATCGACGGTGCCGTCGTCCTCTATTTTCCGGAGGAGGACCATGAATTGACGCTCGACGGACTCGATGGGCTGCACGCGTGGCTGGCTCGCGCTCGAGGTGACAAGTAGGCGGGCGTCCGGTCCGGCGTGACCTGTGGCACTGACCTTCGGTGTTGAGAAGTGCTCTGACCAGCCACGTTCACCCGGGTCAGGGTCGCTGATCGGATTGATGATGGCACGAAACATGCACGACGATCAGATCGACAGCGATGCCGCTCTGGTGCGCTCATTGCTTATCGCCCAATTTCCGCGGTGGGCGAACCTGCCGATCGAGGCCGTGCGGTCCACCGGGACGGACAATGCGCTCTATCGGCTCGGGAGCGACATGGTGGTTCGTATGCCCCTGCGGCCAGCGGCGACTCACTCGATCGACAAGGAGCATCGATGGCTACCGTTGATGGCGCAGCACCTCCCAGTCCAGATCCCGATTCCGATCGCGCGAGGAGAACCGACGGGCGCATTCCCATGGCCGTGGTCGGTGGTGACTTGGATCGACGGCACAGATGCAACGGCGATGGCGCAGTTCGGTTATCGGACTCCGATCGATATCGCGCACATCGTCGCAGCGCTGCATTCGATCGACCCGACCGGGGGACCGGAGCCAGAGTCCGAGTTCGGAAGAGGTGTGCCCCTGGCCAAAAGGGATCGGTTCACCCGCGGGGCGATCGACGCTTTGGGCACCTTGATCGACTACGAGGCCGCAATCACTCGCTGGGAGGCTGCGGTGGAGGTTCCGGAGTGGGATCGGCCGGCTGTCTGGGTTCATGGCGATATCGCATCCGGCAACATCCTGTTCCGAGACGGGCATGTCGTCGCCGTCATCGATTGGGGCTGCCTCGGTGTAGGCGACCCGGCTTGTGACCTCATCGTTGCCTGGGAGATGTTCGATCCGATCTCCCGCCACCTGTTCCGTTCCGAACTGGAGGTCGACGACGCCACCTGGGAGCGTGGTCGTGGCTGGGCGCTCTCCACCGCCGTGGCCGAGCTGTCCTACTACCGGCTCACGAACCCATTCATGGCCGGCCGAGCCCGTCGCCAGATCGCCGCCGTCCTCAACGGATAGTCGAGACGGGCCGCTGCCTGGTGTTGCGACTCAGGGCTAGCGGAACAAACAACGGCCGACTAGTGGATGGATGAGAGTTGCAATGAACACCACCACCCTTTCGCCAACTCCACGCGCCGTAAATCAGGGGGAAACTCGCCCTACGGGGGCACGAGATCGATGTTGTGGCCAATGGGAATGCCCGGATCAACCGGATGTCACACGCGCCAACGTCAACGACAACCTGCCCCGGACACTGGCGGCCGCTCGAGTTACGTCACGGTGACGGAATAGGAGGGGTGAGCGGGCGGGCCCCGTGCGATTCAAATTCCTGCCTTCGCTGGCCGGACTCGAGACTTCTGGGTGGGCCACGGCACCTCGAGCCAGAACGCCCCTAAGCGGCCACACATTGCCAAACGGCCAAAGGAGCTGGATCGTCCGGTCAGATGACCCAGGCGCGACCTGGGTGGGGAATTTCCAGGACATGCCGGTCGATCGACAACCGGTCAGATCCCGCTAAACCGCCGATATATAATTAGTCGGGCCCGTGAGCTGATCGACAGCCAGCTCGAGGAGCTCGTCGTCGAGGCGCTGTCGGGCGGCGTGGATAGGTCAGCGGTCGCTCATGTGCTCGGTATGTCCAGGTCGTCCCTTTACAGGGCGTTCGGGCATGTGATGCGGACTCGACAAGAGAGCGGAGCGCCAGTCTGAAGTGTGGAAATTGCGGGAAGGCCATTAGCTACGTCGAAGGTAGTTGGTTCCATACCTGGTGGGTTCGGGATTCGGAGCATGGGTAGATTCCGGCCGGCAGCAGCGAATGTGCCTGGCGTGGCCGGCCGCTGCCATCCCCTTGTTCGCAGTTCCGGCCACGGGTTGTGAGCCGGGTTCGTAGGCAGATTCGTTCGATCGGGGGTGGCCTCGCATGGCGGGTGACTGGTCGATGCGGCCGAGTAGCGGTGGTGTGCACGGAGGAACGCCGCCAGGCGTCCGGCTGGCACTCACAGTCTTTCGGCAGCAGCGGCACAGTCAAGGCCGGAGGCAGACCACAGAGCGCAGCGAGCGGGGTTGACGGTGACGGTGTGCTCTCAGAATGGAGTTGGTCCCTTGGGGGACCTACGTGCGCCCGGAGGGCCTATCGCTCCCCTGTCGCACCTGGTACCGAGCCGTGGGCTGGTGTCAGCGCCCCGCTCCCGGCGATCGGGGACAGGGCCGACAGCTTGCCTTTAAGCTTGCCTCATGCCAGCCGACAATGCCATGCGCTGCCTGTGCCCCGTGCGCGAGCTGAGGATATTTCGACTTCGCTTCGGTCTCGATGACGGCAAGATCAGCACGGTGGAGGAGGTGGGCGAGGCCTTTGGAATAACAGCGGAGCGGGTTCGCCAGATCGAGTCCAAGACACGGGCCATGCTGGTTCCCCCTCAGCTCTATCGCACACCGGATGGGTTGGGGGTTATCGAATGGATATTCGAGGACGGCATACGGCGAATGAAAGTTACTCGATCCAGACGGGCCATTTCCATTGTCTCGGTTGATGACGCGGTAGAGGTACTAGACTTCGAGAAACTGTGGACTATGGTGACAGAGATACAGCATAGTTTGGAGACGGAGCAGCATTCACTGGACGTCACGGACAAGGTTGCAACTGGTGTCTCGGATGCTCTTGGAGTTATAGGGGTACGCCTAAGGACTGATACGCGAATCACGTGCGAAGAGATGGACCTGTGGCAGAACTTGTTGTCGCCATACGGGGCCAAGTGGACTGATCGCTACGGTAACTCATGGGTTCCAAGAGTTCGTGAGGGTCGATTCTGACTCGATAAGAAGGGGCCGCTGTGGTCTGCTCTGGCGCCGATAGTTAGATTGGGATCTGAGATCGACTGGCAGTACTCGATAGAGCATTCCAACGGAGACTATAGCGCACACTGCAGATTCAATGGATCACTGTCTAGGCGATAGGGGACAGCGTTTATCAAAGATACTGAGGGTCGACTGAGGAACCGGAATAGAGGTAGAAGGTTTCTTCAACCAGGAACTCGACGTGAGGCTCCAGCTCGGAACGCCAAAGACGAATGAAGTCCTGAGGATCTAGCTCTTTACGGGTTCGGAGCGTCAAATACCCAAATCGGGGATCTCGTCGAATCGTTCCTTGTTGTATCTCGGACAAATCAAGGAACTGAACTTTACACGATGAGTCGTCTCTACAAACGCATCTACAGACAAATCAGAATGCACCTTCGGAAGGCTATTCGTAGTAATCGTCTCAATGCGTAGAGCCTGGGAGGACGCGACCATCGTGAACATCCCACCAATCCGGCACGTAGTACCACACCGGACAAAACACACGAGCCGAAGTTTCTTCGGAGGCGATGATCTCGCCACTCGCAAGATCCAACACTGCGGTTACTGTGTATTGGGGCGAAACGAGGGCGAAGTCTCGGTCACCCTGTCGGAAGGGTTCGAAGGTCCTCAACATTGCGTAGTTGCGCTCGTACTCAGCCACTTGCTTGTACTCCAGAAAGACCAGCACCCGCACGGTCTGCAACTTTCCTGAGGGTCTGTATGAGCGTCGAGGGAGCCGAGTGTGGGGGCGATATCCGTAACGATCCGTAACAAATGTGGCGATGATAACTGTAACGATCCGTAACGCTGTAGGGTCGGTTGGTGGTAGATCTCGGGTCGGCAGTGTGCTGTGTGTCCTAATCCGGTACCGGGCGATCGCAGGGCGATCTACTGTTCAAATGGTGTCGACAGCGGGCGTATCGTGCCAAAAAGGCACAGTTATCAAACGCCACTGTATATTATGTCAGGTAACGAATTGGCGTGAGTCAGGCTGCGACGCCTACGAACGGGTCTCTGCATTCCCCTCTCGAACTGGCGTGCGGTTCGCTTACAACCCAGGCGCCACTGGCTCAGGTCGACAGATCAGTTCCGCCGACCGTCTCACCTAATCAGAGTTCGCTTGAGGGGGACTGTTAGCTTGGGGCACCCTTGAGCCGTCACGACCCACTGCACGGGACCGGAAGTGGATGCGCATCCTCACCAACACATTGGCCCTCTCACCGGCTACCGGCGTCGACCTCACCGTGCTGACGATCACCCGGGAGCTGGCCCGGCGAGGCCACCAGGTTGACCTTTTCGCCCAGGCAGGTGGATCCCTTGAAGATGAGTTCCGCTCGTGGTGCGACAGCGTTGCCATTCCCGGTGCGTTCATGCACGGCCCGGTGTCCCCCTCTCAGCTCCGACACCCGACAGACCTGGCTCGGTGGGCAGCCACAGCCGGGCGGGCGGCCGTGGCAGGCGGGCGGTTGGCGCCCGACGTCGTCTGGGCCAACGACGCGTATTCCCTGCCATGGGCGGTCGGAGCCGCCAGGTGGGCGGGAGCCCCGATCGTCTGCAGCTTTCGGAACCTCATTTTCGGACCGATGGGCCTGCAGCGGAAGGTCTATGCAAGTTTCGTGGAGACGTTCACCGTCAGCTCGTCTTTCGTTCGAGACCTCTACGCGTCGAAAGGAGTTCCGGCGCAGCGGATCCGCGTTGTCCCGCCAGGCGTCGACCCGTCGGATTACCCGCCGGTAGACGAGTCCCTTCGGGCCGATGCCCGACGCCGTCTCGACCTCCCGGCACAGAGCTTCGTAGGCCTCTACTTCGGGCGACTGGTAGCAGACAAGGGGATTGAGGTCCTGTTCGATGCTTGGCGACGGTTACCCCCGAATCCCGGCGGACGGCAACTGCTCGTGGTCGGTGACGGCTACCCAGACGACTACGTGCGCCACTTGGTTGGCTTGGCCCCTCCGAATTGTCGCTTTCTTCCCGGTCGCCGGGACGTGGTGACCCCACTCCACGCGGCGGACGTCGTTGTCGTTCCTTCGGTCTGGGACGAGCCGTTCGGACGCGTGGTCATCGAGGCCATGGCTACGGGCTGCCCGGTGATTGCATCGGCAGTGGGCGGGATTCCTGAGATCCTGACCGGCCGCTTTGCGTCAATGCTCTTTCCTCGGGGCGATGCCCGGAACCTGGCCGACCGGATCGAAAGCCTCGCTGGCTGGCGGACGCTGGACCCGGCTTTGGGCGCTGCGTGTGTCCGACACGTGGCTGAGCGGTTCAGCCTGCAGCGCTCGGTGGATCTTGTCGAGGAGATCTTGGCTGACGCCGTAGACCTTCGAGGCGGCCGGTTCGGCCGAGGTGGTGTCTGGCGGCGGTCACCACGCTGATCTCGTCTCGGTGAGGAGCGGCAAATCTATGGGACTAGATCGGACTCGAGAGCGGAGAAAGACCACCGAGTGACACCGCCCGACGCGGCGGTGTCACTCGGTGCTATCACAGGGGCGATCCGCGGGATCTGGGCCGAGGACCAGCTACTTCTCCCATGCTTACAAATGGCCGCCTACCGTCTCAGGGATAGGTCACGGTGATCTTGGCGTAGGGCGACAGCCCGACGGTATCGATACCTGAGGGCTTGAGCACACCGATATAGCAGATCTCGGATGTCGGCTGCTTTCCGTGCTTGCCGCCCGGGCACAGTTCAGCTTTGAAGGCTGTCTTGAACTTTCCCTTGTTGTCAGCGGTGACGGTCACGGTGTTGTCCGTGTTGCAGGGAGAGCTCGGAACGACCCAGGTGGTAGCCGAGCACTCGGTCAGCTGGACGGAAGCCCCGGGAGAGAAGTTCTTGCCGATAATCTTTGTGTCCGAGTTGACCATGACACTATGCGGAGCAGCTTTGAGGGTCGGCGGGACGGGCGAGACTGCGAATGCCGTCCCCGCTGTTGCCACCAAAGAGGCCGTCAAGGTCAGCCCGACAATTCCGCCGAGCAGCCCTGCAGAAACCTTATGTCGAGACATTGCCATCTCCATTCTGTTCGAGGTACGTCTTCTGATCCGCCGGATGCACAGGCGTCTTCGTACTGAACGATTCGGCGGCGATGGCGTTACATGGGTGAACGGGTGGTGAACTATTCCTGGCTTCAGGCAGGTCGTGACCGCGATTCGAGCGAGGTAACGTACCTCCCTTGTGACTGGGCGGCGGATGCGGCAAGTGCAAACTCGTTCGATCTCCCCTAGCCCCGGGACTTGGTCCCGAAGCCTAGCGGCGTTGTCTCTCGTGGCTGGGGTCGTCTTGTACCTCGCGCTGTTCGGGTCCCGCTACGGGTTGGACCTCCATGTGTACCGGGACTCGGTCAGCAGGTGGTGGAGCGGTCGAAACCCGTACCTGACGACGTTCACGATTCACGACCTGCCATTCACCTATCCCCCGTTTGCCCTGGCCGCTCTGGCCCCGCTCAGTTGGGCGCCGTTTCGATGGTCGCAATGGATCTTCTGGATCGTGAGCATTGGGGCCGGGGCCGCCACGGTGGCCATCGTCCAAGGTGGGCGGGCTGCACTCAGAAGTCGCCATACGTGGTTGACATCACTCGGTTGGGTTTGTGCCGCTGTTCTGATCTTGGAACCGATGCGGAGCGCCATCGACTACGGCCAGATCGAAGTGGTCCTGATGTTTGTGATCGTGACCGATCTTCTCGTCGTGCCCGCCCCTGGACGCGGAATCCTCTTAGGTCTGGCATCCGCCATCAAGTTGACTCCGCTTGTCTTCCTCCTCGTTCTCATCGTGCGGGGCGACTGGAAGTCGACGATCCGAGCAGTCGGAGCATTTGTCGGTGCGACCGCGGCGATGTGGATTTGGAATCCGTCCATGTCGCACACGTTTTGGCTCCAGGACGTGAATGCACCCGGCAGGACCGGGCCGGTCGCCTATCCAGCCAACCTCTCCTGGTATGCAATTAGCCACAGGTGGCCGTTCCCGTCGTCGGGATCGCTCCTCGCATGGGCGATGCTGAGTCTCGTGACCGTCGCAGTCGGCATCTTCGTGGCATGGCGATGTGCGAGCACGAATCGCACATCCTGGACGGTCATCGTGGTCGCACTTACTGGACTTCTGATCAGTCCCATTTCGTGGTCTCATCACTGGGTCTGGCTGATTCTCATCCCACCCCTGCTGGTCACGACTGATGCCGAGACCGTGCCGACGAGTGTTCGTCGGATGCTTTGGGTTCTGGTATCCCTGGCCGTCGCTGCGCCGTACTGGTGGCTGAATGGCGGGGTATCCGCGTCTCTCCTCCAGGCACTGGTTCCGTCGTGGGCTGGAGTGACGATTGTGACGTGGGCCATCATCGAGTACTCAGCGGTGACCAGGGACGGCGCACTCAGATGGAGCTGGCCGCTCTCCCGGGCTTAGGCCATGGATTTGACCGTATCGAGGAGTGCTCCACCGCGACACCTCCAGCCAGGAGAGTGACTGCGCTCACTACTGGCCCCGACGCTGCACACAGTATTGAGCTAGGAGTCGGCCTGATCACAGAGTGCCGTAAGTGTGGCGATGGGCCGTTCCATGTCGAGTTGGACGACTTCCCTGTTCACGAGCAGCGCACCGGGATTGCTTTCATCTAGCTCCAGAGAATGGCTCGCATCGGGTCCAAATGCTCGAACGACCTGAGACCACAGCTTGATCTCGACGGCGATAGCCTTCGCCATTGGCGACCACTTGTGATCATGGGCGGCTGCGCTCGTAGCGTCCAAATACGCGTACTGATAACTGGTCAGCACCCTTTCGAACGTGGTGCCCGGCGCAGGTCCTAGTGGAGTAACGGGATTCTCGGTTGCGCACGCCGACCTGGCATCGCTTGTTGCGACACCCGGATGAGAACCACAGGACGCCAGTGAACATGCGATGAGGAGGATGCCTGCGAGCACGATCCAACGTTGCGGAGCCACCGATCCATTATCCATCCGAATCCCTACCCGAGCGAGTTGGACCCGGCGGCGTCATAAGGGTCACCGGCCATCCTGGCCTGAGCCTGGGCAACGACTGGGGAAGCGCAGATCGGTGCCGTAGCAGACGAGGTGACCGAACACATTGCTGCGATGAGGTAGTTCGCCGTACCGTCCACGGATTGGGCCGCTGCACTGGTGGGGTCGTCGAGTTCCGAGGCGATCTGGTCGAGTGAAAGGTTCTGGAGTACCGCCGGGTTCGCGCTGGCGCCGAGAGCCACGTACTTACCGCCAATGTCGACAAATGGCCATTCCGAGGGATAACCGGCGGACGCCTCCTTCTCGATGGGCGTGAGGCTCTGGAGTGGCTCGTATCCGTTTCCACTCGAGTTCGGAATGGACGAGTAGATCTCCGCCGGAGCGAAGGCCAGCGACCCGCTCGTGAACGTCGAATCCTTGAAGCTCCAGCTCTGGAGGCCAGGGAATACATCCGTGGACGAAGACGAGATCGTCTGGCCAAGTTCGGAGAACGTGCCGAACCGCGAGAGAGCGACGACGAGTGCCCAACGCTCGATGGCACAGTAGGGACAGAACTCGGCCCCGACAAAGACCACCACCGGTTTGCCGTCCTGCGACAGCGGTGCACCTCCGGGGACGGAGTTCGGCGCTTGAACGTTTGGCGGGAGGCCGATGGCCTCCAGCGTCGAGTCGGACACCGCTACCCCCTTCTGTATAAATGCGGCGAGATGCGACGAACCGGAGTTGCCGATGGGTTTAGGGGAAGTCGGGACGATCGTGGCGACCATCACGGCTCCGACGACGAGGAGTACGGCGGCGGTGCCGCCCACCAGGCGGCGCTGGCGCCGACGCTGACCTCGACGCCGCAGTTGATCGACCGGGGGTGCAGCCACGATCGGATGGTCGAGTAGCGGTTGGGCCATACGGCTCAGCTCAGACATGGTGCCTCGCTTCGTGCTGGGGCTCGTCGTCCAGGAGGGTTCCGAGACGTTTGTGCGCGTCTGACAGGGTGCTCGACACCGTGCTCCGAGAGATGCCGAGCACCGCGGCGATTTCGGCCTCGCGCAAGTCTCCGATGTGGCGCAGCACGACGACCTCGCGTTGTCGAGGTGGAAGGCCGGAGACGACCTGCCAGACTTCTCCGGCTGGTGCGGGAACCGGCAAATCCTTCGCCCGCTTGATGAAGAGGCGATGTTCGATCGCCCGCCGCCTGGCCGTCCGACGGGCGTGATTCAGCGCCACTCGGAAGGCCCACCCCGTCGGGGACTCCATGGCTCCGACCTGGTCCCATCTCTCCAACGCGCGGGTGAACGCCTCGTCGACGCCGTCGGCAGTCAGTTCCATATCGCCGGTGCTGAGTAACAAGGTGGCGATCAGACGGGGGTGCTCCCGCGCGTACCAACGGTCGAAGGACTCCGGTTCTCGACTCAACTTCACCAGCGGCCCCGCTTCGTTGGATCCCGTGGCCACCATGTCTACTCAAGTCACGAGCGAGCCAGAATGCCGGGTCCGGTGTCAGGATCCGCTTGCGGCGGCACCGAGCGAGATCCCATCGCCACGGCCCGTGTACCTGGTCGCCGGCCGGCACGTTGGCTGGGACACCCTGGTCTTCCGGCGTAGTATCTACCCTGTACCGCTGCCCACGATGTTGGCGCGGCCGACGAGGAGGACACCGTGCCTGAAGCCAAGCAGATCCCGGCCCAGATGACTTTTGAAGACCCCGCCGAGGAGCGGCTCCACCGTAAGCAGCACCTGGCCGCAGCATTCCGGCTCTTCTCCAAGTTCGGTTTCGACGAGGGCGTGGCCGGCCACATCACAGCTCGGGACCCGGAGCGCCTCGACCATTTCTGGGTCAACCCCTTCGGCATGCACTTCGGCCTCATCACCACATCGGACCTGATCCTGGTCAACCATGCCGGCGAGGTGGTCGAGGGTGACCGGCCGGTCAACGGGGCCGCATTCGCCATCCACTCCCAGATCCATGCCGCACGCCCCGATGTCGTGGCGGCCGCCCACTCCCATTCGATCTACGGGAAGTCGTGGTCGGCCCTCGGTAAGACCCTCGATCCGATCACCCAGGACGTGTGCGCCTTCTACGAGGATCACGCCGTCTTCGACGACTACACCGGCGTCGTGCTCGACCTCGAGGAGGGCAAGCGGATCGCCCATGCCCTGGGCGACAACAAGGCCGCCATTCTGCGCAACCACGGCCTGCTGACCGTCGGCCAGACGGTCGATGAGGCAGCCTGGTGGTTCATCACGATGGAGCGTTCGTGCCAAGCCCAACTCCTGGCTGATGCCGCAGGCAAGACCGTGCTCATCGATCCTGAGATGGCCCGACTCACGGCGACCCAGGTGGGAAGTCACCTGGCCGGCTGGTTCAGCTTCCAACCCCTGTTCGACAGGATCGTGCGCGAGCAGCCCGACCTGCTCGACTGATCCCGGACCCGGGTCGCAACCCGGGGACCGAACTCCATCCAGGGTGGAAAGGTGCGGGTGCCCGCGTGAGCCGTCGCGGTTGGATCCTCTTTCTCTTGATGTCGGTGATCTGGGGCTGCCCCTATCTCCTGATCCGGATTGCGGTGCGGGAGATCTCCCCGGCTACCCTCATCTTCCTGCGGACTGCGCCCGCCACGCTCATCCTCTTTCCGCTGGCGGTGCACCGGCGGGCATTCCGTGGGCTGCTCCCCCGGTGGCGGTGGTTGCTGGCTTTCGCGGCGGTTGAGTTGGGAATCCCGTGGCTGTTCGTGGGGCGCGCCGAGATCCACCTGACCAGCTCCGTGACCGGTCTGCTGGTCGCGTCGGTGCCCCTGATCGGAGCCGTGATCTACCGGGTCCTCGGGTACGACCACTTCTCCCGACGACGGATCCTCGGATTGCTCGTCGGGTTCGCCGGCGTGGCCGTTCTGGTGGGGGTTGATCTGCACGGTGCCGAGATCGGCCCAGTGGTCGAGGTCCTCATTCCGGTCATCGGATACGCCATCGGGCCCCTGATCATCTCCCGGAAGCTGGACGACCTGGCCGGAATCGGCGTGATCACCGCAGCACTGGCCATCGCCTCGGTGTTCTACGCTCCATTCGCACTGACCCATCTCCCAGTATCGGTGTCATCGGAGGTGGTGGCCGCCGTCATCGGACTGGCGCTGGTGTGCACCGCGCTCGCCTTCGTCCTGTTCTTCGAACTGATCGTCGAGGTGGGTCCGGCCCGTAGCACGGTGATCACCTACGTCAATCCGGCGGTGGCCATCGCCCTCGGAGTGCTCGTCCTGGGGGAGCCGTTCACGTGGGGAATCGCCCTTGGCTTCCCCCTGATCCTGTTCGGGTCATGGCTGGCCACCGCTGCCCCGGTCCCGGCAAAAAGTCCGTTGGCCGCCGAACCGCCGGCGGCCTGACCGGGCTTCAAGGTGTGTTGCGGTCCGGGGTGATGATCACGACGGGGATCCGCCGGGTGGTATGACGCTGGTAGACGTCGTAGCGGCCGGCTACTCCCGGGTGGAAGATCCGGGACATGCCCCGATTGGTCCGGTTGACCAGCGGCCACAACTGGGCCTGCTCTTCGTCGTTGGCTTCACGCGCGTTCGCCCCGAAGACGAGTCGCCCTACCCGAACGGTCACACGGGGGTCGGCCTGGAGATTCAGGAACCATGCCGGAGGCCGATCGCTCCCCCCATTGGAGGCGACCACGATGAGGTCACCCCGATCGCGGCAGTAGGTCAGCCCGTTGGTCCGGGCCAGCCCCGATCGACGCCCGGTGGTGGTGATCAGCAGCGCCGGCACCCCGCCGGAGTGCTTACCCACCCGACCGTCCGACTTTTCGTAGAGATATTTGTGGAACTTCAGATAGGGATCCACAAATCGGGTGGTGAAGATCCCGTCCACTGATCCCTCCCCGTCAGGTTCGGGCGTCGAACGTCGGGATGAGCGTTCGGGCCGCCCGGGCCTCGTCGACCCGCCGCACCGGTGTTCCGAGCGGGTAATCGGCCATCGGGATCCCGCCGTCGGCCGCAGCCTCGGCGGCGATGGTCTCCAGAGAGATCGCCAGTGCCTCCAGGGTCTGGGGGCTTTCCGTCTCGGTGGGCTCGATCATGAGCGCCTCCTCGACGATCAGCGGGAAGTAGACGGTTGGGGCGTGGAAGCCCTCCTCGAGGAGGCGCTTGGCCACATCGAGTGCCCGGACCCCGTGCTCGGCCTTGAGTGTCTTGGCCGACACCACCACTTCATGCATGCACGGCCGGTCGAAGGGCACATCGAAGGTGTGGTGCAGACGTTGGCGGATCCAGTTGGCGTTGAGGACGGCGATCTGGGCGATCTCCTTCAGGCCGTCGCCGCCATTGGCGAGGATGTACGCGAGCGCCCGAGCCAGTACCAGCGTGTTGCCATGCCAGGTGTGGACCCGGCCGATGGAGCGCGGCGGCGTCTCCCAGCCGAACTCGCCCCCCGCGATGCGCACCGGTCGGGGCCCTGGCAGGAAGGGCACCAGGCGATCGGACACGGCGACCGGACCGGCACCGGGCCCTCCCCCGCCATGAGGGGTGGCGAACGTCTTGTGGAGATTCATGTGGACGATGTCGAAGCCCATATCGCCCGGACGGACCACCCCGAGGATGGCATTCAGGTTGGCCCCGTCGTAGTACAGGAGCCCGCCGACCTGGTGGAGAGCGGCGGCGATCTCGGCGATGTCCTCCTCGAAGAGCCCGAGGGTGTTCGGGTTGGTCAACATGATGCCGGCCACGTCCTCGTCGAGCACCGACCGGAGTGCGGCCATGTCGACACATCCTCGGTCATCGCTCGGAACGGTGACGACGTCGTAACCCCCCAGGGTCACCGACGCGGGATTGGTCCCGTGGGCGGAATCGGGGATGATCACTTTCGAGCGGGGTGCGCCCTGGGCCTCGTGCCACGCCCGCATCAGGAGTAGCCCGGTGAGCTCGCCGGCCGCCCCAGCAGCGGGCTGCAGGGTGGCGGCGGCCATCCCGGTCACCTCACAGAGGGTCGCCTCGACCTCCACCATGAGCTCTAGCCAGCCCTGGGTCATGGACGCCGGTGCGGCCGGGTGCACTCCGGCCAGGCCAGGCAGGCCGGCCACGGAGTCGCACATCTTCGGGTTGTACTTCATGGTGCACGAGCCGAGCGGGTAGGCACCGAGGTCGACCGAGAATTGGCGATGCGACAGTCGGGTGAAGTGTGCGACGAGGTCCCGCTCGGACACCTCGGCCAGTTCGACTGGCGCCTCACGGAGGTGAGAGGCGGGGACCAGGTCCTCAACCGGCAGTTCGGGGATCTCCGTGGTCCGGAAGTTCCACGCCCGTCGGCCCGCATGGGAAAGTTCAAAGATCGTCGGTTCGGCGTCGCGTCCGAGCAACGGAGCCGAACTCGCCTTGCCGCCCGGTGCGCCGCTCGTGCGTTCCATGGCCACGGACTCTCCAGTCATCAGGCCACCGCCTTGGCCAGTGCGGCGGCGTAGGCGTCGATCTGAGCGGCGGTCCGGCGCTCGGTGACGGCGATCAGTAGCCCGTGGCCGCCATCATCGACTGCCCCCTCGAGTGAGATCCCGGCGAGGAAGCCCTCGTCACCCATCCGTTCGATGACGGTTTCCGCCGGGACCGGAAGCCGTACGGCGAACTCGCGCAGCACGGGAGCGTCCGCCCACGGGGCGACGCCATCGACCGAGAGCACGGCGGCGCGGGCATAGCGGGTGGCGCGGGCGCAGCGGGTGGCCACCTCGACCAGCCCTGTTGTTCCGAGCCAGCCGAGTTGGATGGCGGCGGTCACCGCCATCAACGTCTGGTTGGTGCAGACGTTGGATGTGGCCTTTTCGCGGCGGATGTCCTGTTCCCGGGCGCGCAGCGTGGTGACGTAGGCCGTTCGACCCTCGACATCCACGGTCTCCCCCACCAGGCGGCCCGGAAGGCGTCGCACGTGAGCCGCGCTACAAGCGAACAGGCCGAGGTAGGGACCGCCAAATCCGAGGGCGGTGCCGAACATCTGCCCCTCCCCCACCATCACGTCGGCGCCCCATGAACCGGCCGATCGGAGCAGGCCCGCCGCCAGCGGATCGGCACCGACCACCATCAGGGCGCCGGTTGTGTCGCAGATGTCCCGGACCGCACCGAGATCCTCGAGACAACCGAGGTAGTTCGGGTAGCCGACCAGCAGCACACCGGGTGCTTCCCCTTCGACGGGGTCGGGCCACGCTGTCACGCCCTCCACCAATGGGATCGTCCGGATACTGTGCCCGGTCCCGACGGCGAAGGTGGAGAGCATCTGTCGCCAATGTGGGTGAATCCCCTCGGACACCCAGACGGTCTGGCGGCCCGAGGCGGCGACGCCGAGGTTGACGGCTTCGACGGCGGCACTGCCTCCGTCGTACAGCGACGCGTTGGCGATCGGTAGGCCGGCGATCCGGGCCACCATCGTCTGGAACTCGAATACCGCCTGGAGCACCCCCTGGGCGACCTCCGGTTGGTACGGCGTATACGAGGTCACGAACTCGGATCGTCCGGCGAGCGAGCGGGTCACCGACGGCGTCTCGTGGTCGTATGCCCCTCCGCCGGCAAAGCAGACCATACGGTCGGTACGCGCCCGGTTTCGGTCGGCGAGTCCTTCCATGCGGTCGAGGACGTCGGGTTCGCCGACCCCATCGGCCAATTCGAGCGAACGCTGCAGTTTCACGGCCTCGGGGACGGCGGCGAACAGCTCGTCAAGGGATGTGAGACCGATGAATGCCAACATGGTTTCGATCTCGTCATCGGTATGGGGGATGTACGTGCCCAACGTGCTCCTTCAGCGGTACTTGGACGGTGAACGGTAGTGCAGGCGGAGCCGGCAACGTGCTCCGGTCACGACAGCGTCGCCCACTGGCCCGGCCGGGTAAATGGAGTCGCAACGACGGTCGCACTCCGCAACTTGCCCCGCTGCTCGAGCTCGAGCTCCCGTCCCGGGGTGACGTCGACGGTAGAGGCGACCAGGGCCAGGGCGATGCCATGTTCCAACATCGGCGAGAAGTTGCCGCTGGTCACCGTGCCCACCTCGGATCCGTTGACGATGACACTGGCCCCCTGGCGCGGCGGTTGGCGGCCCTCGGTGCTGAGGCCCACCAGCCCTCGGGAGACCCCTCGGTCTCGCTCTGCCACGAGAGCGGCTCGACCGCGGAAGTCGCCCTTGTCCCAACCGACGACCCATCCGAGCCCGGCCTGCAGAGGGGTGATCCCCGGGCCGAGCTCGTGACCATGGAGGGGAAGTGCCGCCTCGAGCCGGAGGGTGTCACGTGCCCCCAGCCCGGCTGGGACGATGCCGGTGCCGGTGACAGCCGTCCACATGTCGGCGGCGGCGGCGGCCGGCACGGCTACTTCGAAGCCGTCCTCGCCGGTGTATCCGGTTCCGGCGGCCACGCAGTCGACGCCTCGCCAGGTGAACCGCTCCACACCGAACCGCGGAACGGCCGCCGCTTCGGGCAGGACGGATGCGGCTCGAGAACGGGCGTGGGGGCCCTGGACGGCGATGATGGCCCGGGTAGTCGTGGTGTCCTCCCCGCCGATGGCGGCAACCACCCGGTCGGTATTGGACGCGTTGGGCATGACATCGAAGACATCGGCGTCGACCCACCACACGATGATGTCGTCGATCACCGAGCCATCGGACTCGTTCAGCAGGTGCGTGTACTGGGCTCGTCCCGGCCGCACCTTGGCCAGATCGTTGGTGAGCGCGGACTGCAGGCGATCGTAGGAGTCGGATCCGCCCACCCGCACGGTACCGAGATGGCTGACGTCGAAGACGACGGCGTCATGACGACAGTCGCGGTGCTCGGCGATGGTGCCCCGCTCGTAGGCCAGGGGCATCTCCCACCCCCCGAATTCGACGAGCTTCGCCCCGAGCGCCCGGTGGACATCGATCAGAGCGGTACGCCGGAGCACACCGTCAATACCAGGGTCGATCGAGGAGCTGGTGGCCACCCAGGCAGGCTATCGCCGGAGGGGATCAGGCAGAGCGGGCAACGTCACCGCGTTCGCTGGCGTCACCGGCGAGACCGTACTTGGCCAGCAGCGCCAGGGTGTCTCGTTGGTAGAGCAGTGTGATTCGGATGTCGGGATAGAGCTCGGCCATGCGACGGACCTTGCCGTTCTTCTTGGTGACCAGACGCTGGTTGAGCGTGGTCACCTCGACGAAGAGACCGGGATGGGGCAGCCAGAAGTCCGGGCGGAAGGCAGACGTCGGGCGCAGGTCACGCCCCCAGTCGAGAGCGAACTCGACCGGCTCGTACTCCCATTTGACACCGTAGAAGTCGAGGATACGTGCGAACCGCTGTTCGGACTCGTGGGCGAAACGCACGCCTGATCCGCTCACGCTATCGGCGAGTCGAGTGACGTCCGGGGTCAACGCCCGCCGCCGGCCGCCAGATAGGCGCCAGCAGGGTGCCGCTGATCCGGTCCGGATTCGGCTTCGGTGGCCGCAGTCAGCTCGACGATGGCCGCCTCGAGCTCGGAGACCACACCTGACAGCGGTAGGACGTTGAACACTCCTTGACCACCGGCCAGAAGGTCGACGAGCTCACCGTCGGAGGTGGCGAGGATCGATCGGTTGTCGGCTAGCACGAGTTGGGCTGAGGCGAGATCCACGCCGAGGTCGCCACGAAGGCACTCGACAGCCTGGCGGGCCTGCTGCAGCTTGAGTCCGGCGTCGAGCAACCGTTTGATGACTTTCAGTTCCAGCACGTCGCCGTAGGAGTAACGCCGCTTGCTGCCCGAGCCGGTTGCGTCCACGAGCGACGGGCGGAGCAACCCGGTGCGGGCCCAGTAATCGAGTTGGCGGTAGGTGATTCCGACCACGGTGCATACCTGGGTTCCGCGGAATCCGTCGACCGGCCCCGGGTTGCCGGCACTTGCCGGCTGTGAACCGGAACCGCTTCTCTGCTCGGTGCCACGCGCCATGGTGATCCTCCACCTCGATGAAAGCTTCACGGTGACCTCAACCTCACGGTCAACCTGGGCTTTAAGGGTATCACACCATCGTAATTACGTGCATGTGACCGGAGTTCGGAGCAGATGATTTGGCCGTGACGCCGGCCCGGGTCATGATCGTCGGATGCACCACCCGCCGATCCCAGATTTGGACAGAATTACGTGACCGAGGTCCTCCCCCCGGAGGCGGGCTCGATACCGTTGCACCATCGTGGGATCGTCGTCGATGTCTACGTCGTCGACGACGACCTGGTCGTCGTCGCCCGCCTGGGTGACAACCGACCATGGGCCGATGGGATGTCGGCGGTGGCGACCGTGCACGACATGGAACTCCGGGTGCGGGTGCGCACGTCGGACCTGACCATTACCGGAGCCACCGCGGAGATGCATGCCTTCCCGCACACGGAGTGCCCGGGGATCGAACCGGCATTTGCCGGGCTGGTCGGACTGAGCGTGACCCGTGGGTATACCCGCGCCGTCCAGTCTCGGTTCGGGGGGCCGAAGGGGTGTACCCATCTGGAGCAGCTGGCACGTGCCGTCGGACCGGCGGTGATCCAGGCGGTCACCTCACGTCGGGCGCTCGCCGTCAGCTCCGGTGAGGCGGATGATCTGCTCGTCGGGGCCGGCAGCGGTGGAAGTCCGTGGGCCCGCGACTCGTGCCACATCTGGGCCGAGGGCGGTATCGCCGACCAGAAGCTTGCTGCCGGGTGGCATCCGGGGGTCGGCCCCTACCCCTCCCCCACCCTGGTCACCTTCCTCGAGAGGAACGTCGCGCCGTGAAGCTCCGAGGAGGTGTGGTGGTCCTGATCACGCTGGCCGTCCTGGCGGTTGCGCTGTCGGCTTGCTCAAATGGGACTTCGGTGACTACGCCCTTCGTCACCACTGCTCCGGTCCTCCACACGGGTCCCAAGTACGAGGTCACCACGGGTTCGGTGACCGGACTGGGCAAGGTACTCGTCGACGGCCAGGGAATCACGCTGTACATGTTCGCCAACGACGTCCAAGGTAAGCCGTCGCGCTGCTACAACATCTGTTCCGTGGAGTGGCCCCCGCTGGTGCTGCCTACCGGGGTGACCCGCCCCGTAGCGGGGCCGGGGATCTCGTCAGCCCTCCTCGGGACCTCGCCGGACAGCGACGGCGGGACCCAGATCACCTACAACGGGTGGCCCCTCTACCTCTGGCCACCGGACCGGTCACCAGGGATGGCCACCGGCCAGGCCCTGACCAACGCGGGCGGACTCTGGTACGTGCTCACTCCGGCCGGGAAGCCGATCAAGACTCCCGCCGCCTGATTCCGCGTGCCGGTCCGTCCCGGATAGGTCAGTATGTCTGCCAGTGGCCGACAACCGCACCAGCTCACTTTGGTCGATCAACTCGACCGGATCGATTCTCTCGATCAACTCGACCGGCTCGATCCTGTCCGTCGGCTCGGTGGGCTCGATCGCCTCGATTGCTTCGATCGGGTCGATTCTTTCGGTCGCCTCATTCGCCAGCGCAGCCAGTGTGGCGTCGGCGCTGTCGGCCGCGTCCCTGTGGTCCGCACTCTCCTTCCGGTCCCGTGCAGTCCGGAAGGGCTACCTCGCCGGCTGGGGTACCCGCTGACCCCCTACTAGCGGTCGTCGAGCGTGCGGAGAGATGCCCTGTACCGGTGCCCGTTGGACACGTATTCGGCCGCCGACAGCTCGATCATCTGGGCATCCGACTTTCCTTCCCGGATCTGTGCCGGTACGCCGATGGCCAGTGCCCCGGCCGGGATGTGCATCCGGTTCGGGACGACGGCATTGGCGCCTACGGTCGCACCGGAGCCGATGACGGCGTGGTGGAGCACCACCGAGCACGATCCCACCAGCGACCCGTCCTCCAGCGTGCATCCTTCGAGGTGGGCGATGTGCCCGATGACGCAGCCGTCGCCCACGATCGTGGGGAAGCCCGGCCCGGCATGGATGACCGTCCCGTCCTGAACCGAGGAACGGGCTCCTATCACGATGGAGCCGTAGTCGCCTCGCAGGACCGCCCCTGGCCACACCGTGGACTCGGGGCCGACGGTCACATTCCCGATGAGGACCGCCTCGGGATGGATGTAGGCGTCCGGGTGGATGTCGGGGACCAGGTCGTCCAGTTGGTAGATCGGCATGTGCGGATCGTACGGGGAATCGGCCGGCCGGGGTTCGCCGGGGGCGAGAGATCGTCAAGAATCGACTAGCCCGCTCACAGCGGGGACGCAGGAAGGAACTGCAGACTGACTACGCGCCACTGGCCAGGAAGGAGGCTGGTGGATCGCCGAATCGCCGGCCGACACCCTTCCTGGACGGGGCGCACCAGATCAGGGGTCGGGGACCTCTTCCGGCTCCCCTGTGGGCTCTCGAGGCGATGCATTTCGCGATCGGTTGATCAGTACTCTCGGCAGTCGTGACCTTCGGACGGGACGCGGTCCTACATGAATGACCGCAAACCTGGCCGATTCGGCCGGCTCGTCCGTTGGGCCCTGACCGTGGTTGTACTGCTGTGCCTTGTGACAGTGGCCGCGGTGGCGTTCCCCGGCTTCGGAACCCAGCTCCGCCAATTGGCCACCGACGTGACCCACATCGGATCTCCCGCCGACGATTCCACCGCCCTCGACCCGGCGGCATTTTCCGCCGGCGCCTGCGAGGCCTATGCGCCGACCACCGGCGACAACCACGAGACGGTCTTCCTCGATGCCGGCCACGGAGGAGTCGATCCAGGCGGCGTCGGGACGACCGAATCGGGGCAACAGGTTGAGGAGTCCACCATCAACCTGGCGATCGAGCTCGACACCATGGCCCTGTTGCGGGCCCGCGGCTACCGGGTCGTGGTGTCTCGCACCGAGGACACGTCGGTGGTCCTACTTACGCCGGCCGACGTGTCCGGCGGGGTCCTGTCGCTGCAGGGCTCGCACGACGATGTTGTCGCACGCGACGTCTGCGCCAATCTGGGCAAGGCCAACGCCCTCGTCGGGATCTACATGGATGCCGGCGGGAGCGCCCAAGATGCCGGGAGTGTCACCGTCTACGACACGGACCGTCCCTTCGCCGCCGCCAACACGCAACTGGCCGGACTGCTCCAGACCGACGTGCTGGCGGCGATGAACGCCCAGGGATGGCAGATACCCGATGACGGTTCCCAGCCCGACACCGGATTCGGATCGTCGGTGGGCGATGCCTCTTCCGGTGGGCTCGCCGCCGCTGCCGCGGCGTACAACCACTTGCTCCTCATTGGTCCGGCCGCACCTGGCTTCTTCTCCTCGCCCAGCGAGATGCCTGGGGCGGTCATCGAGCCTCTCTACCTGACCGATCCCTTCGAGGCGTCGATCGCCGCCAATCCAGCGGACCAACAGGTCATCGCCCAGGGCATGGCCACCGCCATAGAGCAGTTCCTGAAACCGACGCCCACAGGTTGATCGGCCGCACCTGTCACAGCCTGGCCCGGCACGGATCTACACTCGGCTGGGTTCGTCCGGCAAGCCACGAGGAGACCGTCAATGAGCGATCACGATGCACTCGGTCATCCGGTGTTCGATGCCGACAACCACTACTACGAGGCCCTCGACGCCTTCACCCGGCACCTCGACCCTGCGCTCGGGCCACGGGTGATCCAGTGGAGCGAGATCGGCGGACGGAGCTATCACGTGATCGGTGGTCGGGTCAGCCGCGCCGTTACCAATCCGACGTTCAACCCGATCGCCATGCCGGGGGCCATGTACGACTACTTCAGGGGGAATCCGGACAACCGGAACCCGATGGAGTTCCTGTCGCGTCGCGAATCGATCCGACCGGCCTACCGGGAGCCGGCCGCCCGCATCGAGACGCTCGACGCCCAGGGCCTGATCGGCTGCCTCCTGTTCCCGACCTTGGGAATGATCTATGAAGAGCCCCTCGCCCACGATCCGGTGGCGGTGTGTCATCTGTTCCGGGCGTTCAACCGCTGGCTGGTCGAGGACTGGACGTTCAACTACCAGGATCGAATCTTTGCGGCCCCCTACCTGACGCTGGCCGACCCGGAATGGGCCGTCGAGGAGCTGACCTGGGCACTCGACAACGGTGCCCGGACCGTCGTCATGCGCCCTGCGGCACCGACCACGGTCCTCGGGAGGCGTTCGCCCTTCGACGCCATGTTCGACGGATTCTGGCGGCTGGCCAATGATGCCGGCATCACGGTGGTGGTCCATGCCGGCGACAGCGGGACCTCGTCCAACGGCTATGCGGTCGATGGTTTCGCGGCCACGTTCTCCGGTGGCTGGAAGCCGTCCATCAAGTCGTTCGCCATCGAGCAGGCAATCCGCGACTACCTGCTGTCGATGGTGTTCGAAAACATGTTCGAACGCTTCCCCAACCTTCGGGTGGCCTCGATCGAGAACGGAGCGCAGTATCTCCCGGACCTCATCGCCAAGATCCGGTCGACTGCGAACAAGATGCCCGGCTACTGGAAGGACGACCCGGTCGAAGCGTTGCGGCGCCACGTCTGGATCAACCCGTTCTGGGAGGACGACGTCAATCAGGTAGCCGACTGCATCGGCCCGGCCCGTGTGATCTTCGGGTCGGACTGGCCGCACATCGAAGCGCTGCCCGAGCCGATCGAGTACGTACGTGAACTGAAGGAGTTCGACGCGGTCGAGCAGCGCCAGATCCTGCTCGACAACGTTCAGGAACTGATCAACCTGCAACCCACCTGACATCCCGCGGGACCGTCGGATCGCTGTCCACCGGTCACGTTGACCACTGGTCCGATCGCAACCTGTGGTCCGCCATGGCCCCGCCCGCTTGGGTCCAGGCGTCACGGAACGTTCGCCCACGCTTTTCCCAACCGTGACACCCCGTTCGCGCACCTGTTGGTAGAACGTTGTCGGTTCTTGGTGATCGGGCGCAACCTCTCCCCAAGAGCACGGGCAGGAGCAACGGCTGGCCGATGGTCGAGCAGGGGCGGACCATCGGCGGGCCGATGCCCCCCGGCGTACCGGCGATCCGCCCTCGCCTCCCCAGGGGCCGGGTCGGGCAAGGCCTCCTCAGGGGCCGGGTCAGGCAAGATTGCAATCGAGGATTGCAGCATCGGTCCAGGTGACGGACATACGTCGCACCATCTGGCCCCACCCTGTTGACAATCGGGCACGTCAGACGGAGAGTTCCACCATGTCCACCGGTCGTGTGAAGAACATCGGGGCTGCGGTCCTGGTGGTTCTAGCGATTGTGGTCGCCGTCTTGGTCTTCGGCGGCGATTCCGCCAAGGAGGCAACGACCCCGGAAGTGGCCAGGTACTCGTCCACCCCGACGACTGTGCCTCCCACCCCGACGACCGTGCCTCCCACCACCACCACGATCCCGATGACCGCAACCTCCTTGGTCGCAGCGGGGCCCGCGGTCGACTGTCCAGCCGGCGCCGTTTCCACCGCGCCGGGCGGACCCGTCCCGACTGCGGTATCAACCGGCTTCCGGTGGACCCCGGCCCGATATCCGACCACTGGCTGGTGTGAGGTAGCGGGCTGACTCCCGGTCCCGACGGCACGGCTCCGGTCGCTTCCTCCGGGTTGATCGCTCCGGGTTCGGGCGCCTCAGAGCAGGAAGACCGGGCTTTCTCTAAAGACCTGTCCCGAACGTGCCGATGACCGGCCGTGAGCATTCTCGAGCGGGGAAGCGACAACGGTGGTCGAAATTGGTACAAGCCTCATCGCGCCATTGTTCTCCTCGGAGTGCTTCTCACCGTCGTCTCGCTTCTAGGAGCGACGCTTGGCATCGTCAATGCGGCTCGGGCCGAGAAGTCGCTTTCTCAGATCAGTGATCGGTACCTGGTCCTCCAGTCACCCGTTCGGGAGATACGAACTGCGATCGGCGCCTTCCAGGTATTGGCCACACAGGTGTTCGATGGCGGATCGATTCCCAGCACCGCAGTCGCTTCCGCAGTTGCCGATTCCTCAGCCTCCGATCGGGCGTATCTGAACCTTCAGCACCTTCTGGCCTCAGGTGACACCGCTGACCTGTCACCTCAACTCGCAGCCCAGATGACGGCCTACGTCAATGTACGGTCGAAGTTGGGAGCATTCCTGGCCGGTGAACCGACCACTGCTCAGACGGTACAGATCGCCATTGATGAGCTGCATGCCGACACGCAGCTCGATGCCACGCTTGCCTCGCTGCAGTCCACGATCACCGACCGGCTCACCCAGGCAGCGCAGGCAGCCGGCGCGGCGGCCCGTGATGCTCAGGCGGCGCTCCTGTGGAGCGTTGTCATCGGGGTCACATTCGCCGTCGCTGTGACCTCGGCGCTTGCCGCCAAGGCTGTGCGATCCGAACACGAGGCAGCCAGCAACGATGCCGTGCAGCTGCGTCTGACTCGTCGGAACGAGTTCGAGTCGCGGTTGCAGCGGGCATTGGAAATGTCCAAGTCGGAGGAACCCGTGTTCGGACTTGTGGCCGAAGCACTCGCCGATGCCGCACCGGAGATGCATTCCGAATTGCTGCTCGCCGATTCGAGCAAAGCACATTTCCGCCAAGTTCTGGTCGGATCGGGTGGCACCCGTGACGGCGGCTGCGGCGTCGTGTCTCCCGACGATTGTCCATCCGCATCGCGGGGGCAGACCATGATGTTCCCGTCGAGCACTGCCATCGATGCCTGCCCCAACCTGCGGGGACGGGGCTGTTCGGCGATGTGCGTCCCTGTGAGCATCAGTGGGAGTTCCATCGGTGTCTTCCACGTGACGGCGCCCGAAGGGGCACCGCCGCCGGACGCGGTCCGGAGCGACGTCGAAGTGGTGGCCAGGCGGGCATCGGAACGGCTGGCGATGCTTCGGGCCTTCGCCCTGTCACAGACACAGGCCAACAGCGACTCCCTCACAGGACTGATGACGAGGCGCAGCCTCGAGCGAGGAATTCGGGAGCTCCAGAACGAAGGCGGGTCGTATTCGGTGGCCTACGGGGATCTCGACCACTTCAAGCAGCTCAATGACGTGTTCGGCCACGATGCGGGCGACCGGGCGCTCCGTTCCTTCTCACAGGTGCTCCGTGACTCGCTTCGTCCGGCCGACATCGCGTGCCGCTACGGAGGCGAGGAGTTCGTGATCGTTCTGCCCGGGTGCCCCGTCAAAGAAGCGCTGGTGGTCCTCGGGCGAGTCAGGCAGAGGATGGCGGAGCGCCTGGCTACCGCGCAGCTCCCCGTCTTCACCGTCAGCTTCGGACTCGCCACATCCGACCAGGGCAGCGACTTCGAGGCAGTGGTGAATCTGGCCGATCAAGCCCTGATGAATGCCAAAGCCAGCGGGAGAGACCAGGTGGTCGTGGCGCCCGGAGCAGAGGAGACTTCGGTGACGGCTTGGGACGCGTCATCCCTCGACCAGTTAGATCCTGATGGCCTCATTGCCGCCAGTCACGGGATCGGGAGCTTTATCGCGTGAAAGCGTGTCACGGGCGTGCAGGTCCTTCCGGTCATCTGTCCATGGCGTGGATCTTGTCCGGCTCGATCGTCAGGATCACCCGAACCTGATCGCGCCCGCCGTACCACTGATAGGAATTGCCGGTGTAGCGCCGGGCGAGGAGCTCGATGTGTTCTGCCCCACCCTCGGTGGTGATGTCTGTCACGTGACCCCGAACGGCAAAATATCGGGAGGTGTCGGCGGCATCGCAGACGGCAACGGAGACACGCGGGTCCCGCCGGATGTTGCGCATCTTCTGGTGCGTCTGAACCGTGTTGATGACCACATGTTCGCCATCGGTATCGACCCAGGTCTGGGTCGTCTGCGGCGAACCGTCAGGCATCAACGTGGTGATGAAGCACGGATTCGGGCCCCGCAGTAGTTCGACGAGGCGGTCTGGGAGATCCACAGGCACGACGATAGTGCAGTGCGATTGTGTCCCCACCGACCCGGCGACGTTTTGGAGCAGGGTCGCGTCACCGCGACCGGAAGGTGAGGCGGTAAAGGCCGATACCATCGAATTGATGAGCTCCCGCCTTGATAAATCCTGGATGGTGCTGGCAAGCCATCAGACGGACGAAGGTGATCGCTGCGTGGATGTCTTTTCGCGGCCCGACGGATCCTTCGGTTTCGAGGAGTTCCGTCGGGATCCTGAAGACATGGGCGTGTGGACACCTGTCAGCTACTTCTCGGGACTCGAATACCCGACAGTGGACGATGCGGTTGTCCAAGCCGTCCGTCTTGTTCCCTGGCTCAATTCAGTGCTGGAACGTTAGCGCCCCCAACGCAGGGGGTCACCTGCAGGCCGGGTCATGCCGAATCGCACGATGGCCGGCCGGCCCGCGCCAGACGATCGATCAATGGAACTGTGCTCTGCAACGTCCGAATCGTGCGCGCTACTCGCCGAACGTGACCCCACTCAGACCCTCGGACACGTTCCACAGCCTTGCCGCCAGTGCCGGGTCCCGTGCCCGGGCCGCCAACCTGGCGGGCCCCACCCGGCCACCAATCTCCCCGGGACCGGATGGTCCGTAGTAGCCCGCCGGAATCACGTAGGGCGACGTGGCCGAATAGACGATCGGACGAGCTGCGCTCTCGGCAGATGGGATGAATCCGGACATGGCCTTGGTGAATCCTCGCTTCACGAAGCGGTCCTCCGGCCGCAGGATGGCCTCCGTGCGGGCGAAGCCGGGATGCGCGCCGATGGCCTTGATGCCCCACCCGCCTCGATCGCTGCGCCGTTGAAGTTCGGTCATGAACAGGAGGTTGGCCAACTTTGACTGTCCGTAAGCATGTACGCGCCGATAGGGCCGCTCGGACTGCAGGTCATCAAAGTCGATGCTCGCCCTTCGGTGAGCGAGGCTCCCGACGACCACGACCCGAGGCGCATCGGCGGCTTGCAACATCGGCGCCAACGTCGAGGCCAGTGCGAAATGACCGAGATGGTTGGTGCCGAAGTGCAGTTCGAACCCGTCGGACGTGGTCTGGCGTGTTGGTGGCATGACCACACCGGCATTGTTGACCAGTACATCGAGTCGGTCGTATTGGGATCGCATGCGCTCGCCGAACGCGGCAACCGAGCTCAGATCCGCCAGGTCGACGACCTCGTGCGAGACGTCGACATCTCTATTTTCGGCACGGATGGCCGCTACCGCCCCGTCACCGAGCGTGGGATTGCGCACGCCGAAGACCACAGTCATACCCGCACCGGCAAGTGCACGTCCCACCTCGTATCCGACCCCCCTGGCGCCTGTTACAACCGCCACTCCCACGTAGACCTCCTGGTTTCGACCAGCACCGATCAAGACAGAGTAAGTCGATCTGGCCCGTGGGCAATTAACGGCGAATGGGTGAGGTGACTGCGTGGTCACGCTTCAGAGGGTGGATGTGCACGGACGTCACATTCGACTGGACGATCAGACGCCGAGCACGGACGACGAGCGCCACCGCGTACTTCGAGTCACCGACGCCGGAATCCGCCGGTGGAGCTGACTGCCCGATCCCCTCGCCGTCACTCGGGTAAGGCAACGCGCTACCCAACGGCCGAACAGCCACTTGACAGCCGGTGTATAGTCTTCCTCTAGGGTTAAGGGGAATAGTTGGGATCGAGGGGAATGGGGCACGGCAGATACCAGACGCAACCAGTGGCGGCTGTGTTCAGGTCTTCCAGCATCACCCTCCTCGGACTGTTGGCCGCAAGGGCGATCCTCATCGTGACTGCGGCAGGAATCGTGATCAGGGGCAGGAATCGTGATTAGGGGTAAGAGACGAACGTCGCTTCCATAGATGGGTTCGACAGAGGTCATCAGTCAACGGGGCAACGTTCTCAATCCAGGCAGTTCGTCGAAGGGATGCAGAGGGAAATGAAAAACAAGACCAAGACAACGTTCGCAACGACTGCCAGGTCTGCCCTGCTGGTGATCGTCGCAGTGGTGGCGACCCTCGGCTCGGTGCTGACCATCGGGGTGCAGCGGTCCGGTGCGGACGCCACCACCCCACCCCCATGGGACACCTTCAACCCGACCGATGGCGCAACCTACGGGAGCTATGCGAATCCTGCCGCCTACGGTGCCGTCGGCAGCCTGACCTTCTACAATTCTCTCGGCCAACAGATCACCGGAGGGTCCACCGCCTCCCCCTTCGCCGCCTACGTCGAGGGATCCACCGCCACCGGCGGGGTGAAGGCGGATCTCTACATCGCCATTCCGGCGGCCTCTGACCCGAGCGGATGGACCAAGTTCACTTTGGGCAACTCCGCCACCTACTTCCCGGCCACCACTGCACCCTCGAACCTGGCCAGCGCCGGCACCTTGCCGGTGTTCACCGCCAACGCCGAGGAATCCCTCAACACCTTCCTGACCGCCAACCCCGACTCGAGCAATCCCGATCCGGGGTACTTCCAGGTCCGGGTGATCACCAGTGGTTCCGGGTCCAACGGTGCAGTGGAAAATGCCGCTGACATCGATATCGACACCTCCAACAACACCTGGACGCTGGCATACCCGATCGCCAGCCCGGTAGGAACCTCGGTCAGCCTGAGCGCATCCCCGCCGACGACCTCGGTCCAAGGGTCCAGCGTGACCCTCACCGCCACCGTCACCGACTCCGACGGTTCGTCGCCCCAAGGCGGGACAGTCCAGTTCAAGGAGAACGGCACCGATGTGGGCAGCCCGGCACCGGTCGGGAGCAACGCCGAGGCGACACTGGCGACCACGGCCCTGCCGCTCGGCAGCGACCCACTCACCGCCGTGTTCACCCCAGCAACAGGTACCAACTACTCGGGCTCGACCAGCCCCTCGGTGCCCTACAGCGTGACCTCAGGCACCAAGACCACCCTGACCAGCGCAAACCCGTCCCAGCTGGCTGTCGGGGCCAGCGGAAAGGTGACCTTTGACGGTTCGGGGCTCCAGTCCGGGGCCACGCTCAAGTTCACCGGTCCGTCGAAGGACGTCAGTGCAAAGGCCTCTTCCATCGTTGCCTCTGGCTCGACGCTGACCGCCACGGTAACGGTGACAGCAAAGGCGGCCACCGGGGCTTACACCGTCAAGGTGACCAACTCGAACAAGTCGACCGCCACTTGTACGAATTGTCTGACCGTGATCGCCGCACCTACGCTGACCTCCATCAGCCCATCCAGTGCGGCGACAGGCAAAACCGTCTCGGTAAAGCTCACCGGAACCGGGTTCGCCACCGGGGCAAAGCTCACCGGACCCAAGGGCGTCACGTTCTCCAAGATCGTCGTGGTCAGCTCGACCACCATCACCGCCAAGATGAAGGTGGCTACGACGACATCGACCGGGACCAACCTCGGAGTCACCGTCACCAACGACGCAAATGCCGGATACGGCAAGGTGACCGGGGACGTACTGACCATCACGTAAGACGGTAGACGGGGCGGTTGGACCGCGGGGAGAATACATTCGTCACCCACCAAGGCAATTGCATGGTGTATCAGCCGAATCTCACCTTATGTGCACTCCCTAATCCAGGATCCCGACCCGCTCGGTCCACCAGGACACCATCCTGAATCTCAGTTCGTCGGTGAGGACCCCATCGGCCACCAGGGACTTGTGTTCGATCTGTCCGAGGTTCACAACTCCGACCTCATCCTCCAGCCAATCCGCGAACTCGTCGACCAGATCCGGGTGGTCGTTGGCGATCCGGTCCGAGAGCCAGATCTCGTAGCCGTGATCGGTAATTACGAATGCGACGTCCTGACCCATTGGCGCCAGCTCGCCACCTTCGTTCACCCCGCGATCATAGGTAGACGCAGAGTGGCGGGGACTCTTTTTGCCAATGACCGGGCCTTATGGTCATTTCCCTTGATCGAGGAGTTCTCTCCAGCGAAGGCGACGCCGGCGCGCGATGCTGATCGGAACGAACGGGTCGAGGTTCGACCTGTGAGACCCATTGCGTCCATCAGGAGTGCCACATGCCAGACACCGTCTTCATGCCAGACCGGATCGAAGTGACCCGTCCCATCCCGGCATCACCCACTGCAATCTTCGACGTCCTCCGCAGCCCGGCAGGACATGTGGCCATCGACGCGTCGGGAATGCTGCAGGACTTCACGGGCGAATCGGCGGAGAAAGTGGGCGATACCTTCGTCGTTCACATGGATCGGGAGTCGCTCAATGACGTTCCGCTTGGAAAATACGACGTGACGGTACATTTCATCGTCTTCGAGCGCGAACAGGGAGATCGCATGGGATCTCGGGCCCGATATCCCGGTTCCGCACTTCTATGGTTACCGCCTGGATCCCGGTGAAGACGGGATCACCAATGTGACCTCCTATTACGACTGGTCGAAGGTGAGCGGCGACCTCAAGGATCGCTTCCCGATCGTGCCCGAATCCGCCCTGCGCGCAACACTGGGCATTCTGGAACGTACTGTGAGAGCAGGTAGCGCCCAGTAGCGACTTAGGCGGCGACCTCGGCGAGCAGGGCGTCGTTCGTATCGGCAAGGGAGGATCAGATGACGAACGACAAATGCAAACCGGTATCCGTGTCCCGTCGCATCGAGGCCCCAGCCAACATTATCTTCAAGTTTCTGGCCAACCCGGATCGACACCCCGAGTTCGATGGCTCAGAGATGCTGCGGACTGGCGCCAAGAATGAGGTGATCGTTGGCGTGGGGGACGTGTTCGTCACGAAGATGTACTTCACCGCAATGGGCGACTACGAGATGCATAACCGTGTCGTGGCATTCGAGACGGACCGATGCATCGCATGGGAGCCCGGAAATCCCGATCTTGATAGGAACGGTTCGCGCTGGAGGTTCGACCTGACCCCGGACGGCCTAGGCGCGACTCTGGTCACCGAAACCTATGACTGCACGGATTCCCCGGAAAGCGTCCGCGAGGCAGTCGATGACGGCCGTGCATGGCTTTCGGGGATGACCGAGACCTTGAAGAAGCTCGACCAGTTGTGCACGACACAGTAGCTGAGAGGACGCGGCCACGAAGGTTTCGCCCGATGCCGTCGGCACTGGGGCTGTGATGTTCGGCCCAGCGGTCGGCGGCATTATGCGCCGAATCGTTCGTCTTCGGTCAGTTCGCCTCGGTACGCTCTCATTGATGCGTCCAGCAGATCCTGGTCGACATCCCACCCGCCAGAATGGTGATTGAGGGCGGGAATCAATCTGGAGTCGGCCAGAAGCCCTGCTGCTTCGCCGGCCAGAGATCCTTCGGATTGGCGCGGGGATAGCGCGGGGATGGGAATTCTCATGAACGCGGTCCACCCAATGGGGTGAACCGCACGTGGTCGGGCTGCCGGGATTTGAACCCGGGACCTCTTGACCCCCAGTCAAGCGCGTAACCAAGCTGCGCCACAGCCCGTTCCTAATACTCCCTGGTCAACGTGCCGGAGGAGCAACATTCACCAGCTGATCCCTTGTGGAATGTGCCACAGATGTGCCTGGGGGCCAAAACTCGTACCCCACGACGAATGGGTCCAGCCCGAGCACTCTAGCCGAGTCCCCTGGGGCGACTCGGCCAAGGAATCAGCCCCAACACCGGCCAGACGGCGACCATCGCCCGCGGCCCTCGATGGCGGGACCGCTGACGTAGAGACCAGCGGCCGGTGCAGACGCCGGCCACTGGTCAACGGGATTGCTGAACCCACCTGGATATCACTTCCAGGACATCAACCTCGCCCTTGGCAACCTGGATACTGATGTGCACCACGCCGAACTCGGCTACGAGAAGTAACCACCCACTGCACTTCGGTGGGCGTCAGACTGTCCGGATGACGTTGGAGGTGCTCTTCGCCAGTGTCCCAGTGGCAGATCTCCGGGTAGGACTGGACTGGTATCAGAGGCTCTTCGGGCGGGAAGCTGACATCGTCCCTAATGAGGCTGAAGCCATGTGGTGCGTTGCCGGAAATGGATGGCTGTACGTCATCGAGGACTCTGACCGGGCCGGATCCACCGTGCTGACTATCTCTGTCGACGATCTGGACCAACTGGTGGTCGATCTGTCAACCCGAGGCATTCGGTCTGCTCCGATCGAGTCCGTGGGCGATATGGGCCGCAAATCCAACGTGACCGACCCAGACGGGAACCTCATCAGCTGGATCCAAGTGGCCTAGGTGCCCGAGGAAAATCGCCCGACCTGATGGCTACGTAGGGACGACCGGATTAGAGGTCCCAGATGGCGGGCCGGTCCCGTTGACGTTGGCGGCGTTGATCGTGAATTGATAGACGTCCCCCCCAGTCAGACCGGTGATTGTCGTCGTATAGCTGTATGCAGTCTTCACCTCGCCACCGTTGGACGCGTCGGTGTCATCAATGGCGGTGATCACGTAACTGGTGATGTGTGCGCCTCCGTTGGTAGCGGGAGGTTGGAAGGTGATCGTCGCATGACCTTTCCCTGCTACTACCGACTCGATCGCCGGCGCACCGGCGACCGTCGAAGGGATGACCGTGTTCGACCACATCGAACCCGCGCCGGTTCCGCTGACGTTGTCCGCCTTTGCAAAGAACCGATACTTGTCGCCGTTGGTCAAGCCCGAGACAGTTATGGGGCTACCGGATCCGAGCGTGGTCTGATTGCCGTCGGCCGGATCGGAGATGTCGATTGCGGTCACCGTGTACCCGGTGACAGAGGCGCCACCGTCGGAGGACGGGGCTTCGAATGACACGGTCGCCGAGGAGTTCCCTGCGACAGCCGTGGGTATACCGGGAGCACCGGGAACGCTGGAGGGGACAACCGTGTCCGACTGATCCGAGCTCGGACCAGTACCGGAGACGTTGGTGGCGGTCACCGTGAACTGGTAGGTGTCCCCGTTGGTGAGACCGGTCATGGTCACCGGGCTCTTCTTGGCCGATTGCACCTGTCCCCCATTGGCCGGTGTCGTGAGGTCGGTGGCGGTTACCGAATAGCCGCTGACGGCGGCTCCCCCGTCGGATGTGGGTGGGCTGAAGTCCACCACCGCCTTGGCGTTCTTGGCCGTGACGATGCCGATCGTGGGAGCACCCGGGACCGTCGATGGGACGACCCAGTTGGACTTGTCGGTCTTGGGGCCGGGTCCGACGACATTGGTTGCGCTCACCGTGAAGTGGTACACATCCCCGTTGGTGAGGCCGGTAATGGTGGCCGGACTCGACGTCACGGTCTGCACCTGACCCCCGTTGGTGGGGGTTGTGGCGTCGGTGGCGGTCACTACGTAGTCGACGATCGGCGAGCCCCCGTCTGACACGGGAGGCGAGAAGGTGACCACTGCCGAGTTTGAACCAGCCGTGGCCGATCCGATGACCGGGGCGCCCGGGACGGTACCGGGGACGACTGGTTGAGACAGGGCCGAGACGGGGCCGGCGCCGACGGCGTTGTTGGCCGCCACCGTGAACTGGTAGGTGTCACCGTTGGTCAGACCGGTCATGGAGACCGGGCTCTTCTTGGCCATCTGCACCTCTCCCCCGTTGGCCGGGGTGGTGAGGTCGGTAGCGGTGACCGTATAGCCGCTGATGCCGTCGCCACCATTGGTGGATGGCGGGCTGAAGTCCACCACCGCCTTGGCGTTCTTGGCCGTGACGATGCCGATCGTGGGAGCACCCGGGACCGTCGATGGGACGACCCAGTTGGACTTGCCGGAAGTGGGTCCGGGTCCGACGCCATTGACGGCACCGACATTGAACTTGTACACGTCCCCGTTGGTGAGGCCGGTAACGGTGACCGGACTCGACGTCACGGTCTGCACCTGACCCCCGTTGGTGGGGGTTGTGGCGTCGGTGGCGGTCACTACGTAGTCGACGATCGGCAAGCCCCCGTCTGACACGGGAGACGAGAAGCTGACCACTGCCGAGTTGGAACCAGCCGTGGCCGATCCGATGACCGGGGCGCCCGGGACGGTACCGGGGACGACTGGTTGAGACAGGGCCGACACGGGGCCGGTGCCGTCGGCGTTGTTGGCCGCCACCGTGAACTGGTAGGTGTCACCGTTGGTGAGACCGGTCATGGACACCGGGCTCCACTTGGCCGTCTGCACCTGACGTCCGTTGGCCGGTGTCGTGAGGTCGGTAGCGGTAACCGTGTAGCCGGTGATGCTCTCGCCCCCATTGGTGGATGGCGGGCTGAAGTCCACCACCGCCTTGGCGTTCTTGGCCGTGACGGTTCCTATCGTGGGAGCACCGGGGACGGTGGCTGGAGCGACGGGTTCACTCATTGTCGAGTCCGGGCCTGTCCCGACGGCGTTGGTCGCGCTCACCGTCAACCGGTACCGGTTGCCATTGACAAGGCCTGGCACGGTCAGCGGACTACGGGTGCCCGTCCGCGTGAGGTCTCCGCTGGAGGGGTCGGTGATGTCCGAGGCAGTGGCGGTGTAGGAGGTCACGGTCGAGCCGCCGTCTGTCGGTGGCGGTTCGAATGCCACGGATACCTCGCCGTTGCCAGCGGCGGTGGTCTCCATGATCGGGGCACTCGGAGTGCCGATGATGTTCAGGCACGCTGCGCAGGTGTTCGATCCCCCGTCGGGATTGGTCACCGTCACGTCGTACGCCCCACTGGCCGTCTTCGAAGAGACCGAGACCGTAGTGGTCAAGCTCGTCGACGTGAGCGAAGTGACTGGCCCGAACTTGACACCGGCCTCTGGGGTGCTCAACTTCAATCCACTCTCCAAATTGGTTCCCTCCACTGTCAGCGGCTGCGTCTGACCGACCTCTGCGTCGGAGGTGACCGAAATAGCGCCCGGACCTGGCGTCACGGTCACACAGCTCTTGCAGGTCCACGAGTTCGATGCTTGGGTAACCGTCACGTCGCTCGATGACAGTGCTGCCGACGGAGACACCTCAACCGGGACCTGCATCTCGTTGGAGGTCACCAATGTCGGCGGACCGGTCTGGACGATGTCGGGTGAGGAGAATGCCACTTGCGAATCCGACGTGAACCCCGGCCCGGTGATCGTCACCGTGGACGCGTCCGCGCCCTGGGCGAGAGTCGACGGGCTCACTGCGATGGTGTCGGCGTTGCCCGTGTAGGCGTACACGGTCGCCCAGGCGATCTGGAGATTGCCCTGCGAACTCGCCGGGGGCTTGGGAGCGCCCAAAAGGTCACTTTCGCCCCGCACGGTCAAGGTCATCGGGGTCTGCGGGACGTCGATCGACGTCGTGCCGATCGGTGTGCCGTCGAGAATGTACGTCACGCTGTAGGGCGTCCACTGCAAAGTCGCCGTGTGCCAGTCGTTCCATGACACGTTGGAGACGAACCCTTGAGCCCCCGCCGCCCCCGCGATCGGGTGGAGGAAACCGTGAATTGGGTTTTGCAGATTTGCCTCGGGGAAGTCGATCTCACCGGACACCCCATTTACCGGCCACAAGAAGAAGACTCCCTTGTAGCCGAGGACCGCATCGGCGCGGAACCGGATCGAGTACATGCCGTAGGTCATGGGTGCGACGAGCGGGTAGAGACTTGCATCCATGCAGACCCCGTCCGGATCCGTGTGCAAGAAGATGTTCATCAACCCCCCGGTGATGCTCCAGGTCTTCAATGGGTAGTACTCACAGTTTCCGGACGTGTCGGGATGTCCGTCCTCCACCGCGCCCCAGGGGACGGCCGGCGTCCCTGAACAGCCCGTCATATGACACCCGGTAAAACTGCCGAGAGGGTAATTGTCGTTGGCGAAGTTGTCGGCGAAGACCTGGTGCCAGCCAGGGAGGTCGCCGACGGGCATCGGCTGACCGGACGGGTCGGCCGATATGGCGGCGCTGGCCGGATGGGAGGCAATAGGGACTCCAACTGCGACCAGGCCCGCCAAACCGAGAATGACGCTGAACAGCAAACGTGCAAAACCCTTCATTCCATACCCCTCGATCGTCGTGACGAGACGACACGGGCGAGGGTGGATGCGGCGACCGGATGGAGGAAGGAGGATGTGACTCCTGTCCATCCAGACACGACGGATGACGATTCTGCTGTTGTCCGGGGTGCCGGAGGTCCGGGGGCGATTGCCTCGCCCAGATCGGACATCACCGACACGCATCGCAATGCATGGGATTGCATGAGATTCCCCTGCCCTGGTTGTCTCAACGCGTGCCATCGGCAAATCGTCGGCGGGACTTTATAGGTGGTGACGAAATTGGGACCTTCGGCCGGTGATTGACCCAATCGGATTCCTGGACGGCACCCGACTCGAGTCCGGCGACATCGAACACGGGCCGCCGGGTCGCCCCCTCCCGGAGACGTCGACGACTACGTTCGGCTCACACAAGCCCCCGATCACGGTCGACATGGATTTCGAAGCGTCCGAGGACGACTTGCCGGATGGGGATGGGTTAGGTGTCAAGACCGGGCGGATTGACCGCCCGGTCTTTCGGGGCCGGACAGGATTTCGCTGATTCCAGCACGGGATCAGTAACCGATGGCACCGCCAACACCTGGATGAAGGACCGAGGCGCCGACCACAACTCGGCTCCTGCAGGCATCTGCTGACGCTTCAGTTGTCTGCCGCCCTGACATCGAAAGCATGAACGAAAGATGGGAACGGGTCAGTGTCTGCTCACATCTCGCGCCTCGGGGAGCCTGAATGTGTGGGATTTTGCTAGATTCAGAGCCGAGGGTGGTGGGTCTGGTCCATCCGACGAGGGGAGGCAGTTTCATGAAACGGTCTAATCAGATCGCGTCCGGAGTCGCCATCAGCGGCTTGGCGATGTTCGCGATCGTAGGATTCGGCGCCGGCGCGTCGACATCGGTGGCTGCACCGGCACCCTCCCACGGCGTGATGATCCCCGCGCCTCCGTCGGGTCCGGTGCCCCTGGCGGAAGGTCAATCCTCGTCCGGTGCCATTGTGAAATCCAGCAACTGGTCGGGGTACGCCCAGAACAACGGAACCAAGAAGGGGCCCTTTACGGGTGCCGAGGTGACGTTTGCCGTGCCAACGGTCACCGAGTCCCACACCGGCACTCAGTTCTCGGCCCAATGGGTCGGAGTCGGCGGGTACAACGAGAGCACCCTCGTCCAGGACGGCGTCGAGGCCGACAACCACGGCGGGACTCCGGTCTACCAGGCGTGGACCGAGATCCTCCCCGCGGCCGAAGTTCCGCTCAAACTCACCATCAACCCGGGTGATCAGATTCAGGCCATCATTCGCGAGATCGCCGTGAACAGCTGGTCGATGACAGTGGCAGATCTGACCACGGGTACCCAGGCCGGCCGGACAGTCAACTACAACTCCAACGGGGCGAGCGCCGAGGTCATCCTGGAGCGGCCCGAGATCGGTGGCTCGCTGGCGTCACTGGCCAAGACATCCAAGGCGATCTTCGATCCCGGTGAAGTGACCACCACGGCACCCGGTTCGACGGCGGACTACACGCCGTTCCTCATTCCGATTACCGGTCAGACCGTGCACGAGATCGCCATGACCAACAACGGGGGGAACAAGATCATCGCCATCCCGTCGAAGCCCGATGCTGACAGCGACGGGTTCGCGGTGGCCGACGGATCGGTCGCTCCCAAACCCCCGAAGACCTGACCGGGCCACATCGCCCCGTCCGGGCGCCGGATCAACCCCTGTCGTCGCCGAGGCCGGGGGTTACGGTCAGGAGTTGGTGAGGGACCGTTGCTCCGACCCGGCTCCGGCGCAGGCGTTGACAAGATCAGCGGTGATGAAGCAGATGGCCTCGGCGGTCGCACGCAGGGCAGCGTCGTCCATACCGTCGAGGGCCAGCCATAACGCGTCACGGTCGAGCGTTCCTGGCTCGCCACCCTTTTGGCCCAACTCACCCTGCAGCTCGGTGATCTGCTTGGCGATGCGAGGTGGGAGGCGTTCGATCAAGGGACTGGCCTGGGCGGCTTGGACGTCGTAGGCCCGGTACAGGCGTTCCCATAGTGGCTCGGGACCGGTGGCCAGAATGAACACGGCTCCCGAAAAGAGGACGGAAGCTACCTGTTCGGCCTGTAGGTCCCCTAATGCACCTGGCATTGGTTCCTGCACCTGTCCCGTCCTCCCTCGCCCGACGCCGGATGACCACCCTTTTGTCTTCGCGCAACACATGTTTTAGTAGGGCTTCAGGCCCCGTGGGGGGATACCCGGGTTTGCCCCCACCTCGCCGAAAACCCCGGATGACTCGCACCCGTCGGACCGTGAGAAGTGCGGCTACCCGACCGCTCGGGCATTCTCGGAGTGGAGAGCCGGCTGTTCGATCAGGTGGTCAGCCCGAACCGATGCGCCGATACTCCTGGATGAACTGGTCCACCCGTTGGCGTGAGATCCCCCACCAATCGGCAACCTCACGGGGCGTCATCCCGGACTCGATGCAGGCCCCGACAACCCGAAGTCGGAAACGATGCCGGGCGGTGTTGAGCCGCTCGAGCGCCTCTTGGACCAGCTCACGCTCGGTACTGATCCGCGACTCCTGCACCAGGGCCGCCACCGCCCCACCATCACGGAGCCCAACAATCGCCGATTCGAGGAGAACCTCGACGCCCTCGAATACCTTGCGGGCGTGCCGGCTGGCGTCGGCGACGTCCTGCATCGCCTCGATGAGCCGTTCGGAGGTCTCTTCCACAGGTCGATCCTACGGCCGTACGGTCCGCGCCGGAAGGGGTGATATGGCACCAGCGAGAACGTCCCGGCGCGTGCCGGTACCCTGAAAGGGACATGTCGGCCGACACCGCTCACCGGGTTCATGCGTCTTCTGACGGCACGGAAGATCTGCACGTCGATTCGGTTCCCCGGGTGCGCCGGTCCCGGGAGGAGCTCCGGGAGATCGTGCTCGAGGCCGGCCGGGACGTCCTGCTGACCGAGGGTCTCGGAACAGGGGCGGAACACCTCTCGTTCAAACGGGTGCTCTCGCATGTGGCCGTCACCCGGGGCATCCGGATCACCAACGCCTCGGTGATCGGCCGGATCTGGGAGAACCAGGAGCAGTTCCAGCTCGACGTCGTCACCTCGGTCGCCAACATCCAGGGCGACGAGGAGGTGGCGGTCGCCACCGAGGCGCTCGCAGCCGTATTCGAGCTGATCGACGTCTCGACCCCTGAGTTGCGCCGGGCATCCCTGGCCGAGCTGATCCGGGTGAGCTGCGCCGAATATCTGGCCTCGGCCTCTTCGTCGGCCGCATCGATCCAGATGGCGCTGGTGTCCTATGTGGCCGCCAGCCAGACGGCCACCTCCGACAATCGGTTGATCGACTCCTTCCGGCGGACCAACGAACGACTGACGGCACAGTACGAGGAGCTCTACTCCTTCGGCCTGAGCGCCTGTGGATGGCGGATCCGATCCCAGTACTCGATCCACGAAGTCGCCACCTTGTTCTCGGCCATTGCCGAGGGGATCCTCCTCCACCGCCTGATCGATCCTGCCGCCTTCTCGCCGGTCGTCCTCGCCTCCGGGCTGGACGGCCGCGACGTCGAGTGGACCCAGCTCGGAATGACCATGAACTCGTTGGTCGACTTCTTCGCCGAACCAGAACCGGACTGGACCGACTGAAGTCCTCCGGTTCGGGTTGCCCTACCGTCGCCCGACGGACGCGTACTCGATGACCCGGGCCATCGTCTTCTCGGAGGTGGCAGCCACCGAGCCTGAGGAGACGTGCGGTGCCGGGTCGTACTCGATCATCAGCTGGGCCGCTTCGGCCGCCGTCCGGTCGATCAGGAGATCGACCAGTCGTAAGGCCATGTCGATCCCGCTGGACACCCCGGCTGCGGTGATGATCCGGTCGCCGATGTGCTCGACCACCCGCTGTTCCACGGCCGTCACCCCGTAGGCCTCGAGCTCGGCGTAGGTCGACCAGTGACTGGTGGCGGTCCGGCCGGTCAGCAGCCCAGCCGCAGCCAGCACCAGGGATCCGGTGCAGACAGAGGTGGTGTACAGGGTGTTCCGATGGACGTCGCGTACCCAGTCGAGGACGCGGACGTCATGCTCCAGCGCACGGGTGCCGAAACCTCCGGGGAACACGAGAACCTCTGGTGCGGGCACCTCTTCGAACGTGGCGTCACGGGTGATGCCGAGCATCCCGTTGTCGCTGCGGACCTCCCCGGTCTGGTGGCCGACGAACACGACGTCGATCGAAGGGATCCGTTGGAGGACCTCGTAGGGGCCGATGGCATCGAGCGCGGTGAACCGGTCGAAGAGTGGAATAGCGACGGTCGATGCGGGTATCCGTGGGTGGGTTCATGGCTCGTTCCTGTCCGGTCGGCTGGGGTTGGGTCGGGACGAAGAGGCTCGGGTGGGCTCCGGGCGGATCGTGGCGAAACGCCGCCGGTAGGCGTCGGGGCTACTGCGGACCCGGCGGTGGAAGGTCCTGCGTAAGGTCTCGGTGGTACCGAAGCCGCACCGGACGGCAATGACCTCGAGGGTGTCGTCGGTGGACTCGAGCAGATGGCGGGCGGCCTCGGTGCGGACCCGCTCCACGTACCGGCTCGGCGTCTCCCCCACCTGGTCGGCGAACAGCCGGGAGAAGTGGCGTTCCGACATGGCGGCCCCTTCGGCCAGGACGGCCACCCGATGGTCGCCACCGGGATCTGCCTCGACCCGGGCCTGGGCATCGCGCACCGACGAACGGCGGGCCCGCGCCGTCCACACCGGGGTGGCGAACTGGGTCTGCCCGCCGGGCCGGTGCAGGAACATGACCAGCCACCGGGCGATGAGCTGGGAGACGTCGGTCCCGAGGTCGTCATCGACCAGTGCCAGGGCCAGATCGATGCCGGCGGTCACCCCGGCGCTCGACCAGACCGCGCCGTCGTTCAGGTAGATCGGGTCGGCGTCCACCTCCACCGTCGGATACGTTCCGGGCCAGTTCGTCGGCCCGGGCCCAGTGGGTGGTGACCCGGCGACCATCGAGCAGCCCGGCCCGGGCGGCCAGGAAGGCACCCGAGCACACCGTCGCCAGTCGTCGGGCCCGGGGTGCGGCCGCAGCCACCCATGCGACCAGCCGCTGGTCGTCCTCGGCAGCGTCGACGCCTCCCCCACCTGGAAGCAACAGGGTGTCGATCGGAACGTCGTGGTCGGGCAGGAGGCCTGAGTTGAGGGACAGCCCGCTCCCGGACGTCAACGGTCCGCCATCCATCGAGGCAACGGAGACGTCGTAGGCGGCGGTGATCCCGAGAGCCTCGGCGGCACGACCAGCGCCGGCGAAGACCTCGAACGGCCCCGCTACGTCGAGGGACTGCACGCCCGGATAGGCGGCGATGACGACGGTGCGGGCGACCGTGGGAGTCACGGTGGGAGGTGACGGCATGGCTCCATGGTGCTCCCGACCGCCCATGGCGTCAATGACACGTAACCCACAGAATCCGGACATCAACGATCGGCCGTGCCGGGGACGGTCGGCACTTGCCTCCGACGGTTGCTACCATCGGGGAACGGGGACCGTCCCGGCCCGCTCCCCTCCTGCGCACCGCGCCCAGCTCTCGCTGCACCCGCTGCACCCTCTTTCTTCTTCCTGTCCGCTCTTCCGTCGAAGGACCCCTACTGCCATGGAACTCGACGACTTCCCCTCGGCGTCCGCCAGGGAGACGGTCGCCTTCTGCTGGGACCAGATCGGACCCCAGAAGCGCCCGCTGGTGGTCTCCTGGGTGGTGATCACCCTCGCCGTGATCACCACCGACCTGGTGGCGCCGCTCATCTTCGCCGTCCTGCTCGGGCGGGTGGCGACCCTTCCCGCACATGATCCGGGAAGCCAGTGGTCGGTGTTCGGCTCGCTGCTGGTGGCCTACGCCATCACCGGACTGGTCGCCGTGGTGTTCTGGCGGATCGCCGGTTGGCTCCAGTGGGGTGCGTCCCTCCAGGCATTCTCCCAAGCCACCAAGAACAGCTACCGCCACCTGTTGACCCTCAGCTACCGGTGGCACATGGATCACCCTGCCGGCGAGGTGATCTCGGCGCTGGGCAACTTCTCGTGGGCCTTCATCGAGATGATCGACGGATTCTCGTGGGGCCTGTTGCCGGTGGCGGTGATCATCGCCTCGGCGTTGGTCGTACTTTCGGTGGCGGCGTGGCCGGCGGCCCTCGCCCTCCTGCTCATGGTGACGCTCTTCGTCCTGGTCATGGCCCGGCGGCTCCAGAGGGTGCGTGCCGCCAGTCAGGAATTCGAGAGCTTCCACTCCAAGGCGACCGGGGTGATGGCGGACACCATCTCCAACCTGATGGCGGTGCGCACGGCGGCGGCCGAACACCAGGAGGAGCAACGGGTGGCCGACCTGATGCAGCAGTCGGTGGACGCCGACCTGAGGGCCCGGTCGATCTTCGCCCGGACCCAGCTCGAGCTCGAGACGTCCATCGTGGTCGGCACGCTGCTGGCGCTGATAGCGGGCACGTACATGGCCATCCACCACTGGGCGTCCACTGCGGCGCTCTACCTGATCCTGTACTACTCGGCCCAGGTGGCGATGGGACTCCAACAGTCCTTCGAACACCTTCGCTCGTTCTCGCGTTCGCTCGGCCGCGCCGCCAAGTACACCGCCATCGCCGCCGAGTCGGCCGAGATCACCGACTCCCCCGACGCCCGACCGATCCGGGTGACCGAGGGTCGGATCGAAGTGGCCCGCATCGATTTCGGGTACCGGCACAGGCAGCACGCTTGTTCCACGATCTGTCCCTCACCGTCGCCCCCGGCGAGCACGTGGCCCTGGTCGGCCCGTCGGGTTCGGGCAAGTCGACGCTGTCCAAGCTCCTGCTCCGGTTCATGGATGTGCGCGAGGGCGGGATCCTGGTCGACGGTCAGGATGTCCGGGAGGTGACCGTCGGGTCGCTACGGAGCCGGGTCAGCTATGTGTCCCAGGACCCGCAACTCCTCCATCGGACCATCGCCGAGAACATCTGCTACGGGCTCGGGGCGGTGGTCGATCCGACCTCGTCGACCATCCCGGCCGTCGACTACGACCTCGTCCACGAGGTGGGTCGGGCGGCCCACGTCCAGGAGTTCGTCGTCGACCTGCCCGACGGGTACGACACCGTCGTGGGTGAGCGGGGCCTCAAGCTCTCCGGAGGCCAGCGCCAGCGGGTGGCCATCGCCCAGGCCATGGCCAAGCGGGCCCCCATCCTGGTCCTGGACGAGGCCACCTCGGCGCTCGACTCCGAGTCCGAGCACCTGGTCCAGGCCGCCCTGTGGAGCCTCATGAAGGACACCACCGCACTGGTGATCGCCCACCGGCTCTCGACGATCGCCCGGATGGACCGCATCGTGGTGCTCGACCAGGGTCAGGTCGTCGAGGAGGGCACCCACGGTGAACTGCTCGCACCTGGGGGCGATGGGCTGTACCGCCGCCTGTGGCAGCACCAGTCGGGCGGATTCCTGGTCGACTGAGGGTCAACGGGCAGCCCGGACGTCGATTCATCGCGCCCAAGGCGCGCACCGCCCCCGGCCGGAGCCGGGGGCGGTGGAGGATGACGGAGCCGGACTGCGCCCGACGGCGGATTCAGATCTTTCCGATCTTGGAGTAGATGAGTTTGCCGATGAAGTCGTAGCCCTTGGTGTTGGCGTGGATGTTGCCCTGACTGCAGAAGTAGGTCAGCTCGCACACCTCCCACAATGCAGGCGAGACGAAGCCGTACGGCCGCAGGTTGACATCGGGGTACGAGGCGCCGGACGAGTCGTCTCCGGCCCCCGCCTTCTTGTACGGCGCAGAGGTCACATTGACGAATGAACCGTCGGGCACCGACGTGTACGCCGCCAGAAGGTCAGGGTTGATGATGTTGTCGAATGCATAGACCGATTCGGCCGGGAGCAGCGAGCCCGGGTCGATCGTCGGAGTACACGGCGGCACCGAGCAGCACGTCCGGGTAGGTGAGGCCGACGATCTTGGCGGTGGTGTCGCCATTGGCGGACAGGGCCGCCTGCAGATCGCTGGCCACCTGCGTCACGTTGGTGGTGATGGCAGTACCCGCGTCCTCCACACACAAGATCGGGCTGCCAGCGCTGGCGCATGCCGTCACGTCGTTCCCGCTGATGGACACCGTCACCAAGGCCACCTCGCCGTAGTTGGCCGGTGTGTTGATGAAGGCGAGGGCGGCAGCCTCCTGGGTGGTGGTCGGATAGGAGACGGCATCGGTGGCGGCCGGGTCGGCACATCCAGGCGTCGGATCGGCCTCCGTGCCCCCCACGCCATCGACGGGGAATCCGTAGAGGAGAGAGGCCGTAGTGGCACCGCCACAGGCGAAGTTCTCGAGCGTCATCTTCTCCTTCTTGGCCAGATAGGCGGTGAAGCCGGGCGATCCACCACCACCGGGAAGGCCGGGCTGGTAACCGATCCCGTAGGAGTCGCCCAAGGACAGGTAGTACGAGACCTTCTTGGGCTTCATCGCCGGCCTGCTGGCCGTTGCCGACGAGACACTCGATGTGGCAAGGACACCGACTGACAGCACGCTGACGGCCAGCGCGCCGGCTGCGATCATTCGGAATAACGGACTCTTTCGCATGATTCCCCCCCGGGACTCGAAGTGAACGGCCGGACCTTCTCGGGCCACCACGGACCCTACATTGCCCTGTCGTTCAGAGCCCGGGCCGCAAAACCGGCCGGTCAGACGTGGTGGACCACCCAGGTGACCCCTTGGAATGCCCGGTACCCGAGGTAGATCACCGTGGCCACGGCCAGGAACTTGAACCACCACGGCTGGCTGCGGTGCGCCTGCGGCTCGGTCCCACACGCCGGACAGGTCCCGTCTTCGGCGAGCTCCTCGGGCTCCAGTTCGGTGTCGCACTGCTCACACCAGGGCATGCCACCCCCAGCCCGGCGGTGTCACCGTTTTCGCCCTCCACCCCCGTTGGCGCCCTTGGCCCGCACCCGGATCTTGATCGGGGTCGGGCCGAGGTCGAACCGCTCCCGTAGCCCGCGCTCGACATAGCGGAGGTAGGTGGGCTGGAGGCGGCCATTGGTGAACAAGGTGAACGTCGGGGGGTCGTTGGCCCCTTGCACCCCGTACTGGATCCGGGCGCCGACGGGCGGGTGGGCCAGCTGGATCGACTTGAGTGCCCGGTTGAGCTCGCCGGTCGGGATGCGCGAGTGATAGGCCTCCTCGGCGGCGGCAACGGCTGGCAGGATGTGGTGCACGCCGAGCCCGGACAGGGCGCTGATCTTCAACACCGGGGCCTCGCCCAGGAAGGCCAGCCGGTCTCCGATGTCGACCAGGATCCCGACCCTGTCCTCGGTCGGTACCAGCTCCCACTTGTTGAGGATCACCACGACCGGACAGCCGGAGGCGCCGATGCGCTCGGCCAGGCGCTGGTCCTGGTGGGTCACCCCGGCGGTGGCATCGATCACCAGGAGGGCGATGTCGGCCTGATCCAGTGCGTCGAGCGCACGGAGCACCGAGAAGTACTCCGTCCCCCGCTCGGTGCGCGACTTGCGGCGCATGCCGGCGGTGTCGATGAAGCAGATGGTGCCCTCAGGTGTCTCCACCACGGTGTCGACCGCATCGCGGGTGGTGCCGGGAGCGTCATGGGTGATGGAGCGCTCGTCGCCCACCAGTCGGTTGAACAGGGTCGACTTGCCGACGTTCGGCCGACCGATCAGCGCCACCCGGGGAACACCCTGGTCCACCTCGGCCGTGCCCACCAGGTCGACCACCCCGTCGTCGCCGACCTCCCCACCGTCGTCGGCCGGTCCGGCCGGTTGTGCGTCGCTCGGGCCGGGGAGTACCCGGACCACATCGTCGAGCAGATCACCGGTGCCCCGCCCGTGCAGGGCGCTGACCGCCCACGGGTCGCCGAGGCCGAGGGAGAGCGCATCCCACACGTCGGCCTCCCGCTGGTCCGAGTCGACCTTGTTGACCACCACCCGGACGGGACGCTTGGAGCGTTTCAACACCTTGGCCACGTCGAGGTCCTCGTCGGTGAGCCCGACGGTCACGTCCACCACGAACAGCACCACATCGGCCTCGTCGATGGCCCGCTCGGCCTGGGCACTCACCTGTGCATCGAGCGGATCGTCGGTCGACAGCCAGCCGCCGGTGTCCATGATGGTGAAGTGGTGCCCGCACCACTCGGCGTCGAGTTCCTTTCGGTCCCGGGTCACGCCCGGGCGCTCCTCGACCACGGCCGCCCGTCGTCCGACGATGCGGTTGACCAGGGTGGACTTGCCGACGTTCGGGCGCCCGGCCACCACCACCAGGGGCAGGGCCCGGGCGGCGACCTCGTCCTTCGACGGGGTCATCGCTGGCCTCCGATCGTCACCGGCACACGCTCGGGGGTGACTGGTGGGGTCGGCAACCGGTCGAGGGCCCGCCGCAGCGACAGGCCGTCGGTCGGCACCACTTCGACCAGCCGGGGCAGGTCGGCCGGGGTCAGGTCGTCGAGGAACCGGCCCTCGGAGAGACAGGAGTCCGGGAGCAGGTATCGGTGGCCTTCGGGTTGGCCGGCCAGCACTGAGGTGAGATCGGTGCCGGTCAACAGGCCGGATACGCCGATGTTGCCGCCGAAGAAGTGGTTCGCCACCGGGACCAGGCGGATGTCGTCGCGGCCGAGCGAGGCGATCAGCGGTGCCAACACCAGAGCACCGTACTCACCGGTGAGAACGGCGATCGGCGGCTCGCCATCGAGCCCGGACCCGTCGACCGGTGCTGTCGTGTTGGCGGCGGCGCGGCGCGGCGCCCGGTATCCGGCGGCCGGGGCGCCGTCGACGGCGGCGAAGAAGCCCGGACGTACACCGAGTGCGGCGTTTTCGTCGCCGCCGAACGCAGCCTCGAAGGCGCGGGCCATGCCGAGTCCGTTTTCGTGCTGGGGGAACCCTTCGTAGGTCAAGGCCGGCGGGAAGGGCAGCTCGGCCATGAGGTAGTACTCGTCGGCGGCGAAGACCATCCGGTGGCCGACCGACTCGAGGAAGACCTGCTGCCACCGCTCCACCAGATCACAGACGGCCATGGCCTCCTCCACCGTGTGCGGTCGCATGGCGTCCTCGTGCGAGAAAGTGCTGACGCCGAGCGGCACACACGCCACTGTGGCCAGGCCCGGATAGCGGTCGAGCACACCGGCCAGCGTGTCCTCCAGCACGGCCCCGTCGTTGCGACCGGGGCAGACCACGACCTGGCCGTGCACTTCGATCCCGCCATCGAGGAGCGCTGACAGCCAACGAAGGCTGGTTGCTCCCCGCCGATTGCGGAGCAGGCCGGCACGCACGTCAGGATCGGTGGCGTGGATCGACACGAAGAGCGGGCTCAGCCGCTCGGTCAGCACACGTTCGAGGTCCATCTCGGTGAACCGGGTGAGTGTGGTGAAATTTCCGTAGAGGAACGACAGCCGGTAGTCGTCGTCCTTCATCGACAGGCTGCGCCGCATCCCTTTGGGCAACTGGTGGATGAAGCAGAACTCGCAGTGGTTGTCACAGGTGCGGACCCGGTCGAAGACAGCCGAGGAGACCTCTACGCCGAGCGGCTCGCCGGGCTCCTTGCGGACGGCGACCAACAGGGTCTCGGGCAGTCCGCGACGCCGGACCACGAGGTCCAGATCGGGCTCGTCCACCAGGAGGCTGTACTCGATGACGTCACGGGGTGACCGGCCGTTGAGCGAGAGGAGCTCGTCGCCGGGCAAGAGCCCGGACCGCGCCGCCGGTGACGATTCGGTGACGGCGACCACCTTCGGTGCCGTCGTCACTCGGGGCGCCGACATGCCCACAAGGCTACCCGGTCCGACCCCGGTCTCCTCCCCGCCCCCCACTGGGCGGTTCTGAGGAGAAATGGCACTCCGTGGGGCCTGTTCGGGTGGCGGACGACAGTACCCTGGACGTGTGCCCGTCGAACGCGTGATCCTGGCCGAGCCCCGCGGGTTCTGCGCCGGGGTGGAGAAGGCGATCAAGGCCCTGGCCTGGATGGTCCGGGTGTTCGAACCCCCTGTCTACTGCTACCACGAGATCGTCCACAACCGGCACGTGGTGGAGCAGTTCGTGGCCCAGGGCGTGGTCTTCGTCGACGACGTGTCCGAAGTCCCGGCCGGTGCCCCTCTGATGCTCTCGGCTCACGGCTCGGCACCCGAGGTGGTCCTGGCCGCCCGGAAGGACGGACGGGTGGTGGTGGATGCGGTGTGCCCGTTGGTGACCAAGGTCCACCATGAGCTCAAGGTGCGGGCCCGCAAGGGGTACACCGTTCTCTACGTCGGCCATCACGGCCACGAGGAGGCGGTCGGCACCATGGCGGTGGCACCGGGCTCGGTGCGCCTGCTCGAGCGGGTGGAGGACGTGGACGCCCTCGACCTTCCCGTGGCCGAGGACGGGTCCGGCGAGTCGATGGTGGCCCTACTGGCCCAGACCACGCTGAGCCATGACGAATGGGCCGGCATCGTCGGTCGGGCCCGGGAGCGGTACCCGGACCTGTGGATGCCCAACAGGAGCGATCTGTGCTTCGCCACCACCAACCGCCAGGCCGCCCTCAAGGCGATCGCCGCCCGTTGTGATGCCGTGGTGGTCATCGGCTCCGACAACTCCTCCAACACGGTCGCCCTGTCCAAGGTGGCCGAAGCCTTCGGCTGTCCGCGGGTGGTGCGGGTCAACGACGCGTCCGAGCTGCCCGATGACCTCTTCGGCACCGTAGGGGTGACCGCCGGGGCGTCGGCGCCCGAGGCCCTGGTCGAGGCGGTCGTGGCCCGCCTGGCGCCGGTTTCCGGGGTGGAGAGCTCGGCGGTGACCGTCGAAGAGGAGTACTTTCCCCCTCCACCGGAGTTGCGCGAGCTGCTGCGGGGCCTCGAATCGGCCTTGAGGCTGCTCAACGGTGCCCCGGACGACCCCGAAGGCTCCGGCCTGGTGGTATTGGCCGACGACCGCACGACAGCGGCCGCCGACGTGCTCGAGCAGATCGCCACACCCGCCTAGGGGACCGCTCGGCCGTCACGTTCACCCGTTTTGGCGCGACAATGTCACCATGACGACATCACCCGCCACGACATCGACCGCAACGTCGTTTACCAGCATGGACATCTCGACCGCCGAGCAGTGGGGCGTCATCGGCGAAGAGACGATGAAGAACCAGGGACGGGTGGCGGACCGGGTCCTGGCCATGCTCGAGTCACTGTCTGATGTAGTGGACGGGTTCGCCGTCGACCAGCTGACCCACTGCCTGCAGACGGCTACCCGGGCCGAACGGGCGGGAGCCGATGACGAGGTGGTGGTGGCGTCCCTGTGTCACGACATCGGTAAGGCGGTCTCGGTGCCCAATCACCCGCGGATCGCCGCCGAGATCCTCCGACCCTATGTCGCGCGCCGAGGTGACCGAGGCCATCCTCTACCACCAGGAATTCCAGGGCCGGCACTACTTCCACCACTTCGACCTCGACCCGAACCTGCGCGACACCCACCGGGACCAGCCGTGGTATCCACTGGCCGAGCAGTTCGCCGACGAATGGGACCAGACCAGCTTCGACCCCGACTATCCGACCGAGCCGCTCTCCCACTTCGAAGCCAAGGTCCGCACGGTCTTCGCCACGCCGCACTCGATCTGATGGCGCCCACACAGCGCCATCGGTGGCTGACCCTTCCCGACAGCCGAGGTGCGCTCCGGTCGCAACGGCTGGTGCGCTACGTCGTCGACCGGGCCCGTGCCGAATTCGCCGACCGGTACCCGAACGTCAGGTTCGGCCCCGTGGTGGCCGTGATCGCCGCCTACGAGGAGGAGGCCAACATCGGGGCGGTGCTGAAGGACATGCCCACCCTGGTCGAAGACCTCGAGGTGTCCACCCTGGTGGTGGTCGACGGTGACACCGACGGGACGGCCCAGGTGGCCATCGACGCCGGCGTGTTCACCTGCGTGCTGCCGGTGAACCTGGGCCAGGGCGCCGCCCTTCGCCTGGGCTACGAGCTGGCGGCAGCCCACGGCGCCCGTTACGTGGTGACCCTCGACGCCGACGGGCAGAATGATCCGAATGAGATGGCGTCGATGTTGGAGCCGCTGCTCGACGACTCGGCCGACTTCGTCATCGCCTCACGCCGGCTCGGCACCGATCAGACGACCGACCGCTTCCGCCAGGCCGGCGTCAAGTTCTACGCCTGGGCCATCAACACCATCGCCAGGCAGAAGTTGACCGACTCGTCCAACGGCTACCGCGCCTTCCGGATCGACGTCCTCAACGACATCGTGCCCCATCTGGTCCAGGACCAGTATCAGACGTCCGAGGTGGTCATCACCGCGTCGAGTCGCGGTTGGCGCATCGCCGAGCGGCCCACCATGTGGCATCCGAGGTCGTCCGGGACATCGAAGAAGGGCGGGAATCTCGTCTTCGGACTGAACTACGCCAAGGTCATCGTGACCACCTGGGCCCGGGTCACCCTGGGCAACCGCACCCGGCGCTGAGCGTCATCGGCTCGGCTCTACAGCCCGCTGATCCAGACTGAAGGACCCGACGTCATGGACGTGTATCTGGTGGACGGAACCTACGAGCTGTTCCGTCAGTATTTCGGTCAGCCCGCTCGCCACAGTGATACCGGTCAGGAGATCGGTGCCGTCCGTGGGGTCCTCTTGTCCCTGCTGGGCATGATGGCGGAGGGCGCCACCCACGTGGGTGTGGCCACCGACCACGTCGTCGAATCATTTCGGAACGACCTCTGGCCCGGATACAAGACCGGGGAAGGCATCGAACCCGAACTGCGTTCACAGTTCGAGATCCTGGAGACGGCGCTGGGGGCGCTGGGTCTGACGGTATGGCCCATGGTCGAGCTCGAGGCCGATGACGCCCTGGCCTCGGCGGCTTCGGTGGCGGCGGAGGATGCTGGCGTAGACCGTGTGATCATCTGCACGCCTGACAAGGACCTGGCCCAGTGTGTGGTCGGCCAGCGGGTGGTCCAGCTGGATCGAAGGAAGAACGTGGTGACCGACGAGGACGGCGTATGGGCCAAGTTCGGAGTCGCCCCGACGTCCATCCCCGACTGGTTGGCCCTGGTGGGCGACTCCGCCGATGGATTTCCCGGACTGGCCGGGTGGGGGAAGCGGTCGGCCTCGGTTGTGCTGGCCCACTACGGGACGTTCGATGCCGTGCCCGACGACGTGGCCAGGTGGGATCCCACGGTGCGCGAGAGTTTGCGGGGTGCAGCCTCCCTGGCTTCCCGGCTGGCCGAAGACCGCGCCAACGCCGTGCTGTTCCGGGATCTGGCCACCCTGCGCCGGGATCCGGGGCTGCTCGACCAGGTGGCCACCCTCCGATGGGATGGACCGAACGCCGAGTTCGAGGAGGTCTGCCGGCTGTTGCGGGATCCGGGGCTGGCCGAGCGGGCCTATGCCGTAGCGGCCCGCTGACCGGATCAGTAGCGGCCGGTGACCTCGACGGAACGGTCGTAGAGGTCCTGGAGGGCGACCGTCAGCTCGGCGGTCAGCTCGTGGATCCGACTACGGGGCACCCGACCCGATCCGGTGCGGGCGGGCGGGGTGAGTGGCTTCCCTACTTCGAGATGGATGTGCCGGGGTCGGGGGATCCGGGCCCCTTTGGGCATCACCGATGCCGAGCCGCCGATCCCGACCGGTATCACCGTGGCCCCGGTCCGGGCGGCCAGGAAGGCCACCCCCTCGTGGAGGTCAGACACCACTGGTCCAGCGCGGCGCTCTCCTTCGGGAAACAGGATCAGCACCTCGCCGGCGTCGAGGACCTGCTGGGCCCGACGCATGGCCTCACGGTCGGCCGACTCCCGGTGGACCGGGAACGCCCCGACCGCCGGGAGGATCTTGGCCAGGGTCGGGTTCTTCCACAAGGAGTCCTTGGCCATGTAGTGGAGCTTGCGATCGGTCACCTCGGAAGCTACGAAGAAGTCGATGAACGAGCGGTGGACCGGGGCGATGATCACCGGTCCATCAGCCGGGACCATCCCCTTGGGCGAAACCGACGTGCGGAACAGCAATGCGTTGAGCAGCCGCACCCCCACCCGGAGGATCCGGTAGATCGGAGTGAACCGGGTATCGACCCGCATCTCGATCGGCGCCCCGGACACTCCGGTGGCCCGCTCACCGGTCGGGCCGCCCGTCTCCTGGCCGTCCGTCTCATGCTCGGGGGTCACAGCCACGTCATCACCTGGTCCACGATCTCCTCCACGCTATGCGCGCCGGTGTCGATGACATGGGCGCCGGCGGGCTGTCCGAGCGGGGACGCGGCCCGGGTGCTGTCGAGGCGATCCCGTCGGGCCAGCGCCTCCGCACCCTCTTCGACCCGCCGGGCGGCCCGCACTTCGGGGGCGGCGTCGAGATAGAGCTTGAGGTCGGCCCCGGGCAGGACCACCGAGCCGATGTCCCGTCCCTCGACCACACCGCCACCGTGGTCATCGACCCACTGGCGCTGGCGGTCGACCATGACCACCCGGACCGCCGGGTTGGCGGCGATGGCCGAGACCGCGGCGCTCACCTCGGGTCCCCGGATGGCCTCGGTCACGTCGGTCCCGTCGGCCACCACCCGTTCGCCCACATCGAGGGCCAGATTGCGGGCCACGTCGGCCACGGCCATGGCATCACCCGGGTCGACCCCCTGCTTCAGCACCGCCCAGGCCACCGATCGGTACATGGCGCCGGTGTCCAGGCGTTCGAGCCCGAGCCGGGCCGCCAGGGCCCGCGACAGGGTCGACTTGCCCGATCCCGCCGGACCGTCGATGGCGACCACCACGCCGCCAGGGGTCGCGCCGTTCATCGGGGCGCCTGTGCCAGGTGGTTGAGGGTGGCGGCAAACCCCGGATAACTGGTGGCCACCGACTCCCACCCGGTGACGGCGGAGACACCGGACCGGCATGCGGCGGCGGCGATGGCTGCGGCCATGGCCATCCGGTGGTCGCCGGCGGCATCCACCGTGGCCGGTGTCAGGACCGTCCCGCCGTCAACCACCAGGTCGTCCCCATCGATGTGGGCCGCACCCCCGAAGGCGCGTAGCAATGAAACGGTTCCGGCCAGCCGGTCGGACTCCTTCACCCGGAGCTCGCCCATATCGACGAAGCGGGTCGGGCCGTCGGCCACCATGGCCGCCACGGCCAGGATCGGTACCTCGTCGAGTGAGGGGATCTCGGCCGCCACCACCGTGGTTCCCTGCAGGCCGGAGTGCTCGGTAGTGATCGAACCGACCCCCCTGCCCTCGTCGCCCAGTGTGACGGTGGCACCCATTCGGATCAGGACGTGCAGGAATCCGATGCGTTCGGGACCGAGGTAGATCCGCTCCACGGTGATCCGGCTGCCGGGCACCACCACCCCGGCCACGGCCCAGAACGCGGCCTGGGACGGGTCCCCCGGCACGTGGCGGTCGACCGGGCCGAGCACACTGCGCCGTAGCCGGACCACCCGGCCTGTCCCCCACGGCTCCACCGTGATGTCGGCGCCCGACTCGAGCAACATCGCCTCGGTGTGGACCCGGGTGGCCACCGGCTCCCGCACCACCGTCTCACCGTCGGCGTCGAGCCCGGCCAGCAGCACGGCCCCCTTGACCTGGGCACTCGCCATCGGAGGTGTGTAGTCGATCCCTTCCAGATGCCCACCGGAGATGACGAGCGGCGGCAGGCACCGCTCCCCCACCCCCGACACTTCGGCCTCCATCAGTTCGAGCGGGATGGCGATCCGGTCCATCGGGCGCGACCGCAGCGACGCGTCGCCGGTGAGACGGGTGACCCCCGGCACCCCAGCCGCCACCCCGGCGAGCAGGCGCATGCCGGTACCGGAGTTGCCGAGGTCGATCTCGCCGTCGGGTGGAGACAGACGGTCACGGCCCCCGGTGACGATCACCGTGCCCGGTTGGCCCCCTCGTTCCACATCGGCCCCCAGAGCCTCGACCGCCGCCTGGGTCCGCACGACGTCATCCCCGTCGGACAGGCCGGTGATGGTCGAGGTCCCCTCGGCCAGGGCGGCCAGGAGCAGTGCACGGTGGGAGATCGATTTGTCCCCCGGCACCGAGGCCGTCCCGACGAGGGGGCGGCCACCGGCGACCTCTTGGACGGCGACCATGGGCCCGGTCACCGGACCGTCCCGACAGCGGAGGTGCTGGAACGGAGCCCTTTGGCCGCCAGTGCCTCCCCGAATGTCGGGGCCACCGCGGCGTCGACCACCACGACCAGGACCCCCCGCGCTCCCTCCACCGAGTGGGCGATCTCGATGTTGAAGATGTTGATGCCCAATTCTGTGGCCAGCACGGTGATCTCGGCCAGCGTGCCCGGCCGGTCCAGGACCGGGATCCGGACCTCGACCAGCTCCTCGGGCCGTAGGGCCTGTTCGCTCAGTGCCCGCCGGGCGGTGGCCGCACGCTGCAGGACCTCGAGCAACGACACGTGGTCGTGATCGGCCACCCGGCGGCGCATGGCGCCCAGCGCATCGATCAACAGATCGAGGGTGGCGACGATGGCCACGGCGTTGTCGTCGCAGATCCCGGGCCAGATGGTGGGCTGCCCGGCGGCGATGCGGGTCATGTCGCGGAATCCCCCGGCGGCCAGCTGCAACAGGGCGCCGTTCTCCTCGCCCAGATCGGTGGCCAGCGCCATGAGTGTGGCCGCCGTGAGGTGGGGGACGTGGGAGACCACGGCCACCAGCGAGTCGTGCTCGTCGGGGTCGAGCGCCACCACGTTGGCCCCGAACTCGGCCAGCACCGAGTGGACCAGCGCGTAGGCGGTGGGATCGGTGGAGGAGGTCGGGGTGAGGACCCAGGTTGCTCCCACGAACAGCTCGGCCGAGGCTCCGTCCACCCCGACCTGCTCACTGCCCGCCATCGGGTGGCCCCCCACGAATCGCGGCCGGTCGACGGCCGCCACCAGGGGACCTTTGACGCTTCCCACGTCGGTGACCACAGCATCGGGATTCCAGTCGTCGGATTCGCTGACCTGTCGGACGATCCCGGCGGCCACGTGCACCGGGGTGGCCACGATGACCAGGTCGGCATCCCGGTCCGTCCCTTCGGCGTCGAGGGCCCCGAGCGCAACGGCGCGGGCCGCCGTCCCGGGTGCGGCGTCGGTTCCGGTGACGTGCCACCCGTGAGACCGCAGCGCCATGCCCACCGACCCACCGATGAGACCGGTGCCGAAGATCATGGCCCGACCCATGGGCCTCGCTCGTGGGGAACCGTCAGCCGGGGAGGTCGTCACGGAGTCCCTGGGCGCCCTCGAGGTAGACGTGGATGATCTCGTCCCTCGGGCGCCCGGTGGTGACGTGGAGCATGACCCGGACACAGCGGGGCACCGAGCCGGTGATGGCCAGTTCCCGGGCGCAGATCAGCGGCACCGCCCCGAGCCCCATGGTCCGGGCGGCAGTGGCGGGGAAGATCGACACCAGATCGTCGGTGGCGGTAAACAGGATCGAGACGATGTCGTCCTCGACCAGGCCGTTTCGCTCCATGATGCGGGTGAGCAGGGCGACCACCCCTTCGGTGATGGCGTCCGGAGCGTCCTCGTCGACAGTCGTGGCGCCGCGTATGGCTCGCAGGGTGGCTGGCATCAGGCAGGCATGTTACCCAGGGGGCGAGACAGTGGTCGCCTGGGACCCGTCGTCCCCTTCGATCCCGGCCCCGTCCCTGTCCTGCCCACCTGGGTGGTCTTGTCCATGTTGGGCGCGTTCCGATCGGCGTCCTCGATACCCTCGGCCGGCACGGCGGCGGCGGCCAGGCCACGGACTTCGTCGAAGGTCAGTGGGCGGTAGGAGCCCGGGGTCAGCGACGGGTCGGTCAGCGGGCCGATGCGGGTGCGGACCAGCCGGGTCACCGGATGCCCCACCGTGTCGCACATCCGTCGGATCTGCCGGTTGCGGCCCTCGTGGATGACCATCCTGAGGAGCGACGGGGCCACCACCGCCACCTGGGCCGGGGCCGTCGTGCCGTCGTCGAGTTCAATCCCCTCCCGTAGGCGCCGGACGTCGCCCGGTGACGGCTCTCCCTCCACCTGGACCAGGTACTCCTTGGGCACCCCATAGGAGGGATGGGTGAGGCGGTGGGTGAGCTCGCCGTCGTTGGTGACGACGATCAGGCCCTCCGAGTCCATGTCCAGCCGACCGACCGGGAACACCCGGGGCTCGGGCGGGACCAGCGACACCACCGTGGGGCGGCCGTGGGTGTCGTCGGCCGTCGAGACGACGCCCGTCGGCTTGTTCACCAGGTAGTGGACGAGCCCGGGACGGACCGGCAGGGGGACACCGTCGAGCTCGATCACATCGGCATCGGTGTCGACCCGGCGGCCGAGCACCGGGACCTCGCCGTTCACCGTGATCCGCCCGTCGACGATCAGGTCCTCGCACACACGTCGGGAGCCCACCCCGGCCCGCGCCAGCACTTTCTGGAGGCGCTCACCGACGTGCAGTGTCCCCGGTGGCTGATCGTGTGTCGGCGGATGACCGGGTCCCGGTGATTGATCGTGTGAGGGGTCCCGATCGCCCTCAGGCATCGGAGACCGGGCGCATCTGCTCCTCCAGATCGGCCAGGGCCTCGGGCCCAGGCAGCAGATCCTCCACCGGTGGGAGCTGGTCGAGCCGATCGAGTCCCAACCGCTCCAGGAACGCATCGGTGGTGGCGTAGAGGACGGCCTGACCTGGTCCGGAGGCTCGCCCGACAGCGGTGATGTACCCACGGTGCTCGAGAAGGCGGACAACGCCGTCCACGTTGACGCCGCGCAGGGCGGCGACCTGGGCCCGGCTGACCGGTTGCTTGTAGGCGACGATGGCGAGGGTCTCGAGGGCGGCGGCCGACAGCCGGGACGATACCCCCACGTTGGCGAAGCGTTCGACGTAGGGGGCGAGGTCCGGGTGGGTCTGGATGCGCAGCCCGCCGGCGATCCGCACCACCTCGAAGCCGCGGTCGCCGTGGCGACACGATTCGATCAGCTCGTCGCAGATCGGGTCTATACGGTCGACCGGGACCTCCAACAGTTCGGCCAGGAGGCCCGGCGGGACCGGCTCCACCGCGACGATGAGGACGGCCTCGACGGCTCGGGCTTCCGGTGACAGTGGCATCGATCAGCCCTCGTACTCGTCGGTCGGGCCGAAGCCGACCGAAACGATGTCCGGTGTCTCCTGGACCCACTCCACTTCGAGGTCCCCGAAGGTATGGCCCTGGTCGAGGGAGATCCTTCCCTGCTTGCACAGTTCGAGCAGGGCCAGGAAGCGGACGATGATCTCGATCCGGGAGGTGAGGTGACCGGTCAGCTCCCGGAACGTGCACGGACCCGAGCGGGGCAGGCGCAGAGCGAGCTCGGCCACGGCGTCGGACACGGTGACGGCGTCGACCGTCACGTGTTGGAGGTCGACGACCGGGGTCGGGCGCTCGGCCGTGGCCCGCATGAAGGCGGCCGCCACCAGTTCGGGGGTCACGCCTTCCAACAGGTCGGGGGCGTGGATCACCTGGTCCGGATCGAGGCCGGCGGTGCGGGGCACCGAGCGGGCCGCCTGCTCGATGAGCAGGGCGAACCCGTCGGCGGCGGCGGCGTAGGCCTGGCACTCGAGGAGGCGGGCGAGCAGCAGGTCCCGCTCCTCCCATCCGACGAGTTCCTCGTCGGGCTCGACGTCGCCGCTACCGGGCAGGAGGCGTCGGGATTTCAATTCGATGAGGACGGCCGCCACCACCAGGAACTCCGAGAGCACGGGCAGGTCGACCTCGGTCCACGACTCGACCTCGGTCACGAATGCATCGACCACTTCGGCCAGGGGAATGTCGAAGATGTCCACCTGATGGCCGGTGACCAGTTGCAGGAGGACGTCGATCGGGCCTTCGTAGGCGGGTATGGAGACGGTGGTGGCCACGAAGCCGAACGATACCGGGTGGGAGCGACCGGTCCGTGCACCCGCCCGGACCTGCCCGGGGGCGGCGGACCGGTCGTCCCCGGACACCGACCGGGCACGGCGAGGGCGTACGATGACCCACTTATGGCACGCGTCCTTTCCGGAATCCAACCCAGCGGCGACCTCCACCTCGGTAACTACCTCGGGGCGGTCCGCAACTGGGTGGAGGACCAGGACGCCCACGACGCCTTCTATTGCGTGGTCGACCTGCATGCGCTCACCCTGGAGATCGACCCGGCCGAGCTGCGGGCCCGTACCCACGACACGGCGGTCGACCTGCTGGCCGCCGGGCTCGACCCCGAGCGATGCACCCTGTTCGTCCAGAGCCACGTGGCCCAGCACACCCAGATGACCTGGTTGCTCGAGTGCACCGCCACCATGGGCGAACTGCGCCGGATGACCCAGTTCAAGGAGAAGAGCGAGGGCAAGGAGTCGGTCGGGGTCGGACTGTTCACCTATCCGGTGCTGCAGGCGGCCGACATCGTGCTCTACGACGCCGAGCGGGTGCCGGTCGGCAACGACCAGCGCCAGCACCTGGAGCTGGCCCGCGAGTTGGCGATCCGGTTCAACCACCACTACGGCGACACCCTGGTCGTGCCCGAGGCCTCGATCCCGAAGGCGGGGGCCCGGGTCATGGACCTCCAACATCCCGGGCGCAAGATGTCCAAGTCGGTCAACTCCCCCCTGGGGACGCTCCTCCTTCTCGACGGACCGGACGAGATCACCCGCAAGGTGAAGAAGGCGGTCACCGACACCGACGGCGAGGTGCGCTTCGATCCGGAGAAGAAGCCCGGCCTGTCCAACCTGCTCGAGTTGCTGGCCGTCTCCACCGGACGGACCCCCGATGAGGTGGCCGGTTCCTACCAGCGCTACGGCGACCTGAAGCAGGACGTGGCCGAGGCGCTGATCGAGCTGCTCCGACCGATCCAGGCCCGTCGGTCCGAGCTGGCCGGCGACCCGGCCGCCGTCGCCGCGCTGTTGGCCCGTGGTGCGGACAAGGCCACCGAAGTCGCCGGAGCCACCTATGACCGGGCCGCCGAGGCGGTCGGACTGCTCCCGCCGGCATGACCGTGGGAACACCGAGGCCCGCCGCGGCATCGACGGCGTCGACCGACCAACCAGCACAGCCGCCGGTGGCGGCTGTGGTGGCGCTCGACCCCGACCGTGACCCCGACGGCTCCCGGGCCCGCTGGTTCCTCACCCGGTCGCTCCGCCCGGCCCTGATCTATCTGGGCTCGCGGGTCGGAATGGTGCTGGTGGCCACGGCGGTGGCGTCCGACCGCCATCAGCCGGTGGTGAACATGCTGACCCCGTGGGACAGCAACTGGTACCTGGAGATCGCCAAGAGCGGCTACGTCACGCACATCCCCCCGGGCTCGGGCAACCCGGCCCAGTCCGATCTCGGATTCTTCCCCCTGATCCCCCTGATGACCCGGGCCACCCACCTGGTCACCCGGTTCGATTGGAGCGTCTCGGGCCTGGTCACCACCTTCATCCTCGGCCTGGCCGCCGCGGTCGCCGTGTGGTGGATGCTCCGTGACGTGGTCGGGAGGAGCGGCGCCGACCGTGGCACCGCCCTCGTGTTCTTCTCCCCCGGCGCCCTGGTATTGAGCTTCGTCTACAGCGAGGCCGCCATCATCTGCTTCGTCGCCTGCGCCCTGATGGCGCTGCGGCGCCACCGGTGGGTGCTCGCCGGCCTGTGCGCGGCCGTGGCCACGGCGGCCGATCCGATCGGGAGCGCGGCCATCGTGCCCTGCGTGGTGGCCGCGTGGGTCGCCATCCGCACCCGGGGCGAGTGGAAGGCACTGGCCGCTCCCCTGCTGGCGCCTTTGGGCATCGCCTCGTTCTTCCTCTACCTCTGGGCCCACGCCGGTTCCCCGCTCGAGTACTTCCGGGCCCAACGGGCCGGATGGCAGGGTGGTGACTACTTCGACGGGATCCCCGGCGCCTTCAACCATCTCTTCCACCACTGGTTCGCCGACCCGGACTATGCGGTCAAGGCCGTCTCCGTCGTGGTCGTCATCGTGCTGCTGGTCATCTTCTTCAAGGCCCGCCCCCCGGGCACATGGATCGGCTACGTGGTCGGGGTGCTGGCCATCGGCGCCATCTCCCCGGTCATCGGGGTGACCCCCCGACTGGTACTGCGCGGCTTCCCGTTGCTCGGGATGGTTGGCGCCAAACTGCCGCCGCTGTGGTTCGAAGTGGTGCTCGGACTCTCGGCCCTGTGCATGGCCACGCTCGGCATGATGGCAATGGGCGGACCGCTCTGGACGCCATGACCCGACGTCACGGGCGGACGCCATGACCCGACGTCACGGGCGGACGCCATGACCGCGCCACCGGTGGAACCAGTGGCTGCACGTCACCCTCCCCCGTCCACCCGGTGGGTGGTGATGATGTCGATCCTGGGCGTCGCCTCCCTGGCATTGATCGCCGCCGAGGTGTGGCATGTCACCTGGCACCGACAGCAACTCGACTTCTCGGTATACGTGATGGGCGCGCACCATCTGGTCGACGGCCGGCTCTATACCGCCGGGCTCCCCATTCCGCCCTACCTACCCTTCACCTACCCGCCGGTGGCGGCCCTGGCCTTTGGCCCGCTGGCTCTCCTGCCCCGCTCCGTAGCCCAGGTGGCCTGGGCCACGATCAATGTGGCCAGTCTCTACGCCGTGCTGGTCCTCTCGCTGCGGGCCGTGCTCCCCGGCGCCGATCGGGTGCGTCTCGCCCTGTGGGCGCTGGTCCTGCTCGGTCCCTCGTACTCCCTCGACCCGGTGCGGCTGAGCTTCTACTTCGGCCAGATCAACCTGGTGCTGTGCGCGCTGGTGCTCATCGACCTGACCACTACGGTCCGGGTCGGGCGCCGCACGCTTCCCCGGGGGGTCTTGGTGGGTGTGTCCGCCGCCATCAAGCTGGTGCCACTGGTGTTCGTCCCGTACCTCTTCGTCACCCGCCAGGTCCGGGCAGCCTGGACCGCTCTGGCTTCGTTCGCCGTGTGTTCCCTGGTCGCCTCCGCGTTTGACCCGGCGGCCTCGTGGGACTACTGGACCAAGTACGCCACCGATGCGTCCCGGGTGGGCAACCCGTACTTCATCCTCAACCAGAGTCTGCAAGGCGCCCTGGACCGGTTGGCCCACCAGCAGGTGTCGTCGGGCGTGATCGATGTGCTGGGAGCGGTCGGGCTCGTGGCCGGCCTTGCGCTGGCTCGCTGGGCGTGGAAGGACTCGTCACCGTTCCTCGGGATCCTGGTGGCGGCCACCACCGGGCTCATCGTCTCCCCCATCACCTGGGAGCACCACCTGGTGTGGGCTGTACCGGTGCTGTTGTGGCTGGCATGTGCCCCCGACAGACCACCGCTCGGATGGCTGTGGGCTGCAGCCGCCGCCATCCCGCTGTGGAGGGCGCCACTTCAGCATGTGTCCGATGGAAGCGACCATGAGCTCCACGAACAAGGATGGACGATCCTCGCCGGGAGCTCGTCCTTCGCGCTCCTGGTCGCCTTCATGGTGGGGGTGACTGTGCTGCTCGCCGTCCGGAGACGATCCCGCGCACGCGGCGTGCGGGTCAGCCGGGATCCAGACCCAGCGTCCAATGCTGCAGCGACGACGTAGAGAGGGCGTCCGGAGGGGACGAATAGGCGTCGACGATCCACCACTGCCCGTGCGGTGGTGTGGAGATGTAGCGGGTGGGACGCAGGACGAATCGGGTGGACCGGTTCGGTTCCACCGGGTCGGAGCCCGAGATGGCCTGGGCCGTCCAGAATCCTGTCGGATGACCACCTCCCGAAGAGACCATGAAGTGTGGCGCCAACGCCGTGGATGACGTGTTGTGCACGGTGATGACCACCTGGCCCCACGACAGCCCACCGTCGACCGTGGCCACCCCTCGGGCCGTCACGCTGTCGACGGTGACCGCCAACGGTGCCGACGTGAATGCCACCACCAGCAGCCCGGCCGAGATGGCGGCGAGGACGCCGACGGTCACCGGGCCGACCCATGCCGGACGGCGGGACGGGCCCAGCCGCGCCGGATCGACGGTCCTCACGCTGAGGGCCGCTATCAGGGCGGCCGGCACGAAGTCGGTCAGATAGTTGGCCAGACTCCTGTCCGGCAGGAAGAGGACGAAGGGCACCAGGAGGAGCCACACCCGCTTCAGGCGGGGCTCCCACAGTGCGAAGGCGATCACCATGGCCAGGAGTGCCACTCCGGCCGCGGCCGACATGTACCACGTGACCACGCCACCGGTGAACCCGTGGAGGGCGAGGGCGACCAGTCCCTGTCCGTCGGCCACCAGCGGCTGGGACAGGGGGAGGAACGCACCCTTCAGCCACGCCGACGGGGACCACACGATGAAGGGCAGGTTGACCACGATGAAGGCACCTGCGGCGATGGCCGTGTAACGAAGTGCCGACCGCAACGGGTTCGACCCCTGCCCTGCGGGCCTCACAGGCCACGCCGACCACCAGGAACGGCACGCAGAACCACGGCGTCTGCTTGATCGAACAGGCGACGCCGAGGCACACCGGCCCCACCCACGCCGGCAGCCACGCCGTACTCCGCCCCGGGAACCGGTCCCACCGCCACACCGCCACCACCAGGAACGGCACGAAGAGGGCGTCGGTCCCCCCGTTGGAGAACGGCCCGACGAAGACCCCGGTCAGGAGCAGCAACGGAGCCAGCCACCGGAGGAATCCGGGGAGCATGCAGAACACCAGCACGGCGGTGACCAGCCACGCCCCGAGGTCCACCCAGTCGGTGGCCAGATGGTTCACGCCGAGGGCCATGAACGGGGCCTGCAGGAGGAACGAACCGGCCGGATAGGAGATGCCCACGGTGTGTCCCCCGTCGGCCTGGTAGGTCCAGAAGGCGGCGGGCGGATCGAGCAGGCGAGCCGCACCGGCCATCGACGATGTGTAGGGATTGTGCCCGTGCAGCAGCATCCGGGCGGCGACCTGGTTGAACGCAGCCGAATCGGTGGCGTAGCTGTGCCGGAGGTGGATGTCGGTCCCGTCGGACAGGGCCACCGTCACCAGGGCCATGGCCAGTCCGAACGCCTGCTGCAGGCGCCCCAGTGCCCCGGGACCCGTCCACACCATCACCGTCCCGGCCAGCGCCACCAGCACCAGTAGCGGCGAGGCCAGGGCCACCCACGGACCGGCCGACCACGATCCCCAGTAGGTGAGGGCCAGGGCCAGGACGGACACCCAGGCCAACGTCCATGCGCACTGTTGGACCAGGGTGAGGGCGAGGGCATCGGAACCGGGAACGACAGCTCCCGCCGTCGCCGATTCGGGCTCCTCCGGCGTGACCTGGTCGAGGGGGACGGCGGGGTCGGGGGTGACCGGACTCCTCGAGGATCACGGGAACACCGCCCTCGAGGCGCCTTCGAGCAGGGTCATCAGGGTCAGGAGGACGAGGCACACCGCCACCAGCCACCGGTGGGTCCGTCCCTGGTAGCGGGTGCCCAGCGCGATGACCACGGGGAACGCCAGCATGAGGAACCGGGGGCGCAGCCCGACCGGCTGGGATACAGCCGCCGAAGCGAGTGCACAGATGCCGTACAGGAGCACCGGCATCGGCTGGCGCTCTTTGATCATGAGCACCACGCCGATCACGGCCACCACCGTCCCGGCGAACAGGATCTGCCCGGTGATCGTCGGGGACAACGGATCCCGGACGAAGGTCCAGACGATCCGGAGTGGGTAGACCAATGACGGGTAGCTCTTCCATCCGCCTCGTTCGGTCAGCCGCCACGCCATCAATTGGCCGGTGTGGCGCCACAGGTAGGCCATGTAGGCCACGAACCCGAGCGGGGCGAGCAGCGGGGCGAGCAGCGGCCACGGTCGACGTTCCCTCCACGCCGCCCTGATGGCGCACCAGGCGCAGCTCACCACGAAGGCCAAGGCCAGAGGTGATGCCGCTGTGGCCACCGCCCCGAGCAATCCGGCCAGCCACCAGCGACGATCGAGGAGGGCGATCAACCCGAACCCGACGCAGGTGACGACGATCCCCTCGGAGTAGGCGAAGCTGAAGACGAACGTCCCCGGGAACACGGCGAACAGGAGCGCCGCCCGTTTCCCGGCCTCGTCGCCGGCGAATCGGCGGGCGAGTAGACCGACGGCGAGCACGGCGGATGGCGCCGGTGACCCCGCTCAGCACCAGGGCGGCCACACCGAGATCGAGCCCTGTGGCATCGAAGGCGCGCACGACCAGCGGGAACATCGGAAAGAAGGCGATCGGGTTCTGGGTGACGTGTCCGTGGTACATGGGCAGGTGGACCGGGTAGCCATGTCGCACCACCCGCAGGAACCACGTGCCGTCCCAGATGGTGAGGTCGTACAGGACGCTGTTGTGGGTGAACAGGTCGACGAGCGCCACCGCCACGACGGTCATGATCCGACAGGCGAAGTAGGCCACCAGTGCCGTGACCGGGAACCATCGGACCGGCGCCGACGGCGCCGGCGGTGGCGTGGACTCGTCGAGTCGCCTGACGGCGAGGCGACTGACGGGGAGGCGATCGGTGGTGCGTACGTGTCGCCCGAGGGAGACGCCACCACCGGGGCGTCGGCCATCACGGCCACCCCGTCGTCCAACTCACCGGCGCCGGCGTCAGGTGGCATAGGTAGGTCCGGTCACGGAGGTCCGCCCATAGCCGGCCACTACGAACCAGGCGATGGCCACCAGCACCAGCGGGCCGGTCACCCAGTAGTCCCCGCCGTTGATCATCGGGGTGCCCCCGGCGCCGACCAGCAGCATCGCCAGTCCCGCGACGGCGGCCAGTGCCTTGGATCGCTGGGCCGAAGTGGCGGCCAGCACGGCCACCCCCCACATCAGGTACCACGGCCACAGGGTGGGGCTGAGCACCACGAAGAGGATGAGGGCCAGACCGCACAGTCGCACCGCGTCGTGGTCCCGGGTGTGGAACACCATCCAGAGGATGCCCGACACGGCCACCACCGCGCCGACCACCTCGACGGCACTGATGACGACGCCCAGGCTCACCGACAGCCCGGTGGCGTGCAGAACCCCGTGGACGAACGACCCCGCCGATACCAGCGGGGTGATCAGCACCCGCAGTTCGGTGGGGACATGCAGCGCCGTCGGTCCCAACCACGTCCACCCCAGGCCGGCCCCGACGGTCACCCCGACCACGACCAGTGCGGTGACGGCGGCGGACTCGGCCACCACCCGCCATCGAATGGACGTCGCCACCCGGGTGCACTCATCGGCGGCGATGAAGACCACCCCGGCGAGTGCGGGGAGCTTGATGGTGGCGGCCAGGGCGCACAGGGCCACGCCCCACCGGAACCTCCCACGCATGCCTACGGTTATCCCGGCCAGCATCAGGCCCATCATGAGGGCGTCGTTGTGGCCCGACGCGACGAAGCTGAACAGGGCGAGGGGACTGAGCACGGCCAACCACAGGGCGATACCCGGGTCGTTGCCCAGGTGGCGGGCCAGAACCGGCAACGACACCATCAACAGGACCACACCGACCAGTTCGATGGCCCGGAAGGCGAGGATGGAGGCCACCAGTGACGATCCGGATACGGATGCTCCGGCGTGGCTGACAGAGACGAACAACGGCCCGTACGGCGAGGCGGTCCCCCGCCATACGGAGGCGATGGAGGACAGCAGGTCACCGTGGCCGAGGGCGGAGGGGGCGACGACGTAGGGATTGAGACCCCCGGCGGCCAGGCGGCCCTGGGCGATGTAGCTGTAGAGGTCCCGGCTGAACAGCGGGGGGCCGAGGTAGAACGGGAGGCCCCACAGGGCCAGTATCAGCCAGGACAGGCGGACCGAGAGCCGGCCACGGTAGGCATGGATGCCCAGGCCCACCCAACCGGCGAGGAGTAGGCCGACCGAGGCGTAGAAGGCGAGATGGGCTCCTATGCCGGTCCCGATCGGCACGGTGTACCACCAGTTGTCCCCCACCGGCTGCGGTATCGACCCGATGGCGCTGCCAGACACAACCATGCCGACCGCGCCGAGGGTGCCCAGGGCGATCCATCCGGGGACCGCCGCCGTCGTCCGCGCGGGAGCCGTCGTCGTTCCGGTGGTCAGCACTCCTCTCCCTCTCCTGCTCCCGTCGGTCACACCCCTGCGGTCTGCCCGAGACCGGGTGCGCTGGCGCCCCTGACGCTACCCCGACAGTCCCGGGGGCCCGTGGCAGTCCGGACGGCGCCCGCTCAGACCAGGCGTTGGAGGTACCAGGTCTCGAGGTGGTCGATCAGTGAGGCCCAGGCGCCGTGGAAGAGCAGGATGAGGATGAACGGCAGGAACATGAGGAACGGCTGCAGGTTGTAGTAACCGGGCAGCAGGTGCTCAGGAAGGAACCGCTCGAGCACGGCGGCACCGTCGAGTGGTGGGCACGGGATCAAGTTGAACGTACCGAGCACGATGTTGGCCAGGCCGGCGTAGAAGAAGATCTGTTGGAGAAGCGACGGTGCGGCACCCGTCAACAAGGTGTTGCGCCCGCCTGCCGCGACGAAGCACACACCCATCAGTGCCGCCAGGATGTAGTTGGTGATCGGGCCGACCAGCGACACGATCACCGTGTGGTTTCTGGGGCTGCGGAGGTTGGTCGTCATCACCGGGACCGGCTTGGCCCACCCGTAGGCACCGACTCCGGACAGTGAGAGCACGGCCGGCACCAGCAGCGTCCCGACCGGGTCGATGTGCTTGATCGGGTTGAGACTGAGCCTCCCCGCCCGTTTGGCCGTCGAGTCACCGAAGGCGAGGGCCACCACGCCATGGGAGATCTCGTGGATGATGATCGACGGGATCAGGACGCAGAAGTAGATCAGCTGGTAGGAGTGGAGCTTCCCACTATGGATGCTGATGGCGAGCAGCACCGCCGACACGGCGACGATGATCACCACCCGCCGGTCGAGCTGGAAACGACGCCTGCCCGCTCCGGACCCGCGAGGGTCCCACGGCGTCACGGGCGACCGCCGCTCAGGCCCGGTTGGCGTGGTCGATGCAGAACCGGGTGGCCGGCATCGCCTCGAGGCGGGCCGGGTTGAGAGCCACCCCGCACACTTCGCAGTGGCCGTAGGTGCCCTCGTCGAGGCGGACGATGGCCGCGGCCACCTCTTCCAGGGTGTCCTTCAGCTTGCCCGCCAGTGCCTCGGCCTCGCCCCGCTCCGCCGTGACCTGGCTGGTATCGGCGAAGTTGGCGTCGTACTCGAGCCCGGTCCGACCGTCGTCGAAGCCGAGCTCACGCAGCTCAGCACGGAGCTGTTCCTGCTCCATTTGCAGGAGCGCGCGGTAGTCAATGGCGGTCGCGTCGGTAGAGGCATCGCTGGACATCCGTTGAAGCCTACCTGGCTCCGACCCCCCCGGCCCGCGGATGGGCCCGCTCGTACGCCGATCGGAGGTGGTCCTGGCTCAGCCGGGTATAGATCTGGGTGGTGGCGATCGAGACGTGGCCGAGCACCTCCTGGACCACCCGGATATCCGCTCCGTGGGCCAACATGTGACTGGCGCACGAATGACGGAGGACGTGGGGACTGACCACGTCACCGAGGCCCACCCGGTCCGCCCGGGCCCGGACGGCGGCCCACGCCCCCTGTCGGGACAGGCGTGCTCCCCGGACGTTGAGGAAGACCGCCTCGGCGTCGGACCTTCGGGCAAACCGTCGCGGCTCCATGAGCGGGCGGCCCGCCAGGCCCAGCCAGTGGGCGAGGGCTGCCTGGGCCGGTCGCCCGATCGGGACCACCCGCTCCTTGGACCCCTTCCCGAACACCCGCATCAAGCCGTCGTCGCCGGTCAGATCGGTCAGTGACAGCCCCACCACCTCCGATATCCGGGCCCCCGAACCGTAGAGGACCTCGAGCAGGGCACGGTCCCGGAGATCGACGGGCTCGGGGCCGTCGACCGACTCGATGAGGTGGATCACCTGGTCCTCATCGAGGGCCTTGGGCAGCCTGCGGGGCAGCTTCGGGGACCGCACGTCGACTGTCGGGTCGGTGGTCACCGTTCCCTCCTCCACCCAGAACCGGTAGAGGCCGCGTAGGGCGGTGGTGGCCCGGGCCAGTGATGCCGGGTGCCGGCCCTGGGCCCTCAGGTCGCCCAGATAGCGTTCGACCGCCCCGGGGCCGAGCGTCACCGGGTCCACTCCGCCGGCAGCCGCCCACTGTTCGAACGAAGCCAGGTCCCGGCGGTAGGCCAGCAAGGTATTGCGCGACCTGCCCTTCTCCACCGCCAGCCACGACAGGTACTCCTCGGCGGCCGGCGACAACTGCTCGGGCACGGGGCCGCTCAGCTCCTGTCGGGATGGGCGCCGTCGGCCAGGTGCCGTCGGGCCAATCCGACGCCGAGGATGGTGGTGGCGTCGATGACGTCCCCGTCGTCGACCAGCGCGTCGAACCGGTCGAGCGGCACCTCGACGACCTCCATGTGCCGTTCCTCGGCACCCTGGCGATCCGAAGGGACCGGACGGAGCCCGGTCGCCAGGTAGACGTGGGAGATCTGGTCGCAGAAGCCCGGGGTGAGTGCGGTCCGGGTCAGGAGGGTCAGTGCGACGGGCTGGTAGCCGACCTCCTCGGCCAGCTCGCGCCGGGCGGTCAGCTCGGGCGGTTCGCCTTCGACGTCCCGGGTTCCCGCCGGCACTTCGAGCAGCCACCGGTCGACGGCGGGTCGGTACTGACGCACCAGCACGACCGACCGGTCGTCGGTGACGGCCACCACCGCCACCGCTCCGGGATGGCGCACGATGTCACGTTCGAAGGGGATGCCCTCGGGGTCGAGGAAGGTGGCCCGTTGCACGCTGATGCACCAACTGGCCAGGACGGTCTCTTCGCCGGTGGGGGTGAACACCGGCAGTCGGTCCTCGGGTGTCAGGCCCCCGGCCTCAGCCGACGGCACCGATGTCGATCAGGTGGGGGTCGCGCCCCTCGGCCCGGGCCAGGGCGGCACCGACCAACTCGCGGAAGAGCGGGTGGGGCTGATCGGGACGGCTCTTGAACTCGGGATGGGCCTGGGTGCCCACCCAGAACGGGTGTCCGGGAAGCTCGATGAACTCCACCAGGCGACCGTCGGGTGACATGCCCGAGCACACCAGACCGGCCTCTTCGAGCTTGCCGCGGAAACGGGGGTTCACCTCGTAGCGGTGCCGGTGGCGTTCGGACACGACCACGTCGCCGTAGGCATCGGCGACCTGGGAGCCCGGTAACAGGCGGGCATCGTAGGAGCCGAGCCGCATGGTCCCGCCCTTGTCGGACACCTCGACCTGGTCGTCCATGAGGTCGACCACCGGGAAGCGGGTGGTGGCTTCGAACTCGCGGGAGTTGGCGCCCTCCATACCGGCCAGTGTCCGGGCGAACTCGATGATCATCACCTGGAGGCCCAGGCACAGGCCGAGGAGAGGGAGTTCGTTCTCCCGGGCGTAGCGGGCGGCGGCGATCTTGCCTTCGACGCCCCGCTCGCCAAAGCCGCCGGGGATGACCAGACCGTCGAAGCCCCGGAGGCCGTCGCGCTCCAACAGGTCGGGCACGGTGGCCGCCTGGACCCACTCGATCTCGACCTTGGCGCCGTGGTGGAATCCGGCGTGGCGCAGTGATTCGACGACCGACAGGTAGGCGTCGGGCAGGTCCACGTACTTGCCGATGATCCCGATCCGGACCGGGCGCACGGCGGCGGCCACCTGGGCCACCAGGTGCTCCCACCGGGAGAGGTCGATCGGGTGGTCGGCCACGTCGATCTCCAGGATGTCGAGCAGGTAACCGTCGAGGCCTTCTTCGTGCAGGACGAGGGGGATCTGGTAGATGTTGTCGGCGTCGACGCACGAGACGACGGCCTGCATGGGCACGTCGCACAGCAGCGAGATCTTCCGCTTCAGGTCCTCGGAGATCATCCGGTCCGAGCGGCAGACGATCACGTCGGGCTGGATGCCCTGGCTGCGCAGGTCGGTGACCGAGTGCTGGGTCGGCTTGGTCTTCTGCTCGCCCGAGGGACGCAGGTAGGGCACCAGGGTCAGGTGCACGTAGGCCACATTGGCCCGGCCCACATCCCGGCGGAACTGGCGGATGGCCTCGATGAACGGGAGGATCTCGATGTCACCCACCGTGCCGCCGATCTCCACGATGACCACGTCCACGCCGGTCTGGCCGAGCTTGTGGATGTGGTTCTTGATCTCGTCGGTGATGTGGGGGATGACCTGCACGGTCTTTCCCAGGTAGTCACCCCGACGCTCCTTGGCGATGACCGACGAGTAGATCCGCCCGGTGGTGGCGTTGGATCCCTTGTGGAGGTTCTCATCGATGAAGCGCTCATAGTGACCGAGGTCCAGGTCGGTCTCACCGCCGTCCTCGGTGACGAAGACCTCGCCGTGCTCGAACGGGTTCATGGTCCCCGGGTCCACGTTGATGTACGGGTCGAGCTTGCACATGGTGACCTTGAGGCCGCGGCACTTGAGGAGCCGACCGAGCGACGACGCCGTAAGCCCCTTGCCCAGCGACGAGGACACCCCGCCGGTGAAGAATACGTATTTGGTCTGTCGTGCGGTCACGTCGCTGCCATCCGCTTGGGGCACCCGCTGAGGTTACCGGAACCGATCACTTCGACGTGCGGACCCCAGTCAATCACTGGGGCCCCGGTCGCCCAGCAGTTCGCGGGCGTGGCGACGTGCCGATTCGCTTTCGGGGCTGCCCGACAGCATGCGGCTGATCTCGACCACCCGCGCCTCGGGGTCGAGCAGGGTCACCTCGGAACGGGTCCGACCATCGGCCTCGACCTTGCGCACGGCAACCTGGGCATCGGCCAGCGCCGCCACCTGGGCGAGATGGGTGACCACCAACACCTGCGCATAGTGGCCGAGCCCGGCGAGGGCGGCGCCCACCGCGGTGGCGGCCGTCCCCCCCACGCCGGCATCGACCTCGTCGAAGACCAGGACACCCGGTGCATCGGTCAGAGCGAGTCGCACGGCCAGCATGGTGCGGGACAGCTCGCCCCCCGACGCCGCCTTCGACAACGGCAGTGCCGGCTCGCCCGGGTTGGCGGCGAGCTCAAACGTGACGTGGTCGGCACTCCCCTCCCCCTCGACCCGGATGGTGAATCGGGCGGAGGGCATGGCCAGGTCGTGGAGGGTCATCTCGATCTCCGACGCCAGCAGGGGGGCGGCGCGCCGGCGCTCACGGGCCACCACCGCCTCGGCCTCGGCCACCTGGGACCGGGCCCGGGCGACATGCCGGTCGAGCTCGGCCGCCCGCTCCTCGAGCCCGGCCAGCTCGACCAGCCGCTCCCGGGCGCTGTCGGCGCGGACCAGGACGTCCTCCAAGGTCGGGCCGTACTTGCGGGCCAGCTCGCGCAAGGCCTGGCGTCGCTCACGCACCTGATCGAGCCGCTCGGGATCGTCCTCCCATGTCTCGACCACCGTGCGCATTTCGCTGGCCAGATCAGCGAGCTCGCCCATGGCGGCCCGCACCCGTCGGTCCACCGCGGCCAGGGGCGCCAGGCCGGCCAACGCGCCCGAGGCCTCGGCCAGGCGGTCCACCGCCGCAGCCCCGCCCCGGTCGTCATCACCGACCAGCGCCTCGAGGGCCACGGCCGCCGCGGCCCGGTAGGAGGAGGCCTCGGCCAGCCGGTCCTCTTCGGCCTCCAGGTCGGCATCCTCGTCCGGCCCGGCCAGACCGGCCCCGTCGATCTCCGCCACCTCGAAGGCCAGCAGATCCGCGTCCACGGCGGCGGCGTTCGGCATCACCCCCGAGCCCTTCCACCTCGCGCAACAACGCGGCGAGAGCGGCCCGGGCGGCATCGAGCGGCGATGTGTCGACCGCCCCGAAGGCGTCCAGGGCCCGGCGTTGGGCCTCGGGGACCACCAGGGTCCGGTGCTGGTGCTGACCGTGGAGTTCGAGGAGCCCTGACGCCGTTCCGGCCAATGAGCCGACCGGTGCGGGCCGGCCGTCCACCCAGGCCTTGGACCGGCCCTGGCGGGCCAACGACCGGGCCAGCACGATCTCCTCGTCTCCGTCGGCATCGACGAACCGGCCCTCGACATAGGCCTCGTCGGCGCCGGCCCGCACCACGGCGGGATCGCCCCGCCCGCCCAGCAATAGGCTGAGAGCCCCGATGAGGAGTGTCTTTCCGGCTCCGGTCTCACCGGTGAGGGCGGTCATCCCCGGTCCCAGCGCCACGGTGACGTCGTCGATCACGCCGAGGTCGCGCACGTGCAGCTCGACCAGGCGGCGACTCATCTGCCTGCTACCGGTCGGCCAGGTGGAACTTCGCCCGCAGGATGGCGTGGAAATCCCGGGAGCCGAACGTGACCAGACGGGCCGGACGGTCGCCCTCACGGCAGTCGACGGTGGCGCCCGGTTCGAGGGTGCACACGGTGATGCCGTCGACCACCAGTACCGCCGTCCGTGGCCCCAGCACCTCCAGATGGACACGTTGGGACGGGTCGAGGACCAGAGGGCGGTCGAACAGCATGTGGGGCGACACCGGGGTGAGGACGATGGCCCGCAGCCGGGGTGACAGCAGTGGACCGCGGGCTGACAGGTTGTAGGCGGTCGAGCCGGTAGGCGTGGCCATCAACAGGCCGTCGGCCGCATAGGTGACGAAGGGCCGGTCGTCGATGGAGGCCGCAACCCGCACGGTGTGGCCGGGTACCGTCTTCTCGACGGTCGCCTCGTTGAGGGCGCAGACGTCGGCCAGCAACGTGCCGTCGGCGCCGCGGACCTCCACGGCCAGGGTCATCCGTTCCTCGACCTCATAGGTGCCATCGAGGAACCGCTGGAGCGCGTCCTCGAGACCAGCGGGCTCGATCTCGGTGAGGTAGCCGAGAAGGCCGAGGTTGACCCCCATGACCGGCACCGACGCCTCGAGGGCGCTGTCGACGGCCCGCAGGAGGGTCCCGTCACCTCCCAGGCTGACCAGTAGGTCGGCACCCTCGACCGAAACCGAGCCGTCCTCGGCCAGAGCGGCGGTCACCTGGTGCCCCCGGGCCACCAGCCATTCGGTGGCCTTACCGGCGAGGTCGGCTGCCTCGGGGCGCTCCGGATGGACGTACAGGGCGATGCGGGCCATGGTCAGTCCCCCGCACCTGGGTCATCCGGGTGGGCCTCGGCGACGGCGGCGTCGAGCATCGGACCGACCGGCGCAACGTGGGCGGTGGACCGTCCCGGATCAGGCGTGTGGGCATACAGGAGGAACTCGACGTTGCCCGAGTGGCCGGTGAGGGGTGACGGCATGGCCCCCATGATGACTGCTCCGGCGTCCACAAGCGCGGTTGCCACTTCGCCGAGGGTGCGCCGGTGTACTTCGGGGTCACGGATCACCCCTCGGCCGCGGGAGGCCTCGACCCGTCCGGCCTCGAACTGCGGCTTGGCCAGGACCACCAACGGGGCGCCGGGCGCGGCCACCGGTCCGGTGAGCACCGGCACGGCGCGTGTGGCCGAGATGAATGACAGATCGGCGACCACCAGGTCCACCGGGACTCCCCCGACGGTGTCCAGGGTGACCGATCGGATGTCGAGTCGCTCATGGTTGTCGACCCGGGGGTCACTGCGGAGTTTCGGATGGAGTTGACCGTGGCCGACGTCGACGGCCATGATCCGGGCGGCACCGGCCTGGAGAAGACAGTCGGTGAATCCTCCGGTGGATGCACCGGCGTCGAGGGCTCGTTGACCGCTCGGGTCGAGTCCGAACCGGTCGAGTGCGGCGCGTAGCTTCTCGCCTCCCCGGCTCACGTAGGGAGGCCGGTCGCTCAGCAGCTCCACCGGTTCTGCGGGCGACACCAGGCGCGCCGGTTTGTCGGCGAGCGAACCCGATACGAGGACGATGCCCCGGGCGATCATCTCGACCGCCTGGGGGCGACTGTCGGCCAGACCCCGGGCGACGAGTGCCTTGTCCAGTCGCAGCCGCGCGGGAGGTGTCAGTCGGCCGACCCGGTCGGCGCTCCGGTGGCCGGAGCCTTCTTGGCCGGAGCCTTCTTGGCGGCCGTCTTCGGGGCAGCCTTCTTGGCGGCAGTCTTCTTGGCAGCGGTCTTCTTGGCAGCGGTCTTCTTGGCCGGCGCCTTCTTGGCCGCAGTCTTCTTGGCTGTCGTCTTCTTGGCTGTCGTCTTCTTGGCTGTCGTCTTCTTGGCTGTCGTCTTCTTGGCTGTCGTCTTCTTGGCTGTCGTCTTCTTGCCGGCTTCGCCGGCGCGGGCGACCAGGGCTGCAACCTGTTTGGCCAGGTCGTCCAGGTTGGTGATTCCTACCGCCTCGAGCTGACGGGACACTTCGGAGCGCACCGCAGCCAGGATCACTTCGGTGCCCTGTCGGCTGCGCTCGAGCAGGTCGTCGACACGAGCCTTGGCCTCGTCCCGTTGGACATCGCCGTTCTGCACCAGCTCGGACACGAGCTCCTCGGCCTTCTTCCTGGTCATGTTGGTGAAGGCGATGCCTGCATCGATATACCGTTGAAGCGAGTCATTAGTGGACATATACCCACTCTACCAGGACTGTTAGCCAGGAGCAAGCACTTTGCAAGCAGATGGCACCATGCTTGCCGGACGCGATCAGGCGCGTAGCTCCGATACCAGGGTGACCAGGTCGGCGGCCCGCACCGCCACCGGGCAATCGTCGACCGGAGTGCCCGCCGGGGTCACCCCCGAATCGACCAGGGCGAAGGGAATGTCGAGACGTTCGGCCAACAGGCCGTCGGTTCCAGGTTGGTCCCCGACCATCACCGCCGTCTCCCCACCTGCCAGGAGGTGGCGACGGATGTATTCGACCATCGGTGGATTCGGCTTGCCCGCTACCAGGGGCGTGACCCCCGACGCGGTGGCCACCGCGGCCAGGAGCGCGCCCGATCCCGGCAGCAGACCTTCCGGGGTCGGGTGGGTCGGATCCGCATTGGTGGCGATGAGCCTTCCCGTCTCCCGGGCCACGGTTGACACGGCGGTGAGCGCGGCGAAGTCGAAGTCGCGGCTCCATCCCACCACGGCGGCGTCACAAGGCGCATCCGTGACGATCTCGACCCCTCGCGCTTCCAGCGCTTCGCGGACACCGTCGCCGGCCAGCATGTGCACGCGCATCCCGGACTGGAGCAGCGAAGCGGCGACGCGGGCCGAAGTCACCAGGTCCTCGGTTCCGGCTTCGATTCCGATGCGGGCCAACCGTCTCAACAACTCGTCGACGGTGGGTGCCGAATTGTTGGTGGCATAGACCACCCGGGATCCTCCGGCTTTCAGTGTCCCTACCGCACCGGCTACGTCGCCGATGGGTTCACCCGCCAACCACAACACCCCGTCGAGATCGATGATCCACACCGACGCCTCGAGCGGCGCCGACGGCGCCGGGCTCATTCCGGTCCGGAGTCGGTGGCGTCCGCCTCCGGCGAGATCACCTTCGTGCTCTTCCGGCGACGGGTGGTGGCGGCCAGTTGGTCGGCCGATTCGAGCGCCCGGGCAATCAGTCCGGCCAATGCCGATCGGTGTTCGTCTGATTCCGTCGGAGCCGATGAGCCAGTCGGATCAGGCGACTCGGCCGCAGTGGCGGCGGTAGTCGCGTCGGACACCTCGGTCGAGGGAGCGATCGGACGTGCGCTCAGGTCGGCGATGCGCTCCCCGGTGATCTTGGCCGCCCGTTCCCAATAGGAGCGGAACATGCCGATGTCAAAGGCCCCGTCGCGGACCCGCGCCTGATCGAGCAGGCGGGCCGGCGGGTTCTTCAGGTCGCGCACGATGTGGAGGGCGGCGAGCACCTTCAGCCCGTACCAGGTCGGGTCGTACTCCCACCACCGGAATCCCTGACGCACCGAGGCGGGCAGGTAGTGGTGGTTGTTGTGCCATCCCTCTCCCCCGGTGATGACGGCGATGAGGAATGAGTTACGGCTGGTGTCCGGGGTGGCGTAGCGACGGCGTCCCATCACATGGGCCATGGAGTTCACCAGGAACGTCCCGTGCCAGAGCAGCACGGTCGACAGGAAGAATCCGACGAACAGGCCACCCCAACCGAAGAACACGAATGTGGCGATGGCCAGAGCCCACGGACCGACCCAGTTGTACCGCTCCAGCCAGCGGAGCTCGGGGAAGGCGGCGAAGTCCTTGATTCCGTCCAGGTCGGTGGACTTGTACTTGGTCGAGAGGATCCATCCGACGTGGCTCCACCAGAAACCGTCCCGGGGAGAGTGCACATCGTCGTCGAGGTCGGTGTAGCGGTGATGGGTCCGGTGGTGGCTGGCCCACCACAATGGGCCCTTCTGCACGGCGGTGGTCCCACCGAAGGCCATCAGGAACTGGGCGACCCGGCCCATCTTGTAGCTGCGATGCGAGAAATAGCGGTGATATCCGGCGGTGATACAGAACATCCGGGTGAGGTACAGCACGCCGCAGAGCACCCAGTCCTGCCAGGTGACGTCCACGAAGAATGCCGCCAGTGGGGCCAGATGGACCAGGAAGAACGGGATGGCCGATACCCAGTCGGTGCGCGCCTCGTCGGTGCCGGACCCGGGCTGTGGTCGTCCTGGGGTGGTTGCAGTGGTTGCGGTCATCTGAGCGGGCCGCCGCCTACCGACGACAACGGGTCCAGCGTAGTGGACTGCCGTCGCCTCGGGAAGCTTCGCATCAGACCACGTACAGGTTCCCGTTGGCGCCTTTGATGACCTTGATGGGTGTGAGTCCGTAGGTCGCCGGGCCCTGTATGAGGGCTCCGGTCTCCGAGTCGAACTCCGAGCCGTGGCAGGGACAGGCGATGATGTCGGACTTGGCCTGGTAGGCGACGGTGCACCCCTCATGCGGGCAGATGGCGTCGAACGCCACGAAATTGTCACTGGTGTGTTGGATCACCAACGACGGGTCCCCCGTCGACGGGTCGGTGAACGCCGCGGACCCGCCGACCGGAACGCTCGACGCCGGGCCGATCGAGGTGCCCTTCGGAACGGATCCCGCAGCCTTGCTTCCACCGGTTGTCGACGTGGCCGACGTGGTCGACGTGGTCGACGAGGGCGCGGGAAGCGTGTCGATGTTGGTGGAGGCGGGTGACGTGTTGAGGGCCTGGCCGATTCCCGTCACCGCCCCGGCGAACACGGCAGCACCTCCGGCCACCAGGCCGATGACTGCACCCCGCGACATCACCGTCCTGTCGCCGTCGGCACCGGTCGGGACCGCGGTGGACCGGCGATCCATCCAGGTGTCGAGGGCCGGTGCGCCTCCTGCCCCGGCCAGGATGAACGGAATCCAGGTGAAGACGAAGACGATGTCAGCACCCGTGTAGTACGGCGCCGTGTGGAAAGAGATCGCCAGGAACAGGCTGAACGATAGGATCACCCCGCCGACGGCCGCCACTCTGGTGAGCAGGCCGAGCAGTGCCCCGATCCCGATGGCCACTTCACCGATGGCGACCACCACTCCGATTTCAGGAGCGGCGCCGATCATGTGGGTCAGCAGGCCTCCGATCGGGCTGGTGCGGGCGGCGCCGACCATCTGGGCATGGATCGATGCAGGAGCGGCGATACGGAAGAAGTTCGGGTTGGACAGCTTCTGGAGGCCGGCGAAGAGAAAGGTGACTCCGAGGAACAGCCGGAGCGGCAGCAGGTACCAACCGGGAGAGATGGACCCGTCCGGGTTGCGGACCTGCCACATGCTGCGGTCGCCGGTCCGATCCGACGTCGTCGGCCAGGGTTCGCTCGGACCGTCGCCCCGTCGGCGCACGGTGTCGGAGGTCATCAACGGTCTCCCATGGCGCTGACGATACAGGCTGGTCCCGCAGGTCCACTGTCGCCCCGCCCGGTCTACGATGGAGTCGTGGACCAGACCACCACCGCGGCATCGGCTGCGACAGGTACGCCCGCCGGGACTCCGATCCCGGAATCGGCAACTTCTCCTGCTCCGCCCCCGAAGCCGCGGCAGATCACGGGACCGACCGTATCGAGCACCGTACGCCAGCGGTCCACTGCCGACCGCTTCATGCGACGCATCCTGCGGGTGCCCGATGAACGCAAGCCGGTACCGGAGTCCGAGACCCACCGCATCTTCGGCCTGTCGATCGTCCTGTCGGCGACCCGCTGCCTCCTCAGTTACATCGTCCTGCCGATCGTCCTGCCCTTCCTCGGACTGGCCAAGGGGGTCGGCCCCTGGCTGGGGATCCCGATCGGCGTACTTGCGCTCACCTTCGACTACCTCGGCATCCGGCGATTCTGGCTGGCCGACCATCACCAACGTTGGCTCTTCTCGGCCATCTACGCCGTGGTCGGGACCATGGTGCTCACCTTGTTGATCGTCGACATCGTCGACCTCCTCGGCTAGCGATCGGGTCACGAGCGCCCATCCGCTGTCGTACGCTGGCAGCGTGTTGACCATCGGACTCAATCACGTCGCCACCTTGACCAACGACGCGGCGCGCCTCCACGCCTTCTACCGCGAGGTGTTCGAGGCCGAGGTGGTGCGCGACGCACCCGAGATCGAGGGGAACGACGCTGTCCGCCTGTCGATCATCAAGATCGGGCCCTTCGCCGAACTCAACGTCTTCCAGATCGCCGGCAACACCGAAGCGGACCGCCAGGTCCCGATGTTCGGTCGGGGGCGACTCGACCATTTCGCTCTCCAGGCGTCCTCGATCGAAGCATTCGAGACCATCCGTGACCGGCTGATCGCCCGCAACTCGGCTGACTCGTTCGTCACCGACTTCGGACCGGTGCTCAGCATCTTCTTCCGCGACCCGGACGGTCTGGAGGGGGAAGTGTGCGTGACCAACCCCGATGCGGTGCCCGGGGTGACCCACCCACCGGGGACGCCGGCGACCCGGTACGTCGTCACCGATACCTGATCCCCGGCATCTGCGTATCCTCCCGTGTCCAACAGCTCGCGTGTCGAACTCTAGGGAGTCGCCGATGTCCGGTGCGGTCGAGGTACGGGGACGGGAGACCGAGGACGGCTGGAGCCTGGTGCGGACCATGCTCGACGACATGGCCCAGATGATCCGGGACGAAGCGGAAACCGAACTCGAGTTCGTCGAGGGGATGCGGGTGCTCAGTCGGGTCACGGCACTGTCCTGCGAAGTATCCCTCGACGTGGACGTCGAGGACCCGTGGTTCTTCCCGATGAACACCGAGATCCGGCTGGTCGGCGGCCCGAACCCGGATGGTGAGTACCACCTGGCCATGATCGACGGCGCCCACCGCTACCGGGTGTCCGGTAGTCGGGGTACCGCCGCCTACCTCGGGTTCCAGGTGCTGGCCGGACGAGGCCTGACTCCCCGGCGGATGGCCGGATATGTGTCCGATCGCGATCTGGCCGTCGGTGCCGACGGCCGGTTCGCCATCTGGTGCTGGCCGCCGCCGAGCCCACTGCGGACGAACTCGGCGGCGCGACGTGGGTGCCGATCCCCGATGACGCCTCCGCCATCGTGGTCCGTCAGTACATCGCCGACCGGTCGGTCGAGCAACCGGCCGGGCTCGCCATCGCCAACATCGACCCTGTTGGCCTTCCGACCGCTCCCACCGATGCCGGCGTGGGCGAACAGCTGACGGCCATGGGTTGGACGATCGCCAAACTGATGACCCTCCACCGGACCGTGTTGCCCGAGGCCGTGGACCACCCCAACCAGCTGTTCACCGTCGAGGCCGGGGCACTCGGTGGGGAGAACACGACCCCGGACAATCTCTACGTCCTCGGCACCTTCCGGTTGGCCCCCGACCAGGCGCTGGTGATCGAGTTCACTCCCCCCGGCACCCGGTACTGGAGTGTGACGGTAGAGAACATCTGGCACGAATGCATCGACAGCCGGCGCCGGACCAGTTCGGTCACCAACGCCGGCGTGGACCTACGCCCCGACGGTTCGGCCCGGATGGTGATCGCCGGTGCCCCTCCCCCGTCGGTGGCCGACGGAACCACGGTCTGGCTCGATACCGGCGGACGCCACCGCGGCTTCGTGGTGATCCGCTGGCTCGACAATCCCACACCGCCCGAGGTCCGGACCGCGGTCCGCCCACTCGGGGAGGCCTGATCCGTTGACGGCCGCCACCGGCGACGGATCCCCTGCCCCGACAGGTGGCCGGTTCGACGTCGACGAACTACTGGCGGCCGCCTCAGCCGCCACCGGGTGGAGTGACATGGGGGAGCCCTCCTGGCGGGAGGGACTGGAGCGGCTGCTCGACGACCTGGACGGTCCGGCCCGGCTCAACGACCTAGGGAGGACCATCGTCGAAACCGAGATGACTGCCTACCTCGGCACCCGGATGGACATACTGGCCTGGAGATCGGCCCACCCCGAGGTGGCCGAGGGCCGGATCGTCCGGCCCATCGTCATCCTGGGCCAGCCCCGAACCGGTACGACCATCCTCTACGACCTGCTGGCCCAGGATCCAGCCAACCGGGCACCGCTGACCTGGGAGGTGGACCGGCCGTGCCCACCACCGGAGACCGCCACCTACGAGACCGACCCCCGGATCGATGAGGCCGATGCCATCGCCGCCATGCCCGATCTGATAATCCCCGGCTTCACCGACTTCCACCCGATGGGCGGTCGCCTGGCCCAGGAGTGCGTGCGTATGACCGGCGGGGAGTTCCGGTCGATGATCTTCCCCACCCAGTACGACATCCCCGGATACGACCGGTGGCTGTTGCACGAGGCCGACATGGCCCCCGCCTACCGCTGGCATCGCACCTTCCTCCAGCACCTCCAGAGTCGTCATGCCGGTGACCGGTGGCTGCTCAAGTCGCCGGCCCACATGTGGTGCCTCGGCGCGTTGCTCGACGAATACCCGGACGCGCTCGATCGTCCAGACCCACCGCGACCCGGTCCGGGTCATCTCCTCCATCAGCGCTCTGGTCGCCCTGCTGCGCAGCATGGCGAGCGACCACAGCAGCGTGGCCCGGGCCGCCGGCCAGTACGCCGACGATATCCTCCTCGGTCTGGAGCGCTCGGTCGAGGCCCGCCGGGACGGCACCGTTCCGGCGGAACAGGTGGTCGACGTGCAGTTCCACCAATTCATGGACGATCCGTTCGCCACCATCGGCGCCGTCTACGACGCGCTAGGGCTCACGTTCACCGCCGAGGCCGAATCCAACATGAGGACGTTCCTGGCCACCCACCCGGGTGACGGTGGTGGTGGTGGGAGCCGGTACACCTTCGCCGAGACCGGCCTCGACGCCGACGACCTCCGCCAACGCGGCCGGGAGTATCAGGAGTACTTCGGGGTTCCGAGCGAACCCGTCCCGTGACGGCTACGGGTCGACACGGGAGGACGGTCGCCACCACCGGCGGAGGTGGGCCGAGACCGTGATCCCGGCCGAAGCAGCCTCGGCGATGACCGTTCGGGCCGATGGGTTGACCAGCACGGTTCCCCCGATGTCAACCACCGGCACCGTCTCGTTACCGCCGGCGTGCTGGCGGACGAATGCGGCGCCCGACGGATCCGACCAGATGTCGACCTCCCGGGTGGCGAGGCCCGATCGTTTCAGACCGCGTCGCAATGCCATGCAGTACGTGCATCCGCGCCGCCAATAGACGGTGACGGCCGGAAACTCGTCCCCGTCGCCGACCACGCCGGCGTCGATGTCGCTCACCCCGTCCGCCAGTCCGGGTGGAGGTTCTCGACCAACGCCAGTTTCTGGGCCCTGACCGTCTGACCGTTCTCCATGGCCTCGGGGTGATCGACCATCCAGGCGATGGCCGCAGCGGGCACCGAGGGAGGGGCTCCCCGGTAGCGGCCGGAAAGGCCGAGGGCCTCGGCGTTGACCACCTGCCGTTCCGTCTCCACGTATCCCGGATCGACGTTGTACGCCCGGATGCCGCGATCGCCCAGCTCGACGGCTAGGAGGGGGGCCAACCGGTGGGCGGCTGCTTTCGAGGCGGCGTAGGCGACGCCCCAGCCCCCTCGTCCCACCGGGCCGGGCGGATCGGCGGTGGCGGTATGCGACGTGACGTCGACGATGGTCCCTTCGCCTCGTTCGAGCATGCCGGGAAGCACCGCCTTTACGAGCACGAACGGCGCTACGGCATTGGCGGCCAGCTTGGACTCGAGCTGGACCACCGACAGTTCGACGATCGGGACCATGCTGCCCGGTGCGGTATCCACCGCGTTATTGACCAGCAGATCGATCCCACCCCACGCATCCGTCACCACGTCCACGGCGGCCACCAGCGAGGTCTGATCGTGGAGGTCGGCGACCAGCTCCAGGCAGCGTCGCCCGGCTGCCCGCACCGCATCGCCGCTCTCCTCGAGACTGCCGGGGAGCGGACGTCCTCCCCCGGTGTCGGAGTCGTCACGGCCCTCGCCCTTGTGCACCGTCCGGCCGGTGACCGCTACGTCCCAGCCGGTGGCGGCAAGGGCCAACGCAGTCGCCCGACCGATCCCCCGGGTCGCGCCGGTGACCAGGGCCCGACGGGTGCGGAAGCTCTCGGTGGTCACGGGGACAGTCTGCCGGTTCCGGCCGACCGGTTCCGCACTCCAATGTCTGACACCGCTCAGTCCCCGGTCGGGAGGTCGATCCGAGCGGTTCCGGTCACGTGGTCCCCGTTCGAGGTGGTGGCGCGAAATTCCACCTCTACCAGCTGTCCGTCGTCGACCACGTCGACCGAGGTGACCGATCCGGCGTACACCAGCCGGTCACCGGGAAACACCGGCACGCCGAGGCGTATGGCCAGGTGGCAGAGGCGGGCCTCGGGGCCGGCCCAGTCGGTCAGGAAACGGCTGCAATACCCGGTGTCCGACAAGATGTTCATGAAGATGTCGGGAGCGCCTTGAGCATTGGCGTAGTCGCGGTCATGGTGGACCGGCATGAAGTCGCGGGTGGCGATGGCCCCGGCCGCGATCAGGGTGGCGGTGACGTCGATTTGCAGGGCCGGGAGCTGGTCGCCCACGGCGATCCGGTCGACAGCCGTCATTGGCTCGGACCGGACGGGTCGAATTTGAGGATCCGGAACCTCTGTCGTCCGACCACCTCGCCGGTTCCGACCATGTAGGTGGTGACCCAGGTGACGAAGCGCCCGCGACCCATCCTGGTCTGCTTCTCCTCGGAGATGGACTCGAAGACCGTCGTTGCCGACACCACCTCGTCGAGGTGCAGGTAGCGGAGGATCTCGAACTCCGAGTTGGTGGCCAACGTGCCGACGTAGCCGGCGCGGTCGAGCACGGCCAGGGCCGTCTCGCCGTCGATGGCCACCGGTGATCCGCCCCGCTCGGCGATCCCGACCAGAGCCGGTGTCGGCATGGTCCAGGTCTGGAGCATCAGGGGCGGCGCCACCAACTGACCGAACCGGGAGCGGGCGGCGACCACCGCATCGGTGTAGACCGGGTTGTCGTCCCCGAACGCCGCGGCCCAGTGCCGGATCATCGGCAGGTTCACCGGATCGGGGGCGACCGATGGCCCACCCCGTCCCACCGGTGCGCCCACCAGGCTCGCCAACTGCTCCTCGAGCGCCTCGTCAACCATGCCCCGTCCCCCTCTGTCGGTTCGCCAGACTGCGCACTGCCGGAAGCGATGTTCGCCTGGGCTCGTCGACCCCCACACCCCCTACCGGAGCCGGGCGAATCGTTTCGCTCAGGAAGCGGCCTTCTTGAGCTCGGAGCGCAGGACGAATCCGGCGGCCAACTCGAAGAGACCCATGACGATGAACCAGATGCCGAGAAGGACGGCGAGGGCGTTGACCGATGTCTCCGGTACCGAGACGACCACGATGCCGGCAATCAGGCTGATGAGGCCGAAGGCGATGGTCCATCCCCTCCCGCCCTTCGAGCCGCCCATGATGCCGGCCAACAGGGCGACGATGCCCTGGACGATCCAGACGATGCCGATCAGCAGGCCGATCACCGACTTGGTCAGGCTCAGGTGCCGGATCATCACCACACCGATGACCAGTTCTAGTAGGCCGGCCATGGCGATCCATGCCCGGTGCTGCTCCTCGTGGTCGAGGGCCCGGATGAAGTGGAAGATGCCTCCGATGATCAGCAGGATCCCGATGAAGACGCACACCACGTTGAGGGACTGCGACGGTTTGAACGAGAGCACGACCCCGAGGACGAGGGTGATGAGACCCGCCACGAGCTCCATCTGCCAGACGTATTTGGAGGGGAGTCCTCCTTGGACCACGACCACTTCGTTTTCAGACGCCATAGCTGGTTCCTTTCGTCTCCCCGCACCACCGGGGGTCCACCGTAGTGGCGCCCACCAGCGGGGAGGGGGACCTGATCTCAGCTGTCAGGCTTCAGCCCTGCGCACGCCGGCCGGGGTGCCGGGGCCGCAGAAGCGGTGATATGCCGTCTCGGGGTTCGGAGGGATGCGCACGGTCGTCTCCGATACCGAGTCGACCAGGTTGGAGAAGAACGAGCTCACGGTGAGCGGACGGCCCGGTCCGAACTCGAGCGCGTGGATCGTCGGGCAGTCGAGCGCGGCACGGGCCCAGGATGTCTGCACCGCCAGTGCCTGACCCGACACGTCGGGGATCAGCGGGGTGTAGAGGCCGGGTCGCTGTCGCTCGAGCGTTGCTATCTGATCGGGCGAGGTACCTGGCGCGGTCATGAGTGCGACGATCCACGGCGTGGGCATCGGCTTCTCGTGACCGGGGAACGCCCCCCGGACGGTCAACTTCATATGGGCGTCGAGCGGGTCACCCAGGCCGAGTAGATCGAGGATCCGGACGCCGGTGCCGAGTTGGAACGGGCCTTGACCCACCCAATAGGTGGCGACCGTCGGGGTGGCGAGCCCTGGTGCAGGGAGGCCCTGGAGCCGGTTCGGCGTCGACCGGGACTCCATCTGCAGATAGGTGCCCGACGGCGACAGCCAGCTCTTGGTCGAGGCCGGGGTTCCCCAACCGGAAAGTTCGGATCCGATGTCCCCGTGACCGTTGGCCACGACAAATGCCGAGGTGGACCACGGTGAACCGTCGGTCGTGCGGAAGCTGTAGGCGCACAGCACGGCCCAGGGGACAACCAGGAGCGATACCACGAACCGGCGGGCCAGCGGCACGGTCGCCACGGGTGCACAGGCGGCGAAGAACGGGCCGATCAGTAACCGGGCGTGGACGTAGTCGCCACCCATGAGCGTGATGTAGCCGGCATTGAGGGCGGCGGCGGTCGGGAGCGCCAGGAGAACGACCCGGTTGCGGGTGGCACCCGAGCGGGATCGCATGGCCTCCGACAGCGGGAGAAACGCCCCGACGAGGAGGGCGCCGGCCGGGATGACCAGCCAGTACGGGGTGATGAAGTCGACGAAGTACTTCACCCCTTCCATCGGTCGGGGCAGCGATGCCTCCTTGGCCACCGCAGTGCTCGCCACCAGCATCCCGTAGTAGCCCATCCGGAACACCTCATAGGCGACGGGGAGTGCGAACGCCCAGGCCAACAGCCCCAGCTGTTGCCTTCTGCTCCGATGGGAACTGTCGACGAACAACAGGACGGCGATGAAGACCAACGTGTCGAGGGCGAGTTCGGGACGGACCAACGGGCCGAGTCCGAGGACCACCACGCCCCACCACGGCACGTCCCGCCCGTCGGCACCGGCCCAGGTGACCAGGATCGACAGGCAGCAACCCAGCCAGAAGAACATGAGGCCCGTCTCGAGGCCGAGGGAGGCCAGCGACCAGACCGGGGATACCGCCACGAACACGATGGCGCCGAGTGGTAGCAGGAACGTGTCCGGCTTGGCCCGCCTGACCAGTCGGGCCGACGAGGCCACGGCGAGGGCCAGGCCGGCAACCGTGAAGAGAATGCCGAGGTCGACGGCCGTCGACGGCAGTGACAACGGGGTGATGAAACAGACAACTGAGAGTATGAACATCCACAGTGGACTGGTGAATACTTCGACCCGTTGGCCTGCGTTGAAGACAGGTCCGTTACCGGCGAGGACGTTCTGCACCACGTGGAGATAGATGTAGCCGTCCAGGAACATGGACCGGTGGGTCCATGCCACCACGGCCAGCACGACGACCGGCAACGCGAGGATCCCGACCTGCAGGACTCCCCAGTGGGTGCGTCCGAGTTCCGGCTCCCCGCCACCGTGGCCGGTAGAGGGATCGGAGGACCCGAGTGCACTGTCGTCCGCCGGCAGGATCGGCCCGAGATCGACGACGGGGCTCGCCTGTTCATCGATCAGCAGATCCTGGCCGGTCACCGGGTGCTCGCTCTCTGGTCTCAGTCTCGTGAGCCGGCAGCCCCTTCCGAGCGGTGCCTGACCCGTTGCACCGGCTCCCTGCCGGACCACTCCCGGATGCAACCCTTGTATCGGCGGTGCACCGATTCGACTTGAGGGGAAGTGACGATCCTGGGCACGGCGTGCGCCTGGCGCGTCGCCGACCAGGCTGTTGATCGGACACGCCTGATACGGTCGCCGCATCCAGGCAGTGACGAAATGACATGACCACGCCTAAGCTTGATTGCATGGGGGCGGCCTGGATTGGACGCGGCAGTTGGGCGCTATGGAGCGCGCCAGGCCTCGGTGACCTCGCGTCGGTAGTTGCATCCCGGCACCATCGCCAGGGCGGGGGATGACCCGATGCGCCGTCTAGCCGTCCTCCATCATCCGATCTCCTTCTTCCCCCTCGACCTACGCGCTCAGGTGTGCGACGCAGCCGAATTGATCTGGGTGGTCGATTCCCGATTGGTCTCCGAAGAGATCCTCCAACTTCTCCGACGCCTTGGCCAGGTGGTCGACACCTCGGGGCGATCACTGGAGGCGACCGCCCAGTCTCTGTCCGAACTCAAGGTCGAGGGAGTCGTGTCCTTCGTCGACGACTACATCGAGGACGCCGCCCACCTGGCCGCGCTCCTCGGTTTCCGCTATCACACGCCCGAAGTGGCCCGGACACTGGTCAACAAACAACGGCAACGAGCGGTGTTGGCCGCTGCCGGGATCGCCGGACCCGCCTTCTGGCCGGCGCCCGGTGACCTCGACCAGCGCGCCGCCGCCGAGCTGGCCGCCCGGGTCACCTATCCCGCGGTGGTGAAGCCGGCCCTGGGTAGTGGCAGCCGGTTCATCTGCCTGGTGCGGTCCCCGGGTGAACTCTGTGCGGTCCTGGCCGACGGCCCCGATCACGGGTTCCTGATCGAGGAGTACCTGGAGGACCAGGCTGACCACGACCCCTGGTACGCCAGCTACCTCTCGGTCGAGAGCGTGGTCAGCGGGGGCCGGATCGGCCACGTCGCGCTCACCGGTCGGTTCCCACTGGCCGAGCCCTTCCGGGAATCGGGAAACTTCATCCCGGCGCTGTGTGACGCCGAACAGGTTCCGGAGCTGCTCTCGATGGTCGACGACACCCTGCGGGCACTGCAGGTCACCGACTCTCTCACCCACACGGAGATCAAACTCACCCCGGACGGTCCCCGACTGATCGAGGTGAACGGTCGTCTGGGGGGTCGGCCGCCGTTCGTCCTCGCCAATGTTTCGGACACCAACCTGTTCCGGATGGCCTGCGCGGTGGCGCTGGGGGAGCCGGTGGAGATCGAGGGTCTGGCCCGCACCGAAGGCGTCGGGTTCTGGCTCATGCTGCACGCCCCGATGCAGGCCCGGCGCCTGAATTCCGTGACAGGTTGCGACGAAGTCCGCAACTTCGACGGGGTCAGTGACGTCCGGGTCAGCCGTCAGTCCGGTGAGGCCCTGGACTGGCGTGAGGGCACCGATGGAAAGGTCGTCACCATAGAAGGAGCAGTGGACGACCACGACCAGCTGCGCCAGACGGTGGCGACGATCCGGGCAGCCGTTACCATCACCACCGACGGGCCCGACCAGGACGAACCGGTCCGGGCGGACCCGACGATCGGCCAGGTGCTGGAACTTCCCTCGGCGTTGTAGTGGGGGGAATGGGCAGCGGGCCGATATCCGGCCGGAAGTAGTAGGAGTCAGCGTGGACATCAGGACGGAAAGTGAGCGCATCGGCCGCGAGTTCGCCGGCCAATGGGCCGACGACGTCGACCGTGCCGCCCGGTTCCCCACCGAGGCCGTCGACGAGATCCGCCGGTCCGGCCTGCTGGCCACCCTGGTGCCCGAGGAGGACGGCGGATCAGGGGCCTCCCTGGGTGAGACATCGGCGTCGGTATCGGCCATCGCTGCACACTGTGGGTCGAGCGGGATGATCCTGGCCATGCACCACCTTCAGGTGGCGGCTATCGTCCGCCACGGGACCCAGGAGATGCACGATCTCCTCTACCCCCGTCTGGTCGCCGGGGACCTGCTCCTGGCCAACGCCAACAGCGAGGTGGGGCTGGCGGGCGAGCGGCGGGTCAGCAACTGCGCACTGGAGCCCGTAGGTGGTGGTTACCACCTCGACAAGCACGCCACCACTGTCTCCTACGGCGAACAGGCGGATGGCGTACTGGCCACGGCCCGGCGGACGCCCACCAGCCCGGGACACGAACAGGTCATGGCGGTGTGCCTGCCCCCAGGACTCACCCTCACCCCGGAAGGTGGGTGGGACACCCTGGGTCTGCGAGGAACGTGCAGCGTTCCGGCCCACCTGGTGGCCGATGTCCCGGTCGAGATGGTCCTCGACGACTATCAGACCGTATTCATCGCCACCGGCCTGGCCTTCAGCGCGGTACTGCTCAGCTCGGTGTGGCTCGGGCTGGCGGAGGGGGCGGCACGGCGGGCACATGCCGCCGTCCGGGCCAAAGCCCGCGGCAGTCGGACCTCCGAATCGGGGGGCGCGCCACCACTGGCCGCGGTGCGCCTGGCCGAGTTGGGGGTACGACTGCACCAGATGCGGGCCGTGATCGCCGGAGGTGCCGATCACTTCGAGCGTATGAAGGACACCGAGGAGATCGGCACCCTCAGATTCTCGGCGTACATGGACAACATCAAGCTCTCGTCCAGCACCCTGGTGCTGGACGTACTCGAGCGGGCCATGGGGATCTGCGGCCTCGAGGGTTACAAGAACAGCACCCAGACCAGCCTGGCCCGCATGTTGCGCGACGCCAATGCCGCGCCGCTCATGGTCAACAACGACCGGACCCTGCAGGCCTCGGCCCATACGCTCCTGATCCGCAAGGAGCTATAGATTTCGATGGGTGGGGAGCGCTCCGTACATACACCGGCTCCGGTCGCAGGTGGGGCACGAACTCCTGGTACTTCCCGGTGCTGCGGTACTGCCGCGGGATGATCTCGGCAGGATCCTCCTGGTTCGAATCATCGATACCGGGCAGTGGGCCGCCATCGGCGGAGCCGTCGAACCGGACGAGTCACCACAGCAGTCGGCCGTGAGGGAAGGACGGGAGGAGGCCGGTGTCGAGCTTCGACTCGGCCGGATCCTCGCCGTACTCGGCGGCCCAGAGTTTCGCATCACCTATCCGAACGGGGATCAGACGTCGTATGTCTCGACCGTATTCGACGCCACAGTCGTCGGTGGGTCCCCGAGGCCCGACGGCGAGGAGACGTCGGAGGTCGGCTGGTGGGATCCCCACAACCTGCCCGTGGACGAGATGAGCACCTTCACCCGGGCGCTCCTGGAAGGCGCCCTGCCACCACGACCGGTTGACCGGCCACGTTGATCGCCTGAGCTGCACTCGGCTCCCCTCGACGGCCGGGCACATCGGTAGTCCCAGCCCTGAACACCGAGCCGTTCAGAAATCTGGAAACTTTTGCTCAAGGTCCCGGCCGGACGTGCCGATAGTCCACGAGCAACACATACAAGTAGCCATAGTCCACTTGTGAGTGCGAATCGCCCCCGCCCACTGCCCCGGTTGGGGGCGCTTTCGCGTCATCGTCGACTTCTGGCCGCGGATCCACTCCCCCTCCGGCTACGGCCAGACAGCCTCGCCGTGTTAACAATGCCGGGCGGGTAACGCGCTCGGACGGCGGCAGGAGGAGATCACGTGAACTGGACCACGGTAAGGCGACATGTGCGGGGAAAGGTCCCGCTTGGTCTCAGTGGCATCGTCCTGTTCATCTGCGCGACGGTGCCCCCAGCATCGCCAGCCTCGGCCAGCACGTATGTGAACTGGCCCACCTACCTCAACGGTCCGAACCACAACTCGTACCTGGCGGCGGCGACAACCATCACCCCATCGAACGCCTCCACGCTGGCATCGGCCTGGAACTTCACGCCTGGCCCCCCACCGGTGGCGGCCCTCGGCTACCAGCTCAACGCCAGCCCCAGCGTGTACGACGGTGTGATCTACATCGGAGCCAACTCCGGCATGTTCTATGCGCTCGACGAGGCCACCGGCGCGGTCCTCTGGCAGACGAATCTCGGTTACGTGGTTTCCACGGGCACGTGTGGAACCCGGGGGATCACGGCCACGGCGACAGTTGCCCCTGATCCCAAGACAGGAACGCTCACCGTCTACGTGTCCGGTGGGGATGGCTACCTCTACGCCCTCGATGCGACGACCGGAGCAGTGATTTGGAAGTCACTCATCGGCCTGCAGGTCGGCACCACGCCCAACTACTACGACTGGTCGACCCCGACCGTGGCCAACGGCCACATCTATGTGGGGATCGCCGGTCAGTGCACCGATCACGTACAAGGCGGTCTCCTCGCGTTCAACCAGTCCACCGGCAAGCAGGTCGCCTCGTACTACACCGTGCCCGCCGGCATGTTGGGCGGGAGCATCTGGTCGAGCCCGGCGGTCGCTTCCGACGGCGACATCTTCGTCGGCACCGGCAATGTCATTGCACCCACCCCGCCCAACGAGGGGACATCTGAGTCGATCATCGAACTGAACGGCAAGACACTGGCCCAGATCGGCGTCTGGCAGCTCCCGTTGGCCGACCAGCCGAGCACGGATGACGACTTCGGTGCATCCGTCAGTCTGTTCAGCGCCAAGCTGCCCGGGACCACCACCAAGACTCCCCTGCTCGGTGCGTGCAACAAGAACGGGGTCTACTACACCCTGCGTCAGGGGAACTTGGCCGCGGGTCCGGTATGGCAGACCAGGGTCGCAGACGTCAACAAGGGCAACAGCGGGATGTCGCCCGCATGCCTGTCCTCGACGGCGGTGCTGGGCAACCATCTCATCGTGGGAGGAACCGCCACCACCATCGGAGGTGTCCACTACGGAGGCTCGGTCAAGGAGCTCAATGCGGGAACAGGCAAGGTCCTGTGGGCCACCGGGCTCCCACAGCAAGTCCTCGGGACGCCTGCATTGGACGGCGCCGGGGTCCTGTCGGTCGGCACGATCGGATACAGCTCGGGAGCCACCAACGCCGACTATTTACTCGATGCCTCGACGGGAACGATCCTGACGACGCTGAACAACGGAGATAGTCAGCAGTTCGCCCAGTCCGTTTATGCCGACGGGTATCTCTTCGCCGCCACCGATACCGCAGGACTCACCGCCTACTGGTTGCCCGGCTGACGGGCTACGCGCCCAGAGGCGCCTACGAGTACGTGAATTGGTCCGCGCTGACCACCGGGCTGGTGCCGGCGGTGTTGGTGACGGTGATGTCGACGGTTCCCGTGCCGGCCGGTGCGGTCACTTCCAGGTAGGTGCCGCCCGGGTCGACGTAGGTCACGGTGCCTGCCACCGTCCCGAAGTCCACGGCGGAGACGTCGTACATGTTGGAGCCCTCGACCTCCACGCTGGTGCCGGATCCGCCGGAACTCGGGTAGATGCCGGACACGGCCGGCGCCACCAGGTCGAACGTGAACTCGTCGGCCGTCGAGGTGGCGCTGGTGCCGCCGGCGGTCACCACCGTCACGTCGACCTCACCGGGCCCTGCGGACGGAGACGGCACGGTGATGGAAGTGGCCGTGTCAGCGGTGAACTCGTAGCTCTCGACCTCGGTCGAACCGAAGTCGACCGCGGTGGCATTGGCCAGATTGGTCCCGGTGATCTTGACCGCGGTACCTCCGGTGGTCGGGCCGGTGGCTGGGCTCACCTTGGTCACGGTCGGGGCGGCCACATAGGTGTAGTCGTCGGCCGCGGATGTGGTGCTGGTGCCCGCCGAGTCCGCGGCCGTCACGTTGACCGTTCCGGTCGAGCCGGCCGGCGCGGTCACGTAGACGGCGGTGCCGTCGCCGCTGTAGTCGGTGATGGTGGCCGCAGTGCTCCCGAAGTCGACCGCCGTCAGCGCGAAGAGACCCGTGCCCTCGACGGTGACATCCTGTCCGGCAGTCGTCGGACCGGAGCTGGGGCTGATCCCGGTGATCGTCGGCACGACCGCCTTGTAGGTGAACTCCTCGGAGGTCGACGCCGTGCTCGACACCCCGCTGATCGACGCGGTGATCTCCACCGAGCCGGGGGCCTGGGGAGGAGACGCCACAGTGATGGCCGTAGCCGACTGGGAGCTGAACTCGTAGGAGTAGACGGCATCGGTGCCGAAGTAGACCGTGTCCACGGACCCGAGTCCCGTTCCGGTCAGGGTGACGCTGGTGCCTCCGGAATCGGGCCCACTCGACGGGCTCACCTTGGTGATGGTCGGCGGTGTGATGTACGTGAATTGGTCCGCGCTGACCACCGGGCTGGTGCCGGCGGTGTTGGTGACGGTGATGTCGACGGTTCCCGTGCCGGCCGGTGCGGTCACTTCCAGGTAGGTGCCGCCCGGGTCGACGTAGGTCACGGTGCCTGCCACCGTCCCGAAGTCCACGGCGGAGACGTCGTACATGTTGGAGCCCTCGACCTCCACGCTGGTGCCGGATCCACCGGAACTCGGGTAGATGCCGGACACGGCCGGCGCCACCAGGTCGAACGTGAACTCGTCGGCCGTCGAGGTGGCGCTGGTGCCGCCGGCGGTCACCACCGTCACGTCGACCTCACCGGGCCCTGCGGACGGAGACGGCACGGTGATGGAAGTGGCCGTGTCAGCGGTGAACTCGTAGCTCTCGACCTCGGTCGAACCGAAGTCGACCGCGGTGGCATTGGCCAGATTGGTCCCGGTGATCTTGACCGCGGTACCTCCGGTGGTCGGGCCGGTGGCTGGGCTCACCTTGGTCACGGTCGGGGCGGCCACATAGGTGTAGTCGTCGGCCGCGGATGTGGTGCTGGTGCCCGCCGAGTCCGCGGCCGTCACGTTGACCGTTCCGGTCGAGCCGGCCGGCGCGGTCACGTAGACGGCGGTGCCGTCGCCGCTGTAGTCGGTGATGGTGGCCGCAGTGCTCCCGAAGTCGACCGCCGTCAGCGCGAAGAGACCCGTGCCCTCGACGGTGACATCCTGTCCGGCAGTCGTCGGACCGGAGCTGGGGCTGATCCCGGTGATCGTCGGCACGACCGCCTTGTAGGTGAACTCCTCGGAGGTCGACGCCGTGCTCGACACCCCGCTGATCGACGCGGTGATCTCCACCGAGCCGGGGGCCTGGGGAGGAGACGCCACAGTGATGGCCGTAGCCGACTGGGAGCTGAACTCGTAGGAGTAGACGGCATCGGTGCCGAAGTAGACCGTGTCCACGGACCCGAGTCCCGTTCCGGTCAGGGTGACGCTGGTGCCTCCGGAATCGGGCCCACTCGACGGGCTCACCTTGGTGATGGTCGGCGGTGTGATGTACGTGAATTGGTCCGCGGATGACTGGGTCGAACTCCCATGGCTGGTGAGGATGGTGATGTCCACCGCCCCGGCGGCGTGTGCCGGGGCCACGACCGCCACGTCATCGGGAGAGAGGTAGGTGACGGTGGCCATCGTCGTGCCGAACTCGACCCCGGTCAGCCCGTAGAATTGCGCCCCTTCGATGGACACGGAGGTTCCCCCGGCGGTCGATCCTTCCGTCGCGTAGATGTAGCTCACCGTCGGAGTGCCGGGCGTGTATGTGAACTTGTCAGCCGCTACCGGCGCACTGGTGCCGGTCGGGGTGGTGACGATCACGTCCACCACGAATGGGCCTTGTGCCGGTGACTCAGCCGTGATCTCGGTGGCTGAGACCACCGTGACCACGGATGCCCCCACCGATCCGAACTGGACTGAGGTAGCCCCGGTCAAATTGGTTCCGGTGATGGTCACCTGGGTGCCGCCCTCTGTGGACCCGGTAGCCGGACTGATGCCGGTCACGGTGGGAACCGTGGCTGACGCCTTTCCGTAGGTGAATTCGTCCTCGGCGACAGCCGTGCTGGTGCCCCCGGGCGTCGTCACCAGAATGTCCTGGACCGACGCCGCCTGGGCCGGGGACTTGACGGTCAACTCACCGTCATCCTGCACGGCGAAGGTGCTGGCGGCCACATTCCCGAACGCCACTTTGGTGGCTCCCGTGAAACCGGACCCGTAGACCGTGACCGAGGTCCCACCGGACACCGTCCCGAAGGAGGGCGAAATACCGGACACCACGGGCGTCGGTACCGCATAGGTGAAGTCGTCTGCTGCCACCTTCGCACTGCTCCCACCGGCAGTGGTGACGACTACGTTGACCACTCCCGCGGATCCGACCGGGGAGTAGGCGACCATCGACGTATCCGACCAGACGGTGAAGGACGAGGCCGCTGTACTGCCGAAGGCGACCGCAGTGGTCCCGGTGAATCCGGTCCCGGTGATGGACACCTCGGTGCCCCCCGTGGTCGGTCCTATGGACGGATCCACCGCGGTGACGGTAGGGCGGGGCGCCTTGTAGGTGAACCTGTCGGCGGAATTGGTGGCGCTGGTGCCGTTCGGTCCAGTGACGACGATGTCGACCACCCCCCCCGGCTGGGCCGGAGCCTCGGCAGTCATCGTGGTGGGCGAGGTGGCCTCGCCATTGACCACCATGGTCCCGAACTCCACGTCATAGGAGGAGCTGGTGGAGAACCCGGTGCCGGTGATGGTGACCGTGGTACCGCCGACTGTCGGTCCGGAGTCGGGGTTGACGGCCGTGACGGTTGGGGCGGCGGAGTACGTGTACTCGTCGGCACCGCTAATGGCGGACGTGCCTCCCGATGTCGTGACGACGATGTTCACCACCCCGGCTGATTCGGCCGGTGCCACCACCTCCACCAACCCGCTGCCATGGGTGAGGATCGTCGCCGGTACCGAACCGAAGTTCACAGTCGTGACACCGGAGAGATCAGCGCCCCATATGGAGACGTCGTTCCCTCCGGTCAGCGGACCGATTGACGGGTTTACCTCAGAGATCGACGGAGCTGCCTCTACTGCGGTGTAGGTGAAACTGTCGGCGGCAACAGCCGGACTGGTCCCCCCAGCCGTTGTCACCTGGATGTCGTAAGTCCCGGTCGCCGACTGCCCCGGGGTGGTGAGGGTCAGGCTCGTGGCCGAATTGGAGTCAATGGTGGCCCAGGAGCCGCCGACTGTGGCACTCACGGCATTCGCCAGATTGGTGCCGGTTACCGTCACGGCGGTGCCGCCCGTCACGGGCCCGGAACTCGGGCTCACGCTGGTCACGACCGGTGCGGCTAGGTACGTGTACGAACTGGCGGCGACCGCGGCACTGGTTCCGTTGGGGGTGGTGACACTCACGTTCTGGGTGCCGGCGGACCCGGGAGGAGCCACCGCATCCACTTCCCATCCCCCGTTCCCGAGGTCGGGCACCAACTGGAAGACCGGGGCCGAGACCGTTCCGAAGTGCACGGCTGTCGTACCGGCCAGGTTCAGACCGTTGATGATGACCAGGGTATTCCCACCCGTTGGACCGCTGGATGGGGTGATGGCCGTCACGGCCGGAGTGCTGCCGGTATAGGAGAAGTGGTCGGAGGCAATCGACGCACTCGTCCCCTGAGGGCCGCTGACCGAGATGTCGACGACCCCTGTTCCCTCGGCCGGGGAAAGCGCAGTGATCGAGGTGGCGGAGTTCACTTCGAAGCTGGCCGCGACGAAGGCACCGAACATCACCTGGTTGACAGACTGGAATCCGGTCCCGGTGATGGTCACCACTGTTCCGCCGCTGGTCGATCCACTGGATGGACTGACTGCGGTGATGGTTGGTGCCGCCACCTTCGAGAAGGTGAACTGGTCGGAGGGCGTCACCTCGCTGGTGCCGACTGTATTACCGACCGTCACGTCGGTGGCACCGGCAGCATGGGCCGGCGAAACCGCCTCGGTGATCGTCCCACCCTCCTCAGGTAGGTACACAGCCGCCTTCGTACTGCCGAAACTCACTCCGGTGACTCCGAAGAGCCCGGACCCTTCGATCTCGACCAACGTCCCACCCGATGTGCTTCCGGAGTTCGGCTCCACGGCATGGACCGATGGCGCCACACCTTTGAACGTGAACTGGTCGGCGCTGGTGATGGCGCTGCTGGTTCCCTCGTAGTAGTTGCCTACGGTGATGTTGACTTTGCCGGCAGGAGCAGACGGCGCCAGCACCTCGATGCTGGTGGCGGACTCACTCTCGACCGTTCCGTCCGAACCGCCGAATGACACGTCTGTGCCGTATGACCCGAAGGTGTCGAGGTTGGTGCCGGTGATCTTGACCACGGTCCCACCGGTCTCGGGACCACTGGACGGGCTCACTGCGGTGATGGTCGGTGATCCGGTCGGTACGGAGGTGTAGGTGAATCGGTCGGTCGATGTCACGGCGCTGGTTCCGACCGGATTGGTGACCGTGACGTCGACCGTCCCGGTTCCGGCCGGTACGACCGCGTAAAGGTAGCTGTCGCTCACCGGCTGGAAGGACGTTGCCGGTACCGACCCGAACAGCACCTGGGATGCAGTCGTGAAGCCGGTCCCCACCACGTCGACCGTCGTTCCCGCCGGCCCGGATGCCGAATACACCTCGGTGACGGTCGGTGCCGAGGCCGCCGTATAGGCGTACTGGTCACTCGATGAGAGTGGGCTCGTCCCGACCGGCGACACCACCCGGATAGCCACAGTGCTCCCACCTGCGCCGGCCGGTACCTGCACCGACATCTGGGAGGAACTGAGAACTGCAAGGGGATCGACGCTGCTGGTCGACTCGTAGGGCGAGTCGCCGCTGCCGAACTGGACCGTACAAACGTCGTTGCCACCCTGCATGCACGACGAAAAGCCGCTGCCGGTGATGATGATCGTGTTCCCACCGGCTGGCGGCCCCGTCGTCGCCGACAGGCCGGTCACGGTCGGAGCGGCGAGATAGGTGTACTCGTCGGCCAAGGTGGCGGGGCTGCCGCCGCTAGGACCGGTGACTGTGAGAGACACTGTTCCTGCTGATCCAGGGGGAGCCGTCGTGGAGATCTCCGTCGCCGACTCCGCGGTGAAGTGGACAGGAGTCGTGCCGAATTCAACCTCGGTGGCGCCGATGAAGCCGAAGCCGCTGATCACTACCTCACCGCCCCCGGCCACCGAGCCGCTCGATGGGGAGAGCCCGGTGATCACCGGAGCCGATTCCGTATACGCGTAGTGGTCGGAGGAACTGGTGGCGCTGGTACCGCCGCCCGTGACCACGGTCACGTCGACAGTACCGACGGACCCCGCCGGGACCTCGACAGTGAGGGAGTTCGTTGTGTTGACCTCGATGGACCCGTAGTCCTCGTCGTAGACAGCGGTGGCTCCGAACTGGACCGAGGTGACTCCGGAAAATCCAGTCCCGGTGATGGTGACCACATTGCCACCGCCCGACGGCCCCGTGGCCGGACTGACTCCGGTCACCGTCGGCCGCGCAAGGTAGGTGTAGAGGTCGACGGGAGACGTCGCGCTGGTCTTCCCGCCCGACTTCACGGTCACAGCTACCGAGGACCCGGCCGTGCCGGCCGGAACCACGGCCGACAGGGAGTTCGGACCCTGGTAGGTGACCGATGTGGCCGCCACCCCACCGATAGCCACCGTCGACGTGGAGGAGAAGCCGGTCCCGCTGATGGCCACGGTGGTGCCGCCGGCTACCGGACCGCTCGATGGAGAGATGCTCAGGATCCCAGGAGCCAAGGTTGCGTAGGTGAACAGGTCGGCACTCGTGGTGGCACTGATCCCACCGATGGTGGTGACAGTCACGGGTGAGGCCCCTGAGGCGCCCGCCGGCGTCACAAACGTCAGCTGGGTGGACGAAATGACGTCGAGGTCGCTCACCGTGGTGGTACCGACCTCGACGTTGTATGCGTCGGTGAAGCCGGTGCCGTCGACGGTCACCCGGGTACCGCCTTCCTGTGGACCGGTCTTCGGGCTCAGCGAGGTCACCGTCGGAGGACCGAGATAGGTGAAGTGGTCGGCCACGACGGCGCTACTGGTACCCGTGCCGTTGGTCACCTTGACATCGACCGTGCCGGCGGCACCGGCGGGGTCCACTGCCTCGATCGTCTGGTCGTTCTCCACGGTGAACGATTTCGCCTGGGTAGAACCGAAGGCCACCGCGGTGGTGCCGGTGAAGCCCTGGCCGGTGATGTAGACGTCGCTGCCGGCGGCAAGGGGCCCATCGCTCGGTGAGACGGACGTCACCACGGGCGCTCCGGCCATGGCCTTGTAGGTGAAGACATCGCCCGCCGAGACGGCGCTCTGGCCATCGGCGGTAGCGACACGTACGTCGACAGGTCCAGAGGGAGGACCCGAGGGTGCAGTGGCCACTATCTGCGTGGCCGAGAGGATGTGGTCGCTCGAGGCGCAGGTCGAGCCGAACAGGACGAGGCAGCCGTAGTCCTGGCCGGGGAGGTAGCCGTAGTAGCCGGTCTCGAAGTAAGGAGGAAGGCTCGTGAATCCGGTGCCGGTGATGGTGACCGACGCGCCGACCGAGCCGGAGGAAGGGGTCACCGAGGACACCGCGGGGGGCGTTTCGTAACTGAATGCGTCAGTGGCGGTGACAGGTGACGTCCCGCCGTTGGATGTCAGCGTGATGTCGACCGAACCGACCGCGCCGGCCGGTGCCACTGCGGCGATCTCACTGTCGCTGAGAACCTGGAACGTGGCCACTGCCGTACCGAAGTGGACGGCAGTGACACCGGCCATCCCGGTGCCGAAAATGTCGACCGGTAGCTGCCCAGTGGTGGGCGCTACGTCCGGGAAGGCCTCATAGAGCGTCGGCTGGGTGGTGGTGGTCACCGTGTGGTAGCTGAAAACCACACCGTTCGACGTGCTCGATCCCGCGGGCACCACCACCGTCACCAGGACCGACGCTCCGAGGGTCCCCGCCGGGGCGGTGGCCGTGATCTGTTCGTCGTCGAGGACCTTGAAGGAGGCTGCGGCACCTCCGAAGTCCACCGCGGTGGCCCCCGAGAATCCATAGCCGGTCAAGGTCACCGAGGTTCCCGCCGAGCCGTCGGGCGGGTCGAGGGAGTACACCCCTGGTGTCTGACCGGAGGGATAGGCCAGGAAGGTGAAGCTGTTGGCGCTGACTGCCGCGCTCTGCCCACCGGGCGTCGTCACCGTTACATTGACCGTCGATCCGTCGACCCCCGAAGCGTCAGCGATGATCTCGGTGGCGGAGACGACCTCGTAGGCGGTCGGAACGCTACCGAACTCGACCTCGGTCGCACCGGTGAAATTGGTGCCCGTCAGCACCACCGCGGTGCCGCTGGAGCCGGTAGACGGGCTCAGGGACGTGACGGTGGGAGCCGAAGCTGCTGCCGCCGGAAGTGCGGGCAGTGCCAGGACCGAAGCGACTGTCATGACCACCACGACAAGGGACAGGCGCCGCCAGCGGCCACCGCTGTACCCGACTCCTCCACGCCCGCGTACTTCGTATGCCGCCGGAATTGCGCACCCCTTCCCACCGGCTGGCACATCCACGACGGCGCCTGCCGCCGTCGTCGTACGATGACCCTCCGGTCGCCAATACATCCCAGCTACGCCGACATACCATTGCCCGATCGTCGACTGATGCTGTCCGCGGAATGTAGCAACTGTTCGGAGGGCCGTCCAACGCGCTTACGGAGTGCAGTAGGCACCGCTCCGTCTGGCAAAGCGCTCTCGAACCGACCAGAGTGGCCGGGTGCACCAGTTGCCCACTTCGACACCGGTCGGATCCGACAATCCGAATCCGACAGCCGGATCCGCCGTGTCCGCAGACGAGGGATCGGTCGTAGAGGTCGACCCGGTCGCCAGTAGCGGTGCGGGCTTCGCCCGTCGGATGCTGCTCCGGCGTGCCCTTCCGTTCACGGCTGTCGTCGCCGTCGGGCTCGGACTCACTATCGGGCCGGTCGAAGATGCCGCAGCAGCGACCGGAGGGACGGCGGATGTCGAGGTTCTCAAGGCGTCGGCCGACCTCGAAGCCTTGGTGCTCTCTCTTTATCAGGGGATGTTGGCGCTCCCCGTTCTGGCAGGGGAATCCTCCCTTCCCGACGTGGTCCAACTGCTGACCGTCATCAGCGGCCACCACGCCGATCACCTCCAGGGCGTCCAGGAAGCGGCGCAGCGCCTTGGCACATCAGTTGCCGGACAGCCCGATCGCCGCTACCAACCAATCGTGAGTGCGGCGCTGGCCGAGGCCGGGCGGTCGAACGGCCCGGCGTCGCTACCGCCGGCCATCCGGGTGGCGGCGGCACTCGAGAATGTTCTGGCCGCCTCCTATGTTTCCCAGGCGCGTGTCGTCCGCGACAGCGGGATGCGACGGTTGGCGGCCAGCATCTCCGGGGTCGAGGCCCAACACGAGTCCTCGTTGCTCCTCCTGCAGTCGCTGGCCGCATCCGGTGATCTGTCGCGGTTCGCCATCGGCCCGGGCGCAGTCACCCTGCCGACCGCGGCGGTGCAGGCCGGAGTGCCCGAGATCGTCTACCCGACCGTCGGTGCTGTTCTCCATCCGGCAGGTACCCGGTCGTGACCCGGACCGGTCGGAGGAGCTTCCTGGCTGGTGTCCTGGTGCTTGGCGGGTCCACGGCTGTCCTGTCCGCCTGTGGGAACTCGAGCGGGTCCACGTCGGCCGGTGGCGGATTGTCGGCTTCCCAACTCGATCAGCTCCGGGTGGCGGTGAGCCTTGAACTATTGGCGATCTCGGCCTACCGCGTGACGCTGACCGCGGCATCGGCCGGTGAGTACGGGCCGGTACCACCGTCGTTCACCAACCTGGCCCGGGCTGCCCAACTCCACCACCAGGCCCATGCTTCATCGCTCAACGAACTGGTCGTCCGGTCCGGTGGCCGGACGGTCGACACCCCCGATCCCGAATTGGCCTCGTCCGTGCTGCTTCAGGCGGGAACGGTGCGGACGGCGACGGAATGGGCATCGCTGGCCACCGAGCTCGAGAACATGCTCGGTGCCACTCACCAGGTGCTCGCCGGCACGGTGACCGACGTCGAGGTCTCCTCGGCCTCCGCCGGCGTCGGTCCGGTCGAACTTCAACACGCGGCGATGTGGTCACTCCTGGCTGGGCAGTACCCCGGGGTCCTCGGGCCGGACGGACAGCCGACCGCTTTCGCCCCGATCACCTTCGCCCGGCCCGCCACCGATGTGACCGGAGGGCACTCGGGTTGAAGCGAGTTCGCACCCAGCGCGAGAGTGCCGCCGAGACGCACATACTTCCCGGAGGCCTTTGGATGTTGTCCCGCACGGGCGCGATCCCGGTCCAGAGGCACGAAGAATTCTCGAGGTTAGGCTCTGCGACGTGACCACAGCCGATGACCAGCGGATCATCGCAATGCGGGTGGAAGCCCATGAAGCTGAGGTCTGGGCCCGCTGTTTCGAACTCGCCGCCGCCGTACCCGGTAATCCGCTCGGCGCGGTGATCGACCGGAGCGGACCTTGCCCGCTAACCGCTCTCATCGCAGCGGACTCCGCCGACCTCAACCGGGTGGTCGCTCTCGGCGTCACCGAACCCGCTGATTCCGACACGATCGGCAGGATCGTGAGCTTCTATCGGGATCTCGGCCAGTTGAACTATCGGGTCGAACTCGCCCCGATCGCCGCTCCAGGTGTCGCCTCGTTACTCGAGCGAGCAGGACTCCACCAGGTCTCGGAAGGAACGATCAAGGTATGGCGTCGGATCGATTCCACGGACAGGGCCACTGAATCCACGGAGATGGAACTGACGGACTACCTGGAGGAGCACTGCGATCCCCATGGCGGACAGGAGGCATGCGACATCCGTCAGTTGGACGCGGCCGACGCCGAGCTGGTCGGTGCGCTCAACGTGAAAGCCTGGGGCGCCTGGCAGGCCCGGGTCTCTCTCATCCCCTGGTTTACAGCGACGCTCGGAAAGGACGGGTTCGCCCACTACGGGGTCTTCATGGACAACCAGCTGGTCTGTACTGGGGCGCTGGCCATCGACGGCCAACTGGCGTGGATCGGCTTTGACGCCACCCATCCGCGGCATCGATCTCGACAGTTCCGGCGTTCGCTGACGATTCGACGGCTGGCCGACGCCCGAGCCGCCGGATGCACGATCATCCATGCTGAAGCGAGCACCAATCGGCTCAGTGGCCGCTCTCGAGTGCTCGACACGCTTTACGTACGACGGCTCTTCGTCCACAGCGGCGCGCCGGGACGGGACCACGGGAGCTCGCATGGCCAGGCACGAGCATCCGCACCGACGGACACGAAGTCCGATCGGCGCTAGATGAGTCCACCAACGGGTGACACATCGCACCAGGACGCTCGCCTGGCGCGGCATCGCGACGAGGTGTCGGCTGGAATCCTCGCCCATGCACGTCGACTGCGGTGGTCGGCCGCTCGGATCGACACCGAACGAGAGCGGGCACTGCGGGCGCTGCTTGCTTTCGCCGTCGGGCACTCCCCCTTCCATGCCGACCGACTTGCCGGCACTGATCCGGCGAGCTTCATCGAGACGGAGTTGCCATCGCTGCCGGTCATGACGAAGAAGCAGATGATGGCCGACTTCGACCGGGTGGCAACTGACCGAAGACTCACCATCGATCTCATCAAGCGGCACGTGGCCTCGGTAGACGAAGGTGGCGATGACTATCTCTTCGATCGGTTCCGGGTGGTCGGCACTTCCGGGTCGAGCGGAGTCCAGGGCTACTACGCCTACGACTGGCACGAATGGGCCATGCTCGGGTTGATGGCCTCAAGGTCCCGGCTGACCATGGCCGATGGGAGCCAGCGACCGTCAGGGTCGGCCACGGTGAGCCTCCTCGGCAATGGTGGAACCACCCTCTCGAGCGCCATGGGCGCCTTCCTCGCTCCGCCGGACGACCCTTTCATCCACCTTCCGATGAGCACGGCCGTACCTGAGCTCGTTGATGCTTTGAATGCCATCCAGCCGATGGTCGTACAGGCATATCCCACTGCGCTCGACCTGTTGATCGACCAAGCCACGTCCGGTCGGCTGCACATCGCACCGCGTTATGTGGAATCAGGAGGCGAGCTGCTCACCGAACGGACACGTGCGAATGTCCGTGAGGTATGGGGTCCGGAGATCGACGACTGTTGGGGGTTGTCTGAGGGGATCTACGCCTTTTCCTGTCCCACCGGAGGAGGTATGCATCTCCCGGATGACCTGATCATCGTGGAACCCGTCGACCTCAGTGGAAATCCCGTCCCGTCGGGCACTCCGGCGGCCAAGGTGTACATCACCAACCTCTACAACCTGACCCAACCACTGATCCGCTTCGAAGTACCGGACGCCCTTACCGTCTTCGACGGACCGTGTGCCTGTGGATCCGCCTACCGCCGGATCGACGCGCTCACCGGTCGGAACGATCTGGTCTTCGAGTTCGGGGGCGAGATCCGCGTGTATCCGATGATTCTGGGTCTCACCCTCGACGAAGAACCGGGCCTGGTGGAGTACCAGGTCCAGCAGATCCAGCGGGGGGTGCTCATCCGTGCTGTCGTCGATCCGGATTTCCGAATCCGACGACTTTCCGATCGGGTCGAACGTTCGTTGAGCGATGTCGGACTCGCCGATCCAGACGTATCCATCGAGTTGGTTGACCACATCGAGCGCCTCCCGTCGGGCAAGCTCCGACAATTCGTCCCCACCGCCGAAAAATGAGACGGTGCTTCCGGGTCCGGTAGCCCACGTCACGAGCTGGGGAAAGTCCGGGTCAGCCACCCATCGAGTGCACGACTGCACCCATTGACACTGCGCGCCTCCGGCCTCGCTGCCTTGCTCCCGGGAGAACAGATTGCCTTCGCCGTCGTCTGTCTGCTCCTCGGCCTCCAACAGGTCGTAACCCTCACGGGCGAGACGCAACGAGCGCTCGACATGGTCGATGCGGCACAGGATGTGGCGTCGATGTTCGACGCCATGTTCGCCAAGAGCGGAGAGGCAGGATCGAGATGACAGATTGCAGCGTCGACCTGAGACTGATGCGGGCGTCGGACCAAGACCGGGACCGAGCCATCGTCGACCTTCGAGACGCCTTCCAATCGGGCCGATTGACGCTCGACGAATACGAGACGCGGATGAATTCGGTCTTGGGCTCGACCACTATCGGCCAGCTTTGGTCTCTGACATGCGACCTTCCGGGGAGCGCCCCGCAGGCGCCGACACTTGACCCCAGGTGGGCGCCGGCACCTTGGCCAGCGCCCCCGCTCTACTACCCGCCCATTCCGTGGGGGTACGGGCTCCGACCACCACCGACACAAACGAAGATGCACCCATTGGCCGTCGTCGGTTTCGTGGCCAGCCTCATCGGCCTGTTCACGTGCGAGACACTCGTCACGTGCATCATGGCCGCCGTTTTCGCCATCATCGCACTGCGCCAGATCGACTCGTCAAAGGACGCATATGCGGGGCGCGGCCTGGCCATCGCAGCACTCACCATTTCGACAAGCTCGGTGTTCCTGGGAGTAGAGTTCCTCCTCCATCACTGAGATCCCACGCGTGCGACCTCGGGCCGGAAAGCCGTTCAAGCCGGCCCCCGGTTGCCACCCAAACTCCGCTTATGCGGCGGCGGTGAGAAAGATGTCGGCCTTGGCGTTGGCCAGGGGCATGACGATGTTGCCTCCCAGCTTGTTGTGGGCCGTGAGGGCCTGTCCGGCCTCGCTGTTCCACGAAGCGCCGGAATAGAAGGTGATGACGTTATCGACACTCTTCCCGGCTTTCGTGCACGGAATGGAGTCCGTTGACTTCTTGCCTCCGCTGATGGTCGCCGATCCGGTTATCAGACCGCTCGACGCGGTGGTGATGACGAGTGTCTTCGTCGATTTCGTCCATGTTGATGGCGCCGCCTGGACCAGGCTCTCGTCGACGCGGTCAGTGCCGGCGGGCTTGGCCAACGCAGTGTTGTCGGCGATGGCGACCTGGTCCACTGACTGGCCGGAGAAGGTTCCGGTGTCACCCGAAGCCAAGAGGCTGGGATTGGCGAGGGGACTGGGGTCGTCGTCGAACCCTTTGCTCGACGGCAGGCACGTGCTCGGCGCTACACAGTCGTTGTCCACGGTGACGGTTGGGTGCGACAACGATGCGGTGAAGGAGCTGCTGGAGACGGTCCCACCTCCCGCGATCCCGGTGATCAACTTCACGGAGCCGGTCAGCGTGCCGGTGTAGTCGGTTTCGGTGCCCGAGGTGCACGCCCCGGCCACCACCTTCGATGCCGTGGACTTGAAAGTGACATTCACAGTGGCAATGGGGCTGGTCTGCGCACCGGGGTCAATTGTTCCGATGCCTGTCGACGCGGAGAATGCAAGGCCGCCCGAGGTGACCGGGAAGGTCCAGCCGTGGATCTCGACGGCGAGCGGCGAGGTCGATTCCTCGCGGGAGAGCTCGACGGTGATCTCGTTGGATGAGCCCGAGACGGACAGCATCCAGCTGACACCGTTGGTCGTCTTGACACTGGCCGCGTCGCCCTCGAACGTGGTCGAGCACAGGTCCTGCTCCGGACAGGTCGTGGCCGGAGCTGCCGGCACCGCCGCCGGCAGGACGGCCGGAATCTCGCCGGGGGTCGCTGCCGGTGTCAGGACCGGAATTCCGGCCGGTGTCGCCGCCCAGGCGGCGTCGGGTGCCGCCAGGAGCGCCGTCGGCACCCCCGCGACGAGTAGGAGGACACCGAGCAAACCGGCCACCACCCGCCCGGATGATCCCTCGCATTTGATGATGTCCACAGATCGTTCGCCTCCTCGTCATCGTCGATACCCGCAACTCACCGGGAGCAGGTGCGATCCTCCCGCCCTACACCCGATCTTCAAACCCTTCCATCTCCCCGGCGGCTTGTCGAACACTTGTGCCTGGAGGCAGCAACACCTCGAGCCGACGTGGAGTGCGCCTCGTCGGCGATGGGATCACCACCGTTTACCCACCATCGCTCCCCCGCCGACCGACGCCTGAGTGGACGAGCAACCTATTCGGACGGCCCGCACCCATTTGACGGACCTCGGTACAGGCACCCCCCTTTGATCCGTTCACATGCGATGGTCAGGCACCCGGAAGTAGCCTGCTTCGACAACCCGAACCTGAACAGTCGGGTCTTCACGTGCGGAGCACCAGATGGACATTCTGAGAACGCCCGAGGACCGTTTTTCCGTCCTTCCCGACTACCCCTTCGCCCCCAACTATGTGGAGGTCGAGGCTGACGACGGCGATCGACTGCGAATCCATTACCTCGACGAAGGACCCTCCGACGGCGAGACCGTGCTCCTGCTACACGGCGAGCCGACCTGGTCCTACCTGTATCGCACGATGATTCCACTGCTCAACGCCGCCGGACTGCGGACCGTCGCCCTCGACCTGGTCGGCTTTGGGCGCAGCGACAAACCCGCCCGGCGCACCGACTACACCTATCAATCCCACGTTGATTGGACATGGGCGGCCGTCGAAGCGATTGGCCTCGATGCCATCACCCTGGTCTGCCAGGACTGGGGCGGCCTCATCGGGCTCCGGCTGGTCGGCGAACACCCGCAGCGCTTTGCCCGAGTCGTCGCCGCCAACACGTCCCTGCCGACAGGGGACCACCCACCCGGTGATGCATTTCTCGCTTGGCAGCGCTTCAGCCAGGATGTGCCCGAGTTCCAGGTTGGCCGGATCGTGAACGGCGGCTGTGTGGGCGATCTGGCCGCCGACGTCATCGTCGCCTACGACGCTCCCTTTCCGGATGACACCTATACACAAGGCGCCCGCCAGTTCCCTCTGCTGGTACCGACCCATCCTGACGACCCCGCTGCACCCGCTAATCGGGCCGCCTGGGACACGCTACGCCGCTTCAAGCGCCCCTTCCTCTGTGCCTTCAGTGATTCCGATGCCATCACCAGAGGTGGGGACCGCTTGTTCCGAGCAGAGATCCCCGGTGCCGCGGGTCAAGCTCACACCACGATCATCGGAGCCGGCCATTTCCTCCAGGAGGACCAGGGCCCTGAACTCGCCCGGGTGGTTGCCGCGTTCATCGCCGACAACCCCAGGTAGTTCCGTTCCGGCCGGAATCTTCATCGTCGGAAGGCAAGCCAACTTCCGGTGGGCAAGTCTGCTATTTCCTGCAAAGCCTGGCGGACTTCCTTGGTATTGAGCAGGCCCAATCGGCCCGTTTCTAGTCTGGGCGACCCATTCAGTGGGAAACACCGCCGCCGGGGAGTCGATCACCACGGTCGTGAGCCGAAGGTGTCTTCGGATGACGCCGTCGGACATTTGACACCATCGTGAAGTTGCAACTAGAGGTTGCAGCCACCACCCGGACCGGTGTGGTGTCGAAGTACACCGGCACCGGCATCAACCAGCCGGACGGGATCACCAGCGGACCTGACGGGAACCTGTGGTTCACCAACGATGGCAACAACTGCACCGGAGGATCACGCCCTGAGTTCGTAATCCTCCGACAAGGAGACTTCTCTCTGCCGGTGTGCCACCGACAGGTCAGGGTATTGCCCCCCTGTTCCAGGCCCCGGATTCCTAGGTGACGTTACGCAGCATCGGTATGCGACGCTTGGCATCACGCTCCGACTCCAACACCGATCTCATGCTCGATGCCACTGCGGCATCGCTCGAAGCGCGATTGTGACGTTCTTCTGGGTCTGCAGTCAGGTTGTGAAGTTCCCAGTCGGGCTCCGCGGCCGGTCCCAGGAACGGGTTCGGAGCAACACCTTGAGCCTTATACCAATCGTCGAGTCGTTCGTAGTAGTGATTCAGCTTCCACAGCTCAGGAGAACCGTGGGCACCGGTCGGCAATGTGGCGAGCACTGACTCAATATTGATCGGCGGCGCAACAGGGTCAAAGGCGGCCCCCGTCAGGATATTGACCTCGGTCGTGCCCCGGGTCACGTCATCTTCGGTCATGAAGTAGATCGGCGATGACAGCGAGACCGGGTCGACCTGACCCCGGACGATCGGGCTCAGATCTCGACCAGGTAGTGGTTGGACCTCATCGTGGTGGGCGGAGACCCCGGCGGTTGCCACCTCCCGGTCGATCCCTGCCAGTCCGAGGAGGGTCGGGATCAAGTCGACGTGGCTGGTCGGCACGACCACCCCCGCGCGTCCAGATTCGATGCCAGGACCGGCGATCAGCAATGGCACACGAGTGGCCTCGTCGAACGCATTGCACCACTTTTGAATCAGCCCACCATGGGCGCCGAGCAAGTCCCCATGGTCCGACGTGAAGACGACGATGGTGTCGTCGGCCATGCCCGACTGTTCGAGTGCTTCGAGGATCCTGCCGATGGCCTGGTCCACCAGCTTGAGGAGGTAGTAGTAGAGCTTTCGATAGCCGAGGTCGGTGGCCGTCTCGAAGATCATTTGGGGCCAAACCGCCTTGAATGCCTCCTGGCACAGTGGGCGTCCGGCGAATGAATCCCGCTGCGAAGGCGGTTCAGGAATGTCGGGCACCGTTTCGTCAGGCGGTCCGAACTTCAGAATCTGCTCCCAGCCGAAGCCAGAAAAGGCGATGTCGTGCGGATTCACGAACGAAGCGACCGTCAACCAGGGGCCGTCATGCCGAGATTCCGCCAGGTCGGCGAATAGGTCCACAACCTGTTCAGCAAATACGCCGTCGCGCACGGTCCCACAGTCGGACTTGTCGGCTCCGTGAGGCTCGCGCCCGATCCAACCCGAAAAGCCGAAGGGATCGAGTCTGTCGGCCTTCCGGTAGGCCTCGATCGCCTCGGGCAGAGGATTGCCGTCGTCGTCGGACGCCTTCAATCCGATGTGCGAACCGGGGGTCGTGAGATCGGCGAATGAGACATGCCACTTGCCGCGGTAGTGAGTCCGGTAGCCCCCTGCTCGGAACCAGTCCCCCAGGGTGGGAACAGTGTTCGGATCGAGCCAGTGCATTCCAGGGTCAGTGCTCTGTTTGGCTGTTCCGTCCGTGGTCGTGACCCCGTGCAGCGATGGGTACTGACCCGTGAAGAGGGTCGCTCGGCTGGGCACACAGGCCGTCGAACCGGCGTAATGCCGGTGGAACTCCAGGCCCCGAGCCCGGATCGACTCCCGGGCGGTGAGCTGGGAGGTCCGGAACGATTGAACCACCTCGGACTCATAGGGCGGAGGGTATCTCTCCTCGTCCGTCATGATCAGCAGAATGTTGGGTCGCTCCATGGATGGGACGCTAATCAGAGTCGTTGGACGATGTCCACGCAGATCGGATCCGTCGGGGGTGGAAGTGCTCGCGGCCGCCGGCAGAGGCCCGTCTCCGCCAAGCTTCAGCCCTGGGTTGGTCACACCTTGCGCCAGCGACCTGTGAAGAACGTTCGATTCGTGACGACGCGATCATCGCTTTCGACATCCCACGTTGATGATTCGAAAACGAACTACGAATAACCCCTGGTCGTTATTGCTGGATGACGTCCTTGGCACTCACAGTCAGGCTCGAACGTCTGGATCAGTGGGCGAGCACGGTATTGGCAGTCGTCGAGATCGACGTGACGCCCGACTCAACGATTACCGGGGTGACCACGTCAGTATCGACCGTCCCGTTGCCGATCTCCCCCTTCGTATTGCATCCCCATGCGTACACATTCCCATTCGCGGTGACGCCGTAGGAGGTGGCGCCGCCTGTGGCAACCTCGACGTAAACGACGCCGACCGGAGGGACGAGAGGGATCGGCGAAGGCTGGGCGACCTTCCGACCGTCGCCTAGTTGGCCCCACGTGTCGTTGCCCCAGGTCCAGACACTGCCGTTTGTCAAACTCACCAGAGTTTGACCGTTCGAATAGGAGGACCCACCCTGGGCGACGTCGGCGACATCAGCGGGCAGTGTGACCTTGACCGGTCTCGTCGAGAAGGTCCCGGACTCGCCGTCCCCCAGTTGACCAGATCCGTTAAAACCCCAGTCGAAGTAGGTCCCGTCGCTCAACAGGGCCCCCGAGTTGGTAGATGACGCCACCAGTTCAGTGACCTGGCCCACCGGGAGTGCACTCACCTTCGCCGGCACGAACGAGTGCTTGGTGGAACCGATACCCAGGTCGCCGCTGTGGTTGGTGCCACAGGCATAGACCGTTCCGTCGGCGTCGTACAGGGCGTGATCACCGGCCCCGGCCACCGCGGTGACATGGGTGAATGGCAGCTCAACAGGTCGATCTCGGGGGAGCGTATCGCCGAGGCACAGCGAGCCGTAGCTGTTATCACCCCAACCCCAGGCATTCCCGTTCGTGTCGACGGCGAGCGAGGTGTTGTAGGGCATGGCATCCTCCGCCATGAAGGCGATGGATACGCCAGCCGGGAAGGCAACGCGGACAGGCTTCGTCAGTGAATCGGACGTACTGCCGTTGCCCAACTCGCCATCCTCACCAAGTCCCCATTCGTAGACGCGCCCGTTCGACAGGAGCGCGAAATCGTCTGAGTTGGATGTGGCGATCTGCACTACCTTTCCCGGGAGGTGCACAGGCGTCGGGCTTGTCCGTTCACCGTTGTGGTTGGGTATGTCTCCGAAATAGTCCCCCCAGCCCTCCACCTCGCTTGTCACCCGCGGCGTCGTGGCCCCGGAAGACGGGGCACCGGCGGGACTCATCGCCACCAGGGTCGCAAATGGGACGATCAAAAGGGCGATGGCGAGGATCGACGTCGGACTCGGGCTGCGGAATAACTGGGAAGAAGTACGACCGGAGCGCATATGTCTCAACATCGTCACACACATCTCCGTCGAGAGCCGACGCGACCCAAATGACCCTGGAAATCCGCCGGATCAGCCGTCACCCGGCCCTGAAGTCCACGTTCTCGGCGATGGCCACCGGTGTCACCGCTCTGGCCAGGCACCGGCGCCCCGGCCCGTGATGATCCCAATGTGCCTCTCATAATGCTCAGGCTTCCTGGGCCGACTCGCGCCCAGCTGTGGCACACTTTGAACTCGACTGCGAATATCGAGGGGCTCGGAAACCAACCGAAGGGGCCCGGCGCGGAACTGTTTCCCTCCGACGGTTGACGGTCAACCCGATGAAACCCGTCGTGTCGGCGACTAACTATCGGGGGTAGAGGTCATGACGCAGGAGTCCATTGGCGGACTGAACCACGTGGGGATCCCGCGCCGACGACGGTCGGGGCGGGCCGTCCGGAAACGGGGGCGGATCACCGGACTCGGCATCGGCGTCGTCGCGGCGGTCGTACTGATCGTGGTGCCGGTCGGCTTCGGAGGCACCGTCTCCGCCCAAGCGACAAGTCCCTCCGTGTATCAGTGGGGCTACACCGAACGCACGATCACGCCCGTGGCGGGCCTGCCCACCGGCATCGTCGCCGTGCAGGCCGGTGACTGGGGAGGCATGGCGCTCGACGCCACAGGCCACGTCTGGGATTGGGGCTACGGCTCGCAGGGTGAGTTGGGTGACGGCTCGGTGACCGACTCATTCGCCACTGCGGTCGAGGCGAAAGGGCCCCACGACATCGTCTCCATCGGTGAAGGCGACAACTACGCGGCAGCCGTGGATGCGTCGGGCAACCTATGGGTCTGGGGCTATGACCCGCACGGAACATTGTGTCTGAGTCACCGATCGATCGTCACCCGCCCGGTGAAGATCACCGGACTCGGGGCGACAGCTGTGGCCGGAGGTGGAGCCCATCTGCTCCTCCTGCTCCGTAATGGAACGGTCGAAGCCTGCGGCGAGAACAGGTACGGACAGTTGGGCGACGGGACGATGGGGGCCGGATCGGCCTCTCCGGTGCCGGTGATCGGTCTTTCCAACGTCGTCGCCATCACGGCGGGCAATCTCTTCTCGGCCGCGGTCGAGTCCGATGGTTCGGTGTGGACCTGGGGCTACAACGCCTACGGTCAGTTGGGAGTCGGTATGACGACGAACGAGGACACCCCGCAGCGGGTGCCGCTGCCCCAGCCGGCGACGGAGATCTATGCGGGGGGTGACAATTGGGTCAACGGACACATGGTGGCGATCCTTTCCAATGGCAAGATGATGGCGTGGGGCAACGACCAGTGGGGTCAACTCGGTGACGGAGTCTCGGGATCTCCATCCTCGACACCACAGTCCGTCCATATGCCGTCTGGTGTCACCTTCACCTCCGTAGCGGCGGGAGGCGAAGACACGTTCGGGGTGGCCAGCGACGGCGAACTGTGGGCATGGGGCCGCAATACGGACGGGGAGCTCGGCGTCGCGGCGAAAGGCAAGGTGGTGGATAGACCTATCCTCGCCAGCTATGGCTTCACAATGATCTCGGCAACGGCGGTGGAGGGTGTCGGGGTCTCGTCAGGTCCCTGAGTTTCGCCACTCTCGGTTCTCGATGAGACAGGGAGCAGGCCGTCCCCTGGACTCCCCTGACCACCTGGCTGTTCAGGTCGCCGGAGCCGCCAGTCTTGGCCACTTCGGTCGAGGTCGGACCACGTCCCGATACCAAACCTGTCGTGTTGGAGGACCGACGCCAGCACTCTCCGAGTGGCGTATCCAGCCATGGTGAGGCACCGGACCGAGAGGCCATCTCACCGGCTGGTCGTGCCCGTTTGACCAGGAGGTCGAACAGAGTTGGGGATGGCCCTGAGTTGCGGAGGAGAATGCCGAGTGACTCGAGGGATCGCTGGCGCAACAGTGGGTTCGACCAGCCTCGGACGAGAATCGCCATTCATGGGACCCGCCTCCGGAGCAAGGTCGACGATGAACCAGGCAATAGGCAGCGAGACTTTGACGGCCGTCGTGAGATAGATCGTGAACGACCCTGCTGACACGTCCGGCACCACCCCGGCCACGGCAACACCCGACGCATGGCCCTGGGGGGTGGTCAGGATCACGCTGGACGCACTCAGCACCACTCCCGTGACTTCGATCGATGTCTTGCCTTTGCTGGAGGTCCCGGCCACGGTGGCCAGACCACTGCGTGAGAAGCTGGCGATGCCGTCGACCTGAAGGGCCGTGCCGGCCGTGTTCGACGCGAGGACGCCGACGCCGTTGGTGGACACACCTTGGACGCCCACGCCTCCCCCGGTGCCGGTACTGTCGTCGATGCCGTAGACGGCGCTCTTGCCGTCCGTAGACGATTTGCCCAACACTCCGTATCCGTTTGTGGATTGACCGTACACGCCAGCCCCGCCACCGATGCTCTGGTCGTAGCCCTCTACTGCAACATAGCCATTCGTGTCGCCGGTGATCTCACCAAGAATACCGAAGCCATTGGCCGATGCACCGTAAAGGCCGTAGCCATAGATCGACTGACCCAGGACACCGTAACCTCCACCGCTGCTGTCGTCGTCTCCAAGGACGCCGCACTGGTCACTCGAGGTGCCGTCGATCAGCCCGTAGACCCCGATACCGTTGGCGGATTGCCCCTGGACTCCGGCGCCACCGACGTCGGTGTCGTCGTAGCCGAAGACGCCGCTCAGGCCACTCGAATTGCCATCAATGAACCCGAAGACGCCGTAGCCATCGGCAGAAGTACCATAGACACCATACCCGCCGCTGTCCCCGGTACTTTCATCACTTCCGTACACCGCGGCCATGCCATTCGTGTCGCCAACTATGGCTGCGTAAACGCCATAGCCGTTTTCCGAAACGGCGTAGACGCCGTTGTTATTGGTCGAATACCCCTGGACGCCGGCACCGCCATATTCGCCGTGGCTGTCGCCGTTGTTGAGACCATAGACGCCGTATTGGTCTATACCCGACGTGACGCCGTAGACGCCGGTGCCGTTGGCAGATTGGCCTTGGACTCCGGCACCACCACCGGCGCTTCCATCGTTTCCGTAGACGCCGCTCTGGCCGTTCGTCGAGGCTGTGCCGTAGACCCCATTCCCGTTTGTGGAGCGACCAACGACTCCGTGACCTCCGCCGGCGCTCGTGTCATGGCCATAGACGCCGCTCTCGCCGTTCTGGGAGGTATCACCTTCCAGGCCGTTGCCAACAGATGTGCTCACCGCAGTATTGCCGGTTGCCGTGTTGGTCTGACCGGCCAGTATGGCGCCGTTCTCGGTAGCTGAAGCCGGCTCTGCACTTGCAACCAGGCCCGCAGCCACACCGACCCCGGTGGCGGCGCCGAGCATCAGGGCACGCCGCCCATATCGTCCACCCTGTTCGTCCTGTGGTGCTTGGTCCTTGTTCGGTGGGGCCTGGCCGTTATCGGCCGGGAGGTCGTTCATTGGACCGCCGCCTGTTGAATGAGGGTGCTCATTGTCATCAATGAAGGCTTTCCTGGATTTCATTGGCTCATCCCTTCTTCGCCGACGGTGTCGTCGTAATGGGAGTGTGCGCCTCGTCCGGAACCCCGTCTGTCACCTGGATGACAAGGCATCGCTCGGGATGAGGGTGCCCTCTGCCGTCTCCGTGCGGGTACCCGGTGCAGTGTCAGAGGGAGCGCAACGTCGAAGAACACTTGCTCCGACGACACCATCCAATGGTGCCGGAGGTACATCTTCGGGAGCCCGTCTGAATCCCAGACGGGCAACTGCTCCGGCGGGGGACAGGGCGTCTCCGGTGGCCGCAGACGGAGGTCGTTCGGGACACACGGGTAACAAGCAATCCCGTCCAGTCCTTTAGGGCCTAAAGCAGCCTAACCATCTGGCCGAAACCCCCCGAAGGAACCTGAGGCACATCAGGAGGGTAAGGGTTGATGCAACGGTCGGATCTGATTGCGAGCGGGCCCCGCTCCAGACTTGGTTCCTGCCTTTCCGTCATCGGGGGCTTCTAGCTTGCGCGAGCAGCATCGTGCCGTGGTTCGTAACGTCAGCAACAAACTCTGACGTAACAAGTCACTCGCGCTGAACCTCTTCCACATTGGAATGCCTGAAACCTATCGGTGAAGGTCGACCGAAGACCGCTGGAAGGAGAACCCCCCGACAGGTCCAGTGACTGCATCGCGATCAAATTGGCTAGCTCTGTTCTCCTTCGGCCCAGTCCGATTCGAACTCGTCGTCGGTCATGGGATGACTGTCCCTGCCGTAAGTCGCCTTGCCAACCAGCCGGCTTCGCCAGAACTCCTTTACCCCTAATGGATGCCGCTCCGCCTCGGCGTTCTCGGCGTCGAATTCTTCCTGGGCGTGGCCATCGCCCACTGCTGAGATGATGATCTCGGCAACGGAGATCCCTTCGGTCTTACCGCTGATCCTACGGACTTACACGCCGGAGGAGGAGCATTCAAGATCGGCCGAAGGACGCCCCAAAAGGAAGCTCCGACAGGCCCCAGCACAGTTCACAGTGCACAACGGGGCGGCGATAGCGGACGCCGTTGACCCCCCTATCACTCGAAACCAGTCGGGACCTCATACCAGATCGGTGCCTCACTCCCGGTGTCGCACCATACGACGTGAGGCCATTGGCCCAGTCGGAGAAATAGCAGCCTGTTCACAGGTGCGGCTGGTTCGACGAGCGACGGATCGACGCCCAATCTCGTTGCGGCAGCCGCCCGAGACGCAGCGTGGCCAAATATCCATGCATCAGTTTCCGTGCCGTCAAATCGGCGAAGTCCCGGGCGAAATGCCTGCCATATCTGGAGCTGGGGCTCGTCGCCATCGTCTGCCTCCCGCCCGAGACTTTCGAGAATCGACTCCGCTTCTCCATAGAAAAGCGGATCGGATAGCGCAACGCTCCTGAGCGTCCGCACCATTCGATCCGGATCCTGGTAGCTCCCAAGCAGCGCTGACCTGTATGCCTGCAGCCCTTCGTAGCCAGGATGCGACACACGAACGCCGAACCCACCGCCTCCGAGCAGCGATGCTCGAAGGCCATGGAACGCCATTCTGCGTACTGCTGGATTTGGATGTTCGGCAAACTCGTAGAAGGCCTCTTCGCCGTGCAGTCCGCCCGCTTGGCTCAGTTCCCTCGCTTCTCGGAGTTCATCAGCTGAAAAAGGCTTTCGAGTATTCTCAGCTGGCATCAGCAGAACGCCCGACACAAAGGCAGGGTCGGCCATTCTGGTTTCCAATGCGGGTAGTGCCCTTTCCCGAAACGTCTCGACGATGATTTCAGCAATGTCCTCGACGGGCTTGTCAGCTTCGACGTCACGCGGGTACGAGGATGCGTTCGGAAGCAGATGCGACAGGCTGTTGATGTACCAACGACCCAACTGAATGCTGCGATAGGGAGCACCGCTCTCTTGCAGGAGGGCCGAGAGACCCGACTGCAGCCGCTCAGACGGAACGTGGGTGAGCTGCAGATCGTCTATCAAATGGACGGAGAAGCGACTGCTTCCCTTTCTATTCCGATGCAGGTCAAATGTGGAACGAAATCCGTCTCTCTCGGCCGAGAACTTGCCTCCGGACTTCTTGAAACCGAGGCTCTGCATCTCCAGTGCGACCAGCTGGAGCAACTCGGCAAACTTCTTTTGAGCGGTAACCGTTGGCTCGGGCGGTTTCACTTTCACTAAATTCACTGGAGCACAGAACTCGTCGTGATCGCAAGCGCATCGTCATGAAACGAGGGTCGCTGATGGGACTCGGTGACAGCGGTCGAGGCCCGGTGTCATCCCTCCAGATAGGTACTCGAGGTATGCCTTCCTTGCCTCGTCATGCTCGGACAGCGGCGTGGCTTACATCCACCATGTCTTCCGACTCTCCCACTTATAGCTGGCGATGATGTCGTCTACTGCGCCATACGGCGCATCGTTACGGATGAACCCGTTGCTTGCCGTGCCATCCCGTTCGTAGTGGTCAGCGACTTCGGCGAAGGCACTTCGAGATATCGCTCGCCTCCACGTCGGGGAATACGGGAAACTCCAGGATGAACCGACTGAACATCGCTCGAGGTGACGTGGCCCGCATCGCAGGTGGGAGGTGCCGCCGCTTCACGATCGTCGTTTTTTATTGCACACATATTGCACGGCGAGCCCGACGGCCTGCCATGACACTTCGCAGTGCTGGCTGAAAAGCGGACAGAAGTCCAGGTCAAGCGAGTGTCGGAGGGGGGACTTGAACCCCCACGTCCTTTCGGACACTAGCCCCTCAAGCTAGCGCGTCTGCCTATTCCGCCACTCCGACGAGTGACTCCGATGGTGCCATCGGGGCGAAGGGCATGGTAGCGCGCTCACGGCAGTCACCGGTGCGTCGGCGCGTCTGTCACCGACTCACGAGTGGCCTGAGACCGGCGCCGGTTGCATCCGGGTCCACTGGTTGACGTTCCACAGGATCCCGTCCACGGACGGGTTGTACGACACGGCGGCAATCTGGACGCCATTGGCCAGAAGGCCCGGCTCGCCGGACAGCGGAAGGGCCACCATCTGGTCCCACAGTTGGTCGTCGATCTCGCTATACACCGCGGCACCGGTCGTCGGATTCAGCTCCTGCTCCGCCTGGGCGAAAAGCTGGTCGACCTGAGGATCATCGAACCGGCTCCAATCCTGGTCGTCGGCCGCGTGACGAGGGGTCGCATCCGAGTACCAGGCCTGGGTGACCGACGGAAAGGGTCCCGAGACGCGGGTGACCAGGGCCATGTCGTAGGAGTCGGTGGCCGCCGCGGCGGCGAGTCCTGCCGTCCCCGCAACCGAAAAGGCGGTGACGCTGATCCCGGCCACCCGCAACTGCGCTTCCAGGGCCGTGGCCGTGGCATCGATCCACGGACCACCCTCTTCGACGGCCATCCGCACCGTCAGGGGCCTGCCGGTGGCGTCGGCATAGAGACCGTCGACACCCTTGGTGTATCCCAGCGTGGTGAGTAGCTGATCGGTCGAATCCAGGTCGACCTGTGCGTACTCACCGGCCGCTGAAGAGGCCGCGTAGGAGCTCTGCCACGCCAGTGCCAGGTGATCGTCGTTGACCGCCAGGGACGGAGCAACCGTTCCGAACACCCTGGCCACCAGCGCGCTCCGGTCGATGGCGTGGGCGATGGCCTGCCGGGCGGCCACGTGGCTCCCGATGGTCGACTTGACGTCGAACTCGAGGGACAGGAGATCGAGCGAAGGATGGATCGAGCTCTGCGAGTTCGCCAGGGCCGACACGGAATTCAGTGATGCCAGATCGAACGATCCCGGCTGCGACACGGCGGTGTCACTCGATGCCAACGAGCCGACCCACGAGGACGGATCTTGTTGATCGGACACGGTGATCGAAGCCAGTATCGACGGCGTGCCCCACCACGACGGGTTCCGGACCAGCACCGCTGTCCCTCCCGTTGTGACCGATTGCAAGATCAGGGGGCCGGCCGACAGATCATCCGCCGGGTTGAACGTGTCGAATCCGGTGTTCCATCCGACCTTGCGGGCGATGTGGGCCGGAACCATGTGGTCGAACAGGATGCGCCAATCGGCGAAGGGGGTGGTGAACACCACGGTCACGGTGCGACCACCGTGCGACCCGGTCACCGACGCCACGTCCCGGTAACCGAGGGTTGATGCGACCTGGTCGGGCTGACCGTCCACGTCCACGCCGTCGCCCCGTTGGGACTGCCAGGCGTAGATGAAGTCATCGGCGGTCACCGGCACCCCGTCGGACCAGACAGCCTTGGGGTTGATCACGTACTGGATGGTCAGGGGCATCGTCGACGTGGCCTCGACGCTCAACAACAGGTCGGTATTGACTTGGGGGACCAGCTTCGGATTGATGATGTAGGCGCTGGGCAGCACGTTCACCAGAAGTGCCGGGGTCGACGAGGCAGCGCCGTCGGGAGTACCGGGATTGAATCCGGACCAGGGACCGTCGAGGTGCACGGTCGAGGTCCCGCCGGTGGCCTGGACCAGCGCCGGATAGGGCGGCTGGTCGACCTGGCTGATCTGACGACTGCCGAGGTGGTCCACCACCGCCACGACGCCGATGATCACGACGAGCACCAGCGGCAGTGTCCACCGGGCGCGATGCTCCCGCCACAACGATGAGATGCGGGGCGGGCGCCCCACGGGCTCGGCGCCCGGTCCGGTCACTGCAGGCGTAGGAGGAGGATGATGTTGGTGAAGGCGAAGACCACGGCCACGGTCACGGTGATCCGGTCGAGGTTCTTCTCCACCACCGTCGATCCGGCTGCCGCCGAGCCCACGGAGCCGCCGAACATATCGGACAGTCCTCCACCTTTTCCGGAGTGCATGAGGATCAGGAAGATGAGCGCCAGGCAGCAGAGAATCTGGAGTACGACGATCACTGCGGTCAGCACGGGAAAGCTCTCCTCTGGTTCGGGACCATCGGAGACGCTACCAAACTCAGCGGACCGCCCGGGACGCGGCCCGGACGATCTCGGCGAATTCGGCAGCCTCGAGGCTGGCTCCCCCGACCAGGAGACCATCGACATCGGGGCAGCTCATCAGCGATTCCGTGTTGTCGGCGTTGACCGATCCCCCATACTGGATGCGAACCCGGGTAGCCGCCTCTTCGCCGGCGATGGATGCCACCACGCCCCGGATCCAGGCGCTTGCCTCCTGGGCATCGTCGGGCTTGGCTGCTTCACCCGCACCGATCGCCCAGATGGGCTCGTAGGCCACGACCATGCCGGCCACATCCTCGGTCGGCACTCCACTGATGGCGGCCTCCACCTGGACCGTCAGGCGCTCCTTGGTCAACCCGATGTCCCGCTCGTCGACCGTCTCACCGACGCAGCACACCGGCACCATCCCGTTGCGGAGCACCGCCCGCAGTTTCGCGGCCACGATGGCATCGGTCTCGCCGAAGTGGGCCCGACGCTCCGAATGCCCGACGATGACGTACTCGACATGCAGCTTGGCCAACATCACCGGACTCACCTCACCGGTGAACGCACCACGATCTTCGACGGCACAGCTCTGAGCACCCAAGGCGACCGGGATCCCCTCGCCCTCGAGTACCGACTGGACCGACCGGATATCGGTGAAGGGCGGGTGGATCGATACGTCCAGGGAAGCGACGTCCGCCGGTTGCAGTCGTAGTCCGAGGTCGCGTGCGGCGTGGATGGCCTCGAGATGGTCGAGGTTCATCTTCCAGTTGCCGCTGATCAGCGGTCGCCTCCCGGCGCCCCGGGGGCTCACCGGGCGAGCTGGTGACGAGCCGGGGCGTTGACTGCGTTGCGCAGTGCGGCCAGTCCGGGGAGGTCGCCGAACTCGAGGAGTTCGAGCGAGGCGCCGCCCCCGGTGGAGATGAAGCTGATCTCGTGGTCCAGGCCCAGTTCGTCGACGGCGGCGGCGCTGTCGCCCCCGCCCACCACCGTGTATCCGGGGCAGGCGGCTATCGCCTCGGCCACTCCGGCCGTGCCCCCGCCGAAGCGCTGATCCTCGAAGACGCCCATGGGGCCGTTCCACAGCACGGTGCCCGCACCGGCGATGCATTCGGCATAAGCAGCCACCGTCTCGGGCCCGATATCGAGACCCTGCCACCCATCGGGCACGTCGGCCCCGACCGTGCGGACCTCGCCCGCCGAGCAGTCGCATCCAAAGGGTGCACCCGGCTCCAGGGCGACGATGTCGACGGGGAGATAGATCGGCGTCCCCGACGCCAGTAGGGCCCGGCACTCGTCGATCTGCTCGTGGTCGACCAGGGAGCCACCGATGGCGTGACCCTGTGCGGCGAGGAAGGTGAAGGCCATTCCGCCGCCTACCACCAATGCGTCGACTTGGCGGAGGAGCGCCTTGAGCACGCCCAGCTTGTCGGCGACCTTGCCTCCTCCGACTACGGCGACGAACGGGCGATCGGGGGTGCCGAGCAGGCGCCCGAGCGAGTCGATCTCCTTCTCCAGGAGGAGCCCGGCCGCGCTGGGGAGCATGGTGGGCGGTCCGACCACCGAGGCGTGGCGACGGTGGGAGACGCCGAAGGCGTCGTTGACGTAGGCGTCGTGCGAGTTGACCAGCTTTATGACGAAAGTCGGGTCGTCGGCCGTCTCGCCCGGATCGAAGCGCAGGTTCTCCAGCAGCTCCACCCGGGGGGCTAGGCGTGCCAGCTCCTCGCGGACCGGCCCGAGCTCCCAGCGCACGTCCGGGGCCCCCTTCGGTCGCCCCAAGTGGGTGCAGGCGGTCACGCTGGCGCCCCGGTCGAGCAGGTACTCCAGGGTGGGTAGGGCGGCCCGGATCCGGAAGTCGTCGGTCACCACCGCCGGTTCGCCCTCGCACGGACGAAGCGGCACGTTGAAGTCGACCCGCACCAGCACGCTGGCGCCATTCAGATCGGGCAGGTCACCCAGTAGCGGCAACCCGTCCAGAAGCGGATTCTCCTCGGACTCCCTCACGCCATCTCCCCTCGCAACAAGTCCACTCCTCCGCCTGGCCCGCTCAGGCCCCTGCGCCTACGAGCAGCGACAGGTCGACCAATCTGTTCGCATAGCCCCACTCGTTGTCGTACCAACCGCTCACCTTGACGAGGGTGATCCCCGACGCCGAGGGCATCACCATGGTGAGCCCGGAATCGAAGGTGCACGAAGCCGGGCTGCCCACGATGTCGGTGGAGACGATCGGGTCCTCGGTGTAATCGAGCACCCGTGACAAGGGTCCCGACGATGCTGCGGCGGCGAAGGCGTCGTTGACCTGTTGGACCGTGACCTCGCCGGGGATCACGGCGGTGAACTCGGTGATCGACCCGTCGGCCACCGGCACCCGGAGAGCGCTCCCGTCGAGGCGGCCCTTCATGGATTCGAGGACCAGGGGGGTGGCCCGGGCCGCGCCCGTGGTCACCGGCACGATGTTGATCGACGCCGCCCGCGCCCGGCGCAGATCCTTGTGCGGCAGGTCGAGCAGGTTCTGGTCGTTGGTGAAGGCATGGACCGTGGTCATGAGACCGGACTCGATTCCGAATGCGTCATCCAGGACCTTGACCAGGGGCACGAAGCAGTTGGTGGTGCACGATGCGTTGGACACCACGACGTGCTTGGCCGGGTCGAATTCGTCGTCGTTCACGCCGATCACGAAGGTGGCGTCCACCTCGGTGCCCGGGGCCGAGATGATGACACGCTTCGCCCCGGCATCGATGTGGGTGCTCGCGGCCTCCTTGGTGGTGAAGTGCCCGGTCGACTCGATGACCACGTCGACCCCGAGCTCGGACCACGGAAGTGCCTTCGGGTCGCGCTCGGCCAGAACGACGATGGGCCCGGTGTCGAGCACCAGGTTGGAGCCTTCCACCGCGACATCACCGTCGAATCGGCCGTGGGTGGAGTCGTACTTGAGGAGGTGGGCCAGTGTTGCGGCCGAGGTGAGGTCGTTGACGGCGACCACCTCGACATCCGCTCCCAGGAGCCGCGCCGCCCGCAGATAGTTGCGACCGATGCGCCCGAAGCCGTTGATCCCGATCCGTACGGTCATTGCTCTCGTGCCTCAATCCTTCGTCGAGTCGTCCTCATCGGGGGGCGAACCGCTCGCCTCCCGTCCCTCCGTCCCGTCGCCCCTCGCACACCTGGGGCATATCTACGCTACGACATTCGGGGTGCCTCGGGCATCATCCGAGCAGATCAGCGAGGGTCTCCGCCAGTTTGGAGGAATCGTGGGCCAGCCCGTGGGGCCTGGCCAGGGGGACGTCGACCACCGGAACGGGCGGCCGGCCCACCGCGATTCCCGCCGAATCGCACACCACGACGTCCACTACCACCCCGTGGGCGAGGAGGGCATCCACGTGCATGGCCACGTCGAATGAGGCCGTTTCGGGCTCCTGGGGGTGCAGATTGCAAACGTAGACCCGTCGGGCGGAAGCTCGGTTGATCCCGTCCCTGATTTCTGGCACGGCCACGGCGGCCAGAACGCTGGTGAACAGCGATCCGGGGCCAAGGACGATCTGGTCGGCGACGTCCAGGGCCTCGATGGCGGCCTCCGGGGCCGGCGGGTCGGCGGGGACCAGTGACACCCGGTGGATGTGGTCGGTGCCGTTCACGGCCACCTGGCCGGTCACCTGTCCGCACTCGGCGTCGGCCTTCAGGACCACCGGCTCGGTCGTCGTGGGCAGGACCCGGCCGGTCACCCCGAGAAGCCGGCAGGCTTCGTCGAGGGCGGTCACCGGGTCGCCGGTCGTGTCGATCAATCCGGCCAGGACCAGGTTGCCGAGGGAGTGCCCGGCGAGCTCCTCCTCGGTGAACCGGCGATCGAAGGCGGTGGCGAAGATCGATCCGGGCTCGGCCAGCGCGATCAGGCACATCCGCAGGTCCCCCGGCGGGATGATGTGCAACAACTCGCGCAGGCGACCAGATGATCCCCCATCGTCGGCCACCGACACGATGGCCGTCACCCGGTCGGTGTAGGTGCGCACCGCACGCAAGGTGGCGGCGAGACCGTGTCCACCGCCGATGGCCACCACCCGTGGCCCCGATCCCCCGGCCGATCGGTCGTTAGACCCATGGCCCTCCATCGGGCTCATCGGTCCACGTCGCGGTGGAAGACCGTCGTGGGGAATCCATGGTCGTCCAGTCGGCGGGACAGCTCTTCGGCCAGGACCACCGAGCGGTGACGGCCTCCGGTACAGCCCATGGCGACGGTGAGGTAGGACTTGCCCTCTTTGATGTAGGCCGGGATGAGCATGCGCAGGAGATCGTCGAGCTTGTCGAGGAATTGGAGCGTCTCGGGCCGGTCCAGGACGTAACTGCGCACCTCGGGGTCGAGGCCGCTGTGGCTCCGCAGTGACTCGTCCCAGTACGGATTGGGCAGGAAGCGACAGTCGAACAGGAGGTCGACGTCGAGCGGTACGCCGTGCTTGAAGCCGAATGAGAGGACGGAGGTCTGCATGGTGCTGCCGGACTCCTCGTCGCCGAAGACCTCCAGCAGGCGCGACCGGAGCTGGTTGGTGTTGAGCTCGCCGGTGTCGATGACCAGGTCGGCCCGGTCGCGCAGTCCCGCCAGAAGTGCCCGCTCGTCGGCGATCGAGTCCATGACCCCCCGAGCCGCCTGCGGGTGCCGGCGGCGGGTCCCCTCGAATCGACGGATCAGCACGTCATCGGGCGCATCGAGGAAGACGATCCGCACCCGGTTCCGTCCGACCAGGAGCGCGTCGACGGCGGGAAGCACGTCGTCGAGGTCTCCCCCACCCCGCCCGACCACGAAGGCCACCCGCTCCATCTCCGAGCCGGTTCCGTCCACCAGCTCGGACACCTTGGAGATGAGGGCCGACGGCATGTTGTCGATCACGAACCAGCCGAGGTCCTCCAGGGTGGCACCCGCGGTCGAACGGCCCGCACCGGACATGCCGGTCACCACCAGGTACTCACTCATCGTCCCGCTTTCCTACGTCGCTCGGTCATCGATCCGGGGACAGCGGCGTATGGAGCCGCTCATAGACGGCACTGCCGACGTCAGCCGGCAACCACGATAGGCCCATCAACTCTTCGCGGGACGCCTTTCGCAGCTCGCCGAGGCCGCCGAACTGCTCGACCAGTCGGGACCGTCGCTTGGGTCCGAGGCCGGGAACACCGTCGAGGGCGCCCACGGTCATCCGCTTTCCCCGCAGGGTGCGGTGGTACGAGATGGCGAACCGGTGGGCCTCGTCGCGCAGTCGTTGCAGCAGGTAGAGGGCCTCGGACTGGCGGGGTAGCCGCACCGGTACCGATGACCCGGGCAGGTAGACCTCTTCGAACTGCTTGGCCAGGGAGGCGATCGGCACCCGCTCGGACAGCCCCAGACGCTCGAGGACCTGCATGCCGACATGGAGCTGTCCGAGGCCGCCGTCGACCAGCAGCAGCTGGGGTGGATAGGCGAATCGCCGGCGGGCGACGGTCGGTGCCGATCCTCCCTCGTCCTCATCGCCGCCCGCGGTGCCGTCCCCGGCTGCGGGCCGCTCCGACACGGTCCGCTCCTCGTCGAGCAGTGCCGTCAGGCGTCGGGTCAGGACCTCCTCCATGGCGGCGTAGTCGTCGTTGCCGGCCACGGTCGCCACCTTGAAGTGCCGGTAGTCGCTCTTCTTCGGGAGCCCGTCCTCGAAGACGACCATGGAGCCGACGTAGTCGGTCCCCTGCAGGTGGCTCATGTCGTAGCACTCGATCCGCAGCGGGGCGGCGGGCAGGTGCAGTTCGCGCTGCAGTGCCTCGATGGCTCGGGCCCGGCTGTTGTGGTCCGAGGTGCGCTGCAGGCGATGGCGGACGAAGGCCTCACCGGCGTTGTGTTCCACCGTCTCCAACAGCGCACGTTTGGGCCCGCGCACCGGCACCCGGACAGCCACCGGACCGCCCCGCCGCTCGGCCAGGTACTCCGACACCGCTTCGTGGTCGGCGGGCATGTTCGGGACCAGGATCTGGCGGGGCACACCGGAGACGGGGTCGGCGTAGATATCGACCAGTAGCCGTTCGATCATCTCTTCGGGACCCAGGTCCTCGGCCTTGTCGACGAAGATGGCGGACCGGCCCACAACGTGGCCGGCCCGGACGTGGAACACCTGCACCGCCGCTTCCAGCTCGTCTTCGGCGAGGGCCAGAACGTCGAGATCCTCGGGGCGGTCGAGCTCCATCTGACGGACGGCGTCCGCCGCTCGGACCGCGTCGAGCTTGTCCCGCAGCACGCCCGCCCGTTCGAAGTCGAGGGCGGTCGACGCCTCGCGCATGGCCGATTCGAGACTGGCCTCGAGGGCCGCCGTGTCCCCGGCCAGGAACGTGGCCAGATCCCCCACCAGGCGGTCGTACTCCTCATGGGTCACCTCGCCCACGCAGGGGCCTGAGCACCGCTCGATGTGGAAGAGCAGGCAGGGCCGCCCCAGGCGCTCATGATTCCGGAACTTGGCATCCGAGCAGGTGCGGACCGGAAACGACCGCAACAGCAGGTCCAGGGTCCCCCGGATGGCTCCGACGTTCGGGTAGGGCCCGAAGTAACGGACCCCGGTCCGCTTGCGACCCCGGACCACCGCCGGCTTCGGCCATTCGTCGTTCACGGTGAGAGCCAGCCACGGATAGCTCTTGTCGTCCTTCAACCGGACATTGAACCGGGGCTGGAACTGCTGGATCAGGTTGTGCTCGAGAAGCAGCGCCTCGGCTTCCGTGCCGACCACCATCCATTCCACGTGATCCGCCGACTCGACCATCTGAGCCGTCCGCAAGGCCAGGTTGGCCGGGTCCTGGAAGTACGAGTTGATCCGGGACCGCAACGACTTGGCCTTGCCCACGTAGATGATCCGACCGTCGCCGTCAATGAATTGGTAGGACCCGGGCTCGTCGGGGATTGTGCCGGACGGAGGTCGGGTGGCCACGCCACCAGTGTGCCGCGGCCGGGACCCGCGTCGATCCCTCCTCCCTCTCGATGGCTCCGAAAGAGGCCGTGAAACCATCCGGAGCGCGATCGCAGGTCACAGGCAATACACTGACCAGTACGCCGGCCTGGTTTCCGGCGACATCTACCGCACCGGGGCCGACATCCCCGCGGATGGGCGACCAGGCTGTCCCCGCCGGCCATAACCGGAGCGCCTCCCCGAGGAGGTCATACCGACATGCTGCGCTTACAGAAGGCACTTCCCGACCGATACACGTGCGCGGACCCCCAGGAGCTGTCCTCCTGGATCCGGGACGCCAAGGCCACACTGGGCCCACGGGTGTTCATCCTGGGCCACCACTACCAACGCGACGAGGTCATGGCCTGGGCCGACGCCCGGGGGGACTCGTTCGGACTCTCCCGCATCGCCGCCGACCAGACCGAGGCCGAATTCGTCGTGTTCTGCGGGGTCCACTTCATGGCCGAATCCGCCGACATCCTCACCGGTGAGCACCAACAGGTCCTCCTCCCGGACCTCAATGCCGGGTGCTCGATGGCCGACATGGCCGACATCGACTCGGTCGAGGAGGCCTGGGAGACCCTGGCCGCGGTCACCGACATCGAGCGGGTCGTCCCGGTGACGTACATGAACTCATCCGCCGCCCTGAAGGCGTTCGTGGGCCGCAACGGCGGCGTCGTGTGTACCTCCTCGAACGCCCGGGCCGTACTGACCTGGGCCCTGGGCGACGAAGGAAGCGGGCGGACCCGTGGCGATCAGGTGCTGTTCTTTCCCGATCAGCACCTGGGTCGCAACACGGGCTACGAGCTCGGCTACGGAGCGGACGACATGGCGGTGTGGAACCCCCGCCTCACCTCCGGCGGCCTGGACGAGGCGAAGCTCAAAGAGTCGACCCTGCTGCTGTGGAAGGGCCACTGCTCGGTCCACCAGCGGTTCCGGCCGGCCCATATCGACGCCTTCCGGGCCGAGCACCCCGGCGGCATCGTCGTGGTCCATCCCGAGTGCGCCCACGATGTCGTGGAGGCTGCCGACCAGGTCGGGTCCACCGACTACATCATCAAGGCGGTTGCCGAGGCACCGGCCGGCTCGGTGATCGGTGTGGGGACCGAGATCCACCTGGTCAATCGGCTCGACGCCGAGACCCCGGACAAATCGATCGTCTCGCTCGACCCCCTGGTGTGCCCGTGCTCGACCATGTTCCGGATCGACGCCGCCCACCTGGCCTGGGTGCTCGAGGGACTCGTCGACGGTGAGGTCCGCAATCGGATCACCGTCGACGATGACACCGCCGAATGGGCCCGTGTGGCGCTGGAGCGGATGTTGGCCACGGTCTGACCACGAACAGTCCGGGCCGGCGTTCCTTCAGCCGGCCTTGGCCGACGCCGGCACCCGGACCTTGGGTGCCGGTACGACTCTGGTCGTTCTGCCGGTCTTCGCCGTCTTGGTGACCTTCGTGACCTTGGGTGGCTTCGTCGCTCTGGTTGCCTTGGCAGCCGTCGGTACCTTCGCAGCCTTGGTCGCCTTGGTCGCCTTGCCGGGAGCCGACTTGGCGGCCTTGGCGGGAGCCCTGGGCTTCGTGACCTTCGCCGTACCCGTGCCAGCACCCGTACCCAGCAGCGGAGCCAACACCGCTCCGGTATAGCTGGCGGCTACGGCGGCCACCTGCTCCGGTGTGCCCTCGGCCACCACCGTGCCACCCCGGTCGCCGCCTTCGGGTCCCATGTCGATGACCCAGTCGGCGCTCTTCACCACATCCAGGTTGTGCTCGATGACGATGACGGTGTTGCCCTGGTCGACGAGCCGGTTGAGCACGTCGAGCAGCTTTCGGACATCGTCGAAGTGGAGCCCGGTGGTCGGCTCGTCCAGGATGTAGAGGGTCGTTCCCGTCGACCGCCGGCTGAGCTCCGAAGCGAGCTTGACCCGCTGGGCCTCGCCACCCGACAGCGTCGGAGCTGACTGGCCCAGGCGGATGTAGCCCAGCCCTACGTCGACCAGGGTCTGCAGGTGCCGTGCGATGGGTGGCTGGGCGGCAAAGAACCCGAGGGCCTCTTCGCACGACAGCTCCAGCACGTCGGCGATGGTCTTGCCCCGGAAGGTGACCTCGAGGGTGTCCCGGTTGTACCGGGCACCGTGGCACACCTCACAGGGCACGTAGATATCGGGCAGGAAGTGCATCTCGATCCGCAGAGTGCCGTCACCCGAGCAGGCCTCGCACCGCCCGCCCTTGACGTTGAAGCTGAACCGCCCGGGCAGGTAGCCGCGCACCTTGGCCTCGTTGGTCTGGGCGAACAGCTTGCGGATGTGGTCGAACACCCCGGTGTAGGTGGCCGGATTCGATCGCGGCGTGCGGCCGATCGGCGCCTGGTCTACGTCGACCACCTTGTCGATCTTGTCGACCCCGGTGATGGTCCGGTGGAGCCCGGGCAGGCTCTTGGCCCGGTGGACCTGCTTGGCCAGGGACCGGAGCAGGATGTCATTGACCAGGGTGGACTTGCCGGATCCGGACACCCCGGTGACAGCCACGAACTGGCCCAGGGGGAACTGGACGGTGATGTCCTTGAGGTTGTGCTCACGGGCGCCCACCACCACCAGGCGGTCCCCATTGCCCGGCCGTCGCAGCTGGGGCACCGGGATCGACTTCGCCCCCGACAGATACTGCCCGGTGAGCGAGTTCGGATTGGAGAGGATGCCGTCCTTGCCGAATACCGGTCCCGAGTGGACGATCCGACCGCCGTGCTCCCCCGCCCCGGGACCGACGTCGACCACATGGTCGGACACCCGGATGGTCTCCTCGTCGTGCTCCACCACGATGACGGTGTTGCCCAGGTCGCGCAGGCGCTCGAGCGTCCCGATCAGTCGCTGGTTGTCCCGCTGGTGCAGCCCGATCGATGGCTCGTCCAGGACGTACAGCACCCCGACCAGACCGCTCCCGATCTGGCTGGCCAGCCGGATCCGTTGTGCTTCGCCCCCGGACAGGGTGGCCGCCGAGCGGGCAAGTGACAGGTAGTCGAGACCTACGTCGAGCAGGAACTGCATCCGCTCCTGCACCTCGCGGAAGACCCGGTCGGCGATGATGTGGTCCCGGTCGGACAGGTCGAGCGAGCCGACGACCTCGACAGCCCGCCCGATGGGCAGTGAGCACAGGGCGTAGATGTTGTGACCGCCGACGGTCACCGCCAGCGACTCGGGCTTGAGCCGGGATCCGCCGCACTCGGGGCAGGGAACCTCACGGAGGTACCCCTCGAGGTTGTCCCGGAGGAAGTCCGAGTCGGCCTCGCTGTGGCGGCGCTCCAGCCAATTGACGATCCCCTCGTAGGACGAGTGGAAGGAGCGCTGGCGTCCGTAGCGGTTGCGGTACTTGAGGTGGACCTGATCGTCACCGGTGCCGTAGAGGACCAGTTCCTGGTCCTCCTTGGACAGGTCCTCCCACGGTGTCTTGACGGAGAAGCCACCCAGTTCAGCCACCGCACTCTGCATCCGTTCGAAGTACTGACTGCGGGCCCCGGACCACGGGGCCAGGGCACCCTCGGCCAGCGACTTGGTCGGGTCGGGCACGACCAGGTCCGGGTCGACCTCGTACTTGGTGCCCAGGCCGGTGCAGGCCGGGCAGGCGCCGTAGGGCGAGTTGAACGAGAAATTGCGGGGTGACGGGTCCTCGAAGCTGATCCCACAGTGGGTGCACGCCAGGTGCTGGCTGAAGGTGATTGCCTCCTGCTCGGACCCGTCGGCATCGACTACGACGATCTCGGCCACGCCCTCGGCCAGCGACAGCGCCGTCTCGAGCGACTCGGTCAGCCGCCGGCGGATGTCGTCACGACGGATCAGGCGGTCGACCACCACCTCGATGGTGTGGTTTTCGTACCGGGCGAGATCGAGTTCAGCCCGCTCGGACAGCTCGATGGTGATCCCGTCGACCCGGACCCGGGCGAAGCCCTGCTTGGCCAGGTCATCGAGCAGGGCGCTGTACTCGCCCTTTCGGCCCCGCACGACTGGGGCCAGCACCAGGAAGCGGGTGCCTTCGGCCATAGCCAGGATCCGGTCGACGATCTGCTGGGGGCTCTGCCGGGCGACCGGTCGGCCGCACACTGGACAGTGCGGCTTGCCGATCCGGGCGTAGAGCAGGCGCAGGTAGTCGTAGACCTCGGTAACGGTCCCGACGGTCGACCGCGGATTTCGGGAGGCAGACTTCTGGTCGATGGAGATGGCCGGGGACAGGCCCTCGATGAAATCGACGTCGGGCTTGTCCATCTGGCCCAGAAACTGGCGGGCGTAGGCGCTCAGCGACTCCACGTACCGGCGTTGACCCTCGGCATAGATCGTGTCGAAGGCCAGGGACGACTTACCGGAGCCGGACAGCCCGGTAAAGACGATGAGACGGTCGCGCGGGAGATCCAACGAGACGTCCTGCAGGTTGTGCTCGCGCGCGCCGCGCACCACCAGTCGATCAGCCATGGCGAGGAGGATACCGGTGCGGGGGCGGGGTCTCGCCGGTCCTGGTCAAGTCGGCACAGGGACGTCGACGTCCGCCGTCTCGCCGGGAAGGACGGGAGAGCCGTCGACCGGGTCGCGGCTCAACAGGGCCCGTAGTTCGGAGATCTCATCACGGATGAGCGCCGCCTCCTCGAACCGGAGTTCCTCGGCCGCCTTGATCATCTCGGTGTCGAGCCGGTGGATGAGACTGGACAGCTCGTCGGCATCCGGGCCCAGCGCGTGGGCCATCTCGGCGGCCACGGCCCGGGGGTCCACCGAGGTGCGCTGTCCCCCTCTTCCCTTGGAGCGGGGGCCCTTCACGGCGGACAAGCCGGTCATCATGGCGCCGCCGGCGGTGAAGGAGTCGCCCCGCACCCGCTCGAGGATGTCGGTGACCGACTTGGTGATGGATGTGGGGTCGATGCCGTGAGCCTCGTTGTAGGCGATCTGGCGGGCCCGACGGCGTTGGGTCTCACCGATGGCGGCCGTCATCGAGTCGGTCACCCGGTCGGCGTACATCACGACGCGGCCGTTGACGTTCCGGGCGGCCCGTCCCATGGTCTGGATCAGGGACGACGACGACCGCAGGAAGCCTTCCTTGTCGGCATCCAGGATGGCCACCAGGGCGACCTCGGGAAGGTCCAGGCCCTCGCGGAGCAGATTGATGCCCACCAGGACATCGAAGACACCGAGGCGAAGCTCGCGGAGGAGTTCGATCCGGGCCATGGTGTCGACGTCGGAGTGGAGGTACTGGACCCGGACACCCTGCTCGGCCAGGTAGTCGGTCAGATCCTCGGCCATCTTCTTGGTGAGGGTGGTGATCAGCACCCGGTTGCCGGCCGCCACCGTGGCGTCGATCCGCTCGCGGAGATCGTCGATCTGCCCGGTGGTGGGCCGGATGTCGACTTCGGGGTCGACCAGGCCGGTGGGGCGGATGACCTGCTCGACGACATTGGTGCTGTGCTCGAACTCCCACGGGCCGGGCGTGGCTGACAGCAGGACGGTCTGGCCCGTCCGCTCGGTGAACTCCTCGAAGCGGAGGGGCCGATTGTCCATGGCCGAGGGCAACCGGAACCCGTGGTCCACCAGCGTCTCCTTGCGGGACCGGTCCCCGGCGTACTGGCCGCGGATCTGGGGCACGGCGACATGGGACTCGTCCAGAACGACCAGGAAGTCCTTGGGGAAGAAGTCGAGCAGGGTGTAGGGCGCCTCACCCGGGGCCCGACCGTCCAGATGGCGGCTGTAGTTCTCCACCCCGCTGCAGACGCCGGTTTCGGCGAGCATCTCGAGGTCGTACTCGGTCCGCATCCGGAGCCGCTGGGCTTCCAGCAGCTTGCCGGCCTCCTGCAGCTCGGTGAGCCGGGCCCGGAGTTCGTCTTCGATGCTGAGTACCGCCCGGCGCATCCGCTCGTCACCCGTGCCGTAGTGGGTATTGGCGAATACCACCAGGTCCTCGAGTTCGTCGCCGATCTCACCGGTGAGGACGTCGAACGGGCGGATCCGCTCGACGGTATCGCCGAAGAACTCGACCCGGACGGCTCGGGACTCGTAGGCGGGGTGGATCTCGACGGTGTCACCGTGCACCCGGAACTGACCCCGGCTGAGTGTGACGTCGTTGCGTGAGTACTGGAGCTCGACCAGGCGCTTCAGCAGGGACCGCTGTTCGTATTCCTCGCCCGGGTGGAGGGCCACGATCCGGTCGCGGTACTCGTCAGGCGACCCCAGGCCGTAGATGCAGGAGACCGACGCCACGACGATGGTGTCGGGACGCATCAGCAGTGACGAGGTCGATGCATGGCGCAGGCGGTCGATCTCGTCGTTGATGGACGAGTCCTTCTCGATATAGGTGTCCGAGCTCGGGACATAGGCCTCGGGCTGGTAGTAGTCGTAGTACGAGACGAAGTATTCGACCCGGTTCTTCGGGAAGAACTCCTTCAGCTCCGCCGCCAGCTGGGCGGCCAGCGATTTGTTCGGCTCGATGATTAGCGTCGGGCGCTGCACCGCCTCGATGGTCCAGGCGATGGTGGCCGTCTTGCCTGACCCGGTGATGCCGAGGAGGGTCTGGTACCGGTCCCCGCGCTCCAGCCCCTCGACCAGCCCGGCGATGGCCTGGGGCTGGTCACCGGCGGGTCGGAAGGGCGAGATGACCTCGAAGGGTGGCACGCCCTGGATGGTACCGGTCGGGTGTGACATCCCCTCCAGCACGCGGAACGCCTCGCGGTCATACTGCACCGGCGGCCGGACCGACCGGTCCCGAGGGGAGGAGGACCGTGGACCAGCCCATCTTCGCCGGGCGATTCGAGGGCCGGGTGGCCGTCGTGACCGGGGCCTCGACCGATCCCGGGATCGGGACGGCGTGCGCCCGACGCCTGGCCCGAGAGGGTGCCTCCGTGGTGATCAACGCCCGGGGCGAGGAGCGCCTGCGGGACGTGGAGCGTGCCCTGCGGGCCGAGGGCCTCTCCATCGTCGCCTGCCCCGGTGCCGCCGGGGCAGAAGGGATGGCCACCCGTCTGGTGGACACTGCACATGAGGCATTCGGAGGGGTCGACCTCCTGGTCAACACCGTCGGGGGGGTCCCGTTCGTCGGGTCGGCGCTCGACCTCACCCGGGACGATCTGTTGGCGACCGTGGAACTCAACACCTGGCCGACCCTCGCCCTCATCCAGGCGGCGATGGAGCGGGGCCTCGCCGACGGCGCCGGCGCCGTGGTCAACATCTCCAGCGGATCGCCCGGCAAGACCACTCCCACCATGGCCGCCTACGCCGCCGCCAAGTCGGCGTTGAACGCTCTCACCCGCACGTTGGCCAATGATCTGGGACGCCGCGGGGTACGGGTCAATGCCGTCAGCCCCGGGCTCACCCGGACCGAGGCCACCCGGGACATCTGGGGATCGGACGTGGGTGAGGCGGCCGGTCGCCACATCCTGCTCGGGCGGCTCACCGAGGCCGAGGATGTGGCGGCGGCGGTGTCATTCCTACTGTCCACGGATGCCGAGTCGATCACCGGAGTGCTGCTGGACGTCGACGGAGGAAACCACATCGATACCGGGTCGTGGTCGCCGTTCAGCCCCGACGCCATCGGACAGTCAGGAGGGGCTCCTACGGCGTCCGGGCCGCGGGTGGTCTGAGGGCCACGGCCCCGCGGTCGATCACCCAGACGTATCCCCGACCGGTGTGGCCCTTGGCGAGAATCTCCCGATCCTCCTCGCCCTCGAGTCTGAATCCCAGCTTCGGCGGGATCGCCGCGCTGGCCACATTGGCCATGTCCATGCGGATCAGGACCTCATCGATGTCGTCGAGGCGCTCGAACGCAGCCTCCACCAGAGCCCGGGACGCAGTCGTCGCGTAGCCCCGACCCGTATACCGCGAGCGAACCCAGTATCCGATCTCTGGACTGTGCTCGTCGCCCAGATGTAGTCCGGCCGCTCCGACAACCGTGCCCGAACCGTCGAACAGCAGGTACTCCCAGTTGTGATCGGCGTCGAAATCCGCCCGACCCTCAGCGAGGACAGCAAAGAGCTCCTCTGCCGACGGCGCCGATTGGGCCCAGGGCATCCACAGTTCCAGCTCGGGAAGGCTTTCCTCGATGGCGATCAGGAGCTCGCCGACGAAGGCGGTGTCCCACCGCCGCATTGTGAGGTCACCGCTCCGGAGGACATCAGGAAGCTTGGCCACCGGACAATTATCGCGTCAGGCGGCTCACGGTGTCGGCCGCGTCCACGAAAAGCAAACGGATGGCCACACTCCCGTCGAACACGCTTCGTCTCGGTACCGGCGGCTCTTGTTGCGATCGTCGCCATGGCCACCAAGGGTGACTTCACCGCCCAGGCGGAGATCGACGTCCCGGCGGTCCAGCATGGCAACTTCACCCGGTGACCCCTGTGGGGTCACTTGTCGCTTGGACGGTCTGCCCGGAACGCAGCCTGTGCCACCTCCCGGCTCAGAAACGGGGCTTCGGGCGAAAGGGTTCCATCTGCGACAAGCTCCTGCGCAAGTTCGTAGAGCGCGCCGTAGGCGGCCCGAGCCAGAGTTCCCCCAACCGAGAGTCGCCTGACGCCTATCTCCGCCAACTGATGGCGCGATGGACCGCCCGGCAGCATCAGCACATTGACGGGACCGCCGACCTCATCGACGATCCTGGCGATCTCGGCCCGATCGGTGAGGCCTGGCGCGTACAGTACGTGGGCCCCAGCTCGATGGTACGCAGCCAATCGGGCAATCGTGTCATCCAGGTCATCTCGCCCCCGCAGATGGTTCTCGGCGCGGGCGGTCAACACCATGCCCTCGTCGTCGGCCGCAGCTGCTGCAATGCCAACCCGTTCGACAGCGCGGTCGAACTCCTCGACCACCCCTCGCACCGGATCCCAATCTTCGATCGAACACCCGGCTGCTCCCGCACCGGCGAGAAGATGCACGGTTGCCGCGACTCCTCCGTCGCGCTCGGGAAAGCACCGCTCCGCATCCACATTGACGGGCAGATCGGTTACGCCGCTCAAGGAGGCCATGTGCTCGACCAGCTCCTCACGGCCGACGGTCATATCCATCCGTCCCATCGACATGGCGAATCCGCCGCTGGTCGTAGCGAGTGCGGGAAAGCCGAGACTGTCCAAGAGCCGACAGGACCCGAGGTCGAACGGATTGGGCATGAGGAACGTTCCCTCCTCGTGGAGGAAGCGAAAGCGAGCGCGGACGTCGTCGATGTGCATCTCGACAGGGTGGCTGACCCAGTTGGTCCGGGCAAGCGCCATCCCGGCTGACTGATCTCCCGCCGTGCTTCGTCGTCACGATCCCGACGACACCGATCGAGCCACCGGCAGAGATTCCTAAACTGCGCTCATGACCACCTCGATCGCATTGACCGATGCTGAGCGGGCCTACCTGCAAAGCCAGCCGCTCGGCCGCCTGGCGACGGTGGATGCCGACGGCGCCCCCCAGAACAATCCGATCGGGGTGTTCCTCGACGAGGAGTCGGGCGAGATCATCATCGGAGGAGGGGCAATGGGTGCGAGCCGCAAATTCCGCAACGTACTTGCCAATCCCCGGGTGGCCCTGGTCATCGACGACCTCGTCTCGAGGGATCCGTGGACGGTTCGGGGCCTCGAGATCCGGGGCACCGCTGTGGCTCTGTCCGATGTCGATCCACCGGTCCCATTCATGAGCCGTGAGATCATCCGGATCACCCCCACTTGGATCGCGTCCTGGGGGCTCGACCCCGACCTCCAGGGTCAGCAGATCCGACGCGGTAGCTGAAGCACGCCGCACCTCAACGCCGCGGGCGACCGGCGCGGTTACGACAGGACCTCCTACGACGATGCGGTGACGGCTGCCACCATCTCGGCGTCGATCGTCCGGGTCTGATCCCGATAGGGCCCAAGCGTGAGGTCGAGGTCGCGTAGCTGCCAGTTGTCGTCCACATCGTCGAGGGTGATGATCACTTCCAGGTGATCGAGCAGTTCGCGCATGTGCAGTCCACCGAGGACACCCTGGAATTGAGCGGCGGCCTTACTCCCACCCCGGGTGCCGTAGGTCACGAAGCTGGCCGGCTTGTCGTTCCATTCGATGAAAAGGTAGTCGAGGGCGTTCTTCAAGGGCGCAGGGTAACCCCAGTTGTACTGCGGGAACACGAAGATGAACCCGTCGAACGAACCGACCAACTGACTCCAGGCCCGGGTGTGTTCGTGCTCGTACTGCTGGAGCGCAGCCATCCACGGCTCGTCGAGGAGGGGAAGATCCACTTCGGCCAGGTCGACCAACTCGTAGTGCAGGGGACTGCCCTGCTGGGCGACATTCCGTACCCACTCGGCAATACCTGGACAGATCCGGGTCGGTCGGGTACTTCCGATCATGACGGCCACACGGCCGCTACGCCCTAGCTCAGTCATTGGGTCGACGGCCAGTCGGTCGGTTCCGAGGGATTTCGATTCCTGGCTCATTTGACGGCTCTTCCTACGTCTTCCGCCGCCGCCCATCGCGATGGCTCGGCTACCAGGTCGACGCCCTTCATGGCCGCCTCGCGGGAGACGACCTGACTGGCCAGCAACGAGAGTCGCCTGCGGTTGGTGTCGCTCAGGTCGTCGGTGAGGGCCGCGACCTCTCTGGCGACCTCGGCCCCGAGCACTCGGGCCAGTTCGCCGCCTCTGGCGGTGAGGGCGACCCGTACAGTCCGACCATCCCGAGGATCCCCGAGCCGGCGCACCAGTCCACGATGCTCGGCCCGGTCGATGAGGCCGGTGGCACTGGACTTGTCCAGTTCAAGCAGCCGCGCCAGCTGGGCCATGGTCGGTTCCCGATCCCGCAGGACACCGAGGAGACGGCCTTGCAACATCGAGATATCTGAGCCGGCGGCCACACGGGCCAAGACCGACTGGATGAGGAACGATAGCTGAACCAGGCCATCCACGATGCCCAGATCTTCCGGCCCGCGACCTGGACGGGATGTCTGCGAGGCCGTGCGGGCTTCCATGCGTGCAAGCTATCCGTGGTTAGTACGTATTGTCAACTATCTAGTTCGTGCTACGTAGGATTGCCCTGGAACGGGAAAACAACTTGCGGAGGATCCCCTGGTGAATGCACCGGCTCGGTAGTCTGTCGGTCCATGGTGGACTGGGCGACCGTCGCTTCATTCGCAACTGCAGGCGGCACCTTGGTCCTGGCCCTGGCCACCTTCTCCGCAGTCCGCTCCTCCAACCGAACGGCTCGCATCGCCGAGGAAACACTCCTCACCGGAATGCGACCCCTCCTTGTCCCCTCCCATCCGGACGACCCCGTCCACAAGGTCCTCTGGCATGACCGGCACACGGCGCGGGTCGGTGGCGGCCGTGCCATCTTCGAGGAGGAGAACGGCGTCATCTACCTGGCGCTGGGCCTTCGTAACCTCGGCACGGGAATAGCGCTTCTCCATGGTTGGTATCCACGACCCAGCCAGGCCTTCGAGGACGTGCCACGCGCCGAGGCCGACCAGTTCCGTCGACTGACCATCGACCTCTACATCCCGGCCGGGGGAACCGGATACTGGGAAGCCGCCGTCCGAGATCCCGATGACCCCGTCAGGCCGGCATTCCTACGGGCGATCGCCGAAAGACAACCATTCACGATCGAGTTGCTCTACGGCGACCAACAGGGCCGACAGCGGACCGTCAGCCGTTACACCGTCCTGCCGGCCGGAGACGACGGGTGGTACGGGCAGGTCGGTCACCACTGGAATCTGGATCGACCGGATCCCCGTTGAGTCGGTGGCAGACGGTTGGCATGCTCCCCGGTGCCGGCGAGCCGGCCAGCCCTTCGTCAGGTGTTGGTGATGTAGGTGTCGACGAACGAGGTTCCCTTGGTACTGATCGGGCCGACCGAGATCTGTGTGTTGCCGCCGGAGTCCTCCTGATTGAAGCCCGTCGGAGCGTCCTTGCTGAAAGGCTTGTCGTCCAACTTGATCTGACTGAACGTCACCGAATTGAATTTCGGAAACGCACCCGAACCATTGCCGCCCTGCACATCGACCGAACCCAGGCTGGCGTCGAATCCCGTACCGTCGACGTAGGACCCCTGCCCGGAAGTCGAATCAGCGAAGGACGCCGTCTCGAATGTGGTGCTGGCGATCACGGCGACGCTGATGACGTCACCGGCCTGCACCGGAATCGTCGAGGTGGTGTTCGAATCGTCGACAATTCCGAAGATGGAGTACGAGGCGGTCGTACCCGTGCACGACATCGAGAGGAAGACACCGGCGGCGTCGAAGGCATCCCCCGACGTGGTGCCCGAGATCGACGTATTGATCCCGTCTCCGGACTTGTCAGCCTTCTTGCAGGTGATCTTCGGAACCTTGAAGGTCAGGCTGACCTGATGCGATTGCGCGTCGGTCAGAGGGAAGTCGTAACCGGCGGGATTGAACGGCGTCGATGCTCCCGCCGGAGTGGCCATGACGGCTGTGCCGAAAGCCGCCGTGGCCATCCCCACAGCTGCCAGCGCGATGAATACGGACCTGGAACCAATTACCCTGCGCATTTCGCCCTGCCCTCGAGTGTGCTCCGATACATCCCGGTTGGATGCAGACCGGGAGCGTAGCCCAGTGGCACTGTCCCAGCCCATTGACACCGGCGACCTTCGGACCTCGATCGGGCGGAAACGGGGTCCGGTCAGCCGTAGCCCGCCCCTACCGCTTACCCTCCTGACCCGGCGGGGTATCGCGCACCGGTTCCCCCAGCTCCAACAGGCCGGCCCAGACCCGGTCCACCTCACGGGCCAGATGATCGGATCCGTCCGAGTTGTCGACGACGAAATCGGCGCCCTCCAGCCGCTCCGCCCGCGATGGTTGGGAGGCCTGGCGGGCCCGTGCGTCATCCTCGGGCATTCCCCGGAGCGAGGTGAGTCGCTCGAGGGCCACCTCGGCGGGGGCATCGACCACGACGACGGCGTCGAGGGCCAGCAGGTCCCGGTGGAAGGGTTTCAGCAGGGGGATGTCCATGACCACGATCCGGTCGGTGCCGGCATAGGCGTCCTTCCCCTCGATCATGGCCACTCCGATGGCCGGGTGGATGACGGCGTTCAGCGCCTCGAGTTCGTCGGGGTGCCCGAAGACCTTGGCGGCCAGGGCCGGGCGGTCGATGCGACCGTCCGCATCGAGGATGTCGGTGCCGAACCGGTCGACGAGCGGCTGATAGGCGGCAGCACCCGGTTCCACCACTTGGCGGGCAACCTGGTCGGCGTCCACCAGAGCGGCTCCGCGTGCGACCAGCAACTCGGCGACCGTTGATTTGCCGGCCCCGATGTTGCCGGTCAGGCCGACGGTGCGCACGCGCCACCCCTCATGATGTCCGGCGGGGCTGGGATGCCGTGGCGAACAAGACCATCGTCGTCGTGTCGAGGTCGTCCGTCACGAAGAAGTCGTCGGCGGTGATCCCGGTCGAGCCGCCAGCGTCTCCGCGGGCGATGAGCCGGTAGGCGACAGGCAGGGCCCGGGTGTAGAAGCCGACGTACCAGGCCCTCGGGATCTTGTGACGCAGGTCGAAGACGTCGAACCGCAGGATCTTCTCGGCCTTGACCCTCCGGGCGGTGAAGTCGGCCTTCACGTGGGGAACGGCATCGAGCCCCTGGACGGTCACGTCGTGGAAGTACTTGGACAGCAGCGCCCGCAGTTCCGGTGGCTCGAACAGGTGGACGTGGAACGGATTCTCGAAGTCCGCCGGTGCATTCGGGGTGAGGAAGAACACCGATCCGTCGTCCTTCATCACCCGGGCCAGCTCGGCGACATGCCCCTCGGGATCGTCGAAGTGTTCGATCAGGTGGGAGGAACAGGCCCAGTCGAAGCTCCCCTCGGCGAATCCCAGCGCCAATGCGTTCATCTGAGCCACGTCCAGACCGGCATCGCCATACTTCTCGCGGGCCAGCTCCACCGCCTCGGCGCTGTAATCGGCCCCGACCACCCGGCGCCCGGCGTCGAGGAACCGTGCCGACTCGAACCCCTGGCCGCAGCCCACGTCCAGCATGGTCCCCGAGCCCAACCGTTCGATGACCGTGCGGTAGCCGGCGGCATGCAGGGCCAGCAGCGAATCCGGGGTCACCCCTTCCTGGGGGCGCTCACCGGTCAGCTGGCGGCCCTTGCGATCGGCACTGGCGGCCGAGCCCGCCGACGTGGTGGCGCCGCTCATCGAGACTTCCGGTTCGAAGCTGGGTGGTGCGCTGGCTGTCTCATCTGACTCCCCGTCCTGGCGTCCGAAGCTGGTGCTGCCGACCCGACGCTGCAGTTGTTTACACTACCGACCACTCGTGCCGGAACCTGAACCCATGCCCGCCGGGCCGACCGACCGGGACACCGGTCGGGTCGGCTCCCTCTACGCCCGCCTGCGGTCGCCCGGCGCCCTGCGTGCCTGGGTCGACTACCTGGTACTCGCCGTTCTCGCCTTCGTGCCCATGGTGTCGGCCCAGCCCGGGTTGGTCACTGACGACACCAAGACCTACCTCTACCTGGATCCGGGACGCTACGTCCGCCAGGCCATCTCCTTGTGGGACCCTCACGTCGGGCTCGGGACCGTGACCCACGAGAACATCGGGTACCTGCTGCCGATGGGGCCCTTCTACTGGGCCATGGCCGAGCTGCACGTGCCGCTGTGGGTGGCTCAACGGCTGTGGATGGGCTGCCTGCTCTACGGAGCGGGGGCCGGCGCCCTCTACCTGTGCCGGGTGCTCGGGCTGTCCGGGCCCGGGCGGTACGTGACATCCCTGGCCTTCATGTTCACGCCGTACGTGCTGCAGTACTCGGGACGCATCTCGGTGATCCTGATGCCCTGGGCCGGACTTCCATGGATGATCGCCTTCGTGGTGCTGGCCGTGCGACGGGGTGGGTGGCGATATCCGGCCCTCTTCGCCCTGGTGGTCGCCCTGGTCAGCGGCATCAATGCCAGCTCCATCCTCTATGTCGGCATCGCTCCCGCATTGTGGCTCCCCTACTGCGTCCTGGTGGCCAAGGAGGCGACCTGGCGTCGCGCTTGGAGCGTGGCCTGGAAAGTGTCCGGGCTGGTGATCCTGGTATCGCTGTGGTGGGCGGTGGGCCTGCAGATCGAGGCGGCGTACGGGGTCAACGTCCTCAAGTACACCGAGACGGTCCCGGCGACCTCCGGCGCCTCGCTGGCCTCGGAGATCCTGCGGGGGTTGGGCTACTGGTACTTCTACGGGGCCGACCGGGTGGGCCCGTGGACCCAGACGTCGGTGGAGTACACCCAGGACCTCACCCTCATCGCCTTGAGTTTCTCGGTGCCGGTCCTGGCGTTCCTGGCTGCCTTTGTGGCCCGTTGGCGCTACCGGTCCTACTTCATCCTGATCACCGTGGTCGGCATGGTCCTGGCCGTCGGGCCCAATCCGTACAACGACCCGTCGAGTGTCGGCGAGGTCATCAAGAAGATCATGGTCGACACCACGGCCGGACTGGCCATGCGGTCGACCGACCGCGCCTCCCCCGTCATCGTCCTGAGCATGGCGATATTCCTGGGGGCCGGTGTCAGACGCGCTGTGCCTCCGCGTGCGTAAGTCCGGACTGGTCATCGGCGCCTTCGTCGTCGCTGCGGTAGCCGGCGCGTCAGCTCCCCTCTGGTCGGGCCAGATCCTGGCCAACGGGTTCAACCAACCGGCGTCTCCCCCGGACTACGTCCATCAGGCAGCCACCGCATTGAACACGGCTCACCCCGGGACACGGGTCTTCGCCATCCCGGGCAACAACTTCGCCGCCTATCGCTGGGGAGACACCATCGACACGGTGTACCCGGGGCTCATGACCCGGCCATTCGTGACCCATGAACAACAGATCATGGGCTCGCTCCCGACGGCCGACATATTGGAGGCTGTGGACGGTCCCATCCAGGACGGAGTCATGGACTGGAACACGCTCGCCCCGATGTCCTCGCTCCTCAACGCCGGCGACGTCCTGGTCCAGTACGACCAGGCCTACGAGCGCTACGACACGCCGATGCCCCAGGTGTTGGCGGCCCAACTCGCCACCACTCCGACCGGACTCACCGACCCGGTTTCCTATGGCACCCCGCGTCCGAACGTGTCCCTCCTCCCCCATGTGGACGAGGCTTCCCTGGCGCTCCCCCCCGATCAGGGCTGGACTGCACCGCTCGTCTCCTACTCGGTGACCAACCCCCGGCCCATCGTGCGCACCGAGTCGACCGCCGACCCACTGGTGGTGGACGGTGACGCCAACGGCATCGTGGGCGCGTCGTCGGTCGGCCTGCTCACCGGCAATCCCACCATCCTCTACGCCGGCACGCTCGACCTCAACGCGCCGTTGCGCAAGAAGACGCTCTCGAAGCCGGCTGACCTGGTGGTGACCGACACCAACCGCAAGCAGGGCTACCGGTGGAATTCGCTCAATGAAAACACCGGCTATACCGAGACGGCGGCCCAGGGTCCCGACGTGTCCGACCCGAGCGATGCCCCATTGGACATGTTCCCCGGAGCGCCGGCCGATGCCCAGACCACCACCGTGCTGAACGGCGTGTCCTCGGTGACCGCCTCCTCGTACGGATCATCCATCACCTACCTGCCCGAGGACCGCCCGTCGGCCGCGCTGGACGGCAACACCCAGACCGCATGGCTTACCGACTCCTTCACCAACCAGTTCGGACAGTGGTGGCAGGTGGCGCTGTCGGCACCGAAGACCATCAGCTCGCTCCACCTGGTGCAGCCCCAGACCGGGGATCCTGACCGTCACATCACCCGGATCACCCTCACCTTCGACGGTGACCGGAGCATCTCCGAACCGTTGACCGTGGCCTCGCAGGCCGCCACCGGTGAGACGTTGACCTTCCCCGCCGAGACGTTCACCACCCTGCGGATCACCGTGGCCGACGTCTCGGTGGACGACCCGACGTCACCCATCGGCTCGCGCAGCTCGGTGGGTTTCGCCGAGGTGGGCATTCCCGACGTATCGGTCCAGGAGACGGTGTCCATGCCCCAGGACCTCCTCCGGGCGGCCGGCACTTCCTCCCTCGACGACCGCCTCACGCTGGTCATGGATCGTCTGCGGGCCTCAGGCGTACCGCCCCAGTCCGATACCGAGACAACGCTCCAGCGCACCTTCTGGCTGCCCACCACCAGGACATTTTCGATGACCGGCCAGGCCCGGGTATCGCCCCTGCTACCTGACGACGAGATCGACCGGGTGGTCGGACGGCCCGGGTCCGACTACTCCGGAACCGTCGCCTACTCGCTGGGACGACTGCCGAACGACCTGCGGGCCACGGCCATGGCCACCCTCGACAACGACCCGTCCACCGTGTGGGAGCCGGGATTCGGAGTGTCCCACCAGGCCGGTCAGTGGCTCCAGTACGTACTGCGTGAACCGATCACCTTCGACCACCTCGACCTCCAGATCGTGGCCGACGGGCAGCACTCGGTCCCCACCCAGATCACCGTCTCGACCGAGAGCGGCCAGGCCACGGTGGCGCTGCCCCCGCTGGCCGATTCGTCCGTTCCCGGCTCCGTGGTGGACGTGCCGGTGTCATTCCCACCGCTGCACGGCAACAGGATCAAGATCACCTTCGACACCGTCAGGGTCGAGGACACCCTCAACTACTACTCGCAGAGCCCGATCGCCATGCCCATCGCCGTCGCGTCGGTCGGGCTCCCCGGGGTCACCGCGGCCCCCATCCCGGCCGAGGTGCCCTACTCCTGTCGAGGCGATCTGATCTCCGTCGACGGTGCCCCCCTGTGGGTGCAGGTGACCGGGTCGACGGCTGCTGCCCTCGATCGCAATGCGCTGACCATCTCGCTGTGCGGCCCGGACGCCCACGGCATCACGCTGGGCCCGGGAAACCACACCGTGCGATCGGCCATCGGTAGCGTGGCCGCCTACGACGTCGACCAGTTGGTGTTCGACTCGGCGCCGGGTGGCGGCCCCATGCCGTTGGCCGGCCCGACCACGCTGGCCCCTCCCGCCGTCAGCCCGTCACCGCCCGCCGTCGTCGACCGGTCCACCTCCACTTCGATGGCGGTGACCGTCTCCAAGGTGACCACCACCCCGGGCACCGTCCCGTTCGACCTGATCCTCGGCGAGTCGAACGACAAAGGATGGACGGCGACCGTGAAAGGTGGGCCGGGTCTCGGCAAGCCGATCCTCATCGACGCGTTCGCCAACGGGTGGCGGATCGACCCGGTCGCCCTCGCACCGTACGTGCACGACGGCAACCTGGTGGTGTCGATCGTGTGGACGCCGCAGAAGACCGTGGACTGGGCCGTGTGGATCTCCACGTTGGCCATCGTGCTCTGCCTGGTGCTCGCCCTGTGGCCCGTGGGACGGCGTAGGCGCCGACGCCATGCCCATGTCGACCCGGTCCCCCGGGACGACCCCGACCCCGATGTCGTACTCGATCGCCGCCCGAAGTTGCAGGTCCCCTTCGGATCCGAGGGTCCGAGGGCCTCGATCCTGGTGTCGGCGGTGACGGCCATCGTGGCCGGCGGCTTGGCCGTGGCGATCACCACCCCCCGGGTGGGCCTGGTGGTCGGCGCCGCCACCCTCCTGGTGCTCCTCGTGCCCCGCCTGCGCATCCTCATGGGTGTCGCCGCCGTGGCCTGTGTGATCGCCGCTGCCGGCTACGTCATCGTCCACCAACATCAGACGCTGGTACCCGACAACGGGTCCTGGCCGCACTCGTTCGAAGTGGCCAGCCAATGGGCATGGGCCGGTGTGGTGCTCCTCGGGGCCGATGGTGCCGTGGATGTCGCCCTGCGGGCCCGGGCCCGCCGTAAGGGCCGGGCCGCCGGGCCCCCCGGCGGCCCCCAGGAGAATGGCGATGGAGACGGGCACGACGACGACGGGACCGGAGACGACAGGAATGTCCGCGGGGATTCCGGGGTGTCACCGGACCCGGGCCCGGTGATCTGAGAGCTGACGCCGTCCTGGAAGCGCACCGGCGGCCTGTGGTACCGGTCAGATCGGCCGGGCCAGCGCCTCCGATGCGAGGGCGCCCAGGGTGCCCCGAGCGGTGGCATCCCAGGTGAGGCGACCGGCCCGTTCGAGGGCCCCGAGGCCCAGGCGCCGGCGCAGCATCTCGTCACGGAGGACCGCACCCAGTGCCCGCACCATGTCGTCGGTCCCGCCCACCAGTATCCCGGACTGGCCGTCGACGACCGCATCCTGGTGGCCCCCGATTCGGGTGGCGACGGTCGGCGTGCCGCAGGCGCCGGCCTCCGTGACGATCATGCCCCAGCCCTCGCGAAGCGACGAAGAAGCAACCACCCAGGCGCTCCGGTACAGCTCGACCAGGGCTTCCTCGTCGATGAACCCGGGAAGTTCGATCCATCCTTCGGCCCCGTACGCCCTGATCAGGGCCTCGAGCGCAGGACGCTCATACCCTTCGCCGGCGATGACCGCCTTCAACCCGGGCAAGGTCGGCTGCAGCCTGACCAATGCTTCGATGAGGAGATGGAACTGCTTGACCGGCACCAGGCGACCGACCGCCACGACCAGGGGACGCGACGACCGCTCACCACCAGGGGTGAAGTGCTCCTCGACGCCGGGCGGAGTGACGGTGATGTGGTCGGCCGGTAGATGGAGTCGTTCCACGATCTCGGCCTTGGAGGATTCGGAAAGCGTCACGACGCGGCTGCGGCGGTAGAAGGGTGGGGCGACCCGATGCTCGAGTGCGTGCCCGAACTCGGCCATCCCCCGGGGCAGGACCATCTTCCACATTTCGGCATGGACGTGGTGCAGGAAGGTGATCTGGGGGCTGCGGCACCAGACCGGGCTGAAGAACGGCATGCCGTTCCAGATCTCCACCAGGCCATCGCCCGTGCCGATGCGGCCCACTGCGCCCGACAGGATCGAACGGGGGAAGACGGAATAGCGGCCGGCACGGCGGATCACCCGGTACCCATCGCGGCGTACGACCCGTCGCCCGCCGGGTACCGACGATGTGGTCACCGACACGTCGAGCCCCGCCTTCGACCAGGCCGACACCACCCGGTGGGCATGCAATTCGCTCCCACCGGCTTCGGGATCATCGAAGTCGCGCCAGGAGAGGACGTCGATCCGCTTCAGTCCGGCTCGTTCGGCGATCTCGCCGAGCGGCATTCCGGAGAAGAGCTGAACCGGCCCGCCGTCGGGGCGGGCCCGACCGGACGGGTGGTCGGAGGCACCGGACGGCGCAGTCTGCTGGGCACGCTCGCGAGCCGAGCCGATGCGGGTCACCGACGCGTCGGGATGGCCCACCGCCGCCCCCGACTTGTCCGACCCGGGGCTCACCCCCGGGTCACCGTGTACATTCCCCCGCGGTACCGCACCCGGCCGAGTGTACCGGACCATGGCCATCGCACCGCTGGTGGTGGCTGCCCCCGACGGGTCAGCGGCGCCCGGCGATCCGCCGCCAGCCCCAACGGACCGTCCAGTGACTCCCCCGGTGTCGGCGGTGGATCACGAAGAACGCCGTCGCCATGCCGGCGGCGATGAGCGCCTGCACGATGAGGTCCGCCCACGCTGTCGCCACCGGTTGCCCGTGGGCCCGGTTCACCATCACCACGGACAGGGCCGACCCGACGGCCAGTACCAGCACGATCCACCGCGACCCGGTGCCGAACAGGTAGTTGGTGACCAGGACCGAGAAGGAGAGGCACATCATGGCCAGCACCAACGGGGCGAAGGCGGGTGCCGCCGTGCTGAGGCGGGCACTGAACACCAGCGTCAGGAACTGCTTGGGCACGAACACGGCGATGGCGAGGAGGATGGCCGCCGGCACGGCGAGGAACAACAGGGTCACCCCCAGCTGTCGGATGGCGTGCCCACCTTCGTTCCACCGGATGGTGGCCTCGGGAAGGAGGTAGGCACCCAGGGCCAGGGCCCCGAACACCAGGGCCTTGCACGCCACCGAAATTGCCGCATACGGACCCACCTGGGCATGATCGAGTCGGCCGAGCAGGATCACGTCGACGTTCTGGAGGAGCCCGAGGAGGGCGAGACCGATGAAGGCCGCCGACACATCGGCCAGAAGCTTGCGTCGGGCCAGTACCGCCTCGGGTGAGACCCCGGCCACCTGGGTGATCCCGTCCTCCACGACCGGGGCGGTGCTCGGATCGGACCACGCCCGGCGGGCCAGCCAGTGGGCATGGAGCGTGGCGACGATCTCACTGACCAGTACGCCCAGTGCATAGCCGGCCACCCCGATGCCCCCGGCCACGAACACCACGACCAGCACGGTGCGCACACCGCCCTCCACCAGGAGGTTCCCCGCCAGTCCTCCGTAGCTCCGGTGAGCCTGGAGAAGGCCACGATCCACGCACAGGAGGATCCACACCCCGGCCGCCATCAGGATGAGAATCACGCCCTCCCCGTTGGGCAGGTGGAGCTGCCGGGCGATCCAGCCCTGCAGGGCCAGGACGGCGACGAGCTCGACGACCAACCCGACCAGGCAGATCCGATGGATTCTGGCGACCCAACTGCGGACCCGATGGGCCTGACCGGTGGTCTGCAGCCCGGTGACCCGTCGCACGACCCCGACCAGCACGGCCGAGCCCGGCATGGACAGGATGAAGAAGAGGCCCAGGAGCTGGGCGAGCTCGCCGTAAGCCTGCGACGGGAGCAGCCGGGCCACGGCGATCACCACCAGAGCGGCCGTGGCGTTGACGGCCATGCCGGCGATGGCCACGGGGCCCGCCTGGCGCAGGCCCGCCTTCATCGTGTTTTCGGTGCCGATCCGACCTGGTGCAGGCTCGTCGGGAGGCAACGTCAACATCGGGCCGCCGGCCGAGGCGATGCCCACCGCCGGCCCGAAGGTCATCGATTCTGACAGCGGGTCGACGACCACGTCGACCTCGTCCATGATCAGATCGAGGCCCTTGTCGCCGGCGTTCTGCGCCATTGCCCCCGCAGCCCCATCGGGGAGCTCACCGGCCGGTCGATCCCCGTTCCCCACCGGTCCCCCGGACCCGGCTCAGCCGGCGCGTCGGGGCAGGATCGGCGCGTCCCGACCGGTCCGCGACCCCGACTGTGCACCCGCTCCGCCCTTGGTGTCAGAGGACTCGTGATACTCCTCCTCCACGTTCACCGACCAGATGTCGTGCCTGGCTCCGTGGATGTTCTCCACCGTGAGCATCGCCGTGTACATCGAATGGTCCTGGTTGTTGTATTTGTGCATCCCGTTGCGCCCCACCGGGTGGACGTTCGGGGCATGCTCCTCCAACCAACCACGGATGACGTCGACATTGTCCCCGTAGACGTCGTCGTACACCGGGTACGCCTTGGGCATACGCACCACGAAACCGGCCTCCACATCGGACGCATCGACCAGCCCGATGGTTGCCAGCTCCTTCGTGGCGAACGCCACCAGGTCCTCGTCGGCCATCGCCCACAGCTCGTCCCCCTCGAAGACGAAGTACTCCATGCCGAGGCACGTGCGGCCGTCCTTGACCAGGTACGGGGACCACGATCCGAAGTTCTGGATCCGCCCCACCTCGACGTCGGGGGCATGGATGTAGATCCAGTTGTCGGGAAAGCCCCGGTCCGCCGGCACCACCAGCGCCACGGTCAAGAAGTCCCGGTAGTGCAGATCGTCGGCGGCGGCCAAGACCTCTGCCGGCGGCGGTGGATCCAACTGCCGGGCCAGTGCGCTGAACGGCATCGACGAAATGACGTGACTGCATTCGATCCGCTCGGTGGCGCCGCCGTGTTCGACGGTGACGGCAACCGCCCGGCCACCTTCCACGTGGATCGTCGTAGCCGATGTCTCCATACGGACTTCGCCGCCGAGGCCGACCACCATTTCGGCGCACCGCTCCCACATCATGCCGGGCCCGTACTTCGGATACTGGAACTCCTCGATGAGGCTGGTCACCTGTTTCGAGCGGGCGCGTCGACGACCGAATGACGAGCGGAGGGGCTCCCATACGGCGTCCCACAGCGACATCCCCTTGATCCGCTGGGCGCCCCAGTCGGCCGAGATCTCCGAGGCCGGCACCCCCCACACCTTCTCGTTGTAGGTCTTGAAGAAATGGTGGTACATACGCCATCCGTAGTTGGTGACGATGTAGCCCTCGAGCGTCGACTGGTCCTTCGGCGGGCGGACCCGCACCCACAGGAACGACAGCCCGCACCGGACGGCCTCCAGGATCCCGAGGTTCGACAGGGCGTTTCCCAGCTTGATCGGATAGTCGTAGTACTTGCCGTCGTAGAAGATCCGGCTCATCCGGGGCCGCAACAGAAAATCCTCCTCGGAGAGGATCTCGTGCCAGAACTGCTCTACCGGTACGACCTTGGTGAAGAACCGGTGCCCCCCGATGTCGAACCGCCAGCCGTCGCGCTCGACGGTGCGGCTGATCCCGCCGAGGACGGCGTCCTGTTCCACCACCACCACCGGGTCGCCGGCCTGGGCCAGGCGGTAGGCAGCGGTGAGGCCGGCCGGTCCCCCGCCGATGACCACGACGGTCCCGTCCGCCGTCGTCGTCGGCGCGCTCACACCCGTTGGTGAAGGTGCAGTCTGGTGCTCTTTGGCCCTTGCCATGCGTGCTGGCTTCCGTTCGTTCTGGTCCCGGCGGATCGAGGCGTGATGCCTCGGCCGGGGGTGGTGCTGCGCGGGGCACAGGGCCCCGGTTCGTCGACCGGGCTGCGTCCCGATCCCCCGCCTCCCGCGGGACCCGCTCGGCCGGTGGCCGAGCGGCGTTGGACTTGCCCTGCGCAGGGCAGGATAGTGGCTCATCGGGCACACCCGTAGGAACCCACCCTGCTACGGGACCACCATCCCCAAGAAGGCGAGGGTGGCATATGCGGCCATGGCCAGCCCGGACACCACGAGAACGGCCAACTCCACCCGCCGGCTGGACGTATGGAGCGACGCAGCCACGATCAGGGGGAAGCCGGCAAGTGCGTACCGCTCGAACGAGTCGAGGTTGGTGCTGCTGAGGGACACCAACAACACCACGGTGGCGAACAGGGCGTAGCTGCGGGGCAGGCGGACCCACGCCACCACGGCAAGCGCCACGCAGAGAACCACCCACGGTGCGTGCAGGGCGCTGCCCAGGTGGTGGCCGTGGAGGGCGTCGGCCACGTCGTGCCACATGGCACTGACCGGGACGGTGAACTGGCCGCGGTGGCCGCTCTGTTGTTGGACGGTGAGGGGCAGCCACGCATCGCCGAATTGGTGGCTGACCCAGGTCAGGAAGGCGCCGGCACCGACGACCGGGGCGGCCAGTGCGGATCCCCGGGCCGCCCAGCCGGACCAACCGGCGACCTGGTGCCGCCCCGCCCATACCTCGACCACCAGCGGGACCACGAGCAGCACTCCGACCGGGCGGTCTGCCCCAGCCGCCAACCCGGCGGCCGCCGCCCACCACCACCGGCCGGTACGCGCGCCCAGAAAGGTGACGACCGAACAGAGCAGCAGGGTGGCGTCCGAATAGGCCAGCACCAACGAGTAGGCCGAAGGGGCGAGGGCCAGCAGCCACACCGACCGGCCGGCAAGGGCCCGGTCCCCGAGATCGTGGCGAACCAGTAACCACAGACCGGCCATGGCCAAGAGGGCACTGAGATTGGAGACCAGCACCAGAGCGGCCCCGACCCCGACGCCGGGGATCGCCCCGATGGCCCGTCCGAGCATTGGGAACAGCGGGAAGAACCGCACCGACTGTTGGCCGGCCGCCGCATAGCCGTGGGCGGCGATCGCCCGGTACCACCCGGCGTCCCACCCGAGTAGGCCCTGATGGGCGTGCTGGACCGCCACCGGGTTGTGGGGGCGCAACGTCGTGGCCCCGGTGCCGGCGACCACCAGTGCCGCGCCCACCACCACCCGGGCCACGATCCAGGCCGGAAGCACCTGCACCACGGCGTGACCGAGCACCGCCGCTCCGCGGCGGAAACCGACCCGGTCCGCGGCCGGCAGCCTGTGCCCCTCCGGGTCGATGATGGGTGGCCCCGGCACCACCGGGGTCGCCGGGAGCCCGTCGGACACGCCGGTCAGGTCCCGATCGGCGAAAGCCGCACCAGGTACATCGGCTGGTAGAAGCTGACCGCATTACCGGCCACCAGGCCGGTCACGTGGTATGCCGGATTGGCCTGCAACGTCTGGACGATCCCCTCGCACTTGTTGCCGTAGGACTGGTAGCCGGGCGCCCACACCACGAAGATCTGGTGCCCCCCGGCGGCCAGGGCCTCGATGTGGTCTGCGAAGTCCAGTGGCGAGGCGGCCCCCACGGCGGCGGCATAGTCGACCCAGTTGATGAACTCAGGCCCGGTGCCCCGGGGGAAGGTCACCTGGGTGTACCGACCCGATGGAAGGAGTCGGTTGACGGCGGGGCCCAACTGGTCCGGGCAGTAGGCGACGATGTCGCCGGGTCGTCCACTGGCGGCGATGGCCGCGGCCACCTGCCCGGCCTGGGTCCGGTTGGTGACCACATTGGGAACAGAGGCGGCCAGGCCGAGCACGACCGCCAGGGCGAGGATGCCGACGCGGATGTGGCGGTCGCGGAAGACGGTGGTCCCGAGCGCCACCAGCAGGATCAACGGTATGAACACCACCGACGCATACCGGGCGTCGAAGGCGCTACTGGTGAGGAGTCCGCCGACAATGGCCGCACCGAGGGTGCCGACGACGATGACGGCGATCGGGCGGCCGATCGGGCGGGTCCTGATGTCGATCGAGATGTGCAGGCGGTCGGTGGCCACACCGAAGAGACCGAGGAGGCCCAGCGCGAAGAACATCAGGGCCAGGGCCCGTCCCTGGCTGGTACTCCCACCGGCAAACGAGGAGATGGCACTGACCATGGCCCCGAACGTCGCCGGTGTGGACCACGGGGTACCGGTGTGTTTGGACTGGAAGAGGAAGATCGGGACCCACGGAAGGAAGAGGAGGCAACCGACGACAGTGGCCGCCAGTGCCGCCCGGGCGCCTCGCCGCCATTCCGGCCGCCCCCGCCACGACTCGAACAAGAGCCACAACCCGGTCGCGCCGACCAGGTAGATCGACCAGTAGTGCGAATAGAGGAGCAACGCGGTGACCGCCGCCACGGCGATCAGGTTGCCCGGCCTCGGCGACCGGAGGGCCCGGTCGAGGGCGAGGAAGCCGAGGACCGTCAGCAACGCCAGCAACGAGTACATCCGGGTCTCGGTGTCGTAGCGAACGGCGAAGGGCGAGGTGGCCACCAGCAGCATCGCCGCCCACGCCGCCCGGGTGCCGCCGAGCTGCTTGCCCGCCAGCCAGGCCAGTGGCACCGTGGCCACCCCGAAGACGCCCGCCAATGATCGGACGGCGACGTCCGAAGTACCGAAGAAGCCCATCCAGATGTGCAGAAGGGCATAGAACAGCGGCGGGGCGCCGTCGCGCCGCAGATAGAAGGGCAGTTGGTGGAGGGGTTGGCGGGCGATGTCGACCGTCAGCGCTTCGTCCAGCCAGAGGTCCGAACGCGTCCAGAACCGGAGAACCATGCCCGCAGCCACCGCCAAGGCGGTGCCCGACACCAGCACTACGACCAGCGTGCGGCTGAACTGTGGCCCCTCGGCGTCAGGGGCCGGGACGCCGTCGGGCGACGATGTCGGTGCCACCTTTCCGTGTCGGGGGGCCCGGCCCGCCCGGCCCTCAGGCCGGGCAACTCCGGATCCGGGTATGGCGTCGAGGGCCGCGTCAGCGGGCGGGGCTGACCCGGGGGGTGCGGCTTCCATGGCTGGCATGGTACCCAGGCGGATGGGTTCCGGTGACTCCGGGGGGTCGATCGGCTGTGGCTGGGTGCATGGACCCTTTCCTGCCCGGGCACTAACGTGCCCCCACGGCGGTCAACACCTGTGGCAGAGTCGGTGCCAGGAGTTGCCAGGTGCGGCGCCTGCGGGCACATAGTTCGACGAGAGGGGCGCTGCAGCGCCGGCGGACAGTAGGGGACCACCACGCGGTGGTCCTGACCAAGCATTGGGGGAATGTCCGTGACAGAGTCGCAGGAGATCACTCGCCGTACCTTCTTGTCCCAGGGGGCGAAGGTCGGCGGCGCCGTGGTCCTCGCCGGTGCAACCGGCGGAGCGCTGGCCGCGTGCGGATCGTCCTCGGGCACCTCGTCGACCACGACCGGGTCCTCGGGCAAGCCGGGTGTGGGTACCGGAAGCCCGGTCAAGGGCGGCTCGCTTACCGTCGGGCTGGTCGCCGAGATCGACGGCTTCTACCCACCCGACAACCACTGGGACACCAACGGGTTCAACTACGCCAACGCCATCTACGACCCGCTGTGTGCCATCGCCGCCGACGGGTCCATCCAGCCCTACCTGTGCCAGTCGATGACACCCAATTCGACGTACGACACCTGGACCATGACCCTGCGGCCGAACGTCAAGTTCAGCGACGGGTCGGCCCTCACCTCGGCGGTCATCATGTCCAACTACGACGCGCTCAATGCGTCGCTCCTGACCGGCCAGGCCCTTACCCAGGTCACCTCGGTCTCGGCACCGGACCCCATGACGTTCGTATACAACCTCCAGGCACCCAACCCCAATTTTGCAGCCGGCTTCACCACCCAGATCGGGTACGTCGTCGGGCAGGCGATGATCGACTCCGTCAACGGTGGCAACAAGCTACCGACGCCGGTAGGCACCGGTCCGTTCATCTACCAGTCCTGGGAGCCCGACGACCACTTCACCGCCACCCGCAACCCGAACTACTGGCGCGCCGGTCTGCCCTACCTCGACCAGATCACCTTCCGTCCCATCCCCGACACCATCCAACGCGAGTCGACACTCAAGACCGGTGGCGTGGACATGATCCAGTCGACGGACCCCGACACCATCGACCGCTTCACCGGCCAATCCGGGTATCAGCTCGTCGACTCGGTCAACGGCGTGCTCGGTGAGCCGACGATGGCCTTCGTCATGTTGAACACGGCTGTGGCCCCGACAGACGACCTGAGCATCCGCCAGGCTCTGGCCATGAGCCTCCACCAGGCCACGGTGCAGAAGATCTTCGGTGGGGGGCTGACCAAACCGATCAACGGGCTCTTCCTCCCCGGTTCGCCGTACTATGCCAATCCCGGATACCCCGCCTACGACCCAGCCTCAGCCAAGAAACTGGTGGCTCGGTACACCGCCCAGCACGGTCAGCCGGCACTCACGCTTCTCACCGTCACCGACCCCAGGCTGGCCCAGGTGGTCCAGGTCATCCAACAGATGTGGAAGCAGGTCGGCTTCAACGTGACCATCAGCCAGGTGGAGCAGGCCGACATCATCAACGACTTCGTCGCCGGGCAGTTCCAGGCGGCCACGTCCTACCAGTTCGGTGCCATCGACCCGGACCTCAACTACGTCTGGTGGAGTACCACCACGGCAAAGCCGGTCAACCAGATCGCCCTGAACTTCCCCCGCAACAGCGACCCGGTCATCGAGCAGAACATGCTCACCGGTCGACACACCACCGACCCGGCCACCCGGGCGAAGGCATACCAGGCGGTCAACGCGCAGCTGGCCAAAGATCTCCCCTACCTGTGGATCGAGCAGTACATCTTCTCCGAGGTGGCCGCCGACCAGGTGCAGAACTTCGCCAATCCGACCTTGCCCAGCGGGTCGGCGCAGTATCCCTTCGACGAGGGCATCTTCTTCCCCACCCAGATCTGGCTGTCCAAGTAGCGGTACGGGTCAAGGGTCTCCGAGTCAAATGGTCAAGTACCTCATCCGGAGGCTGCTCCAGTTGGTGGTCGTGGTGTTCGTCATCTCGGTCCTGACCTTCCTGCTCGTCCACCTGCTCCCGGGCGACCCGACGGAGCAGATCCTGGGCGCCAACGACACCGCCGCCAACCGATTGATCCTCCTCAAACAGCTGGGCCTCAACTTCCCGCTGTGGCGCCAGTACCTGACCTGGCTCGGCGCGGCGTTCCAGGGCAACCTGGGCACGTCCTATCTGAGCCATGAATCGGTCACCCACATCATCGCCACCGGGGCGCCGGTCGACCTCGAGCTCATCATCATCTCCCAGGTCATCGCCGTGGCCGTCGCCGTCCCACTGGCCCTCATCACATCCCGCAAGCCCAACAAGGCGCTCGACAACATCTCCACCACCAGCACCTTCGGGCTCCTCGCCCTTCCCCCGTTTGTCGTAGCCCCAGTCCTGGTGGCGGTGTTCGCCGTGGGCCTCGGCTGGTTTCCGGCGACCGGGTACACGCCTATCACCCAGAGTCTGGCCACCAACATCCACGAGATGATCCTGCCGTCGGTGGCCATCACCGCCGGTTCGATCGCCGTCTACTACCGGTTGCTCCGCTCGGACCTCATCAGCACCCTCCAGATGGACTTCATCACCATGGCCCGGTCGAAGGGGCTCTCGAGCCAGCGGATCATGTGGCGTCACGCCTTCCGTCCGTCGAGCTTTTCGCTACTGGCCGGGGCGGGGATCAATATCGGCGCGCTGATCGCCGGGACCTTCGTGGTCGAGTTGCTGTTCGCACTCCCGGGGATCGGCTACGCACTGGTGTATGCGACCGAGCAGCGGGACTATCTGGTCGTCCAGGGGATCTCCCTGGTGGTGGCAGTGGCCTACGTGATCCTCCAGTTCGTCATCGACTTCGTCTTCACCATCGTCGACCCGAGAGTGGTGCGGGAGTGACCCATGCCTGACGACAGAGAGCTCCTCGACACCGGTTCATCGAGCCAACTACTCGGGGACCGCTTCCCCGGCATGGCCGCCGGAGAAGAGGCCGTCATGGCCATCTCCACCGAGCACATCGACGGCGACGATGTCCTGGCCAAGAAGCCACTCGGCTTCCTCTTCTGGTTCGCTGTCGTGTGGGTGGCGGTGGTTCTGCTGTCGGCCATCCTGGCCAACCTGCTCCCCCTGCAGAGCCCGACCTTCCAGAATTACACCGCCCTCAATCAGGGTCCGAGTGCGGCCCACTGGCTCGGCACCGACGATCTGGGCAGGGATCTGCTCGCCCGCCTCGTCTTCGGTTCGCGGGTCTCGCTGATCGTGGGCTTCGTCGGAATGGCCATCGGACTGATCGTCGGGGGTACCGCCGGGTTGATCTCGGGGTACAAGGGCGGCCGGCTGGACGTGGCCCTCAACGCCGGTTCGTTCATCATCCTGGCGTTTCCGGCCATCGTCGCCGTCATCGCCATCGTCACCTTCTGGGGCGCGACCCTGACCCACATCACGATCATCCTGGGCATCGCGACGATTCCCCTGATGTACCGGGTGATCCGCGCCTCGAGTCTGACGTTCGCACAACGCGACTTCGTCATCGCCGCCAAGACCATGGGGGCCACGGATACCCGGATCGTGCTCCGCGAGATCCTCCCCAACGTGATCCCCGTCGCGGTCACCTTCAGCCTGATCACGGTGGCCGGGCTGATCGTGATCGAGGGGACGCTCGCATTTCTCGGACTGTCGGTGAACCTGCCGATCCCCTCGTGGGGAAACGTGATCGTCGAGGGGACCGCCAACAACTCCCTGGCCGTCGATCCCTACATCATGATGTGGCCGGCGCTGGCCATGTTCCTCCTGCTGTGGTCGATCAATCTGATCGGCGACCGGCTCCGCCAGCGCTTCGACCTCCGTGAGGGACTCATCTGATGGCCCGCCAACGACGTGGTCGTGCCTTGGAGTTCGCCGATGTCGGATCCCACGAGGGGCCACTCCTGGTGGTGGAAGACCTCCACACCTCGTTCCGCACCACCCGGGGCACCGTCCACGCCGTCGACGGGGTCTCCTTCGAGGTCTACGAGGGCAAGACCCTCGGGATCGTGGGCGAGTCCGGTTCGGGCAAGACGGTGCTGGCCCGCTCGATCATGGGGTTGCTGCCGCCCCGCGACGTGATCCGGAGTGGCACCGTCCACTTCGGCGGCCACGAGCTGACGGCCATGTCCGAGCCCGAACTCCGCAGTGTGTGGGGCGCCGAGCTGTCCATGATCTTCCAGGACCCGATGACCGCCCTCAACCCGGTCAAGCGGATCGGCGTACAGATCGGTGAGTCGCTGGCGCTGCACCTCGACATGGACAGGAAGGAGACCCGATCGACGGCGATCGAACTGCTGCGCTCGGTCGGCATCCCGTCGCCCGAGCAGCGGGTGCGCTGGTACCCCTTCCAACTGTCGGGCGGCATGCGCCAACGGGTCATGATCGCCATCGCACTGGCCTGCGCGCCGCGACCTGGTCCTGGCCGACGAGCCGACCACCGGGCTGGACGTCACCGTGCAGGCCCAGATCCTCGACCTCCTGGCCGAGCTGCAGCGCGAGCGCCACATGGCCGTGATCCTGGTCACCCACGACCTGGGCGTGGTGGCCAGCCGGGCCGACGAGATCATCGTCATGTACGCGGGGCGCATTGTGGAGCGGGCCCCTACCCGCACCCTCTTCCACGACACCAAGATGCCCTATACCCGCGCCCTCATGGACTCGATCCCCCGGCTGGCCGACCCCAGCGGGGCACGACTCAACGCCATCGTCGGACGGCCGCCGGACCTGATCCACCCGCCGCCGGGATGCCGGTTCGCCCCACGCTGCCCCTACGCCCAGGACAAATGCCGGGAGTCGGAGCCGCCCCTGCGTACGGTGGGATCCCAGGACCACCTCTTCGCCTGCTGGTACCCACTGGTCGACGGGATCTCGACGGCCCCGTCGGTTCCGGTGGACCTCCAGGTCTCGAACGGCATCCGATCCCCCGGGTCGGCGCCGACCGGACCCTCCACCGAACCGGACATCACCACCGACGTGACCAGCACCGGGGAGAGCACTCCATGACCGAGGTCCCGACCGTGACCGAGACGGAACCGACCGGCGAGGTCGTCCTCGACGTCCGCGACCTGGTGGTCGAGTTCAAGAGCGGCCGTCAACGGGTCCAGGCCGTGTCCGGGGTCACCTTCCAGGTCCGCAGGGGCGAGACGCTCGGACTGGTGGGCGAGTCGGGCTGTGGCAAGTCCACCACCGGGCGCACGCTGGTCCAGGTCCAGTCGGCCACCTCGGGGGCCATCGACTATCAGGGCCAGGACCTCAATGCCCTGAGCGGGCGCAAGCTCCGAGAGATGCGCACGAAGATCCAGATGATCTTCCAGGACCCCATCTCATCGCTCAACCCACGTCGGCGGGTCAAGGACATCGTGGCCGAGCCACTGGTCATCTGGAGGAAGGGCACCAAGGAGGAGCGGGCGGCCAAGGTCGCGCGAGATGCTCGAGGCCGTCGGTATCGACCCGGACGTGGCCGGTGACCGCAGGCCGGGCGAGTTCTCCGGCGGACAGTGCCAACGCATCAGCATCGCCCGGGCGCTCATGGCCGAACCGGATCTGCTCATCTGTGACGAGCCGGTATCGGCGCTCGATGTCTCGGTCCAGGCCCAGATACTCAATCTCCTGGCCGACCTCAAGACCCGGTTCCACCTGACCATGGTCTTCATCGCCCATGACCTGGCCGTGGTCAAGAACGTCAGTGACCGGGTGGCGGTGATGTATCTCGGAAAGCTGGTCGAGGTGGCCGATTCGGACGAGCTCTATCGGGCCGCCGCCCATCCCTATACCGAAGCGCTACTGGCCTCCATCCCCGAACCGGAACCCGACCAGGAGTCCGATCACCGGGCGTTGACCGGCGAACTCCCCTCGCCCCTCAACCCGCCGTCGGGATGCCGCTTCCGCACCCGTTGCCCCTATGCCCAGGACCGCTGTGCGACCGAGGAGCCGTTGTTACGCGATCTGGCCCCCGGACACGCGGTCGCCTGCCACTTCCCGGTCGGCCCGCTCGCCGCCGGCTCGACCACCGTCTGAGCGGCAGCGGTGGCCACCTTCCGCCAGAGTTACGGGAGCCCCGGGGTGCCTCTGGTGATCACCGGCGATCCCCACGACGCCGCCACCGCCTGGCACACCCAGCGTCACCGTTTGCATGGCTGGCTCGACGCCCTCCCCGACGAAGAGTGGAACGGACCCACACGGTGCGAGGGCTGGGACACCACATTGCTGGTCCGCCACCTCTCCTCGGCCACCCAGTTCCTCGGATACACCCTGGCCGAGGCGTCCAGGGGTACGGCGACCACGCTGCTGGAGGGCATGGACACCCGCACCACGGTGGCCTCGGCCGCCGAACTGCTGGGAGACCGGACCCCCGCCGAAGCCCGGGACTTCCTGGTGGCCATGGACACACAGGTCGATGCCTCCCTGGTGCTGCTGGGCGACGACGGGCTCCGGGCGACGGCCGAGACGCCACTGGGCCATATGGCTGTCCACCTGGTCATGCGCCACTTCCTGTTCGACTCCTGGGTGCACGAGTACGACCTGCTGGTTCCTCACGGTGAACGACCGGTGGTCGATCCCCTCGAGGCCGCCGTCGTCGTCGGCTACCTGATCGGATTCGCGTCGGTGACCAACGACAAGCCGATTCCGCTCGACCTACGGATCGGAGACCCTGACCTCCGGATCGGGGTGGACGTGGTCGACGGGATCATCACCGTCGTCGAGGATCACACCCCGAGCGGCGCCGCAGTGATCGAGGGGCGTGCCGTCGATGTCATGGATCGGTTGACCGGCCGGGCCAGCGGCACCGTCAGCGGCGACGACGGAGGACTCGAGATCCTCGACCGAATGGCTCTGGTATTCGCCACCTGAGGGGCGGCGGACCGGGAAAGCATCAGGCCCACCCCCGGGGAGTGGGCCGGGCCAACTGAACCGGAACCTCATGCCGGCGTACCTGAGGTTGAGTGCCGGTGGGCACTGTGGTCAGATGCACGCATGACCGTGATCAAGATCAACGCCATCACCGTGCCCGAGGGGTCGGGCGACGAACTGGCCAAGCGGTTCGCAGCCCGGGCCGGAGCGGTCGACGGCCAAGAGGGATACGAGGGATTCGAACTGCTCCGGCCGACCGACGACCGTAACCAGTGGCTGGTGGTCACCCGCTGGCGGGATGAAGCGGCGTTCCAGGCGTGGGTGACGTCCCCTGCATTCGCCCACGGTCACGCCGGTGCGTCCCGACCAGCCCCCGACGGCTCCCCGGTGTCGGTGTCCTCGGAGCTGTGGTCCTTCGAGGTCGCCGGCGGGTCCAAGGGCTGAGCGCGAACCGGATGGGCGATCATCCGGTCCGGGATGGCAGCCGTGGCTTCTGACCTGTCGCTGCCGCTCGATATTGACAGTCTCCACCACAGTGCCCAAGAGGTCGTGGAGGCACTCGGGCGTCCCGGATCCCGTGGCTTACTGCCAACGCCGGCTCTGGTGTGCGACATAGACATCCTCGAGGCGAATCTGAGCCGCATGTCGGCCATGGTCGAAGTAACCGGGATCGGGCTCCGGCCGCACGCCAAGACCCACAAGTCGGCCTTCGTGGCCGCCAGACAGCTCGCCCATGGCGCCGTCGGGATCTCCTGCGCAACCGTCTCCGAGGCCACGGCCATCGTCGACCGGGTGTTCGCCGAGGGATGGGCCGGTCCCCTCTCGGTCCTGATCACTTCACCCGTGGGCCGTGCCGCCAGTGCTCTGCAGGTGGAGATCCTGGACCGGCGGTGTGATGTCCTCATGGCGGTCGATCACCCGGACGGGGTGGACGAGCTCGCCTCGGTCGTCGGCGTCGACCGGCTCGACGTCATCTGCGACGTAGACGTGGGACTGGGTCGTACCGGCGTGACCGACGCCGAGGGCGCCCGGGCGGTGGTCGACCGGATCGCCCGACACCGCAACCTGCGATTCGCCGGTGTCCAGGCCTATGCCGGCCACCTGCAACACCTGCCCGGCCGGGCAGCCCGCGAGGAGGCGACCCGGGCGGCCAACCTGAAGCTCCGGTTGGTGACCGACGCACTCGAGGCCGACGGCCACGAAGTCGACCTGCGGACCGGCGGTGGTACCGGCACATCGGGCATCGACAGCGAGCTCGGGCTGCTGAACGAACTGCAGTGCGGGAGCTACGCCTTCATGGACCGTGAGTACCGGGATGCGTTGGGCGACGACCCCGAAGGCGGATTCGGCCAGAGCCTGACCATCGTCACCACCGTCGTGTCAGCCAACCAGGCAGGGTTCGTCACGGTGGATGCCGGATTGAAGGCGATGGCGACTGACGCCGGCCCGCCGACGGTTATCGGATGCGGTGAGGACGTCACCTATCGCTTCTTCGGTGATGAGCATGGGCTGGTCACCACAGGTGAGAGGGCGCCACTGCGGCGGGGCGACCGCCTGCAGCTGGTCCCCCCGCACTGTGACCCGACCGTCGACCGCTACGATGCGATGTGGTTGGTGCGGGGCGACACCGTGGTCGGCCTGGCGGCGGTAGATGCCCGGGGTTGTTCACAGTAAGGCGAGCGCTGAGTGAATCGCCGGCTGCTTGGGCGGGTAGACGCGACGGCAGTACGAGAGGTTGACCATGACAAAGATCGTGGCCCGAAGACCGCTACCGCGACTATTGAGTGACGAGTCCGTCCCAGGACCAGTGCGGGATTACCAGTCCTTCGGGAACATCTTCTTCGGACCCGTGATATCTCGCCATCGAATTCGTTGTCGCCCACTCGAAGTAGTCGTGCAGGACTTGTGAGATCCGACCATCACCGGCAAGACCGGTGTCAGCCAGGGCCTCATCGAAACAGGCGATCGCGCGCCGATCCATTTCGTCGTGCGGCCCGTTCCCACTGTGCATCCGCACGACCTCGCTCTCGTCGGCGTATAGCTCCGAATAACGCGCTGGACCGCCGAGGGCCTCTGCCCAATAGGCAGCAAGTCGCTCGGTGTGTCGAGGGTGGAATCCATGGCTGAACGCGTGGCTCACTACCTCGTCGGCCATCACTCTGGCATGCCAGGCCGTGGCCAGGTCCAAGATCACGTCGTAGCCGCCAACGGCTTCGTAGACCGTTTCCATGCAGCAGAAGGTTATCCCCGAGGGATTCGGCCGTCCCCTGCCACTCGTGTGATTTCGGCGCACTGCGGTGGCTTCAGATACCGGGAATGAGTAACAAGCTGACAGGAGCGCCGTGTCAGCAGCTTCGAGTCACCGCGGACGGTGAACGACGGAAGACGGTGGCGCGTCGGTCAGCGTCTCGACACACGACGAGAGTGCTCCTGCGAGTCTCGACCGCGCCAGGTCCGAGAGCTTGCCGAGCATTCGCTCCTCCACTGCGTCGACCGCTTCCGCTGCCTCTGCCAAGGTTCTCCGCCCACCTTCGGTGAGTTCGGCCTGGAGGACACGTCGGTGCTGTGGATGTGTCCGCCTCACCAGGAGCTGGCGGCGCTCGAGTTCCTGCAATACGGCGTGCATGCTCTGTGGCGTGACGAACGCCCGACGAGCGAGGTCGGCGTTCGAGAGCCCGGGCACCTCCTCCAGAGCGGTCAGGACGGCGAACTGGGTCACGGTCAGTTCGAAGGGCACCAGTGCCTCGACCATGGCGTCGTGGAGGACTGTCTGCGCCCTCTTGATCAGGTAGCCCACCCGGGCCGTGGTGGCTTTGCTCATCGTCACCTCAGTATCAGGGCGCCTGATATTATTCTCAGGATACCTGATACAGGTTACTGGCAATCCACTCACAGACAAGGACACCCCATGACTGCTCTTGGCCCTGACTTCATCGCCCTCCAGGTCCGCGACCTGGAAGCTTCGGCAGCGTTCTACATCGAGCACCTTGGCCTCGTTCGTGCACCGGTGAGCCCTGAGCACGCCGTGGTATTCGCCACGGAGCCCATCACATTCGCCATCCGGGAGCCACTCGTCGATCTCGATGCGGTCGACCACCTCGGGTGGGGAGTCGCCCTGTGGCTGAAGGCGGACGATCCGCAGGACCTGCACGACGAAATGGCCCGGGCCGGAGTTCCGATCGTGGTCGAGCCTTTCGACGGACCGTTCGGACGCACGTTCGCCTTCGCCGACCCCGATGGCTATGCGGTGACCATCCACGGCTGATTCGGTCTCCGTTTGCATCCACCTTGCGTGGAGTCGGATCGTGAGAACGACCCAGGTAGGGCACCTAAGCTCAGTGGTCGGTCCCGCAATGAACTTGTTGCCCGGAGTGCCATTGCCTTCAGCCCGGTATCCGATCACTGGGTTTCCGATCACCTTCGAAGGAGTTCATGCATGCCACTGGTTCGAGTTCACAACTTTGCCGTCTCATTGGACGGTTTCAGCACCGGTGAAGGGCAATCACTCGAACAGCCGTTCGGGCACGCGGGAACTCGCCTTCTCGACGAGTTCATGGGGACTCACACGTTCCAGATGATCCATGGCGGGTCGGGCGGAAGCAGCGGAGTCGATGAGGCCTTCGCCAGCAACTGGGCGACAGGTATCGGTGCCGAGATCATGGGCCGCAACAAGTTTGGACCCCAGCGCGGCCCGTGGGCCGACGAGGATTGGAAGGGGTGGTGGGGCGACGACCCCGTCTTTCACACTCCGGTGTACGTGCTCACGCACCACCCGAGGCCGGCTATCGAAATGAAAGGCGGTACGACCTTCCATTTCATTGATGCCACACCCGTCGACGCGCTGAAGATCGCCCAGCAAGCCGCCGGTGACCTCGACGTGCGCATCGGTGGAGGACCCTCGACCGTTCGTCAGTTCCTCGACGCAGATCTGATCGACCACATGCACATCATCATTTCCCCGATTGTCCTGGGACGCGGAGTGCGACTGTGGGACGGCCTCGAAGGACTGGAAGACCGCTTCGCCATCGAGGCGGTCAGTTCACCGAGTGGCGTCACACACATGACGTTCTCCCGCAAGTAGCTCCGTGATGACTCACCCCGACGCCAGTTGAGGTATTTGCCCCACCAGGCCAGCACGGAACAGTGACTGTGGTCTGGACGCGAACGACGGCCCCCGGAGGGGCCGTCGTCGCTCAGTGTGATTCGGAGCACGCCACGTAGGCGTGTCTCATTCAGTACGGGGTGCTCAAGCCTCGGCAGGTGCCTCTGCGACCGGCGCGTCGACCGCGGGTGCTTCAGCCACAGGGGCTTCAGCGGGGGGTGCCTCAGCGGCAGGTGCCTCAGCGGCAGGCGCCTCAGCCACAGGCGCATCGGCAGCAGGTGCTTCAGCGGCAGGCGCCTCAGCGGCAGGTGCCGGCGTACCGTCGGTCGGACCACCGTCGGTCGGACCATGCTCGGCCACGTAGTCGGCCCAGGCCGCCTGAGCTTCCGTCTCCGGAGTGAACTCCGTTTCGGCAAAGACGGGACCGACGTAGTTGCCCTCATCGTCGTAGGCGTGCTCGCCGAAGGCCTCGCGGTACTCCTCGGACACCTCGCCGCCTTCGGCGGCCTGCTTGATCGACAGGCTGATCCGGCGACGCTGGAGGTCGATGTCGATGATCTTCACCCACAGCTCCTCACCCGGTGTGACGACCTGTTCGGGCAGGTCGACGTGGTGGCCGGCCATCTCCGAAATGTGGACCAGACCTTCGATGCCGTCGCCCACCTGGACGAACGAACCGAATGGCACCAGCTTGGTGATCCGGCCGTAGACCAGTTCGCCCACCTGATGAGAGTTGGCGAACTCCTGCCACGGGTCGGTCTGGGTGGCCTTGAGCGACAGGCTGATCCGCTCCTTGGAGAGATCCACATCGAGGACTTCGACATCGATCTCGTCGCCCACGGACACGACCGAGGACGGGTGGTCGACATGCTTCCAGGACAACTCGGACACGTGGACCAGGCCGTCCATCCCACCGAGGTCCACGAAGGCACCGAAGTTGACGACCGAGGACACCACGCCACGACGGCGTTCGCCCGGCTTGAGATTGACCAGGAACTCGCCCCGCTGCTCCTTCTGGGTCTCCTCGAGCCATGCACGACGGGACAGCACCACGTTGTTGCGGTTCCTGTCGAGCTCGATGATCTTCGCCTCGATGGTCCGCCCCACATAGGGCTGGAGCTCGCGCACCCGGCGCAGTTCGACCAACGACGCCGGCAGGAAGCCGCGCAAGCCGATGTCGACGATGAGCCCGCCCTTGACGACCTCGATGACCGGGCCGGTGACGACCTCGTCGGCCTCCTTGAGCTTTTCGATCGTGCCCCAGGCCCGCTCGTACTGGGCCCGCTTCTTCGACAGGATCAGGCGACCCTCCTTGTCCTCCTTCTGGAGCACAAGTGCCTCGATGGCCTCGCCCAGTGAGACGATCTCGGACGGGTCGACGTCGTTGCGGATCGACAGTTCTCGGACGGGGATGACGCCCTCGGACTTGAAGCCGATGTCGAGCAGGACTTCGTCCCGGTCGATCTTGACGACGGTGCCCTCGACGAGGTCACCGTCCTCGAATTCGACGATGGTGCCGGCCATGGCATCTTCGAGTGAGCCACCACCGAGGTCGTCCTCGGTGATGGAACGGGGGATGTACACCCCGTTTTCGTCGAAGTGGCCCATGGCCTCGGGGGACAGCAGGTCGGTGCCGGTAGGCACGACGTGGGTATCGGACATCAGGTAGGTAGCTCGCTTTCCGGACGGGTACGCCCCCGAAGGTGCCGGATCTTCCGGCGGAGGGGACGGTGAGACGTGTGTCACGTCGGTGTGACAGGCAGACAATCCTACTTCAATTGCGGGCCGCACCCGCTGGTCAGGGTGGGAAGAACCCGGTCAGCCCTTGGCTTCGGCCCAGGACGAGCCCCAGGCCATGGCCACCTTCAGGGGCACCAGCAGCTCGGCCGCCCCGGTGAGCGCCGACTCGGTCAGCGCCTCGACGGCATCGGCCTCGTCAGGGTCCACGTCCACCAGGACCTCGTCGTGGACCTGGAGGACCAGGTCGGAGCGGTACCCGCCCTCCTCCAGGCCGGAGTCGAGCCGGATGAGTGCCATCTTGAACAGATCGGCCGCCAGTCCCTGGATTCCTGCATTCATGGCCTGCCGCTCGGCGGCCTGGCGGACCTGGTGGTTGGACGACAGGAGGTCGGGCAGGGGTCGGCGGCGGCCGAACGTGGTCACCGTGTACCCGTCGGTCCGGGCCAGTGCCACCGCCGAGTCCATGTAGTCATGGACCAACGGGAATCCGTCGAAGAATGCGTCGAGGATCACTTTCGCCTCTTCCACCGACACGCCCAGCCGCTGGGCCAGCCCGTAGGACTCCATGCCGTAGGCGAGGCCGTAGGACACCATCTTGGCCCTCGAGCGCTGTTCGTGGGTGACCTCGTCACGGTCGACGCCGAAGACCCGGGCGGCGACGGTCCGGTGGATGTCCTCACCGGCGGCGAAGGCACTGGTGAGCCCGGGGTCGCCGGAGAGATGGGCGATGGCGCGCAGCTCCACCTGGTCGTAGTCGGCCACCAGGAGTCGCCGTCCCGGCGATGGGACGAATGCCTGGCGGAACCGGCGGCCCTCGTCGGTGCGGACGGGGATGTTGTGCAGATTGGGGCGGTCCGACGACAACCGGCCGGTGCGGGCCACGGTCTGGCGGAAGGTGGCATGGATCCTCCCGTCGGAGCCCACCTCGGCGGCGAGGCTCTCGCCGTAGGTGGATCGAAGCTTCTCCACCTCGCGGTAGCGGAGCAGCACGTCGATGATCGGGTGCTGGTCGCGCAGCGATTCGAGTGTGCGGGCATCGGTCGAGTACCCGGTCTTGGTCTTGCGTCCCGGGGACAACCCGAGGTCGTCGTAGAGCACGGTGCGCAGCTGTTTGACCGAGTTGACGTTGAACGGCGACCCGGCCAGTTCGTGCATGGTGGCTTCGAGCGATGCGCATTCGGTGGTCAGCTCGTTGGCGATGGTCCGCAGGACCTCGCGATCCACGGCGATGCCCACTACTTCCATCCTGGCCAGCACCCGCACCAGCGGGCGTTCCATGTCGTCGAAGAGCTTCCGCTCCCCCACTGCGTCGAGATCATCGAGCAGGGGGGCCCGCAACCGGGCCGCTACGGCGGCGAGCCGGACGAGGCGCAGTCCCACGGCGTCGAGTACGGGTTCGTCCGAGCTGTTTTCGGCATTCGTCTCCGACTCGAGCGTGAACGATCCCTGACCCTTTGCCGCCGTGCCGTCATCCACGGCCACCTGCAGGTACCGGGCGCCCAAATCGGAGAGCCGGTACTCGTCGACCGACGGGTCCAGGAGGTAGGCGGCGACCGCGGTGTCGACGACCAGGCCGCTGATGTCGACGCCCAGCGGCAGCAGGCTGCGCATGAGTTCCTTTATGTCGTGTGCCACCACACCGACCCCGTCAGTGCCGAGCCCTGCCGACAACGCGGTCAGGACGTCCGCCTCACCCACCAGAGGGCCACCGGAGATCGGACCGAGGTAGACAGCGGCGGAGGACTCGGCCGGATCAGCCGGCTCGGCCACCAACGCCAGACCGAGCAGCGGCGATCGACCGGGGTCGCCCTCCCACATCGGAGCGAGGGCCACGACACCGGTCCCCGCCCGTGTCGTGGCAAACAGCTCCTCCAACGCGGTGCACGCCGTCGCCACGGACGTGGGAACGACGGCCTCGGGCGTGGCCAGCCATGTCGGGTCGTCAACCGGAGCAGGCGGGACCTCGCTTATGACGACGGCATCGACCAGTTCGCCCTCGGCGGGTGCGCCGAGCATCCCTTCCCGCAGGGCCGAATCGAACCGACCCCAGGCGCCCTTCAGCTCCAGCTGGGCAAAGGCGGCGCGGGCGGCTTCGTGGTGCCATCCCCCGAGAACCAGATCGTCGACGTGGACATCCAACGGCACGTCGCGCACCAGCGGGATCATCTCGCGCGTTGATCCGGACCCGCTCGGCGTGATCGGCCAGGTTCTGGCGGAGCTTGGGCGACAGCGCGTCGAGGTGGGCGTAAAGGGTGTCCAGGTCGCCGTACTCGTTGATCAACTTGGCCGCCGTCTTCTCCCCCACCCCGGGGACGCCGGGGAGGTTGTCCGACGGATCGCCTCTCAGGGCAGCCAACAGCGGGTACTTGGCGGGAGTCACACCGGTCCGCTCCTCGATGCCCGCCTCGTCGTACAGCGCGTAGTCGCTCACTCCCCGACGGTTGTAGAGGACACGGATGTAGGGGTCCTCTACAAGCTGGTACGAGTCGCGGTCTCCGGTCACGATGATCACCGGGTGACCCCGATCCCGGGCCTCGGACGCCAACGTGGCGAGCACGTCATCGGCCTCGAATCCTTCGGCCGTCACCACCGGGATGGCCAACGCCTCCATCACCTCGCGGATCATGTCGAACTGTGGCGGCAGGTCGGGCGGTGTCTCGTCGCGTCCGCCCTTGTAGCCCTCCATTATCTCGTCGCGGAAGGTGCTGCCGGGGAGGTCGAACGCGACCGCCAGCCCTTTCGGTCGGTGGTCGCGAACCAGGTAGAGGACCATCGAAGTGAATCCGTGAACCGCGTTGGTGGTCACCCCTTCGGTGGTCTTCAAGGTGTCGGGAAGGGCGAAATAGGCCCGGAACGCCAGGGACATCCCGTCCAGGAGGATCAGGGGCCGGGTCTCAGCGGAGGGTCCGGTCACGTTGGGCGGAGGGGGCATCGTGTGGATCGCATCGGCCTAGGGCTCGAGCGTTCCTTCGAGGACCTGGCGGGCTACGTCGACCATCCGGGAGCGTGTCCCCATCGCCGTCTTCTGGATGAAGGCGAAGGCATCGGACTCACTCAGGCCGTTGCGCTCCATGAGGACACCTTTCGCCCCGTCCACCAACCGGCGGGTTTCGAGCTTGTCCTCGGCCATGGCCTGACTGCCCACGATCCCGTCGTCCACCGCCTGGCGCGTTTCGGCGTCGATCGCCCACTCCTGTTCGCATCGGGCCACGGCCTGATCGATGGCAGGAATCAGCTCGATCCGCTGGAACGGTTTCACCAGATAGGCGGCCACCCCGGCGTCACGGGCCTCGTCGATGAGGTTCCGCTGGCTGAAGGCGGTGAGGATCAGTACGGCAACCTTGAGGTTGAGATCGCGGATGTCCCGTGCCGCCTGCAGTCCGTCGGCACCGGGCATCTTGACATCCAGGATCACCAGGTCCGGCAGGTGGGTGCGCACCAGGTCGACGGCATCGTCGCCACGTCCCGTTTCGCCGACGACCTCGTAGCCCTCGTCGAGCAGGATCTCCTTCAGGTCGAGACGGATGATGGCCTCGTCCTCTGCGATGACCACTCGCCTGCTCATCGTGTCTGCACTCCTTGCCGCCGGGTCGGCTGCTGCTGCGTGGTTAGGGGATTGTTGCACTGAAGGGCCGAGCTGCGGCCAGCGGGCCGACGGCGCGCCGACGCCCAGCTCCCATGCTGTCCGATTGGCGAACTCAACCGGGTCCGACCACGAGACGCTCGAGCAGGTCGTCCTGGCGTCGTTCCAGGTCTGCGATCTGCTCGACCAGCGCCTGTCGGGTCCGCAGCATGGCCGAGGCCTGCCGGCTGACTTCGTCGTGCTCCTTGGCCGCCACCGGGGTCTCGGCCACCAGAGCTCGTAGCCGGGTGTCGTCCACCATTTCGTTGACCACCAGGAGCTGTTCGTCGAGCACGGCCAGTTCCGTCCGGGCACGTGCCAGTCGCTGGTGGGCGTCCGTCAGCCGTCGCTCGATAGTGGTCCGGTGCATGGGAGGGCAATTGTATGCACGCCGGACCCCTCGTCCGTCCGATGTTCTCCAATCCACCCGCTGACGGGGCTGTGGATATCTCAGAGGCCGCTGACCGCCATCCCGACGCCGCGCACCCGGTGAATCTCGATGGCCGCCTCGTCAGGCGCCGGGCCGGTGCCGGGTCCCTCGTCCACCACCACCGTGCAGACCCCGGTCGACGGGTCCATGCGGAGCGCCTCGGGGCCGACCACGTCGTTGGCCAGATAGGTGGCGGGCGGCGCCAGGTCGCCCGGCAACGACGGGCCCGCCAGAGCGGCCACCGCGGTGGTGACCCGTCGGCCCACCCCCGATTCGAACATGCCGCCGATCCACCACGGAACCCCGTGCCCGGTGCACCAGGCCACGGCGTCGAGCGCCTCGCCGAGTCCACCCAGGCGGGCCGGCTTGATGCAGACCACCGAGCAGGCGCCACTCGTCACTGCGCCGACTACTGCGTCGACGCCGTCGATGCTCTCGTCTAGGCAGACCGGGGTGTCGATACGGGCGGCCAGCCTGCGGTGACTGGCGAGGTCGTCACGGGCAAAGGGCTGCTCGATACAGAGAAGCCCGAACCGGTCGAGGTCGACCAACTGATCGATGTCGCCGGGGTCGTAGGTGCCGTTGGCATCAACCTGGAAGCGGGGCACGTGCCCGACCGCCGACTCCGCCCACTCGGCCAGTGCAGTGACCGTGGCCAGCCCGTTGTCCGGTCCGATCTTGACTTTCACCCGTGCGTACCCCTGGGACGCCAACGCCCGCACCACCGCGAGCGTCGCACCGGTCGAGTCGGTGGTACCGACGACGGCACCCGGTTGCACCTGGGTTCCGGCCACGCCGAGCAGATCCCCGAGCGAACGCCCGGCCGCCCGCAGATGGGCGTCGCCCACCGCACCCTCGAGTGCGGCGAACGAAAGAGGTCGCCCCGGGGCGAGACCGGCGATCCGGCGGAGCGATCCGACCGAGGGCAGCAGACCCCCGAGTGACCGGGCCGACCCGATCAGGGCCGGTGCCAGGACCGACTCGAGCGTGGCCCACGCCAGCGCCACGTCCTCGGCGTCGTAGGTGGTGTCGGCCAGCGCGGCACACTCACCCCACCCCTCGACCGGGGCGGCGTCCCCAGCCCGACGGCACCGGAGCCGGACCAGCACCAGGGCTCGGCTGCGGTGAGTGCCGACAGCTGTGGCGATGGGGGCGACGAAGGGGAGTTCGACCTCGATCAGCTCGACACGCTCGAGCATCAGGGGAATGGCGGTACCGAGCGCGTCCCACCGGGGCCGCAGTGTCGCACTGTCGCCATCGGCTGCGTCCTCCACGGTGCGAGAGCCTACGGTGGTGCGCCGAGGTGCAGACGCCCATCGGTGGTGAAGGCCGCGGGTAGGCTGCCACCCCTCAGCCCGGGTGGCGGAATGGCAGACGCGGTGGACTCAAAATCCACTGTCCGAAAGGGCGTGCGGGTTCGAATCCCGCCCCGGGCACACAGGGTCAGTGGGGTACGAGCAGGTCACGACCGCAGGCGTCATTGTTCCGTTGCTTCATGACTCGAGAAGTCACAGCGTGGCCACAAGCTCGGAGCATCGACCCACGGACCGGCGATCAGTCCCGCTGAACAGGGGCACCCGGATGCCCTTACTTGTTGAGATACTCCGCCAGTTTGACCAATGACGATGACATACCTTCGGCATGGTCCGTTGCTGCGACCGCGTCTGGGACGTTGTCTGCCGTGATCCGTACCCGGGTGCCCCCAGCGATCGGGGCGACCTCCCATTTCATGATCATCGTGCTGTCGTAACCAGGATCGTCGGATACAAAGTCCGCAGTCCAGACCACCTTCTGGTTCGGAATGAGCTCGACGAAGCTCCCCTCGACAACATCAGTGTCCGAGGTCGTCTTGCCCCGCGAATCAGAGCCACCGGGATGTTTCAGCGTCATCCGATACAAACCCCCTGGACGCGCATCGAATCGCTCGATCGTGCCGCTCATCTCTCCCGGAGGAAGCCATTCGATCAGGGCGTCGGGATCCACAAGAGCTGTAAAGACCCTTTCAACCGGTGCGAGGATGTTCAGGGCGGCGGAGTCTGTCCGAGGCATCTCCAGATGGTACGAGCCCCTGTCTGAGCACGACCACAACGGGGGACGCCCGTTCGCGTCCCGCGGTATGCGGCCGCCGTCACAACTTCAGGCTGCTCGGCGACGGACCAGCCATACGGTCACCCCGATGAGCAGGACCGACAGCGCGAACAGCCAGCCGCCCTCGATCCACTGGAAGGCCCAGAATCGGCTTGCCGGCTGGTAGCTGGTCCAGAACGTGAAGCCGTGCTGAACCAGGCACAGGAGCGGATTCCCGGACCCCGACCCGCCACCCTTGCCCAGACCGGCCTCAGCCGGGCAGTACTGCTGGTAGATCGGAAAGGTCGGCGGTCCCGTGAATACCACCCGGCCGTCCCTGCTCCCCCATTGGCTGACGATCCGTGAGGCACCCGGCGCACTGAGTCCCTTGGTGATCAGCGGAGTCAGGTAGTGCATCCGTAGCCATCCCCCCGTAGCGAAGGCGAATGCCCCGCAGACAGCGAGAGTGGTCACGATCGCGGGGACGACTCTGCGAATGAGCACGCCCACGAGGGCGCCGATTGCGAATGCGGCAAGGGTCCATGCGGCAAAAGCGAAGCCCCGCTGCTCGAACAGTCCGGGATCCAAGGGATTGAACGTCGAAAGGGACAGAGACTGATTGCCTGGGGCGAAATACGGACGGTAGTACCACCATGCGATCACGCTGAGGGCGGCACTGGCCACGGTCACCAGGACTCCGAGCGCGATCAACTTGGCGAGCGTCCAACGCCACCGCCCGAAGCCCTGAGTCCAGGCATAGCGGAAGGTACCGGTCTCAAACTCGCGAGCAAGCAATGGTGCCCCGACGAACGCTCCGATCAGGGGCGGCACGACCAGGAAGAGGCCGCCATTGGACAGAAAGTTGCCGGTGCCGTTGAAGTTGGCGACCGTGGCGCTGCACGCTGCCGATCTCGCTGGATGGCAGGAAGTCGCCACGGTGTAGGCATGGTGTAGCTGAAGTCCGACGATCAGCAAACAGAGGGCCAGGGCGCCGGTCAACACGAACACACCGATCAGTGCCGTGCGATGTTGCCGCCAGGTGACCCAGGCCATCCGTCGCCAAGGCAGCGGCTGGAGATCTCCATTCGTCGTCACGAGCCCATGTGAGGGCAGCGTGCCCAGCGCGGTCATCTCGTCACCTTCGATGGGCCGGCATCCCTATTCCGGACCGTGCTGGTGACCCCGGCGACCCCTGGCTCGCGCAAATAAGCCAATGCGAGCTCTTCCAGGCCGACTGGATGCGCCTCCCAACCAGGTGGGACCCGGACGTCCTCGGTGGAACGAACCAGCAGGTGGGTCTGGACGCTGCCGCGGCGGACATGCACGACCGTCCGATCGTCGTATCGATCGACTTCGGCGGTCGGGCCGGTCAGTACGCGGTGGCCGGCCAGCAGATCGTCGACCTCGCCGGCCACCTGGATGCGACCCAAGGACATCATGATCAGATAGTCGGCCACCCGCTCGAGTTCGGCGAGTACGTGCGACGACAGGAGCACAGACACACCGTCCTCGGCCGCCGCCGTCAGCACCGTGGCCATGAAGTCGTGGCGCGCGATCGGGTCGAGCATTGCCACCGGCTCATCGAGCACGAGGAGGCGCGGTCGGCGGGCCAGTGCCAATGTCAACGCCAGCTGGGCCTGCTGTCCACCCGACAGTTTGCCCGCCTTGCGCTTCTGCGGAATACCCAGCTCGGCCAATCGGACCTCGGCATAGGCCTGATCGAATCGGCGGTTGAGATTGCGGGTGAGATGCAGCATGTCGGCGGCGGAGAGATTCTTGTACAGCGGTGTGTCCTGGGCGACAAAGGCGATCCCGTCGAGCGCAGGCAGCGAGCCGGCACGGCAACCGCCGAGGACGGTCAGCTGACCGCTCGTCGGCTCGGTCAGACCGACTGCGAGATTGAGCAACGTCGACTTTCCCGCACCATTGGGTCCGACCAGCGCGGCCACGTGCCCTTCGGGGATGGCCAGGCTGCAGTCGTGGAGCGCTTTGGTGGCGCCATAGGACTTGCCGAGGCCGTGAGTCTCGATGACGTTCATGCGACACTCTCCGTTTCGCCGCCGTGGTCGGCTGAGCGCGAGTCCTTGCGCTGCTCATAAAAATCCCGCAGCTCGCTTGCGACGAGCGCCACGATCCCGTGCTCTTCGAGGCCCGCCGCGTCGGCCTTGGCCAGCCAGGCGTTCAGGGAACGTCGAAGTCCGGTCAACTCGGGGAGTCCGACCTGCTCGAGCGTGGCCAAGATGAAGGTGCCCTGGCCCGGTCGCCCGACGAGGAGGCCTTTGGTCTCCAACTCGCGGTATGCCTTCGACACCGTGTTCGGATTGATGGCCAATGATGCGACGACATCCCTGACCTTGGGCAGCTGGTCGCCAGGCTGGAGGTAGCCGAGTCGCAGCGCATGCTCGACCTGATGGACGAGCTGCAGATAGGTCGGCACTCCCGAAGCGGGGTCGAGCCGGAACTCGATTGGTGAGATCCGAGCATCCACCCGGTCGCTATCCCTCTGTCCTATTACCATAGGACAACCCTATAGCGGGTACCTTCGGCATGTCAACGCCAGCAGCCGGATGACACGGGACGGGGTGAGCCACCTTCGGGTCCGCATCTGCGGCTCGGGCCTGATCGGGTCCTATCATGAGCCGATGGGGGCCAACGGGCGGGTGAAGCAGATCGGCTCGCTGGTCACCGCCTCACGGCGGATGTCCACGGAGCCCGGGGCCTCCGATGTCACCGTCCATGTCGCCTCGAAGGACACCCTCCTCTACACCGAGCTCTGTCTTCGATCGATGTGGCGGCTCGCCGGGCGCCCCTTCCAATTGGTGGTGGGCGACTGCTCCTCCACGGACGGCTCGCAGAAGCTCCTACGGAAGCTCGCATCGGAAGGTCGACTGACACTTCAGGAGTCAGCTGCTGAAACGGGCCATGGCGACTGGATCGACCGGTGGCGGCTCGAGTGCACCACCCCGTACATGGTGGTCGTCGACTCCGATGTCGAATTCACCCAACCCGACTGGCTGGCGAGGCTGCTCGCCTCGATGGGAGATGCCTCGATGCTCGCCTACGGGGTCGTTCCTGAGCGCACTCGCAAGGAGACCCGATTCGGCGAGCCGATCGAGTACACGCTGCTCGGGCGGCCCGACCCCTGCGTACTCGTCCTCGATCACGAGCGGACGCGCCACATCACGGCCGGCTTCGAGTGGCGCGAGGAGGCCGGGCGGTGGCCGCCCGAGCGGGCCTACGACACAGCCGGGTACTTCGCTTCCGTCCTGGAGCAAGACGGTCAGTCGTGGGCCACCATCCCGGCTCCGGTGAAGGCCTCGTTCAACCACTTCGGCGGCCGGTCGTGGCGAGGGAGATCCCGTCGGCGCCGATGGCGGCACCTGCCGACCTACGTGCGCCTCAAGATCACCGTCACGCTGCTTCGGGTCCTCGACCGCGTGCGACCGACCCGATGGTCCATCGGGGAGTAGTCACCGCCACCGGCTCGCTGGCTCACCTGGTGCGGCGGGTGGTGCGGGATGCGCCGGGTGTGGGAGGAACCACCCGCTCTCCCGGTAGCGGCCTCGGTCGACGGATGGGCCGGGCGATCACCAGGAACAGGAGGGCCAGGAAGAGGAAGGAGAGTCCGACGGTGGCGATGGAGAGGATGCCCAGCACGCCGATCAAGCCGGCGCAGGCGGCGCCCGCTCGGCTCCACCGATCGCTACCGGAGCGCACCCGGCGCACGAAGGTGAAGCCGGTCACTGCGCAGCACAGCAGGAGAAAGAGAAGGAAGAGTATCGAGGCGCCCCGGTCGGCGGAGAAGACTGTTTCCTTTCGCTCACTGGTGCCGGTCGACACCGTCGTCGTGGCATGGAACAGCAGAAGCGCCACGATCAACGACCAGACCACTGCTCCGCCCAGTGCGAACCACCGGTGCCGGAGCTGGACACCAGGAGCCACGACGGCGTCGCCCAGATCCGTCGGATCGATGACGAGACCACCGCCACCGTTCATCATCGGACCACCCAGCGGAGCTGCCGGCGCCATGCCGACCGTGCCGGGCAGGGCCTGATTGCCGAAGAAGTCGAACTGATCCTGAGGATCGGCGGCGTCGGATCCGTCGGCCCGCCTCCGGTCGACCGAGGGGTGGGCGGGCCCGGGCGCCGCCGGCGGACGGACGAGCGTTTCGGGGACGGGGCCATCGGGCGGCGGGTCCTGGGTCTCCGCCCCGCCGTCGCGGACCAGGTCGGTCGGTCGACCCTGGGAGAACCAGCGCTGGTCGTGCACGGCGAACGGGTCGACGTACCACCCCTGGGGTGGACCTTCCGGATCCTGGCCGCCCGGCACCATGCCGCGACAGTAGACGGTGGCCTTCGCCACGACGACTCGACAAGTGCCCCATCGGTAACCACCGGAACCGGTCGCGGTCGTGACACACTGGCGTCTCCGCCGGTAGACCGGACGGCGGCCGAGCTGTGATAGGAGTCTGTGGGTGCTGGCCTTCACCTTCCCGGGACAGGGATCCCAGCGGTCCGGAATGGGACATGCCTGGGTGGACCACCCCTCGTGGGAGGTGGCGGGCGAAGCCTCCGAGATCGCCGGACGCGACCTGACGGCACTCCTCCTCGACGCCCCCATGGACGAGTTGACCCGGACGGCCAACGCCCAGTTGGCCACCTTCGTGATGAGCCTGGTGGTGCTCGATGCCGTCGAGCGCCTGGGCCTCGCACCCGCCGCCTGCGCCGGTCACAGCCTCGGTGAGTACACCGCACTGGTCGCCACCGGTGCCCTCTCCCTGGCCGATGGCACCTCCCTGGTGATCGAGCGGGGCGACGCCATGCAGGAGGCGGCCGACGCCTCGCCGGGCACCATGGCCGCTCTCATCGGGATTGCCGACGACGACGCCGAGGCCGCCTGCCAACGAGCGGAGACCGACGTCTGGGTGGCCAACTACAACGCCCCCGGTCAAGTCGTGATCGCCGGAACCGAGGCAGGGATCGAAGCTGCCACCGAGCACGCCAAGGATCTTGGGGCCCGCAAGGTCCTTCCCATCCCCGTTTCCGGGGCCTTCCATACCCCGATGATGCTCCCGGCCCGGACCCGACTGCGCAAGCGGCTCGAGGCGGTGACCTTCCACGCACCCGAGGTCCCGGTGGTCGCCAACGTCGATGCGCGGGTGCATACCGATGCCGGCGAGTGGCCCGGGCTCCTGTCGGCCCAGCTGTGCAGCCCGGTGCGCTGGCGCCAGTCGCTCGAAGCGTTGAGCGGGCGCGGCGCCAACCTGATCGTGGAGCTCGGCCCTGGCGGGGTCCTGACCGGAATGGTCCGTAGGGCCACACCCGACGTCCGCGGCGTGTCGGTGGCCGTCCCCGACGACCTCGACAAACTGATGGACTCCGTCTCCGGTGTCGACGACTGGGGTGCCGGCTCCCCGGTAAACCAGGGTGAGCACCTCTATACGTCCGAGCGCGTGGTGGTGAGCCCGGCTCCGGGCGTGTTCGAACCTGACGCCGGGCTGGCCGCGCTGGAGCGGATGGCTCTGGCCGAGGCCACCGCCGCCCCGGGGAGCGGTGCGGGCGCCGATCCCGGCTCTCTCCTGTCGGTCGGCGACCTGGTGGGGACGGTGGGGCTCACCGACGTGCGCACACCGTTCGAGGGGATCCTCGTGCGCTGGCTCGCCGTCCGGGGCGAGCGCGTGGTCGAGGGCCAGCCCGTGGCCTGGATCCGCGCCCGGCCGGCCCACTCATGAGCGAGGACATTCCTGGGCGTGTGGTGCTGGTGACCGGCGGGTCGCGTGGAATCGGGCTTGCATGCGCCGAGTGGTTCCTGGCCAATGGGGATCGGGTGGCGATCACCTCACGAACCGGTTCCACCGAACGCGACCTCGGGATAGGTCCCGAACGCTTCCTGTCGTTGACCTGTGACGTCTGCGACCCGGACCAGGTCGATGCCGCCTTCGTGGCCATCGAGTCCGCATGGGGTCCGGTCGAAGTCCTGGTCGCCAATGCCGGCGTCACCCGCGACACCCTGGCCCTGCGGATGACCGATGACGCCTGGTCCGAGGTCATCGACACCAATCTGACGGCCGTGTTCCGGGTCACCAAGCGGGCACTGGCCAAGATGATCCGTCTCCACCGCGGCCGGGTGATCATGATGTCCTCGGTCGGTGCCTTCATCGGTTCCGCCGGCCAGGCCAACTACGCCGCCTCCAAGGCCGGTCTGGTGGGGATGGCCCGCTCGCTCGCCCGGGAGGTGGCCAGCCGGGCCATCACCGTGAACGTGGTCGCTCCGGGCCTGGTCGAGACGAATATGCTGGCCGGGTTGGGCGACGCCAAGCTCGCCGAGTTCGCCGCACAGGTACCGCTCGGGCGGGTGGCATCGCCTCATGAAGTGGCCGTAGTCGTCGGGTTCCTCGCCTCCGACGACGCCGGGTACGTCACCGGGGCGGTGGTCCCGGTCGACGGTGGGCTCGCCATGGGCCTGTGAGCCGTCTGGCGCTGCACCCCGCCGAACCGACAACATGGCGCAGTCGGGAGTTCGCCAGGTTCCCGCCGATCGCACCGGAGTCACCCATCATCACGACCGAAACGAATACCAAGGAGATGCAGTGAGCAACGACGAGACGTTCGAGAAGTTCAAGGGGTGCGCGGTGGAGGTGCTCCAGGTGCCCGAGGACAAGATCACCCGGGACGCCCGCTTCGCCGAGGACCTCGACGCCGACAGCCTGGACCTGGTCGAGCTGGTGATGGCGCTCGAGGAGACCTTCGACGTCAACGTGGACGAGACCGAACTCGAGGGGATCGAGACCATCGGCCAGGCCTACGACCTGATCGTCGCCAAGCTCTGATGCTGCTGGGCATCGGCCCCGACGGTGGGATCGCCGGGCGACGGGTTGCAATTACCGGTATCGGGGTCCTCGCCTGCTGCGGCATCGGCACCGATGCCTTCTGGGAAGGACTGCACGGACCGCCACCTGTCGGTGAACGACGAGTAACCGATTTCGACCCCGAGCGCTGGTTGACGTCCAAGGAGGCCCGCACGCTCGACCGCTTCGCCCAGTTCAGCGTGGCCGTGGCCGACATGGCTCTCGAGGACGCCGGCGCGCTGCACGCCGACCCCGGGCGCTCCGGCGTCATCATGGGGACCGGGGTGGGAGGGCTGCAGTCCCTCGAGACCCAGATCCTCGTGTACGCCGAGAAAGGCGCCCAGCGGGTGTCCCCCCGGCTCGTCCCGATGATGATGTCCAACGCCGGGGCCGCCGCCGTTTCCATGCGGCTCGGCTGGCACGGCCCGTCCGAGACCGTCATCACCGCCTGTGCCGCCGGGGCCCACAGCATCGCCCACGCCGCCCGGCTGGTGGCATCCGGTCGATGCGACGTGGCCGTCGGAGGTGCTGCTGAGGCCGGCATGACCAATGTGGGGATCGCCGCCTTCGCCAACATGACCGCACTCTCGACCTCGGGGAACTCGCGTCCGTTCGACGTCCGTCGCGACGGGTTCGTCATGACCGAGGGCGCCGGGGCCCTCGTCTTCGAGTCCTGGGACCGGGCCGTGGCCCGGGGGGCACGGATCTACGGCGAACTGTCCGGCGCCGGCAGCACCGCCGACGCCCACCACATCACCGCCCCCGCCCCCGGGGGCGCGGGGGCGGCCGCCTGCATGCTCGAGGCCCTGGACGATGCCGAGCTGCGGCCGGACCAGGTCGCCCACATCAACGCCCACGGCACGTCCACGCCCCTCAACGACCTGGCCGAGTCGGACGCCATCGGCAAGGTGTTCGGAGCCAACTCACCTCCGGTCACCTCCACCAAAGGCGTGACCGGCCACGGCCTAGGCGCCAGTGGCGCCATCGAGGCGGTGGCGGCGGTGCTGACCATCGAGCACGCCAGCATCCCGCCGACCAATGGCTACGAGGAGCCCGACCCGGACATCCACCTGGACATCGTGGCCGAGGCACGTCCATGGGAGCCGGGCCCGATCCTGTCCAACTCCTTCGGATTCGGTGGACACAACGGCTGCCTCGTCATCACCCCTGCCTAGCCCCGCATCGACGGCGGTGCGGGCCGTAGCCACCCCGACAGCACCTACCGTGGGGTCCCCATGACGGACCCCGCCACCCACCCCGAGTACGTCCCCGGTCCCGACGACCCGGCAGACCTGGCCATCGGCGCCTTCACCCATGATGCCCCGTGGATCGTGGATCCCGACGCCATGCCGTGGCGTCATCCCCACGACGGTGAGCCGGACATCGACCAACTGCGCCTGCAGGCTGCCGAGCTGGCCCGGGTCCTCGTCCACCCGGACCATCTCCCCTCGGTGCGCCGCGTCCTGACCGTCGCCTACCGACTCGGAGGTGCACTCCTGCTGTGGGGGTCCAAGGAACGGGGGACCCCCGGGTCGCGCGCCGGGCTCTCCCGCCGCCTCCGGCCCGCATTCGAGCACCTCGGTCCGACGTACATCAAGCTCGGGCAGATCATCTCGTCGGGCGAGGGCATCTTTCCTGAGGAGCTGGTGGCCGAGTTCCGGTTGCTACGCGACCGTGTCCCGCCCGAGCCGTTCGCCGTGGTCCGGCGCACCGTCGAGGAGGACCTCGGTCGCCCGCTGGCCGAAGTGTTCACCTCGTTCGACACCACCCCGGTGGCCTCGGCCTCCATCGCCCAGGTCCACGCGGCCACACTGCGCACCGGCGAGCGGGTGGTGGTCAAGGTGCAGCGGAGCCGGGTCGCCCCCATGGTCCGCCTCGACATCGCCGCCATGGCGTGGATCGCCCCGTTCCTGGTCGGGCGCATCCCGGTCTCCGCCCTCACCAATCCGCCGGCGCTGGTCGAGCTGTTCGCCGAGACCGTCGTCGAGGAGCTCGACTTCCGGCTCGAGGCCCAGAACATGCTCGACATCGCCGAGGTCTTCGCCGGGACCGGGCAGCGCACCATCGTCGTTCCCCGGCCCCATCCGCAGCTGATCACCCGCCGGGTGCTGGTGATGGAACACCTCCACGGGTACTCATGGGGCGACGCCGAGGGGATGCGGGTGGCCGGGATCGACACGGCGGCCGTGCTGCGGTCGAGCCTGATCGCCTTCCTGGAGGGAGCGCTCCTGTACGGGGTCTTCCACGGCGATCTCCACGGCGGCAACATGTTGGTGAAGACCGATGGCACGGTGGCCCTGCTCGACTTCGGGATCACCGCCCGACTGGACGAGCGCAAGCGCCAGGCCTTCCTGCGGCTCCAGATGGGTGCCAGCACCAACAACGTGACGGTGCAGGTCGAGGCGCTGCGTGACCTCGGCGCGCTGCCGGCCGACTCGGACATCGAAGCGGTCATCCGGGACCTCAATCTCGACCGCCCGCCCATCGACCCGACCACCCTCACCGCCGAAGAGATGATGACGGAACTACGCGAGGTGACCAAGGCGCTGCTCGGCTACGGAGCGCGACTCCCGAAGGAGCTCATGCTGTTCGTCAAGAACATGCTGTTCCTGAACGGCGCCATGGCCACCATGGCTCCCGACGTGGACATCCTGGGAGAGATCGTGGCCGTCGTCACCTACTTCACCGAGCACCACGGTGAACGCATCGCCCGCGAAGTCGGGTTCGAAGTCACCAACGACACCATCGACCTCGACGGGTACCGGGCGGCCATGGGGTTCACCGGGGACGACGACGCCATCACCTTCCGCGACCTGCAGGAGCGACGCGAGTTGATCGCCAAACGCCTCGAGGCCCACGAGCATCCGAGGCGGAGGGTGCCGATGCTCCGTGCGCTCTACCGGGTGATCCGCCCGACCAGGGACTGAGGGCCGGGGAGTGCCCGACGGTTCTGCTCAGATCAGGCGGATCCGGCGTACACCCTCGAGCGCGACCTCGAGCGCGTCCACCCGGGCGGACATGTCGCTGGCGCACGACGGAGGCAGGTGGGCCGAACCGGCGTCGATACCGGCCGGGGTCATGCGCGCCACGTGCACCGTCGTCGCCCACAGACCGGCACAGGCGCCCACCAGTTCACGGACGGCCTGTTCGGTTCCGGGATCGGGGCACGGCTGGATCAGCATCCACCGGTCCAGATTGGTGATCCGCACATCGAGCCGCGCACACGCGTCGAGGACGACGACCGAAGGCTCACCGATGTCGGCGATCAGATCGATCAGCGAGAGGTACAGCTCGTGGACGAGCGGCGTCGCGGCCCTCACCCACCTCGCCGTCCGCCTAGCCTCGAACATGGGGCGAACGTACCCCTGGCCCCGCCTGTTGCGCTCCTGAGGTCACGCCCAGTGTTCGCCAGGGGAGGAGGAACCCAATGGCGACCGCGTTCCGTGGGTTTTCTCCGGCTATCCGCCATCAATGGCGGCCCGCAGCGAACCCACGAATTCGGCGGCGGCGTCGGGTCCCCCGCCCTCGAGCAGCCGACGCACCAGCGCCGATCCGACGACCACCCCGTCGGCCACCTCGCACACCTCCGCCGCCTGATCCGGAGTGGACACGCCGATGCCGACGCACACGGGTAGATCGGTGACGGCCCGGATCCGACCGGCCACCTGGCGGGCGGAATCGGCCAGCACGGCCTGCTCGCCGGTGACTCCCATCCGTCCGACGGCGTAGACGAATCCCCGCGACCGCTGACAGATCGCCCCGATGCGTTCTTCGGGTGTCGAGGGCGCCACCAACAGAACCGTCGCCACATCCTCGGCGTCAGCGGCCGAGGCCCAGCTTCCGACCTCCTCCAGTGGGAGGTCGGGGATGATGGCGCCACTCACCCCGGACTGGCGCATGGACCCGGCGATCCGCGGTGTGGCCGGCCCGATAGATCAGGTTGTAATACGTCATCACCACCAGTGGCACGCCGATGTCGACCCGGCTCAGATCGGCCAGTACCCCCTCGGGGGTGGTGCCCCGTCCGAGGGCACGCAACGACGACTCCTGGATCACCGGACCATCGATCATCGGGTCGGAGAACGGGATCCCCACCTCGATGGCGTCGGCGCCGGCTCCGGCCAACGCCTCGAGTACCAGCAGCCATTCGTCGTCCAGCCCCCCCGTGACATAGGGGATGAGGAGCTTGTGCCCGGCGTCACACCGGGCCCGCAGTGCCGATTCGAGGGTGTCCGGCCCATCTGCCGAAGCCGGGGAGGTCACGATCCTCCCCTCAGGATGTCCCGCACCTGGGCGACGTCCTTGTCGCCCCGACCGGAGAGGTTGACCAGCACCGTGGTCCCGGGTGCGAGCTCACCGGAGCCGGCGGCCGACACCACCCAGGCCAGCGCGTGGGCCGACTCCAGGGCGGGCAGGATTCCTTCGGTCCGGGCCAGGAGCTGGAACGCCTCGAGCACGGCCTCGTCGCCGGCGGACTCGTAGCGAGCACGGCCGATTTCGGCCAGGTGGGCGTGCTCGGGTCCGATGCCCGGGTAGTCGAGTCCGGCCGAGATCGACTCCGCTTCGAGGATCTGCCCGGCCTCGTCCTGGATCAGCGCGCTGCGCATGCCGTGGAGCACGCCGGGGATCCCGGTGGTCAGGGCGGCGCCACCTGCGGCCTCGACGGCCACCAGTTGGGCGTCGGTGGCATCGGCGAACCCGGCGAAGATTCCGGCGGCGTTCGATCCCCCGCCGGCGCATGCCACCACGACGTCGGGATCGGTCCCGAGCACCACCCGGGTCTGCTCCCGGGCTTCTTCGCCGATGACACGCTGGAACTCACGGACCATCCACGGGTACGGGTGGGGGCCCATGACCGACCCCAGGCAGTAGTGGGTATCCCCCACCGAGGCCACCCAGGCCCGCAGGGCCTCGTTCACCGCGTCCTTCAAGGTACGACTCCCGCTGGTCACCGGGACGACCTCGGCCCCCAGCAGTTCCATCCGGAACACGTTGAGCTCCTGGCGATGGGTGTCCACCTCGCCCATGTAGATGATGCACTCCATCCCGAACAACGCCGCGGCCGTCGCCGTGGCCACACCGTGCTGCCCCGCTCCCGTCTCGGCCACCAGTTTGTGTTTGCCCATCCGGCGGGCGAGCAGGCCCTGGCCGATCACGTTGTTGAGCTTGTGGGAGCCGGTGTGTGTCAGGTCCTCGCGCTTGAGCAGCACCCGAACGCCCAGTTGCTCGGACAACCGGCGGCAATCGGTCACCGGGGTGGGACGTCCCCCATAGTTGTGGAGGATCTCGTCAAGCTCCTTACGGAACGCCGGGTCGGTCCAGGCGTCGCGGAAGGCAGCCTCGAGCTCGATGCAGGCCGGCACGAGTGATTCGGGGACGTAACGGCCCCCGAAGTCCCCGAACCTGCCGGTCGGTCCCGGATCGCCCATGATGGCGCCAGGCGTGGTGTCAGTGGTCATCGTGTCCAATTCGCAGTTCGGCTCAGGGCGGTCGGTCGGATAATCAGCGCAGTCAGACGCGCATCGCTCAGATGTCGTCCTGCCAGTCGAACAGGTCGGTGGCCCGACGGATTCCCAGGTCCGCCTCTGCGTCGTCGGGGACGAGCTGGTCGGCAAGTCGCTGCTCGGCCACCCTACGGCCCGCCTGGCGGGCGGCGGTCGACGAACTCGCGGACTTTGGCCGGGTCCTTCACCCCGACGGACGACTCGACGCCGCTGGCTACGTCCACCCCCCACGGGTGGAGGTGGGCGATGGCCCCGGCCACATTTTCGGGACGCAGTCCTCCGGCCACCAGCAGGCGTCCGGGGTCGACGACACCTTCGGCGAGTCTCCAGTCGAACAGATCTCCCGACCCGGGGTTGGCCCCGTCGATCAGGAGTGTCTGGGCCCCGTACTTGAGGAACCGCTCGATATTCCGGTGCCCCGCCGGAAACGCTTTGATCGTCCAGTTGACCCGTTCGGCCACCCACTGGGTGTCCTCGGCCGACTCCAGCCCGTGGAGCTGCACAGCTCGCAGCCCGACCTGACCGGCGATCTCCACCACCCGGCGGGGCGACTCGTCACGGAACACGCCGACGGTGACCGTCTCGTACGGAAGTCGCTTCACGATGTCAGCGACGGCGGAAGGCGCCATCTGACGGGGCGACGGGGCGAACACGAACCCGACCGCCGATGCACCCATCCCCACAGCCAGGAGGGCGTCGGCCTCGGAGGTGATACCGCAGATCTTGACGAACAGCTCCGGTTCGTTCACGTCATCGGTGGGCGGACTCATGCCCGGGCGCCGAGCAGTCCGTCGACGGCCGAACGCCGGTCGGCGGAGCGCACCAGGGTCTCCCCCACCAGGACCGCCGTATATCCGGCCCCGGCCAGCCGTTCCACGTCGGCCGCATCGCGGATGCCTGACTCAGCCACGGCAATGACACCGTCGGGCATCCGCTCACCCATCCGCAGGGCCCGGGCCCGGTCCACCTCGAAGGTACGCAGATCGCGCTGGTTGACCCCGACCAGGACTGCACCCGCGGCCAGGGCCCGGTCGAGCTCGGCTTCATCGTGCACCTCGACCAGTGCGGCGAGACCGAGGTCACCGGCGAGCTCCAACAACGAGCTCAGTTCGTCATCTTCACCCATGGCGGCCACGATCAACAGGACGGCGTCGGCACCCATGGTCCAGGCGTCGCACACGTCGAGTGGGCCAACCGTGAAGTCCTTGCGGAGCACCGGAAGGGTGCAGGCGTCCCGGGCCGCCACCAGGTCGGCCGGGCTCCCGCCGAAGAACGACTCGTCGGTGAGCACCGAAAGGCACGATGCCCCGCCGGCCTCGTACTCCTTGGCCACGGCGGCCGGGTCGAGGTCAGGGTCGAGGTCGCCCTTGGACGGCGACCGTCGCTTGACCTCGGAGATGACCGCCATCCCCCGGTCGGACTGGCCGGCCACCAGTGCACCCACAAAGTCGCGACGGCCGTCCGGGCCCTCGGATCGGGCCAGCTCCCTGGTCTCGATGATCACCGCCGCCGGGTCGCGCTCGTCGGCGTCGGCGGCGGCGCGGTGGGCAGCGAGGATCGAGTCGAGGTAGGCCGGCATTCCCGGCCAAGCCTACCGGCGGCCCGTGCGAAGACGGTGGTCCGTGGCCTCACACTTCCCTAACCATGGCGCCGCAGGCCCGGGCCCGGGTGGCAGGCTGGTCCCATGGCGAGCCCAGAAGTCTGCGTGGTCGTTATCGAGGACGACCACAACATCAGCGACCTGGTCGCCATGTACCTCCGCCGTGACGGGTTCCGCGTGCTCCAGGCCGACGACGCCGAGGCCGGACTGGTGTTCATCGACCGGGAGAAGCCGCGCCTGGTCATCGTCGACATCGGTCTGCCCGGCGAGCTGGACGGACTCGATGTGTGCCGAAGCCTGGCCGGTCGTATCCCGGCGGTACCCGTGCTCATCCTCAGTGCACGTGACGACGAGTTCGACCGCGTCCTTGGCCTCGAGCTCGGCGCCGACGACTATGTGACCAAACCATTCAGCGCCCGCGAACTGGTGGCCAGAGTGCATGCCATCCTCCGTCGCACGGCGGCTCCTCAGACGGACCGAGCTCCCGTAACGGTGTTCGGCGACGTCGTGGTGGACACCGGCCGGCGCGAGGCCCGGGTCGGTGACGACGTCGTGCCTCTGGCCACCCGCGAGTTCGACCTGCTGGTGTTTCTGGTGGAGAACGAAGGTCTGGCCCTGTCGCGCCAACAGCTCCTGGACGGCGTATGGGGTCCCGACTGGTACGGCGATGAGCGCACCGTCGACGTCCATGTGCGCCAGCTCCGCAAGAAGCTCGGCGATGACCTACCCCTCACCACCGTGTGGGGAGTCGGCTACCGGTTGGGATGAGCCGCGCCGTCGCACCACCCGACCGGCTCGACCCTCGCGGACGCACGGCGTGAGGCGCCGCCTGACCGCGGCCATCATCGCCCTGGTCGTGGTCACCGTCGCCGTTGCCAGCATCGGCAGCTACGTGCTGATCCGACGGGCGGCGTTCTCGACGGCACAACAGGAGCTCGCCGGCGAGGCACTGGCCATCTCGACCACCTTCCGGAGCCGGGCCGACCTGACCAAGGCGGCGTTCCGCAGGGAGCTGGCCGTCGTCACCAGTGCCGGAAATTTCACATCGGTGACATTCGTACTCCTGTCGCCGGACGGAACCATCGCCGGTGACCCCGGCGGCGGGCTCACCGGCGCCGAGATCCATCCCCAGGCGCTGCAAGCCGGCCGACAGGTCACCGGGCGCACGTCGGGCCAGCTCGCCTACTCCGCCGTGCCGACACCGCTGCTGGCCGTAAAGGCGGGAACCCCGGTGTTGGTGGTGACCCGCCAGATCCGCAGCCCGGTCAACGGGATCCGCTACTTCGGCCTCATCGGACTGGCGGCGGCATTGGCCGGCGCGCTGGTGGCCGCGGCACTGGCCCGGCGGTTCACCCGGCCGTTGGTGGCGGCGGTCGAGACCACCGGACGGATCGCCTCTGGAGACCTGGACGCCCGGGTACCGGTGCGCTCCCACGAGGATGAGGAGTTCACCCGCCTGGCCGATTCGATCAACGCCATGGGTTCCAACCTGCGCCGTGCCCGCGACCAGGAGCGCCAGTTCCTCATGTCGGTCTCCCACGAGCTACGCACACCGCTGACCTCGATCCGTGGGTACTCCGAGGCGGTCATCGACGGGGCGGCGGAGGACCCGGTAGCGGCCGCGGTGATCATCAGCACCGAGGCCCAGCGTCTCGAGCGCCTGGTCCAGGACCTGCTCGACCTGGCCCGGCTCGATGCCGACCGGTTCTCCCTCGACTTGGCCGTCGTCGACGCCGCCGAGGTGGTGCGCCAGGTGGCCGGAGGATTCCAGCCCCGGGTGAGCGACCTCGGACTGACACTCGAGCTGGCGCCCGGGTCGGATCGTCCGTGCCCGGTTACTGCCGACGGTGACCGCCTCGGCCAGATCGTGGCGAACCTCATGGAGAACGCCGCGTCCTTCGCGCGCAGTCGGGTCGTGGCCGGTGTGGCCGGAGGCCCGTCACGAGCGGTGGTGTGGGTGGACGACGACGGACCCGGCATCCCGGCCGACCAGTTGAACCGGGTCTTCGACCGCCACGTGACCTCGGACCGCACCATCGGGCGGCGACGGGGGTCGGGCCTGGGGCTCGCCATCGTGCGCGAACTGGCCACGGCGATGGGAGGTTCGGTGCGGGCCGAGTCCCCGCTGCTCGATGGGCACGGGACCCGGATGGTGGTGGAACTCCGACCTGCTGGTGGTCCGACGGGCGACCGGCCAAGCCCCGGCTGATCCATCCTCAGCCGTAGTTGCGCAGGCTTCCCCAGAGCGATGACCAGGTGCCCTTGGGACCGGTGCAGATCGAGAGGACCGTGCCGTTCTCGTCGTTGTCCACGTCGTCAGGGCTGTGGAACGTCGAGGCGTAACGACAGCTGGCGAAGTGCGGCCGGAGTTGGTCCGCACTGCCCACGGCGATGACCACCTGGTCGGAGGCGCGGCCCGGACCCCACAGCCAGTAGTTGTTGTGGCCGGAGAGTGGTGCGGGAAGCCCGTAAGCACCCCCGTACAGGCCGATTGCTCCGGCCTCGCCGTAGTTGGCGGTGAAGATGGACGCCGACCGGCGCTCGGGACCCGGCAGGTCCCCGTAAACCTTGGCCACCTGGCCGGTGAGCTGGGGCCATCCGACGGTTTCGCCCAGGTCGTAACTTGTCTTGTGGAAGAAGGCGAAGCGGGCGAACGTCGACAACGGCAGCACCGGCAGCACAAAGGCGAGTGAGAGGATGCCGCCGATCACCAGTGCAGTCATCCATAACCTGCGTCGAGATCGGTCGGGCCTGCGCTCCTCGATCCGACAGGCTCCGACGGCGAGTACGACGGGCAACATGCCGGCCGTGTAGTACTGCCGGCCCGGGATCACGGCGAAGACATAGGCCACCACGACAGCCACGGCCACCAGAGCGAAGTGGAGATCCCTGCGGCGGGCCAGGTGCCGGATGCCGATGACGACGATCGGGAAGGCGAAAATTCCGACCAGGATGACCTGTCCCGGGAGGAAGGCCACGTAGTCCCCGGCCGCCGAGTGCTCGACCCGCAGCGACCGCGCCATGGCCACTGACGGGAAGTCGTTGGCGAACTGCCAGACCACATTCGGCGCCCACAGCACGGTGGCGATGAGCGCGCCGAACCATGGCCACCGGGTGGCGAGCACCGATCGGGTCGACGTGGACAGGAGCCCGATCACCAACGCCACGGCGAGCAGGAGGATCAGGTTCTTGCCCTCCAGACCGATTCCGGCCACGGCCCCGGCCGCCAACCAATTGCGGGGACGTTCGAGCACGACGGCCCGCAGGACGAACAGCATGGTGAACGTCCATGCCGCCAGGTCGTAGACGGTTGTCCCGGCCAGATGGGACGCCCCGAGGGTGATGGGAGCGCAGGCCATGGCGAGCGCGGCCAACACCTGGGCGAACCGGCCGCCACCGAGTGTTCGTGCCGTGGCCGCGGTGCCCACGACCACCCCTCCTCCCACCAGGGCCGGGATCACCCGGACGGCGGTGGGACTGGTCCCGAACACGATCGTGCCGAGCCGGGTCAACAGGGGCGCTATGGGAGGTTGGTCGACGTAGCCGAACGCCGGACGGCGACCGCCGGCGATGAAGTAGAGCTCGTCGCGGTGGAATCCGTAGCGGGCGCTGACCGACAGCTCCACCGCCACGAAGATGGCGGCGACCAGCCACACGGATCCGGGCAGGGACGTAGCCTGCTGTGGCTCCGCCTCCGGTTCCAGTCCGGTCGGGTCCGCGCCTGGACCCTGCGGCCGGGCGAGACCGATCGGCACGCCAGAGATCGTACTGAGTCCGTTATCGGTCCGCCCTGATGATCGGTGCAGTGGGGTACCGGCGGCCCGGTTGGACTAGTAAGGCCTCAGGCGCCGGATGAGAGGCCGCCAACGCGATGTGGGATCGGGGGACGACATGTCAGGGTCGGGCACGGGCAGAGTGGTGGTGATCACCGGCGCTTCGGCAGGCATCGGACTGGCGACGGCCGACCGGTTGCACGCGGCCGGGTGGACGGTGGTCGGGGCCAGTCGCCGCGGCACCTCGCCGGGGACCTGGCAGCCGCTGGTCATGGATGTCGACGAGGACGCCTCTGTGGCGTCGGGCATGGCGACAGTCGTATCCGAGCACGGCGGGCTCCATGCCGTGGTTGCCTGTGCGGGGTGGGGTCTGGCCGGTTCGGTGGAACAGACCCCCATGGCGGAGGCCAAGGAACAGGTGGAGACCAACTTCTGGGGCGCGGTCCGGGTGGTCCAGGCGGCCCTGCCGACATTCCGCTCGCTCGGCGGCGGGCGTGTCGTGTTGGTCAGCTCCATCGGGGGCATCATCGGGATCCCGTTCCAGGCCTTCTACAGCGCCTCCAAATTCGCCCTCGAGGGCTACGGCGAGGCGCTCGCCTACGAGGTTGCCCCGCTCGGCATCCACGTCACCCTGGTCGAACCCGGCAACGTTCGGACCGACTTCACCTCCAGCCGACGCGACGTCCCGGTACCCGAGGGCGTTGACGCCTACGAGGCCGCACGGAACAAGGCAATCGCCAAGATGGTCGAGGACGAGCGATCGGGTGTACCGGCGGACCAGGTCGCCACCGTCATCGCCAAGGTGCTCGACGCTGATCGACCACCCCGGCGTGCCTCGGTCGGAAAGATGGGCGAACGGGTGGGGATCATCGGCAAGCGACTGCTTCCGTATCGCTGGTTCGAGGCCGCCGCCAAGGACAGTCTCGGTGTCTGAACAGGCCACCAGATCGCCGCTCCCGATGGGCCCCGACCCTCAACGTACAGCACCTGTTGACTGTCGGGATCAACCATCAAGCTATGGTTCAGGTTGATGGTTGATCCCGAGGGGGGACCTGTCGATCCGGTTGACCACCTGGTCAGAGGGCGACGCCTTTCCAATAGGTGCCGTCCAGCATGCCCACCAGCGTGTCCCGGTGGATGATCAGGTCGTCGATGTCGGCCGGGGCCTCGGCCTCACCGAAGAAGATGGACCGCTCCGTCACCCGTCGCATGATCACCCCGTGCCGCATTGCTGCGTAGGCGATATGCCAGGTGAGGTCCCCCACCTCGTGGCCGGCCGACTCGGCGTAGCTCTTGGCCACATCGACCGGGCGGAACATATCGGGCAGGCCCGCTGCCCCCAGTTGCACGGCCAGGTCCTGGAAGAACAGGTGGAGGTAGCACATCCACCCGAGGTCGACCTCGGGTGGGGCCACCGCCGCCATCTCCCAGTCGAGCACGGCGACGACCTCGTTGTCGCGGAACATCATGTTGCCGATGCGCCCGTCACCCCACGAGAGTGCGTCAGGACTGGAATCGGTGGGGAGGTTCTCGGTGAGCCAGGTGAAGCAGGCTTCGAGGAGGGCCGAGGGCCGGTCCTCGACCACCCAGTCGTGGTACGCCTTCCAGTGGTTCAGACTGCGCTCGAGCGCGGTCGCCCCGGGTTGGTCGAGCTCGAGAAATGTCAGGTCGTTCTTGTCGGCAGTGATCGAGTGGATCCCGGCCATGGCCCGCACCGCCGATTCCTGGATGGTCCGGCGGTCCGAATCGGAGCCGTCGAAGACCCAGTTGTCGCCGAACGTATAGGGAAGGACGTCAGGGGGAACCAGCCCGTCGACCCGGTCCATGACAAAGAAGGAGCCGCCCAACACCGATGGGTCCGGCTCGTACCAGTAGGTCCGGGGGACGGGAACATCGGTCTGCTCGGACACCAGTCGCATGACCCGGAACTGCATGTCGAGGTCATAGGTGGTGAAGACCGGGTAGTCGGTCGCCGGAGGCTCGACCCGGGCCACCAGCCGGTGCTCCGCTGTGGCACCCCCGTCGTTCCAGCGGGCCGTCACCAGCAGGGTCTCCGACGACATGCCATTGCTCTCGGGACTGGTGAGCTCCACGATCTCGGCGTCGTTGCCATCGGGCAGCGTCGAGCGCAGCCACGACCCGAACTGGGCACCCATCCGCTGCGGATCCCGGGTAGAGGTGGTGATCCGCTCCGCGTCCATCTGGACGGTCCCGTCCGGGCGGTCGCCCGCGGGCCCGTCCGTCGATGCATCGATCGTCATCAGCACTCCCCCACTCGGTGCGGCTCCTCCGGCACAGTCGTCGGCCGGTGCCGGTATGCCGGGCAATGTAGCGCGGCCACCGCGGGTGTCGGACCGGTGCCGGGCGGACCCGTCAAGCCCGGGGTCCCATGGGCAGGGGACGCGCCTCGGCCCCGGCCGTGTGCGACGCGTCATCGTCCCAGCGGACCTCGACGCCCTCGGGCGGAACCACCCGCCGGTGCAACGTGGCGAGAGCCACCGTGGCCCCATGACCCGGCGACCAGGCCACCGACGTCAACGTGCCCACTTCGTGGGCACCATCGGTCGTCCACACCGTCGCGCCGATCGGAGGGCGGCTGTCCCCGTTCATGACCACGCCGCACAGGCGACGGGCGACGTTGGACCCACGGGAGTCGAGTCGGGCGACCAGCTCCTGGCCGGTGAAGCACCCCTTGGTGAACGAAACGGTGCGCTCGACCAGCCCGACTTCGGCGGCGATCGTCGAATCGGTGATCTCCCGCCCGCCCATCGGCACCCCGGCCTCGATCCGGGTGGCCTCCCACGCATCTTCGCTGCACCGGACCCCGTGGTCGGGCATCCAGGCGGCAAGGGTCGGATCGTCGTCCGGTGGGGGGCCGAGCACGTCGTATCCGCTCCACCCGGGAACATCCACCGCGGATACCAACGCCGCCCCGTCGGGGTGTGGGAGTGCTCCGTCGCCGGTAGCCCCGGGCCCCCGGACGGAAAGGCAGACCCACTGCATGGTCTCGATGGTCACCTTGGTGCGGAGCTTGAACCGCTCGAGTCGCACCCTGGCGCCGTCGCCACACCCGTCGTCGGTGTCGAGGACGAATGACTCGTCCGCTACCCGGGAGATCCGAACCAGGGCGTCGATCTTGCCTTGGGGGCTGAGGAGCAGTGCCTCGGTCGACCCGCCTACCGGCAGGGGGGCGAGATCCTGGCTGCACTGGCCCTGGAGGTAGGTGAGCGAGTCGGGACCGGTGACCGACAACACGTCGCGGCCGGCCACGCGGTGCCCACCGACGTATGCAGTGCCCCGTAGCCGCCGTCGTCCGGCTGGGTCACGACGGTCCCGCCGGCCCGGCGGCCCGGGCCATGGCCACCGCGGACAGCAGTGCGGCCGCCTTGTGGGCGCACTCGGCGTTCTCCGTGGCCGGATCACTGTCAGCCACGATGCCCGCCCCGGCCTGGACACTCGCTCGGCCGTCAGGGGCGACCGTCATCGTGCGGATGGCGATGGCCGTGTCGAGATTGCCCGAAAAGTCGAGGTACCCCACCACGCCGCCGTACACGCCGCGCTTGGTCGGTTCCAGATCGTCGATGATCTCCATGGCCCGCACCTTCGGCGCTCCTGAGAGCGTGCCGGCCGGAAGTGTCGCCCGCAGTACGTCGATCGGGCCCTTGCCGGGGGCGAGGGAGCCCGAGACCTGGGAAGTGAGATGCATGATGTGGCTGTAGCGCTCGACCACCATCACCTCGTCGACCACCTCGGTGCCGAAACTGACCACCCGGCCCACGTCGTTGCGGGCGAGGTCGATGAGCATGACGTGCTCCGCCACCTCCTTCGGATCCTCCACCAGTTCGCCCTCGAGTCGGGCATCCTCCTCCGGTGTGCCTCCCCGGGGGCGGGACCCGGCAATCGGTCGGGAGGTGACCGTGCCCTCTCGGAGGCGGACCATCGGCTCGGGAGAAGCACCGACCACGGTGACCTCGGGGAATCGGAGGAAGTAGAGGTAGGGACTGGGGTTCACCAGTCGCAGTACCCGGTAGACGTCGAACGGATCGGCACCCAGGTCGGCGAGGTCGAACCGCTGGGACAGCACCACCTGGAAGGCGTCGCCGGCATACACGTGCTCCTTGGCCGCCCGCACCGCGTCCTCGTAGAGGCTGTCGGTCATGGTCCGGGTCACGTCCACGGGTGGTGACTGGCGGGGCGGAAGCAACCGGGGAAGCTCCGCCGTAGGGCGAACGCAGTCGAGCGCCAGCTGATCGAGCCGTTGTTCTGCCTGGGCGTGGGCGCGGTCGAGCTCATCGGGTCCCCATGCCGGATCGATCACCACGTTGTCGATGAGCACGACACGCTGACGCCAGTGATCGAAGGCGGCCAACTGTCCGATCACGGCCAGGATGGCGTCCGGTTGACCGAGGTCGTCGGGTGGGGTGTCGGGGAGGTGCTCGACCTCGCGGACCACGTCATAGCCGAGGTAGCCGACCAGGCCGGCGTGCAGGGGTGGGAGGTCGGGCAGATCGGGTGAGTCGAACGCGCCGAGGATGGCCTCCATGGCGCGCAGCACCCCGGCCGACCCCTTGACCGCGCCACCACACAGGGCATCGATGTCGAGGTCGCCCCGCGTGGTGACGTCGGTGCCATGGGCGACGACGGTGGCCAGCGGGTTGCGGCCGACGAACGAGTAACGGCCCCAGCGCTCCCCACCTTCGACCGACTCGAGCAGGAATCCGCTGGTGTCGCCGGTCCCGACGATCTGGAGGAAGGCCGCCACCGGGGTGACCGTGTCGGCCACCAGCTCGCGCCAGACCGGCACGATGCGATGGTGGCCGGCGAGGGCCCGGAAGCCCTCGAGGCCGCGGCCGGCCGGGTGGCTCACCGGGGGGACGGCCCGCCGGAAGCTGCCGAGCCGTCGCCGAAGGCGCGGTAGAAGCAGGTCCGGTTCCCGGTGTGACAGGCACCCGCACCTTCCTGGTCGACGGTGACCAATAGGCAGTCGCCGTCACAGTCGTAGCGGACGCTGCGGACGTACTGGCGGTCGCCGGAGGTCTCCCCCTTGCACCAGAACTCCTGACGGCTCCGGCTCCAGAACCAGGTGCGGCCGGTCTCGAGGGTCTTGACCAGGGACTCGGCGTTCATCCAGGCGAACATGAGCACCGACCCGTCACCGGCGTCCTGGACGATGGCGCCGACGAGCCCGTCTGCGTCGTAGGTCACCGCGTCGAGCTCCGCCGCCGCGTAGGGGATCGGAGTGGCGACGTAGGTGGATGTAGGGGCGGGGGTGGTCACGGGGAGCTCCCTGTCACTGGGGTCGGGTCACTGGAATCGGTTTCCGGAAGTCACCGGGGGCAGTCAGAGGTACAGGCCGGTGCCGCCGTCGAACCGGGTGGCAGCCACGGCGTGGATGTCGCGCTCGCGCAGGATCACGTACTCCTCGCCCTGCACCTCGACCTCGAACCGGTCCTCCGGGTTGAACAGGACCTTGTCCCCCACCTTGACCGAGCGGACGTGGGGACCGACGGCCACCGCCACCGCCCAGGTCAATCGGCGGGATACCTGCGCGGTGGCCGGGATCAGGATGCCGGCGCGGGAGCGCCTTTCACCCTCGGCCTGGCCCACCTGCACCAGGACGCGGTCGGCCAGGACGTTGATCGGCAGTGTCGCCTCGGTGCCGTTCGTGCCCGCGACCGGGGCCTCAGGAGTAGTGGTTGCCACGTGGGAAGGCTACCGCAGCCCTGTCGGCGGCCGGACCGGACCGGACGGCCCGGCCCGGCCTCGCGGCAGAGCTCAGGCCGCGTCACCGTCCGATCAGCCGGAGTGGTTCACCCGGGGCGGACGGCGACTCCTGCCGCGGCCAGATGGGCCTTGGCCTGGGCGATGGTGAACTCGCCGAGGTGGAAGATCGAGGCGGCCAGCACGGCGTCGGCGGCCCCGGCGACCGCCCCCTCCACCAGGTGGTCCAACTCCCCCACTCCACCCGAAGCCACCAACGGCACCGGGCACCGGTCGGCGATGGCTCGGGTGAGTTCGAGGTCGAAGCCGTCCCGGGTGCCGTCGCGGTCCATCGAGGTGACCAGCAGCTCGCCCGCGCCGAGGGTCGCGCACCGCTCCGACCACTCCAACGCGTCGAGCCCGGTGGCGGTGCGCCCGCCGTGGGTGAACACCTCCCATGCGGGGGCGCCGCCCGGGGCACCGGCCCGACGGCGGGCGTCCACGGCCACCACCACGCACTGGCTCCCGAACTCGTCGGCCAACTCCGCCACCAACTCGGGCCGGTCGACGGCCGCCGTGTTGACCCCGACCTTGTCGGCGCCGGCCCGCAGCAGTCTTCTGGCGTCGTCCACGGCGCGCACACCTCCGCCGACGGTGAAGGGGATGAACACCTGCTCGGCCGTGCGAGCCACGACTTCCACCATGGTGCGGCGGTTGTCCGATGATGCGGTGATATCCAAGAAGACCAACTCGTCCGCTCCCTGACGGTCGTAGCGGGCGGCCAGCTCCACCGGGTCCCCGGCGTCGAACAGGTCGGTGAACCGCACACCCTTGACCACCCGGCCATCGTCGACGTCGAGGCAGGGGATCACCCGAACCGTGCGCACGCCGCCACCGCCTCCTCCACCGTCATCCGCCCGTCGACGAGTGCCTTGCCCGAGATGGCCCCGGCCAGTCGCCGCGGCCCGGAGTCGTGGTCCTCGACGACCACACCGACCAACACCTCGATGTCGGCCACCGAGCCGACGCCGCCCGAGGCGATCACAGGAATCCCGGTCGAGGCCAGCACGGTCCGCAAGCCGTCCAGGTCGGGGCCGGCCAGTGTGCCATCGCGTTCGATGGCGGTGACCACTACGGCGGACAGACCGGCGTCAGTTACCTCGGCGAGCACCTCGCCGACGGTGCGTCCGCTCCCCTGCTCCCAACCCCGGACCGCCACCTCGGCCCGGCCGTCGCTCGTCGTGCGGTAGTCGAGACCGAGGGCGATCCGTCCGGGATAGGCCGCCGTCGCCCGGCGCACCAGACCCGGGTCCTCCAGGGCCGCGGTACCGAGCACCACCCGGGACACACCGCCCTCGAGCAGTTCGGAGACATCGTCGAGCGTGCGTACACCCCCACCCGTCTCGATCGGCACACCACAGGCGCGGGCGATGGCCAGCACGGTCTCCCGGTTGACCGGTGAACCCGACCGGGAGGCGTCGAGGTCGACGACGTGTAGCCATCGGGCGCCACCGGTGACGAACCGGGCGGCGAGGGCCACTGGGTCGCCGTAGTCGCTCTGGCGGTCGAAGTCCCCCTGGGTGAGTCGCACGGCACCGCCGTCACGGATGTCGATGGCGGGGTACAGATCCATCAGGGTGATCCGCTGGTGGACCCGTTGACGGCAGCCACGAAGTTGGCCAGGATGGCGAGCCCTACCGATCCGGATTTTTCGGGGTGGAACTGGGTACCCCAGACCGGGCCCCGTTCGGCGGCGGCCACCACCGGCCCGCCGTAGTGGCACGAAGCCGAAGTGTCAGCGGTCCATTCGGGCGCGTAGGAGTGGACGAAGTAGACCCAGGCCGGGTCGGGCAGGCCAGCCAGCAATTCGGACCGTCCGATGTCGAGCATGTTCCACTGCATCTGTGGGTGCTTCACGCCCTCGGGTAGACGGCGGACGGTGCCCTCCAACACGCCGAGTCCGCGTGCCGAGGGGTCCTCTTCGGACCCTTCATAGAGGAGTTGGAACCCGATGCAGATTCCCAGGAAGGGAATGCCGCGGGCCACCGCGGCGCGGGCGGCATCACCCAGTCCGGTCGACTCGAGCGCTTCGGCGCACCGCCCGAAGGCACCGACTCCGGGCAGCACCATCCCGTCGGCGGCCGCGGCCTCGTCAGGGTCGTCCACCAGCCGGGCATCGGCGCCGACGTGCTGCAGTGCCTTCTCGGCCGAGCGGAGGTTGCCGATCCCGTAGTCGAGGACGGCGATCACCGGGGGCAGCGGGTCATAGGGTGCCCTTGGTGGACGGGATGCCGACGCCCTGGACCCGGATCGCCTGGCGGAGGCACCGGGCGACGGCCTTGAACGAGGCCTCGACGATGTGGTGGGTGTTCCGCCCGGTGACCAGTCGGACGTGCAGCGTGATACCGGCAGCGGTCACGAAGGCACGCCAGAACTCTTCGGCCAGCTGCGGGTCGAACGGCGGGCTGCCGAGCCCGGCGGTATCGGGAGGGAACTCGATGGTGTAGGCCAGGAACGGCCGGCCGGACAGGTCGAGGGCCACGTCGACCAACGCCTCGTCGAGCGGGAGCGAGATCGACGCGAACCTGGTGACCCCGGCCTTGTCGCCCAGTGCCTCCCTCACGACTTCGCCCAGGGCGATGCCCACGTCTTCCACGGTGTGGTGGGCGTCGACATCCAGGTCACCCACGGCACGGACGGTCAGGTCGATCCCGCCGTGGCGGCCGAGTTGGGACAGCATGTGGTCGAAGAACGGGAGACCGGTCCCGACCTCGGTGACACCGGTGCCGTCGAGGTCCACGGACACCTCGATCGAGGTCTCCTTGGTCGCCCGCTCGACCCGGGCGGCACGTCGGTGCCCTGTGGTCGGGAGTGTCGGATCGGGGGCGGCTGAGCTCATCGCAGGCTTTCGGTCAGGGCGGCCAGGAACCGGTCGTTCTCCTCGGGGAGGCCCACCGTCACCCGCAGGCACCCGGCGAGCCCCGGCCACGTCGAACAGTCTCGCACGAGCACCGATGCCGACACGAGATCGGCCCACACCGCACCGGCCTCGACACCGATGGGACGGAACAGGATGAAATTGGCTTCGGACGGCCACGTCTCGACGGGCAGCTCGGCGAAGGCAGCGGCGATCCGACCGCGCTCTTCGACCACGGCGGCGACCCGCATGTTCATCTCCTGCGCATAGTCGAGGGCCAGGCGTCCGGCCAACTGGGTCACCGTGTCCAGGTGATACGGCAGAGCCACCCCTTCACAGGCCCGGACCACCGCGGGGTCGGCCACCAGGTAGCCGAGCCGGGCACCGGCCATCGACCAGGTCTTGGAGAAGGTGCGCACCACCACGACGTGCTTGGTGCCTTCGGGATCGCGCTCACGCAGTTCGAGGGCGGACGAGGGCGCGAACTGGCCGTAGGCCTCGTCGACCACGACCAGTCCGGGGGCGATGGCGGCGACGGCGGCGAGCTCCTCGGACGAGTCGGCCCGGCCGGTCGGATTGTTCGGCGAACAGAGGAATGTCACCACCGGTCCGGCATCCGCCACAATCCGGGTCACCACGTCGAGGTCCAGGGCGAAGTCCTCGCTCCTCGGACCGGCGGCCACCTCGGTGCCGGTGACCCGGGCGATGTGGGCGTGCAGGGTGTAGGTCGGTTCGAACAACGCGACCGTACGGCCGCTACCCCCGTAGGCCAGCAGGAGGCACTGAAGCACCTCGTTCGATCCGTTGGCGCAGAAGACCTGGTCCGGTGTGACCCCGTGACTCTCGGCCAGCGCCTGGCGCAGCCCCACCGCCTGGCGATCCGGGTACCGGTGGAAGTCGACCTTCGACACCGCCTCGGCCAGTGCGTTCTGCCAGGCGACCGGCGGAGGCAGTGGCGACTCGTTGGTATTGAGGCGAACATCCACATCCACCTGGGCCGAGTGGTACCCGTCGAGCGCGACCAGGTCGGGGCGGACCTCGGGAAGCCCGTCAGCGTCGCGGCCGAAGGGCGCTATCCGTTCCATCGGAGCTGCACCGACCGGGCGTGAGCCGGCAGTCCCTCGGTCTCGGCCAGGGTGACCACGTGCGGGCCCAGGGTGCGCAGTGCCTCGTCGTCGATGCCGACGGCGTGGATGTGCTTGCGGAAGTCGTCCACCCGCAATGCACTGGCGAACCGGGCCGTGCGGTTGGTGGGCAGGACATGATTCGGTCCAGCCAGGTAGTCCCCCACACTGGCCGGTGCGTTCGTGCCCAGGAAGACGGCGCCGGCCGACTGGATGTGACCGAGCAATGAGGCCGCGTTCCTGGTGAGCAACTCGAGGTGCTCGGGTGCCACCACATTGGAGACGGCGCAGGCCTGCTTGGGCCCGTCGACCAGGACCGCCCAGCCACCGGCCCCGAGTGTCGCCTCGAGGTCGGAGCGCCTCGGCGACTCCGCCACGATCCGGTCGACGGCGGCGGACACCCGTTCGAGCACTTCCTCGGACCAGGTGATCAGCCAGGCAAGCCCGTCCGGCCCGTGCTCGGCCTGGACCACCAGGTCGATGGCGGCGTACTCGGGAGGGGTATCCGGTCCGGCGATCACGACCACCTCGGACGGCCCGGCGAAAGCCGACGCGACCCCGACCACACCGGAGACCTGGCGCTTGGCCTCGGCCACGTACCGGTTGCCGGGTCCCACGATGACATCCACCGCGGCGATGGACTCGGTTCCATAGGCCATGGCGGCGATGGCCTGGGCCCCACCCACCCGGTACACCTCGGTCACGCCGGCCACTGCGGCGGCAGCCAGGGTGGCGTCGTCGATCAAGCCGTCCGGTCCGGGCGGGACGCACAGCGCGATCTCCTCCACGCCGGCCACCTGGGCCGGCACGGCACACATCAGAACGGTCGACGGGTAGCGCGCCCGACCCCCGGGCGCGTAACAGCCGACCCGGCCCACCGGTCGGACCAGGTGGCGCACGGTGATCCCACCCGACTCGTAGTCGTCGGGCACATCGGACGCCTCGTGGCCGTGGTACGCCAGGATGCGGTCATGGGCGACGTCGAGCGCTTCCTGCAGCGCCGTCGGGATCCGGGCCAGGGCATCGCTGATCTCTTGGGACGGTACCCGCAGTTCGTCGATGTCGACCTGGTCGAAGCGCGACGTCAACGAGCGCAGCGCGGCGTCGCCGCCGGTGCGCACTTCGGCGATGATGGCCGCCACCGCGTCAGACGAACGATCCTGCTCGTCCACCGGACGGGGCAGGGCGTCGGCCAACTTGCGACGGTCGCCGGAGAAACCGCGGAGATCGAGGCGACGGAGGGACATGGTTCGTCGATGTTACCGGACGCCCGTCCGCCCCCTTCCTGGGCGGCTTGCCGATCACCGGGCCCATCAGCGGTCGGATCCCGGTCGGTCCATTCGTCGTCGCGGACGGTGCCATGATCATCCGATGCCCGCCAGCTCCGCAGAACTGTCTTCGCTGTCCACCGCGCTCGACGATCTGACCCGTCGGGTGACCATCCACGCCGAGGCGGCCGACTCCGCCAAGGACGAGGAGACCGCGCGCGAACTGTTCGCCATCGAGCGGTCACTCGCCAGTGCCAACCGGCGTTTGGCCCGTCTCGCTCTCTCCCTCGGGCGCCGATGAGCTGATTTCACACCGGGTCGCCGATATTCAGACGTGCGGCCGGACGCGGCGAAGGCACCCCGAAGGGTGCCTTCGCGCAAGTAGGTCGGGCGGCGGATCCCGATCCCTACTCGAAGGGACCAGTTGGCGGGAACTGGTCCGGAACAAGCACATCACAGATCGGCTGGCGTTTCCAGTCATCAACGGGTGCTATTAGGGAATTTTAACGTTGCAGCACGGCAAATCGGAGGTATTCGATAGAGAACCGGAGTTTTCCATCGCGAACCACCTATTTCACACCGATTCTCGCTCAGCGTCCGACGAGGATTCCACGGTGTTCTTGTGCCTGACGACGGGTTTTCCCGGGTGCGGCGGCCACGGCTGTTTACGTCACCCCCTGAGCCTGCGTGGCCGCCCTACGTGGTAACCGGGTACGCGGCATGGTCGGGCCCAGCGACGCGGACGGGCAGAAGTCGGCCAGCACGCAGTCGATGCAACGCGGCGACCGGGCTCGACACACGGCCCGACCGTGAAGGATGAGGCGCAGGCTGAATACCCCCCGCGAGGCCGCGGGCACCATGGCGTTCAGCACGTGTTCGACCTTCACCGGATCGACCTCGGTGGTGAGCCCGAGGCGCACCGAAAGCCGTTGCACATGGGTGTCGACCGGTAGCCCGGGGAGATCGAAGGCCACACTGCGTAGCACGTTGGCTGTCTTGCGGCCCACTCCCGGAAGGGTCACCAAATCCTCCATCCGGGTGGGCACCGACCCGTCGAACCGGTCGCGCACGGCGCGGGCCATGCCCACCAGGCTGCGCGTCTTCGCCCGGAAGAACCCGGTGGGGCGAATCAGCGCCTCCACCGTTTCGACCGGCGCGTCAGCCAGCGAGTCGGCGTCGGGATACCGAGCGAACAGCGCCGGGGTCGTCAGGTTGACCCGCTCGTCGGTGCACTGCGCCGACAGGATGGTGGCGGCGAGCAACTGGAAGGCATCGGCATGGTCGAGCGCACACAGCTCGGCGGCGGTGCCGGGATACAGGCGGGCGAGGCGGGCGTTGGTCTCGCGGGCCCTTCCTGCCGGCGTGCGGGGTCGGACCATGGGCGGAGGATACCGGTAGGTTCTGCGACATGGAAGAGCCCGACGTCGAGGTGCGGTCCACAGCCGACCCCGACCTGGTCGACGAGGTCGCCGTACTGGTAGACCGCGTGGGGCGGTCCCGAGGTACCGAGGGACTGAGCGAGGCACGTCAGCGTGCCCTCGCCGCCGCCACCACCGGGGACGGTGGGCGATTCGTGGCGGTAGCTGCCCGCGCCTCGGTCGGCGGCCCACTCGTCGGCTACGCGCAGGTGGATGGCGAGGGAGACCGTTCGGCATCGAGCGCCGAGCTGCTGGTGGCGACCTCGGACGGTGCCGGTGGGACCCTGGCCGACAGGCTCCTCGACGCGGCGCTGTCCGCGTTTGCCGCGGACGGGGGGGCCGCCTCCATCTCTGGGTCTCCCACCCCGACGATGAGGATGATGTCCGTGCTGCGGCAAGGGGATTCACGGTCGAACGCGACCTGCTGCAACTCCGCTGTGCACTTCCCCTGTCTGCCGGCTCGGGCGATCGGCCGGCGGCACCCACCCGGCCATTCCGGGTAGGCAAGGACGAGGCCGCCTGGCTCGTCACCAACAACCGGGCCTTTGCCGACCATCCCGAACAAGGCACCTGGGACCTCGACATCCTGCGCGAGCGCGAGGCAGAGCCATGGTTCGACCCTGATGGCTTCCTGGTCCTGGAGATCGACGGGCGCATCGCCGGGTCGTGCTGGACCAAGATCCACACCGAAACCCGGCCGGTGCTCGGAGAGATCTACGTGATCTCGGTCGATCCGGACTTCCACGGCCAGGGCCTCGGACGGGCACTGACCCGGGCCGGCCTCGACCACCTGGCCGCGGTGGGCATCGGTACCGGGGTCCTCTACGTGGATGCCGCCAACGTGCCCGCCGTCGCCCTCTATCGGTCGATGGGATTCACCACCCACCATGTCGACCGTTCGTACGTGGTCGACATCGCAGCGCCGGCCGGTCGATGAGTTACCCGGTCAGCCCTGGCCGATCAGGTGGCCGATGGTGTAGGTGACCGAGGCGGCCGCCCCGGCGATGACCAGCTGGCGGAAGGCCGACCACGCCAGGGAACGCCCCGTGAAGAAGGAGAGGGCGGCCCCGACGGCGAGCGAGGCTGCCGCCGCCAATCCGATCGACCACCACAGCGCGGTGGTGCCGCCGCTGAACAGCCAGGGCAGCAGCGGGATGAGCGCACCTAATGCGAACATCACGAATGACGACACCGCCGCTTCGATCGGTTTACCGGTCGCTCCCGGAGTAAAGCCCAGCTCCTCACGCGCGTGCGTCTCGAGGGCCAGTTCCGGATTGCGCATCATCTTGCCCGACAGCTCGTCGGCGAGATCGGACTCGAGGCCCCGACTTCGATAGAGAGCGGCCAGCTCCCGGCGCTCATCTTCGGGATCGGCCAGGATCGCACGGCGCTCCACTTCGAGTTCGCGCTCCATCAGCTCGGATTGGGCCCGCATCGACACGTACTCGCCCGCCGCCATCGAGAAGGCGCCGCCGATCATGCCGGCGATTCCGGCCAGCCGGACCGCGCCGGCACTGGAGTGGGCGCCGGCCATGCCGAGGATCAGCGAGACATTGGAGACCAAGCCGTCACTGATGCCGAAGACGGCCGCCCGGGCCCCTCCTCCGCTGATGTTGCGATGCTGATGGTCTTGGTACACGCAACGATGGTACCGACCGACCCGTGCTGAGGGACTACTGCTCTTGTGACCAAGGCCAGCCTCACCGATCGTCGAAGGCGGGTGGTGGCGGCAACTGTCCGTCCCCTACAGTCAGGCCATGGTTACCTCTGTGCACGGCATCGAATCCTTCAAGGACCTGGTCGGGTCCCATCTCGGCTACAGCGACTGGCACGTCATCGACCAGGCCCAGGTGAACCTGTTCGCCGATGCCACTGGCGACCACCAGTGGATCCACGTCGACCCCGAGGCCGCCAAGAAGGGTCCCTTCGGCGGGCCGATCGCCCACGGGTACCTGACCCTGGCCCTCGTGCCCGTGTTCTTGGGCGAGGTGCTCCACGTCGACGGGATCTCGATGGGTGTGAACTACGGCTGCAACAAGGTCCGCTTCCCCTCGCCGGTCATGGTCGGGGGCAAGCTCCGGCTCGGCGTGGCCGTCGCCGAGGTCGAGGACGTGACCGGCGGTGTCCAGGTGGTACTCGACGTGACACTCGAGACAGAGGGCTCGACGAAGCCCAGCTGTGTTGCCCAGGTGGTGTACCGCTACTACTCCTGACCAGGGATTAGTTCCCGGGTCGAGCCGTCGCTCGGACCGCGCTCGGACAATACGAGCAACTACTCCTAGAGTGATGGCATGGAGATGCGGGTCGAGCAGCTGTCGGCACAGGCCGAGGTGTCGGTGGACACCATCCGGTACTACCAGAGCAAGGGACTGCTCGATCCTCCCCGTCGCGAGGGCCGGATCGCCTGGTACGGCGATGAGCACCTCGCCCGGCTGAACCGGATCCGGACGCTCCAGACACGCGGATTCACCCTCGCCACCATCGCCCGCCTGGTATCGGGCGAGCTCGATGCCGCCGACGAGGCACTGTTGGGGCAACTGTCGGGACTTCCCCCGACCTCCGACACCGACGACGGGAGCGCCCGAACCGGCGCCGGACCGACAACGGCAGCCGGGCCGTTCGAACCTGCTCGGGATCAGGGCGATGCTGAAGATCTCACCTACTCGCTCACCGAGCTGGCCGAAGAGACCGGCATGCCCCTGGCCCTGTTGAAGGCCATCGAGGCCGAAGGCCTGCTCATCCCCACCCGCCTGGCGGGTGAGGCGCGCTACACCCCCGAGGACGTTGCCGCCTCCCGGGCCGGGCTGCTCCTGCTCGAGTGGGGCATCCCGCTGTCCGACCTGCTCGACCTGGCCCGGCGACACAACGAGGCCACCGAGGCGGTGGCCCGCCAGGCCGTCGAACTCTTCGCCCGCCACGTGCGGGAACCGCTGCGACAAGGTGCCCGGCCCGACGCGCTGGCCCACCCGCTCGAGGGAGCCACCGGCGACCCCGCCGTGGACGGGCTGCTGCAGGCCTACGCGGAACTCCTGCCGGCGGTGAACACCCTGGTCGGCCATCACTTCACCCGGACCCTGGTCAAAGTCGCTCTGGAACACGTCGAACAGGTGGGCACCACTGAGGAGCGCCGGGCTGTGTGGGATCGCATCGAGTCCGAGGAGGCGCAGCCGATTCTGGGCGGTACCGGATCAGGGGCCCACCGGTGACCCGAGCAGCAGACCCGTCTTCGAACGGCTCCGGACCGCCGTCACCGTCGGCGTCCACCTCGGCCGGCATCTCTCTCGAGACCGCGGCGCGGGCCCGGGAAGCGGACCTGCCCACGGGCGAAGCGAAGACCGAGCTGGTGCGCGACATGTTCGACGCCATCGCCCCCCGCTACGACCTGGTCAACCGCACCATGACCTTCGGTCTCGACGTCCGGTGGCGCAAACAGTCGCTGCGGGCGCTCGGGCTGCCGCAAGGTTCGACGGTGCTCGACCTGGCCTGTGGCACCGGCGACTTCCTCAAGCTCCTCCGGGCCGATGGGTACCGGGCCTTCGGCGTCGACCTCTCCTGGGGGATGCTGGCCGCCAACCACGCCGGGTGCCCGCTCGCCCAGGCCGATGGGGCCCACCTTCCGATCGCCGATCGTTCCGTCGACGGGATCACCTGCGGCTACGCGCTGCGCAACTTCACCGAACTCGGCGCCGTCTTCCACGAGTTCGGGCGCATCGTGCGCCCCGGCGGACGGATCAGCCTGCTGGAGGTATCCGAGCCCGAGTCGGGACTGCTACTGGCCGGACACCGGATCTGGTTCCGCAACGTGGTACCGATCATCGGCGGCCTCCTGTCCGATCGATCCGCGTACCGCTACCTACCCAGATCGACCGCCTACCTCCCCTCGACCGAGGAACTGCGGGCCATGCTCCGCGAGGCGGGGTTCTCCGCCGTCAACCGACGGGGCCTGTCGGGCGGACTGAGCCAGCTGATCACCGCCACCCGGGGTGGTCGACCATGACGACCCGGACCACCGCAGCCGGCACCGGGCTTCGGGAGGCGCCGGCACCGACCGGCCACCCTGCGGCCGTTCGGGTCGCCCTGCCTCCGGGGACCGCGCTCGATCCGTTCGTCATCGCCGGCGGATCGGGGATCGTCCTCGCCTCCGACGATCGGGTCCTGGTCGGGATCGGGAGTGCCTTCACCCTCGACCTGCCCGTCGGGCTGGACGACGCCGATGGTATCGATACGGCCATGGCCGCGCTGGCCTCGGTAGCCTGCGATGACCGGCTCGGCTCGGCTCGGCACGGCCACGCCGTCGTCGCCTTCGGTGCCCTGCCCTTCGACCGCGGCGCGCCCGCGACATTGGTCGTTCCCCGAATTGATCTACGGCCGCGAAACGGATGGTACCGAGTGGGTCACCGTGATCTCCGCCGACGGTTCCGGCCTGCCCGACCCGGAAGATCCGTCGACTGCCGCCTCGCTACGCCACCGTCTGGTCGATCGTGGCTCGGTCCCCCAGGACGACCACCCGACGCCGGTGCACCCGGTGGTTACACCCCGCTCCGGTGACGACGACTTCGAGCGCTCGGTCGCCACCGCCGTCGACGCCATCCAACGGGGCGAGCTGGTGAAGGTGGTGCTGTCCAGGTCGGTCGATGTCCGACTCGAAACCCGACCGGACGTCCCCGACCTGCTTCGACGGTGGGCCGCGTTGGAGCCGAGTTGCACCGTGTTCAGTGTGCCGACCGCCGACGGGCAGTTCGTCGGGGCCAGTCCCGAGCTGCTGGTGGAGCGGACGGGCACCCGGGTCCGCAGTCGACCGTTGGCGGGGACGACCGATCGTGTCCACGGGTCCGAGAGTCGGCTACCGGCTGCGCTCCTCGACTCGGCGAAGGACGGTGAGGAGCACCGGTTGGTGGTCGATGCCATCCGCGAGGAGTTGACTCCTGTGACTGTCGAGCTGCATGTGCCCGACCATCCGGAGCTCGTACATCTGCACACCATCACCCACCTGGGCACCACGATCGATGGCATCCTCGACTCCGGTCCCGACGGACTGCCTCCCTCGGTGCTGCACCTGGTGGCCCGCCTCCACCCGACCCCCGCCGTGGGAGGGGTGCCCCGGGCGGCCGCCACCGCGCTGATCCGCCGGCTCGAACCGACGGGGCGGGGTACCTACGCCGGACCGGTCGGCTACGTCGACGCAGGCGGTGACGGGTACTGGATGATCGGGATCCGGGCTATGTCCGTCGACGGGACGAACGTGGCGATGACCGCCGGCGTGGGCATCGTGTCCGGGTCCGACCCCACCACAGAGCGCATGGAGACCCTGCTGAAGTTCCGGGCGGTCTTCGCGGCACTGGCCCCCGGCGTCGAGTTGGACACCGCTTCTCCTAGGGACTGACAAAGGCGTAGCGCGCCACCACTCCGGCCAATTCCCGGGGGGAGTCGCGGGCCACGAAGTGGCCGGCGCGGTGTAGCTCCACCAACTCGGCGCCGGCGATCGACCTGGCCAGGGTCCGGCCGGCCGAGGGGCGGACCACGAGGTCCCAGTCGCCGACCACCACCGCCGTCGGCACGTGGATCCGTCCGAGGGCCGCCGTCACGTCGGGGAGCTCGTCGATCAGGGCCCGCTGTTCGGCCACGAAGGTTCGACGGTACCGCCCGAGAGCGCCCCGCTCGCCGCCCAGTACCCCCTGATCGGGCAGGGCCGATCGAAACTGGTCCCGGTAGCGGTCCGGAACCCGCGGTGCCAGCCGCCTCACCCTCGGGAACACCTCACCGAGGACGAGTAGGCCGAGCACGGTCAATACGTCGCCCACGATCGGGAGTGCCAACAGTCGGTCGGTCACGCCCACGCTGTCCGGCGTGCACGCCGCCGCCACCAGCACCAGTCCGTTGACCAGGTCGGGACGGCGATCGGCCAGGAGGACCCCCGCTCCACCCGACCAGCTGTGCGCCACGACAGTGACCGGCCCGGTGTCCAGGTCGTCGAGGAGCTCAGCGGCCAGGGCCGCGTTGGCCGCCAGTCCCCTCGCCTCCCCGGCGGTGGCGCCGTAGCCGACACGGTCGGGGACGATGACCCGGAAGTCGTCCTCGAGGAGTTCGGTCAGGGGATCCCACGACGACCCGGTGCCTGGTTGGCCGTGCAGGAGCAGCACCGTCGGTCCACTTCCCCGGTCGATCCTCGCCATCTGGGGCATGGTCATCGGCGGGCCGCTCCTGAACCGGGGCGCGCCCCGGTTCCGTCGGCGCCGTCCGCCCCGCGGGACGTCACCGCCGCCACCGGGTCCGGCTGTGCCCGTTCGGTCGCGCTACCCGGCGCCCGTTCTGATCCATGGCCCACTGTGCCATGGTCGCCCGAATCAGTCGCGTCGAGCGGCAGGACCACCGTGAACGTGGAGCCTTCACCCGGTGCCGACACCACCGACGCCTCGCCCCCGAACGTCCGGGCCAGACTGGCCACGATGAAAAGACCGAGACCCGAGCCGCTGTCCCGGGTCGCTTCGTTCCCCCGGTAAAAGCGATCGAAGATCCGATCTGCCTGCTCGGCATCCATACCCGGACCGTGATCCCGGACCCGCAGTACGCCCCGGTCCCCGTCGACCGTCACCATGACCGAGACCGGGGTCCCCGCCGGGGTGTGGGCCAACGCATTGCCGACCAGGTTGTGGACCAGCTGCTCCAGTCGAGCAGGGTCGGCCAGCACCGGGACCGGCCCGGGACCGTCGAGCTCGAGGGCGCGGGTCCCGTCGAACATCCGGGCGTCGTCGACCACTGCCGCGGCCACCGCAGCCAGATCGACACTGACCAGCTGAAGCGGGGGGCCCTCTCCCTCACGGGCCAGGATGGCCAGATCCCCGACCAGGACACCCATCCGGGTGGCCTCCTGCTCGATGCGCCTGAGGGCCCGGTCACGTGCGCCGGCGTCGGGCAGGGCGTCCCTGCGGAGCAGCTCGGCGTACCCCTGGATCGAGGTGAGCGGCGTGCGCAGTTCGTGGGAGGCATCAGCCAGGAAGCTCCGCAGTCGTTCCTCGGATCCGGCGCGCTGGGCGAAGGCGATCTCGATCTGGGCCAGCATGCCGTTCAGGGCACGGCCGAGCCGCGAGATCTCGGTGGTTCCGTAGCTCGGCTGCACCCGTCTGGTCAGGTCTCCGGCAGCGATGGCATCCGCCTCGGATGACATATCCTCGAGCGGGCGCAATCCGCGCCGCGCGATCACAGCGATGATCACGACCAGCAGGACCAACAAGCCGACGGTCAGGCCGACCTCGATCACCCGCAGCGAGTTCAAAGTGGCGTTGACCGAGTCCAGGCGGGTCGCTACCACCACGGTGTGCCCCGGGATCGATACGGCTAGAAGGCGGTACTCCGGTCCATCGACAATGTGGCGACGCCGACCCGAGCGGACGATCGAGCCGACATCGACGGCGCTGGACGCCGGACGGTAGGCCTGGGACGGCTGGTCGTTACCGTTCGCAGAGGACAGGGGCTGGGCGGGTAGCGGATTGGGCAGCCGCGGCGGCGGGTCGGCCTGGAGGCTCGAGCCCGACGGCTTGACCACTACGGGCACACCCGTCTGGTCGAGGACGTAGACGTAGACGTCGGGGCTCACCCGATCGCGTACCTGGATGGCGGTCATCGGGAAGCCGCGCTGCTGATCCCGTACAGCCAGGTCCGCCACCTGGTGGGCGGCCGTCGTCAGCTGGCTGTCGACCCGCCCGAAGAGAAACGAGTGCAGCGCGGTGAGCGTGATCAGGTCGACGATGATCAGTCCGACGGCCACGACGGCCACGATGGTGAGGACGAGGCGCCGCCGGAGGGTCACCGGTCCGGCTCGCGCATCGTGTAGCCGACGCCGCGTACGGTCCGGATCAGAGATGCTCCGTCACGATCGAGCTTCCTGCGCAGGTAAGAGACGTAGATCTCGACGATATTGGAGTCACCCTCGAATCCTTCGTTCCACACTTCGTCGAGGATCTGGGCCCTCGACAGCACCAGTCGTGGGTTGGCGATCAGGAACTCCAGCAGCTTGAACTCGGTGGGCGTGAGCTCTACCGGCTCTCCTGCCCGCCACACCTCGCGGGTATCGCGGTCGACGACCAGATCGGCGAAGCGGAGTCGCCGGTCGTCGCTGGCCGGCGGACCCGAACGCCGCAGCACGGCCCGGATGCGCGCCACCAGCTCCTCGATGCTGAACGGCTTGGTCACATAGTCGTCGCCCACGGCGAGGCCCTCGAGTTTGTCGGCCCCGGCATCGCGGGCCGACAAGAACAGGACCGGGGTGGCGATCTGCTCGTCGCGGAGCGCCCGGCAGACTGCGAAACCGTCCCCGTCCGGGAGCATGACATCGAGCACGATGCAGTCGAAATCCCCGCTGCGGCCTTTGACCAGGGCATCGACGCAGGTAGTCGCCTCCTCGGTGATGAACCCCTCGAATGTCAAGGCCGACGACAGGACATCGGTGATGTACGGCTCGTCATCGACGATGAGGACACGCACCGGCTCCGTCACGGATCGGGCATCAGGCGCGCACGACCTCAGGTTGCCCTCGGCGCGACCCGGACGAGTCGCTGGACGGCCCAGAGTGAAACGAGTCCGAGGGCTTCGACCACGATGTACGCCGACATCTTGGACTCGCCATCCACCCTGTCGACGAACGTGATCGGGACTTCGAGCACCGGCGCCCCGGCCCGTCGGGCCGCATAGGTCATCTCGATCTGGAATCCGTAGCCCTCAGCCCGCACCTGGTCGAGATCGATCCGGCGCAGAAGCGACGCCGCGTAGCAACGGAATCCGGCCGTGGCATCGGACACGTGGAGCCCGAGCAGGGTCGAGGCGTAGATGTTTCCGCCCCGGGACAGCAGTCGTCGGTGCCACCTCCAATTGGGGATCACACCACCAGGGATGTATCGGGAGCCGATGACGAGTTCGGTGCCCTCGGCAACGGGTCCGACCAGCGACGGGAGCGCCTCGGGCTCATGGGAGAGATCGGCGTCCATTTCGACACATGCGTCGAAGCCGCGATCGAGACCCCATCTGAATCCGGCGCGGTAGGCACTGCCGAGGCCCGCTTTGGCCGTCCGGCGAAGCACGTCGATGTTCCCGAGCTCCTTGCCCAGAACCTCGGCGGCGTCGGCGGTACCGTCCGGGCTCCCGTCGTCGACAACCAGTACGGAGGCAGCCGGCAGGGCGGCTCGGATCCGCCGCAGGACGCGGTCGATGTTCTCCAACTCGTTGTACGTGGGCAGGACCACCAGGACGTCCATCGGAACAGCTTACGGGACGGCCGCCTCGGACCTGGCCTCGGGGTCAGCCGCCGTGCCTCTCGGGGACCGTCGCCCGTCCACCCTGGTCATCGGGGTGTTCCACCCACGTTGACAAGCCGCCTTCGGGACGGGTCCGCTCCCACACCTCACGGAAGATCACCTGCACTGCGCCGCCCACCGGGATGGCCACCAGCGCGCCGGTGAGGGCTCCCAGGGTGGAGCCGAACACCCCGCCCAGATTGGCTCCGATCAATACGGAGAGGAGCACCCACAAGGGATTCATCTGTACGGCCCGGCTCATGACCACCGGGTAGATGAAATGGTTCTCCACCAGCTGGAAGCCGATGAAGACGATCACGGCGACCAGTCCGGCCGTGGGCGAATGCAGAAATGCCAACAGGATTGTCGGCACCGCGGCGATCAGTCCGCCGACCAGCGGGATCATGGCCACCAACGCCACCCACAGGGCGATGAGGAGGGCGAAGGGCACACCCAGGATCACCATGGTCACCAGGATGACCAGACCGAAGAGCAGTCCCATGACCACCGTCCCGAGCACGTAGGCCGTCACCGAGCGGGACACCTTGGCCGCCACGTCCGACACCTCGCGGCGGAGATCGGGGTTGAGGGCACCGAGTGCGCCGCGGCGCAGAACGGGAGCCTCCAGCAACATGAAGAGGGACAGAAAAGCGATCGTGGTGAGCGCCACGATGGTGGTGACGACGGCCTTGGACAGGTTGGCCCCGAGCGACAGGGCCGGCTTGCCCAGGTTGTTGGCGTATTCCTTCAACTTGGGCGCGTTCTTCTGGACCCAGTTCAACAGTCCGAACCGTTGCAGTGTGTGCGCCAGCCAGCCGTGACCCCGCTGGACCTGATCCACCATCGTGGGGAGCTGACTGCCCACACGGGTCAGCGAGTTGACCAGTGGGTAGCCGAACAGCCCCAGCAGTCCGGCGAACAGCAGCACGGCGACGGCGAACACCAGGGTGACGGCGGCCCCCCGGCGGAAACGGCGTCGCTGCAGCGCGTTGACCGCCGGGTTGAGCACCAGTGCGATGAAGGACGCGATCAGCACCCAGAGGATCACCTCGCGCAGACGGCCGATCAGCCGGTACAGCACCCAGGTGGCGATCACCACGGCGTCGACCGTGAGAATGGTGCGCAAGGGCACGCCCCGGGCCGAGGCCGCCGCGAAGAGCCGATCGCGGCGAGGAGTGACCGGGCCCACCTCGTCGTCGGGCCCTGTGACCCGGACCACTTCGATGCCGGTCGCGGGTCGATTCACCCCACCGTCGCCCTGGTCGTCCGAGTCGGCCACGCCCTCAGCATGGCAGGTCGCGGCGTCGCGCCGTGCCAACATGGGAACGATGGTGGTCGAGACGGCAGAGGTGCCGCATGGGGAACCGTTGCCGAACACACGGCGGGCCCGGTGGTGGCACCGTGGTCCCTTCGTGCGCCGCGACGTGCGGGTCAGCGTCGGCACCGTCCTGGTCTTCCTCTTCCTCTTCTATGTGGCGCTACCCCTGCTGGCGAGCCACCGCAGCCAGGTGGGCGCCCTCACCCACATCAATATGGCCTACCTGGCCCTCGGCGTCCTGCTGGAGATCGCCGCACTGGCGGCCTACGCGCAGCTCACCCACTCGGTGCTCCCCGCCGGTGGACCCTCCCGGTTCCGCCTGTTCCGGATCAACCAGTCGACCCTCGCGCTCAGCCATGTGTCTCCCGGAGGGACGGCGCCGGGGGCCGCCCTCGGCTACCGACTACTCACCCAATCCGGGGTGACCGGCGCTGACGCCGGTTTTGCCCTCGGTACCCAGGGAATCGGTTCGGCGGTCGTGCTCAATGTGATCTTCTGGCTGTCGTTGGTGTCGTTCCTGGTGCTGCATGGATTCCACGCCCCGACGGGGCTCCACGGCCACAGCTCGACCTCGGCGTCGATCCTGTTCGTGGTGGCAGCTGCCGTCGGCGTGGTGCTGCTGGGCGCCTTCGGGGGGCTGTTCTATCTCCTGACCCGCGGCCAGGAGCGGGCCAGCCGGATCATCCGGGCCGTGTCCGCACACATTCGGTTCCTCGACGCCGACCGGTTCACCTCGCTGGTCGAACGCCTGGCCAAGCGGTTCGCCGTGCTCATGGACGATCGTCCCCTCCTGTGGCGGGCGGTGGGCTGGGCGACCGCCAACTGGCTCCTCGATGCCGCCTCGCTGTGGGTCTTCGTGGCTGCATTCAGCCACTTCATCTCGCCGGTCGACCTGCTCGTCGCCTATGGGCTGGCCAATATCCTGGCCGCCGTCCCCATCACCCCGGGCGGCCTGGGGGTGGTCGAGTTCGTTCTGGTGACCATGCTCGCCGGGTTCGGACTGACCGATGGGCAGGCCCTCTCCGGTGTGCTCGCCTACCGGGCGGTCAACTTCTGGTTGCCGATCCCCTTCGGTGGGCTGGCCTACGCGACCCTGGAGCTCGAGCAGCATTCCGTCCATGTGCGGCTGCAGCGCCGGTACCGGGCGTTGCACGCCCGGGCGGCCGCCGCGCTCGCTACTGCGTCCGGCCGGATCGGCCGAACAGGCGCCGCCACCAACTCGTCTTCGGCGCCGGCGCCGACGCATCCGGTCTGGCAGGTTCGTCCGGAACCGACGGACCCTCCGAGCCCACCAGCGACCCACCCGGACCGTCCCACGGACGTGGTGCGCGCAACGCCGGGACGGCCTGTGCCGCATCGCGGCGACGCCGCATCGCGTCGAGTGCCTGCGCTCGGCACTGATCCTGCAGGCTGAATCCGGGTCGGTCGGGGTCGGACCCGACGACCCGCGTCCAGGAGCCGGTGCTGTCGAGAGTCCACGAGTTGGCCTGGTCAGCCAGAGCGCCGTCCAGGATCTCCACCAACCGCTGTTGGATCTCGGGGTCCTGAACCGGAACGATCACCTCGACCCGTCGATCGAGGTTGCGCTCCATCATGTCCGGCGATCCGAATGAGATCCGCAGCGGCCTTCCGTGTTCACCCCCGAACCGGAAGATCCGGGAGTGCTCCAGGAATCGGCCGACGATGGAGCGGACCCGGATGTTCTCCGACAGGTCCGCCACACCTGGACGGAGACTGCACCGGCCGCGCACGACGAGATCGACCGATGCTCCGGCCCGTGACGCCCGGTAGAGCGCGTCGATGATCTCCGGGTCGGTGAGGCCGTTCGTCTTCAGGACGATCCGGCCGGCCGGTCCGGCCTCACCCTCGGCGTCGATGGCGGCAACGACCTCGGTCCGGGTGGTGAGCGGCGACACCACCAGCCGGCGGAAACGGACCTCGAGGCCGGATCCCGTCAGCAGGTTGAACACTTCGGCCACATCCGCCCCGACGTCGGGGTCGGCCGTGAGCAGCCCGATGTCCTCGTAGGTCCGGGCCGTCACCGAGTTGTAGTTGCCACTACCTACGTGGCAATAGCGCCGGGTGTGATCGCCCTCGCGGCGGATCACCAGGGACATCTTCGAGTGGGTCTTGATCCGTCGGAGCCCGTAGATGACCTGTACGCCCGCCTCTTCCAGCGCACGGGCCCAGGCGATGTTGGCCCGCTCGTCGAACCGGGCCTGCAGCTCGACCACGGCCGTCACCTGCTTGCCGGACTGGGACGCCTTGATCAGTGATCCGACGATCGGGCTGTCGTTGCCGGTCCGGTACAGCGTCTGCTTGATGGCCATGACGTCGGGGTCGACAGCGGCCCGCTCGACGAACGCCTCGACCGAGGCGGCAAATGACTCATAGGGATGATGGAGCAGCACGTCCCCTTGGCGGAGCACGGCGAACAGGTCGGCGTCGTCGGCCAGCTGGGGCGGCACCAGAGGCGTCCACGGCTCGCAAGCCAGCTCGGCCCGGTCCAGCTCGGACACGGAGCGCATGCCGCCCAGGTCGATCGGCACATCGGCCAGGAACACATTGTCCTCGGGCACATCGACCTCGGCCACCAGCATGTCGAGCAGTTCGGTGGAGATCCCGGACGACACTTCCAGGCGCACCGCCTGGCCGAACCGGCGCCGGTGCAGCTCGAGCTCCACCGCGGCGAGCAGATCCTGGGCGTCGTCCTCGTCGATGCTGAGGTCGGCGTTCCGGGTGACCCGGAAGACGTGATGCTCGGCGATCTGCATCGCCGGGAACAGGCGATCCAGATGGGCGGCGATGACCTGCTCGACGGGCACGATCCGACGGGCGTCGGGCAGGCCCACGAACCGGGGCAGGAGCGGTGGGACCTTGACCCGGGCGATCCGCTGCTCGCCCGACGATCGGTCGACCACCCGGACGACCAGATTCAGGCAGAGGTTCGAGATGTAGGGGAACGGATGACCGGGATCGACGGCGAGCGGAGTCAGGATCGGGAAGATCGTCCGGTCGTAGACGTCATCGAGGTACCGCCTGTCCGCCTCGTCCAGGACGTGCCAGTCGGTCAGGAGGATCCCCGCTCCGGTCAGGGCGGGGAGCACCTGGTCGGCGAATACCTGGCTCTGGCGGTCGACCAGTTCGGTCACCCGGCCGGTGATGGCGTCCAGCTGCTCGCTCGGACTCCGACCGTCGGGCGCCCGGGTCCGGAGCCCCGCGGCCACCTGGTCCTCGAGCCCGGCCACCCGGACCTGGAAGAACTCGTCGAGTCCCTCGGTGAAGATGGCCAGGAACTTGACCCGCTCGAGCAGTGGCTGGCGGCCGTCGGCGGCCAGGTCGAGGAGGCGGTCGGCGAAGTCGAGCCAGGACAGCTCCCGGTTGGCGAACCGTTCCGGCGAAGCTGTGGGCTCGATGGCCGGGTCCTCCGGGCCGGATGTCCCACTGAGGGATGCCATCGAGTCCGGGATGACTGAGGTCAGCGGCTCGCCGATTCGGGGCCCACCGGGGAGCGTGCCGGGAGAGGCCACGGTGGGGTCGATCATGGCCGTGCCATCAGCCGGCGGCACGATCGGTCACGGCGGCTTGTCATCGCCGCCCCATCGTATCCTCCGGTGGGCGATGGGCACCGGGGCACTCGGACAGCTAGGGGACCCGGTCCCCCCGACCGGACTCCGGCCCCCGGTAGGCTCGCCGCAGTGCCGCTCCTGACCTTGCGTTCTGCCACGTCGAACCGCGCCCGCCGGGGCGTCAAGGCCCGACGGCGGACCGAGCTGGGTCTCCTGGTGGCCGCCGGCGCCATCATCGTGGCCACCTACGTCCTGATGATCCTGGGCAACACGGCCAAGGTCCCCTCCGACCTCGCCCCGCTGCTGGTTTCCATCCTGCTGCTGGGCGGCGTCACCCATATCGCCAACCGGATATTCGTGCCCGACGCCAACGCCGTGGTGATGCCCATCGTGTTCCTGCTCAACGGTCTGGGTTACGTGATGATCACGCGGATCGACCTGGGAACGAACCAGCACTACGCCCCGCTACAGGCGGCGTGGACGGCAGCGGGGGTAGCGGCCTACGTGATCACCCTGTTCGCCGTGCGCCGATCCCGGGACCTCGACCGCTTCCGGTACATCCTCCTGACCGCCGGCGTGATCCTGCTCCTCCTCCCCCTGGTGCCCAAGCTGGGGGCCGACATCGGCGGTGCCCGGCTGTGGATCCAGGTCGGCTCGTTCGAGTTCCAGCCGGTGGAGCTGGCCAAGATCGTGCTGTGCGTCTTCTTCGCCTCCTACTTCGCCGACAAGCGTGAGCTGCTGACCATCCCGACGGCCCGCTTCGGGAACAGGCTCATCCTCGACCCCCGCCCGCTGGTCCCCATCGTGCTGGCCTGGGCCTTCGCCATCCTGGTGATGAGCCTCGAACACGACATCGGGTTCTCCGCCCTCCTGTTCACCCTCTTCATCGGACTCCTGTGGGTGACCACCGGTCGGACCGGCTACCTGCTGATCGGCCTCGTCCTGTTCGCCGCCGGTGCCTATGTGACCTCCAAGTACTTCAGCCAGACCCACGTCCGGGTCGAGGACTGGCTCGACCCGTGGAAGTACGCCAACGGCAGTGGGGGCCAGTTGGTTGAGTCCTGGTTCGCGCTGGGCAGCGGCGGTATCGGCGGCACCGGGCTCGGACTGGGCGCCGGCGCCTACCTGATCGCCAACGCCCGCACCGACTTCATCTTCGCCGTCATCGGCGAGGAGATGGGGTTGATGGGATCGACCATGGTGATCGTCGCCTTCTTGTTGCTGGTCGGGGCGGGGCTCCGCATCGCCCAGACGGCCCGTTCGGAGTTCGCCAAGCTGGTGGCCACCGGTCTCACCCTGATCATCGGGTTCCAAGCCTTCTTCATCATCGGTGGGATCGTCCGCCTCCTTCCCCTCACCGGTATCACCCTGCCCTTCGTCTCCTACGGGGGTTCGGCCCTCATCGCCAACTACGTCCTGGTGGCACTGCTGATGCGGATCTCTGACGAAGGGTCGGCCGGAGCCGATGCCGCCGAACAGACGAAGTACGAAGAGGACCTGGAACGTCGGCGCCGGCTGCTCACCGGCAGCTGAGCTGCGTCAGCCCGTGGATGGGCCGGGTTGCAGGGCGGCGTTTGGTCGCCTTACGTCGTCTGTGCGAGATGCGGGACCGTTCCCGTCGACTGACCGTCGGTGGCCACGATGAGCGGCCAGAAGCGGGGGGACAACCAGTCGTAGAACGCGTGCGCCACCGCTTCGCTGGCCGTACCGGCGAACTGGTTCCCCGGGGCGAAGGCCGGCGTGTGGATCCCGTCGGCCGAGCGGACCTGCACACCGTCGAGGTACTCGTGGTAGATGCCGTGGGGCGACAGCACACCGCCGTAGTCCACGATGCTCACCCGGTTGGGGTACTCACCGGCGATCTCCCGGATGAGGCGGTCATAGATGAGCCGGCGCTGCGGGCTATCGGCCCGTGATGCCTCCAGGGACGACGACGCCGCACCCATGGCCGGCATCGTGGCGAGCTCGACGTGGGCCCCGTGGGCCGAGGCGATGCCCACGAGCTTGCGCATCTGGTCCAGCTCGTAGTGCTGGAACGACGGCTCGGTGATGTTGGTCCACGTACCGGCCCGCAGCATGTTCTGAACCTCCCAGGTGCCGGCGACGAACAGGACGACATCACCGCGACCGGTACCTGCCACCCGGGCGGCGTCGAGCGCCGGCCACTGGCCGTCGGCCGGGGTCGCCTCGTTGCACGCCGGGAACATGGTCAGCTGCGGTGTCGGCGGGTCGTTCGAGACCCATGACCCGATGGCCAGGCCGCACCCGTACAGTCCTCCGTTGACCACGCTCGTCCCCGCCGGAGCGGTTGCCGCCAGCGCATACCCGAGGGTCAGCGCCGTACTGTCCCCGAGCACGACGATCTCCGGTGGTCTCACCGTCTGGAGCTTCCCGGGGAACGGGTGGACGGCCACCGCCGCCACCGCCGGCGCCACCGTGGCCGCTATCACCACGACCACGGTGGCACCCATGGCGGCGAGGGCCGGTCCGGCGGCCTTGAGGGAGCGCCAGAACACCCCTTCCATGACCGGGCGCTCGACCAGGTAGTAGCTGGCGGCGGCCAGGGCGAAGGTGGCGAGGACCCGGATGGCCAACAGGCCGGCCCCGCTGAGCCCGGTGCGGGCCGAGTCGAGCTCGATGGCGACGGGGAAGTGCCACAGGTAGGCCCCGTAGGAGACGGTGCCCATCCACACCAGGGGACCGATCGACAACACCTTGGCGATGGGACCGTGTCCCACACACACCGCCCCGGTGATGAGGGCGGCGGCCGACAGGGCCGACAGGAGGAACCCACCCCGGTAGGCGAGGGCACTGGTGCCCGACAAGGTGGTGGTGAGGGCGATGGTGCCGGCCAGGCCGGCCACGCCCAGCCCGGTGAGGGCCATCCGGGAGCCACGGGCCGTGGCCACCGGGGCCATGCCGCTCAGTCCCCGGTGGCGCTGGATGAGGGTGAGGGTGCAGGCCAGGACCGAGCCCACCAGGATGGACTGGGCGTGGGTGTCGGTGCCGAAGTAGAGCCGGGTGATGTTGACCCCGGGGTGATAGAGCCATGCCATCTCTGACGCCGAGGCCACCACCCCGATGACCGAGATGGCCAACAGGGCCTCGACCCCCCGATCGGTGGCCCGGGCGGGCGCATTCTCCGCCGATGCATCGGGATCCGTTCCTGACGATGGGTCCCTCTCCGTTCCTGACCCGGTGCCGGTGAATCGCCTGGCCACCAGGAGCACGGCCAGCACCACCAGTGGCCACACCAGGTAGAACTGCTCCTCCACGGCCAGAGACCAGGTATGGGTGAGCGGTGACACCGCCCCGGTGGCCACGAAGTAGTTGCCACTGGCTGCGATCTGCCACCAGTTGGAGAAGTAGAACAAGGCCGACAGGTCGGCCATGCGCAGGTTCGGGTAGAGACCGGCCGGATAGGTGAAGCGGATCACCAGGGTCACCACCACCAACACCACGCACAAGGCCGGCAGCAGGCGTCGGGCCCGGCGCAGCCAGAAGGCCCCGAGCCTGATCCGGGCCGATCGGGCCCACTCCCCCAGCAACAAGCCGGTGATCAGGTAGCCGGACAGGACGTAGAAGATGTCCAGGCTGAAGAAGCCCCCCTGGAACCGGTCCACCCCGAAGTGGTAGCCCATGATGATCAACAGGGCGAAGGCCCGGAGGCCGTCGAGGGCGACCACCCGCTCACGACCGGTGGCCGAGGTGCGTCGATGGGGAGAGTGGCGAGTCGGCGTCACCGGTCGCCGGTCTCCGGTCCCGGCCCCCCCGCTACTTGGATCATCACGCCTCTCGCTCGGTCACGGCATTTGACTGCTGCCTGGTCGCGGACCCCTGCTCCCGGACGCTCGGCCATGGTAGCCAGGCGCGCCGGGCCGCTCGATGGCACCCCCGAACCTCGATCGGCGGCTCCACCCCATGCACCTGCAACGATCGTTCATTGGACCGGCCACGCTGTAACAGTCGGGCGGCAGGTTCGTTCCTACAGGTAGGCGGCATAGACGGGTGTCAGCCAACTCGAACCTCGGGAGGTTCCATGCGAAACAAGATCAGTGCATTCGGAGCGGCTCTGGCCTTTTCCGCCCTGGCGGCGGTGTCGACCAACGCAGTACTGGCCGGCGCCGCCAGCGCCACCACTTCAGTTCCCAAGAAGGTGGTGCTCAAGGTATCCAGCAACGGTAAGACCGTCGACGCCAATGTAGGCGACCTGGTGGTGGTGAAACTCTCCGGTCATCATCTTCAGTGGTCGGTGGCCCAAGTGGTCGAGGGATCAGGGGCACTCAGTCTGGTCTCGGAGGGTACGACGTCGACGGGTGCCTCCAAGACCGTCTTCCGGGTGGTCAACTTCGGGACGGCCACAATCGATGCGACCGGGACCCCGATCTGCTCGACGACCGGGGCGTGCCCGCCGTACAGCGTCTTGTGGCATGCCACCGTGAACGTTCCCGTCGTAGACCCGCCACCGGCTGCCGCCTGATCGTCGGCGGTCACCGGACGGGGGCTATCCGGCCGCCACCCCCGGAGGGATGACATCGCCGCCTCCCTCCAGCAGCCGGGCGTCGATGAGTATCGGCACCTGGATCGGTTGTTGGAGAGCCACGGTCAACCCGTCGCTCGGTCGGCAGGAGAGAACCGATCGCCCGTTGCGACCCCGCAGATCGAGTTCGGCGAAGAGGACGGCTCCCGTTCTCCCGACGATGCGCACCGCCACGACGTCGATGTCGAACCGCTGGAGCACTTCGCTCAACAACTCTTGAGTGAGCGGTCGCGGGGTGGGGATCCGGCGGAAGGCATGGGAGAGTGCGACGGCGTCGGGCATCCCGATCGAGAAGGTCAGCTGACGTCGGGGCGTGTCCAACTCGCGCAGGACGACCGACGGGTGCTGGCTGGGCAGGTCGAGCGTCACCGATGACACCAGCGCCAATCGGAAGTCGATGGCCCCCGGTCCGCCTCCGTGCTGGTCGGTCTGGATCTCGGGTACCGGCTCGCCACCCGTCTCGGATTCAGCCATGGAATCGATGTCGGCCGCCGGGTCGGACACCTCATCCGAGTCGATGACCGGTTCGACCACCGGATCGGGCACGGGCACCGGGTCGACGGCATCGGCGGGTTCGACCACCGGATCGGGCACGGTCATCTGGTGCTCCGGTAGTGGACGCTGGTGACGATGCCGATGGCAGCCATGAACCCGATCATTGACGATCCCCCGTAGGACAGGAATGGGAGCGGAATGCCGGCCACCGGCATGATCCCCATATTCATTCCCACATTCTCGAACACGGAGAACATGAGCAGGGCGAACACGCCCGAACAGAGGAGTCGACCGAAGGTGTCCTTGGAGAGTTGGGCGACCCTCATGATGCGCCAGAGCACGACGCCGTAGAGGACGAGGAGGATCCCAGCGCCCACAAAGCCCAGTTGCTCCCCGACCGCCGAGAAGATGAAGTCGGTCTGCTGCTCAGGCACGTAGGCAAGGTTGGTCTGGGCTCCTTTGAAGAGCCCCCGGCCGAAGATGCCGCCATGGGCGATCGCCGTCTTGGCCTGGTTCACGTTGTAGGTGACGTTCACACTTGCGCTGTTGGGAGAGATGAAGCTGGTCAGCCGCTGGATCTGGTAGTGCTTGACCAGTCCCAGGTTGAGGGCCACGAAGATCACCAGGACGGCGCCGACGACAAGGAGCACCAGGTAGCGACCGGGCATGCCGGCCACGGCCAGCATCACCAGGAGGATGACCGAGCAGACGATGGCCGTCCCCAGGTCGGGCTGCTTGATGATCAGGAGGATCGGGAGCCCGGCCATGAGCACCATTCGGACCAGATCACGGAACTCGAGTCCCTCGGGCCGTCGGGCGCAGTAGGTGGCGATGGCGATGATCAGGACCAGGGTGAAGAACTCGGACGGCTGGAGCTGCAGCGCACCGAGGGAGAACCAGCGCTGGGAGCCGAGGGCGTGGGAGCCCACCGGGGAGAGCACGGCCAGCAGAGCCACCACGATCCCGACGTACAGGATCGTCGCCAACTGCTCCCACTTGCGGTAGTCGAAGACGGAGACCGCCACCAACACCCCCACCGCCAGTAGGAAGAAGACCAGCTGTCGCTTTAGGTAGTAGCGGGGGTCCTCACCGGCCAGCGCCAACTTTCCCTTGGTGGCCGAGTAGATCATGACGATCCCGGTCAGGGCCAGGACGAACGTCGTGACCAGCAGGATCGGATCGATCCGGTTGGACACGTGACGCGAACGTGTCACCAGAGTGTCGGTCGTCGTGTAGGTCATCAGGCTCAGGCCGCCCAGGCTACCCGTCCACCGGACGGTGACCCGGGGCAGCCCCGCCGGGGCGGTCGCCGGCGGTTCAGGGTGAGCGAGGGGCCGGCAACGGCGGCCCACATGGCGTCGACCGGGGCCTCCAGGCCGGTCCACCGCTCGATCTGCAGCGCCGCCTGGTGGACGAGCATTCCGAGTCCGTTCATCACCGTGGCCCCCTGTGCGGCAGCCGCCTCCAGCCACGGGGTGAGGGGCGGATGGTAGACGAGGTCGACCACCACCTGGCCGGGGCCGAGAAGCGCCGGGTCGATCGGCCATCCGGGCGGACCGGCGGCGACGTCGTTCATGCCCGCAGGGGTGGCGTTGACCACCAGATCACACCCGGTGGCGTCGGAGGCGGCGCCCACCCGGCCCACCGGTCCGGCCAGTGCCGCGGCCAGGGCCGCCCGCTCCGGTGTCCTGTTCACCACCACCACCTCGGAGGCCCCGGCATCGCCCAACGCGGCCACGACGGCCCGGGCCGCCCCCCCGGCTCCGACCACCAGGCAGCGTCGGCCCTCGGCCACGAACCGCCCACCACGGGCCAGGGAAGCCAGGAGCCCGTCACCGTCGGTGCTGTCGCCGAGCCACGATCCGTCCTGGTTGATCACGCAGTTGACCGCCCCGAGCCGTTCGGCCAGCTCCGTTCGCAACGTCACGGCACCGGCGACCTCCTCTTTGTGGGGCATGGTCACCGACAGGCCCCGGATCCCGAGTTCGCCCGCCCCGTCGAGGGCGGCGGCGGCCCGGCCGGGCATGACCGGGAACCCGACCGATACCCAGTCGATTCCCAGGTGGGCTGAAGGCAGTGTTGTGCAGCAGTGGGGACAGCGAGTGGGCCACCGGGTGGCCGATGATCCCGACCACCTGCGTCGAGGCCGAGAGCCCTACCGGCACTGGTTGTCGGCCGCCCGTCGCCGGCGGCTTCGTCCTCAGCCATGTCCCAGTCTCCCCCCATCAACCCACGCCGCGCTGTGCGGCGAGCGCCTCGTTGGCCTGCTGGCCGGCAAAGGTGTCGGCGAATGCCTCGGTGCCGTCCTGTTCGACCACCACGAAGTAGAGCCACGACCCGTCGGGCGGATGCAGAGCGGCCATCAGCGCCGCCACGGAAGGGAAACAGGTGGGTGTCGGCGGCAGGCCCTTGTTCAGGTAGGTGTTGTACGGGCTGACGATCTTCCGGTCCGCCTGGGTGACCGGTCCACCGTCCTGTCCGAGGGCGTAGAGCACGGTCGAGTCCATCTGCAGGGGCATGTCGCGGGCCAGTCGGTTGTAGATCACCCGGGCCACCGGCCCCAGGTTCTTGGCGATCACACCTTCCTTTTCGACGATCGAGGCGACGGTGATCACCTGGTAAGGGCTGTAGCCGAGCTGTTCGGCTCCGGCGGCCAGCCCGATCCTGGCCGCTTGGGCGTCGAACCGGTCGACCATCTCCTGGAGGATCTGGGTATCGGTCACCCCCGGAGGCACGATGTAGGTACCGGGGGCGAGCAGACCCTCGAGACTGGTGACTCCGGCCGGCTGCCACGGCGAGCGCACCGACCCGTCGGTTGCCGTCCGTAGGAACGAGTCGGGGTCATGGCCGGGTAGCTGGCCGGCCCGCTGGGCCAACTCCGACACGGTGAAGCCCGGGGGCACGACGAGCGGGAACACGTTGGGGCCCCCGGCCAGCACGGCCTGGGCCTGTCCGAAGGACATGTTCTTGTCGAAGGCGTACGAACCGGCCTCGATCCCCGGCAGGCTGTTGAACTGCGACCAGATCCGGAAGGCCAGCGAGCTCCCGATGACCTGTTTGGACTCGAGTAACGGACCGATGGCGCTCTCCCCGGTGCCGGAGGGGACGGTGACGATGACCTGTGCCCCGTGCGGGCCCGACGGGTCGGCCTCGCTCTTCACCCACAGGTACCCGCCCACCAGGACCAGGATCCCGACCACGATGACGGAGAGGGCGACGATGCGCCACGGGTGACGGCGCCGATCGCTCCGGGTATGGCCGTGCCGGGCCGGAGACGTCCGGGGGTCGAGGGTCTGCGGTGCCGACGCCGCCCCGTCGTCGCCGTAGGGGACGGCATCGTCCTCGGGTGCCTGATCCGTCGGTTCGCCGGGACCGGTCACCGGGGGGACCGCCGTCCGTCCAGCCAGGCCATGAGCAGTACCGCCGCCGCCGTCTGGTCCACCACGGCCCGCTGGTCCCGCCCCCTGGTGCCCCCGGCAGCCAGCGCCTGATGGGCCGACACGGTGGTCAGGCGCTCGTCGAAGAGCTCGACCCGTACGCCGTGGGTCTCCAGCATCCCGCTGAGGATCTCGACCTCGGCCTCGGCAGCACGGGCGGCCGGACCCCGGGAGCCGTCGAGTGACAGCGGGTGGCCCACCACCACGACCACCGCTCCCTCCTCGATCACCAGTTCGACCAGGGCCCGTCGGTCCCGCTCCGGGTCACCCGTCCGGGTCAGGGTCCCCCGGGGAGTGGCCAACAGGCCGGCCGAGTCGCTGACGGCGATCCCGATCCGACGCGCGCCGAGGTCGACGCCGACCGCCCGTCCCGGGCGGTCCGCGAGTGCGTCAGCCACCAGCGGCCAGGCGGCGGGCCTCGTCGAGTGCCCCGTCGATGCCGGACGGGTCCTTGCCGCCGGCAACCGCCACGTCGGGCTTGCCGCCACCACCGCCGCCCAGCAGCGGGGCGATCTGCTTGACCAGGTCGCCGGCGTGGAGCTGGCCCTCGCCGGTGCCGTTTCGTTCCACGGCGACCGCCACTGACGCTTTGACGCCATCCGGACTCCCGCCCAGTACGACCGCCCGGAGGCCGCCCTTGGTCCGGACGGCCTGGGCCAGATCGCGCAGTTGATCGGGGGTGAGCCCGTCCCTCCTGGCCACCACGGCGCCATCGACGGCGTCGCCTATCAGCGACCCGGCCTCGACCTGCAACTCACGGGACCGGGCCTGGTCGAGCGCCCGCTCGGCCGCCTTCTGTCGATCGAGCAGCCGCTCGATGGCCGCACCCACGTGCTCGGGTTCGGTACGGAGGAGGCTGGCCGCTTCGGCCAGCAGCAGCTCGCGATCGGCCATACGGGCCAGCGCTCCGGTACCGGTGACCGCCTCGATCCGGCGGGTGTTCGATCCGATGGACGCCTCGGACAGCACGGTGATCGGACCGATCATCCCGAGGGCACCGACATGGGTCCCACCGCACAGCTCGATCGAGTGGGGTCCGGCCCGCACCACCCGGACCCGATCGCCGTACTTGTCACCGAAGAACGCCAGTGCGCCCATGGCCTCCGCCTCGGCCTTGGACGTCTCCACCACGGTGACCTGAGCGTCGGTCAGCACATCGGCGTTGGCCATGGCGGTGACCTCGGCCAGCTCTTCGGGCCCGACGGCGCCGTGATGGCTGAAGTCGAACCGGAGTCGGTCCGGTGCCACCAGCGAACCCTGCTGGCGGACCTGGTCGCCGAGGACGGTCCGCAGGGCGGCGTGGAGCAGGTGTGTCCCGGTGTGGTTGCGACGCAGCGCATCGCGTCGGGGCCCGTCGATGGTGGCGAGGGCATCTTGCCCGACGAAGATCTCTCCAGTGACCGTGGCCCGGTGCGAGGTGAGTCCGGGCAGGGCGGAAACCGTGTCGTAGACGAAGGCGGTACCCGTCTCGGTCACGATGGTGCCGATGTCGCCCATCTGCCCACCGCTCTCGGCGTAGAACGGAGTGCGGTCGAGGAACAGCTCGACCTGGCCGGCCCGGTCGGGCTCGTTGTCGGCAAGTACGGCGACCACACGGGCGGGGGCCGAGTAACCGTCGGGCGACTGGCCCACGAAGATGGTCGTTCCCTCGGTGTCGAGGACCGACCGGTAGGCGTCGTCGCCGACGGTGGCCCTTCCGGCCCGCGCCGCGGCACGGGCCTGGGTGCGCTGGCGTTCCATGGCCACCTCGAACCCCTCGAGGTCGACAGTGGATCCCACCTCCTCGGCGATCTCGACGGTGAGCTCGACCGGGAATCCGTAGGTGTCGTGCAGTCGGAAGGCGACCTCGCCGGGCACGGTGGTCTCGCCCGAAGCGAGGACCTCCTCGAGGATGGCCGAGCCGGTGGCCAGAGTGCGGAGGAATCCTTCCTCTTCCCGGGCGACGACATCGACCAGCAGGCGATGCTGTTCGGCCAGGCCGGGATGGGCGGCGCCGAGCATCGCCACCGCCGTGTCGACCAGACGCTCGGTGCACGGGGCGGTCACGCCCAACTGCCGGGCGCGGCGCACGGCTCGCCGGATGACCCGGCGCAGCACGTAGCCACGTCCCTCGTTGGCCGGCAACACCCCGTCGGCCACCAGCATGGCCATGGCCCGGCCGTGATCGGCCATGATCCGCAGTCCGATATCGTCCCGCTCGTCGTCTCCGTAGGTCCGTCCGGTGATCGACTGGGCCGTGTCGAGCATGGGGCGGAACAGATCGGTGTCGTAGAACGAATCGACCCCCTGGATCACCGGGAGTATGCGCTCGAGACCGGCACCGGTGTCGATGCTCGGTCGGGGCAACGGCTCGGTGGAGCCGTCTGATCCCCGGTTGTACTGCATGAAGACCAGATTCCAGATCTCGACGAAGCGCTCCGACCCACCGAAAGCCGGGCCACCGTCCTCACCGAAGCCCGACCCCTTGTCGATGAAGATCTCCGAGCTGGGACCGCATGGTCCGGTGTCACCCATCTTCCAGAAGTTGTCGTCACCGAGCCGCTGGATACGTTCGGGTCGCACTCCGACCGAGTCGCGCCAGATGGCCTCGGCCTCGTCGTCGGTCTCGTAGACCGTCACCCACAGCCGGTCACCGTCGATCCCGAGGACCTCGGTGACCAGCTCCCACGCAAACGGGATCGCCTCGGCCTTGAAGTAGTCCCCGAAACTGAAGTTGCCCAGCATCTCGAAGTAGGTGCAGTGGCGCAGCGTGCTGCCGACGATGTCGATGTCGAGGGCGCGGAAACATTTCTGGACCGAGGTGGCCCGCTTCCACGGCGGAACTTCGTCGCCCAGGAAGAACGGCTTGAAGGGAACCATGCCGGCGATGGTGAACAGGATCGACGGGTCATGCGGGATCAGGCTGGCCGACGGGACGGCGGTGTGCCCCCGTTCGACGAAGAAGTCGGTGAAGGCGGCACGAAGGTGATCGGCGTCGCGCGCCGCGGGGGAGGTCACGACCCCAAATCCTACTTGCCCAGCGTAGAGGGCGATCTCCGCGCCCGCCGCCGGCTCCGCACTCGCGACGCATGGGCCAGCGCCGTCCGCATCGTCGTCGGAGTGGACGGTTCGGCCGGCGCCGACACGGCGGTTCCGGACGACTGACCGGAGACGGCATTCCGTGGTCCGGCTCTTCAGGGTCGGCGCCGTCGCCGACGAGTCCGGCCGCGCCCGAAGCCGACAGGTCGGACCACAGCTCCACCTCACGACGCCGCATTTCGACGCGGCCGGTGGCCACCGCAGCGCGCACCCGGCTGCCGGTGTTGCGGGCCGCCTGACGCGCCGAGCGTCCCATCTCGGTCACCAGTGCGTCGGGTTGGAGCCGCGCCGATGCCGGCATCGAGTGTGCGACGGATCTTGTGCTCGGCGTACAACGACGAGGCGGCACCGGTCAGGATCCCGGTCGCCAGCCACAGTGTGCGGCGGGGCATCGTTCATCGACTCCGATCGCGGGAGGCCGGAGTGACGGTTCGTTCAGCGGGGGCGCTGGCGGCCAGGCGACGCATACCGCTCGCCGCCCCCGCCCGGACGGCGAGGACCTTGACCACCGGGTTGGCGAACGCCCGGTAGGCCAGCCTGGATGCCGAGTCCACCGTGGCATGGACCGACTCGGTGGTGTCGAGGACGGCCCCGACCCGTTCCATCTCGGTCGCGGCCTGATCGACCACCCGGTGGGCGTCGGCCACCAGCGGCACGGTCCGGCGCCTCAGTTCGTCGGCCAGCGCGCCGATCCGGGTCACCTCCCGCCGCAGCGAGCCGATGGCGACGAGCAGGCCGATGACGGCGAACAGGCAGGCGATGCCGGCTACCAGGACGGCGATATCTCCAGCGTTCATGATCGGGTCAGTGTAGATCGCCCGACACGCCCATCGGAGCGGAAGGGTGGCGGTCCGCCGTTAGCCTGTACGGGGCCTAGGTGGACGACATCCCCACGACCGGTTTGTTCAGAACGTGATATTCCCGGTCGAGCCGTAGAACGGGGCGTCGCCGAAGGCGAAGATGCCGCCGTCGGAGGCCACCAGCCAGTAGCCGCCCTCGGTGAGGTCGACGGCCATGCCCACGACCGGCTTGTTGAGCACCATGGTTGCCGGTCGAGCCGTGGAACTGGGCGTCGCCGAAGGCGAAGATGCCGCCGTCGCTGGCCACCAGCCAGTAGCCGGCGCCGTCGGCGGTGGGGGCCATGCCCACGATGGGCTTGTTGAGGGTGAGGTTCCCGGTCGAGCCGCGGAAGCTGGCGTCGCCGTAGGAGAAGATGCCACCGTCACTGGCCACCAGCCAGTAGCCACCGCCGTCGGGGGTCGGGGCCATGCCCACGATCGGCCGTTGAGGGTGAGGTTCCCGGTCGAGCCGTAGAACTGGGCATCACCGAAGGCGAAGATGCCGCCGTCGGTGGCCACCAGCCAGTAGCCACCGCCGTCGTGGGTCGGGGCCATGCCCACGATGGGCTTGTTGAGCACAGATCACCGGTCGAGCCGTAGAACTGGGCGTCGCCATAGGAGAAGATCCCGCCATCGCTGGCCACCAACCAGTATCCCCGGTCGTCCGAGGTCGGGGCCATGCCCACGATGGGCTTGTTGAGGGTCAGATCGCCGGCGGAGCCGAAGAATCCGGCGTTGCCGAATCCGAACAGGCCACCGTCGGAGGCGACCAACCAGTAACCGGGTAAGGCGTAGAGGTATCGGTCGGCGACGGTCGGGATGCTCGACCCGGACGTGGCGGTGACGATGATGTTGACCGAGCCCCCCTGGGGCATGGCCGGCACCACCGCGGTCATCCGTTCGGCCGAGTCGACCTGGAAGGCGGCATCGACCCCGCCGAAGGCCACCGACTGGACCCCGGCGAATCCACTGCCGGAGATGGTCACGGTGCCGCCACCTGTCGTCGGGCCCTTGGCCGGTGTGACGTTGCTGACCGCCGGGGCGAGGTAGGTGAATGTCGAATCGGAGGTCGCCGCGCTGGTACCGCCGCCGGGGGTGGCCGGGTTGGAGACGGTCACGTGGCCACCCCGGGGAGGCCGGCCGGGGCGACGACCGTGACCGAGTCACCATTGGTATTCCACGACTTCACCTTGGCCGGGTGCCGGCGAACGCCACGGTCGGCGACGCGCTTCCGAACCCGGAGCCGGTGATGACCACCGTCGTTCCTCCCCGGGAGGGACCCGACGACGGGGCCAGTCCGGTGACGGCCGGACAACCCGAGGTGACGCCGGTCAACAGCTTGAGTAGGGCGGGCGCCTTGGGGCTGCCCCACCCTGTGGCCATGTCGTAGCCCGCCGTGGCCGGGAACGAAGGGGGCGCCGTCAGACCGGGGTCAGGCGTTGTCCCCGGAGGTGACGTCGTGGAAACTCGAGGCCGAACCCGGGGCGTACAGCGTGGGGCCGAGCAGGCCCGCCGGGGCGGCGCAGCCCTGGTCGATGATGGCAATGAGGGCGGCCCACATCGGGGCGGCCATCGAGGTACCGCCGAACACGTCCCAGTAGCCCCGGAAGTAGATGATGTCCCCATACGACCGGTCGGCCGAAGCCGACACGTCGGGCACTTCGCGGCACTGCTGATCGGACCCGGCTCCGCACGCGTACGGAGGTCAGGCCGGACCGGGCGGCAGCGACCTGCTGCCATGCCGGGGCCACGAAGGTGATCGAGTTCCCACCGCCGCCCGCCCCGCTGGCACTGGTGGCGCCGCCCCATGCCACCTCGGTCGGATTGTTGGTTGCCGACCGCGCTGAGGGTCGTACCGCCCACCCCGGTGACATATGGCTGGGCGGCGGGATCGTCGACGGCCGCCTGGGCCGAGCCGTTCCCCGGGTAGCAGTCCGTCGGATCCATAGTCTCCGGACGCGGCCAGCACCGTCTGACCCTGGCTGGCCGCCATCTGGAAGACGGTCTGCTCGGCCAACTGGGCGGCCACCCCCTCGGCGGCCGTCGACCCCATCAACGCCTCGCACTGGCCCCAACTGGTCGAGATGACCTTGGACGAGTCGTCGGTCACCATCTGGTTGTAGGTGTCGAGCGGCCCGGTTCCCCCGTTGTTGGGACCGGTGTAGACATGGATCGACGCGCCGGGGGCGAGGCCGGCCACGACTTCGATGTCGAGCGCCGCCTCACCGGTCTGGGTGGTGGTACCGGCCCCACCGTCCACCAGGGAGTCGGCGACCGGCACATTCGTTCCGTAGCAGGCCTGGTAGGCGGCGATATCCGACGGGGTGTAGTTCTCGAGCTCGAAGATCCCGACGGTCTGGCCGGCCCCCAGGCGACCGGCGGAGTAGAGCGGCTGTAGCCCGTAGGTGGCGGCGAGCTGGGTGGCCGTCCACGCGTTGACATCGGGGTGGTAGGTGATCGCCGAGCACGGCTGAGGTCCGACGTCGGACGTCTGGTGGGGGACTTCCTGCGAGAGACGCCAGCGGTGGGTGCGTCACGCTGGCCCGGCATCAGCAGCGGTGTCGGGGAGGCCAGATGGGGAAGTGCAATTGCCTGGTCCGACAGTCCGATGACACCTTGGACCTCGGGCACCAGGGTGGCGGGGATCCTCGGCCCGGTGGTGGCGAGGCGGGCGGCGCGTCCGTCGGACATCCGGGCCTGGACGAGGGGAACGGTGAATGCCGACTCCATGCCGGCGACGGTTCCACTCACCGGGATGAGCAATCCATCGGCCGATGTGGGCCCGACGTGCAGCCCACGCGAGGCCAACCAGGCGCGGGTGGCCGACAGGGTCGCCCCGGTCGGACCGAAGGCTTCAGCCAGGTGACCGGCCGGCAGGTACCGGTGGTACTGGGGATTTCCCGGGGTGGAGACATCGAGGGCGAAGGCGGCCAGGGCGGCCGGATCCCGTGGGCGGAGAGCCACGTCGGCGGTGACCGTGGCGGACTGAGCGGCGGGGCCGAGTACGACCGCACCCGTCGGCAACGGCGTGGCGCTCCCCGACAGCGGCACCAACGGTCCCGACCCCAGTGCGGGTCCGACGGATTCGGTGACGGCGCCGGCCCCGACCGGGCTGAGGAGCGTGCCCGACACCACAAGTGCCGCGGCCACGACGACCAAGGCCGTTCGACCTCTCGACGAACGGGAACCCGACGGAGTCACCGGTCGAGTATGGACCACGGCGACTGAAACCGACCTTCGCCCCCCGGTCACTCCGGTGCCTCGGGTGGATCCAGCGGTCCCGAGGGCGGATCGTGGCTGGTGCCACCACGCCTGCGCAACAGGCGTAGCCGCTCGGATACGGAGGCCTCGTGTCCGCGGTCGCTCGGCTCGTAGTAGGTGGTACCCGCCACCGCCGCCGGACGATAGTCCTGGGCGACGTAGGCATCAGGGTGGTCGTGCGGGTACTCATAGCCCTGGCCGTGGCCGATGGTGGCGGCGCTCCGGTAGTGCGCGTCACGCAGATGGGTCGGCACATCGCCCCGCGGGGCGTCGCGGACGTCGCGCTGGGCCCGGCCGAGGGCGACCGTGACCCGGTTCGACTTCGGCGCACACGCCAGGTGGACGACGGCCTGGGCCAGGTTGAGCTGGGCCTCGGGCAGTCCCACGAACTCGACGGCCCGGGCGGCGGCGTCGGCCACCACCAGGGCCAGCGGATCGGCCTCCCCCACGTCCTCGCTGGCCAGGATCACCAGCCGCCGGGCGATGAACCGGGCGTCCTCCCCCGACTCCAGCATCCGGGCCAGCCAGTAGAGCCCGGCGTCGGGGTCCGACCCCCGGATCGACTTGATGAATGCGCTGACCTGGTCGTAGTGATCGTCCTCGCCATAGTGCTGCAGACGGGTGTGCCGGGCCCGCTCCACGTCCTCGAGGGTGACGGGGCCGTCTCCGGCCAGGGCCAGGGCCACCTCGAGCGTGGTCAATACGGCCCGGGCATCACCATCGGCCAGGCCGACCAGCGCAGCTACCGCGTCGGCTTCGGCCGTGCTGCCCTCGTAGGCCAGGGCCCGGTTGACCACCTCGCCCAGCTCCTCGTCGGTCAGCGGTTCGAGCCGCCAGAGTGTGGATCGCGAGAGCAACGGCGCGTTGACCTGGAAGAACGGGTTCTCCGTCGTGGCCCCGATCAGGACCAGAAGGCCCTCCTCCACCGAGGGGAGCAGGGCGTCCTGCTGGGACCGGTTGAACCGGTGGACCTCGTCGAGGAACAGGATGGTTCCTCTCCCCTGTTCACCGAGCAGCTGGCGGGCCGCCTCGACCACCTCGCGCACATCCTTCACACCGGCGGTCACCGCTGACAACGGGACGAAGTGCTTGGCCGTGGCCGATGCCACCACCGAAGCGAGGGTCGTCTTGCCGGTACCGGGCGGGCCCCACAGAATCGCCGAGGTGAGCCGGTCGGCTTCGATCAGCGCCCGGAGGGGTGCACCGGGCCCGATCAGGTGGCTCTGGCCGACGATTTCGTCGAGCGTGCGTGGCCGCATCCGTGCGGCCAACGGCGCCCGCTGGGCGATGCGGTCGGCGGCTGCGCCGGAGAAGAGGTCCTGACCGGCCACCGGGCGCTCAGTCCAGCTTCGGGATCGGCTGGAGTCCGAGGTCGCGCAGTGCGCCCGGGGCCAGCGGCTTGGGAGCGTCGGTCATCGGGTCCCACCCGGACTGGGTCTTCGGGAATGCGATCACCTCACGGATGTTGTCCTCCCCGGCGAAGATCGCCACCAGCCGGTCGAGGCCGACCGCGAACCCGGCGTGGGGCGGCGCACCGTAGCGGAAGGCACCGAGCAGGAACCCGAACCGCGACGCGGCCTCCTCCTCGCTGATCCCGAGCACCGAGAAGATACGGCTCTGGATGTCGGCCCGGTGGACGCGGACACTGCCCGAGCCCAACTCCCAACCGTTGAGGACGAGATCGTAGGCCTGGGCCCGCACCGATGCCGGCTCAGACTCCAGGCGGTCGATGTCGTCCGGGTGGGGCATGGTGAACGGGTGGTGCGCGGCCACCGGGTGCCCCTCGTCGTCGACCCCGTCGAACATCGGGAAGTCGACCACCCACAGATACTCATAGGGGCCCTCGGAGACGGGGCGCCCACCGAGCTCGAGACGGAGGGATCCGAGCACGGAGCAGGTCAGGCGGTACTCGTCGGCCACCACCAGTACCAGGTCACCGACCGACGCCCCGGTCACAGCGACCAGACCCGACTTCTCCGCGTCGGACAGGAATTTGGCCACCGGCGATTCGATGTCGGTGCCGCCCCCCTCGGCGCTGGTCACCCGGAACCAGGCCAGGCCCTTGGCTCCGAGCGCCTTGGACCGATCGGTCAGGGCGTCGAGGCGCGACCGGGTGAGCGTCGCCCCTTCCTCCAGCACGAGCGCCTTCACACACGGGGTGTCGAAGGCCCGGAAACCGGTGTCGGCGAATACGTCGGTCAGGTCGATCAGCTCCATGCCGAACCGGAGGTCGGGCTTGTCGGTCCCAAAGCGATCCATGGCATCAGCCCAGGTCATCCGCGGTACCGGTCCAGGTCGGGTACCGGTGGCGGCCTCGGCCGCATCGAGCACCGCCTCGGACACGAAATCGAGGATGTCCTCCTGGGTCACGAACGAGGCCTCGATGTCGAGTTGGGAGAACTCGAACTGCCGGTCGGCGCGGAGGTCCTCGTCCCGCAGGCAGCGGGCGATCTGGTAGTACCGGTCGACGCCGGCCACCATCAGCAGTTGCTTGGCCAGCTGCGGGCTCTGTGGGAGCACGTAGCACGACCCGTGGTGCAGGCGACTGGGCACGGCGAACTCGCGGGCACCCTCCGGCGTGGGCGCCCACAACAGGGGCGTCTCGACCTCGACGAAGCCCTGGCGGACCATGGCCGCCCGCAGCGAGGCGTTGACCGCCGAGCGAAGGCGGAGGTTGGCCTGCATCTTGGGCCGGCGGAGATCGACGAAGCGATGCCTGAGGCGGATGACCTCGTCGACCTCCACCCGGTCGTCGACCCCGAAGGGCGGCGGCTCGGCGGCGTTGAGGACGGTGACCGTGCAGTCGGCCAGCTCGACCTCGCCGGTGGGAAGGTCGGGATTGACCGTGCCCTCGGGACGGGCCCGCACCAGGCCCTCGACGGCGACGACATACTCGGACCGGACATCGACGGTGCCGGGAACGACGCACTGGACGATGCCGGTGTGGTCGCGCAGGTCGATGAACGCCAGGTGCTCGCCGTGTTCACGGCGCTTGGCCACCCAGCCGCAGACGGTGGCCCGGGTGCCGACGTCGTCCAGCCCCAGCGACCCACACATGCGGGTGCGCATCGAGGTGGCTCCCATGGTCGACGTGGGCTCGGTTGGAGCGGTCACTTCTGGTCCTTTCATCGTGACCCGGAGGCGGAGTCGGAACTCCTGGGCGCCCGGGGTCGGGAGATCACGGTGCCCCGATCACGAGGTCGAAGGGACGGGTCGTCCGTTCCGTGTGGCCGACCACACGGAACCGATCACCTCGTCCAGAGGCACCGTTCGCTGGTCCCCCTCGCCTCGCAACGGGCGAAGAGACACCGTACCCGAGGCAGCCTCGTCCGGACCCACGATGAGGACCCACGAGGCACCCGACTTGTCGGCCGCCTTGAACTGGGCCTTCATCGAACGGTCGTCAAAGGCCCGGTCGGCCGACAGCCCGGCGGCCCGCAGGGCGAACGTGAGGTCGCGGGCGTGGGTGCCCCCGGCGGTGTCGACGACGAAGGCATCAATCGGTGGCGGATCGATGGTGAACACACCTTCGGCATCGCAGGCCAGGAGAATGCGCTCGATACCGAGGCCGAAGCCGATCCCCGGAGTCGGGGGCCCACCCAGCATCTCCACCAGACCGTCGTAGCGGCCGCCGCCCCCGATGCCGTTCTGGGCCGACTCCAGGGCGAACGAGGCGAACTCGAAGGTGGTACGGGTGTAGTAATCGAAACCCCGGACCAGACGGTGGTCGAGCTCGTAGGGAACGCCTTGAGCGTCCAAGCCCTCCCGTACCCGGGCGAAGTGCCCGGCGCACGCATCGCACAGTTGGTCGATGAATGCCGGCGCGCCCTCCGTGGCAGCCCGGCACGCCGGGCGTTTGCAGTCAAGGGCGCGCAACGGGTTTGCCTCGAGCCGATCCCGGTGTTCGTCGCAGAGCTGGTCCCGTCGACCGGAAAGGTACTCGATGAGCAGGGCCAGATAGCCGGGTCGACAGGTGTCGTCGCCCATCGAATTGAGGCGCAGGGTGAACTCGGTCAGGCCGAGGCTGCGATAGAACCCGTCGGCCAGACCGATCACCTCGACGTCCAGGTCGGGATCGGTGGGACCCAGCACCTCGACGCCCAGCTGGTGGTGCTGCCGGTACCGCCCGGCCTGGGGCCGCTCGTAGCGGAAGGCCGGCGTGGCGTACCAGGCCTTCCACGGCAACGGGGGACGGTGTTGCACCCAGGCCCGGACCATCGGGGCGGTGCCCTCCGGCCGCAGAGCCAGGTGTCCGCCCTCCCCGGTCCTCGAACTCGTACATCTCCTTGCCCACGATCTCGCTGTCGTCGCCGATGCCCCGACGGAACACCTTCACGTCCTCGAAGATCGGCGTATGGGTCAGGCCGTAGCCGGCCCGCTCGACCTGGTCGGCGAACCGGACGAGGAGCGCCTCCCACCGGGCCGACTCCGGCCAGAGAACATCGTGGGTGCCGCTGGGGCGCGCGCCGCGGGCGTCTTGTCGGCCACGCCGGGTCAGTCCTTTTTCCCGGGGAGGATCCGGTAGACGTCGTAGACGGCGTCGAGGTGCCGGATCAGGTTGATGACCGACTCCAGATGGGCCGGGTCGGCCAGTTCCACATCGAACCGCATCCGACTGATCCGGTCGGCGTCGGTCTGGGTGTTGGCACTCACGATGTTGAGATGGTGCTCGGACACCACCTTGGTGACATCGGCCAACAGGCGGGACCGGTCGATCGCCACCACTTCGATGGTGGCGACGAACACGCCCGATGACCGGTGGTCCCACTCGACCTCGATGAGTCGCTCGCGGGATCGGCTGGCCAACGACCGCGGCGTTGGCGCAGTCGGCCCGGTGGACCGATACCCCGCGCCCACGGGTCACGAAACCGATGATCTCGTCGCCGGGCACCGGCGTGCAACACCGGGACAGGCGCACCATCATGTCGTCGAGTCCCTCGACATACACCCCGACCGAGGCGCCCCGGCCGGGTCGCGAGGCGATCGGCTGCTGTCGGGCCGTGACCGGAAGCTGTTCCTCGATGATACCGCCCCGAAGCTCGCGCAGGATCCGCTGGGTGACCGCCCGGGCCGAGATGCGGTTGTCGCCGATGGCAGCGTGCAGCGCATCGACGTCGGCATAGTTCATGGTCTTGGCCAGCTCGGCCAGCGTGTGCTCGGATGCCAACTTCTGGACCGGCAGTCCCTCGCGGCGCAACTCCTTGATCAGCTCGTCGCGACCGAGCTCGATGGCGTCCTCCCGCCGCTCCCGCGAGAACCACTGTCGTATCTTTGAGCGCGCCCGTGACGACGCCACCATGTGCAGCCAGTCGCGGGACGGACCTGCCGTCTCGGATTTGGAGGTGAAGATCTCCACGGTGTCGGCCGAGTTCAACCGGGTGTCGAGCGGGACGAGTCGACTGTTGACCTTGGCGCCGATGCACTTGTGGCCGACTTCGGTGTGGATGCTGTAGGCGAAGTCCACCGGCGTCGAGTTGGCGGCCAGGGCGATGACCTTGCCCTTCGGGGTGAATACGTAGACCTCGTCCTCTTCGAGGTCGAGCTTCAGTGCCTCGAGGAATTCGATCGGATCGGTCGTCTCGTTCTGGAAGTCGACGATCCGCTGCATCCACTCGATCTCGGCGGTGGTCGACGACGTCTCGCGGGCGAGTGCCAGACGCTCGGCCCGGCGGTCCCGTTCGACCAGCTCGGCCCGCTGGGCCGGGGTCATCTGGGGCGCCTTCTTCGATCCCTTCTCCTTGCCCTCGCCATCCTTCGATCGCTTCGATTTGGTGGACGGGCCGGCGGTTCCGTCGGCCCGCACGGCGGACACCCCCGGGTCGCGCTGGGTGCCCTCCTTGTAGCCCCAGTGGGCGGCGATCCCGTACTCGGCCCGCCGGTGCATCTCGTGGGTGCGGACCTGGACCTCGATGGGCTTGCCGTCGAGGCCGATCACCGTGGTGTGGAGGGACTGGTACAGGTTGAACTTCGGCGAGTTGATGTAGTCCTTGAACCGGCCCTGGACCGGCGGCCAGATGGCGTGGATCGACCCGAGTGCCGCCCAGCAGTCCTTCTCCGACTCGACGATCACCCGGATGCCGAGCAGGTCGTAGAGCTCGTCGAACTCCTTGCCGCGGACGACCATCTTCTCGTAGATGCTCCACAGGTGCTTCGGTCGGCCGGTGACATCGGCATTGATCCCGGATGCCACCAGGCGCTCGCGCACCGACACCAGGACTCGGGCCAGGAACTCGTCGCGCAGCGGCGCCCGGCTGGCCACCATCTGCTCGATCTCGGCGTAGCGCTTCGGGTGGAGCGTGGCGAACGACAGGTCCTCGAGCTGCGATTTGACCCCTTCGATACCCAGTCGATGGGCGAGCGGCGCATAGATGTCGAGCGTCTCCTGGGCGGTCCGGCGCTGCTTCCATTCCGGCATGACCGACAGGGTCCGCATGTTGTGCAGCCGGTCGGCCAGCTTGATGATCAGGACCCGCCAGTCGTTGGCCATGGCCACGAGCATCTTGCGGACCGTGGCCGCCTGCTGGGCCTCCTTGGAGTCGAACTGCAGGCGGTCGAGCTTGGTGACCCCCTCCACGATGAGGGCGACCGACGGGCCGAAGTCGCGCTCGATGATCTCCGTGGTGACCCCGGTGTCCTCGACGGCGTCGTGGAGCAGGGCGGCGGCCACGGTCTGGGCGTCGAGACCCAGGTCAGCGACTATCCCGGCCACGGCGATGGGGTGGGTCACGTAGGGCTCCCCCGAACGCCGCATCTGGCCGGCGTGGGCCACCGTGGCCATTTCTGCAGCGTGCACGATGAGCGAGGTGTCGTCGCCGGGGTGGCGACGCAGGAAGGCCTCCAGAACCGGCGCCAACAGCTCTGCCTCCGATGCGGGCAGCGACGTGCCCGCCAGGCCGTCCTCGACGTTGCGGATCACCCCGTCCGCTGGGGCTGATGAGGCCAGGGCCATCCCTACACGGTACCTGGACGGACCGCCGGAGAGGAACGATCGGGATACTCCACCCCTGGTGGGCCCGCTGGGGCGATCAGTTGGGCAAGACTGTCGCCATGGCCCGCACCACTGGCGCGACGCGCGCCCGGTTCGAGCGGGCACGACCGCAACCGGCCGGCCCATGCCCGACAACGGAGCAGGGCGCGCATCAAACGTCGCCGGGCACCCAATGGGCGTCGATACGCCCATTCCCGCCCGAGACGGCACTCGTGGTCACAGACGTTGGTCTCGGTTGCGGGTGTCGCCTGCATCCTGGCCGGGATCCTGCTCATCACCAACATCTACGGGTTCTACCGGCATTCCGACAACGTGGGCGCCGCACTCATCCACCAACAGGAGCGGTCGGCCCGTCGGATCCAGTCCGCCGGCCGGTGCACGGCGTCATTCCCATCATCCCCCGCCGCCACCACCTCGAGTGGCAGTCTCCCCCTCCCCGATACGTCGGGAGCCCCCGCGTCAACAGCCGGTCCCGGGCAACCGACGGTGTACGCGCTGTTGAAGGTCACCAAGATCGGACTGGTGGCACCGGTCGTGCAAGGTACCGACGACCCCCAGCTCAGCGTGGCCGTGGGCCACCTCCCGGCCAGTTCCTGGCCCGGCACCACCGGGACGTCGGTCCTGGCCGCCCACGACGTCACCTGGTTCAGTCACATCGACCAACTGACCCCGGGCGACGAGGTGTCGGTGGTGACGGCCTGTCAGACGTTCGTCTATACGGTGGACAGTCACGAAATCGTCCACACGGGGACGATCATCGACCAGACCTCGACGCCACAACTGGTGCTGACCACCTGCTATCCGACCGATGCGCTCTTCTTGACCAACCAGCGGTACGTCCTCTTCACGTCGTTGAGCCGGATCCTCGACTCAGGTTCACCCACCGCGATGACCGCCAGTGCACCGGCTCCGTCGGTCCCGGCCCCGGCGGCCCTGACCGCCCAAGGACTCGACCTCGAACACAATCCGGCGCCGCTGGGCTCACTGGCACTCACCGGCTCGCCGTCAGCGGCGTGGAGCCAGAGCACGACGCCACTCGATGATGAGACGGCGGTGCTCAGCCTCTACTTCGCCGCGCTGCGGTCCGGAGAAGAAGACCAGCAGGCGTGGTGGGCGGCTGTCGCCCCGGGCGTGCCCTTCACCGAGGCCGCCCCGCTGGTCGGGGGCACCGTGACCTTCAACGCCAGCACCTTCGACCCCTCCCTCGACGTGGTCGGATCCACGCTGGTCGGGGCCAGCTTGACGACCCGCCCGGTGTTGGCCGGCAACAGCCACCCCGGGCAATACCAGATCACGCTCCAGGCAACCGTGGTCGGTGGCCACCTCGTCGTGGCCGGCTGGACGGTGACCCGCTCGTAATCGCTCCTGAACGGCGTACGTCATCGACCGTGGCTAATCGGCACGTCGATGGGAGTCGCTCCTCGGTACAGAAGTGCGAGACTACGGGGACGTGGAACTCCACCCGATCATGTACGTGGCCGACCAGTACGCCGAGCCGCGACTTCTATGAACTGCTGGGATTTCCGCGTCACTACGAGGGTGACGAATTCCCTGGCTTCTTGGCGATACGGCACGGCGACGCCATCATCGGCCTGCAGAAGGCCTCTGCCGAGAATCCACCGTACACAGAGGGTCTGCGGTGGCAGTTCGAAGTCGCCGAAGCAGGTGAGTTCGACCAGATTGTCGCTATCTGCGAAGCCCACCAGCTGGACCATGACGTCGACGTAGAGGTGGGCGGCGACCGATTCCGTCACCGCCTCTTGTCGGTGCGCTCACCGGCAGGCGTCTTGGTCTGGTTCGAAAGTGGAAACGAGGCCGACCCCGAGGCCGAATAGTGCCGGCGGCGAGCAGGCTCTCGGTGGTCACCGGCCTACCGAGTTCCGGGTGCCGTCAGCCGGCGGCCGTCAACCGGCGGATCGCATCATCGACCGGCATGCCGGCGTAGTTCGGAAACTCCTCTTGAGAACAGAACGTTCTCGGGTCCATCCGATCGATATACAGGCGACCGTCGAGGTGATCGACCTCATGCTGGAGAATACGGGCATGCCATCCTCGAACTCGTCGGCGGTGCTCATGGCCCGCAGGATCGACGAAGTCCAAGTCGACCTCGAGGTGACGTTCTACAGCCCCCACATACCCTTTGACGCTCAGGCAGCCCTCGAAGAAGGTGCGCGTCGCATCTCCGACCGGTGAGATCCTCGGATTGATCAGTACGTAGGGCTCGATGGGGGTCCGTTCGCGTTCACTCATACGATCAAGGGGGATCGTCTCGTGAAAGGCCGGAAGATCCTGGACGACGACGACCCGACGCGATTCACCGATCTGCGGAGCTGCCAGCCCGACACCGGGTACCTCAGCCAATGTGGCCCACATCCGTTGAATCAATCGGCCGGTGGCATCTGCCGTGATTTCCGATGGCGGAACGTCGGTGGCACGCCCCCGCAGGATCGGGTCCCGACTTGCACGACGGAGTACTCAACGATCTCTTGCCACTCCCAACTCAACCATCATGTCGTCTTGGCTGCATCTCCACGTCGTAGATGGCCACCGCACCCTTCCCTCTGTCCATACCCGCACCTCGATCGAGTCGAAGGACGGTGGCGGTCTCGGGATGAAGCTGAACGGTCCCCAGCCAGAGTACGGACGGACGGTGCGATATCCCGTGACGACCACTTGGGTCTGGACCGCCGCCGGCGCGTCGAGCGAGGGAACCCGACGTCGCGCCAACGACTTCCCCGACGTGGAGTCCCACACCTCCACGTTGCACGCCGCACTGGACGCAAGCGTCACCGTGAGCTGGTACGCACCCGGTGCCAGCTCCCATTGGGTGCCGTACAGCACGTACGCCGGGTGCCTGACTGGTCTGCACCACCCGCCATGCTGTCTTCCGGCCCGAGCCAGCTGCCGGCTGCCCGTAGCCGTCCGGGCCGCCCATGCTGGCTCGGTCGGTGACTCGACGAACTGCACACTTCCCGTCGGAGTGGCGGCCGACTTCGAACATCCAGATGTCGCCCTGCTCGAACACGAGCTTCGCATGCAGAGGCCCAGCCAGGGCGGCGATGATCCCGAGCTGGGTCTGCACGCTCGAGAGCTCGATCCCGTCGTAGGGGGCGACGACCACATAGGTCGATCTGGCATGAACCGGGAAGCTCTGCGTCCCGCTGCCGGCGATGGCGTAGCACCAGACCCGGCCGCAGAGCCGACCGGAAACACCCTGGGACGACGATGACTTCGGCGTCCGCCGGGATCAGCTGCGACGCACGATCAAGGGCAGCTCGCGGCGGTGGGTGAGACCCGCAACCAGTTCCCGGGAACCCTGGGGATCCACACCACGCCCCACACCACGGCGTTGACCGCCAACAGCGGCAGCGACCACCAGACGGGAGCGCCCGGGCGGAAAGGAGCCCCGGACCGCGCCGGACGGCAGCGGCGAGCGCGACCCGACATGCAGTCGGTCACACACCCAGGCCAGGGCCAGCACACTCAGCGGGGCGACGAACAGCATGACGCCGAAGTTCTCGTAGGGCACCGACCGGAGGGACGCGCCCTGTCCGGTGCCGCTTTCGAACAGGACCAACAGCGGGAGGACGGACCACGGGGTGAACAGTCCCAACCCACCGGCACTCGAAGCGTAGGCCCACAGGGCGGTTCGCGAGATCCACAGATTGCGCAGCAGTGCGACAGGGTGGGTCACGAAGCCGACCAACAGGGCTCCCACGCCGGCCGATGCATCCGCTGCGTGGTGCCCGGGCAGAAGGTAACCGTAGTGACCGACAAAGCCCGAACCTTGGTTGCCTCCGACCGCGGAGGCCAGCACGAACCAGCCGAGTCCGGCGCCGAGAAGTGCGGCGCCGCGACGACGGGAATCTCTGCCCGCCAATATGCCCCCGAAGCCGACGGCGGCGAGATAGGTCCCGGCGATATCGCCACACGCCAGGCACAGGACGACCCACAGCGCCAGGAGTGGGAGGCGCCCCCGGATCATCTCCCGGCAGGCGAGAATGGCGAAACAGGCCGCACCGACCGACTGGTAGTGGACGTCGAACGAGACGCTCTCGTATATCCACGGGTTGACCACGAGCAGAACAGTGACCAGCATCACCGCCGTCCACCCGGGAAGCCGGCCCGACCAGCGCGGCCGGCGGACGGCGTCGACGACCAGGTAGAGCGCACCCAACTCGCCCCCCCAGACCATCACGTCCTGGATGAGGATCATCCACAGCGGCCCCGGCCACAGGAGCGACAGCGGGGCAAGAGGCCAGTTGATCCACTCGAAGTGGTCTTGCCAGAAGTAGCGGTGGGCCGCCGAGAGGTACGGATCGAGGTTTCCGTGGGCGATACCCCACCAGCCCTGGTAGCGGAGGGCGAAATCCCAGGTCGTCCCCCACCGCCGGTAGAAGATGGTGCTCCACACGATCATGGCGATCAGCTGCAGCCCCAAGACGATCCATGCGATCCGGACGGCCCGGGTCAGCGCATCGGAGGCCTCGGGGAGAGGACTCGGCGCTCACCGGTGCGGTCGCCGGCCGTCGTCCACGTCGAGGACTTCGGTGTCCAGTGTCCCGGTCATCGGGATCCCGAACCGGATGGGCACGATCTCGGAGTACCCGTACGGGTAGTACAGGTGCTGGTTCACCAGATTCGCCTCGAAGGACACCGGGTCGTTCGACGTCTGGGTGCCGCGGACGACGAAGGTGGCGACGCCATCGGCGTTGGTGAAGGCGACCACAGGTGTCTGGCCCACCTGTCCCTGATTGATGACCGCCTGGCCGAAGACGAGGCCCTGCTGGTCGTAGATGACCTGACCCAGGTAGACGGGCACGCCCGACTCGCGCACTGGACGGTTGATCGGGTCCAGGATCGTCGCCCGCAGGATCACCGGCTGCCCGAGCGGAACCGAGTCGGTGACCGATGACGGGTCCAGGCTCAGGTGGAAGGTGGTCGGGAGGTACGACGAACTGGCACTGACCGTGGCCGGAGCGGTGGTGAACGCCACCACCTGGAAGCCGCCGGTGATGGGCGGCTGGGCGAAGAAGTTGGGAGCGACCAGGGTGTAGTGGGCCTTCTCCCCGGCGCCAGGAGCGTCGGCCCCTTGATGGTCGGCCAGAAGGCAGTGAGTTGGCCACCGCTCTCCACGGTGAACGCCGGGGTCTGGGAGTGGCCGGTCCGGTTATCCACCTCGACCCCGACCTGCACCACCGTGGCCAACTGCCCGGTCGTCCGCACCGAGGTGATCCGCACGGCCAGCGGCGGAGCCCGAGGTGAAGATGGCCCCGACGGCCAGGACACGAGGCGACCAGGCCGAGCACGACGATCCACGGTGCCAGCCGTCGGATCCGGGCCGGCCCGGTGGCGACCGGCTCCGGACGGCGGACCGAAATTGCCGCCACCAGTGCGGCCGGCAGGAGGGTCACCAGGTAACTCCCGAATGACCGGGCGGAGAAGAAGAGGACGACCGAGGGGCAGAGGACCGCCCACGCCTTGAGGGCCGGATAGGTCGCTACGAAGGCCAACCACAAGGTGACGAATACGACCACCAGCGCGATCGTATAGGCGACCAGGGACCCACCCCCGACGCCGAGGAAGAGGGTCAGTCCCACCAGACCCTGGCCGGCCGGCACGGTATGGCTGGCGATCGGAGTGAGGATTCCGGTCGAGCCAGGCGTGCGGTGAACCCACGATGAACGGCAGGTTCGGCACCGTGAAGGCGGTGAGCGCGATGGCCAGGTACCGGCTGCCGGTTCCGGCACCGGACTTCCATCCGCCGGGGCCGCGGCCGGACTCGATCACCAGCGCGGCCACCAGGAACGGGAGGATCAGCCAGGGTGTCTGCTTGACCGCCATCGCCAGTCCGAGCAGGATCGGGCCCCGCCACAGGGCGAAGCTGCGTTCGTGGGCGAACCGGTCCCACTGATAGACCGCACCGATGAGCAGCGGTACGAACAGGGCGTCGGTCACCCCGCCCACCGCGTAGCTGATGTACACGGCGAAGCTGCCGACCACGATGGCCAACGGGCGGAGGGGACGGGGCAGCAGCACGAAGGTCAGGACGATGGCGATGGCCCAGGCGAAGACGTTGATCGCCACCGCCATCTGCGTCGTCCATCCGGCGAGGAGGAACGGCACGTAGGCCAGGAACGACAACGACGGATACGAGAGCGATGTCACGGCGTGGCCGTTCAGGAGGAAGGTGTACCCGTTGGGCGAGACGTGGAAGAGGGTGAATGCCTGGGCCATCGAGTGGGTGTATGGATTCAACCCATGCCGGAACAGTTCGGCCGCGTACTGGTCGAAGGCGATCTCGTCGGTTCCGTAGGCGGGCGTGTTCCTGACCTGGAGGTAGCTCCAACCGAGAAAGGCGGCGATGCTGAGTCCCAGGGTGACACCGGCCAGGACCCTCGACGCCCAGCGCGGCACCGTATGCGGCTGCCAGACGGCCACGATCGTCCCGATCCCCCAGGCACCGAGGACGACGACCGCGATACTGATGGCCGGGTAGATGTCGACGTACCCGAACAGCTGAAAACCCCACAGGACGACCGTGAGACCCGCTACGGTCCACCAGGCCCGGACCACCGGAGATGTCTGGTCGACCTCGGACGCCGGCGCTTGGCGTGTGCCGGTACTCATGGGCAGAGGGTATTCAGGACGGGAGGGAAAATTCCTGGATGTTGCCGATTTTCGAAGTCCCCACCACCAGGTAGATGCTCCGCCCGTCCGCCGAGGGTTGCAGACCCACGCTGTCGGCGGGGGCCGGGAGGGCCCGGGTCTGGCTCTCGGTGGCAACGTCGATGACCCCGATATCGGCCCCGCCGGAGACGGACCTCAGCACGTACAGTGTCGACCCGGTGCTCGAAATGGCCAACTGTACGGGAGTCGGACCGACTTTGAAGCTCCCGGTGACCGTGCCGCTTCCGATGTCGATCTGATCGAGGGTCCCGTTCGAACCCAGGGCGAACAGATTCTGGCCGGTCGGGTCGACCACGATGGCCACCGTGTCCAACGGGACCGGAACCGATATCGAGGTCTTGTCCGTCTGCGAGTTGACCAGGGTCACGCTGGCCGCCGTCGAGGTTCCATTCAGTACGTAGAACGTGGTCCCGTCGGCGCCGGCAAACACACCGAGGACGGGTGCGGCAACAGGGACGGTCGCCACCGGCACTCCTGAGGATCCGTTGCAGAGCTCCAGTGCACCGGTGCCGCCGCTGGCCAGCCCCACACCGACCAGACCCGACGGTGACTGCGTCACCGCCACCGAGTCCGCCGAAACCGGGATCACCTGGCCGATCTTGCCCGTCGTCAGATTCAGGAGCTGGAGATTCGCCCCACCCATCGGTCGAGCGAGCAGCCACATGTAACCGTTCGGTTGAGGCTGGGCCCCGCCGGCCAGGCCTGCTGGTCCCGGGAACGTCTGGGTCGGGACGACCGGCGGAAGGGTTGTGGTCGTGGTGGCCGGTGAGGCCGTCCCTGTCCCGCACGCCGCTGAGACGACGGCGACCACGCCCAGTGCGAGAGCGCGCGCGGTCACGCCAGACAGTCGCAATGCTGGCGGCAACGACTCAGCCGAGTCGGCGGCGTCGGCGTGCCATGACCAGCATCAGGGCACCGGCTACGCACAGGACCGCCGCCAGTCCCCCTTGGAGGAGAAACGGCTTGCCGGTCTGGGCCGAGGTGGCGCCGGTGAGGGGCGTGCCCGATGCCGTACCGGCGGCGGTGGCGGCGGTGGCGGTGGCAGCCGTCGTCGTCGCCACTTCGATGACCGGATCACTGGTGATGGAGAACGTGGCCGATCCGGCCGTCACCGAAGCGCCGCTGACGGTCTGGAGCCCGTCGGCGGTGACCAGGTAGACCGTCGAGCCCGCCACGATGGACGGTGAGGTCACGGTGACGGTCACCGCCGGAAAGCTGGTGGCGACCTTGACGCCGTTGGCGAAGATGCCGATCCCGAACGTCACCACCGGCGTGCCGCCGCCGGGCGGTGTCACCGCCGAGGATGTCGCATCGGTCTCCACCACCTGGACCGGCCCGGTGAACGCTCCGGCCGGCACGGTCGCCACGATGGTGGCGCTGCCCACGGTCGCCGTTGCGGTTCCTCCGCTCGGCTGGATGGTGGAGGTCGACGCCACTGTTCCGGCCAGATCCGGCTGCCGTGCCACCGACAGCCGGCGTGCCTGCCGGTGTGTAGCCCGAGCCGGCACCGAATGCTGCTCCCGGTGTGATGAGCGACGAGGTGAGTGCCACCATTCCGCACCCGACGGCGCCCACGGTTGCTCGGATCGCAGATCGCACGTTCGGTTACCACCTTCAACTTGGTTCCGGTCCTCTGCAGTCAGAGGGGTTCGGACCGTTGGACAGTTGATTGAGCGCCCATCGTACGGGTGCGGCAAGGGCACAGCAAGGGCGTGGATCCAAGTGGGTCCGACGCCGCCGGACGCAGCGACGACGGGACAGAAGACCCGATCAGTTCAGCGCTTTTTGCCCTTGCCCTTGCCTTTGCCCTTGCGGGGCCGGGGTGGGGGCCGGTTGCCGGCGGGCCGTGTGGAACCCTGCGAGGTCCTGGAGGACGGAGGGGTCGAACCGGAGGACGGCGGCGTGCGGCTGGTCAGCGGCAGCCTTGGAAACGGCGGCGGCACCGGCGGCGGCCTTTGCCTTCGACCCACCGGCGCCCGGCCGGATCACCCCCGAAGAGGTGCGGGCCTTCGACGAGCCGCGGCCTGGCCCACCTGAGGCACCGGCCATTGCCGCCGCCATTGCCGGAGTCAACGCGGGGCCTCGGTCGCCGCGAGCCTCCAGGCGCTGGCGGATGGTCACGTACCGTTGCTCGCGCTCCTTCATGAGTGCCAACAGTGGTGACGCGATGAAGATGGACGAATAGGCACCGCTGGTGAGACCGATGACCAGAGCGAGGCCGAAGCTCTGCAGCGTGGTGGCGCCCAGGAATAGCGACCCGATCACCAGGACCGAGAGCACCGGCACGATGGCCACCATCGACGTGTTGATGGACCGGGCGAGCGTCTGGTTCATCGAGAGGTTGACCATCTCGGAGTAGGTGATCCGGCCGGAGGCACCCAGCCCCTGGGAGTTATCCCGGATCCTGTCGAAGACGACAACAGTGTCATAGAGCGAATAGCCGAGCACGGTCAGGACGGCCACCACCGTGTCCGGGGTCACCAGGAACTGGAACAGGGAGTAGATGCCGACGACGACCAGGATGTCGTGGAATACCGCCACCATGGCGGCCACCGCCATCTTCGGTTCGAAACGCAGTGCGATGTACGCGGACACCACGATGAAGAAGATGATCAGGGCCTGGATGGCCTTGCCGGTGACATTGGAGCCCCAGGTGGAGCCGACCTGGTTGACGCTCACGTCGTTCACGTCGACACGCGGCGGCCTTGGCCAGAGCCTTCTGGACCGCCAACAGCTGCTGCTGCTGCTCGCTCGACGTACCGGTTCCGAGGTCGGCGGTGACCTGGATCTGCTTCTGCCCGTTCAGCTGGTTGGTGAGCTGCACAACGGTGGGCGACGGCACTCCGGCGGCCTTGGCCACCGTTGTCGCCTCCGACACCGACAAAGTCTGGGAGGACACCAACCACGACTGGCCACCCTTGAAGTCGATCCCCTCGTTGAGCCCCCGGGTGGACAGCGAGATGATCCCGATCACGATGATCACGGCAGAGATGCCGAACCACCACTTGCGATTGCCGATGAAGTCGAAGGAGGTCTCGCCCCGGTAGAGCCGGAGGAGGACGTTCGGGCGCTTCGCCCCGGTCTGCTCCGCCTCGTACAGCTCCTCGGCATGCTCGAGCTCCTCCTCGAATTCCTCTTCGAGCTCGTCGGCCGGATCCAGCTCTTCGACCTCGTCGTCGCCGGGATCGTCCACCGGGGTATCGGGGCTCATTGGCTCGTCTCCCGTGCTCATCCCGAGGCCACTGGCCACGCCCATGGTCTTGGCCTCGGTCGCCGTACGGCTACGGCCGAGCAGGATCACGAAGGGTCGGGTGAAGAAGTAGGTGACGATCACGTCGAGCAGCCGTCGAGATCCCGAGGAAGAGGGCGAACCCACGCACCGGGCCGATGGAGAAGAAATACAGGACGACGGCGCCCAACAGTGACACGAAGTCGGCGGCCAGCACGGTGCGGAAGGCGCTCTTGAAGCCCCGGTCGACGCTGGTACGGACCGTGCGGCCCGAACGCGCCTCGTCTTTCAACCGCTCGAAATAGACGATATAGGAGTCCACGGTGATACCGATGGACACGATGATACCGATGACGCCGGCAAGGTCGATGGTGGTGTTCTGGGTCTGGCCCAGTATGGCGATGATCGACCACAGCAGTGCGCCGGTCAGGGCCAGTCCGGACACGACCACCAGGCCGAGCAGGCGGTAGTAGAAGATCGTGTAGATCATGACCAGGGCCAGACCGATCAGTCCCGAGATGAGTCCGGCCTGCAGTGACGACTTGCCCAGCGACGCCGAAATGGTCTGGAGGGTCTGCTGGTCGAGCTTGACGGGCAGGGCGCCGTAGTTGAGCTCGGTGGCAAGCGCCTGAGCCTCGGTCTGGGTGAAGGTCCCCGAGATCTGCACGTTCCCGCCGAACGAGGAGAACGCCGTCTGGCCCGGCTGGGTGATGGGCGCCGAGATGACCTGACCGTCCAGGTCGATGCCGATGATGGCGTGGAACTGCTCCTGAGCCAGCGTGTCCCACGCCGTGGCTCCCTGCGAGTTGAAGTTGATGTTCACGGTCCACTGGCCGGTGGAGCTGAGGGAGGCATTGGCCGACTTGATCTCGGCACCGGTCACCTGGGCCGGGCCCAGCACGTAGCGCTCGTAGCTGTTGCCGGACAGGGCCGGGAGCAGGACCGTCGCCGACTTGGTCGTCGTTCAGGGGCGTACGTGGACGCGTACGGGGTGAACTGCGCATCCGGTTGAGGGTTCGGGTCGCCTGCTCGGTGCTGGTGTTGACCGCCAGGTTGGCCGACGACAGCTCCGACGCGGTCGCGCACGTCGGCAGTGTGCCGGTGGCTGCGGACTGCCCCTTGGCCACCGAGTGGGCATCGGCACCGCACAGAGCCGGACGGAAGAAGAGCTGGGCCGTCTGACCCAGGCGGTCGAGGATCTGCTGGGTGTTCTTCTCACCTGGCACCGAGGCGACGATGAGGGAGCACTTGTGGACCTTGTCCGGACAGGTGGACGTGCCCTGGCTGGACACCGTGGCGCCACTGGAGGCACCGACCCGTTCGTTGAGGATGGTGGTGATGGTGTCGAGCTCGGCCGATGAGACCGGGCTGTTGGTCTCATAGACGACAGAAAGTCCACCGGCCAGGTCCAGTCCGAGCTTGGGCGACCAGCCGGCGGCGAGGGTGGCGGTCAACATGATCAACCCGACGGCGACGACGGCGAGGAGGCTGATCCAGAGGGAGCGTTTGTCCTTCATCGGGCTCAGATGATCGGAGGGCTGTCGGGCCCGGTCGCTTCAGTGCCGTTCGACTCTTCGTCGGTCGGAGGGCCGCTCGGGGGCTCGGGCGCGGCGCCGGACCCGAGGGTGGTGTCGTCCGCTCCGTCGCCATGGATGGCGGCGTCCTCGTCGTCCTCGTCATGGTCGTGCTCGTCGTACTCGTCGCCGACGACATCGGGTGGCGGTTCGGCAGGCTCGAGCTTGCGCAGCACATAGGGCCTCAGCACGGTGAACGACGCACCCACGCTCGTCTCCAGGGTCACCCGGTCGTCGGTGATGTCGAGCACCCGGCCGACGATCCCACCGGCCGTCACGACCTCGTCGCCGACTTCGAAGGTGTTGGCCAGCGCCCGGGTCGCCTTCTGCTTCTTCTGTTGGGGCCGGTAGATCAGGAAGTAGAACGCCGCCCCGATGACCACGAAGATCAAGATGGTGGACGATCCGCCCGACGACTTGGACGACGTGGCCGCTGGGCCGATGAAAAGGGCACCGACGGCGCCGAGGGCGGCCGTCATCGAGCGTCGGGGGAGGAGGTGGGGGTGGTCACAGCGCTCCGACTGTAGCCCAGCCCACCCGGGGTGTTGACCCCGCCCGCAGTACCGGACCCGTGCCCACCCCCGCCCTCGCCCCAGGTCGCAAGGGTGCGGGCCCGCAAGCGGTCCAGGGTGCCGGCGGCGATGGCGGCCCGGGCCTGGCTCATCAGCCCGAAAACAAAGGCCAGATTGTGGATGCTGAGGAGCCGCACGGCCGTGGGCTCACCCACCGACAGCAGATGGCGCAGGTAGCCCCGGGACCAACGCCCGCAGGTCGGGCACGGGCATGCCTCGTCGAGGGGGCTGTCGTCGCGGGTGTGCACCGCGTTCCGGAGATTGATCCGTCCCGACGTCGTCCAGATCGAGCCATGGCGGGCCGCCCGGGTCGGGGCCACGCAGTCGAACTGGTCCACCCCGAGCGCCACCGCTTCGAGCATGCCGACCGGGTCCCCGACCCCCATCAGGTACCTCGGCCGCTCGACCGGCAGGAACGGGACGGTGGCGGCCAGGGCGTCGAGCATCTCGGCCCGGGGCTCCCCCACCGACAGTCCGCCGATGCCGTAGCCGTCGAAGTCCAGGTCGACCGTGCGCCGGGCACTTTCTGAGCGCAGCCCGACGTCGGTCCCGCCCTGGACGATGCCGAACAGGGACTGCCCCTCGGGTCGCCGCTCCAGGAGTTCGAAGTGGGTCCGCGCCCGAGCCGCCCACACCGCTGTCCGCTCGACGGCCTGGGCGAGTACGTCGGGCGCGGCGGGTAGCGAGGCGCAGACGTCGAGCACCATCTGGATGTCCGCCCCGAGGAGGCCCTGGACTTCGACGGCCGACTCGGGGGTGAGCCGGGTGGCCCTACCGTCGTAGATGGAGGCGAATGTGACCCCCTGGTCGTCCACCTTCGGACGCAATGAATGGACCTGGAATCCTCCCGAGTCGGTCAGGGTATGACCCGACCAACCGGTGAAGCGGTGCAGGCCGCCCAGTTCGGCCACGACGTCGGCGCCGGGCCGGAGCATCAGGTGGTACGTGTTGGCCAGGACCACCTCGGCTCCCAGCGCGTCCAGATCGGCGCTGTCCAGGCCCTTGACCGATCCCCGGGTGCCCACCGGCATGAAGGCGGGCACCCGGTACCCGCCCCTCGGCGTGACCACCCAGCCACATCGGGCCGCCCCGTCGGTGGCGGTCACCTCCACTGTGAGCGGATTCACCGGCCGGTGCCCGAGGGAACATCCCACACCGGGGTGCCCTTGGTGCCGGCGCGGGCCACCATCATGGCGTCACCGAACGAGAGGAAGCGATAGCCCTTATCCAGGGCCGAGGCGTACAGGTCGCGCCAGACCGGACCACAGAACGCCTCGACCAGCAGCAGCAGGCTGGAGCGGGGAAGGTGGAAGTTGGTGATCAGGACGTCGACCACCCGGAACTCGAACTCGCCGTGGATGTACAGGTCGGTGCGCCCGGTCAGCACCCCGGTGGCGGCGGCCGACTCCAGGGCCCGCACCGACGTGGTCCCGACGGCGATCACCCGTCGGGCCATCGCACATGCCGCCACCGTGGCTGGTGGCACCGAATAGCGCTCGGTGTGGATGGCATGGGCCTCGGCGGTCTCGGCGGTGACCGGCCGGAAGGTGTCGAGCCCGATGGCCAGGTCGACCCGGGCCAGGCGGGCCCCGGTGGCCTCGCACGCGGCCAGCAGGTCAGGGGTGAGGTGGAGGCCGGCCGTCGGGGCGGCGGCCGACCGGTCGGCCAGGTCGCGCTCGGCCTGCATAGACCGTCTGGTAGCGGTCCGGGATCGGCCGAGAGCCCGGTGGATATAGGGAGGCAGTGGCATCGAGCCGGAACGGGCCACCACCGAGGGGTCGAGCAGTCGCACCCGCCGGGTGCCGGCGCCGTCGGGGTCAGGATCCGAGGGGGCATGGGCTCGCCGACCTCCACCACCGGCGGTGCCCGCCGACTGCGCCCGCCAGCGCCGACCTCGAACAACAGGGTGCCGGGCGGGAGTCGGCGTCCAGGTCGGACCAGGGCGGCCCACTCGGTGGTCCCGTCGGCACCGGTCGGGCCCATCGGCTCGACCAGCAGGACCTCGGCCCGTCCGCCGGTGAGTTTGACCAGGTCGAGGCGGGCGGCCAGCACCCGGGTGTCGTTGACCACCAGTACATCGCCGGGACCGAGCATCGACGGGAGATCGGCGAAGGGGCCTGGGCGGGCCAGGGCGACACCGACAGAGCGGGGCCGACCAGCAATCGGGCCGCACTCCGCGGCTCGACCGGCTCCTGGGCGATAGCCGACTCGGGCAGTCCGTAGTCGTAGTCCGCCATCGGGGTCGCGCCCGGCGTGGACGGCGACCGCGTCGTGCACCGGGTGGTGGGGAGCGGCGGACACGTCCCCATGCTGTCAGACCGCAGGCGCCGTTCCGCCCCGTCGCGAAGGTCGCGTGGCGGGTCAGAGGAGGGTGGCGTCCATCGGGGTCGAGGCCGAGGTGGGACCAGGCCCGGGGGCCGGCGATCCGGCCCCGGGAGGTCCGGAGCAGCAGCCCCTGTTGCAGCAGGTAGGGCTCGTAGGCGTCCTCGATGGTGTCGGTCTCCTCGCCGATGCACTGGGCCAGGGTGGTAAGCCCGACCGGACGGCCCGGGAACCGTCGGCACAGCACGTCGAGGATGGCCCGATCGACCTTGTCGAGCCCGAGCTCGTCGACCCCGAACACGTCGAGTCCGGCCACGGCGGCGGCCGAGGTGATCGCCCCCTCGGCCCGCACCTCCACGAAGTCACGGACCCGGCGGAGCAGCCGGTTGGCGATACGGGGGGTGCCCCGGGACCGCTCGGCGATCCGCCGGGCCCCTTCGGGGTCTATGGGCACGCCGAGGATCCCGGCCGAGCGCAGCACGATGGCCTCGAGCTCGACGGGGTCGTAGAGGTCGAGGCGGCCGACGAAGCCGAACCGGTCGCGCAGTGGGCCGGCCACCAGCCCGGTACGGGTGGTGGCCCCGACCAGGGTGAACCGGGGCAGGTCGAGTCGGATGCTGCGGGCGGTCGGTCCCTTGCCGATGAGGATGTCGAGCTTGAAGTCCTCCATGGCCGGATAGAGGATCTCCTCGACGGAGCGGTGCATACGGTGGATCTCGTCGATGAAGAGGACGTCGCCCTCCTGTAGGTCGGTGAGCAGGGCGGCCAGATCGCCCGAGCGGACCAGCACCGGTCCCGAGGTCACCCGCAGGCCGACTCCCAGTTCGGAGGCGACGATGCAGGCGAGCGAGGTCTTGCCCAAGCCAGGGGGCCCGGCGAACAGCAGGTGGTCGGCGGGCTGGTCGCGCTTCAGCGCAGCTTCGATCACGATTCGCAGGTGTTCGGTCAGCTGGCGCTGCCCGACGAACTCGGCCAGAACCCGGGGCCGCAGCCCGGCCTCGTCGGCCTCCTCGGCCGGGACCGCCACCGGGTCCACCGGACGCAACGGATCACGCTGGTCAACGGGGTCACCCCCGACCGGGATGAGCACCTCCTTGCGGGCGGCGGGGGTCATCGGTTGCGAACCAGCTCGCGCAGGGCCGCCCGGACCATCTCCTCGACCGGTGCCTCGGCGTCGACACCTTCGAGGGCGCCGGCGATCTCGTCGGGCCCGTAGCCGAGTTCGGTGAGGGCGGAGCGGGCCTCACCCCGGGCCGAGCCCGGAGCGGCCGGGGATGCGCCCTCGCCGAGGGTGGGCAGGTCGAGCCGGGCCTTCAGTTCGAGCAACAGCCGGGCTGCCGTCTTCTTGCCGACGCCGGGGACGAGGCACAGCGTGTCGACATCGTCCTCGAGAACGGCGGTGGACAGCGCCGCCGGTGACAGGGCCGAGAGGATGGACAGGGCCAGCGTCGGGCCGACCCCGTGGGCGCCGAGGACGGCCTCGAAGCATCGACGTTCGTCGGCATGGGCGAAGCCGTACAGCACGATGGCGTCCTCGCGGACATGGGTGTGCACGTGCAGGAACACTTCGGAGCCCGGCGCCCCGAGACGGGCCAGCACATTGGACGGGACCGACGCCCGGTAGCCGACGCCATGGACGTCGACGATGACCTCGCCGAGGGACGGACGGTCCACCAGGGTCCCCCGCAGTGAGCCGATCAAGAGATCGCCCCCGTCGTCGACGGGGTGGCAGTGGCCGCCGCGGTTGCCGCGTCCACGGCACGGCGCAGCGTCTGGGTGGTCAGATGGCAGGCGGCGAGGGCCAGGGCGTCGGCCACGTCGGGTGGATGCGGCGGTTCGGCCAGGCCGAGAACCGAGGCCACCATCCGCTGCACCTGGTCCTTGGTGGCCCCGCCGTAGCCGACCAGGGCCTGCTTCACCTCGTTCGAGGTGTACTGGGCCACCTCACAGCCGGCCTCGGCCGCAGCCACCAGGGCCACGCCGGCCGCCTGTCCGGTCGCCATGGCGGTCCTGACATTGACCTGGAAGAAGACCCGTTCCACCACGACGGCGTCGGGACGGAACTCGGCCACGAGGGCCCGAAGCTCATCGGACAGGGTCCGCAGCCGCTCCTGGAGCGGCATGGATGGAGGGGACGAGATCACGCCCCCCGCTACCGCGGACAGCGAACTGCCGCGGCGGGTCACCACGCCGTAGCCGCAGCGCGACAGTCCGGGATCGATCCCTAGGACGAACATGCGTTCGATGGTAGTCCGGGTCACAGCGTGGTGGGGTGATCCCCCGTCCACGGCGGTCGTTACGAAATCAGCCCTCGTAGGCCGCCATGATCTCGTCGGGGATGTCGAAGTTGGCGTAGACGTTCTGCACGTCGTCATGGTCGTCCAGCGCCTCGATGAGCCGGAGGACCCGCTTCGCCTCGGCCTCGGAGGCCACCTCCACCGTCGTCGTCGGGACCATCGACAGCTCGGGTGCGCCGGGCTCCAGACCGGCCTCTTCGAGCGCGTTCCTGACTGCCGCCAGGTCGGACGGATCGCTGGTCACCATCCACCGTTCGTCCTCGTCGGTCAGATCCTCCGCGCCGGCCTCCATGGCGACCTCGAGGATCTGCTCCTCATCGTGGGTCCGCGGCACGGCGATGACGCCCTTGCGTTCGAACTGCCAGCTGACCGCGTGCGGCTCGGCCATGGCCCCACCATTGCGAGAGAAGAGATTGCGGATCTCGGCGCCGGTGCGGTTCCGGTTGTCCGACAGGCACTCGACGATCACAGCCACGCCGTCGGGTGCGTACCCCTCGTAGGAGATGGACTCGTAGCGGACACCCTCGAGCTCGCCTGATCCCCGCTTGATGGCCCGCTCGATGGTGTCGATCGGCACCGAGGATTCCCGCGCCTTGGTGTACATGGTGCGGAGGCTGGCATTGGCCGTCATGTCGCTGCCGCCCTCGCGCGCCGCCACCTCGATCTGGCGGATCAGCTTGGCGAACACCTTGGCCCGGGCGGCGTCGACCGCCCCCTTACGGTGCTTGGTGGTCGCCCACTTCGAGTGTCCGGACATGCCTAGCGCCTCTCCTCTTTGGTCATCTCCACGAACAGCCCTGGCAGCCTACGGTCCGCGGTCAGCTCGGGATGGAACGCGGCCACCAGGACCGGTCCCTGACGGCAGATGACCGGTCGGGCGGGCACGTCCCCCTCGCCCGGCAGCGTAGCCAGGACTTCCACCCCGGGGCCCGCCGACTCCACCACCGGGGCCCGGATGAAGACCGCGGGCAGGGGCTCGTCGCCCAGGAGGGGAACCTCCACCACCCCTTCGAACGAAGCCACCTGGCGTCCGTAGCCGTTGCGACGGATGGTCAGGTCGATCACCCCGAAGCTGAGCTGGTCGTCACGACCGTCCAGGACCACGGTCGCCAGCAGAATCATCCCGGCACAGGTGCCGAAGACCGGGAGCCCGTCGGCCAACGCGTCGGCTATCGGACCGACCAGTCCCGACGTGCCGAGCAGCAGCGACAGCGTGGTCGACTCACCGCCGGGCACCACCAGGCCGGCCAGGCCGTCCAGGTCGCCCGGGCGTCTGACTTCGGCGACGGCCTCGCCCAGGTCGCCAAAGGCCGACGCATGCTCGCGCACGTCACCCTGGAGGGCCAGGATCCCGATGGTCAACGGACGGCAGGCCCGTAGTCGCCGGACCAGGGGCTGCTACCAGCCACGATCGGCCAGGTGCACGCCGAGCGTGCCGATCTCCTGACCGGGCATGGCGCCACCCAAGCCGGTCGAGACCTTGGCCACAAGGTCGGCGTCGGTGAAGTGGGCGGTCGCCTCGACCACGGCACGGGCCATGGCCGACGGGTTCGAGCTCTTGAAGATCCCCGAGCCCACGAAGACGGCTTCGGCGCCGAGCTGCATGACCAGCGAGGCGTCAGAAGGGGTAGCGATACCTCCGGCACAGAACAGCGGCACGGGCAGCCGGCCGGTGGTGGCGATCTCCTGGACCAGCCCGATCGGGGCTGCCAGTTCCTTGGCCCATCCGTACAGCTCGGCCGAATCGGCTTCGGTGACTTTGCGGATGTCACCGAGGATCGACCGCAGGTGGCGGACCGCCTCGACGATGTTTCCGGTGCCGGCCTCGCCCTTGGAGCGGATCATGGCGGCGCCCTCCGAGATGCGCCGGAGCGCCTCACCGAGATTGGTGGCTCCACAGACGAAGGGGACGCTGTAGCCCCATTTGTCGATGTGATGGGCCTCGTCGGCCGGCGTCAGGACCTCGGATTCGTCGATGAAGTCGACACCGAGTGCGGCCAGCACCTGGGCCTCGGCGAAGTGCCCGATCCTCGCTTTGGCCATGACGGGGACGGTCACGGCTGCCTTGATGCCCTCGATGAGGGCCGGGTCGCTCATCCTGGCCACCCCGCCGTCGCGGCGGATGTCGGCCGGGACCCGCTCGAGGGCCATGACCGCCACGGCACCGGCATCCTCCGCCACTTTGGCCTGCTCCGCGTCTACGACATCCATGATGACCCCGCCACGGAGCATCTCCGCGAGGCCCCGCTTGACGGTGAAGGTTCCGGTCGGACGGTCGGAGGCGGTCGAGTCGCTCATCCCCTCATTGTATCCGTGGCCGTGACCTGGTATTCCGGCCTGCGGAGCGTGCACGCGACCATGGCCGCCCCTCACGGGGCGGCCATGGCAGGTACGGCTGGCGGTCCCGGTCAGCCCTGAAGGGTGGCTTCGGCCTCGATGTCGATGTCGACCTTCTTGCCGACGACCACGCCTCCGGCCTCCATGACGCCGTTGAACGAGACGCCGAAGTCCTCACGGTCGATGCTCGTCTTGGCGCTGAAGCCCGCCCGGTGCATGCCGTAGGGGTCCTTCACGACGCCCTCAAGGGTGACGTCCAGAGTCACCGGCTTGGTGGTGCCTCGGATGGTGAGGTCTCCGTCCACCTTCCACTCGCCCGGGGTGACCGGGCGGACCGCCGTGCTGTTGAACGTCCAGGTCGGGTGGTTGGCGACGTCGAAGAAGTCGTCGGACCGTAGGTGGTTGTCGCGGTTCTCGTCCCGGGTGTCGATGCTGTTGGCATCGATGGTCACCGAGACCTTCGAGTCGACCGGATCCTCGGCTACCTCCAGGGTGCCCGAAAATTCGGTGAAGTCGCCACGGACCTTCGACACGGCCATGTGACGGACGGCGAAACCGAGGCGGGTGTGGCTCTTGTCGATGGCGTAGGTCCCGACGGCCGGGTACTCGACCCCGTCGACGATCCTGCTGGTTACGGTGCTCTCTGCCATGTCTACTCCTCTGATGCGAATGGGTTCCGTTGGTTTGGGTGGCGCCGGGCCCTTGTGGGTCGGCTACTTGCTTACGCAACTATAGCACACCTAGTTGCATGCGCAAGTACCCTTCGGAAACGGTAGACTCGGGTCATGGCCATTCCCCACGCCTCCGTCTCCGCCGACGAGCGGCTCACCACGGTCGGCCTGCTGTTCGAGTCATCCGCCGGGCTCCGGCGGATGTTCGGCCGCCAGTTGGAGGATGCGGGCGTCGTCACTCCCCAGTCCTTCGACATCCTGATCCGGCTGGCCCGCAGTGAGGGGAACGAGCTGCGCATGAGCGAACTCGCCGCCCAGGCATCCCTTACCCCGAGCGGACTGACCCGTGCCGTCGACCGGCTGCAGGACCAGGGGTTCGTCGTGCGCCGCACCTGCCCGGAGGATCGGCGCGGCTCGTTCGCCCAACTCACTCTCGACGGCAGGAAGCTCATGGCCGACTCCCTGCCCGGGCACGTGGCCCAGGTCAATCAGGTCCTCGATGAGGTGTTCACTCCTGAGGAGATGGATCAGTTCTCGACAATGCTCCGCCGGCTGCGCGACTACACCCGTGCGCAGAACGGTTCGGCCGGTTGCACCGGACTCGACGAGATGTCGGACTCCTGTAGCGAAGGCTGAACGTGTAGCGAAGGCTGAACGGCGGGGCCGGGCCCGGACGGTCGAGTCGGGTCTATTCGATGGTGAGCGCGGCGGCCCGGACCCGGGTGTCATCGAGATTGCCCACCGGTGACTCGTCCGCACGGGTCCCGGCCATCGGGTCCACCCAGAGCCACCGGGTGAGCGCGGCGATACGGCCGGTCGACGGGGGCCACGTGGCGCCCGTCACCGGCTCCGCCACCATGGTGCCGAGCGCCGATCCGATGCCGGCCGGGTAGCGCACGACCAGGGCAGCGCGCTGGTCGGCCGAGAACTCGCGACCCGGACCGACCAGCCGGTGGACGGTCTCGACGCCGGCCGAGGTGCCCCGGATGGCGGCCCACGGCACGGCGACCAGGACGGCCACGGCCGACAGGACGGTGTCGTTGCGTTTGATGTGAACCAGCTCGTGAGCCAGGACACCCTCGAGTTCCACCAGGGTCAGGGCCTGTTCGAGGCCGCTGGTGACCACCAGGGTGGCCGACTTGGGGTCGCGACCCAGGGCCAGCGCGTTGGGGACACCGCTCACGACCACGGCGATGGCCGGGCGGTCCAGGCCCATGGTGGCGCACAGTCCGTCCACCAGGTTGTGCAGTCGGGGCCGATCGTCCTCGTCGCTGGGCACCGCCCCCAACGCCCCGAGCACGGTGCGTGGAGCAGCGTTCCAGAGCCACCCGGCACCCGCCGCGGTGACCACGATCAGTGCGATCACGGCAAACAGCGGAAGGCCGAGTACCACGAGGACGATGGCGATGACGACTCCCAGCACGCCGCCCGGTATCAGGCAGAGCCGTAGCGCCCGACTCCGATTTGCCTTGGCCGCGGCCTCCTCGGCCAATTCTGACGGCGCGGTCGGCCCGCACCACCGGTGACGCCGCAACCGCCGGTGTACGGTCCGGACCGCCACGCCCCGAGCTCCCGCCGGTGCCCTGGTTTCCCTTTCCATGACGACCGCCGCTCTGTCCGGAGGGCCGGCCACCACCCGAGGAGGAACGACCTTGCCCGCCGCGGTTGGCGTTCCCGCCGCGGTTGGCGTTCCCGCCGCCACGTGACTGCCCGGATCGGTTGGCCCCGGATCCGCCCTTGGAACCGCCCGACGAAGACCCGCCTCCTGAGGACGATCGCCCCGACGTCGACCCTCCACCGCCACCCCCCTTGCCACTCCGGCCGCGGTTGCGCGACCGGCCGCCTGTCGGCGTCCCGGTCGATCCGGATGGCGCGGGTCGGTCGGAGGAATCGGTCATGGTCCGTGCAGTGTACGGCCGCTCACGGTCTGCTCCCGACCACTACGCCCCGATAGAGCTCCTCGTAGAGTCCGGCCAACGAGGCCATCGACCACCTGGCTGCCCGCTCGGTGCCAGCCCGGAGCCACTCACCACGGTCCCTGGGCCCGTCCAGGCCGGCGGCTGGAGAGGGGCTGGGGGCGAGCGAGCCGTCGAGGACCCCCCGGAGGGCCCGGGCCAGCGCCGGTGAGTCCCCCGGCGGGACCAGGACGGCCCGGCCGCCTGCTGCGTCCCGATAGCCGTCGATGTCACTGGCCACGACCACCGTCCCGGCGGCCATCCCCTCGAGCACCACCAGCCCGAACGACTCCCCCCCGAGGGAGGGCGCTGCCAGCACTTCGGCACCGACGAGGCGACGTACCTTCTCGTTCTCGTCCAGCACGCCGAGCCACTGCAATGCCCCGGAGTCAGGATGTTGTCGACGCAGTGCCGACGTCTCGGGTCCGTCACCGGCCACCCAGAGAACAGGCGAGCGACCCGGTTCCCCGTTGATCGGCCCACCGTCGAGGAGCAGTCGCCAGGCCCTCAGTAGAACACCGAGGCCCTTGCGGTCCTCATGGCGGCCGAGGAAGAGCACCGAAGGTCCCGTCGTCGGAAACGGCACCACCCCGTCGAACCGGTCGAACTCGATCCCGTTGAACAACACCTCATACGTCCCACCCAACGCGGCGCGCGCCGTGGCCGCGGCGGCGTCGGATACGGCACAACGCACCGCCAGCCGTTTGGCGAGTCGGCGGGACACCGGTCCGAGCAGCGCATAGAGGGCACTCCCCCCACTGCGGTGGAACGTCCCGACCAACGGGGGAAGGTCGCGAGCAACCAGGAGCGCGTACGGCATTCCGGGGGCGAACGGTTCGTGGACGTGGACGACATCGGGCCGACGGGACCGCAGTTCGGCCAGCGCTCGCCGGGCGGCCGCAGGCGACAGCGATACCGGTGCGACCGACCCGTTGGCCCGCAGCGGCGTCGAGCGCCCGGTTGCCACCAGCTCCACCCCGTCGGGTGGCCGGAGGGGCTTGTCCAGCGGTGCGAACACCGTGACGACGTGTCCCCGCCCGGTCAGGCTGCGGGCCAGTCCGAGCACCTGGCCCTGGACACCTCCCGGTCGGGAGAGGCTGTAGGGGCAGACCAGCGCCACGCGCAGCGTCCCCGCTACGCCGGGACCCTCGTCCACGTCGGGGTCAGTCCATCATGGAGCGGCGCTTGCGGCGTCGGCTCCACTTGACGCCGTACATGGCGTCGTCGGCGAGGCTGAGAAGCCTCGACGGGTCGGTGGCGGGGTCGTCCACGAAGACGCCGCCGACCGACGCTTCCGCCACCAGCGTGCGTCCATCTATCTTGTAGGGCCGGGCCAGTGCGGCCGAGATCCGCCGCGAAATCAGACAACATCTCCTCCTCACCGCTCTCGATCTGGCACACGACGACGAACTCGTCGCCGCCCAGTCGGGCCACCGTGTCCGTCGGGCGGACGATGGCCACCAACCGTCCGGCCACGGCGACCAGAAGATCGTCGCCGACGTCGTGGCCGAGCGCGTCGTTCACTTCCTTGAAGTCATCGAGGTCCAACAGGTAGACGGCGATCCCGGGATGCTCGGGTTGGCTCCGGGGTCCGCCGGCGACCGCACCCTCGGGGTCCCTGTCGCTCGGACCGACCGGTCCGGCCAGGCTGTCCACCGCTTCGCGCATCCGGATGGCCAGGAGTGTCCGGTTGGCCAGTCCGGTCAGCGGATCGTGGTGGGCCAGATCAGCCAGTCGCTCTTCGTTCCGCTTCTGCTCGGTCACGTCGTGCATGGCCACGACTGCACCGAGTTTCCACCCGTCCTCGTCGACCAGAGCCTGACCGTTGACGCTTACCTTGCGCTGTTCGCCGTCATGGGGGACCAGGAGGATCTCGACGTTGTGCAGTCGCTCCCCTGCCATGGCCAACAGGAGTGGGCTTTCCTCGGGAGCGATCGGTGACCCGTCGGGATGGCGGAGCATCCGGCTCGACGGAACCCGACCGATCGGCTCGACGTCCGGCTCCAACCCGTGGAGGAGGCGTGCGGCCGGGTTGAAGATGGTCAGGCGGCCCTGGGAGTCGCAGGCGACGATGCCCTCGTCGAGCGTGTCGAGCAGCACCCGGAGGAACTCCTCCTCCTGACGCAACGCATACGCCGCCCGACGGGATTCGGTGATGTCGGCGAACGACGCCACGGCTCCCACGATGCGCCCTTCTGGGCCGATGATCGGCTGGGCATTGACGCGTACCCACTCGGCCGGGGCATCGCCGGACCGGTGGCCGACGACGGTGCCCACGATCCGTCGGCCCCGTTGCAGAGCCGTCAGGACAGCATCGTCGGCGATCTCGATCACTTCGCCTGTCTCGTCGAACACCTCGATGCCGTACCGATGGAACCGGTCAAGAACCTCGGCGTAGTAACGGCCGAGAATCCGTGTCCGGGGTGCCCGGAACATGACCTCGAAGGCCTCGTTCACCCGGACGATCCGGCCGTCCTCGTCGAGCATCATGAGGCCGTCGGCGAGCGACTCGATCAGGGCGTTCTGGCGGCGGTCCACCTCGCCGGCACGGTGCTCGAGGACCTTGCGGGTGGTGACGTCCCGCAACGTCACCACGATTCCACCGACCGGGTCCTCCAGGTGGTTGGCCGCAGTGACTTCCAGGTCGAGTACCTGCCCGTCGGGCCGGCGCGTCTGCATCTCGAACGCGACCGACAGTCGGCGGCGCGCCACGAGATCATCGAACAGGGCCCGGACGCCGGCCTCGCTTTCAGCGTCGAAGAGGCCGAAGGCGTCCTGCCCCACCGCCCTGCGCACGTCGACCCCGAACAGCCGCTCGGCTGACGCGCTCACGAATACGAACCGTCCATCGGCCGAGAGGACGACGACCACATCGGCCTCGTGCAGTGTGGAGGTATGCAGCCGCGGCGTAGCGGCGAAGGGCAGCGGGTGTTGCATGCCGGCCAGTTCGGGGTCCTGATCGACGGCGGGCAGGCTGTCATCCCCGAAGACGACGCCAACCCCGTTGCCGGCACCTGCACCATTGCCATTGCTGTGACCGTTTCCATTGCCGTTGCCGTTGCCGTTGCCGTTGGTACCACCGACGGGCCAACTCATCGGCCGCGGTGGGAGCAGGCTCGAAGTAGTCGAGCTCGGGTACCGGCTTCGAGTGGGTGGGTCCACGATCGTGGCCCGGCTCCGCCGGGCCGGGGGCGTCGCGCTCCTGTCGTCGGGCACGTCGGGTACGGGGGACCCAGCTCATGCCGCCGTCTCCGCGGGAGGTCGATCGGCGATCCACAGTGGCTGGAATACATGCCACTGCTCGGGTGCACGACGAATCAGTCCTTCGAGCCGGGTGGCGATCTCCTGGGTGAGCCGGGCGACGTCGTCGCGAAGCGATTTTCCTCGCGTGGTGTCGAGGGGTGGTTCCACCAGTGAGCGGTGGTCGCTGCCCGGTCCGCTGTAGACGGCGCCGGTGCACAGTGTGGCCCCGGTGCGCAACGCCAGTGTTGCGGGCCCTGCGGGCATGGTGGTGCGCTCGCCGAAGAACTCCACCTCGATACCGGTGCCTTCGATGTCGCGGTCACACAGAAGGCCGACCAGCTTGCCGGCGCGCAGTGTAGACAGAATCGTGCTTCCGGAGTGATTGTCCAAGGGCACGATGGTAAGGCCCATGGCAGCCCGCTGCTCGACGAAGTAGTCGAACAGCTCCGGAGGCTCGATCCGTTCGGCGACCGATGTCATCGGCAGGTCCTGAGTGGCGAGGAACGCCCCGCCGTACTCCCAGCTACCGATGTGGGGAAGGGCCAGGATTACTCCCTTGCCGCGGGCTATGCCGTCATGGAGGTGGTGCAGACCGTCCACGAACATGTGCTGGACGACCTCGTCGGGGTCGGTCCCCGGCAAGCCGGGCCCCCTCGACCCAGTAGCGGGCGTAGGCGCGGAACGATCGGCGCGCCCAGCGGGCGACCACGTCGGCATCGTCGCCGTCGGCGCCCAGGACACGTTGGAGGTTGGCCGAGACCATGGCCGCGGTGCTCGTGTCTGACCCGGTACAGGACGTCGCCCACGAGGTTGCCGAGGCCGAGCGCGACCGGCTCGGGCAGCGCCGAGAGGCACTGGCCCAGGGTCGTGTACGTGCGGAAGACGGCCTGCCCCTTACCCATTCGAACGTCAGCTCGTTCCGGGGCCGACGTCCGCCCGCTCAGCCATGGCGTCGGCCCGTACGCTGCCGGGTACCGGAGCGGGCCTGGCGGGCTCTCCAGGTCCTGCCGGACCGACTCGAGAGTTCACCTTGGCGCCGGGCCCGCCAGCGGGACGCCGACGTGGCGTCGGTGCGACCGGCCGACCGGGCGGCGCTGCGGGTCGAGGCCCGCACGCCGGTGCGGGTACGACGCACCCGTCGGGACGCGGTGGGCGCGGGGGCCTCGGCAAGGCGCCACACTTTGACGAACCGGCCGACCGCGGTCGCCGAGGTGAGGGCCAGCATCACCCACAACACGGGCACGAGGAACGACACCGACAGGAACGCGATACCGAGGAGGATCATCCGTTCGGCCCGCTCCATCAGGCCACCCTTGGCCGAGATGCCCAGCGATTCGGCCTTGGCCCGCTGATAGGAGACGAATGAGGTCACCCCCAGGATGGCGAAGGGAAGCAACACCAGGTGTCCGGGGTGGGCGGACACGAGATACCACGCGATGCCACCGAGGATCAGTGCGTCCGCCACCCGGTCGGTGACCGAGTCGAAGAATGCGCCACGGATCGACGAGGTGCCGGAAGCCTTGGCCACCGGACCGTCGAGAAGATCGTGCAACCCGGTAAGGATCAGGAGAACGATGGCCAGGTGGAAGTAGCCGGAGGCGACGGCCACAGCTGTGGCCGCGGCGGAGATGAGCCCCGTGGCGGTCAGCACATCGGCCGATATCCCGATCTGCTGCAGTTTGCGACCGACCGGACCGGTTCCCCGATCCACCGTGTCGCGCCATCGACCGTCGAACATGCACGCTCCTTGTGAGGTCGTCCTAAGACTATCACCTGCTAACTCCAGATAGCAGTTCCGCCGGGAGCGGCGAAACCCCAGTTCAGAGGGGTATCGCGCGACGATCAGAGAGCCAGCGGACGGACCGGTGCCATTACCAGGCTCGGGTCCGAGCGCCAGTCGACGCCGGGCACGTCGATGTAGAGCTCCACCTCGTTGCCGTCGGGGTCGAGGACGTAGAGGCTGTGGGTGACGGTATGGTCGCTCGCCCCCACGATGGTGACGCCGTGTTCCTGCAGCCGGGCGACCATGGCCCGGAGGTCGTCGTCGGAGTCACCGACCCTCAGACCGAAGTGATAGAGGCCGAGATGTCGGCCGGAGGGCAGGGCGGTGGCATCGTCACCGACCTCGATGAGCAGCAGCTCATGGTGGGTCCTTCCGGAGGTGAAGGCGGCGGCCGGGATCCCGAGGGTGACCGGGAAGGCGACCTCCCAACCGAGTACGTCGCCGTAGAACGCGGCCGACCGCTCGAGGTCACCCACATAGAGCACCAGATGCCCGAGCTCCTTGACTGCCATAGCGTCCTCCTCGTGTGCCGGTGCCGAGCGTATCGGTGACGACCAAGACCCGGGACAACGTGATCGACCCGTCACCGACAAGTGGGGGTCCGTCGGGCTCGTCCCGGTCAGTCGGTCGGCTGTGCCGGTGGCGGGCCAGGCCGCGGTGAGGCGCTCCCAGCTCGAGGCCAGCGTCTCGGGGAGCACCCGGGTGTCGGCCACCGCGGTCATGAAGTTGGTGTCGCCCCGCCAGCGGGGAACGGCGTGGAGGTGGAGATGTCGGGGGATGCCGGCTCCGGCCGCCTCGCCCAGGTTGGCTCCGAGGTTGACGCCCTCGGGTGCGTATGCCGACCTCGAGGGCGGCCACACCGAGCCGGGCCGCCGACCACAGTTCGGTGGCCTCGCCCTCGGTCAGGTCGCCGAGCGACCCGACGTGGCGGAGGGGCACAGCCATCAGGTGTCCACTGGAGTACGGATAGGCGTTGAGGACGATCAGGGCAGAGGTCCCGATCCACAGGACTCCGTTCTCCGGAGACGGCGGCGCCGCTGGCGGCGATCCTGCAGAAGACACAAGTGGCGGCGTCCTCGACGGTAGTGGCCGACGGCTCCGACCGGTGGTCCGGCGGATCCGGCGGTGGCACCGGTCACATAGGCCGACCGCCATCCGGCCCAGAGGTGCTCCAGGCTCATGCCTGCGTCAACACGGGTCGGCCGTTCATCCGTCGGCCGGCCCGGGCACGACCCGATCGTCGATCTCGCTCACCACGGCATCGCCGAACTCCGACAGCGGCACACCGCGCTCGGCACCTTTGCTCCCCCGCCGGTTGACCCCGACGGTGCCGGCGGCCACGTCGTCGTCCCCCACCACCAGGATGTAGGGGATCTTGAGCATCTTGGCCCGACGGATCCGGGCGCCGAGTGGCTCGTCGGCCGGGTCGATCGCCACCCGAACGCCCCGGGCCGACAGTTCGGCATCCACCTCTTCGGCATAGTGCTGATGGTCGTCGCGCACGGGGACGACCCGGACCTGCTCGGGAGACAGCCACGTCGGCAACGCGCCGGCGTAGTGCTCTACGAGGATGGCGAAGAACCGTTCGATCGACCCGAACAGGGCCCGGTGCAACATGATCGGGCGATGGCGGGCATTGTCGGCCCCCACGTACTCGAGCCCGAAGCGCTCGGGGTGGTTGAAGTCGCACTGGATGGTGCTGAGCTGCCAGGTCCGACCGATGGCGTCCCGCACGTCGATGTCGATCTTCGGACCGTAGAAGGCGGCGTCGCCCTCCTTGATCTCGTACGGCAGGCCGCTGCCGTCGAGGGCCTGGCGCAACGCGTCGGTCGCCTTCTCCCAGATCTGGTCGCTGCCGACGTACTTGTCGGGGTCCTTGGTCGAGAGGTTGGCGGTGAACTCGGTGAAGCCGAACGCGTTCAGTACGCTCATCACGAAGTCGAGCAGGGAACGGATCTCTTCGACGAGTTGATCTTCGGTGCAGTAGATGTGGCTGTCGTCCTGGGTGAAGCCCCGGATCCTCATCAGTCCGTGCAGGGTCCCGGCCCGTTCGTATCGGTACACGGTTCCCAGCTCGAACAGACGCAGTGGTAGCTCGCGGTAGCTGCGCTGTCGACTGGCGTAGATGAGACAGTGCATCGGGCAGTTCATGGGCTTCGGGTAGTAGGTCCCGTTGTCCATCTCCATGGGCGGGTACATCCCGTCCTTGTAGAAGTCGAGGTGCCCGGAGGTCTCGAACAGCTTGCCGTTGGCCAGGTGGGGGGTGACCACGAATTCGTATCCGCCGTTGGCGTGGCGCTCGCGGCTGTAGTCCTCCATCAGCTTGCGGACGATGCCGCCCTTCGGGTGCCACACGGCGAGCCCACCGCCGAGTTCGTGGGGGAAGCTGAACAGGTCGAGCTCGACACCGAGCTTGCGGTGGTCCCGCTTCTCGGCCTCGGCCAGGCGGTGGAGGTGCTCGGCCACCGCTTCGTCGGTCTCCCACGCCGTGCCGTAGATGCGCTGGAGCTGCTGGCGCTTCTCATCGCCCCGCCAGTACGCGCCGGCCACCCGCATCGAGCGCGAAATGCCCGAGGGCGCTTGTCGAGGGCACATGAGGGCCACGGCACAGGTCGGTGAAGGCGGGCGAGTTCCAGTAGGTGGAGACCCCGTGCTCGCCCACACCTTCGGTCGCCGCGTCCACCTCGTCCTGCCCGGCTCCGACCGCCTCGATGATCTCGCGCTTGAACGGCTGGTCGCCGAACAGCTCCAGGCCCTCTTCGATGGTGTGCTCATGCCGGACGAACGGTTGATCTTCGGCCATGATGGCGCGCATCTCGGCGGTGATCCGCTCGAGGTCTTCGTCGGTGAAGTGGGCACCCCCGGGCAGTTCGAAGTCGTAGTAGAAGCCGTCCTCGATGACCGGGCCGATGGCGAAATGGGCGCCCGGCCACAGCCGGAGCACGGCCTGGGCCAGCACGTGGGCGGTCGAGTGGCGCAGGATCTCGCGGCCGAGTGGGGTGGTGGCGGTCACCACGGTCACCTCGGCGCCGTCGGGCAGCTCACTGGACAGGTCCACCGGGATCCCGTCGAAGGTGGCGGCCACGGCCGCCTTGGCCAACTGCCGGCCGATCGACTGGGCGAACTGGAGGGCCGTGGTGCCGGGCTCGAACTCCTTGGTGCTGCCATCAGGGAGTCGGACGGTGACGCCTGCCATTTTGGGTGCCTTTCCTGTACGGGTTCTTCGGGGACGGGACATCAGGCCGGAACCGGGGGCTACGCCGAGCACGGCCCGGATGGACCGTGGCCCAGGCCCGGCCAGGCGGCCTGGGCTACAGGGTAACGCCCAGCAGTGCCGCCCCCTGGACCACGGGGCGTCCGAGTTCGGCCTCGTCGTCGAGTGCAGCCAGGGCACCCGGTGTGTCGAGGTCATTGTCCAGACATGCCCGCACCCGCCAGAGGCCGTCCTCGTCCGAGCCCAGGTTGTCCCCGGGAGCATCGTCGTCGTCCCCTGTCGGGGTCGACGGTATCCCCCGCCACGGACCGCCACCTCGCCAGGCGGGCGGCCGCAACCACCAGATCCTGGTCGTTCCACTCCCAGTCCGGTCGGTAGTGGTGCGACAACAGGGCGAGGCGGACCACCGCCGGCTCCCACTCCTTCAACAGGTCCCCCACGAAGACGAGGTTGCCGAGCGATTTCGACATCTTCGTCCCGTCCAGCCCGACCAGGCCGACGTGGAGCCAGTTCCGCACGAACGGGGCACCGGTGGCGGCCTCGGACTGGGCGGTCTCGCACTCATGGTGCGGGAAGACCAGGTCGCGCCCGCCGCCGTGGACGTCGACCGTCTCACCGAGCTCCCGCAAGTGCCAGGGCCGAGCACTCGATGTGCCACCCCGGCCGGCCGGGACCCCACCTGGACTCCCACGAGGGCTCGTCGGGCAGCGACGGCTGCCACAGCACGAAGTCCAGCGGGTGGCGCTTGTTCGGATCGTCGGGCCTACCACCGTGTTCGGCGGCCATGGCCAGCATCGTCTGGGGATCGAAGTGGCTCACTTCGCCGAAACGGGGGAATGTGGTCACGTCGAAGTACACGGCACCACCGGCCTGGTAGGCGTTCCCCGAGTCGAGCACCGCCCCGATCAGGGTGAGGATCTCGGCGATGGCCGAGGTCGCCCGGGGCTCGGACCATGCCGGCAGAAGGCCGAGCGAGTCCATGTCCCGGTCGAAGCGGGCGATCTCCTCGGCGGCCAGGTCGAGGTAGTGGACCCCGAGCTCGCGGGCCTTGCGCAGGATGTCGTCGTCCACATCGGTGACGTTTCGCACACACCGGGTGTCGTGTCCGAGGTCACGCAATCGCCGCTGGAGGATGTCGAACGTCAGGTACACCTGGGCGTGGCCCAGATGGGCCGAGTCGTATGGCGTGATCCCGCACGAGTAGAGGGTGACCAACTCCCCCGGCTCGAACGGGACGACCGCGCGCCGGGCCGTGTCGTAGAGGTGGATCATTGTGGACCTGGTCGCTCACGCCTGCGGGAAGCCGGCCAACTGCACGGCGGCATGCACCTTGTGACGGATGTTGACCGTGATCAGAACAGCGGTGAACGCCTCGATGGCGGCAGCCTGCGAAAGGCTCCCGGCATCGATCCCCCGCAGTCCGTCGATCCGGTCGACCAGCGCGACCGTGGCCTCGGTCGCCTCGGGATGGTCCGAACAGACGAGGACGTCGGCGACTATCGGCGCGTCGAGCTTCTCCATCTCGGAAGCCGGCAGGTGATGGAGCGAAGCCGATACCAGCGACCTGGGCAGTGCCGCCTGCAGGGTGGCGGCCACCGAGCCTCGGGGCGGCATCAGGGCGAGGAACTCCCGGCCTTCTTTCACCAGGGCGTTTGCCATCGACACGACGACCTTGCCGCCGAGCGCACCGGCCAGGGGCTTGACCGTGGCCACCGCCCCATCCCATGGCGTGGCCACCACCACCATGTCGCACGCTGCACACTCTTCGTTGGATGCGCCGGTCACCGAAAGGGTGTGCCCCGGCCATGCCTGGACCAGACCGGCGGCGACTCCGGCGGCCCGCTCGGCATCACGCGACCCGATGACCACGACGTCACCGGCAGCCGCCAGCCGCACGGCCAGACCCCGCCCGGCCGGGCCGGTACCTCCGAGTATTCCGATTCGCATGGCCCTACCCTACGCATACAGTCGATTGACTCCAGCGCATCCGGCACAGCCCCCCGGAACCCATCGTTACCCGCAGGTCATCACCACGAGCCGGGTCGCGGCAGTACCCTGGCGGCGCATGGGACTCCTCGACGGCAAGCGCATCCTCGTAACCGGCGTGCTGACCGATGCCTCGCTCGCCTTCGCCGTCGCCCGCACCGCCCAACAGGAGGGCGCCGAGGTCGTGCTGAGTGGAGCCGGGCGCGGACTGTCGCTCACCCGCCGGACTTCGCGCAAGCTCCCCATCGAGGCCGAGGTGCTCGAGATCGACGTCACCGAACCCGGTCAGGTGGCGGCAGCCGCTACCGCAGCTGGCCGAACGGTGGGACCGGCTCGACGGGCTGGTCCACGCCATCGGCTATGCCCCACCCGAATGCCTCGGCGGGGACATCTTCCGGGCTGACTGGGAGCAGGTGCAGGTCGCCCTCCACGTATCGACGTACTCGCTCAAGGCTCTGGTAGAGGCATTCCGGCCTCTATTGGTGGCCGCCGGTGCCGATGGTCGAATCGGCGCCTCGGTGGTCGGCCTCGACTTCGACGCCTCAGTGGCCTGGCCGTCCTACGACTGGATGGGAGTGTCGAAGGCGGCGCTCGAGTCGCTCGCCCGCTATCTGGCCCGTGACCTGGGAGCCGAGCGGGTCCGCGGTGAACCTGGTGGCGGCGGGACCGGTCAAGACGATGGCGGCCAAATCGATCCCCGGATTCACCGAGTTCGAGGACACCTGGGCCGAACGGGCCCCGCTCGGCTGGGATGTACTGGACACCGACGTGGTGGCCCGGGCATGCACGGCTCTCCTCTCCGATCTTCTGCCCATGACCACCGGTGAGATCCTCCACGTCGACGGCGGCGTCCACGCCATGGGCGCCTGACCACCGGGCGACACGAACCAGTGACCAGCCCACCACCGAGGAGGCACCATGCCTACCCCTGACGAGCTTCGTACGTCCGTCGACCACTACGTGGCGACCATCAACGGACGGGACCCCGACGCCATCGCCGACCTCTTCACCGAGGACGCCGTGCAGGCCGACCCGGCATCGCAGCCGCCCAACGTCGGCCGGAAGGCCATCGCCGGGTTCTTCAGCACCGGCATCGCCGCCAGCCAAGGATGGGTGTTCGAAGCCGAGCGGGTCCACACCTGCGCGTCGACCGTTGCCATCGACTTCCGCATCACCGTCTCGCTCGGTGAAGGGTCCATGATCATCTCGGGCATCGAAGTATTCGAGGCGGCGGACGACGGCCGGTTCTCTTCGGCCCACGCCTACTGGGACGACGCCGACGTGTCGTTCGCCTGAGCACAGGACCAGAGGAGACCGCCGTGGGCGACGCTGCCGTTCAGATCCAGAACCTGGTCTTCCGCTACGCCGAGCTCATCGACCTGGGTGACTTCGATGGGCTCGGCCGCCTGCTCGACGGTGCCGAGGTCGGCTCGGGAGACAGCCCCGGATCGCTTTCGGGCCACGAAGCCGTCGTCGGCCATGTTCACCTCCTCCACCCGTCGCTACCCGGATGGGACGCCCCACACCAAGCACGTCACCACCAACTGCATCGTGGAGGTCGACGACGATGCAGGCACCGGCACCTGCCGGTCGTACTTCACGGTGCTCCAGCAGGTCGAGGATCTGGCGTTGCAGCCGATCATCGCCGGCCGCTACCACGACCGGTTCGTCTGTGACGACGGGGCATGGCGGTTCGCCGAGCGCCGGTTCTTCATCGACCTGGTCGGTGACCTCAGCCATCACATGCTGACTTCACTGCCCGGGGACGCCTGACCGTGGACGCGCCGGTCGGACAGTCTTTCCCTGGCGTGCTCCCTTGACCGCCGTCACCACACCCTCGTAGGTTCAAGACCCATCCGCACCGGCCGACGGCCCGGGCAATGAGGGGGAGGACCGATGGGACGACTGGACGACACGGTCGCCGTGGTGACCGGCGGTGCATCGGGCATCGGAAGCGCCACTGCGGCGCGGCTGGCGGCCGAGGGTGCGACGGTGGCCACGTTCGATGTGACCGACGGCGTCGACTACGTGCTCGACGTCCGCGACGAGTCGGCGGTAGAGGCCGCCTTTTCCGATGTGGTCGGTACCCATGGGCGACTCGACTCGATCGTCAACTGCGCCGGTGTGGCCGGCGGTGGCCCGGTGCACCTCCTCGACGCCGACGAGTGGGACCGGGTGATCGACGTCAACCTGAAGGGCACCTTCATCGTCGACAAGTACGCCTCGTTGCACATGCTCGCCCAGGGGAGCGGTTCGATCGTCAACATCGCCAGCATCGAGGGCATCGAGGGGACCGAGGGTGGGAGCGCCTACAACGCCTCGAAGGGAGGCGTGGTCATGCTGACCAAGTCGATGGCCATCGACTACGGGCGCAGAGGCATCCGGGTCAACTGCATCTGCCCGGGGGGAATCGATACCCCGTTGCTGCGCGACGTCACCGAAGCTGACGGGCTCGAGATCTACCGCAACACCCTTCGTGACCACCACCTGCTCGGTCGGTTCGGCCGTCCCGACGAGATCGCCGCCGCAGCAGCATTCCTCGCTTCCGAGGACGCCTCGTTCATCACCGGCCACGCGCTCGTCGTCGACGGTGGGTTCACCGCCGGGCTGCGGGTCGGGCCTCCTCGAGCAGATCGGACTGATGTGACCACCACCGGAACCCTGGTCGGGCCCGACGCCGCCCGGACACTTCGCCAGCTCACCACCGAGGAGGCGGCCGAGGGCGAGCAGAGCCGCACTCTGACGGCCCGAACGGTGGAGGCCCTGTGGGACAGCGGGCTCATGCAATGGTTCAACCCGTCCGAGGCGGGCGGGTCGGAACCCACCTTTGCCGAGATGATCGAGACGTGGATCGAGCTGGCCTGGCAGGACGGTTCACTCGGTTGGGTGGGCATCGCCAACTTTCCTTCGGCCGCAGCCTGTGCCGCCTACCTTCCTGCTGACGGATTCGCCGAGGTGTTCACCGCCCATGACAACCGGATCACCGCAGGCGGCCAGTTCTTTCCCAACGGGCTCGGCGAGACCGTCGAGAATGGCTATCGGATCACCGGGGCCTGGAACTTCGGTTCGGGAACCGGCCACGCCGAGTTCGTGGTGGGGGGATTCATGCCCACGGTGGGAGGTGAGCTGGTGGTCGGCGACGACGGGATCCCACCGTTGCTGGTGGCGGTGTTCCCCCGCGAGGAGATCGTGTTCACCGACGGTTGGCACGTCCAGGGTCTGAAGGGAACCGGCAGCTACGACTACAACGTCGCCGACGTGTTCGTCCCCGAGTCGCGCACGTTCGAACTGTTCACCCGATCTCCTGAACGGGGTAGCTCGCCGGCCTTTCGCATGGGCATCATCCCGATCACGGCGGCCGGGCACGCGTCTTGGGCGCTCGGTGTGGCCAAGAGCATGCTCGACGACGTTGCCGAACTGGCCATGACCAAGGTACGCATGGGCGACGACGGGGCGTTGGCCAACCGGGTCACGTTCCAGCGCGGTCTGGCCCATCACACGGCTATGTGGAAGGCAGCCCACCTCCTGGTGCTCGACACCTTCACCGGAGCGGAACGGGAGGTGGCCGACGGGGGCGAGTTGACGCCGACATTGCGCGCCGACCTGCGGGTGGCTGCCACCTACGCCACCGAAGCGAGCCGGGAGATCGTCCAATGGGCCCATCTGGCCGCCGGCACCTCGGCGATCCGCGAGGGACCACGCCTCGAGCGGGCCTTCCGCGACCTGTACACCGGTACCCAGCACGTCTTCATCGGCGAGAAGACCTACACCGACGCAGCGCGGATCTATCTCGGCCTGACCGACGACCAGTTCGGCTTCTGAGGCGCCGCCGACGGACGGCCTTCGTCAGCGCTGGAGCGACTTCACCTCGAGGAACTCCTCGAGTCCGAACGATCCGAACTCGCGGCCGTTGCCCGACTGCTTGTATCCGCCGAACGGGGCCATCGGGTTGAACCCGCCACCGTTGACCTCGACCTGACCGGTCCGGAGCCTGCGGGCAACCCGGGTGGCGTGCTCCGCATCGGATGACCACACCCCACCGGCCAGCCCATAGTCGGTGTCGTTGGCGATCTCGACCGCCTCGTCCTCGCTGTCGTAGGGCATGATGACCAGCACCGGCCCGAAGATCTCCTCGCGGGCGATGGTCATGTCACGGGTCACGTCCGAGAAGACCGTCGGGGCGACGAAGAATCCAGACGTCAGACCCTCGGGGGTCTCCGCTCCCCCGGTCACCAACCTGGCCCCCTCACCCAGCCCCTTGTCGATGTACATCCGTACCCGGTCACGTTGGGCCGAAGAGACCAGCGGACCGAGCCGGGTGGCCGGGTCGAACGGATCGCCGGGGGTGAACGACTCGGCGGTGGCCCGGGCCAGCTCCTCGACCTCGGCCAGCTTGTCCCGGGGCACCAACATGCGGGTCAACGCGCTGCATGTCTGCCCCGAGTTGAAATAGCACTTGCCCACACCGTCAGGCACGGCAGTCTCCAGGTCGGCATCGGCCAGGATCACGTTGGCCGACTTGCCGCCGAGCTCGAGTGCCACCCGCTTGACCGTGGCTGCAGCCACTTCGGTGACCCGCTTGCCCGCCCGGGTCGACCCGGTGAAGGAGACCATGTCCACGTCCCGGTGGGCGGCGATGGCCTCACCGACCACCGGGCCGTAGCCGGTGACCAGGTTGAACACGCCGTGCGGCAGGCCGACCTCCTCCATGATGTCGGCCAATACGAACGCATTGAGCGGGGCGACCTCACTCGGCTTCACCACGACGGTGCAGCCGGCGGCCAGTGCCAGTGCCACTTTGGCGGCGATCTGGTGGAGCGGGTAGTTCCAGGGGGTGATGCAACCGACCACGCCCACTGGTTCGCGGACGATGAGCGAGTTGCCCACCTCCTGCTCCCAGGTGAAGTCGTTGGCCACTTGAGCGGCGGTGGCGAATGAGTTGAGGGGCAGGCCGACCTGGACGATCTCGGACAGGATCCGGGGCATTCCGACCTCGTGGGTGATGAGGTCAGCCAGGGATTCCGTGCCGGCGGTCAGGGCTTCGGCGACCTTGGTCAGGTAGGCCGTGCGCTCAGCGACAGGCAAGGTGGACCAGGTGGGGAAGGCGGCCTTGGCCGCGGCGACGGCCCGGTCGACGTCCTGGATCGTCCCCTCAGGAACGGTGCCCATCACCTGTTCGGTGGTCGAGTCGATCACGTCGATGGTTCCGGAACCACTCGACGGAACCCAGGAGCCGTCGATGTAGAGCGAGTCGCGGGCGTTCTCGTGGGTGGCCATGATGCTCCCTTGCTGGTCGGTCGAGGAGTCGACGCGACCACTGTAGGGGCACGGCTCAGGCAGCGCCTCGGCCTCTCTCCCCGGCATCGGCGTGCGTCGAAGGCCCCTTCAGGTTGCGTAGCGCTTCCAATATATGTACGATCACCGCCGGACGGCAGCACCACCGGATGGAGCGAATGGCCAGGACGCAGGGGGAGCGAAAAACGGAGACACGGGCCAAGCTGCTTGCCGCGGCTGCCGAGCTCTTCGCCGACCAGGGCGTCGACGCCGTGTCCGTGGACGCCGTGGCTGAAGCGGCCGGGCGCACCTCGGGCGCCGTCTACGCCCATTTCGGATCGAAGCAGGGTCTCCTGCTCGCCCTCCTGGACTCGTGGAAGGACTCCGTCCTGACCGTCCTCCAGGCCGAGGTGGCGGTATCGGACTCCCCCGCCGGACAACTGGGTGCGGTGTGGACAAATCTGTCAGACAACCATGATCCCGACACGTCGCGGTGGCCACTGCTGGAGCACGAGCTATGGCTCCGGGCTGCCCGGGATCCCGAAGTGGCCGATGTCGTACGGGTCCGCGACGCCGAGGCCCGGCGCTACAGCGCCCGCCGCCTCGACGGGTGGACGTCGGCCGTCGGCGCCGTGCCACCTGCGTCGGCCGAGGAGCTGGCCGTCCTGGTCAAAGCCCTCCTGACCGGCCTCGCCATGCAGAAGCGAATCGACCCCGACTCGGTCACCGATGATCTGGCCATGCGGGGCCTGGCCGCGCTGGTCGGCCTACCCGAAACGATCGGCACCGGGCACAACCACGCGACCCGCACCATGAGGTCCCGCTGACAACACGTCCTTTAGCCACACGTCTTTCCAACAACACGATCCGCCAACTGTCCCGACAGGAGACCCACCATGCACACTGAGATCTGCGACCGCCTCGGCATCGAATTCCCGATCTTCGCCTTCACCCACTGCCGCGACGTCGTTGCCGCCGTCACCAACGCCGGCGGGATCGGTGTGCTCGGCGCAATCGCGTTCAACCCCGAGCAGCTCGAAGTCGAACTCACCTGGATCGACGAGCACGTGGGCGACAAGCCCTACGGCGTCGACATCGTGATCCCGGCCAAATACGAGGGCATGGACGAGATGGACCCCGACAAGCTCGAGGCCCAGATCCGCGGTCTGGTACCCGCCCAGCACAAGGAGTTCGCACTCAAGATCCTGGCCGATCACGGGGTGCCCGAGATCCCCGAGGACGAGCGCACCTCCAATGGGATGATCGGCTGGACCGCCGCCCACGCCGCCGGGCTCATCGAGGTCGCGCTCCGCCATCCCAACGTCAAGCTGATCGCCAACGCCCTCGGCACCCCACCCGACGACGTAGTCAAGAAGGTCCAGGGGGCCGGGCTGCTCATCGGTGCACTGGCCGGATCGGTCAAGCATGCGTTGAACCACAAGGCGGCGGGCCTCGACTTCGTCATCTGCCAGGGTTCCGAGGGTGGCGGCCATACCGGTGACGTCGGCAGCATCGTGCTGTGGCCCGAGGTCATCGACGCCGTGGCACCCATCCCCGTGCTGGCCGCGGGCGGGGTCGGCAGCGGACGGCAGATGGCCGCGGCGCTCGCCATGGGAGCCCAGGGCGTGTGGTCGGGGACGCTGTGGCTGACCGTCGAGGAGGCCGACATCCCGCCCAAGCAGATGGAGACCTATCTGGCCGCCTCCAGCCGGGACACCATCCGATCACGCTCATTCACCGGTAAGCCGTGTCGGATGCTGCGCAATGACTGGACCGACGCCTGGGAGTCCGAGGACAGCCCGGGCCCGCTCCCGATGCCCCTCCAGATGATGGTGGCCATCGAGGCGGTGTCGCGTGGCCACCGGTACCCCGAACAGGCCCGCGACGTGAACTTCAACCCCTGCGGCCAGGTCATCGGACGTGCGACGACGGTGCGCAAGGCGAAGGACGTGGTGTTCTCGATGGTCGAGGAGTTCATCGAGGCCACCGAGCGGCTCCAGACCGAGATCACTGTCTGAGGTGGCCGTCGACCCGGCCGCCACTTCATAGCTGCCGGGGACCTTGGCTACACTCGTTCGATGGCCGCCGTACTCCAGCTGCGTGACCTGCGCACCGAGTTTCATCTCCGCCACGGATCCGTGGTGGCGGTCGACGGAGTCTCGTTCGACGTCGCCGAAGGGGAGTGCGTCGGGATCGTCGGCGAGTCCGGCTGTGGCAAGTCCACCACCGGACTTTCGATCATGCGGCTCCTCCCCAACAACGGCCATCTGACAGGCGGTTCGGTCACGCTGCTCGGCCGGGACCTGGCCGGTCTCGACGACAAGGAGATGCGCTCGGTCCGGGGCAACGAGGTCGCACTCATCCCCCAGGATCCGATGACCTCCCTCAACCCCACGATCACCGTCGGGCGGCAGATTTCCGAGGGGGTGGTGCTGCACCGCGGCGTCAGCCGACAAGAAGCCCGTGCACGAGCTCTCGAGGTCCTGCGTCAAGTCGAGATGCCCCAGCCCGAGGAACGACTCGACCAGTTTCCCCACGAGCTGTCGGGCGGCCTCCGCCAACGGGTGATGATCGCCATGGCCCTGGCCTGCGAGCCAAAGCTGCTGATCGCCGACGAGCCCACCACGGCACTTGACGTCACCATCCAGGCACAGATCCTCGACCTGATCGACGATCTGCGCCAACGGCTCCAGATGGCGGTCGTCCTGATCACCCACGACATGGGGGTGATCGCCGGCCGGACAGATCGGGTCGTCGTCATGTACGCCGGCAAGGTGGCAGAAGAGGCTGAGACAGGCGAGCTCTTCGGACGGATCCGCCACCCCTACAGCCAGGCCCTTCTGGCCTCGGTCCCGAAGCTCGAGCAACGCCGGGACGAGCGCCTGCTGTCGATCCCGGGCCTCCCGCCCGACCTCTCGGAGAAGATCATCGGCTGCCGGTTCGCTCCGCGTTGCCAGTTCGCCACCGACGAGTGCCATACCGTCGAGCCCGGGCTCACCCCCGACGAGGCACCATCGGGAGTCCCCCATCGCTTCGCCTGCTTCCATCCGATCGATCCCGAGGCCGGTATCCCAGTGGTCGAGGTCCACGCTCCGGCCAGCGTCGCACCCAGTGGAACGGATGGGGCCCCCGGTGGCACACCCATCCTCGAGGTCACCGATCTGATCAAGGAGTTCCCGGTCATGTCCGGCGGCCTCTTCCGCCACAAGGTGGGATCGGTCAAGGCCGTCTCCGGGGTGAGCTTCACCATCCGCAAGGGTGAGACGTTCGGCCTGGTCGGCGAGTCCGGATGCGGCAAGACCACCATCGGGCGCCTGCTGGTCGCCCTCGAGCGGGCCAACTCCGGATCGATCCGGTTCGAAGGACTCGAGCTCTCGTCCCTTCGGGGCCGGGGTCTGGGTGGCCACCGACGGGACCTGCAGCTGATGTTCCAGGACCCCTACGCCTCGCTCGACCCCCGTATGCGGGTGGGCACGATCATCCGCGAGCCGCTGCGGGTCAACAAGGTCGGCAACAAGACCCAGCAACAGGACAAGGTTCGCTCGCTGCTCGACGAGGTGGGGCTGAGCCGAAATGCGGCCGAGCGCTATCCCCATGAGTTCTCCGGTGGCCAGCGCCAGCGCATCGGCCTCGCCCGTGCCCTCGCCCTCGACCCCAAGCTGATCGTGGCCGACGAGCCCGTCTCGGCCCTCGACGTCTCGATCCAGGCGCAGATCCTCAATCTCATGAAGGACCTGCAGGCCCGCCATGGCCTCACCTACCTGATGGTCTCCCACGATCTGGCCGTGATCCGCTACATGGCGGACACCATCGGGGTGATGTACCTGGGCAAGATCGTGGAGCTCGGTCCGGCCCAGGCCGTCTACGAGCGCTCCGCCCACCACTACACACTCGGTCTGCTCAATGCCGTGCCCGTTGCCGACGTGACCATCGCCCGGGAGCTGGCCTCCTCCCGTGTGCGGGTGGTGGGCGAGCTGCCGTCGTCGATGTTTCCGCCCAAGGGCTGTCGTTTCAACACGCGTTGCCCGGCCGTGCAGCCCCGCTGCATCGAAGAGGAGCCGCAACTGCAGGACTTCGGTGACGGTCATGTTGCCGCCTGCCATTTCCCGTTGCAGACCCCGATCGCCCTGTCGGCCACCCGGGGCACCGCTTCAGATTGAGTCCGGCAGAGCCTGGCGATGGGGCGGAGCCGGCCGGCGGTCCGACTCTCTAGCGCTGCTGCAGCCGGACCTCGAGCGAGTCCCGCAGCGCGTCACCGATGTAGTTGAAGGCGATGACCACGAGCACGATGCAGATGCCGACCGGGTAGATCTGCCACCAGTAGCCGTTGCCGGCCGCGTCGACGCCGTTGGAGAGCATGGTGCCCCAGTCGGTGTTCGGTGCCGGTACGCCGAGTCCGAGGAAGCCGAGGGCGGCCAGCAGCAGGATCGAGTCGGCCACCTGGAAGGTGGCGAACACCACGATGGTGCCGACCGCGTTCGGGATGATGTGTCGGTTGATGATGCGGTTGCGGCTGCCACCCATGACGCGCACGGCCTGTACGTACTCCCGGATCCGCAATGACAGGGTCTCCCCGCGGATGAGACGCGCCGGGATGAGCCAGCTCACGAAGGCGATCACCACGATGAGCAGTATCTCCGACGAGTGGTAGATGGTGACGAGGGCGATGAGCAGGAAGAGCACCGGGATCGACAGCAGGATGTCGACGATGCGCATGAGCAGCGAATCGAGCCACCCCCCGAAAAAGCCCGAGATGGCGCCGTAGAGAGTACCGAAGACGGTAGCCACCACGGCCGAGGCCAGTCCCACGATCAGCGACGCCTGTCCGCCGAACATGAGACGACCCAGGATGTTGAACCCGTTCTCGTCCGTGCCCAGGGGGTTGCCGTTGCCCGGGGGCGCATTCTGGACCGAGTGCTGCAACGCGTACTGGGCATCGGTCTGGTTGGTCGGGTACACGTGGGGCCCGACGAAACAGAACAGCAGGAAGAAGATGATGATCCCCACGCTGACGACGGCCAGCTTGTTCTCGCTGAACACTGCCATCATCCGTCGGAGATTGCCGCCTGACGCCAGAGACTCGCCCCCCTCGGGCACGGCCGGGTCCTGCTCGGAGATGGGCCCGGCGCGCATGAACTCGCCGTGGCCCATCGGCAGAGCGGTCTCGTTCTCGATGTCGTTGAAGACTGGATCGAAAGGCTCGCGTGGGGTCGTCATTTCAGGTGCTCCCCAATCGGATGCGCGGGTCGGCCACCGCGTAGAGGATGTCGGCCAGGAGCGACCCGATCACCGTGGCGATGGTGATCACCAGCGTCGTCCCGAGGACGACCGGGATGTCGTCGTTGAAGGCGGACTGCACGGTCAGGAGTCCCATGCCCGGATAGTTGAAGACGTTCTCCACGATGAGGGCTCCCGAGACGATGGCCGGCAGCGACAGCCCGAGCAGTGTCAGGATCGGGATGAGCGCGTTGCGCAGGGCGTGCCCGTAGAGGACGCGGCGGTTGCTCGCCCCTTTGGCCCGGGCCGTGCGGACGTAGTCCTCGGCCATGGCGTCCATCATCGAGGACCGCATGTAGCGGCTGAACGAGGCGATGCTGGTCACGCACAGGGTGATGACGGGTAGGGCGAAGGCTCGTGGGTCGGTGAACACGGCCATGGCCGATGCGTCGGTCGGCGGCGATACCGGGAACCACTTCAGGTCGAACGAAAAGTAGATGATGAGCAGCGTCCCCACCAAGAAGTCAGGCATGGCGTAGAAGAAGAACGAGGCGCTGGTGGCGATGTAGTCGATCGGCTTGTTGCGGCGGACCACCTGGAGGATGCCGAGTGGGATGGCGATGACCAGGGCCAGTACCACCGATGCGGTCACCAGGGTGAGTGTCTTGGGCAAGCGCTCCATGATCACCTGGGTGACGCCCTGGTTGTACTTGTAGGAGTACCCGAGGTTGCCGTGGACGATGCCGTCGATGTAATGCCAGAACTGGAGCAGGGTCGACTGATCGAGGCCGTTGCGGCGGTTGAACAGGGCGACGGTCGTAGGGGTCGCCTTCGGCCCGAGCACCGCCTTGGCCTCGCCGCCGGGGATGAGTTGGGCCAGCACGAAGGTGAAGAGGATCACGCCCAGCACGACGATGATCGCCTGTCCCAGTCGTCGGATCAGGTATCCGGTCATCGCTCCTCAGTCACCTCGCCGCCACATGCTTCGCTCTTCCAACAGGGAGAACCCCCGGCCCGGAACGAACTCCGGTGCCGGGGGTTCTGCTTTACATCCCTACATTCGATCCCCGACGGGCACGCGGCACCCGCCGTGAGAACTCACCCGTTGAACCGCCAGTTCTCGGGAGTCAGTGCCCAGAACACGCTCTGGGGGGTGGCTCCGGTGAGTCCGTTGGCGATCTCGGTGAGCGAGGTCACTGTGTTCGGCTGATAGACGACGGGCAGCTGCTCGGCCAGGTAGTTCTCGTACGTGGTGAGCGGTGTCTGGGTCGTGTTGGTCGCCGTGATGTTGGCGTCGTTGGTCGGGTCGGAGTAGCTGCCCGAGTTCGACCCGGCACCGGTCTGGAAGATCTCCTCACCGGTCGGGTAGTAGTCCGGCGAGAAGATCCAGCCGGCGCCCCAGTTGGCGAGCTCCCACGTGCAGTCCGAACCCGAGCACGGGGTCGAGTTTCCGATGATCGTGTTGAACGACTGCTGCGAGAGGTTCATCGTGATCCCGGCCTGGGCCCACGACGACTTCTCGGCGTCCATCAGCTGGGTGACCACGTCGGCCCCCGACTCGTAGGGAAGGTCGAAGTCGAGCTTCGCACCGGCCGGGATGTTGGCGCCGCACTGGTTGGCCGCTGTACCCGGGTCGGCACAGGTCGACGTGCCGTTGGGCACGACCGTCCAGCCGTGGTCCTTCAAAAGCGAGATCGCCTTCGTCGGGTTGTACGGGTACGGGTTGTTCTTCACCTCGGCGGACACGAAGTTGTTCTCCGGCTCACTCGGGACGGGGCCGTAGGTGCCGACGCCGTATCCCTTGTTGATCTTCTGGTTGTACAACGGCTGGTCGACCAGGTACTGGACGGCCTGGCGGAAGTACAGCTGCTTGAAGATCGCACCTGCGGCACCGCCGTCACCCGTCGAGTTGAAGTTGTACGGGAAGTAGTTGATCGACCAGCTGTACAGCGGGCTCAGCGAGTACGAGCCAGACAGCCGCGGGTTGTTCGGACCGGCGACCAGGGCATTGGTCGTCGGTGCCGTCACGTCCGCCTCGGGCAGGTAACCCACGTCGACCTTGCCGGCCACCAATGCGTTGAACTCGGCCGAGTCGGAGGTGTACGGAACTTCCTGGAAGGTCTTGATCGTGGGCTTGGTCGGTCCCGAGTACGAGCTGTTGACCGTCATCGAGACGTTGCCGCTGGCGTCGAAGTTCGAGAGCTTCCACGGACCGTCGACGACCTGCCACAGCGGGTTGGTGGCGTAGGTGGACAGCGAGTTGTTCGCCGCCTTGGGGTTGGCCGGGTCGTAGCCCGCCTGCTTGGACAGGAAGGTGTAGACGGCGGTGCACGCAGCATCGGCGGTCCCGTAGGCGGCGGTGGCGCAACCACCGGAGTTGGGTGCACCTCCGGTCGCAGTGATGTCCCAGGCATTCGGCATCGGCGTGATCTGCGACAACTGGTTATAGGTGAACCAGTACGTGTTGACCGGGGCCGACAGCTGGAAGGTCAGCTGCGTCGGGCTGTTCACTGTGATGCTCGAGATGTCGTCGGGGATGGCACCGGGTGAATACCCGGCCCAGTTCGCCTTCTCGGCGTGGAGCATGTTCATCCAGAACATCACGTCCTGGGCGTCCACGGTCTCACCATTGGACCACTTGTAGCCCTTGAGGTTGAGCGTCACCGTCTCGCCATTGGCGGAGTAGGTGGGCTGCTGGGCCAGGGAGAGGGAGGGGTTGAGGTCGGGAGTGGCACCGTTTCCGAACCAGTAGAGCGGTCGGTACATCAGGTACTGGAACTGCTCCGAGTTGCTGACGCTGAAGAACGCCAGGCTCATGAACGGGAAGATGTAGTTCGGCGGTGCCTGGGGCGCTTCGGCCCAGGTGGCCGTGGTCTGTCCTGCCGTTGCCGGTGACGAACTGCCCGATCCGGAACTGCACCCGGCGGCCAGGGCACCGGTGGCCAGAACGGCGACCACCATTCCCACTCGGACGCCGTTCCTGAACTTGCCCTGTGGCCTCATTGATCACCCGATTTCGTCTGGGCAGCGCCGCCCCCGGATGTTTGCAGGGCGTTCATCTGCTGATTACCTGTTGGTTGCGCACACTAAACCACCGGACCCGTCAACTCAACTCTTCTCCAGGTTCGGTTTTGTACGCGCCGCGGGCAGTTCGAAAACCGATCCCATCGTGGACGCCCATTCGAGCTGCGAAACGGGGATCGTTTTCCTTTTGGCCGAGTCGGCGCGAGTATTGGGGAGGTTCCCGTCCCGGGAGCCGACCCGGGATCGGCCTCTCAACTCCGATCCAGAAGGGGGGATCCATGCTGGTTTCCGCGATTCTCGAGGTCAAGGGATCGGAGGTGGCCGTCATCCCGAAGACAGCGACCCTCGGCACGGCCGTTGCCGAACTGGTCCGCCACCGGATCGGTGCGCTGGTCGTATCCCCGGGTGACGGCACCATCGATGGGATCGTGTCGGAGCGGGATGTGGTCCGTTGCCTGAGCGAGCTGCACGGCGACCTGCTGGAGCGGGCCGTGTCCACCGTGATGTCGACCTCGGTCCACCGATGCACGCCCCAAGACACCGTCGACTCGATCATGAACCTGATGACCGTGGAGCGGATCCGGCACGTCCCCGTGGTCCAAGACGGACTCCTCTGCGGCATCGTCAGCATCGGCGATGTGGTGAAGAGCCGCATGGGAGAGCTCGAAAAGGACCGGGACGAGCTCATGGAGTACATCACCGCCCGATAGCCGACACCGGGTGCCTACGGTGATCACCACCCGACCGCCTCGGACCTCGAGGGTGGGGGCGACAATGCCTTCTCCGCCCCCTGTGCTCTGATGGGACAGTGCCACGACTAGCACATCGACTCTGGAAGAGCGCCGGGTCCGGCGGAGTCGTGGTGGCGGCACTGCTGCTGAGCGCATGTGCCCCCACCCGGGCTTCGGGCACGACGGCGGCACCGGTACGGATCGTCCGCTCGACGCTGCTGGCCCCCAGCGATATCGGAACCGGATGGGTGTCCGTGGCGACCGACACCGCCGCCGTCCAGGCATGCAGCAGCCCACCCAGCACCGCGTCGATCGTAGGTCCAGACGGGGTCGGTGTCCGTCTGGTCGGTCCCGGCGGTTCCCCTGAACTCGTCGAGTTCGCTGCGGCCAGCACCTCGGTGGCCAATGCCTACATCGTCGCCGTCAGACGCCTGCAGACTCAGTCCTCGTGCTCGCCGAAGACGATGGGTCGCACGACCTCCAGCGACTTCCAACAGGTTCTGTCGTTGCCGCACTACGGCGACGTCAGCGTGGGCATGCTGCTCTCCAACGACAACGGCGGGATGCTCTCCCAAGCCGGCTATGTGGTCATTCGTCGAGGACATGATCTGACGGTGGTCGGCTACATGAACCCAGGGGCGCTCGACACGTCCTCTCTCGAGAAATACACCGCGGCAGCTCTGGCCAAGCTCCATGGATGATGGTCCCGCAGGGGTGGGACCAACCGAAGTCCCTGGTCAACAGCGTGGACGGTCGGGAGCTGATTTGGTGTAATGTTGTAATTATGATTACAATTACAGAACAGAAGCAGATCGAGGAGCTCGTCTTCCCGACGATCCCCGGCGGGTGGTTCGACGGCCCACCCCGCGTGACCGTCGACGACGACGAGATCCTCATCGTCGGCACCCTCACGACCGACGGGCCCGGGGCCGGCGATGCCGACGCATTCCGCGAGGCGACCCGGGCGGCCCGCATGGAGATCGCCGATCGCGTCCAGCCTGCCACCGGTCGGTCGGTGGCCTGGGGCGTCACCTCGGACGACACCACCACCATCTTCACCAGCTTGGGCGTTCCCGTCATGACCCGGCTGCGTATCGGCGAGCGCGAGGTGCTCGACACCCTGCTGGCCGCCGGTGTGGCCCGCAGCCGGAGCGAGGCCCTGGCCTGGTGTGTTCGGTTCGTCGGCCAACGCGAGGCGGGCTGGCTGCAGGAGCTGCGAACCACGATCGAGAGCGTGTCGCGGGTCCGGGCGGACGGACCGAAGCTCATCTAGGACCCAGTGCGGTCACCTCCACCTTGCAGCGGGTGTCGGACCCTTGAAGTCGGGGCGGTCTGGGTTCACCATGGAATGGGGGGACGCGCGGCTATGGAGGAAGCGACATGTACGCAGAAATCGGAGACCGATTGGTGAAGGAAGGACTTCGGACCGGACTGGGCGAACGGATCGGGGTGATCGTCGACGTCCGCAACGACGACGGGAGCCCGCCCTATCTGGTGAAGTGGGACTCGGACGGACATGAGTCGCTCCTCTTTCCTGAGCCGGACGCATTCGTGATGCGGGGGAACAACATCGTCGTCTGAGTCATTTCCGCCTGCGGTGGGGATCCCTGATCGCCGGCGGTTCAGCGACGGGAGTTGAATCCGACCGTCAACCGCGGGCGGCGTCGGTGAGTGACGGAACGCCCCGCTTGAACGTGGACGGGCGGATGCCCCCCTCGCTCAGGATGGTCTCGAGGCCTGCCGCCGGCTTGGGCCGACAGAGCAGGAACCCCTGGGCTCGATTGCAGCCCAATTTGAGGAGCTCGTGTACCAGTTCCTCGGTTTCTACGCCCTCGGCGATCACATCGAGACCGAAGGACTGGGCCAAACGGACGGTCACTTCGACGATGGCCCGATCGCCCTCGTCGATACCGAGTCCGGCCACGAAGGTCTGGTCGATCTTGAGGGCGTTGACGGGCAGGTTCTTGAGTTGTGACATCGAGCTGTAGCCGGTGCCGAAATCGTCAATAGCCAACGTGATGCCCAGCGCCTTCAGATCACGGAGAACCTGTACCGTCTGCTCGACGTCCTGAACCACGGCGTGCTCGGTGATCTCGAGGCAGAGCAGCCGACCGGGGAGTCGGTTTCGGTCGAGGCAGTCCTTGACCAGTTGCACGATGTTTCGAGTGGCGAGCTGCGCCGGCGATACGTTGACTCGCATGGTGATGCGCAGTGACGGATATTGCTGCATCCACGCCGCCATCTGGCGACAGGCCTCTTCCAGAACCCATCGACCCAGATCGGCGATGAGACCGGTTTCTTCTGCGACCGTGATGAAGCTTCCTGCAGGCAGGACCCCTCGTTGGGGGTGGTTCCATCTGACCAGCGCCTCCACCGCCAGCAATTTGCCGTTACGGAGATCCACTTCCGGCTGGAAGTACAGCAGCAGTCCTCCGTGTTCGATGGCGTCGCGCAACTGCAGTTCGGTATCGGCCAGCTGCTTCACCGACGCCCGCAGTGCAGTGTCGAAGACAGCGGCCTGATTCCCACCCTGGGACTTGCTTTTGTTCAGTGCGGCATCGGCATGGTCCAGGAGGTCCTCGGCCGTCGCCGAATGGTCATCGCTGAACGAAATCCCGATGCTGGCGGTTCGACTGACGTGATGCCCGTTGATCACCACCGGCTCGGCGATGAGCTCCAGCAAACTGTCGGCGACGGCGAGGGCCTCGAGTTCCACGCTCGCCCCCTCGAACAGGAACACAAATTCGTCGCCGACCAGCCGAGCGGCGAAGTCGCCCGGGTCCATCGTGTCGCGCAGGCGATCTGAAATGGCGACGAGGAAGCGATCACCCGCATCGTGACCGAGGAAGTCATTCAAGGCTTTGAACCGATCGAGATCGAAAGCGAGCAGGCCGATCGCCCCTCTGCCCTCTGAGATCAGCCGACTGCGAAGTTCCTCCAGGAGTGCCCGACGATTGGGCAACCCGGTGAGCTCATCACTATGGGACTGGAGCCGAAGTCGCTCTTCGGCGTCAACGCGCGCCCCGAGTTGGACCATCAGCGACGCAACGGCCTGGAGGGCATTGGTCTCTTCGGTCCTCCACGGCCGGTCGCCGAACTTGATGAAGCCGAGCACCCCGATGGTGGCGTCGCCGCGGATCAGAGGCACGACTGCGACCGATACCTCGTCGATCCCCGAACCCTCGTGTACCCGCTCCTGATAGGCGTCAGGAGTGTTGTTCGGCTGGACGGTGAACGGTTCTTTCAGGTCGCGGGTCCCATCGAATATGGGATCCGAGCCGAAAGGAACCTCGCCCAGAGGATCGGGGTCCGGAATGTTCATCCGCGGTGGCCACTCGGCGACCAGCACGGACATCTCCCGTTCGAAGTCGGTTCGCCGCAGGAAGCTGATGTCGACTTCGAAGAACTCACACAGGACCTGCAGCATCCATTCGAGCGAGTCAGCCATCGAGTTCGCCGATACCGACATCAACTCGACGGCAATGCGTGTGACCAGCGCATCCAGCCCGGGCCGTGTCGGCAGTCGAGGGTCACTGTCTTCGGCAACTGCGGCGGCGGCACACAGCTTGGCGAACGTCTGCACGCAAGTGACCTCGCTGGTGGTCCAACCCGAGGCTTCCTGATCCCGTCTTGCCACGCCGACCGCCCCGATTCGGACCCCTGAGTCGGAGCGTGACTCGGACATGACCAGGTGCCATCCTTCGTGGTCCACGTTCACCGAATCCTCGCCCACGGAGTCTTTGCCACTGGCCAGCCAGGTGAACACTTTCGCGTTCAGCAAGCTCATCGTTGCCGAGGGGATCTCCGGGACGTCGGAGAGACGCTCCGCCACGTCAGAGACTGTTGCCGCGGACGGTACGAACAGGACCACTGATGTGGCGAACAGCGACTGAAGGGCGTCGATCAGGAGCGCCACACCGCCCTGTGGCGCCACAGGAGACTCGATTGGCCTCTGGGTAGCTGGGTGAGCGTGGGATCCGTCTGCCATTTGAAGCTTCCGTTCGGATGGTTCAGGTTTGGCATCGACAGCTTGGTCATGGCACTTGAGAGTCCTGCTCACGTCGCCTGGCCAGTCATCATGAAGCGGATCGCCTGCGGTGACGAATTCGGATTCCGGGCGCCCGTCGACGGCGGACCGCCGACAAGGAGGAGCGCCCGCGACTGCGTAGATGCTCGCAATTCCATCGAATCTGCACTTTTGCGACAGCTGCTCGACCAGGACTCCACCACGCATAGTACTTTCGTACTCACTCCATGTGATGTACGTTGCCATGGCGGGAGCCGTCACTTACGGTCAAATTGTCCGCGAACGCGGACCACGGGCTGTGCCGGGGGATTCATGGCGACAGTGCGTGCAGTGGAGGTACGAATCGTTGGGGGTTGCCACGATGGACCAGTCCGCTTCGCCGAAATATCGCGCCCAAATGGTCGTGAAGATCGCCGTCGCAATTTTGCTCGGCATTGCCGGCCTCACCGTGGTCGGTGTGGATGCTGCATACGCTGCCGCCGGGCCACCGACGGTGACCGGTCTGGCCGCCGGCCTGAACGGGACCGGCACCTGCGTATCCGGTACAGGAGACTCAGGGGACGCGGCGGGCGGCGACGAGATCGCCGTCTGCGGCACCCTCTTCGGGACCGGTGCCAATACCACGACGACCGTCACCATCGGTGGCGCCGCCGCGACCATCGTGTCGATCGCGTCACAGTCCCGTATGTACGTGACCGTTCCTCCCATGCTCACCGGCATCGCCGCCGCCAAGGTCATCGTCAAGAACACCTTGCTCACCACGACCACCACGTCGACCTGCTCCAGCCCGGGCTGTGTGTACACCTATACGTGGCAGCCGCCCACGATCTCGGCTGTCGGTCTCATCCCGGTGACCGCCACCAGCCAGACCGGCAGCTTCGTCACAGTCACTGCAGCGGGCACGTGGACGGCCGGTCAGCAGGTCACTATCGGTGGGTTTACCAACAATCTGACCTCAGGGGTCAACACGATATCGACGGGAGGAAACGGCTCGTTCGTCATTCCCTTCGCGGGAAGCATCGACGGGAGTGGCACCGGCGTGGTGTCCCCGACACCGGCTGGCGGTGTTGGACCGGTGGCGGGCGGCACGCCCGTTGTCATCGTCGGAACTGACTTCGACAGTGCGTCCCCGGTCAAGTTCGGTGGCAACACGGCAACGTCGTACACCGTCAATTCGCCCACTCAGATCACCGCCATCGCGCCCGCCCCAACCGGTGGTGCAACCGGTCCGGTCGACGTGACCGTGACCAATCCCAACTCGACCTCCGCTACGACTCCGACGACCGATTCCTACACCTACATCGGCGCCCCCACGGTCACCGGTGTGACCACCACGTCGAACCCGGCGGGAGGCCCCACCGGGGGCGGCACCCAGGTGACCATCGGGGGCACCGGATACAACAACGTGTCGGCCGTGGACTTCGGCTCGACGCCTGCCACCAGTTTCCTCGTCAACTCGCTCGACTCGATCACCGCGGTCGCACCGGCCGGCACCGGAAGTCCTGACATCACTGTCACCACCGGCCTCGGTACGTCGGCCACCAGTTCCGCCGACGTGTACACCTACAACGGGACCCTTGCCGCCGCGGCCGGGACGGCGTCGTACGCCAATTCACCGGGTACCACGGTCCCGGCCACAGGCACCAGCCACTCCGGCGGCTTCGTAACCGTCTCGGCCATCGGGCTCTGGACCGTCGGTGCCGAAGTCGATCTGTCCGGATTCAGCAACGGGCTCACTGCAGGCACCTATACGATCTCGTCCTCTTCGGGCCTGGGAAGTTTCACCATTCCCTTCAGCGGTTCCATCACCGGGTCTGGGACGGGATCCGTGCTCATCCCGACTTCGACCACGGCATCCGCTGTCACCGCCACGTCCCAGGCCGGCACCACGGTCACGCTGACCTCCGTCGGGACCTGGTACCCGGGAGAACAGCTGTATCTGACCGGGTTCAGCAACGGCCTCACCACCGGCAACTACGTCGTCACCGGTGGTGGCAACGGCTCCTTCACCGTCAACTTCGCCGGAACGACCACGGGTACCGGCACCGGCACCGTCGTGCCTTATCAGGTCCAGAGCTTCAACGCCGCGTCACTGGTGACAGGGGGGACCTCGCTCGGTGCGGTCACCGTGACGTCCCAGCCGGCCTCCGGCCAGGTCTCGGTGGTGGGAACCCAGCTCCTCTATACCCCGGCCCAGCCCACGCCGACCAGTTTCACCACCGGGACAGGGGCCACCCAAGCCACGACCTGGCTCAATCCGGTGACCACCACCGGCACCCAGACCGCAACCATCGAGTTCTGCGAATCCCCTCAGACAACCACGTGCACCACTGCGACCATGACCTACGTCCCGGCAGGCTCCGGTTACTACGTCGGCAACCAGCTGAACGCCATCGGGCAGATCGTGTCCGTCGTGGAGGACACCGGGGCCGGCGAACTGCTCTCCAACTCGACCCCGGCGACCGGCTCGACCTTCACCTCGATCACCGCACCTACCGCGACCGTGCTCCCGTCGACCGACTCGGGGTTCACCGTCACGGGCATCGGCGCATACCATGCGATCTACCCGGTGCCGAGCGGAATCACCCTTGTCCCAGGCTCGCTCAGCGCGTCCGGTGGTGACACCGCGTCCTCCGGTGCGTACACGGTGACCTACTGCACGGCGGCGATGGGCTACGTGGCCGGGACATGCACCGCCAACAATGCCACCAACTTCAAGACCAGCTACCCCTACATCGAGACCTCGCTCAATGTCGGTACCAGTATCGCCGCTGGCTCACAGCTCAGCCTGCCCACGATCACCGCCTCCTGGACGGTAACCGCTGGACCGGGCACGCCGATCAGTCTCACCGAGACCGAGTTCTCCGTCGTGACAGTGGTCCAGACCATCGGAATCCTCGTCCTCGACGCCTATCCGTCCAACCTGTCGTCCTTCCTCGACCAGGGACAGAACGCCCCCGTGCCCACCTACTCCGCTCCGGCCGCACGTTGGACGGCCACCGTGGCGGCGGGCACCGCACCCACGATCACCTCGGCCAACGCGGCGACGTTCACGGCCGGTACGGCCGGTTCGTTCACCGTGACAGCTTCGGGGAGCCCCGGTCCGACGTTCAGTGAATCCGGGACGCTACCCAGCGGTGTGACCCTCAACTCGACCACGGGGGTCCTGTCCGGCACCCCGGCTGCGGGCACCGGCGGCAGCTATCAGATCACCATCACCGCCAGCAACGGGACCAGCCCGAATGCCACCCAGACCTTCACCCTCACCGTCGATCAGGCACCGTCGATCACTTCAGGAAGTTCGACGACGTTCACCGTGGGATCTCCCGGCACTTTCACGGTGACAGCGAGCGGCTATCCCGCGCCCACCTTCAGTGAGACTGGCTCACTCCCCGGTGGCGTCACGCTGAATTCGTCGACCGGTGTGCTCTCCGGAACGCCGATCATCGGGTCGAGCGGCACCTACTCGATCACCATCACCGCCAGCAACGGGACCAGTCCCAACGCAACGCAGCCCTTCACAGTGACGGTGACAACGTTGGCGACCGCTCCGTCCATCACTTCGGGCAATTCGACGACATTCACCGTGGGATCTCCCGGTTCATTCACGGTGACGGCCTCGGGCAATCCGGCGCCGACCTTCACCGAGACCGGCTCACTGCCCAACGGCGTGACCCTCACCTCCGCTGGTCTGCTTTCGGGCACACCGGCCGTCGGGCACCGGAGGCAGCTACTCGATCACCATCGACGCCACCAACGGCGTCAGTCCTGACTCCACCCAGAGTTCACCCTCACCGTCGACCAGGCACCGTCCATCACTTCGGGCAACTCGGCGACCTTCACCGTCGGGTCCTCCGGAACCTTCACGGCTACCGCGACCGGCTATCCGGCGCCGACCTTCACCGAGACCGGCTCACTGCCCAACGGCGTGACCCTCACCTCCGCTGGTCTGCTTTCGGGCACACCGGCGGCGGGCACCGGAGGTAGCTACTCGATCACCATCGATGCCACCAATGGCGTCAGTCCTGACTCCACCCAGACGCTTCACCCTGACCGTCGACCAGGCACCGTCGATCACTTCGGGCAACTCGGCGACGTTCACCGTCGGGTCCTCCGGAACCTTCACGGCTACCGCCACCGGCTATCCGGCGCCGACCTTCACCGAGACCGGCTCACTGCCCAACGGCGTGACCCTCACCTCCGCTGGTGTGCTTTCGGGCACACCGGCGGCGGGCACCGGAGGTAGCTACTCGATCACCATCGACGCCACCAATGGCGTCAGTCCTGACTCCACCCAGACGTTCACCCTCACCGTCGACCAGGCACCGTCGATCACTTCGGGCAACTCGGCGACCTTCACCGTCGGGTCCTCCGGAACCTTCACGGCTACCGCCACCGGCTATCCGGCGCCGACCTTCACCGAGACCGGCTCACTGCCCAACGGCGTGACCCTCACCTCCGCTGGTCTGCTTTCGGGCACACCGGCGGCGGGCACCGGAGGTAGCTACTCGATCACCATCGACGCCACCAATGGCGTCAGTCCTGACTGCCACCCAGAGCGTTCACCCTCACCGTCGACCAGGCACCGTCGATCACTTCGGGCAACTCGGCGACGTTCACCGTCGGGTCCTCCGGAACCTTCGCCGTGACCGCCAGTGGCTATCCGGGATCGACGTTCAGCGAGACAGGGCCACTCCCCGCTGGCGTGACCCTCACCTCCGCTGGTGTGCTTTCGGGCACACCGGCGGCGGGCACCGGAGGTAGCTACTCGATCACGATCGATGCCACCAATGGCGTCAGTCCTGACTGCCACCCAGAGCTTCACCCTGACCGTCGACCAGGCACCATCGATCACGTCCGCTGACTCGGCTGACTTCACGGTCGGCGTGGCCGGTAGCTTCACGGTGATCGCCACGGGATACCCCGCATCCACAGTTACCGAGACCGGCCCACTGCCAGGAGGCATCACTCTCGAAATTCATCGACGGGAGTACTGTCGGGAACGCCGATCGTCGGATCCAACGGCAATTATTCAATCACCATCACCGCTGCCAACGGGACGTCACCCGATGCCACTCAGAGCTTCACCGTTTCTGTGGCACTCCTGGCCACGGCTCCGACCATCACATCGGCCGACTCGACGACGTTCACTGTCGGATCTGCTGGTACCTTCACGGTGACGGCGAGCGGCTATCCGGCACCGACCTTCACCGAGACCGGGTCACTTCCCGGAGGTGTGACCCTCAGCTCGGCAGGCGTCCTGTCGGGAACCCCTGTGGCGGGTTCGGGCGGTAGCTATTCAATCGACATCGACGCCACCAATGGCGTCAGTCCCGATTCCAACCAGTCGTTCACCCTCACCGTCGACCAGGCACCGTCCATCACCTCGGGAAGTTCCACGACCTTCGCTGTCGGAACTGACGGTAGCTTCACGGTCAATGCGTCGGGTTATCCGGCACCGACCTTCACCGAGACCGGGTCACTTCCCGGAGGCGTGATCCTCAGCTCGGCAGGTGTCCTGTCAGGAACCCCCGTGGCAGGTTCGGGCGGTACCTATTCAATCGACATCGACGCCACCAATGGCGTCAGTCCCGATTCCAACCAGTCATTCACCCTCACCGTCGACCAGGCACCGTCCATCACCTCGGGCGACTCGGCGACGTTCACCGTCGGCTCGGCCGGCACCTTCACGGTGACGGCCACCGGCTATCCGACTCCGACCTTCACCCAGACCGGGTCACTGCCCGGAGGCGTGACCCTGAGCTCCGCCGGCATCCTCTCCGGCACTCCGGCCGTCGGCACCGGAGGCAGCTACTCGATCACCATCGATGCCACCAACGGCTTGAGTCCTGACTCCACCCAGACCTTCACCCTCACCGTCGATCAGGCACCGTCCATCACCTCGGGCGACTCGGCGACGTTCACCGTCGGCTCGGCCGGCACCTTCACTGTGACGGCCACCGGCTATCCGACTCCGACCTTCACCCAGACCGGGTCACTGCCCGGAGGCGTGACCCTGAGCTCCGCCGGCGTGCTGTCTGGGACCCCAATCGTCGGATCCGACGGCAGCTACCCCATCGCCATCGAGGCCACCAACGGAACCAGCCCGGATGCCACCCAGTCATTCACGCTGACGGTACAAAACCTGGCAACCGCACCGACCATCACATCGGCGCCCTCGACGACCTTCACCGCGGGCACGGCGGGCAGCTTCACCGTCACCGCGACCGGAAGCCCGGCGCCGACGTTCACCGAAACCGGGAATCTCCCCTCCGGAGTGACCCTCAACCCCACCACGGGAGCGCTGTCCGGAATCCCCGCCACCGGAACCGGCGGTAGTTACCCGATCAACATCGTGGCCAGCAACGGGACCGACCCGGATGGCACACAGTCCTTCACACTCACGGTTGACGAGGCTCCGGCAATCACCTCATCGGACTCCACGAGCTTCACCATTGGCTCAGATGGGTCCTTCACGGTGACCGCCACCGGTTATCCGGCGCCGACGTACAGCGAGTCCGGCACACTTCCGAGTGGGGTGACCCTCAATTCGGCGACGGGAGCACTGTCCGGCACTCCGTCAGCCGGAACGAACGGGAGCTATTCGATCACCATCGATGCGACCAACAGCGTCGGTTCCGATGCCATCCAGAGCTTTACCCTCACCGTCGAGGTCGCTGGCTTCCACATCACCACGACGTCGCTACACGACGCCCTGGTGGGGACGCCGTACAGCGTGCAGTTGACCACCACCGGCGGCGGCACCTCCATCGTCTGGAAGAAGACGGCGGCGCTGCCAAAGGGATTCGCCCTGAGCTCCAGTGGACTCTTGACCGGAACACCCTCATCCAAGGCCGTCGGGCACTTCAACGTGCAGGTCAGCGCCTCGAGCGACAAGGGGACGCCGGTTACGGCCTCGATTCCCCTGACGGTCAACGAAGCTCCTGCCTTCGGATCCAAGTCACCGATCGCCGCGAGCTTCGACGAGGGCGAGGCGGGGACGGTGACGGTCACCGCCACTGGCTATCCGGCGCCGACCTTTTCCGAATCAGGAGGCCTCCCGAGCGGAGTGACGCTGGACGCAACGACCGGAGTGCTCTCGGGCACGCCGCCGATCACCGTGAACAGCAGCAGTTACACGATCACCATCGCTGCGACCAACGGGATCGGTTCGGGTGCGAGCCAGAGCTTCACCCTCACGGTCTACGCACCCCTTGTGATCGCGACGACAACGCTCCCGGGTGCAACACGGGGAGCCGCATACAGCGAGACCCTCCAAGCGACTGGGGGGATCGCGCCGTATGCGTGGAAGAAGACGGCGGCGCTACCGAAGGGCCTCGCGCTCGAGTTCCGCAGGCGTGCTGTCAGGAACCCCGAACACCTCGTTGACCGCTGGGAGCTATTCGATCGCCGTGGAAGTCACCGTGAAAGAAGGCAAGACCTCGGTTTCGAAGAGCGCGACACTCCACTTGCAGATCTCCTAGCGGCCGTAATCGACGACGACAACCGCGTCTGGCGGACCACGCTCGGATAGTCGGGTACCGCAGCCGGTGCGTCGCTATTTCAGGATGTTCACTGCCCGGGCGATCACCAGTCCGAGCACAGCGATGGATGCCATGGCCTGGACGGCCATCGCCAGCTTCGCCCAGTGCCTTTGTGGCATGACGTCGGTCGGGCTGAACGCCGTGGCGTTGGTGAATCCGAGGTAGAGGTAGTCGAAGAATTCGGGCCGCCACCCTGGACGTGCAATGTGGAGATTCAGTTGTTCGGGAAACGCAAGGTCGGGATACGGCGACATGCCCTTCGCACGTGCCTCGGGTCCACCCCCGTCGAATGTCCAGTAGAAGAAGGCGAAGCTGATGATCGTGAATATCCAGACAACGAATCCCACCCATAGGAGGAGACCCGGTGAGTTGGTGTCCTTTCCGCCTCGCACCAGGTCGACGATCAGACGGGCAGTGATTCCTGCCGACTTGGCGACAAGAAACGACACGAGCCCGATATTGAGTATCCGACCCCCCCGGGTAAGACGGTTGATTCGACCCGGGTCGATGACAATGACCGACACCAACAACAAGCCTTCGATGGCCGGAAAGATCCACTGGGGACCCACGCTGTAATGCAGCGGGAGAGTCGTCGTCAGCGCAATCGCCACAATCAGGGTGAGGGCCATCGGCCAGCGCTTCTCTCCCCGTGCGCCCGTGTCGCTCATCTCGAAACATGGTAGCGACCGGACTTCGACCCCGCTGACCCGCGATCCTCTCTACTGCACGCCGCTCGGACGGAACTGCACGCTCAGCCGTGGACCGACGGGACGGGCCGTCTTCGGCACGGCGTGCTCCCACGTGCGCTGGCAGCTCCCTCCCATGACCAGGAGATCACCTCCACCGAGCTCGAGTCGGAGAGACGGCGATCCGCCTTGCTTCGGTCTGAGGGCCAACCGCCGACGGCAACCCAGGGACAAGATGGCAACCAGCGTGTCCTCGGTGGCTCCGCGCCCAGAGTGTCGCCATGCCACGCCACGCTGTCCGAGCCGTTCCGATAGAGGCAGAGCCCGATCGTGGCCAGATCCGCCCCCGGCGTTCCCTGATAGTGGTCGGCGAGCCGTGCCATCGCATCACCGAGGGCCGGATGCGGTGCCAGAACTCCCCCGCCGTACGACGCGACCAGTCGCGGGACCTCGACCTTGCGGTCGTACATCACCCGTTCCTCGGATCGCCAGGCGACGTCATCCACCAGGGACTCGAACAGCAAGTCGGCCCGCTCCACCCATTCCGGCAGCTGGTCGATCCAGGCACCGTCGGACAAGCTGGTACGACGGAGAGCCCCGGCTAACGGTCGCAGCCCGGGCTCGGTGGCCGTATCGAAGAGCGAGCCCTGGAAGGACGCCATGTGGCGAGCGTAGTCGAACATATGTTCGTAGGCCAAATGGAAGCCCAGGCGGTGGCCCAACCGGCCAACCGGCCAGGTCACGCAGCGATTTGATCAGGGCGGAGCGCAACCTCGAGAGCCCCGTCGGTAGCATTCAGACCGGTGGACCATTTCGAACACTGTGACGCTCTCGAGGCCGAGATCTCCCTGTTTTCGGAAATCCTGTTGGACGCCGACCGGGAGCTTCCCGTCGCAACATGCCCAGGGTGGTCGATTCTCGACTTGACGGAGCACCTCGGACGCGTCCACAGGTGGGCTGAATACCTGGTGCGGAACCTGGCCCAAACCAGGCTCCCGGCTCACGAGGTGCCGTCAGATCGAGATCGAGCCGATTCAGCATGGATCGGCGAAGGTGGCGTGCGGCTCCTGGTAACGCTTCGGCGAACCGATCCGACCCTCGAGATGTGGGCGTGGGGGGCGGACCAACACGTCGGGTTCTGGTCACGGCGCCAGCTCCACGAAACGTTGATCCACAGGGTCGACCTACAGCTCGCAGCGCATCGCGAGCCCTTCGTTGGCGACAGAATTGCAGCCGATGCAATTGACGAGTTCCTGGTCAACCTCCCTGCCGCCGGAGCATTCTCACCGCGTATCGATGAACTCAAAGATGTCAAGGGGCGCCTGGCATTCCGTGACGCCAAGACCGGTGCGCGCTGGGTCGTTCAGTCCTACGCATCTGGAGCGGAGCTCGTGCAGGATGACGGCCCGGTCGACGTCGAGTTCACGGCGAACGGTCTCGACCTCCTGCTAACTCTCTACCGACGCCGTTCTCTGGCAGACGTCGAGGGCCTGGTGGAGGGGAACCGATGGTTGCTCGAGTTCTGGCTCGATCACTCAGCTCTGGAGTAGAGGGTCCAGATCGCGCTGCCCACAGAGCGAGATCTCGAGCTCGCGGGGCCTCCGGGATACGTTCGGTCCCCCGGATCCTCACGACCGGGCAGAATGGGTTCCGCATCGAGGAAGAGGGGAAGAAGAGTTGTGAGCAAGACCGAAAATCCGCCCACACTCGTGGCGGCCAGGCACGACCTCGCGGCCTCGGCCGCCGAGCGCAGCGAAATCGGGCGGCAGGCCCGGATTCTGGCGCCTCGAGCCGATCTGGGTGAGTGGGACGAGCGGAACCGTGGGCATGATCCAGTCGACCGGATCCTGGCCCAGAACGAAATCCGGCTGCCCGAGCTCGCTCCGCTCCGCCACAAACGCATGTCCCAATCCCCGTGGAACTTCTACCGGGGCGCCGCCGCCGTCATGGCGGCCGATCTGGCCTCCCGACCGCACAGCCGGATCGAAGTCCAACTGTGCGGTGACGCCCATGTCCTGAACTTCGGGCTGTGGGCAACCCCGGAGCGCAATCTCAACTTCGACCTGCGCGACTTCGACGAGACCCTGCCCGGACCGTTCGAGTGGGACGTGGCCCGCCTGGCCGCCAGCCTGGTGGTGGCCGCACGGGAGAACGGCATCAAGGAGGGCAAGTCGGATGCCGCGGTTACCGCGACAATCGACGCCTACCGCAATCGGATGCGGTACTACGCCACACTGCCACTGCTCGATATCTGGTACGAAGGCACGCGCTTCGACCAGTTCATCGACTTCTTCGAACCGGCGGATCGCGGCCAGGTGAAGGTGCAGATCGAAAAGGGAAAGGAGAGCCGGACGAGCCGCGGAGCCTTCGTCAAGCTCACGACCGAACGACGGGGACGGGCGCGGATCACCCCGCAACCCCCGCTACGGGTGACCCTCGATGACGACGAGCAGGGTGACATCGTTGACGAATTGCTCGGCGGCTACCGGCTCACCCTCCAAGAGGACCGTCGCAAGCTGTTCGATCGCTTCACCCCGGTGGACATCGTCCGCCAGGTGGTGGGCGTCGGAAGCGTTGGCATGGTGGTGTACCTCGTGCTGCTCGAGGGAAGCGCTACCGGCGACCCGTTGTTCCTGCAATGCAAGCAGGCTGGAGCCTCCGTCTATGAGTCCTTCACGTACTCCAGCGAACACGACAACCATGGTGCCCGGGTCATTGCCGGCAAGCGCATGGTCCAAAGCGCCACCGACATCTTCGTGGGCTGGGGATCGCTGGGCGAACGAGACTTCTACGTGCGTCAGTTCAGAGACATGAAGCTCATACCCACCACCAACCTGATCGCGCCGGTACTGGTCGAGTTCGGCATCGCCTGCGGCAACACGTTGGCCCGGGCTCACGCCCGATCCGGCGACCCTGTGGCCATTGACGCCTACATGGGTAAGAACGATGTATTCACCAAGGCCATGCGCAAGTTCGCCCGCCGGTATGCCGACCAGAACGAGCGGGACCACGCCGCGCTGGTGGCCGCCATCCGACGTGGCAAGGCGGAGACCGTCCTGGACTGAAGCCCTGGCTGATGCAGAGCAGGGCTGATCGACTTCAGCGCCGACTTCGAAGTAGGTGGCTAGTCAAGACCTACTCCGTCGTTATCTGCGACGGGGGTGAAATCCGGCAGCCGGAGCATCCGGAACGAGTTGGCGAAACCGATGAGTGACGCAAGGGCGGGGATCAGGAGCGCGATCTGCAGAGACAGGTTCCTGGCATGCGTGTTGATAGCCAATACTTCGGTTTGGACTGCCTTCGGTTCGTCTGCGATCTGTTGCTGCAGAGCGGTATTACTCATGATCTCGGCGTCGTGCTCCATGTAGCTGGAGATCTGCTGTTGTTGGGCAGCCGGGATCACGGTGTTGGCTTGAGTCTGATGGGTGAAACTCAGAGCCAGTGCCCACAGCATGACGCCACCGGCCACGGCGAGCCCGAACGACAGCCCGAACGATCCTCCGGCGGAGTTCACACCGGCCGCCTCACTGACACGGTCCTCGCTGATGGGAGCGAGCGTGAAGTTGTTCAACTGGGAGACCAGCATGCCGAGGCCGCAGCCGGCCACGATCAATGGGATCACCAGGTACCACCCTGAGTCGACTCTGGGAACCAGCGGAATGATCGCCCCCATGCCGATGGCGCTCAGAGCGAAGCCGGCTAGGACGATCTGGGCGGGACGCCATCGGCCTGCCTTGCGCCCGGCAAGCATCGCCATCCCGAACATCGACAGGGATAGCGGCGCAAGGGAAAGGCCGGCCTCCATGGCGTTGTACTCAAGGGTCATCTGCAGAAAGAGAGGAAGGACGATCATGGCGCCGCCCAGCGTGATCTGTTGGAGCATCTGCTGGGAGATGCCAACGCGAAAGTTCAGATGCTTGAACAGGTCGGGGTCCAGCAGCGTTGGCTTGCCGTTTCGCTTGCGATACACGAGCCAATAGGCGAACGCGGCCAACATCACAGCGCCGAGCCCGATGATCAGCCCGACATATCTGCCGCCCTCCTGCCACACCAGGATGCCGAGGACCACTCCACCCATGCCCGCGATGGAGAGGATCCCGCCGACGAAATCGATCTGGCGGGGCCCGGTGTAGGGGACGTCCTTGACGAGTCGGATCTGAGTCAGCACCACCAGGATTACCAACGCCTCGAGTCCGAACCCCACCCGCCACGACAGGTACGTGGTGAGGAATCCGCCCAGGAGCGGGCCGACAGCGGCGGCAATGGCGGCGGAAGCGCCGACCAGGGCGTAGGCGCGCTTCTGGGCGCCACCGGTGAAATTGCCGTGGATGAGGGACTGCATGGCCGGCAGCAGCAACGATGCGCCGAGTCCACCGATGATCGCCCAGAAAATGATGATCGTGTTCAGATTCTGGGCCAGAGTCATGGCCAAGGCTCCGACGGCATAGGCCAGAAGGCCGATCACGTAGGCGCGCCTTCGCCCCATGAGGTCGCCCAGCTTGGAGTTGGTCAGAATGAAGGCAGCCGAGATGAGCGCCTCGAGTGCGATGGCCGACTGGACCCCGCTTGCCGTGGTGTGTAGATCCTTGATCACGGCCGAAATCGAGACGTTCATCAGTGACGTGTCGATCACCAGGACGAACATGGCCATGGCCAGGAGAAGCGCCAGCCGCGGGCTTCCCTGTCCCGCTTCCTCGTCTCCGGCTTCGGCCGCAAGGCTCATTTCGATGGCGTCCCCTCAGCAGAATGCCCGCGCTCGGTCCCGATCGCCGAAGCGATCATTTCGATCACCATCCATTGTCGCCGCCCGCCGACGAATGCGCATTAACGGTCCATGAGCATTCTCTTCGCTGACGGAACAGCGCGGGCAGCCCACAGCGGTACCCTACGACGCTGCCAACACCTTGGCTTTCTGCGCCTCGAACTCTGCTTCGGTCAGGATCCCCTTGTCCTTCAGATCGGCGAGTCCCTGCAGGCGCTCGACGATGTCGACTGGGGGTGCCACGGCTGCCGGAGCCGGCGCCGGAGCCGGAGCGTATTGAGGCTGCTCTTCTTGCTGCGACCACCGGTTGGCCTGGCGCCGTGACACCCTGTTGGATACGGCGGTTGCGGTTCCGGCGATTGCAGCAGTTCGGGCGATCCCTCGCAGTAGACCTGGCATCGGAATGCTCCTTCGTCGGTGATCAGTGGCTCGTCGCGTCGAGCGACGAAACAAGTGTGTCCTGGGGGATGTAGCCAGCTGCGATCAACATGGCTCCACCGCCGCGAAGCGCCTCGATGAACGAGTTCGCCCAGCGGTTCTCGAATAGAAGGACCCCGGCCGACGACCCAGGGTCGAGAACACCAGCTGCATCGGCCAGGTCGGTGTCGTCCAGGAGTCCCGATGAGACGCCTTGGAAGACCGAGAGATCCAACTCACCGTCTCCGTCCAGGTCGGAGAGCTCCAGGCGGGTAACCGCACGATTCTCATCGACACTGACGAATACAAGGTCGAGGATGCGAATAATGCCCTGGTCGACCAAGTCGACGAGGATCGGGAACCCCTCCCCCGTCATCTTGCTGTCCGGGAACTCCACGACCAAGTAGCTGACGGGCCCCATGGTGTCCGAGTCAGTCATCTGGATCTCCTATCTGCTGCGCCGTACTGGATCAGGGACTCTCGGTCCTATGGTTGCGCCAGCGGAATCGTTGTCGAGCCACAGGTCACAGATCAGCCGAGTAATTTCGCCTTCTGGGCTTGGAACTCGGCGTCCGTCAACACACCCTTCTCTTTCAAGTCGGCGAGCTTCGCCAGATCGTCGGCGGTATTCGACCCTGCCGCCTCTCGCACGTAGGAGTCGAACGCCTGTTTCTGCTGTGCCGCGTCCTTGACCGTGCGTTCCTGCATCTTTCCGCCCCGAGCGATGAGGTAGACGAGAATCCCCAAGAATGGGAGGACGATCACGAAGATCACCCAGAGGGCCTTCGCCCACCCACTCATGTCGTGGCTCCGGAAGATGTCGCTGAAGATTGCGATCAGGATCCAAATCCAGATCACGAACAGGAAAAATTCGAGCATTGTCCACAGGAGACTCTGCTGGGGGTAATAGTAGGCAAGCATCATGCACACTCCCTCACGTCTTGATCATCTAGACAACAGGCAGGCTGGCAGCGGGGCTGGTGTCCCGTGCGTCAGCAGCCTCCCTCGAGACCGACGGACCAGGGTGGGCAGCGGACGCGGACGCCGGGTCCGCCCACTCCTGCCCGCAGGAGCGGCAACGCCAACTCAGACCACTGGATTCGAAACCACCGAAACGCACGATCAGGTGGGGAACGTCGATGTCGCCGCACAATGGGCATCCGCGCACCGCCTGCATGTCGTCATTCCGGGGTTCCATGGTTCTACCCGGTCTCTTCCTTTGCGTCGGCCTCGATGGCCTTCTGGTCGGCCTTCATCTCCTTGGCTTGGATCTTTTCGGCATGCTTCATAGCTGCCTCGACCTTCGACTGCATGTCGGAGACGGCAACCACCACGAGTCCGGCCTGGCCGCTGTCCAGTTGCTCCCCCAACTCCTTCAAATCGCTCCGGCTCATGCCCGCTGCTGCGTGCCCCGCCAGTGAGCCCAACAATGCGCCTCCGCCGCCCGTCGCCAGGAGGAGTCCTCCACCAATTGCCGCGGCCGGGAACAACGCGATGACCAACCCGGTGGCCAGGCCGACACCGCCCCCGAGCACCCCACCGACCCGGGTGGGTGTTTCATGCTTCTTGACGATCTTGACCTTGCCATCGGACTTCCGCTGCACAATGGCGGCGTCATAGGCGTCGATCAATCCGGCCTCGGTATGCAGTGCGTGGACAGCCTCGTAGTCGGCCTGCGCGTCCTCGACTTTTGCGTAGACACCTGAGTAGACGAACAGCGTATCGAACGGCATGGAATTCCCTCCTGTCTCCATTCGGACCGTGCGCCCGACTCGTGCCATGGTGAAGCTGCTTCAGCACGTACTCCAGGCCAAGAACCGAAGGTCACTCGATAGTGCGTAGGAACAGTAACCCGAAGGAATTCGGGCCGTCCATCAATATTTTCCGACGGCCAGAAGTGTCACCAGATCGAAATGCGCACACGACTGTCGCTATCGCCGAGGTGCCACGGCCAGGTAAATCGTCGCGGCCCGACGGATCGAGCACGGGGTACTGTCCGGAGTCGAAGCTATGGAGAACCCCTACGCATCAGGGACGGGATGGGCAATGTATTCCCGAATAATTGATCCGGTTTCGGCCGGGGTCCAACGATGATCACGCGCATCGAGCCCGGAAGGTCGTGAGCGTCACCAACGATCCATTGACCCATCGCTCCGATGGGCTTTTGGCGCTCCGACGTGATGAGCGAGGAGAAAGCGGTTGAAGACCTACGCCATCGCGTTGGTGGCCGCTGTCGCATTCGCGTTCGGCAGCGTGCTCCAACAGAAGGGCACTCTTGAGGCACCGGCCAGGGACGACGATCCACGCTTCCTCGCGCAGATCATTCGCCGCCCCATATGGCTTGCCGGGGCAGCGTGCCAAGCGAGTGGCTGGGTACTCCAAGCTGTAGCCCTCGACACCGGCTCGCTCATCGTCGTCCAGTCGATCACCACTCTCAGTCTCGTCATCGCGCTACCCCTCGGGAAGCGCTTTACCGGCCAGCAGGTCAGTCGGCGAATATGGACCGGGGCCGCGGCCGTGGTCGCGGGTATCGTGCTCTTCCTCTCCGTTGGATCGCCGGCTGGAGGTACATCGACGCCACCGGCATCTGCCTGGTGGTCCGCCGGCCTCACCGCAATAGTCCTGGTGGCCGTGTTGGGCAACTTGGGTAGGCATCGGAAAGGGGCTCCGAGGGCCCTACTCTTCGGCTCGGCTGCCGGCGTCGCCTTCGCCATGCAGTCTGCCGTGACCAAGGAGTTCGTCACGGTGATCGGACAAGGTCTTTCAGCCGTGCTCTCGAGCTGGACCGTCTATGTACTCATCGCGTCGGCATTGGTTGGCTTCGTACTTCAACAGTCCTCCCTCCGCACCGGCGTCCTCGCCCCGGCAATGGCGTCGAGCAATGCCGTGACGCTGTTCGGCAGCGTGGCCTTCGGTGCATCCGTCTTCGGTGAAAGTCTTTCCTCGGGGGGCGCCCGGCTCGCCCCTACAGTGATCGGGCTCGGCATCGCCCTCGTCGGCATCGTCCTGTTGTCCGCCGCTCAACCCCCACTGGATCCCGAAGGGAGCCAGGGAACCGGTAGCGATCTCCCAGTCGATGGTCGAGGTGATCTGCAGCCTCCGGCGCTTAGCTGACTATCGTCTGCCGTCGTCAGCAGTTCACTGGGTGGTGAGCGAATCGGCTTCGATCACCTGGGATACCGCGTCGATGAGTGCGAGATGGGTGAAGGCCTGAGGGAAGTTGCCGAGGTGTTCGCCCGTTGACGCGTCGATCTCCTCGGCGAACAGGTCGAGGGGACCGGCGAACGCCAGCAGCCTCTTACACAGCATGCGGGCCTGATCGATCTCGCCGATCATGGCCAGTGCCGACACCAACCACCATGAGCAGATCGTGAACGTCCCCTCTTTGCCCTCGAACCCGGTGTCGGTGGTGTCCACCTTGTATCGGAGGACCAATCCATCCTCGGTGAGCTCGTCGGCGATGGCCAATACGGTGGCCCGTACACGGTCGTCATCCGCCGGCAGGAATCCCATGATCGGTATCAGTAGTAGGGATGCGTCGAGTTCATCGTTCTCATAGGCCTGGCGGAATCGGCCCTTGTCGTCGACCCCCTTGGCCAAGATCTCCTCTTTCAGGGCGTCGGCGCCGGCACGCCAGCGATCGACTCGCTCGACGTCACCACGGCTGCGAGCGAGAGCCGCTCCTCGATCGGCGGCCACCCAGCAAAGGACAGCCGAAGCCGTGAAGTGCTGTGGCTCGCCACGGATCTCCCAGATGCCCTGATCGGCATCTCCACTGTGAGCCAAGGCCTGGTCGACCAGACCGGCCAGTCCCTCCCAGACCGGGCCCACGATCTGGGGTGCCTCTTGGCGCATGTGCTGATCGATGCCGTCGAGCAGCATTCCCCATACGTCATTCTGGTGTTGGTTCCAGGCTCCGTTGCCGACCCGGACCGGCTTGGCACCCTTGTAGCCGGAGAGGTGGTCGAGGGTGGACTCGGTCAGGTCACGCTCACCGCCGATCCCATACATGATCTGGAGTTCGAATGGCGACTCGGGCCGGCCCTGCGCGACAGACTCCAGCACGAAGGCGAAATACTCGACGGCCTCCCAGTTGAATCCGAGCCGATAGAGGGCCCGAAGCATGAACCCGGTATCTCGGATCCACGTATAGCGGTAGTCCCAGTTACGCGCCCCTCCCGGGGTTTCGGGAAGTGACGTGGTGGCGGCGGCCATGATGGCACCTGTCGGCGCGTAACTGAGACCCTTCAGCGTGAGTGCGCTGCGCTCGATGTACCGACGCCAGGGATGGTCGGGAAACGTGCCAGTGGACAGCCAGTCGCGCCAGAACGTCACCGTGGAAGCCACGTCGTCATCGGCCTGGACCTTGGTGGTGGGCGCGGCGCCACTCCAGGACAGGGCGACAAAACACGACTGGCCTTCGACCAGTGTGGTACGCCCGTAGCAGCGGGCACCGGCGCGTCCGAGCCGGAGGCTCCCGCTGATCGACAGGGCGACATCGCTGTTGGGGTCAGCCACCTGGAGGCTGCTGTAGCCGTCCCCGTCGTACTCCCAGCGTCCTGGGGTGGTGCCGTATCCGAACAGCGGAACAACGGTGACTTCGAGATCGACCTTGCCGCCGACACAGGTCGCCCGGCGGAGCAGGACCCCCGCCGCTTCGGAATCCTTCGGAGCTCGCCGGTAGCCCGGTCGACGCCTGTCGTCGCTGATCGTGCGGACGACCATCAGGTCCTCGACCACTACCCAGCCGGTCGGCGTATGCCATGTGGTTTCGACCACCATGGTGCCCGGTATGTACCGGCGGTGGTGCGGCACCGAGGTGGTCGACGGGCCGAACCGGAACGAGCCCGCCGAGCGGTCGAGCAAGGCACCGAACACGCTCGGTGAGTCGGGCCGGGGCAGGCACAACCATTCGACCGAACCGTCCGGGGCGATGAGGCAGACGGTCTCGCAGTCCGATAGGAAGCCATAGTCGGCAATCGGGGGAAATACATCCACGTCGGACCCTCCCTGATGATCGGTCGAAGCCCATGCACCGTCGGTGCCCGGCCATGGGATCCGACGCCAAAGTTATCCGTTCCGGACTTACGACAACGAGGAAAGCCGTCCACCCCCATTAGGAGGAACAGCTGTATCCGGCCTTCAGAGGCGGTCCGTCGACGGTCGAGATCCAAGATGCACGAGCTTCGATAAGTGCTTACTATCGTGACAAATACCTGACTCGGACCACGGATCAGGACCCGAGGACACGCGAGGTGCGGATCGATGTCACTGGACGGCAAAGTTGCCATCGTGACCGGTGGCAACACCGGGATCGGGATGGCGATCGTCCTTGCCCTGGCGGCTGAGGGGGCGTCGATCGTCATCGACTATGTCTCCAACCCCGAAGCCACCGAGGCCCTCGAAAAGCAACTCTGGGACCTCGGCGACAAGGTGACTGCGGTCAAGGCCGACGTCAGCAGCATCTCCGACCTCCAGCGCCTGGTAGACGCGGCGGTCGCCACGTTCGGTCGCCTGGACATCATGGTGAACAATGCGGGTATCGAGACCCGGACATCGATCCTCGACACCAACGAAGCCCAGTACGACGAGGTGCTCGACGTCAATCTGAAGAGTGCCTTCTTCGGAACCCAGTTGGCTGCCAAGCAGATGATCGCCCAGGGCGATGGTGGGCGCATCATCAACGTGACTTCCGTGCACGAGGATTGGCCCATGCCCGGAAACACCGCATACTGCCTGTCCAAAGGCGGCATGCGCATGCTGACCCGGACCGCTGGCGTGGAACTCGCCCCACACGGGGTTCTCGTCGTCGGCGTGGGACCGGGAGCCGTGGAAACTCCCATCAACACCTCCACCATGAACGATCCGACCGCCCTCCAGAAGCTCGACAGTGCCATTCCTGTCGGGAGGATGGCCAAGCCGGAGCAGATCGGCAGCGTGGTGGCCTTCCTGGCCGGACCCGGTGCCAGCTACATGACGGCGACCACCGTGTTCGCCGATGGCGGAATCATGCACAGCAGTCCCGGCCTGTGAGCGAACCAACCTGGCTTCCGCCCCTCCGACCCTGCCCATCGAGCTGACCATGCAGAGGAGACGCGTCCATGGCTAAGACCGGCCCAGGTAAGACCTCGCCCTCCGGCGGTCTGCCATCGGCGGCCGCCGCCTTCTTCACCGCCTTGGCGGCCCAGGGGTCCCAACCCCTGCTGCACGGGGAGTCGGGGACGCTTCGCTTCGACCTCAGCGGCGGGTCCAAACTCGAACGCTGGTACGTGACGGTGACCGATGGAAGAATCGCGGTCTCCCACCGAGGTGGTCACGCCGACATCGTGCTTCGGATGGACGAGGCGCTGTTCGACGAGATCACCAGGGGAACCGCCAACATGATGGCCTCCCAGCTGCGGGGCGCCATCCACGTGGATGGCGACTTGCACCTCATGATGGTCTTCCAACGGCTGTTCCCCGGGCCGCCGTCATCGACCGGGCGTCGTCCCCCCATCGAAGGGAGCACCGTGACCAAGGCCAGCAGACGATGAGCGAACAACTGGTGCAGATCCTCGAGGGCAATACCTTCGTGGTGAGCGACCGCAACGGGGACATCGAAGCGTCGATGACCGACCCGACAGGTCTCTTCTCCTTCGACACCCGATTCCTGTCGAAATGGATACTCACGTTCGATGGTGAACGGCTGAACGCGTTGTCGACGGACGATCTGCAGTATTTCGAGACCCGGTTCTTCCTGGTGCCCGGTACCGGCACGGTCTACATCGATGCCGACGTCTCGGTCATCCGTGAGCGCAGTGTCGGGGCCGGGTTCCGTGAGTCCATCCAGATCCTCAACCACAAGCTCGAACCGATCACCGCGTCCCTCCGGATCGAGGCGGCCAGTGACTTCGCCGACCTCTTCGAGGTGAAGGATGCACTAAAGAAGAAGGGTGAGTACCAGGCCCGTATCGAGAAGGGTGCACTGGTCCTTGCCTACCGACGCGAGAGCTATGTACGCGAGACCAGGATTTCGTCATCCGTGCCGGCCAAGGTGGACGCCGACGGACTTACCTTCGAGGTCAAGATCGACGCCCACGGCAGTTGGGACACCGTGTTGGAAGTCGCCACCGAGGCGCCGGGGTTCAACACGGGGGTAAAGCCCGCTTCGGCTGGCCGGGCGGGGCCCACCCACAACATGACCCGGGGACTCGACAAGTGGGTGGCCAAAGCGCCACGCCTCGAGTGCGACAACGAGGGTCTTAAGCGGACGTATTCCCGAAGCCTGGTCGATCTGGCTGCGTTGCGGTTTTCGCCGAGGTCCATGGCCCATCACTCGCTTCCGGCCGCCGGACTGCCTTGGTTCATGACCGTCTTCGGGCGTGACAGCATCTTCACCAGCCTGCAGTCGATAGCGTTCACGCCGGAGCTTGCCGCCACGACGTTGCGCATCCTCGGGGAGCGACAAGGCACCAGGGTCGATGATTTCCGCGACGAGGACCCGGGTCGCATCCTCCACGAGATGCGCTTCGGTGAGATGACCGCGTTCGAGGAGCGGCCACATTCGCCGTACTACGGCTGTGCCGACGCCACACCCTTGTACGTGGTCCTCCTCGACGAGTACGAGCGTTGGACCGGCGACACCAAGCTCGTCCGAGACCTCGAGTACCAGGCCCGGGCGGCACTCCGTTGGATCGACGAGTACGCCAATCTCCAGGGGAACGGCTACATCGCCTACCAGCGGCGAAACGAGAAGACCGGGCTCGAGAACCAGTGCTGGAAGGACTCGTGGGACTCCATTTCCCACCATGACGGCACCCTGCCCGGATTCCCCCGGGCCACCTGCGAGCTCCAGGGCTACGCCTACGACGCCAAGGTGCGCGGGGCCCGCCTGGCCCGCAAGGTATGGCGGGACGAAGCATTCGCGGTACAGCTCGAGGCCGAGGCGGCCGACCTCAAGCGTCGGTTCAATCGTGACTACTGGGTAGCCGACGGCGGGTACTTCGCCATCGCTCTCGACATGGACGGAAGGCAAGTCGACACGCTCACCTCCAACAACGGACACCTGCTGTGGAGCGGGATCGTCGACAAGTCCAAGGCCAAGCAGGTGGTGGCCAACCTGATGGGACCCCGCCTCTTCTCCGGCTGGGGGATCCGCACCCTCGCCGGTGGCGAACGACGGTTCAATCCCATCGGATATCACGTGGGGACCATCTGGCCGTTCGACAATTCGTTCATCGCCTGGGGTCTGCGTCGCTACGGGTTCAAGAAGGAGGCGGCCCAGGTGGCCGAAGGGATCCTCGACGCTGCGACCTTCTTCGACGGGCGACTTCCCGAGGCGTTCGGAGGCTACCCGAGGTCAATGACCCGGTATCCGGTTCAGTACCCCACGGCTTGCAGCCCTCAGGCCTGGTCCACCGGAGCCCCGTTGTTGTTCCTGCGCACCATGTTGGGCCTCCAGCCGGCGGACGACCATCTCATCATCGATCCGGCGATCCCGGCGAGCATCGGGAGCCTGGAGCTACTCGACATCCCCGGACGCTGGGGACGGATGGACGCCTTCGGTCGTGGCCGGGTGGACACGTCGCACACCACCGGAAAGGCACGCCGCCGGACATGACTCCCCCGGCGCGTCACTCGACCTCAGGGGCCGGGGACGGTCGACACACGGGTGGTCACGGTGACCGGTGATGGGCCCCGGTCCGACACCCTCCGGCGCCGACGCCAGTGCGACGGTCCGGCGGCGCGAAGTCACCACCATCTATGTCGTGGGCCTCTTCCAGGGTCTGAGCCTGGCTCCCGTCCATCGGCGACGTCAATCCGGCACTCACCGGTATGGCCCACGCCATCCGGGTGGACGAACAGCTCATGGACCGGCTGAGCTGACACCCACTCATCGGGATTCCGTTGGATCCTTCGAGCGAACGACCTGAATAGCCGTGGCCACGCTGGCGGTCGACCCAGCCCCAGGGATGAGTTCGAGACGACGGGAACGTCATAGACAGGAACGCATCGCCACCAGACAAGGAGCCAAGCATGGGCAAACTCATCGTGACCGAATTCATGACGCTCGACGGAGTGGCACAGGCGCCCGGTGGCCTCGACGAGGACCGCGACGGTGGCTTCACCCACGGGGGATGGCAGGCGCCGGTGGCGGACCAGGAGTCCGGTGTGGTCATCTTCCAAGAAGCGAAGACCATGAATGCCTTGGTCCTCGGGCGAAAGACCTACGAGATCTTTGCCAACTACTGGCCGAGCGCACCGGCTGAAAGTCCGTTCACCTCGCTGCTCAACGGCGTGCCGAAATACGTGGCCAGCCGCACACTCACCGGCCCTCTCAGCTGGCAGGGGTCGACGGTCATCGCCGGTGACTTCGTAGACGAAATCACCGCACTCAAGGCGAACCATGACGAGGTCCACGTCATCGGCAGCCTCGGCCTCCTGCAGTCCCTGCTGCACCTCGACCTCGTCGACCAGATAAGACTGTGGCTGTACCCACTTGTGCTCGGCAGCGGCAAGCGGGTATTCGGTGACGGAGCCATTCCTGCAGCGCTACGACTCACCCAATCGGTCACCTATCCGAGCGGCACGCTCCACCTCGTCTACGAGGCCGCCGGCGTCCCCGTGTACGCCGACATGGGTGCCGGAGAATAGCGCCCGGGATTCCCTACTGACGTCACCGTGATTCAATCGGTCACCGCTTCCGGCCCCATGGCTACGACGCCGTGGCCACGTCCACGAGGAAGTTCGGACCGAGGGTTCCAAGTCCGGTGAGGCTGTTGTAGCCGTGGCCAGCGGACTGGGTATCGGGTCGACTGGCACAGTTGTTGGCGCCATCGCAATACTCCTCTTCGACGGAGGCTCCGATGATGCGCACCGAATGATATTTTCCGGAGCCCGACCCGAAGATCTGACTGACGTAGTCGTTGCGGAACTGAAGCTGGTCCAGCGCCACCGGCACGTTGGCGATGGCCGTGTTGGCCACCTGGCTGAGGTGGTAGATGGTCGGATTGAGGAACCCGGCCGATACGCCGCCGGCCTGGTCGGCATCGGCCACCACGCCAGCCAGTATCGGGGAGGCGAGGCTCGTACCCCCATAGCGGGTCGTGCCATAGGCGTCAGTCCCGTTGGGGAATTCCTCGGTCAATCCGATGAGGAAACCGGTCGCTGGGTCGGCATCGAGCGAGATGTCGGGCTCCACCCGCATTGGCTCCGGACCGTCGATCGCGACGTTGCGTTCCGACAGCGAGGTGGGGACGATTCCGGCCTGGTACCACGGCTGGGTGTACTCGTAGCTGGTGAACCCGCCGGACGAGCCGTCGCCGACGGCCGGCAGCCAAGTGCCGTAGTTGCTCTTGGTGCAGCCGGGCACGTAGGCGACGATATTTGCCTCGCACTGGTACGACTTTCCGGTGGACCACCCGTACGAGGTGATGTCGTTGCCCTTGGCGCCGATCTCGAGCGAGGTACCTCCGACGGAGGTCACAAAGGGGCTTTCCGACGGGTAGTTGGCCGCGGAAATCCCGGTTTCGTCGAAGTTGTCGCCTGAGTCACCGGAAGAGAACTGGATCGTCATACCGGTTGCGTCGGCCAACTCGAACAGGTCGTCAAACGCAGTGCGGGACGCGACATCATCGAAGAGGTCGCCGTCAGGGTCGGCCCAGGAGTTGCTGACCACGTTGGCCAGGCCCCCGTCGACGACGGTCTGCTCGGCATTGAACAGACTCTGGTCGTAGCAGTCTTGAGCCCCTACGAAGAGAATGTGGGCGTCGGGAGCCAAGCTGTGCGAAGACTCGACGTCGATGGCCTGCTCGTCACCCCAGTTGCCGCAGACGTCCTGTGCGTCGAACGGGCCCTGGTCGATCGACTGGTAGTCGGCGGCGGCAAATGGGGCGCTCGGGTCACTCGACTTGAAGTACTCGGTCGCATCGGACTTCATGGTCTTCATGTCGTAGGCGTCGATGATGGCAATCGTGTAGCCCGCACCGGTGTCGCCCGAGGGGATGTTGTAGGCCGACCGCAGTTGAGGGCCCACGTAGCCGCACACCGTGTTCGGCATCGTATTCGGGTAACCCGGATTCTGGTTGCCATAGGTCGTGGTCGTGCTCGACTGGCCGAAGTAGGTGGAGCAGGGACCGGCGGTGATGAAGGCGGAGGGCGGGGGTTCCAGGGCGGCCGACTTCTCGACGATCTGGTTGACGCCCATCACTCCGCCCACGATGCTCGAGATCGATCCAGGTATTGTCACTTGCCCATCCGCCTCGCGCAGCGTCTGGTGGTCGATGGTGTACTCCCCGAGGCTGGTTCCGAACGTCTTCTCGACCTGGGCGGCCGTGCCCGACGCGGGTACCGTGATGTGGTCCGCCGGCACGGAACCGACGGTGAAGCCCTCGGACTTCAGCCAGGCCTCGGCCTGGTTCACATCAGCAGCGGACGGCGAGAATCGGGCCTCCCACTGTGCCGTCGTCAGGTAGTGCCGGTAGCTGCTACTCGTCGGGTCGCTGACCGACTTGACCAGCGCTGCTGCGTCAGCCGAGTCATGCAGTTTCAATACCAGACTGAAGTCGACCGGGCTGGACGACGGCGTGGCGCCGATCCGGACGCGGTGAGCTGTCGTTCCGCTCTGCCCGGTGACAGGTGCAGCACCCGTCGTCTGCGGCACGACGGCCAACATGGTCAACGACAAGAGCCCTACGCCCACTGTCCCCGCCATGGTCATGATCCGACGTCTTCTCATGATTTTCTCCCTCTGCCATGGGATTCCGCCGGGCCCGGTCCCCGGCGTCACAACGGTAACGGGGGTCCAACGGCGATGCAACCGCGCTATTCGCGGCGGACCCTGCCCTTGAACACGGACAACGACCTCGAGTTCTTGGGAACTTCGAAACTGGGGTCCGAGCTGGAACCCGGCATGCCGGGCGCCGATGCCTCCCACTCCCCACCCCCAGAACTGGGATCGAGGGCGAGGACGTCCATGGAATGAGCTAGATGCCGAAGTTACTCAGCCTCCGTGCCAGCGGAGCGTCAATGCTGGAGTGCACCGTCACCGCGATGCCAGCCACCACGAGTGCAACGGCAAACCTCTGCCGGAAGACAATCTGTGTAACGGCCCCAGCCAGGAGTCCTATCAGGACGTGGGTAGCCAGAAACGCCAACCGGCTCGGCGGAACGGTCGCTTCTGGTTGCTCGTTCACGGCAACCGATTCCATCACTGCCGGTCTCCAATCGCAAGCACGGGGACCTGGCTAGGTCGGCGATTTGAGCGACTTGGCGGTGGGAGGCCGATCACGGAGGCGTGCCGACCCCGAGCCCAGGACCTCTTGACCGGTCAGACTGGGGCCATAGACCTACGGGCGAGCTACCTGGCGCTCAATCACGACCGAGGGAGAACGAGACATGACCGTGACGCTCGTCACTGGGGCAAACAAAGGACTGGGTTTCGAAACCGCCCGCCGACTGATCGAAGTCGGACATCTCGTGTACATCGGGGCGCGCAGCTTCGAGCGCGGCGAGGCAGCGGCCAGCAGTTTGGGTTGTCCGTTCGTGCAACTTGATGTGACGGACGACGCATCGGTCGACGCCGCCATGGATACCATCGCCGGGCGGGAGGGTCTCCTCGATGTCCTTGTCAACAACGCTGGCATCAGTACGGCTGCGGACGTCAACGGCCCAGAAGCGCTGAAGGTGTTCGACACCAATGTGATTGGGCTGATCCGTGTTACGCAGGCCGCAATTCCGCTGCTGGAGAAGTCCGACAATCCGGTCGTGGTGAACGTCTCAAGCGCACTCGGCTCGTTCTGGGCGGTGACCAATCCGGAACGGCGCCAGTTTCACTTTCCCTCCATCATCTATGGCTCGAGTAAAGCGGCCGTATCAATGCTCACTGTTCAGTACGCCAAGACCAGGGCGGACATCAAGTTCAACGCGGTAGAGCCGGGCTTTACAGCCACCGAGCTCACTCCATTCAGCGGTGCCGGCCAACCGGTCGAGTTGGGTGCCGAAGTGATCGTGCGCATGGCCACCATTGGCAAAAACGGCCCCACTGGCACCTTTCAAGAAGGTGGGGAGGAGCTCGGATGGTGATTCCGATGGCCTATGGGGCCACCGTGATGATGAAGGTCTGTGTCACGTCGACCCCATCGGATGCGGCACGAATGTTGATCCTGTAGGCGGTCCGCCGTTCGACGGCCGGTGAGCCGCTCAGTGTCCCGGTTCCGTCCCCATTGTTGGTGAGACTGACTCCCGGCGGAAGCGTATTCGTTGTCCAGATCGTTACCGGCGAACCGACGACCGAGCCGGCAGTCGATACGGTGAAGCCATTCGGCTGTCTGGCAGCCAGTGTGACGTTGTCGGCCGAGGTGAATCCGAATACGTCCAAGGAAACGATCTGTGTGGAGGAGATACCTCCGGAGGTGGCCGTGAAGCTCAATTCATAGAGGCCGGCGGAAGTCGCGGGTGACACGCCGGAGAGCACGGCGCTGCCGCCCTTTGAAGGTCCGAGCGTAAGCCAACCGGGCATGACGTTGCCGGGCGCCAAAGCGATCGAGGTCGCCTTCGATCCAACCGTCCTCAGCCGGAGACTGACCTTGTGGCCCGCCGCCACCGAGATCTGGCTCGGTGAGACGAAGTTCGGACTGATGGTCAGCGTGAAGACCTGGACAGCACCTGCACCAACACCATTGGTCGCAGCCAGATCGAACGTGTAGTTCCCAGCCGAAGAGACACTCCCGACCAGACGGGCACTGCCGTCGCCTTCATTGACGAGACTCACGCCGCTCGGGAGGGTCGAGCCTCCGCCCACGCCCAATGCGGGCGGTGGGGGGCCGGTGGCGCTCACCGCGACACTGAAGGCCACTCCCGCTCCCGTGCCGTAGGAGGCGATGGTGGTGAAGAGCGGAGCCAGTACAGGCTCCACCGCCCCGATGGCGCAGGCGGTCTCACCGGGCGCAGGTCCGGACACCCCGCGCTGGTCGGTGCGTGGACAGACCGGGACTGTGTCCAGCGTGGTCCCCGTTGGAATCTGGTTGGCCGCCGGGCTCGTCGGGATGGGGAGCATCGTCTGGGTCGGCCCCCCGTTCTGAGCGAGGGCCCCGAGCTCGGGGTTGGCATAGATCACGTCGGTTGGCTGTGACAGCTGGCAGTCTCCCGACGAGTCGTTGGTGAGGTTGTAACCGATGCTGACGACAGAGCCTCCGCAGTTCAGGCCCTCGTAACCAGAATTGTCGGCAATGATCGATGCGCCGAGCTCTGTCACGCCCTGGACGGAATTGATGCCACCACCGGCGCCGGTGGTGGACGAGTTCCCGACGATGGTGCTGTCGACCACTGTGCTGTAGCCGCGTTCACCCGTATCGATCCCACCGCCATATAGGGCTGAGTTGCCCGTGATGGTGCTGTCGGTGGCCGTGAGAATGCCTCCTTCTACATTCTCGATCCCTCCACCTTCGTCCTGGGCCGAGTTCCCCGCGATGGTGCTGTCGGTAACCGTGAAGGAGCCGTCCTCGTTGAGAACGCCGCCACCGCTGTTGCCGATTGACGAGTTCTCCGTGATGGTGCTGTCGTTGACGGCGACGGTGCCGCCCAAATTAAAGATGCCGCCGCCGGCGGTTGAGCTCCCGTTCTCGACGGTCAGATTGTCCAAGGTGGCGTTGCCCCCGGATCTGACTGAGATCACTACGCCCGTCTGCGACCCGTCGAGCACGGCCGGCGAGCTGGCTGGCGCGTTGACTCCGGTGATGGTGACCGACGACGAGATACTGACATTGTCGTCGATCGTCCCCGAGACGTTGATGGTTGCACCCGAGGCGGCCTGGGTGAGGGCGTAGGTGACCGTGGCGCACGGGCTCGTCGGCGACGTGCACGTCCCGGAGTTGACGCCGCCCTGTGCGACGTACAACGTGGACACCCCGGCGGCAGGCTCCACCGCCCCGATGGCGCAGGCGGTCTCACCGGGCGCAGGTCCGGACACCCCGCGCTGGTCGGTGCGTGGACAGACCGGGACTGTGTCCAGCGTGGTCCCCGTTGGAATCTGGTTGGCCGCCGGGCTCGTCGGGATGGGGAGCATCGTCTGGGTCGGCCCCCCGTTCTGAGCGAGGGCCCCGAGCTCGGGGTTGGCATAGATCACGTCGGTTGGCTGTGACAGCTGGCAGTCTCCCGACGAGTCGTTGGTGAGGTTGTAACCGATGCTGACGACAGAGCCTCCGCAGTTCAGGCCCTCGTAACCAGAATTGTCGGCAATGATCGATGCGCCGAGCTCTGTCACGCCCTGGACGGAATTGATGCCACCACCGGCGCCGGTGGTGGACGAGTTCCCGACGATGGTGCTGTCGACCACTGTGCTGTAGCCGCGTTCACCCGTATCGATCCCACCGCCATATAGGGCTGAGTTGCCCGTGATGGTGCTGTCGGTGGCCGTGAGAATGCCTCCTACTACATTCTCGATCCCTCCACCTTCGTCCTGGGCCGAGTTCCCGCGATGGTGCTGTCGGTAACCGTGAAGGAGCCGTCCTCGTTGAGAACGCCGCCACCGCTGTTGCCGATTGACGAGTTCTCCGTGATGGTGCTGTCGTTGACGGCGACGGTGCCGCCCAAATTAAAGATACCGCCGCCGGCGGTTGAGCTCCCGTTCTCGACGGTCAGATTGTCCAAGGTGGCGTTGCCCCCGGATCTGACTGAGATCACTACGCCCGTCTGCGACCCGTCGAGCACGGCCGGCGAGCTGGCTGGCGCGTTGACTCCGGTGATGGTGACCGACGACGAGATACTGACATTGTCGTCGATCGTCCCCGAGACGTTGATGGTTGCACCCGAGGCGGCCTGGGTGAGGGCGTAGGTGACCGTGGCGCACGGGCTCGTCGGCGACGTGCACGTCCCGGAGTTGACGCCGCCCTGTGCGACGTACAACGTGGACACCCCGGCGGCAGCCGGAGTGGCATAGGCGATGGTGAGCCCGAGCATCCCACAGAGAGCGACCACGGCTGTCAGCGATGCGAAGAAGGTCCGACACCACCAGGTCGGTGCGCGTCGATGACCCCGACACATTACGAAGCTGCGTGACATTCGCCACCTCTTTCCGCCCGACTGCCCGGCCTACCCGCTCAATGACACAACTACATATTCGGAAACCTCCCACACACCCTTTGCGAAGTCAATCTGTCGAAACGGTCGTCCGCTCCGTCCAATGGATCCGGATTTACTCGACCTCGAAAGCGGACGTAGTCGACGGCCATTGCGAGGGTGACCAGTCCCCCTGTGGGTCGGTCGTCTGACCCACTTCGATCAGATGACCGTCGGGATCTCGGATGTAGCAACGGATCTCATATGCGTGCTGCTTCGGTGGCGTCAGGAACTGAGCGCCGCGGGCACTCCATTCGGCATACACCGCCCCGATGTCCTTGACCCGGATATTGAGGAAGCTGCTGACTCGGTCGGGATCAGGGGGTGTCTCCAACGTGACCGAAGGCTTGTCGTCGGTCGGGCCTCCGCCGGCATTGATAACGATCCAGCTGTTGGATAGCTGGACATTGACGGGGCCTGCGTCGCCTCCTCGAAACGCCACCTTGCCGCCCAACACATCGGTATAGAAGCGTCGAGAGCGCTCGACATCATCCGAGACGATGAAGTGGGTCAGAAGAATTTCCTCCACTGCTGATGAGACTTCGGCCATCTGAACACCTCCGCTAGTTAGGTCGCACACGCAGCTCGTGGCGCGGTCCGCTCACGACATTGTGATGATCATCGACCCACTGGGCAAGGTGTCCGAATCGGGTGCAGCTCGCTCAACCGTCGCGCGCCAGTTCGGCGGCTCGGGTGAGATTGGACGTACGAGCGGCCACAGCCTGGGTGAGGTCGCCGTGGGTGATGATGTAAGCCTCTCCGGCCAGGATGCTCTCGATCACCCCGGCTGCTGCATCATCCGCGGTAGCGAGCATCGAGGCCATGGCCGAATTGCTGGCCATCATCGCCTCCCGGTCCCCCTCGTTGGCGATGGGCCGACGGAGGTGGCGGGGCTGGGCCGCCTCGCTGGTCTCCAAGTGGCGGGTGAGCATTCCCGAGGGGAAGATCACGGACACGTTGATCCCATCTTCGGCCAGCTCCAGGCGCAGGGTCTCGGCCAGCCCCCACACGGCGAACTTGCTGGCCTGATAGGCGCCGAGCCTGCTGGCTGGATCCAGGATCGACGAAGATGTGGTGAAGGCCAACCTCCCGTGATCTGCCTCACGAAGGAGCGGAATAAATGTTCGGGCCACGCGGGCCGATCCGACGACGTTGACGTCGAGTAACCATCGCCACTCCTCGTCGCTGAATGCTTCGACCGCTCCGAAGAGCTGCACGCCGACGTTCGATACCAGGAGATCGAGGCCACCAAAACGCGATGACACGGCCTGCGCTGCCGCAACCACGCTGGTGGGATCTGCGACGTCGACGGCGAGGCCGAGTGCGCCCACCCCATGGGCGTCGGTGACCCGCTGGGCCTCCGTCTCGGCTCGATCGCCGTCGAGGTCGAGTATCGCTACGTCCATACCCAACGCCGCGCATCGGCCGATCAACGCCAGGCCGAAGCCCGATGCTCCACCAGTCACCGCAGCGGTCGGCATCAGCCTTCCTCCGTCGTGGTGAAGTCGACATGCAGCCTGGTGAGCTTGGAGGACTTGATCCGCCACTCGGCGCCTATCTTCTCGTAGGTCTCGTGATAGTGGCCGTATCCGTCGAGGCGCTGACCGTTCGGCCAGATCACGATGTCATTGAGGGCCCAGATTCCCGTCGCTTGTGTCTCCGACGTCACGTCGATCTCGGGCATGTGGCCCTGGTGGACCGTCACCGTGCCGCGCAGTGCTCCCTGCAAGAAGTCCATGAACTCGTCGGCGCCGCTCACGACGCCGCCACCCGCCTCGGTGGTGTCGATCACGACGTCGTCTGTGAACACCTCGCGCATTCCGGCCCAATCCTTTGTGTCCATGGTCCGGAAATAGCGTGCCTTCAGGCGGCGAATCGATTCGATCTCGCCCATCTGAGCCTCCTTCAGGTAGTTGTGGCTAGCCGACCGAGGCCACGCCGCGGGGAAGCACCATCGGTAGGTCGCTGTAGGTTGCGATGCCCGGTGCGGCGGCGACGACGGCGGCGATGGCATTGATCGGGGGGGCGGCCGTCATGATGTGTCCGAGCACCATGAAGTCGGCGATGGTCTCCGCCTGGAAGTCAGGCGGTGGGAGGAAGCCAATCTGTGCCGTGACTGTCGGACGTCCGTCGACCTGAATCACCCAACCGTCCTGATCGATCTTCCAGTCCGGGTCGAGGGTCTGGCCTTTCCGCCATCGGACGTTGAGTTCGACGATGGTCCTGTCACCGACCAATCCTTTCCAACTGGCGGCCACTCCGGCCACACATCCCGCCGCAATCGTCCACGAGCCCAGATCGAGATCGGTGGTGGTCTGCGCGTATTCGGCCTCGCAGGCGATGTGGTCGAGCTCGACCCCCAGGGCGTCGGCGACCATCCGGACGGCCTCACCGAAGACGGCCGTTCCTTCTGCCGTCATCGTCTGAAGATCGGGGTGATCGATCGGCTTGCCGAAGCCCACTGGTATTTCAGTTGCCGGGGAGTCGTAGAACGTCGTGTCGGCAGCCTCGTTGATCGTGATCTTGTCGACCCGGTCACAGATGGTGGCGGACACGATGGCCAGCAACTCAGCAAAACCCGGGCTGATCCCGGTTCCGAACATCGTCGATCCGCCGATCCTGCACGCCTCGACGATTCTGTCCCGTCCCGCACCCAGGTTGTGGCCGGTGATGAACGCGGCCGTCGCCACGACGTTCACACCCGCCGAAAGGATCCGGACCAGTTCGCCGACATCGAGCCACATCGGGTTGTAGACGACACAATCCGGCTTCAGATCGAGCAGGGCCTCAACGTCGTTTGTCGCCACAATGCCCAGTGGCTCGAGGCCACACAGTTCACCGACATCACGGCCCACCTTCTCTGGTGACCAGGCGTAGCAACCGATGAGCTCGAGTGTGGGGTTGGCCATGATTGCCTGAACCGAACTCTTGCCGACGTTTCCGGTCGTCCACTGGACAACCCGGAGAGGCGATTTGCTGAGCATCCGCGCAGCATAGTTCTCGGTCCGAACGATTGACCTCAATCCGGCAGGAAGGAGGATTGGGAGCTAGCCACCGACCCGTCCGGATGGCGAGCCGGCCTCGACCTGTTGGTGCAACGACTTGAGGGCGGCGACATAGATCTCGGAAAAAGTGGGGAATGGCTGGATGGTGTCCCGCAGCACGTCGAGGGGAACCTTGGCACGGATGGCCAGTGTGGCCTGCTGCAGCCACTCGCCGGCCTCGGGTCCCAACGCGTAGGCGCCCGTGAGCACTTCGCCGTCGCTCAGGAGGGTCAGGAACCCGGTCGATTGGGCGTAGGCGTGGGTATAGGTGGCGGTCTTGGCCACCTCGGAGAGTCGGGTCGTGGCACGGAAGGGAGCATCGGTGGCTCCCACCGATGCCGCCTGGGGATCGGTGTAGATGACGTCGGGGATCGCCTCGTAGTTGGCCTCGCGAGATTCGCCCCGGATGTTGGCGGCGACAACTTCGCCCTGGTACTTCCCGACGTGAGTCAGCAGCCGTACGCCGGTGACGTCACCGACAGCCCACAGGCCGTCTCCGACCCGCAGTCGAGCATCGACGGGCACACCGTGCTTTTCCGCGTGGACGCCGACGGTTTCGAGGCCGATCCCCTCCACCCGGGGACGCCGTCCGGTGGCAATGAGCAGACGGTCGCCGCGCATCTCACGGCCGTCCTCGAGTACGAGGACGAACTCGTCACCGTCACGCCGTGCCTCCGTCGCCTGGATACCGAGAATCAGTTCGACCCCGTCACCGCGCAGTACCTCGCCCAGCGCCTCGCCCAGCGGCGCGGGTTCCCGGGCCAGCACATGCTCCGCCCCTTCGATCAGGACCACCTCGCCTCCGAGCCGTCGCACGGCCTGGGCCATCTCGGCCCCGACCGGCCCGCCTCCCAGGATCAGCAGGTGACGTGGCACGGACTTCATGCCCGTCATCTCGCGGTTGGTCCACACTCCCTCCAAGGCGGCCAGGCCCGGTACCGGCGGCATGACCGGATCCGATCCTGTGGCCAGGACGATGTTGTCCGCGGTGTGGACCACACCGTCCACTTCGACCACCCCCGCTCCGGCCAGCCGGCCGGTGCCCCGCAGCAGGTCGATCTTCTTTTCGGCCAGCCACCGTTCCTGCTCGGCGTCGGAGTAGTTCGAGACCATGAAATCGCGATAGGCCAACGCCGCCTCGACATCGACCTCAGCGCTGCACGCCGCTTCGCGTGCCTCCTGGGCCGCCTCTCCTGGACGCAGCAGCGTCTTGGACGGGATGCAGGCCCAATAGGAGCACTCGCCACCCACCAGTTGACGTTCGACGACGGCGACCCTAAGGCCACCGTCGGCCAGTTCTCCGGCGCAATGTTCGCCCGGCGAGCCGCCGCCCACCACGATGACGTCGTAGTGGCTCATCGGCCCGGCCCCGGGACGTCCTGGCCGGTGCCAACGGACTGTTCGTCAACCATGTACTTCGCATACCACTCCGGCCAGTCCGGGTCGGGATGCCCGATCTCTGCTTCATGGCGACCGTGGGCCTCCTCGGCCCGCCGGAGCGCGGCAGTCAGATCGGCCGCGGTTTCGTAGGTGGCCGGCATGGGGTTACCTCCGTCACCGGCCCGGGAGTCGGGTCGTGACCTCCTGGAGGAACCAGGCGTTGCCATCCGGATCGGCGAACGAGGCGAAGGAGCCATAGGATTTGCGCTCAGGAGCCGGGCCCGAAGCGCGTGCCTCCACACCGGCATGGTGGAACACCCCACCGGTGTCATGGAAGACCGCACTCACGTCGACGCCGCGGTCGACCAGTTCGTCCCGGGCAGCCTCGATGTCGTCGACGACAAGTTGCAGACCTTCCGCCGAACCAGCGGCAGCTCCGGTGACCCCACTGCCGAAGATGATCGAGCATGCCGAACCCGGTGGTGTCAGCTGTACGACCCGGAAGCCGTCTTCACCCGGGAAATCGGCGTCCAGCCGCCATCCCAATGACTCATAGAAGCCCTTGGCCCGGTCTACATCGGACACCGGGACGATCACCACTTCGAGCTTCATGTCCATGATCGCATCTCCTCTCCTTCGAGGCCGAACGTCACTGACCCGCCCGCAGGAGCCGATCACCCACCAAGATCGCGCCTCTCGTCGTCGAAGTCCAGTGCCCGCTTGCCGGTACGCCGGACATCATGTCGGACGCCGATCCGTGGGAACAGGTACTTCAGGAGATCCGTCGGATGGGGAAGGCGCCCGTGATTCCGCCTCGGAGATGTCCCACGCCGCGTTGACCAGGCCGATGTGACTGAAGGCCTGGGGGAAGTTGCCCAGGAGCTCGCCACTCACCGGGTCGACCTCCTCGGAAAGGAGCCCGACGTCGTTGACGAAGGCCGCTGCCCGTTCGAAGACCTCACGGGCCCGGGTGGGGCGGTCGGCCCGGGCCAGGGCCTGGGCCAGCCAGAAGGTACACAGGAGGAACGTACCCTCTTCGCCTTCGAGTCCGTCGTGGGACCGGTAGCGGTACACCAGCCCCCGTGCATCGGTCAGGTGCTCCTCGGTGGCGTCGATGGTGGCCAGCACTCTCGGATCGTCGGCGGGAAGGAACCCGACGAGGGGGAGCATCAGGTTCGAGGCATCGAGGTCGTCCGAACCGAAGGACTGGCTGAAGGCTCCGGCTCGATCGCTCCAGCCCCGGGTCAGGATGGCATCTCGGATCTGGGTTCGGGTCTGCCCCCATGCCTCCACCCTGTCCGGGACTGCCAGGCGGTCGGCCAGTCCCACCGCTCGGTCCAGGGCCACCCAGCACATCAGCTTGGAGTACAGGAAGTCGCGGGGCCCGCCCCGGACTTCCCAGATCCCCTGGTCCTGTTCCTGCCAGCGCCGTGCGGCGGTGTCGGCCAACTGGACGAAGAAGCGACGTGTGGCCGGGGCCAGATCGGGAGGCGCACCCCATTTTCGGGCGTCGGCCATGGGCCCGACCCGTTGGGAACTGTCGAACAGGTGGTCCGAGAGACGGTCGACGGCGCTCAGCAACTCCCCGTAGACATCGAGTTGGCGCTGGTTCCAGGCACCATTGCCGACACGGACAGGGGCGGAGTGTCGCCAGCCCTCCAAGTGGGGAAGTTCCCGCTCGCTCAGGTCCTGCTCGCCGCCGATTCCGAACATGATCTGCAGGTCACCGCCCCGGTCGAGTGAGCCAGCGGCGGCCGAAGTCACATAGTCGAAGTACTGATTGGCCTCGTCAGGGCAGGCGGCCACCCATAGGGCCTCGATCGTGAACGAGGCGTCCCGCACCCAGGAGTAGCGGTAGTCCCAGTTCCGGGAGCCCCCCACCACCTCCGGCAGTGACGTCGTGGCTGCCGCACAGATGGCGCCGGTAGGTGCGAACGTGAGTGACTGGAGTACCCGCCCGCTGTGATGCACCAGATCTCGCCACGGACCCACGTAGGCCTGGTGGAGGTCCGACCACGATTCCCACGCCGAGACGGTGTCCTCGAGCCGGAGGCCGATCTCGGATTGGGTCCACACCCTGGCCGAGCCCGAGTCGGCCGGTTGACTGTGATGCAGGGCGAAACCCGCACTCTCCCCGTGGCGAAGTCGGAGCTGGCCCGAGACCGCTGACCCGTCGACAGTCAGTTCGCCCGGAGAGGAGAGGATCAGATCGCCGGTGTCCCCCGTAGCGACCACTCCCCCGTCGGCGACGGTGAGCACGGGACGGACCAGCCCGTACTGGAGCCGAGGCACATACTCGATGGTCAACTCGACTTCCCCATCGACGCATGTCGCCCGCCGGAGCAACAGGTGTGGCGCGTTGTTGCCGAGTTCATGCCCCCGGTTACCTTCGCCCATGGCTAGGGCATCGGTGATCGCGACCGTACCCGTCGGTGTGTGGAATGTTGTCTCGAGCACCATGGTGCGATCCAAATAACGCCGAGTCACCTCTGTGGCGTTGGCGACCCGGAGGGTCCAGTGGCCAGCGTCGTCACCCACGAGGCGACCGAACACCGACGGGCTGTCGAATCGGGGGAAGCACAACCAGTCGACGGAACCGTCCAAGCTCACCAGTGCCGCACTGTGTCGATCCGAGAGGAGCGCATACTCGGCTATCGGGGTCGTGGTCATTTCCGCTCCTTCGCCCCCACACCTGTGGGAACGGTAGCCGTCGGTGACGGTGAGGTGCCGGGTTGCCCCTACTGCAGAAGCCATGCGCTAAGTGGCCGAGCTCGTGTTCAGCGGATGGTCGATGCCGGTGGCCGGCCGGCGTCCGTCACTCGGTGGCTTGAAACGATCACAAGCGGGGGTGCACAGTGGGAGCGTGGAGTCCGGAAGGTGCCTCCGCCCGATCGAGGATCTGGAGCAGACCATGGACTTTCAGGGCGTCGTGATCAATGTGGCCGAACTCGATCGGTCGATCGACTTCTACTGCGAAGTGTTGGGCTGCACGGTGCTGACCAAGCAGGAGCAATTGGCCGTGGTGGATGTCCCGGGCAGCGAGCGGACCCAGGTCCTGGTGCTGCGTGCGCTCGGGACCAGTCCCATGGGCGGAGCCCGTCACGTCGGCCTACGATCCTTCGTGTTGGAAGTCGACTCGGCCGACCAACTGGAACGGATCGCCACCGGATTGGAGGCCCGGAACGCGCTGATCCGCCGACACGAGCACAGCAAGTGGACCGCGGTGGTCGGTAGCGACCCGGACGAGGTGGCCGTGACCGTCACCTGGCACCCCGGCGGGGCGACGACCATCGAGGAAAGCTGGAAGTCCCTGGACGACTTTCTCTACGGAATCGGCGAGTAGCCGTACCCGGAACCGGTCGATGAGGACGCGGGAATTGGCGGGTCCCTGGGATGGGCCCGAGGATCGAGGAGGAGATCACGGTGCGGAGCGATATCGTCGTCGGAGCCAAATTCCCTGACTACCAACTGGAAGACCAATCCGGCGTCCGACGCAGCCTTTCCGAACTCCAGGGCGGCAATCCGATGGTCCTGCATCTGTCACGCGGGTCTTATGACCCCAAGGAGCACCGCTTTCTCCGGAACCTGGCGGACAGCTACCCGGAATTCAGGGTCGCCTACACACGCCTGGTGGTCATCTCCACCGACAACCCCCTCAACCTGAACGAATTCCGCGACTCCGTCGGCGCCCTGTGGCCATTCCTGGGCGATCCGGAGCGAACGGTACAGCAAGACCTCGACATCGAGGAGTTCACAGATCCCCACAATCCCATGATTCCCCACACGTTCGTGTTGGAACCCGGACTCCTTATCTTTCGGATCTACAACGGCTACTGGTACTGGGGCCGACCGACGATGGATGAGCTGCACGTGGATCTCCGCGCCGTCCTGCAGAAGGTACGTCCGGATTTCGACCTTGGTGCGCCAGGCCTGCGGGAGGCCTGGGATCGAGGAGACCGGGACCTGTTCCTCGTCGACACGCTCGACGCTCCCATCCGATTCACCGAGGGTGGGTCCATCGGAGTCAAGCGCGGTGGGCTGTAGGCCAGTGACCCGAGCCGGGCCCGTCACCACATCTCGCCGGACCGGCGCGGTGGTCTCCGACCGATTCGTGCAGGGGGTCGAAGATTGACCGCCCGGCCCTCTGCCCTCGAGCGGGCGTTCTACGAGCGGCCCGCGGAGTTGGTGGCTGGCGAACTGATCGGCAAGATCTTCTCGCATGGACCGCTGCGCGGCCGAATTGTCGAGGTGGAGGCATACGACGAATGCGAGCCGGCAAGCCATGGGTTCTCGGGACTCCGGAAGGGCAATGCGACGCTGTTCGGACCGCCGGGGCGCCTGGAGGTCTACCTGATCTACGGAGTCAACTACCTGGCGAATGTCGTGTGTCAACCGGTTGGCGTGGGTTCCGGCATCCTCATCCGGGCGGTGGAACCGCTCACCGGGGTGGAACGGATGCGGGCCAACCGCGGCTATCCCCGCGACCCCGACCGGCGACTGTGCAGCGGGCCGGGGCGGCTCTGCAAGGCATTCGGCCTGAGCCGGGCGGACAACGGTACCGACCTGGTCGTCGGCAACGTCCGCGTACTGGATGACCATGTTTCGCTCCCCTACTCCAGGAGCGCCCGAATCGGTGTCACGGCGGGGCAGGATCTGGACTGGCGGTTCTTCGTCGCCGACAGCCCGAGCATTTCCGTGTCGCGCGTTCCCAAGCCGCCCATGAAGGTGGCCGGGCCACGGACAGCGCCCTAGTTCACTTCATCGCACACGAAAAGAGAGATTTCGTCACAGACAGAAACACTCCCCCACCAATGGAGGTGCCCGATGGCCGAATTCACACCGCCCGCAGAGGGAATTCTGCTGGCCCACTTCATCGTTTCCAACGACGTCGAACGTTCTCGACGGTTCTACACGGAGGTGTTGGGCGGCAAAGTGGTCTTTTCCGGAGACGTGACCTACGTGGCCCTGGCCAACAGCTTCATCATCATCAATGTCGGTGGAGGCCCGACTGACGACAAGCCCTCGGTCACCCTGGAGACGCCGCCCGATCCCGACCGGGTCAGCAGTTTCCTCAATATCCGGGTCCGGGACATCGAAGCCGTGTATGCCGAATGGAGTGCCCGTGGTGCGAACTTCCTTACGCCGCCGAAGCAACACGCATACGAGATCCGTTGTTACATCCGCGATCCCGACGGTCACCTCATCGAGGTGGGCCAGACCACGGACCCACAAGGCGATTGGTCGGCCTGGTCCTGAGGGCACCGGATCTCCGGAGCTTTCCCTCGACTCCGTTGTTGGATAATTTGCGGCCGAGGAGGGTTCGCACATGACTACCGCAGTGATCGGGAGTGGTGGGATCGGTTCGGCCGTCGCCCGCCTGCTCGCATCCGGCGGCGAGAGCCTGCGGCTCTCGAGTGCCGACAACCAGGCGGCAAAGAAGCTGGCGGAACAGATCGGTCCGACCGCCGTCGCCGTCGCCGACAACCGCGAGGCGGTGCGAGGTACCGAGGCCGTGGTCCTCGGGCTCCGGTTCACTGTGCTGGAAGGTGTCTTCAGCCAGATCGCCGACCTGGTGACGGACAAGCTCGTGGTGGTTCCGAGCAACCCGGTCGGCGTCGACGCCGGAGGCAGCATCGTGCGGCTCCTGCCGGACGGACAGTCATCGGGCCAGGTTGTCACCGGGTGGTTGCCGGCCGGGACCCACCTGGCCATGGCGTTCGGAACCATGTCGGCCGATCTCTTGGAGTCCTCCAGCAACCGATCACCGGACCCGGCGGTGCTCTTCTACGCGGCCGACGACACACGAGCAGGCGAGGATGTCGAGCGATTGATCCGAACGGCCGGTTTCGTGCCGATGAAGGTTGGCGGAATCGACCAGTCCGGACGATTCGAGGTGGGTGGTGACCTCCACGATCTCATCGTCGACTCCGCCCAGGGACAGGCACTGCTCTTTGGGCGTCACTCCGATGCGACGGAATGACGGCCGCTACTTGGCTTCGACGAAGACCTCGTTCCTGGTGGAACCCACGGCGGTACAGGCGGTCGCCGACGTACATGACACTGCGGGCAGCTTGTACGACTGATCCGTCTGACTGGAGATCTTCTGGAGTGTCCAGGTGCTGCCAGTCCGCACCTCGGCAAGGTTCGACGTGGTGAATCCGGTGTCACCGATGGCGGTACAGGCTCCGGGAGTGCACGACACCCCGAGCAACTGGCTGATCGTCTGCCCGGTGGGATTGGGAGTGCTCTGAATCGTCCAGACGGTCCCGTCCCACTCCTCGGCCAGCGTCGTGTCGACGTAGGAAGTGTCGAGGAAAAAACCGACGGCCGTGCAGGAGGTTGGCGACGTGCACGAGACGCCGTAGAGGTCGCTGGCACCAAGCTCCTCGGGGTTGGGGATGGGTTGAATCGTCCAGGTGCTGCCATCCCGCACTTCAGAGATGCTCTGGTTCAAGACCCCGGAGTAGCCGACGGCGACGCAGGCGGACGCTGAACCGCACGAAACGCTGGCCAAAGACCCGTCGGACTCACCGGAGTTCGTCGGTGTCGGCGCTTTCTGGATCTTCCACACGACCCCGTTCCATACCTCCACCAACACGGACGCGTAGGTGTCGAAGTAGTACCCGACGGCAGTGCAGGTGGACGCAGCTGTGCACGACACGCTGTTCAAGAAGCTGCTGGTGGATCCGGCGGGTTTGGGGACTGTCTGAGTCGTCCAGGTGGTTCCATTCCACGACTCGGCAAATGCGTACTCACCCGAGGTGCTGTCGTAGGTCCCGACGGCCGTACAGGCGGTCGTCGAGGCGGTCGAAGTGCACGACACCCCTGACAGGGTGCTGTACGTGGAGCCCTTGGGGTTCGGTGTCTTCTGGATCTGCCAGGTGGCCCCGTTCCAGAACTCGGCCAGCGTGAAATCAATGCCGGCCGTGTTCTCGTAGTCCCCGACGGCGATGCAAGAAGTCGCGGAGATGCACGACACGTCGGATAGGGCACTGCCGAGTGCGTCTTTGATGTTGGGTGTCTTCTGAACCTTCCAGGGGGACGTTGACTTTCCTGCGGTGAGCATCTGGGTGTTGGACAGTGGTACCGCCCCCGCAACCAGTGCCGTTGGCGTGACCACAACGGCGCCTGTCAGGGCAACGGCAACACCAAATCCGAACAAGTAACGGTTCATCAATTTCGCCGCCTTCGTCAGTTTCGAGCAATGATCAAGGAGCGGCGGCGGATCCGCCGATAGGCGCCTCCTCGATGAATTGCGTGAAAAGTAGCACTCGAAGCCGAACGACGCTCTGTGCTGTCACTGAGGGTGACGGCCGCCGCTGGAGAGCATCCGACCCAGGACGAGGTACTGGTCGTAGCGTGGAGTTCGCCACCTCCGAGGGGGAACTTGGGGGCGGTTCAACAAGAAAGAGGTGGGAATCATGGAAGAAAAAGGCGAAGGCTGGCTGCTGTTCGCAGCGATCGTCCTCGGAGTTGCGGGAATCATGCGATTCTTCGACGCCATCTGGGCATTCCGCTATCACGGCGTATTGCCTGAGAACTTCGAGGCTGCACTCTTCGGACACAGCCTCAAGACCTACGGATGGGTGTACCTCATCGTCGCCGCCGTGCTCATCGTGAGTGCGATTGGCGTCGTGGTGCGATCGCAGGTGAGTCGATGGATCGGCATCTTCGCTGGCGCATTGCTGTCCATCAGCGCCATCTGGTGGATGCCGTACTACCCCGTGTGGTCGCTGACCTACATCTTCGCTGGAATCGCCGTCATCTACGGCCTCACCGTCTATGGGGGACGAGAGGCAATCGCCTAGGGCCTTGCCGTTGATGTACCCCGAGTGGATCCTCTGGAACAGCCAGGGGAACCGCTCGGGGTGCAATCCGAGGAGGATCGAAAGTTGAAACTCAAGTGGCTCATCGTGGCCGGTGCCATTTCGACGGTCGTCTTCGCAGGCTGCGGCTCGTCGAGCCCATCGGCCGGTTCAAGCACCACTACCACTACCACTGCCGCGTCGGGCAAACAGGCGGTATGTACGGCGCGGGACAACCTCAAGTCATCGGTGACAGCCCTCAGCAACCCGTCGCTGCTCACCGGTGGAAAAGCGGGGATCCAGTCGGCGCTCGCCACGGTGAAGACGAATCTCGATGCCGTCCCCAGCGCTGCCAAATCCAGTTACGAGCAGCAGGTGAACGCCGTGAAGGCGGCCGTCGACGACGTCCAGACGGCGCTCGGCAATTTGGGCAGCGGAAGCGTGACCAGCAACCTTCAGGCGGTCGGTACAGCCATCACCAGCGTCGGCACAACGGCTGCCGCTCTTATCGCCGATCTTCAAGCTGAGTGCCCTTCGGGTGGCGCATGAGTGGTCGATCGGTGCGTGAGGGGGCGGCCGTTGATCGCTCCGGAGGCGGGCGGCCCTGCGAATCTCACCCAACGGGCCGGGTGGTGGCGGACTGAACCAAATCCCCAGAGTGCGACGGAAGGACCGAAGGTCTGATCATGTCGATCCTCTTCGCGAGATTGACGGCCTTCGCCAATGCCCTCAGCGTCGTCACCCAGCACAAGGCCAGTATCACCGCCCCGAAGCAGTCCAAGGGCTGGAATTTCGTCGCCTATCTGTTCAGGAACCCGTTGTGGCTCTTCGGGTGGGTGGCCCTTGCCGCAGCTTTCCTCTTCCAGGCCCTGGCCCTGCACGACGGCCCGATCTCGGTAGTACAGCCCCTTTTGGTGACGGAACTCGTTTTTGCCCTCGTCCTGCGCTCGGTGTGGGTCCATCAGACCATCAGGGCGGTCGCCTGGTGGTCGGCCGGGTTGACATGCGTAGCGCTAGCCGTCTTCATCGCTGCGGCCGAACCCAGCGGCGGAAGCTCCGAGCCCACGAGCGGGGCCTGGGTGTCGGCGGCAGCGGCCACGGTCGGCTGCGTCATGTTGCTGGCTCTGCTCGGCTGGCAGTGGCAGGGATCGGCGGGACGCCGCGCCGCCCTGCTCGGAGCCTCAGCCTCCATGCTCTGGGCCTTCGTGGCCACGCTGATCAAGGCCACCACCGACACGCTGACCGAGTTCGGCGTGTCGGGGATGTTCACCCACTGGCCGGTCTACGCGCTGGCCGGCGTCGGATTGATGGCGGAGATCTTGAACCAGGCCGCCCTCCATGTCGGCCCGCTGAGTGTCTCGCAGCCCTTCATCGTCATCGTCGATCCACTGGTGTCCATCGTGCTCAGCGTGTGGATCTACGGGGAGACGTTCTCCGCCGACGCCGGGCGTTTGGCCCTCGGTTCGGCGGCGTTCGCCGCCATGTGCGGGTCGGTGATCGTCCTGACGCGGACGGCTCCGGCGACCATGGACCCTGACCCTCGGCCGGTGCCAACCGATGGTTGAGGCCGCTTCCTCCACCATCGCAGTTCTGGACGGAGTGGACTTGCATGGAGTGAAGAGGCCTCGATTGCCAGACTGATCAGCCTCTAGTCAACTGGTGCCCCATGGCCTTCAACATAGGCATTGTCGGTGCCGGAATCGGTGGGTTGACCGCTGCTATCGCCCTCCGACAGAAGGGGCACTCGGTACATCTCTTCGAGCGGACGGCTGAGCTGGCCGATGTCGGTGCGGCCGTCTCACTATGGCCCAATGCACTTGCCGCACTAGATCGCCTCGGTCTCGAGGAGGCGATCCGAGCTCAGGGCCAGTGGGAGGAGGATGGGGCGCTCCGAAAGCCCGGCGGCGACTCGTACTGGACCTTCAACAACAGCAATCTCATCATCCTTCGACCGGCACTTCAGCAGGTTCTACTCCGTGCCGCCGGCGAAGAGCTCCCTCTGGTGCTGGGCGCCCGATGCACCGGCGTCATGTCGCCTTCTGACAGACCCACCGTGATTCTCGATGACAGTTCAACCCACGAGTTCGATCTAGTGGTCGGAGCAGACGGGGTCTGGTCCGGCGTCCGTGCCGCGATCGCTCCCGGAGAGAGCTCAGTGTCGTACTCAGGAAGCACGGCGTGGCGTGCCGTCGTGCATGCTCCGGGACTGGTCCCGACGGCGTGGCTTACGGTCGGAAGGGGCCTCCACTTCTTGGCGGCACCGCTACGGGACGGCGATGTCTATTGGAGTCCCTTGGTCAAGCTCCCTCTTTCCGAGGTCGAGACGATCGACGACCAACTCGGGTACATGCGGCGCTGCTTCGGGCAATGGCACGACCCGATTCCCGAACTGCTCGACCGCACCGACGCCGAGGCATGCTTTGCCACCCCTGTTCATTTTCGGCCACCGCCGACCTGGCTCCACCGAGGCCGTGTGGTGCTGATCGGTGATGCCGCTCACCCGATGACTCCGGATCTGGGTCAGGGAGCATGTCAAGCCATCGAGGATGCCGTGGTACTCGCCCACTGTTTGGTCCCGAGCCGCCCGCTGGACGATTCGCTCAAGGACTTCACCGCACGGAGGCTCCGCAGGGTTCGGAAGGTAGTACGAGAGGCACGCTTCCTCGGAAGACTGAACTCATCAACGGGCCGCCTCACCGAACTGGTCCGCCTGTCCATGTTCAAGTTCACACCTTCGGACTACTCGGAGCGCCACCTGCAAGACATAAGTGGACGAGCGGCCTTCGATGCTCAGATGACCTGAGCGTGCCAACGGGAGGGCCACCGTCCGACAGCGTCCGGAGGCAAATGGAAGGAAGCATCTCCCCATCTGGTAGGTCGACGGCTAGTTTGAGGCATCAGATGATCGAAGCGGCGAAAACGGATATGTCCTGAAGACCGTCATTGGAGAGATACTTCCACTTGCTCTCGTGGTGACCATCTCGCCGCTCAACATCATCCCGGCGATTCTTCTGCTCTTCACCACTAAGCCCCTGGCCAACGCCCTGAATTTCCTGGCGGGATTCGTGGGCGGCGTAGCGGTGGTCCTCGTTCTGTTCATCTCCCTGGGAGGAGCGGTCAACCTAACGACAGATGGAGGTCATCCGACATGGGCGGGGATCCTGAAACTGGTCCTTGGGGGATATCTTCTGATTGCGGCGGTGAGGAAGTTTCATGGTCGTCCGAAGGCTGGTGAGGGGGGTTCCCTGCCGAAGTGGATGGATGGGATCGCCGGATACTCCCCGGCGAAATCACTCGGAGCCGGTGTCGCTCTCGGCGCTTTGAATCCCAAGAACCTCGTCGTCGGCCTGGCGAGCGCCGCCGCCATTACAGCAGGAGGATTGTCCATATCTGAACAGGCGATCGCAGCTGCCGTCTACATCCTGGTCGCCGTGCTCGGGGTCGTCGCCCCCATAGTCGTGATGCTCTTTCTGGGAGACAGGGCGCACGATGTGCTCGAAGGTTGGAACATCTGGCTGAGGCAGAACAATGCGACCGTGATGTCGGTCCTGTTCGTTGTGTTTGGAGTAGTGCTGATTGGACAGGGAATCTCGGGCATCTGACCCGTCTGCAAGTGCTGTTGTTCTGCATCGAAGGGTTCGGTGACCGCTGAGCCAAGGGCGGAGTTGCCCCTTGAGGCAGCATCTCCGGGAAAAGAGATTGGCCGGAAGCGGCCATTCTCAGGGAATTCCCATCAGCGCTCTGTAGGTTCGCGGCCGTCGTGGTCACGGGGTCGCCTCCTTCGCCAGCGTCACGGAACCTTCGATGCGCTCGACGCCCTGGCCTCAGAGGCGGGCCGATCGGCCGCTTCCGGACCTCCGGGATCTGCCACTACCTCCTGCCGCGTCAATCAAAAGGCTTGGATTCTTGTCTAACCGTCTCAACGCCCGGCGTCAGGTGAAGATGATCTCACCTCCGGCGGCGATCTCGTAGAACTCGCCGACGGTGATGATGCTCATCGTTCCGGAGCTTCAGCGTGTCATCGCCCGCCGCTATCACGTCGGCATAGCCCACGGCCAAAACCTGGAATGGGGTGTTGTCGACCAGGTCACCGCCGAAGGCCCGGCGTCATTGGGGCCCGAGAAGCTCGAGATGGCAATCATTGCCGTCGAAGACCGACTGCCGATGACAGTCAGCGGTGCGAGCCGGTGACAGTAATCGAGCCTTCGATGAGTGCGGTCTCGGTGCTGGCCGCTGCGGTCGACGTCCGGGGATTTGACCAGACCAGCTGCACGGCACCTGTCTCGACGCTGTTGGGCACCATCACTCGGCGAGCAATTCGGCCTTGGCCCGGGCCATCGCTTCCCGCTCGTCCGTACTGATCCGCGGTGGCTCGAGGTCCAGCTGGTCGATTCCGTCGACCACGATGCCGCCGACGAGGGCCCGCAGCGCGTACTTGTGGTCGGCCGGCACAACATACCAAGGCGCCCAAGGGGTCGACGTGGCCGTGAGAGCCTCCTCGTACGCAGCGCGGTACTCGTACCAGTACTTGCGCTCGGCCAGATCGCTGGTCGAGAATTTCCAGTTCTTGGCGGGATCCTCCAGTCGCTCGAGGAAGCGCCGCTTCTGCTCGTCACGTGAAATGTGGAGAAAGATCTTGACGATCCGTGTCCTGTTTCGGTGGAGGTGGCGCTCGAAACTGTTGATGTCCTCGTAGCGATCCCGCCAGATCTGAACCGATGGAACGCCGACCGAGGCCGGCTTGCCTCGTGCAAGGAGTTCCGGATGGACCCGGGCCACCAGGACCTCCTCGTAGTAGGACCGATTGAAGATCCCGATCATTCCTCGCTCGGGCAGCAGCTTGCTGGCACGCCACAAGAAGTCGTGAGCGAGCTCATCACCCGACGGCTCCTTGAAGGCCTCGACTTTGCAACCTTGCGGATTAACACCCGACATCACGTGGCGGATGGTCCCGTCCTTTCCGGCAGCGTCCATGGCCTGGAGGACGATCAACAGCGCGTGCGTGCCGTTGGCCCACAACAGTCGCTGTGCCTCACTCAGCTCGTCGACGAACGAGGCGAGATCCTCCTCGGCGACCTTCTTGTACCTTCGCTTGTCCGAGCCTTTCCACTCGATCGCCGTCGACTCGCTGCTCCGGCTATCGAGGCCGGCCGATTCTCCCGGTCGGACCATCAGCTCGTCGAGCAATGCCTTCTCGAGTTTCACGCGGTTGAACTCCTTCCCCTTGCACACCGGCCACACGGGCGGCCATCGGCTCCCGGCACATCGTTGCCTCTGCTCTCGATCTCCCGCCCACGGGGGCAGTTTCTGTGGTCGTGGTGCACGGGGCGCTTCTATTCGGCACCAGGCTGGAACGGGTCCACAGTCGACGAGTGAGCGACTCCCTTCGGCGAGCGAGTGGGCGCAATCGTCGTGCTGCCTACCGGATCGAGGATCCGGTAGGCGAGCAGCTTCGCCCGGTCAGTGAGAAGGAACCACACGAGCGCATAGCCCCAGACCAGGGCTGCGTACCTCCAGCCGAGGGGCGTCATGAAGACCCCGTACACGGCGATAAGGGTCGCCAGTGCCTGTGTGCCGAGCACGGCCAGCAGGAGGACCCGAGCGGGCTTGATCGACCAGAACGGACCACGGGTCCGAGCGAGGAAGATAGTCAGGTGCCCGGCCACCGAAAGCATCAGGTACATCAGGGTCTGCAGGTGGGCGTGGTCGAGGTGGAACACCTGGTCGCCCACGGTGAACAGGCCGAAAGCGGCGATCGGTCCGACGATGCCGAGCACGGTGGCGATCCCGAGCACCAGGCGCATGTTCCACGCCTCAGGCTGCTCCCGGTAGCGCACGTTGTCGTACGCGATGGACAGGATGGCGCCGTCGTTGAGCAGAGCCAACATCACGATCTGGATGGCCGTGACCGGGAAGAAATTGTAGATCAGGATCACGGCCGAGACGAACAGCAGCACACGCACGGTTTCCGCGATGCGGTAGATGGCGTAGCTGTTCATCCGCTGGAAGATTCTCCGGCTCTCCTTGATCGCGTCGATGATCACCGAGAGTCCGGGGGTGGTCAGCACGATGTCCGCCGCCGCCCGTGCCGCATCCGTGGCATCCGAAACGGCGATGCCACAGTCGGCTCTCTTCAGGGCCGGAGCGTCGTTCACGCCATCGCCCGTCATGCCGACGATGTGCCCTCGCCTCTGGAGAATGTCCACGATGTGGAACTTGTGCTCCGGGAAGACCTGGGCGAACCCGTCGGCATCGTCGATGGACTGAGCCGTCGCAGCGGTCTCAACGCGCTTCGCGTCGCCCAGCCCGGAGGCGTCGAGGATGTCCGTGCCCATCCCGAGCGTCCGTGCCGTCTCTCGGGCGATGGCCAGGGCATCGCCGGTGACCATCTTCACGTCCACGCCCATCTGGAGGGCGGTGGCGATAGTCGATTTGGCGTCCTCCCGCGGTGGATCGAAGAGGGGCAACACCCCGACGAAGTTCCACGGTCCGTCTCCCTCGGCCCGGGCCACACCCAATGAACGGAAGCCTCGTGCCGCGAACCCGTCGACTGCTGCGTCGACGTCTGACTTCACCTGCGACGCGTTTGTGGACAGCTCCAGTATCACCTGGGGGGCACCCTTGGTCACCTTGAACGAGGTGCCGTCCGCGCCGATGACAGTGGCTTCGGTGCACTTGCAAACCGCATCGAACGGTTGGAACTCAGTCACGTGGTAGTTGTCCAGCGACTGATCATCCGTGAGGCCACCGAGCACCGCCAGATCGATGGCGTCGGCATCATCGGCGCGTGAGGCCAGGGAGGCGTCGAAGACCACCTGACCTCCGGTAAGTGGAGCGACAGCATAGGGATCGCCGAGCGTGAGCTTGTTCTGGGTCAGGGTCCCGGTCTTGTCGGTGCAGAGCACGTCCACACCGGCCAGCTCCTCGATGGCCACCAATCGGCTGACGATGGCCTTCTTGGATGCAAGCACCCGGGCACCGACGGCCATCGTCACCGACAACACCGTTGGCATGGCCACGGGGATGGCGGCCACGGTGAGCACGAGGGCGAACTGCAAGGTGGTGAAGAAGGCGTCACCGCGGATGGTGGAGACGGCGATGATCACCACGACCATGGCCACGGCCAGGATGATCAGATACGTGCCGATCTTGAGAACGGCCCTTTGGAAATGGCTGACCGTCTGGGCTTCCTGCACCAGCTCCGCGGTCTGGCCGAAGTACGTGTTCTCACCCGTCGCGTAGACCAGTGCTCCGATCTCGCCCTGGCGGATGATCGAGGCAGAGAACACCGCATCACCGGACTGGCAGTTGGCGGGCAGCGACTCCCCGGTCAGGGCCGACTGATCCACTTCGATCGGATCGCCGTCCAGCAGGCGTGCGTCTGCGGGAACGACATCCCCTAGTCGTAGGCGGATGACATCCCCCGGCACCAGCTCACGCGATGGTGTAGTGACCCACTTGCCGTCCCGTTTGACACGAGCCTTGATGGCCAGTTCGGCCTTCAGGGCGGCAATCGCCTTGCCCGCCTGGCGCTCTTCCCAGAACCCGATCCCGGCGTTGGCCAGGAGCAGGACCAGGATGATGAAGAAGTCGGGCCAGTGCCCGAGCACTCCGGACAGAATCACGGCCGCCTCGATCATCCAGGGGATGGGTCCCCAGAAGTAGGTGAAGAACTTCAGCAGCGGGTTGACCTGCTTCTCCACGATCTCGTTCGGGCCGTACCGCGCCCGGCGTTTCTCTGCCTCGACCTGGGTGAGGCCGTCCGGGGACGAACTGAGCCGCTTCTCGACCTCGGCGACGGGAAGGGTCTTCAGGTCTCCCGTCACGTCAGGCTTGGAGCCTGACGCCTCCTGTTCGGTGCCGTTGGACGCCATTGCGGTCAGTCTCCTGCCATTGCCGGATCAAGAACAGTCTGACCGGTCCCCAGGGCTATCCCTGACGTGCCGGCATCCCGCCGTGGAGCACCCGACGACGGCCCCGGGGAACTGGTTCGCCACCGCCATCTTCTGGCGACCACAGGTCGCATTCTTGGTCAACGAGCCGACGCTGTTCCCGGTACTTCTCCCGCTGGCTCCGGCGACTTCGATCGCAGTGCGGTTCCCCTTTGCGCTCGAATCGATCCTCAAAGTCCTCGGGGTGAGCGCCGCATTCGTCGCATCGGAGCGCTGGGCCATGTCCGAGGCAAGATTCTCCAAGACCGCCAATCGATCCGTGCTCGGCGTCATGAATCGGCTCGAGTTCGAGATGGGCTACGTGCGCGATCGTCTTGGAGATGACCTGCTCGAACTGTCCCTGCATCTGTCCGATCACCTCGTCGGTCCCCTGCGGGAAACCGGCCTCAGGACCCCTCAGGAGAAGCTGCTTGAGATCGTGGAGGCTCAACCGTGACCTGGTTCGCTTGCTCCTGCGAAAGAGGTTTGGAATAGGAGACAAACGTACCTGAGCGATCGGACACGCGCGTGGTTCAGCTCTTCGACTCCGGACGGGCACCAGCGCCGTAGACGATGTCGGCATGATCGGGATCCCAGCTGTTGTGGAACACGACGTCGCTCACCGGCCGCCGCCGTACCGGGCCGAAATGTCCTCGAGGCCACCCGACGACGATATGGCCAGCAAGCACCCATTCATCGGGGATCCCGATCGCTCGACGCAGCAGCTGCTCGCCGTCGTATGCCGCCCAACTGGTCAAGCAGGCACCCAGACCTTGAGCCCTGGCCGCGAGGTAGAAGTTCTGCACCGCGGGGAAGATGGATGCACCCTGTAGGAAGTCGGAAGCGAACTCGTTGCGGTACGCGACGAACAGCACCGACGTCTGCTGCCCGGCGCGGTCGTGCAGCTCGTAGATGGCACGGTTGCGGCGCGCCGTGCGGGAAGTGTCGTCCCCAGCCGGCCGGCTCATGCCGTACACGGGCTCGATGACCTTCAGTGCCGCGTCGGCAGCTTGCTGGACCACGGCCCGCATCTCCGGTGAGTCGAGGACGATGAAGCGCCAGTGTTGCGCGTTCCCGCCGCTCGGCGCCCAGGTCGCTGCCTCCAGACACCGTCGGAGCGTCTCCTCGTCGACTGGTTCATCGGTGAATCTGCGGATGGCACGCGATGTGGCGAATACTTCCCAGACGTCGTCTGTTGCCTGAGTCATGTCGTCACCGGCGGCCGGCTCTTGACGACCTTGCCGTCCTTCATGACAAAGGGCACACGCTGGAACGTCGTGATGTCGGTCAGCGGGTCACCGGTCACGCCGATGATGTCGGCGAGCGCCTCGGGGGCGATGCGCCCGAGGTCGGGCATGTCGATCAGGTCGGCGGCGACCGTGGTGGCGGAGCGGATCGCCTGGATGGGGGTCATCCCCCGCCGCACGAGGACCTCCAACTCCTCGGCGTTGCGTCCGTGGAAGATGGCGGGAGCGTCGGTGCCGAGGGCGACCTTCACGCCAGCCTCGATCGCCTTGGTCAGCGACTCCTTCGCTTTTGGGAACACGATGGCAGCCTTGGCCTGCAGTGATTTCGGCTGATCGGAGATGTCCCAGTTCTCCGTCAGCGCACAAGTGGAGACCAGGAACGTTCCTGTGTCGACCATCCGCTCAATGGTGTCGTCGCCGATCATCATCCCGTGCTCGACGCAGTCGATGCCGGCGTCGAGGGCGGCGTTCACCGCCTGGTCGCCGTGCGCATGGGTGGCGACTCGCAGGCCTCGCCGGTGGGCCTCATCTGCAATCGCAGCCAGCTCCTCGGTGGAGTACTGCTGGGCTCCGGGAGGGCCGGTGGGGGTCATCACACCGCCGGAGGCACAGCACTTGATGAGCTTTGCACCGTGAGTGATCTGGTAGCGGACCGCTTTGCGAACCTCGCTGACTCCGTCGGCGATGCCCTCCTCGATGCTCATCGGCATGATCCCTGGTGCGAGGCCACTCTGTGCACTGGGATCGAGGTGCCCTCCGGTCGGGCAGATGGCGTGGCCGGCGGGGATGACTCTCGGGCCTTCGACCCAGCCAGCCGCGATCGCTTCCGCGAGGGCAACATCGACGAGGTAGCCCCCAGTCTTGATGAACAATCCGAGGTTCCGCACCGTCGTGAAACCTGCGGCGAGGGTCCGTTGACCGTTGGCCACGGCGCGCAGTCCCATCTTCACCGGGTCCATCCGGACAGGGTCGTTCAGGTTGGCACCCCGACCGCCGAGGACGAGATCGACTTCCATATCCATCAGACCGGGGACGAGGGTGAGGTCGGGCAGGTCGATCACTTGGTCCGCCCCGGTTGTGGCAGTGGGGTCGTCGGTGACCGCGGTGATGACGTTCCCCTCGATGACGACGCTCGCCCCTTCGAGCACCTCACCGAGGTCCACGTCCAGGACACCCATAGGGCGCAGGACGGTGACAGTGTGATCCGGCATGGCGATTTTCCTTCCTTGGCGGAGATGCAGTTTCGATCTGGGCTGATGCTGCGGTCGGCTAGGGGGCAGAAGGCGAGAGCCCGTTCTCCTGCTCCCACTGCTCGATGTCATCGAAGCAGGCCTCGACGACACCCGAGTACAGCTCCCGGAAGCTCTCTCGTTGTTCCGAGTGATCGAAGACGAAAGGGCGGTTGTTGCGCACCGCCTGGAGCACGATCGGGGCGACCTCTTCGGGTGTGTAGAACCTCAGCCGGTTGTCCTTGAAGGACGCATGGGGGATCCGCATCCGTTCGTCGCTGGGCCCTCCGAACCGCTCAGGTCGGTACTTTGCGTTGTTGTCCCGCATGCCGTTGAGCACTCCACCCGGGCAGTAGAGCGTACAGACGACGTGTTGCTCCGCAACCTCGAGCTGCATATTGCGGATGAAGCCGATGACGCCCATTTTGGCGGCGGCGTACGCGCTGTGGACCGGCACCAGTGTAGGGATGAGCCCGGCCATCGAGGCGGTGGCGACGATGTGGCCCCCTCCCACCTCGATCATGTCGGGGAGGAAGGTGAGGGCGGTCCAGATGACTCCCTTCATGTTGACTTCGGTCATCCAGTCGAGCTCGCTGTCTGTGAGCTCGGTCACCGGGACGAACGACGTGGCCCCTGCGTTCGCGAACACGAGCTGAATGATCCCGAGCGCGGCGTTGGCCTCGGACTTCATCTGCTCGATCGACGAGCGATCGCAGACGTCGCACTCGATGGCGACGGCGGTGCCTCCTGCATCGTTGATCTCGCCGGCCACCGCGTGGGCGGTGTCGGGAAGGATGTCCGCGACCGCCACGGAGGCACCCTGGCGGGCCAGCTCCTTGGCGAGGCCCAGGCCGATGCCGCTCCCACCACCCGTGACCAGGGCAGCCTTGCCGGCGATCTCCGTCATGTCGCGGCCTCCGTCGCGGTCTCGGCCGACATGTGTGTCCCTAAGATCGTGAACGTCCGATGCGCGAACTTCCACCCGGCGGGGGTCCGGTGCAGCTCGTCATTGAACTGCCCGACGACGTCGATCACTCCCGCCTGACCGCGGAACTTGGCGCACTCGCGGATCAGCGAGCGGGCCAAGGCGGTATTCCCGTCGACAGTGGTAATGGCGGGAGCGTTGATCTGCACCAGGTACTCGACCGGCTCCATGAGCGCCATCATCCTCTCGCGGATGGCGGTGTGGCCCTGGCTCAAGATGCGCAGCGCGGGGACCTCCCAGATGCCGTCGGGGAGGAAGGTCGCTATCACCTGGTCCCAGTCGGACGTGCTTCCACCTTCGTGGTAGAGGCTGATGGTCTCCTGGATCTCAAGCTTGTCGAGCATCGTGATCCTCGTGCGTGTCGAAGGGCTCGTCGCCGAGCAGGGTGGTGCGATGGAGGCGTCGTCCGTAGTCTGGGTCGTACTCCCGGACCCGGTGCATCGCTCCGGTATTGTTCCAGATGACGAGGTCGTTGACCTCCCACTCGTGCGTGTAGACGAACTGCGGCTGGGTGGCCCATGCGAGCAGGCGGTCGAGGAGCGCTCGGCTCTCGTCCTGGTCCATTCCGACGATCGACGTGGCGCTGTTGCTCAGGACGAGCGAATTGCGCCCCGACCGATGGTGCCAGACGAGTGGATGGATCTTCTTGGGCATGTGCTGCCAGGCGGCCAACTGCTTCTCGGAGGGGTTAGGAAATGCATCGAGGAATGCGGTCTCGAGGCAATGGAGGACCTTCAGGTCGTCTAGCCGCACCTTCTCTTCTTCGGGCAGGTCCTCGTAGGCGGCGTAGGTGTTGACGAACTCGGTCTCCCCTCCTGTCGGTGTGAGCACCTTCGCGCTGAGCATCGAGCCGAACGGCGGGACATCGAGATCTGTCCGGTCGATGTGCCAGAAGAACGTCGCCCGGTTGGTCGCGGCACCGATCGGGTTGTCCTTCTTGTCAAAGGTGACCTTGTAGATGTCGCCGACGACGCTAGCTTCGACCTCTCCCAAGGTGCGTGCCAGGGCGACCTGCTGGGCGTCGTCCATCTCGATCCGAGGAATGGCCACCACGCTGCGCTCCTCGAGAAGCTGGCGCAGCTCGGCCGCATGCCTGCCACTGAGAAGCGCTGGCAGATCGGTCTCGACGAGTGAACCGACGCGAGGTGTGAGCTCGGTGTGGGTGAACGCGGTGGTCGTCATGCGTAGGGAGTTCTAGGTCCTGAGGAGCGCGCTCGGGCAGCCGACATCGACGACACCAATGCCGCCGTGGGTCTCGTAGCCGAGTAGCTGTTGCACTCGTGGGGGCATCTCGCGGACGGCCTCGATCGGCGTGCTGATGAAGAAGTTCTCCTTGGTACGGAGCCACCCGAGGGAGAACCCGAGGAACAGGGCCCGCCGCGGTTGATCCTGTGTCTGGTTCGGACCGCCGCCGTGGAGGGTCTTGCCGACGTAGTAGATCGCCGACCCGGCCTTCATCTCTGCAGCCACCACCTCGTGCTCCTGCGGCTTGCGGCGCGCCGGCCAGAGGTGGCTCCCCGGGACGACCCGGGTGGCGCCATTCTCGGCGGTGAAGTCGCAGAGGGCATACAGCACGATGACCTCGAGCTGAGGGACCTCGACAGTCGGCACCGCGTCTCGGTCCGTCGGCATGGGCGGGTAGATCCAAGCCGTGTCGTCGCGGTGGAGGTGCTGCACCGACTCGTCCGCCAGGATCTCGATCAGCTGCGCTGTACTCAAGAGGTAGTGGAGGCACGACGGCAGGAGGTAGTGGTCGGCCATCTGGAGCGCCAACGGGTGTTGCAGCAGCTCCACGAAGGCCTTCGACTTGCCTGGGAGGCCGTCGATGCGATGCGTCTTGTGTCCCATGAAGTCGATCAACATGGGGATGTGGTTCGGAGTGCCAGGCTCCGAACCCGCAATGAGTACGTCGAACTCGGCGTTGAGTCCTGCTAGCAGCTCAGGGGGGATGGCATCCGAGACCATGGCCACGCCATCTCGGTCGATGGCCCCGATCAGCGACCCGATCGAGACGTCGGGGCCGAAGCGTTCGATGTGTGGCTCAGTCTCGATGCGTGGCTCAGTCATATTGACTCCCTTCCTAGAAGGTCCTTGCCCATTTCGTCGTGGCATCGGGGATCGACGTAGATGTGTTGCGCTCCGACGCACATGTCTCGGAAGCAGCGTTGCAGGATGCTCGGGTTCCGGAGGCCAGAGCTGCCCGACGTCATATAGGCCCAGCGCACGACGTCCATGCAGACGTCGGTCTCGTAGGACACTGCGCTCACGAGCTCGTCCTGCATCGCCTTGGTCATGGTGTCGCCGCGATCGAGGCGTTCCACGATGCCTCCGATCGTGTCGTGCACCAGCAGGCGGACTGAGCGTAGCGCCAGCGTGTTCTGGCTGAACGTCCTCTGGATGACCTGGTCGTCTCTCATCTGCCCGCCACCGATGCGGGCCCGCCCGGAGGCGAGGATGTCGTGGATCTCGTCCAGCGCGCGACGTGCCACCCCGAGGGCCCAACCCGAGTGACCGATCCCGGCGAATCCCACCACGCCGAGGCGGTACACGCCGCCGCCGGAGCGCGGATCGTCGTCGAACAGCCAGAAGCTGCGGCCGGCTTCGACTAGCTGCTCGGTGATGGAGTAGTCGAAGCTCCCCGTGCCCCGCAGTCCCATCACGTCCCAGTTGCCCGTGATCTCGACGGATTCGCTCGGGACGACAAAAGCCAGCACCTTGGGCATGCCGCTGGCATTGGCCTCCGCATTGCCATCCGCGTCCCGCACGAGCGCGCCGCCGCCCACCCAGGTCGCTCGAGCGATCCCGCTGCCGAATTGGAACCGTCCGTGGACCTGGAAGCCGCCATCGACTCGTTTGGCCTTGCCGCGCGATACGAACTGGCCGGCGCAGACCACGTCAGGTCGACCTTCGAGCATGAGACGGGCCACATCGGGGTCGAACATCGAGCACATCGCGGTGGCGTTGGCGTTCGCCATGAACACCCACCCGATGGAGCCGTCCTGGTGAGCGACCTCCTCCAGCACATCCAGCGTGGTGTCGACGTCGGCCTCCAGCCCACCGAGCTCTTTGGGGACCTGGAGGTGGTTGAGGCCTGATTCGGCGAACGCCTCGATCACCGGGCCGCTCACGGTGAGCTCGTGGTCGGTTGCGTCAGCCTCCCCCTCGACCAGCGAGCGGAGGGACCTGGCCGCCGACAGCAGATCGTTCACCGAACTCCTCGTGGTGCGTCCCCGACCTGTTGTTCGACGTAGCGGCCGATGTGGGCGATCGCTTCTCGGGCCTCCGGAAGGAAGTCGGCAAAGGAGTGCCACACGTGGACCACGTCGTCCCAGATCTCGAGGGTCACGTCGACGCCGGCGGCCTCCGCACGCTCGGCGAACCTCGTGGTGTCGTCGAGCAGCAGCTCGGACGAGCCGACCTGCAACAACAGGGAGGGTAATCCCGCCAGATCCGCGAACAGCGGAGATGCCGTCGGCGATCGCCGATCGACGTCGCCCAGATAGGCATCGGCCATGAGGCCGAGGGTCGATGCGCTGACCATTGGATCACTGTCGCGGTTCGCCTGCAGACTCGTCCCGGACAGGGTCAGGTCGGTCCAGGGGCTGATGCAGACCGCCGTTCTCGGCAGGGGCTCGCCGAGGTCGCGGAGAGCGACGAGCGTGGCGAGCGCCAATCCCCCCCCGGAGGAGTCACCGCAGAGCGCCGTGGCCTCTGGTGTATAGCCAGCCGAGATCGCGAAGCGGTACGCCGCCACTGCATCGTCGACGGCGGCCGGGAACGGGTGCTCGGGTGCCAGGCGGTAGTCCACCGCGAGCAGGCGGGCCCGCGTGGCGCGGGCTAGGTGGGAGAACAGCGCGCGAGCCGAGTCGAGGGTGCCCGTCGCATAGCCACCGCCGTGAAAGTAGACGACGGCGCGGCCTGGTACGCATTCGTCGGGAACGACCCACTCCGCCGGTACGCCGGCTGCATCGATCGGCTCCCAGGTGATGTCCTCTGGCTTGGGGTACACCGGCACTCGACTCGTCATCTTCCGCATGGTCATCAGGTCGCCCTCGAACGAGCCTGCAGCCCTGATGCCCTCGACCAGCCTTGTGAGCTCCTTGCTTGCCATACTTCGCTCTACCCTTCCGCTCGTTCCCCAGCCAGGTGCTCGGGACGCACGAACCCACGCTCGATCAACATCAGACAGGCGTCGAGCTCCGCCTTCGCACGTGTCTTCGAACCGAAGACCTCGACGATGGCCATGAGAATCTCGGCCTCGATCTCGATGTCGCCGAGCCCGGCAGACCGGAGCATCGTCGCCATCCTTCGGCGTCCCCAGTCGGTGACTGCAGCACGGTCCTGGCGTAGTGGCCCCTCGATGGCTTCGATCCACACCCGCACCAGTGGCCCGCTCGTGAGGTTCACCTCGGCGTAGCGACGCAACCACCCCCGCAATGCAGATCGGGCCGGCACCTCAGGGAGATCGCGTACCACCTCGGAGACATCCTGGATCGCTCGCACACCGATCACTCGTACGAAGTCGTCGATGTCGTCGAAATACGTGTAAAAGGATCCGCGCGACACCTCGGCGGCTCGAACGACATCGTCGATCCGTATTCCCCGATAGCCCCGATCGGTTATCAGACCGCTCGCCACCGCGAGAATGGATCTGAGCGCCCGTTTGCCCGGACGGGAGGCGTCAACTTTGAGGTTGCGGGCGCGGTCGAAGATCCTCCGTGCCTCGGGACTGAGGCGCAGGGCCGGTGGCGACGGGCCGGCTCGGTGGGGGTGGACGTTCACGCCGGAGATCGGGCCAAACAGCGCTCGGTGCACGACATCAGCGAGGGCGAGGTCGACCCGTTCCCGGCCGTAGGATCCGGGGGCGGCGGCACGCAGGATCGACATGCGGCTGAGAGCGCTGATCACGCCGGTGTTGAGGAGCTCGACCGTCGGGTCGAGCAGCCGCGGGGGGAGATCGGTCTCCACGAGCCGGGCTTCGAAGACGCCGACGGCGCGTCGGGTGATGGATGCTGCCCCGCCAGCCAGGGAGACATCGGTCTCCGCGGCTGCCTCGAACGCTCGGATGATCGGCTCGTAGCGCGCCTCGATGTCGGCGAGGCGTGAGATGCAGGCCAGCAACGAGGCATGCCCACGGGCGTCGGAGGTCACATCTTCGAGGGCCTCGAAGGCCGCCCACATCTGGGCAGCCACCTGCGTTGCGAGGCGACGAAACAGCTCGTCCTTGCCCGACGCATACTGGTAGATGGTGACCCGCGAGCAGCCGGCCAGCTCGGCAATGCGGTCAAGCGTCGTGCGGTCGTACCCAGCCTCGGCGAACGCCTCGAGGGCAGCATCGAGGACGCGCCGTTGCGTCCGAAGGCCACGTGGTCCTATCACCGGGCTGTCAGCGAACGGCTTCCTGCGAGTGGAGGTCGAGATGACCTCGTTCGCAGCGGGTGCGGGCACGCGCCAATGGTGCAACTTTCTAACGGGAATGTCAATCCATAGGACGTAGCCTCCCCGAAACACCCGTATCAATAGAGGTAGGCGCTAAGAGCGACACCCGAGTCTCTTGACACTATGTTCATAGTGCCGCATGATGCCGAAATGCCTGCTGTCGTGGCGCCTCGGTACGACCCGTACGACGTGGCGGTCAACGCCGACCCGTACCCTCACTGGAAGCGGCTCCGCGACGAGGCGCCCCTGTTTGACGTCAACCGTCAGGTGCGCGGCCACATTGCCTTCGGCTTCGGCTTGCACTATTGCCTTGGTGCCGCGCTGGCCCGCCTCGAGGGGCGCATTGCGCTCGAGGAGGTCCTCAAGCGCTTTCCGGAGTGGACCGTCGACATGAGTCGGGCTGAGCTGTCGCCGACGTCCACGGTGCGTTGCTGGGAGACCCTCCCCGTGAGCATCCCCTAGCGAAGTGCCGGTCACGCTGGAGTGTTCACTTGATGGACAACGGGACACATGAGCAACGAGCTCACGGACAAGGTGGCGGTCGTCACCGGTGGCGCCAACGGGATCGGCCGGGCGATTTCCGAGCTGTTCGTCGAGGAAGGTGCTCGAGTCGTCATCGCCGACATCGATGACGAGGCCGCGTCCGAAGTGGCCAACGGGCTCGGTGAGGCCACCTCGTTCGTGCACGCCGACATATCCGAGGCGGACGACGTGCAGGCAGCGATCGACCACGCGCAGGAGCACTTCGGCGCGCTTCACGTGATGGTCAACAACGCCGGGATCTCCGGTTCGGCCCGCCGGTTGATGCAAGACGACCTCAGAGACTTCGACCGCGTTGTCGCAGTCGACCTGTATGGCGTGATGGTGGGGACCCAGCGCGCCGCCCGCGCCATGAGCCCAGGCGGCTCGATCATCAACGTCACCTCGATCGCCGGTATCGCCCCCGGCCCCGGCTTCAGCACATACCGCGCCGCCAAGGCCGCGGTGATCCACTTCAGCCGGTGCGCCGCCATCGAGGTGGGCGAGCTCGGTGTGCGAGTCAACGTCATCGCTCCTGGGAACATCGCTACTGCGATCAACGCCTCGTTGTACGACACCGGAGCGGTGGCTCGACGACTCCAACCGCTGCACCGCAGCGGCGACACCCGCGACATCGCCAACGCCGCCCTCTTCCTCGCCAGCGATCGCGCTGCCCAGGTCACCGGAACGTTGATCCCCGTTGACGGAGGCACGTCGGTCGGCCCGCCGCCCATCAAATGGGACGACGTCAAGGCCGGCGGTGAAGGCGTAGGTCCGAAGTGAGCAAGACCTCGTTGACCGTCGCCCCGCTCGCCAGCCCAGTAAGTGCCCTGAGCGTTGTCAGAACCATAATATTTTCCCTGGTCAGAAGGCATGTTTGTGAGTATCTCTCCAACCAATCCGAATGCCGATGTTCGAACCCCTCCCCGACCTCGGAGTACATCAAGCAAGCGGCATAGCCGATTGGCTACCATCTCTCGCCAATGAAGCAACTCACCGGCGAACGCATCATCTTCTGGGCGCTGCCCGGAGTTGCCATCATCTGGATTGCGGCGTTCTTCCTCTTCCCTGGATTCCTGCCGCCAATGTCTCCGGAGTGGTCGGCGCAGAGAGTTGCCGCGTTCTATGCCGATCACACCTCGGGCGTCCGCTACAGCATGATCCTGTTCAACTGGTTCTGCGTGGCCCTGATCCCAATGCTGATGCTGATCGTGGAGCGCATGCGGGGCATGGCTCACCGGACGCCAATTCTGCGGTATTGCGTGATCGGGGTCGCCGGTGCCGCCCCGATCGCCTTTCTCACCGCAACGATCTTCTGGCTGCTGGCGGCGTTCCGACCCTATCGAGCCCCCTCGTTGACCCAGCTCTACAACGACCTGGCGTGGATCACGTTCACGTGTGGTGTGCCCTTCCTCGTCGCCCTCTGCTTGTTCCTGGCGGTGGCGATCTACCTCGATGATCAGGCGCAACCGGTGTTTGCACGGTGGGTCGGCCACTTCAATCTCTTGGTCGCCATCGCGTTGGTGCCGGCAGGCTTTGCCGGCCTGACGCTCACTGGGCCCTTCGTGTGGAACGGCTTCCTGTCGTTCTGGGTCAAGAACGTCGCCATCGCCGTGTGGCTCGTCGTCATGGCAGTGGTGTTGGGACAGACGATCAGGCGCGATCGGTTGGCGGACCAGATCTCAGCATGAGGCGACCAGCTCTGCTCGACGATCCGAAGCGGGAGTTGTGGCTGGCCTGGTACACCACCATCGCCTTCTACTCCCTGTACACCGTCGTCTTCTTCATCATCACGCGGACCCAGCCACCGGGGAAGCCGTCGTACACCCCGACCCAGGTCGTTGGGTGGTTCGCCAGCCGCCATGAGGGTCTGCTCATCGGCTTTGGCCTGATATTCATCCTGGGTGGACTCTCCGCCACATCGATTGCCCTGATCACCTACTCCATCCGACGGATGTCGGTCAGCCGTGCTTTTGCCTACTCGTACCTGATCATCTACGCCGTGAGTGCGGTCCCCGGGTTTCTGTTCATCTGCGTGGCCATGACGGTGGGTGCGTTCCGGCCGGGGCGCAATCCAGAGATCCTCCGGTGGCTCTATGACCTCGGGTTCCTGTCCTTCTCCGGCACCATGGGCGTCTTCCTCATCGGATCGTTGATCTGGATGGTGGCGATATTGCTCGACAAGAACCGAGTCTTGCCGGCCTGGTTCGGCTACCTCAACCTGTGTAACGCGTTGACCGAGGTCGTGGTCGCGCCGTCGTGGATCTTCCATGCCGGCGTCTTCGCCTGGAACGGCGTGATCGCCTGGTGGATCAACGTGGTGGTCTTCGGCCTCTACACCGGGGCTTTCATCTACCTGTTGCGCAACATGATCCTCCGCGAGGACTTCGGGACGGGGCCGCTTCCTGACCTGCCGCGGCCGGAAGGGCGAGGTCGCCTGTTGGCGGAGTTCATGTCGCCATGACGACGACAGAACGCGACATCTCGGCGATATCGGAGGAAAGTCCGTCGGGGCACATTCCCGGAGGGCGCGACATCTGGGTCTTTGTGCTGTTCGAATCCGCCGTATTTACCTCGTATTTCTGCGTCTACCTCTTCAACCGGACACAGCACGAACAGGTGTTCCTGGTCGGACAGTCCCACCTGCTTCTGTGGCTGGGCGTACTCGAGACGATCGTCCTACTTACCAGCTCGTGGGCAATGGCCCGCAGCGTCCAGCACGCGTGGGCCGGTCGGTACGACGCCTCGAAGCGCGATGCCCTCCTGACCGCGGGATTCGGTGTTCTCTTCCTCATTCTCAAGGTCGTCGAGTGGGTCCGGCTGATCCATGCGGGGCACACATTCACCAGCAGCGAGTTCTTCCAGTACTTCTTCTTCCTGACGGCAATCCACTGCATCCACCTGTTGATTGGATTCGTCGTTCTCGGCGTGCTCTGGTATCAGCTCTCAGATCAGAAGCGACGCTCTCAACAGACGATCGAGACTTGCGCGACCTATTGGCACAGTGTCGACTTCTTCTGGGTGATGATCTTCGCCCTGCTCTACGTGGTGAGGTAATGATCGAAACCGGATTCAACAAGCGACTCTTTGTGGCGTGGTTGATCCTCGTGGCCATTTCGCTGGTCTACCTATGGATCGATCATTCGGCCACCCACCAGGGATTTCCGACCGCCAGCACAGTGGTGACCGTGGTCGCCATCTGCTTCGCGCTGATCAAGGTCCGGATCATCATGCGCGAGTTCATGGAGGTACGAGGCGCCCCCCGGGTGCTCCGCCGGCTGACCGACTACTGGGTCCTGCTGATGGCCGCCGCTCTACTGGGGGTGTACGTCGCCGGAAGGGTTGTGGCCTGAAGGGCAGCCATCTGGATGTTCAGACCTGCCGATGCAAGAAGCTGTCCCGGTCCATGACTTAGTGGACACCATGTCCCAGGACATCGGGCTCCCCGCCAGATTTCGATGAGCCGGACATCGTGGATACTTGAGTCGACCTTCGGGGACGGCTTTCAAACCCTGCTGGCACCTTAGAAATAGGCTCTGGACAGAGGTTCCTCGCAAAACCGGGCGGCCGGCCGAACGACGTAGAAACCTCCACAACGTTCCGCCAATCGCCCGGGAGTGGGCAGTCCGGACCGGCTCGAGGGCGCTGAGCGCCAACGCCGATCGCCTTGATTCCCCACCGCAGACGGCGCTGCTCGACGACCCACAAGGCCAGTTCAGCGTCAACTGATCCGTTCTGTCGATTAGTTCCGCTGATTACTTGGTCACCGGCAGCGTCAGGTTCGGTCGCAGCAACTTCATGTTGACGGGATGCATCACATCGCTGTTCAGCCCACCGGCCAGGCTCCACGCATAAAGATTGCCGTCGTACGAACCTACGTAGAGCACCCCGTTGGCCACGGCGGGCACATCGACCACGATGTCGCCGGTTGCGTAGTTCCACAAATTTGTACCGGTGGTGGCATTGAGGGCGTAGACCTTGCCATCCTCAGACCCGATGTAGACCACACCATTTGCCACTGTGGGCGACGATTCCATGTAGGTCGCATCGAATTGGGTGTTCCACACCTTGGCGCCGGTGGCGGCGTTGAGGGCATAGACGTTACCGTCATCAGCTCCGACGTACACCACTCCATTTGCCACTGAGGGCGACGATTCGACAGGGCCTCCCGTCGTATAGCTCCACAGCTCGCCTCTGTAGGTGCCGGTGGTAGCGGCGTACAGCGCGTAGACATTGCCGTCGTCAGACCCCACGTAGACCACACCATTGACCACTGAGGGCGAGGAGGTAACGGCGGAGCCCGTGGTGAAATTCCAAATCTCGCCACCGGTAGCGGCGTTGAGCGCGTAGACGTTGTCATCGTCAGACCCCACGTAGACCACGCCGTTCACCACGGCAGGAGAGGATTCCACGTCGGCGCCAGTCGTGTAGCTCCACAACTTGACACCTGTGGTGGCCTGGAGGGCGTAGATCTTGCCGTCCTCAGAGCCCACGTAGACCACGCCGTTCACCACTGCGGGAGAGGATGCGTTCACGCCGCCTCCGGTCGTGTAGCTCCACAACTTGGTCCCCGTCGTGGCACTGAGGGCGTAGACGTTGTCGTCGTCAGAACCCACGTAGACCACCCCGTTCACCACCGCAGGTGAGGACGGCACGTAGTTGCCGGTGGCAAAGCTCCACACCTTGGTGCCGGTGGTGGCGTTGATGGCATAGACGTCGTCACCGGATCCCACGTAGACCACCCCGTTCACCACCGCAGGCGAGGAGTACACGCCGTTGTCGGTCTGGTAGCTCCATTGCTGACCCAGTCCGCCCACGTTGGCCGGGTTGAGAGTGTCCTCGAAGGGGTTGGTACCCCGATGAGCAGGTCCGAATCCCCACTCAGTCCAGTTGGTGTTCACGTCGAAGGTGACCTGCTTGCCCACGGGAGGATTCGGGCTGCGCTCGATGGCACTGATGAAGTTGGTTCCCGGCTGGGCTGATGCGGGAATGGGGAGGTTGCTGTAGGCGAAGTTCCCGTTGCCATCGGCGCCGACCAATGCCTCATCGGTAGTCCCGAAGTACAGGTCGACAAACTGATTCGGGGCATACCCCGAGCCGTAGACGGTGACGTTTGACGACGGCGTACCGGTGGTGGTGCTGAGCATGAGTCCCAAGGTGACCGTGAAGGCGGTGGCCGGGGTCATCGTCGTCCCGCCATCGATGACGGCGATGGGACCACTGGTCGCCCCGGCCGGCACCGTGGTGGTGATCTTCGTGGCTGACTTGACTGAGCATGTGGCACTAGTGACATTGAAGGTGATCGTGCATGGGGTAGCGAATCCGGTGCCCGTCACCGTGACCGCTGTCCCTACCCCACCACTGGTCGGGGCGAATGACGTCAGCGTCGGGGTGACGGTGAGGATCTGGGGGCTGGAGGTGCTCTGGGACCCGGCGGTCACCGAGACAGAGCCGCTCGTGGCCCTCGGTGACACGGTGGCGTCGATCGTGCTGGCACTCCGGATCTTGAATGGAGCTGGGCTGCCGTGGATGGTGACCGCGGTCACTTTGGTCAGTCCAGCGCCAGTGATGACGACCGTATGCCCGGCAGCGGCTGTCTCGGGGGATACCGAGGTGATGGAAAGTCCCGGGGTCGATGCGCTTACTGGGTCCACCCCAACCTGAGTGGTGGCCAGGAAGAGCAAGCCCGTGGCCCCAACGAGCATCAGCCGACGACCTGGACGACCACGCTTCCTTTGCACGACGACCATCCTCCCCCTTGGTAGCTAACTGGGCATTCGCCACTTCGTGTTGCTGAGGCTTGCCAGATTATCGATTCCCCAACCGGGGGACGAGTCGATCCACCGCCTAAGTGTCGAGAATCCCATCCACCCGCTTAGTGAGAACCCGGCGCATCGGATCGAGCACCCCAATCACCGCGGTTCTAGACTGGTTGGTGTGACGATTAAGGGGCGACCACTGGCGGCAATGCTCCCCATAACCGGAGGTAAGGAATGCAAAACGGCACAGTGGAGCAGACCGTTGCAGCGCTCGCACTGGAGATGCGTGAGCTAAGGGCCGAGAATGCTGGTCTTAATCAGCGGGTGGCCCGGATGGAGAGCAGCGCGGCAGCCCAGGTTGTCACCAACTCGCCGGACTCGACAGCCAAATCCTCGGAATGGGATCAGAGGGTTTCACGGCGTGGGGCGCTCATGGCGTTGGGTGGGGTCGCGGCCGGTGGACTGGGGCTCGCAGCGGGATCGTCACTCTTCGACGCAGCACCGGCCGCTGCGGTATCTAGCGGTGGAACCCAAGGCGGCGCACTCATACTCGGTGCCGCAGGCGCGAATGCCAACTCGGCAAGCTCGTCGACTCAGGTCTTGACTAGCGCCGGCGTCGGCTTGGCGGGAGGAACCGGACAGACCGGCCAGAGCGGTGTCGAGGGCCAGGACCTCACCACCAAGTCTCCCTACGGCTATGGGGTGACCGGAACCTCCGACGGCGGCACCGGGGTCTACGGAGAGTCGACTAACGGCACCGGGGTCTACGGAGAGTCGACTAACGGCTCCGGGGTCTACGGAGAGTCGACTAACGGCTCCGGGGTCTACGGAGAGTCGACTAACGGCACCGGGGTCGAAGGCCAAACCACAAGCGCCAGCCATTCGGCCGTGCTCGGCAACGACATCAGCAACGGTGCCGTGTACGGGATCGGGGTGGAAGGTACTTCGCTTGGCGGCATCGGGGTGCACGGCACGTCGCAAGGAACCGGCGCCGGAGTATCTGGTTCGTCAGAGGATGGACCCGGAGTATTAGGTATCGGAGGGACCGGAGTGTCGGGTCAGTCGGGTGGTGGTGGCGTCGGGGTCAGCGGCAGTATCACCCCGGGACCTGGAACTGAAGGTACTGGGGTGCTTGGCCAGGCCATTGACGTCGTCTATGGTGTCGGCGTAGAGGGGATCGCAACCGGCGTGAACGGCATCGGTGTCATCGGAAACATCTCCGGCAACGGAGCCATCGCCGTCTCGGCAGAGGACACCACCGCCTCTGGTGGTTACGCAATTCAGGCAACCTCTGATTCCGGGATCGGCGTGTACGCACAGGGAGGGGAAGCCGCCCTGGAGGTCGACGGTACGGCGATATTCTCCAACAGTGGGGTGGTGACCGTCGCGGTGGGAGCGACGACAGCCACGGTTACCGGGGTATCACTCACCTCATCGAGCCTGGTACTGGCTACGCTGCAGAAGGTCGTCAAAGGCGTCTCCGTCGAGGCAGCCACCCCTGACCTCGCAGCAGGGTCCATCAGGATCGTCCTCTCCAAGGCGGTGCCGACTGGTGTCACCGCAGAGGTGGGTTGGTTCATCGTTAACTGATCATGCCGCATCTAACTTGCCCGATTCATCCAAGTCGGACCTGTGGCATAGGTGCCCGCAGCAGGTACGGCCACGAGTGTGATCTCGCAGCGTCGGCATCACCATCCCATCAACCGATCACTTGACCGGCCAGCACGCAGAGCTCGGCAAGTTTCCTTTACGGCGCGGCCCGAGTTCGAGCGAAAACATGCCCTCGATGTACCATTCGGGCGGGCAATATTTCGAGTACGGGACTGATCGAAGTGAGGTCAGACAGATCAACCGGTTAATCGCAATGGGACCAATGATGCGGCGATGCCCACCAATACCTGATCCTCTCTGTCGCTTGTCGGTGAACTTCGCACTCGACCGGTACGTCCACATGTTTCCCTGGTCCGAGCAGAAGCTGATCGACGCCCACGATGCCCTCGCAAACGAAGCAGGTTCAAAATCAGATTCGCGCCGATACGAAGCAAGTTTATTCAGCCCATGCGTCGAGCATATCGATGACGTCATCCAGACTGAAGGCACCCTGTCTGCGATAGGCGCGCAGCGAGTCTGGGGCCGATCTCAGACTCGAGGCCATCGACGAAGCCACGTCAGGCCGCACAACCAAGGCCCTCAAAGGAAACTGCTGAGTACGGATCGTGAAAAGAATTCCGCCGGTGGCTGGGAGCGCCCACAGAACCTGCCTTTCGCTTCGCAACCAAAGATCTCGGAGTTGAACGGGGCCATCAAGAGTTGGTGGGCGTGGAGCGTGCAGTTGCGGGCTCGCGTGAACCATCCAGTTTCGACGCCACGCGTTCTTTCCCGGTGCAAGGTGGTCAAGAAAACGATCGACGCGCCGAGCCAACTCCTCGTTGTAATGAGGGACGGGCTCATGCACATCGGTGATAGGTAGTCCGAGCTTCTCAGCTGGTACCCAATGCGATGGAAAGCAGACGACACCGGCACCGAGCCGCCATGCGGTTTCTGATCGAATCATTACGATCAGATCCTCTTGAACCTGCAGGGCGGCGGCCCCGAGTGGGCGGAGGTTGCCGATTGGGATCGGGCCGCTCAGCCGTGACGAAACCAGTTCGGCCGCTTCCGCAGCCGCTTCGGCAGCTTCGGGCAAGTCCACGGATACAACCTCGCGTGCGTTGGCGAAGAGCCATTCCTTTTCGGCCAGATAAAGCGAGCGCAGATCATCTTCGATGAGCAGTGGTTCGTCGCGGAGAGCCCGCGTTCCCATGGATAACCACGGCGGTCCTGGCCGAAAGGACAACTCGTCGATTCAGAGGGGCACCTGGTCGAAGGTTGTTTCAACCGCACAATTTCGATTCACTGGAACGTCCCCAATAGGTCAACCGAAAGTAGAGCGCGCACGGCTCCATTCATTGTCACAGCGACTGAGCGACCTGGGTTCGACTTACATCGCGCTGGCGATGTCGCATGAAGGCGGGAAGTCCACCTTTATGAGCAAGGCGAGAAGGTAAGGTACCCGCCGCTCCCAGTGTCCGTTCACGCATGGTCCCCGGTCGCCTACCGCTGGTCTTCGTCGCCATGCTCCGCACGCTACGCCTTGTGCGCATTCTCCAGAAGCCATTGGCCCGAAGGCCGGATATGGCTCCTGACCAGGATTTTTCGAGTGGGCGCTAGAGGACTGGAACCTCCGACCTCAGCCGTGTGAAGCCCTTCGGGGGCAATTCGACGACCAGGGACAATTGCTATTTTCCCAGTTCTTTCCAACGACCGTCACTAGCCACTTTTCACCACCTTTTACCGTTGCTACGCGCACGGATCGCGCACGAGTACCCAATCTTGGGCATCGTCAACGTCATCATTGGACACGCTCAGGCCATGACCTCGAGGCGGAATTAGGGATGTTCAGGAATGAACCTGACCTCGATCTCGTCTCGGCCTAATGGTACGATAAGTGGTACCAGTCGAGAGGAGGCCACAATGGCGATCACCGCCAGTGAAGCTCGAAAGAACCTGTTCCCCCTGATCGAGCAGGTGAACGACGATCGCCAGCCGATCGAGATCACTTCCAAGCGAGGGGATGCCGTGCTCATCTCCCGTGCTGACTATGAAGCGCTCACGGAGACTGCATGGCTGCTGCGGGCACCGGCAAATGCGACCCGACTGCTCGAAAGCCTGGCTCAGGCTCATGCGGGCGAGAAAAGTGTCCACGAACTCGACCAGTGAGGATCGTCTTCACGCCACATGGCTGGGAGGACTACCGGTACTGGCAGTCGACTGACCGACAGATCTTGAAGCGGCTGAACCGACTACTCGCCGACACGCTGCGAGAACCGTTCTCCGGCATTGGCAAGCCCGAAGCACTCCGTCACGTGCTCGCAGGATGCTGGTCACGACGCATCGACGACGAGCATCGGTTGGTCTATCTCGTCGATGGGGACGACCTCGTCATCTTGCAGGCTCGCTACCACTACGAGCGCTAAGCCAAGGCACTCCCGAACAAATGGCTTCCTGGGTGGTCCCACGAGGTATCCCTCCGAGCCGGCGATCAGGGGCGCTCAGTCGGGATGCCCGTTGCTTTGGAGGACTCCGGACCGCAAGAGGGCTGATTCAATCTCGGCGAGCGAATCACCGCCGACAATTGCGAGATCAATGCGCCCTCCAAGCTGTGTACCGCTGAGGATCGTGCAGTTGACTCTCCACAAGATAATTGAGGCGAGGCCACGCCGCATGGTTGCCCCTTGCGTTTCGACGAGGAACTCACTCCTATACAGGCGTCCTCGGCGCATCGGATCGGGGATGACTTGGACCACGCCCTGGCGAATCACGAGTTCCGTTCTGGCCCGGATCGGCTTGAAGACGCCAGAGAGCGGCATCTTGTAGCGGACAGGCACATGCATTCGAGTGATGACCGGGGCCTCCTCCCAGGTGGTTCGTGCACACTCCAATCGAGTCTCCATGCGATGGACATGGATGAACCAAACGGCGATTGCGACGGAAAAGGCGACTATCGCTAACAAGCCCCACCAGTTCATTCGCGAATCATCGACTCGTCCGACTAGTTACTTGACCGTGGGCGGCGTCCCGCCGAGTGGTGGGGATTGAGCATCCAATCCTCGGCGACGGTCAGTTAGAGGGCGTGAGCTCTTTGACGGACGCATCGTCATTATCCCCGACGGCGTAGAGCTTGGCCATAGAGGATTCGGAGAAGAACCTCCATTCGGCCGCCACCCACTCGTCGTGGATGTCCCCGAGGACGGCACCGCCGAGGCGGATGACGGAGGCTTCGTTCGGGAAGATGCCGACAACTCGACACCGCCGCTTCAGCTCCTCCATCGCGCACGGGGCGCGGGGAAAATAGTGATCGGCACGCCCGACGGTCGCAACGCTCTGACCTGGACTTCTCGAGTGGGCGTTAGAGGACTCGAACCTCCAACCTCAGCCGTGGGAATCCCTTCGGGGGCAATTCGGGGACCAGGGACTATTGCTAGTTTCCCAGCTCAGGGCATTTTTCCACTAACCATCACCGACCACGTTTCACCACCTTTTGCCGTTGCTACGCGCACGGATCGCGCCCGCCGAGCGGATTTTTGACTCCGTACACGTCATGACATCGCACAGAGAAATCGGGTACTCCCGTCTGACCATATGGTGTACCATATGGTCCATGGCTCGGCGTGAAGTGCTCGTGCAGTTGGATGACGACCTCGTGTCGCGTCTGGATCACCTGGCGTCCGAACGAGGAACCAGCCGATCAGAGCTTCTCCGCAATGGAGCCATTGCCGTCCTCGAGGCCGCAGACCTGCGTCGTGCTGACGATGAGCTGCAGGACGCGTACCGCCGCACCCCGCAGGATCCAGACATCGTCCAGATGGCGACACGTCTAGCTACCGCGACCATGCCGGAGTGGTAGTCCGAGGCGACATTCTGTGGGCGGACCTCGGGGCACCGGCAGGTCGGCGGCCCGTGTGCGTTCTCACTCGCGACGCCGCCATCGAAGTCCTCTCCGCAGTCACCTGTGCACCGATCACTCGCACGATTCGTGGGATTCGGTCAGAAGTCGGCGTGGGAGCTGACGAAGGACTCCCCGACGTGAGTGTGATCACGTGCGACAACATCGTGACCCTTGCGAAAACGATGCTGACCGAGGACCCGGTCGGACACTTGGATCTCGAAAAGCGCGCAGAACTCGATCGAGCACTGCGCTACGCCCTCGACATCCAGTACTGAACACTCGTCGGGTACGACCCCGAGCCGGCGATCAGGGGCGGAATAACCGTTGTCAATGGGCGAGCCATCTGGGCAATTGTAAGCTGCCTCTGTGAACTTCGACGGGTCCGAGGCGGAGATTTGCGAACGGTGCCGCTTTGACTCTCGGAGGTGGGAACGACCTGACGCTCTTGCGCTCTTCGAATCGCTCGGATCGTGGTGGCGACAAACTACTTCAGGAATCGACGAATGAATCGCCCCGGGAATCCTGGAGGCTCTGGGCTGGAAAACAAGACGGAGCCGACGCAGTCAACTCCGAGCATCGCCGTCTACACACCCGACCCGACGCTCGGGCTCGCCGGTACCATCGCCAGTGTGGATGAAGTGAATTTCTGATCCTGCCTCCCTGACCGGCGCGTTCAGCCAGGTATCGCATCCCGCCGTGTTCTAGTGCGCGCAGACTGATTCCCTGTGCCAAATCCTGGCAATGAAGGCCTTCGGGCCGGGCAACCCCGCCGCCGGTGGATGGGGGACGTATCGGCACTTGCCGCGGCGTCCTCCAGTGTGGTTTCGCATTCCTGGCAGAGCCACCGATAGGTATGCCTCCCGGATCGCCGAGCCGGGTGCATCTTGGCTATCGGGAGCATCCAGCCACAACGTTGGCACCGTCCATGTTCGTGCGATGCGTGGCTATCACCCAAGTTCGTATCGTTCACCATGCCCCCCTCGAAGTCAGCCCCCATGAGAGGCGACACCGTAGAGAACGATGTGACGAGCATTTCATTACTGATTTCGCGCCAATAACTCGCATTTGATCCGGACAGTCACCGTGGGTGCTCAAACGCGATTCTCTGTGCCTGCTGGTCGTCTGGGAGGCATACCCGAGGTCGAAGCGGAAGGAAGGCTCTGGCCCGGATCTCGAATTGGCAGGCGTCGGGGCCTACTCGGAGTCAACTGCGGGCTGGGGTTTGAAAAAAGAGACGATGGTGGGCGCTAGAGGACTCGAACCTCCGACCTCAGCCGTGTGAAGGCACTAGGAGGCAAACCTCTGACCAGGGTTGACGGCCATTATTCCCGAATGACCTGCGGTTTCTCATGGCCACGGTTGACCACGATTCACCCGTGTTTGCCGAGGTTGTGTGTCACGCTCGTGTCAGCTTCAGTTCCCCATCGGAGCAGCCCCCCGCCCTTGCTAGCGATGGGCCTCAGCCGTTTCAAGGCTGCGTCTCGGCTCCTCAAGGCTTACGACGGACGGTCGTCCCCCCCCCCGTGAAAGGGTCTCAGAGGACGGCCCCAGCCAGGCGAAACACTGACTGACCTGCACATTTGATGGGCACAGGCTGAGTCCGCTGGACTGCTCCGCTGGGATCCTCTACAGCCACACTCGAACCAAGAGGGCATAAAGTGCCCTGAATGGCCCAGCACCCAACGAAAAGTGCGTCTAGCTGGGGAATCTGCCTTGCCGAACTCCCTCGTTGCGCCGTTACACTCTGTAGAGTCATTGATGCTGAAGTTCCCCAGCAAGCATGGCGTAGGGCGCTGCAACTGTGACTGAACCGGGAGGAGGCTTGTGAGCATGGCAATCGCCACCGATGCAACCGCTGCCAGCGGAGCTGTGAATGATGAAACCACGGACGGCGGAGAGGTCTCAGTTGTCGCGCAAATGAACAAGGCGGACTATGCCACCTTGCTCGCTGGCGCTCGCGTGCGGCAGGGTTGTCTCCCGAAACCTTCCTCATCAAGGCCATTGGAGAAGGCGCCTTCATCGCTCGCGAACGGAACAAGGGCCATCGAATCCTGATTCAGTCCCGCAGGGGCCTTCGCGAACTCGTCGACTGAATGACGACCATCCCGCCGACGGGGGCGGGACCCACAGGATCAACGGGTACACCCGGTCCCATCGCCTCGACTGGGACACCCGGTCCCACGGGTCCCACAGGTCCCACAGGTCCGATCATTCTCCGGACTGTGAATCCGGCTACCCCGGCAGTTCATTGGTGGCAACGACCCCGTAGGGGACCAAGAACCATTCCGGTCGACCACGTTCGCGCGGTAAATTTGCCTACTGGCTTCTCTTCATCTTTACCGCCACTATCGGGCTGACGTTCGGAGCGGTAGCCGGTCATTGGACAACCATTGCAAACTTGAAAGATGTCGTTGCTCCCCTGGTGGCGGCTGAAGTCAGTCTCTTGGGCGCTGCCACAGGCTTCTATTACGGGACCAGCAGCCACACTCCGGCTCTTCTTCCCCCAGTCAAATCAACTGACAACAATGATGGGAATGACGACGGGTCATAGACCACCTCAGTACCAGTGATACCTTCACCAGCGGTGCTGACGATGTGGTCCAACCCGTGCTTTAGACGACAGACGTAGCCCTCAGCAGATTCCAAGGATCGGACGTTACGGTCGCCGCGCCAGGCCTGTGAGCCCCAGGTCTCGCGTTGGGACCTTCGGCCCGATGCAGCCGCAGCCCGAACCCGTCGATACAGGGGGCACGGGTCGCTTTCACAAATCACCCGTGCCTCAGATGCCCTCCCGCACGCTCACCTTTGAGATGTGTAGGGGCATCGGCGCGTGCGACGATTGGTGATTGGCCCTGATACGACGTTCACCCTGGTTCTGCTCGGCTACTCCGAGTCCAATGGCGGAAGCATCACCTTCAGGTCGTACTTCTTGTGGCCTAAGAGGCGCAGTGGGGTCTCCGTCAAGGCATCTATCGCCTCGTCAAACATCGGAATCAGGTTGAGCAGATCTTTCACGGCCACCACCTGTTTCACCGACTCGTCGCCGACCCGGCATGCACGAAGTTGTATCAACGTGAAACGTACTCTGAGCTAGGCCTTCTTTAATTCGAGATCATCTACTATCTCTATCCAGAGAGGAACCGGCTGAAGATCAGACACGAAGTCCGATTCGATTCTCTTTAGATGCTCAATCTGTAGGACGATCTCGTCTGAGACTTGACCGAGCGAACCGTATGTGTCGCGCACACTGTCTGGGGGTTTCGATGTCTCCCTGCCCACAGCGGATCCTCGCTCAATCGCTCAACCCGACGACAAATATCTCGGATCTGGGCTGGATATTTCGCAAGTTCCAACTGCGCCGCCCCTTGCAGATTCAGTAGTGCCTCCTCACGACGCTGTTCGCGCCTTTGCGCTCGCGCGGTCCTAGGGGCGATCCATACGGTTGCCGACAACGACGCTCCGGCACCCACGACGACACCCAGCAGGGTTGACCACGGTTGATCAGCGAGCCACATCGTTGATTCAACATAGGACCTTTCCCGCAAAAGTTCGAGCCTGCCTACTTTTCGGAAGCGCGACTTTTCGAAGTCAGAGCCTGCTTCGATCGATGCGAAGCGCATTGTGACGACTGCGTAGAGGGATTCTTCTCCTCAGCTTTCGCTGCGGCGGTCGATGGTGCGTAGCCAATCGAATGCTTCCACCGCCGCTCCCACAAGGTCCTTCGCTTCATCAGCAGTCGTATGTTGGTCGCGGTGAACAATGCCATTGCGTTTACTGATGAGTTTCTCGAGCTTCTTGTACAGCTCTACATCCTCCACACTCAGAGAGTGAGCCTGTCGCCCGCGCGCATCGTTTTGTTTCAGAGATTCGCGGCCGCTACAGATATTTCATCTGGGATTGTTGACAATCAGGTTCGACCCACTGCAGGTCGTTCCGGATCCTGCTAAATGGACGGAGAGATGTCTTAACGGCCAACTCACAAGCGATTGCAGCCAAGAGTACGGCTCGGTCGGGGGGCGAGGCGTTCGGGTTTCCAAAGGTAGTGACCGGCTTCGGCAAGCAGAAGTTCTGCCAGGCTCGGTCCGCCGTCTTCAACGCAGAGTCGACTGATCTCATCCAAGTCTTCTGGGCGCTGACTTCGGTCGACGACGGAATGACGTCGGATAGATAGTGGCTTAGCGCCGACTTCTTTCCCGCCGGTCCCATCGTCCACATCGAAGAAAGACACCGGCGAAATCTGCCTTGGGTACTCTCCGCTAGGAGCATTCCACACCTGTCCTTTGCGGACCCAGATCCACTCCGTAAAGTTCGTGACGGCCGATTGAGTCGCCTCAAGGAAACTGATCTCGAATCGGCTGGGATGAATCGCCGTCTGTGTTCGTAACGGCGTGAACGATGCGGATCTCGTATTGGTCGCCGGCACCGGAGTAGAGCCCACAGCTTCTCTTCCATCGTCGTCACGTGGATCCAGGTCATGATTCGAGACTGTGATCTTGCCGCTGAATTTCGGAATCGTGAAGCTGTCGATCGCGTCCGGTAGGACGATCCGGACGCACGACTCCTTCTTTGTTGGCTCGCGACCACGGTGGAGCCGAGAGCGTCTAGCGTCCACTCGTAACCCTTCGAATTTCGTATAAGACTTCTAGTTGCAGATTCGGCATACCCGACCTCTAGTCACAGCGTGGTCGTACTTCACGATCAAGGGCCCAACGCCGGATTCGGACGGCGCCGTCTCAAAGTAGTGCGCTATCGATCGCCGATCCTCGAGATCAGGTCCCTCAGCGGAGTCGACGGTGTCGATTTCCAGCAGATAATCGAGCACGACTTCTCCGAACGGCGAGAGCAACTGGATTCTGTTCCTTCACCGGAAAAGCGCCCTTTGTGTTGAGGTCCTCGACCAGACCCTTGCTGACCAATTGCGTAACAACCGCTCGCAGTGTCAGTTCGTCCTCACAAATCGTTGACAGTGCTTTCGGCGAGCCTCCGACTCTGGCTTCAGCCCGCTGGCGAAGGACAACCAGTAGTGCGACATGCACTGACTCCATATCGACAATCGTCGGAAGTAAAACAGAAACCCTCTGAATGACGGCATCGTCACCGCCCATCACGTTTGCGGCCGTTCGGGCCAAGCGTCGAATCTTTTTCTGATCTGCCGTTCGTCCTGCTGAGAAGAAGCTCCTCCAGGATTTGCATTCGGATACCGTCGGGCTCGCTTGCGAGGATCTCCTCGAACTCCGCCACCGACATTCCGGCCGCTCCTGCTGTGTCCGTCAACATTCTCGAGAACGCGGGCGCGTTGACGCTTTGTGTACGACGCCGCCACAGTCGGAGCAATGCCAGCGAGTGAAGGAGTCGATACAGCAATGGAAAAGGTGCGCTCGGCGTCTTCCCAATCGGCCATCAGGGCATCCTAGACGCCCACCCGTCGAGCAATCCGCCGCACCTGATTCGGATTCCACGGTCCCCCCGGTCCGAGTGGAGATCCCGGCCTCAGACAGGCGCGAAGCAATCGCACGGTAGGACTCACCCATCCGCGCAAGCCGCGTCACGGTTTCCACGACCTCCGCCTCGTCTTCATTAACCACCAGCGATCCGGCTCAGCCTTGAGCCCGTAGGCGGGCCGACCTCCCCCGTATCCGCCCTTGGCCACCTTGGCCGCCTTGCCCGCCATCATCCGGCCACGGATCACCGCACGCTCGTATTGAGCGAATGCCCACCCAAGAGCTGGCGGACAAGGACGCGGGTGGCGTCGTCACCGTCGAATCCCCGAAGGCTCCGACACTGACAGGACGGCAGCGCCTCCAGCTTCAAGCGCGCATGCACCGTCTCTTGCAGCAGCAGGTCCCTGGCGAGCCGGTCGAGGCGATAGACGACCAGTGCCATGCCTCTCCCCTCTCGATGCGTGCAAGGCCCTCAGCGAGCCCCAGGCGGTCGTCCAGGCCGTTGGAGCCGGACTGCCCTTCGTCACTGACCATCGCCACCAGGCGAAGATTCTCGGCCTTGCAGTAGGCCCGGATGGCAGCCTCCTGAACGTCCAGGCCGAAGCCGTCGACCTGCTCCGCAGTGCTGACTCTCGTGTACCCGATCACCTTCGTCTTGGCCATCGCCAGACCTCCTTGTTGTTACTTTACCTAAAGGTATTGTAACACTGCAGGTAGGGAGAGTGCAACGGGACAGAGTCAGAATGGGCGGCCCCTCCGGTCTATCGCGTAAGTACCCTAAGTACGTGCGGCGGATCTGGATTGGTGTTGGCGTCGTCGTCACTGGCACTTGCCGTCCTTGCTGGTGGCTTTGCCCTCGGTCACGAGTCGTCTTCATACGGATCCGCAATCCTCGGCGAAGGTCCACGGAGGCGTGAAAGCCCTCGTTGACCGTGGCAACGTTGCCCAGTAATCGCATGCCCGAGCACCTACGGAATCGGAGCCACGCCCCCGCCAAAATACCCGAGCACTTGACGACTGCGGCTTCCCGTGGATGTGGCCAGCGAGGTCGCTTTCTTCAGTGACCAGTCCAGGAGCGTTCAGCCTGTCCTCGGCCCGAAGGGTTGGAGTTGCTCAGCTTTGATCGGTGCAGACGGATCAACGGTCATCGCTCTTCTTCCACCAGGGGGGCCAAACGTGGCCATCGTCCCTGGTAGCCCGACGACTGATAAGGAGTTCGTCTACGCCTATTCGCCCTCTGCGTGCCAAGGGTGCATAGCCAATCTCGTGTGCAGCGTCTTCCGATGCGAATCAGCAGCTCGGATACGCGATTGGCCAAAGGTTTGCCCGACGCTGCCGCCAGCCGAGACTGACAAATTCTCATCTGGCTCAGTGGCAGCCGGGTACGGAACCGTTGCCTTCGTGGATCCGCCAGGAGTGCAAGGCACCGGCGAGGGCGGATGGTACCAACGCCGGCAATCGGGACACTCCGATTCGGCAATACGGAGGGTTCCACCGGGCAAGCAACGGCCGTCATGCTCTCGTGTGTCCTTCCGCCGTCGTTGAAGCCAATCTGCACGGCAATCAATCAGGAGTTCATTTCTCAAAACTGGTATCTCGGCGTTCCGCACCGGATGGCCCGCCTCCCACCACAACGACGACCACGACGACGATCGATCCGGTTTGCGAACAGAACACACCCACTGACGGATGCCCACTGAGGCTCGCCAGGCATGCGATCGCATGGGCGCAACAACAAAATGAGGCGGCACAGGCTACGGCCACTCAGCAAGCTGTACAAGCCTACGAGCAGTGTCTAGATACCGACGCTCAGGCCGACGCTGCCGCGATCGGGCAGGGAATTCACTGGCGGGACCTCTTCTGCTGCCGCCGCAGACTCCTGCCTGGGAGCCTTGTTCGACGGAAGGACTCACGCCAGCTGAGATTCAGCAAGCGCAGCAAGCCGAAGGAGGTCCACCTTCCACGCAATCGAACGGATCGACACCGGTCGTAGTCGCTATCTGCCGGGTCCTGGTGTTCGACCGGGTCGAAGTGTATTCGGCCGGCTGTCCGGTACTCCACGGCACAAACGCTCTGAGAGTGCTGATTCGCAGCCTGAATGGCGATCAAACCCCCGAGAATCCCATCCCGAATCCATCCGTACCGGTCACCAGATGGCGGCTGACCTGCTTCTTTGCCAACGATCGACGACGACATGACTGTGGAGTGATCGACCGGGGCTCTGCCGAGAGGGTCGCGTTTGAAAATTGCGTACTATCGCAAGCACAAACGCGCCAAGCTGCGGCTTTACATCGGTCTTCGAGTACCTGACCAGGCGTTTCTTCGATCGGATCGGCGGCAAATCGCCCGGCTGACAATCTAAGCGTTTCTCATATCTCCGGCCGTGAGAACTTCAACCTTCGACGCATGCCCGAGCTCAACCACCCGGTTTACGTGTGGTCGCCTCCTGGTGTGCCGAGAGAGCCTGCGAGGTTGTCGTTGTAGGGGCATCCGTCATCCGTGTCATCCTCGGATTCCATGTTGCCGTTGATCTCATCATCAGTGAGAGGCGGATCTTCAAATACTTTGATCTTGTTTCGCTTACTTCGCTTGTTTCGCAGGCTACCACCGCAATTGAGATTGTCACCGGTGCTCCCATCGTCCGCTCAATACGAGTGATCACAAGGCCGCGCCGTTCGAACTCCTGCCGAGCGGCCAGAATCTCCCCTTTGTTGGCATGCCCGCTGAGAGCCCGGCTCTGTTCAGTAGCGGTGAGTCCGGAAGGGCCCGCACGTTTGATTGCGGCTAACAATCTGTCGGCGATGGGGTGGCCTTGAGATGATGACCCCTGAACTGAGCCACTAGTAATGCGAGTCCTGATGCTCCAGAATGGAGCAGGAGGACAGCATGAAGAAGAGGCACCACACCCCCGAACAGATCGATCAGGAAACTCGCCGAAGGCGACAAGTTGCTCAACCAGGGCGAGGAACTCGCCGAGGTCTGCCGGCAACTCGAGATCGCCGAGTCGACCTGGCACCGCTGGAAGGCCCAATACGGCGGCATGAAGGCGAACGACGCCAAGCGCCTGAAGGAGCTCGAGAACCGAGAACGGCCGGTTGAAGCGAATCGTCGCCGACCACCCTCGACAACGCGATGCTCAAAGAGGTCGCCAAGGGAAAATTCTAACCCCGAACGCCCGTCGTCGAGCAGTCGTCATGCTCGAAGAGACGTTCGGGGTGAAAGAACGCAGGGCCTGTCGCGTGGTGGGTCAGCACCGTTCGACCCAGCGACTCGCGATGCCGTTGCCCGATGACGACGAACAGGAGCTGCGTCGCTGGCTCGTCGCCTTCGCCAAGGACCACCCGCGCTGGGGCTGGAAGCGGGCCTCCCAGCACCTTCGTCGCGAGGGCCACCGCGTCGAACCACAAGCGCGTCCAGCGTCTGTGGCGCTTAGAGGGCCTGAAGGTCCCCTATCGCAAGCGCAAGAAGCCCCTGCGCGGAGTCGGGCGTCCACGTGGGCGCCATGAGCCCGATCTGCCCCAACGCGATCTGGGCCATGGACTTCCAGTTCGACGAGACCCGCGACGGCAAGCAGTTGAAGCTCCTCAACATCCAAGACATCTTCACCCGGGAGTGCCTGGCGGTCGAAGACCGAACGCTCCATCACCGCCGACGACGTCACGACACTGCTCGATCGACTCGTCGCCGAACACGGCGTGCCGGCCTACCTGCGCTGTGACAACGGTCCCGAGTTCGCGGCCTACGCCATTGCCGACTGGTGTCGCTTCAACGGCGCAGCGACGACGTTCATCGATCCCGGCTCACCCTGGCAGAACGGCCACATCGAGTCGTTCAACTCGCGACTGCGCGACGAGTTCTTGAACGGACAGCTCTTCGAGTCACTGCTCGAGGCCCAGGTGCTGCTCGAGGACTGGCGACACGAATACAATCATGAACGTCTCCACAGTTCTCTTTGCTACCTGACGCCAGTCGAGTTCCAAGGCCTGGAAGCAGCAAAACCAACAACGACTCTCATTGGCTCTGGCTCATTAAGTGGGGTCCCCGCAGCCCAACGAGTCCCCGAAGATGATCCGAGCGCTCTCACGGCAATATCGCCAAAGGGCATGTGCCGCCCGGACGTGGAAGACATCGATCCTGCTCGTGCCGTCTAACAACGCGTAAATCACGCTCAGGCGCAGCACTTGCGCTGAGTCACGGGCGATGATCGATCCGAGCAGTCCGCCAGGTTCGTCATGCGCCATCTCCGAGTAGAGCGATGCCCATGCAGTCTCAGCGGCGCTGCTCCGACTCAAGAGCCCGATTCCCCGTGCTCTGGTGATTGCAACGCCCACCTGCGCACCGAGCTTCTCAATCGCTGTCCGCCTCGAGGTTTCCCCCGCTTGGCAAAAGCTTCGAACGTCGAGCAAGAACGAACAGGTGGCGATTGGCGAATCCGTTGGCGATCTCGGTATCGGTCAGTTTTCGGCGCAGCTCTTCCGCTGTGACATGCCCCAGCACGGCGACGTGGCCACCCTCGGCCGAGACGGCCCCTGAACCTCGGGAACGGAGCATCAGACGGTCGCCGTCCCACGCTTGGCGAAGCAGTGGCGACAGGGTGCTGCCCTCTCGGCGTCCGACCGGCAGAGAAGGCGAGCCCATTCAGGTTCGATGACCAGGACCCGTCTATCGTCTCCCTCGGCAACCGCGTCCACGAACGACTCCCCGGATCCGAAACCACTGAGTACCCGACTCTCGATGAATTCGGGATCGGCAGCGAGGAAGATTCGACGACACTGTTGCCAGCTTGTGCCTTTCCGAGCGCGAGCGGTGTCCCCAACAATCACGGCGAAGAGCCGTCCCGGGTGTTCGGCCCCATCGGCAACTGCATGTGGTCCCCTACCAACCGACGCTCCGAAAGTCGTCAGGAAGGTCACCAGTTAGCACGTACACGGATCTGCCTCGAGTGTGGGTACGAATTGCCGCCACGATTTCACCGGCTAGGCCATACATTTGCTTCAGAAATCGAGGATCGGCCAGTCCGACTCCGTCACGTCAGGGACAAGCGAAAGAAGCGAAATTACGCAAAGGAGAGGATGCGGGATGGGTGCACGCTCACGGTACCTGTTCTCCGCGCACGATCTTCTCGAGCTCTGCGATCCTTCGCTCTAGGTCTCCGACCTGCCTGAGACCTGATCTCTACGTTCCCGAATGCCGCGCTCCGAATCTGCCGAGGCCCAGCGTGGCCCGTTGCTGAGATGCGTTGTAGTAGGACGACGTACCGGTACAATTTCGACTTGGTCGAAGCGGACCTTGCTTTGGCGTCGGCACCCGTTCCAGCGGGTGTCGAGCCGCGTGTGGAGGTCATTGGCGCTGTACGTCGCTGAATGTCGCAGCCCACGCCATCAGGTCGCAGGATCCTGTTCGCGACTCCTCGATAAGGCGATCGAGTGCTTCCAAGTCGAAGCAGGACACGACCGCCAGCCGAATAGGTCGCGATCCGGCGCTCCGCCCTAAGTCTTTCGGAGCCATCGCTCGGTTACGTAGGGGCGCTGTTCGATGACCTGCTTAATGGTGGCCAAGTTCGTCGTAGTCATGTTGTCCAGGGTAAAGGTGTGTCTAGCCTTCTCGTGGTCGACATTGTCTACCCCTCGAAATGACTACCCGTGCCATCCCCCGACAAGTGGATCCTGCTCCATCACCTTCGTCCGGACGGCCAGTCCGCTGGACAGCTCGTCGAAGTGACCGGCGGTGCGTTCTTTTACTCATGGGCTGAAGTCATGGCAGTCCCGAGTGACCTAGCGAAGTCCCCTGTCGTTTGGCTCAGGTTCGAAGTCCAGGAAAGTCAGCCAGTATGTACCCGATTCAGTTTTGAACAACCGACACCGGCAAATCAGCCGAGAGGAGCACCGATCAGCGCTGCTTCGATCTCCGCCGTTAGACCTAAGACACTCATCGAACAGGCGATCTCGGAGCTGGCCGCAAGAGCGAGTGCAACCGTAAACGTGGTGGGCGACTCGATCGGACTACCTGGATACGAGATCTGTGACCTGACGCCGATGGATACGTTCGATCGCTGCCCGGCGTCGAGCAACGTGCTGTAAGAGGTGCCATCATGGCAAGCCGTCGCAGGGCAATCACCGATTCTCTGCTGGAAGAGGTCGCATCGATATGTCGGGCGCATCCGACCAAGGCGACTGAAAGCGGTACAAGAGAAGCTCTCGACTGGACACCGGAACACGAGTGCGGTGGATCGCAGCAGCGGAAGGTCGTGGATTCCTAAGGCCCGATTGGCGATGTTCAGAAACTTGCGGTCAAAGTGAAGAGGGAGGCAGTTAGTGACGGCATACGATCGACAAGATCTGCAGGTCTCGATCGGGTCACTGAGTAGAGAATTGGATGCTTCCAGCTACCGAGTCCGCGTGGCGTTCGCCGGATGGCCGCTCACGTTCACAAACGTTAGCCAAGAAGGTGGATGCCGACCGACACCTCACCACGGTCCAGCACTCCAAATTGGACGGGTCCTACATCGATCCGGGAGCGGGAAGGATGACCCTGGCCGAGTGGACACCGCGATGGCGGGCGGGGATCGTTGACCTTCGGCCGTCGACCCTCGCACACGATGACGGATACGTCGACCGCTACATTCTCCCGACATTTGGTTCACGACGCCTCGCTGATATTGACCACGCAGCCGTGACTGTCTGGGTTGCCGAGATGGTGACTATCGGCCCTGTCCTTGGTGGGACGTGGATGAGGAGCCTGAACGCACTCGTCGACCTCTATCCCCGGCAACCGTGACCAAGTGCGCTCAGATTCTCGGCAAGATCATGACTGGCGCAGTTGCTTCCGGGCGCATCAAGTCTTCGCCGTGCGTCGGCGTGAAGCTCCCGCGGATTGAGCACGAGGAAATGCGATTCCTCGCTCCGATTGAGATCGAGCCCTGGCCGACGCCATAGACCCCAGATACAAGAGCGACCGTACTTCTCGCAGGCGATACGGGGGCCTTCGGGTCGGTGAACTATTCGGCCTTCGCGCTGGCCGCGTCGATGTCCTCCGCGGGCGGATAGACGTGGCCGAAATCCTGGTCGAAGTATCGGGACAGTTGCACTATGGGCCGCCAAAGACAAAGGCCGGACGAAGGGGCGTGCCACTCCCCCGAATAGCCATTGATGCCTTGAACGAACACCTCCAAACTTTTCCTGCGGCGCCTGACGACCTTGTGTTCCGTTCGCCCGATGGCGACGCAACGAGACTGTCGAACTGGCGGCATCGCGTGTGGGAGCCTGCGGTCACGAGTGCGGGACTTGCGCATCTTCGGCCTCACGATCTCCGACATACCGCGGTGGCGCTATGGATTGCAGCGGGCGCAAGTCCTCGGGAGATTGCCGCCAGGGCGGGCCGACAGTTCCGTTGTCACGGTTCTCGATCGATACGGGCACCTGTACCCAGGCTCCGAAGACAGGGTGAACGACGCCCTCGATGCCCTGGCCGCAGCCGCTCGAACTTCAAGCACTGTCACGGTCATCGGCTGAATCCGTTGTGTCACGCTCGTGTCATGCTCGCCGGATCGGAGTACCGACTAAGTTCTAATCTGCCATCTGACCTGGACTTCTCGAGTGGGCGCTAGAGGACTCGAACCTCCGACCTCAGCCGTGTGAAGGCTGCGCTCTAACCAACTGAGCTAAGCGCCCGTGCGCTGCAGGACATCGTCAACAGCAGATTGAGCATCCTATCCTCCATGCCGCCGCAACCCGGGCAGAGTCAACCGAGTGGGGGTGCCACCGCGTCGAACCCCAGTGCCGCTTCGAGGGCGGCGGCCGTACGGATGACGACCAGGTCGGCATGTTGGGGTCCGACCAACTGGAGTCCTACCGGCAAACCGGTCGTCGTCAGCCCGACGCACACCGTCGCCGCCGGTGAGCGGGTCATGTTGAAGGGATAGGTCATCTTCACCCAGTTGTACTCCTGAGATCCATTGATCAGGCCGGCACCACCCAGTGATCGCGGCGGAGGTGGACCGGCCATGGTCGGGGTGACCAGCAACCGCACATCATGGAATAGGTCGACCAACCGGAGATTGAGGTTGTGGCAGGTGTCTTCGGCCCGGACGATGTCGAGCGCGCTGGTGGTGGCCGCTCCTTCGATGACCATCTGCAGTACGGGATCGACCTGTCCGAAGGCGGGTGTACCAAGTAGGCCGGCGTGAGTGCGGAGGTTGTACGAGCCGGACAGGGTCAGCCACGGATCGAGAGGATCCTCGTCGAAGACCTGTGCCACCTCGACGACCTCGGTCCCCAGATCGGCGAGCACGTCGACCGCCCGTCGGCACAGCGTGAGCACTTCGTCGTCGATCTCGGCGTAGCCGAGTGTGGGTGACCAGGCCACTCTTGAGGGCGGTCGGGCCCCGTCGAGCGCGGCCGGCCAAGAGGCTTCAGGTTTGGGGAGCGACCGCAGATCGGTGGGGTCAGGACCGACCACCACATCGAGTGCAGCCACCAGATCGGCCATCCGCCGGGCCATCGGGCCCTTGGTCGACAGGTGCTGCCAGTCCGGCGCCTGAGGGCCACCCGAGGGCACCCGGCCGAGTGACGCCTTCATGGCGGACAGCCCGCAACACGACGACGGGATCCGCAGTGAGCCACCTCCGTCTGAGCCGGTGGCGAGCGGCACCATGCCCGACGCGATGGCCGCGGCGCTCCCCCCGGACGAGCCGCCCGGCGTGTATTCGAGGTTCCACGGGTTGAGGGTGGCCCCGAACAACGGATTGTCGGTGTCGGCCTTCCACCCGAGCTCGGGTGTGTTCGTCTTGCCGACGACGACACACCCGGCGGCCACCAGTCTGGCCACCATGGTGGAGTCTGTCGCGGCCGGCGGTCCGTCGGCATAGGCCATCGAGCCATGGGTCGTCACGTAGCCCGCCGCATCCTCCAGGTCCTTCACCCCGATCGGGATCCCGGCCAACGGCCCCGGGTCCCCACCGGAGGCGACCACGGCGTCGACCGCGCTGGCGGCCCCGCGGGCCCTACCCTCGTCGACGGCGACGAAGGCGTTGACCGTCGGATTGACCGCGGCGATCCGGGAAAGCGAGTGGTCCACCAGTTCCGCCGCCGTCAGCGAACCGGTCCGGACCTGCTCCGCCAGGTCGATCACCGATGCGGTGCGAAAGTCCATGTGTCGACCGTATCGGGGTGCCACCGCGTCCGACAAGGGTCACTGCGAGAGAACCGACCGGTCCGATAGGCCGTTTCGACAGGACTGCCCGGACCGTTGCAGTGTGGGGCATGGCGACCTCCCCGACCGACGGGCCCCGAAAAGCGGGCACCGTCCTCGACCACGTGGCCCACGCCGTGCCGCGTTGGCAGGACGTATGGGACCGCTATGCCACCGACCTCGGCGCCGTCTGGGCCTCAGGCGGGCCCGGGCCGGGATTCGCCCCAGGCCAGCTCCGATTCGCCAACGGCGCCCGGGTCGAGGTGCTCATGCCGTGGAACATCGAGACGAACGACTTCCTGTCCCGGTTCCTGGCCCGCAGTGGCCCCGGTCCCCATCACCTCACCTTCAAGGTGGCGAACCTCGAGGACGCCATCGAGCAGGCCCGCCAGTTCGGAATCGAGCCGATCAACATCAACGTGTCCGATCCGGAATGGATGGAGGCGTTCCTCCACCCGAAGTCGGCCACCGGTGTCGTGGTCCAGTTGGCCGAGGCTCCCCATCCGTGGTCCAACCCGCCGCCGGACGACTACCCGACTGACCTGCGGCTCCGGCTCGACGGCTCGGGTCCGGCAGCACCGGCGACACTCGAGCAGGTCTGTCACGTGGTGGCCGACTTGGAGGCGGCCCGTTCCCTCTTCGGTGGACTCCTGGCCGGCGAGGTGACCGGCGAAGGGGCCGAAGGCGATATCCGGTGGGTCGACCTGCGTTGGCCCGGCCCGCTCGGCCTGCGCCTGGTGGGTAATGAGCGCCCGGGACTCCCCGGTCCGGTATCCGACTGGCTGGGAGGTCTACCCGGCCGGATCCATCACATCTCCGTCGAGACAGAGGAGCCCGAGTCCGTGCGCGGTGCCCGACCGGTGTCAGCCGGGCTGGCCACGATCGGCGGTGGGGCCGACCTGAGCGGCAGGTTCGAGGTCCCAGGCGCCGACAACTGGGGACTCGCCGTCGTCCTGGGCGGGTTCGGAGGTGCGTCGGGGATCACTCCCGACGGGCCGATAGCCTGATCCCGATGGCAGATCAGACGGAAGACGAAACCACCGACGGGGACGAGCCTTCCGGGCCCCCGGTCCGCCAGGGCCGAATGGCCCGCATCGAGCGTGCCCTCGCCCCGAGGCCTCCGGTGACCCGGGCCGGGGACACCCCGACGAAATGGTCGGTCGATCGCCTCGACGGCCGCGAAACGCTCTACTGCTATGCCGGTTCCGCCATCGCCGTCATCTTCACGTTGCTCATCTACATCGGCGAGACCAACGAGAAGAACTTCCACCCGACCAAGGGTCAGCTTTCGCCGTCGACCGCCCTCATCGTCGGCCTGATCAGTGCGGTAGCGCTGGCCTTCACCACGTGGATCGGGCGTCGCGCCCTGGTCGGGTTCGTCGCCCTGTTCGCCTTTCTGGGCTTCGAGAATTCGGCCCTGGTGGTCGGTGTCCCGTTCCTGGTACTCGCCGTCTGGCTCCTCTACCGGTCCTACAAGGTGCAGAAGGAGGCCACCGCCCAGTTACGGGCGGCGCGCTCCGCCAGTGGCGAAGCCCCGTCCCCACGAACTCCACGGAGCGCGGCCACGTCCGGGAAGGCGGCGGCGGAATCCCGAACGGCACGCAAGAAGGCACCGACGGGGCCCGAGAGCAACAAGCGCTATACCCCGAAGAAGCCCGCCCCGAAGCCGATTCCCGCCCCCAAGCCGTCCTGGCGGGAGCGCCGGGCGGCCAAGGCCTCCGACTGAACTGACCGGAACGGGCTGGACCCGGCCTCCTCAGGACGGGTCGAGCACCAGGGCGGAGCGGAGGAGCTCCAGGATCTCGTTGCGCCGCCGCACCAGTGATCGGGCGGTGGGCTCCTCGCCGAAGGCCCGGAGCACCTCGACTTCGGTCAGCATCCCGATCACCGTGGAGTAGATGGCCAGCAACAGGAGTCTCGGGTCGTGCCGGCGCATGTGCCCGGCATCCATCTCCGCCTCCAGGAACCCGGTGGCCCGCTGCACCAGCGGCTCGACGACGGTCATGAACCGGGTGGCGGCCGGTGTTCCCAGACGCCCCATCTCGCGCACCAGGCCGAGCAGCTCTGGTCGGCGGGCGGCCAGCCGGAACACCGAGCGAACCACGGCCTCCACCCGCGACCAGCCGCCGCCGGCGGTGGTCAGCGACGCCTCGAGGGCCGACGACAGTTCGACCGCGCTGCGGTCGATGACGGCCTCGAGCAGCACCTCCTTGCTCGGGAACCAGTACAGGATGGTCTGCTTGCGAATGTCGAGGCCGACAGCCAGAGCGTCGAGGGAAGAGGCCTCGTAGCCACGGGTGGCGAAGGAGATCAGGGCGGCGTCCAGGATCCGGGCCGACGTGGTCGTACCCTCGCCGTCGGTGCGACCACCCTCGGGTACCGGTCGGGGCCGGCTCCGGTCGCGGGCCGCCGGACGGACCGGTGGCCCGGCGGGCGGCTTTCCGCCGCCGGCATCCTTCGGCTCCCCTGCTGGAATGGTCGACCGGGTCACTTACCATATGGTAGACAGATCGGGTGACCCGCTGTCCGCGACGCCCTGGCCGGTAGGCGTTTCTTCATCACCGGCGCCACCGGGTTCCTCGGGACCGCGCTGGTCGAGCGGATCATGCGCAGCGTCCCGGACAGCCAGGTCGTGCTCCTCATCCGGCCGGGTCGCCGGGCCACCCCGATGCAGCGGGCCGCCAAGGAGATCCTCCGCAACGACTGCTTCGACCGCCTGCGTGAGGAGCTGGGAGACCGATTCGACGCGGCCATGGCGGCCCGGGTCGAGGCCGTGGCCGGCGATGTGGCCACCGACGGGCTGGGCCTGGACGCCGAAGGCCTCGAAGCCATGTCCCGTTGTGACGTCGTCATCCATTCGGCCGCCAGCGTCAGCTTCGACTCCCCCCTCGACGCCGCCGTGGAGGTCAACCTCCTCGGTCCCTCCCGGGTGGCTGCTGCCTTCGTGGCCGCCCGCGCCCTGGCCGAGGCCGACGGGCGCACCGGCCCGGTCCACTTCGTGCCGGTGTCGACGGCATACGTGGCCAGCACCCATCAGGGCGAGGCCAAAGAGGAGCTCTTGGAGGCCAACCCGTTCACCGTGGACGTCGATTGGCGCCACGAGGTGGAGGCCGCCCGCCGCCAGCGCGGTGACAGCGAGGCCGAGTCGCGCCGACCCGAACGGCTCGACCAGTTCCACAAGGCGGCCCGGGACGAACTGGGTGGAGCCGGTCTCCATTTGCTGGCCGAGCGGGCCGAGCGACTGCGCGAGGACTGGGTCAAGAAGCAGATGGTGGCGATCGGCCAGGCCCGGGCCCAGTCGCTCGGCTGGCCCGACGCCTATCCGTACACGAAGGCCCTGGGCGAGCGGGCGCTGGTGGCGCAGTTCGGGGAAAGCGTCCCGATCACCATCGTCCGCCCCTCGATCATCGAGTCGGCCCTGGCCGAACCTCGGCCGGGCTGGATCCGCGGGTTCCGGATGGCCGAGCCGATCATCATCTCCTACGCCCGGGGCCTGCTCCGCGAGTTTCCGGGGGTGCCCGAGGGTGTCACCGACGTCATCCCCGTCGATCTGGTGGTGGCGGCCATCATCGCCGTGGCCGGCGAGGCGCTGCTGTTGGCGGACTCCGACGATCCTGCCGATGCCTATGCCGGTCCGTCGGTGTACCAGGTGGCCTCCGGGGTCAGGAACCCGTTCCGCTACGGGCGCCTGGTGGAGTTGGTGACGGCCTGGTTCACCGAGCACCCGCTGTACGACCAGGACGGCCAGCCCATCGTGGTCCCTGAATGGTCCTTCCCCGGGCGCGGACGGGTACAGCGCCAGCTGTCGCGGGCATCGAAGGCCATGTCGATCGCCGAACGGGTCGTCGGGTCGCTCCCGATCCGGGGCAAGCAGGCCGAGTGGATGGCCGCGCTCGAGGAGCAGCACCTGCTGGCCGACCGGGCGCTCGGCTATGTCGAGCTCTACGGCGCCTACACCGAGACGGACGCGCTCTACCGGGTCGACCGGCTGCTGGCGCTGTGGGATCGCATGGACGAGGACGACCGCGCCACCTTCTGCCTGGACCCGGCCGCCGTCGACTGGGCCGTCTACGTAAACGAGATCCACCTGCCGTCGATCATCGAGCACGCCCGGGTGCGAACCGCGCCGGGCAAATCGATCAAGACGAACCGGGCCGACCGGGCCCGGAAGAACATCCTCTCCCCCGACCGCCACCTCGCCGCCTTCGACCTGGAGAACACCCTCATCGCCTCCAACGTCGTCGACTCCTATGCCTGGCTGGCATCGAGGCACCTGCCGGTCACCGAGCGGGCCGCGTTCGTGGCCGACCTGATGGCCGAGGCACCCGCCCTCCTGGCCCTGGACCGCCGGGACCGTGGCGACTTCCTCCGCTCGTTCTACCGCCGCTATGACGGGGCACCGGTCGCCCGGCTGCGCGACGACGGTTGGGACCTCTTCCACCACCTGCTGTTGGCCAAGTCCTTCCCGTCGGGGATCGCCCGGGTCCGTGCCCACCAGGCGCTCGGCCACCGCACGGTCCTGATCACCGGGGCCCTCGACTTCGTGGTCGAGCCGTTCCGGCCCCTGTTCGACGAGATCGTCTGCGCCCGGCTCGGAGAAGAGGACGGCTGCTTCACCGGTCGACTCGAACTGCTTCCGCCGATCGGCGAGGCCCGGGCCCTGGTGCTGGCCGACTACGCCGAAGCCGAGGGGCTCAAACTCGACGAGTCGATGGCCTACGCCGATTCGGCCAGCGACCTGCCCATGTTGGAAGCGGTCGGCTTTCCGGTGGCCGTAAATCCCGAGGCCAAGTTGGCCGCCATCGCACGCCGCCGCGGCTGGCACGTGGAGACGTGGCACAAGGCCGACGGCGGGGCCAGGCCCCTGCTCCCCCTCGGCCCGCTGGACCGGCGGGGTGCGGCAGCACGGGGCCGCACCAGCCCGGCGGCCCTGACCGGCCAGGCCCGTCGCACCGCGGGCTCCCCCTCGGGCGGCCGGTGATGAAGGCGCTGGTGGTCGAGCGCAACGTGCCACGGTTCGCGGCGGCCCGGTTCGCCTCGATCCTCGGGTCCGGAAAGGGTGCCGGCATCGGCCCGCTGCAGTTGCTCGACGCCGAGACGCCCGACCGACCGGGCGACGACTGGTATCCGCTCCGACCACTGTTGTCGGGGATCTGTGGATCCGACCTGGCCACCTTGGACGGGCGCACGTCGAGGTACTTCGAGGACATGGTGTCGTTCCCGTTCGTCCCTGGCCACGAGGTGGTCGGCGTCCTCGACGACGGTGGGGTCGACCACGCCGGCCGCCAACTCGTCCCCGGCACCCGGGCGGTGATCGAGCCGGTGCTCGGCTGCGCCCCCCGTCGGATCCACCCCCTGTGCGAACGGTGCGGGTCGGGTCACACCGGCCTGTGCGGAAACCTCGCCTCGGGTGCCCTGGCTGCCGGACTCCAGACCGGATACTGCACCGACACCGGCGGGGGATGGTCGACCGCCCCGCTGATGGCCCACGCCAGCCAGCTCCACGCCGTGCCCGACACCCTCTCCGATCAGGACGCGGTACTTGTCGAACCGACCGCCTGTGCCGTCCACGCCGCCCTGTCGGCCCACGTGGCCGACGGCGACCTGGTAGCGGTGGTCGGTGCCGGGACGCTCGGCCTCACCACAATCGCCGCGCTCGACCGGGTCATCCGGCCCACCGCCCCATGCACGGTCGTCGTCGGCGCCAAATATGTCGGCCAGCGCGGTCTGGCCACGTCGCTCGGTGCCGACCAGGTCGTCCCGCCCGACCAACTGGCCCGGGCCGTGCGCCGGGCGGCCGGCTCCCTCGTGCTCGGTGGCCGATTGACCGAAGGGGCCGACGTCGTGTTCGACTGCGTGGGCACCAGCACCTCGATCGCCGAGTCGCTGTCCCTGGTACGACCACGCGGCCGGGTCGTCCTGGTCGGCATGCCCGGCAAGGTCACCGTCGACCTCGCTCCACTGTGGCACCGCGAGCTCACCCTGGTCGGTGCCTACGCCTACGGCAACGAAACGGCCCCCGACCCTGGCACACCGGACCGCCGCAGCTTCGAACTCGCCATCGATCTGGTCGGCACGGCCCGGCTCGGCCGATTGGTGTCGGCCCTCTACCCGATCGAACGCTACGAAGAGGCCCTGGCCCATGCCGGAGCCGCCGGCCGCCGGGGCGCGGTCAAGGTGGCCTTCGACCTCCGCAACCCGAAAGGACGAACCCGATGAGTCCCAGGCCCGGATTCGTGCTCGACGTCGACAGCTCGACGCCCCCCACACTGTTCTGGCACGGCGAGCGCTTCTCCCTGGAGAAGCTCCCCGAGGGCAGCCGGGTCATCTACGCGCCCGAGCCCAAAGAGGCGCTGTCGGATCCCCAAGCCGCCATCCGGCACGCCCTCACCCATCCTGAGGGAGACCAGGAGCCGCTGCCCGCCCTGCTGTTCGCGGGCATGCGCCTCACCATCGCCTTCGACGACATCTCCCTCCCACTCCCGCCGATGGAGCGCCCCGACATCCGCCAGCTGGTGATCGAGCAGGTACTCGACCTCGCCGCCGATGCCGGTGTGGACGATGTCGAGTTGATCGTGGCCCTGGCACTGCACCGGCGGATGACCGAAGCCGAGCTACGCCACGCCCTGGGGGACCGTATCTACGATGCCTTCGCCCCCAACGGGCTGCTCACCCAGCACGACGCCGAGGACCGGGACAACTTGGTCCACCTGGGCAAGACCGACCACGACGAGGACGTGGAGATCAACCGGCGGGCGGCCGAAAGCGACCTGCTGGTGTACGTCAACATCAACCTGGTGGCCATGGACGGCGGCCACAAGAGCGTGGCCACCGGACTGGCCAGCTACGCCAGCCTGCGCCATCACCACAATCCCGCCACCATGCGCAGGTCGAAGTCGTTCATGGACCAACACAAGTCCGAACTGCACACCGCCAACTGGCGCATGGGCCGGCTGATCCGCGACGCCGGCGTCAAGGTCTTCCAGATCGAGACCACGCTCAACACCGACACCTTCCCCGATGCCTTCAAGTTCCTGCAGAAGCGCGAGTGGGAGTGGAAGGCAAAAGACAGGCTGGCCTACATGGGCGCGTCCAAGGCCCTCGACCGGGTCCCGGCCCGCTATGCGCGCCAGATCTTCCACTCGGTGCGTGCCCCGCACCGGATGACCTCGGTACAGGCCGGGGAGGTCGAGGCTGTCCACGCCATCACCACGGCCAACGTATGGGAACAACAGGGCGTCGTCGTGGAGGGGCAGACCGACATCTTGACCATGGGACTCCCCTACATCAGTCCCTACAACGTGAACTCGATCCTCAACCCGATCCTGGTGGCCTGCCTCGGGCTCGGGTACTTCTTCAACCTCTACCGGGGGAAACCGCTCGTCCGCGAGGGCGGGGTGCTGATCATGACCCACCCGACCCCGTGGGAGTTCAACCCGGTCCACCATCCGAGCTACATCGACTTCTTCGAGCAGGTCCTGAGCGAGACCACCGACCCGGACGTGATCTCCAAGCAGTACGAGACGGCCTTCGCCACCGACCCCTGGTACATCCACCTGTACCGGACCGGCCATGCCTACCACGGGGTCCATCCCTTCTACATGTGGTACTGGTGCGCGCACGCCCTCGAGCACCTGGGGGCGGTGGTGATCGTGGGTGGCGACGCCAAGGCGGTGCACCGTCTCGGGTTCCGGGCGGCATCGACCCTGGCTGATGCGCTGGAGATGGCCAGCGACGTGGTGGGCCCCTCCCCCACCCTCACCCACTTCCACGCCCCGCCGATCATGATGGCCGACGTGCAATGAGCACCACCGGCCGACGGGCAATGAGCACGGTGCGCGACTCCTCCCGGACCCTGCGCTCGCGCCGGGCAGTGCAGACCGACGCCTCGTTGGGCGACGTCTCCGCGGCAATCCACCGGCTGCGTCCCTCGTCGCTGCTGGCCCGGGCCGGCCGGACCCCGTTCCCACTTGCCCCGCCCACCTGGCCCGGGTCGGTGCCTCGGCCCGCCCCTGAATCGGACCTGGGGGTGCACTACGACACCGCCTGGTCGCGGAAGTACCCGGTGCGTCTGGCCCGGGCCATGGTGCTCGACAACCTGACCCGTCCGCTGGCCAAGGTGATCGCCCAACCCCAACTGCGGGGAGACGAGTACCTGGCCGGTCTCGAGGGCCCGGTGATCTTCGCGTCCAATCACGCCAGCCACATCGATGCGCCGCTGCTACTGGCGTCGCTGCCGCTGCGGTTCCGCCACCGGGCGGTGGTGGCGGCGGCGGCCGACTACTTCTTCGACCGGCGCTGGAAGGCCGACACCTTCTCGTTCCTCCTGGGTGCCATCCCGATCGAGCGGACCAAGGTGAACCGGCGATCCGCCGACCTGGCGGCAGAGCTGATCGCCGACGACTGGAACCTGGTGATCTTCCCCGAGGGCGGACGTTCGCCTGACGGGTGGGCCCAGCAGTTCACCGGAGGTGCCGCCTACCTGGCGGCACGTACCGGACGGCCGGTAGTCCCGGTCCACCTGGAGGGCACCCGGCACATCCTTCCCAAGGGTGGTGGCGTGGTGAAGCGCACCCGCACCACCGTCACCTTCGGGTCACCGCTGTGGCCGGCCGAGGGCGAAAACGCCCGCCGTCTCGCTGAGCGCATCGAGGCGGCGGTGGCCACCCTGGCCAACGAGTCCACCACCGACTGGTGGACGGCCCGGAAGCTGGCCGCAAATGGTGAGACCCCGTCATTGCAGGGACCCGACGTGGCGGCCTGGCGGCGGTCCTGGGCGCTCGAGCCGGCACCCGACCGGACCCCGGTGATCGACGCCGAGGGCAACGACTGGCCGCGCCGCAAGGCCTGAGCCGCAGGCGGGACAGGGTCGCCCCGTCGGCACGCGAATCGCCCCGTAATCCCTGAAGCGCACCTGGCATGGTGCTACAGATCCTCGGTCAAGACGCCGATCAGTTGGGTGGAGCCAATTCGGACGGAGCGTCGACCAGCAGATGAAAGCCCGAACACTTGTCCTCATAGCGGGACTCCTCCTGGCAATCGGTCTGAGCACCTTTGCGTCCTCGGCCTCGCCCACCGGCGGTCATGCGTCCTCGGCCTCAGCCGCCGGGAATCACGAATCGACGGCCCCACACGCCGGGAGTGACGACGCCGCCAAAGGGGGCACGGCCGCCACCCATACCACCATCAATCCCACCCGTGCCCGGGACCTGAGTGCCGGGCCGACATCGACCGACGGCGAGGCGAGCACGACCCTCCCTCATCCGAGTCCCACCACGACAACCTCGCTCGCGGCCCCACCAGCGACCAGGTCGGCGATCGCCCAGCCCCCGCCCCCTTCCACTGTCCCGACGACGACGGTGCCGCCGGCTTCGGCGGGCACCGGCACGAAGATCGGCATCTCCCTGGCCGACACCTTGATCATGGAGACCCCGAGCCAGATCGCCGCCGAGCTGTCGCAGATTCGCTCCATCGGAGTGACCTGGATACGGGTGGATCTCGAGTGGAGCGGCGTCCAGCCCACCTCGGCCTCGTCCTACTCGTGGAACCGATTCGATGCCATTGTGGCTGCCGCCAACGCAGAGGGCATCTCGGTCATGCCGATCCTCGACTACACGCCACCATGGGCCCGGCCGGCCGGTTGCGGCACGGAGTTCTGCGCCCCGGCCGATCCTTCGGCGTTCGGTGCCTTTGCCGGGGCAGCTGCGGCGCGGTACGCCCCGATGGGCGTGCACTACTGGGAGATATGGAACGAACCCAACAACACCCAGTTCTGGCAGCCCCAGCCGAACGCCGCCAACTACGTCACGCTCCTCCGGGCGGCGAGCAGCGCCATCCGCCTCGCTGATCCCCACGCCTTCGTCATCTCCGGTGGCCTGGCACCGGAAGCCACATCGGGCGGAAACATCGCCCAACTTACCTACCTGTCGAGCTTCTGCGCCGACGGTGGCCCCGCCTACGTCGACGCCATCGGCTACCACCCCTACTCCTATCCGGTCCTGCCGAGCGACGCCCAGCCGTGGAACGCCTGGACCCAGATTGATGGAACGAGTACGAGCGTTCGATCGATCCTGAACGGCTGTGGAGCCGCCTCCAAGAAGATCTGGCTCACCGAGTACGGGGCACCGACCAACGGGCCCGGTGCCGAGGCGACGATTTCGAACTACAACTTCAGCGCCAATCCGGATCACGTGTCGGAGTCACTGCAGGCCCTTATGGCGACACAATCAGTGCAGCTCGCCCGTGCCGATCCAAATGTCGGGGCCCTCTTCTGGTACACCTACGAAGACAGCTCAACCGATACGTCCTCGGCCCACAACTTCTTCGGCTTGCTCAACAGCGACGGGACCCCCAAGCCTGCCTGGTCGGCCCTTCAGGCCGCCATCGCCGGCTGAGCCGGCCCGGCGGCGCCGGGACGGACCTGATGTCAGTGACGCCGCGTCTTCGACGATTTAGCTGCCTTGTTCCTCGCAGCTTTCTTGGACGGTGACGCCTTTACGGCTATGGCTGCAGCTGGAGGTGTGGGTGTGTAGGAGATGTTGGTGCCGGAGACGGAGTGGACGTCGGCGAATCCCCCGGTGGCCCCGGTAAATCCGAGCAGGGCACTCGACGGAATGGGGACGCCCGCCACGTTGATGTATTGGGTTCCGTCCACCGAAACGGTGATCGTTCCGTTGTTCTCGGTCACGCTGACGGTGTGTGATCCGTGGAGGTTGGGAACGGCACAGGATGATGCGAGCCACACCGGTCCGTTGGAGTTCTCCGAGTCGGTGACCCCGATGAAATTCGCGGCAGGGGTCGTTCACATTCTGATAGGTGTCCTCCGCGATGGCGACACCGCCGAGGTGTCCCCAGCCATAGGCACTCGACCCCGCCCCGAGGGCGGTCGCACCGTCCTTGGAGGGCACCATCACGAACGCCATACCGTCAGCTCCGGTACCCGGACCGATGGTCGAGGTATAGCTGGCGTTCACCGCTGTCGAACTGATGGCCGTCGGCCAGAAGGCGGAGCCGGCGACATGGTTGGTGGCCGGATTGAGTTGGAGGGTGGTCCCTGACAGGCTGGCTGAGCCGTTGAGTTGCCAGCCACCCAGGCTCGGATCTGGAATGGTCACATTCCCCGGCGTCACCACCACGTTCGACACGATGTGTTGATCGGTGAGCCCGCCGGTACCGCCGGTGAAGAGCACTTCGGCATTCGGCGGCAGGTTGGGATCGCTCTCTTGGAGTACCTGCGTCCCGTTCATGGTGACGGTGACCACGGTGCCGGATACTGTCACCACGATCTTGTTGGTCGTGTTTCTGAGGGCCGAGACCGTCGTATTGGTCTCCAGATAATTTGGCCAATACTGATTGGCCCCATCAGCGATCGCCACGAAGTTGTTGGACGGATCCACCGGCCCCTGGTAGGTACGGAAGACGACGGCGGTCCCTGTGGGACCGGCAACGTAGCCGAGCCCCCCGCCATTCGCCCCCAAGAACGATGTGGAGGTCGGGCTGGCCAGCGTCATGGTCATTCCGTCCGCACCTGTCCCCCCGGTAATCGTCTCGTTGAAGCTGACCGTGAGCCCGTTGGTCGACACCACCTGTGGATCGAGCGCCGAACCCGCTTGATAGGTGGTGGCGGGCGTGAGAACCACTTGACCGTTCGAATTCGTCGCCGAGCCGAACAGACTCCAATTGATCCCTCCGGTCCCCGTTCCTGTGAGTGGAATCGTCATACCACCGTCGTCCGTGGCCACCATCACCGTGCTCGAGAATGGGCCGGAGGCGGTGGGAGAGAAGGAAACCGTCGCTGGCATCGAGGTTCCGGCAGGAATCACCGTATCGGTGGCAGGGAGGCCGGTGATGCTGAACGCCCCGGCCGGGACGGTCGCCCCTTCGAAGACGACCGGTGACAGTCCGCTGTTGGTGATGTTCACAGCCGTGGTACCGGTCGATCCGACGGCGACACTGCCCGCGTTCACGCTTGAGGGGGACGCCGTGGTCCGGCTCGTGTTGGAAATGGCAACGTTGGAGATCGTCTCAAGGTCGTCTTGGAGCGCGGTCGTCCCCGTGAACTCCAGGTACGCCCGCGGTGGGAGGTTGGGGTCGCTGTACTGCAGCACCTGGGTCCCGTTCAGGGTCACCGTCAACTGGGTGCCCGCTATGGACACAACCACGTTGTCCGGAGTGTTTCTCAACGGAGGGATAGCGGTGTTGGTCTGGAGATAGTTCGCGTAGGTGGGATTGGTGGCGTTGGGCCCGTCAGCTATCCCCACGAAGTTGTTGGAGGGTTCGCCCGTCCCCTGGAATGTCCTGAGGACGACCGCCGTTCCGGTTATGCCGACATAGCCCAGACCACCTCCGGAACCACCGACGAAGGTGGGCGAGGTCGGGCTGGCCAGGGTCAGCGTGACTCCGTCGCCGCCGCCTGTGCCTCCACCGAGATTCGCCTGGAACGCAACGGACAGTCCGTCGGTGGGCACCTCGTGAGGCGCTTTGGCGGTCCCCAGTTGCCACTGAGTCGGCTGGGTCAACTGCACCGCACCGTTCACCAGCTGGGCACTTCCCTGCATGGTCCATCCGCCGGCGGACGGCGGCCCCGGCGCTACCGGGGCCACGCCATTTCCCGTGAACTCTTCGTTCTGCAGAGTGGAATTCCCCGAACCGTTGATCACCCAGACGTCGTTGAAGGATCCGATCGAAGTCGGTGTGAACGCCACGGTTTCCTTGATTGTGGCTCCCGCTGGGATGCCCGTACCTTCGGCCAACACGGTCAGGGCATGGAACGCGCTCGCCACAGGGGCCTTCGACTTCGTGATCTCGATGGCCGTGGCACCGACATTGGAGACGTTCACCTGCGCCGTCACCGTGTCACCCACAGGTACGTTGCCAAAGGCGATGGGGTCCGGGGTGACCTGCAAGAGGCCAGGTGCCGCTGAGTTTCCCGACAGGGGCACGTCTACATTTCCCCCCACGTCGGTATCGACGACAAGGTCGTCGGTCGACAGCTCCGCCGCCGTGGGTGCATACGTCACCGTCACAGCCACACTCTGACCGCTAGCCAGAACGGTGCCGAGCGCAGGGAGTCCCGATACCGAGAACGGGGCCGACGGCGACGTGATGGAAGTGATCGTGCACGGCTGTGTGCCCTCGTTGGTGAAGGTAACCGGCTGGGTATTCACCTGGCCGGTGGCAACGCCGCCGAAGCTGATCGCTGCCGGGTTGGCCTCCAACAATGCGCCGGCCGCCAGGCCGAACCCGTTCTCACCGACTGAGTAGTTGCCGGCGGTGGTTGTCACCGTCAGCGTGCCTCCGGCTCCCTCGTACTGACCCGGGCTACAGCTCTGGGTGGGTGAACACACCGGTCCCTCCGACACCGGAGTGAACGTCACGGGTACCGTCAACGTCTGACCGGCGGTCAGCGACACCGGCAGTGCCGGGGTCGTGGTACCGAGAGTGAACGGACCTGTCGTGGTGGCCACACTGTTGACGGTCAGGGCTTCGTTGGCGGTGAACGTCTCGTTTATCGTCGACGACTGTCCGATGGTGACGTTGCCGAACGCCACCGTGGACCCGGTCAACGGTTCGGCAACGGGCGCGCCGAACCCGTAGAGCTGGCCGGTCGTACTCGGGATGTACACCATCGGCGTCGGATTAGGACCGTCTCCGGGGTCGTATATGCCGGGTGGCGTCCACTTGTCGACGAGGCCGATCGGGGCCTCCCACAGCAGCTGCAGAGTGCCGTTGACCGGCACGGGGTTGTAGGCCCGCAACTCGCCACCGGGCTGGGTGCTGTTCGCCGTCCACGCTTCCCACAGGATCGAGCTCCCGGACGTCGTCCCCGACGACGTGACGATGGGCTGACCGGACCCATAGGCGAAGGGGTCCGCTGCGGTACCGACTTCACTGAAGGTGGGCAGGCCGGCTCCGGTGACTCCGTACTTGAGCGCCACCAGGCTCCCGGTAGCGGTGACGTCGGTGCTGGAGGAGGTGAAGAAATAGAGGTACCCCCCGTCGCCGCCCCACACGGCCGCCTTACCCCACACGCCGCCGATGGGCCCGATCCTCGACAGCACGTCGTCCGAGCCATTCGGCCCCTCCTGGAATCCCCCGAGGTTCTTGGCGTTCAGGACATAGAGGTACCCCTCCTTGCCGATCTCGATGGCCAGATCCGGGTATTGAGCCGTCCCGAATTCGGCCGGGGGCAACAACACCGGTGCCCCCGATCCCAGGTCCCCGTCGATCTGGTTCAGATGGGCCGAGTCGTAGGGTTGGAAGAAGTCTGTTGCCTTCAGCGATCCGTTCGCCTGTACCTGGAGCCGTGTCACCGTCTGGGCCAGCTGGTTCGGTGGGGTGTCTCCCGGCGTGGGCGTGGTGGTGTCGTTGCCGTTTCCGGAGGCGAAGATGATCTGGCCGGGACCATCGGAGATCAGTGCTCCGCCTGACTGCCAGATTCCACCCACCCGCGGCTGACTCCCGCCCACCTCGTCGGTCCACATGGTCTGGAGTGTCCCCGTTTCGGTCACCCCGACGACCCAACCCTCTGTCGGAGGAAGGTCGCAGTGCGACCCGAAGGCCGCGTATACCGTCCCGCCCAACAACAACAGGCCCGGACGCTGCAACTGGTAGGTGGCGTTGAACGTGGCCGTCGGATCGTTCGACGCATTCCCCTGGATCACCACCGGGAAGCCAGGCTGCTCTGCCCCCGTCAACACGTTCACCGTGTGCATCGACCAGACATCGGCCCCAGACGTCCCCGAAACGTACGAGTTGGCCGTGAAGTACTCGGTGTCGGTGTTCTGGTCCACGACCGGCGTCCCGATGATGCCCTGCCCGCCCCCGATGTCGGCACATCCGATGGCCGCCGTGCTCACCGGGTTACCCACGTTTCGCGACCACTCGATGGCCCCGGTCTGCGGGTTCATGCCGTAGATCCAGTCCTGGGAGGTCTCGACCAACAGGACGCCGTCAGCCACCAACGGCTGCGCGAACGTCTGGCCGTTGATATTGGTCTTGAACAACTGGCCGAAGGAACCTCCCGTCACCAACTGAGGAGTGAGCCCGGTCTGGTCCGGATACCAGCTGGTTCCCTCCTGGTCGTGGCCATATTCCACCGGAGGCAGACTCGTCGACGTGCCGGCCGCCTTCTTGGCCGCCATCAACTTCACCGGTGACGCGTCGGACCGTGTGGGGCTCGCGACAGCCGCCGCGACCGTGACCGTCGACGCGGCGGTGACTGCGGTCACCGCTACCGTGACGGTTACACAGCGCCTGAGCAGCGATTGCCTGGCGCGGCCGGGTAGTTCTTTACGACGGTTAGGTAGCCCCATGGCCGTCATTAAAGTACGACCAGCCTGGCGCTGTCCAGACTCCTGATATGAATTCCCTGTTTCGCGCTCGGAATAGTATGACAAACAGGAGATCCCGGTCGATCACCCTCCGTGCTGATCACATCACAGTGACGGTCCATTCTCGTTCAATGTCGCGCTCCAACCCCAAATGAAATCCCAGGGGATCCAGAGTTCGCACGGAATTTCCCTTATAGGACAATGGTTTCCTCGGTATCGATCCCTCACGAGGTTTCCCACCGATGGACAGAGTAACCTCGAGTGATCAACCGACATCCTGAAATGCAGATCTGATTTGCAGTCAAATGACACGACAATCTCCGGGTGGTCAGCAGGTGGGAATGCCGGCGAAATCTGATCCGGATGGCCGCGGAGAGTAGCGAAGTGGTCGCTACGGGTCGCGGAAGGATGCACGACGGTACTTGATCACTGGAGGGATTTCCTCTAGGAATAGGGAGATACCGAGGTGTCCGACTGATTTGGAGGTCGGCAAAGGCGATCCGACAACGGATTCGGGAATCCAGTGGCGCCACCCCGCGGGCGACCAGTTCGCACGCGCCCAGTCCAACTCCAGCCCACAGGTGACCATTTCCAGTACCTTTCAATACTCTCACTTTAAGTGGCCACCTGCCCACTAACAGTGTTGACAAGCGCGCAACCCAGGCGTACGCTTGACTTACAGAAGGACAACGAGGGGCCATCGTTGACCGGTCGCGTATGTCGCGACTTCGGTTCGGCCGTCTCCGCAAGATCCTCTCGAGTGTTCCGGCGCTCCGATACAAGATCCGACGACGACACAAGATCCGAGGCTTTGACATATGAATGGTCTGCGTTCAAACACCATGGCACCCGTTGCCACGATATTGAGGGCCATCGCATCCCGATGGATTTGGATGGCCCTTGTCGTCGCCCTGCTCCTCGCTCCATCCCTTGTCAACCGGGCCGCGCCCACTGGGGTCGCAGCGGGTGCTGTCGCCGCACCGACGGGAGTGCCGGTGGGCATGAACTTCGGTAGCGGATACGAGGCGACCTTCCAGGGCCTGAGCTCATCGGCTCAGTCCGCCGTGATCCAGCGGCTCGTGTCGAGCGGCGTCACCTGGCTTCGGGTCGACGTTCCTTTCGACGGCGAGGAGGACACCAGCGGAAATTTCTACTGGACGTCGAACACCGAGATCCAGCTGGCTGAGCAGGCGGGCATCCACGTTCTGGCCACACTGGGATTCTCTCCCACGTGGGCAACCCTGTCCGATGGTTCACCCAACCCGACAAAGTTTGCCGCGTTCGCCGCTGCGGCGGTCGCGCACTATTCCCCAATGGGAGTACAGGATTACGAGATCTGGAACGAGATGAACCTGAGCACCTACTGGAAGGCCAATCCGAGCCCAGCCGAGTACACGACGCTGTTGAAGGCCACGTATCCGGCGATCAAGGCGGCCGACTCCCAGGCAACGGTGGTAACCGGAGGCATGGCACCCGCCCCCGATGCGATCCAGTCCATCTCTCCCCTCACGTTCCTCACCGAGATGTATCAAGACGGTGCTGGAGGCTACTTCGATGCAGTCGGTGACCACCCCTACAGCTACCCCGACATTCCCCAGCAGCCCGACGCGTGGAACCCGTTCACCTACCTTCCTCAGATGCACGCCTTGATGGCGGCCAACGGAGATGGGAACAAGCAGATCTGGTACACGGAGTACGGCGCACCCACCGGCGGGCCGAAGGCGGTGAGCGAGAGCCTCCAGGCGACGATGTACACCGACGCCTTCCAAATGGCGAGAACGTGGACGTGGTCAGGACCCATATTCGCCTTCGATTGGCAGGACGACAGCATCGACGGACCGTTTGGGGTGAACGACGACAACGGCAACCCCAAGCCGGCCCTTGCCGCTCTGACCCAGGCATCCTCGGGCAGCTCGACTCCCACGACCACGACGGCCACGACGCCGGTGCCCGCCGGTATCGACCTGGGCCTGGGATATGAGTCCACCTTTGCGGCGATGACGCCGGCGGCGCAGGCACAAGTGGTCCAGCAGTTCGTTTCCAACCACGTGGCCTGGCTCCGGGTCGACGTTCTCTTCAATGGGGAAGAGAACAGCAAGGGAGTATTGACGTGGACGAATGATGCATTGGTGAAAGACGCAATAGCGGCCGGTATCCACGTCGACGCCGTCATCTGGTGGTCGCCGGTGTGGGCGCTCAACTCCGATGGCAGTCCGAGTGTGACACCGTATGTTTCATTCGCCCAGGCTGCGGTAACCCACTACTCGGCGATGGGCGTCCACACATATGAGCTCTGGAACCGTCCCAACTCAGCCAACTACTGGGGAGCGCCGGTCAACCCGGTCGAGTACACGGCACTCGTCAAAGCGACCTATCCCGCGATCAAGGCGATCGACCCGACCTCCGTGGTGCTACTCGGTGCTCTCGACTCTTACACGGACACTGGAACTACCTTCGTGTCACCGCTCACCTTCCTCACTTCCCTGTACAAAGACGGAATCGCCGGCTCCTTCGACGCCGTCGCAGTGGATCCGTACACCTGGGAACAGATTCCGCTGCAGCCCACATCGACGAACCCATGGGTCTATATGCCCCAGGTGCACAGTCTCATGGCCGCCAACGGGGATGGGAACAAGCAGATATGGCTGACCGAGTGGGGACAGCCGACTGCCGGTTCCGGGGCTGTGACCCCGGCGGTACAGGCAACGATGATCACTGAAGGTTTCCAGGTCGCATCCACGTGGGCATGGTCGGGTCCCCTTTTCGTCGCCAACTGGGAAGACGACACCGCCAATGGGGACTACGGCCTTCTCTACTCCAATGGCACCGCCAAGCCGGCCCTGGCCGCCTACTCCGCCGCTGCCGCCCCCACGGCTACCGCTCCGGCCCAGGGTGGCTGGCAGCTCAACGGCACCGCGGCCCTGTCAGGGACCACACTCCAACTCAATCCGGCGACCGACCATATGGCGGGTTCCGCCTTCTGGACGACAGCCATCGATCCGACCTCGGTGAACGCCACGTACACCTCGACCATGGGCCCAGGCACTGGAGCTGACGGTATGGCCTTCGTGATCGTGCCCTCGTCCGACGGGGCGACCTCTCTCGGAACGGGCTCGAGTGCCTACGGTTGGGGACACCTCGGAGGTGTCGCCATCGTGGAGGACACCTATCAGCACGTCAACGATCCCTGTGCGAACTTGGTCGGAGTCACCGACTCGGAGAACGCCAACGGGCCGGTGTGGCTGGCGACATCCTGCGCCGTTCCCAACCTCCATGGATCACACACCATCAGCGTGACCGAGAACAACGGAACGATCACCGTCTCGGTCGACGGAACCCGATACATCAATGTGGCGGGCGTCCCCATTCCGTCGAGTGCCTTCCTCGGATTCACCGGGGCCACCGGGGGACTCGCCGACGTCCACTCCGTCTCCAACACCGCAATCACCTATTGAACCTGTTGGGCGCCTCGTAAGGAGTCAGCAAAGAGGTCAGCCACCACTCCCACGTTCGGTTGGGTGACCATCGACGTGTGGTCTCCGGGCACAAAGGTGACGACCAGCGATCCGGCGTGAATGGCCTTCCAGCCTCGGGAGGGGTCACGCAACTCGTCTTCACCCAGCCGGTCGGGGACGAACACTGTCAGGGGCGCGCTGTTGCCCGGGCAGATGTACCTGCTGACGATGGCAAAGGCCCCCTGCCAGTCGAACAGGTGCGGAGGTGCGAGATGGAGCGCAATTCTGCACCGCTCCGACCACTCTCTCAGGACTTCGAGACCAAGCTGGGCGGTGAGCCGCGGTCCTCGCCTGGCTTGACGCAGGACGCGAACCGGCCAGGACGCGGCGTTCACTTCGCTGACCGCCACCGCCGGCGTCAGCGTGTCGAGCAGGCCGAGCCAGCCGATCGTCTCCCCTGCGGCTATGAGCCTCCCGGCTAGTTCGTAGGCGACGAGACCCCCGAAGGAGTATCCGGCGATGTAGTAGGGACCATTCGGTTGCGCTCTTCGAATCGTCTCGAGCAGGGGTTGAGCAAGGTCTTCGATCGATCGGGAGCGATCGAATTTCCAGCCATTCCTGTCGGGCAGGAGGCTGATGACCTCCTGGGACGGTCCCAGCGGCCCTTTGAAGTGTCGCAGAGTGAGCATCGTCCGCTCGTCAGAATGCACGAAGAAAAGCGGAAATGAGCTCCGACCGCCCGTGGACTCCGTCATCTGAGGGTGGCGCGGCGAATCGTTCTCGATGAGCGCGGCCATCCCCCGCACAGTGCTACCGGTGTCGAGTAGGGAGGACAGCGGCACCCGGACCTTGAACCTCCTCTCGACGGCTGACAGGAGGCGGACAGCCAGCAACGAATGACCGCCGGCGTCGAAGAAGTTGTCATCGATGCCGAGTGATGAGGTCCTGAGGATGCGGGCCCAGATCTCGAGCAGCTGCGCCTCGATCTGTCCCGTGGGCTGTTGCGGCTCGGCGCGGGCCGGCGGCGTCCCAACCTCGGGTAGGGCTCCGCGGTCCACCTTCCCACTGGCGGTCAGAGGCAGTGCGTCGAGGGCAGTGAAGAGATCCGGCACCATGTACGGTGGGAGGTGGGTACGGAGGAGCTCGCGAAGATCCCCGTGCGTCAGTTGCCGACCGTCAGCCGGCACGACGTAGGCGACCAGCCGGATATCTCCGGGACCGAGTTCTCGCGCCACCACCACTGCGGCGGAAACGGTCGGGTGGGTCAGCAGCAGAGATTCGATCTCACCGGGCTCGATCCGGAGACCCCTGAGCTTCAGTTGCTCGTCCCGCCGGCCCTTCAGGGAGATCCGCCCATCGGGAAGGAACCTCGCCAGATCTCCCGATCGGTACAGGTCACCCGATCCATCGAAATTGTTGTGTACGAACTTGTCGACGGTCAGGTCCGGATTGTTCAGGTAACCCCCGGCCACACCGGCACCACCGATCAGCAACTCACCGGTCACTCCTATCGGAACCGGATGCAGGCGTTCGTCGACGATGTACACCTGCGTGTTCGCAACCGGCCTCCCGACGGTGATCGGGGCCTTCCGCTCGACACGGGCCAAGGTCGAGTACACCGTGGTCTCGGTTGGTCCGTAGCCATTCCATACGGCTGCGCAGCGGTCGAGAAGGGCCTCGGCCAGGCTCTCCAACAGTGGCTCGCCCCCACACAGCGCCTTCAATCCTGGCGTTCCTCCCCATCCCGACTCGACCAGAAGTGTCCAGGTGGTCGGAGTCGCCTGCAGAAATGTCGTGCCTGAACTCTCCAGGAGCTCGACGAGGAGCCGGGGGTCAGCCGAGGCCGTCTTGTGGGCCACGAATGTCTGAGCCCCGATCATCAGAGGTAGCCACAGCTCGATGACAGCGATGTCGAAGCTATAGGTCGTGATGGCGAGCATCTTGTCAAAAGAGTCCAACTCCAGTTCCCTAGCCATGAACTCGAGAAGGCTGACGACGCTGCCGTGGCGGATTCCGACCCCTTTCGGTCGACCCGTCGAGCCTGAGGTGTAGAGAATGAAGAGGAGCGACTGGTTGTCGCCGCCCAACTCTGGAGCGACATCCGGATATGCGGCGACCTCCTCATCGGTGAGCATCGCCACGACACGAGGACCGTCCCCGCCAGCGGGTCCCGGTCGGTCGATCAGCAGGCACTCGGCCCCAGAATCGGCCATCATGAATGCCGACCGTTCCTCCGGTAGTGAAGGGTCGAGCGGGAGGTAGACGCCGCCTGCCTTCATGACGGCCAACAGTCCTACGACCATCTCCACCGACCGTTCGAGGCGGACCGCGACGACGGTCCCGGGCCCGATTCCGTTCGCTCTCAGGTGCTGGGCCAGCTGATTCGACCGGCGATCAAGGTCCAGGTAGGTCAGGCGCCGGGAACCGTCGGCTACGGCGACAGCTCCTGGACTACGGCGGCGCTGCTCCGTTATGAGGTCGTGCAGGAGGTTCGGGGGGTACTCCGTCTCCGTCGCGTTCCACTCGACCAACTGTCTACGCCGGTCGGCCGCCGACAGCAGGGGTATTTCGCCCAACTTCCGGTCGGAGTCACGGGCGACCTCGTCCAGAAGGTTCACCCAGTGCTCGCACATCCGCGCCGCAGTCGTCGGTTCGAAAATACTCGTGTTGACGGCCAGACGCCCCGCAAGATGGCCTTCGGGCCGCTCGTCGAGCTCCAGATCGAGATCGAATTTCGTCACCCCCACGGCATTGGCGATCTTGTTCTCCATCTGGTGGAGGCTCCATTCCGCGCTCGGCGAGGTAGCCGGAGGTTCGAGCACCAGCAGTGCTTGGAACAGCGGGTTCGTCCCGGCGGTGCGGGTGGGACGTGTCTCGCGGACAACCCTTTCGAAGGGCACCGCGTTGTCAAGCGCGTCGATCAACTGGTTACGCACCGTCTGTATGACGTCCACAAAGGTCTCGGCCCCGGCCAGGTCACATCGGACGACAAGAGGGGTCAGGCAGTATCCGACGACATCGGTCAGCTCGGGTCGCTGTCGCAGATCGCAGACAGTACCGAAGACAACCTCGTCCTGGCCGCAGTACCTCTGCAGGAACACGGCGAAAGTGGCAGCGATGACCTGGAACAGAGTCGCACCGTGCTCGCGGCCCAGCGATCGAAGCGCTCCCACCGTTGCCTGTGGGATCTCGAGGCTCCGCACGACACCGTTGCTTGTGGGCTCCGATGGACGGGGGTGGTCGATCGGCAGCTCCAGGGTGGGAAGGCCGGCGAGCTCTCCCTTCCAATAGTCGAGCCTTCGCCGAACCGACGATGAGTCGATCCACTCCCTTTCCCACAGCGCGTAGTCCCGGTAACGGATGACGGGGTCCGGCAACGGGGACGGCTTGCCCTCGGTGTAGGCGTCGTAGAGCGTTACCAGGTCGGGAAGCACGATCCGGTAGAGCGACACCCCGTCGAAGATCAGATGATGGATGGCCAGGTAGAGGCGATGGTGCACAGGGGAGAAGCGCACCAGCAGTGTGCGCAGCAGCGGCCCCCGTTCGAGCTGGTACGGGCGCCGGACCATCTCGGCTGCAAGCTCCTCGGCGCGCCTCTCCGCTTCAGGCTCCTCCAACGCCGAGAGGTCGAGGACCGGTAGCGAGAGGTTCGGTTCGTCGCCGACAATTTGGACGGGAGTGTCGTCGACGAGGGAGAACGTGGTCCTCCATGCCTCGTGTCGCCGGAGGATCTCATTGAAGGCCGCCCTGAATGCGGCGAGGTCCAGGGGACCCTCCTTGCGGATTGTGACCCCCTCGTTGTAGGTGATCGCACCGGGAGAGAGGCGGCTGATGAACCAGAGCTGCTCCTGGGCGACCGAGAGCGGCGACGGTCCTTCGAGGGCACGCCGGGTGACGCCAACCCGCTTGTGCAGGGGACGCCGACCACCACCGGTCGTTCCCCGATCGGCAGCGGACGACTGCTCAGAGGTCGTGCTCACGTCAGGTGGACGACCATTGTGCTCAGTCCTCGGAGGCCCAGATTCGGACGCCATTCCAGTGGTGCCGAGTCCAGGCGGAGCACGGGCAGTCGGCGCAACAGGGTCTCGAATGCCACCTGTCCCTCGATCCGGGCCAGGGGCGCACCGAAGCAGAAGTGGCTCGCCCAGCCGAATGCCAAGTGGTGGTTGTCCGTCCGCCTGATGTCGAGGCGATCAGGGTCCGTGAATCGCGCCGGGTCGCGGTTGGCGGCTCCCATGACGGCAATTACCGCCTGACCCTTCATGATCTCCTTTCCGCCCAGTTCGACATCGTCTGGCGCCAGGCGCGCCGTGTGTTGACTGGGGCTCTCGAAACGGAGCAACTCCTCCACGGCGGGACCAACCAGTTCGAGATCGTCCCTCAGGATCTGGAGCTGTTCGGGGTTGCGCAGCAGGGACAACAGGCCGTTCCCGATCAGGTTCGTGGTGGTCTCCTGGCCCCCGACCATGGTCACGATGATGTTGGCCACGACCTCCTCCTCGGTGAGGGAATCACCGTCGACCACCGCCGTGGCCAGTGCATTGATGAGGCCACTGGTCGGCCGGTCCGCCTCGCGCCGAACGGCCTCCTGGAAGTAGACCAGCATCTCCTCCAGGCTGCGTAACACGGCGGCGCTCCGGCCCGGATTGTGTTGGAAGTTGCCGAGCATCTCGGCGAAGATCTCGGACCACTTCTTCAACTTGAGATGATCACTGGTCGGGACCCCCAGCATCTCCGTCGTGACGATCCCCGGAAGAACATTGGCGAAATCGTTTATGACATCGAACGATTCGCTCCCTTCGATACCGTCGAGAAGAGAGCCGGCAATCTCTTCGATGTGGAGCCGCAGCAGCTCCACTCGTCGTGGCGTGAAGGCCACGGACGCCAGCCTCCGGATCCGTCCGTGCGCCGGAGGATCCAAGAACAACATCTGCTGGACCATGACCCGAGCGATGGGAGTGAACTCGCTCATGCCCAGGTCGGCCAGCTTCTCCGGCGGAGGTGTCCGGTCGGCGTTGAAGCTCTTCAGGACTTCGGCGACATCCTCGTAGCGGGTGACGACCCACGCATGGAGATACGGGTCCCACTGAACCGGATCGTCCGAACGCAAGCGAGCGTAGAGAGGGTAGGGGTCGGCCAGGACCTCTGGATCCAGAAGCTGATACAAGCTCGGCGAATCAGTTCTGGCCACGCCCCTGTTCCTTTCGCAAGTTAGCCGGCAGAGTCGGAGAAAGCTTCCTGTGCCATGAGACGGTCGATCTCGATCGCCAGTTGTTCCACTGTGGGTTTGTCGAAGACCGTCCGTAGCGACAGTTCGACCCCGAACTCGTCTTCGAGCCGAACGATGAGCTGGGCACCCAGGAGCGAATGTCCTCCGATGAGGAAGAAGTTCTCCTCCACGCTCACCTCCGGCAGTCCGAGAAGGTCGGCCACGATGCCTGCCGCAACCGATTCGATCTCGCTCCGCGGGACCGTGATCTGAGCCCGATGAAGAAGCTCAGCGGCTTCCATGTCCGCGAGCGCAGCCCGGTCAATTTTCCCGTTCTCCGTCAGCGGAAGCTCTTCCAGCCAGACGAAGGCCACCGGGAGCATGTAGTCCGGGAGGTATTGGCCGAGGTGGTTGCGCAGCTCCACGGAAGTCGGTTCCTCGTCTCCTGTTGCAACGAGGAAGGCGACTATGGCCTTGTCGCCTTCTCCTAGGGTGACGACCGATGCGACGCTGGTTCGGACTGACGGATGGTGGTTCAACGCGGCGGAGATTTCGCCCAACTCCACTCGGAACCCTCGTATCTTGACCTGATCGTCGATTCGCCCGGTGAAGGAGATGCTTCCGTCCGGATGGCGCCGGACAATATCCCCGGTGCGGTACACACGGGCCGAACGATCCGCCGAGAACGGATCTGGAAGAAACCGATCAGCGGTGAGCTCGGGCTGATTGAGGTAGCCCCGGGCCACCGAGATCCCTCCGATGAGGAGCTCCCCACTCTCACCGTCGGCGACGAGCGAGAGATCCTCGTCGACTACATACAGATGTACATTCCGTATCGCCCTCCCGACCCGGGGCAGCCCCGGGAACCCGTCTTCTGGAGAGACGACGCCCGAGGTCGAGACCACAGTCGCTTCGGTAATCCCGTAGTTGTTCACGAGTGCGAACGGCAACCCTGGCCGGGGTGATCGCCGCAAGAGGTCGCCGCCGGTCAGCATGTACCTCAGCGGTGCAGCCGCCGGCCAATCCAGAACCAGCGCTTCTTCGGCAAGCGGAGTCGGCAGGAAGGCCACCGTGATCTCCTTCTCCAGGAGCCAATCCCGAAGCTTCAGGCCGGAAATCCGCACCTCATCACTGGGAATGTAGATGCATGCTCCGCACGCCAGGTAGGGCCAGATCTCCCAGACGGCTGCGTCAAAACCCGGGCTGGCGATCTGGCTGGCCCGGTCAGAGACGTCGATTCCGAATTCGTCGATATGCCACTTCACGAGGTTCGAGAGGCTGGCCTGTTCGACCATGACGCCCTTCGGCCGGCCGGTCGAGCCGGACGTATAGATGGCGTACGCCAGATCGGCCGGTTCTGGCGCTACCGGCGACCGCTCCGAAGAAGAACCTGTTGCCGGAAATCTCCCGCCAATCGACAAGCTGAGGACCTCGACGTCGAGGTCGGGGGGCAGAACCATGTCATCGGTGATGACCACGCTGGCGCCGGAGTCGGCGATGATGGTCCGGATGCGTCCCTCCGGGTACGTCGGGTCCAACGGGAGATATCCGGCGCCCGCGAGTTGTGAGGCCAGCGCCGCGACGACGAAGGACGCCGACCGGGGAAGCAACAGGGCGACGAGGCGGTCGCGACCGACCCCTCGCTCCATCAACTCCACCGCCAGGAGACCCGATCGCTCGAGTAGATCGGCGTAGGTTACTTCGCCGTCCTGATCGACGACCGCGAGCGAGTGTGGGTTCTCCGATGCTGCCGCAGTCACCCAGTCAACAACCGTCGGCCCCTCAGCCACGCCTGCCCTCTCGACTGATCATTGCTTCGACGATGATCGGCGAAGCATCAATTGCCCGCAACCTGAACAAGCTCATCAACCTGAACAAGCTCATAATGTAATCGAATACGACAGGGAGCCCAAAATCGGCCCACCCTGATCCGCCGGGCAATTCCAACGTGCCAAGGTGCCGATTCGAGCAGGACGACGGTCCTCGTTCAGCTGTCATGTCGGCACCATGACGACCGTAGATCGCTCCCGTGAGGCCAGTGCCACCACATGCCGGGTCCGGACAGGGAGCTTCCGGACCACGCCCGCCGAACCCTGTGCGTCCGCCGCCTCCGACCACTTCCCTCCTGGGTGCCGAGGCACCTTCACCGCATCCGATCCGATCAATCCCTGGCCGTTCAGCTTGCCGACAGCCTCCTTCGCAGTCCACATCCACACGGAGTCCGGTACCGAAGCTGTCTCGAGCCAGCGGCGCTCATCAACGGAGAAGACCTGGGCACTGTTTGGAATCTCCACGTCTCCCTCCTCCAGATCGATTCCGACCGGGTGGTCGGCGGCGGCCACGGCGACGAGTGTGCTCCTGCGGGTGAGGCTGAAGTGCAGACTTCCCGATGACCTGGGCGGTCCATGCGTGCGAGACCCACATGCCGGGCACAGCTTCGGTATCTCGGCCGCAAAAGGTTCGCCGAATTCCGACGCCACGCGACGGAGAAGTGCACGGCTGGCCATCATGCTGAGCCTCACCGCGGGATCGCGGACGCGCTCTGCCTCCGCCGTGTCTGCATCACTGAGCAGGCGCCCATACCGTGTGGCGTCGGAGGCGTCGGGCACGTCGAACCAAACCGAGATCGTCATCGGCGATCACCAATGGCCCGAGGGACGAACCGCCCGAACAATGCAAGCTCAAGCGTCCGACCGTAGTGGAGGTCTCGAAGGGATGACAGACCCTCATTTTCTCGAGTGCTTCCCGATACGGCTGAGGGAGACTCACTCCCATCCACATCGATAACCTGCTGTGTTCTCCCGACTGCCCTCAGCCGGTCCCTACCGATCCAGAGGAACACTCCGCTGACGGCGCACGCCGAGAACGTGCCGAGTAGCCAAGCCAGTCCGACCCAGGTGATGCCCCGGTCGACCCAGACAAATGCCAACCCGATGATTACGACGGCATAGGTCAGATTGGCCAGGACGAGCCCCATCGTCTGCTTCGTAATTCCGAGTAAGGCCGTATTGATGCCCAGAGCAACCACCAGCGGCGCAGCTATTGCGAAGAAGATCAGCGCTCCCTGAGCGTGCCGGCTGTACGAAGCTCCGAAAACCCCGAGGATCAGCTTGCTACCGATCGCAACCGCGGCCGCCGCCGGAATGATCGTCACCGCCGCAAGAGTCCCAATTCTGCGGACCAGGGTGGACAGTGCCTGGTCGCCGTACGACCCCTCGGCATTGAGGGATTGCGAGACGGCATATCCCACGGCGAACAACAGATTGGCGATCTGGAACGCGATGAAGTAGTACCCGGCATTGGCGGTCCCTATCCGGTCGATGATCATCAGCGGGAGTATCAGCACCGGCAGAAGGTCGAACACATTGGCGACGTAGTTGGCGGCAGAGAACTTCATGACCTTCCGGACAGCCGCCGGTCGAATCTGAATCGCAGGCCGGTACCTCAGATATTTCACCATGAGCAGGAGACTGACGATCGCCCCGGCACAGGCAGCCATTCCGTACGAGAGAAATATCCCGAACGCTCCGATCCCGACGAGCAGGGCCGGCATGATCAACTTGGTGCCCCCCATCAGGAGTCCATCGATGATGAAATTGAACTTTGCGGAACGCAAGGCGATGAACACGGCGTCCGTGACGAGGTTCACGGCCGCAAAGGCGTTCAGGATTGCGAATGCCACGAAATAGAACGCCGATGAGCTCACGAAGTCCAGTCGCGGTGCTACGACCGGCAGCAGGCCCACATAGATCGAGGCCAGGGCGGTCGCCGTCAGGAAGACGATGAGCACGCCGCTGTTGATGTCGGCGCTCCGGTCCTTCGAGGTCGGCAGGAAGCGGACGAAGGAGTTATTGAAGCCCAGCAAGGCAAAGAAGGAGATCATGTACGTGGCCGTGATCAGGGTCGTACCGATCCCGATATCGCTCGTCGAGTACAGATGGGCGCACAGCAGCCAGAAGATGAACCCCAGAGTCCCCTGGGTGAATGTCGCCAGAACGATCCAGAGTGCGTTCCCGACCAGGTGATCCGGTTGGCGACGGGGGTCCCCCCCGAGTCCGAGCCGGTCGAGCAGGCGGTGACGGATGCCTTTGGTGCTCGAATGAGCCCCCCTTCCCCGCATCCTCCCTCCGGTGATGGTCACGGAACGTCCTTCGCCTTGTCGATCCGCTCCAACAGCTGGAGGCAGAAGAACGACGACGCCGAGACTACGAAGCAGATGGCGCCGAAGGTGTCCTCGTGGGGCCACGACAACAGGTGCGACAGCGGCAATTTGAGGGTCGCCGGATGAAAGATTGCGTTCATGGCGATGTATGCCCAGCCGGCGAACGAGTAGAGGCTGATCGTCTTGAGCGCGACGAGCAACACGGCGTGCCGACCTCGTCGGGACCGGTTGTTCCGTTCGCTCTCTTCACGGATCATTTGTAGATCTGAACCCCGTTACTGCTGTAGACGAGGTTCTTCTCCTTCTTCAAATAGTCCAGGGGATACTTGTAGGTGAGGATGTCGCCACTGTACGAAACCGTGGCTACACCCCGCTGAAGCGTGGGCGTTCCCACGAACACGTACGCGTCTTTCCGCAGGAGTGGCGGATAGAACTCACTTGTGAGCCCGAGCGGTGTGTAGACGCGAAGCCGCAGGTAGGTCAGAAGGTCGGATTGGAGCACCGGTTCGTGACCCGGCGTCGCTTTTGTGACGGCCGCCAGCCATCCGAGGGCGGCGATCTCCTGAGGCTGCGTGTAGTACACGTCGTAATAGAGACCCTCGTTGTTCAGATTGAGCTGGGGCGCGTAGCCGCCGGTCAGTTGCGGCATCAGGCCGGTCAGCGAGACGAAGAACGCTATGGCGAAGGTCGCACCGATCCGGAACGCCCAACGTGCTCCGAGCGGTGACAGTACCGTGAGGCTCCCGATGACAACCAGTGGCGCCAGGAGGATCAGCACCTGCTGGAACGCACGCAACACCCCGTAGTCGAGAGAGATACTCGGGACGGCCACCGTGATGAGCAGGAGGGTCAGGGCGCCGCACGCCATCAGAATCCAGTCACTGTCAACTGCCAAAAGCCATCGCCTCCTCCCAAGGACGATCGCTATGAGCCCTACGAAGACGAAGATCTGGAGTATTTTGGCCGATCCCTGGCGGAATGTGTTATTGACGGTTGAAGGTTGAATCCCTGTCTTGGCAATGTATCGGCCCAAGGTCGTGTCGGGTAGGTTGGGCTCCGGCTGAAACGTGACCGGGCTCTTCGTCGCTGCCGACAGTGGGTAGTAGAGATCGGCGGCGCCCGGAGTCGTCTTTCTCGCTTTGAGTTGGAGCTGCGCATATTGGTCCAAGAGCTGCTGCGGCGTCTGACCCTTCGAGCCGAACAGGCTGTACCCGGTCTCCTGGGCGCGATCGGAGATCTTGGTGTTCTTGGTGACTGTTTCCAGAGCGGTCTTGCCGGCGCTGAGGATGCCGGTGTCGGTATGGGTGATCACCCCGTTCCAGAGGAGCGAACTGCCGACGAGGACGATGATCAGTGGGATTCCGATGATCGGTCGGCGGTACGCCGGCAGGATCCTCTCCAGTCGTTGCCGTATGCGATGGGCCACAGCTCTGAGTGAATGAGTGGAGACCACTGACGCTGGGACTCCCTGCGACCGCCTGACGTCTCTGCGTCGGCTCCTCGACAGCCAGGATTGGATCCCGTTCAATACGTAGCGGCCGAAGAGCGCCACCATGAGGACGAAGGCGATCAGGTACGTCGTCGAGTAGTGCGACAACGACAGTCCGACCATGAAGATTCCGATCCATACCTTGCGTGCCGAGACCGAGAGGTGTGTGTTCCCAAACATCAGGAACAGCGGCCCAACGAAGAGAAAGGCGATCTCCTGGCGATTCAGGTAGGGCATATCGGTGAAGAACGTCGGGAAGGAGACGAAGTAGATGACGGAGAGCAGTGCGATCCCCGTGTCGACATAGCGCCGTGCGAATCTGTACACACATATGGGTGCCACGGCGAAGAGGACCTGGAAGAAGAATTTGAAGATGTAGGCGTCGGCGACCCGGGTCACCTCCCACAGCATCATGGGGAGGATGTTGAGACTGAGGCACGCGTTGGTACGCGTCCGGCTCCCGAGCGATGTTCCAATTCCCTGCGTTCTTCGTCAGCTCGAAGACATTGAACTCCTGCTGGATGTCGTGCCCGGTCGTGTACCACCCTCTGAGCGAGGTCATCAAGAGGAGCGCCAACGAGAGGAAGTAGATGCAGGCGGTGATGGTGCCGGGATGGACCCGCCCGCGCCAAGCCAGGAGGGCCACGAAGGTGACGGCGACCACTCCGAGCATGACGAGGGTTATCTGATTGCCAGCTCCATTGTTGATTCGTACAGCCCCTGCAGCGGCGGCCGGAACCACCAGCACCGAAGCCGTCAGGACCCACCCGTCCCGCCAGGTGAGGCCGAGCTCACGCAATCGGGGCCTGCGGACCACCGGTGAGTCCCTGCGCCAGGCGATCAGAAAGAGACAGAAGCTGTTGCTGACGATCAGAACCGGGAGTTCACCCAGCGCCTCCTTCACTCCTGCGGCCACCAACACCGTATTCATCGACACGCCGACGACCATCAGGGTCAACAACGTCACGGCGAGGCTGTAGGCAAGGCGTTCGCTCGGATACGGACTGCCCCACCGGATCTTGGCGGAGAGCAGAACAGTCGGAATCCCGATCAGCAGGGTAAATCCTGCGATCGGTCGTAGCCAGAGGACCGGTGGCCCGGTCAGAATGAGTAGGTCACAGAGGCCGACAGCCAGGATCAGCACCGATAGACCACGCTTGGCCCGTGGTTCTCCGGCGCTGGGCGAGTCGGCGTCGTCCGGCGTGATCGGACTACCCGCCGAGGTGAGCGACAGGTCGAGGGACGGCACCGCGGAGGGCACCGCGTACGGAGGAGCGGACGAGGTCATGGATCGTGATCCATCGCTGAATCAGCTGGATGGGTCGATGGGTGACCCATCACCAGCCACTTGCGCCGCGACGATCTAGATGAAGGCGGCGGCACCATACACTTCTTCCAGTTGTTCAACGAGATGATCCCAGCGGAAATCCTGAGCCCGTCGGCTGCTCCGCTCGGCAAGTTCGATCCGCAACGTCGGGTCGACGGCCAGATGGTCGATGGCTTTCGCCAGGTCCGTGGGGTCAGGTCGTACGAGCAATCCGGTATCACCGAGCAATTCGCCGCGATCCCATCACGTCGGTCGACACGATCGCCAGAGCGGCTGCCATCGCCTCCAGGAGTACAAGCGGCATTCCCTCACGATCGGATGGGAGGACGAACGCGTCCGCCCACTGGTACCACCGACTCAGTTCCTCGCCGCGCTGGGCACCCACCAGTCGGACGTTGCGGAGGTCATGGCGACGGATCGCCTCCTCGATGCTCCCACGCTCCTCGCCATCACCGACGATGACCAGATCGACCGGCGCAGTAACCTTCGCCATTGCGTCGATCAACCTCAGGACGTTCTTCTGCGCAGTCAGGCGCCCCACGTAGAGGAGCTTGAGGGGCGACGAATCCATCTCACGGTTCGGCTCGGCGAAAAACTCGGCGGTGACCCCGTTCGGGAGTACCTCGATCCGGGACTGTTCGACCCCGCAGGTCTCGTTGAGGAATTCGGCCTGACGCGTCGACAGGCAGATCACTGTTCCGGCAGCCCGCAGCACCCGCGGGAGGACGACCCTCTTGTAGATCAGGAACACCGAACCAAGGGATCCGGAGGCGTCGACGTCCAGATGGAAGTGCGCCACGAACTTACGACGTCGGATCAGGGAACTGAGCCAGACGACCTCCGGCAGCACCGCCTGGGCGAGGTGCACATGAACCAGTGTCCGGCGGGGAAGGGTCAGGAGACGGGCGATCAGACCGATCGAAATCGGCGTGTGGGCGAGCTCGACGCCCCGGTACCGTCGGACTTCGAGCATCCCGTCACGCTCACGTTTTACCGTTTGCCCCGCACCACAGGTAGTAGTGAGCACGGTGCACTCGTGGCGCTCCGAATAGGCCTTGGCCATCGCCTGCGCGACATTCTCCATACCCCCGAGATGCGGCGGGTAATACGACGTCACGAAAGCCACTGGCCCATGAGCTGTCATCAGAGGGCCAGCCGATCAGGGGCCGGCGGTAGTGGAGCACTGCCTGTCGCCACTTCGAGGAACAGCGCATCGAGGGAGCGGGCGGTCGAGTTCCAGTCGACCGCCAGTCCGTTTTCGATCACCACCCGGCGGGTGTCCCATTCGAAGCCGCCTCCCAGGACAACTTCGATCTTCTCTGCGAGCTCGACCTCGTCCGGGTCGATCAGGAAGCCGTTCTCCCCTTCGACGATCAGGTTCCGTGCCGCATTGTGGTGGTGACGAGTTGTTATCACCGGCAGGCCACAGGCGTTGGCCTCGACGGCGACAAGGCCGAAACCCTCCCTGACCGATGGGAGCACGAAGACCTTCGAGGACTTCATCAATCCATACAGGTCCGGCACAAAATCGATGAACTTCACCTTTCCCTCGAGGCCGAGGTCACCGACAAGCGCGATCAGAGCCTCTCGTTCCGGACCTTCACCCACGATGAGGCATCGAATGTCCGGGAGGTGGCCACTCAGCAACGAGATCGAGCGGATGAGAATATCGGCATTCTTGTTCGCGAGCAGGCGCCCGGCGAAGAGGACGTCGCTGGAGGGCTCAGCTGGAACGGACCGCTCGATGAGCTCGAGGTCCACCCCGTTCAACAGCACCGAGCCCGGCCTGGAGGAGCCCATTCCCCGGAGGCGTTCGCTCGTGTGCTCCGAAACAGACACGATGTGATCGGGCATGGAGATTGCGAGTCGCTCCGTCAGAGTCCCGATGAACCCCAGACCCCCGAGATACTCGGTCCAGTACTCCCGACCCCACACCTCGTGCCAGGTCGTGAAGAGCTTCCTCCGACGCAAGGTGCAAACCAGTCTGGCGCTGAACAGCGGGAAGTACGGCATATGGTCGACTTCGAGAATGTCGAACGGCTCGAAGAGGAGCTTCAAGACGGCGATGCCGAACAGCAGAGCTTGGGAAAACGAGCGTCGATTTCCGGCGTACAGGGGATGGAGTCGCGAAATGGCATGGAATGTGACCCCGTCAAGCACCATGACCTTCGGCCCGTCCCACCACTGCATCGTGTAGATGTGGACATCTCGGCCGTAGCTGGATAGTCGCTGGCTGACCTCGTAGATTCGCTTTTCCTTGCCGCCCTTGTTGAAGGGCCATACGGCATCGCTCACGAATGCGATCCGACGAGGTTGATCCTGCCGCTCACGCTGACGCGCAAATCGGCCACTGACACGACGGCTCACCCTCACGTCGGGCTCCCCGCATTGAAATAGATCATCGCCTTCTCACTTGGAAGGGCGATCACCACCTTGCAGGGCGAACACGGCCCTGCAGGAGTCACTTCGACGGTCTGATCTGCAGCTGCGGAGCCGGGAACAGGAACGAGTCCAACTTCGGTCTCGCTGTGGAAGCCGGGCGATGTGAGTGTGACCACGTACCTGAAGGATTTTGCGTCGGTGTCGTGATTCGCCACCGTGAAGGACACCGGATACTTCGTATTGGGCAGAAGGTCGGAAGGCAATGTTCCCGGCGATGTGAAATACAAGGACGCGTACGGAGCCGGTTGCCTCTTGACCGAGAGGTCGATCTGGTGGCTGAGAGGCCCACGAAATGCCACCGCCAGACCGCAGCCAGCGATCACCAGGATCCCTGCGGCGACATATACCTCGAACCGGCGACGCTTGTGAAGCCGTTTCTTTCTCTGAATTTCGGGACGTCGCGGCGAGCTGATCCCGGCTGCTACGGCATCCATTGCTCACCACACTGATGGCTCACCGGTCGCCACGATCGAGTCAGCCTCGAATCAGCCTCTCGTCCAGCGAAAGCGAGACCACTAATACACATAGACCGCCACGCCCCTTAGGTTGATCCGTGACTCCCTGGATCGACGAACATCCATGGTATCTGCCCCTTCGTCCTTCTGACTCGACATCATCGGGGCTTCCATCCTGGAGAGTCGCTGGCTGGCGCCGTTCCGAGCGCTCGCGTACCCCGGCAACTGGGGATGAATCCCGTGGGCAGAATCCGCGTCGCATTCTAGGACACATCCACCCAGCATCGGTATCGGACCGGAAAACTCCATGCCACCAAAGAGATGGTACTGCGGCGCCATTGCCCAATCGTTACGAGAGTGTGAACACAGATCGACAGCCCGACCACATTTTTCGACTGATGAATTCCGTCCGGAATGTGTGGGGAGACTCCGGCAATCGGGCCATCATGAAGATGTAGGATTTCGGCCAGCATGTCCCCATCGTCTCGTGATGAAACTACAGGTTCTGGTTCTTCGCGGCGGCGTGTAGTGGCCATTGTGACTCCGTACTTCGCACCGAAGATCGGGGGCCTGGAGACCTACGCACACAACATTGCGCGGGCATGCCTGTCGAGTGCCGACCTCGACGTGGTTGTCATCACGTCGAGGGAGAAGGGCCGAAGACGGAGCGTCGAGCGCTATGACGGTTTGACCGTTGTCCGCCTCCCGCGATGGTTTCGCGTTTCTAACAGCCCTGTGAGCCTCTCATGGCTGTGGAGTGTCCGTCAGCTGTTTCGCCAATACGAGGTGGACGTAGTCAATACCCATTCGCCCGTCCCCTTCCTGGCGGACGTCGCGGTACTGGCTTCGGGTAGCCGTCCCGTGGTGATGACCTACCACGCGGGTTCGATGCGCAAGGGAAGCCAGCCCACCGACAGCCTGATCGGGCTGTACGAACGGTTCATCTTGCCGAGGCTGTTCGGGCGTGCAGCCGCCATCGTGTCCGTGTCCCCCGGATTGATGACCGGCATCCTCGCCCCTTGGCGGGAAAAGGTCGAACTGATCACGCCCGGGGTTGATACCGACGAGTTCCGGCCGGTGGAGGCGACCGGAGATCCTGCGACTGGAAGCAGACCGATCATCACCTATGTGGGACGACTCGACCGAAGCTCCCAATGGAAGGGGATCTCGGTGCTGCTCGAGGCTCTCCGGAGCCTCATCGCTCAGGGAGACTGGCCCGATCTCCGACTTCGACTGGTCGGAGGAGGGGATGGCGCCGACTTCTACCGCGAGATCGCCGTCCGGCTCGGCGTCCAGGATCGGGTGGAGTTCACGGGAATCTTGCGCGGCCAAGACCTCGTCGAGGCCTACCAGCAGTCCACGATGATCGTTCTGCCGTCGACCACCGGGGCCGAGTCATTCGGAATCTCTCTCATCGAGGGAATGGCCTGTGGGAAGCCGGTGATCGGTTCGAGGATCGGTGGGATCCCATTTGTGATCAGTGACCACGAAGATGGACTCCTGGTGACTCCGGGCGACGCCGATTCGTTGGCAGCAGCGTGCGCCTCGATCCTCTCCGACCCGGATTCAGGCGTCCAGCTTGGCGCCACGGGGCGCCGCAAGGTCGAAGAGAACTTTGGCTCCGCCCTGCTCGCTACGCGCCATGTCGACTTGCTTCGCGATGTGCTGCAGAATCCTCGTCGACTCATCGGCTGACTCAGTGTCCAGGGATGCGCCGGTCAACGACGGTGCGCCCGAAAGGTAGATCATCCGCTTCAACTCGCGTTGTCCCCGGCGCACGCAGGCGAGAGCGGCACCAAGTAGTGCGAAGACGACTGCCAGACCCGACAAGCAGACGGCCACCACGGTCCCTCCCGCCAGTGCACACACTCCTGCCACGAACACCGAGATGAGCGCCAGCGTCCCGTAGAACTTCAGAGGCTTGTATGAGTGGAAAAGACTCAGAAGGAAGCCGAGGATCTTGAATCCGTCCTCGAGGGTCCGGAGTTTGCTGGCGGAGTCAACGGAGCGCTCCTTGTAGGTGGTCGGCACTTCCGCCACAGGTACCCGGAGGTCCATCGCATGGAGGGTCAACTCCGTCTCCACCTCGAAGCCCCGCGATATGCAAGGGAAGGACTTGGCGAATCGTCGGGAGAAGACCCTGTAGCCGGTCAACATGTCGGCGGGACGAACACCGAAGAGCATTCGGACGGAGATATTGAAGAGCGAGTTGCCCATGCGGTGGCCCCTCGGGTACGCCATCGCCTGATCCGGCTCGGCGATACGGCTGCCCACCACCATGTCCAAGGATCGAGATATGAGCAGCTCGACCAGTTCAGGGGATCTTGACGCGTCGTAGGTGTCGTCTCCATCCGCCACGACGTACACGTCCGCCTCGACCTCGGCGAACATCGAACGGATCACGTTGCCCTTGCCGGGCTCTGAGACGAATCTCACGACCGCCCCTGCACGTGCCGCTTCCTCTGCGGTTCCGTCCGTGGAGGCGTTGTCGAATACGTAGACACAGGCGTTCGGCAGGGCCGTCCGGAAGTCCCTGACGACTTTGCCGATCGTCTGCACCTCGTCCTTGCACGGCAGCAGGACCGCGACCGAAACGTCTCGCAGTTGCCGTCTACTTCGCGACGGAAGTTCCATCAGCGAGATCGTGTGATCGACGTTGGGGTTCCGACTCATCGCCTCGGAGCCCGGTGAACCGTTGGAGGTAACAGTGCCCACCGCCGCGGTCTTGGCCGGCCGGAACTGTTCATCGCCGGACCCAGAATCATCTTCGAAATCCATCGCGCTTGCCACAGCCCGCTCCTCGTTCACTCGGATGCCCTCGTTGTCCAATGCAGCCCGACAGACACTGCGTCATTCCCGTCCGATAAGACCGGTTACTGGCAAATCGCTGTCAAATGTGCCCTTCATTCACTCGTGACCGCCGGGCGATGGGCGTGCAGACTGACAGTTACTCGCCGTGGATCGGAGCTCAGACGGACTATTCAACGGGTTGTCTCCGACTTCCAAAGACTCGCCGATTGCAGAGTAGAAGCAGCCCTCGTCCGGGTCAAGTGGACAATGAGCTGTTCATTCCCCGTTCATCGTTCGTTGCAGTTCCATTCATATTTCCCAACCATTTCCGTGCATTCTCAAGGGACATCATGGAAAAACAGCTCACTGAGTGTTGGCGTGAACTCTAAGGGTGGGCGCCGACTTTACGTCCCTTCGAGTGATGGATGATGTCCCTTCGAGTGATGTGGGTCCCGGGGTCCACCGATTTCAAGAGGCCACCGGATGATCTCCGCCGATGTGGTCGGGGTGTCCCCCAAACGACCGGGAACTCGAACGTCTGGCGACGGTTGTGGTGGTCGATACCCACGACGAGTGGCAGGTGACCGATCGTCGCTATCTGTCCGAGACGTCGACGACCCAGCTCCACAGGGGCGAGAAGGCCGCCATCGTAGACACACCTGAGGACGCACTCGAAAACAGGCGCCTGGCCGGCTGAGGTCGTCGGCCTTCCGGGGTGGCCAGACTGTGTCGAAATCGGCCCGGCCTGCCACTTCGGGGGCTGGATCCCCCCAAGGTGAACGACGGCATCTGCGGGCCCGCCATCGCGTCAGAGATGTGACAGCGTTGCCGCTGAAGCGACGGCGGCCGCCACACTCTCAACGCGATCCGAAGTGACCGTGCCCCCCGGATCCGAGTGAGCGGCAACCGCTCGAAAGAGCGGCGAAAGCCCGAGCATCAGTGCCCACCCGACCAGGGCGAGTTGAACCAGTTGCGGGATCTCCTGAGTCAGAAGGACAGGGGGATGAATGCCGGGGGGAAGAAGGCCGAGCTTGCGACGATCCACCCGACGGTGGCGGGACGCAAACGACCGGCGATGACGTCAAGAGCAACGAGGCTCACGGCCGTAGCCATGAAGTAGTAGTTGAAGAGATTCACCTCGAACACGAGCCGCAACGCCAGAGAGGTGGCAATGAGCGCCACCAGTGGCTCTGGCTCGCACACCGCCGACTTCAATCGGGAACGTGCCCATATGGCGAGCATTCCCGCCAATGCAAGGGGGAGCACGCGGGACACAGCCAGAAGCGCTACGCCGTGGAGATGCAGCGTTCCGACCAAGGTGTCCAAGGAGATAGTCGTCGCGTCGGCACCGGTTACGGCATCGATCAGTCCCTTCCCCATCGCCAGCCCAAGTGGGATGAGCACGATGCCGGCCGTCGCCACAGCTGCGGACAACATCCGCCACCGCGACGAGCGGGGTGCCGCGAAGAAGAGCGGCACGGCCGCCAGCAATACGTACTGCTTGGTGCAAAGCGCAAGTCCGATGCACAGTCCCGAGGTGAGCCAACGACTTCGTACGGCGGCGGCAAGTGCGGCAAGGACCAGGCCCATGGCGACCAGATCTTCGGGGTGGAAATAGTCCGTAATGGCCCCGGCCACCGCGGGCGTGCAGCCTATGAGACACGCCCCGACTACCTCCCACAGGCAGCGGCCACGTCCAGCTCCCCTCAGCAGCGCGACGAATCCTCCCAGGAGGACCGGCCAGGCGAAAAGCCCGATGAAGAGAAGGTCGTTCGTCGATAGATGCCCCGGAGACGGCTTGCCCTCGGTGGACCCGCAATGTTTCCCGGTCTCGGATGCGACTGTGGCACTCGCACCCACTCTGGTGATCTCCATCACGCCCGCAGCCATCAGCGGAAAGAGTGGGGGAACTGCGGATTGGACGGGCTGCAGATATGCGCAACGCAACGTCCCGTGTTCGATGGCAACTGCCGGAACGACACCTTCCAGCGTGTCACCCATGATTCCGCCGACCAACCACCAGATCCCCACGGAGGTGAGGAACACCAGCGTCGCCAGCAACCATCCGAATACGCAGAACAGGGGTGAACGCGGTCTGTTCAGCCGGTCGACCTGCCGATCTCCATTGTCCAGAGGGGCGGTGCTCTTGGCGTGATCGCTCCCGGTACCAAGGAATCCCTGCACGGGAGGTGCGGTGGTCATTGTCTTGTTTCGACACAATTGGAGGCGCGGTTGAGCGATGCTTCGTCAATTCGGATCAGGGCGGCCGTGCAGGCCATGAGTCGGTCCGAGCGCCCTTGATCATCGGTCGAGTTGGCTGATCCCGTCAGTGGCGATGCGCTCGAAGAGCGCCTGATCCACCTCGAATTCGGTTCCTGGAATGGGCCAGTGCACGATGAGTTCGGTGAACCCGAGGCGCCCGAAGCGTCCCGCCATGTCGACGAACGCATCGACCGAGGCCAAGGTCCGTTCCTCGGTGAACCCGTCGAGGAACACCCTCTCCACCGACGAGCGGTCACGTCCCCTGGCATCGAGGGCGGCATCCAGACCGGCCATCTGGTGGGTCACCGCGGCCACGGCGGAGGGAGGGCCACTGTCCGGCAGGGCCCCGATGGTCACCCAGCCCTGGCCGAGTTCGGCCGCCAGCTCGAGCGCCTTCGGGCCCATGGCCGACACTACGAACGGCGGTCGGGGAGACACCAGCGGCGCCGGGTGCCGGACGACCTCCCGGGCGGAGTAGTAGCGGCCCGCCTCGGTCGTCTCGCTCCGGGTCAGGAGCTGGTCGAGGCGGATGACGAACTCGGTGAACCGCTCGGAACGCTCCCGTGCCGTCCAGATCGGTTGGCCCAGTGCTTCGGCGTCGAATCCGGTCCCACCGGATCCCACACCGATGACGAGCCGACCGCCGGAAAGGTCGTCGAGAGTGAGCAGTTCCTTGGCCAACGGCACCGGGTGGCGGAAGTTGGGGGACGTCACCATCGGTCCGAGCCGGATCGATGACGTGACCGCTGCCGCCGCCGCCAGTGTGGTCATCCCGTCGAACCAGGGACCGTGGCGGAATGACCGCCAACTGAGATGATCGTAGGTGTAGGCGGCATGGAATCCGAGGTCCTCGGCACGTTCCCAGGTCGAACGGGCCCGGGTCCAGCGCTCGTGGGGCAGGATCACCGTGCTGACTCTCATACGGTGCTGACTCTCATGCTGTGCTGACTCTCATGCTGTGGCGACCGTCATGGGTTGAAACTCCCGGAGCCCGATTCGACGGGAGGCGTCATCGTCGCCCCCCGGCCCGTTCGAGCAGGCCGCGCCAGCCCGACGCGTTGGGCGTGTCCACTGCCTCCAGCCGCTCGGCCCGCAGCGAGAGCTCCTCGTTGTCGTCGAGCGCCTCGAGCTCGGCGCAGGAGTCGGTCGGCGCGTCGGCCGGGGCCAACGCCCAACCGAGCAGCAGATCGGCCAGTGCCGTGTTCCGGGCCAGTACCGGTCCGTGCAGATAGGTCCCCACCACCCGGCCCGACCACGCTCCCTCGGTCCCGTCCCCCCCACCGTTGCCGACTCCGCGCACCACCGTGGCCAGAGGGCGGGCAGCGGGTCCGACCACCGAGATGCCCCCGTGGTTCTCGAACCCGGTGAGCCTGGGCAAGGGACTGCCCAGCGCCGTGCGAGGAGCGTCGGGTGCCGGGGTCGCCACCAGCTCCCCCACCGCCCGCACGCCGGTCCCCTTCCGGGTGACCAGATCGAGCAACCCGAGTCCTTCCTGGGGGCGACCCGAGGAGTCCGGGAAGGTGCGACCGATCACCTGGAACCCGGCGCACACCGCGAGCACCACCGCGCCCTCCCCCACCCTCCGGACCAGGGTGCCGTCCTCGGCCAGGGTGGTGGCGGCCCGGACCTGCGGACCATCTTCGCCCCCTCCGACGGTGTACAGGTCGGCTTCGGGCAGCGGCCGGTCCGACGGTGCCTGGATCAGATCGACGTCGATCCCCCGCCATGCGGCGCGGCGGGCCAGTACCAGGCCGTTGCCACCGTCGCCGTAGGTGCCGAGGAGATCGGGGTAGACCACGCAGACCACGAGGACACCAACGTCGCGCCGGGCGACAATGGACCTAGTCACAGCGCCCGCCTCAGGTCGGCGAACGCGGTGTAGTTCCCGATGAACTCGAGCGTCGGCCCCGGACCGGTGCGGCCGGCGACGCTGCGGACGGCGTGGTCGAGTGCAGCCAATGGACCGTCCACCACCACATGGGACACTTCGCCATAGCGGAGGCGGACCGCGAGGTCCATCCGGCGATCCCCGGTGGCCACCACCGACCGGCCGCCGAGCCGTTCGAACGGCACGTCCCAGAGCCAGCTGGTGTCGAGGCCGTCAGCGATCCGGGCGTTCACCGACAGGACCACCGGTGCCGTGTCGTCTCCCATCTCGTCGAGCAGGTCGAAGATCGCCGTCCACCCGGCCGGGTTCTTCGCCAACAACAGGCGCACCGGCCGACCGGACCTGTTGACAGTGGCGAACCGCCCGGCCACCTCGGTCACCCCGGTGAGCCGGTCGAGCACGAGGTCCACTGTTGGCGGTCCGCCATCGGCGGCGCGCACGCCCGAAGATTCCAGCAGAGGCACTGCAGCCATGGCCACCATGCCGGCGTTGGCCCGGTTGAACTGGCCCGGCAGGGCAATCCGGATCCGGTGCCTCGACCTGTCGGCCAGGACCAACTCGTCGCCAACGACATCGGCGTCGACCAACGGGCGGGCGAAGTCACACCGGTTGCACGACCATCGGCCCCCACCGGCGAAGCTGATCCGCCCGCCGCATGCCGGACAGCCGACGGCGTCCTCGCGCCAAACCTGGCCGGCACCCACCCAGCGGACGGCTGGCGCCGTTGCCGCGGCGTAGGCCACCAACGGGTCGTCGGCGTTGGCCACCACCACTGTTCCCGGCACTCCCGGCCCCGGCGCGGCCAGGGCCCCGAGCGCACCGCGCCACCGGTCGGCCAGCATGCGCACCTCGGCGATCCGGTCCAGCTGGTCGCGTGACAGGTTGAGGAGCACGATGACCTCGGGGTGGGCTACCTCGACCAGCTGACCGAGGTAGCCCTCGTCGACCTCGAGCACCACCACGTCGGCGTCTGGCGCACCGACCAGCGCGGCCACGTGACCGGCCGGCATGTTGGCGCCCGTTTCGTTGCTGACCACCGAACTGCTGCCGTCCGGCCCGGCGAGTGCGGTAGCGAGCAGTCGGGTCGTGGTGGTCTTCCCATTTGTTCCGGACACCAGGGCCACCTGGCGGCCGCCCACCAAGGTGGTGAGGATCCCCGGATCGATGGCGAGGCCGACCCGCCCCCCCGCTACGGTGCCGCTCCCCTTCCCCAGTGCGCGCGACAGCGCGTTGACGGCCGTGATGGAGTCGACGGCCACCCTGGTCCGCAGGGATCCGCCGGCGGCGGCACGCGTGCTCGGACGGATCGTCACGCCGGGGGTCGTGTGGCGGCCAGTTCCTCGTCGGTCGGGATTTTGGCGTGATGGGCTTCGGCGGGCAGCAGCTCCCCCACCGCGGCCATCAAGGTGGCGGTGTCAGCCACGGCATCGGTGTGGCCCAGCGGGACCGGTGGCCCGATGGTGACGGTCACCCGTGGCGGGTGCTGCAGATTGGCGACGTTCGGCACCTTCGACGACCGGGGCCATACCTTTTCGGTCCCCCAGATGCCGATGGGGACGACAGGGGCATCTGTCTCGGCGGCCAGGCGGGCGGCGCCGGTCTTTCCGTGCAGGACGGGGTCGAAGAAGTCCTTGCCCCGGGGGATGGTCCCTTGAGGAAGGACGATCAGGACCTCGCCGGCCCGCAATGCGGCCCGGGCCCGGGACATCGACTCGCCGGGCGCCGTGTCCCGGTCGACGGGGATCCCGCCCAGAGCTCGGGCGAGCTGGCCCACCACGGGCGCGTCGAAGAGTTCCTGCTTGCCCATGAACCGGACCGGGCGACGGATGCGAGCGGCCACCAGGGCCAGTGCGGCCACGTCGAAGTAGCTGCGGTGATTGGAGACGAGGATGACCGGCCCCTCGGCGGGGATGTGCTCGATCCCGTTGACGGTGAAGCGCGGCGTAGGGGAACGACTCGGGCCGCACGAAGGGCCGGATCAGGTGGTAGGGCTCCAGGCCCACCACATTGGGCACACCAGGAGGCCGGTCCCAGTTCTCGAGCGGCCACCGGCGGGCGAGGGCCACCGCCACCAGCCGGGGGTCGGCGTTCAGCGGATGAGGGTGCCCGACAGCGCTCAGCACCGGTACGTCGAAGACACTGTCGGAGTACATGTGGCTGTCGGCGAGGTCGATTCCGTTCGACCCCGCCCAGTCGCGGATCTTGTCCCGCTTGCCCATCCCCCAGGCGAACTTGCCGACCAGGCGGCCGGTATAGCGGCCGTCGACCTCCTCATAGCGGGTGGCCACGACGTCGTCGAAGTCGACGGCCTCGGCAAACGGTGCCACCAGGTCGAGCGGGGAGGTGGTGGCCAGCACGATCAGGCGTCCCTCGGCCCGGTGGGTGCCGAGCGCCTCCAGTGCCCAAGGCTGGATCAGGTCGATCAGCGGCTCGACCGAGGCCACGCCGGCGCGCCGCACGGCGTCGGCCGAACGGCCCTTCATCAACCGGGCCGCGGCCCGGGCGAGCGCCATGAACGGCACCGTCTCGCCGAATGAGTTGTAGAAGCCGTAGAGGAAGCGCTCACCGGGGAGCTTGCGATCGGCTGGAAGCACGCCTTCCGCCACCATGGCGGCCTGGAGTATCGGGCCGCTGGCGGAGCCGATGAGGGTCCGATCAAGATCGACGAAGACGGCACCGGTGGCGTCGGACATGCCTTCAACCTACCGCTGCCGGTAGCGACCAGGGGGGTGGTGCAGGCGCGGATCGGTTCCGAGCCGGTCGCCCGTCCTCAGCGGTCCCCGACGTGAACCGCCCCAGGACGCGGCAAAGGGACCACCGGGGGGAGAGGTGGTCCCTTCGCACTGACGCAACAAGGAAAGGAGGGGGATTCCTAAGTCCTGTGGTCGCAGATGTAAATGTATAACAACCGCGAGCAATCAGTCAACCAGTTTGTCTAGATACCTGATATCGTTTAATGCGATGGAACTCAGGCACCTTCAGGCACTCACCGCCATCAGCGACCACGGGACCTTTTCGGCCGCGGCCGACCACCTGGGCACGGTCCAGTCCAACATCTCCGCCCACGTGGCCCGGCTCGAGAAGGAACTGGGCGCGCCGCTGATCGACCGGGCCGATGGGCATCTCACCGAAGAGGGAACGGTGGTGGTGGCTCGGGCCCGTCGGATCCTGTCCGAGCTCGACGCCCTGCTCTCCGACGTGGCGGCGTGCAAGGACGAGGTGACCGGCACCGTCCGGGTCGGCATGATCGGGACGACCGCCCGGTGGCTGGTGCCCCGTCTGATGGACGCCGTGGCCCAGCGTCATCCGAAGCTCCGCCTGGTCATCGTGGACGGCACCACCACCGTCCTCGAGCCCCAGCTGGCCAACGGGCAGCTCGATCTCGCCATTCTCCACCTTCCGGTGACCGGCCGTGACCTGGTTACCCGCCTGCTCTTCGAAGAGGACCTGATGCTGGTGGTCCCCGAGGGACATGAACTGGCCGGGGCTTCCCGACCGCTCGGACTCGATGACCTCGCCGACCTCGAACTGCTGCTGCCCCTGCCGGGGACGTCGTACCGTGACGAGCTCGACGCCCTCACCCGCCCACTCGGAATCACCCTCCTGCCGGCCGCCGAGATCGACGGCCTCCGGCTCATCGCCTCGCTCACCTTCGAAGGCTACGGCCCCTCGATCCTGCCGGCCACGGCCATCCCCGGCATGCTGGCCGACCGATTCCATCCGATGCCGATCACCGGTCTCCCCCGGCGCAAGGTCGGCGTCGCCCAGCGGAGTCGTGGGCTGCCATCGGCACCGACCCGCGCCCTCATCGAGCTCCTGCGAACCACGGTGGCCCAGCCCAACGGCCGGCCCCCGGGACTGCACCTGCCCGACTGATCGCCGCCCGGCCCGTCACCGGTCGTAACCGGTAACGCCGTCAGTTGTGGGTCGGGTCGACCGGATAGCCCGAGATCAGGGCCAGGGCACCGCCCTGGCGCCGGAGCACCCGCCGCCACAGGCCCTCGGGGTCGGCGGAGATCGGGTCGCGGGCCTCGGCCCGCACCACGTACCACGAGCCTTCGTCGATCTCGTCCTCGAGCTGCCCGGTCTCCCACCCGGCATAGCCGGAGAACAGACGGACTCCCACGATCGATCCTGCATAGGGGGAAGGGTCGGCCCCGAGGTCGACGGTCCCGACCGGTCGGTCGTCGTCCACCAGGAGGCGCCACCCGTCCGGACGGCCCGAGGCTCCTTCGACCGCGTGGTCGCGAGATGCCAACCGGGCCAGGCCGATCAGCGAATTGCGGGCCACCGGACCACCGGTGAACAGCTCGGCCGGGGGCGTGGCGAGGTCGTGCCACTGGGGCAGGAGCTGGTGGACCCCGACGCCCCCCGGTCGGTCGACCACCACGCCCAGGGCACCGTGCACACCGTGGTCCAGCAGGAGGATGACCCGGCGGGCGAAGTTCGGGTCCCCGAGCGTCGGCGTCGCCACCAGGAGGTGCCCGGGCAGGAAGTCGGGCTCCGGTTCGCCCGCATACGGGTCGAACTCGCTGAACGGATCGATCGGCACGTCCACGATGATGGCGCATCCGGCACCGGGCACGCCTACTTGGCCCGCTGTGCCACCTTCGACCATTCGGACGTCGGGGGGTGGACCGGCTGATGAATGGCGCTCGGCCCCCTGGTCGGTGAGGCTGTGGCCCATGGCCCTCGTCTCCGTCACTACCGCGTCGCCCCACGTCCGCGTCGTCACCCTCGACAACCCGTCGCGGCTGAACTCGATGTCGTTCGCCCTGGTCGCCGACTTCTACGAGGCGGTCGCCGAGGTCAGCGCCGACAACGAGTGCCGGGTGGTGGTGCTCACCGGGGCGGGCCGGGCCTTCTGTTCGGGGCTCGAGCTCGAACACGCCGGTATGCCGCCGGGCACCGAAGACCTGGGCCGCCATCGGATGGGCCTGCGGGCCATGGAGTACATGGGCGGAGTCGTCCCGGCCCTGCGCAACATGCCCCAACCGGTCATCGCCGCCATCAAGGGCCCCGCCTACGGCGGTGGGATGTGCATGAGCCTCGGCGCGGACATCCGCCTGGCTGGGCGCTCAGCAGTGTTCTGCGGCGCAGGCATCACCAACGGGCTCACCGGGTGCGAGCTCGGGGTCAGCTGGTTGCTCCCCCGGGCCGTCGGTATCAGCCGGTCGAACGAGATCCTCCTCACCGGTAGGAAGGTGGATGCCGAAGAGGCCGAGCGGATCGGCCTGGTCTCCCACGTGATGGTCGACGAGGACGTGCTCGACCGGGCCATCCAGATGGCCTCGGCCATGACCCGCCTCAGTCCGCTCGGCCTCACGTTGACCAAGGACACCCTGTGGGGCGCCCTCGAGGTGGGGAGCCTCCAGACCGCGGTCGACCTGGAGAATCGGACCCAGCTGCTGGCCGGGTTCACCGGGAACCTCAACGAGGCCGCGGCCGCCTTCAAGGAGAAGCGACCTCCGGTGTACGAGGAGTAGCGGGTTGGCCAAGGCCCGGCGGGGACGTAAACGGCACCGACCTCCTGGGGAATCCGACCCCGGCGGTGGTCGCCGCGAGCACTGGCGCGCCGACGGCGCGCCCAAGGTCGCCTACGGGTCGGCCGACGAGGCCAACCGGGCCGCGTTCCAGGCCCGGCTCGAGCACGGGGTGGACCTCGATCCCTACCGATGCGGGATCTGCTCGCACTGGCACCTCGCCAATCGCAGGCAGTGAACCGGGGAGTGCACCGGCAATCGACGTCAGTGAACCGGGGCTCATCGGGCCCCACCGTCGGAACTCGAATTGACTGTACCGTCCAGACGGTATAGTCACGTCATGGCTGCCACCATCACATCCGACTCGACGCGCGCCGGCAATCGGCCATCCGATCGGCCAGCCAGTCGGACCGGCACTCGCGATGGTGCCGCCACCAAGCGGCGCATCCTCGACGCCTCGGAGCAGGTGGTGCTGCGCGATGGTGTGGGGCACCTGACCCTCGATGCCGCGGCCGCCGAGGCCGGTCTGTCCAAGGGTGGCGTCCTCTACCACTTCCCGTCCCGGGGCGCCCTGGTGGCGGCCATGGTGACCCGGATCATCGAGCAGTTCGACCAGGACATCGCCTCCTACCTTCCCGACCCGGGCACACCCGAGGGCGATCGACCCGGCGCCTACACGCGGGCCTATGTCCGGGCCACCCTCGAGCCGGTGACGCCGGGCGAAGAGCGGCTGGGCGCCGCCCTGCTGGCCGCCGTGGCTTCCGAGCCCGAGTTGGTCGTGCCCCTTCAGGAGGCGGCCGCCGGTTGGCAGGCCCGACTGACCGACGACGGCCTCGACCCGACCCTCGCCACGCTCATCCGCATGGCTTGCGACGGCCTGTGGCTGTGCGGCCTGTTCGGACTTGCCGCTCCGGGCGCCGACCTCCTGGCGTCGGTGGGAGCAGCACTCGAGCAGATGGCCAAGGTGGTCCCGTGATCCGGCGCGGCCCCGCCACGGCCCTCGAACCGCGGAGCGACGCCTCGGTCACCCTCATCCGCACGCTCACCGTCACCGTGTTCCTGCTGTGGCTGGGGTCGACCTCGATCATTCCGATGCTTCCGGTCTACATCCGTCAACTGGGCGGGTCCGACACGCTCGCCGGTGTGGTCATGGCCTCGTTCTTCGCCGCGGGCGTCATCTTCCAGTATCCGGTGGGCAAGCTGGCCGACCGGATCGGGCGCAAGCCCGTGCTCCTCGCCGGTGTGGTCATCTATGCGGCCGCCAGCTTTGCCTTCCTGGCGCCGATTCAGGCCGACATGGCTGTCGTGCTCCGCGGCCTGCAGGGCCTCGGGGCCGGGGCCGCGGCGGTGGCATCACTCGCCATGGTGTCCGGCGCCGTGGCCGTCGAACGGCGAGGCCGGGCGTTCGCCTCGATCTTCAGTGCCGAAATAGCCGGCATGGCCGTCGGGCCGCTCATCGGATCGATCGTGGGCGCCCACCACATGTGGATCATGTTCCTCGGCTCGGGTGTGATCGCCTGTATCGCTGCGGTCCCAGCCGCACGCATCGTGGCGCCACCCCAGGAGAAGGCGATGCGCCTGGCCCGGACCAACGCCGACGGGACCGTCAATGGGCTGCAGCGCGCTGCGGTGGCGACCGTCGATGTCCGGGGCACTGATCGCGGCGGCCGCCCTCGGGCTCACCTCCGGCGTCTACGACATCTGCTGGACCCTGCTCTTGTTGTCCCGCGGAGCGGCCAGTTGGCAGATCGGTGTGTCATGGACCCTATTCGCGGTCCCCTTCGTGATCGCGTCCCGACCGAGTGGCTGGTTGGCCGACCATATGGACCGCCGGCTTCTCGTGCTGGGAGGCCTGGGGATCGCCATGGTGTTCTGCGGTTCGTACCCGTTCATCCACTGGGTCCCCGCTCTGATGATTCTGGGCGGGACCGAGGCGCTCGGCTTCGCCGCCGCCATGCCCGCGTTGCAGTCGCTGCTCACCGAGGGGTCCGAGCCGTCCGAGGTCGGCCGTATCCAGGGAATGTTCGGGACGACCCAGACCGCGCTGACCGCGGTGTCGGCCGCGGTGGCCGGCGCAGCCTTCGCCGTGGCCTCGTGGCTCCCGTTCGTGTCGGCCGCCGTGCTGACGGCGTGCGCACTGGTCGTCACCGCCGTCGTATGGCGGCGCGTCCCGGGGCACGTCCATGCGGAGTTGCCCACCATCGAAGCCGTCGAGGACGACGTCGCTCGGCCGACTCCCGTTCAGCCCGTAGCCGCTCAGGCCCATGCCATCAGGACCGCCAGGGCACAACCCATCATCTCCCCGACAGGTGTCACCCGGACGGGCGCCCCTCAGGCAGGTGTCGCTCAGGCGGCCGTGGGCGTCAACGTCGAGGTGCAGTAGGCACAGCGGGTCGCGGCGTCGGGAACCTTGGACAGGCACTCGGGGCACTCACGGACCGGATCCTCGCTCGGCGTGCGCCCGAGCCTCCCCATCAGTGCGTTCACCGGCTTGATCACCAGGAAGAACAGCACGGCCGCCACGATCACGAAGTTGAGCAGGGCGGTCAGCACCTTGCCGTAGTAGATCTGGGACCCGTTGACCTTCCACACCAGGCTGTTGAACTGGGTCGAGCCTCCGAAGATGGCCTTGATGAACGGGGTGATGAGGTCGGTCGTGATGGCGGTGATGACCAGGCTGAAGGCCGCGCCGATCACGAAGGCCACCGCCAGGTCGACCAGGTTCCCCCGCAGCAGGAATTCCTTGAAGTCCTTGATCATCGACACACCTCTCCGTTGCTCGTCCGGCACCGCACGACGCCTCGAGCACGACTGTATTCGGGCAGCCACGGGAGTGCGACGGTCCCACCCGCAAGGAGCGGACCGGATGTCCAAATCTGATTCGATGCGGTCAGGCAAGGCCTGGATGGACGCCGGCCGTCCATCTTCCGGTCATCTCGACCTGGCACACGCTGGTGGCGGCCCGGAGGAGCCACCCGACGACGGCACCGTTGTCGGCGTCGGGCGGCACTTCGGCCACCAGCCCGCGACGGGGGTGGTCCTGGGTGACCTTCCACCCTTCGGGCACCGGCTGTCCGAGGTCGCGCAGCCGCCACGCCACCCGCGGTCCCGAGGCGTGTTGCAGCCCGACCGTTGTCGGCTTGGTCGGCCGATCGGCTTGGCGGCGCCCCGGCATCCACGTGATCACCGGAACCTGATGGGTCGATCCGCCGAGGAAGGCGAACGGCCCCGGCTCGGCCGGAAGGTGCTGATCGTCGATGACCGGCTCGATGTTGATCCATCCGGTACCGCCTACCTGGACCATGGCCATCTGGGCCAGCAGTTCGGGGTCGTCGTGGGCGACGAATCCGAACTCGACGGGTCGACTCCGACTCACGTCTGAAGGTCTCCCACCGCCGCGGCCAGGGCTTCGAGTTCGGCGCCCCACGATTCGGGGCGGGCGAGCGGTCGCACGACGAACTTGGAGAATCCGACTTCGAGGAACGCCTCGAGGAATCCGCGCAGCGCGCCGAGTCCTGCCGGTACCACCGTGGCCGGATCGACCCCCTTGCGCGATCGCCCGAGTGCAGCCAACAGGGACGGGTCCAGTGGTCCGGACGCGTAGGCCAGCGACACACCGAAGTGTTCGGGACTGATGGCCCGCCCGACGGCGTCAGCCGCCTCGTCGATGACGGTCTTGCCGGCCGCCACCTCCGCCGGCGTGCACGCCGAGGGGAGCCAGCCGTCGGCGAAACGTCCACACCGCTCGAGGGCGGCGGGCACCATGCCGCCCAGCCAGAACTCCAACGGGTTCTGGGAGGGCAGGGGCGCCAGCGTGACAGCTTCCCACTCCCCTGCCGGCCCGTGATGATCCACCGTCTCCCCCGCCCATAATCGACGGAGCACGGGAAGGACCTCGTCCATGCGGGCGCCCTTCTCCTTTGCCGGCACGCCGACCGCCCCGGACTCGGGCTGTTGGGCCAGGCCCGGCACGAAGGTGACCAACAGCCGCCCCGACGACAGGCGGTCGAGCGTGGACAGCTGCTTCGCCACCCGGAGCACATTGCGTCCGGGGAGCAGCATGGTCGTCCCGAGCTTGAGCCGCGGGTTGTGGGCGGCGGCGTATGCCAGGGCGCCCAGCGGATCGAGGGTGGGCGCGGTCAGCACTTCGGGGAGCCACAGCGAGTCGAACCCGAGGTCGTCGAGGTCGTCGACCAGACCGGCGAAGTTGGCCGGATCGCCGTCGAGGGGTCCCATGCCCACCCCGATCCGGACCTTCACCCGCCCTCCAGGGCAGGGCCGTCGAAGCGGTCGATCGTGGCGAACCCCTCGACCGCACCGCGCCGCAGCCGGGTCGGCTGCTTCTGCGGATACCCGAGGGCGAGCAGTCCGACCACGGAGTGGGTGTCGGGCACCCCGAGCAGCGCGGCGACCGAGCGCTCCTCGCGGATGACCATCGTGGTCATCACCCCGGCGAGGCCCTCGGTCCGGGCCGCCAGGAGGATGCTCCAGGCGAACGGGTAGATCGAGGCGCCACCGACCATCGTGTAGTGGCCCAGGTCGCGATCGACCGTCGACAGGCGGGTGAGGTCGGCCAGGAGTACCAGCATCACCGGCACCTGGTCGAGATGCTCGGCGAACCCGCCCGTGCCGGAGCCGGCCGTTGCTGCGATGTCGCCCGCCGAGGCCACCGCGCTCGGCCTCGAGCTCGCGGTCGGTCACCACCGCCCACGGAGTCAGGCCCGCCGATGCCTGGGCCAGGTACTCGTACCAAGCGGGCAGGTAGAGGTCGCGCAGTCCCCGGCGGATAGCGGGATCCTTCACCACTACGACATGCCAGGCCTGACGGTTGCCGCCGTTGGGCGCGAAGCGGGCTGTCTCGAGCACCCGGTAGACGGTGGCGTCGTCGACCGGGCTGTCGGTGAACTCGCGCACCGCCCCCGTGGTGCGGAGTGCCTCCGACAGGTCCATGGCCATGTGGGGTCTAGAGGATCTCGAGCACGGCGTCGGCCGCACTCACGGTGAGGCCGGGCCCGGGCTCGACCTGCAGGGCGGTGACCACGCCGTCCTCGATGACCATGGCATAGCGCTGGGAGCGGCTGCCGAGACCGAAGCCACTTCCATCCATCTCCAGACCCACGGCCGCGGTGAACTCACCGTTTCCGTCGGCCAGCATCACCACCGAGTCACCGACGTTCTGCGAGTCGCCCCATGCGCTCATGACGAACGGGTCATTGACCGAGATGCAGACCACGCTGTCGACGCCTTTGGCGATCAGGTCGTCGTGGCGGATCACGTAGCTCGGGAGGTGGTAGTCCGAGCACGTCGGGGTGAACGCCCCGGGCACGGCGAACAGGACCACCTTGCCGCTGCCGAGTACGTCGGCGGTCTGGACGTGGGTCGGGTTGCCGCCCGTCGTGGTCATCACCTTGATGTCCGGGATCCTGTCGCCAACGGCAATGCTCATGTTCGTTCTCCTCGGGGGACGGTCCCCGACTGTCCGGCGGACAGCATCAGGGAACGGTGGGCACGGCACGGGGCCGCGGCGCCCAGCATACGGTTCGTCAGCGCGGACCGTTCCTACCACCGGGTGATCGTCTCCTCGCCGGTGCGGCGACGGCGAACTCCCCGTCGGAACGACAGGAGTGGTCAGATCTCGGCCAGTACGTCGCGCCCGAATTGGTCGATGGCCGCCAGCTGGGCGGCACGGGTGTCACCGGGCAGGGCCACACTCACCCACTCGACCCCGATGGTCGCCAGCTCCCGGATCGACGCCACCACCCGCGCCTCGTCGACGGGACGGGCGCCCATCGACAGGCCTTCGGGGATGAAGCAGATGGTGAGCGGATCGGTCCGCCCCACCTCGGTGGCATGGGCACGGGCGTAGTCGATGGCGATGGCCAGGTCGGCGGGCGTCTCGAGTGGTGCGGTGCGGGTGCGGGCCGCCAACCGGGCCGGGTTGGGGAACGGGGACCAGCCATCGGCCGACTCGACGGCCCGTCGGATGGCCCGCCGGCTGTTCCCTCCGATCCACAGCGGCGGGCGAGGCCTCTGGCGGGGCCGGGGCAGCATGGTGTTCCCGGTCGCCCGGTAGCCGGTGCCGGCGAAGCGGACACTCTCCCCCGACCATGCGGCGTCCAGGGCGGCGAGGGCTTCGTCCATGCGGTCGTTCCTCTCGGCGAAGGGCACGCCGAGGGCCTCGAACTCGGGCTCCAGGTACCCCGCTCCCAGCCCGACGACGGTTCGACCGCCGCTCAGTACGTCGAGGGTGGCGATTCCTTTGGCCGCCAGGAACGGGTTCCGGTAGGCCAGCACGAACAGGTTGGTATGGAGCAGCACAGCGGACGTGGCCGCTGCCGCGAACGAAAGGGCGACAAGAGGATCGAGGGCGTGGTGGCCGCCGTGGGCCAGCCAGTCGTCGCCGGGGAAGGGGTGGTCGGTGGTATAGACGGCGGCGAAACCGGCGGCTTCTGCGGCTGCGGCCAGCTCGCCGATGGCGCCGGGACCGAGGAACTCCTCACCGCAGTCGACCCGGTGGGTCGGCAGTCCATACGAGACGCGCACGATCGCTATCCGTCCTCGCCGACCAGGTCGGCCATGAATGCCGGCATCCTCGCCGGGCGGCCCGTCGGGTCCACCGCTCCGTGGACGGTGACGGCGGTGGCCCGGGCCTCCCCGTCGACCTCGAGCAGATAGCCGACCTGGAAGGTGGTTCTGGTCAGGCCGTCGACGAGCACGTGGATACCGACCTCGTCGTCGAAGCGGAGCGGGCGGCGGTGGCGGACGTAGAGCTCGAGCACGGCGAAATCGATTCCGTCCGGTCCCGAGCGCACCGCCTGGTAGGAGTATCCGGCGTCACGCAACATCGCCGCCCGGGCCTCTTCGAGGTATACCGGGTACGCACCATGATGGATGACTCCCATGGCGTCGGTTTCGGCAAACCGGGTACGCATCCGGTGCGCGTAGCGGTAGCCCGACGGGTCGAGCGACGGTGTCAGGCTGAGTCGCACCCGGCGAGGCTACTGCCCGGTCGGTGAGTTCTGAGGCTGATTCCACTCGATCCATCCGGTACCGGAGCGGCCGTCGGTGGCGGTGAAGCGCACCGCCGCCCGTGGGAACCGGCACAGCCGTCCATCTGTTGCGGTCAGTAGCAGAGGGCCGTAGCCGAACGGCTCGACGGTCAGGTCCAGTCCGGAAGGCGCCATGATGATCCGGGCCGACGTCGGAATTCCCTCGATCCCGAGCTCCTCGGTGACGTCGAGGGAAGTGACCGGCACCACTTCGCCGGAGGGGTGCTGGACGTAGCCGAACGGGATCCGGTGATCGGGAAACCGGATGTCGGCGCCGTGGATCCGGGTCCCGTCTTCGAGGCGTCCGGCGAACCAGCACCAGGTGAATGCCCACCAGTCGCGGAGACCCCAGGAGTGGTCCCGTTGCCCATGGCCCTCGATCGGGACCTTTTCGCCGCCGACGGTGATGCTCCCGGCCACCAGGCACGGGATCTCGTAGCGGGTCGTCAACTCGTAGTGGTAGGGAACACCGTCGGTCGTCCAGGTCAGGTCGAGATCGAGGGAGGTCGGAGCCCCTTCGACCCCGCGGTAGACGTCCGCCGGGTCGTCGAACACGTTGCCGGGCACCGCGGCGGTGACGTTGAACGAATCGAGCGGCCGCCGAACGATTCCGTCGAAGGTGTACCCCGAACCGTCTACCGCCAGCCCGGTCGGACCGGGGACCGGGAGGTCATAGGCCACCGACGCCACCAGGGGCCGGCCGGGGCCCACGACCGTAGTCGTCCACCAGGTCACCCCGAGGTTCGGATACAGACCGATGCGGGCATAACCGGCCACCGAACCATCCTGGGCGACGAAATCGAGGTAGTGCGACTCGTTCCACAGTGGTTCATCGGTCGGATCGTGCCGGCCCTCGTCGACCGTGTCGACGGCGTGGGGATTCGGCTCGGTCATGGTGGGCTCCTCAGTTCCTCGGGCCGCGCCGATTGCGACTGATCGGCCGGTGGTACCGTTTGTCTAGCAGTCCACTCCACTGCTCGGCGGACCCCATCTATCACGCACGGCCACTCCCCTTATGACCGCTCGTCGATGTGCCTTGATCCTCATTGTCGCCTGCATCGCCCTCGGGGCGCTGCTCGGCTCGCCCTCGGTCCGGGCCGGGGCGGCCCCCAGTGGCGGCATCATCGTGCTCCCCTCTTCCACGCCGGCCTTCGCCGGCGACGCCCCCGACCCGGACGTGGTGTTCGACCCGACCGCCGGGTCCGGCGGTACCTACTTCGCCTTCTCGACCGGTACGTCCATGGCTGGCTACCTCCAGGTGCTGTGCGACAGCGGGTCCACACCGGGGGCGCCCTCGACCGGGTGGACCGCCTGTCCGGGCTACCCCTTCGGGTCGTCAGCCCTTCCCGATCCTCCGTCGTGGGAGCAGCTCGGAACCCAGAACGCGCCAGGGGTATACCAGTGGAAAGGGACCTGGATCCTCTTCTATACGGCGGCACTGGCCGGTCACGCCGATGACACCGGGGCCAACTGCATCTCGGTGGCGACGTCGACCTACCTGACCCCGACGTATCCGTCGTTCACCGACAACTCGACCGGGCCGCTCGTGTGCGACAGCGCACTGGGCGGAGCCATCGACCCGGCCCCGTTCGTCGACCCGGCAACCGGCCAGCCCTACCTGGTCTGGAAGACCAATGACGGTGGTTCAGACCAGTCGGCCCGCCTGTGGGCTCAGCCCCTCGGGCCCGACGGCATGACACTGGAGGGCCAACCCGAGCTGCTCGAGTCCCAGAACCCGACCGATTTCCCGTTCGAGTCGACCATCGAGAACCCGCAGATGGTCGACTCGGCCGGAAACTACTTCCTCGTCTTCTCCACCGGGATCTGGGACAGCACCTCCTACTCGGAGACAGCCGTAGAGTGCGCGGGGCCGATGGGCCCGTGCGACCAGCCGGTCCGCGGTCCCTTCCTCACGTCATACGGAGGCGCCGCCGGTCCTGGCGGCGGGATGTTCTTCCAGGATGCGGCGGGCAACTGGCACCTCGCCTACGCCGCATGGGCGCCGTCGTGCATGAGCTACTCATGTGGCGGAGCGCGCCGACTATTCGTCGCGCCCGCATCGATACAGCCCTATCCGCTCATCCCTCCAGCTAGCGGCATCGCCTCGACGCAGAATGGGCAGGGCTATTGGACCGTCGACGCCTTCGGTGGTGTCTCCCCCCACGGTTCCGCGCTCTTCCACGGCGACATGCTCGGGCTGCACCTGAACGCCCCCGTCGAGCACCTGGTGCCCACCCCGGATGGCGGCGGATACTGGCTGGTCGCCGCCGACGGGGGGATCTTCAGCTACGGCGACGCCCCGTTCTACGGGTCGATGGGAGGCCGGCCCCTCAACGCCCCGGTGGTCGACCTCGCCCCCACTCCCGACGGTCACGGGTACTGGCTGGTGGCATCGGACGGTGGGGTGTTCGCGTTCGGCGATGCCCGCTTCCTCGGGTCGATGGGCGGCCGACACCTGAACCGGCCGGTGGTCGGCATCGCCGCCGATTCAGCTACCGGCGGATACTGGCTGGTGGCATCGGACGGTGGCGTGTTCGCGTACCAAGCACCGTTCGACGGATCGGCCGGAGATCTGACCCTGGCCGCCCCGGTCAACGGAATGGCGGCCACGGCGGATGGACAGGGCTACTGGTTCGTCGCCTCCGACGGTGGGGTGTTCGCCTACGGCGATGCCGGATTCCACGGTTCGGCCGGTGGCATGTGGCTGGCCGCCCCTATGGTCGGGATGGCAGAGGACACGGCCACCGGTGGCTACTGGCTGCTCGGTGCCGACGGTGGGGTGTTCGCCTACGGCGCACCATTCCTCGGTTCCCAGTAAGGACCCGACCCGGGCTCCGCCGACCGACCTCAGGGATCGGTGGTCGTCGTCGTGGTCGTGGATTGGTGATGACCACCGGAGTGGCCACAACCGGACGGCGTAGCCGACGGGTCCGTGGTGGTGGTCGTGGTGTCGGTCGGCGAGCCCCCGGATGATGGGACCGTCGTCGTCGTGGTCGTGGTGGTCGTCGTGGTGGTGGTGGTAGTGGTCGGGGGGCACGATCCACCGCCGCCATCGTTGCCGCCTCGGCTGGACCCACCGCCACCGGTGGTTCCTGACCCCGGGACGACGGTGGTGCCACCACCGGCGTGCCCTCCACCCTTGGGTTGGTGGATGGCGGGCGTCCTCACCGGCTTCGACGCCAGCGAGGACCGGAGCGGCCGGGCGGCCCGGGGCGCGGTCCTCACCAACGCCGTCGACCCCTGTCGGGGGAGGGTGATCGTGCACGACGTAGTGCGGACACCGCTTTGGGCCGAGGTTGCCGTTCCACCGTTGGTGCAGCTCCCACGGGTCACGCCCACGCTGAGATTGCCGCCGGCCGCGGGAATTGCCGACGCCGACACTCCGGCACCGCCGGTGCCCGAGCCCGAACCCGAACCCGGCGAGGTGATGTTGACCCCGACGGTGCCGAGAATCCCCTGTGCAGCGCGGCCGGCCGAGCCGGGGAGCTGGGTTGCCGCGGCAAGTCCGGTGGTCGCCACCATCATGGTCGCCACTGTGGTGACGGCCAGAACTGCCGGCGTGCGACGGAGCTTGCGGCGGGTGGAGGGCCACGTGGCCGAAGCAGCCCGGAAAGCGGTCCGGGCCGAGAGCTCACCGCGGAGCTCGTGGATCTGACCGGCGCCGGAGGCCGCCGCCAACAGGTCGGCGAGGCGACCGCTCATGAGGTTGGGGAGCGACACCACATTGTCGTCGTCGCCGTCGGCGCAGATGCCGTCGTCCATGCTCACTGCCGGATTCTCACGCATGGAGGCGCTCCTCGGTACGGACCGGCACGGTGGCCGAGCCGACCATCACCCTGTCCGGCCCCTCTTCGGGGATCTCGGCAGCTATCGCCTCAGCGGCCACCACCGCAGCGAGGCGCTGCTCGAGCCGGCGCAGTCCCCGATGGCACAGCACCCGGATCGATCCCGGGGTCCGCCCCATGATGGTGGCGACACGGGCCACGTCCATGCCGGCCACGATGCGGAGCATGACGGCCTCGGCCTGGTCGGGTGGGAGTTCGGCGATGAGGGCCACGGCACGGTCGGTGGCCGAGTTTTCGGCGGCTTCCTCCTCCACGTTGTTGGCCGACGGCAGCACGATCAGGCTGGCGTGCTCGATGACGTCGATCCTTCTCTCGCCACTGCGGTACCAGTCGGTGAGCCGGTTGCGCGCCGTCGTGTACAGCCAACCCCGGAAGCCCTGCTCGTCACCTTCGAAACTGGGGAGCGCCCGAAGGACCCGCACCCAGATGTCGGCGGCCAGGTCCTCGCAGACCGGGGCGGCCTTGACCCGCAGATATCGGAGCAGACCGGGGTGGAACTCGCGCCACAGACGGGCGAACGCCTCCTCGTCGCCGTGCTGCGCTCCCTCCAACGTCCCCCTGAAGTCCAACATGCGAGCCACCTGCCGTCCGGTGCTACCTCGAAAAGCGGAATCCCCGGTGCTTGTCTTACACCTCGGACTCCGCTCCGTCCAGCATGCTTTTCCGTGGCCGTGCCGCCTACCCACGACGAAAATCGTGCTGTAACGGAAACGGGGACTCGTTCGTTTAGGGAGTGGCGAGAGTTGTCGTGTGAGGTCGGCCTGGACGCCCTGTTCCCCCGACGCCCGCTTTGTCGACCTGGTGAGTCCTCTCCGCCTGCACCTGCTCGGGCGTGCCCTGAGGCCGCCCGGCCGTGGCGGGTTCGCGATGGTACGATCTTCCGCCGGCCGTTGGCCCGGGGCAACCGACAGCACGTCGCACGGGGAGACACGACAATGCAGTCATCACGATCCGCTTCGCCCCGGCACCGGGCGCAGGGCGCGCTGATGGGCGCTCTGGTCCTGGTCCTGGTGGCTGCGGGGCTCACCGCCTGTAGTCAGTCCGCAGCCGCTGTCCCCGCCATGCCCACCTGGGTGAAGGCCCTTCCCGGCAACGGCTCCGAGGTTGTGGCATGGGGAGTACCGACCCAGACGGTCGTCGTCACCGACTATGTCGCCACCGCAGAGCCTGGCGGCAGTACCTGCAGGACCACCAAGGTGATGAGCTGCTGGGTCAGAGGGCTGGCCAACGGGAAGGCGTACACCATCTCGGTGCGCTCGGTCGGACCCAGCGGGATGAGCTCCCCCTTCTCGGTCAGCGCCAGCCCGGGCACCCCGTGGGCCCCAACCGCTGTCACCGCGATTCCCGGTGACGGGAGCGCCGTCGTCTCGTGGACTCCCAGCAATGCCGCGTACCTGGGAGGGCCGGTGACCTCCTATACCGTGCAGACCATCTCCTCCAGTGACGGCTGCTCAGTGGCATCGTCCACCTGCACCGGGCACACCGGCGCCATCGGAGAGGGGTGCACGTCCACGACCACCTCCTGCACGGTGATGGGCCTGGTCAACGAGTCGATATACACCTTCATCGTCACCGCCCACAATGCCTTCGGCCACAGCGCGCCATCGGCGGCCAGCCCCGCGACGACCCCGGACACCGCGGCAGGGGGTACCGCCGGGATCGTCTTCCTCGGACCGGTCAACGCCAACGAGGAGACGACCACGGGTACCACCCTGCAGCGTGACGCAGGCATCAGCGTCGCTCTCCCCAATGGACGTGACCTCTGGATATTCGGTGACACCTCTTCGTTCAGCGCTGACTCCAGCCAGTCGAGCGCCTTCATCGGCGGCAGCACGGCGGCCAAGGGGAGGTACAAGCCCGGAGAGGCGCCGACGGCATTGAAGGACATCCAACCGGCGGGCACATCCTCGAGCCCGACGACGCCCACCCAATTCATACCGACCCCGACCGACACCTATATGCCCGGGGGGAGCGGTCGGCGCTGCACCCCGGCCAACGGGGCCGACTACACCGCCCGCTGGCCCACAGGTGCGGCAGTGATCGGGATCCATGACGAAGTGCTGGTCACCTACACCGACGTGTGCGTCACGTCACCCACGGCGTTCACGGTCGAGGGCTGGGGCTTCATGACCTACCTCTGGAGGAAATCCCAGATCAAGACCCAGCCCTACGACGTGTTCCCGCCGTCCGAACAGGGGACGCCGTTGCCTCCTGACCATGCCTTTCAGTCACCGGTCGTCGCCGATGGGCAGGTGACCTTCTTCACCTCGGCTTGCACAACGCTCTACATCGTCTGCAGCGGCGGGAGCGTCTCGGTTGCGACGGTTTCGGACAACCTGCTCGCGATGGCCATCCCGTCCAATTACGTGTTGCATCCGTCTGTCACCGACGGGACCGCACAGTGGATGCCGGTCAATGTATCGGTGGCCGCCTACCCGACCGGCCTTCGCCTGATCGAGCAGACCTCCATCGGCGGGACCTTCATCGTATTCTCCGCGTCGAATCCGGCCGGCCCCTGGCACGCCTTCTATTCAGGGACGCTCCCTGGCTGCAGCACCACGCCTACGGGCTTCTGCTACTCCTTCATCGGCCATCCCGAGCTGGGTAGTGACAACACTCTCCTGGTGTCGTACTTCAAGCCGGACTCGCCCGGCGACGCCAACGTGGGTCACGTCGATCTGGCCCTGGTGCCCCTCACCGGCACCTGAGCCCGGAAGGCCTCGTCCCGGCCCCGATAGCTTGGCCTGATGTGTCCTGGCGACCGATGAACGGATACCGCGGATCGAGGGTCGAGCTGGTCGGTTCCACCACTGGATAGGGTCACGGCCCTATTGTCATGAACCTCGGGCACCTGCCCGGTCTACCGAATCGGTGAAGGGTGGAAGCCGGGCAATGCGAAGTTCTCCTGGGGTCGAGCGATCGCGCCGATCCGTACGACTGCTCGGCGCCGTCCTGGTCATGACGGTGGTGTCGGTCATGGTCCATTCGTCGGAGGCCGCAGCATCCGGACCCCGGCCAGTCACACGCGCCGCACCCGCGGTCGATGCCCGACCGGGGACCCATCTCCGACCGGTCCGACCGCTCCCCTTGGCTGGACTCCGGCGGGTGTCGACGACACGGACCCCGACGGACATGGGCGGGCCGGGTGTGGTCCCGACCTCGGTGCTCCACCGGGTCGGCGGGTTGGCGCCCCACATGACCACGACCGACGAACCGATCCTGAGCTCGAACTGGTCGGGACAGATCCTCGCCGGTGGGAGCTACACGGCTATCCAGGGGTCCTGGACCGTGCCCTCGGTCACCCCGTCGCCGTCGCCCGAATACTCGTCGACGTGGATCGGGATCGACGGAACGGATACCCAGTCGCTCATCCAGACCGGAACATCCCAGGAGACCGACGCCGATCAAACCAGGTATGAGGCGTGGGTGGAACTCCTGCCTGGTGCGTCCGTGCCGGTCCCGGGCGTGGTCGAACCCGGCGACTCGATGGGGGCGACCATCATCGAGACGACGTCGACATCGAACCAGTGGACGGTCACCTTGGTCGACACCACCCAGAGCTGGTCCTTCGTCCAGACCTACAGCTACGCCACTCCGGGTGTGTCCGCCGAATGGATCGAGGAGGCCCCCACCATCGAGAGCGGCCAGTCGACGTTGGCCGACTTCTCCAGCGCCACGTTCACGAACATGAGGGCCAACGGATCGGGCGCCTTCACTCCGGTGTACATGTTGAATGTGGCCCAGACCGCAATCGCCGCCTGGCCGAGCACCTACAACCCGTCGACCTTCTCTTTCACCGATTACTACGGGACGCCCCCACCGGTGATCACTTCCGTCGTACCCGATCAGGGAGCGACAGCAGGTGGCACCACCGTCGTGATCTCCGGTGACTTCCTCTATGCGACCACCGGCGTGTCATTCGGAGGAATCCCGGCATCCTTCAGTTTCGACAGCAATAACGGAGACATCTCGGCCGTCTCCCCGCCGTCCGACCCCGGGATCGTGAACATCGGCATCGACTCGTCCGGCGGCCCGTCGACACCGTCCTCTGCGGATCTCTTCGCCTATTCGGGGCCGCCACTGGCCGCCCCGGCCAAGGGCTATGACCTGGTGGGCTCGGACGGTGGGGTGTTCGTCTTCGGTGGCGGCTTCTACGGGTCCCTGCCGGGGATCGGCGTCCATGTCAACGATGTGACGGGCATCGTTGCGACATCGACCGAGACGGGTTACTTCCTGGTCGGCAGCGACGGAGGGGTGTTCGCCTTCAATGCCCCCTTCTCCAACTCCCTTCCGGGGATCGGGGTGCACGTGAACGACATCGTGGGGATCGTGCCCACGCTCGACGACCAGGGGTACTTCCTGGTCGGTAGCGACGGTGGCGTCTTCAGCTTCAACGCGCCCTTCGCCAACTCCCTGCCCGGGATCGGAGTCCATGTCAACGACATCGTCGGGATCGCGGCGACCTCGGACGACCAGGGCTACTGGGTGCTCGGATCAGACGGCTCGGTCTATGCGTTCGGCGACGCCCACCCCTATGGAAATGCTCCCTCAGGAGCCGCGGGCATCACCGCCACCAAGGACGGAGGCGGGTACTGGGTGGTCGGCCGGAACGGCGCCGTATCGGCGTTCGGCGACGCCGGGCGCTTCGGGGACCTCCCCGGAGTCGGAGTCCCGGTCGACAACATCGTCGCTATCGTCCCGTCCTCCGACGACCGGGGCTACAACCTCTTCGGCAGTGATGGCGGCGTCTTCACGTTCGGCGACGCGTCGAACCTCGGATCGCTGCCCGGACTGGGCGTGCACGTGGACAACGTCGTGGGAGCGGTCCCGACCTGAACCGACCGACGGCCGCCGTCGGGTGATCCGCACCAGGTAGGCACCGACCACTTACACCGAGCACCGATCGCCGATTACGGAAGGACGTCTACCGCCTCTTGATCGAGCACCAGGTCAGCGGCTGCGAGGTTCTCCTCCAAATGGGCCAGCGACGACGTTCCCGGGATGAGCAGGACGTTCGGAGCACGGCCGAGCAGCCAGGCAAGCGCCACCTGAGCCGGTGTGGCACCGAGTCGTTCGGCCGTCGCTTTCACCGGCGCTGATCCGAGCACCGGATTCTCGGGATTGAAGGCGGAGCCCAACGGGAAGAACGGGACGTAGGCAACCCCGTCCGCCCGGCACGCCTCGAACACGTCCTCGCCTGAAGTGTCGGCCACGTTGTACGGATTCTGCACGCAGGCTACGTCGATCAGGGACCGGGCGGTCCGATACTGCTCCAGATCGACGTTGCTCAATCCGATCCCCCCGATCAGGCCCTCCTGGCGAAGTCCCTCCATCGCCTGCACCTGCTCGGTGAAGTCCACGTCGGAGTCCGGATGCCGACGAAGGTTGACCACCGGGATCTGATCCAATCCCAGGGAGGCGAGATTGGCCTCGACCCCCGAACGCAGTTGCTCGGGCCGCTGTGCGCCCAGCCATTGACCCTGATCGTCGCGTTCCGCACCGACCTTCGACACGATCACCAGATCGTCCGGATAGGGATACAGGGCCTCACGCAGAAGCTGGTTGGCCACATCGGGACCGTAGAACTGGGCGGTGTCGATGTGATTGACACCGGCGTCCACCACACGACGGAGGACGGCCAACGCGGCATCCCGGTCCTTCGGAGGACCGAACACGCCGGGACCGGGAAGCTGCATGGCCCCGAAACCCATGCGGCGGACCGGTCGACCTCCTAGGTGAACGGATTGGTCAGGCATGCTCATCGGTATACCCGTTTCGGTCGACCTTCAGGATCAGTGTCGCCCTCGGGACGGACCTTCCGAATCTTCCTGCCTGCGAAGCAACTCAGGTGCCGGAGCCACCAATGCTCGCCCCACGGGATGCGAGCAGTTCGGCCCGCTGGGATCGCAACGCCGCCACCTGGGCCAGATGGAGCATCTCCCGGGCATCCGAGGCGTGCTGCTCGGCGGCGAGACGGAAGATGGGGTCGTCCCCGTGTCCGGTGAGCAGCTCGGCGGACCGCCGCTCGGCCCGCTCGGCGGCCGCCACGAGCTCAGGCGGGAGGTCGGGAAGTCCGAGGGCGAACGGCGCCTCCATCTGCAATTGGGTGTCGTAGGTCTCCAACTCGAGGGTGAGCCGTTGGTAGAACCTCCCGCCATCGCCCACCAGGACGACGAGTGGATCTCCGGACGTGAAGTCGACCCGCAGGGCCCCGGCAGGGCTTGGCGCGATCGATGCCATGACGACATCTTCCAGCGGGTACCGGCGGACGGCCCCGGCGCTGCTCAGCCACAGATCGTGTTCGGTCAGGGCCAGATACGGCGGCCAGTAGTTGCGAGGTGCCAGGGGCTCACCGGGTACCTGCATCCCCCGGTAGTCGGCCACGGCCCAGGTCAGAAGCGATTGCTCGGGGGGAATGCCCAGTCGCCTCCTGACCTTGCCGGCTCTCCAGATCACGCTTCCACTCCTCCGCCTTCGTCGTGCCCACCTACGACTCCGCCTTCGTCGTGCCACCTACGACAACGAAAGAATGCCACTCAGGGTTACAAGTATGCCAATTGCCCAGGTCACGAGCTTGATAGTCGGGAGATTTCGACGGACCCGCTATGAAAGTACACGAACATATCTAGAAATCTATTGCTAGTTTCAATTGCTACCGTACAGTGGGGGGTGTACCCCCGGACGTCCGTCGCCGACGGTTATCCATTTCGGGAGTGCATGAAGGGATTCCCATGCTTTCCGCCTGGTCCTCGTCCGCCCGTCGTACTGTTGGCTCGTGCTCAGGCGCCAGCCACCGTCTCCGCTCACCTCGAACTTGGCGTTCAGTGGCGGTTCTGGCGGGCACGCCCCTCTTGTCGGTACTCCTGATCGGGACGGTGTTCACCGAATCCGCCGGGGCCGCGACGTATATCCAGTTGGGCGCGGCGACCCCGTTCGCCGTACTGGCCGGCACTGCGGTCTCCGACGTCCCCACCTCCTCGATCACCGGTGATGTCGGTTTGAGTCCTGCTACCGGTGCCAACATCACCGGTCTGACCCAGGCCGAGGTGACCGGGAGCATCTACACGACCGATGGCACCGGTCCGGCGAACAACGTCAACGACCCGAGCCTGTTGACGACGGCAAAGAACAATCTCACGACTGCCTACCTCACGGCGGCCGGACAGACTCCGACCACCACCTTTACTGCCCTGGACAATCAACTCGGTGGTCAGACCCTGGTCGCGGGTGTCTACGCCTTCGGCGCCGCCACCACCGCCAACATCACAGCCGGCAACCCGCTGGTGCTCAACGGCCAAGGCGATCCGAATTCGGTGTTCGTGTTCCAGGCATCCTCGAGTCTCGTCACCGCCACGGACAGTGTCGTCGCGCTGGAGAACGGCGCCTCGGCGTGCAACGTGTTCTGGCAGGTGACCAGCTCAGCCACCCTCAATACGGGCAGCACGTTCGTCGGCACCATCATGGCGCTGACGTCGGCGACGCTCGACACCGGAGCGGTCGTCCAGGGCCGTGTCCTGGCCCGAAACGGCGCCGTCAGCCTCGATGCGAACACCATCACCGCACCGACGGACTGTGCGCTGACCACCGTTCCGACGACCACGACGACCACGACGACCACGACCGTCGCGCCGGTGGCCACCACGGCACCGACGGCTACGGCGGCTACGGCGGCGGCATCGGGATCCATCTCCACCACTGGGAGCGTGGCGTCCGGGGCGGCTGCCAGCGGGACTGGTTCCGCAGCCGGCTCGACCGGGTCGGTCATCCCCCTGGGCTCTCCGCATACAGGTTTCGGAGGGGCGAGTCACTCCCGTGACGGGACCCTGATCGGATCGGCGCACTGGCCCTCGTCGGTGCCGCGGGAATCTTCGCCGCCGCCATCCGACGCAGGCTGTACGCCTCGCGAATCAAGGCGCTCCCACCGTCCACATGACCGGGTCGACGGCGACTCGGACCTGGCGTCGAGGAACCATCTGGAGCCTCGGAGCGGTGTTGTTCGTGGCCGGCGTGGTGTTCGTGGTCCTCGGTCTCCAGGGCGGCAGTCATCCGCTGTCCAAACCCGCGCCATCGCCAGCGGCGGTGAAGGCCGCGGTCAACGTACCCCCCGTGCCGCAGGCCTTGAGCACTGCTCCCTCGCTGCCGTTGAGGCTTCGGATCCCCGCTCTCGGAATGTCCGTGTCACTCCTCAGTCTCGGTCTGAACGCCGACGGGACAGTGCAGGTGCCCACCGTCACCACCCAGCCCGGTTGGTTCCGGCTGGGTGCGACACCGGGTGAGATCGGATCCGCTGTCATCCTCGGACATGTCGACAGCTATCGCGGTGTTGGGATCTTCTTCGATCTGCGCACATTGGCCTCAGGTGACCAGGTGGATGTCGACCTGACCGACGGGTTCACCGCTCAGTTCACGGTGGACTCGGTGGCGATGTACTCGAAATCGTCGTTCCCTGCCCAGCGCGTGTACGGATCGCATGGCTCGAGCGCACTCCAGTTGGTCACCTGCGGTGGAGTCTTCGACCACCAGACCGGCAGCTACCTGTCCAACATCGTGGTGTACACGTCCCTGTCGGCGGTGATCCCACCGGTGCCGCCGGCAACCTGACCTCGGTTCGGCAGTTCCGAGCGGTGGTCGCCAACTCTTCGGCGACAAGTTCCACGGTTTCGGCGACTCAGGCCCTTTCGGACTCGTAGGAGCGGTCTTCGGATGGTCCCACCCTGGGGGTGCGACGGCGCTCCTTCTTTGCCCACTCGGCCTTGGAGGCCTTGGATCGGCGCTCCTTGGCGGCAGCGCTGAAGCGGTGTTCGGCGCCTTGCGGTGTGATACCACCGACGGCTTCCCCGATCTCCCGCCAGCTGGCCCCGTGGCCCCGGGCCTCATCAGCCGACCGCTGGCTCAGCCGTTCTGCGGAACGGCGTAGGGAGTCCGCGAACCGGAGCTCGACGAGGGACGCTTCACGCCCCTTCGGTAGTCCTTCCAGGCTTCCTGGCGTCCGATCTGGATGTAGCGGTCTGCCATCGACTCGACATCTGGGGTCATCGGCCAAGACTAACCATGGCAACGACCAATATCAACCATATGTTGACAACCATGTGTTGACAACCATGTGTTGACGCCCCTATGCTCAACACATGGTTGAAAACACGGCAGCCCAGGAATGGGATCCCCAGGTGGCGGCATATAACGGTGCCCCAGAGGGGCCGCCGGTGGCCGCCGTCGACTCGGGAGCGCTTCCGGTCCCCCATCGATTCCGGCTCCGCCTTCTGGCGTCTGTGGCCCTGGCCATCGGGATGATCGTTGTCGCCACTGCCTGGGGCACCACGGGCACAGCCCCTTCGGCCTACGCGTCGAAGGCGGCTACGCGAACAGCTCGATCGGCTGACGCACCGACGGTGTCCGCACCGACGGTCACCGGGTCGGTGGCCCCGGCCGGAGTTGCGACTACGACCACCACCGCCCCCCATACGGGTACGACCACGGCAACGGCACCTTCCGCGGTCCCGACGACCACATCGACCGTCTCTGTCCCGACGGTCCCCGCCACCGTCGCGTCGGCACCAGTCGTAGTCGCGTCGCCTGCGACACCTCCCATCGCCGCCATGGTCGCCGAGGTCGAAGCGGCCGGCATCGTTCCCGGGGCCGGATGGAGCTGGTCGACGGGTGACACGGCTGGGCAGTGTGCGTTCCCCACCGGTTCCGGACAGGCGTCAGGATGTACGTCCTGGTCGTCGGGGACGGTGCACACCGTGTTCGACGGCACACCCACTCTGTCCCTCGTGGCCCACGAAGTGGCCAATGCCGAGACCGAGCGATATGCCCTACCGGCGCTGTTGCACGAGGTCGGCGACGCCTCCGCCGGAACATCATGGTCACCCACTGATGCCGTGGCGTCCTGCCTGGTCGCTCACTTTCTTGGGCATCAGGACAATGCCGCTGGATCATGGCAGTGCCCATCCCCGTTGGCCGCGTCAGTGGCCGCCCACATCCACGACACGATCGTCACGACGCAGATCACCGCCATCTGCGGGTCGACATCGGGCGTCGCCTCGATCCTCACCTTTGCTGCCGGAACCGGGACGCTGACAGTGACATCCCCGGCTCAGGTCCGCAGACGGCGGCCTCCGGAGGGTCGATCACGATCTCGGGCGTGGGAACGTTCACGGCCAAGGACGTGGGTGGAACGGCCACCGTAACCGGTGTCTGTCACGGGTGAGTCTGGATCCGCCGGTCGACGCTACGCACGGGCGCCGGGATCAGGAACCGCTGTAGCCGCCGCCACCACCGACCGCCGCGGCCAACTCGGGAACGAAGTAGGCGGCATTGACGGTACCGACGCCCGACGCCAGGTCATAACCGGTACCGGCGTCGAAACCATTGACCGTGTGATAGTTGCCGCGCTGGGTGAACGACACCGTGTTGTTGCCCTGGGTGATGTCGACCACGCCCGGCGCGTTGGCGGCCGAAAGGGCGTACAGCGCCGGATTGATGAGGCCCAACGGGTGGTGGGCCACCTGGTCGGCCAGGGCCACGATACCGGCGAATATCGGCGTGGCCTCGCTCGTCCCGCAGGCGACGTACCAACCGGCAGGCTGACCGGGGAAGCTCTGATAGGTGTTGACCAGACCCGAGCACGCCGCACTCATCGAGATGTCGGGAACGCCGCGCTGCACGCCGACGACGCTGGTCACGCCGTTCTGGTACGAGGGTCGCGAGAAGATCAGCGACTTACCCCCACCGCCGGCGTCGGGCGCGATTGCGCTGGAGCCGAAGAGGGCCTGGCTGAGGGCCGTGTTATAGGTGTCGTTCCACACCTGATCCGGTGCCGTCCGATCGCCGGCGGCATCGAGGCTGAGTTGGGTTCCGCCCACGCCGGTGACCAGCGGGTCGCTGTCAGGCCACGACGTCACCGGATGCGTGTAATAGATGGTCCCCGAGGCATTCGAGACGTCGGCTGCTCCAGAGTCGCCGGAGGCGGCCAGCACGGTAACCCCGTGCTGCGATGCGTTGATGTAGGCGCTTCGCAATTGGAGCAGCGACTCGGCCGTAGGGAATGTCTGCTCGGTGGCCGAAAAGCTCTGGCTGATCACGTCTCCGAGATGATGATCGATGACATAGTTCTCGGCCTGGACGATCTGGGGGAAGCCGGTCGTACCTTCGGTCTCTGACACCGGCGTCTCGACCAGGAGGATGCTCGCCCCGGGGGCCATGGTGTGGGACCACTCGACGTCAAGAGTAGTCTCACCCGCCCAGCCGACCATGGCGTTGCTCTTCGGATTCCATGGGCGCACGGTGCCCGCCGGTTGGATGATGGTGAACGACGGCGGTGCCGGCAGGTCGAACGTCGCGTCGAAGTGGGCCAGGTCGGACTGGATCGTCGGTGACCCGAATGCGTCCACGATCACGATCGTCTCGCCCGCCCCGGTGATCCCGTGGGAAAACAGTGGTCCTTCGTTGTAGGCGGTCTGGATCTGCGCCGGGTCGTAGCACGGTGCGGTGAAGTCCGCCACGCACTGGGCCTCGGTCAGCGGATGGGTGGTGGACGCCAGTCGGCTCATCGCCGTCGGGTGGATGTGGATGACCGGCGCTGCGGCCTCGGCGGACACCCCCGCGCTGGTGACCAGACACCCTCCCACCAGTGCCAACCCAGCGGCCAAGGCAAAGAAACGCCGACGACTTCGCACTGTTGCCTCCTCGATGCTTCTTCCGCGATCCGATCGTGCGGAACAGGAACACACGCCCCGTGGTGTGACAGAAAGTAGCACCTGGGCCACCGCGGAGAGATGTCGATATTGAGTCTCGGGTCGGGGCCGGGAGTGAGAGGCACACCCAGCCCTGGGGCCGAAGATGGCCGTCATGCTCCCGGGTGATCGAGCCTATGGGGCGATCATGGAACCGGAGCAACTGCGGAACCGACGTCAGGCTTGGATGTCGGCCCGGCCGGCGACGGTGTTCGATGCCTTAAGTGTTGCCCGACCACCTGGCGACTCGATGGTCAGAGTCCCCGTAGTGCCCGAAGAACGTCGAAGGACGTACCACCCGTCGGAATCGGTTCGCGTCGCACTCACCACCTTCCCGTCGTGCAGTGCCGTCACCTGCACGTGGGCCAGAGACCTGCCCTTGCTCGAATGCACCTCGCCCCAAGCCACGCCCACGAAATTCCGGACCGCCGCCAGCGCGCTGTTCCCCTCGCCCCCATACGTGTACCCCTGGGTGTACTCGGTCCCGGTCGGTGAGTCGTCGCGGGATGTCGGCTTTCCGCCGACAGGCTGCACCGCCGTGTCCTCGTTCCACTCGTTCCAGCTGGTGACGAACACCATCGGTAGGCTCGGCTCGATCACGGGGGCGGCGATCTGATCGAGGAAGTTCCGGGTGGTACTCCCCGACGATTGGCCACGGAGCCACTGCCGGGGTTCGGCCGGCTCGTTCACGGCGAGGCGGACGCCCCGGGTGTTGACGCCAGGCTGGACGTCGGGGATTACCGGCACCTTCCCCCCCGATACCCAGGCGTACTCGTCGTAGAGGAGCTTCTCGTCGGCCACGATATGGGTGTCACCGGGGTAGCCGACGAAGTCCCGCCACGGCGAAAAGGGCTCGAACGGATCTCCGATGTAGAGCGAGTACACGGTCACGGCGTCGAACAGGTCCAGTCGTGATTTCTGTGGCACAGGGGTGAACCAGCTTCCCGTTGCCGGCGGGTCGACCGACGTCACCCTCCAGTAGATCTCGTCCCCGATGAGGAAGGGGTCGTACCCGTGGGCTTCGAGAACGTGGCGCGCTCCGTCGATCATGCCGGCGACATCGCCGGTCAGGGTACGGGTCAGATAGAGGACCACCACCGGCCGGCCATGGATCCGGAGGTAGCTCGGATTGGCGAAATAGGTCCGGGCGAACTTGAGGAGATCGAGGTCGAAGGCGATCTCCATGAGCGGATTGACCGGTGTCGACTCACGGCCGGCGTCGAAGCCGAGGTCCCACGTTTCGTAGAGGATGCAGAACTTGATGTCGCGCAGGTTGTCCGCCCGCAGGAAGGCATTGATGTTCTTGTTCTGGGCCGGGCGGGCCGGCCAGTAGTCGAGGGCGAAGAAGTTGATTCCGCTGCGGGTTGCCTGACTGATGGCCTGCTCGGCCACCGCCGGATCGGCGGAGTTGACCTTGGTCGGGTCCGCCCCCTGATTGGGGACCAGGTGTTGGCGAAGGGTCCCCTGGGCCGAGTTGGAAGGGAACCAATCCGAGTAGTACGCGCCGACCAGTGGTGACTGGGCCGACGGCGGAGTTGTGAGCGACGACGGTGGAGCAGCGCCGGCACCGACAGCGACCGGAGCCGAGGTGGACAGAACCAGGCAGGCGGTACCCAGGAAGGCGATCGTTGCTATAGCGGCGGCCGGACGGCCCCGATGGCGGCGCGACCACCTACTGCCTGCGTCACGACCCATTGCCGACATCGTAGGACGCCACCACTCCAGAGATCACGATGGGACCTAGCCCCCGTAGAGCTCGACCGGACCGAGGGCACCTGTCATTCCGTAGCAGGGACGGCGGGATCCTATCCGGTTCCGGTATTTCCTGTGTTGCCGGTGTTGCCGGTATTTCCCGTGTTTCCCGTGTTGCCGGCGGTGCCGGTGTTGCCGGTATTGCCGGAGTTGCCAGTGGTACCCGGGCCGGAGGTGATGCTCAGAAGATCAACGATGAACACCAGCGCGTCGTTGTCGGCGAGGCCCGCTACAGGGGGTCTGCTTCCATAGGCCTCCGATCGCGGCACGATGAGCTCCCTTCGTCCTCCCACCCGCATGCCCAACAGGCCCTGGTTCCAGCCGGGGAACACCTGATCCGTCCCGAGCGTGACGGGGAGGGGCTGACCATTCCATGACGATTCGACCGCCTTTCCAGATGAGTAGGAGGCAAGCACGTACTGGACGATCAGGCTGTCGCCGTCTTCAACCGGAGGTCCAGAGCCCACGATGAGATCGGCGGATTCGAGCTGGTCGGGAGGCGGTCCTAGAGGTACTTTCACCGTGGGTTGAGACCCGAAGTCGCCGGCTGACGAGGGGTTTGCTATCCCCTTTGCGGGCCCGGTGGTTGCCTCCGACGGGGCCTGTCCCGTCGAGCCCGGGGTTGACACCCGCGTCGAAGGATTCGCTGCGCCCGAACCGGATGCCGGCTGTCCGACACCGCCATAGTCCTTGGCGATCTTCAGCGCGTAGGCAAGACCCGCCTTGCACCCCTTCTGCCACTGATCGACATCGTCGCCCCGTGGGACATTCCCGACTTCCCCCACACGCGGTCGACGGGTCGGGGATGCCGAGCTGCGGTGCGATGTTCGCTCCGTAGTGATGACCGTCGAGGTAGGACCCGGTGACATCGGAAGGACCCGACAGACCCACATGGACAAGGGCGATGCAGACGATGAGCACGGGGATGACAACGAAGGGCCAACGCTTCACGCCTAGTCGATGCACCAAAGACAATGGCCGATCCGTTGGCGAGGACTGACCCATTGCCTATGACGGTACTGGCTCAGAGCAGAATCCGGCATGCAGGTGGTCCGTTGCGTAGCACCTACCTTCTGCTGCCTGCATCCAATCCTCGCCCCGTGTCGTGTTAGTCATCCCTGGAACCCCGCATCGCTGCCCCGATCGCACCACCATGCCAGTCTGCTGCATCGATGATGGAACATCAGCGCAGCCCCGCTCGACACGAGGTATTCGACCGATTGCCCACAACCATAGGCACGGTGTTACCTCGGGCTCGAGATCGTCAAGATCACGGGGTTGGCCGATGGGGACGATCTGTTGAACCTTGATGACAACCGTATTTGCCGCTTTGTCGTGAAGCGCCTGATTTCGCGGATCCCATAGGGGGAACAGCACATCGACTACCCACGGAATGAAGAACAGCACGGCCAGTAGGTACTCAGTTCCGGTTCGAACCAACGCACGCCCATAGTCGACATTGGCACCCCAGGACGCATCTACGACCTGAATCCGCACCGCAGCCATCCCCGGAGTCTGTCCCTTGGCCCCGATGAACAGCGTGCCGAATGCAATGGCGACGACCGCATCGATCAACAGGCCCAAGGCGTCGACATGGAACAAGACCCCGTGCCCGTGCGCAAGAGGGCCACTGCTGTTGAAGTTCGTGTAGTGATCCACATGGAAGATGTGCAGTGGTATGCCTATGACTGTCACCACGGCGCTGACGATCAGCCAGTCAACGAGAAAGGCGACAACCCGTAGTCCATAGGGAGCGAGTGAATCGCTGGCAAGGCGGCCCACGATCGGACCCACCGGGTAACCGGGGGCATACGAATATGGCGTTCCATACCCAACGGGAGGAGGCGACATCGGAGGCGGCGCGCCGGGTAACTGGTAAGGCGAGTACCACCTGCCGTCACTCGCCTGCCACCAGCCTGGTCCCTGGGGCCAATCAGACATCACTCATCTCCGATGGAAGTCTACGTTCCGGCACCTGAGTGGATCGGCAGAATCACCAGGCACCTGAAGATCCTGGCCGTGGCCTGGATGGAGGCCAGGTCAAGCTCACCCCCCTTGTCGGCTGATGAATTGGCATTGGCTCCCAGCCGGCCTCTAGACGGCTAAGGACTCGTTAGAGGCGGATCACCAACGACGCCGGCTGCACGACGCCGACAGCACGCCGCCTCAGCCAGGTCGTGCGCGAGGGATACACGGTTGGCCGGGTCGGGGGCGACGAGTTCGTAGTGATCGTCGAACCGTGGAACCGTGGAATGGGCATGGACGCACCGATGAGCAGCGCTGGAATCTCGAGCAGTGACCAGCTCATGGCACTGAGGGTCGCGGATCGGGTGGTCCGTGTTCTCCACGGTCCGATGCGGCTCGAGGGACTCGACCACGAGATCACTGTGAGCGTCGGAATGAGCTATCCGTCACTCGTGACGTTGGGTGGCGGCACCGACATCACCGCTGCCGACATCTTGGCCGAAGCAGACGCCGCCATCTACCAGGCGAAGAACCTGGGCAAGTGTCGCTTCGAGGTGTTCGCCACCGGCCACAGTGACACTGCCGGACTGCTACCGATCGCCTGACCAGGGACGGATCTGTCGTCCGCCACCATGGTCACGCCACCAGTACGGTCACGCAGGCATTGGCACCCCGTCCGATGACGTGCGCCAACCCCACCCGCGCCCCGTCGACCTGTCGGCCCCCGGCGGCACCTCGCAATTGGCGGACCAGCTCCACCACCTGTCCGAGGGCCGAAGCCCCCAGCGGTTCGCCCTTGGACAGCAGACCGCCGGATGGATTCACCGGCAAGCGACCGCCCACATTTGCATCGCCTTGGGCGAGCATCGCGGCCTGGCCGCCGGCCGGGCACAGACCGAGCTCGGCCCAGGCCAGCAGCTCCCGAGCGGCGTCGGTGTCCTGGCACTCAACCACGTCGAGGTCGTCGGGGCCGAGTCCGGCCTGGGCATACGCGTCCTGAGCGGCAAGCGTGGTGGGAGGTTCGATCACCGTGTCGTCGATGCCGCAGAATGGCGAGTCCTCACCCAGGACGCTACCGGGAAGGTGCGACCGAAGGGAGATGCCGGCCAGCCGAACTCCGTCTCCGGACCGTTCGAGGATCACGGCGGCGGCTCCCTCGTTGGGAGAGCAGAGCATGAACAAGGTGAGCGGCGGACTGATCATCCGGGAGGCCAGGACCTCCTCGGCAGTGACGGCCTTCTGGAACATGGCATCGGGATTGGCCACACCGTGCCGTCGATTCTTGACCACCACCTGGGCCAGGTCCTCGGCCGTGAGGCCGGTGTCATACAACAACCGCTGAGCTCGCAGTGCGAAGAAGGCCGGGGCCGGACTGAGACCCGCAGCCTCCTGCCACGGGGCGAAGAACGACGAACGGATGATCCCCTTGGGCATCTTCTCGATGCCGAAGACGAGTACGCGGTCGTATTGGCCCGAGGCGATGGAGGCTGCCCCCAGCTGGAGGGCGGCACCGCCGGAGGCGCATCCGGCTTCCACGTCGTAGATGGGGATGCCCGTTCCGGCCAAGGCCGAGAGCACCCGGTGCCCGGCGGCCACGCCACCGTAGGCCGTACCGCAGAACGCGGCCTGCACATCCCCCACCGTGATTGCTGCCTCGGACAGGGCCGCCTGGACGGCCGTGACCCCCATGGCCGTCCCGGTCAGCTCACCGAAGCGACCAAAGGGATGCAGACCGACTCCGGTGATACGGACGCTGGTCACGTGCGGAACACCCAGGTGATCGAGGGCTCGCCGTCCGGACCGGGGAGTTCCTCTCCATCCAGATGAACCGGAACCCCTCGTTCCAAGCCATCGCCGGAAAGCCGGCTCACGACCCGGAGCAATGGGTCCCCGTCGAGTTCCACGATGCCCAATCCGTAAGGGACCTGTCCGGAATACCCGGGTGGGGCAACGGTCACTTCGGTGTGCAGCCACACCGTCCCGGAGCGGGGAAGGTCGATGGGCTCGATGTCGTCGGATCCGGTGAACGGGCATATCGGGCCGGCCGGGAAGTGTCGGAGCCCACTGCTCGGCGACCACCCACCCAGCAGGGTGACCCTACCGTCGTCGTCAATGCGGAGGACCGACGGGTCGATGGGTCGCGGCGACACGCCAGAACTATGGCACATACCGCCGCGGTGGTTCCCCACCGGGCTTCAGTTCGGGCATCACCGCAGCCGGGGCACGCCATGCTCGTGGTGCCGTTCAAATGTGGTGCCGTTCAAATGCGGATCAGCACCTAGTGGCTGAAATGTGTTCCTCTATACTCGCCGCCTGTGAGCTATTCCGTTGATTTCGTCGATGTGTCCACCGTCGGCCTCGAGTCATCACCCGTGGCCCCTGCGTTGGCTGGCCTGCGAGCGAACGAGGCCCGTTACTTCAAGAACAAGTACGACCATGTCTTCACGGTTGAACCAGCCGCCAAGGCCAAGAAGGAAATCGATCTGGTCCAGCGGATCCTCAAGGAGGAGCGGAACATCGTCATTGAGTCTCCCCCGCTCGAGGCGACGACGATTCTGGTCGAAAACATTCGCTGGACCTATGTGTTCTACGAGAGCGGGCTATCGATCAACGTCCTGTACACACTCGACGGACCGAATCCGAAGCGGGCCGTCGGGTTCAAGCTCTCCGAGGGTATGGACATCCCCGCAGAGCTGGATTCATTCAAGTTCGCGCGGCAGAAGTCGAAGCTGGCCGGGACCATCCGCGGCTCGTATTTCGTGATCAAGGATGAGTACTGAGCCAAACTTGAGGTATTGCCTTCGTCGATTCTGGCTACGGAATGGGGAGTGATCGCGGTAGCCCGAACCAGGGAAGGACCGTGTTTTCGAAGCGGGTCATGGAACAGATCCGGTCGTCCGTGAGGGTCAGGACAAAGAGGCCCACTCCGTGGCTGACACCCGTTGCGTCGCGAACGTAGGCTCCCACTGCGGGCTGACCATTGGCACGTGTGGGCACGAGGTCGAACTTCCGGTCGGAGCCGAAGATGGCGGCGAAAAAGCGGGATGCCGGCTCTCGGCCCTGGTATTCGAAAGGCAGGGGCGGCATCGAGATAAAGACGTCATCGGTCAAGAGTGCCACCAGCGCGTCGAGATCGGAGTTCTCGTATGCCGCGACGAACTTGGCCACGATCGCATTCTCCAGTGGCGATCGGCAGGCAGGCGCCGGAAGGTGGTCGCCTGCAGGCGACAACTTCACCCGGAGGCTGGCGCGGGCCCGTTTAAGGGCGCTGGTCACCGACTCCACCGTCGAATCGAGCATTTCCGCGACCTCGCTGGCGTGGAATCCGAGCACATCGCGCAACACGAGCACGGCCAGCTGTCGGGGCGGAAGGAGCTGGATGGCGGTGACGAACGCCAAGGAGATGGACTCCGTCTGTTCGTAACGGGCTTCCGGGCCGGGAGGCGCATCGACGGCGCCCTCGAGCAGTGCATCAGGATATGGCTGGAGCCAGGGAATTTCGCCCAGCCGGGTCGGCTCGGGCGGCTCAACTCCGGGCACGTTCCACTCCTTGGCCTGTCGTCGGCCCGCGTAGCGACGAGCGTTGAGGCATCGGTTGGTGGCGATCCGATACAGCCAAGTCCGAAGTGAGGCGCGCTCTTCGTAGCCACCAAGTCCTTGCCAGGCGGCCAGCAACGAGTCCTGGAGGACGTCCTCGGCATCCTGGAAGGAGCCGAGCATCCGGTAGCAGTGGATCTGAAGCTCTCGGCGGTAGGGCTGGGTCAGCTCTTCGAAGGCGTCGGCCTCCCCGGCCCGTGCCCTTCTGATCAACTCGTCGGTGCCCACGGTGCCAACTCCCTCTCGAACCCTGTGGTGGTCCCATCGTTTCTATAGACACCGGTCGACGGGCGAACTGGGCGGTCCGGGCGCGCCCAGTTACTCAGCACTGCGGTGTCTATATCCATGACGGTAACAACACCGACAGAAACGGAGACCAGAAATGGGAAAGGTTGTAATCACTACCAACATCTCGCTCGACGGGGTCGTCGAGGATCCCGACGGCCAAGAGGGATTCGCGCTCGGCGGTTGGTTCGGCCAGTTCGGGGGCAAGGACCTCGAGGCCTGGACCAAAGTCGAGACCGAGGAAGCAGTGGGAGCCGAGGCCTTGCTGTTGGGACGGCGCAGCGACGAGTGGTTTGCAACGCGCTGGCAGTCCAGAGCCGGAGCATGGGCGGACAAGCTGAACAGCATGCCCAAGTTCGTGGTTTCCTCGACCCTCAAGGAGGCGAAATGGTCGAACTCGACGATCATCGGAGGCGACGTGGTCAAGGAGGTCTCGAAGCTGAAGCAGAGGATCCAAGGCGAGATCCTGGTCTACGCCAGCTACCAACTCGTGCAGGCCCTGATCGAGCACGACCTCGCTGACGAGTTGCGGCTCGTGATCTTCCCGGTCGTGCTCGGAGCCGGAAAGCGCCTCTTTGGAACGACGACCGACAAGAAGTCCATGCGGCTCGTCGACGCAGCCACTATCGGCGACGGACTGACTTTCGTGACCTACGAGGTTGCGAGGGACAGCTGATTACTGGTGCATCATCCGGTATCAGATTGATCGACGAAATAGTGCTTGCCCTTCGCCGTGACATCACCGTAGAGATAGATGTCCCCCACGTTGTTGATGATCCCGGTGCTGTAATCGCCCGATACCATCATGTTCAGGACAGCTCCACCCTTTCCAAGGTTCGCCGACTCGGTGAAACGAGGATTCAGGGCCGAGCCGATTGAGGTCGAGTACGTGACATGGTGGGACGTGATCACGCCACCGGCGTAGCACCAGTGCGTGGTCACGGTAACCGTATCGCCGGGCTCCCAGTAGAACTCGCCCACGGAGTAGTAGCCGCCGTCCCCGGTGTAGACAACCGTCTTGCATCCCATCGGAAAACCCGCGGCCACCGATCCTCCATGTCCCGCAGAGCCTGCGAACGCAGTCCCGGCGACCGACCAAGTCAGACAAGTGGCCAAGCCGATGCAGATCCATAGCCGTCTCACGTCGAATCTCACCCCGCTTGATCGTCAGGTCAACGACCTTTTGCACACAGCATTGGAACACGGAGTCCGGCGTCCGCGCCAGCGATCAGTATCATCACCCCGGGAGCTGTTGCCGGACAGCCCCGCTGTCGACTGATGCGAGGCTCAGAGCGTCGGTTAGAACTGGATGCCAGTCTCACTCCCGATCTGGCCCGAAAGTCCAAGCACTGGATCTGGTGTGTAGATCGCTGCTGACAGCTTCCGGTTTGTCGGATCGACGACGCTCGGAGCGCCGAGCGTGATGGTCAAGGTGTCGGCACCGTTCCACTGGATGGTGCTGTTCGCAAAGGTGACCGTGCTCTTGAAGTAGCCCTTCAGGCCCAGATCGATCCTCCCGAAGTGGAAGCCACCGACCGGGCAGTCGGCGGGATCGGTGATCGAAGCGATCATGTTGGACTTTCCACTCACCTTTCCGGCGGTCACGACAGCGGCGGTCAGGGTCGGGTAGGAACCGCCCGCCCATGCACTGCAGAATGCCCCAGGAATCGGCGGTGTCGAGTACTTCAGGATGATCTGGTCGCCCTGATCAGCGCGGCCAGCTACACCGGACCCGTTCAAGATCGTCATCGAAGACGCCCCCTTGACCGGGGTCAGGGCACCCGAAGGGATTGACGCCGGGCCCGGTCCGACCCCATTGAGGGCGCTGACCGTGAAGGTGTAGCTGGTGCCGTTGGTCAGCCCGGAGATGGACTGGATATCTGACCTCGAGGTGAAGACCGTCGGCGTCTGGGCCACCCCACCGATGTAGGGGGTCACGACGAAACCGGTGATGGCCGATCCACCGTTACTCGACGGCGCCGTCCAGGAAAGGGTGACCGAGCCGTCGCCCGCGATGCCAGACAGCGCAGTGGGTGGCCCCGGACGCGTGACCGGGGTAAGAGGTCCCGAGGGGATCGACGCCGGTCCCACACCCACCCCGTTGACGGCGCAGACCGTGAAGGTGTAGCTGGTGCCGTTGGCCAATCCGGAGATCGGTTCGACGTCCGCCGTCGAGGTGAAGGCAGTCGGCGTCTGGGCCACCCCACCGATGGAGGGGGTCACGATGTAGCCGGTGACGGCCGATCCACCGTCACTCGACGGTGGCGTCCAGGACAGTGTGACCGAGCCGTTGCCTACGATGCCAGACAGCGCAGTGGGTGGCCCCGGACGCGTGACCGGGGTAAGGAGTCCCGAGGGGATCGACGCCGGTCCCACTCCGACCCCGTTGACGGCGCTGACCGTGAAGGTGTAGCTGGTGCCGTTGGTCAATCCGGAGATCGACTCGACGTCCGCCGTCGAGGTGAAGACCGTCGGCGTCTGGGCCACCCCACCGAGGGAGGGGGTCACGATGTAGCCGGTGACAGCCGATCCGCCGTCACTCGTCGGCGCCGTCCAGGACAGAGTGGCCAAGCCGTCGCCGACCATACCGAACACTGCGGTGGGTGTCCCCGGGAGCGTGGCCGGGATCAGGGGCCCCGAGGGGATCGACGCCGGGCCCAGGCCGACCCCGTTGAGAGCGCTGACCGTGAAGGTGTAGGTCGTGCCGTTGGTCAGCCCGGAGATCGACTCGACGTCCGCCGTCGAGGTGAAGACCGTCGGCGTCTGGGCCACCCCACCGAGGGAGGGGGTCACGATGTAGCCGGTGACGGCCGATCCGCCGTCACTCGACGGTGGGGTCCAGGCCAGACTGACCGAGCCGTCGCCGACCATACCTGACACTGCGGTGGGTGGCCCTGGGAGCGTGATCGGTATCAGTACTCCCGAGGGGATCGACGCCGGGCCCGGACCGACCCCGTTGAGGGCGCTCACCGTGAAGGTGTAGCTGGTGCCGTTGGTCAGCCCGGAGATGGACTCGACGTCTGCCGTCGAGGTGAAGACCGTCGGCGTCTGGGCCACCCCACCGATGGAGGGAGTCACGCTGTAGCCAGTGAGGCCCGATCCACCGTCGCTCGATGGCGGCGTCCAGGCCAGATCGACCGAGTGGTCGCCGACCACACCGATCACTGCGGTGGGTGCGCCCGGAAGCGTGGGCGCCGGCCCTGCCAACGGAGCCTGTGGTGTCGGGATGATCGGCGAACCCGTCGAAGGGGTTTGCTGACTCCCGGCGACTGCCGAACGGGAAGTTGCATGGGACGGAGTGATCCCAATGGGTGGTGAGGCCGGGTGGATCACCTGTGCCGCGGGGGGCGGAGGTGGGACCGCAGCATGCGAAGCAGTGGCGACCACGGCCGCACCTGCCCCCGCGGCGACGGCGACACCCACCACAGCATGACCAACGCTGGTCGCTATCTGGCCCAGGCGCGGCAGTGAAGACAACAGTGGGAGGTCTCCCAGCCATGCAATCGGGGCTCCCAGGAAATGGTGAGTGCCCACGGAGACTTCGAGGAAGGCGCGGACCACGGTCGGATCGAACTGGGTTCCCGCACATTTCGTGAGCTCGTTCCGGGCGGCCGCAGCGGTAATCGCGGGCTTGTACGAGCGGACCGCCGTCATGGTCTCGAAGGCGTCCGTCACCGCGACGATACGACCCCCCAGTGTGATCTCTTCGCCTGCGAGGCCGGCTGGATAGCCGAATCCATCGAACCTCTCGTGATGCTGCGCAATCGCGGCCGCCCAGGGACCCAGCCATGAAGCCAGAGGTGCAGCCAATCGGGCTCCCTCCAGCGGATGGCTTCGAAGGATCATCCACTCAATCTGGTCCGGCGCTCCCTTTTGTTCAGGATGTCGGGGGGAACGCTGAGCTTTCCGATGTCGTGGAGGAGCGCAGCCCATCGGAGACGATCACGATCCTCCTTCGCCAGATGCAGTTCCTCGGAAACCAGGTCGGTCAACACACGTACCCGTTCGGAGTGGCCCCGGGTCTGACGGTCGTGACTGCTCAGAGACGTCGCAAGCGCGAGAATATTCTCCGCTGCGACCACGGGAACCGGGTCGCCCGCGTCAGTGCGGGAATCGGCGAGTTGGCGCTGCAGTGCCCTGGTGCTACCGGCGCGAATGGCCACAGACATTCGGGTGGGTGCCATATCGGGGAACACGAGCGTCATCTTCAGCAGTGCAGCCAGAGGGAGCGCACGTCGCGCGACCCGACTCGCAAGGGTGTAGATGAGGGTGGAGATCGCGAAGGCAGCGAGCCACCACAGCAGCAATCCGCGCCCGGATGACGGTCGGGCGAGTATCTCGGCGAATACCAGCGAGGCCCCGACAGCCAACAACACGGGAAGAAAGACGATGGCAATGCCGACTAGTGCGGCAAGGAAACGGCGTGGCTTCCAACTATCTCCACCCGTCGGCTGTTGTCGACCGACGAACACTGGTCAGACCTTTCCGTAGTGCCCGGCGCGACGGGGTGGGGACGGCGACGAGCCATCCGACTGCTCCCTCACTGGCGACGACGGCCCGGTGAAAACTGGATGCGAGGCCCCTAGGCGGTTCTTCGCCACCATCGAGAGCCCTGATCGAGTGAAGCTGCCATCGAGACAAGGTGCTCGGAGAGGTCGAAATGCAGAAACGGCCGATCGGCCCCGATCTCCAGGGTGTCGTGCGACAGGTCCGAGAGCTCGTGATCCCCACGGTGCATCGACAGGACTCGAAGTCCTCGCCGCTTCGCATCAGAAACCCTTTCCTTCAGGTTCTCGACATTCCCGATCGGGTCGATGACAAGAACGGAGTGCCGGGTGTCAACTTCTCGAAGCAGATCGACGGAGAACGACAGCTGTGGGGGGCTGTCAGGCCGGACATCCCACCGAATCAATCGAGGGATGAGATCCCGTCTGCCCATGCGCTCGGCTTGTTCGCTCATGTGGGCGGTGAAGTGCCACGGTTCATACCTCGGTCCCCCAAGGATCAGGAGCGAGCCTGACTCAGACTTCGGGGTCGGAAGCTTGCCCGCGAAGAGCTGGACGTCACGATGGAGTGCACCCAGGTGGCGGGCGAAGATTCGCCGCGAGGCAGCTACGTTTTCCACGCCTACGTATCGGGTCACGAAACGGCGATCTTGAGGCTGTTTGCCCAGTTAGCGGATGGAAATTCGAAGTGGAGAGGTCCTCGAACCGGTCCGCCCCAGAAGTTGGGTCCGCATGGCGACCGGAATTGCAACCCTTCGTCCTCATTGTGGCCCGGTGGTTCCCTCGGTTGTACGCCCCACTGCTACGGACCCAAGGCTGATCGAGTGTCAGATACTTCGGGCCACGTATCTGGCAGTCATGCGATATGGCCCCGGTAAACGCAATCGGCTTGAATCCGGCGCTCGGGAGGAGATTGCGATAGGCAAGCGAGCTCTGGAGCGGTTCCGGGCCTGCGAGAAGGCAATTGCCGTAGCCCACCACCGGGCACGTAGGTGACACGATGACGGTGAAGTCCTCCTGGTCGGGCGGGATCGAGACCTGCTCGTCGCGCAAGCAGTCACCGGTGTGGCGGCCCTTCAACGTCGTACACAAGGACCAGTAGCGGACCTGTGGGTGCTGTCCGGCGATGCGGGCCAGATCGTTCGCCTTCGGGTTCGAGTCCGACTCGTAAGTGGGGGCCTTCGCAGTGACCACCAGGTTGCCTCTGGTCGTCGCGTAAGCGATGTGCTCGTAGACATTGTCGGGATTGGCATAAGGACCGGTTCCGTAGGTAACGCGGTCGACCGGAGTGGGGCTTGATACCGGTACAGGTACCGGGACGGGCGCCGGATAGTGCTGGGTCAGAGCTGCCGGGAGCGCACCGTTCTGGTCCCGGTAATTGGCGACCACCTGGCCGATGGCAGGATTCCCAGTGGCCTGGTCGAGGGTGACCTCCTTCCCTGCCTGATCGACGTACCCGATGGTGGGGAGCGATACCCCGCCGGTGCCGGCCCCAGCGACGTCGACCGGCACATAGAGGCGCATGATGAGGACGCCGCCATTCGTCGCCCCCATGGCCATGCAGGTGCCGCTGACGCCGGCGCAGTTCTGGGCCATAGTGACCGTGTATCGACCGTCGGACTGATCGATCTGCGTGTCGTGCACATGTTGGCGTTGGTTATTGTGCGGTACGGGATACGCCGTGAACGACCAATACCGCGCCGTCGGCACCTGGCCGCTGACGACGGTACGTGCGCCATCGGCCGTGCCGTAGCCATCGAACCAATAGACGCTGTCCTGATCGGGCAGGAAGACATTCAGGGCACTTGTACTGTCCTTCACCCAAGCCGTGTTGGTGCCGACCGGTGAGGTGGAAATCGTGGAGTCGGTGCTTGACGATGTAGCCGCCGACGATGAGCAGGCCGCCAGGGTCACGGCGGTGATGGCGATCGTCAGCCAAGGCGCGATGGCTTTAAGCGGTTGCACAAAAGCGAGTCTCGCGAAATACGGGGTCTCCCGCACCATCAACCCGGGGCGAATTCACTGGATCGCGTAACGCTGCCGGTGGACGGAACGTTGGACAGCGCAGGGAAATCAAGTTTTCCTTCGGCGGCATCCTGCTCAGCGTGCCAAATCATCAAGGAGAAGAACATGAAGAAGTTGTTGCTCACCGCGGCTGCGGTCGCCATGCCAATAGGGATCATTGCAACGGCGGCCGGAGCCTCTGCGGCAAGCAAACCGTCGATTGACGTCTCGAACGCCAGCATTACCTGTACTTCCGTTGCCGGACTGGCCAAGTTCGCTCCACCCCTTACGATCGGCGGGACCGGATATTTCGAGAGCACCCATGTCAAGCTGGTTCTCGGCGAATGCACCGTCTCCGGTTCGGCGACTCCGGTCACCATCACCGGCGGCAAGGGAGATGGGACCTTGCACAGTGCGTCCACCAACGCGGCCTCGCTCCTCGGCCCGGATCCAGTGAGCGGATTCGTGACCATCCACTGGATGACCAAGTCCAAGCTCACCCTCAAACAGAGCGTCGTATTCGTTTCAGTGGTCAATGGTGGCGCACCGACCGACGGGTACGTGTCCGTAGCCGTCAGCGCGGGCGACGCATCGGTCGGCGGTGACTTCACCGGAGGTGATGGCGGAGCCAACTCGACCATGTATGCGGAGTCGACCCAGACGTTGGCCAGCCTCGAAACCGCCGCCACGCCGCCGAATCTGGGCATCAAGTCAATCAATCTGGGGACCGACGGATCGCACACGACTCCCAACTCACTGCATCTGGGCTGACACCCCGAGACTCAACGGACTCAATGGGATCGCAAGTGGCGGAGCCATTGCTCCGCCACTTGCGCGATCTCATTGGTACCGAAGACCTGGACATTGTCGGAGGAATCGAGCTCCATCGATGGCTCCAACCCTCTTGGCAAACCCTGGACCCTTTGGGCCCCGCTTTCAAACCTTCCCGACCCATGAAACTGGCTTCTCACTAGGGGTTCCTTGCGGAATCGTCTGGTCGATCCGGCATGGAGCCCGAAGGATGGATGGCACCGACCATGGAGATTGTCGATCTTCAAGCTCCCTGCGATCCGCCATCAGAACGCCCTGACGTCCGGGGAACTCGACGGCGAGCCATCCGCTCGAACACCACGCTATGTATCGGCGCGAGCAGCTTCCAGTAGAGGAAACCTGGTATGCCGCGGGGTCGAAACGCGGCAACCTGGTGAAGAACATCCTGGCCGACTCGGTAGCCCAGCCAGGCTTCACCGGGAAACCACCCGACGCTCCGCAGCACCAGCTCGGCCGAACTGGCCCGCGCCACGCGCCACCAGTCCACGAGCGCCCCGGCAACGATGGCCTGAGGTCGGCGTCGTTGAAGGCGCTCGCCCATGAGGCGCCCGAGTGCAAGGCGGGCGATCCACCCGGGAGCAGCGCCGTACCAGCTGAACCGCCCGCCGATGGTCCCCAGATCTTGAATGACTAGGTCCTCGCCACCTGCTGGTATGGCGACATGGGCCACGACAGAGTAGACGCCGTCGACCAGGCCGCTTCGGCGGGAGAACAGCGAGCGAGTTACTTCCTCGTCCTGGTCATCGAGCGCGGCCGCAAGGGCGCGCTCGACCCCCATTGGTGTGACTGAGAATGCCCGTCTCGCCGGCTCGGAGTCGACTACCACCACCTCGGCGACGAGGCTCTCGATCAGGGCATGGCTAACCGAACGATCGACTGGTGTCACGAGGTCGACCCAGTACGACGAGAGTCGCGGCGTGAGCAACGGGATGTCGACGATGCGACGAGGACGTAAGCCCCGCACTCGGGCGTATGCCGAGATCATCTCGCGGTACGTCGTGACGTCGGCGCCGCCGATCTCGTAGATGCCCGGGGCCACGTGGAGCGATTGCTCCAAATAGGCAAGCAGATCGACGAGCGCGATGGGCTGGATCCGTGTGTGCACCCACCGAGGGCAGACCATAACTGGCAATCGCTCGGTCAGGTAACGGAGCATTTCGAAGGAGATGCTGCCCGAACCGAACACCACCGCGGCCCGAAGTTCGATCACCGGCACGCCGGCAATGGCGAGGGCTGAACCGACCTCGTGCCTACTCGCCAGGTGGGCAGAAGTGGGGGCGTCACCGAGCGCTCCGACGTAGATGATACGGCCGACGCCGGCTTGCCCCGCCGCTCGGCCGAAAGCATTGGCCAGGCGAAGGTCGACTTCTCGGAACCCATCACCGGCGGCCATCGAATGGACGAGGTAGTAGGCAACCTCAGCATCTGTCAGAGCCGAGGCGGTAGCGCCTTCGTCGCCAATGTCAACAGCGACGGCCCTCGCATCGGTCGAAAGGGAGCTCACGGAACGGCCGATGGCAACCACCTCGTGGCCACGGTCGAGCAGATATTCCGTAAGGGCACGCCCCACAAATCCAGAAGCCCCGGCGATGGCGACGATCATCAGGAGCCTTTCCTCAGAGGATCCAGTATCGCAGCTCAGCAGCTAGACGAGATCTTCAGTACGGGCACAGCACAACGGGGCGGCCATGATCCACTACCACCTGAGCCAGCGCCGCCCCGGTGCGCCCTCGGTCCCCGCCATCTGGCGGGTGCTCCGGGCCCGGGGCTTTGTCACCCCCCAGCCGAAGGAGCGGCCCAAGGGCTCCTACACCAGTTTCGTGGCCGATCTACCCGACGAGCGCTGGCAGGACGACATGACCCACGTGCACCTGCCCAACGGCGGGGTGTTCGAGGTCCTCAACATCATCGACGACTACTCGAGGGTGTGCGTGGCTTCTCGCTCATGAAGGTGGTCAACGCCTGCGACGTCGTCCGGGTCCTGCACAAATTGTCCGAGACCTGGGTGTATCCAGCCTCGTTCCTCACCGGCAGGCAAGCTGGGTGAGTCCCTGGGGCCCGCGTTCTCCCCGACCGGTGGAATGAGGATTTCGAGGACCGGCGCCTACCCGTTGCCGTTGCTGACCGATCGGAGCGTGCGTGAGCACGACTTCTTGCCTGTTGATCAGCGGGTTCATGTTCACGGCACGCACCCGGTCAGCTCGATTCACTGGCGTTGGTGACATGGATTGCTGACATGCGAGCCGATCCTCCTCGAAACGAGCAACTGGCGCCAGCGAGGCCGGCAGAATGCCCGCTCAGTAATTGACTGCCCAGGCACCTCGGGGGCACTCTTCGGTCCCGGCCTCGTCGCTCGTTATGGGTCACCTATCAGTGGGAGAATGGTTCAGATCGTCCTTAGGATTGGTCTATGCCGCCACCCCGAAGGCTCGGGATCATCGGTCTGATGATCCTGGCCGGATTCGCTCTCGGGGGATGCAGCTCCTCACAGAACCCGCAGGCTTCAATCTCTACGACGACGACCTCGGCTGCACTGACCCCGGCTCCCGCCCCGGCGAACCTGTCGGCGGAGGGCGACGCTCAGCTCGCGTGCAACTTCTATTCACAATTCCAAGCTCTCTTTTCGAGCTACCTCCACAATCCGGGGCAGGCCGTCCGGACCGTTGAGGCGTGGTTCAATGAGGCTGTCTCTGCGGACCGAGGGAATGCCGCCTACCACCAGTTGGCGACGGATATCTCGACGTTCTTGACCGAGGTCGGCGACACGGCCAAATGGATGCGGAGCGGCACGCCGACTGATAGCCAGTTCACAGCGATCCAGGCGGATTGCGGCGCACTGCTCGCCAAGGGCCTCGTGCGCTGATCCGTCCGCTGGTGTGATGGCGACGCCACCGTCCCACTTCGCCGGTTCGGTGGGACGAACTAGAAGCCGCCGCTGCCAAGAGTGAAGTACGTCCACGCCGCATCGACGGGGTCGACGGACGCATCCCCGTCAGGACGGCGCAGGTGATCTGGAGCCGACTCGATTAGTCGAGGTTGCTCCAAGTAGGGACCGTCAGGCGGGGGGTCTTTCGACGTCGTGCCCTGATCTCGCACCAGGACCGTCGGCGTCCCATCCGAGAACCATCGTTGATCATGGACACGGTAGGGATCTGAATACCAGCCTTCTTCCGCCATCTCGGCCTCCTGACCTTCACCGCAGGGTAGCCACGAACGCCGGGACAGTCAGAGTCACTCGGGCATTCGCTCTGAGGTGATCGTTCCGGAGGTTTTGTCCACGAGCTGAGAGGGAAGGTCGGTCATCGTATCGGTCGTTTCCTCATCCGGACCTAACTTGATTCTTACCCGCCAGCTGTCGCCCGCGTCTTCAACCGAGACAATGGAGATGACCGGCCTGGATCGAGTGAATTTCACTCGCCGGATGCCGTCCTCGATTACCGATTCGATGACCGCCAAGCCATCGGGTGTGCGAAAAAGGTGAGGAGGAACCAGTGTGGACCGGGTCTTGGCCTCGATCTGAAAGACCCGCTTCGGGGTTATCCCTAGGGCCTCGCCCACTTCCTCCAACGTACGGATCTTGCCGTCATCAAGGCCGAACCGGAGCCGGAGAATACTCATTTCTCTCGGCGGGAGCGTGCGGCGCTCGGGAATGTCGGTTGGCATGAGGTAAGAGTAAGGGCAAACCGCCGCCCTGCCCCAGACCACCGGGACCGCGACAGTTGTCGACGCCGGGTGTGCGTCACACTTCGGCCCTTATGCCATACCTCTGTATCCAGCACTAAACGCCCTACGTCGTTTCGACGACACCAGCTTCTTGGAGGGCCAACCAAACGGCCTCGATGCCGACCTCGGGAGTCAGCGCAACGTCGATGCGTGATCCACCGTCGCCAGAAAGCAGCCGGATGCAAGCCCTGCGTGCGATCGGCGTTCCTCCCCAGCCGGGGCGATCAAGTTCCGTCGGACTGGGAACATCCCTGATCACCGGGAATGTGCCCACTGCGGCACATGCGGCCGTGTGGACAAGTGGCACGTAGCGCTCGACCCTCCACCTGAAGCGATAGCGGTGATTCAAGCCGGATCCCAATGACGCCGATGACCGGGGAGTGAGCCGACCTATAGATCTGCTGGCTACCTAGGGTTGTTCAATGGTCGTTGCGGCGTGGGTTACAGCTTTCCTGGTCATGTGCATCAGCTTTGCCGTCGTAGTCATCTGCTCGGATCGAAAGAGAGCGGTGAGAACGGTGACTGGAAGCGCACCAGACCGAACGACGCTGCCTCCCGGTACACCGGTGGATGTCTTCGTTGACCCCTCAACGGCTACACAGATTGCGGCCGGAGCTATCCGACAGGTTGGCGGCCGAGACATCACGGTCCTCAACGACGGCTCAGCCGTTGGATGGATTGGATCATCGCTGACAAACATCCCGAGCAAAATGGAGTACATGGTTGCAGTGGCTCGCATCACCCAGCCTGACGGGTCAATCGTCCTTGCCTGCTCGGCTCGGCCAAGGTTCTCCTCAAGCCTGTTTGGGAGCCAACGCAGCGCCGACCTCACCCGGCGCCTGGTCGCCGCAGTTGCCAACCTGGCAACAAGCTGCGCCGGCTAGGACTGCCCCTACCCCATACCACGAGTTGTGCGCACTGGATATGCAGGCGACTGAAAAAGCGATCCCTGGATCGAGCCCAAACTTCGGTCACTGGATTCGAGACTGCCTAAAGCCGGATGGTCCGATAGGTCACACCTGCCGCAACTGCCGCACTGCGGATACCAGGTCCGTCATCTCCCTCCCAGACGCACAAGGAAGCGTCCAGATGTTCGGCGACGGCGACTGCTTCGGCACCCAATTTCGAAATGCGTCCACCTTCTGCCAGCTCCGCCACGCGATAACCGGTGAGGCGCATCGGAGGGATCACAATCGAATCCGGTAATTCGAGGAGGCGGCGCCCAAGTTCTCGTCGGCGTTCACGGGCCCAGCCACCGGTGAGCGCTCCACCTCGGGCAGCGACGAGGCTCTTGCAGAGTCGCACGTAGTAGAGGTTCGTCGTGGCCAGGTCGTTCGACTCAACAAGCTGGCTAAGGCCGGACCCCTGTTCACCACCGAGAACATCGCGCAGAAGGTGATCGTCGAGTACGACGAGACTCACGTGGTAGCGAGATCTGGGTCGTCGGCCAGGGAGGCGACGAATGCGGCGTGTTCCTCGCGGCTCAGAAGATCTCCGAGCAGGCGTTGCGCCTGGCCCGCAGGAACGGTGAGCACACCGAAGCCAAGATCGATGACGTCTACAGGACCGCCATTGTCGAGCTCCCACCGATGGCGAACGGCGGCCGGGACCGACATCTGGCCCGAAGCTGACACGAGATATTGCTGAACGGCGCTCATGTGCAGAGTGTACTTGGTAACCCGGTTACCGCCACCAAGTTTCACCTGGGGCTAACCAGGATGACCTGGGGTTTCTTTGGTGGGCCGTGCGGGACTTGAACCCACGACCCCTTGCGTGTCATGCAAGTGCGCTACCAACTGCGCCAACGGCCCGTGGGGGACGACGATACCACCCACCCTCGGAGGGAGCGCACGGCTACCCACGCTGTCAACTCACTGACGTACCTTCGACCACGGGCATAGTCGCCTCGAGTGCCGGCCAGCCGCTGAACTCCAGCCTGCGGGCCTCAACAGCGGCATGGCCACCGCGGAGCCCGAATAGGCGCTTGGCGTAGAGCAGGTATGCGGCGACAAGCACGTTCAGAGCGAATAACACGAGTTTCAGCACGCTGATCCGCAGATAGAGCTCGTAGATCTCGTAGGGGATGAACAGGGTGGTGGCCACGAAGGTGAGGTACTCAGCCCACCGTCGGTTGAACCAGAGCCCGGTGGCCTCGACCAACTCCAGAGTGGCGTAGGCGACGAAGATCGCAGCCAGCACATACAGGTGGGTCGGCGTGTAGTTGAACGCCCGCCGCAGGTAGCCGAGCACTCCGCGGAACCGAGCAGCGGCCGGGCCGCCACCATTGAGCGCGTTCATGATGTTCTGGTAGTCGGCGTGAAGCGCCTTGTTGTGGTTGGCGAACGTCACGAAGACCACGGCCAGGAAGACCAGGATCACCACATGGATCACCCGGTCGAGCGCGATCAGTCTGAGCACGTAGCGGTCGCGTAAGGCCGGCCCGCGCAGCGGCACGTCGATCTCATCACGTGAGGGAACCCGTTCCTCGGTCGGATGCTCCGGAATCGGCACCACCATCCAACTGTCGCACCGCAGGCACCGGCACCACCGCCGGCCATCGACGTTGCGGACGATCAATGCATCCTCGTTGGTGACCACCGCAGCGGTCTCCCCCACCAGTTCGTGACCGAGCAACGCACAGGTGAGCAGCTCGTACCGGTGCTCCTTACGTTTCCTCGGTGGCACCCTTCCACAATAGGCTGCAGCTCACGAGACACGGAGAGCGTAGCCATGGTCGACACCACCGACGGACACCTGCGAGCGATCGAGGAGCAGGGCTACACCATTGTCGAGGACGCCGTGGAACTCGAGGTCGTCGACGCCCTCATCGAGGAGCTCGACCGGCTCGAGCATGAACTCGCAATCGTGCCCGCCGACAACGCGTTCGAAGGCACCAGGACGACCCGCATCTACAACCTCCTGGCCCACGGACCCTGCTTCGAGCAGATCCCGGTCCACCCGACGATCCTGCCCATCTGCGAAGGCGTGCTCGACCCCGGCCTGTTGGTGTCCTCACTCTCCTCCATCGCCATCGGTCCCGGGGAGACTGCCCAGCCCATCCATGCCGACGATCAGATCATCCCACTGCCCAAGCCCCACCCGGCAACGGTCTGCAACACCATGTGGGCGCTCACCGACTTCACCGAGGCCAACGGCGCCACTCGGCTTGTCCCGGGCTCCCATACGGCCGACCACTCCCCCGACATCACCCGCCCCTACGAGACCGTTCCGGCGGAGATGGCCAAGGGCAGCGTGCTCGTCTGGCACGGCAGCCTGTGGCACGGGGGCGGCGCCAACACCACCGGCGAGCGGCGGGTGGGCATCGCCATGAACTACTGCGCCGGCTATCTCCGTCAGCAGGAGAACCAGCAACTCGGCCTGGTCATAGACACGGCGCGTCGCTTTCCCCGGCGGCTCCAGGAGTTGGCCGGATTCGGCCTCTACCGCGGCCTCATCGGCCACATCGACAAGCAGGTGCCGGCGAATCTGCTGCTCGGCTCCGACGCCGACTCCAGCCTGCTGTGGGATGCCGCCCGTCCGAAAGAGTCCCTTCCCCCGGCCTAGGCCACCAGACTCACCGGCTCAGTCTGTCGGCCAGAGGTCCTCGGGCTCGCGTCCTTTCGTCTCGGGCACGCACCAGAACAGACCCGCGGCCAAGACCATCGGGACGAACGTGATGACTGCGGCCAGCCCGAACCGACCGCCGGCCTGCGCCACCGCACCGAATACCACCAGGCCGACGGATGCCCCCACCACTCCGGCCACCAGGAACCACCCCGAGACGGACGCCCGGACCTCGGTCGGAAACAGCTCGTTGACCAGAGAGCCGATCGCCGGTGCGAACACCGACCCACCGAGCACACCGAGCACGTACCCGGCCACGAGCGCAGGGGTTCCCCCGCTGTAGGCCAAGGTCGACGCCCCGGCGATCCACACCATGCCGAGGGCACCCGTCGGTCGACGGCCGACCTGATCGGCGAGCCATCTCCCGACCAGCAACCCGCCGAGCCCCGCCGCCCCGGCGGCGACGACCATGGACGCAGTCACATCGCCCGACAGATGGAGCACGTTCTGGGCATAGAGGAATACGAACGTATTGGCCGGCCCGGTGATGATCGCCACGGTGAAGGCCAGCGCCACGACGATGGCCAGCCGCTTGCGGAATCGGGAGCCCACGGCCCCGAGGACCGGCATCGGATGGTCCTGCGCAAGTTCGGCGACGACGAACCGGTCCGGCTCGGTGACCCACCGGGCGATCACCGGAACCAGGAACAAGGGGATGAAGGCGAGCGCCACCGTGCCCCGGAAGCCGAGGGTCGTCGATGCCAGGCTGTGGATGATGGCCGTCAGACCGGCTCCCACCCCGTAGCCGGCGGCCACCAGGGCTACCGCTTTGGCCCGGTCGTGGGACGAGGTCTGCTCGGCCGCCACCACCTGGGCCAACGCGTTGGTCGCGCTGAGGAACGGTCGGCCCAGGGCGAATATGGCGACGAACCACCAGTAACTTGGGCTCACCGACGAGGCGACGGTGACAGCCAGGCCGACGGTGACCGTCACCAGCAGCATGGTCCGGCGGCCCAGCCGGTCGGCCAATCCGGTGAGGGGGAGGGCGAGCAGTGAGGACAGCCGGATGATGGCGAGCCCGGCACCGAGGATTGTGCCGGACAGCCCGGCCTGATCGGCCAGCGACGCCCCGTGGGTGATGTGTCCGAAGTCCCGGGCCACGTCGCCAAGGGCTGCGACCACGCCGAACTGGCCGAACCCGGACGCCAGCGATGCGAGGACGATCCCGAGCACCACCCGGTCATTCCACGCGTGGAGGTGAAGGACGTCGTTGCTCGATCCTCGTGGCTCGTCTGACTCGACCGCCATCACGCCCTCGGCCACGGTCGCCAGCTACCCCGGCCCGCCAGATCGACCGGTTCGGTGCACGGGGCGTCGGGGGGCCGGGCGCGGTCGCACCGGCTGTGACGGGAGGGAGGTCGGGGTGCTGGCCAGGAACTGATGCACCAGTGTGCATCAACCCCTAGCCACCTCCGCGGGTGTCGGATTGCCGTCGCTACACCCCGGTTTACTTCCCCCATGGGCCAACGGGTACCGGCATGGGCCATCGGGCTGGCTCTTCTAACTAATAACCGACAGGCGATTTAGCGCAGAAGACGCTGGCCAGCCCCACGGAATCAAACCATATCCACCCAGGTCACAGCTATATTCACCTCGACGATTGGATGCATCGGTCATGAGCGACCAGACCTGCCCTACGCTGGAGATGAGACCTTCGATCTGACCGGCGGTTGCTCTGGCTCCCGAGCCGCTGTTGCAACCGGCCAACTCCGAGATCTGTCGCCCACAGACGCGAGGAGTTTCGGAGATGTCGCCTAAGGAAGGTCCGATCACACTTGTGCTCGCCACCGACAGTTTTCTGTTCGGTGACGGCTTGGCGTGCATGTTGGCCAACGAGGGTCACGTCGACGTGGTCGGTCGGGCCCGGGATCACCTCGAACTGGTGCGGATGGTCGACGAGCTCGGCCCCCAGGCAGCCATCATCAGCATCCGGACGCCGGTGGCGTCCACGCTGGCGATGCTCGCCGCCGCCCGTCGTCTCCGTGAGGACCACCCTGATCTGGGCATCGTGGTGATTTCCGATCGGGGCAATGGATTGGCCCTCGAACTCCTGAGTGAAGGCGCCTCCCACATGGCCTATCTGCTGGATGAGCGGCTGGCCGGGATGGAGGCCGTGCTTGGGGCACTCCGCGAGGTGCTGGCCGGCCAGAGCGTGCTCGACCCGTCGATCGTCGATGCGCTCGTCCACCGTCGCAACGTCACGACCATCGACGACCTCACTCCGAGGGAGGTCGACGTGCTCGAGTTGATGGCCCGGGGCTTGTCCAATCGAGGGATCGCCGGCGAGCTCGCCCTCTCGGTCAAAGGGATCGAGAAACATGTGACTACCATCTTCCGGAAACTGGTCCTCACCGACCAGAGCTTCATCGACCGCCGGGTCACGGCCGCACTCACGTTCCTCCGGTCTCAGGACCATCCGTTCCTGATGACCGACGGCAATTCGGAATCGCCCGGATAGATCAATTCGCCGTCGGCTGGATCCGGCGCCGTCCGGTGGCCGTGAGTGCCCGCTGGTTCAAATCGACCCCCGTGTGAATAATGCAAACGGGCGCATGCTCATGGGGCGTATACCCTCTATTCGGTGGTAGGGAATACCCTCGGCAGCACACTGCCCCAGCAGAAATATATGAGCTGATCTCAGCAATTGACGCTGAATTGATATAAGTCGTTGCCTTTGGTGGGATGACGGGTCATATTTGTACTGTCATCACAGTCCGGAGTGGGGATGCTCCGGTCGAGCGGGGGCCGGGGCATCCGCAGATCGCGTGGATGAGACCGGGTGGACCGCTGTTCGTGCAATTCCTTACGTGTCGTGAGGAGCATCACCTTGGTGAGCACCGTGCGGGTGGAGATGAGGACGATGATCACTCGTGCCGAAATCGGAAGCCGGGTCGGCGTGCGCATCGACCAGGTGGGCGAGGCCTCCGGTGCCTGAGTCGACCGGACCAGACGCTGACGCCACCGGGGGTGGAGTGGTCCGCCCGGCCACGGTCCGCGACCTTCGGGCCAGTCTGGCTGCCTGCCAACTCATCGTCGCCACCGTCGTGCACCGCGAGGACCTGGACACCGAACCGGCACGCCAACTCCGCCTGGTGGTCGAAGAGTTGACATCGGACATCGACTACCTGTGGGAGAGCGACTCCGAAGCGGGAGCTGGCTCTCCCCGTACCATGGGTTCGCCGCAGGACATCCGGGAGGCGGTCGGTCGGGTCATCGCCTGCGGGAACCTCTTGAACAGCGTGGCGGCGTGGTTCACCCTCGACCCGGACCTTGCGGTCCGGCTGGCTTCGGCGGTGGAGCAACTCGACGACACCGTTCAGCTCATCTGGGCGACCGGCACCGCCACCGTCGACCTCCTCGATGGTTGACTCCGGCCCACCCGTGATCGGAGTCCTGCCGGCGATCGGCGCCGTGGACTTCCGGGAATCACACTTCCGGGAATCCTCCGAGCTCCCCTTCACTCCGCCTCCGCACAGCCTCCACACAGCCGGCGACAGGAGTCCGGTCCCGTCAACCCGGGGTCGGACGGAAACCCGAGGTCCCGTTGTGAAAACGACCCCTTGTACCAAGGGCGAGGATCCGTCAAGATGGCGATCCGGAGGGTTTGTCTACGGCTCAGTCGGTAGAAGGACCCAAAGGTTGGGAGTGTCGGACGCAGGTGGAAGGGAGTGTCGGATGACGGACGTCGCTCGTGTGACAAGTTCGGGAAGGACCGGGGCCGAGTGGAGCATGCGCTCGCTCGAGGTGGTCGACGACCCGAAACGACGGCTCGACCGTCTCGTCCCTCTCCTCCACGAGATGATGGCCTGGGATCTGGTGCACCGGGCCGAGGACGGAACCTTCATCCTGTGCGAGGACGTCCAGGAGCGGCTGGCTGCCCTCTCGTCGGTCAAGCCGGTCCGCTCGGCACAGGTCTACGTCGGAAGGAAGTGCGAGCGCTGCGAGCGGGTGACGCTCACCCGGATGGTCGACGGTAGTCGGATCTGCTCGAGCTGCAGTGACCTCCCGATGATCGGCGACGCCGTCGTCTCGATCGACGTTCCCGCGTCGCTCAAGTCCTCCCGCGGGTTCTTCCACCGCCACCGCCCCGCCAGCTGAGCATCCAGCCGCGGCCACGCCCGCGGGTGCGTGGGGCGAATCAGGCCGCGGAACTCTGGTCCCCGGTGCAGGGCAGGTCCCATTGGAGGCGGCGGGCGGAATCGAACCGCCGTACGGGGCTTTGCAGGCCCCTGCCTAAACCACTCGGCCACGCCGCCAGAAGCGCCCGGTGATCCTACCCTCCTGACCGGGATGCTTAGATCTGTCCATGCGGATAGGACTCATCGCCCCACCCTGGACTCCCATTCCCCCCGTCCTGTACGGCGGGATCGAGCTGGTGGTCGACCAGCTCGCCCGCGGGCCTGCAGGAGGCGGGGCACGACGTGCTGCTCTACGCCACCGGCGACTCGACCTGCCCGGTGCCCCGCCAGTGGGTCCTGCCTCATGCCGAGGGCCAGCGCATCGGCATGGCCGTTCCCGAGCTGCGTCATGTCATCCACGCCTACGAAGCGGTCAAGGACTGCGACGTGGTCCACGACCACACGGTCATGGGACCGTTCCACGCCGAGCACTACCCCGACCTGCCGGTGGTGACCACCATCCACGGGCCGTTCAACCAGGAGCTGACCGACCTCTACCGGGTCACCGCCGACCGGGTCCCGCTCATCGCCATCTCCCACGCCCAGCACCGGGCCGCGCCCAGATCCCCGTGGCCCGGGTCATCCACCACGGGGTGGAGGCCAGCCAGTTCCCCGTCGGTGACGGGGCTGGCGACGACGACGGGCCCTATGTCCTGTTCCTCGGCCGGATGGCCGACGACAAGGGCTGCCACCGGGCCATCCGGGTGGCCCGGGCGGCGGGCATCCGAATCCTCATGGCCGCCAAGATGCGCGAGCCGTGGGAGCGGGAGTACTTCGCCGAGCAGGTCGAGCCCTACTGGGCCCGGACGCGGTCTACCTCGGCGAGGTCTCCCACGAGCGCAAGCTCGAGCTCCTGGCCGGGGCGGCCGCCCTCGCTGTTCCCCATCCGGTGGAACGAGCCGTTCGGCATGGTGATGATCGAGGCGATGGCGTGTGGCACTCCGGTGCTGGCCTTCCCCGAGGGTGCCGCTCCCGAGGTCGTCAACGACGGCGTCACCGGGTTCCTGTGCGAGGACGAGGCGGCCATGGTCGAGGCCATCGGCCGGCTCGACCAACTGAAGCGGCGAGGACTGCCGGATGGCCGTCGAGGGCTACTTCTCCACCCACCGGATGGTGGCCGAACACATCGAGCTGTTCGAGTCGATGCTGGCCTGAGCGCGTTCCCGACCGGGGCGCTGCCGGCCCGACGTCAGGGAAGACTTCGACCGGCCGAAGAGGAACTTGCCGGCGAGCACGATCAAGATGACCACCAAGGCGATCTTGGCGAACGATCCACACCAGGCCGAAGATCACGTGGGCGATTCCGAGCACGAACCAGCCGACGACGAGCACGCCGATGACGATGAGCACGACCTCGGTCGTCGAGAGCCCTGAACCTTTGGTGTCATCGGCCATCTCCCCAGCGTAACCGCGCGGCGGAGACCGATTCGACAGCACCACGGTGGTACGGTCCGGCGATGTCGCTCCGCAGTCGTCGTCAAGAGCTCATCGACCGTCGTGACCTGCAGGGCGACGCCTTCTGCCGGGCCTACTCGGATGCGGCCGACACGTGGCTGACCGGCCTGTTCGACGACGCCACCGGAGGCGATCCACGGGGCGTGGCCCTCATCGCCGTCGGCGGCTACGGGCGCGGCGAGCTGTGCCCCTACAGCGACCTCGACGTCGTCCTGATCCACAAGGGCCGCAAAGACGTGGCCGCCGCCGCCGATCGGATCTGGTACCCGGTGTGGGACGAGGGGATCTCCCTCGACCACAGTGTCCGGCGACCCAATGACGCCCTCGACATGGCCGGCGAGGATCTGCGGGTGGCGCTGGGCCTTCTGGACGCCCGGGTCATCTGTGGCGAGTCAAAGGTGGCCGAGCCCGTCCTCGAAGGGGCCCGTGACCGCTGGGCCCGCCAGAAGCCCCCATGGCTCGAGGTTCTGGCCAACCTGGTGGCTGAACGCCACGCCTCCAACGGTGACCTCGGATTCCTGCTCGAACCCGACCTGAAGGAGTCCCACGGGGGTCTCCGGGACATCGCCGCCCTGACCGCCATGATGCAGGCGGTTCCCGTGCTGGCCGACTATGTGGACACCGTCGCCATCGAGGCCGCCCGGTCCGTGTTGACCGCCACCCGGGTGGAGCTGCAACGACGGGCCGGGCGGGAGCTGAACAAGCTCCTGTTACAGGAACAGGAGCAGGTGGCCTTGTCCATGGGATTGGCCGACGCCGACGTACTCATGCACAAGGTGGCCACGGCCGGCCGCACGGTGGCATGGGAGGGGGACGATGCCTGGCGCCGGCGCGGGGCCTGGTCCCGGGCCCAGGGGTCACGTGGTGGACTGCGGCGGGACCGACGGGCCCAGGCCACCGTGACCCCGGCACCCGACCAACCAGGCATCGGCATCACCCAGGACGAAGTGGTCCTGACCGAAGCGGCCGACGTGACCGGGGACCCGTCGCTCGCCCTGCGCATGGCCGTGGTGGCCGCCGATCGCAATCTGCCCATCTCCCGTGATGCACTCAACCTCCTCGGCCGTCGGGCCCCCGCTCCTCCGGTCCCGTGGCCCGACGCACTCCGGGCGACGCTGGTCGAGGTCCTGGCCCACGGGCCCAGCGCCATTTCGGCGCTCGAGGCCCTCGACCAGCGTCAACTCATCGAGCGCTACCTGCCGGAGTGGGCAGCGGTGCGCAACAAGCCCCAGCGCAATCCGTACCATCGCTTCACGGTCGACCGGCACCTGCTCGAGGCAACGGCCAATGCCGCCACCATGACCCACCGGGTCGGCCGGCCGGACCTCTTGTTGCTCGGGACGCTGCTCCACGACATCGGGAAGGGATTCCCCGGCGACCACACCGATGTCGGGATGGTCGTGGCCGCGGAGATCGCCACCCGGATCGGCTTGCCTCCCGAGGACGTGGCCACCATCGTGACCCTGATCCGACTCCACCTGCTGCTGCCTGATGCCGCCACCAAACGGGACCTCGACGACCCGGCCACCGCCCAGCGGGTGGCCGACGAAGTCGGCGACCGCGGCACGCTCGAACTGTTGGCCGCCCTGGTCGAGGCGGACAGCCTGGCCACCGGATCGTCGGCGTGGGGCAGCTGGAAGGCCGGCCTGGTGGCCGATCTGGTGGAACGCACCGGCAAACTGCTGGCCGGCGAGCCGGTGGCACCGCCGGCCCCGCTGATCGATGCCGACCTCGAGATGGTGATGGATACGGTGCGCACCCACGGGGTGCCCGCCCTGTCAATCGAGCCACCCCAGGTGACCGTCGTCGCCCCCGACCGGTCGGGCCTGCTGGCCGAGGTGACCGGGGTGCTGGCGCTCCACGGTCTGAACGTGCGGTCGGCCGTGGTCACCGAGTCCCACGGGGTGGCCGTCGAGGTATTCACCGTGGAGCCGGAGCGCGATCGTTGGCCCTCGGCGGCCAAACTCTCGAACGATCTGGCCGGGGTCATGGCCGGCACCCTCGCCGTCGACGAGCAGTTGGCGGCACGGGCCCACACCTACCGCAATGCCAACCGGACCCGGGTGGCCCAGCTGGTGTCCACCCAGGTCACCGTGGACAACAACGCCTCGGATGTCGCCACCGTGGTCGAAGTCCGGGCCGAGGACGTGGTCGGCCAGCTCCATCGGATCACCCGGGCCCTGGTCGCCTGCCACTGTGACGTGACGTCGGCCAAGGTCTCGACCTTCGGGTCAGCCGTGGTCGACGCCTTCTACGTGCGTGGCCCGGACGGCCACAAGCTGACCGACACCTCACAGATCGCCGCCGTCGAGGAGGCCATCCACCAGGAGATCGGCCGCCCGGCGGGCGACTGACCGGGGACCGGGCCGCCCGCCCCCGGCGGCGAGCGGCGGCCGGGACTGGAATCGGCGACCCGACTGGTAGATTGTCGGGGATCTCGTCATGTCCGGAACGCACTCACACAGCAAGGAACCCGGCCACCGCGCGGTTCGACGTATCGCCATCGGCGCCGGCATCGTTGTCGTGGTGGCGGCTGTCGGGTTCGCCGTAGTGGCGCACTCGACCGACAACAAGGTGTCGGCCGCGCCGACCACCCCTGCCCACCTGTCGGTCTCCACCCGGCCTCTGAACATCGTGGCCGTCTCCCCCGTCGACGGGGCGACCGGGGTCCCCTCCGACAGCACGGTGACCGTGCAGTTCTCGGAGCCACTGTCGGCCCACTCCCCGATGCCCATCCTGACCCCGGCCGTGGCCGGCAGTTGGCAGATGCTGACGCCGACCACCGTCGCCTTCGTCGCTTCGGCACCGCTGGTCCCGTCGTCAACCGAAACGATCTCCGTGCCCGCCGGTGCGGGTGGGGTGCAGAGCGCCGGTGGGGTCGACCTCGGACAGGCCGCCAACGTGCGATTCACCGTCGCCGCCGGCTCGACCCTGCGCCTCCAGCAGTTGCTGGCCCAGCTCGGCTATCTGCCACTCAGCTTCGCCCCGACCGGACCGGTGAGCGCCCCCCAGGAACTCGCCCAGCCGCAGGAGGGTTCTTTCGCCTGGCGATTCAACGAACCGGCCTCGCTGGTATCGCTGTGGACGCAGGGGAGCGCCAACGTGATCACCAAGGCCGCGGTCATGACCTTCGAGAACAAGCACGGGATGCAGGCGGACGGTGAGGCCGGCCCCGATGTGTGGACCCATCTGCTGGCCGACGTCTCGGCCGGAGCAGTGGATACCGCCGCCTACAACTACGTCTACGTCACCAAGTCGCTGCCCGAGTCGACGACGGTCTACAGCAATGGTGCTGAGGTGTACTCCACGCTGGCCAACACCGGGGTACCCGGGGCCGCCACGGCGTCGGGTACCTTCCCGGTCTACGAGCACCTGACCGTCACCACCATGTCCGGCACCAATCCCGACGGCTCCAAGTACGTCGACCCGGGCATCCCCTGGGTCAGCTACTTCAACGGGGGCGACGCGCTGCACGGCTTCGTCCGGGCGAGCTACGGCTTCCCCCAGAGTGACGGGTGTGTCGAAATGCCCCCGGCCCACGCCGCCGTGGTCTTCCCCTACACGCCGATCGGGACCCTGGTCACCGTCTCGTAGCGCTGTACTCTAGGCCCGGGCCGACGGGAAGTCGGGAGGCCGCCGCTCCCGAACCGCCTGGATCCCCTCGTTGGCGTCGGGGCCGAGGAATCCCAGCATCTCGAGGGCCAGCGACTCGCCGAAGACCGGCGCGGCCTGCAGCATCCACTGGTTCATCACCCGCTTGGTCCACTGCACTGCCGTCCGGCTCCCCGCCGCCAGACGTTCGGCGATGGCCAGGGCTTCGGGCAGCACTCCGTCGTCGGCGACGCAGCGTGTGACCAACCCGATCCGCTCGGCCTCGGCCCCGCTCACGAACTCGGCGGTCATCAGGTAGTACTTGGCCTTGGCCATGCCGCACAGCAGAGGCCACAGCAGCGCGGCATGATCGCCTGCTGCCACACCCAACCGGGCGTGGCCGTCCGACAGACGGGCCGACTCCCCCATCACACTGACGTCAGCCAGGAGGGCGACGGCCAGTCCGGCCCCGACGGCCACCCCATTGATGGCCGACACGATCGGCTTCACCGAAGCCAGCATCTCGTCGACCACCGCCTTGGCGTCACGCCACTGCTCGAGGGTCGTGGCGTAATCGGTGGTCATCCGCTCGACCATGTCGAGGTCGCCCCCGGCCGAAAAGGCTCGTCCCGCACCGGTGATCACCGACACGGCCACAGTGTCGTCGCGATCGACCACCCGCCATACCTCCGAGAACTCGCGGTGGAGTCGCTCGTTGGCGGCGTTCAGTACGTCGGGGCGGTCGATGGTGATCAACAGCACCTGGGGGGACGGGCGCTCGAACCGGAGATGGGCGAAGTCGTCGTAGGTGGAAAAGGCCGTCGGAATGGCGTCGCTCATAGGTGCATCATGGCGGAATCCGCGGGCCGGCAGGAGCCTCAGCGTTCGAGCAACGGGTGCGACAGCCCCAGTTCGGCCAGCGTGCGTCCGGGCTCCCGGGGCACGACGGTTCCGGGGTCCGCATCGGTCAGGCGGAAGACGTAGAGATTCCAGAATTGAGCCAGGTCCGCCGGTGCGATATCGGCGTACAGACGTTCCTCCACGTCGATGCACCGGGTGAAGCCGACGTCGGCGAACCGCTCGGTCCACCACTCGAACGAGGCGATGCACAGGTGGCCCTCGACCAACTCGCCCTCGGCGTCAACGGCCAGGTCGGCCATGGGCACCGGTCCCCGGTAGTCCGGCCCGAGGCCGTAGTAGTGGGCCACCCGATCGGGTCGCACCTTGCCCTCGAAGTGCCCGTCGGGACCGGACCGGTTGGGACCGAAGGAAGGGATGGTGGCGTACAGGTAGCCGCCGCACACCCGGGCCAGCTCGGCCAGCGCCGCCGGCACCTGATCCGGGGGCAGGTGCTCGAGTATCTCGAGCGTGGTGACCAGGTCGAAGAACCCGTCGGCCCACGGCAGTCCGGCGAAGAGGTTGGCCACCCGGATGTGCCCGGCGGCCCCCGGGCTGGCGTGGTCGACGGCGAACCGGCTCAGGTCGCACCCCTGGGCATCGATCCCCCGCTCGCGTAGGACTTCCACCAGGTAACCGGTGGCGCACCCCACGTCGAGGGTTCTGGCCACCCGGAAGTTCCGCCACAGCAGCCACCCGGCGATGTCGGCATTGGAGGCGATCCGGTCATATCGTGCGTAACCGGAGCGGCCCTGACGGTCGCCGGCGGCGTCCCGGCCCTCGCCGAAGTAGGCACCGCCGTAGGCATCCGGCACTCCGGCCCGCCGGGCTTCGGCCTCAGCCTTGGCCTGCTCCGCCGCCGCCGTGAGCTCGGCCCCACCGCGCGCCAACAGGGCCTGGACCCGATCGTGGCCGGCGGCCAGGTCGACCAGCGACCGACGGGCGCGGCCGGCGGCGGAGCGCAGCAGCGGGCCGGTCACGACGACGTCGTCCCCAATAGGGCTGCCAGGGCGCGGAATGCCCGGCCCCGATGGGAGACCGCGTGCTTCTCCTCGGCGGTCATCTGCGCGAAGGTGCGGCCGTCGTAGCCGTCGGGGGCGAAGATCGGGTCGTACCCGAAGCCGCGTTCCCCCCGGGGCTCGGTGGTGATGGTCCCGGTCACTTCGCCCTCGACCCACAGCTCGGAGCCGTCCGGGTAGGCGACGAAGGCCACGCTGGCGAACCTGGCCCTCCGGTCGGCGGGTTCAGTGGCGCCGACCCGAGCCAGCTCGGACAACATCTTGGCGACGTTGGCGGCATAGGTGGCGCCTTCGCCCGAGTAGCGGGCCGAGTAGACGCCAGGGGCCCCGTCGAGCGCGTCGACCTCGAGCCCGGTGTCGTCGGCCACGGCGGCCAGACCGGTGGCCTCGCACAGCGCCCGAGCCTTGAGCCGGGCATTCTCCTCGAGAGTGTCTCCGGTCTCCTCCACATCGGGCACACCGGCGGGTCGGGGCACCAAGGTGATCCCGGGGACCGTGCCGAGGATGGCGGTGATCTCGGCCGCCTTGTCCACATTGGCGCTGGCCACCACCAGGGTGAGCTCGGGCACGGCTCCGTCGCCTCCGGTCAGCGGGGTGCCGGGGGTTCGGCCAGGACGGCCGTCTGCAGATCGAGGAGTTGGGCGATTCCGTGCTCGGCCAGACTCAGCATCTCGTCGAGCTCGGCCTTGGAGAACGGCATGCCCTCAGCCGTCCCCTGGACCTCGATGAAACGACCCGACGACGTCATCACCACGTTCATGTCCACCTCGGCCCGGCTGTCCTCCTCATAGGGGAGGTCGAGCATGCACACACCGTCGACCACGCCCACGGACACGGCGGCCACCGCTTCGGTCAAGGGGTTGGCCCGCAGCGTTCCCTTCTGGACCAGTCGGGTCAGGGCATCGTGCAGTGCGACGTAGGCACCGCAGATCGACGCCGTCCGGGTGCCGCCGTCGGCCTGGAGCACGTCGCAGTCCACGGTGATCTGCAACTCTCCCAGCGTCGCCATGTCGCACACCGAGCGCAACGAGCGACCGATGAGGCGCTGGATCTCCTGAGTCCGGCCGGACTGCTTTCCCTTGGCCGCCTCACGGGTCACCCGCTCTCCGGTCGACCCTGGCAGCAGCGAGTATTCAGCGGTCACCCAGCCCTTTCCCGAGCCCCGCATCCACGGCGGCACCCGCTCCTCGACCGACGCCGTGCACAGCACCCGGGTTCGTCCCATCGACACCAGGACCGACCCGGGGGCGAAGACGGTGAAGTCCCGTTCGAACGACGCGTCCCGTAGTTCGTCGATACCCCTGCCGTCGCCCCGTTTGGTCCGGTTCGTGTCGTTCACAGCCTGAATTCCCTTCCGATCGTCGCCTGCTCCACCGGGCCGCCGAATGCGGCCTCGGCCTCCTTCGCCACCGCCTTGGCCTCCACAGTCGGCCAGCGATGGGTGATGACCAGCCGTTTGGCCGATGCTGCTTTTGCCGCGGCTCCGGCTTGGCGGCCGCTCATGTGCCCGGCGGTCCCCTCGTGCTCGGCGGTGTAGGTGGCCTCGCACAGCACCAGGTCGAGCCCGGAGCCGAGCTCCTCCAGCGACCACTCCGGTCCCGAGTCGGCAGAGTAGCCGAGGGCGCAGCCGGCCCCGTCGAACCGGACGGCGAGGGTCTCTTCCGCATGGTCGGTCCGGTGGAAGGCGAACGACGTCTCACCGACCCCGGTCCGGTCGCCGTGGGTCACCTCCCGCCAGTCGAGCATGGGCGTGTGCTCCGGCCCGGCCAGTGCCGCCACCCGCGCCGGGGCATAGACAGGGAGGGGTGAGCGACGTCGTCTGCCTCCGAATCGGGCCTGGGTGTCCATGGCGAACAGGTCGGTCCAGTGGTCGTGGTGATGGTGGGAGATGATGACGGCGTCCACCTCGGCCGGTTCGATCACCGTCTGCAGGGTGGCGAAGGTTCCCGGCCCGGCATCGAGCACCACGGCGATGTCGGCCACCTGGATCAGATAGCCGCTGCCGGCACCGCCGGGCCCGGGCCAACTGCCGTCGCACCCGAGGACGGTGAGGGTCACCTCGTCGCCGGAATCCGTGGCCGACGTCGACGAGGTTCCCGACCGCGGTTTGGTGGGCATCGACTCAGGTTAGGCGCAGCGGGCCTGCGAGTCCTGTTCCCCGCACCGGGGACCGGAAGCTCAAGTGCGGGTCCAGGGTGGGCGATACATACCAGGTGACCATCGAGGCTCCCATCGACCGGCGCGGGCGCAGCACGCCCACGGTGGACAATCCGGGAGAGTCCACCGCCCCCGGCGGGGCGTGGAGGCATCGAATGGCCGACCGCGGGGCGGACTTCTGGGCCCACCGCAGGTGGGCCCTGGTGGCGATCGTGGCGTACGTCGCCATCTCGCTCGCCTTCACGTTTCTGTGGGGACCGGTCGTCCGGCACCAGGCGACCTGGGTCGTCCCCGGTGACATCTGGTCGACGTTCCGCGGTGCCCACCTGGTCGGCTGGGGTGACATCGGTGGGATCTACAACCCCACATACGGGCTCCTCACCTTTCCGGCCGTCGTCGTCGTGCTCGCTCCGGTGGCCATGGTGACGGGGCACTTCGGGCTGACCGAGTCCATCGGGACCTTCACCGTGACCCACCCGAGCGCCTGGCTCTGGCTCGGCCCGGTCACGCTCTTCCTCGGTGCCTGGTGCCTGGTCGCATTCGACGCCATGGCCGAGGAGTTGGGGGTCGGGCGCGGGAAGCGGATCGCCCTCGTGACCGTCGAGGCCGCCATCGTGTTTCAGGTCGTGACCCTCTGGGGCCATCCGGAGGACATGGTCGCCATAGGGCTGGCCACCTATGCCATCCTGATGGGCTGGCGGGGAAGATGGACGTCCGCCGGGTGGCTGTGGGGCGCGGCCATCGCCTTCCAACCGCTGGTCCTGGTCCTGTTCCCATTGGCATTGGCCACAGCCCCCCGGGGCAGCCGTGTCCGCCTGTGCTTCTTCTCCGCGCTCCCCTCGGCGACACTGCTGGCAGCACCGTTGGTGACCCAGTGGAACCTGACCACCAGGTCGATGCTGCACCAGAGCAACCGAACCGACCTGAACCACCCGACTCCGTGGATCACCTTCTCGTCCCACCTCGGTCCGAACCTGGTGACGGCCGGCCCCGGACGACTGATCGCCCTCCTGGCTGCCGTGGTGATCGGCGTGGTGGCGTGGCGTCTGCGACCCTCGCTGGCCGCCCTGGTGTGGATGGGCGCGCTCGCCCTCTGTCTGCGCTGCTTCTTCGAGTCGGTGATGGACACCTTCTATCTCGGCCCGCCGCTGGCGTTGATCCTGATCGCCTGTGCGGTGCGACCGGGTTGGCTCCGGCTGTCCACGGCATCGGTGATCATGGTGGTGGCCACCGTGTTCTCCTTCCACCGTCTGGGAGAGTGGGCCTACTGGCTCCCGCTGATGACGATGCTGGCCGTCGGTCTGGCCTGCGGGTGGCCGGGGCGCGATGCGTTCAGGGCGAAGAGCGGATCCGACACGGTGGATGTCGGCGTCCGGGACAGCAAGGACCTGGTTCCCGTCTAGAAGTAGGTCATCTGCTTGGCCCGGCCCTCGACGACGTCGAGGTCGTCGGTCCAGGCACCGGTGGAGAGGTACTTCCAGCCGGCGTCGGGGCACAAGGTGACGATGACCCCGGAATCAAGGGTGGCCGCCGTCTTGACGGCACCGGCCAGGACCGCCCCGGACGACAGCCCGGCGAAGATCCCCACCTCGGTGAGGCGCCGGGTCCACTCGATCGACTCCCGGGGGCGGACGATTCGCTTGCCGTCGAGAAGCTCCGCCCCGTGGTTGTCGATGAATATCGGTGGGATGTACCCGTCGTCGAGGTTGCGCAGTCCGTCGACCATCTCGCCGGCCGGCGGTTCGACGGCGAGGACCTTGATGTCCGGGTTCCGCTCCTTGAGGAAGCGTCCCACGCCGAGAAGGGTGCCCGAGGTCCCGAGGCCGGCCACGAAGTGGGTGACCCCGGGGCAGTCGCGCCAGATCTCCGGTCCGGTTCCCTCGTAGTGGGCCCGGGGATTCGCCGGATTGGCGTATTGGTACAGGAAGGTCCATTCGGGGTGTTCCTCGGCCAGGGCGCGGGCCCGCTTGACGGCGCCGTTCGAGCCTTCGGACCCGGGGGACTCGATGATCTCGGCGCCCCATGACTCGAGCAGCTGGCGACGCTCGATGGAGACGTTGGTGGCGAGCACCACTTTGAGCTTGTAACCCCGGATCCGGCACACCAGGGCCAACCCGATCCCCGTGTTGCCCGAGGAAGGCTCGATCAGGGTGGCACCGGAGGTCAGGATCCCGTCCCGCTCGGCCTGGTCGACCATGGCCAGCGCGATGCGGTCCTTGACCGAACCCCCGGGGTTCTGACCCTCCAGCTTCATGAGGATCCGGACATCCGGGTTCGGGCTGAGCTGGGTGATGTCGACCAGGGGGGTGTTGCCGATCAGGTCAAGGACCGACCTGTAGACGGTCATCGGGGGTGGGAAGCACCGACCGCCAGGGCCCCGCCGGCCACGGCCGGCAGGATCGACAGCTCGTCGGCCGCGGCCACCGGGGTGTCGATGCCCGACAGGTACCGCACGTCGTCGTCGTTCAGGTACACGTTGACGAACTTGTGGAGCGATCCGGAGTCGTCGATGACCTGTCCGGTCATGCCCGGGTAGCGGGCCACCAGTGCGTTCAGCACCTCGCCCACGGTGGCCCCGTCCACGGCGACGGTGCGCTCTCCCCCGGCATGGGGCCGCAACACGGTGGGCAGGTTGACTTGGACGGGCACGGGTGCTCCTTTGCGTTCCACCGTCCCTGGCCGGGATCGGTCCGAATCATGACCTGTCGGGTGAGGATTCTACCGGGCCAGCAGGCGTACCGGTTCCTCTTTGATGCCACCGTCGACGATCCGGTAGCTACGGACCACGGGCTCGGTATCTCGCAGCGATACCAGGATGTAGTGCCAGTCCGGGTCGGGCGCCTGGGCCACGTCGGTCGGCGACGGATAGGCCTCGGTGTGGGTATGGGAGTGGAAGACCCCGATGATCGAGTGACCGTGCGACTCGGCGTCCCGGTCGGCCAGCAGATGCTCCCGGGGGTCGACCGTGTAGAGCTTGGCGGAGGCGGCCAGGTTGCGCGTCGGGTAGCAGGTGAAGGTCTCACCGGTGGTCGGATCGCCGCCCAGCAGCCCGCAGGCCTCGTCGGGCAGTCCGACCAGGCAGTGCGCCACCATCTGCTGGTGGACCGTCTTCGGCAGGGTGAGCATGGTCCCATCACGCTAGAGGACGGCGGCTCAGGATCGGGCGACTACCGTCGATGGGCATGGCAGCGGCAAAAAAGAAGGGCACGGGTGGACAGGCCGGTACCAAGGGGACCGGGATCAAGGGCGCGCCCAAAGAGATGAACCGCCTGGTTGCCTCCAATCGCCGGGCGCGTCACGACTACGAGATCATCGACACGGTGGAGTGCGGAATCGTGCTCCAAGGCTCCGAGGTCAAGTCACTGCGCGCCGGCCGGATCGCCCTCCAGGACTCCTACGCCAGGTTCGACGACGGAGAGATGTGGCTCTTCGGGGTCCACATACCCCCCTACGCCCAGGCCAACGGGTTCGGGGCCCACGACCCCGACCGTCGACGCAAGCTCCTGCTCCACCGTCGCCAGATCGACGAATGGATGGGGAAGTCCAAGCAGAATTCCCTGACCATGGTTCCGCTGTCGATCTACTTCAAGGACGGGCGGGCCAAGGTGGAGCTCGCCCTGGCCCGGGGTCGCCGCCAGTACGACAAGCGCCACGCCATCGCCGCCCGGGACGCCGGACGGGATGCCGCCCGCGAGGCGCGGACGGCGGCGAAGAGTCGGGTCTGATCCCTGTCCCGGGCCGTTCGGACCGGACAGCCCCCGGAGGCTGTAGTCGATGGCACCGGTGGGCGGTACGATGGGGGTCCGGTCGCACGTAGTGTGCGCTCGGTGGAGATACCCGAGGGGGTGACAGGCTTCGACTCCGGTCGTCGATGTAGGAGAAGCGAGCCGTGGTCTCCGGAACCACGTTAAAGAGCCGGAACCAAAAATAAACGCCGAGCCTCAGCTCGCGCTCGCAGCCTAGAAACTGCGACGTCCGACCGGTCTCAGTTCCACGGGCCGGAACCGGGCGCCATCTAGTGGAACTCACCTGAACGACTGCGCCGACGGGCCGTCAGGGACAACTCAGTCGGATACGGACCGAACCTGCCGCCGGTAACGGGATCGGTCCCGACAATCCAAGGCCGGCTGCGCTCGGAGAAGACCTATTGAGAAGCCGGGGGACGCGGGTTCGATTCCCGCCACCTCCACGATGTGGCGTTCAAGGACGAACGCCACTGGCGATCACGAAGCCCCGCTGGGAGCGATCTCGGCGGGGCTTTTCGGATCCTCGGGTGCAAGGCTCGGAAAGATGTGCCAGCAGATCTGCCGCAGGAAGCGGACAAGGAGTTCGGGCGTGAATTCCGCATCGGGACCGTCGAGTTCTGACGGCAGCGCCGCTCCCATTTTCTTGGCCGCATCGATCAGTCCGGGACCGATGGCCTTGCCCAAGGTACTGAGCGCTTCACCGGCGGCGACGATGTCCAGCGTCCATTCCGGCACAGGTTGAGACACGACGTTGACCCACGTCTCGGGATCACGTGACTCTTCGAGGGCGAACAACTGGTCGAAGGTGCGCGCCGATGGCATCTCGCTCGGTGAGTGGCTCGCCGAGCCCCCACACCTTGCGCAATGTGGCGATCAGGGATGTGTGACGGTACTCCTCGTTGTAGACCGAACCCGGTTCCACCCACGGCGACACCAGGATCGCCGGAACCCGGTAGCCGGACCTCTCGAACCTGAAGCCCAACTCTCCCGGGGCTGCGGATTTGTCGGGTGGCGGCACCGGGCCCGGGGGGACATGGTCGTAGGTGCCACCGGGCTCGTCCCAACCGATCAGGAGGGCGGTGTTCCAGACGTTGACGCCGGCCGGGGAGGTCATGGACCGGTAGGTGTCGTACACCCGCTCCAAGAACGCCTCGCCCCCGAGCATCGATGACGGTGGGTCGAAGCCGAAGTCGACATTGTCGCCGATCATCGACCGACTGAGCGCGGGGTGGTAATCACTGTGCCCGGACACCATGTCCGGCTCGATCAGCGAAAAGTCCGGCAGGGTTCCAGCGGCCGCGTCCTTCTCGAACTCGGCGAACGGCACGAAGTGGGTGGCCAGGCGATCCTGCAGTCGGGGAAAGTGAATGATGCCGGTGAACGACAGTGGCATCGGCTCGCACACGTAGACCTTCCAGGTCTTGCCCCGGGATTCGAGCCGCTCGAAGATCGTCTCGGCGTCGTTCTGGGTCATCCACTTCGTCGCCGGACTGTTCACCACCAGCCCGGACGAGGTTGCGGCCGTCCAGAACGACCGGTTCATGAAGGTCTGCGAGGGGACCTCACTGAACCAGTGGTCGAAGACACCGAAGTCTCGGGCCAGACCGTTGAGGACCGGTAGTTGCTCCGGGGTGTAGCCGGTCATGATCTGGGCGTACTCGTCGTAGGTCGGCTGGCGGCCCACCTCTCCGGTGAACGTGCTGATGTAGTCGGTGACGAAGCCATCCATCGACGGAGTGGCCCCATCGGGCGGCGCGTTCCACGGCTCGGCGGCGCCCTCGCCGATCGTGAACCGGTTGTGATCGTCGAGCGTGTTGTAGAGCTGGGTGTTGGTGTGGAAGTACTCTTCGCCCGAGTCCGGGTTGGGCGTGTCCAGGTTTTCGGTCACGCCGTAGGGGACGGTCTTGCGGTCGGCTCCGTGCTCGGCCCATTCGGGAATGGGGTTGCTCAGGTCCTTGCCGATCACCCCGTCGAAGGTCTTGTTGTCGTCCGGTCCATAGAGGTGGCCCAGGACGTTGTCCAGGGAGCGATTTTCGAACAGGACCACGATGACGTGGTCGATGGCGTGGTTTCGATCAGTGGTCATGGATCCGCCCATCACGAAGGATGCATCCAGGGCATCGTTTCCGGTCTGGATCCCTTAGATAGTCACCTGTGGGGGCCGAAGCAAGGACGGGACGATGACCTGGAATAACGTCTCATTCGGTGGCTGCTCGTGAGGCAGAGCCACTGCGGCCAGGAGCAGTAGCCGACTGGCGCGGGATCGACGTTCCCTCGCCGCGGAAGGGGTCCGAACTGCCTCAGCATCGGACAACTTAGCTAGAGGGAGTCGTGAGAGTCAGGGAGCGTCGCCGACGTCCACGTCACTCCCACGCACATTTCGTCCGTCGATCCGTCACCCCAGGTGACGTAGTGGGGAGGAGCTTTGCGCAGGGCGGGAAGCTCCTGTTCCAGGGTCGGGTCGTAGGTACAGGTGATCTGAACCGGCTCTCCGACGGTCACCGGAATCGGCGTGGCCAAGTTGTATGCCACCTGATGATGGAAGTCGTAGTTGGGGACATTGATGACCGTCTTCGCCTCGGGAGTTCCCGGGTTGAGCACCATCGTGAATCCCACTCCCAGCAGATGCATATGGGGGTCGACTCTCAGGAGGTAGCCGCCGGTGCTCAGCGGTGCCGTACACGAGGTCGAGTCCCCCGCCGGAGGATCAGTCGGATCGCGACCGCAGAGCGCTTCGATGCCATCGACTTCGATAACGGCATTGCGGCCGAAGCGCTGACCTTGGTTGGCCAGCGAGGCGGCCCGATTGCACAGCGGACCGGTGACACCGGCCGGGCACGGTATATCGGGGGCCGCCTCCATCTCTTGCACCCGCAGCGGTAACAGCGAAGCAGACAGGGGAACCGTGTGGATTACCAAGCGGTTCTTCACCGGCTTGTCCCCGGCGAGCAGGTTGTAGTGGACCTGCATCACCACCATGCTTCCTGCCGGAATGATGTAGCCGGTTCCCTTCGGAAAATCGATGGGCCCCGACCCCGGCGACCAGTTGCTCAGTAGCTTGGTCTGCCCGAATTGGGACAGCGGGGTGTTCGGCAACGTCCCCTCGCCGAAGCACGTCCACCCTCGCTTCAATACCCCGTCGCGCTTGGCCTGGGCCACGAGTGAATGCGGGAGCAGGAAGAGGGCAGCGTGATGATCCTCGACGCCGCCGGGATAGAACTGGCTGGAGATGATGAACGCACTGTGGGTGACGTGCGGATTGACCAGCGTGCAGTGGTAGTCATCCGTCGCCCCTGCCGGTGCCTTCGGCTTGTACTCCCCTGAACTCAGCCAGATCGAGCTCACGTGCACGCCCGATCCGCTGGTGGCCGCGGTCGCAACGCTGGCGGTGAACGTAGTGGCACCGACAAGTGCGACGGCGCCTACCAACATGGTGATGCGGCGGCCCCGCACGTGAGCTGAACACCTTCTTACCGCTCGGATTCGACGCTCCACCGCTGCCTCGCGTTGCCTGGTCCGGGTGATCGCTCAGGCCTATCAGCAAGGCCCATCGTTGGTAGCGATCGAAATGTATCTCATCTGCATCATGAGGTTCCGGCCCAGTGGCGTCTGTCACCCAGGCGACATCGGGGTGCGGGAGGTCACCCCAACCCGCGCCGGGCCGCTCCCTCGCGGACCAGCGGCAGCAGCTCCTTACCGAAGTCGACGGCATCGGGCACCGGGTCGAACCCTTTGAGGAGCAGCGTGGAGATCCCGAGGTCGCAGTAGCGCAGCATGGCCTCGGCTACCTGGTCCGGGGTGCCCACCAACGCTGTCGAATTCCCGGCCGCTCCGGTCAGTTTGGCCACTTTCATCCAGAGGCGCTCGTCGTAGACCTCCTGGTCGGCCGACATCTCGATGAGGCGCTTGCGGCCGACCGAGGTCGTACCCACCTTCGCTCCCTGCACCGACAGCGTGGCGTGACTGGCACTGTGTAGCCCCTGGTCGGTCTGGTCCCCGTCGGACGACTTCTCCTTGGCCATGGCGATCCGCTCCGCCGTCCGCTCGGCGATCCACTCGGCCTTCTCCCACGCCTCGTCCTCGGTGTCAGCGATGATCGGGCGGAGCGAGATGCTGTAGCGGAGCGTCCGGCCGGCGGCCGCGGCGGCCTTGCCGATGATCGCCATCCGATCGGCCACCGCCGCCCTCGGTTCCCCCCAGAAGGCGTAGACGTCGGCCTCGGCGGCTCCGACGGCGATGGCTGCCGGTGATGCACCGGCGAAGTACAAGGGGATCCCGTCCGGGGTCACCGGCTTGACCGAGCTGAACGCGCCCTCGTAGCGGAAGAAGTCGCCTTCGAAGTCGAACGGTGCGTCCTCCCGCCAGATGCGTCGAACGATGGACATCACCTCGCCGGTCCGCAGATAGCGGGCGTCATGGGGCAGGAAGTCGCCCTCGCGCCGTTGGTCGGCCTCGTCACCGCCGGTGATGAAGTGGATGGCGATCCTGCCACCCCCGGTGAGGTGGTCCATGCGTCGCCGCCATCCGGGCCAGCAGCACCGGCTGGACGAAGCCGGGCCGGTGTGCGACCAGAACCTTCAGATGGTCGGTGTGATGGAGTACCGAAGCGGCCACCGCCCAACCCTCGGGGCCCACCGCTCCATAACCCACCAATACCCGGTCGAATCCGGACTGTTCATGGGCCCGGGAGATGTCGAGCAGGTACGTCGCATCGACGACCGGACCGTCCGTCCAGTCCACGACCGGACCGTCGACCAGTGGTCCCTTGATCTCCGATGCGTCCCTGGTTCCCACCATGCCGATAATCTCGACAGACATGCGGCTCGATCCCTTCGTCGGTAATGCGCTTGTGAACCGACCTTCAGGAATCGGTCGGCGTCTGCCGATAGATCGTCATGGTCTCCACGGTACTTGATGCCCTAGGCGCGGAACCCCCGGGTTCTTCACGTCCGGGCCACTCCCGTCCCCGGTGGACCTGCGGTTTGGTGAACAACATGCCCGAGGCCGCATTCGTGGAGACCGAAGGGCAGTTCCTCGGGCTCCTCGACGCCGCGTCGGGCGACAACGTCCTGGTCAGCCGCCTGTATGTCATGGAAGGACTGCCCGAACGTCCGGCCGTCGCCGACCGGATCGCCCGGCGGTACGCACCGTTGTCGGCCATCTACCAGGACCCGCCCGACGTCCTGATCATCAGCGGATCCAACCCTGTGGAAAAGAACATTCGGGACGAGCCCTACTGGGACGAACTGGTGACGCTGCTGACCTGGGCGAGTGGGAATGTGACGTCCGTGTTGGCCTCGTGCCTGTCCGCCCACGCCGCGCTGCTCGTCTTCGACGGCATCGAACGCCAGCGCCTGGCGGCCAAGTGCACCGGAGTCATGGCTCAGCGGTGGGAGTCGGGCCGCCCGTTGACCTACGGGCTCCCTTCCGACCTCGTCCTCCCCCACTCGCGATTGAACTCGGCGCCCACCGAACTACTCCGGGCCGCCCGCTACGACGTGCCCATCGGGTCCGAGGACGGGGACTGGAGCGTCGCCACCCGGATGGTCGACCGTTGCAGGATGGTCGTGGTCCAGGCCCACCCCGAGTACGGGCCCACCAGCCTGCTTCGCGAGTACCACCGGGACGCCCGGCGGTTCGTGCTCGGCGAGCGCGACGAGGTGCCGGTCCTACCCACGAACTGCGCAGCACCGCGACGACTGGGACCTCCTGGTGGAGTTGCAGCGGCGGATCGCCTCCGGCGACCGGAATCCTGACCTGGTCACTTCGTTCCCCTTCGACGAGGTCGGAGCCCGGGCCACCAGGCCATGGGAACAGGCAGCGACCACTCTCTACGCCAACTGGCTGGCCGGCGTACCGGAACGGAGCCACTGAGTCCGTGCACGACGAGACGATCGCCATCCACGGTGGGTACGTAGCCGACGGCACCCGCGCCGTCGCCGTGCCCATCTACCAGACCGTCGCCCACGACTTCATCGACGCCGCCCACGCCGGGGCCGTCCTCGACCTCGAGATCCCCGGATTCCACTACAACCGAATCAACAACCCGACCAACGACGTACTCGAAAAGCGGATCGCCGCACTCGAGGGCGGAACGGCGGCGCTCGTTCTGGCATCGGGCATGGCCGCCGTCAGCAGTTCGATCCTCACCGTGGCCCTGGCCGGCTCGAACTTCGTCGTGCTCCCCCAGCTCTACGGGGCCACGTTCACCTACTTCGCCCACGTGCTCCCGACCCTCGGGATCGAGGCCCGGTTCGCTCCGGACGACCAGGCGTCGTCGATCGCCGCCCTGATCGATGAACGCACCTGTGCCGTCTTCTGTGAGTCCATCGGCAATCCCGCCGGCAACGTCGTGGACCTGGAGGCGGTGGCCGGGGTCGCTCATCGGGCCGGGGTGCCCCTCATCGTGGACAACACCGTGGCCACGCCGCTTGATGCTGAAGCCGATCCAGTCACGGTGCCGACGTCGTCGTGCACTCGCTGACCAAGTTCGTCGGGCGGTCACGGCACCACGCTCGGCGGGGCCATCGTCGACGGCGGCACGTTCCCATGGACGGAGCACGCCGAGCGGTTCCCGACGTTCAACCAACCAGAGCCGGCCTTCCACGACGTGGTCTTCGCCCGGGACTTCCCCGAGCGGCCGTTCACCGTGCGGGCCCGGTCGGTCCAGCTCCGCAACACCGGGGCCACCCTCTCTCCTATGGCGGCCTTCCAACTACTCCAGGGGCTGGAGACCCTGTCGGTCCGCCTCGAGCGCCATGAGTCCAACGCCCGGACTGGTCGCCGACTACCTGGCCCAGGACGCCAGGGTCGCCTGGGTGAGTTTCGCCGGGTTCGCCGACAACCCCTACCACGACCTGGTCGAGCGCTACCTGAATGGCCGGGTGCCGTCGATCATCACCTTCGGAGTGGCCGGGGGCTACGAGGCCGGACTGGCCTTCTTCGACGCGGTGCAGCTGTTCAGGCGGCTGCTCAACCTCGGCGATGCCAAGTCGCTGGCCATCCACCCGGCCTCCACCACCCACCGGCAACTGAGCGCCGACGAGCTGGTGGCGGCAGGGATCCGTCCGGAGACGATCCGTCTCTCGATCGGCCTCGAGCACATCGACGACCTCATCGAGGACCTCGATCAGGCGTTGGCCACCGCCACCGCCTGAGCGGCGTCGATCTCGGCGAAGGTGCGGTCGATGACCCGAAGACGCTCTCCACGCACTCCTGCGCATCGAGGACGGCCCGGATGCGGCTCAGAGGCGAAGGGAGGTAGTGGGTGAAGTAGCGGGCTCCCTCGGTGAGCACCCCGAGCAGCGAAATCGTGCGGCTGGAGCCGACCGTCGACGTCATAGGGATGGAAGTTCCGGTCGATGGACACGCTGCCCACCAGGGTGCTCCCGTAGCCCATCTGAGTCAGCCGACCCTCGGCGTAGAGCCGGTTCAGCAGCGGCGAGCTCGACCGCACCAGAGATGGTAGGTCCAGGTGGCCCCGGACCACTCCGTTGACGGTGGCCGCGGCCTCCACGCCCAGCTCGGTGGAGCGGATGGTCACCCGGCCATCGGGCATGCCGGTGAGCAACGGGTTGGGGCCGAAAGGGACGCGGACGATGCCGGCGTCCATCAGGGCCAGGAGCTGCTGGGACCGCAGCGGGGGAGGTCCTGCTTCGAGCCGGTTGATGCGGCCGCGGATGTTGGTCTGGAAGTCGAGGTAGGACTCGACGGTCAGACCGCCGAATTCGATGACCGACCGCAGCTGGTCCCGCAGGATGCGGAAGACCTCCAGGGCGGCCTTGACCGGGCTCCCACCGACGGCGAGGGCCTCGTCGAGGTCGTCCTCGACCATTTCGTAGACCTGTTGCTCGTAGTCGGCACTCGAGGCATAGCGGCGTCCGGCGCCGGCGAACACGTGGGCGGCCGGGTCGAATCGGCCATAGACCGGCTCGAACTTGTCGACCACCTCGTCGAACACACCCTCCGACCAACCGCTTTCGAGCACGCGTGCGCACGGATGCCGATTCCTCGACGCCACCCTTCAGCAGGCCGGCGTGGATGAGGTACCGGGCCTGCATTTCGGCGAACACCAGGGGCAGGAGCTCGTGACGGAAGTCGACCTGGCGGCGTTCGTCGGAGCCGTCCGGTCCGGGTGAGCGCGGCGAAACCGGTCCGGCGTGCACACCACCGGCACATAGCCGCCGTAGGGGTCATTGCCATGGGCCGATTTGGCGCAGTAGGGCATTCCGGTGAGCGAATAGAGGTAGATCACCGGTTCATTTCCGCTGCGGACATAGGTCTTGCGGTCACCGACGTCCTCGAACTGCCCGCCCCGACCGACGGTGAGCGCGGTCACGATATCGAATCCGACCAATCCCATTCCGGCGACGGCGACGGGTTCGCCCGGAGCGATCGCCTCGTCGAAGTACTCCACCGGATAGGGCCGGAGGTACCGGATGTCCGACGCACCGCCGGTGGACTCCTCATTCCAGGTGTGTCCCGAGGTGATCACCACGGAGTTGACGCAGAGGGTCCGGCCGTTGTCGAGGACCACCGCCTCGCGCCCGCCGGAAGGCACGATGTCGATCGCCGACGCGTAGTGCCGGACCACCTCCAGATTGTCCGGTGCATGGGCCACGAGGGTCTCGTAGAACCAGGCCAGATACTCGCCCATGAGCCGTCGGGGCAGATAGTCGGTAGGGAGCAAGGGCCTACCCGAGGTGGTGATGACGCATTCGTGACCCGACCACTGGTACCCCTGGCGAACTGCCCATTCGTGGAGCCCGAGCGAATAGGGCGGATCGTCGGCGGCATCCCGGGCCGCATACAGCGACAGCTGCCCGCACGGATTATTGAGCACAAGGAAGTCGGGCTGGCTCATGGCGTAGACGCCGCCACCGAGTTGGCCCGGCTCGATCACGTGGACCCGGAGCCGCGTGCCGTCGCGACGCGCCTGGGCCACCGTGCGCTCCAGGACGCAAAGGCCCCACGATCCGAACCCGACGATGGCGAATTCGGTTATTTCCGCCCGCGGGTCACTATCGGATGATGGAGTCGGATGCACTCGCAGATCATCTGACGCGGTCAACATCGGTCCTAAAGCCCCTTCGTCGTCAATAGAGCCACGAATGTCAGTCGACAAAACGCCAATGCTCTTCAATGCCCGTCATTCAAGGCTAGAGCGGTATGTGTCCATTTCACAAGACCCTGTCGAGATGGTAGTGGCGTCGGTACAATGGTCTGACTTCGGGACAGGGGTGTCAGGAGTGTCATAGACCCGGCCCGCTTCACCTATGGAATGGACGATTGTGGCACCCTCCGACTCAGGGCAACGGCAGACAGGGTCACTGGGCACGCTCCAGGTGGAGCGACTCGGCTTCGGAACCATGCAACTCACCGGACCCGGGGTATGGGGGCCGCCCCCCGACCGGTACGGAGCCATCGGCGTGTTGCGACGGGCCGTGGAGCTCGGCATCGACCTGATCGACACCGCCGATTCCTACGGACCCGATGTGGCCGAGGAGCTCATCCGCGAGGCACTCCATCCCTATCCGGCCGGCCTCACGATCGCCACCAAGGCGGGACTGACCCGGTACGGCCCCGACCAGTGGGAGCCGTGCGGCCGGCCTGAGTACCTGAGACGACAGTGCGAAGGCAGCCTCGTCCGTCTCGGTGTCGACCGGATCGACCTCTTCCAACTGCACCGGATCGATCCATCGGTTCCCGCCGAGGAGCAGTTCGGTCTGCTCGCCGAGCTCCGCGACGAGGGCAAGGTGCTCGAGGTGGGGCTGTCCGACGTGACCGTCGAGCAGATCGAGCACGCCCAACGGATCGTTCCCGTGGTGAGTGTGCAGAACCTGTACAACCTGGCCCAACGCGGTGGTGATGACGTGCTCGACTACTGCGAGCAGGAGGGGATCGGCTTCATCCCGTGGTTCCCCCTGGCCAGCGGGCGGCTCGCCGAGTCGGGTGGACCGCTCGACACCGTCGCCGGCGAGCTGGGTGCCACGGCGGCACAGGTCAGCCTGGCCTGGCTCCTCCGTCGGTCACCGGCGATCTACCCCATTCCGGGCACCTCGTCCTGCGCCCACCTCGAGGAGAATTTCGCGGCCCGAGACGTACAACTCTCCGACGCCCAGTTCGACACATTGACCGATGCCCGCAGGAAACTGCGACGTTGGGAGCTGGCTGGGCGCGACGGGCTGTCGGCGACATGACCGCGGACCTGGTCATCCGCAACGGCACCATTGCCGATGGCACCGGGGGTCCGCTGCGGCAGGCCGACATCGCCGTCACCGGGGACCGGATCACCGAAGTCGGTGAGGGAATCGCCCGAGGCCGTCGCGAGCTCGATGCCGACGGCCTCTTGGTGACCCCGGGATTCGTCGACCCCCACACCCACTTCGACGGGCAGGCCACCTGGGACCCGCTGCTGGCCCCGTCCTCCCACCACGGGGTGACCACCGTGGCCATGGGCAACTGCGGCGTCGGGTTCGCGCCGGTCGCCCCTCACGACCACGACCGGCTCATCGCCATCATGGAGGGAGTGGAGGACATCCCCGGGACGGCACTCCATGAGGGGCTCCGCTGGGACTGGGAGACGTTTCCCGAGTACCTCGGCGCCCTCGACAGGCAGCCGAGGACCATCGACGTGGCCACCCATCTCCCCCACGCCGCCCTGCGCTCGTTCGTGATGGGCGAGCGGGGCGCGGACCCCGCCGAGCATCCCGACGACACCCAGATCGAGGCCATGGCCCAGCTGTTGGCGCAGAGCCTCGAGGCCGGTGCCCTCGGCGTGTCCACCTCGCGCACCGACCGACACCACACCAGCACCGGAGAGAACCTCGGCACCCTGCGGGCCCGCGAGCCCGAACTGATGGCCTTCGCCCGGGTACTGCGGGCGAACGGCACCGGTGTGTTCCAGTTCGTGAGCGACAGCTTCCGGACGACGGATGACGAGTTCGCCCGGCAGGAGTTCGCCCTCACCACCGAGTTCGCCAGGGTGAGCGGGCGGCCGGTGACCTACACCGTCCAACAGGACCGCGGACGCCCCCGAGCGATGGCGTGACCTGATGGCCCTGGCCGTGAGCCTGCAGGGGGAAGGCCTGGACGTGAAAGCCCAGGTCGCACCCAGGCCGATCGGCGTGCTCCTGGGTCTCGAGGCGTCGGCCAACGTGTTCACCCCGGCACGCGCCTATCGCAGGATCGCCGACCTGCCGCTGGCCGAGCGCCTGGTGGCCCTCCGGGACCCGGACGTCCGGCACCGGGTGCTCGACGGCCACGCCACCCTCACTTCGGGCGACGATGCCTTCGACGGATATCGCCTTCTTCGGCCGGTTCGACGACATGTACGTGCTCGGGGATCCGGTCGACTACGACCTCGACCGCTCCACCTCGCTCGGGGCCATGGCCCGTCGCACCGGGGCCGATCCGAGGGAGCTGGCCTACGACGTCCAGCTGCGCCAGGACGGCCGTCAGCTCATCTACATGCCCCTCTACAACTTCGCCCACGGGAACGCTCGACGCCGTCCGCGAGATGATCACCTCGCCGGTGGCAATGTTCGGCCTGTCGGATGCCGGTGCGCACTGCGGTCAGATCTGCGACGGCAGCATGCCCACGACGTATCTGTCGCTGTGGGGGCGTGACGCGGTGGACGAACGGAAGATCCCCGTCGAGGAGGTGGTCCACCAGTTGACCCGGCGTCCGGCACAGCATTTCGGCTGGCTAGACCGCGGTGTCCTGGCCGAAGGCCATCTGGCCGACCTCAACGTCATCGACCTCGACGCACTGGGCTGTGACGCACCCCAGGTCGTCGCCGACCTCCCGCCGGGGGACGCCGTCTGCTGCAGGCGGCCCGCGGCTACCGGTGGACGGTCAAGCGTGGCGCGGTCACCTTCGAGGACGGCTCACCCACCGGCGAGCTCCCCGGCCGGCTTCTGCGCGGGTCCCGACCGGTGTCGGCGCCGGGAGGAGTCCCATGACGGGCAGCCCGATGGCCTCGTCCCGTGTCGACATCGCCATCGCTGACCACGCCAGGACCGCGCCCGACCGGCCTGCCATTCAGGACCTCGATCGCCAGCTGAGCTATGCGGACCTGGCCACCGAAGTCGGCGCCCTGGCCGCCGGTCTGGTCGACTCGGGTGTGGCGCCGGGCGATCGGGTGGCGCTCCACCTTCCCAACTCGGTCGACTTCGTCGTGGCCGCGCTGGCCTGCCTGCGGATCGGCGCCGTCTTCGTGCCGCTGGCGCCTTCGGACCCCACGGTCCGCATCGACACCATCATCGCCGACTGCACACCGGCGCTGGTGGTCACCGGTGAGGCCGCAGACGGCGAACCGTCGCCCCGACGACAGGGTCCGACCGAGCGGATCCGGTATGCGGAGCTCCTCGATAGCCGCCCGACCACCCGGACGCTTCCGGGTCCCTCGCCCGAACGGTCGGCGTACGCCATCTACACGTCGGGGACGACCGGCACGCCCAAAGGGGTGCTGATCGGCAACAGCGCCTTCGCGGCCGCCGTCCAGTCGACGATCGCTGCCCTCGGCCTCGATCCCGGCACCCGCACCCTGTGCGTGTCGCCCTTCCACTTCGACGGCTCCTTCGGAACGCTCTTCGCCACCCTCGTCGCCGGTGGTTCCATCGTCCTGCGGCCCCGCGAGTCACTCCTCTACCCGCGGACCTTCTTCAACGCCGTCCTCGGGGAGGAGATCACCTACACGGGCTTTTCCCCGACCTATCTGAAACTGTTGCTGGCCAGCCGCCAGATCGGGTCGCTCCAGGACAGCACCCTCGACATCGTGGCACTGGGTGGCGAGGCGAGCTCAGCCCCGGACATCTGTGCCCTGTGGAAGGCGGCACCACGACTGCGGGTCTTCAACCGGTACGGGCCGACCGAGACCACCATTGCCGTCACCCATCTCGAGCTCACACCGGAGCTGCTGGCCGAGGGGATCGTGCCCATCGGGGTCCCCCACCCCGGGGTGACCTTCCACCTCGCCGACCAGGACGGCGTCCTCGTGTCCGAGGAGGGAGCCATCGGCGAGCTCTACATCGGCGGCTCGCAGCTGATGGAGGGTTACTGGGGTGCGCCCGATCTGACTGCTGCCGTGCTTCGGGACGATGTAGTGCCCGGGGAGACCGTCTACCGCTCCGGCGATCTCGTCTACCGGGACCGGCGAGGCAACTTTGTCTACGTCGACCGCGCCGATCGGGTCATCAAGCGATTCGGCGTCCGGATCTCCCTCCTCGAACTCGCCGTCGCCATGGAGCGCCTGCCGGGGGTGATCGACTGCTACCTGCGTGGTCTTCGACAACGACGGTGGGACGGGGATCGCCGCCTTCGTGGTCGGCGACGGGACGCTCTCCACCAACGATCTGCGCAACGAGGCCAGGGACCTGCTTACCCGAGACGATGCTCCCGGACCGGGTCGAATTGGTCGACGAACTCCCGCTCACCCCGGCCGGGAAGCTCGACGAGCGGCGGCTCCTGGGCGAGGTGGGGTTGAGGTCGCGTTCGGGCGAGCCGTCCGTCACCGCGCCAGTTGACCGGTGATCCCGGCCCCATTGACTTCCTCACGAGGCGCCGAGGACCCACCGGGGGCGGGACCACAGCTGCAGGTACTCGACCACGGTGAAGCCGAGCTGCCGGTAGAGCTTCTCCCCAGCGATTGACGAGTGGAGCAGCGAGCCCGAAGCACCTTCCTCGAACTCATGGGTGAACACCGCATCGAGCAGTTGTCGGCCGTAGCCCCGGCCCTGGTGTTCCCTCGAGGTGGCCATGGACCAGATGACAACCAGCCCGTCCTCCACCACGGTCGTGACGCACGAGACCAGCTGACCCTCGGCGAAGCAACCCCACACCGACTGGTCGGGGTGGTCCATGGCACGGTCGGGAATGGCGATGGCGGCCGTCGAGGGACCGAGGAAGTAACAGTCGGCCAGCAACTCCCTGGCCGCCGGTAGCTGGTCGATGGTGAGCGGCGCAGCGACCACGTCGCCGTCGACGCTGTCCGCTGCCCAGGGCGAACGAGAGCCGAGCACCATCAGTGGCAGTGCGCCGACGGTCACCCACCCCTGCTCGACGAGGTGTTGTGCGGTGGCCAGCCCGGGCCCGGCCAGCATGATGACGGCCGGCTTCCTCTGTTCGAGCGTGGGGTCGAGGCACCGGTCGACCAGTACTTCGGGCCGTGCCGAGTGGCAGCACGCCAGGTTGTAGCTGACACTGGGTTGACCGCTGAAGGCCGTCCAGTGGTCCTCCTCCACAAGGAGCAGTCCGTCGGCAGCCCAGATGCGGGCCGCCCGGCCGAGGACCCGCCAGAGCTCATCGGGCGACGGTGGCATGGGCGCGAACTATAGCGAGCGGCGGTCATCGGACCGCGCTTCGCCCCGGGACGCAATTGCTCAAGAAATCCCCCGATCCTGACGATTTTGCTCGTCATGAGCGGAACTGACCAACCCCAAGCCCCTCCGAACGCTGACGCGGCCAGGTTGGAGGATCAGATGGACGCCGAGGTGGCACGGGCCCGTGCCACCTCCTCGGGACCGGTTCGATCCCACCTCAATCCGGTCTATCAACACGAACAACGAGCGGGTACGGCCACCGCCGAGGCCGAAGCGGCCGAAGCGGCCGCCCGTGTGACCGGGCAGCTGGGTGCGGAGGCGGACCAGGAGCGCCTCAAGATCGAGAAACTGGTGGCGGGCGCCGAACAGGCGTCGCCCGGCACGGACAAGACAAAGGATGCGGAAGCGGCCATGGCTCAAGCCGAAAAGGATGCCGACGAGGCCATTGCCGCCTCCCTCGATTCTGGTGTCGCCGCCGAGGACGCGCTCCATTCCACCGGTACCCGGCATCTCCACCGCTCCGCCAATCCCGACGAGGCCACCGCCGACAAGGTCAGAGCGCTGAACGATGAGTCGGTGGCGGCCAAGGACCTCAGCGATCTCGAATCGCTGGTGGAACGGGTCACCAACGATCTGGCCTGAGCTCCCGATGCCGGGTCGAGGTCGCGGACGGCCCCGAGTGCGTGAGTCTCGTCCCGACTCGCTACCGTGGCAGCTATGAGCAGCCCACGAGTGCCCGGCGGGGTGGTCCACAGACTTCCGCCGGACCTGCGTCGAACGCTGATCGCCAACCCCCCGGCGCTCGTCGCCTGGCAGGACATCACCCCTCTGGCCCGCAACGAGTTCATCTGCTGGGTCGAAGACGCCAAACAGGAGAAGACAAGGGAGCGCCGCATCCGCCGGACCCGGGAGGAATTGGAGGAAGGCCAGCGTCGGCCCTGTTGCTGGCCAGGGTGCAAACACCGCGAGCGCACCGGCAGTTAGGACGCGAAGGTAGGCGAGTTCGGCCAGGGTTCACCTTGTGCCGCCTGATCGTGTGCTCACGATCGGATCTGGAGCATGGCGGTGAGATAACCTCACCATGTCGATGCCCTGGCCTGTTTTCCCGCAGGTCGGGGCATTGTCATGCACGCCGATACGTGCCGCGTTGTGTCCATACGTGTTGACACAAACTTCCTCCACGGGCAGGGATCGCCGGGGTGGCCCACGTAGGCTCCGACCATGGAGCGGGCGATCGAGCGGGTGATCGAGCAGGTCGAGCGTTACACCCAGGCTGGTGATCGTCTCATCGAGCGTCTCCAGGCGCAACGGGTGTGGAACCTGGAAGACATCGAGCACCTACGCGACGGCATGACGATCGCCACGTCCACCAGGGACACCCGCTCGGCCGAACGCAGCCGCGATCTGACCCGGATCATGGACGAGTTCGAGCAGAGTCGCCGGGAGATCCGGGTCGCCGTGGTGGCCGCCGCCTTGGAAGAGGGCATGACCATCAGCGAGATCGCCGACATCTTCGGGGTGTCCCGCCAGCTGGCCAACCGCTTCGTCAAGGATGCCCGCGCCCTGACCGATCAGCTGCGGCCGGGCGATGCCGTCGATTCGGGGCCGCCGGGCGGTTCGACGGGCTGACCGGCCACAACCACGTTCAAGTCCTACGTAGGGCCGCTGCTACTCCGGCGCAGCCGGTCCGGCTCGGACGGAGGTCGAGGATTGGGCGTCGGTCCCCTCTGCGGTGGCTGGGTCGCCCGGACCATCCTCGTCCATGAGGTCCGCCCCCGCCTTCCAGGGACGCACGTAGGCCAAGAAGACGAGAGCACCACCGAGCAGGGTGGCGCACATGATCCACCCCAGGGCGGTGGTGCCGACTCCGATGTACTTGAGGCCCGAAGCGAAGATCACGAACGTGATGGCCGGGCGGATGTACTTGTCCGGGGCCCGGGACGACAGGAATGCACCCACCAGTACGGCGGGGACGCTACCGATGATGATCGAGGTGGTCACCGAAAATTCCACGTGACCGAAGGCCAGGGCACCCAGCGCGGCGGCCATGGTCAGAGGCACCGCCTGGGTCAGGTCGGTGCCCACCAACTGATTGGCGCCCAGGGCCGGGTACAGGAACAGCAGTAGGACGATCATCAGCGAGCCCGAGCCGACCGAGGTCATGCCGACGATGAGGCCGCCCACCATGCCGATCAGGACGGTCGGCAGCGGGCGGATGGTCAACCCGTGGACCACACCGACACGATTGTTCCCAGCCCGCCGGTCCAAGATGAAGCGGATCACCATGGCTGCTGTACCGATGAGCAGAGCCAGGCCGAGCGCTTTTTCGATGTTGGCTTGGGACGACTTGGCGTTCCCCATCAGGTGGAGGAGATACGCACCCAGGAAGGCCATCGGCACCGACCCGAGAACCATCCATCCCACCAGTCTGAAGTTGACCGTCTTCTTGTGGATGTGCACGGCGGCGCCGAAAGGCCGCATGAACACGGCCGCCACCAGGTCGCTCGAGATGGCTGTCGATGGCTTGATCCCGAACAGGAGGATCAGCATCGGTGTCATGAGCGCGCCACCGCCGGCACCGGTCAGGCCCACCAGGAAGCCCACGACGGCGCTGCCCAGAACGATGTACGGATCGATGTTCATGGTGTAACCCCTCCCTCATTCCCTATACAGAACATAGGCCATAGGGAATTACTAAGTCAACGCCCCCGCCGAGTCTTCCCGGATTCGGACCTCCCAAACCGGAATGCGGCGAATTCCAGTCCTGCGTGCCGGTACCGTTGGATCGAGAGGTCAGACCAGGGAGGCACACGTGGGACCGGTGGACGAAGTGGTGGCCCTGTTCGCACGGCGCGGCGGTGAGTACCACGGTGAGGTGGTCGACCAGCGTCGCCACGCGCTCCAGTGCGCCACCCAGGCTCGGGCCGCCGGTGCCGGCGACCATCTGGTGGCCGCCGCTCTCCTTCACGACGTTGGTCACCTGGTGGGCCCGGACGATGGGGATGGTCGGCCCGATCTGGCCGTGGACGACGATCACCATGAGACCCTCGGTGCGAGATGGGTGGCTGCACGCTTCGGATCCGTGGTGGCTCGAGCCAGTTGCGCTCCACGTCCTGGCCAAACGTTATCGGTGCACCCTCGAACCGGCGTATATGGCCGCCCTCTCCCCCGCCTCGGTCCGGAGCCAGCAGGCCCAAGGCGGCCTCCTCGACCCGGCGGCTATCGCCCGATTCGAGGCCCACCCGGGATCCGCCGATGCGCTCGCTCTCCGGAAGTGGGACGACGACGCCAAGGATCCGGAGAAGGAGACGGACGGGATCGAGGCATTTCTCGCCGTCCTCGAGCGCTTGGCCCTGGACGGTCCTACCCGGCGCTGACCAACCGCCGGAACGCCGATCGATTCAGCGCGACTGCCAGGCTTCGGGGTCAGTGGTCAGTCGGACCACCGATTCAGGCAGGTCCCCGGCGACGATGTCGGCCACCGTTACCACGTCGAGTACGGAACGCAGGCTGGCCCGGACCGCCACCCACACCGCCTGCAGGTGCTCGGCCGCACCCACATAGTTGGCCGCCTCGGGGCGCAGACCCCGGATCTCCGCCAGGGGCCCGTCCAGCGGCCGGATGACATCGGCGACGGTGATCTCGGCGGCCGGGCGGGCGAGCCGGTAGCCCCCGTCCGGACCGCGCTGGCTGGTTAGGAGTCCGGCCCGGCGCATGTCGTTGAGGATGCTCTCCAGGAATTTGGCCGGGAGCCCCTGGGACAGGGCCAGGGACTCAGAGGTGAGCGGGGTGTCGGAGGCAGCCAGGGTGCAGAGCGCCCGAACGGCGTAGTCGACCTTGGCGGAGATGTACATGGCCCCGATTCTTCCAGATAGCGACCCTCTTCCGACGCCATCGTCCGCCAGGGGCGGCCCAGCCGGCCCCGCGCTTACTCCCTGAGCGGCGCTCTCGACGTGCCCGTGAAACCCGTGGGCGTCCTCAGGCGCCCTCGAACAGTCGCCGGGGATTGTCCACCAGCATGGTGGTGATCTGGGCGTCGGAAACACCGTGATCACGCAGGTAGGGAAGGACCTCGGACTGGATGTGCAGGTAGTTCCACTGCTGCATCAGCGGCAGCACGCCCGGTTCGATCCAGTCGATGTAGCAGGCGGCATCATGGGACAGGACCATCCGATCGGCGAATCCCCGCCGGCACAGTTCCACCACCGTGTCGGCCCGCTCCTCGAACGTGGTCTCGATATTGATGCCGAAGCGATCCATCCCCAGCCAGAAGCCGGCTTCGGCCAGGGTGCCGAGATGGTCCACATCGGTGGAGTCGCCGCTGTGGCCGAGCACCACCCGACCGGGGTCGACCTCCTCCTCGGCCATGACCCGCTGCACCTCCAGGCCCTGGCGGCTCCCGGGGTGGGTGTGGACCGTGATGGGACAGCCGGTGACCAGATGGGTCTTCGCCACCGCCCGCATCACCCGCTCCACACCCGGGGTCAGGCCCGGTTCGTCGATGGCGCACTTGAGCATTCCGGCCCGGACCCCGGTCCCGACGATGCCATCGAGGATGTCGCCGGTGAACATCGCCACCAGGGGCTCCGGCTCCTCCATGCCCATGAGGGCGCGGACCTCCGGCGTGCGGTAGTGGAAGAAGAACGGGACGTCCCGGTAGGTGTAGCAGCCGGTGGCCACCACGATGTTCAGGTCCGGCACCTGGGCCGCCACCCGTTGGATCCGCGGGATGTAGCGCCCGAGCCCGATCACCGTCGGATCGACGATGGTGCGCACTCCCGAATCGGCCAGCGCCGTCAGCTTGGCCACCGCGTCAGCCACCCGCTCGTCCTCGTCGCCCCACTCGTCCGGGTAGTTCTGCTGGACGTCGGGCGTGAGTACGAAGATGTGCTCATGCACGTAGGTCCGACCGAGGTCGGCGGTGTCCACCGGTCCCCGGACGGTCTCGATGGTGGGCATGACGACCTCCTCGGCCGGCGCACCGGCGGACCCGGGCACACGGTTCGGACCGGATGGTAGCGGCACGGTCCGACCGTCGTATCGGCGGTATCGCCAGCGTCTCGATGTCGTCGGTATCGCCAGTGGGCGCCGTCCCCGGATCTGACCGGATCTGTCAGTAGACGTCCGTCAGTAGACGTTGGGCAGAAATCGCATCACTTCACCCGACATGACCCAAAGCAGGGCGAACAGGACAGGAGCGCCGATGATCCATGTCCGGGTCAGCCCCCACCGGGCCCACAGCCACCAGCACGCCAAGGAAGCCGCCAGAAGGACGACCATCCAGGTCAGCACCAGCGGAAGCGCATTGGGATCATTGCTACCGGGTTTCTGAGTGGCCGCCACCGTATGGAGCTGTCCCTTCGGTGTCCCTACGACCTTCCCCACCAGGGTGGCGTCGACGTACACGAGCTCGGCAGCGTTGGGACCTCCACCCGATGTCCAGGACAGATTCCCCGTGATCAGGGTCAGGATGGCGGGCACCCGCAGGACACGGGGTCTGGTGTTGCCGTTGCGGGTGTCCACCACGACATATTTGAATGTTCCCTCACCGGTCACGATGTCGATGACGTCGCCCTTGGCCAGCTGGCTGATGTGGGCGAACGGGGCACCGGCAGTGGTGCTCTTCCCCATGATCACGGCATCGCCCTTCTGGCCCGGCAAGGGAGTGTCCGCCAGGTGCCCGGGACCATTGAGTAGATCGGCCGACGACGTGCCCTGGGCCACGACCACGTCATGGATCCCGGCCTGCTTCGCATCGACCAGTGCCACCGGAAATCCTTCTGGAATCTTGCCGCCGATCTTCGGGGCGATCGTGCTCGATGCGCTGAGTAGACCCCGCAACTCTGCATACAGCTGGTGCTGCGCCCGTTGCTCCTGCAGTGAACTCAGCTGCGTCGCGAACACGAACGAAAACACCATCGACACACACGCCACCAGTAGGACCACCATCACCACGACGGTCACCGTGGGGCGGGGAGCTCCTGACCTGGGTACTTTCTCGGGGCCTCCGTCGACTCCGGTGCCCGGCTGGTCGCCTCCTTCCTCCCCCGGAAGTGGTGGCTCGGCGCGTTCTGGGAGGTAGCCGGGAGGTTCGGCTTCGAAGAGCGTCAACTCGGGCTGCACGGTCGACTCACCACTTACCGCGCCGTCGACCGGCCACGAGGAGCGCTGGGAGGGCCACCAACCCGAACAGGCAGATGAGGAGGCCGTTGAACCCGATGAAGTCGAGCCAGCCGCGGAGCCGTGCGGCGCTCACCTGGAACGGCGACTGCACGACGGCGACCACATGCACCTTGGGGTGAGAAGTCGCACTGGTGACGGGTAGCCCCGAAGAATTCGTCGACGCAATGGATTGGCCATTGTCGAACAGCCCATCTCCGAACTGTGGTTCCGATGTATCCGGGTTGGTCGCGCCGGTCGAGGTCGCAGATCCATTCGAGCTCGATGACGCGTCGGTGGCTTGCCCAGGGGTCTCGCCGTTCTGAGCCGTGACGTCGGCCGCCGCGGCCTCGGTGTAGGCGGCGAGGCTTCCCAGACCGTCAGCGGCGGTCAGGGGAAGGTAGCCCGGAGGAAGCTGGCCCGGGCCGGTCCCCTGCTGCTGGCCGGTGGTGGCCGCGAACTGGAGCACCTGTCCGATGTCTGCGGCATCCGCCTTCGGGAGACCCTTCGTCGGCACGGCGGCATAGACGACCATCGAGCCCGGGTAGGCGTTCTGGCCGGCTGCCGTCTCGAAGTCGTTGTAGGGGATCGGCCACGTGCCCGTCTGCGCGTCGGGCTTGAGCAGTGACGCGGTGGATTGCAGCGCGGCGGTGGTGGGCCCCACGAAATTGCCCGGGGTGGTCTGCAGGAGCGCCGGCTGCAGTGCATACGGGTAGTTGTCGGCCAGCGGTGTGATGCCGAGCATGAAGTACTGACCGGCCGCCTGGCGCGGATCGGCCACCAGTTTCTGGCCGGTTGTCGAGCCGTTTATGGTCGAGCAGATCACCTCCGAGTTCGGCTCGGCGAACTGCAGGTCCTCGCTGATGGATTCCAGCGTGTCCAACGGCGACGCCACGGCATCCAGGTAGGGAACCGGACTGTCGTACAGGCATGTCTCGCCAGGCTGGTTGTACAAGTTATAAAATGACTGCAGGTCCAACGGGGCCAGGAGAGGCCACTGGTCGACCGGTAGCTGAATCCCCTTGTAGGCAGGATTGACAACCATCGCCGGGCAGGCGCCGGTCGCTCCCACGGCGAACTGTCCCGAACTGTCGCACGCAGCCGGCTCCCCGGAGGAATCCCCATTGAGCCAAGCTCGGGCCGCGGGGTCATCGTTGATGTAGGTCGTGAGCGCCTCGATGACGTCCGAGTCACTCGACAAGGAGACCAGCTCCGCCGCCGCGTCCACGTCGAATTGGATCGGCACTCCGGGGTTCAATTGCTCGAACTCCGGATCCTGGGTGATGTTCTGCGGATTCTTGCCTATCGCGGCGTTGAACCCGGCGTATTCGGACGTATCGGGATAGGACTCCGTCAGCAGTTTGGCCAGCAGCAACGGCGTCAATTTCAAGTTTTGATACGGCTGGCCATCTTCCCCGGAGATGTCGTAGGAGATGGTGAACCCGGTGAAGGCTACAGGCGCATTGACCGTCGGCACCGGGTAACCGTTGGGCTGTGGGTCCTCGGTGAATGCGGCCTCGGCACCACCGGACGCCACCAGATTGCGCGCCTCCGGCTCACCGGTCTGGACGTGGACCAACGAGAAGTTGTCGTTGTTGTCGTCGCCGAGGCAGAAGTACGGCTCCCACTGGTCCGTGGCCCGGACCATGAGCTCCGAACCGTAGACGTCGATCGCATTGCTGGCGTTTGTGCCGGTGAGGCTGCAGGCACTCGATGTCGTGGCAAACGACAGGGGAACCGTGATCCTGTTCTTCCAGTTGGAGGCACTCCACCACAGGTTGCCGGTCACCGAGAGCTGCGACTCGATGTTGTTGGGGTCCATGTTGGAACCCGGAGCGTAGAAGCCGGTGTCCTCGCATCCCATGCCGGACGGCACCGGACCCGAAGCGGTCGGCTGGTCGATGACGTCCCCCGCAGGGGTGGTGCTGGTCACCGCGCAGTCGATGCCCATGATGGGCACGGCCACCAACGAGCAGGCGACGGTCGTGGAGCAACCGAGGGTCTGATTCTCCTCGGAGGTGAAGACATCGAACTCGGCTGAGCCATTCCCCTGGGAATCGGTGACGCCGAACGTCTCGTTGCTCGGAAGTCCTCCGGTCACGTCCGCCTCGGGGGGCTGTCCCCCACAGCCACCGTTCCCCCCGTCGTAGACGGTTCCATCCGCCGCCTGCCAAGGTATCCAGCGTTGAACGGGTGGATCGGACCCGTCTCCTGGTACGTACTCGCCGATGCTGGCGCATCCCGCAGGGTTCGTCGCCGGTGCACCGACGATTGCCCCCGTGTCCGCCGGGGTCGCATATTCGTCGAGCCGATAGGGCGGATAGAGATCGTCGTAGGACTCCTGGTACCGCTCCGACGAGTCCTGCGTCCAGCATGTTTCCGGGCTGAGTTGCTCCTGGCCGCTCGGCGGGGCGGTGGAGTCCACCCCCCGGCACTCCAGGAGCACCATCGGATACTCCTCGTTCTCGGCAATGGCCGCGTTCTGGTTGGTGTTGATCCCACCGGTGGGATGGGCGCCGGTCCACGTCACCTGGACCTCCTGGCGCCCGAACAGGTTGGACGTCTGGCTGACGTTGAGCGTGACATCGTTGGTGGCGACGACGCTGTCGGACCCGTTGTCGTTGAAATCGCGGGTGATCGTCTCCGACTTGCTGAACGCGTAGGCGGGACCCGAAGTCGTCGTCGTGGCCCCGGCGGTGAACCCTGACCCGACGAGCAGGAACAGGACGGCCGCAATCCCCACGATCAGCACCACACTCAGTCGTCGCCTCATGCTGCCCTCGCCCTTCTTCGAGATCGCCGTACGCCCAGCACCACAGGGACGATGAACAGGAGCAGCAGTATGCCGACGGGCACCAGCGCCTTGGGCCAACGGATGCCCAGGACGGGCAGCGTCGCCGACGACAGCGTCGCGCTCACGGTGGCGCTGGCCGGAGCCGAGCCTGCGGACGTCCCCGGGCCGGCTGTAGTCGTCCCGCCCCCCGCTGTGGGCGCGGCACTACCGGAACCACCCACCGTCGTTCCCCCCGACGTCGGCGACGAACCGCCGCCGGAGGAGCCCACGACCGTTGCCTTGGCTGCGCCTCCGTACGTGCCGGAGGTGGTGGGTGTCGCACCGATGCCGTTAGGTGTCACCCCGGCGGCACACGGGCCCGATCCGGTGTGGTCACAGGCCGGAGGCAGAGGAGCGATCTGGGCCAGATAGTTCTCGTTCGGCTGTCCCTGGACGAAGGTCGGGTTGTCACAGCTGAGGATGTTCAGGTTGCTCAGATCGACGGACGGGTCGGCTGCCTGGAGCTGTTGCACCTGACCGAACGCGGCTTCGACCAGGTTGACCGGAAGGGGCGAGTATCCGATGCCCATGATCTCCTTTTGCCCCTGACAGATCGAGTAGTACTCGAAGTCGGCGATCGCCTGTCTCTTGCCCGAGGTCAGATGGGAGTCCTGGGCGTTCGTGCCGGTGGGTTCGATGATGTACACGTACGAGGACAGCGGATAGGTCCTCGGATCGGAGTCGGTGTAGACGTTGTTGAGATTCTGGAGGAGGTAGCACGGCTTGGTGTTGAATCCGAGTGAGGCACAGTCGGCCGGATTCGGATCGGTGTTGATCTGGGCGGCCTCGAGCGCTACCGCCACGTTGTACGCCGTCGGGAGCGTGTAGTAGCCGTTGCTGTTCAGAATCTTGGCCACCGGATAGTTGACGCTGAGGGCGAACGAATACTCGACGTAGCTGATCGACCCGTTGGCCTGGCTCGATGCCACGTAATTCATCGCCTGGTTCGAGCCGTTCTCGGCAACCTGGTCCCCCTGGCGCGGCCAATACTCGGTGGCAGACGATGATCCGGCGAAGGACTGCCAGATCTGGGGATATTCCTTGGCAAAGTAGGCGCTCAGCTGCTGGGTGGCGCCCGATCCTTCTGCCTGCACCACAGGGGTGATCGGAAGTGAAGGCAAGGCGACGCCGTTGTTGTCCTGGGTGATGGCCGGATCGTCCCAGTTGGTGATCTGGTCGGTGAAGATCTTGGCCAGCGTCTCCCCCGAGAGTCGGAGGTTCTCGACCTGCTGGCCGTCGAACCGAATCTGGTAGGGGAAGGCGGTACCACCGGCGGCGATGGGCACGTAGGAGTACAACCTGCCGTTGGAGGTGTCGTCCAGACCGGTGGACGGGTCGACGCCCTGATACCCCTCTGCCGTCACGGCAAAGTCCGAGGTCCCGTTGGCGAAGTCCTGGCGACCGGCGGAATCGCCATCCGGGCTGTAGACGACCTGGATCCCCTGGTTGGCGACATCGGTGACCCACTGATTGACGGCGTTGGCCGCCCAGCTGGATCCTGAGCCGTTGATCAGCGACGGCGTCACGGCGCCCGCGGTGGCGTTCGCCAACAGGGCGGACGCGATCAGAAGCACCACCATCGTGGCAACTCCTCGCGCCGCGAGAACCGGGAGGCGCGACCTCATCGCGGCGTTCCCTTCTGCCGGGTCAGGAACCTGGCGATGCTGAACAGGGTCAGAACGAGGATCAGGAGCACACTCGCTGCGCCGAATGCCCTGGTCACCTGCACCGGCTCGTGCGAGATGTATGCCGCGTAGATGTAGAGGGGCAGTGAGTTCATCGGATTGCCAACGGGATTGACCGCCATGAAGGTCGACGCTCCCGAACAGATCAGCGGAATCGCCGTCTCGCCTATTCCTCGTGCGATGGCGAGGATGGTCGCTGTGGCCAGACCGGCACGCGCCGAAGGGAGCACCACCTTGTAGACGGTCTTCCAGTGGGTGGCACCCAGCGCGCTGACTGGCCTCACGCAAGCCGCTCGGGACCACCCGCAGCGCCACCTCGCCTGCCCGGGCGATGATGGGCACCATGGTCACGGACATGGCGACGGACACAGCCAAGCCCGACTTCGACATTCCGAATTCGACGATCAGCAAGACGTAGACGAAGAGGCCGGCGAGGATCTCGGGAATCGCCGTCATGGCCTCGACCACGGTACGCACCGAGTTGGAGAGCCTGCCTCCGACCTCCGTCATATAGACAGCGGTCCCGATCCCGAGGGGCACCGATATCACGATGGCGATCCCCACCTCGATCAACGTGCCGACCAGGGCGTTGCTCAGCCCGCCGTGATTGAGACCCGCTGTCGGACTGACTCCGTCCATGTCATGGGTGTAGAAGTTCAGATGGACGAGGGCATGCCAACCCTGGATGAAGGTGTAGAGGATCGTGCTGGCCAGCGCCAGCACCACGATCGTCGCCGCCAGGCACACCGTGGCGGCGAGGATCCTGTCCCTCACCACGTAGGCCGGGTTCACCACCCCGAGCACGGCCGAATAGACGGCGACGAAGACGACGTACCAACAGATCCCGAAGCCCAGCAGGCCGCTCAGATCGAGCAGGTGCAGGTAGCCGACGTAGACGAGGCAGAACGAGGAGATCAGCGCACCGGCAAAGGACAGCACGTCGTCCTTGGTCAGGGACCGGACGCCCCGCGGCACCGGCAACGGAGGTTCGGAGACATGCTCACCAGGGACCTCATACCCAGGCGGCGGAGCCTGCTCGGCAGGGGCGGGATGGATGTGGAGGTCGACACTCATAGCTCGACTCCCGCCCCGCTCCGGCTCCGGCCGATGACCATGGCCGCGCCGCTGTTGACGACCAGGGTGATCAGGAAGAGCACGAATCCGGCGGCCAGCAATGCAGACAACTGGCCCTTGGTGGCAGCACCGAAGTTGGTGGCGATGAGGGCGGACGTCGTCTGGGTGCCCGACTCGAGAATATGGATGTTCAGTTGGTATGCGACGGAGATGACGATCAGCACGGCGATGGTCTCCCCGAGGGCCCTGCCCAGGGCGAGCATCGTCCCACCGATGATGCCCCCCTTGGAGAAGGGGAGCACCACCGTCCGGATGACACCGAGCTTCGTCCCGCCGAGAGCCATCGCCGCTTCCCTCTCCCCGAGGGGGGCCTGATCGAACACGGCGCGCATCACCGCGCACGCCAACGGGATCGCCATCATCGATACCGTCAGACCGGCGATGAATACAGAGCCCGTGTACTGCGACTGCTGCCAGATGGGCGCATTCGGGTCGGTGGTGTTCACATGGAAGATGGGAATGAACCCCAGGTACTGGCTGAGCCATCGAGACACGTCGATGGCCCGCGGCATCAGGAGGAAGAACCCCCAGAGTCCATAGATGATGCTCGGGACCGCGGCCATGAGATCGATCGCCGAGACCAGCCAGGACTTCATCCTTCTGGGCGAGTACTCGCTGATGAAAAGCGCCATGGTCAGGGCAAACGGGAAGGCCACCACCATGGCGACGAACGCCACCTCCGCCGTTCCGAGCAGCACCGCGGCGATCCCGATCTTGTTCAGTTCGGGATCCCAGTTCACCCCGGTGAAGAAGTGCAGTCCGTAGTGGTGGAGGGTGGGTATCGCCTGGTAGCCGAGGAACAGTCCGATGGAGCCCATGACGCACAGGACGAAGACGCCCACCATGGTGGCCGAGCCGTGGAAGACCTGGTCCGAGCGCTGATGGCCTGGATCGAGCTTCCGCGGAACCGGATCCCCCGGATGGACATCTCCGGCGGGAAAGGCGACCGTCGTCATCCGAACTTCCCATGGACATATTCAGCGGTGCGCTCGTCGTCGGGATCGTTGAAGACCTTCTCCGTGTCGCCGCTCTCGACGATCCTTCCGGGTTGCCCGGCCTCGGCCAGGAAGAACGCCGCCTGCTGGGACACCCGGACGGCCTGCTGCATGTTGTGGGTGACGATCACGATCGTGACCTCGGAGCTGAGTTCGCCGATGGTCTCCTCGATCCGTCGCGTCGAGGTGGGGTCCAGCGCCGAGCACGGCTCGTCCATCAGCAGGATCTTCGGGTGCACGGCCAGTGACCGCGCGATGCACAGTCGTTGCTGCTGACCTCCCGAGAGCGATGAGCCCGGAAGATGCAGCCTGTCCTTCACCTCGTTCCACAGGCCCGCTTTGCTCAGGCAGACCTCCACCAGTTCGGCCCGATCGGACCTGCTGATCTTGATGCTGGTCAGCGCCAATCCGGCGGTGACGTTCTCGCCGATGGACATCGAGGGGAACGGGTTCGGCTTCTGGAAGACCATGCCGATGTCCCGCCGCGCCTCGGTGGGCCGGTGGCCGGACTCGTAGATGTCCTTGCCGTTGAGCCTCACCTCACCGGCCATCTTGGCGTCCGGGATCGACTCGTGCATCCGATTGAGGATCCTCAGGAACGTGGACTTCCCACATCCCGAGGGACCGATGAGCGCGGTGACCGTGGCCGCCGGCATTCGCAAGGAGACCTCGCGCAAGACCAGGTGACTCCCGAACCAAGCGGACACACCGATCGCATCGAGCGCGGCCGCATCCGAGGTCCCCGAACCTCCTGGTACCGGCGTCAGCCCATTGGCAGGGCCAGGCACCAGCTCACCGACGGTGGAGGCCATCTCCTATCCCCCTGCCGCCGCCACGATCGGAGCGTTCAGACTGATGCCACCGGTCGATCCCTTGAATACGGCGTCGCCGAACGAGAACACTCCACCGTCTGCCGCGACCAGCCAGTAGCCGCCTCCGGTGGTCGTCGGGACGATCCCGACGATCGGCTTGTTGAGGTGCTGACCGCCCAGCGAGCCGAGGTAGGCGGCATCGCCGAAGGCGAAGACTCCCCCGTCGGCCGCCACCAGCCAGTAGCCGTTACCACTGGGGGTGGTGGCGATCCCGACGATCGGCTGGTTGAGCTTCAGGCTGCCCAGCGAGCCGAGGTAGGCGGCATCGCCGAAGGCGAACACTCCGCCGTCGGAGGCCACCAGCCAGTAGCCGTTGCCACTGGGGGTGCCGGCGATCCCGACGATCGGCTGGTTGAGCTTCAAGTTACCCAACGAGCCGAGGTAGCCGGCATCGCCGAAGGCGAACACTCCGCCGTCGGCCGCCACCAGCCAGTAGCCGTTGCCACTGGGGGTGCCGGCGATCCCGACGATCGGCTGGTTGAGCTTCAGGTTGCCCAGCGAGCCGAGGAACGGGGCATCGCCGAAAGCGAACACACCGCCGTCGGAGGCCACCAGCCAGTACCCCTTTCCGTCAGGTGCGCTGGCGATCCCGACGATCGGCTTGTTGAGGTGCTGGGCGCCCAGCGAGCCGTAGAGAGTGGTCCCGAAGTTGAAGACCCCTCCATCAGACCCGACCAGGTTGTAGCCCGAACTCTGGATGACGACCGCGATAGGTGTACCGGTGAGTTGTGCGATATCGGGCGAGGTCGAATCGGTGACCGTTGCGACAAGGCAACCACCCGAGGTCGTCACATTGGAGAAGTCGAGCCAACTGGTCCCGTTGAACCACTGCAGGGAGTTTCCCGACCCAGGGTTGCAGACGGTGACCGTCACCGATGTGAACGCGGAGCCACCGGCGACACTGGCGTCATAGAAGGCTCCGGTACCGTCGGAGATCGCCACTCCGCTCGGATTCGAGGAGTAGGTCGACACACCGATCGAGCCCGCCCCGGCCCCGGTGGCGCTTACATTGCCGAGGGTCGCCGTTGCCGTCCCACTGGTGGACGTGGACGTCGCGCTCTGGGATCCGGTGGCACCGGCGGGAGGTGCCGGCGGCGGTGGCACCACCTCGAACGAAGCCGTGCCGGTCGAACTCAAGAATCCAGCCGGCGGGTTGTACACCGCCGAGAGCTCATGGGTGCCGGCGCTCAACGTGCTCGTCGTGTAGGTGGCTGTGTAGGGGCTGGAACCGGTGAGGGCGACATCGATCTCGCCGGCGATCGCCGTGCCGCCATCCTCGAAGGTGACCGTGCCGGTGGGGGCACTGCTGTCGGAATCCGACACCGTGGCCGTCAGGGTCTCGGAGGTTCCAAGCAGCTGAGGACTGGTCGGTGAGACCGACAGGTCCGTGGTTGTGGGCTTCAGCGGATTCACCGTGAAACTCAACGCGTCGTTCGAACTCGAATAGTCGGCCGGCGGGTTGTACACCGCGGTGATCGAATGGGTGGCGGCGCTCAACGTGCTCGTCGTGTAGGTGGCTGTGTAGGGGCTGGAACCGGTGAGGGCGACATCGATCTCGCCGGCGATCGCCGTGCCGCCATCCTCGAAGGTGACCGTGCCGGTGGGGGCACTGCTGTCGGCGTCCGACACAGTGGCCGTGAAGGCCACCGATGTCCCGCTGTAGACCGGGCTGGGGGGTGATGCCGTCAGTGTGGTCGTAGTGCCGATGGCATTCACCTTGAATGTCAGGGCTCCGAAGGAACTCGAATAGCCGGCCGGTGGGTTGTAGACCGCGGTGAGCGAATGAGTGGCGACGCTCAGCGTGCTCGTCGTGTAAGTGGCCGTGTAGGGGCTGGATCCGGTGAGGGCGACATCGATCTCGCCGGCGATCGGGGTACCACCGTCTTCGAAGGTGACCGTGCCGGTGGGGGCACTGCTGTCAGCGTCTGACACCAGGGCCGTGAAGTTCACCGATGTTCCGTAGGTGACCGGGCTGGTTTGAGAGGCCGACAGGGAGGTCGTGGTGCCGATCCCGGTCACGGTGAATGACAGGGTGCCGGTCGAACCCGAATAGCCGGTCGGTGGGTTGTACACCGCGCTGAGCGCATGGGTGGCGACGCTCAACGTGCTCGTCGTATAGGTGGCCGTGTAGGGGCTGGATCCGGTGAGGGCGACATCGCTCTCGCCGGCGATCGGAGTACCACCGTCTTCGAAGGTGACCGTGCCGGTGGGCGCACTGCTGTCAGCGTCTGACACCGTGGCCGTGAAGGCCACCGAAGTCCCGTAGCTGACCGAGCTGGGGGGTGACGCAACCAGGGTGGTCGTGGTGCCGATTGAAGATCCGGTCACGGTATAGGGCACCGAGGTGCTGGTGGAGCCCGAGTAGTTGGTACCTGTTGCTGGGGTGAACACGGCGGTGAGTGGGTCACTGCCCGACGGGAGGTCGGTCGTGGTCAGGGTCGCCTCTGCGTTGCTCCCGACCGGTGCCGGGCTGCCCACATCGGTGCCGTTCTCCTTGAACTGCACCGTGCCGCCTTGGGGCGACGAACCGTCGGAGTCGGTGACGGTGGCGGTGAGGGTCACGCTGGACCCTTGGACCGAGGTCGTCGGCGGGGATGCGCTCAGGCTGACCGAGGTTCCTACCGGGCTGGCGATCGGGTAGGCCAGCGTCCAGGTGTTGTTGGAGGTGTCGATATCGATGTCAGCGGCGTTCTCCACTGCACCGTTGGACCCGGTGCCACTGGTGATCACCCGGACCTGGTAGTACCCCGGATCGGGATTGCTCGAATCGGGATTGGCGGTCAGGAAGGTATTGAGGCTCTCCTCGGCGTTGGCGGTGAACACCGGCAAGGTGCCGGCGCTGGCCAGGTTCGAGGGTGCAGTGGTGGCCGGGAAGTAGGTGGCGGAGTTGCCCAGGGTGAACTTGGTCCATCCGCTCGGGTCAGAGGCCGCCGGAATGGCGATGTAGAGATCCGCCTTCACCCCGCCGGTGGCGGTGGATCCCTCGACGTAGGCGGCGAAGGGGGAGGCGGTGGACCCTCCGGTGATCTGTTGGCCTAGCGAGTTGTAGAAGGTCAGGCTGCCGACGGCACCGTAGGCGGCAGGATTCGCATAGCTCCCGTAGGTTGCGCCGTCGGTCGGGTTGAAGGTGTCCCACGGGGGTGGGGTGGTGGCATCCGCACCGGACCGCTGAACCCCGATGGTCAGCACCGACCCGAGGGTCGCCACCACCACGACGATCACCAGCAGGGCAGACCTGGCCGTCGTTGCGAACTTCGTCTTGCTCTGCTTTTTCATTTCCCTCTGCATTCCCTTCGGCGAACTGTCTGGATTGAGAACGTTGCCCCGTTGACTGATGGATCTGACTGATGAACTGCCGATGATCTGTCGAACCCATCTAGGGATGCGACGTTCGTCTCCTGCCCCTGATTACGAAAACTGTCGCGATCACGATGAGGATCACCGCCGCGACGGCCAACAGCACGAGGAGGGTCGTGTTGGAAGACTTGGACACAGCCGCCACTGGTTGCGTCCCGGCATCTGCCGTGGCCCCATCCCCCTTATCCCTAGAGGAAGAGTGTACACCGCCGGTCGCGCTTTTGGCGCCGGTCGCCGGCGACGAATCCGATGAACTTTTGGCCCCCGGCGAGGACGAAGACGGCGATCCCGAGCCTGCATTGGCGGCGGAGACGCCCGGAAGGGCATCCTCGGTGGATACCGCCTGACCTGCGGTGCAGTCGACTGAGGCCCCGCCGACCGCCTGCCACGTGCTCCCGGAGATGTACAGATCCAGAGCGGGATAGGTCAGCACCTGCGGTTGCTTGCCAGGGGCACCGAGGAACAGCCTGAGCTCGATGAACCCATCCCACTTGGGAGGGAACACGTCCAAGAACTGCGAGAGGGAAAGATCCCGGCTGGTGGCGGCGGCCATGGGATGTGCCGGGTTGGAGTACTGGGACGTGCCTGTGATCTGTTCCCCACTCCAGTATCCAGACGGCAGATTCGGTATCGGCTGGTAGGCGTACAGCGTCGCCGTCCGGCCGGTCCCACTGACCGAGGACGGTGCGGCCACGCTCGAGACCACCTTCGGGGCGAACGGAGTGGTGGCGATGTTGCCGCTGGTGACCTGCTGATTCTGCTGATTGCAGATCCCGATGGAGCCGGCAGCGTTCGGATCCGAGTAAGGGACTGCCGGCGCAGCGCCCGCCGGCATCACAATCCCGGCCAGTCCCACGGACGCCAGTGAGAGCGCGGCCAAGGCCCGCGTAGCGGCGGTCGACGCCCTCATGCCGGTACCTCAGACTGCGGCACGGATGCAGGCACCTGATCGGAACCGGGTGCCGTGGCACTCGCACGGTTCGGCGAGCGACGAGAGTGCTGCCCACCCTTGGCTGAGCGATGTGAGCGCCTCCGTCGGTACAGGTAGAGGACGACGATCAACCCGATGACGATGACGATCAGCGTCCATGGGATGGTCCACAGCCAGACCGAAGCGGATGCAGTCACAGCACGGGTCAATTTGCCGGTGGCCAGCACCGTCGGCGTGGCGCTTACAACCTCATGGCTGAGGAGCTGTGGCCACACACCGGGCACCGTGACCTGCTCCGATATCGAGGCCTGCGGCAACAGGAGGGCCGCCTTGGGGATGTGCACCACCCGCTTCGAGCCGAGCAGGCCGGTCACGGTCACGGTCTGGTTGACGGCCAGGTCGACGTTGCCGGAGTTGGTGAGCACGTAGCTCGTCTCGACGTGGCCCTGACCTACCGGATTGAGCGTGCCCTCGTATGCGGAGTGGAGTCCGCTGAGAGTCAACTTGGCTACCAGCGGCCCGGAGACCTGGATGTACACCCTGGTCCCGACCCGCTGGTCCAGCACCACGACCTGCCCTGTGGCGTTGGTGCCCCGAGTCTGCAGGGATGCGATGATGCCGGCGACGTGATCACCCGGCGATGTCTTGAACGGGACTCGGATCGTGAGCGGCACGAGCACTTGACCAGGCCCCGAGGTTGTCTTGGCCGGAACAACCACAGTGGCGTACTGGGCCGGTATTGCGATCCAGGATCCCGTTGCGGTGGGCGTGACATTGGCGGGCAGCAGACCAAATCCACCGGCGGTCGTTTCGATGGCGTCGGTGGCGTAGACCTGCAGTGTCAACGGCACTGTGGAGTAGTTGACAACGGCGACGTGGTCGAAGACCACGCCACCCGGGGTAGCCCCGATGGTGAAGTTCGAACGGACAGCCTGACCACTGCCATTGGCCGGAAGGACGCCGAAGGTCACCCGGCCGGTCGGCACAGGCGACTGCCGACGCCGGCGGTGCTGAGTTGAGGATCCCGAGGAGTAGGGCGGCAAAAGCGACGGCGACCAGGGATCGGAGCACGAGCGAACCAATGTCGCTGCGCTGTGGGATCTCTCTCGTCGCCGATGCAGGGTTGTTCATACTCTACTAAACCTATCGTACTTGTTCGGTATTTCGTAAGCGCGTTTTCGGAATTTTCTGAGAGCCCGAAGATCCGCCTCAACGTAGGGTTCTCCTCAACAAACAAGGAGCGGGCAACCGGCCAAAAGGCCGGCGCCCGCTCCTTGGGTGCGGTTTGCTGACTGGTTACGAGATGGTGAAGGTCAGCGTGGCCGTATAGGTACCGGCCGGGGTCGAGGACGGTGCCACAAGGTTGAGGACACCGTCGACGTAGATGGAGCCGATACCGAAGCCAGGGGCATTGGAGGTGGTCGCAGCAAACTGGTGCGCGTCCGCCGTCCCGCTCGGGCTGACATCGGAGAAGGCCTGGAGGCCATCGGTACCACCGGCGCCGGCGGCGTAGGAATCAGCCGTGCCCAACCCGGTGTCGGTCACGCTCTGGGTCGCGACATCGGACGCCGTCAACGAGTTACCGGGGATCGACACTGGCGTGACATTGGTCAGCGTCAGGTTCTGCCCGTTGATCGTGTTGGTGCCACTGGTGAAGTCGGTGGTCTGAGCGAATGCCACCCAGCCCGTTCCGGCTGCCTGGGTGTCGGTGATGGACACGCCAGCACCCGGGTCGGATGCACTGCCGAACGGAGCCGACGCCGAGAAGGTGGCGGTGGCCGGGTTCAGGACTGCGTTACCCAGGTTGAACGGGTTCGTAGCGGTATACGGCGTCGAGATGTACAGACCACCGGCCGGAATACTGACCTCGAGGTTCTGCGGGTCAGGAGCCCCGGCGGCGGGGAGTGCCGTGAACAGCACACCGGAAGACGTCGACGGGAGGTACGACGGCGCTGCGCCCCGTACACCGCGATCAGGTTGTGCGCACCCACTGCGAAGTCCGTGGCAGGGGTACCGCCATCACCGAAGGTCAACGAGGCAACGCCCCCAACCAACGGAACAGCGGCACCGAGCTGCACGCTCGAGCCGGAGACCGTACCGGAGGTCGAAGCTCCGTTGTCGTAGAAGGTCACCGAACCAGTGGGCGTCTGGCCCGAATTCGTGGTGTCCACAACGGCTGCGTTGATGGTGATGTTGGTGTCGGCTGGCGCCACACTCGGATTGACCGAGAGCGAAGTCGACGTGGCATCGCCTGCCGGGTTCACGGTGAAGGTCTCATTTCCCGTTGACGATGCGTATCCGGCAGGCGCGCTGTACACCGCACTGAGTGCATTTGCCCCGAGTCCCAACGAGCTCGTCGTGTACGTAGCCGTATAGGGCGCCGTGGCTGTCAGAGCAACGCCGCTCTCACCCGCGATCGGCGTGCCGGCATTTTCAAACGTGACGGTGCCGGTCGGAACGCTGCTGTCCGCATCCGAGACGGTGGCGGTGAAGGTCACCGACGACCCTGTGGTCGCCGAGCTTGCCGGGACCGAGGTCAGCGTGGTGGTGGTCCCCACCGGAGCCGTCACGTTGTAGGACACCGGGGCACTGGTGGAACCCGAGTAATTGATACCGGTAGCCGGGGTGAACACCGCAGTCAGCGAGTCGCTCCCCTGTGCCAAGGCGGTCGACGACAGAGTCGCCTGTCCGTTGCTCCCGACCGTGGCGGGGCTGCCCAGGGCGGTGCCATTCTGCTTGAACTGCACCGTGCCGCCCTGCGGCGACGATCCGTCGGCATCGGTGACCGTGGCGGTGAGGGTCACGCTCGTCCCAGCGACCTGCGGGCTGGGCGGGGTTGCTCCCAGGCTGACCGACGTACCCACGGCGCTCGACGGTCGGATACGCCAGCGTCCAGGTGTTGTTCGTGGTGTCGATCAGGACGTCGGCAGCATTCTCCACCGTCCCATTCGCTCCCGTACCGCTTGTGATCTCACGGACCTGGTAGTACCCCGGATCCGGATTACCCGAGTCGGGATTGGCGGTTACGAAGGAGTTCAGGGACACCTCTGAACCGGAGCCGGTGAACAACGGCAGAGTGCCGGCGCTGGCGAGATTTGAAGGTGCGCTGGCGTTCGGGAAGGTGCTGGCCGAGTTGCCCAGCGTGAGCTGGGTCCATCCACTCGGGTCAGATGCCGACGGAATGGCGAAATAGAGCTGCGCCTTGGTCCCGCCGGTCGCATCAGATCCCTCTACAAAGGCCGCGAACGGAGATGCGGTGGATCCTCCGGTGATCTGCTGGCCCAGCGAATTGTAGAAGGTCAGGCCACCGACTGCGCCGTAGGCAGCTGGATTGGCATTGCTGCCGTAGGTGGCGCCGTCCGTTGGGCTGAACGTGTCCCACGGGGGTGGGGTCGTCGAATCAGCGTACGACGCTGTCGACACGCCCACAATCAGGGTCCCCCCTGCGGCTACCATGATGGTGGCCGCAGTGAGGGCTCGAAAGAGCTTTCTCATGTTACTGACTTCCTTTTCTCTTCTCAGATTTGGATTGGTCTTGCGGTACTGGCCGGTCCGGGCCGGGGGCACGCTCATTGCCGATCGTGCATCCCAGGCCCGGGTCCCGGCCGGTTTACAGGTGCAGCCTGCGCTGCGAACTGCCGTTTGCGGTTAGCTGATCTCGCCCTTGTCGGCGTAGACCGGAGTGACTCCGGAGTCGAGGATCAAGGTCTGGGCTGCTCCCGTGTCGATGTACGGCGGCACGCCGACGTTGGGGGTGGCCAGGCTCCATCCGTCGGCACCGGCGAACAGGTAGTCCGCCCAGTTGATGGTCGAGCCCGGCTCAATCAGAGACGACGCTCCCGTATCGGCCAGGTCGGACTGGTGAATGTCGATGTAGTCCGTGACTGTGGTAGTGGCCGCAGTGGACAGCAGCTGGATCGGCGCCGAATACTGATTCTGCACCGGGTAGGACAGCCCCGCATCGGTGGAGTTGAACCCAGGCTCACCTGGAATGAGCGGGAAGTACGGCTCTCCCGGTCCCGGTGTCGTCCCCGGGGTGGTGGCCCCCACGATCAGGTGGTACCTGGCCTCGGAGAACGGAACGATGGCGTTCGCCGAACTCGCGTTCAGCGTGATCGCCGTGGGATCGTTCTGCTCCACATACTGCACCACTGCGTTGTCCGGCGTAATCGGAGTACCACCGCCGAGCGTCGTCAGGAACGTCTTGGTGATTGCCGAGCTGGCAGGAGGCAGGAGCGGCACGATGGTGGCCGAACTGGTGCCACCGACCTGCGTCCAGGTGGTGTACGTGCCCAGATAGATACCTTTGAGCTGGGCAATGGTCAGACCCGACGGAGCGTTCGTCGTGGAGTCGGCCACGACCGAGACGGTGTCCGTCCCGAACTCGTACTCGTGGAGCGGATCGGAAGTCTGGGTATTGCTGCTCGTCAACCCGGTGCTACTGGCGATGAAGTTGATGTCCTCGGGACTCGTAGTGTCTTGCTCGAACGCAGTGATGGCGTTCCCACTGCTGTTGGTCCGCTGAACCGGGAACTCACCGTCCTTGAGTACGGTCGTCGGATCCTCTGCAGTTCCCGAGTTGGTCCCCGCGGACGTGCCGTAGTAGGCGGCCCGTCCGTTGGCATCTCCTTCTGCATCGAATGTGACCAGGCGCTTCTGGTTACCCGCGGCATTGAAGCCCGGGTCGCCGTCGGCGTCACCGTTGGCCAGGAAATCGAGCGAGAACTGCGGGGTGTCTCCGCTGATCCCGACCAGGTCGTACGGCGTGGCCGCGTAGTCGGCACCGGCCACCCCGGATCGCATGATCGGCAGCACCGACGCAGCCATGGCGACCAAGGCAATCCTTCCAATCTTCTTCTTGTTCACCGGCTACTCCTCTCGCCCGTCGCTGTCACTGTCGCAGTACTCATGAACTGACTCCTTCTTGCTCTTCTCGTCCGATGGAGCCCCGACATGGGGACAGTTACCCATCATTCCTATAAACCCGACTAGTTATATCAGGTTTGGGAACTGTACAGATGGGGAAGGGAGGAGTCAATCAAATCTGGGCAATGCGGCGCGGAGTGTCGGCGGACCCACGCTGCGTCAATTAATTGGCCTCATTTGGTGGTCTTTTGCCCCGAATCGGACCGGCAGGTGTTGGCCGATTCGAGGACGGCACCAGCCCTCGAGACAGCCATCGGGGGACGTCTGCGGCACCAGGCGGCGGTGGGTCAGATCCGCTCCACTACCGACCTATCCGGAGGCTTTGGCCACCCGCCCGACCACTGCCGCGTAGGCCGACGCGAAGTCGGTCCCAGTCATCGTCGCGCCCGGCGAAGAGGACTGCAGGACTGTTGCCGTACGTCCGCCGATGATAAACGCATCTTCGACAACCGAGGTTTGCTGGTTGGTGAGCGTGAATGTGGTCGAGTACGCGAACACTTTCACCCCTGGAGGTGCCGACAGCGTCTCCATCTGCACCTGTGCGGTGACCGGCGCCGCAGCAGCTGCCTGATATTGGCCGTAACAGGTGGTGAAGTCGGTGTCTTCGAACGGCGCGGCCAGTGTCTGTGCATCCTCCGTCGAGTCCATCACTCGAGTGGAGGAGAACATCTGCGCCATGGGCACCGACCCACTCTGGAAGGTCGGGGATTTGACCCAGGCGATCTGATCTGTGGATGCCATAGTGCCGAGCCAGCCCTCCATCACCGCGGCCGGCTGTCGAATGCACGCGGCCAACGTCTGGGCCGCCTTGAGGCGGGCATCAGGTAGCGCAGGTGGAGGGATGGCGGAAGGGGTCGTGGCTTGGACCCATCCAGCGGGAAGATCGCTGAATCGGAGGTTGATCGACGTGGCCAATGCGACGTCGGCGGGCGAAGCACCCGTGGACGAGGACGCCGGCTGTACCAGGAGGTAGATGGCGGCGCCGATCAGAACCACGGCAATGACAGCCAACACGAGCACGGGCGCCTTCCATTTTCCGTCTGTCCGGGAATGAGCTGATGGCTGATCGGCCCATGGAGCCACTGGAGCCAAAACGACGGGTTCGGTCACGGCGGAGTAGGCATCGGTAGCGCCCAAGGGAGTCTCCGGACCAACGGCCTCAGGCACCCAGGGTTCCGCCCATTCCGACGGAGCGACCTCCACGGGCAGGTGGGTTGGCAACACGTTTCGGCCGTCGGGGCCTCGGCACTGGAGATCGGCCAGACCGGTGTGGCCGCGGGTGCTGGGGGCGGGGGCGGAGCGTACGAAGGTGCCGGGGGTCGTGCCGGTGCCGACGCCGCGTCTTCCGCCGCAAGTCGGGGCGGAGCAGGCACAGACCCCGCAGGTTCGCCTGGCGCGATGGGAGTTGTCCTGGCGACCCTGGTGATCGATGCTGCGGCGGCAGCTCCCCACGAATCGTCAGCGGCGATCGCCGCCTCACCAGCGACGGTGGCCGTCCCCACAGAAGCAGTCCCGGGTTGCGGTGCCACCTTGTATCGATGGAGCCACATGGGAATGGCTTGCTTGAGATACGCAACCTGGCTCGGGTCAATTCTGTCCGACGCCAGCAGGAACTGGATCCTCTCCCCCGCCGACCAGAACTCGAGTATTGCCGCAGTCCGTCCGTCGGCCAGCGTGACGTTCTCGCCGACCCAGCCGGTTTCGAGATAGCGCCACTCCAGAAGTCGCTGGCTCGGAGGCTCAGCTACCCGCACGGTGACACCGATGGTAGCGAACACGAGGCTCATTTCCGTCGTGGCGGCGCGTTGATCCGCTCCAACCGACGCGACACCTGGCAGAAGGATGCCCTCCGCCGGTAGCTCGCCGATTCCGATGGTCATGTTCCTCCCTGAACGGCCGAGCGCCGGTGGCGACAGTCTTCGTACGCGGTCATTGATTTTGACAGTGCTTCAGCCGGATCACCGGTGATGGTCGCATCGATGCAGCCCCGAACCGACCACTGGGGCTCGAGGAGCGGCTACCTGGAGACCCCCATGTCGATCATGCGATGGATGCCTGGAACCGTCGAGTCGCTGTCCGGTCGGCGGGCTAACGCCGTCTCCTCGGGTTGCATCCGTCGAGGACCTCGGCCCTCATCGCCGCACTGGCCGGAGCCGCCGTATGCCCATCGAGGACCCAGAAGCCGTCCTGTGATGCCGGGGGCGCACCGGTGTTGGTGGTGACCACCATGAGTCCATCCTCCACGCGGATGAACACGGTCGGAGGGATCGCCACGGAGATGTCACCGCTCACCGTGGGGGCGGGATTGCTGCCGGCCGACCCACCGGGGTACACCGAGGTCGGCTGGTCCGGGATCACCAGCACGCAGGGTCCGTTGCCCGGCTTGTTCGGGTAACCGCCCGTGGCCGGTGCGGCGCCTACAGATGTGCTCCAGGTGCCAGGTCCGATCACCCCGGTCGCCGTGACGACCATGACGGCAACCGGCACCAGCAGGGCGATAGGCACTGCGAGCAGGCGTCGGGAGCGCATATCGGGACTATCGGCACCCGGCCGGGCGTGCTTGATCTGGGCGCCGGCTACCAGATATCGATATGCGGCAGGCAGCCTGCCGCCACCAGGTGGGCTGGAACTACGACCTCGCACTACAGTCCGCCACAGTCCGCCACAGTCCTGCCCAGCGAGACCCCCGCACCTGCCCCGCATCCGAGATAAGGACGAGATGACCCCGAATCTCCAGTTGACGGCCCTCGAGATTGCCCGAAAGGCGAACCTCCGTCCCATCACCGAGATCGCCGCTTCGATGGGGATCGGTGAGGACTTACTCCTGCCCTACGGCCGCTACGTGGCCAAGATCTCGCTCGACGCCATCGGGGCACTCCAGGACCGACCGCGGGCCCGCTACGTCGTGGTCACGGCGGTGACCCCCACACCTCTGGGTGAGGGCAAGACGACGACGACCATCGGCCTGGCCCAGGGGATGTCCCACATCGGCAAGCGGGCCACGGCCGCCATCCGGCAGTCCTCGATGGGACCGACGTTCGGGATCAAGGGCGGTGCGGCGGGCGGGGGCTACAGCCAAGCTGCGCCGTTCGAGGCGTTCAATCTGCACCTCACCGGGGACATGCACGCCGTCACCGCCGCCCACAACACCCTGTCCGCCATCGTCGACAACCACCTCTACCACGGCAACGAACGCAATCTGAATCTGCACGAGATCGCCTGGCGGCGTGTCCTCGATGTCAATGACCGGTCACTGCGAAACGTGGTGATAGGGCTGGGGACCTCGCAAGACGGCGTACCCCGCCAGTCCGGGTTCGACATCACCGCAGCCAGCGAGGTCATGGCCATCCTCGCCCTGTCGACGTCGCTGGCCGACATGCGGAGGCGCCTTGGAGCCATCGTGGTCGGGTTCGACACGGCCGGTGAGCCGGTGACGGCCGAGGACGTGCGGGGCGCCGGGGCCATGGCGGTCATCTTGCGCGACGCCCTCCAGCCCAATCTCCTCCAGACCCTCGAGAACACGCCGGTCCTCGTCCACGCCGGGCCGTTCGGCAACATCGCCCACGGCAATTCGTCGGTGGTCGCCGACCTGATCGGGATCCACACCGGGGACTTCCTGATCACCGAAGCCGGATTCGGGGCCGATATGGGGGCGGAGCGGTTCTTCAACATCAAGTGCCGGGTATCCGGCCTGGTCCCCGACGCGGCCGTGGTTGTCACCACCGTCCGCGCCCTCAAAGCCCACTCGGGGGCCCACCGGATCGTCGCCGGCCGCCCGTTACCTCCGGCTCTGCTGGCGGAGAATCCCGACGAGGTGCGGGTCGGGGCGGCCAATCTGGTCAAGCAGATCGAGAACGTGCGCCTCCACGGTGTGACACCCGTCATTGCCGTGAATGCCTTCCCGGACGACTTCCCGAGCGAGCACAAGGCCATCCGCGACATCGCCGCGTCGCTCGGTGTGCGGTGCGCGGTCACCACCCACTTCGCCGACGGCGGTGCCGGGGCCACCGAGTTGGCCGAGGCGGTCGCCGAGGCTGCCGAGGAACCGGACTCGTTCACATTCCTCTATCCGTCGGACGCGCCATTGCGGGCCAAGATCGAGGCGATCGCCACCCGGATATACGGGGCTGACGGGGTGGACTACTCCCCCGCCGCTGGTCGCACCCTGGACAGACTCGAGTTCCGTGGCTTCGATGGGCTGGCGGTGTGCATCGCCAAGACCCATCTGTCGATCTCGTCCGACCCGACCCTGAAGGGTGCCCCCACCGGTTGGCGACTACCTGTCCGCGAAGTCCGGCTCTCGGCCGGTGCCGGGTTCGCGTACGCCATCTGCGGCGACATGCGGACCATGCCCGGCCTCGGATCCCACCCGGCCGCCTTCGACATCGACCTCGACGAGCACGGGGACATCATCGGCCTGTACTGAGCTGGGATTTCAGTCGCTGCAGCATCCTTGTCGGGTAGATGGGCCGGTGCAACACTCGGCTGATGCGACACTCCGGCCCCCGACCGCTTGGCGTCCACGGGCGGCCCGTTGGCTTGGCCGCGCTTCTCGCCGTCATCGTGGCCGGGTCGCTCACCGGTTGTTCGTCCTCGGCATCGTCAAGCACCACGACAGCGGCGGCATCGGTGTCCTCGACAACCTGTCATCCCCGGGTCGTCACGCCGCACGCCACTCCGGTCTCGGGCATACCGACCGACTGGAACATCACCTCGTTCGACGGCACCATCATCCGGGCCCACTGGTTTCCGCTGTCGGCCTACGTCCCGAGTGCCGGAAGCGGACCGCACCCGACCGTGTTGATGGGGCCGGGGTGGAGCGAGTCCGGGGAGACCGATACCACCAGCCAGGGGATCCTCGGGGAGGTCCCGATCAGGGACTTGCTCGACGCCGGCTTCAACGTCCTGACCTGGGACCCCCGGGGATTCGGGAAGTCTGGCGGCAAGGCCGAGGTGGACAGCCCGCACTATGAGGCACGGGACGTGAGCACGCTCATCAGCTGGGTGGCCGCCCAGCCCGGGGTCGAGCTCGACGCACCGGGCGACCCCCGGATGGGAATGGTCGGCGTCTCCTACGGCGGGGGGATCCAGTTAGTGACCGCAGCCACCGACTGCCGGGTGGACGCCATCGTCCCGACCATTGCCTGGAACTCTTTTGGGACCAGCCTCGACAAGTCCCGCACCGTCAAGACCGGTTGGGCGGGGATCCTGGACGACCTGTCCTCCTCCGACCATGTCGACCCGGAGGTCACCGCCGCCTACGCATCGGGTAGCGCTACCGGCACCATCACCCCATCCGAGGCCGCCTGGTTCATCGCCCGGGGCCCGGCCCAACTGATCCACCGGATCAAGGCGCCGACGTTGTTCGTTCAGGGGACCGTGGACACCCTCTTCACTCTCCAGGAGGCGGTGGACAACTATGAGGTCCTTCGGTCCGGAGGCGTCAAGACGTCGATGCTCTGGTTCTGCGGAGGGCATGGCGTGTGCCTGACCAATCCGGGCAACACCGCCGCGCCGGAGCAAGCCACGCTGGCCTGGCTGAAACGGTACGTGCAACGCGATACATCGGCCTCCACCGGACCCGGATTCGAGTTCGTCGACCAGAACGGCACGACCTATACCGCGCCCTCCTACCCGCTACCGGAGAGGCTGCCCTTCACGGCCCTGGGCGCGGGCACACTCGACTTGGTCTCGACCGGAGGGTCCGGGCCGGTCACCTCCTACCCTGGCGGCGAGGGGCTCGGTGTCCTGGTGGCCCCGATCACCCCGGCACCGGCCACCAACGCCGTCGACGTCCCGGTGACGTTCCCCTCCTCGGGGGTCATCGTCGGCGCGCCGCGCCTCGTGCTGGCCTACAAAGGGACGGTTCCCGCCCACGACAGGCCGACCCGGGTGTTCGCCCAACTGGTGGACACATCGACCGGTCTGGTGCTGGGCAATCAGGTCACCCCGATCGACGTCACCCTCGACGGGCACAGCCACACGCTGTCGATGCCACTGGAGATCGTTGCCTATACGGCCACGCCGGCTTCTCACGTGGAGCTCCAGCTAGTGGCCACCACCGTCGCCTATGCCCAGCCCCAGTTGGGTGGATCGGTGACCTTCTCGACCGTCCATGTGGCCCTCCCGGTGGCCGCCCACCTCACCCCCAAGGGCTGATCGACGCCGTTCCGGGTGTGACGGCTCATGGGTCGGACAGGCCGTCCAGGAACTCCAGGATGGCTTTGTTGGTCTCATCGGGGTTGGTCATGTTGGTGGCGTGGGTACCGCCAGGGACGGCGACGACCCCCGGGCACCCGACCAGTCCGGCGGCCAGAGCCTCCGCCTTGTCCATGGTGATGGAGACATCGGCTGTGCCATGGACCACAACGGCCGGCACGGTGATCTCCCCCAACCGGTCGGCGATGCTCTCCCGTTCCAACAGCGCCCGACCCGGGTTGCGCAGATTCTCCTGGGGCTGGGCCTTCCATGAGGTGACCCAGACGGCGCTCAAGGCCGGGGGACCGATGATGAGCGACGCCGCGAACTCGGCGGTGGCGTCGGACGGTCCATTCTCCACCCAGTCGTCGATCATCCCCTTGTAGATCGGGATGACATCGGCGTCCTCCGGCCCCGCCTGGGTATCGAGCAGGATGAGGGCGCGCACCCGCTCGGGCGCTAGCAAGGCGGATCGCAGAGCGATGAACCCGCCCTGGGACATCCCACCCACAACGGCGCGGTCGATCCCGAGCGCGTCCATCAGGCCCAGGCAGTCGGCCGCCAGGTCCCAGTAGGTGAACGGCTTGCCGTCGTACTGGGTGTCGCCGAAGCCCCGCTCGTCCCAGGTAATGACCCGGTACCGGTCGCGCAAAGCGGCCACCTGGTCGGCGAACATCGACCGGTCCATCAGGAACCCGTGGCCGAGGATCACCACCGGCCCGTCGCCTCCGGTGTCGTCGTAGGCGATGGTCGCCCCATTTGCTTTGGCTGTCGCCATGTCCGCCCTTCCCCTTGTCGGTCCGGCCGACCGGCCGGCGTCTTTCGTCGCTCGAACACTACGGCGGGTCAGCGGGATGCCCGTGCCCCGATGGCGGTCTACTGCTGGTAGCCCTCGACGGTGCCGATGGGTCGTGTGGCCGCCTCCGACGGGTCGCGGCCGGCGTCGCGCAGTGCCCGGCGCTGGCGCATCAGATCCCACAGCTGGTCGAGGGTCAGCTCGAGCTCGTGCAGACGGGACTGCTCCTCGCTGGACAGGCCTTCACCGACGTGAGCCTCCTCGAGGCGGTGCTCTTCGTCCGTCAGCTGGTTGATGCGGGCGATCAGATCCTCATCGGGCATATGCGGCTCCTTAGATAGTCGAACACCCTCGAGATTAGGAGGAGTGCTCGGCAAGCGTCGGTCTAGCGCGGCGCCCGCGGCAGACCCAGACCGAGCCACGAGATGATGTCTCGCTGGATCTCGTTGGCACCTCCGCCGAAGGTGAAGATCGTCTGACTGCGGGCCCGTTGCTCCAGTCGACCACCCAGGACGGCGCCGGCCGACCCCTCGGCGAGGTAGCCGGCCTGGCCCACGATCTCCCCCAGCACCCGGTAGGCCTCCAGGGCGAACTCGCTCCCGAAGACCTTGGTGGCCGAGGCGTCGGCCGGGTTCAACCCTTTGTCGGCCGCCCACGCCACCTTCCAGTTGAGCAGCTTCAGGTACTCGGCCCGGGCCCACACCCGGGCCAGGGCGATCTGCACCCACTCCTGGTCGATCACCCGCCGGCCGTCGGCCAGGCGCTCCTCCCCGGCCCAGGCGCGCACCTCGGCGATGTCGCGTGAGATGCCCGATACCGGGCAGATGGCCACCCGCTCGAAGTTGAGTTGGTTGGTGATGAGCGTCCACCCGCCGTTCTCCTCGCCGACCAGGTTGGCGGCGGGAACCCGGACTTCCTCGTAGAAGGTCGAACTGGTGAACTCCCCGGCCATCGTGGGCAGTGGAGTCCAGCTGAACCCGGGGGTGTCGACGGGCACGATGAACACCGACAATCCTTTGTGCTTCGGGACATCCGGGTCGGTGCGGGCGGCCAGCCACACGTAGTCCGCGTACTGGATGGCACTGGTGTAGAGCTTCTCGCCGTTGATGACGTACTCGTCGCCATCGCGTACGGCGCGGGTCCGCAAGGACGCCAGGTCGGTCCCGGCGGTGGGCTCGGTGTAGCCGATGGAGAAGTGGACCTCGCCCCGCAGGATGGCCGGGAGGAAGCGCTCCTTTTGTTCGTCGGTTCCCAACTGCATGATGGCTGGACCCACGCTGTTGAGAGTGAGGAGGGGTAGTGGCACCCCGGCCCAATGGGACTCCTCGACGAAGATCATCTGGTCGATCGGACCCCGGCCGTGGCCGCCGTACTCGACCGGCCATCCGATGCCCAGCCAGCCGTCCTGGCCCATCCGGCGGATCGTCTTCACGTAGTCCGGGCGAGCGCCGTCGGGCCCGGATGCGGCCAGTCCGGCGAAGTACGTCCGCAACGTGGTCTGCAGCTCGAGCTGCTCGTCGGTCAGTGCCAGGTGCATGTCGGATGTCCCATGGGGCGGAGGATACCAATGCGGTCGCCGTGGGGTACCGTCCCCTGTCATGGCCGACCCCTCCGCCCCCACCCCTCCTGGCGTGCTGTTCGACGTCTCGGACAAGACCGTCGTGGTCACCGGAGGCACCCGGGGGATCGGTCGGATGATCGCCGGCGGCTTCGTGGCCGCCGGCGCCCACGTGGTGATCGCCTCTCGCAAGGCAGACGCCGTCGAGGCGGCGGTGGCCGAGCTCGCTACCTACGGCTCGTGCAGCGGCATGGCCGCCGACCTCTCCACCGAAGAGGGTGCCCGGGTGTTCGCCGAAGCGGTCGCCGCAACACACGATCGGGTGCACGTGCTGGTCAACAACGCCGGTGCCACCTGGGGAGCACCGCTCACCGAGCACGACACCGCCTCGTGGGACCGTGTTCTCAATCTCAATGTCCAGGGCGTGTTCCACACCACCAAATTCTTCCTGCCGTTACTGCAGGCGGCATCCACCCCCGACGACCCGGCCCGGGTGATCAACATCGGGTCGATCGACGGGATCCACGTGCCGGTGTTGGAGTCGTACTCCTACTCCTCGTCCAAGGCCGCGGTCCACCAGCTGACCCGCCATCTGGCCCGCCACCTGGCCCCGGGCATCACCGTCAACGCCGTGGCCCCCGGACCGTTCGAGTCGAAGATGATGGCGGCCACGCTGGACGCCTTCGGCGAGCAGATCGTGGCTTCGGCCCCGATGAAGCGCATCGGCCGTCCCGACGACATGGCCGGAGTCGCCCTCTTCCTGGCGTCACGCGCCGGGTCCTACCTCACCGGCGCCGTCATCCCCGTCGACGGTGGGATCGCCATGGTCGGCTGACGTCGGCCGACCCCTGGGCCGACCATTCGGCCACAGCCACCCGTGCCCTGCCGGTGACCTGGCGTCCCCTGGCCTGCAGGCCTGATGACGCTCTGGCGATTTAACACTCTGCGTGGTAGTCTGACCACTTAGCGTGTGACCAGGGTGGTTGCCGTCGCGTCCGGAGGTCGGGGCATGCATCGTGTCGGGAGCAGGGGACGGGGAATCACCACGCTGGTGATGTCGGTGCTGATCGCCGGCATGGTCGCCTGCCCGGCCCTCAGCACGGCATGGGCCGGCATGCCGCCGGGGCGACCCCCGGCTCGGGGTGTCAAGGTGGCTCGGGCGCCCAAGGTGGTGCCGCCTCACCGGTGGACGACGCCTACTGGCTGGTCACGCAGTCGGGCGGCGTCGATGCCTTCGGCGTCCCCGACCTGGGTTCGCCCACCGGGCCTCTCAACCAACCGGTGGTCACTGCCGCCCCGACCAGTGACGACGCCGGCTACTGGCTCACCGCCAGCGACGGCGGGGTCTTCAACTACGGGGACGCACCGTTCTTCGGGTCCACCGGCAATCTGCGGCTCAACAAGCCGATCGTCGGGATGGCCCCGACGGCCCACGACAAGGGCTACTGGATGGTCGCCTCCGACGGGGGCATCTTCTCCTTCGGCGACGCGCCGTTCTTCGGGTCCACCGGCAATCTGCGGCTCAACAAGCCGATCGTGGCCATGGCCCCGACGGCTGACGGCAAGGGTTACTGGCTGGTCGCCTCCGACGGGGGTGTCTTCTCCTTCGGCGATGCCGGGTTCTACGGCTCGACCGGGAACCTCAGGCTGCAGCAGCCGATCGTCGGGATGGCCGCCACACCGGACGGGAAGGGCTACTGGATGGTCGCCTCCGACGGTGGTGTGTTCGCCTTCGGTGACGCCGCGTTCTACGGCTCGGCGTCCGGCACCACCGGTGAGCCGATCGAGCGGCTGGTGACGACTTCCGACGGCAAGGGCTACTGGATCCTCGCCCAGAACGGTACGGCTGAGGCCTTCGGCGACGCCACCGGCCAGAACCCGTCACCCCAGGCACTGATGTTCCGACCGGTCACCCCCGGCGACAGTGCCGTGCTGTTCGCATTCCTCCAGTTGGGCAAGCCGTACATCTGGGGCGGCAACGGGCCGGTCGGTTATGACTGCTCAGGACTGGCCCTGGCTTCGTGGACCCAGGGTGCCGGCGTGACCTTCGCCCGGGTGTCCGACGACCAGTACGAGACGGCCGGAGATGCCGGTGGCCCTCGACCAGATGCAGGCGGGGGACCTGGTGTTCTGGGGAACCAACGCGGCCGACTGGACCACCGTGTACCACACGGCCATCTACGTGGGCGGCAACTGGATCGTCGAGGCGACCGGCGACGTGGTCCAACTCAACGCCCTCGGCCAGTGGGGAGTGGACAACCTGATGCCCAACGGCCGGAGGCCCTGACCAGCCGCCCTGCGGGATCGACCCGGACCAGGCTGTACCGTGCCCGTGACGGCCGCGGCGCCGTCGCCGCCAGCACGAGGAGTCGTCCCATGAGCCCCTTTCCCTACGCCGACCGGGTCCCGGTCCATCGCACCCTGCCTGAACAGGGGACACCCCGCGGGGAAGTCCTCGAGACCCTGCGGGCCATGGCCACCGAGGAGGACCGGTCGTGGGAGTCGGGGCGGTGCTCCGGCACCATGTACTGCGGGGATCACGACCACTATGCGTTCCTCAACGAGGCGTTCTGCCCTCTTCTCCCACGTGAACGTCCTGCAGCGCGACATGTGCCCGAGTGCGACCCGATTCGAGGCGGAGATCATCGCCATGACCCTCGATCTACTGCACGCCGAAGCCATCACCGGCTCCGAGCCGGTCGGACTGGTCTCTTCGGGTGGCACCGGCAGCATCTGTCATGCGCTCCTGGCCTACCGCGATCACGCCGCTGCCACCCGGGACATCGTGCGTCCCAACGTCGTCAAGCCCGAGACCGCCCACCCCGCGTTCGACAAGGCCTGCCACCTGTTCGGCATCGAACTGCGGGTCGCACCGGTCGATCCGGTCACCACGAGAGTCGACACCGAGTGGGTGGCCAAAGCGGTCGACGACGGAACGATCGCCATCATCGGCTCGGCGTGCAACTACGGATACGGCACCGTGGACCCGATCGAGGCCCTGTCGGACATCGCGCTCGAGCGCGGCATCGGCCTGCACGTCGACAGCTGCCTCGGTGGCTGGATCCTGCCGTTCGGACAGGAGCTCGGCTATGACATCCCCGTCTTCGACTTCCGGGTCCCGGGGGTCACGTCGATCTCGGCGGACACCCATAAGTACGGGTACGCGTTGAAGGGAACGTCGGTGCTCTCGTTCCGGGACAAGTCCCTGCGCAACGCCCAGTACTTCTTCAACACCGAGTGGTCGGGGGGGAAGTACTGCTCGCCGGGCATGGAGGGCTCGCGCTCGGGCGGGCTGCTGGCCGCCACCTGGGCGTCGATGATCCAGCTCGGGCGCCAGGGCTACCGCGGCTATGCCGAGCAGATCTTCGCCACCTCGGCGGCCATGCAGGCTGCGGTACGTACCCATCCGGAGCTTCGGATCCTGGGCGACCCGACGTTCCTGTTCAGCTTCACGTCCGATGTGTTCGACGTGTACCACGTGAACGACTCGATGCGCGAGAAGGGCTGGCGCTTCAACGGACAGCAGTACCCGAACGCGCTGCACATGGCGGTCACCCGGCCCCAGACCCAGCCGGGCGTGGCCGAGGCATTCGCCGCCGACCTCGCCGAGGCCGTCGTCTACGCGGCCGCCCAGACCGGCGAGCCGGCTTCGGGTGCGGTCTACGGCGGCGTGGCGGGCGGCATGACCGACGAGGCCGACGAGTTCATCCGGATGATGATGAGCCACATGATGGACGCGCAGCAGTCCATCCCCGATGACGCCTGAACCAGCGGACCGGCTTCGCCGATTGGGATAATGGGAGGCCGTCGCTCAGAGCGAGAGGCTCAACACCCGGGCCGTCTGCTCGAGCGAATGGTGGTGGGACGGCGCCGGTCGACCGAGTAGGAAGCCTTGCGCCTCGTCGCATCCCATCGTCCCGACCGACCGAAGCTCGGCCACGGTCTCGACGCCCTCGGCCACCACGATGATGCCGAGGGCGTGGGCCAGGTCGACCACCGTCTGGATGATGGTGCCGTCATGGTCTTCGGCGTCCAGCCCGGCCACGAAGCTGCGGTCGATCTTGAGCCGGTCGATCGGCAGCCCTTTCAGGTAGAGCAGTGACGAGTACCCCGTACCGAAGTCGTCGAGGGCCAGGTGGACACCGAGGTCACGGACCCGTTGCATCATGGCGCCGATCTGGATGATGTCCTCGACCAGGGCCGACTCGGTCACCTCGAGCACCAGATTGTCCGGGTCCATACCCGAACCCTCGAGCGCCTGACTGCACGTCCTCGAAGAAGCCGGCGTCCTGGAGCTGGCGGGCCGAGACGTTGACCGACATGGTGAGCCCGGGGAAACCCTGGTCCTGCCAGTCCCGGCACTGGAGTGCCGCTTCCTCGAGGACCCAGCGACCCACCGGCACGATCTGACGGCTCTGCTCGAGGAGTGGGATGAACTCGACGGGCGCCACGCTGCCGAGTTCGGGATGTCCCCACCGGATCAGTGCCTCCATGCCGACCAGACCCGACGGTCGACCGCCGGACAGCCGGAAGATGGGCTGGTAGTCGAGGGTCAACTCCCCCTTGGAGTGCGCCACCCGCAGTTCGTCGGCCACCAGGCTTTCGCGGCGGGTGCCGTCACCGATCGTCGTGTTGTAGACCTCGAAGTGGGCAGGACCGGTCCGCTTGGCCTGGTACATGGCGGCGTCGGCCTGGGCCAGGCAGTCCTCCGGATCGGCGTCCGGCACCACCTTGGTGATCCCGATGCTCACCGACGTGTGCAGCTCGCGATCACCCACGTTCACCGGAGCCTGCATGGTCTGGTGGATCCGCTCCGCCAGCGACTGCGCCGCCACCATCGGGTCGTCCTGATCCTCGGCCAGGATCACGAACTCGTCCCCGCCGAGCCGGGCCACGGTGTCCGAAGCCCGAACCAGTCCCAACAGGCGCTCCGAGACGGCCACCAGCAGGCTGTCGCCGGCCGAGTGGCCGAAACGGTCGTTGATGGCCTTGAAGTTGTCGAGGTCGAGGAAGAGGAGCATCGGACCGGCCTCCGACCTCGATGCGCTCCTGGCCGCCTGGCGGAGGCGGTCGGCGAGCAGCGTCCGGTTGGGCAGGCCGGTGAGGTCATCGTGCAGGGCCTGGTGGGAGAGGTTGGCCTGTTCCTTGCGGAGCCGCTCCTGGAGGATGCTCCTGGTCTCGTCGAACGCCCGCACCGTGCGCACCAGGCCGCCGTCGCAGCTGAGTCGCACCACCATGCACGCCAGTTCGACCAGCCCCTCGTCGAGTCCGAGGCGGTCCGCGTCGTCCCGGATGGCCATCGTGCACAGGTCGCGCCAGTGCAGGTAGCCCTTGACCGCCATGGCCAGGTCGACCTCCATGAGCACGACCTGCTGACCCTGGCGGGACAGCGCCAGCTCCTCCTCGCCGGATGCCGCCTGGTCGGTGCACAGCCACCGACCGATCAGTTCGGTCCCGAGTCGCGATGACGCGAACGCCTCGCTGCTCAGGAACTCCGGGAATCGCGACGCCACCTGCCCGCCGATCTCATCGGCCCGGGCCTGGAGGGCGAGCCCCAGGGCCATGCGCTCCGCTTCCGGGGCGCCCCTCGGGGCGCCGGACTCCCCCTCGGGGAGATCGGTCGGGGGACGGGAGTTCATCTCGACTTCTATCGACGCCGCCCTGAGGCAACTTGAACACCGTTCAGTTGCAACCGGGACGCCTGGCGTAGGCACGGACCGTCCTGGTGCACCGGACTGCATAGGGTGGCGGACAGCCGACCGAAGGAGAGCCATGAAGGCAGCCGTCTACTACGAGACCGGTGGGCCGGACGTGTTCCGATATGAGGACGTGCCCGACCCGGTGTGCGGCGCGGGCGAGGTCCTGATCCGGGTCGAGGCGGTCAGTATCGAAGGCGGGGACACCCTCAACCGGCTGGGGGGCGATCTGGCCCGGATGCCTCACATCGTGGGCTACCAGTGCGCCGGGGTGGTACTCGAGGTCGGCACCGGGGTCGACGATCTGGTCGCCGGAGATCGGGTGGTGACGGTGGGACTCGATGGTTCCCACGCCGAGTTGCGGGTGACCGGCCGCCCCTTCTGCTGGCCGATACCCGACGGACTGTCGACCGAGGAGGCGGCTTGCGTACCCGTGCCGTTCGGGACGGCTGACGACTGCCTGTTCGAGTTCGGTCACCTACAGGCCGGCGAGACGGCCCTGGTCCATGCCGGGGCCAGCGGCGTCGGCATCGCCGCCATCCAGCTGGCCAAGCGGGGCGGGGCCCGGGTGGTGGCGACGGCCTCGTCACCGGAACGCCTGGAGCGTCTCGTTCCCCTCGGCCTCGACTTCGGGATCGACTACACCGCCACCGACTTCGCCGTGGAGGTGGCGGCGTGGACCGACGGACGGGGTGCCGATGTCATCGTCGACTCGGTGGGGGGATCGAACTTGCAACGGAGCCTGCAGTGCCTGGCCTACCGGGGACGGTGCGTGACCTTCGGGGACGCCGGGCGGGAGTCGCCTTCGACCCTGGACATCTCGACCATGCGGGCCAACAACCAGACCCTGGTCGGCTACTTCCTGGGCGCCGAGCTGTTCCTCGGAACCCGGGCCCACGCCATGATCGACGGCCACCTCCGCGATATCGCCGCCGGCCGCCTGCAGGTGGTGATCGATCGGCGATTCGCCCTCGAGCAGGCGGGAGAGGCCCACGCCTACATCGAGAGCCGGCAGGCCTTCGGACGGGTCCTCCTCATCCCGTGATCCTGCGAGCGGCCACACCGGCCGATGTCCCGGTACTGGTCGGGCTCATCCGGGAGCTCGCCGACTACGAGCGCGAGCCCGATGCGGTCGTGGTGGACGAATCCATGCTGTCCGACGCGCTGTTCGCCGAGTCACCGGTGGCGTTCGCCACGGTGGCCGACGAAGGTGGATCGATCCTCGGGATGGCCATCTACTTCCTCAACTTCTCGACGTGGACCGGTCGGGCCGGTATCTACCTGGAGGACCTCTACGTCCGCCCCGAACATCGCGGGCAGGGGGTGGGTCGGGCACTGCTCGCCGACCTGGCCCGCACCGCCCGCCACCGGGGGTACGCCCGGGTCGACTGGTCGGTTCTCGATTGGAATGAGCCCGCCCTGTCCTTCTACCGATCGATCGGGGCGCGGCCGATGACCGGGTGGACCGGCTACCGGCTGGACGGCGATGCGCTCGACTCGTTCGGCCGAGACGATGCCTGAGTAGGTTTCTCGAGGCCGCAATGGCGCTCCCGGGCGATCGGGGCACCGCGCTCAGATGGTGAATGACATGTTGGCGACCAGTCGGTCACCCAGCTCCTGGTCACCGGTGACCCGCACCCCGTCATCGGTGGCCACTCCTTTGTCATGCCGGCCTCCGGTGAGTCGGAGGAACCGTGCGGAGGACAGCTCGATCCCGACAGTCGGCTCACCGTCGAGGGAGTCGACGACCGCGGCCCTACCGTCCACCGTGACCAGATAGGTCCGGGGTAGCAGACCGGTCAGGTCGATCCGCAACCGTGTCCCTTCGGGCAGAGCTGCCCTGCGCCCGACGATGTAGCCCAATCCGGTGGCGACCTCGTCGAGGGCTGATGCCAGGTCGCCACCGTCTCGCGGACCGCCATTCCGAGGGCGAGTCGAATGTCCTGCTCATGGAGATAGCAGTCGTAGTGGCGGATCCGCATGAACCGTCCGTAGGTCTCGTCCCGGCCCGCCGGGGTCCACGACGGGGCGTCGAAGGCGTCCTGGTCCATGGCGTCCAGCTCGGCGAGCCGTCTCCCGGTGACCTCCTCCAGCCGGGCGACCATCTCCGGGCCCGAGGTGCCCCGGAGCGACTCGACCCAGAGCTCGTTCGCCTCGGCGATCGGATTGCGCATGTGGGCCAGGTGCGAGATGTCGACGTCGGGTGCGGGTTCGCCCATCATCCCGGCCTCGGTGCCGATGACGTGACTCAGGACATCGCGCACCGTCCATCCGGGCAGACAGGTCGGCGTGTCCCACTGGTCAGGGACGAGGTCGGCGCCCAGGTCGACGAGCGCCTGGTACTCCCCGACGCAGCAGGTCGACGGCAGCATCCTTGTCCACAATTGTCGGCATGGCTCAACCGTAGCGGCCGGCCCAACCGGCCTGGGTGGTGCCGGAACAGTGCCTCCGACGTCCCGGTAACGGGTGGGAGCGAATACGCTGGTAGGCGTGACCGCGCCCGATCCCTCCCCCAGTGCTGACGCCCATCGTGCCGATCGAAGTGCTGACTCCCCCGGGTCCGGCTCCGTCGTCGTGCTGCAGGTCGAGGGTATGCACTGCAGTTCGTGCGTCGCGCTGATCGAGGAGACGCTGGGTGAGCAGGTCGGCGTGACCAGCGCCACGGTCGACCTCGACGCCGCTCGCGCCGTCGTCGGCTTCGACCCGTCGCAGGTCGGCGTGGACGTGCTGACCGCCGCTGTGGCCGAGGCCGGGTACGCAGCCACCCCGGTCGGCTGACGTGATCGGTACAACGTGGTGACCGCCGCATGGTGACCACCCCGACCGTGGAGCCCGGGCACTCCCTGGTCGACGACGGGACCGCATTCGCCACTGCTGAGCTCGATCTCGGCGGGATGCACTGCAGCGCGTGCGCCACCCGGATCCAACGCTCGCTCAACAAGCTGCCGGCCGTGGCCAGCGCCTCGGTGAACCTGGCCACCCACCGCGCCTTCGTCTCCTACGACCCTGACCGGGCCGGGAGACGACGACCTGATCGCCGCCGTCACCGCCGTCGGTTACTCGGCGGCACCGGTGGCCGTCGACACTCCGACCGAGACCCGACCGGACCCCGACCACTGGATGCTCCGGCTGGCCATCTCATGGCCGCTGGCCCTGGCCGCCCTGGCCGTGTCGTTACTGGCGCCCGAGACCTCGACCGCCGGCTGGACGATTCTGATCCTGGCGGTAGCAGTGGAGCTGGGCGGCGGTTGGCCCTTTCTCCGGAACGCGGCCCGACTGGCCCGACACGGCGCGACCAACATGGACACCCTCATCGCGTTGGGCACCCTGGCCGCCCTGGCCGTGTCCGCCGTCGAGGCCATCGCCCTGGGTGGCCGCCATGTCCACCTCGGAGGGAGCGGCGAGTTCGCCGCCCGGCTGCACGGGGTCATGGCGCCCATCATCGTGGCCATCTTGGTGACCGGCCGGGCCATCGAGTCGCGGGTGCGCCTGCAGGCGGCGGCGACCCTGCACTCGCTGTTGTCGCTCCGGCCGCCTACCGCCCGGGTGGTGCGGGGTGCGGACGACGTGGGGGAGCCCGTCGCCCCCGAAAGCGTTCCGGTCGGCGCTCTGGTCCGCGTGCTGCCGGGTGAGGCGCTGCCCCTCGACGGCACCGTCACCAGCGGCCGGTCGGCGGTAGACGAGTCGATGCTGACCGGCGAGCCCCTGCCCGTCGACCGGGGTCCCGGCGACCAGGTGACCGGCGGGACCCGCAACGGCAGTGGGGTCCTCGTCGTCAAGGTGACCTCGATCGCCGCCGAATCCGTTCTGGCCCGGCTGCAGCGCCTGGTCGAGGAGGCCCAGCGGGACAAGGCACCCCTGCAGCGGATCGCCGACCGGATCAGCGCGGTGTTCGTACCCGCTGTCCTCATCGGCGCGGCGTGCACGTTCCTGGTGTGGTGGATCGTGGTCGGCAACTTCGGCCGCGCCGTGCTGTCGGCCCTGGCGGTCCTCCTCGTCGCCTGCCCGTGCGCCATGGGCCTGGCGGCCCCGGTGGCGATGATGGTCGGGTGCGGTCGGGCGGCGGCGATGGGCATCTTCGTCCGCAGTGGAGACGCGCTCGAGCGCCTCGCACGGGTGGACCGGGTGGCGTTCGACAAGACGGGCACGCTCACCGAACGGCGCGCCGAGGTGACCGGGGTGGCGGTCGTGGCCCGAGAAGATGCCGGCACCGTGGTGGCCCTCGCCGCCGCGGTGGAGTCGGCCAGCGACCACCCGATCGCCACCGCCATCATCGAAGCGGCATCCCGCGCTCGAAGCGGCCGTTGTCGTCCCGATTGCACAGAACCTTCGAGCCGTAGCTGGTACCGGCGTCTCGGGGACCGTGGACGGCCACCGGATCGACGTGGGACGGGTGCTTCCGGCGCATCTCGATGCCACCCTGGCCGGACCGGTCAACGACTGGAACGCACGAGGAGAAACCGTCGTCGTGGTCCGATCCGATGACCGGGTGCTCGGCGTCGTGTCGGTGGCGACTCCCCTGCGGCCCGAGGCGGCAGCCACCATCGACCACCTGCGCACGCTCGACCTTCAGACCACCATCCTGAGTGGTGACAGCGCACCGGCCGTGGATGCCGTCGCCGCCACCCTCGGCGTCGTAGATGCCCGCAGTTCACTCAGCCCGCTGGACAAAGTCACCGCCCTGGCCGGCATGCGCGATGCCGGACACCGGGTACTGATGGTCGGAGACGGGGTCAACGACGCCCCGGCGCTGGCCGCGGCCGAGGTGGGCTGCGCCATCGGCAGCGGTTCGGAGGCAGCGCTCTCCACCAGCGACGTGGCACTCCTCGGGAATGACCTGCAGGGTGTCCCCGCCGCGGTTGGCATGGCCCGCTCCACCTACGCGGTCATCGTCCAGAACTTCGGGTGGGCCATGGGCTACAACGTGGCCGCTCTTCCACTGGCCGCATTCGGACTGCTCGACCCATTGGTGGCGGCACTGGCCATGGGGCTCTCGAGCGTGCTGGTCGTGTTGAACAGCCTCCGGCTGGCCCGGCTCGGCCGAACGGGCCTGGCCGGCGTCAGTGGTGGCCGGGGGACAACGGGACGGTGGGGAGTGGTGGTCTCCGTCCTCCTCCCTGTCGTCCTCTTCGCCGGCCTGACCGTGGTCAGCCAGATCATTTCTCCGGCCAGGGGTCAGTCGCTCCTGCCCGAACTCCCGTCGATCGTGGTGACCTCCCTACCCGACGGTGGGTCGGTGGAGAGCTACTTCGAGCCCGGCGGGGTAGGCGTCAACCAGTTCCACCTCATCTTCTCCGGCACTCCCGCCCAGTTGGCCTCGACCCACCCACTGGTGTTGGCCGGACCGGTCGGGACCACTCCCCAGACACTCCGCCAGCTGAAAGTAAGCACCGGGCACTTCACCGATTTCGTGGTCCTCACCCAGGGGACGTGGCGGTTCGACGTCACCACCCGTTTCGGGGGACGCACGGTCACATTCACCCTGAATCACCCGGTCGGCTAGACCCGGCCGCTGGGAGTCCTCCAGCTCAGCGGCCCGATGATCCATCGGTGGCAACCCGTGTTGCATGTGACGACGTCAACAGCTGTGGACCGGTATCCTTCCCCCATGGCCTCTCGTGCAGTTCGTCTCCTCCTCGTTGCCGCCCTGTTGACGACGGGGCTGGCCGTCGGAGTGCTGTCCACCCAGGCCGGTGCCTCCTCGCCCCGGCAGACCACCATCACTCTCGAGGGGAAGCCGTACAAGCCGAAGGCCCCGAACGGCGGTACCGACGACTACCACTGCACGTTGGTCAACCCCCACGTCACCAAGAGCTCCTTCATCGTCTCGGCGCACTTCTACCCGAACAGCATCGAGGTCCACCACGCCATCCTCTTCCTGATCCCGCCGGCACTGGCCTCCACCGCCCTCGCCGATGACAAGGGCGGCAAGGGATGGACCTGCTTCGGCGAGACGGCGCTGCCCAACTCCATCCCCAAGCAAGCGCCCGACGCGGCACCGGTGAACAAGACGGCGGCGGTGACCGGTGCACCGGGTGGAAGACACTTCCAGGCCCAGATCTCCAACACTCCGTGGCTGACGGCGTGGGCACCGGGCCATGGGGCCGCGTACATGCCGAAGGGCACCGGGGTCGCGCTGCCGGCGGGCAGCCTCGTCGTCATGCAGATCCACTACAACCTGCTGCGCGGGGACAAGCCGGTCCAGGCAAAGCTCACGCTGCACACCGTCCCGTCGAGCACGCCACTGCAGCCGCTCCACCTCGACCTGATGGTGGCGCCTCCCGACGTCCCGTGCCCCGCGAACGTGACCGGCCCCCTGTGCAACCGTTCGGCCGAGCTCGCCAACATCGGTCAGCGCTTCGGGGCATCGGCCGTAGTGTTCGACAACATCATCGAGCAGGTGTGCGGGCGTAACCCGAGCGATCCTCCCGAAGGCGATTCGACCACCTGCGTGTGGCCGGTCGGCGCCGACCAGACGTTGCTCCAGGTGACCGCCCACATGCACCTGACCGGCGTAGGAATGCAGGTCGTCTACGACCCTGGCACCCCGAAGGCCAAAACCCTGTTGAACGTCCCCAATTACGACTTCAACGACCAGAAGACGTACAACCTGGCCCATCCGGTGGTCACCCAGCCCGGGGACACCATCGGGGTCACCTGCACCTACGACCCGACCCTCGCCCAGGAGCTACCGCAGCTCCGCAAGCTGCCTCCACACTTCACCGTGTGGGGAGACGGCTCATCGGACGAGATGTGCCTGGCCATCGTGGACGGCGTCAACGGCGCCTACAAGGGCTGACGGCATGCCGGGCGGGTTGTTGATCGATCGTTGATCAGTCGCCGGCCCAACAACCGAGTATGACGTCGGCCACTGTCACCGCCACCGCCCCTGAGCTGGTCGGCGGGACTCCGAACTGGTCGGGCAGACCGGTGGTGTCGACCAGCAGCACCTTCCAGTCCTTCCGCACCACCACCGATCCATTGGTGGTCTGGAACGCCCCTTGGCCGAGAGCTTCGAGGTCGCGCGTCTTGCCCATGGTTGCGGCCAGCCCGTTGTAGTAGGCGTAGGTCTCCGACCAGCTCGAGAGCTCGGTCACCGAGACGTCGAAGGAGCCAGGAGCGGTGGCGTCCGGATAGTCGTAGGTACAGGAATAGCGGTGGTCGACCCATGTCGGGGTGGACACCTTGGCCCGCTCCCCCAGGGCACTGGCCATGTCGGTCTGGGCCTCGTCCGAGCACACCTGACGCGAGATCGGCGACGGGGTCGAGCCCGCAGGCTTCGGGGCGAGAGTGGTCTTGGTCGACGCTCGCCGAACCGGTGGAACAGCCGGCGCCGACCAGCGCGACAACGAGCAGAAGGCCGAGGGATCGGGCACGCACGGCTCGAGAGTACCAGTGGCCCCTGTAGCGCCCGAGGTCGCCGATAGGGGCCGGATCTCCTGCTCTCAGCGGTGCGGGCGCTCCAGAATCCCGACCAGCTCCACATGTTCGGTCATCGGGAACAGGTCGAAGGCACGGAGTGACTCGAGCTGCCATCCGGCCGCCAGCAGGATCTTGAGGTCGCGTGCGAACGGAGCCGGCTCGCACGACACGTACGCCATCCGGCGGGGAGCAGGGTCCAGACCGCACAGCGCCTCGAGCACCTCGCGGCCGGCACCGGCCCGGGCCGGATCGAGTACGACCAGGTCTGGACGGCCTATCCGGGTTCCCACCACGCCGGGTCGTACGTCGGCCCGGATCACCTCCACCTGGGCCAGTCCGGCTGCGTTGCGTTTGAGATCGGCAACGGCCGGACCGCTCCTCTCGACCGCGGTGACCACACCGGTCGGCCCGACCGCCCGTGCCAGGGCCACCGTGAACAGCCCGGCCCCGGCATAGAGATCGGCCACCCGGTCCCCCGTCCGCGGTCGGAGTCCGTCGAGGACCGCCCGCGACAAGACTTCTGCCGCCTTCGGGTGCACCTGCCAGAACACGCCGGCGCCGACCTCGAACCGGTTGCCCAGAACCTCGATGACGACGTGGTCCGGCGACCGAAGTGTGCGACCCTTCCACACCAGACCGACGTCGAGATCGGGGAGCCCGTCGAGGCGCTGCTTTCCGGTCTCGACCAGGACCACCGGGGCGCCGCCGTCGGGCGAGGCGAACACCTCGAGCTGACGGGCGCCCGTCCATCTGATGGAACCCACGGCGGCGGCATTGACCGCGTCCGTGGCGATGGGGCACGACGCCACCGGTTCGATGGAGTGGCTCCGGTGGCGGTGGAATCCGACGACACCCTCCCGGTCCACGGCGAAGCCGACCCGGGTGCGCCAGCCGAGGCCGCCGGGAGTGCCACCGACGTCTTCGACCTCGACCCGCAGATCCACCCCGCCGACCCGGGCCAGTTGCTCGGCCACCAGGTCCTCCTTCAGCCGGCGCTGTGCCTCGAGTGTCACGTGTTGGAAGTCGCATCCGCCACAGCGCCCGGGCCCCGCATGTGGACAGATCGGATCCACCCGGTCGGCGGAGGGTTCGAGCACCTCGACGGCGTCAGCCCGCAGAAAAGAGGTCGTCTCGGACGTCACCCGGGCCCGCACCCGCTCGCCTGGGAGGCTGTGGCGGACGAAGACGACCCTGCCGTCCGGCCCGTGGGCCACACAGCCGCCGCCGGCGGCGATAGCACCCACCTCGAGCTCGACGATGTCGTCCGGCCCTGTGGCCGCCACGACGGCCGGCACGTCGGGGGGCATGGCCATGCCCGGTTCTTAGCATCCGATTCTCGGCCTCCGTGCGCTTGCGCCGTCGGCCGGGCCCGAGGACCGGCGATACGGTGACAGGCGACCGACCGCCGCCCGGCATCGGTAGATCTCCGGGAGGGACACGTGGACATCTTCGAGGCGCTCTACACGACGCGGGCCATGCGCCGGGTCCGGCCCGACCCGGTCCCGATGGATGTCCAGGCCCAGATCCTGGACGCCGCCATCCGGGCCCCTTCGGGAGGTAACACCCAGAACTGGCGATTCCTACTGGTCGACGACAAGGAGGTGATCGGTCGGATCGCACCCCTCTACCGGCACGCCATCAGCGAACTGTGGGTCACCGTCTACGCAGAGCGCATCGCTGCCGCCCGGGCCCGGCCCGATGATCCCGAGAGCATCCAGATGCTGAAGGTCCAGGCATCGGCCGAGTGGCTGGCCGATCACTTCGCCGAGGTGCCGCTCTTCCTGTTCGCCTTCATCCAGGGCGACCCATCAGGAGGATCGATCTACCCGGCGGTGTGGAGCGCACAGTTGGCGGCACGTGCGCACGGGGTGGGGAGTTCGCTGACCGCCGTCCTCGGGTTTTGGCACCCGGACGAGACGTTCGAGATCCTGGGCGTCCCCACCGACGAACAGTGGATCATGGCGTGCTGCGTGAGCTTCGGGTACCCGACGGGCAGGTGGGGCGTCGCCCAGCGGCGACCGGTCCACGAAGTCGCCTACCGCAACCACTGGGGCGCACCGGTCGGCTTCACCGCCGACGAGCCCATGTGGTCGCCCGAGAAGTCCTGAACCCGGCCGTCATCGCCGCGTCGGCCGGGGCTCCGATCGGGGCAGACATCACAAACTTCCAGGTCAGCGGTCCACTGCTAGAGTCGGCATCGCACTCACGCGGCTGAAGCTCACTGGTAGAGCCTCTGCCTTCCCAGGACCGCGCGAGACAGTACCGCCACACCTCGCCGGTGTAGCTCAATGGCTAGAGTCCCTGCCTTCCAAGCAGGTTATGCGAGTTCGATCCTCGTCACCGGCTCCAGATTGATCGACGGCACCGATTCCGAAGGATTCGGTTTTGCCATGTCGCATTTCTCCCCGCAACCCGCTGGCCGGATGTCCTGAATGGCAGTGGTCGCTGCTGGACGCGTCGACTCTCGCCCAAGAGAACACTGCTCTTTTCGCCGGGCCGAACGAGCCGTACGGCTGGTCAACCAAATTCGCCCACCGGGCCAAGCAACGCGCCAGTCAGTCAAGACATCTGCGCAACGCTCTTCGCTGGAGGACTCCGGATGATCTTCCCCGGATGACGTTCCCATCACTCCGGACCCGCAACGCTCCACGCCGGACAAGCTGGACAGGACGAGAACCCTCATCGCATGTCGAGAGAATTCGAAGTTGTGCTTGCGGTAACTGTCGTTCCATGTCAGCATGACGCAGCCCAGGGGGAGCGGCGCGGCGAGCGGCAGGTGGTGAGGGGGCCAGGGACATCCTGGGGATCACCACAAGAGCGTTCGGATGTCGACCATTGCGACCTTTCCCTCCATATCGGGTGCATTGATCGCGGATGATGAGGAGGAACGAGATGAAGCGTCAAACCAAGGCGACCGGTCGGTTCAGGTTGATCGGCCCGGCGCTTGTCGCCATGACCGCCGGATTGGTTCTCCCGCTGGCGGCGGTGGGCGGTTCCACCCCGGCCGGGGCGGATACGCCGCAGTACTCGATGAAGTGCGTTTCCCCTGCGGCTACGCGGTGATACCCGGCACTGACTACGGGGACCATCTCCGGTAAATCCGGTGTCACCGGGCGGGACATTCACCATCAACAACTACGGCTTCAAGTTCGACCTCTCCTCGTCCGCGACGGCGCTCAACGGAATCTCGGTTCACGGCCACCTTCGACCACCACCGTCACCGCGACCGGTGCCTCGCCGTCGATCCACGAACACGACAATCACCATCCCGCCCTACGTCATCTCGGCGGGCCACACGACGCCGTCGGGAACCGGCTCTGCGGGTACCTTCACGGCGGACTGCCACCGGCGCCTCCGAGGTGACCGTGTCACCCGGTGCAACCGGAACTCTGACCCTCGTCCTCGGCGCCCCGGCCAACTTGACCGAAGTCGCCGCCTGCACGATCACCAACTCCGCTGGCACACCGATCACCCCGCCGACCATTGACACTGCGCCCATCGCCCTCCCGGCCGGCTCCATCAGTGCCGTGCTTCCCAACGCGGGCCCGCCGTCCGGCGGAACCGCCGTTGTCATCCACGGGAGCTATCTCGGCGGGGCCTCGGCGGTTCTATTCGGCGGCAAGCCCGGCCAAAAGCTTCACCCAACTCACCCCCGACGCCATCTCGGCCGTCGCCCCCGCCGGGACAGCTGGCACGGTCTCGGTCCACGTCGTGACTCCCGCCGGCGGTTCGACGGCGACCCCGGGTGCCGCGTTCACCTATACGAACGGACCGATCGTCACCGGGGTGAACCCGTCGACCGGCCCACCCTCCGGCGGCACCTCGGTCACCATCTCCGGATCAGCGTTCACCGGGGCCACCGCAGTCGACTTCGGGTCAACCGCGGCGACGTTCACGGTCAACTCCGCTACCAGCATCACCGCCACGAGCCCGGCCGGTACCGGCGTGGTCGACGTGACGGTGCACGCTCCGTCCGGAGTTTCCATCATCAGCGCCCAGGACCGGTTCAACTACCGCACCGGCTACTGGTTGGTTGCCGGTGACGGCGGGGTGTTCTCCTACGGGAACAAGCCATTCGAGGGCTCTGCTGGCGCCCTCGTGCTCAACAAACCGATCGTCGGGATGGCCGCCACCCCGGACAACGGGGGCTACTGGCTGGTGGCGTCCGACGGCGGCGTCTTCTCCTACGGTGACGCCGGGTTCTTCGGTTCCGCCGGCGGCACGACCCTCAACGAACCCATCGTGGGCATGGCCCCCACCCCGGACGGATTCGGGTACTGGCTGGTAGCCGCCGACGGAGGTGTCTTCTCCTACGGTGATGCCCAGTTCTTCGGATCCACCGGCGCCATGAGACTGAACGCTCCAATCGTCGGCATGGCCTGCCACCGCGGAGGGAAGCGGGTACTGGCTGGTGGCCGCCGATGGCGGGGTGTTCAACTACGGCGACGCCGCGTTCTATGGCTCGACCGGGGGGCAACGCCTCGCCACCCCGGTGACCGGCATAGCCGCCACCGCCGACGGCGGAGGCTATTGGATGGTCACCAAGAGCGGTGCGGTCCTCAACTACGGCGACGCCGGGTTCTCTGGGTCCGCAGCCGGGATCCGGCTCACGTTGCCCGCAGTCGGCATCGCTGCCGCCACCGGCAACGGTGCGTACTGGCTTGCCACCGGTGACGGCGGGGTCTTCACCTACGGAGGTGCGGACTTCGACGGTTCGGCCGGCGGCACCCATCTCAACTCGCCCATCGTCGGGATCTCGGTCGCATGAGGCGCCGGGCACCGAGTGACATGCAGCCGGAACGGGGCAAAGGAAGTTCGGAAACATTGGGACATAAGTTCGGTAAGGAAGCGGGGAAAGCATCCATGAGGTCGGAACCAGCGCATGTAAACCAGGGCCGTCGGCGGTCCGGCCGGGCGATCGGAATGAAGACTGCGGTTACCGCGGCAGCCGGGTCGCTCCTCGTACTCGCCGGGCTCGGCGCCGTGGCTGTGGCGCCGGGAGTCTCCGGTGCGGTCCAGAACAACCCTTCCGGCAACCCGACCAGTCCGGCCATCTCATACGAGGTGGACTGCACCAACGCACAAGCCGGCACCCAGGTGGCGCCCTTCGTGACCGAGCTGAATGCCAACACGACGGTCGACACCGCTTTGCCGACGGGTGTGACGTTCGGTCTGTCGGGGACAGCGTCAACCGTGTTGTCGGCCCCGTTCATCGCCAACCTCGAGTCCGAAGGAGTCGCCGACCAATCCCTTGACCTTGAGCTGGGTCGAGACAATCGGTTCGACGGACGGCAACGCCACCGGGAGCTACGACTACACTCCCCATCGATCTCGGTAGCCAACAACGGGGGCTACATCAGCAATGGCTTCGTGGACCAGCGGGTCCACGACCATCAACGGGGACTTCTCCCATGCGTCTGCCGGGGAGACGGTGGCCTCCGGCGGCACCGGGTTCCCCTCTGATGCCACCATCACCGCCGTCACCGGCACTACATCGGCCACCATCAGTTCGCCGACGACCGCGGCGCAGACTACGGGCGTGCCCGTCGGCTTCGCCAGTCGCCCTCACCTTTCGGACTCCACCTTCAACACCGGTGACGTGTTCACCACGCTGGTGCCAGTGGAGAGACAGCCGGTGTCGGCGTGACCAGCGTCTCCAGTTTTGAACTCCTCGCCGCCCTCGCAATCGGCTTCGGGCGCACCCCCGGGGACGGTCCGGCCAACTGCCTGGAAACCGGCTGGGAGGGTTACACCGTCGGGAGCCCCGCCGGGCCGCCCAGACCGGGGGGCCAGCACACCGTATGAAACCGCCCCGGCCCTGGCTCCTGGCTCGACAACGGCGCTGGTGAGCGTGTCCCCCCTGCAGTTCCCTTCGGCCGCGTACGTCAACCTGGTCGGCCTCGCTCCCCCCGGGCCGCCCACCGATGTGGTGGCGACGGCCGGAAACGGCAGCGCCACGTTGAACTGGGCTGCGCCAACCGACACCGGTGGCTCAGCCAATCAACAGCTACATGATCACCCCCTACATCGGTTCCACCGCCCAGACCCCCATCGACGTGGGCAACGTCCTCACCGATAGCTTGACCGGGCTCGCCAACGGCACCACCTACACGTTCGCCGTGGCCGCCTCCAACACCAATGGCACCGGCACGGCGACACATCCAACGCGGTGACTCCGGCCACCGTGCCCGGGGCACCAACTGATGTGGTGGCGACATTCGGCAACACCAGCGCCGATCTGACCTGGACCGCACCCGACTCCGGTGGTTCGGCCATCACCAACTACACGATCACCCCGTACATCGGGGCCGCCGCCCAGACGCCGGTGGTCGTCGGCGACGTGACCTCAGACGACGTCAAGGGGCTCACCAACGGCACGGCCTACACATTCACGGTGACAGCCACCAACTCGGTAGGGTCAGGGTCGGCTTCCAGCCCCTCGAACTCGGTGACGCCGGCCACAACCCTGGTGCCGGGCCTCTGGATGGTGACTCCACAAGGTGCCGTCTTCGCCCAGGGCTCGGTCGGATCGCTGGGCACCCCGGACGCGTTCGCCCTCAACAGCCCGATCGTCGGCATGGCCCCGACCTTCCACAACCTCGGTTACTGGCTGGTCGCCGCTGACGGTGGAGTGTTCAACTACGGTGACGCCGGTTTCTACGGGAGCCACGGGGGTTCGCCACTCAACAGCCCGATCGTGGGGATCGCTCCGACTGTCGACAATCACGGTTACTGGTTGGTCGCCGGCGATGGTGGCGTATTCGCCTATGGCGACGCCGTCTTCTACGGCAGTCACGGCGGTTCGCCGCTCAACAGTCCGATCGTCGGGAATCGCCCCGACCGTCGACGGCGGGGGCTACTGGCTGGTGGCTGCCGACGGTGGTGTGTTCGCCTATGGCGACGCCGTCTTTTCCGGCAGTCACGGCGGCTCGCCGCTCAACAGTCCGGTGGTGGGCATCGCCGCAACCGCCGACGGTGGCGGCTATTGGCTGGTGGCCGCTGACGGCGGGGTATTCGCCTACGGCGACGCCGTCTTCTCCGGGAGCCACGGTGGCTCGCCACTCAACAGCCCGGTAGTGAGCATCGTGGCCGGCCAGGAGGGCGGCTACAGCCTGATCGCTGCCGACGGAGGGGTCTTCTCCTACGGGACCGCGTTCTACGGCTCTGAAGGCGGGACTGTGCTATCCAGTCCGATCGTGGGCGCCGCCGGCTGATCTTGGGGATCCCGGCGACTGACCCGCAAACGATGGCGAGTCAGTCGCCGGGATCGCACCAACTCGGGCCCTTGTTTCAAGGTGGACTGAAGTTCCCATTCTGTAGAACTCGCTTCTCCTCATTGCTCTTCATAGCGTGCCGAAACTTGACGGAACGTCAAAAACGCTGCCTGTCTGTAACGAAATCACCCTCTGTGACGTTACGGTCAAAAACCTTGAAATACTGCCAGAATGGGGTTGTTAATGCCATATCCCAATGGTAGAACTTCATTGGCCTCCAAATGAGAGCCGAGTTCACGTGCAGGTCCAAAGGGGCTTTGCATCACCTATATGAAGGGGGACTTAATGCGATTCAACACACCTGTACGTTTGTCGCTGCTGGAACCATTTTGGCGCCGGGGCACTCATGATGCTTCCGGGCGGAGTGGCTTCTGCTGGCACGGCGAAGCCCAAGCCACCGCCTGTGGAGGTGACCTGCACGACGCTCTCCGGCACCGAGGCCTCGGCTTCGTTCAGCGGCTGCACTCCGACCAGTGCGGTGGGCTCGGCCGGCACCGGCGCGACGACGATCGATACGCTCTCGCTTCCCAACATCACGGCCACCGTGACCTGGGGCAACGGGACGACGACCGACTTCGCCGCCAAACTGAAGATCATCCCCTTCAACACGATCGCGAAGAAGAACAAGGACGTGTGCCCTGCGGTCGTCGGTGACACCGAGGCCGACGAGGTCGTGGAGAAGGGTAAGGTCACCGCTGGTGGCACCGGAACGCTGACCGTCAAGGGGAAAGTGGTTTCCACGGAGTGCGTCTACAACGTTCCGGCCAGCGGGGGGAACCCGGCTACCACGATGGTGGATCTGCTGTCGCCGGCCACCTTCTGACCTGAGCGAGCGCTGTACCGGTTCCGGCCTTCGGCTGTGAATCGTGATTGAACCTTGATTGAAGCTTGATAACGACCGAGCCCCCGCTGAGCGGGGGCTCGGTCGCGTTGAGGGTCGGAGAACCCGGCCGTATGGCCGCGCATCCATTGCCTGAGGGTGCCATGCTCACCCGGTGGAACGTCCGTTCTCGCCGGCCCTTGAAGCCCTGAGATTCTGGAAATCACCGAAGGGCCAACCTCGGTGGGCCCGACCCTCGCTCCTCCTTATCGCCGCCTCCGCCGGCATTTCTCTACTCCTGGAGGGCGGGGACCTACCTCGAGGCCTACTACGCAGCCGCCGTGCGCAGCATGTCGATGAGCTGGCACGACTTCGCCTTCGCCGGGTTCGACCCCGCGGGCACGGTCACCCTCGACAAGCTGCCCGGCGCCTTCTGGGTCCAGGCCCTCTCGGTGCGGCTCTTCGGGCTGCACACCTGGTCGATCGTGATGCCCCAGGTGGTCGAGGGCGTCCTGTCGGTACTGGTGATCTACCGGGTCGTCCGGCGCCTGTGCGGTGCCAAGGCGGGGATTCTGGCCGCGGCCGTCCTGGTCGTGTCTCCGGCCAATGTCGCACTCAACCGCGGCAACATCTCCGACACCCTGATGATCCTGCTCCTCCTGCTGGCCGCCGACGCCACGGTGGCCGCCCTCGTTGACGGTAGGTGGGCGTGGATCGTCCTGGCCGGGTTCTGGGTCGGCCTGGCCTTCCAGGCCAAGATGATCGAAGCCTGGCTGGTCCTACCCGCCTTCCTGCTGGTGTTGGCGATAGCGGCTCCCGGTTCGTGGCGGCGTCGTGCGCTCGGTGTCGGGGTCCTGGCGGCGGCCACCGTGGTCGTATCGCTCAGTTGGATGCCGGCTGTCACGCTCACGCCCACTTCCTCGCGGCCGTACGTCGACGGGAGCCAGAACGACTCCGTGTTCCAACAGGTATTCGTCTACAACGGCATCGGTCGGGTCGATCAGGAGACGCCGAACCAACTGCTGAGCAGCTCCATCGGCCTGCAGATCCCGCCGCCGCCGCCGCCGTCGTGGAAGCGCCTGCTCGTCGGTTCACTCGGCCGGGACGTGGGATGGCTGCTGCCGGCCGCGGTGATCTCGTGCATTGCCGGGCTGGTGACCAGTAGACGCCGTCCGAGGCGGGATCACGACCGGGCCCATGCCGTCGTCTGGGGGACCTGGCTGGCCGTGCTGGCGGTGAGCTTCAGCGTCGGCGCCAGCCTGAACTCGTACTACGTGGCCGCGCTCGTCGCCGCCCATCGCCGCGTTGGTGGCATCGGGCGCCCGTCTGGCCTGGCAGCGCCGTCGCTCCCTGATGGCCCGCATCGTCGTCATGGCCACCGTGGCGTTGACCGCGGGCGTACGCGCTGTGGCTCCTGCCGTCGTCGGGGACCGGCCTGCCGGGCTGGCTGGCGTGGGCCTGGCGGTCGTCGCCGTCGCGTCCATCGCACTTCTGGCCACGACGATCATCAGCCGACGGGCCGGCCATCTCCTTACCGGCGCCCTGGTGGCGTCACTGGTCGCAGTGACCCTGGTACCCGCCACCGCGTCGGCCACGGTGGCCATCAACCGTCTCGGCCCCTTCGACACGCCGTTCCAACCGGTGGCGGTGACGGTCGGCGTCCGGGCGTTCTTCGGCATCCTCAACACGTCGAAGCTGCTCCTCCCGAAGATCGAGGCGGCCCGCAACGGCGCGCCATTCCTGATGGCGACCCAGACGTCGGCGGTGGCGGCGCCGTTCATCTTCGACAGCGGCGAGGAGGTGCTCCCCATCGGTGGGTTCACCGGGACCAACCCGTCGCCCTCGCTCGCCGACATCGAGCGGCTGGTGCATCGAGGGGCGTTCCACCTGGTGATCCAGTCCCCATCGACAACCGATCCCCGCCTGACCTGGATCGCCCGGCACTGCCTGGCCCTCGCCCAACCGAAGGGCAGGGCGTTCCCGACGACAGGCCGGTTCGCCCTGTACTACTGCGTCCGGTCGTCGTGATACCCCGCTGTCGGATGGAAGCAGACGGATTCCGTCCAGGTCGGTGCCGGGCGGGTTCCGTCTACCGGCAGCTGTCGGGCAGTAGCGTCCATCCGTGACCTCGACCGCTGGGCCGGCCCCGGACCCACAGACCGGGACGCCACCAGGCAAGCGGTCGTCGGTGCTGATGTTGTTGGCCGCCGGCCAATTCCTCATGACCCTCGACAGCTCGGTCATGAACGTGTCGATCCAGTCGGTGGCCAACGACCTCCACACGACGGTCACCGGGATCCAGACCGCCATCACCCTCTACACGTTGGTCATGGCCGCCTTCATGATCACCGGCGGCAAGATCGGCGCCATCATCGGGCGGCGGAAGGCGTTCGGGATCGGACTGGTCGTCTACGGCTGCGGCTCGTTCGTCACCGCCATCTCCCCCAACCTGACCGTCCTCATCTTCGGATGGTCACTCCTCGAAGGTCTGGGCGCGGCACTGATCCTGCCGGCCATCGTCGCCCTGGTGGCCGGAAACGTGGCGAAGGAGGGGCGGTCGGCCGCCTATGGGTTGATCGCCGCCGCCGGTGCCATCGCCGTGGCCGCCGGTCCTCTGATCGGGGGGGCGGTGACCACCTTCGCCTCGTGGCGCTGGGTCTTCGCCGGCGAAGTGGTGATCGTCGTCGTCATCCTGCGTGTTCCTGCGCACGGATCCACGACACGCCGCCCGAGGAGCGCAAGCCGTTCGACTACGTCGGCGCCCTGCTGTCGATCGTCGGCCTCAGCCTCACCGTGTACGGCGTCCTGCGGTCCGGCACCTGGGGCTGGGTGCGCCCGAAGCCGGACGCACCGGTCATCGCCGGCATCTCCCTGGTGCTCTGGCTGGTGCTCGCCGGGCTGTTGCTGATCGTCGCCCTCATCGAGTGGGAGTCCCACCGGGTGGCCCGGGAGAAGGAGCCGCTCTTCCAGCCGTCCATGTTCGCCAACCGCCAGATGACCGGAGGACTGGTCGGGTTCTTCTTCCAGTTCTTCATCCAGTCGGGGATCTTCTTCACCATCCCCCTCTTCCTCTCGGTGGTCCTCGGCCTCAATGCCCTCCAGACCGGTCTGCGTCTGCTGCCGCTGTCGCTGATGCTGCTGGTGTCGGCCGTCGGCTGTCCCGAAGCTGGCCCCGGGCGCCTCGCCCCGGCGCGTCGTCCGGATCGGCCTGCTCCTGATCCTGGTGGGCGACGTCGTCCTGGTCGGGGGTCTCTCCCCCGGAGCCGGAGCCGGAATCGTGCTGATTCCGATGGCGCTGATCGGCCTCGGGATCGGTGCCCTGGCGTCCCAGCTCGGTGCCGTCACCGTCTCGTCCTTCCCCGACACCATGAGCGCCGAGATCGGCGGACTCCAGAACACGTTCACCAACTTCGGTGCGTCGCTCGGCACCGCGCTGGTGGGCGCCGTGCTCATCGGGAGCCTGAGCACCACCTTCCTGGCCGGCGTATCGTCGAACCCGGCCATCCCCGCCGATGTGGTGTCACAATCCAGCACCACCCTGGAGGCCGGTATCCCGTTCGTGTCCGACGCCCAGCTGCAGAAGGAGCTGTCCACCACGACGCTCTCGCCCGAGGCCCAGCAGGCCATCGTCGACGAAAACGCCTCCGCCCGGCTGGTTGGCCTCCGGGCCGCCCTGTCGGTGGTGGCCCTGGTGATCGTGGCGGCCATCTTCTTCGCCCGTCTGATCCCGACAGAGTCCCTGACGAAGGGGGCGTCTCCCGACGCCGGACGCCGGCGGCGGCGGGACGCGTCCCGACCAGGGTTGACGGTTCGCCGCAAGCCGCTCGAATTCCAGGTCTCACTATGTCTGACAAGGGGGTATGCAACCACTGGTGCCGAAAAAAGCCGTGATCCATACCGGTGAAAACGCCGGAAGACGGTAAAGGTGAGGCGGTGGACGGCCGATGTCCACTGTGTGAGATTTGATCTCGTCCACCCGACGCCCCGTCAGCTCCGGGACGGCGTCACGTGCGGACTGATCGCCGAGTCAATCATGGTCCCGGTGCTGCTGACGCTGACCATCGTCAACCACCGCACGGTGCACTGGGGGTACATGGTCGGGGCGATCGCCTGCATCGTGGCGTCCGTCGCCTATCAGGCGGTCTTCACCCTTGTCACCCGGGGCGAGGCCGGCGTCCGGTCCCAGGCCAACTCCTGGTTCGTCATCGCCTGTCTGGCCCTGGCCGGTCTGGCCTGCATCGAGCTCTCGACCTCGACGCCGGCGGCCCTCTACACCCCGGCCATGCTGGTCGGAGTCATCTTCGTATCCATCGTGGGCGACCGGCGGATGCAATTGGTGGTCGATCTCTACGCCCTGGCGTTGATCACCGTGATCGGCTGGGTCCAGGGACTACGGGGCGGCGAGTTCGTCGTCTCGGTGGTCGTCTATGCGTCGACCATCGTCGTGGTGAACTTCATCTGCGCCCGCACGGTCGGGTCACTCACCGGGCAGATCAACTTCTCCCAGTCCCTCGACTCCCTCAACAAGTGCTTCGACGAAGTCGGGATCGACGCCGCCCGGCCCGCCTCTGACGCGTTCAGCGAGATCTTCACCAGGAGCCTCCCCTACGTCGCCTCGATCCTTCCGGCCAAACGGGTGGCCGTGTTCACCCGCAACGGCACCGTCCAGCGCCATTCGATGCTCGCCGCCTGGCCTGACCCCATCGCCGACTACTCCGATCTCGCCCTCATTCCCGCCGTCGCCGCATCGTTGGCCGACAACACCGTCCAACTGGATCCCTGGTACTGCGTACTCCCGGTCGGATACGCGGAGGAAGGCGAGCTGGTGATGGTGATCGAGCGCACTATTCCGGACAGCCCCATGGACGCCCGCACCGGGGAGGAGGTGGGCCTGCTGGCCGCCGCCTACCTGCGCATCACCAGTCGGATCAACTTCGTCAACGGCCTCCATACCGAGAGCCGCACCGACCCGCTCACCGGGCTGGCCAACCGCCGCAGCCTGATGGAGCGCATCGAGATGGAGATGGCCCACGCCTTGCGGGCGGAGACCCCGCTGAGCGTCGCCATGATCGACCTCGACCACTTCAAGGACTTCAACGACCGCTACGGCCATGTCGTCGGCGACACCGTGCTGCGGTCGGTGGCCGCCATGATGGTGTCCAACACCCGCGACCAGGACCTGGTGTCCCGCTACGGCGGCGAGGAATTCTGCCTGGTCCTGCCCGAGACCGACCTGCTCGGCGGCCACCACATCCTCGACCACCTGCGCAACGGCGGACGGGACTCCACCACCGAACTCGGGGTGACCATGTCGGTCGGGCTGACCAGCTGGGACGGGATCGAAGACCCGCTCTCTTTCATCGACAGGGCCGACCGCGCCCTCTACCAGGCCAAGAACTCGGGCCGCGACCGGATCGTCTCCATCGCCGCCATGACCGACCAGTAGACCCCTGGCCGGCTCCTGGCCGGCTCCTGGTCCCGGTCCCGTCCCCGTCAGGTGGCGTCAGGGAGGGCTGACCTGTCGCCTGCGGCCAGGATCAGATACACGTTGTCGTCGACGACGAACGAGTTGATGATGGCGAACCCCTGGGTGGCGAGTGAGTCCAGTTCGCCCTCGAGCTCCACCCGTCGCTCGGCAGTCACCAGGCGACCACCGTGCACCCGGAGCACGCGGTGCCCGGTCATCGCACCGCCCGGCCCGTGGGGGCACCTCCGGCCAGTACGCCGTCGGGGGTGACCACCAGGCCCGACTCACGGGTGCCGTCTCCCAGGCCCACCGGTTCGGGACGCACCCGGATGAACCACTCCTGACCCCAGACCTCGGCGAAGACATCGTCGGGCATCGACAGGAAGAAGCTGTCCTCGGGGATCTGACTCGGGTGAGCCCGCATCGCCGCCCGCTTGGTTTCGACCCAGGGAGAGACGTCGACCTCGGTGGTGATCCGCTCGGACGGCTCACCCATGGTGTCCGCCCCTTCCAGCTCGTCGCTGTCGGGACCGAAGTCGGACTCCGCCGTCCGCTTCCGCAACTCCAGCATGAACCCGCGGTCCATCGTGGCCATGTAGACCACCGGGGTGGCGGCCAGCTCGGCGGCGGCCATACCGACGTCATGGACCTGGACGTGATCGGGATGCCCATAGCCGCCGTGCTCGTCGTAGACGACCAGGACATCAGACGACTCCTCAGCCAAGATGGCGGCCAGACGCCCGGCGGCCTCGTGCCGGTCGGCGGTGGCGAAGACATCAGCCCGGTCGTTCGACTCCTCGCCTTCCATGCCCGAGTCGTGGTACCCGAGGAAGGTCTGGCGGGAGACCCCGAGGATCTCGGCGGCGGCGGCCAGCTCCACGGCCCGTCGCTCCCCGAGGGTCTCGCCGGGAGCGAGCAGTCCGTCGGGCACCTCGCCCAGCTCACCCCGGGTAGCGGTGACCAGCACGACCCGGTGGCCCTCGGCCGCCAGCGCGGCCATGGTGCCCCCGGTGGCGATGGCCTCGTCGTCGGGATGGGCGTGGAAGAAGGTCACCGTGGGCATTGACCGAACCCTAGCGTCCGACCTGGGTTTCCCGGTCAGCCGGAGAGCGACTACCACACGATGGGGACCGGTCAGGCGGCGGGACCGGTCAGCCCAACGGTAGCTGTGGCGCATCGGCCAACGACAGTTCGCCAGAGACAGCGTTGGCCGGGGACCGGCGTTTGCGCGAACCGGTCACGGCAAATACGCGATGGGGTTCGAACGAGCGGATGGTGCGATCCCCGGGGCGACCGCCGATGACCTCGATCGACTCGGTGTCGTTGTGGTGGTTGCGGACGTGGGCCCGAAAGGCCCAGGATGCACCCCGCATGGCCAACCCACTGACGACCACGGGATCACCGGCCCGCAGCCCGTTCCACGCCTCGGACCGTTCGAGGTGTTCCGACGCCCGGATGGCGGCCTTCCTCGCCCCGGCGGAGGTGCTCCGGCTCAACGTCGCTCCTCTCGGAGGGTGCGCAGCCGATGCCAGAAGAGGAACGCAACGGCCAGGACGGCCAGCAGGGCCAATACATAGCCCACGTCGCTGAACGACTTCTGGACATGTTCGTAGCTCGAGCCGAGCGAGTCGCCCAGCAGGGCAAGGGCGGTACACCAGATGGAGCAGCCGATGACGGTGAAGAGGACGAACTTGGCGATGGCCATCTCGCCCAGTCCGGCGGCGAACGAGACGAACGACCGCAACAGCGGGATGAATCGGCCGAACAGCACCAACGGGTCACCGTGCTTGGCGAACCACGCCTCGGCCCTGTCGAGGTCCTTGTGGGACAGCAGCACGTACTTTCCGAACCGGTCGACGAGGGGGCGACCGCCGAAATAGCCGATCAGGTAACCGGTGAGGGATCCGAGGACCTCGCCGGCGATGGCCAGCAGGATCACCGCCAGGAGCGAGAGGTGGAAGACCTCGGGGGACGGCGAGCCGTCCGCCATGAGCTTGTGGACCTCGCCACTGGCCAGGGCGCCACCACCGATGATCGCCAACTCCGACCCGACGGGCAGGCCCATGGAGGAGATGAAGCACAGGATGAAGATGGCGAAGTAGCTGTAGTTGTAGAGGAAGTTGGTCATGTGGGCACCTGTCTAGTCGCGGATTCGCCGAGGTTTGGTGCAAATGACCGTCCGCGTCGGAAGATCGCCGGGTCCGCATCGGGAGATCGCCGGGTCGGCGTGAACGACCGCTCGAGGGTGTCGGCTACCGTCACCCCGTGGCCCCAGGAACCGACCCCGCTTCGCTCCTTGTCGACCCCGGACGGCGTCGAACTGGCCGTCTACGACTTCGGCGGAACCGGAGGCGACCTGCTCCTGGTGCACGCCACCGGATTCTGCGCCGGCGTGCTCCTCCCCCTGGCCCTGGCCCTGGGTGATCGGTTCCACTGCTGGGCCGTCGACCTGCGCGGGCACGGACGGTCCGGACGGCCGGCGGACGGCGACTTCGCCTGGTCCGGATTCGCCACCGACGTGCTCACCGCCGTCGACGGTCTCGGCCTGGACCGTCCGGTCGCCTTCGGTCACTCGTGCGGTGGGGCGTCCCTCCTCCTGGCCGAGCAGCGCCGACCGGGCACCTTCGGCGCGCTCTACCTGTTCGAGCCGGTCATCTTCCCCGGTGAAGCGATTCCGGCCGGCCAGCCGCTTCCGGCCGGGCTGGAGGACAATCCCATGTCCGCCGGCGCCCGCCGCCGACGCGAGTCGTTTCCTTCGGCCGAGGACGCATTCGTGAACTTCTCGGCCAAGCCGCCGTTCTCCATCCTCGACCCCGCCGTGTTGCTCCGCTACGTGGAGGACGGATTCGAGACCGTCCCCGCCACCGACGGAGGGGACGGTGAGGCGATCCGCCTCCGATGCCGTCGCGAGGACGAGGCCCAGATCTACATCCATGGTTTCGGAAACGGAGCCTTCCAACACCTCGGCGAAGTCGGGTGCCCGACGACGTTCGCCTACGGGACGGTGACCGATTCGTTCGGCCGTAGGGCCATGGCCGCCAACGCCGAACTGGTGGACGACGGAGCCGTCGAGGCCTTCGACGGCCTCGGTCACTTCGGCCCCCTGGAGCGCCCCGATGTCGTCGCCGAGCGGGTAGGCCGGTTCTTCCAACCGCCCGACGGCACACCCCCGTCGTAGTCTCTGGGTCGTGCCCTTCGATCCCCCGCGGTCACTCTCGCCGTCCAAGGTGTCGTCGTTCCGCGACTGCGCCCTCGCCTTCCGGTTCAAGGCCATCGAGCACCTGCCCGACCCGGCCACCGAGTGGACGGTGAAAGGCACGCTGGTCCACAGCGCGCTCGAGGGACTGTTCTGGAATCATCCCCAGGGGTCACGGTCTCCGGCAGCGGCGGCTGCCGAGTTGGACGCAGCCTGGACCGCCCTCCAGGACGACGCCGACTGGTTGTCCCTCGACCTCGGAGCAGAGGAAGCCGGCGCCTTCCGCACCGACGCCGGTCAGCTGGTCGCCAACTACTTCGCGCTGGAGGACCCCGATGAGATCACCCCCGTCGGAATCGAGCTGACCCTCGAGGCCCGGCTCGAGGACGTGCGGCTGCGCGGGATCCTCGATCGCCTGGACCGCACGCCCGACGGCGAGCTGGTCGTGATCGACTACAAGACCGGCCGAGCCCCCTCCCCCATCTACGAACAGGCGCGGCTGGCCGGCGTCCAGCTCTACGCGTTGCTGTGCCAGGAAGTGCTCGGCCAACGCCCCGTGCAGGTCAAGCTCCTGCATCTGAAGGAACCCACCGCCATCATCGCCGAGCCCACCGACCAAGGTCTGAAGGGACAACGGATCAAGACACTGGCCGTGTGGCGGGCGATCGAGCGGGCCTGCCACGACGAGGACTTCCGGCCCAAGACCGGGCCGCTGTGTCGATTCTGCCGATTCCGTGACTTCTGCCCCGCCTACGGTGGCGACCCGTCCCTGGCCGCCGCGGCGCTGGGCACTGATCACAGTGCGGGCGCGGCTGACGCGTGCGGGCGCGGGTGAGGGTGCCGGGGTAGCGGGTGCGGGGGTAGCGGGTGACGGTGCCGGAGCGGGTGAGGGTGCCGGGGTAGCGGGTGGTGTGGGTCGTGCGGGTGCGGCGTGGGGTGCGGCATGACCGGTCCCGGATATGGCATCGATGACGACACCGGACCCAGTCACCGGACCGGCCTGTTGGGCGCCGTAGATGCGATCGACGAACGAGTCGACGCCCTGTTCGAGCCCTACCGCGGCCGTCCCTCGATAGACGCCACCGCCAAGGTGATCACGGCGGTGGGCGACCACGGCTGGCTGTGGACCGGCGTGGCGCTGTGGCGGGGCAGACGGTCGGGACCGAAGCGTCGGGCTGCAGTCCGGGCCCTGGGAGTGGCGGGGGTCTCTTCGACAATTGTCAACGCCGGCATCAAGCAGGTGGTGGGCCGGGAGCGACCCGACCGTAGCGACCTGCGCATCTCGAATGCCGGCGTCCCGGTGCGCGAGCCCAAGACGAGCAGCTTCCCGAGTGGCCACACGCTGGCCGCGTTCTGCGCGGCGACGGTGCTGTCCCGCCCGGGCGACCGGGCCGGCAATGCCTTCCTCTACACGGCGGCGGGTCTGGTCGGCGTGAGCCGGATCCACCTGCGCGCCCACCACGCCTCGGATGTACTGGGTGGCATCGTCATCGGCACCGCCTTGGGACTGACCGTCCGACGCTTCCGCTGATTCAGGTCGGATCCGGGTTCGGTCCCCCTTCTGGGGCGGGACGTGGCCGAGGGACGAGGGCTGGGGCGGGACGTGGCGGAGGGACGAGGGCTCCGGGGATCCGACGAGGGACCCGCAGGATGGGCGAGGGGCCCGGGGCATGGGCAAGGGGCCCGGGGCATGGGCGGGGGGCCCTGGAAATCGGCCGGGGGGAATGGACCCCACGGTGAGGGGGTTGACCAGTGCATGAGCACGCCTCTCACTTTTGCCGTGACCTGGGACTACCGGTGCCCGTTCGCCCGCAACGGGCATGAGCACATCCTGGATGGCCTGGAAGCCGGAGCCGAGTGGGACGTGACGTTCGTCCCGTACTTCTTGAACCAGGGCATGGGGTCTGACGGCCAGGACACCTGGGAGGACCCCGCGCATCAGGCCGACCTCCTGTCACTGGCCGCGGGTGTCGTCGTACGCGATCGGTACCCCGACCATTTCCTGGCCGCCCACCGATCGCTGTTCACGGCCCGCCACGACGAGGCCGGCGACCTGAGGGACCGGAAGGTCGTGCACAACGCACTGGCACGCGCCGGGGTCGACGCAGATGCCGTCCTGGCCGAGGTGGACGCCGGTTGGCCGGCCAAGGTGATCCGCGAGGAGCACGAACGCTGCGTGGAGGAACTGGACGTCTTCGGCGTGCCGACCTTCATCGTCGGCGACGACGCGGTGTTCGCCCGCCTCATGAACCGACCCGAGGGCGACGGCGTACTGGCCCGGGAGACGATCGACGGCATCCTCGAACTGATCAGCGGGCACCCCGAACTCAACGAGTTCAAGCACACCCGCCTCTCCCGCTGACCGGCGCCCCATGGCGTCAGGAGCCGACCAGGCGTCAGGTACCGACCAGGCGTCAGGAACCGACCAGACCAGCCAACACGTCGATCGAGGCGGTGATCTGGTCAGGCGTGCCGAAGGGGGCGCCACAGAAGTCGGTCACGCCCATGTCGGAAAGGCGCCGCACCTTGTCGGCCACGACCGCGGCCGTTCCCACGATGGCCACGTCGGGTGGCCCCTCCACTCCCTCACGGTCCAGCATCGCCCGATAGGAAGGGAGATGCCCGTAGACGGCGAAGACCTCGGCCGCCTTCTCCCGGGCGGCGGCGACGTCATCGGTCACGCACACCGGCAGCCCCACGCCGACCTGGGGAATCGGGCGCCCGGCAGCCTCGGCTGCGGCGTTGATGGTGGGGACGATGTGCTCCTCGATGGTGACCGGACCGGTCATCCAGGTGATGGTCCCCGATGCCATGGTTCCGGCGATGTGCAGCATCATCGTTCCGAGGGCCGCCACCAGGACGTCGGGCGCGGGCGCTGACATCGCCAGTGGACCGAAGGTGGAGGCGCTGAGCGTCTCGCCGACGAAGGTGACCTGCTCCCCCTCCAGCAGGGGCACGAGGATCTCGAGGTACTCGCGCATATGGCGGGCCGGCTTGTCGTAGGACATGCCGAACACGTTCTCGATGACCAGCTGATGGGAGAGGCCGATGCCCAGGGTCAGGCGCCCTCCACTGGCGGCCTGGACGGTCAGGGCCTGGGCGGCCAACATCACCGGGTGGCGGGGGTAGGTCGGGACCACCGCGGTCCCGAAACGGATCCCGGGCACTTCCCGGGCGGCGGCGGCGATAGTGGTGAGTGCGTCGAAGCCGAAGATCTGTGACGACCATGCCATCTCGATCCCCGCGTCGGCGAGTGCGTCCACCTGGCCGATCACATCGTCGAACGGCTTCTCGGAGTCGAACATCACGCCGATTCGCATCGGTCCCTCATTTCAGGTCGGATCCGCCGGCACGGGGTTGGCGGGGGTGGCGGGGTCGGGGTAGGGCGGGGAAGTTGGGGTACGGCGGGGACCCCACCGTACCGGGCGCACCCCGGTTCCGCAGGGGCGTCGGCGACACGGATGTGCCCGCGCCGCGACAGTCGGGCAGAATGCAGCCATGTCCGTTGCCATCATGATGGGAAGTTCGTCCGACGCCACCGTTCTGGATGATGCGGTCCAGACCCTCCGCTCCTTTGACATCCCGGTCGAGGTGCGCGTCCTGTCCGCGCATCGAACACCCGACGACACCGTCGCCTTCGCCCGAGGGGCCAAGGCCGCCGGGTTCCAGGCGATCATCGCCGCAGCCGGCGGTGCCGCTCATCTGGCCGGCGTGGTGGCAGCCGCCACACCGTTGCCCGTCATCGCGGTGCCGATCGCCCTGGCCAACCTGGACGGCCTCGATTCGCTGCTGTCCATGGTCCAGATGCCGAAAGGTATCCCGGTGGCAACCGTGTCGATCAACGGCGCCCGCAATGCCGCGCTCCTCGCCATCCGGATCATCGCCCTCTCCGACAAACGGGTAGCGAGCGAACTGGACCGGTACATCGCCGACATGGCCGACCAGGTACGCGACATGGACGCCGAAGTGGTCAGCCGGTACGCCCAGGCATGAGCCCCGGGGATTCCGGGGCTCCGGCTACGGATGGAGCCGGGGCCGACGCCGAGGCCGGACCGACGCGGACGCCGTGATCGACGCGGACGCCGAGGCCGACGCCGTGACCGACGATCAGGGTCGGGTCGAGCCCCCGTCGGCGGCCGACGAGACAGCCACGCTCCTGGGATTTCTGGACTATCAGCGCAGCACATTGGCGTGGAAGTGCGACGGGCTCGACGCGGTCGGCCTTTCGCTGACGGTCGGCGCCTCATCGATGACCCTCGGGGGAATTCGAAAGCACATGGCCCTGGTGGAGGACTCCTGGTTCTCCTGGAGGCTGGCCGGAAACAAACCGGCGCCTCCATGGGACGCCGTGGACTGGGATGCCGACCCCGACTGGGAGTGGCACACGGCCGCTGACGACACCCCCGAGGAGTTGGCGAAACTGTGGCAGGAGGCTGTCGACCGATCGCGATCGACCGTCGTCACCGCACTGGCGAAAGGCGGTCTCGACCAACTGGCGCACTGGAGCGGCAGGGGCGGACGGTCGCCCAGTCTCCGGTGGATCCTGGTCCACATGATCGAGGAGTATGCCCGCCACAACGGCCACGCCGATCTCCTCCGCGAGTGGGTGGACGGCAGCACCGGGGAGTAGCCAGGGCCCCTTCCCTGCCGTATACTAGAACAGGTTCTAGTTATGGATGAGGGAGGTCACCATGGAAATGACATCAGGCGGGTCGACGGGACGGGCGGTCCGGATCGCCTTCGTCCAGTCGGAGTGGCACGGGGCGATCGTCGATCGATGCCGGGATGCCTTTCTGATCGAACTCGATGGACTCGGAGTCGGCACTGACCGCGTCGACCTGTTCCGTGTCCCGGGAGCCTTCGAGATCCCACTGCACGCAATGCGCCTGGCAACGAGCGGTCGCTACGCCGCCATCGTGGGTGCCGGGCTCGTGGTCGACGGCGGGATCTACCGGCACGAGTTCGTGGCCGGTGCCGTGGTCGACGGGTTGATGCGGGTCCAGCTCGACACCGGCGTCCCGGTCCTCTCGGCCGTCCTGACCCCGCACCACTTCCACGACAGCACCGAACACATCGGGTTCTACGCCGATCACCTCAGCGTCAAGGGCGCCGAAGCGGCCCGGGCCTGCGCCCGCACGGTGGCCAGCCTGGCCACACTCCCGGAGCCCGCTGTCGCCTGACATCCTCTGCCTATTCGGTGGACTGATCGCGGCCGCTGACTCAGCGGGGCGGCGGCGGCCTTTGTCGGGGCGGCTGGTGGCCTCAGCGGGGCGGCTGGCGGCCTCGGCAGGCGGCTGGCGCCTCAGCGGGGTGCCAGCCCCTCGACCGCCTCGGCCAGGTCGACCCCGAACGGCAGCACGGCGAGCACCGGGATGTCCACGCCATTGGCGACGTAGCGGGCCACGTGGTCGCGGCACTCCGCGAAGGAGCCGTGCACGATCAGCTCGTCCACGACCTCGTCCGGAATGGCCGCCAGGGCGCCCTTGCGATCCCCCGCCTTCCACAGATCCCACATCGGAGCCAGCACCTCCCCCCGGCCGAGCCAGCGGTGGAATTCGGCGTAGACCCCGACATTCAGATAGGCGGTGATCATCCGGCGACCGATGGAGCGGACCATGTCGGCATCCTCGGACGGGATCACGAAGATCCGGGCGGCCACTGGTATGTCGGCGCCCAGTTCGGGGGTCACGGTGGCGACGTCGGTGGCCGACAGCCAGTTGATGATCACCCCGTCCGCCACCCGTCCCGCCAGGCGCAGCATGCCCGGGCGGAGGGCGGCCAGGAACAGGGGCGGCGGAAGCTCGACCGGGCGACCCAGGCGGAACCCCTTGACCTCGAAGGTGTCGTAGGCCATATCGACCTTCTCCCCCGCCAGGGCGGCGCGTAGGAAGGCGATGGTGTCGCGCACCCGCTTGTACGGCTCGGTGAAGGGGACCCCGTTCCACTTCGAGACGATCACGTCGGAGGAGGTCCCGAGCCCAAAGGTGAAGTGTCCCGGTGCGGCTTCGGCCAGTGCTGCGACGCTCTGGGCCAGGAGGGCCGGGCCCCTGGTGTACGCCGGGATGATCGCCACCCCGAGCTGGAGTTGCGGCGTCCATGCTGCGGCCAGGGCAAGCGGAGTGAACCCGTCCACACCGTCCGCCTCGGCCGACCACACGTCGGTGTACCCGAGGCGCAGGAGATCTTCGTACCAACTCCTGTGCTCGGCCAGGGAAATCCCGTCGAACGGGACGGTGATGCCGTAGCGCGGGGCAGGGGCGTTCGTGGCGGCAGGGGCGGCGGCCTCGGTCATGGCCACAGTGATACACCCTCCCGGCACACTGGTCCCATGAGAAAGCACCCCGAGGCCCGGATGCACGGGCTCCAGCCCGCACTCCCCCTCGTCGACCCGGTTGTGGCGAGCGAGGAGGACAACCGCGTCCGGCCACGAATCCGAATGGCACCTCGATGAGCACACCCGCGAGGTGGGGCGGCTGGGGATCGCCGCCGCCCGGGCCGCGCTGCACACGTCGTCGAACAATTCGCGTCGCAACGGAACCGACCAGTGGGGCTCCGCCGGACACCAGGCGGAGCGCACCTGGTCGCGCCGCCTGATCGACCGCCGACTACGGTCGGGGCATGGCGTCCGTGGCCGAGCGGCTCGGGGCAGGCCCCGATGCCCGCCTCCTGATCCTCAACTGTGCCGACCTGGGCTTCTGCCATGCGGCAAGCACGGGCGTCTACGAGGCGATGCGCAACGGATTGGCCACCTCCGCCTCGCTCCTCGTGCCCGCACCTTGGGCCCGTGAGGCGGCGTCACGGTTCCGGGGCGACGATGTCGGAGTTTGCCTCGCCCTCAACGCCGAGCACGACCTCTATCGGTGGGGACCGATCACCCAGGCCCCTTCCCTCCTCGACGGAGACGGTGGCTTCCCCCGGACGGTCACCGACGTCTGGGACCACGCCGACCTCGACGAGGTCCGCCGCGAGTGTCGGGCCCAGGTGGAGCGGGCCGTTCTGTGGGGGTTCGACATCAGCCACCTCGAGGCGCACCTGGACACCCTCCTGCTGCGCCCCGAGTTCTTCGACGTCTACCTCGAGCTGTCCGTCGATTTCGGACTTCCGCTGCGACTCCCCGATACGGCCGTCGAGCCCAACGTGGTCTTTCCGATCCGACGGCTCGCCGCCGAAGAGGGAGTCCTGTTCGCCGACTGCGCCCACACCGTGCCAGCCCGGGGAGGACGCGACGCACTACTCACCATCCTCCACTCCCTCGAGCCCGGGGTGACCGAGATCACCCTCCACCCCGCCGTCGACACTTCTGAGCTACGGGCGGCCGCGACCGACTGGGCGGCACGGGCGGCTGATCTCTCCCTGTTGCTCGATGACGAAGAAGTGGCCGCCGCCGTGGCGGCAACGGGTGCCACGCTGTATCGGCTACCGGTCGCTGCGCGAGGCGATGCGGGCGAACCCGGGTACGTGACCGGGCCGCCTGCACCCGGCGCACCCGCACCCGATCCGCCGATCCAGTCGGCGGCGCCGCCCGCTCCCGGCCCGCTGACCATCACCAGGATCCTCCTCCTCGATCCCCACGGTCACGATCCGACGGAGGTCGAGTCGATCACGTTCGGCGACCGTGGGATCGGAGTCGTGCGAGCCAGGGGCCAGGACGCCCGGTTGCTGCCCTGGGATGCCGTGGTCGCCCACGCCGTCGAGCCCTGGGCAGGCGGGGTCATCCCCGAATGGTGGGTCGACCCCGCCCACCAACTCCCCGATCGGCCGGAGACATCCGGCGACGACGCCTTCACCTCACTGCGGACCAACCCCGACCTGGCCGGTCGTCAACTACCCCACGCCGATGCCGGCGCCATGATCAGCATCCAGACCCGGACCGGTACCTACCGGTTCCTGCGATCGGGCGGCGATCCGTATGAACTCGCCGCCCGTGTCAGCGAGATCGCCGTCAGCCACCAGGGCCCGGCCGGGGTCTCGACCGTGACCACGGTGGCAGCGGGCCGCGCCCGCCACTACCGACGGGGCGATCGGGGAGACCGGGCGGGACGGGCTGGTCGGGGTGACCGGGCGAGTCGGGGGGGTCGGGACGATCAGGGGGCTCGGGGGGATCAGGGTGACCCGGCGGGACGGGCGGGACGGGGTGATCGGGCGCAACGCCAGGCCGAACGGGCACAACGGCGGTCCGCCCGATCCGGCTGGGAGCGTGCGCGCCCCGTGCTGTTGGCCCTGTTGGTCGTGGTGATCGCCGCAGCGGTGGCGGTGATCCTGCTGCAGAGTGCCGGCGCGATCCACCTGCCGTTCCTCGGCGGTGGGGCGTCGGCCGGGGTGCCGGTCCCGACTACCTCGGGCTGAGCTCGGCGACCTGTTCGCGCCTGGCCCGGAAGTCGTCGGTGGCCGCCAGCGCCAGGAGATCGAGCACGAGACCCATTTCTCCGGTCACCTTCATCCGGCCCTGCATGAAGGCGACGTTCGGGTCCAGGCTTCCGGCCAGAACGCCCCGGGCATCGGACGCGGTCAGCGACAAGGTCACGTCCGGGCCGTCGGCCGGACCGACCCCGGCGCCCGACAGATGACCCCGGTCGAAGTCGGCGTACATGGAGAGGTCCCCGTCGGGGCCGCCGGTCACGTCGACCTGCACGGAACCGGTCAGGGTGCCCGGGCCGCTGAGCCCGTCCTGTCCGTCGCGCCCGTCGCGCCCGTCCTGCCCGTCGCGCCCGTCGAACACGGCCCGCACGGCCTCCACCCACTCCTCCGGGGTGTCCGGCATCACGGGACGGCAGGCACCGGGACGTCGGCGAACAGGTCCGTCTCCACCGGGGCGCTGGCCTCGGGGGCGGTCACCGTACCGTCAGGGGCACCCAGGAAGGCGAGGCGGTAGTCGTCGTGGGGCTCAATCGTGTCCATCACCTCGGGCGGTAGCCCGAACCAGAACCTGGACGTGGGATCGACCTGGGTGGCGTGGGCCAGTAGGGCATCCCGCCGCACACTGGTGTGACCGGTGATGTCGACCATCGTTGTCGCCACCTCATCCGGCATCTTCTCCCATCGCGCCCGCCATTCCTCGTCGAACGGCGACTCCAGGCCCAGTTCCTCGAACTTGGCATGGACGGCCCGGAAACGGGCTGCGCCGAAGATCGAGTAGTACAGCTTCGTCGGCTGGTGGGCAGGTCCGGCACCCGGAAACTGGTCGGCGTCGCCGGCGGCCCGGAAAGCGGCCAGCCCGGCGTCATGGACCCGTAGGTGGTCCGGATGGGGGTAGCCGGTCTGGTCGTCGCCGTAGATGACCATGACCTGGGGCTTCTCCCTCCGGACGATCGCCACCAGTCGCTCGGTGGCCTCCTCGAGGGGGGCAGCGGCGAAGCAGTCCGGATTGCTGTTCGTCTCGGAGTCGGCCATGCCCGAATCGCGGTAGCCGAGCATCACCACCTCGTCGTAGCCGATGATGCCGGCCGAGTGGTCGAGCTCCTTCCGGCGGACGGCGGCCAGGTCACGGTGCACCTCGGGCCGGTCGAGGGCCGGATTCAGGATCTCCCCCTCCTCCCCCCCGGTGCAGCACACGAGCACCGTGCGCACACCCTCGGCGTGATATCGGGCCACGGTTCCGGCCCCCTTGGAGGCTTCGTCGTCCGGGTGGGCATGAATGGTCAGGAGGCAACGAGCGGAAGACACGCCGATCACGCTATCGGGACAGGGGCGCGTACACTGCACCAAGAGCATGAGGAAGGATCGCCGCCAATGGGTGTCATGAAGCGAATGTCCGGAATTCTCCAGGCCAAGACCAACAAGCTCCTGGACAAGGCAGAGGACCCGCGTGAGTCGCTCGACCTCTCGTACCAGAAGCTGCTGGAGAACCTCCAGAAGGTCCGCCGCAGCGTGGCCGACGTCACCACTGCCAAGAAGCGCATCGAGCTCCAGGCCACCCAGCTCCAGTCCCAGGCCGACAAGCTCCAGCAGCAGGCCAAGGACGCCCTGTCCCAGAACCGCGAGGACCTGGCCCGCGAGGCACTGGCCCGCCGGGCCGCCCTGGCACCGCAGCTGGCCGACCTCCAGACCCAGCACCAGCAGGTGGCGGACCAGGAGACGAAGCTGATCGCCACGGCCCAGAACCTCCAGCAACAGGTGGACGCCTTCCGCACCAAGAAGGAGACCATGAAGGCCACCTACACGGCGGCCGAGGCCCAGACCAAGATCGGTGAGGCCGTGTCGGGCATCTCCGAGTCCATGGGCGACGCCGGGATGTCGGTGCAACGGGCCCAGGACAAGATCGACGGCATGCAGGCCCGGGCCGGCGCCATGGACGAGCTGCTCTCCTCGGGGGCCCTCACCGACCTGGCCAATCCGGTGGACGACATCCAGGCCCAGCTGGACAAGGTGTCCACCTCCAACGCCGTGGACAACGACCTCGCCGCCCTCAAGGCCGAGCTCGGCACCGCAGCCCCGGCCCAGTTGGGCACGGCGGAGGCCGCGCCGGCTCCGGCCCAGCTGGGCGCGGCCGAGCCCACGTCGGCTCCCGCCGAGCAGGGGGAGGCTCCGGCATGATCGTGCGGATTCTGGGAGAGGGACAGTTCGACGTCCCCGATGCCGACTGTGCCGACCTCACCGAGCTCGAAAAGGGTCTCAACGCCGCCGTGGAGGGTGACGACGAGGCCGCGTTCGCCAGATCCCTGGCGGCGGTCATCGCCGAAGTGCGTCGTGTCGGCCTCCCCCTGGCTCCCGATTCGTTCATGAGCTCGGATCTCGTGGTGCCGTTCGACGACGCCACCCTGGCCGAGACCAAGGCCCTTCTGGCCGAGCCCGGCGGGGACAAGCACTGATCGGTATCGGATGACCCCGAGGATTCTGCAGTGAGTACCGCCCGAAACATCCCCAACGACCGCGGGCTCAGCCTGCGCATGTTCACCACCGGGCTGTTGCTGGTCCTGTTGTACGCACTCGTCGTCGGTCTGCTCATCGCCGTGGGTATCTCCTACGTCCTGGTGCTGGTGATCGCCGGGGCCCTGTTGTTCTCCCAGTACTGGTTTTCCGACAAGATCGCCCTGTACGGCATGGGTGGGCGCATCGTCACCCCCGAGCAGGCACCCGAGCTCCACGGCGCCATCGACCGGCTCTGCGCCATGGCCGACATGAAGAAGCCGAGGGTGGCGGTGGCGCACACCGACGTGCCCAATGCCTTCGCCACCGGCCGGAGTCCCAACAACGCCGTGGTGTGCGCCACATCCGGCCTGATGCGCCGGCTCGACGAGTCCGAACTCGAGGCGGTCCTGGCCCACGAGCTGTCCCATGTCGCCCACCGCGACGTGGCCGTCATGACCATCGCCAGTTTCCTGGGCATGGCGGCCGGCCTGGTCACCCGAATGATGCTGTGGACCGGGATGATGGGCGGATTCGGTGGGATGGGCGGCGGCAACCGCGGCGGCGGAAACAACAACCAGGGCGCCGATCAGGCCGTTCTCATCGAGATGGCCGTCCTGGTGGTCTCCGTCGTCGTGTACGCCATCAGCTTCCTCTTGACCATGGCCCTGTCCCGCTACCGCGAGCTGGCCGCCGACCGGTCGGGCGCCATCCTGACCGGTCAGCCGTCGGCCCTGGCATCGGCACTGGTCAAGGTGACCGGGGATATCGCCCGGATCCCCTCCCGGGACCTCCGCTCCACCGAGACCTTCAACGCCTTCTACTTCACCCCGGCCATCGCCAAGAAGGGTGTGAGCATCTCGACGATCTTCTCCACCCATCCCTCCCTCGACCAGCGCCTGGCCCAGCTGGCCGCCCTCGAGGCGGAGATGGGCCGGCCCTCGTGACCCACCCGCATCCGGTCGAAGCCGACTGTCCGGTCGAAGCCGACTGATGGGCTTGGAAGCCGACTGATGGGCCTGTTCGACACGATCCTCGGCCGCACGAAGCCGGTCCAATCCAATCTCGACGCTCTGTTCGCCCTGCCGTCGGCTTCAATCACCTTGCAGAGCGCGGCCGGCATGGCGTGCTCCGGTCATGCCGGTGTCTGCTTCAAGCCGCCCACCGGTCAGGCCTTCACCGAGATGGAGTCCGAAGTCGTCAAACTGCTTTCGATGGACGGCGGGTCGGGCCTCAAACGGTCCGAGGACAGCTTCGGTTACACCTGGCTGGTCGTCGAGAACCCCGACATCGAGTCACTGGTCACCCAGGTCCACCTGATCAACTCGTCACTGAGCGATGCCGGGTGGGGCCCACAGCTCCTGTGCTCGGTCTTCGGCCTCGCCCAGCTGGTCGCCGACTCCACGGCCGACACAGGCAGCGACGTGGTCCGCGAGGGGGCATCCGTCGGGTCCGGCTCGGTGGTCCCGTCGTCGTCGTACCTGGTCTACCTGTTCAAGCGGGGCACGTTCTATCCGTTCGCCCCGACCGGCCACGAGCAGCGGTCGACCGAGGAGGAGTTCCGGATCCGCAGCCTGGTCGCCGACGACCTCACGGTCGAGACCGACCTGGACCGATGGTTCCCACTCTGGGACCTGCCCGTCGGCTGACTGGCCCGTGCCCGAATTGGACCTGGTGTTGGAGCCCTGGGCGCTGTCGGTCTGCCGGCTCGATCCCGACGCAGCGTGGCCATCTGCACCTCCCGGAGCTCCGATCCACTCGGTCACTCGGACGCCGGGTGAGCTGTCAGTGGTGTGCGTGGCGGGCCATGAGCCGGAAGGGGCACAGGTGGAGCACGGGTGGCGGGCGCTGCGCATCGTCGGTCCGTTGGCCTTTGACCTGGTCGGAGTGGTGGCCTCGGTCACCGTGCCCCTGGCCGAGGCCGACGTCGGCGTCTTCGTGGTCTCCACCTTCGACACCGACCTGGTCCTGGTGAAGGGCGCAGACCTGGACGTTGCGTTCCCGGCGCTGGAGTCGGCGGGTCACAGCTTGTCGACCCTCCCACTATGACCCGCTGCCCGCATGCAACGTTCAACCGCTAACCTGCCCAAGTCGCGGATCGAAGTGCGGGTTGCCGACAGAAGTGGGTTATCCACAGCTTATCCACCGAAATTGGCTCAGGTCGGGGCGGAAAATTGCCGACTGTAAGGATCAGCCAGCTACACTGCTGGCTCCCGAGCAGGGCCGTAGGGTCCGGTAACGGCGACACCAGTGGTCGCATCCGAACCGCCGATTAGCGCAACCGACCCGCTCCCAGATCGCACCACCGAGGAAAGTGGCACGTAACGACATTTAGCCGACTACGGACATGAACACCCGCTAGCACACCCGGCTCTCGGAGCCAGGCCGGCCCACCCTTCCCGGTGCCCGGCTGGGGCGTGAATGCACAGACGTGGGGTCCACCCAACCAGAAGAGAGTCAGAGCGTCTCCGTCATCCGACGTGGCTCTGGCCGACCAAGGAAAGGTCACCCACCTTGCATTCCGCAATCCCTAATTCCTCTGTATCTGCCCATACCCCAGACCGAACTCCCAGCTCGTCGCCTTCAACCGCACACGACCCACGCCGTGAAGCGACGAAAAGCCCGAGCAGCCCGGGTCGCCGGCCGCGTCGGCGCCGGCTTGGCCACCGTCGCCACCGTCGCGGCAACGGCCGCCCTGTCGGCGTCGCTGATCGGCTCGCCGGTGAGCGCCACCGCGGCCACCAACGTGCCGCCTACCGGCGCCGGACTCGTACTCAACGCCCCCATAGTGTCGGGGGCCGCCACCCCCAACGGTCGCGGCTACTGGCTGGTGGGCGGCGACGGTGGCGTATTCTCCTTCGGTGACGCCGGCTACTACGGATCGGTAGGGAGTCTCCACCTGAACAGCCCGATCGTCGGGCTCGAGGCCACGGCTGACGGCCGGGGCTACTGGGAGGTGGCGGCCGATGGTGGTGTATTCGCCTTCGGCGACGCCAGCTACCACGGGGCGATGTCCGGCGCCGCACTGCACGCCCCGATCGTGGGCCTGGCCCCGACTCCGGACGGCGGCGGCTATTGGCTGGTCGGTTCCGACGGTGGCGTATTCGCATTTGGTGACGCCACCTACCACGGCTCTGCCATCGGGATGTCGGATTCCAGCCCGATCGTGGGCCTGGCCCCGAACTCGAGCGGCAACGGCTACTGGGAGCTCGCGGCCAACGGGGGCGTCTACGCCTTCGGTGGGGCCCAGTTCTACGGAACCGCCCCGGTCCAGGCGCCGGCCATCGGGATCGCCTCGGCCAATGGCGGCTACCGGGTCGTCTCGAGCGATGGGAGCACCTACTCCTTCGGCGGGGCCACCTTCGAGGGCACCCTCTCCGGCCTGCCGCTGAACAAGCCCATCGTGGGTACCTCCTCCACCTCGGGTGGCTACCTCGAAGTGGCCGCGGACGGCGGGGTCTTCAGCTTCGGTGACGTCGGCTACTTCGGCTCGCTCGGGAATGCATCCCTCTTGTCCATCATTCCCGCTTTCAGCGGCGTGACGTCGGAGGACTACGGACTCACCTCGGCCCAGATCGTCGCCTGGACTCGCGTCAATGTCTGCGAGGAAGGCGGCAACTGGCATGTCGATGGGCCGGTCTTCGCCGGCGGGCTCGGCATGAGCCGGTCCAACTGGGACGCGTTCAACACCTTCGGGTTCCCGGGCAACGCCGCCTACGCCACACCGCTCCAGCAGATCCGGGTGGCCGTGGCGTTCGCCACCCACTACTACGGCAACCCCAATGCCGCTCCCGACCAGGGCGGGTGCGCCGGAGGCTACTGAGCCGCCGACCGACCCTGGCAGAGGCTGCTGAGCCGTCGCCAATGACAGGGGCTGCTGAGCCTCCGGGGGCTGCTGAGCCTGCGCCCATGACAGGGGCTGCTGAGCCTGCGCCCAATGGCACGTTCACGAGGACGGGGTCCCCACGGGGATCCCGTCCTCGGTCGTCCAGACCGGTTGACGCTGAGGGTGGGTCGAATGTGTCAGCGAGCCCGAGGGGTCTACGGGTCTACGGGTCTACGGGTCTACGGGCCAGCGAGCCCGAGGGGTAGACGGGTAGACGGGTCGACGGGGATGCCAGTCAGACGGGTAGGGAGTCGATCGCCCGGGCCAATGCGATGTCCAGTTCGGTCAACCCGTCCGCGTCGTGGGTGATCAGTGCCAGGGTGACCGTCCGCCACCGGATGTCGATGTCCGGGTGGTGGTCGACCTCCTCAGCCAGCCGCCCGACCTCCATCACGAAGTCCAGTGCCGCCGGAAAGCTCGGACATGTGACCACCTTCACCAGTCGACCGCCGACCAACTCCCACGCCGGAGCGTCCGGGCCGGACAGGGCCGCAGAAAGGGCCGCCTCGTCCAACGGGTCGGGGCGGGTCATCAGGCTCCGGCACCGATCGGCGCCGAGGGTGTGAACGTCACCGGCATGGTCTCGTAGCCGGAGACGAAGTTGGCGGCTCGCTTCGGTGGTTCCCCGTCGGAGGCGAGGGCGATGTCGGGAAGCCGGTCAAGGAGCCGGTCGAACATGACCGCCAGCTCCATGCGGGCCAGCCGGTTGCCCAGGCAGAAGTGGGCACCGAATCCAAATGCCATGTGGTCATTGGGGGTGCGCCCGATGTCGAAGGTCTCGGGGTCGTCGAACACCGTCTCGTCCCGGTTGGCCGACGGGTAGAGGAGCAGTAGCTTCTGGCCCTTGGCCATGGTCTGGCCGTGCATTTCGACATCTCGCGGTCATGGTGCGGGCCATGTTCTTGATCGGGGTCACCCAGCGGAGCATCTCCTCGACGGCGAGTGGAAGTTTGTCCCGGTCGGCGGCCAGCTGGGCGAACTGGTCGGGATGGGTGAGCAACTCGTACATACCGCCGCTGATGACGTGGCGGGTGGTCTCGTCCCCCCGATCAGGATCAGCAGGGACTCGTAGATGAGGGATGACTCGTCGAGCCGATCGCCCTCGATCTCGGCGTGGACCAGAGTACCGATCAGGTCATCGGTCTGGTTGTCCCGCCGGCGCTGCTCGGCCACCGCGGTGATGTAACCGGCATACTCGATGGCGGCCAGGGAGGCCTGCTCCATGGCCGTGGGATCGGGGGAGCCGAGTGCCTTCAACATGTCGTCCGACCACCGGAGCAGGTCGTCTCGGTCCTCGGGCGCGACGCCCAGCATGTTCCCGATCACGATCATGGGCAGCGGTGCGGCGATGTCCTTGACGAAGTCGGCACTCCCCTGCTCACACACCCGGTCGATAATGGAATCGCAGATGGAGCGGATTCCCTCCTCGCTCTCACGGATTCGACGCGGCGTGAATCCCTCGCTCACCAGCCGGCGCCGGCGGAAGTGCTCGGGGGCGTCGGTGTCGATCATCATCGGCAGGGCGTCACTGTCGGGGCGGATCCCGCCGGCATTGGAGAATGTGGCGGGGTCCTTCGAGATCGTCTTGATGTCGGCGTAGCGGGTGATCCCCCACACGCCGGCCCTCTCGTCGAAGTATGCGGGGGCTTCCTTGCGCATCCAGGCGAACGCCGGGAACGGGTCGCCTCCGTAGAACGTGCCGTCGGTGAGGCCGATGTTCACGTCGGCGGGAATCGTCGTCATGTCACTCCTTCGTCGGTCCGGCGCCGGCACCGGTGCCGTGGTTTCTGACACTCTGTCAGATCACACCGTGCCACGAAACACCGACTCGGCGCAGCCGGAAGTCGTTAGGCGCCGCGCTGCCGGCGTCACCCGGGCGGCCATCGACCGCTCAGGGGTGGGTCATCGACTCCGGCCGTACCGCTTCGTCGAACTCTTCGCCGGTCAGGAGCCCGAGCTCGACAGCAGACTCCCGCAGCGTGATCCCCTCGTGGTGGGCCTTCTTCGCCACCTTGGCGGCATTGTCGTAGCCGATGATCGGGTTGAGGGCGGTCACCAGCATCAGTGAATTCTGGAGGTGTTGGCGGATCCGCGGCTCGCTCGGTTCGAGGCCCTCGACGCAGAACCGGGTGAAGGTGGCGGACGCGTCGGCCAACAGCTCCACTGAGTGCAGGACGTTGAAGATGATCACCGGCTTGCACACGTTCAGTTCGAGGTTCCCTCGCGAACCGGCCATGGCCACGGCGGTGTCGTTCCCGAAGACCTGGACGCAGACCATGATCATGGCCTCGCACTGGGTGGGATTGACCTTGCCCGGCATGATCGACGAGCCGGGCTCGTTCTCGGGAAGTTGGAGCTCGCCGAGCCCGCTGCGGGGACCCGATCCGAGCCAGCGGATGTCGTCGGCGATCTTGATGAGCGAGACGGCCAGAGTGCGTAGCGCCCCGCTGGTCATCACCAGGGCGTCGTGAGCGGCCAGTGCCGCGAACTTGTTGGGTGCGGTCACGAACGGCAGCCCGGTGAGCTCAGAGATGGCCCCCGCCACCCGGACGCCGAACTCAGCATGGGTATTGAGTCCCGTCCCCACCGCCGTCCCTCCGGCGGCGAGTTCGTAGAGATCATCGAGCGTGGACTCGATCCGCCCGATGTCCGCGTCCAGTTGGGCCACGTAGCCCGAGAATTCCTGGCCGAGTGTGAGCGGGACGGCGTCCATCAGGTGGGTGCGCCCGATTTTGGTGATGGAGGCGAAGGCCTCGGACTTGGCCTCCAGGGCGTCACGCAGGTGGCGGATCGCCGGCACGAGACGGTGGGTGATCTGCTCGACGGCGGCGATGTGCATCGCCGTCGGGAAGGTGTCGTTGGACGACTGGGACATGTTCACGTCGTCGTTGGGATGGACCGGCTCCTTCGACCCCATGACTCCACCGGCCAGCTCGATGGCCCGGTTGGAGATGACCTCGTTGGCATTCATATTCGATTGCGTCCCACTTCCGGTCTGCCACACACTGAGCGGGAACTGATCGTCCAACTTCCCCTCGGCCACTTCACGCGCCGCGGTAACGATGAGGGCGGATTTTTCGGGGGACATCTTGCCGAGGTCGGCGTTGACCTGGGCCGAGGCCTCCTTCAGGATCCCGATGGCCCGGATCAGGGGGATCGGCATGGTGTCGTTCCCGATCGGGAAATGATGGAGTGACCGGGCCGTCTGGGCGCCCCAGTACCGATCGGCGGGGACGTCGATCGCCCCCATGCTGTCCGTTTCGGTCCGGGTCTCCTGGCTCATGCTGATCTCCTTGTCGCGGTCGTACGCCGGCGGGCGGACGGCATCGTAGAAGCCGCGGCGGCTTCCTGGCACGCAGGGCAGGTCCCCACCAGGTCGAACTGGTGGCCGATGACCTCGTAGCCCTGTTCCTCGGCGAGCGCCCGTGCCGCTTCGTCCATCGCCCGCTCGAGGCGACTGGACGGGACGACGTCCCTCACCGTGCCGCAGCCGGCGCAGGCGAGGTGGTGGTGGTGACCCGCCAAGTCCTCGGCCAGCTCGAACCGGCCGTGATCGTCGGTACCGGAAATCCGCCGCACAACACCTGCTTCGATCAAGGCGGTCACGGTTCGATACGCGCTCGACTGCGGGAGTGCCTGGTTCACCTCCAGGATCTCCGGGACCGACAGCGGTCGACCGGCGGCCGCCAGCGTGGTCACCAGTGCCCTGCGCACCGGCGTGTACCGCAGATCGAGGCCGCCGAGGCGCAAGGCGGCCTGCTCATGCACGGAGGGAGTGGCGCTCACGCCGGACAGACTACGGCGTGCGCCGGTGTCCCTAGACCCGCAGGGCCAGCCCGGCCTCGAGCACGCCGCGGGCAGCGGTGACGTCCTCGGAGCGGGGGCCGTCGCCCTCGCCAGGGACCTCGAGTATGGCGGGCACATCCTGAAGGGCCGGGTGCCCGATCAGGGCGGCAAGCCCGCCTGCGCCGATGGTGCCATCCCCGATGTTTTCGTGGCGGTCCCGGTTGGCGCCGAAATCGACTTTGGAGTCGTTCAGGTGAATGCATCGGAGCCGGGACAGTCCGACCGTCCCGTCGATGAGGTCGACCAGGGTATCGGCCTCCTCCACCGTTGTGAAGGGGATTCCCGACGCCCACAGATGCTGGGTGTCCAGGCAGACACCGAGGCGTTCGTCTCCCCCCGTCGCATCGATGACGGCCGCCAGTTCCTCGAACGAACGACCGACGGTGTCTCCGGCCCCAGCGGCATTCTCGAGCAGGATCGGGCAGCCGCTGACGTCGCTGTCGACCTCGTCGAGCGAGCCCACCAGGGCCTCGGCGACGGCCGGCAGAGCGGTGTCGAACCCGCTCCCCCGGTGGCTTCCGATGTGGAGCACGAGGCCGTCGGCCCCCATCCCGTCCGCGGTAGCCAGGTTGGCGGTGAGGCACGCCCGTGACTTCGATGCGAGTTCTGGATCGGGGGTGGCCAGATTGATCAGGTAGGTGGCGTGGCAGAAGGTCGTCTTCACCGACGGGTGCTCGGTCTGTGCCACCCGGTATCCGGCGAGCACCTCGTCGCTGTATTGCGACGGCTTCCACATCCGGGGGCTCTGAGTGAAGATCTGTACGGCGTCGGCGCCGATGTCCTCCCCGTGCTGGAGGGCCGGTACCAGTCCTTTCCCCGCTCGGACATGTGCACCGATCAACATGGCCGCACCGTACCAGCGAGAAAGCCAACACCGGACGGGCTGGGCACGAGGGCCCGGGCACGATGGCCGGGGCAGAATGGGCTGGGCCGGACCGGCCGGGGCGGGCAGAACGGGCCGTGCGGAACGGGGCGGGCGGAACGGGGCGGGTGGAACGGGCCAGGACAGGACAGGACAGGACAGGACCAGGACAGGACAGGACAGGGCCAGCCGGGCACCATGTTGGGTGCGGATCAGACCGCTATTGCAGAGCCGTACCGACCCGACCACTGTCGCCGTACGATCGAGGCCGCAGCGAACGACAACCGGTCGACGTGTCCGACGACCGCCACCACACCAGGAGGAAGCCCCTTGACCACCAAGCTATCCAACAAGGCGAAGACGCTCATCGCGCGGCCCGTACTGGCCAATGTGGCGACAGTCGACACCGATGGACACCCCCAGGTGACCCCGGTGTGGATCGACATCGACGGCGACAACCTGGTCTTCAACACGGCGAAGGGCCGGGTGAAGCAGTCCAACCTGGAAACCAATCCCCACGTCGCCGTGTCGGTGGTGGACCCGGACGACCCGTTCAACGTGGTCGTCGTCCGTGGGGTTGCCGAAGGTACCGAAAAAGGCGCCGATGCCCACATCGACTCCCTGGCCAAGAAGTACATGGGCCTCGATACCTATCCCATGCGCCAGCCCGGCGAAGTGCGGGTGAAGTACACGGTGAAGACCGACAACGTGGTGATGCAGTCCGCCGACGACTGACCGCAGGGACCAACGACGCCGGTCACCAGGCGGAACGCAACTCGGCGAGCGATTCCGAAGGCCACGGATAAGGGATCTCCACCAGGCACCCGGTCGCCCCGGCTGATCGGAGTCGGGCAATCCGGTCGGCGGTCGGCGCCTCTTCGGTGGAGTCGTCGATCCGTCCGAGGACCTCGACCGCACGGCCGGCTGCGGTGGCCTCGGCGGCCTCGGCGGTCTGCGACTCAACTTCTCGACATGCTTCACGCACGCCGTCGGATCCGCCGTCCACGACTACCGCGTCGGCCAGGCGCACCGCGGTCTCCAGTAGTGGCGCACGGGCAGGTCCGGTCCCGTGGAGAAAGACGACCACAGGAACTCCGCCGGCCTGGACCGTTGCGGGGCGATTGACGGCGGCGTCAATCGAGTAGATACGACCGGAATAGGTGGGTAGGTCGTCCTCGAGCACCGACCGACAGACTGTCAGGGCCTCGAACAGGCGCTCGCTATCAGGCCCGCTGGCGCAGTCCCCGTCGAGGGACAAGACGCCCCGCCCGTGGGAGATCACGTCGATCCCGGTGACGATCTTGGCCAGGATCGAGGGCGGCCGCCGCTCGTCACCGTCCGCCACCGCCCCGAGATGGATCGTACCGGGGTGCACGGCGATCGCCCCGAGCAACGAGTACGCCTCGTATGGTGCCTTCACACCCGAGGAGCCGGTGGACTCCGAGACCCACAGCGATCCGAGTCCGGCCCGCCCGACGGCGTCGGCCACTACGACAGCCCGGTGCAGGAGGTCAGAGGTATCCGCATCGCCCGACGGGGGCCGCAACCACACACCGATCCCACCCAGGCGGGCAGGTCCGGATGCGCGTTCCGCCATAGTGCGCACAGTAGCGTTCGGGCACCGGATCCCGGCGAGTGCCGGAGGTGGAAGCCGTGCCGATCCCCGCCCCACCGGCGACGGAGCGACCGGCTCGAGGGAGAGGAGCAACACGTGGACGACGGGAAAGCACCGTCCCATGTGATGGAGGCGGGAACGGACGACCGAGGTCTCTCCATGCTGGTCACCGTGATCAGCCTCTTCGTCACCGCGTTGCTGGTGCTCATCGTGCTCAAGGCGACCGGAGTATCGGGTTCGGGGACTTCGGCGACACCATCCCAGTCCGTGGCCCAGGCCGACGACGTCCAAGCGCAACAGAACCTCTCCCAAAGTGTGTCCACGCTCCAACAAACCGACCCCGGTGGACAGGGCTCCGTCGATGCGGCGGCGTTACAGTCTGCCAATCCTTCGGTCACCTACACGTCGGCCGATTCCTCCAACCCCTCCACCATCAGCGTGACCCCGCAATCGGATGGCTCGTCGGTGACGCTGGCCGACCGGTCGACCGACGGGACCTGCTGGATCGTGTGGTGGTCGCCCAGGTCCGGCGCCTGGTACGGGGCCCAGACCGGCCAGGGCTCGTGCATCGCGCCGAGCGTCTCGGGAACGCCCACACCGGGTGCCGTCTCGAACTCGACCGTCGGTTGGCAGCAGGTGACGTTCCCGACGGCTTGACTGTGCGACCCCTGGTCGACTCACGCCCGGGACCACCACCCCGCACCGGCGATCAGAAATCCCTGCTCCACCAATTCGTCCCCGGCGGCTGTGAGCGCAGACAACGACAGATCGGTCCGCAGGAGGACCGTCGCCACCGCCGTTGGTGTGTCGTCGACCGCCTGCCACACCGAACGCTGCACCCGATCGTCGGGTCCGGCCTCCACCTCGCCACCACCTCCCCGGCCACTGCCGGGAGTCATCGGTCCGGCCATCCCCCGACCCTGACGGACAAGGTTCACAGCGGCCAGTACGTCGTCAGCGTCACGTACCGGCGTGCAGCCGTCGACCAATAGCTGGTTGGTGCCCGCTGACGCCCGACTGTGAACCGACCCGGGGACCGCGCACACCGGAATCGACCGACGGGCGGCAGCTTCCGCCGTGTACAGAGAGCCTCCGGCCCAGTGGCTCTCCACAACCACGACCACGTCAGACAGGGCGGCGATGATCCGGTTCCGCGCCGGGAAAACCCGCGGGCGGGCGACGGTCCCCAGGGCCGCCTCGGACAGTACGGCGCCCATCTCGGCCACCCGCGCCCAGAGGGCACGGTTCTCCTTCGGGTAGACGACGTCGAGCCCCGTCCCGACCACGGCGACCGGGGGTGCCGCCCCGGATCCGGCCGCCAGTGCACCGGCGTGGGCGGCAGCGTCGATCCCCCGTGCCAGCCCCGACACGACCACCACCCCGGACTCCGCTAGCCGTCGTCCCAGTTCAGATGCGACCTTGGTGCCATACGGCGTGGCCGATCGGGTGCCAACGATGGCCACCGACGGCCGTGCCTCGAGTACCGAGGTGTCCCCCGAGGCGCACAGAACCGCCGGTGCCCCCGGGTCGCCGACAAGTGCCGCCGGGTATCCGGACCGGCTGGGCAGCAACACCTTCACCCCGGCTTCGGCATAGCGGCGGGCCGCGCTCGACGGATCGACGTTGCGGGCGGCGGCTACGAAGCGTCGTCCGGGATCGCCCGGATGGGCTCCGGACCGGACTGCGCTCCACGCCAACACGGGGCCGAGCCCGTCGAGGAGACGGGCCAGTCGGACCGGGGTCATTCCCGGCAGATCCAGCAAAGCAGAGGCACAGGCAATCTCATCTGGCTCCCCTTCGCTCATCTCGGACCGTCCCCGAGGAGGAGGGCACGACCGCCGCGCAGAAACAGGGCCTCGGACACGTGGGGCACGGCGAGGACCGGCCCATCTCCGTCCAGGTCGGCGAGGGTCCGAGCCAGACGGTGCACCCGATGCAGGCCGCGGGCACTGAGTGCCCCAGATCGCAGCCGTCTCTCGAGGAGCTCACGAGCGGCGTTGTCGAGCGGCGCTTCCTCATCGAGATCCTTGGCTGGGATCGCCGCGTTGACGGCCACGCCACGGAGTGCCGCACGCTCCCGGGCGGCGAGGACCCGGTCGGCCACCGTGGACGAACACTCACCCCGCCGTCGGCTGACCAGGTCGGCCGGGTCCGGCGGGTCGACGCGTACCGCCAGGTCGAAACGGTCGAGCAGCGGCCCCGAGAGACGCCGGGCGTATCGGGCCCGTGCCGCTGGCGGACAACGACAGCTCCCGGGAACTCCGGCTTCGCCGCACGGGCACGGGTTCATCGCCCCAACCAACAGGAACCGGGCCGGGTAGGTGATCGAACCACGGGACCGGCTGACCCGGACTACGCCGTCCTCCAGGGGTTGGCGCAGTGCGTCGAGGACGGCAGTGGGGAACTCACCGAGTTCGTCGAGGAACAGAACGCCCCCATGTGCAAGCCCGATCTCTCCTGGTCGCATGGCTGCACTCCCGCCTCCGATCAGGGCGACGGCAGAAACCCCATGATGAGGCGAACGGAAAGGCGGGCGGGTCACCAGCCCACCACCGGGCCGGGGTTCCCCCGCGGCCGATTGGATCCGGGTCACGTCGCGGGCCGTGGCAGGGTCGAGGTCGGGCAAGAGACCCGCCACGCGATTAGCCAGCAGGGTCTTGCCCGCTCCCGGCGGCCCGACGAGAAGCAGGTGATGGCCGCCGGCCGCGGCCGCCTCGAGAGCTCGGCGGGCCACAGGCTGGCCGAGGACATCGGACAGATCGCCTTCGGGGGCATCCGCCTCGACCGCCGAGTCGTCACAATGCTCGATTGACGCAGCTGTTGCTGACGGCGGATCAGTCCATGGGCGCAGCCCGGAACAGCGAGCCACCAATTCGGTCAACGTCGGGGCGGACAGACATACCCCACCTGCCAGCCTCGCCTCCCCCAAACTGGCATCGGCGACCACCAGCCGATGGTCGAGGAGGGCATCGGCCAACACGAGCGCCCCGGGGACGCCCCGGACCGAACCGTCGAGCCCGAGTTCGCCCACGAACGCGAGTCCGGCGACGCACCTGGCCTCCAGAACACCCGACGCGACCAGGACGCCCACCGCGATCGGGAGATCGAGGCCGGCGCCCGCTTTTTTCATGCCAGATGGCGCCAGGTTGACAGTGATCCTCCGGCGGGGCCACGGAAGGCCGCTCGACACCAGGGCGGCTCGGACGCGGTCTCGCGATTCGCGCACGGCAGCGTCGGGAAGGCCGACCATGGTCATCCCGGGAAGGCCGTTGGAGACGTGGACCTCGACGGACACGGGACGGCCGTCGACACCGAGGAGGACGGCGGAGGGAATGCTGGCGATCACGGTGGCTCCCAATGGCGGGGAGGGGCTCGGGAGGGCCTGGTGTTCCTCGGACCAGGGGTCCGCAAGTTGGTGCCGATGGCCCTCGAGGCACTGTCAGCACCGTACGATCCGGATGCGACACCGCCCGGATCCATGGCTTCGGGTGCACGGTCGTCACCCACATACTCCGGGCGTATCGTGCCGGGCCGCTCACGTGGACGGTAGCGGTCGATGGCGCCTCGGTGACTAGCGCCCTTCGAAGATGGGCGGCCGCTTTTCGGCGAACGCCTTCAGTGCCTCACGGGTGTCACGGGAGGCGAAGTTGACCGCCTGCGAGCGAGCCTCATCTTCCAGCGCCTGCTCCATCGAGACCTGCAGCGAGTTGTTGAGCATTCCTTTGGTCAGCGACAGGGCGATCGGGGGTCCCTCGGCCAGCCTTCGGGCCCACCCGTCGACGAACTCGTCGAGTTCGTCGTCAGGCACGACGCGATTGACCAGACCGAAATCGGCTGCCTCGGCCGAGCTCAGAATGTCGGCGAAGAACGCCAGTTCCTTCGCCCGGTGGAGCCCGATAAGCCGGGGAAGAAGCCACGAGGCCCCGAAGTCGACCGACAGTCCACGCTTGGCGAATATCTGCGAGAAACGGGCCGATTCGGATGCGACCACCAGGTCACAACCGATGGCGAGTGACATCCCGGCGCCGGCGGCGACACCACCGACCTTGGCGATCGTCGGTTTGGGGAACCGGTGGAGTCGCAGGGCTACGTCACCGAGTGCCCGCATCTGCAACAGAAACGGGTCGCCGGGGCGGCCGGCCACGTTCGAGGGATCCGAGAGGTCGGCTCCGGAACAGAAGGACCCGCCTGCCCCGGTGAGGACCATCACCCGGTCGTCCCGGTCGCCGGCCACGTCCTCGAAGACGTCCAACAACTCGTGCCACATTGTTCCATTGGCGGCATTCTTGCGTTCGGGGCGGTTCATGGTGACTGTGACCACACCGTCCGACCGCTCGACGACAAGGGTGGTGAGGGGGCTGGACATGGGCGAATCCTACGGGATTCGCCCATTGAGTCCGGTCCCGACTCACCTCTTCACCGTCGGATCGATCCCTGGGAGATATGGTGCGCCCGTGGGCAACCTCCGGCTCGTCGTCATCGCCATCGCCGTCCTGTTGGGTGCCGGGATCCCGGTGGCCAGTAATGCCGGGGCCGCGACCACTACGTCGACCAGTTCGCCCCCGGCGTGGCCTTCAACTGTGTGGCTGTGCCGCCCCGGCCAGGCCGCCGATCCGTGCGCGCCCAACCTCGCCACGACCCGGGTGTCGTTCGCCCACGGAGACCTCGGAGTCATCAAATCGACGCCGGCCGCACATCCGTCGATTGACTGCTTCTACGTCTACCCAACCGTGAGCGACCAGAAGACCCCGAATGCTGACCTCACGGTGGATCCGCAGGAGATCTCGATCGCCCGTTTCCAAGCGGCGATGTTCTCACGTGTGTGCAAGGTCTACGCCCCGATGTATCGCCAGCTCACGCTGTCGAACATCAATGGTGCCGCCACGCCGGCAGAAGAAGCCCTCGCCTATGGGGACGTCCTCCACGCCTGGAGGACCTACCTGCACGAATACAACCACGGTCGAGGAGTCGTCCTGATCGGGCACTCCCAGGGCTCGTTCCTGCTCCGCCAACTGATCTCCTCCCAGATCGATCCGTCGGCCAACGTCCGACGGCACCTGGTATCTGCCATTCTGCTCGGTGGGAACGTGACCGTCCGGAAAGGCAAGGGAATCGGCGGCGACTTCCATCACATACCTGCTTGTCGATCGGCTTCACAGACCGGTTGCGTTATCGCCTACTCGACATTCGACTCCACTCCCCCATCCGATTCGGTATTCGGCCGGACGTCGGTACCGGGGCTCCAGATCCTGTGTACCAATCCCGCTGCCCTGAGCGGGGGCACCGGCACCCTCGATCCGATACTGCCCGACAAGCCCTTCGATCCCGGTGCGACAATTGCTGCCGGCATCAGCCTGCTCCACTTCACCGTGCCGAAAGTGTCGACCCCCTTCGTGTCGGCACCCGGCGCCTATACCGCTCACTGTTCGACAGCCGGCGGAGCGAGCTTCCTCGACATCACCGCGGTCGGCGGTGCGCCCGTGCTCCATCCGAGCCCGCTGCCGACGTGGGGCCTCCATCTCGTCGACATCAACATCGCCCTCGGCAACCTGGTCGCAGTGGTGGGCCGCGAGGCAACGGCGTACCACCCGGCCGGCTGACCGCGGAGTGTCGGTGCTTGGTCAAAGACAGGGGTCACGAGAGCGTCAGGTTGCCGGCAATCGGAGACTCGACCAATGCCCTCATGCTCAGCCTGTCCTGACTGCCGCCGCTGGCCAGCTGGCGGGCACCGATGGCCGGCGGCGTTCGCTCAAGTGGTCGCGATCATCTCGGCCCGGGTCAGGCGCCCGCCCCTAGCGGCACCCGACTTCGACGCCCGCAGCCTTGCTCCCTAGGTTCTAGGCATTCGCTCGTGCAGTCGGTCGAGTCCCAGATCCGGTTCCTGGCCGAACTCGGGCATCGGGGTGAAGGCCCAGGTGGGCGATCCGTCATCCCCGATCCCGGTCCGCTCCAGGGTCCACCCCTCGTAGGTCTTCAGGTAGTGGTGGTGATGGCACAAGAGGGCAAGATTGGCGAGGGCCGTCGGGCCGCCTTGGGCGAAGGGGATCACGTGGTCGATCTCCAGCCCATAGGGCACCCCGCATCCAGGAACCACGCAGTGCCGGTCCCGATGGGCCAGGGCGGTGCGGAGCCGGGCGTTGATGGTGCGCCCGAAGTGGGAGACAGCGCGGATGTCCCCGGACCGGTGGAACACCAGCCGCAGGTAGGAGTCACTGGCCAGGTCACGGGCCATGGCCACCGGGATCGGCCCCTGGTTGTCGATCTCACACGCTTCGCCGGCTTCGACCTGTCCCCGCAAGAGGGCATCGAGGTCGACCCGCACCACCAGTGAACAGGTCGGGGGACGATCGATGACGTCCCGTTCGGGGCCGGTAGGTACCCCGTCGGGGCCGACCGGTAGTCGGGGTGCGGTGCTTCCGGTTCCGTCTTTCCCGGTTCTGTGCTTCCCGAATGCAGGGGGTGGCGTCCCCCGGGCGGCGGTGATCGGTCGATCGAACACCCCCGAGACGGTGTCCAGCTGCCGGGAGATGTGCTCATCGGGTGGCCCGGGGTCGTCGTCGTCCACCACGGTCGAGCCATCCCCGGCCAGGGTCCGACCGGTGACCAGGAGGAAGAAGGCGTCGGCTTGGAGGGCCCGGTCCGGCTCGGACCGGGTCGGCTCGGAGTCGGTCGTATTGGCCGGTCGGTCGAGTTGGCCTGTCGGCCGGTCGGTCGAGTCGGCCGTGGCCTGCCGCCCGGTCGGCCTTCCGGAGCTGGGAGACGGTGTAGCGCAGCTGCGCTAAGACCTTGGCCCCCCGGTCGGCGGTGTCGCGACCCTTGAAGCAGAAGGCACCCTCGCCGTCGAACCACGACGAGAAGTGACGGTCGCCGTGGACCCGGCGGGTGGCGGCCAACGGGTCATCGCCGGCAGAGGCCACCCGGGCCCGGTGGCACCGGTCTTTGACCGTGTGGAGGGGCGCATCGGCGGCTCCGGCCAACAGGGAGGCCTCCATGTCGGGATCGAGCACGGCCGCCCCCGACAGCTCGGTGACCTTGGGGCCCGACAACCTGCCACTCCGTAAGGCCTCTTCGGTGCCGGGGAGTTCCGGCAGGCGGCGGCCCACCTCCAAGGTGTTGCGGGCCTGGCCCACCGGGACCCCCTCCAGTTCGGCCAGCATGACCGCCGGGGAGCGGTGTCCACCGTCCCGCCACACCCCCGAGTCGTCGATCCGGGGAGCGAGCAGGGTCTTGGCTGCCATCGACAGTCGTTCGACTTCGGCGTATAGGCCATAGAGCTGAGCGGCGTCCCCTCCGGTCAGTCGATGGGGCTCCAGGGTGGCCACGGCAGCCGACAACAGCTCGATGGCCGATCTGACCGGGACCCCGACCCCGACCCCGTCCCCGGATCCAGATCCGACCCCGACCCCGACCCCGGATCTAACCCCGGATCTAACCCCGACCCCGGATCCGGAAGTCTTGCCGGGCGTCGAAAATGACGGTGGTGCGTCGGCCAACACCCGGGGCATCGGTGCACCATCCGATCCCCACCCTGTCTGGTCCGCCCGCGCCGTTGATGTCACGACCGAATACTGGTCGAGGGGTGTGACACACATGGACGACAGGAGTAGGCCGTCCACACCCGGACCTGATGTCGAAGTGCGCGACCGGCTTCAGCGCCTGCGTGCCGCGGACGATCATGTAACGACAGGTACGACGCGGAGGTGATCGTGGACAAGCGGCTCACGGTGGCACTCGGACTTATTGCCGTGCTCTGGCTCGCGTGTGGTTGCAGCCGGAATGCGTCACCGACGACGACCACAGGTCGGGTAATCGCCATTGCCGCATCGTCGTGCCCACGCACCGTTCCGACGGTCCAACCGGCACCTTCCCGACCGGATCTGGCCGATGAACTGGTGCCTCCGGGTCCGGTCAGCGCCTCGGTATGCCGGTACGAAGGGTTGAACGGGCCAGTCGCAGCCGGTTCCCTCGTCAGATCCCACGTCGTCTCAGGACCGGCACTCGACAATCTGGTCGCACTGTTCGACTCACCTCAGTGGCAGGTCATCACCAATCCCGCCGGTTATTTCTGCCCGTTAGACAACGGGGCGAAGGACGTGGTGCGGTTCATCTACACATCCGGTCCGTCAGTCGACGTCAGCGTCGATTTGGAGGGCTGCACATTCGCCTCCAACGGAGTCCGAACCGTTGCAGGGAGTGTGCTGGGGCAGCGGCTGGGGTCACTGGTGGGAAGCGCCAGCCGCTGAGCAATACCCACCCGCCCGGACGGTCAGAAGGCATCCTCGATGACGTCGACTTCGCCGGCGGTGATGCACACCACGTCGAAGCGCAGGTCGACGAGCACCCGACCCGATGCCGGGGTCAGTTCGGCCAGCCACCGCGAGGCGAGGCGGCGGATCCGACGCTGCTTGGCCGGCAGGACGGACTCCGCTCCGGTGCCGAAGGCGTCGGACGACCGGGTCTTCACCTCGCAGAACGCGACGATCCGGCCCTTCCGAGCGATCAGATCCACCTCGCCCTCGCGCCGGCGCCAGTTACGGTCCAGGATCTCGTAGCCGTGATCCTCGTACCAGGCCGCGGCTACGTCCTCGCCTCTCCTCCCGAGTGCCCGGCTCCGATCAGCTCCGGAAGGAGCCGCCGATCCGGGGTCGGGACTCACCGGATCCGGTCCGCCGACGACCGGCTCACAGGTCCTTTTCGGGAAGGCGCTCGATGTTGACGTCGCGGAAGGTGAGGATCCTCACCGAAGGCACGAAGCGGGCCGGCCGGTACATGTCCCACACCCAGGCGTCGTTCAGAACCACTTCGACGCACGCGGGCGACGTGTCGGACCGGATCGTGACATCAACGGTATTGGCCAGATAGAAGCGGCGCTCGGTCTCCACCACGTAGGAGAAGAGTGGGACGACGGCCCGGTACTCATGGACCAGGGCCAGTTCGATCTCGGACTCGTAACGCTCGAGGTCCTCTTCGCTCATCGGATGGCGGTCCGCGCCCTCATGCCCGGGAAGATGCCGGTCGACGACACCCGTGGAGCACGATCAGGAGCGAGCAGTCCGCAGTTCCTTGATCTTGGCGGCCTTTCCGTGGCGGTCGCGCAGGTAGTACAGCTTGGCCCGACGCACGTCGCCCAACGAGACGACCTCGGTGTGGTCGATGACCGGGGAGTGCACCGGAAAGGTCCGCTCGACCCCGACGCCGAAGCTCACCTTGCGGACTGTGAAGGTCTCCTGGAGGCCCGTTCCCTGACGCCGGATGACCGCACCTTGGAACACCTGGACGCGCTCGCGGGTCCCTTCGACGACCCTCACGTGCACCTTGACGGTGTCGCCGGGGCGGAATTCAGGGATGTCGTCCCGCATGCTGTCACGGTCGATGATGTCGGTCGGGTTCATGGGACGCGTCTCTTTCGGGGCTGGTTCGAACTCACGCACGCCGACCTCCCGGTGGCCGCACCAGAGTCGGTGTGGGCCGGGCGTCGCACTGGACACCGGAGTTGCCGGAGCCGACGAGGCTCCTCAATCGTAGCCGTGTTCGCGGAGTAGTCGCACCTCACCGTGAGCTTTGAGAAGGGCGATCTCCTCGTCGGTCAGCCCGCCACGCCCACCGACCAGGTCGGAACGACGCTGCAGCGTTCTGACCAGGGACTGCGCACGCCTCCAGGCGTCGACCCGGCCATGGTCGCCCGAACGCAGCACTTCGGGGACCGGCCAGGAGCGGAACTCGGCCGGGCGGGTGTACTGCGGGTATTCGAGCAGTCCGGTGGCAAAGCTCTCCTCGTCAGCCGACGTCTCGTTGCCGAGGACGCCGGGTAGGAGCCGGGCCACGGCTTCGACCACCACCAGCGCCGCCAGCTCACCTCCGGCCAGCACGTAGTCGCCGATCGAGAGCTCGCCGTCGCACAAGTGGTCCGCTACCCGCTGATCAACCCCCTCGTAACGGCCGCACAGCAGCGAAAATCCCCCCGCAGCGGCCAGTTCGCGGGCCACCCCCTGGTCGAATCGCCGGCCCGAGGCCGACAAGAGGAGGAGCGGTCTCGGTAGGCCTCCCTCGCCGGCGGCTACCTGCTCGACGGCCTCGAACAGCGGTTCTGGGGCCAGGACCATTCCGGCTCCTCCGCCGAAGGGCGCGTCGTCCACGGTGCGATGGACGTCGTGGGTCGAATCCCGGATGTCGTGTGTGCGGAGGTCCAATCTCCCGGTTCCCTGCGCCCGCCCGAGGATGGAGGCGGAGCCGTAGTGATCGACCACCTCGGGGAAGAGCGTGAACACATCGACCCGGAACGACGGCGCTGCGAGGTCGGGCCTCGACCCGCTCACGTGACGTCGAGCAGGCCGTCGGGGATGTCGACCGTCACCCGGATACCCGGCTCGGAGTCGGTCACGAATCGCAGGGGGATCAGCCCGCCGCCGGCCAACACGAGCAGGTCGCTCGCCGGGTTGGCCTCCACGCCCGACACCGTGCCTAGTTCGTTGCCGTCGATGTCGACAACCAGTGACCCGATCAGGTCGTGGACCCACAACGCATCCGGGTCGTCCAGCGGCGGGGCCAGTAGTGGGGTGTCGCGGAGGGAGTCGGCCTCGTCGATGCCGTTCACGCCGTCCAGGGTCACGATGAAGCGACCCTGGTGCGGACTGGATCGAACGATCTCAAAGGTGCGACCGTCCTCCGCGTGCAGGATCGAGCCGACCGCCACCCGCTCGGCGCGGTTGGTCGTCAGGGAGATGATCACGTCGCCACGGAGCCCGTGGGGCTTGACGATCCTGCCGACCGCCAGGAGTGGAGCCCTGCCGGCACTTCGGCGATCGTCGGAGTGCGGAGCGCCATCGGCACCATCGGCACCATCGGCGCCATCGGCGGCGTCGCCGGGGGCCGGGGCCGTCACCGGGTGCTCAGTCGTCGACGATGTCGACGCTGGTCTGGATCCCATCGCGGGCACCAGCGGCGGCCACCACGGTACGGATGGCCTGAGCCACGCGGCCGCGGCGACCGATCACCCGGCCCATGTCCTCCGGGGCCACGTGGATCCGGAATCGCACTGTGTCGCCCCGCTCCTCGGTATTGATCACCACAGCCTCGGTGTCCGAGGCGATGGCGTTGACCAGGTAGGTGACCACGGCGAGGGGCGTGCCGCCCGAAACGCGGTTTCCGGCGTCATCGTCGTGGTCGTCGAACTCGTCGTCGATGGTATTGACGTCGTCGACCGAGTCGACGGCGGTGTCGTCGGTCATGTGGTGGCCTTGGCCGCTGCGAACTCGTCGAGGGCTCCCGACTGCTTCAGCAGCTTCTCGACCCGCTCGGTGGGCTGGGCGCCCTGGGACAGCCACTTCACGGCCTTGGCGTTGTCGATCTGCACGACGGCGTCGGGCTCGGCCAGCGACTTGCCCCGGGGGGCGTAGGTGCCGACGATCTCGATGAAACGCCCGTTACGAGGTGAGCGGCTGTCCGCCGCCACCAGTCGGTACGTCGGCTGCTTCTTCTTCCCGATCCGCACGAGGCGGAGCTTTACTGCCACGGTAACTCCTCTGTTGCATGGTGTCTTCCAATGGAAGCGCTGGCTGGTGCTGCTGAAAAATACGACGGCCGTCCGGGCCGAGGCCGAAAGACATTCTCCCACGCGTTCGGCCCCTGAGGATCCGCGTGGGGCGCGATACGGCGAACGGGCAGATCATACGGTACTTCCGGTGTCCTGAGGGACCGCCGGTCGTGCCTCGCCAGCCGCCGGTCGGGCCCGTGGACCGCCGGTCGTGCCTCGGGCCGAGGGTCGCGCGACTGCGGGTCAGAAGGCCGGCCTTGCGGCTCAGCGGGCCTTGGGAGTCACCCGACCTCCGCCCTTGCCCTTCTTGCCGCCCTTGCCCTTCTTCGACCCCCGGGACGCCCCCGACCCGCCACTTCCGGTGAACGGGCTGGCCTTGGCGTCGATCGGACCGTCGCCACCGATGCCTGGCATCTCGCCCATCGCCGCCATGTCGGCCATGGCCTTCGGCGACAGCTTCGGCCCACCCCGTCCGAGAAGCCCGCCCAGCCCACCGAGGGCGCCGCCCATGCCGCCCTTGGTGAACCCCTTCATCATCTTCTGCATCTCCTTGAACTGCTTGAGGAGCGCGTTGACGTCGGCGGTGGTGGTGCCGCTTCCTTGGGCGATGCGGACACGACGACTGCCGTCGATGACCGATGGTTCGACCCGTTCGGTCGGCGTCATGGAGCGGATGATGGCCTCCACCTGGCCGATCTGGCGATCGTCGATCGACTCCGACGCCTGCTTCATGTCCTTCGACATACCCGGCAACATCGACATCATCCCCGAGATGGAGCCCATCTTCTTCACCTGTTGGAGCTGCTCCAGGAAGTCCTCGAGCGTGAATCGGCCCTCGATGATGGCGGCCGCGCCCTTGGTGGTGACGTCCTGGTCCATGGATCGCTCGGCCTGCTCGATGAGGCTGAGCACATCCCCCATCCCGAGGATGCGGTCGGCCATGCGGTCCGGATGGAACTGGTCGAAGTCGTCGAGCTTCTCACCCGTCGAGGCGAAGGCGATGGGACGCCCCACCACTTCCTTCACCGAGAGGGCCGCCCCGCCGCGGGCGTCGCCGTCGAGCTTGGTCAGGATGACACCGTCGAGAGTGAGCGCGTCATGGAAGGCAAGGGCGGTGGAGACGGCGTCCTGGCCGGTCATGGCGTCGATGACCAGGAAGGTGTAGTCCGGCTGCACGGCGCCGGCGATATGCCGGATCTCGTCCATCAGGTCCTCGTCGATGGAGAGGCGCCCGGCGGTGTCGACGATCAGAACGTCTCGACCGAGACGCTTGGCCTCCTCGAGGCCGGCCGTGGCCACGGCCACCGGGTCGGTCGGCTCCGAAAAGACGGTCACGCCGGCCTGACCGCCCAGCACCCGTAGCTGCTCGACAGCTGCCGGTCGCTGGAGGTCGGCGCCGACCAGGAGGGGATTGCGGCCCTGTTGCTTGAACCAACGGGCGAGTTTGGCCGACGCGGTGGTCTTGCCCGATCCCTGGAGTCCGGCGAGGAGGATCACCGTAGGTGGCCGGCTGGCGTATCGGATCTGGAGGGTCTCTCCGCCGAGGATGGCGATGAGCTCCTCGTTGACGATCTTGATGACCTGCTGGCCGGGGCTGAGGCTCTGCGAGAGCTCCAGACCTACGCAGCGCTCGCGCACGGCCGTGGTGAAGGTGCGCACGACCCCGATCTCCACGTCGGCCTCGAGAAGGGCGGTACGGATCTCCCGCAGGATCTCGTCGACGTCGGACTCGGTCAGTCTGCCCCTGCCGCGCAGGCGGGTGAGGATACCGTCGAAACGGTCGGTCAGGCTCTCGAACATGGGGTGCTCAGGCTACCCGAACCCCGCGTGGGGTCGGAGCAGAGTTTGGGGGCTTTCCATGAGGTCAGCGGCGTAGGGCTTCGCACTCCCAATGCGTCAATGCGTCAATGCGTCAATCCGTCAATGCGACGTTTCGACTGGACCGCAAGATGATTGATTTCTTCCGCGAAGTGTCCAACGACATCGGTTGCACGCTGACGATCGCTGGGACCGAAGAGACGCTCGATGCTGCTGTGGCGCACGTCATTGCCAAGCACGGGCACGAGGACACGCCTGAACTGAGGGAGATGATCCAGTTCCGGCCTGAGGAAGTCTCACCGGTCATGGCGTAGGGCGGTAGCCCGGCCCCATCCGGTAGATCGGTGACGGATAGAACAGCGCGTCGACGAAGGAACGTGCGTCGAAATCGATGAGGTCGTCGGGACCTTCGCCCAGACCGACGAGCTTGACCGGCAGGCCCAGCTCCCGCTGGATGGCGACCACGATGCCACCCTTGGCCGTTCCGTCCAGCTTGGTCAGGACCACCCCCGAGACATCGACTGCGTCCAGGAATACCTTGGCCTGGGCCAAGCCGTTCTGGCCGGTGGTGGCGTCGAGTACCAGCAGGACCTGGGCCACATGACCAGGAGGACGGTCCGAGACCCGGCGGATCTTCTTCAGCTCCTCGATCAGGTTGACCTTGTTGTGCAGTCGGCCTGCCGTGTCCGCCAGAACCAGTGGAAAGCCCTTGGACGCGGCGCGCTGGACGGCATCGAAGACCACCGACGACGGGTCGCCGCCCTCGGCGCCCCGCACGATGTCAGAGCCCGACCGCTCCGCCCACAGCTCGAGCTGCTCGCCTGCTGCGGCGCGGAAGGTATCGCCTGCAGCCAACAGCACCGGGGTGCCGGTTCGGGTGATCCGGGTGGCGACCTTGCCGACCGTGGTGGTCTTGCCGACGCCGTTGACCCCGACGAAGAGCCATACGTCGACCACCCGTGCGGGCTCGCCTTCGATGGCCGCCGGTCGCTCGGCCCCGATCTCGGGTAGTCCGGATGCCCCGGACGCCAACATGGCGATCAGGTCGCCTTTGAGGGCCTCCACCAGGTCGTCCGGATTGGCGATCTCTCCCGCCTTGACCCGCGACCTCAGGTCGTCGAGCAGGGCGTCGGTCGCGCCAACGCCGACATCCGCCCGGATCAGGGCTTCTTCCAGGTCGTCCCAGGTGGTGGCATCGATCTTGCCCCGTGCACGGATGGCCCCCACATAGCCCGAGAGCAGGCCTCGGGCCTTGCCCAGACGGCCGCGGTAGGTGACCGGCTCGGCGGCGACCAAGTCTGGAGCAGGCTCAGGTGGACTCTCGACGATCTCCGCCGGGGTCGCGGCCACCGACGGGGTGGGCGCGGTCGAGGGGCGCTCGGCCACCGCTGTTCCACCCGATGACGGCACCCCGGGTCCCGGTGCCTGGTGTCCTTTCGTGCTGGTCCGTCCCCGACGCGTCAGTGCGATACCACCCGCCACGACGACCACTGGTATGGCCACCGCCAGGCCGATTACGGCATCGGAGGCTGCAGTCAGAGCGGCTGGGTCGATCACAGGTCCTGGCCGCCGACCGGCTCGGCCTCGGCGAGGCCGGGACCACCGGTGACGCCGCCGCTGGTCGGCGAGTCGAGCCGTCGGGCGATCTCGTTCAGCGTCGGCCGCGGAGCCGACACGGCGTCAGCCCCAGTGGCACCGGCGGATTCCGCTTCGTCAAAAGGGTCGGCGACGTCCGCTCCGTCGGAACCGGCGGATTCCGCCTCGTCGACGAGGCCACCGGCACCCTCTCGGGCGGAATCTGGCTCCGAACGCACATCGTCCAGGTCAGTGGCGGCGTCGTCGAGTTCAGGGACTCCGACCGGGGCCATGCTGACCGGGGCCGTGCCGACCGGGACCGGGGCCATGCCGACCGGGGCAGCGCCGGCCGGGCCAACCTCGACCGACGCAAGCGGTGGCGGGTCGTTCGGGGGCGAGGGCCGGGTCTCCAGGGTCTCGACCGCGTTCCGGTCCCGGGGAACCTTCTGGCTGACCACTTTGGAGGAGCCCCCCGGGGCCATGGTCACTCCGTACAGGGCGTCGGCCGCCTCCATCGTGCGCTTCTGGTGGCTCACGATGATCAGCTGCGCCTCCTCGCGGAACTCGTTGACCAGGGCCAGGAAGCGCATGAGATTCACGTCGTCGAGGGCGGCCTCGACTTCGTCCATCAGATAGAACGGCGAGGGTCGGCTCCGGAACACGGCGAAGAGGTAGGCCATCGCCACCAGGGAGCGCTCACCACCCGAGAGCAACGACAGGCGGCGGACATTGCGGCCGGCGGGACGGACCTCGACCTCGACGCCGGTGTCGAGAAGATTCTCGGGATCGGTCAGCGACAGTCGGCCGGTCCCGCCCGGGAAGAGCGACGTGATCAGGTTGGAGAAGTGCTCGTTGACGTCGGCGAACGCCGAGTCGAAGACGTGCATGATCTCCTCGTCGAGGGTCCGGATCACCTGGCGGAGGTCACGCTGCGCCTTGCGCACGTCCTCCACCTGGGACTCGAGGAACTGGTGCCGCTCCCCCAGCTCAGACAGCTCCTCCATGGCCAACGGGTTGACCGGGCCGAGCGCGGCCAGCTGGGTCTCGAGCTGCTCCACCCGGGCCGAGGGGTCGGTGCCCTCGGGCAGCTCGGGCACGGCGGCGCTGAGGGCGTCCTCGGGACCACAACCGAGGTCGCGGCGTAGGGTCTCGACCACGGATTCGCGCCTGACCTTGGCCTCCACCAGGTCCAGCTCGGCCTTCTGCAGGCGACTACGGGTGGCAGCCAGCTCGTGTTCGCCCACCGCCCGCTGGCGACGGAGCTCCTCCAGCCTGGCTCCCCCGGCCCGCACCGCTTCGAGCTGGCGGCGATGACGGTCGCGGAGCGATGAAAGCAGGGCGTCCAATCCGGACTGGGCCTCAGCCACGACCCCGAGCAGACGCTCGACAGCGGTTGCGTCGGACTCGAGGCGGGTGCGCCGTTCCGCAGCCTGCTGGCGCTCTTCGGCGTGCCCGGTGAGCCGACGCTCGACCTCGGTGAGGCGTTCCGACAGCACCCGCCTCCGCTCGACCAGACCGGCGGTATGGACCTCCCACTCGTTGCGGGCGGTGGCTGCGGCGGCAATGCGCTCCTCGATCCGACGCCGCTCCTCGCGATCGGCTGCCACCCGCTCAGAGGCCTGCACCCGCTCGTTCTCGAGCGCCGGCATGCCGGCCACCAGTTCGGCCACCCGGGCTGCGTCCCGGCCGATCCGGTCCTCCAGCTCGGCCCGGTTGCGTCGGATGTCCTCGAGTTCGGCGCCGAGCAGGTCCCGGTCCCCCGAGACCCGTTGGCGCCCGACCCGGGCCGCCTGGTGGGCGACCTCGTTGCGATCGTCGGCCCGGGCCGCCTCGGTGGCGGCCTCACGGGTCGATTCGACCATGGCCCGGGCGGCGGTGCGTTCTTCGCCGGCCCGGCCCGACTCGCCGCGCGCCACCTCGGCCCGCTCACGGGCTTCTTCGACGACGGCGGCGGTGACCACGCCACCGCCGGCCCGCACCCGCCAACCGGTGGACGAGAACCGGTCGCCGTCGCGGGTGACCACCACCAGATCGGGACGGGCCAGCGCCAGATCGATGGCCTCGGACCAGCCCCGCTGCGCACAGCACGAACCGTGCAGCAGCGTGTCCAGCACGGCGTCGAGCCCCGGATAGTCGCGGCCCCCCGACCTCGGCCGGACGTGGCCGCGGATCGACTCGGTGCCCTCGGGCACCGCGGGCCCGGCCAGCTCGACCCGCCGGGTCCCCGACCCGGTGAGCGCCAACACGGCGCCGGTGGCCTGGCCTTGGCGCAGGAGCGACAGCGCGGCCCTGGCCGGCTCGCTACCCGAGACCACGACGGCGGCCAGCGATGCACCGGCGGCGGCCTCGAAGGCCTCCTCCCATCCGCTGTCCACCTCGACCAGGTCGAGCAGTGTCCCGACGACCCCATCCACGCCAGCCAGCAACTCGGCTCCGGCGGCGCCCCGCGCCTCGTCGAGGGCTCGCTCGAGCGCATCGGCCCGGGCCTGTGATCGGGCGTGTTCCTGCTCGGCCTGGCGGAGCGCCTCCTCAGCCACCTCGACACGGCGGGTGGCCGCCCGGTGTTCGTCCTCGGTCCCGGCCCTGGCGGCCTGGAGCCGGTGTCGATTCTGCTCAGTTTCGGCCAGGCGTTCCCCGAGCTCATGGTCCTCGCCCTCGAGGACGGCGGCGCGGCGCTCGGCGGCGCCCTGGCGGGCGATGAGCTGGTCGAGCGTGCGACGGTCACGCTCCAGCGCATGCTCGAGCGAGGCCAGCTGGCCCTTGGCGACCGTGACCGCCTCCTCCGCCCGTCGCAGCTCGGAGCCGTCGCCGCGGGCGGCCAGGTGCTCCTCGAGCTCTGCCACCACGGCCGACTCGGCGGCCAACAGCCCGTCCTGCTCGGGAGCGAGGTCGGCCGCCTCTTGCCGCGGCGGAAGCCAGCTCGTCGGTCAGGCGGGCACCCTCGGCCTCCAGAGTGGACACCACGTCGGCATCGGCGGCGGCATCGAGGGCCCGGGCCAGCGACCGTTGGCGCTCCCGCAGGACACCGGACAGGCCCCGGGCCCGCTCGACCATCCCCTCGGTGCGGCCGAGGGCGGCGGTGAGGTCGGACTCGCGCTCGGCCGACAGCTCGTCGGCGGTCCGTTCGGAATCGGCGTCGAGTTCGCCCAGCGCCTCTTGGAGCCGGACTTCGTTGGCCCGTTGCTGGTCCTGCATCCGAATCCCGTCCGCCTGCTGGCGGTCGAGGGCCCCCAGCTCCACTCCGGCCACGTGGAGCCGCACGGCGCGCAGCTCGTCGACCAGGCCGGTATGGGAGCGGGCGGCAGCGGCCTGGCGCTCCAGTGGGCGGATCTGGCGCTTCACTTCACGGACAAGATCGAACAGGCGCTCGAGATTCTCCTCGGTGGCGCTCAGCCGTCGCTCGGCCCGCTCGCGTCGGCGCCGGAACTTGAGGACACCTGCCGCCTCCTCGATGACGGAGCGCCGGTCCTCGGGTCGGGCCTCGAGGATGGCGTCGAGGTGGCCCTGGCTGATGATCACGTGCTGCTGGCGTCCGACGCCGGTGTCGGACAGGAGCTCCTGGATGTCGAGGAGCCGGCACGGCGCCCCGTTGATCGAGTACTCACTGTCGCCCGACCGGAACAGGGTCCGGGTGATCGTGACCTCGGCGAGGTCGGCCGAGAGCTTGCCCGAGCTGTTGTCGATTGTCAGCGATACCTCGGCCCGCCCGAGCGCCGGCCGGTTGGCCGTGCCCATGAAGATGACGTCCTCCATCTTGGCCGAGCGCACCGTCCGGGGTCCCTGGGCGCCGAGCACCCAGGCCACGGCGTCCACCACGTTCGACTTACCCGAGCCGTTGGGGCCCACGACGACGGTCACACCGGGCTCGAATTCGAGCACGGCGGGGTCGGCGAAGGACTTGAATCCTTTGAGGGAGAGGGACTTCAGGAACACCGGGCGCTAACCTACCGGCACCCGCGGGACACCGCAGGAACCCTGCTCAGACCTGGCAATGCTCGCAGAAGAACGTCGAGCGCCCACCGGACTTCACCCGAACGATGGTCGAACGGCAGCGCCGGCACGCCTGCCCCTCCCGGTCATAGGCCTGGTGCTGGTCCTGGTAGTCGCCGACCTCACCGAACAGATCCCGGTACTGCTCGTCGGCCAGCGACGAGCCGCGGCGCTTGACCGCCTCGGCCAGCGTCTCGACCATCGAGCGGTAGAGCCGGCGGACCTCCTGGGACGACAGTGAGTTCGACAGGCGGTCGTAGCGGAGCCCGGCGGCGAACAGGATCTCGTCGGCGTACATGTTGCCGATCCCGGCCACGAACTCCTGATCCATGAGCAGGGACTTCAGCCCTGACTTGTGCGAGGACAGCAGGACCCAGAACTTCTCCCAGCTCATGATGTCCTCGAGCGGATCGAAGCCCAGGTGGGCGAGCTCGGGGAGGGCAGGGGCGCCCTCGGCCGGCGCCGCCGAAACAAACAGCTCACCGAAGGTGCGTGGATCCACGAAGCGGAGCTGGCCGCCCTGGGTGAAGGTGATCACGGCGTGGGTGTGGGGCACCTTCGCCTCTTTCACGTTCTTCACCCGGTGCAACTGACCGCTCATCCCCAGGTGGACGACCAGAGTGGCCCCGTCGTCCAACACCAGCAGGATGTACTTGCCGGCCCGGTTGATGGCGGTGATGGTGCGCCCTTCGAGCTGGGCCCGGAACTGCTTGGCGCTCGGATGACGCCGGACCGTGCGCCCGTTGCGCACCTCGACCGACTTGATCTTCCGATTCACGACCTCGCCCTGGAGGTCTCTTCGTATGGTCTCTACTTCGGGAAGCTCAGGCATTTCCCCCGCCTCTCTCGGCTTCCAACGATCCGCAGGCCACCTGGGCGGCGACCTGCTCGGCGTCCTTCTTGGAGCGACCCTCCCCCGTACCGAGGCGCTGGCCAGCAACGTACACCGTGGCCAGGTACCTCCGAGCATGATCGGGGCCTGAGCCCTCCACCTGGTAGTGGGGAACACCCTTCCCCAGTCGGACCGTCTCCTCTTGGAGGCGACTCTTGTGGTCGGACTCGCCGGGCTCCCCGACGGCCGCGGTGATCCGGTACGCCAGCATCGAAAGGACCAGGTCACGAGCACTGTCCAGCCCTCCGTCGAGGTAGACGGCCCCGATGACGGCCTCCATGGTGTCGGCCAGGATCGACTCCTTGGCCCGCCCACCGGACGTGTCCTCGCCCTTACCCAGGCGCAGGTCCCCGGCGATCCCCAGCCCGAGCGCCACTTCGGCCAGAACCTTGGCATTCACCACCGAGGCGCGCACCTTGGACAGCATGCCGTCCGACAGGTCGGGATGGGTGCGGAACGTGTGTTCTGCGACCACGAGGCCCAGAACGGCATCTCCCAGGTACTCGAGCCGTTCGTTTGAGGCCAGGCCGCCGTGCTCCGCGCACCACGACCGGTGCGCGAGCGCCTGTTCGAGCAGCTCAGGGTGGGTGAACGTGTGGCCGAGTCGATCTGCCAGGCCATACTGTTCAGGCGATGCGCCGACGGCCTCGGCCGGTCCCCCTCCAACGTCACCGGGCGCCATCGGGCGCCTCAGGACTCCCCGAGTTTGGCGTGCACGTAGTCGACCGCGTCGCGGACGGTGCGGAGCTCCTCCAGATCCTCGTCGTCGATCCTGAATCCGACGGAACGCTCGCCGAGCTCCTCTTCCAGCCCCTCCACCAGCTCGATGAGGGCCAGCGAATCGGCGTCGAGGTCCTCGGCGAACGACGATGACTCGCTGATGGTCGACGGCTCGATCTCGAGGATGTCGGCCAGGAGCTCACGGATGAGCTCCAGGATCTGCTGGCGATCGAGCGGACCCTTCTCCACGTGGGTCTCAGCGGGCACGGCGTCTCCTGTGTACGGGTCGTTTGCCGGGCCGGAACTCGGCCCTGGACAGGGACGATGTTACCCGAGGCCAGGGAGGAGTCTGACCTATGTGGTCAGGTGTGGCCGGTTTCCCGGACGGGAGCACGACAGGCCCACAACGGCGACAATGGACGGGTGTCGCCCATTCACGAAGCGGAAACACTCCGGCAATGGATCTGACCCAACCATCGGGAACACTCGGTGCAGTGACCGCCCCTACGGAGACGACCGCGCCCGCGCCGGGTGACGACGCACCCCGGTGGCCCCCCTATGACCCCTCGCCGCTCTTCGACGAGTTGGTCGGCCCGGGTGGGACAGCCCGACCGGTGGCCGAGGCGCTGTGGGACCACTTCGCCCGACTCGGGCCCGGGGCGCTGGCCGAGCGCCAGGCGGCGGCCGATCGCGAGATCCGGGCCATCGGCGTCACCTTCACCGTCTACGACGGCGGGGTCGGCGTCGACCGGCCGTGGCCCTTCGACATCATCCCGAGGATCATTCCCCGTGACCACTGGCAGGTCATCGAATCCGGCCTGGTCCAACGGCTGTCGGCCCTCAATCTCTTCATCGACGACTGCTACCACGACCAGCGCTCGGTGACCGAGGGGGTGGTGCCGGCCGACCTGGTGAGCGGGTCGCCGAACTTCCGCCGGGAGTGCGTCGGCGTCGACCCGCCGGGCGGCATCTGGGCCCATATCTGCGGGAGTGACCTGATCCGCGACGACCAGGGGTTCTGGTACGTCCTGGAGGACAACCTGCGGGTCCCGTCCGGAGTCTCCTACCTGCTGGAGAACCGGATGGTCACCAAGCACATCTTTCCGGAGATGTTCCGCCACTACAGCATCGAGCCCGTCGACCCCTACGTCGGTCGCCTGGCCGGAATGCTGGCCTCGGTGTCACCGTCCACCGGCGACCCGACGATCGTGGTCCTCACCCCCGGGATCCACAACTCCGCCTACTTCGAGCACGCCTTTCTGGCCCAACAGCTGGGCGTGGAACTCGTCGAGGGGAACGATCTGGTCGTACTGGACGACGACTGTGTCTATGCCCGGACCATCGACGGGCTCGAGCGGGTGGACGTCATCTACCGCCGGGTCGACGACCTGTTCATCGATCCCGAGGTCTTCAACCCCGAGTCCATGTTGGGCGTGCCGGGCCTCATGCGAGCCTGGAAGTCCGGTCGGGTGGCCCTGGTGAATGCTCCCGGTGCCGGGCTCGCCGACGACAAGAAGGTCTACTCGTACGTGCCCGACATCATCCGCTTCTACCTGGACGAGGAGCCCATCCTGTGGACCATCCCCACCTACCGGTGCAGCGATCCTGAGGCCCGGGCCAACGTGCTGGACAACTTGCGCGATCTGGTCGTCAAGCCGGCCAACGAGTCGGGCGGCTACGGCGTGCTGGTCGGCTCCCAGGCGAGCGACGAGGAACTCGCCACCGCCGCCCGTCAGATCGAGGACGACCCCAACCGCTGGGTGGCCCAGCCGATCATCCAGCTGTCCACCGCCCCCACCCTGTGCGAGGAGGGGATCGCCCCCCGCCACGTGGACCTACGACCGTTCACGCTGCTCGGGCCGGACGGCGCCTATGTCACGCGGGGCGGCCTCACCCGGGTGGCCCGACGGAAGGGCTCCCTGGTCGTGAACTCGTCCCAGGGCGGGGGGTCCAAGGACACCTGGGTGGTCGACGCCCCCGCCGACCCGCGCCTCGGCGCCGGGTTCGGCTCCGGGTCCGTCGAGGACCCACGATGACGAAACCTCGATGACGAAACCTCGATGACCGAAACGACGACGGACGACAACGACGACGCGGTACCCGACGGGGCCGAAGGAGGGAGGAGCGACACGATGCTGCTCGCACGCATGGCCGAGGCCGTCTACTGGGCCGGCCGCCACCTCGAACGGGCCGAGGGCACGGCCCGGATCGTCCAGGTCCACACCGACGCCCACGTCGACATGCCGGTGGGCGAAGACGTCGGGTGGGAGCCGCTGCTCGCCATCGCGGGAGTGGACACCGAGTTCGCCGACCGGTACTCAGAAGCTGCGGAACCCGAGGACGCCCGGGCCGCCGAGGAGGACGTGATCGAGTTCCTCCTCCACGGAGACGGCAATGCCTCCTCGATCCTCGCCGCACTGACCGCCGCCCGCGAGAACCTGCGCACCGCCCGGCCGGTCATCCCCCGTGAGGCCTGGGAAGCGTGCAACGACCTGTGGCTGTCCAGCACCGACCACCTGGCCGAGGCCGACTCGCGCGAGGGCCGGGTCCGGTGGCTCCGGCGGGTGATCGCCGGATGCCAGCGCATCCACGGCATCCTCCTCGGAACCATGAGCCGCGACGAGGCCATGTCGTTCCTGGTGCTCGGGCAGAACATCGAACGGGCCGACCTCACCACCCGCGTCCTCGACGTGCGGTCCGACAGCCTGCATCCGCGCGGGGCCGACGACCCCTACGACGTCGTCCACTGGATGGCCGTGCTGCGCTCCCTCGCCGCCTACCAACCCTTCCGTCGGGCCATGCCGGCCCGGCCCCAGGGCGGCTCCACGCTGCGCTTCCTGCTCCAGGACGATCGCTTCCCCCGGGCTGTGGGGGCGTGCCTGACCGAGGCCCGCGCCCACCTCAAGTCGCTCCCTCACTCCGAACGGGCCCAGGAGGCCTGTCAGAATGCCTCGATGGTGGTGGCATCGGCCCCGGTGGCCCGACTGGCGGAAACCGGGCTGCCCGAATTCCTCGAGGACGTGCAACTGGCTCTGCTCGAGATCCACCAACGCGTCGACGACACCTACTTCCGGCCCGTCTTCGTCGGCTGGGAGCCGGCGGCCGCCATCCCGTGACCACCACTGCGCCGGTGGGCCCGTTGGGCTCACCGGAGGATCCAACCTCTCCGCCGTCGCCGGCTGCCTCCTACGTCGCGCCGCCCGGCGGTCACGACGAATTCATGGCCCCCGATGGCTCCGTCCGGCCCAGATGGCGTCACGTCGCCGAGGCCCTCGACGCCTTCGGGACAGACGGGCTCGTGTCGCGACACGAGGAACTGGCCCGACTGTTGCGCAGCGAGGGTGCCACCTACAACGCCGCCGGTGACCACGAGAGCATCCGACGGCCGTGGACGCTCGACCCGGTGCCATTGGTGCTCGACCACGCCGAGTGGTCCGAGCTCGAGGCGGCGGTGGCCCAGCGGGTAACCCTCCTCGACCTGGTGGCCGAGGACCTGTACGGCGAACGAACCGTGGTCGACCGTGGGCTGGTGCCGGCCGAGGTCGTCCTGGGTCATCCCGCCTTCCTGCGCCCGTGCACCGGGATCACCGTCCCCGGCGCCCACCATCTGTTCACCACCGCCGTGGACGTCGTACGAGAGCCGGGTGGAGGCTTCCGGGCCATCACCGACCGGGTCCAGGCTCCGTCGGGGTTGGGCTATGCACTGGTCAACCGATCCGCCCTCTCGCGGGTCTTTCCTGCGCTGCATCGGACATCCGGGGTCGAACGCCTGGCCGGCTTCGTCCGGGCCATCCGTTCCGGAGTGGCGGCGGCGGCACCCGAGGGGGTGGACGAGCCCCGCGTGGTGATCTTCACGCCCGGCCCGCTGTCGGAGACCTACTTCGAGCATGCCTATCTCGCCTCCTACCTGGGCTATCCACTGGTCGAGGGACGCGACCTGGTGGTCCAGAACAACCGCGTGTGGCTCCGGTCATTGGCCGGGCTCGACCCGGTGGACGTGCTCATCCGCCGGGTCGACGATGCGTGGTGCGATCCGGTGGAGTTGCGGGCCGATTCGCTCCTCGGGGTCCCGGGCCTGGTGGAGGTCGTGCGGCGGGGCCGGGTGGCCGTGCTCAACCCCCTCGGTTCGGGGATCATCGAGAGCCCGGCACTGAGCGGCCTTCTCAACGACCTGGCCCCGGCGCTCCTCGGCGAGGAACTGGCGCTGCGTGGCCCCGAGAGCTGGTGGTGCGGTCGGCCACAGGATCTGGGGCACGTGCTGGCGTCCTTCGAACAGCTGATGCTGCTGCCGGTCCGGCCCGAGGCGGGCCTCGGCCCGCTCCTCCCCGCCCTGATGACCGCCGACGAGCGGGACCAGCTACGCGATCGGGTCCGGGCCCGGCCCGGGGAGTGGGTGGGCCAGGAGATCCTGGAGCCGTCGACCATGCCGTCGGTCGACGAGACCGGCCACCTGGTGCCCCGCCCGGTGATCCTCCGCACGTTCGCGGTAGCCGACGGCACGGTGGACGGAGTGGACGGGCACGGGTTCCGCCTGTTGCCCGGTGGCCTCACCCGGGCCGGCGCCGGCCCGGACGAGGCGGTGGTGGCCGGCCGCGGCGACAGCACGAGCAAGGACACCTGGGTGGCTTCGTCGGAGCCCGCCTTCCAGCAGAGCCCATGGCTGCCGTCGGTGCGCACCGAGAACCGCACCAGGTCCTGGTGCCCGAACTGCCCGCCACACTGCCGGGCCGGGTGGCGGCCCAACTGTTCGTCCTCGGCCGCAGCGCCGAACATGCGGAGTTGGTGATCCGGCTCATCCGCACCGTCCTGGCCCGACTGGACCAACCCCTCGGCCCCGTGGACGACGGGGGCGCCCAGTCGCTGCAGGTGCTGCTGTCCGCACTCGGCGATGCGTCCGGGTTCGACCCCGAGGCCGAGCCCGCCGACGACGGCGCCCCGGTCGGCAGGTCCGGCCCGGTCCGCTTCCGCTGTCCTGGCCGAAGGCGTCCTCCCGAACGACAGCCGGGCGCTGGCACTTGCTCTTCGACGAGGGAGTGGCCGGCAGCCTGCGTCTCCACCCTCGGGATACTGGTCGAAGCCTCGTACTCGGTGCGCGAGCAACTCTCCTCGGACACCTGGCAGCTGATCGGTGACATCGAAGAGGAGCTCGGGCGGTTCCGCCGCCGGCCGCCGACCCAGTTCGTCGGGGCTCAACCCAGTCTCCTGCGCCTCCAGCGTTCACTCCTGGCCCTGTCGGGTGTCTCGGCCGAGAACATGGAGCGGGACCCGGCCTGGCTGTTCCTGGACGGCGGGCGTCGCCTCGAGCGGGCCCAGGGACTGGTCCGACTGCTGCGATCCGTGCTGGTCGATCGTCGGGCCGGCGTCGTCGAGGACCTGTTGGTGGAGTCGCTGCTCACCACGTCCGAGAGCCTCATCATCTTCCGGCGCCGATCGGGGTCGATCCTGCACGTGTCCGGCGCCATCGACCTGCTCGTCTACGACGTGGCCAACCCGCGCAGCGTGCTCTACCAACTCGACCGGCTGGTGGCCCACCTGGCCGAGCTGCCCAAGCAATCCTCGGCTCAGCGGCTGGCCAACGAGGAGCGGCTGGCCCTCGAGGCCACGACCCTGCTCCGCCTGACCGATGCCGATCGGCTGGCCGCCATCGACCCGGCCACCGGTCGACGCGCCGAGCTCGACAGCGTGTTCGCCACGGCCGACGGGATCCTCGACGACCTGCTCGACTCGCTCCGCCACACCTACTTCACCCATGAGAGACTCTCGGTCCTGGCCGGGGGTCGGCCCGAGGACATCGGTGGTGGGGCGTGAGGTACCGGATCGAGCATCGGACCGCCTACTACTACAGCGCTCCCGTCAGCCGCTGTCGCAACGAGGCCCACCTGCGCCCGCGGGACACCGACCGCCAGACCTGCCTCGAGCACGAGCTCATCGGTCGACCCACCTCCGACCGGCTGGGGCGAGCGAGCCGACTTCTACGACAATCCGGTTACCAGCTTCGTCGTGGACGGTCCGTTCGACGTGATGACCGTCACCGCCGTCTCCACGGTCGAGGTGACCGACCTCGATCCGCTGCCGGCTGTCGGCCCGGGATGGACCGAGGCGCTCGAGCTCCTCACCAACGACCTGAGTCCCGAGATGCTCGATGCCCGCGAGTTCTGCTTCGAGTCCCCACTGGTGTCGACGGCCCGGGTGGTGCGCGAATACGCGGAACCCTCATTTGTGGCCGGCGCCCCCCTGGTCGATGTCGTCACCGACCTCACCGAGCGCATCCACGCCGATTTCGCCTACGACCCCGGGTTCACCACGGTGACCACCCCGCTCGACGAGGTCCTCCAATACCGGCGCGGCGTGTGCCAGGACTTCGCCCACCTCGCCGTGGGTTGCGTGCGATCGATGGGCCTGGCCGCCCGCTACGTCAGCGGCTACCTGGAGACGGCACCTCCCCCCGGCACCGAGCGACTGGTCGGCGGCGACGCCTCGCACGCCTGGCTGTCGGTGTTCGTCCCCGGTTGGGGGTGGCTCGACCTCGACCCCACCAACGACAAGATCGTGGGCAGCGACTACGTCACCACGGCATGGGGCCGTGACTATGCCGACGTCTCCCCTCTGAAGGGGATCGTGTTCGGCGGCGGCGACTCGCACATGCTCGACGTCGCCGTCGACGTGGCCCGCCTCGACGCGCCCGGTACCCGCGGTAGGCCACGCACCTGGGTAGGTCGGCAGCGGGCGGTCGGTCAGTCGGTCAGTCGGTGAGAGCGACCGTCATGTCGTCGAGGCCCCGGAGCAGTGCCGCGGCACCAGCGTCGTCGAGCACGGCGTAGGCGGGGCGGACCAGTTCGTCGGTCAGCGCTTCAGCGGCATCCCAGGCGGCCCGCTGCTCGTCGCTGATCTCCGGCATGAAATCTGCCGGCCATCCGAACATGGCTCCGTCGTTCGGGCCGCTTGATGAAGTGGGCGGTGCGGGCGTCGACCCCGCTGGCCCGCAGTGCGATCAGGTGGGCGCTGCCCCGAAACTCGCGGAGCACGCTGATGATCTGCATGGCCCGACCGGGTACGTCGTCAACCAGGAGTTCGCCCCGGAAGCCCGAGTAGAGGGCCAGTCCGACCGGGTCAGCCGCCTCGTTGACGGCATCGGCCGCGGCCACCATGGCGTCGAGGCCCTCGATGTGGGCGAGCCGGCGGCGGCCGACCTCGGCGGCGCAGTCGAGGTAGATGCGGGCGGCCTCTCTCGGGGACGATGTGGGCGAGTCCTGCGTTCCACAGGGTCGCCACCACCTCGGGGTTGAAGTATCCGAAGGCGCTGGCGACCACTATCGGCTCCACGTCGCCCAGGACGCCACCCCGACCCAGTCCATAGAGGGTGAAGATGTCGATGCCGATGTCGGCTGCGGCCGCCTCGGCTTCGGGTGAGAAGAAGTGGGCCCAGCCGATGTCCCGGATGATCGGGCAGGCTCGGGCGATGAGTTCGTCGGTCGTCATTGCGGCAGGCTAACGCCGACTGCCGAACGGGGTGTCGGGCTCATGTGTTCGACTTGGCCGACGCCGGGGCGGACCGCATGGTTCGGTGTCCTAACGTCAACGCCATGCGAATCCTGATCACCGGTGCGGGACGGGCCATCGGAGCCGCCACGGCCACCGAGCTCGCCGCGGCCGGCCACGAGGTGGTGGCGACGGCCCGAGACCCGAAGTTGCTCGACGACCTCGACGTGGCGCTCCGCCTGCCGCTCGATGTCACCGACGACGCCTCGGTCAGCCACGCCCTGGCGGCGGCCGGCGAACTCGATGCCGTGGTCAACAACGCCGCCCTCAACGGCAAGGGCCCGTTGGAGAGCTACCCGACTCGACCACATCGAGCAGATGTTCCGGACCAATGCCCTCGGCGCGTTGCGGGTGCTCCAGCCGCTGCTGCCGGCGTGGCGGGCGCGGGGCTCCGGGGTCATCGTCAACGTCAGTTCGGTCCAGGGCCGGGTGGCCACCCCGCTCGACGGCGCCTATGCGGCCACCAAGTACGCGCTCGAGTCGTTCAGCGAGACGTTGCACTACGAACTCGCACATTTCGGCATCCGGGTGGTCATCGTCGAGCCGGGCTACATCGCGCCGGGGATGAAGGCGACCGGAAGGAATCCGGGTGACCCCGCCTATGCCGAGCTGTGGGAGCAGTGGGAGCACACCGACCGGGCGGTCACCGGTCCGGCCGGCCGTCCCGGCCCCGAACTGGTGGCCAAGGCGGTCCGCCGGGCCATCGAGGATCCGGAGACAGCGCTACGGGTGCCGGTGGGCGACGACGCCGAAATGGTGCTGGGCGCACGCTCGTCGATGGACGATGCCACCTTCGAGGCTTCGATGCGGGCGGTGCTCGGCGTCACCTGGTAGCCCACCGCAGTCGTGGACAGTTGGATCGCCTCGACCCAACGTTCAATCGTCGGTGGATCAGTGGGCGTTCTGCAGGTTGTGCGCGGCCATCGACAGATAGTCGAGCAGTTCGGTCCTGTCGTCCGGCGTCATGTCCATGGCGTCGACCGCGTCGGACATATGGCGCATCCACGCCTCGGCCTCGGTCCGGCCGATCACGAACGGGGCGTGGCGCATCCGCAGCCGCGGGTGGCCCCTGGTCTGGTTGTAGGTGTCGGGCCCACCCCAGTACTGCCCGAGGAACAGGGCCAGATGGGCCTTCGATTCGACCAGGTCGTCCGGATACATCGGACGCAGCACGGGATCGGTGGCCACGCCCAGGTAGAACTGCTCCACCAGGGAGTCGAAGAAGGTCTGGCCGCCCCACCGCTCGAACGGGGTCCCCTCGGACTTACCTTTCAGTCGCACACCCCGACTGTAGGCCGGTCGCGGATAGCCTCTGATCAGGGTGGCGCCCGTCCCCTGTCGGGGGCCATGCCCGTCAACCGGAGGTCGCGATGTACGAGTGGTCCGAAGAGCAACTGATGGTGCGGGACGCCATCCGTCGGTTCATCGATGCAGAGGTGGTGCCCCAGATCGACGCCCTCGAGCACGAGGGCGTTCCCCCCTACGACGTCATCCGCAAGATGTACGCCACCTTCGGTATGGACCAGATGGCCCGTGATCGATTCAAGCGGCAGCTCGAGCGGAAAGTCAGCGGCACCACCGAGACGGCCGAGGAGCGGGCCGTTCGGACCGGCGACGGTGGGGCGGCCGCCATGACCCTCATCCCGATCATCGAACTCTGCCACCACTGCCCGGGCATCGTGACCTCGATGGGGGTGAGCGTCGGCCTGGCCGCCGGCACCATCATGAAGGGCGGCACCCCGGCCCAGATGGAGCGGTGGGGCCTCGACCTGCTGACCACCGAGAAGATCGGTGCCTGGGCCATCACCGAGGCCAACTCCGGATCGGACGCCCTGGGCGGCATGACGACCATGGCACGACGGGACGGTGACGAGTACGTCATCAACGGTTCGAAGACCTGGATCACCAACGGCCCCTACGCCGACACCATCGTGCTGTACGCCAAGCTCGACGACGGTTCGGACACCCCGATCCGGGAACGTCCGGTACTCACATTCATCCTCGACAAGGGAACTCCCGGCCTCGAGCAGTCGAAGCCGTTGCGCAAGATGGGCCTCCACTCCTCCCCCACCGGTGAGCTCTTCCTCAGCGACGTACGGGTCGACAAGTTCCACCTCCTCGGTGAGAAGGAGCCAGGTGGAGGTGCCGGACGGGAGTCGGCCAAGTCAAACTTCGTGACCGAGCGGGCCGGTGTGGCCGCCATGTCCCTCGGTGTCATCGAGGAGTGCCTGAAGCTGTCGGTCCAGTACGCCAAGGACCGGGTCCTATGGGGCACGCCGATCAGCGAGTTCCAGCTCATCCAGCTGAAGCTGGCCAAGATGGAGATCGCCCGACTCAACGTCCAGAATCTGGTGTTCCGCCACATCGAGACCTCGGCCGCCGGCAAGGACCTGACGCTGGCCGAGGCGTCAGCCCTCAAGCTCTACTCGGCCCAGGCCGCGTCCGAGGTGGCCATGGAGGCCGTCCAGCTCATGGGCGGCAACGGATATACGGCCGAATTCCGGGTGGAGCAGTTGGCCCGCGACGCCAAAGTCTTCCAGATCTACGCCGGCACCGACGAGATCCAGGTCACCCACATCGCCAAGGACCTGCTGCGCCGCTAGTGCGACCACGGCGGGTGTCGACCCGTCCTCGGGGCGGATGAACAGAGAGGAGCTCGTCCATGGCCCATGACGTCGCCGGCGACCGCCGGATCGATCCCCGGATCAAGGCGATCCTCGCCGCCATCCCCCCATTGGCGGCCACCGACGTCGCCATCGACGATGTGAGTTGGTTCAGCTGGACGTGTAGGGCGCGGCCCTGCCGCCCGCCATCACCGTCCGGCCGGTCGAGTCGGTGACGGCGATCATCTTGATCCGGTCAATCGGGAGCGCGCAGGCCAGCGTGACCGTGACGCCGTGTGAAGTGGTCGCCCAGTAACTCCCCGCGTTCCATGGGCTGCCATAGGCACCGGCCATCGAAACAGTGAGAACCTGGCTCCAACGGGCGGCCGGTTCGGTCAGGGTCACCGACGTCCCCCAGGACTCGGCTGTCAACAGGGCGGTGGCGTGTGCCCCGCCCGAACCCGTCAGTGCGATGGAGCGGGTCTCCGGGGCGGACGGACGGGAGAGGCTGAGAGCACCCAGTCCCAGGAGCACCACTCCGGCCATCGCCACCACTGCCACCAGGGCCTGGTGGCGCCACCGGGGGTCAGGGACCGAGCTGCTGATTTCGGAGACCGTGTCGTCCTGGGCCAGTATCTCGGCTACGGCCAGATCGAGCGAACGGGTCGGCATGGCGACCGGCATCGGTGGGTCGATGCGCCCGAGCTCTTCCGATGCGGCCGGGTCGACCCAAGCCAGCGCGGCTGCCGCCCGGGCCAGACCATCGACCTCCGCCCGGCAGTCCGGACAGATATCGAGGTGGTCGTCCAGCTCGGTGCGGGATGACGCGTCCATGCCGATCAGCAGCTCTTCGGCCAGCATGCCGCGGAACCGATCACACGATGTGGCCGACGTCACCACTCCCACCCCATCTCGTCCAGGGTCAGGCGCAGTGACTTCAGCGCGTAGAAGAGTCGGCTACGCACGGTTCCTTCGGGAATCCCGAGTTCCCCAGCCAGTTCAGTCCCCGACCGTTGGCCGAAGTAGGTCCGCACCAGCACCTGACGGTGCTCGGGTTTCAATCGACGCAGGGCCTCCTCGACCTGCCACCCGACCAGCGCCATATCGATCTGATCGGTGACCCCGGCGCGCTCCTCGTCAATCGGTTCGGCCTCGCGTCTTGCCCGCTTGGCCGACAGGTCGATGATGACCCGGCGCTCGATGGCGAACAGCCATGCCCGCATCGGTCCCACTTCGCCGTCGAACGTGGACCGGGAGCGCCACGCCCGGGCGAAGGTCTCCTGGACGGCTTCCTCGGCCAGCTGCGGATCGCGGAGAGACCGTCGGGCGAAGCGCAGGAGCTCGCCTCCGTGAGCCCGATAGGCGGTATCCAGTGCCTCGGTGTCGGTCCCCTCGGGTCCGTTCGGCATGGAACGATCATGCACGGTCTGCCGGGTCAATATCCACAGCTCGAACTTGCCACGCTCGGCGGAGAAATTGACGGGGCGGTCGTGGATCCAGCGCTCGCATGCATGGTGGTGAATACCGCGGCCTGAGGCGTTTTGTTCACAGAACATGCGGCGATCCGCCTGTCTTCCCTGGTCAATGGATACCTGACTCCCTGATCACTTCCGTAATGAACATCGGGCGTCTGCACCCGGTAGCAGCTAGGCATGCGATCACAGCGCGGTTCACGACCGGTTTGGACGGAGACGGAGCGATCGGGCCGACAGCGGGCACTTCCTTTCCTGGGAGTCGCCGCACTCACCGCATTGCTGACCGCAGGCTGCGGCTCCGCTGCGGTCACCCGCATGCCGACACCGAGTGAACACGTGGGATCCTCGCTCCACGGAATACGCACCGGGCCGGTCGGCACCACCCCGACGACGACGCCGGGAGTCCCGCCTTCGACCGCGACGTCAATGGTGGCCCATTCCACCTCCACCGCGGTGGCGGGCACCGGAACGCCCGCGGGTCCACACGGCTCGCCCGGGGCAACGGATCGCGGAGCCACGGCCCCTGCTGTGGTCCAGCCGGCGACCGCCGCCATCCAGCCGGCCCCGCCAAGCACCACCGCCGTGCCGCCGGTCACGACAACCACCGCGCCGGCCGCGCCGACTCCGACCACCACCACCATCCCGGCGATCGCTCCCCTGGCTATCCGCAACTTCGCGTTCCTCCCCTCGACCCTCGTGGTGTCAGTGGGGACGACGGTCACCGTCACCAACGACGACAGCGTGGGACATACCTGGACGTCCACCACCGGCGCATTCAACTCCGGACCGCTGGCGCCGGGGGCCTCGTACAGCCACACCTTCACCGTGGCCGGGACCTACCCCTACCGGTGCGACGTGCACCCTTTCATGACAGGGACGATCGTCGTGCAGTGAACGGATGAGCCGCCTGCTCCCATCCGCCTGCGCATGCAGCGGCACGACGTTGCGGCCGCGGTTGACAAGCTCCATTGGTAAGTGAATACTTACCGTTAGTGGTGACTAACACAGATGCTTTCGCAGCCCTCGCCGACCCGACCAGGCGGGCGATCTTCGAGCGCCTGGGCGAGCGCCCTGCTCCGGTCGGAGAGCTGGCCGCGTCCTTTCCGGTGAGCCGTTCGGCCGTGTCCCAGCACCTGCGCGTGCTGAAGGACGCCGGGTTGGTCTCCAGCACGGCACTCGGGACCCGGCGCGTCTACTCCGTCGACGCCCGCGGTGTCATCGAGCTGCGCAACTACCTCGACCGGTTCTGGGGTGTGGCGCTGCAATCGTTCAAGAACCGGATCGAGTCGAATCCAGGAGCCCCCGATGCCTGAAGTGGCCAGCAGTCCCGTCCTTTCGTCCGTTGTCGTCGACGCCCCGATCGAACGAGCCTTCACCGTATTCACCGAGGGCATCGCCAGTTGGTGGCCACCGGACCACCACATCATCGAGGCGGAGTTGGCCACCATGGAGTTCGAGCCCTGGGTCGGCGGGTCGATCGTCGATCGGGGTGTGGACGGCAGCGAGTGCCGCTGGGCACGGGTGCTCGTCTACGAGCCGCCCGACCGGATCGTATTCAGTTGGGACCTGAACCTGCAGTGGACCCTCGAGACTGACCCCGAACGGACGAGTGAGGTCGAGGTGCGCTTCACCTCCGAGAGTTCCGTGCGCACCCGCGTCGACCTCGAGCACCGGGAGATCCACCGCCACGGCGACGGTTGGGAGGGAATGCACAGCGCAGTCGGCTCACCTGACGGCTGGCTAGTGGGACTCGAGCGGTACGCCGCCCGACTGGCGCCGGGCGTCTGACCCGTAACCCGATCAGCCGGCGGTGGAGTCCGCCGGTGGCTGCACTGACGATGCCACCGCGGCCACCAGGCCGTCGATGGCCACGTCGTGGGCCACGGTGATGGCATTGACCATGGCCACCGAGGTCGACGACCCGTGGCTGATGACGCACACCCCGTCCACCCCGAGGAGCATGGCACCACCGGTCATCTCGGGGTCGAGCTTGTCGGCCAGCGGCAACAGGTGCGGAAAGAGCACGCCGGCCGCGTCGGCCACCTCCGATTTGGTCAGGATTCCGGTCAGCGCCGTCATCAGGAACCGGAGCGTTCCTTCCAGGGTCTTGAGCGCGACATTGCCGGTGAAGCCGTCGGTGACGATGACGTCGGCCTGGTCCTCGAAGAAGTCCCGGCCCTCGACGTTTCCGACGAAGTCGAAGTTGCCGTGTCCACCCTCGGCCAGCACGGCGTGCGTCTCCTTCACCAGCGGCGTGCCCTTCGACTTCTCCTCGCCGATCGAGAGCAGTGCCACCCGCGGACGAGCCACGCCGTACCGCTTGGTCGAGTAGGCGGCGCCCATCTGGGCGAACTGGAGCAGCATCGGCACGGTGGCCTCGGCGTTGGCCCCGGCGTCCAGCATCACCGTCGGGTACGCCTTCTTCAGGTCCGGGATCGGCGTGGCGATGGCCGGGCGGATGACTCCGGGGAGCCGGCCCATCCGCAGCAGGGCGGACGCCATGGTGGCCCCGGTGTTGCCGGCCGAAACCATGGCCATGGCCTGGCCGTCGCGCACTGCCTCGGCGGCACGCACCAGCGACGAGTCCTTCTTCCGACGCACGCCCTGGCCAGGATCATCGTCCATGCCGATGACTTCGGTGCAGATGAAAAGCGGCAGGTCGCCCGTGTCGCCCATCTGGCCCTCGAGGCCTACCAGGAGGACGCCGATCTTGCCCGCCTCGGCGATGGTCCGCGCCCCGATGACGATCTCACCGGGTGCCTTGTCGCCGCCCATCGCATCCACCGCGACCGGGAGGGAGCCGAACGCCTCCCCCGTGGGCCGGGGTGCGCCGCGCGCCACTAGTCGACTTCGATGGCCTGACGGCCTTTGTACCAACCGCAGTTAGGACAGACGATGTGGGGGAGCTTGGCGGTGGTGCACTGGGGGCACACCGAGCGTGCCGGCGCCTTCAGCACCCAATTGGATGCCCGGCGGCTGCGGCTCTTCGACTTGGAGGTTTTCTTCTTCGGGACGGCCATAAGGGGTACATCCTAGGTCAGATCGGGGGGTCGTCGTCGCGCAGGGCGTCGAGCACCGCCCAGCGCACGTCGGTCGGTGGGGCGCACTCACAGGACTCGGTGTTCCGGTTGGCCCCGCACGTCGGACACAGGCCGGCGCAGTCCTCACCGGCACAGGGGGGCCAGGGGGAGCTCGAGGAGCACTGCGTCCCTGGCCAGCGGCTCGAGGTCCAACTCGTCGCCGGTCAGGGGATAGGCCTCCTCGTCCCGCTCGGTGCCTCCCGTCGGGGCGAAGCGTTCGCTCACCCGCGCCACCACCTGACCCTCGACGGGGCCCCCACAGCGTCGACATTCGCCCCGCCACGAAGCGGACACCGTGCCGTCGGCGGTGATCCCACCCGGATAGGAGGCCAAGGTGACGTCGAGGACCACCGGCTCGTCGTCGGGCACGGTGACCGAGACCGCCCCGAGCCCGGGAATGAGGCCCTCCCGCCGCTCTACCCGGGTGGCCCCGTTCTGCTTGCGGAGGGCGGCCACCTGGACGAGGAACGGCCGTCGTGCCCGGCGGAGTTCCTCGACCGGCGTGGAGCCGGCCGGCGGTCCGGCCGGGTCAGGGGTGGGCACGACCGGACTCAGTCCAGATCCTGGTCGAAGAACCCCTCCGGCTCGTCGTCGGAGCCGGCTCCGCCGTCGGTGGCCAGGCTGGTGTCCCCCTGGTCGCCGATCTCCACGGCCGGAATGGGGCTGACCTGGAGCTTCTCCCGGCCGGCCTGGACCGTCTTCATGGTCCGGTCGAGCACGATCTCGAAGCTGGCCAGCTTCTTGTCGGCGTAGTCCTCCGCCTCGTGGCGGAGGCGACGGGCCTCCTCGTTGGCGTCGTCGAGGATCCGCTGGGCGACGTGGTTGGCCTGACGGACGACCTCGGTGCGCTGAACCATCCGCTCGGTCTGGACCCGGGCCTCCTCCATGATGTCGGACGCTTTGCGCTGGGTGTCGGCCAGGAATTCCTCGCGCTCCTTCAACATCCAGCGGGCCTGGCGGATCTCCTCGGGGATACGGGCCAGCGCTCCCTCGAGCAGCTCGACCAGCTCGTCGCGCTCGACCCGGACCGAGGACGACAGCGGCATCGGCTTGGCCGTGAGCACGACGTCCATCGCACTGCGGATATAGGCCTCGGCGTCGGCTTGCTCACCGTCGGCCACTTCCTGGTCCAGGTCGTCGAACAGGTCACTCATCGGCGAACTTCTCCTCGAGCCGCTGGGCGACGACCTTGGGGACGAACGTAGTCACGTCACCGCCGAATCGGGCCACCTCGCGCAGGAGCCGGGAGGCGATGAACGAGTGGGTCGAGCTCGTGGGGATGAACAGGGTCTCCACCCCGGACAGCTGCTTGTTCATCTGGGCCATCTGGAGCTCGTTCTCGAAGTCGGAGACGGCACGGAGGCCTTTGACGATCGCACTGGCCCCGACCTCCTGGGCCACGTTCACCACAAGGGTCGACATCGACACGATCCTGACGTTGGCCAGATGGGCCACCGCCTCCTCCAGCATCTCGCGGCGCTCGTCGTCGTCGAAGAGCGCCTCGCTCTTCTGCGGGTTGCGCAGCGCCGCCACGATCACCTCGTCGAACAGGCGTGACGCCGCGCTCGATGACCTCGAGGTGCCCGTTGTGGACGGGGTCGAACGACCCCGGGATGAGCGCAATCCTCACGAGACACCTTTCTGCACAGGGCGACCCGGACGGGCGACCGTCACGATGGTACCCCCATAGCGCTTGGATTTGAGTACCTCCCACCCCTCAGGAGCGACGATCGCGGCGCTCGATTCGAGCACCGCGAGGTCGGCGGGAAGCCGGCCGACCAGGGTGTCCCACCCGGTGTAGTCATACGGCGGGTCGCAGAGCACGAGGTCGTAGCGGGATGCCGCCTGGGCCACCCACGCGTCGACATCGGCCCGGATCACGGTGGCGTCGCCCGCCGACTCGGCGTCGGCCAGTCCCACCGCGGCCAGATTGGCCCTCACCGCGTCCACCGACCCCGGGTCCCGTTCGACGAAGGTGACCGACGCCGCCCCCCGGGAGAGCGCCTCGATTCCCAGCGCGCCGGTGCCGGCGAACAGGTCGGCCACCTGGAGGCCCTCGACACCACCCTGGCTGAAGAGGATGCTGAAGATCGCCTCCCGCACCCGGTCCGAGGTCGGCCGCACATTGGCACCGACGGGGGCGGACAGACGCCGTCCGCGGCACTCCCCACCGATTACGCGCATCGGTTCACCCTACCGGCGCGGTCCCGCCCTCCGACTGCGGCCCGGGCCCGGTCCGGCCCACGTCAGGATCACCACGGCGCCGGTCAGCTCTTGAACAGGAACTCGGCTTCGTCGTCGTCGACGAACAGACGGAGTTCCTGCTCGAGGAGTTGGTTCTCCTGCAGTCGGGGATCGGCTCCCACCAGTTCCTCGGCCAGAGCGCGCGCGTCGACCACCAGATCCCGATCGGAGAGCAGCTTGGCCAGCTTGAGGTCCGAGCGCCCCTTCTGCCGGGCCCCGAGCAGAGTCCCTTCTCCCCGCAACTCGAGGTCGACCTCGGCCAACACGAACCCGTCGGTGCTCTCCTCCATGGCCGAAAGCCGCGCTGTGGCCTCGGGGCTGTCGGACCCCGACAACAAGAAGCACCACGCCGGTTCTCCCCCACGGCCCACTCGACCGCGGAGCTGGTGGAGCTGAGCGATACCGAACCGGTCGGCGTCCTCGATGACCATGACCGATGCCTCGGGCACATCGACCCCGACCTCGATGACGGTCGTCGCCACCAGAACGTCGAGCCCGCCGGTGCGGAACGCATCCATCGCCTGCTCCTTGTCGGCCGGACGCATCTGGCCGTGCAGCAGGCCCACCCGGAGGCCGGCGAGCTCATGGGACCCCAACCGCTCGGCCTCGGCGGTGGCGGACGCCGCCTCGACCCGGTCCGAACCTTCGACCAACGGGCAGACCACGAAGGCCCGATGGCCCGACGCCACCTGTTCGCGCACCCGTGCCCAGGCGGTTTCGATCTCGAGCGGGGTACGCAGCCACGACGTGGACACCGGTTGGCGTCCGGGGGGCAGCTCGTCGATCACCGTCATGTCGAGGTCACCGAAGACGACCATGGCCGCGGTGCGGGGGATGGGAGTCGCCGTCATCACCAGGAGGTCAGGGTCACTACCGGCGCCGTCGTCGCCTCGCCCCTTGTCGCGCAAGGCGGCCCGCTGCTCGACGCCGAACCGATGTTGTTCGTCGATGACCACGACACCGAGCGAGGAGAATGTCACCTGGTCGGTCAGCAGGGCGTGGGTGCCGATCAGCAGATCGACCGTGCCGTCGACCAGGCCCGATTGGGCCACGGTGCGCTCGGAAGCCGGAGTGCGGCTGGTCAGCAGTCCCACCTTCAACGGGCGCCGCCCCTCGAGCGTCGACGGGTCGGGCACCGTGAGCCCGGTGACGAGCCGGCGAACCTCGGTGGCGTGCTGCTCGGCGAGCACCTCGGTCGGAGCCATCGAGCGCGCCCTGGAAACCCCCCTCGATCCCGATCAGCAGCGCCGCCACCGCCACCACCGTCTTGCCGGCGCCCACGTCCCCCTGGAGCAGACGGTTCATGGGCAACGGACCGGCGAGGTCACCGGAGAGGTCGGCGATGGCCCGGGCCTGGGCGGCGGTCAACGGAAACGGCAGGCCGCCGATGAACTGGTCGACCAGTGAGGCGCGGCCGTCGGACCGGCTCACCGTGTGACGGATGCCCCGGGCGTCTTCGTGCAGCCGTTGACGCCGGAGCACCAGGGCCAGCTGCAGCCGGAGAAGCTCGTCGAATGCCAATCGGCGTCGGGCGGGCTCGACCTCGCCCACGGTCGACGGCCGGTGGATCCCGGCGAAGGCCGCTGTCCGGTCGAGCAGTTTCAGTCGCCGGCGGGCCTCCTGGGTGAGCGGGTCGGCGAACCGCCCGGCCCGGTCGAGTGCCTCGTGGACCAGCCGGCCGAGCCGGACCGATGTCAGCGAGGCCTTTTCGCTCAGCGGATATACCGGGTAGACCCGACCCGTCGAGGGACCGTCGTCCTCGCCGACCCCTTCGTCGGGGCCCCGCAGGACCTCCACGTTGGGACTCACCATCTGCAACCGGTCGCGGTAGGCGGACACCGGACCGAAGAAGAGCGCCAGGGTCCCGACGGGAAGCTGCTTGGCCCTCCACGTCTGATTGAAGAAGACGACGGTGATTCGCCCGCCGGCATCGGTGATGTCCAGTTGGACCCGGGCCGGCGCCCTCCTGCCCCGCCCTCCGCGGGCCGGCGGGGCGCTCACCCGGGCCACCGTGGCGACGACCGAGGCCTTGTCGCCTTCGGCCAGCCGGTCGATCGTCACCATCCGGGTGCCGTCGATGTAACGACGGGGGTAGTGGGTGACCAGGTCGAGGACAGTGGTGATCCCGAGCTCGGCCAGGTCCCCGGCAACGGCTGGGCCCACGCCGCGCAACACGGTCACCGACAGGTCGGCGAGCTGCCCGAGGCGTCGGCCGGTCGGCCCCCCGGCATCGGTCATCCAGGGCCGGTCACTCGATGGAGAACAGGTACGGGTAGAGCGGCTGGCCGCCGTGGTGGACCTCGGTCTCCACCGCCGGGCGGGCCTCTTTCAGCCACTCGGTGATCCGCCTGGTCTCGGCCGCGCCGGAGCCCTCGCCCTCGATGATGGTGACCAGGTCGTGGGCGTCGGTGACCAGTAGTTCGAGCAGTGCGCACGATGCATCCGACATCGACTCGCCGACCACCTCGATGCCGTCCCGGGACAGGCCGAGCCAGTCGCCGGTGCGGACCGGGCCGACCGAGGTCTCGGAGTCGCGGACGGCCCGAGTCACTTCGCCGGGCACCACCTTGCGGGCGGTCGCCTCCATGGCCAGGGCGTTGACCTCGCCGCTGGCTTCGGGGTCGTAGGCCAACAGCGCCGCGAATCCCTCGGCGATGGTCTCCGTCGGCACCACCCACACCCGTTTGGTGCTCAGTTCGTCGACCCGATTGGCCACCGGACGGATATTGCCGTTGTTGGGGAGGACGATCACATCGTCAGAGGCCAGCTCGTCCACGGCCGCCACCAGCTCGGCGATGGACGGGTTCATCGACTGGCCGCCGGCGATCAGGCGCTGGACGCCGAGCGACCGGAAGATCCGGCCGATGCCGTCGCCACTGGCCACGGCGACCACCCCGGTCACCGGCGGCGGGCCGAACGGCGCCTGCGACGGGCCCGAAGCCTGGTCGCCGGCACCCTCGCGCACCCACCGCTCCTCCTCGACCTCCTCCAAGAGGTCGGTGACCCGGATCGAACGGGGGCGCCCGGCGTCCAGGCTGGCCTCGATGGCCGGTCCTACCTCATCGGTGTGGATGTGGCAGTTCCACAGCCCGTCGCCTCCCACCACCACGATCGAGTCGCCCAGGCCGGCCCAGACCTCCTTGAAGGCGGAGATGGTCTCGTCGGGCGCCTCCAAGAGGTACATGACCTCGTACCGCAGACCGGCGAGTGCGGTGTCGGCCTCGCTGGACGGCCCTCCGGTTCCGATCTGGTGACCCTCGACCCCGGCATCCACCTCGGGCAGCTCCGGTGGGACCGGCATGTCACGGCCGTCGAGCACCGTGAGCAAGGCGTCGAAGAAGAGGACGTATCCGGAACCACCGGCGTCGACCACGCCGGCCCGGGCCAGGACCGGCAGCAGTGTCGGGGTGAGCTCGAGGGCTTCGATGGCGCCGGCCCGGGCCGCTTCAGCCACGCTGACCAGGGAGGATCCGGCGTCAGCGGCGGCCTGCGCCGCCTCGGCCGCCCCCCGGGCCACGGTCAGGATGGTGCCCTCGACGGGTCGCATCACGGCCTCGCGGGCCAACTTGTCCGCAGTGATCAGTGCGGCGGCGAGCTCCTGTGACCCGGGCTGCCCCCCGGGGCAATCCATCCCGTCGGACACCCCCCGCAGCAACTGCGACAGGATCACCCCTGAGTTCCCCCGGGCTCCCATCAGCGACCCGTGGGCGATGGCCTTGCAGGTGGCGGCCATGTCCGGTCCGTCGATCCCGGCCAGTTCGGTGGCCACTGACTCCAGCGTGAGTGCCATATTGGTTCCGGTGTCGCCGTCCGGAACGGGGTAGACGTTGAGACGGTTGATCAGCTGCTGATGGCTCCTCAGGCCGTCCCTGAAGGTGCCGATCACGCGGCAGAGCCCTGCTGCATCCAAGGCGTCGAGGGCGGTCATGAGTGGGATGCTAACCTTTGCGACTTACCCAGAGGTTCTTAGAGGAAGTCGGAGTGTCATGGCAGCGGTGTGTGAGGTCTGCGGCAAAAAGCCGTCGTTCGGAATGAACATCAGTCACTCCCACCGGCGGACGAAGCGTCGTTGGGATCCCAACATCCAAAAGGTGCGCGCCGTCGTGGACGGGGCCCCCAAGCGGCTGAGCGTCTGCACATCGTGCATCCGCTCCGGCAAGGTCACCAAGCGCCCCGTGCGCAACCACACCGCCTGAGCTACACCGCCTGAGCTACACCGCCTGAGCTACACCGCCCCGACCCGGTTTTCGGGTATCCAGGCCGCTCAGAAGCGGTGGCGCCATCCGCCCCCGGGTAGCGGCCCGCCGTCCAGCGTCCACTCACCTGCGTCCGCCGTGCACCGTCCGATGGCCAGCGGCGCCCGCAGTCCGGCCGTCGCAAAGGCAGCCAACAGACCCTCGGGGTCGCCGGTGGCCAGCACCAACTCGTAGTCTTCGCCCCCGGTCAGGGCCTCGGTCCGCGTCGCCCCGACCGCCACCGCCTGGTCGCCGAGTTCGAGCTCGAGGCCCACTCCGGACGCCTCGGCCAGGTGGACCACGTCGACCAGGAGTCCGTCGGAGACGTCGATGGCGGCTGACGCCCCGGCTCGTCGGGCGGTGGCCCCCTCGGTGAGTCGGGCGACCGGACGGCGATGGGCCGATTCCAGAGCGAATGCCATCTCAGGCAGCACCTCTCGGACCGCGTCTCCCCCGGGGCCACTGGCGTGCTCTCCCCCGGGGCCACTTCCCTGCCCGTGGCCGCCGATAAGGCGCAGGCCGGCCGCCGATGCGCCGAGTGGACCGGTCACGAAGAGGCGGTCACCCGGCCCGGCGCCGTCCCGTCGCAGGAGCGACGCGCCGTCATCGGGCACCGAACCGACAGCGGTGACCGACACCACCAGGGTCGCCGACCCCGACAGGTCGCCGCCGATCACGGTGCATCCGGCCCAGTCGGCGGCGGCGGCCACTCCGTCTCCCAACTGCACCACCGGGTACCCCGGGGGGGCCGCCACCGACAGGAGCGCATACGAGGCGCCAGCCCCCATGGCGGCCAGGTCAGAGACCGCCACCATCAGCGACTTCCATCCGATGTCCTCAGGGGTGGAGACGTCCGTATCGACGTGGACACCTTCCACCACCAGGTCGGTGGCGAGGACGACCTGCCCCCGATCGGGCAGGGAAACAGCTGCGGCGTCGTCGCCGATTCCGAGGTCGCCGGAGCCTGTCAGGCTCCCTCCGGCCTCGAACCGGGCCCGGAGGGCCTCGATGATCTCGAATTCGTCGGGTCCGGACGTCACCGGTGGGCTGTGGACATTTTGAACGGGCTCCGTCCCGAATTGGGTCTGTGCACACGTCTTGCCTAGCATTGTCCCCGGCCCGCCCAATTACGATTGGCGGGCCGTGCAGACAGCCACCACGCGAAGTCCGGAGCGTGGGCGGCGGCCCAGTTGGCCGCCGGACAACCGAGGAGGAAGAACAACCCCATGCCCCCCACCGAGCACAAGAAGCTGATCGCATGGGTCGACGAGGTCGCCGGGCTGACCGAGCCGGACGAGGTCGTGTGGTGTGACGGCTCCGCCGAGGAGTACGACCGCCTGTGCCAGCTGCTCGTGGACCAGGGCACGTTCACCAAGCTGTCCGAGGCCAAGCGCCCGAACAGCTACTGGGCCCACTCCGATCCGGGCGACGTCGCCCGCGTGGAGGACCGGACCTACATCTGCTCGGCTGACCAGGCCGACGCCGGTCCGACCAACAACTGGCGGGACCCGTCCGAGATGCGCGAGCTGTTGACCGGACTGTTCGCCGGGTCGATGCGGGGACGGACCATGTACGTGGTGCCCTTCTCCATGGGCCCGCTCGGCTCCAAGATCGCCCACATCGGTGTGGAGATCACCGACTCTGCCTATGTCGCCGTGTCGATGCGGATCATGACCCGCATGGGTCGGGGCGCTCTCGAAGTCCTCGGCACCGAGGGCGAGTTCGTCCCGTGTCTGCACTCGGTGGGCATGCCCCTGGTCGACGGCGCCGCCGACGTGCCGTGGCCGTGCGACGCCGACAACAAGTACATCGTGCACTTCCCCGAGACCCGAGAGATCTGGTCATTCGGCTCCGGCTACGGCGGCAACGCCCTGCTGGGAAAGAAGTGCTTCGCCCTGCGCATCGCCTCGGTCATGGCCCGCGACGACAACTGGCTGGCCGAGCACATGCTCATCTTGAAGCTGACTTCGCCGGCCGGTGAGACCCGCTACGTCACCGGTGCATTCCCCTCGGCGTGCGGTAAGACCAATCTGGCCATGCTCATCCCGACGCTCCCGGACTGGAAGGTCGAGACCGTCGGCGACGACATCTGCTGGATGAAGTTCGGCGCCGACGGCCGCCTCTACGCCATCAATCCCGAGGCCGGCTTCTTCGGTGTGGCCCCCGGCACCAACGCCCACACCAACCCGAACGCCATGTTGACCATGGATGCCAACACCATCTTCACCAATACCGCCTACACCGACGACGGCGACGTGTGGTGGGAGTCGATGACCGACGAGGCTCCGGCCCACCTGACGTCGTGGAAGGACGAGGACTGGACCCCCGAGTCGGGGACACCGGCTGCGCATCCCAACGCCCGGTTCACCGTGCCGGCGGCCCAGGACCCGGCCATCGCCTCGGAGTGGGAGGACCCGGCCGGAGTGCCGATCGACGCCATCCTGTTCGGCGGCCGCCGCGCCTCGGTGGTGCCCCTGGTCTTCCAGTCCCGCGACTGGCGGCACGGGGTCTTCCTCGGCTCGATCATGGCGTCGGAGACCACGGCCGCCGCCACCGGCGCCGTCGGCAACCTGCGACGCGATCCCTTCGCCATGCTTCCCTTCTGCGGTTACAACATGGCCGACTACTTCGCCCACTGGCTGGACATCGGCGAGGGTGCCGATCCCGACAAGCTCCCGAAGATCTTCTACGTCAACTGGTTCCGCAAGGATGCCGACGGCCGCTGGCTGTGGCCCGGCTACGGCGAAAACTCACGGGTCCTCGAGTGGGTGTTCGAGCGGGTGAGCGGCAAGGGTGAGGCCGTCGAGACCCCCATCGGGTTCCTCCCGAGACCGGAATCGATCAACACCGACGGACTTGACGTGTCCGCCTCCGACATGGAGACCCTGCTACGGGTCGATGCCGAGGAGTGGCGCAACGAGGTCCCGTCGATCCGTCAGCACTACGCCACCTTTGGGGACAAGCTGCCGACTGCGCTGGCGGCCGAGGTCGACGACCTGGAGGCCAAACTCGCCTGACCCGGGGCCTCGTGTCGGGATTGCAGCTCAGCTACCCGGATTGGGGCTCAGCGTCGATCGGGTGCGGCACCGCGCAGGGCACTCATGTAGGAGAGCGCGCCGACGGTGGCCACGATGGCCAGCACCAGGTTCCCGGCCGGGATCGACAGGGACAGGACAACGCCCACCAGCGAGCCGACCACCCACATGAGCTGCAGACGGGTCTCGAAACGGGCGAAGGCACGGCCCTGGTCCAGCTCGCGGACGTGGCTCTGCACCAGGGCGTCGAACGACGGCTTGGCCATCGCCCCGGCGGCGCCCACCGCCACCGCCACCAGCGCCTGGAGGGCCCGGTCGGCCAGGAGCCATCCGAACAGGCCGGCCATCGCCACCAGCCACAACGACCCGGCCAGCATCTGTTGCTCGGACAGGACCTTGCGGATGCGGCCCACCAGGAGCACGCCGATGATCGCTCCTGCGGTCAGAGCGCCGATCAGCAGGCCGAACCACCAGGTGGCCGCCCCCTCGCGCCGCAAACCGAAGGCGAACAGGAAGGTCAGGAAGCCCAGCAGACCCTTCAGGACCGACATCGGGGTGAGGGCGAGGATGACCTGGGTGCCGGCGATCGGTCGGAAGGCAGCCAGGTCGCGCTGTTCGTCCTGCCAAAAGCTCCCGGCATCGGGTGCGGTCTCGACGGCTCCCGCCGGGTCGGAGCGGGCGCTGGCCGATCCGGCCCCCTGTCGCCCGTTCCCTTGGCGCAGGACCCGGGCGATCTGGCGGACCGGGAGGCGGGTGCCGGCCACCACTGCCGCTACGAACACCACGGCACATGCCCACAGCACCGCCGGCGCTCCGGCCAGCTTGAGGATGGCGACACCCGGAAGGGCGAAGACGAACCCCGAAAGGGAGGCGAGCAGGCCGAGCCGGGCGTTGAGAGTGGCCAGGTCCGGCTCGACCACGTCCTCGCCGGTCTCGGGGTCGTCGACGTGGACGATCGGTGGTGTCCCGTACGGCGGGGTGTTCTCCGGTCGGGGGGACTCGACCGCATCGGTCTCGGTCTCTTCGTACCAGGGTGGGTCGGCCGACCCCGTCCCCGTGGCGAGGTCGGCCATCTCGAGGGCGGCCATCTCCGGCACCAAGGCGCCCTTGGTCACCAGATAGACCTTGGACAGAACCAGCATCACGAACGCTTCGGGAAACAGCAGGAGTGAGTGGATGTCCCGGGCGATGAACGGGCACAACACGGCACGACCCAGGGCCGAGGTCACCACCATCGCCCGTCGGGCGCCCCGGCTCCGGTCGACGATCGGACCGAGCGCGGGCGCCACCACGGCGAACGGACCCATGGTCAGGAGCAGGTACAGCAGGACCTTGTCCTTGGCCGCGGTGGGCGAGATCGAGAAGAACAGGGAACCGGCCAGCGAGACGGCGAACAGAGTGTCCCCCGCGGTCATCAGGACGTGGGTCAGCGCCAGCCGCCCGAAGGGGCTCCGCTGGTCGAACAGGTCGTGGACCGCGGACCTGATCAGGCGGCGGAACTGGTCTCCACGCTCCCGAACGCCCATCACGGCATGGTAGGCGGAGGGAGCGGGGCGATAGCATGACTGACCGCCGCTCCCACGGCCCGTCCCCAGGAGATGGACATGTCCGTCAGCGCTTTCATCCTCATCCAGACAGAGGTCGGTCGGGCAGCCACCGTGGCCCGCACCGTCCAGGACCTCGACGGGGTGGTCACCGCCGAAGGGGTCACCGGACCCTACGACGTGATCGTGCGGGCAGGTGCCGAGACGATGGACGAACTCGGCCAGATGGTGGTCGGTCGGATCCAACTGATCGAGGGGATCATCCGCACCGTCACCTGCCCGGTCGTCAATCTCTGACGGAGACTCCCGCGCGCCCTTTGTGTGTCCTGTCGAATTACGGTCGCCGACGGTGCAACCCTACGGGGCGCCGGCCCCGGTCAGGGGGGGTCAGCTGATCGCGCCCGACCCACGCAGGGCAGCGACCTCATCGGTCGACAGGCCCCAGTCCGCCAACGCTTCGTCACCGCGCTGGCCGGGGTTGGGCGGGGGCCAGCGGATCTCACCCGGCGTCGACAAGAACCTCGGGGAAGGCGACGGCTGGACGACGCCGGCCACCTCGGTGAACGTGCCCCTGAATTGGTTGTGGGGGTGCTCGGGGGCCTCGGTGGCCGACAACACCGGCGCCACACAGGCATCGGATCCGGCGAAGACGGTCTCCCACTCCTCGCGGGTCTTCGTGGCGAAGATGGCGGCGAAGCGTTCTTTCATCGCCGGCCAGGTGGTCCGGTCCATCTGATTCGAACGGTCCTCGTCCCCCAGCCCGAGCAGCTGCATGAGCTCGGCGTAGAACTGGGGTTCGATGGCCCCCACTCCCATGTAACCGCCGTCGGAGGTCTCATAGACCTCGTAGAAGTGGGCCCCGGTGTCGAGCATGTTGGTGCCGCGGGCGTCCTGCCAGATGCCGGCACTGCGCAGGGTGTAGGTCATGGTCATGAGTGAGGCGGCGCCGTCGACCATGGCGGCGTCGATGACCTGGCCCTTGCCGGTGGTGCGGGCGCCGAGGATGGCGGCCAGCATGCCGTAGGCCAGCAGCATGCCGCCGCCGCCGAAGTCGCCCACCAGGTTGAGCGGGGGTACCGGCCGGTCGCCGGCCCGGCCCATGGCCTCGAGCGCCCCGGACAGGGCGATGTAGTCGATGTCGTGTCCGGCGGCCTGGGCCATCGGGCCCTCCTGGCCGTACCCGGTCATCCGGCCGTACGCCAACCTCGGGTTCCGGGCGAGGCACTCGTCGGGCCCGAGACCGAGCCTCTCGGCGACGCCGGGGCGGAAACCCTCCATGAACCCGTCAGCACCCTCGACGAGGCGGAGCACCAGCGCCACACCCTCGGGATGCTTGAGATCGACAGCCACCGATCGGCGCCCCCGGTTCAACAGGTCGACGTGGGGCTCCTGGATCGGTGGGTAGATCGCCCGGTTCGAGCGATCGATCCGGATGATGTCGGCACCGGCATCCGCCAGCATCATCCCGGCGAACGGGGCGGGGCCCAGCCCGGCCAGCTCGATGATGCGAATCCCCTCGAGCGGGCCGCTCACCGGGCACCTCCCCTGGTGGGTGTCAGCAGGGCCGCGGTCGGGGCGGCCACCGGAATCCGGCAGGGACAATCGGGAAACGGCATGGCGGGATGGTTGCCCACCCTCGCCCCGGGGTCAAGTACGGGCTGGCCGGGTGTCGGGGTCAGGACGGAAGGATCCGGTCGATCAGACCGGTGCCGACGTCGTACCGCCAGCCTTCGATCCGGGTCCCAGGGGCGAGCTGCGCGCACCCCCGGAGCAGACCCACGTCGTTGACGAGGGCGGCATCGGGATCGGACATGGCCAGGAAGGCCATGTCGTCGATGTCGGTCGCGCCGGTCGCGCTCAACCGGGTGCGCACACCGGCGTCCGTCTCGTCGGCCAGGGCGCAGTTGGTGTGCTGCATGACGGCGATCTCGCGAACGTCGAGGAAGCGGGTGGCCAGGATGAGCGAGCGGATCACGTCCGGAGTGACCCGGGCACCGGCGTTGCGGAGGATCTTGGCGTCGCCGGGGTGCAGGCCGAGCATGGTGAGCGGTTCGATACGGCTGTCCATGCACGTGACCAGCCCGAACCCGCTCGCCGCTACCGGCGCGATGCCCTGCAGGTTGAATCCCCGGGCATACCGGATGTTGGCGGTCAGTAGGTCGTCGAACATGCGATCGCATGGTACGCGCTCGACGGCCCGCGGTCGGACCCACCGTGTCCCGGCGGCGATAGCGTGTCGGCGCGGAGTCGGGATCCGAGCGGGTGCCGCCACGGCGAGGAGTCCACCGGTGCCAGTACTGGGAGTCCAGGGTCCGGTGTCCAGTACCGGACCGGGTCGGGTCAACCTGATCGGGGACCACACCGACTACAACCAGGGACTGGCACTGCCCATGGCCATCGGTCTCGGCGTCTCCGTCGAAGTGGTTCCCACAGACGACGATCGGATCACCGCCGTCTCGGACGCCTACCCGGGGCCGCCGGTCGTTCTGGCGCTGGTGCCGGACTCTGACGCCGTCGCCGCACTGGAGCCGCCCTGGGCCCGTCTGGTGGCCGCCGTGGTCGGCCTGGCCCGACCGGAGACCGGGTTCTCCCTCCGCGTCACCTCGACACTGCCACGGGAGTCCGGCCTGTCTTCGAGTGCGGCACTGTCGGTGGCCCTGGCCGTCGCCCTCGGGGTGGACGGCGATGCCCGGGCCATCGCCGGGATGTGCCGCGTGGCCGAGCACCGGATCGGCGTGCCGGTCGGATTGATGGACCCTCTGGTGTGCGCAGGCGGGCGGGCCGGCCACGCCCTGCATATCGACTTCTCCACCGGGGCGACCAGGGACGTCGCCCTGCCGCCGGCTGGCGAGTTCGTCGTGGTCGACTCGGGACAGCGGCGGGACCTCCGATCGTCGGCCTATGTCACCCGGGTAGCCGAGTGCGAGGCGGCTGCGGCCATGATCGGACCGCTCGGACTGGCCGGGCCCGACGATCTGATCGGATTGCGTGACCCGCTGCTCCGTCGCCGGGCCCGTCACGTCGTGACCGAGAGCGCGCGGGTGGACGCCGTTGCCGGCGCGCTGACCGGAGGCGATCTGGCCGGAGCGGGCGCCGAGATGGACGCCAGCCATCGCAGCCTGGCCGAGGAGTTCGAGGTCTCCACACCCGAGCTCGACCAACTGGTGACGTCCCTGCGGGCCCGTCCCGGGGTGTTCGGGGCACGGGTCACCGGCGCCGGATTCGGTGGGTGCGTCGTCGTGCTGGCCGAGCCCGGTGCCATCGACCTGTCGACCATCGGCCGGCCCTCGTGGCGGGTGGAGGCGGTCGACGGGGCGGTCACCGCCCGGTCTCACCCGACTTAGTACCGCCGATCCACCCCGGAGGGGTACCCGGGACGAGGCGGACCGAGCCGGCGAGTGACCACCCGGGCCAGCACCACCGGTTTACGGACGTCCTCGATTCGGTGCAGTGCACCCTGGTCCCGCACCATCACGTCGATACTGCCCGTGCCCAGAATGCGCCGCACCGTCCCCTGGTCGACCACCACCCGCTCGATCGAATCGAGAGGGATGTCGATCTGGTTCCCCTGGGCCGCTCCCCACTGGTCGACGAGCCGATGGGTGGTCAGCATCAGCCACTCCCGACGCCACCGGACGAAGCGCACGGCCAGCCACGCGCAGGGCACCGCTACGACAACACCCTCGATCCAGTGCAGCACCACCGTCGTGTGGGGAACAGCCACGTCGAGGGCGATCCCCAGTCCCGCCACCAGGATGGCCGCTGCCAGCGGACCCATCAGGAACATCCAGTGCGGGCGGATGTCGACCAGGACCTCTTCGGCCGGGAGAAGTGGCGGGCGACGGGTGGGCAAGCGTCAGCCCCGAAAGTCACATCGGGATCGGACAGTCGGCGGCACCGGATCAATCTACCGACGCCCCGGGTGCACCCGGAAGCACACCGGGACCTGTCCCACCCCGGCGGTAGCCTCCACCACCGTGGACCTCGCCCGCTCCGTTTCCGTCGACCGGACCCGACGACGGTCATGCCCGGCCGCCCCATCCGCTCGACCGGGCACTCGACGACCTCACCGACGCGCAACGGCGGGCGGTGGACTCACCGGCGCTCGCCCTGTGCATCGTGGCCGGGGCTGGGTCCGGAAAGACCCGGGTCCTGACATTGCGGATGGCCCGGCGCATCCGCGACGGCTCGGCCGACGCCGACCACACCGTGGTGTGCACCTTCACCCGAAAGGCGGCCCACGAACTCCGCGACCGATTGGCGCGCTACGGCGTACCCGTCTCGACCCCGCCCGGGCCCGGTGGGATCCCGACGCCGGGGGTGCGGGCCGGAACTCTGCATCAGCTGGCCCTCACCCTGCTGCGGCGCCGTGCGCTCGACACCGACCAGGCACCGCCCGCTCTGGTGGAGCACCGGTGGCGCACCCTGGTCGATCTTGTCGCCGACCGGTCGCTGGCCTCCATGGTCGACACCGAGATCGGATGGGCCAAAGCGCGCTGCGTGTCGCCGGATGGCTACATGGCCGCCGCCACGGCCAACGGGCGCTCGGTGGAGATGCCACTCGAACAGGTGGCCGAGGTCTTCACGAAGCTACCAGGACCGGCTGGGCCGGCGGGCCCTCCTCGACCTCGACGATGTGCTCTTGCGGGCGGGGGACCTCCTGTTGGAGAACGCCACGTTCGCTGAGCAGGCCCACTGGCGCTACCGGCACCTGGCAGTCGACGAGTTCCAGGACGTCAATCCCGCGCAATTCCGACTGGTTCGGGCCGTCCTGGGTCAACAGGCCGACGTGTGCGCGGTGGGCGACCCCAACCAGGCGATCTACGGGTGGAATGGGGCCGACTCCGGTCTACTCGGGAGGCTGCCCGAAGTCATCGCGGGTCTCGAGGTGGTGGCTCTCGACACCAACCACAGGTGCTCTCCTCAGATCGTGGCCGCGGCCGGTGCCGCCCTGGGGCCGGTCGTGGTTGCACCTCCTCGATCTGGCGCGCCCGACGGCCCAGTACCGACACTGACCGCTTATGACGACGAGCGATCGGAGGCGGAGGCGGTGACCTCGGCGATCCTGAGCCGGGCGGAGTCGGGGACGCCCTGGTCGGACCAAGCGGTGCTCGCCCGGACCCACGAGCAACTGGCCACAGTTCGGCGGTCCCTGGAAGCAGCCGGTGTTCCCTGTCGCCTGGCGCCGGCACCCGAGACCTCCGATGCTGAACCGACCTCGGGTGCTTCCGGCCGTACCGCCCCTTACAACCGCCGCCCTGGCACGACCAGCCCGGGCGGCGGCAGGGACGCTTCACGAGGAGGCGTCGAACTGGCGACGTTCCACCGGGCGAAGGGCCTGGAGTGGGCGGCTGTCCACGTGGTCGGGCTCGAAGCAGGATTCGTCCCGATCGTCCATGCCACCACCCCCGAGTCTCTGGCCGAGGAGCGGCGCCTGCTGTACGTGGCGCTCACCCGGGCCGGTCACGTCCTCGAATGCTCGTGGGCCAAGAGTCGCACGATGGGCGGTGGACGGGCCATGGAGAGGCGCCCGTCCCCGTGGCTGGCTGACCTCGCCGTCATGTGCGACGCGGGCGACTCCGTCACCGCACCCCGAGATACCGCCCGACGGTTCGCCGATCTGCGGGCCAATCTCAAGCGTTGATCGGTCGGGCGGTCGGGCGGTCGAGACGGAACGGCCCGACTACGCAGGGAGCCCGGAGTCAGTCGACGGACGTATCGATAAAAACAGGAGTGTGGTCCGAGGGTTTCTCGCCCTTGCGAGCTTGTCGGTCGATCAGCGCCCAGGTCGTATTACGGGCCAGGACCTCGGTGACCAGGATCAGGTCGATGCGCATGCCCCGGTGTCGATGGAACGAACCGCCCCGGTAGTCCCACCAGCTGAACAGTCTGTCGTCCGGGTACCGGAGTCGGAAGGCGTCCACGAGGCCCCACGACTCGAGGTCGGCGAGGGCTGCGCGCTCGGGAGGGCTGACATGGGTCATGCCGTCGAACTCTGACGGATCCCACACATCCCGATCTTCGGGAGCCACGTTGAAGTCGCCGCATACCGCCACCGGCTTCGATGGATCGCTGGTCTCCTCCAGGAGGACCCGTAGTCGGGCCAGCCATGCCAGCTTGGCCGGGTAGTGCTCGTCGTCGAGCGCCCGACCGTTGGGGACATAGATCGACAGCACCCGCACCCCACCGCAGTCGGCGGCGACCAGGCGGGTCCCCTGGGCGTCGTCGTCGGGTGATCCCAGACCGGAGGAGACCTCGTCGATCCCGACCCGGCTCACGATGGCCACGCCGTTCCATCGACCGTCGCCGTGATGGACGGTCTCGTAGCCGAGAGCGGCGAACGCACTGTGAGGGAAAGCGGCATCGGACAGTTTGGTCTCCTGGAGGCAGAGCACGTCAGGGCGGGCGTAGCGGATCCACTCCTCCACCCTGGCAAGGCGGGCGTTGAGCGAGTTGACGTTCCAGGTGGCGATGCGCATGCCCGTACTCAACCTTCGCCTTGTCCGGCGTCAGGCTCCGCGTCGACCAGCACGAACAGAAGGTCGACCTCGCAGGCCAGCTGACCCTCGACGGTCGCCCGTCCAGAGCCCTTGCCGGCCCGGGCCGACATGCGGCCCAATGTCACTTCGAGCTCCAGCAGGTCGCCGGGGACCACCTGGCGGCGGAACCGGGCCCGCTCGATGCCGCCGAACAACGGCAGCTTGCCCGACCTGGCCGGGTCGGCCAGAACGGCCACTGCGCCGAGTTGGGCCAGCGCCTCGACCATGAGCACGCCGGGCAGGGTTGGCCTACCCGGGAAGTGACCGGCGAAGAACGCCTCCTCGCCGGTGAGTTGCCATGCGCCGGTAGCGGACTGTCCGGGCTCGACGGAGCGCAGATCGGTCACGAACAGGAACGGGTCCCGATGGGGCAGGTAGTCGTCGGCGCGCACAACGGGCGAGGTTACCGGCATGTCGGAGTGCGGGCTCGGGCCCGGGCGAAGGCCAGGGACTACTTGTCGCCGATTCCGGGAAGCGAGATCTCGGCACGGCGACGGGGCGCATCGAGCGAGACCAGTTCGAACATGCGTATCTCGCCCTTGGTCAGCACGGATCGGGCTTTCTGCGGCGCCGGATCGCCGAGGTTGCGAAGGGGGATGTGACAGAGCATTCCGCCTACGTCGACGTGCGCACCGTGGGAGGTGAACGAGACGACTTCACCCTCGAATGTGCTGCCGACCGGATGATCGGCCACGAAGGTGATGAAGGTCATCGGATCATTGAGCGCCTCACCCACCGGGATGTCCCGCCTGGGTGACCTGGCCGCTCGGGCCGGCTGCTCGGTCGGGGCGGCTTTGGCGGCCGCCTTGGTGGACTTCGTGGCTTTGATCGCCTTGGTTCCGCCCGGAACCGCCGACACCTCGGTCGAGCCCTTCGCCGTCTTGGTGGCCTTGGCGGCCTTCGTGGCCTTGGTGGCTTTGGTGGCTTTGGTGGCTTTCGTCAACTCGGTGACTGTCGTTGCTTTGGCAGCCTTCGTCGCTTTTGTTGCTTTGGTGGCTTTGGCAGCCTTTGTCGCTTTGGTGGCCTTTGGTGCCTTAGTCGCTTTGGTGGCTTTCGTGGCCTTCCCTGGCGGTGCGGCCTTCGTGGCCTTCGTGGCCTTCGTGGCCCCGGCGACCTTGGTCGTCGCCTTTACCGCCTTGGTCGCCTTCGTGGCCTTCGTCGCCTTCGTGGCCTTTACCGCCTTGGCCGCCTTGGTGGCTTTGGTTGCTTTCGTGGCCTTGGTGGCCCGAGTGCGTCCGCCGACACCTTCGTAGGTATCGTCCGCATCCGCTGTGTCCGCCGCTGGGACGGCGGGCTCCTCGGCCACGTAATCCTCGACCACCTCGACGTCGATTTGGTCAGTGGCCTCGACGGACGGACCGGACCCTGCGGACCCTGCGGAGCCGCCGGAGCCGCCGGAGCCACCGGAGCCACGGGATCCCCGGCGACGCCGCGATCGCTTGGGCTTGGCAGCCTGCCCGGAACCGACGGCCTCGCCTTCGTCCGATACCTCGAACTGGTCGGTCGACTCGCTCTCGCCGTCTGGCGCCTTCAGGTCGCGTTTGGACTTGGAGGTGACCGAACGGCTGCGCGGACCCCGTACCGGAGTCCGGGGAGTGAACACCCAGCCGACCCCGGGAACGGGCTTTCCCCCGATCAGCCGACCGGATTCGAAGAGCCAGGGCCGCTCGGCGTGGAACTCCTGGAACGAGTCGTTGGAGAGCACCAAGGCGCCCGACTTCTCGGCGATGCGCAAGATGAAACCGTCGCCGCGTCCGACCGCTCCGGCGGGCGGGGTGACCATCTCGCCGTGTTCAATGGCCTCCTCGAACCCTTTGAGTTCCGACGGATCGATCCGGTGGCCGAACGAGGCGTCCACCACCACGGTGACGTCTTCGGGAGCGAACCCCCGGTACTCCTCGAGGAACGTCTCGATCGCCTCATTCAGTTGAGCCAGGCTCGGGAGAGTGCGACCCTCAGTTGCAAGATTGGAGCCATCGACGACGATGCGCCGACGATCAGGAGTTTGGGATGCCATAAGTAAGACCAGTCAACCACCTGCGCGATACCTCTCAGGCGAATGGTCCTGTTCGCGGCCTTCGTCAGGATCCCCGCAGCAGGGTCCCGGCTGACCCTGCGGGGACCCGACGGTGGACCAGGAACCCCCTGTTCGCCGGCGCCCGCTGACCGTAGGATCGACATGTGACGACCGACGCCAACCGAGCTGACGAGGCGACCGACCTCCTCCAGCACCTGATCAGGAACGCCTGCGTCAACGACGGCACCCCGGGCTCCGGTCAGGAGGAGCGCAGTGTCGACCTCCTGGAGAACTACCTCGAGGGGTCCGGCGTGGAGATGGAGACCTATGAGCCGGTGCCGGGTCGCACCTCGCTGGTTGCCCGCATCGCCGGCACTGACCCGGATGCGCCGGCGCTCACCCTGCTCGGGCACACCGACGTGGTGCCCGCCAATGCCGACGACTGGACCCATGATCCGTTCGGCGGTGAGTTGATCGACGGGATGGTGTGGGGTCGCGGCGCCATCGACATGTTGAATCTGACTTCCACGATGGCCACCGGCCTTCGCCATCTCGCGCTCAGTGGATTCCGGCCGACTGGCGACCTCACCTACATCGCCGTGGCCGACGAGGAGGCGTTGTCGACGTACGGCGCGAAATGGCTGTGCGCCAACGCCGCGGACGACATCCGCAGCGACTACGTCATCACTGAGTCCGGCGGATTCCCGATGAACGGGTCGGACGGACTCCCCCGGCTCCCTGTCATCGTCGGTGAGAAGGGCGTCTACTGGTGCATCCTCACCGTGCGGGGCACCCCCGGTCACGCCTCCCAACCGCTACGAACCGACAATGCACTGGTCAAAGCGGCCGAGGTCGTACGTCGTATCGACGAGTACCGGCCCCACGCCGAGCTCCACGAGGCGTGGACCCGCTTCATCGAGGGACTCGGGTTCCCACCGGACCTGACCGAGCCATTGCTCGACCCGGAACGGATCGACGATTTCTGTGACGAGCTTCCACTGCTCGGGCTGGCCCGACAAGCCCATGCCTGTACACACACCACCATGACGCCGACCATGATGCGGGCGGGAACGAAGACCAATGTGATCCCCGACCGGGTCGAGCTCGAGGTCGACATCCGCGCCCTGCCCGGTTGGGACACCGGTGACGTTCGGGGCATGCTCGTCGACGTGCTCGGCGACATGGCCGGCGAGGTGGAGATCGCCTTCCAGTCCGAGGAGCCGGCGTCTACCTCCCCGATCGACACCCCGCTGTGGGACGCGCTCCAGCGGGTAAGCGAAGTCTTCTACCCCGGGGCCCGAACGGTGCCCTTCCTGACCGTCGGCGCCACCGACGCCCGGTACACGCGTGCCCTCGGTTCGGTGTCGTACGGGTTCGGGCTGCACAGCCCGGCCATCGGCTTCGAGCAGTATGGAGCCATGTTCCACGGCATCGACGAACGGGTCGACGTGGAGTCGCTCCGCCTGTCGACCGAGATGTGGATGGCTCTGGCCCGCGACTTCCTGGTCTGACCCCACGTCCGACACAACCGGCTGGTCCGCCGGCCTTGTCCGGCCCGCCACCGTGGAAGCGAAAGCGGCTCAGCCCACCGCCCGGACCAGCAGGTCCTCGAGCTCGAGCCGGTGCAGTGCGGCGCTGCCCGATGCGGGGCTGGCCGATTCGGCCCGGCTGACGTGGCGCAGGATGTGGGAACTGCGCAACAGCCGGTGGAGCCGGCTGTGGACGAAGTTCCAGGCGCCCATGTTCTCGGGCTCCTCCTGCAACCACACCACCTCCTCTGCTGTCGGGTACCGCCGAAGCACCTCGGTGATCTCGTCTTTCGGCCATGGGTAGAGCTGCTCGACCCGGACCACGGCGACATGGGCTCCGGCGTCACCGAGTTGATCGCGCCGGCCGATGGCATCGAAGGCCACCTTGCCGGAGCAGAGCACCACCCGGCTCACCCCGGCCCGGTCCAGCCCCTCCGAAGCGGCTGGATCGTCGACCACTTCGTCGAAGGAACCCGAAGTGAAGGCGGCGATCGGTGAACGCGCCTGACGGGCCCGCAGGAGAGACTTCGGGGTGAACACGATGAGCGGTTTGAGGTCGGGAACGCGCACCTGGGCCCGGAGTACGTGGAAGTACTGCGCCGCGGTGGTGGGCTGGACGACCCGGAGATTTCCCCGGGCACAGAGTGACAAGAACCGCTCGATCCTGGCCGACGAGTGCTCGGGACCTTGCCCCTCGTACCCGTGGGGCAGGAGCAGCACGAGACCGGACTTCTGTCCCCACTTGTCTTCGGCCGCCACCAGGAAGTTGTCGACGATGATCTCGGCACCGTTCCAGAAGTCTCCGAACTGGGCCTCCCACGCCACCAGGTCGTGGGGGGCTTCGACCGAGTAGCCGTACTCGAAGCCCACACAGGCGTACTCCGAGAGAAGCGAGTCCCGGATGGTGAACCGACCGCCTCCGAGCCCTTCCAGTGGGACGTGCTCCGCGCCGGTCCGGTAGTCGACAAGCACGGCGTGGCGATGGGAGAAGGTGCCCCGTCTGGTGTCCTGGCCGGTCACCCGGACGTTGGTCCCGTCGAGCAGGATCGACCCGAAGGCCAACGCCTCGCCCAAGGCCCAGTCGATCTCGCCGTCGGCCACGACTTTGTCCCTCTGTTCGAACTGGCGGGCCAGCTTCGGGTGCATCACGAAACCCTCGGGCACCGAACGCACCACGGTGGCCAGGCGGGCGATCGTCTCGGGGTCGATACCGGTTTGGATCCGGGGGATGAACTGGTCGGGTTGGATGTACTCCGGCAGGTTGATCGGGGGTGGCGGGGCTTCCTCGGCCTCCGCACGGGTCTCGTCCAGCGCGGACTGCAGTCGGGCCGAGAAGTCGTCGAGCGCCTGCTCGGCCTCCTCCAGTGAGATGTCCCCCCGACGGACCAACGCTTCGGTGTACAGCTTTCGCACCGAACGTTTGGCGTCGATCAGCGCGTACATCAGAGGCTGGGTGTAGCTCGGGTCGTCGCCCTCGTTGTGGCCGTGACGCCGGTAGCAGACCATGTCGATGACCACGTCCTTGTGGAACGCCTGGCGGAACCCAAAGGCCAGTCGGGCCGCCCTGGCGCAAGCTTCGGGGTCGTCGCCGTTGACGTGGAAGATCGGAGCCTGGACCATCTTGGCCACGTCGGTCGGGTACACCGAGGAGCGGGCCGCCTCCGGTGCGGTGGTGAAGCCCAGCTGGTTGTTGATGACGACGTGGATCGTGCCACCGGTGCGGTAACCGGCCAGGCCGGAGAGGTTGAGGGTCTCGGCCACCACGCCCTGGCCGGCGAACGCGGCGTCGCCATGCAGGAGGATCGGCAGGACCGGGAACGGGTCGCCGCTGCCGTCCACCAGTCTCGGCCCACTCCCGCGTTCGCCGCCTAGTGCGTCCTGGCGGGCACGGGCCATCCCCACCACCACCGGGTCGACCGCCTCCAGGTGCGACGGGTTGGAAGCCATTGTGAGCGGGATGGAGCCGCCGTTGCGCGCCACGAAGTGACCGGAGGCCCCCTTGTGGTACTTCACGTCGCCCGAGCCCTGGACCGAGTCGGGGTCGAGATTTCCCTCGAATTCCTCGAAGATCTCGCCGTAGGACTTGCCCACGATGTTGGCGAGCACGTTCAGCCGGCCGCGGTGGGCCATGCCCATGACCGACTCGTGCAGGCCCTCTTTGACCGCTTCTTCGAGGATGGCATCGAGGATGACGATGGCCGATTCGGCTCCTTCGAGCCCGAAGCGCTTCTGGCCGACGTAGCGGGTGTGGAGGAATCGTTCGAAGACTTCCGCCGCGTTGAGGCGGTCGAGGATGTGACGCTGCTCGTCCGGTCCGATGACGGTCGAGACCCCCTCGACGTGCTGCTGGATCCAGCGCTTCTGGTCGGGATCCTGGATATGCATGTATTCGATCCCGAGGGTGCGGCAGTAGGCGTCGCGCAACAACGACAGGATCTCGTCCAGGGTGGCCATCTGCTTGCCGGCGAGTCCGTCGGCGACGAACTGGCGGGGCAGGTCCCAGATGGTGAGCCCGTAGTGGAGTGGATCGAGCTCGGGGTGGAGGTCGACGTCCTCGGCATCGAGCGGGTCGAGGTGGGCGATGAGGTGACCCCGGACCCGGTACATGTTGATCAGGGTCTGGACGTGGTTCTGCTTGATGAGCCGCTCGTGACCGCCGTCGGAGTCATCGACCGACGAGTTGTCGTCCTGCTGCCATGTGACCGGCTCGTAAGGGATCTCCAGGGAGTGGAACAACTCCTCGTAGAACCCGTGACCGCCCATGAGGCACTCGGACACGTGGGCCAGGAAGAGCCCCGACTCGGCGCCCTGGATGATCCGATGGTCATAGGTGGAAGTGACCGTCACCGTCTTGCCAACGCCGAGCTCGGCCATCTTGCGGGGGTCGGCGGCCTCGAATCCCGGCGGGACACCGAGGGCCCCGACGCCCACGATCAGTCCTTGGCCGGGCATGAGCCGGGGCACCGACTGCACCGTGCCGATGGTCCCTGGGTTGGTCAGTGTCACCGTTGTGCCGGCGAAGTCGTCCGGGGTGATCTTGTTGGTGTGGATCTTGCGGATCAGGTCCTCGTACGCCGCCACGAAGCCTTTGAAGTCGCGGGTGTCGGCCTCGGTGATGCAGGGAACGAGGAGGGTGCGCCCGCCCGATTTCTCGACGTCGACGGCCAGGCCCAGGCCGACGTGCTCATGGCGAAGGACCCCGGGAGTGCCCTTTCCGTCGACATCCGCCACGAAGGCGGCATTCATGGCCGGTACGGCGACGAGGGACTTGACCACGGCGTAGCCGATGAGGTGGGTGAAGCTGACCTTGCCACCCGTGGTGCGTTTCAGTTGGTTGTTGACGATGGTGCGGTTGACCTCGAGCAGCTTGGCCGGCACCACCCGCACGCTGGTGGCCGTCGGCACACCGAGGGACGCCTCCATGTTGGCCACGATGCGACCCGCCGCGCCCCGCAGTGGCTTGGCACCATCGACGCCAACCGGCGCCGGCGGCGAGGCCGCGGCGGGGGTAGTGGCATCCTGAGACGGAGTGGGTTCGACGACCGGGGCACCTACCGCGGCAGGTGCGGTAGCAGCGGTAGCAGCGGTGACAGCGGTAGCAGCGGTAGCAGCGGCAGGTGCGATAGCAGGGGCAGCGGCGGAGGACGGTGCCGTGGACGGTGACCCGGGCGCCGGGGCCTGCAGGGGTGCCGGCCCGACCGATGGTTCCGCCGCCGGTCGGTAGTCCGCAAAGAATTCCTGCCAGGACGGTGACACCGACTCTCGGTCGGCCAGGTACCGCTCGTACATGTCCTCGACCAGCCAGGCATTGGGGCCGAACGCACCGGTGCCGGCTGCGACCCGACCGGCTCCGTCGTGTCCCTCCACCGTCGCGTCACCTACTTCGGGCCTGGCCATTGGCCTCCATCCTACCGGCAGGGTGAAGCGCGACCTGCCCGGGCCGCAGCCTTCGGGTGGTCGATTAGCGTCCATGCCATGACCGCGCCGCGCACCCGAGTTACCTGCTCGTTCCGCTTCGAGGCCGCCCATCGGTTGGACTGGCATGTGGGGAAGTGCCGGAACCTCCACGGCCACTCCTACCGGCTCGATGTGTCCATCGAAGGCCCTCTGGACGCCAACGGGGTCGTCCTCGACTTCGACACGCTGAAGGAGGTCGTCCGGATCCAGGTCGTCGACCGTTGGGACCACGCCTACCTCAACGACATCGTCGAAAATCCCACAGCCGAGCGGCTGGCCCTGCGGGCGTGGAAGCACCTGACCGACGCCGGCCTCACCCCGGCCGCCCTCCGGCTGTGGGAGACCAGCGATGCGTGGGTCGACCTCGCCCCGGGCGCCGACCCGTTCGCCACCCTCGGGACCTGACCGTGCCCGGCCACCTGGTGGTGCTCTCGGGCGGCCTCGACTCCACCGTCTGCATGGCACTGGCCACCGATGAGACGGGGACCGCTCCCCTCGCCCTCACCTTCGACTACGGACAGCGCCACCGGACCGAGCTCGACCGGGCCGCAGGGGTGGCGGGTCACTACCGGACGGAGCACCTCGTCGTGCACCTCGACACCTCGGCGTGGGGAGGTTCCGCTCTGACCGACGGCGCCATCGACGTTCCGATCGCAGGATCGACCGACGGGATCCCCGCCACGTACGTACCCGCACGAAACAGCATCTTCTTGGCCGTGGCGCTCGGGGTGGCCGAGGCCAGGGACCTCGACGCCGTGTGGATCGGGGTCAACGCCATCGACTATTCCGGCTACCCGGACTGCCGGCCCGAGTTCATCGAGGCCTTCCGCGGGGTGGCCGCCACCGGACAGCGCAGGGGTGTCGAAGGTGACCCGATCGCCCTGTGCACGCCCCTCATCGATCGGACCAAGGAACAGATCGTGCAGTTGGGAATCGAGCACGATGCGCCCCTGCATCTCACCTGGTCCTGTTACCGCGGTGGAGACGCCCCGTGTGGAACGTGCGACGCCTGCGTGCTGCGGGCCCAGGGCTTTGCCGCAGCCGGAGTGGACGACCCGGCCCTCCCATGACCCCCCCCGATCCGGCGACGCTGCCCCCGGCCACATCGGTGTCTGGCTCCCGTCACCGCGACATCCTGGTGTCCGAGATCTTTTCTGCCATCCAGGGGGAGGCGGCGCTCGTGGGCGAGCGCCAGGTCTTCGTCCGCCTCACCGGCTGCAACATCCGCTGCACCTACTGCGACCAACCCGAGGCGCTTGAGCGCCGGCCCGGGCCCTGTCGGATCGAGGCCACGGCCGGGCGACGGGATTGGGAGATCGAGGCGAGTCCACTGCCCATCGAGGACGTGATCGGGGCCGTGGCCCGACTGTGGGAGCAGGTGCCGCACCACTCGATCAGCCTCACCGGGGGGGAGCCGCTGCTCCAGGGATCCCGGGTGCAACGGCTGGTGGGTGAGTTTCGGGCACGGGGGTGGCCGGTCATGCTCGAGACGAACGGGACCCTCGTCCCGCCCCTGCGCAGGATGATCGGCGATCTCGACTACGTCAGCATGGACCTGAAGCTCACCAGCGTCGACGGGGAGTCGGTGGATCCGGCGGTCCAGACCGCGTTCCTGGCCGCGTCGGTGGAAGCCGGTGCAACCACCTGGGTCAAGATCGTGATCGGACCCCACACCGGCATGGACGAGTTCGACGCCTGTATCACCATGGTGGCGACGGTCTCCGCCGGCGCGCCTCGGCCCGTCGAGGTCTTCCTCCAGCCCCTCACGCCATTCGGGACGGCCGAGGAGGCACCGACACCCGGACAGGTGCTCGAGATGCAGGAACGCGCGTTGCGGATCCATCCCAGGGTCCGGGTCGTCCCCCAGACCCACAAGGCCATCGGCCAGCTCTGACCCGACCGATGGGGACGCCCGGACGCGACGAAGGGGGCGGCCAGGGGAACACCCCGGACCGCCCCCTTCGTCGGGACTACTTGGCCTTGGTGATCTTCGGGGCCGGGGCCTGGCCGTTCACTACCTTCTTGAACGAGGCGCCAGCGGAGACCTTGGGGCTCTTCGAGGCCTTGATCTTGATGGTCTCGCCGGTCTGCGGGTTGCGGCCGGTGCGGGCGGCACGCTGGGCCCGGTCAAAGGTCAGGAAGCCGGTGATGACTACCTTCTCGCCCTTCGCCACCGTGGCGGTGATGACGTCCTCGAGCCCGCCGAGCACGGTGGCGACGTCCTTGGAGGTCTCTCCGGTATGGGCTGCGACGGCAGCGATGAGATCGGTTTTGGTCAGGGGCACTGTTTCTCCTTGGTCAAATGGAAGCCCTAACAATGCACGATCTGGCGGGGCAATGTGTGCACCTAGCGGCGCGGACCCCTGAACTGGGCGGTTCCCGGGCCTCCCGGCTCGGTGGGGCGCGGGTCGGTCACCGCTGCTCGCGGGGGACTGGCCCTAGGTCCGGCGGACCTGACAGGCTGCAAACAGATGACAGCCAACCACCAGCTCGCCACCACCGAGCACCTACCCGACGATCCCACTGATTCCGATCTGCTCGTCGTCCTGGTCCACGGCTCCCTCGATCGGGCCGGCAGCTTCGCCCGGGTCACCCGTCGGCTGAGCGACCTGCACACCGTCGCCTACGACCGTCAGGGGTACCACCGCTCGCGTAACGGACTCCCCGCGCACACCACTCTGGATGGGCATATCGACGACCTGCTCACGGTGATCGACGACAGGCCGGCGGTGGTGGTGGGCCACAGCTACGGCGGCACGCTCGCCCTCGGTGCAGCCCTGCGGCCCTCAGGTCGCGGGCTGATCCTGTCGGTCGCCGCCTACGAGCCGCCGATGCCGTGGCTCGGCTCGTGGGCCACCCGGGGTGGTACCCGGACCGGGCGGTCGTCAGCGGTGGTGGACCAGGGCCCGGAAGACGCCGCCGAGCACTTCTTCCGGAGGATGGTGGGAGATTCGGCGTGGGACCGGTTGCCCGAGCGGACCAAGGAGGCGCGCCGGGCCGACGGTGAGGCATTGGCCGCCGAGCTCGCCGCCATCCGAGTCGACGATCCACCGTTCGACATCTCGTCTCTCTCCGTCCCCTCCGTGTTCGGGCGCGGCACGGCGTCGCTCCCCCACCACCGTGATGCGGTCGGCTGGCTCGTGGAGCACGTCCGTGGCTCCGTACTGTTCGAGATCGAGGGTGCCGCCCACGGGGCCCACCTCACCCACCCGGACGCCTTCGCGGATCTGGTACGCATGGCGGTCGCCCGGGCCCGACCCGGTTCCGGGGCCGCCGCCACCGACGGCGTACTCGGGCGACCGGCCGGCGGGTAGGAGGTCGGGAATGCACATCCTCGTCACCGGATCTTCCGGTCTCATCGGTACCGCCCTGGTCGATCGGCTCGTCGCCGATGGTCACCGGGTCACCCGGCTGGTCCGGGCCGGGTCCGCTCGGGGTGCCACACAGCCACCGCCGGGAGTAGGCGACCTCTTCTGGGATCCTCGAGAAGGGACCGTCGACATCGCCGGCATCGACAAGGTGGGGCCGGTCGACGGCGTCGTCCACCTCGCCGGCGCCGGGGTCGGTGACAAGCGATGGAGCCCCACCCGCAAACAGGTGATCCTGGGCAGCCGAACCAGCGGAACCGGGCTGCTGGCCAAGACGTTGACCAAACTCTCCGACCGGCCGGCCGTCCTGGTCAGTTCGTCAGCGGTCGGTTACTACGGCGACCGGGGTGCGGAACAACTCGACGAGCAGTCCACGCCGGGCACCGGATTCCTGGCCGACGTGTGCCGGGCGTGGGAGGATGCGACCACACCAGCAAGTGCTGCCGGCATCCGGACCGTGCTGCTGCGCACGGGGATCGTACTCAGCGCCACCGGCGGTGTTCTCGCCAAGCAACTACCGCTGTTCCGGCTCGGTCTCGGCGGTCGGACCGGCTCCGGGCGTCAGTACCGGAGCTGGATCACACTCGACGACCAGGTCGGCGCCATCCTCCACTGCCTGGCCGAGGGCGCCCTGTCGGGACCGGTCAACGCCACGACGCCGAGGCCGGCCACCGATGCCGAGTTGGCCACGGCCATCGGTGCCGCTCTCCATCGACGTACCTTCCTGGCCGTGCCGGCGCCGGCGCTCAAACTGGTCCTCGGCGCCGAGATGGCGACCGAACTGATCCTGTCGGGCCAGCGGGTCCTGCCTGCCAAGCTGATCGCATCGGGTTACGCCTTCGCCCACACCGACCTCGACGAGGCGATGCGCGCGGTGCTCCGGCCGAGCTGAAGCGGTCGAACTGGACACTGCCGCCGTTTTCAGGTGGACGCGTCGGTTGGGGCCACAACGGTGCCCGGTCGGTCGCGGTGCTGACGCTGGAGCTTGTCCCCTCCCCCGGTCTCGTCCTTCGCCCCCGCCACCAGCGGAGAGGTCGACAGGAGGAACACGCCGCCGATCACGACTACGACGGACACCAACTCGACAGGAAGCCGCCATCCTGTGGTCTGCAGCCGGTCGTGGAAGAGGTAGATGCCGAGTAGCACGCTCACGATCGGGTCGATCACGGTCAGAGACGTCTGGGAGGCGGTCACCGGTCCGGCATGGAACGAGCTCTGGATCAGGAAGAGTCCGATGACCCCGGTCGCCACCAGGGCATAGGGATCCCAGTCGGTGAAGACATGACCCCACCCGTCCGAGATCAGGATCGTCAGTTGCTTGGTCAACGCGGCCGATGAGCGCGAACACAACGGCTCCCGAGGATCCGAACATCGCCGCACGGAACCACCGAGGCCCGATGAATCCGAGTCCGGCGAAGGCGGCCGATGCGACTCCGATCACCACGAAGACCACCAGCCAGGTGTGGCGGGTCGGGACCATATTCCCTCCACCCGGGGTGGCGGCCACCAGGAAGGCGGCGAGCCCTCCGGCGGCTGCTATCGAACCGCCCCACTCCCGCCAGCCGAGGTGATAGCGGAACCAGACACCCAGGATCAGGACCAGGAAGAGCAGCTCGGTCGTCACAATCGGCTGGACCGAGCTCAGCTGACCGAACCACAGTGCGCCCGCCTGAAGGAGGAAGCCCACGCCGATCATGGCCAGTCCCGCGAACCAGATGGCGTTGGAGAAAGCGTGTCGGATGAGCCGGACGCTCATCACGGTGTCGGCCGGGGCGTTCTGGACTCCGATGCGCTGGAAGATGGCGCTCAGGGCGTTGACCAGAGCGGCCAGCACAGCCAGAAGATAAGCCACGCTCAAGGTCTACCCCAGGCCCGCCGGAATGCCGGGAATCCGCGGCACCCCGCCGATTCCTCCGGACGGCCCGGACGCCCCGGATACGCTGTGCCGGCCCGGGGATGAAGGGCGCCGACTCGAAGGGACCTGGCCATGGCCGCCACGCAGCACGCCGACTCGAGCACCTCCCAGGGTGCGATCACGCCCGAACAGTTCGAGGACGAGGCCCGGGCCTTCCTGGACGCCAACGCCGAACGCCGGTCCGAAGAGGCCTTCGTGTGGGGCCACGGATCCGAGAACGTCAGCCTGTTCCCGGAGCGGACGCCCGCACAGCAGGCTGCCGACCTGGCCACGTCACGCGCCTGGGCGCAGAAAGTATTCGACGCCGGATTCGGGTGGGTCACCGGACCGGTCGAGTACGGCGGACGGGGACTCACCTCCGAGTACCAGCGGATCTGGAATCAGGTCGCCGTTGACTACCTGACGCCTTCACTTTCGATCTACGGAATCGGTCTCGGCATGGTGGCCCCGACGATCCTGGCCCACGCCACGGCTGAGGTGAAGGAGAGCTATCTCCGAAGGATGTGGCGGGGCGACATCGTGGGGTGTCAGCTCTTCAGCGAACCGTCGTCGGGCTCCGATCTCGCCTCGCTCCAGACCCGTGCCGTCAGGGATGGCGACGAGTGGGTCATCAACGGCCAGAAGGTCTGGACGTCGGGTGCCCAGGTCTCCGACATCGGCGAGATCATCTGCCGGACCGACCCCGATCAGCCCAAGCACCGCGGGCTGACCGGGTTCGTCGTCGACATGCATGCTCCCGGGGTGGAGGTGCGTCCCCTGCGCCAGATGACCGGGGGTGCCTCGTTCAACGAGGTCTTCTTCACCGACGTACGGGTCCCCGACTCTCATCGCCTCGGAGACGTGAACGGCGGATGGACGGTGGCACTCACGACACTGATGAACGAACGGGCCGCCATCGGCGGTGGCGGGGGCGGGGTCGGACCGTCCGTGTCGACCCGGTTGATCGAAGTGGCCAGAGCCACCGGGAAGAACACCGACCCGCTGGTCCGCCAGCAACTGGCCGGGATCGTGATCAACGACAAGGTCGCCGGGTACACCAACCGGCGGGCGATGGCCAAGATCGCCCAAGGCCAGCTCCCCGGGCCGGAGATGTCGCTGGGAAAGTTGTCCTTGACCGCCAATATGGTCCGGACCTACGAGGTGTTGTCCGCCATCCTCGGTCCCAAGCTCGTCGTCGACACCGGCGAATGGGGCACGTACGCCTGGACCCAATACCTTCTGGGCGTGCCCGGCATGCGGATCGCCGGTGGCTCCGACGAGGTCCTGCGCAACATCATCGGTGAGCGGGTCCTCGGCTTGCCGAAAGACCCGGCTCCCCAGCAGTAGGAATCCGCCAGCCGGCTGCGAACGCCGGTCAGATCGGCTCGGGTAGGCGCCAGGTCACCCGATGGTGGGGCGTCGGGCCCAGACGTCGCAGCGCGTCGAGATGATCCGATGTGGCATATCCCTTGTTGGCCTCCCATCCGTAGCCGGGGAAGTCGTCGGCCAGTCCGGTCATCACTGCGTCCCTGGCCACCTTGGCGATGATGCTGGCGGCGGCCACGGATGCGCACGACCGATCGGCCTTGACCTTGGTCACCACGGGGACGGTCCACCCCGAGTCGGGGTCGAACCGTTGAGGACATCGTCGTCGGGGGACGTCAGCCAGTCATGGCTGCCGTCGAGCAGGACCAGGTCGGGTTGGAGCTCGAGCCGGGCCAGTGCCCGCCGGCCGGCGAGGCGCAGGGCGGCGGTGAGACCGAAGCAGTCGACTTCGGCGGCGCTCGACTCCCCGATCGCCCGATCCGGCGCCCACCCTTCGATGGCGGGAACCAGGGCCTCTCGGGCGGCCGGTGAGATCAACTTGGAGTCCCGCACTCCCGTCGGGGCCGGGCCCGTCGAGGATTCGACCACGATCACCCCGACGTAGGCCGGTCCGGCGGGCGACCCGCGTCCCACTTCGTCCATCGCCGCCAGGCGGGTGAATCCATTCCGGAGGAGCTGCCTCTCGATTCGCAGCGTCGGCGCCCGACCCGATGCGGATCGCCGGGACGGCTGCGGAGCAGTGCTGGTCATACGCGCAACCTATCGCTCATGGTCATTCATCCCACGGATCACCTCAACCGGCCACGGACCACCTTGCCCAGGGCATTGCGGGGCAGGGAGTCGACGATGCGGATCAGGCGAGGGTGCTTGTAGGAGGCGAGTCGACCGTTGCAGTAGTCGCGGAGCCCGTCAACGGTCGGCACCACGCCATCGGCTACGACCCAGGCCGTCACCGTCTCCCCCCACTCGTCGGACCGGGTCCCGGTCACCGCCACCTCGGCGACACCCGGACACCGCGAGAGGACGTCCTCGACTTCGGTCGGGTAGACGTTGAACCCTCCCGAGATGATCAGCTCCTTCGAGCGTCCCCTGATCACAAGGGAGCCGTCGACATCCTCGCCCAGGTCTCCGGTGGCGAACCATGGCCCTCCCCCGTCACCCAGGTCGATGAACGCCTCGGCATTGGCGGCATCCCGCTCGAAGTATCCGTCGAACACGTTGGGGCCGCGCAGCAGAACCTCGCCGGCGTCGCCGAAGCCGACCTCGACCCCTGGCAGAGGGAATCCGACCGTGCCCGGTCGTCGGTCGCCGACGTACGGGTTGGAGGTGTTCATGAGGGTCTCGGTCATGCCGTAGCGCTCGAGGACGACGGAACCGATGGCCGCCGTCGCCGCGGCGTGGAGCTCCACCGACAGCGGTGCCGATCCCGAGACGCACAGGCGCATCCCCGCCAGGTCGGCGGCCCGACCCGTCGCCACCAGACGGTGGTACATCGTCGGTACGCCGAAGAACAATGTGGCCCGATCATCGACGGCCGCCGTTGCCACTGTTCCGGGATCGAAGCCGGGCAGCAGCACGGCCGACCCGCCCGCTGTCATCGTACCGTAGGCACCGACTGCCAGGCCGTGGGCGTGGAAGACGGGGAGGCAGTGGATCAATCGGTCCTCGGGGGTCATCCGCCAGGCCCGGGTGACCGACTCGGTGGCGGCCAGGAGATTCCGGTGGCGGAGTACCGCTCCCTTGGGGACGCCGGTGGTGCCCGATGTGAAGCAGATCAGCGCCGGGTCGTCGGGGCCCGCCTCGTCGAGCTGGCCCGCATCACCGTCGGCCAGGTCGAGCCCGGGTCCGGTTACCACTGCAGCGGGGGCCACTGCCCGCACCCAGTCCGCCTGCTCCGGACGTCCCACCACCGCCCCCGTCGCCCGGACGTCCCGGACGATGTGCGCCAGTTCGGGCTCGGTGTAGGCGGTGTTGGCCGGCACCACGACCAGGCCGGCCCGCAGGGCCCCCACATGGGCCGCCAGGGCATCGACCGAGGATCCGACGGACCACACCAGCCGGTCGCCGGGCACCAGTCCGGCCGTGCGCAGACGGCCGGCGGCCCGACGGGTGGCGGCGTCGAACTCGCCCGCCGTCCACCACCGGTCTGCCTCCTTCCACAGCAGCGCACCGGGGTCGGCGCACCACCGGTGCGACCAGGAGCGCAGGAGGGTACCGGCAGTGGAGAGGCCGGGGGCGCCCGGGCGCCGGTCGAGGACCAATGGGTCGTCGGCATCGAGATGGTCACGCCAGGGCCGCAGTGTGTGCTCCTCGTTCGTCGTACATGGGAGGCATGGTGGCGGTGCCACCGGCAACGGGCCGGGCGGCCGGTCGCCCCCGCTCACGCTCGCTTCCTCATGGAGTGCTGTGATCGATCCCATTAGTCTTAGCCCATCGTCGTCGGACCAATCACGAGGAGACGTCATGGGACTGATGGACAAGGTGAAGGCTCAGGCCGAGGTCGGGCTGGCCAAAGCCAGCGAGGCCACCAAGGCCGGGCAGGTGAAGCTCGACCAGGCCACGGCCAAGCACAAGGCGGACGGGCTGCTCCACGACCTCGGAGCGGCCCTCTACGCCGAGCGGGTCGGGCGGGGCACCGACCAGTTGACAGCCGACGTCGAACGGATCGTCGGTGAGCTCGGGGAGTACGAGTCCGAATACGGGAATCTCGAACCGTGACAGCCGCGCCCCCGGGGCAGGGAGGCGACGACACAGGCACGCAACGGGATTCCTCTCGGCGAGCTGGAGCGACCGCAGGCCCGCGGAGGGTCGCCGTCGTCCCCCACACCCACTGGGACCGCGAGTGGTACGACCCGTTCCAGACCTACCGACTCAAACTGGTGCGCCTGGTCGACGAACTCCTCGAGCTGATGGAGTCCGACAGCTCGTACCGGCACTTCCTTCTCGACGGCCAGCTCGCGGTCGTCGACGACTACCTCGAGATCCGGCCCGAGAACGAACCTCGCCTGAAGGCACTGGCGGCTGCGGGGCGTCTGACCGTCGGTCCCTGGTACATCCTCATGGACGAATTCCTGGTCTCGGGCGAGACCATCGTCCGCAACCTTCAGAAGGGCATCCTGCGGGGCAGCGACTTCGGGGGCGTCATGCGAGGTCGGCTACCTGCCGGACATGTTCGGCCACGTCGCCCAGATGCCCCAGATCCTCGATCAGGCCGGACTCGGCCACGCCGTCGTCTGGCGGGGTGTGCCCTCCGCCGTCAACCAGACCGCTTTCATGTGGACGGCTCCCGACGGCTCGAGCGTCCGGGCCGAGTACCTGGTGGCCGGCTACGGGAACGGCGCCGCCCTCCCCGAGGACGCCAAGCAGCTGATCCGGCGGCTCGGCTCCCTCGAGGACGAGTTCAGCTCGTTCCTGCCCCCGGGCGAGCCCATGCTGCTCATGAACGGTTCGGACCACCTCCGCCCGCAGCCGTGGCTGGGTCGGGTGGTGGCGGAGGCCAACGCGCTCCAGGACGACTTCGACCTCGCCATCACCTCGCTGTCGGACTACCTGGCCTCGACCTCAGCCGAGGGCCTGGTCGAGTGGCGCGGCGAGCTGAGGTCCGGATTCCGCTCGAACGTGCTGATGGGAGTGGCCTCCAACCGGGTCGACGTCAAGCAGGCCGCCGCCCGGGCCGAGCGGTCCCTCGAGCGGCTGGCCGAGCCGTTGTCGGCACTGTTCGTAGCGGCGGAGCGCTGGCCCGCCCCCTTCCTCGACCTGGCCTGGACGCTGGTGATCCGGAACTCGGCCCACGACTCGATCTGCGCCTGCTCGGCCGACGAGGTGGTCGACGCCGTGCTCCACCGCTACGCCGAGGCCCGCCAGATCGGCGAAGGCCTCACCGAGCAGGCCCTCCACGCGGTCGGGCGGTCCATGGCCACCGCCGGCCCGGTGGTGGTGAACCCGTCCGCCCGCGAGCGGGCGGGACTGGTCGACGTGGTCGTCCCGGCCGTCGGGCGAACCCGGGTCCCGACGTCCAGGTCCTGTCGGAGCGCAGCGGCCTGCCCGGGTCGATCACCCTCGACGGCGAGACGGTCCGGAACATGCTCGGACTCCTCCAGGGTTCCCGCATCGACGACCAGAGCCTACGTGACCGAGGTGAGCCTGGCCGAGGACGAGGGTGGCCTCGAGGTGACCCTGGTGATCGGTCCCGAACCCCGTGAGGGGGTCCGCGGTGGAGGAGGTCAAGCGGGAGCTGTTCACGCGGCTCACGGCCCATCCCGACACCGAGGTCCGCCTGATCATCGACCAGCCGCCGGTCCGTCGGCTGCTGGCCCGCCAGGAGCCGTGTCCCGGCTTCGGGTGGTCACGATTCGCCCCGGCACCCCTCGCCCACCCGGTCCGACTGGGGGACGCCGCCGGGTGCCGGGCCCACGCTGGACAACGGACTGGTCTCCGTGGCCGTGGACCCGGTGACCGGGACCTTCTCCCTCGACGGGGTGCCCGGCTACGGCCGGCTCGTGGACGACGGGCGACCACGGCGATACCTACAACTACTCGCCGCCCACCCACGACACGGTGGTGGATACACCGACGTCGGTGACCGTCTCCGTCGGCGAGCGGGGACCGGTCCGGGCGGCAGTGGACATCGTCGCCGACTACGACTGGCCCGAGCGGTGGACGGCACCAGCCACACCCGGTCGGGGAGCGCGACCGGTGACGGTGACGACCACGCTGGAGCTGCGGGCCGACGAGGCGTCTCGTGCGGGTCCGGACCCAGCTTCGACCAACCCGTCCCGCGACCACCGGCTGCGGGTCCACCTCCCCCTGCCGCATCCGGCGGCGACCTCGCGGGCCGAGTGCGCCTTCACCGTCGTCGAGCGGGGGCTGACCGCCGAGGGACGAGCCGAGGAGTTCGGGCTCCCCACCTTTCCGTCCCGCCGGTTCGTGCACCGCCGGCGGGCTCACCGTGGTCCACGAGGGCCTGCTCGAGTACGAGCTGGTGGACGTCGCCACCCGGGACCGACGGCACCGGACCGGTGGCGTCGACGCTGGCGCTGACCCTCCTGCGGGCCACCGGGATGCTGTCCCGGCTGGGCATGACGCTCCGCCCGCTGCCCGCCGGGCCCATGGACCCCCTCGAGGGGCCGCAGATCATCGGTCCGGTCGACGTCCCCTACGCCCTGTGTGTCGCCGAGGCCGACCCCTACCGGCTGGTCGACGACGTGCTGGTCCCGCTCCAGGTGTCGGGTTCGTTCGGCGGTGGCAACCGGCCCGACCGCGGCAGCGAGCTCACGGTCGAGGGGGCCGAGGTGTCGTCGGTGCGCCGCAACGCCGGTGCCCTGGAGGTGCGGGTGTTCAACCCGACCGAGCTCGGACACCACCGTCCGACTCCCGGGTCGCTCGGGGTGGCTGGTGGACCTACGGGTCGCCCGGTCGCCCCCTTCGAGGGAGCGTTCGCCCTACGACCCCACGGGATCGCCACCGCCCGCCTCGACCCCTGAGCGGTCGGAGCGGGCATCTGGATCGGCCCCGCCGGTGCCAGCGGTGCCGCCGGTGACGCGTCCGCGGCCGGACGGGCTCGCCCCGGTCGCGGAACTCGTCGAGCTCGCGGAGGACCTCGCCCAGCCGCTCCCACCGCATGGTGCGGCGGGGGTCCGACCCTGGCTCGGTGCCGGCCCGCAACAGCTTCCACATCTGCACCCGGCCCAGGTCCTTCAACTTGCGGGCGCGCAGCGGACGGGTGTCGATGCCGCTCACGCCCTCGACCGCCAGTGCGTCGCGGAATTCGTCGGACACCAGGACCGTTCCGGGGTGGGCCACGTTGACCAGTCGACTGGCCAGGTTGACCACCGGCCCGTAGTAGTCGCCGTCCTTCACCAGCACCGGGCCGATGGCCAGCGCCACCCGGACGTCGGACAGCAGGTCGTCGTCCGAATAGGCCTCGGCCAGGCTCAATCCGATCTGGGCGGCGCCGTCGGCGGTGGGCACGACGAACATGACCTCGTCGCCGATCATCTTGACGACCCGGCCCCCCAGCGCCACCACGGTGTCGTGGGCCAGCTCCTCGAAGCGCGCCACCACGGCGGCCAGCTCCTCGTCGCCCAGGTGCTGGCTCAGCATGGTGAACCCGACCATGTCGGCGAAGCCGACGGCCATGATCGGGCGGAGCCCCTCGTCGACTGCCGGAGCGGTGGAGCATGGCCCGCCGGGTGGCGGCCTGGAGGTGTCGTCGCCACACGTACTCGAGCAGCTGGCCCATCGCCGGGATCGACGTCCCGGCCCGCTGGGCGAACAGGTCGGCGTCGAGGATGCTGTCGCCCGTCCCCATCATGATGGGCGTGGCGCCCGGGGCGGCCTCGGCTTCGGCGATCCGGGCCATCGAGGAGCCGATCACCCGGGCCATCTGGACCGCGGGTTCGAGGTCGACGAGACCCATGGCGACCATCGACTGGAAGATCCGGACGCGCCTCGATGTCCATGTCGGTGAACGCCTGCTCGGTGTCACCCACGTCGAGGAACCCGAGCGCCCGCCAGAACCGCTTGGTCACGTCGAGCGGGATGTCGGTGCGGGCCGCCACTTCGGCCTGGGTCATCAGGTGCCCCGCCGGGACCAGCATGCGGTCGACCACCAGGAGGTCGATCACGTCGTCGTCGACGGCCCGGTCGATCTCGTCGTCGGTGCACCCGAGCCCGTGCAGCAGCGTCCTGACTCTGGCCAGTGCCTCGATCCGGGCGTGCTCGTCCGCCGGCTCCGTGGGGGAGCGCCGGGCGGTCGGACACGAGGCCACCCTAGGCGGGACCCGTCGGGGCAGCGTGGGCGACGTGGTGCCTACACTGGCGGCGTGGCCGACCACGGAGTGTACCGACCGAGTCGGGGCACTCGACCTGGGCCCACGGGCGGTCCTCGTGCCGATCAAGGCCTTCCACGAGGCGAAGGGGCGTCTCGACCGCGCCCTGTCCGCCACCGAGCGGGCCGAGCTGGCCCGGGCCATGGCCGCCCGGGTGCTCGAGGCGGCGGCACCCCTTCCGGTCGCCGTGGTGTGCGACGACAACGAGGTGGCCGACTGGGCCCGTGGCGGGGGGCGCTCGTCGTGTGGGAGCCGGGCCGGGGACTGAACGGCGCGGTCGAGGCCGGAGTCGACCATCTGCGTGCATGCCGGGGTCAGCCCAGGTGACCGTCTCCCACGCCGACCTGCCGATGGCGAGCGGCCTCGCCGCCGTGGGCGACGCCCCGGGCATCACCCTCGTCCCCGACCGGTACCGGAACGGGACAAACGTGATCGCCCTCCCGGCCGACGCCGGCTTCCGGTTCTCCTACGGCCCCGGGTCGTTCGCCCGCCACAGGGTCGAGGCGGAGCGGCTCGGCCTGCCCTTGCGGGTGCTCGACCTGCCCGACCTCGCCTGGGACATCGACGAGCCTGCCGACGTGGTCCCGGTGACCGCCCGCGGGACGACCCGTGACAGCCGGGTCGGTGGCAGCGGCCGGTCCGGGGCGGGCGGCCAGGCCTGTCGGGGGCGCCGGGTCCGGCCGGTCGAGGGTCCGGGCTGCCGGTCGGCGACCTGCTCGACACCAAGACCGTCACGGTCGATCTGGCCACTCCGGCCACGCGCCCTGGCCATCGGCGCCCACCCCGACGACATCGAGTTCGGGGCCGGCGCCACCCTGGCCAAGTGGGCGGCCGCCGGTTGCCAGGTCCATCACCTGGTCCTCACCGACGGCTCCAAGGGGAGCTGGGACCCCGACGAGGACCTCGACCGGCTGGTGGCAGATCGGATGGACGAGTGCCGGAGGCGGCCGACCGTGCTGGGCGGCGGGGTCGGAGGCCGGGTGACGGGATCGTCGAGCGGGTGCAGCTTCCTCGGCAAGGTCGACGGCGAACTCGACAACGACGAGGCCACCCGCCGGGAGGTGGCCCGGATCATCCGCACCGTCCGCCCCGACGTCGTCCTCGGCCACGATCCCTGGCGCCGCTATCGCCTGCACCCCGACCACCGGGCGGCCGGCTTCCTGACCCTCGACGCCTTGGTGGCCGCGCGTGATCCGCACTTCTTCGCCGACCTGGGGCTCGCGACCCACCGGCCCCGCGCGCTGCTGCTGTGGGAGGCCGACCTCCCCAACCACGTCGAGCGGGTCGACGGATTCGCCGAAGTGAAGGTGGACGCGCTCCTCTGCCACCACAGCCAGCTCGACACGACCATGGGGCTCGGCACCGGACGGCGGCTGGGGGCGGTCCGAACCGGATCCGGCGACGGCGCTCCGCATTCGCCGCCCGCATCGGGTGGCAGCTGGCCCAGCACGGCGCGATGGCCGGCGTCGGCGCCGGCGAGGCCTTCCACCTGATGGACGACCTCGTGACACGGACCGCATCCGCGCCGGTCGGATCCGGGATCGACCGCCGGGTTCCGCCCGAGTCGCCAGGGTGAGCTGGGAACGCCGATCCGGTCCCCGACGCGCTGATGGGGGCCCGGAGGCCCCCACCACGCACGATGGCGACGATCGCAGCCGCCAGGTCCGTCCTAGCGGGTGGCCTTACGCGCAACCCGCTTGACGGCCTTGCGGGCCGCGGTCTTGCGGGCCGGTGGCCTTCTTGGCTGCGGTCTTGCGGGCCGGAGCCTTCTTGGCAGTCGCTTGCGGGCCGGGCCTTCTTGGCCGCCTTCTTCGGCCGTGGTCTTCTTGGCCGCAGTCTTGCGGGCCGGTGGTCTTCTTGGCCGCGGTCTTGCGGGCCGGAGCCTTCTTGGCGGTTGCCCTCTTCTTGACCGCCTTCTTGGCCGTGGTCTTCTTGGCTGCGGTCTTGCGGGCCGTGGTCTTCTTGGCCGCCGTCTTGCGAGCCGTAGCCTTCTTGGCGGTGCCCTCTTCTTCACCGCCTTCTTAGCCGCAGTCCTCTTGGCCACGGTCTTCTTGGCCGTGGTCCTCTTGGCTGCCGTCTTCTTGGCCGGTGCCTTGCGGACCGTCCTCTTGGCTGCTGCCTTCTTTACTGCCATGGAAACTCCCTCCTTAGGGGTCAACGCCGATTTGAACGCCGAACCGGTGGCGAACCGGACTCCTCTCGACGCTGGGATCGGTACCACTGAACCTGTCCGAGGATTCCGACCCACCCGAGAGGCTCGGATGGTCGGGGAGAATGTCCCGAAGCCGACCACCGTCACCTTCCGTCCGGATCGAACCTCGGCGATGATCGTCTCGAACAGGATCTCCACTGTCTCCTCCACGGTGCGCCGAGTCGCATGCGTCGACTCGGTCACCGCGTTGACGAGTTGAGATCTGTTCACGATCATCTCCTCAGCGATACGTAACCAACTACAAGCCAAATGGGTTTTTGAGCGGAGGTCAAGCACCACGGCGCACGCGGCGCGATTCACCGACCACGCGGGACGCGCGGAATGGACGTCGCTGGTGCCGACACCGTCAGCAGCTGCCTCACGTGAGGTGCCGAACGGAGACAAATCCCGTTCATCCCCAACGGTTTTTTGGCATACGCTCGAAGGAGCTCCTCTCGCGGACGTCGTACTCCGCCTCGCATTCATCGCACGAAAACGACGACGACGACGAGGTGGAAGCCCTTGAAAAATTTTTCTGCGCAAAACGCACGCGCAACACGTCGAAGAGACAATTGCCGCCGCGCGCGGCCGCGAACGCGGCCGGCGGCCACGGGCTCTATCTCGGCCATGATGCGGGCGGTTGGCGGCAGGCGGAACCACAACATTCGGTCCTCGTACTCGGCCCACCGCGGTCGGGCAAGACGTCTTCGCTCATCGTTCCGAACATCCTCGGTGCCGGTGGAGCAGTGGTCACCACGTCGACGAAACCCGACGTCCTGGACGCCACCGGCGGGGCCCGTTCGGTCGTCGGCCGGTGCCATCTCTTCGATCCGACCGCGTCGGTTGCCGACCGCACCGGCGTGCACCGCCTCCGGTGGTCGCCGCTGCCGGCGTGCACCTCGTGGCGTACCGCCCTGGCCACGGCCAGATCGCTGGTACTCGTCGGGTCGGGCACACCGGCTCGCGCCCTCGGCCGGAAACCATTGGACCGAACGGGCCCAGGCGCTGCTCGCCCCCCTGCTGCACGCCGCGGCGCTCGAGGGTGCGGACATGCGCACCGTTCTCGGCTGGGTGGACCGCCACCGGGCCATCCCCGCCCAACAGATCCTGTCGGGAGCCGGATGCGACCATCGCCCGGGACCTCCTCGACGGGATCACCACCACCGACGAGCGGGAGCTGAGCGGCATCTGGTCGACGGCCTCGGGCGCCCTCGGCGGGTTCCGCTCCGAGGAGGCTCTGGCCGCCACCACCGACCCCGACTTCGATCCCCTGAGCCTTCGTGTCCTCGACCGATACCGTCTACATCGCCGCTCCCGCCCACCACCAGGCGCTGGTGGCGCCCCTGGTCGTCGGATTCCTCGACGACGTCCGGCGGGCCACCTATCAACGGGCGGCGGCCGGACCCGGTCAGGAGGCCCCCCGGTGCTCCTGGCCCTCGACGAACTGGCCAACATCGCCCCGCTCCCCGACCTTCCGGCGATGATCAGCGAGGGCGGTGGTCAGGGACTGGTCACCATCGCTTGCTTCCAGGACCTGTCCCAGGCGCGTAACCGGTGGCCCGCCCTGGCCGACGGATTCCCATCGCTGTTCGGGACCACGGTGGTCCTTCCCGGGATCGGTGACGTGCGCACGCTGGAGTCCCTGTCGGTCCTGTCCGGGGAGCACGAGCTCGTGACCCGATCGGTCTCCCGTGGCCGGACATTGTCCGACCATCCGTTCGGCGACCTCGTCTCCGGGGGGCGCCCCCAGGTGGGCGAGCAGATGTCGACCAGTGTGGCGTCGACGCCTTGCGCCGACGAGATCACCCGAGGCGTACCCGGTGGCGCACTCGCATTCGACCGTCGGAACCAGCCCACTTGGGTTCCGCTCGCCCCGGCGCACGTGGTGGAGCCTTGGCGCTCGCTCACCTCGTTCGGCCGAGGCGTCGAACGGGAGCCGGCGGTAGAGGCGAACCGCCAGAAGGACCGGACCAGCGGACTCGGGAAGGCTGCCGCGCTCGGACTTTGAACCTGCGTCCGGTCCGGCCGGTCGGGCGGGCCGGCCTTCCGGCGCCGTCACCGCTCGAGACCCCACGCCCCAGGTCCACGCACAAGCTCCTGACCGCGCCCGTCGGACTTCCGCTCGACCGTCGGACGGACCGCGTCAGTGTCCCGATCTCGTCGATGCTGCAGCTGTGGGTCATGCGTCGGGAGGCCGCCTCCGAGATCAACCACCCGGCCGTTGCCGGCCAGAGATACAAGGGCTCGATCCAGATCGCCAGGTGACCAGCTGAACCCCTCACGCCCGTCCGGCGTGGCGTGGCCACCTCGGAAATGGCCGTCAATGCGTGCGGACAGGCCTGAGGCAGCGCGAGTGAGCGCGTCGGCGACTTGTTCGACCTTGTCGGACGGCAGCCCGGCGGGTGAGGCGTCGGCGACAACGGCCACCAGATCCCGCACGCCGACCGGCTTACGCCCCGGATCGGTGATCCCCAGGCGGGAGCGACAGCTCATCCCGGTCAATCGCGCCACGTTCCGGAGCCGTGCGGGCCTGTCCCGACGATCCGGACCAGGTCGGCGGGATCGAGATCGTGGTCGGCCGCCCGGCGGCGCCACCGTGCCCGCAGATCTTCGACAGTCTGGCCGGACTCCTTCTCCGGCCGTTCGGCATGGAAGGCGGCTCGGCGGATTCCACGGGTAGGGCGGTCACCGGCGGCCCGGAACATGTACTCGTCGATAGAGGCGGCCCGCTGGGAGAAGAGCCGGTGGAGGACCGGGTCGACTCCGGCCACGTCCCATCCGCCCGGATGGCCCCCGCTCCCATGCGACGCCGAGCCGTTCGGAGAGCTGGTGGCGGAGCGAGGCGTCGTAGACCGCTCCGAGCGGCCGTCGATGGGGGAAGAGGCGCCGGGTATCGAGCGACGACCACACACCGTCCACTCCTTGCGCCACGTTGGCCGCCACCAGATGGGTGTGGAGGTGCGGGTCGAGGGCCCGGCTCGTGCGGTGGACGAAATCGGCCCGACACCACACCGGTGGCGCTCAGCCGGTGGACGTCCCCACCTCGTGAACGGCGTACTCCGCACCGTTGCGCTCCAGGTAGCCCACGGCATCGGCCACCGCCGCCTCGTGCGCGGCCCCGGCGGCTTCGGCCACCTCGCGGGGACCCAGGAGATGGAGGAGGCTGGCCGACTTGGGTGCGACAGAACAGGACGTCGACGCCGGACACGGCGCGCTGTCCCCTCGCCGTCACGCAGATTGCGATCTCCCAACGGGTCCTGGCCGGCCAGCACCTCGGCGAACTCGCCGGCAGCGACCACGCCTCGTAGCCCGAGCACGCCGGCACCCCCGCCGGTCCACACTCCGGGGGACTCTCCCGCCACCCTCGTCCCCTCAGCCCGACCGGGCACCAGGTCCTGGACGTAGTAGCCGACACCACCGTCCCGAACCACCTGCATCCTGAGCACCCGCCCCCTACGGCGCCGACGGGGCGCCTGTGCCTGGGAGCCTAGCAGTTAGATGTCTTTCATGTCATTTCATGATTTCCTGAACCGACAGGACTCGAGAGATACGACTCAGGAGATACGAGGACCGGGCTTGGCCGCCATCGGGGATCGCTCCACGTCAGGTCGGGCCGACCCCGGTAGTGCGAGAGGATCCTGGCCGCGGCCTCGGGGGCCAGCGCACGATCCTCGGCCGGTTCGACGACCACGGCTTCCGGACCAAGCCGCAGGAGCAGGCGTTCGAGCCATGCGTCGCCTGCGACGAATACCTCCCACACGGCGCGATCGCCGCTGTTGTCCACCGGTATGGCCGACGGGATCGTCTCGAACAGCCAGGACATCGACGGGACAGTCGCGATGCGGACCCGACGGCTGTCGGGGCCCGGGACGAACGCGCCCCTTGCCGCTGCCGTGGCATCGCCACCGTCGTCAGCGTTTCCGATCCGGGATCCTGGGAGCTCGTCGGACAGGACACCGGCTCCGACCGGGCCGGCCGGCACCGCCGAAGCGATGCGATCGACACGGAACCTGCGCACCCCTTCGACCGAGTCGCACCAGGCGTCGACGTACCAGTGGCCCTCCGACGCGAACAGGTGCCTCGGGGAGATGGTGCGTTCCCCGGTCTGGTCGGTCGACGCCGAGTAGTAGGAGATCGCCAGGGATTGACCCGAACCGAGCGCGTCTCGTACCGCGTCAAGCAGCTCGGGGGCGTCGAGTTCGACCTCGACCGAGGTCTCGCCGAGGGCCCGCTCGAGCTTGGCCAACGCCCGCGACAGGGCGCCGTCCTCGTCACTACCAGGGACGGCGACCACGGCCCGGGCCGAGGCGGCCAGCGCCAGTCCTTCACGTGGGCTGAGCCGGCGGGGTCGGGCCAATGCCGTGCCGACACGGGTGGACACCGTCTCGTCGGTGACGATGATCTCGAGCAGCTGGTCGGGCGAGTAGGGCGGCACTCCGCAACAGGCCGCCATCTCGAGCTCAGCCACCAGTGCTTCCGGGGACAGGTCGAACCGACTGGCCACCTCATCGATGGGGGCTTCGCCTTCCTGGGCCAGCCAAGTGAGCATGGCGAGCAGCCTGCGGAGGCGCGCCGCGGTGTCGGGGGCGGCACTCATCAGGCCGACCCCACCGCGATGAACGCCTCGAGTCGTGCAATCACTGCGTCGCGGACCTCCGGCGGGCGCAGGACTTCGGCGTGGTCGAGCAGGTCGAGCACCCACGAGATGAGCGCGTCGACATCGGTCACGACCAGGCGGACCACCACCGAGCCATCGTCAGCCCGCTCGACAACAGCATCGGGGCCCAGTTCGGTGACCACCCGGGACGCTTCGGCGGCGTCGACGGCAACATCGACCTCGGCCGCATCTCCGGTGCTGAAGTTCCACGGGTCACGGGAGAACGCCTCGTCAGGGTCGAACCCGTCGGGGAGGACCGACGACCCCGGTGGTCCAGGTTCGGGGAGACCATCGATCCGGTCGACCCGGAAAGTCCGGGCCTCGCCCCGATCGCGATCCCAACCGACCGAGTACCAGTGCCCGCCCCGGAACCGGATCCCGGCAACGTCCACCGTGCGGGGCTCTCCCCGGTACGAAAAGTCCACCACGGCCGATCTGCGCACGGCGTCGAACAGCACCGGCAGCGCCGGGAGCCCGTCTACCAGGGGGAGGTCGACCAGGGGTAGCGGTGCCCCGCGCCGGGGCCACTGGCCCCCCATCCCCAGCTTCGACAACGCCTCCCTGCCGATAGGCTCACCGAGATGGACACCGGCGACGGCCAGGTTCAGGGCAGCCTGCTCGTCGGGCTCGAGTCCCAAGTCGGGCAGGTAGTAGACGTCCGGGTCGACCCGGTAGCCGACTTGGTCGTCGGATTCGACGGGCGCCGTGATCACCGGGACTCCCTCGTCCCTCAGGAGCTTCTTGTCACGTTCGAAAGCCTGGCGACGAGCTTCGTGCTTGTCGGGGTAGCCGGGAACCCGCTCGGCGATCTCGCGGAGGCTGAGAGGCCTGTTGGTGTCGAGCAGGACCAGCAAGAGGTCGGTGACGCGTTCGAGTCGATTGGGCGTGGCCATTGCCGCCAATCTAGGACCCACAGGAACGGAACCACACCGTGACAGCGGTGGCCGCGGACGCCATGGGCCTGGAACCCTCCATCCAGTCGCTGCTGGGCGGCGGTGGCCTTCGTGGGAATCGGTGTGGCGTTGCTGCATCGCAGACTCTCGGCCTCCGCCGAACATCCGCTCCCGTGGCCCCGGAACCGGATGCTCCGGTTCGTCGGTGCCCTGGTGCTGACCGTGATCGCCATGGGGTGGCCACTGGGCGACCTCGCCGCCCACTGGTCAGCTGGCGGCACTGGTCCTCCAGCGGTGTGTTCTGGTACTCGGCGGTGGCGTCGCTATTGCTGGCAGGGTTCCCCGACGACGTGCTCGCATGGGCCACCCGCCCGGCCCCGATCGATGCCGTGCTGCTGCGGCTGGTCCGGCCGCCGGTCGCAGTGGTCGTCGTCACGGTCCTGCTGGTCGGATCCATGGTGCCGGCGTTGGTGACGGCGCAGTCGAACTCGGCGGCGGTGCGTGCGCTGATGGCGCTGGTCGTCCTGTCCGCCGGGATCGTCCTGTGGCTCCCGGTCATCGGCAGGGTCCCGGGGATCCCCCGGCCACGTCCGATGATCCGGGCTGTCTACGTGGTGGCCCAGGCGGTCGTGCCCGTGTTCCTTTCGTTTCTCTACATCCTGTCCCGTCACCCGATCTACCCGACACTGTCCCGGCCGTCCGACGGGATCGGGGTCTCTCCCGTCGACCGACCAACAGATCGCCGGATTCGTGTCCAAGCTCACATTCCTGATCACCTTGCTGAGCGTGGCGGCAGCCATCCTGGTCAACGCACCGGACTCCGACGAGGACCTGGGCCCCGAAGACCCACTGGTGTGGGCCGACGTGCAGCGCCACTTCGAACGGGCCGACCGCCGGAGCGTCGTCGTTCCGGACCTGCCGGGCAACGCTCTCCCGTCCATTACGGATGGCGATATGCCCGACGGTCCGTTGACCCTCCAGTCGACCCCCAGGGCCCAGCTGATGACGCCGATCACGACCAAGGACAAGGAAGAAGGCCGACCCACCAGCCGAGTGACGGAGGTCCCGAGGGAGGACCTGCCCATTCCTGTGGAACGCCCATCCAGTCGCCGTCGCTTGTCGCCGCGGCACGTCTCCCGGATCCGTACCATGGGCGGGTGACCCTGGATGCCCCCTCCGCCCCGATCATCCGGCGGCTCGTCGCCGGCAGCGTCCAGGCGCGGGGTGGAGGAGCTCGATGGCCGGCCGGCCATGGTGGTCCGCTCCACGTCCGACGTCCGCCGGGGGGCACTCTCCCTCGATGACGGCGACACGTTGACCGAGGCTGCCAACGTGCTGCCGCCCAGCTCCGGATCCCCTTCGTGTTGGTGCTCTCATCCAGTGGGGCCGACGTGTCCGGGGGGGTGGCGTCGTTGCACGGATGGGGACGGGCCGCCCGCGCCATGGCGTCCTGCTCGGGGGTGGTGCCGGTCGTCGTCGTGGTCTCCGGGCCGGCATTGTCGGGTCCGGCACTGCTGCTCGGGTCTTGCCGATCTGGTGATCATGACCCCCGATGCATTCGCCTTCGTCTCGGGTCCGGCCATGGTCGAGGAGTTCACCGGTATCCGGATCGGCGTTCACCAGCTCGGAGGCTCCGCCATCCACGCCCGCACCAGCGGGCTGTGTGCGGTCGAGGTGGCGTCTACCGAGCAGGCCATGGAACACGTCTCCCATCTGCTGAGCCTGCTGCCCGCCCACACCGACGAACTGCCTCCGAGGGAAACTCACGGATCGGCATCACAACAAGGCAGAACTGCAGTCCATCATCCCCGACCGGGCCACCAGTTCGTACGACGTGCGCCGGGTGGCGGCGGGATTGGCCGACGACGGCGACGTCACCGAGCTCTGGCCCCGCTGGGCACCTCAGCTGGTCACGGCCCTGGCTCGTGTCGACGGGCGCACGATCGGATTCGTCGCCAACCAGTCCCAGGCATTGGCCGGAACCCTGGATATCGCCGCGTCGCAGAAGGGCGCCCGCTTCGTCCGCTTCTGCGACGCCTTCAACATCCCGCTGGTCACCCTGGTCGATACGCCGGGATTCCTCCCAGGCAAGGACCTCGAGTGGCGGGGGATGATCCGCCATGGGGCCGAGCTGGCCTTCGCCTACGCCGAGGCCACCGTCCCGAGGATCTGCGTGATTCTGCGCAAGGCCTTCGGCGGCGCCTACATCGTCATGGACTCCAAAGGGCTCGGCAACGACCTGTGCTTCGCCTGGCCCGCAGCCGAGATCGCGGTGATGGGGGCTGAGGGGGCCGTCCAGATCCTCTTTCGTCGGTCGGGCGCCGACGAGCGGGTCCGGCTCCAGGACGAGTATGCAGAGGTGTTCTTGACCCCCTACCAGGCGGCCGAGCGGGGCTTCGTCGACGCTGTCATCGATCCGGACGACACCCGGCAGGTGGTGGCCGAGGCGCTGGAACTGTTGAGCACTCGGCGCGAGTCGTTGCCCGGGCGCAAGCACACCATCGGTCCCCTGTAGCCGGGCAGAGACGGGCGCGGCAGGCCTCTGAATGGTCCGACGCGTCACCCGGGTGCGCCTCTGCGATGGCACGCTTGCGACCGTCGACGCCTGCCCCTGCGGGGCCAGGCCAGGAACACAACTGCGGCGGTCCCCGCTACGACCGGCACCCACCACTGCCATGGACCGAGGTGTTTATAGGCGTAGAGCCCGGTCAGCGCCACGACGGACACGGCCACCCAGAATCTCCAGGTCACCTGTGCGGCGGCCAGCGTAAGGAGCACAATGAACGGGGGAACCAGGTAATAGGGAAGCATCACCGCCTCGAAGAGGCAACGTGCTGCGAGTACGGCTCCCGCCAACCAAAGGAGCCGATGTGGCGGCTGCGGCTTCCGCCACACATAGACCCCGATCAGCACGGCCAGGGCAACGTAGACCAACCGAAACGCCCCGCCGGACACCATGATGGCCGCCGTCTGATGGGTGGCCCCCGTAGTGGTCACGAATCGACCTCCCCGCTGATTCAGATTTGCGCCTCCATTGAGCCAGACCACCGAGCGCGGGGCGAAGGAGGCCAACGGAGTCGCATGATTCGGACCCGGTGGCGTTGCCTGGGTAGTCAAGGCACGAAGCGTGTCCGCCGAGTCGCCCAGGAACGCCATCCCCACCAAGACCGCGGATACCAGGGAGCAGCGAATCAAGAAGAGCATGCGTCCACCCCGGGGTGTGGATGCGAGATATATGGGAAGGACCAGCGCTATCAACGGTTGACAGACCACGCCGAAGCCGAACAGCCAGCCGGCCCAAGCCCAACGTCCGTCCGCGAAGGCCATCATGGCGAACATGGCCAGCGCCACCGCGAGGCAGTCTTCGGCATGGCCCCAGACGGCCGACGTGGTCCATGCCAGCGCACCGACAACGACGCACAGTGCGAAGCGGCGCCGAACGGAGCACTCGAGACGTTCTGCCAGCGCATCGGCTGCGAACACTGCCGTCGAGGACAGCAGGAGTTCAGCGGGAACCAGGAGGAAGATCGCCGTCGGCTGGGCCACCGAGAAGGGCGGATACGACTCGGTGAGGTGGAGATGGTCGTTGAGCACTGCAAGCGGGCTAAGGATGACGGGCATTCCGGGGAATGACACGAGTCCGTTCCCGGTGGTGTAGACGCCACCGAGGTCCCCCCACCCGACGTAGTGGGCCGCACGGAACATGCCCCACGCGTCGAGCGGCGAGAACCAACTGGACTCATGGTGTACCACCAGACCCCAGAACAGTTCGAATGCCATCCCCACCACCAGCATGGCGATCGCCACCAGGCACGGCCCGCTTCTCCGGCGAATGACCGCCCCGATCAGAACCCTCCGCCCGATTGCGCCAGAAGCTGAGTCCAATGACTTCGGCACGGGCGTAGTAAGGGTCGACAGGCTCACTGTCAGGCATCGGGTCGGATCCATCGGAACTTGAAGATTCCGGCCACTCCACGGTCAGGAAATCAGGACCGAGGGAGGATCGATGGGCGCCGCTATGCGGGAACGAGGACGGCTTTGTCGGGCCGCTTTGGTACAGAGTGAACCGGTTCACCTGAGCCCATTGCATTCACGTCCCCATCGCCAGGAGAAGTTTTCGGGAAGGTGAGTGCCAGCACCATAGTCATTCCGGCCACCACCGGGAGCCACCAGGCCCACGCACCCAGTCGCAGATACGCGAATCGCGATGTGCCCAACGCCACAACAACGGCCAGGGCCAGTCGTTTCTGGTCACTTATCGTCGCCAGCACGAGCAAGAGGATGAGAGGTGGAGTCAGGTAGTACGGGGTCATGATCGCCTCGAAAAAGCACCGCGAGGCCAAGACCGCCCCGGCGATCCACAGCAGACGCTCCGGCGATTGTGGGTGTCGCCACACGTAGACGGCCAGAACGAGAGCGAGCACGACGTCGATCGTCCGACCGATCCCCCCGGACGCGAGGACGACATGACGTGAGGCCGATGCAATCGTGCTGAAGTGCCCCGCCGGACCGAAAGAGGGCGCAATTCCCTGATGACCTTGAGGGATCGGATCCTTGACTCTCGGGGCCAGGGCCAACCATGGAGTGGGGTGGTTCAGCGACGCGTCCCCCGGCTGCTTCACCAGGGCGAGATAGGTGTCAGAGGCGTTGCCCAGAAAGGCGGCTCCGACGGTGAACATTGAGATGACCGTGCAGCAAAATGCGAAGCGCATCCGCTGGCCGGCCGGCGACGCCACGAAGTAGAGCGGCAGAATCAGGGCGATCAGCGGCTGCATGACCAGGGCGAGTCCAAACAGCCACCCGGCCCTCGCCCAGCGACCACGGAGCACAGCCCGCATGGCGAACAGGGCAAAGGTCATCACCAGCGCATCCTCCGCATGGCCCCAGAGCGCGACGAGCGGCCACACCAGGACACCGATGGCCACACACACCCAGGCGCGACGGGCTCTCGACGCTCCGAGTTCTTCGGCGAGGGCATCGGCGGCAAACAGCACAGTCGAGCCGAGCAGCAGTTCGACCGGGAGAAGCAGGAGTACAGCGGTCGGATGGGCGAGGGTGATCGGATTGGTGGACTCGGTGAGGTGGAGCGCTCCGCTGAGCATGGCGACGGGCGCCAGGAGGATGGGCATTCCCGGAAAGGTCAGCAGACCGGTACCCGGCGTATAGACCCCTCCGAGGAAGCCCCATCCGACGTAGTGCGCGGCCCGGAACATTCCCCACATGTCAGCCTGGTTGAACCAGGCCTGGATGTGGTGAATCGGAAGCCAGAAGAACTCAAAAAGCAGGCCGGTCACCAGCACGACGAAGGACATGATGATCGGAACCGCCCGTCTGCGCAGAACCTCGCCGACAGCTCCGGCACGAGCTGGCACCTCGCCGTCGGTTCCCACCACGGTGTCGGCCGGAGGATCCGGATCGTTCGGGTCGTCCGCCATGGTCTCGGGTCCAGTTCGCACACTCACTCCATCGGGTCGATCCCGCAAGGACTTGAAGACAAGAGTGAACGTCACGGACTTCGCCTGCCATGGGGTCGGGACTCGCACACCCAGGAGCGACGAAGTGCCCCCTCCCGGAGGAGGGGGCACTTCGCACTCACTGCTGCCAGCTGCTCAGCTCACAAGCTGCGCAGCACAGGCGTCACGACGATCACGCAGCCGAGAAGGTGTTACCCCATGTGGCGGCGGTCGGCGGGATGGCCGGGTTGCAGGCACCAGAGACAGGTGAGCTCTTGCCGTAGAACGTACCTGCCCCGGTCGGAGCCTTGGTCGCAGTCCCCTGGGCACTCGCGGATGTTCCGTAAGGACCCACGATGTCGACGACATTCGTGAGGTTGTCCACAGCCCACCAGCATGTACCGGTGACGCCGGTGGCGGCTGCGTTCTTCGAGAACGACACGATGACGGTACCGTTGCCGTCAGCCGAAATGTAGAAGTCCACAGGACCCTGCGTGGTAACGGTAACCGGGGTGGCCACCGTCGACTGGTTCCAGGTCAGCGCTGGCTCATCCGTCGACATGACCGTCGTGGTGAGGCCGGTGTAGCTCTGGTTGTTCTGGGTGGCCTGAGTCTTCAGCGTGGTGAGCGCCGTGTTGATGTTGGACTGGGCCGCACGGTCATTCGCTCCACCCGTCACACCCAGGAACGTGGGGATGGCGATGGCGAGCAAGATGGCCAGGATGAGCAGGACGACCATGAGTTCGATGAGGGTGAAACCCGCATCCTCGCCCAGATCGGCCGCTGCATCCCGCCTGTCATTCAGGCGGCTGATAACGGATGAAATCATGACTTTTTCTCCTCTTGTCGTTAATTGTTGCATCTATGGATGGCCACCTAATCCAGCGACCGCTCTTCCCATCGGCCCCATCCGAATGCAACTTGAGAACCTGCAACCGTTTAATTGACAGGTACCAATCTCGTGTCGAAACCCGTCATGGCACTCCGTGAAATGACATGAGTTCGAAGTGGCCAGTGAGGACGTGGTTTTGGACTGGACGAATCGATGTGAGGACTTCGATGGAACGATCCAGACAAGCCGCTGCCCACAAGGCGCCATTGAAGACCTACGCGTTCAACTCGGATAATGCGAAGTGAGGTACTGCACCGTGGCGGGCGAGCCACCCGTCAGGGGCGAATTGGCGTTGCAGTCGTTGGCGTTGTAGTCGCCCAGGACGCTCACGTAGCTCACCCCTGCGCCAGTCGGCAGTCCGATTGTCCCGGCAGGAGCGACGACGGGAGAAGTCGTCACCGCGGTCGCCCCCGTGTACGGCGCGACCGCACTCGAGGATGAGCTGATACCACCGTTGTTGTCGACGAGATAGAAGCAACTACCGGGCTTCGCGTAGTTCGCCATGACGAGCCCGTTCCCGTCGGCAGAGACCGACACCGACACCACAGAGGATGAGCCGGAGCTACCGGTGAGCGTAGTGGCTCCTGCGTTTCCGGCGACGAACGTCAGTGAAAGCTGCGCAACGTTGAGCAGGCCAGCGAATCCTGCGGAGTTCGCGACCTGAACCCCATTCACGTAGTAGGTCTGGTTGTCGCTCTCGTACTGGGTTTTGGCGTCAGTGAAGGCGGTGTTCAGGTTTGCCTGCGCTGATCGAGCGGTGGCTACTGCGGTCGTCCCGAGGAATGTGGGAATGGCAATGGCTAGCAGGATGGCCAAGATGAGGAGAACGACCATTATTTCGACGAGGGTGAATCCAGCGTCATCGGGCTCGCCGGTCAAATCGCGTTGCGGGTGAACCCGAATCCGCGACATGTCATTCCCGCCAGATGTCCTGATCGATCGCATGGTCACAAATCGGCGGACGGGCCCCCGCACTTGAGCAGGATTTCTAGCCAGTTGACCAACGTGGTACCAGTGGCGCTGAATCCGGCCGAATAGGGAATGCCCGGTCCATCCGATCTCACGATCCAGGTTGGTGCCTTCGTTGATCGGTCCAGGATCGTACGATCCATCGAACGGAATCGACTGCTCGGGCGACTCAGCTCTGAATTAGCTTGATGTAGTCGAACATCGGCAGATACAGGGCGATGACCATCATGCCCACGGCCGACCCCATGAAGACGGTGAGCAGCGGTTCGAGGAGTGCTGTCAGGTTGTCAACGGTCGCCTCCACTTCCTGGTCGTAGAAGGATGCCACCTTCCTCAACATCCCGTCGAGTACACCGGTCTGTTCACCGACTTCGATCATCTGCACCATCAGTGAGGGGATGATGTTCTCGTGCTCCTTCAGGGGATCGGCGAGTGGTCGCCCCTCGCGTACACCTTCCTTTGCCAAGCGCAGTACGTCGCCGATGGTGACATTGCCGGACGTCTCGGCGCTGATATCGAGTGCCTCGAGGATCGGGACACCTGAACCGATGAGGGAGCCCAGTGTGTTGGTCACGCGGGCGAGGGCAACCTTGTGGAACAACTGGCCGAAGATCGGGGGCTTCAGCATCAAGCGATCCCAAATGTGACGACCCTTATCGGTAGCGATCCATTTGCGGATGCCGATGATCGACCCGATGATCACCGCGATAACGAGCAGCACCCACACACTGGTGATGATCGTCGAAATCTCGATGAGGATCTGAGTCGGCAACGGCAACTTTCCGCCAAGGGTCTTGAACAGGTGCTGGAACACGGGGACGATGAAGATGATCATGGCCGAGAAGATCACGATCATGACCGACATCACCACGGCCGGGTAGGTCATGGCCGATTTGATCGTCTTGTTCAGTTTGGCCTGCTTCTCGATGGTGTCGGCCAGATCGGTCAGCACCTCGTCCAGGTTCCCACCCACCTCTCCGGCCTGGATCAGCGTGCAGTAGAGCTTGGAGAATGCCTTCGGGTGCTTGGCGCAGGCCGACCGACAGCGACGAGCCGTGCTCGAGATCAAGACGGACGTCATCGATGATGCGGCGAGAGCTCCGGGTTCTCGGTCTGCGCGCCGAGGATGCCCAGCGAGCGCACCACCGACAGGCCGGAGTCGACCATGGTCGACAGTTGGCGTGTCATCACCGCGACTTCGCGCAGCTTGATCCGTCCGGAGAGCCCGGGGATCTTGATCTCTGTCTTCAGGCTGACCACGGACTTCGGAGTGACCGAGATCGGCATGTAGCCCATCTCGCGCAGGCGCCGGACGACCAGCGCCATGCTGTCGCCGTCGAGCTGTCCCTCGACGAGTCCTCCGGACTTGTCCCGGACCTTGTACTCGAATGTCAGTGCCACGGTTCCCCGCTTCGTCGGTCAATGGTTGAATCGGTGCTCATCAGTGATTCAGGTGGTTTCGGAGGTCCTCCTCGTTGGAGGACCGGTCGTAGGCGATGGGTTCGGAGATGATGCCGTCCTTGACCATGTTGGCCAATCCCTGGTCCATGGTCTGCATTCCGAACGAACCACCGACCTGCATCAGTGAGTAGATCTGATGGGTCTTTCCGGTGCGGATCAGGTTCCGCACCGCCGACGTGCATACCAGTACCTCGGCGCAAGGGGCCCGACCGTTGCCGTCCGACGTGGGAACTAGCTGCTGGGTGACCACGCCCTCGAGCGTCGACGCGAGCATCACCCGGATCTGCTCTTGCTGCTGGGTCGGGAACACGTCGATGATCCGATCGATCGTCTGGGGCGCGTCCTGGGTATGCAATGTACCGAACACGAGGTGGCCCGTCTCCGCGGCGGTCAAGGCCATGGAGATGGTCTCGAGGTCGCGGAGCTCGCCGACGAGGATGACGTCGGGGTCCTGCCGAAGCACCCTGCGCAGCGCCTCGGCGAAGGAGTTGGTGTCCTCTCCGATCTCGCGCTGGGTGATGATCGAGCTCTTGTGGTCGTGGAGGAACTCGATCGGGTCCTCGACCGTCACGATGTGCATCGGCTTGGTCCGGTTGATGATGTCGATGAGCGATGCCAACGTCGTCGACTTACCCGAACCAGTGGGACCGGTCACCAGGACGAGGCCACGGCGCAACTCGACGAACGACCTGATCGAATCAGGTAGTCCGAGGCTGGCGAAGACCGGCATCTCGTGCGGGATGGGCCGCAACGCCACGGCGACGGTGCCCCGCTGGAGAGCGACATTCACGCGGAACCGACCGACACCGGGGATGGTGTGCGAAGTGTCCAGCTCGTGCTCGGCTTCGAATCGCTCCCGCTGTGATGCCGGCAAGGATGCCGAAAATCATGTCCCGGATGATGTCGTTGGTCAGCCGAGGGCATCCTTCGACCGGGCGCATGGCTCCGTTGAGGCGGATGGTCCCGGGCATGGCCGCCGTGAGGTGGAGATCGGAGGCGCCTACCGACACTGCGTATCGCAGCAGGTCGTCGATATGAAGCGGGACCTCGTTTCGGGCACGGACGGGATTCCACTTTCCAGCAGGTCCTTGACCTGCGTCGCCTGGTCCTGGGGTCCGGCCGGCGCCGGTCAGGTTCTGCCGTGCCTGGCCCGGCTGGTCCGGCGGTGCCGGCTGGGCCGGCTGGCCGGCTGCATCGAGGTACTGAGCGATCAGCACCGGATCTGCCAGCACCGGGCGGACTCGTTGGCCGATCCGGGATGAAAGCGTCGTCGACCTCGTGGGCGCCGGGAGGCTCGGCGAATGCCACCGCCAGATTGCTCCCGTCAAACTGGAGAGCGAGGCCATGGAACTCACGCGCCACCGAAAGTGGCATGGCCGCGGTGGCATCGGGTTGGGGGGTGAAGGCGGCCAGGTCGATGGCCGGGATCTGGGACAGCTGGGACAAGGTGCCCACCACGACGCTCGGAAGTGCCATTTTCCTGCTGACCAGCAGGTAGGCGAGCGACTGGTCGGTAGCGATCGCCTCGTTGACCAGAGGCTTGATATTCGAGTCGGTGTCGTATCCGGCCTGGACCAGCGCCTGGGCCAGCCGGGTCGTCCACTCGGTGCGCGTGCTCGACGTGACGGAGGTCATGCGACCACCCGCAGGATTTCCTCGAGCGTGGTCTCACCCTCAATGGCCTTGCGGAGCCCCGGCCTGACGCAGGGCCACCATGCCCTGACTGACTGGCGAGACGGTGGATCTCCTCCACCGATCCTCCTTCGATGATCATTCGTTCGACCTCCTCGGTCATGGACATGAGTTCGGCCAACGCGAGTCGGCCCCGGTATCCGGTCTGGGCACAGGCGGAGCACCCGGCGGACCGGTACGCCTCGTGCAGTCCGCCGGCGGCCTCGGTCTCCTCGATGGTCCAACCCGCGGCATGGATGTCCGCTTCGGTCGGCACATAGGGCTGCTTGCAGTGGGCGCACAGGCGGCGGGCGAGCCGCTGGGCGACAACCCCGGAAAGGGCGGACGTCACCAGGAAGGGCTCGATCCCCATTTCGACGAGGCGCATCGGGGTGGCTGCAGCGCTGTTGGTGTGAAGGGTGGAGAGAACCATGTGCCCGGTGAGCGCGGCTTCGATGGCGATCGAGGCCGTCTCCTTGTCGCGGATCTCGCCGATCAGGACGATGTCGGGGTCGGAGCGCAGAATGGCACGTAGGGCACCAGCGAAGGTCAGGCCGGCCTTGACGTTGAGCTGGACCTGATTGACCCCCTTGAGCGGGACCTCGACCGGGTCCTCGACGGTGATGATGTTCTTTTCCGGCGAGTTGAGGGCGGTCAGCGTCGTATAGAGGGTGGTGGACTTACCCGAGCCGGTCGGGACCGCTGACCAGGATCGTGCCGTAGGGCTTGTTGTAGAGACCCTCGTACCTCTCGAGCATCGCCTGGTCGAAGCCGAGGTCGGTAAATCCGAGTACCACGCTCGACTTGTCGAGGACCCGCATCACGATCTTTTCGCCATAGATCGTCGGGAGAGTCGCCATCCGGAGGTCGATGCCCTTCGCCCCCACGTTGAGAGAGATTCGGCCGTCCTGGGGCACCCGGTGCTCGGCGATATTCATGTCGGCCATGACCTTGAGCCGGGTGGTCACCGCCGCAGCAATGGACTTGGGTCCGGTCGACACGTCGTGGAGCACTCCGTCGATGCGGTAGCGGATCCGCAGATCGGTCTCGGTCGGTTCGATGTGGACGTCCGAGGCGCGTTCGTTGAGCGCTTGCAGGATGAGCAGGTTGACATAGCGGACGATCGGCGCCGCCTCGGTGACGATCTGGATGTCCTCGGTGCCACTCTCCTGGTGGCCGCCCTCCATGCCGAGCGAAGCCTCCATCGCCATGTCGTTGGCGTCCCCGTTGTTGAAGGCCCGGCCGATGTATGCACCGATCTGGGTTCGTGTCGCAACAACGACGATGAAGTTGGAGCCGAGGATGGTTCGAAGGTCGTCCATTGCGAATACGTCGGTGGGGTTCGACGCCGCTACCACCGGCACACCGTTGTCCAACGCGATGACCATCACGTTGTGGTGGCGGGCAGTCGTCTCGGGTATAACCCCGGAAACCGTTAGGTCGACTCCTACGGAGTCGAGGTCCACGAACTGGAGCCCCATCTCCTCGGCCATCCCCCACATGAGGTCCGCCTCGTTGACCAACTTCTGGTTGGTGAGGATGCGGGCGACGCTCTGGCCGGTGACGTTGTGCTCTTCGAGGGCAAGCGTTCATCGCCTCGAGCGTCACCCGGCCACCGTCGACCAGTGCCTTGGCCAGTGGAGGGAAACCCGCGGTGTCCGAGTCGAACGGCTGGTCGCTCTCGGGATGCAGATCGTGGAACGTCGCGACGGCCTCGGCCACGAGGTCGGCGGCATCACCAGGGGGCTCCGACCCAGGGACGACGGGTTCCCCAACCTCGTCCAACGGGTTCCCTTCGAGTGACCGAGCAAGGACGGTGAGTTCGTCGGCGCCGGATGGATTCGGACTCGGAAGAACCTCTTGTCCGATGCCATCGAATGGTCCGGGGATGGGGGGGCCGACGAGCGGAGGGAGATCCAGGCCCGGCAGTGGAGAGGCCGGTGCGAGCGGTGCGTCCGGAGAAGACGACGCGGCCTCGACGATGCCGGCCAGCGCCTGGTCGAGCGCGTCGCCCGCGGTCTGGTCGGGGGTAGCGACGATGGGCGCCGGTCCAGTGGAGAGGCCGGTTCCGCCGCTGAACATGACGTCCAGGTAGTGGTCGATCTGTTCTGCTCGAGGCAACGACGGTGATGAAGTCCCGGCCGAGAATGGCCCGGATCGAGTCGCAGTGCGAAAAGGTCGTCGGGGTTGGCCGTGGCGATCACCGGAGTGCCGAATTTGCGCTTGACCGCGACTACGTGATGTTGACGGGAGAGCTCGCGGCGGAGGATCGTGGCCGCGGCAGGATCGACACCATATGTGTCCAGATCCACGAACTCGAGTTCGCGTTCGTTCGCCATGTAGCTCGTGGCCTCCACGTCACCCATACGCCTCCCATCGGCACACTGGCGCCGAAGATTGAATGAGATTCCATGGGATCGACCGATGTCCCAGTACGGCCCAGGTCGGTCCGGATCCCCTTCCGGCCGATCCCGCCCCACTGATCGCTCAGGCGGTGCTCCCGGCGAGCCGTGGGGGGGCTGCATGACGGGCCATCCCGGGTCGCACGAAGGCGGGTGCCCAAATGCCACCGGGCCGATCCGGGACGCCACTAGAGTGACCGACTCGACGACCCAAACGGACGAGGCGCCACGATGCAGGTCAGGGCGGCATTCAACACTATGAACTCCCTGGTCACCGGGGTCGTGCACCCGATGGGCCGGGTGCTGGATACTGTGATCGGGGCGGTCGGGAACCTGACGGGGTCCCGGGAGTGGCTGGTGGTGATTCTGGCCGGCATCGTCGGCCTCTTCATCGGCTCCTTCCTCAACGTCGTCGTCTACCGTGCGCCGCTCGGGCTCTCCGTGTCGTCGCCGCGTTCGTTCTGCCCTACCTGCGACCGTCAGTTGGTCTGGTGGGAGAACGTCCCTGTGGTCTCGTGGCTGGCTCTGCGGGGACGGTGCCATACATGTCATGAGCCGATTTCCGCCCGGTACCCGCTTGTCGAGGCGACCACCGCTGTTGCCTTCGCCTTCGTGGCCTGGGGGTGGCACGGCTCCCTGATCACGGCGGGCTATTGCGTGCTGGCCGCCACGGCCATTTCGGTTGGCCTCATCGAATACGGCGGACACCGGTCACCTCTCGTCAGTCGGAGCCATCGGGGTGATGATCGGCGAGGTGCTCGTCCTTGCCGCCGCCGCATGGCTCGACCGTTGGTCGGTACTCGGATGGTCCCTCGCCGGATTCACGGCCGGCCTCCTGGCGTTGGCCGTGCTCCGTAGTCACGACCCTGACTGCCGGGATCCACGGTGGCACGGGCGGACCCTCCTACCCGTCGCCGGCTGTTGGATGGGCGGGCTCGCCGGCATGGGTGCGGCTCGCCCTGGCGTGGCCGGGTTGGCCGCCTGGATCCTGGCTGAGTTCGCCTGCCTCTTGGTGTTGTGGGCCTCTCAGATCCGTGGGAGTCGGGCCGGAGTCGACGGAGCGGAGGCACGGTCGTTGACCGTGGTGTCCATTGCCTCTGCCCCCTTGGTCACCGGTGTCCTCGTTGCGCTGGCGGTGTCCCTCATTGTTGCGGGGTGATCCACCTACGATGGTCGGATGGACCGTGTCCGACCAGGCGATCTGCGGTGTCCGAACAGGAATTTCGCCGCGTCCGCTCACCGACGGACCGGGTGACCGGTGACTGGTCCACCGGGCGAATGCCGGACCGTGATCGTGGACGACCACGAGTTGTTGCGGGCCGGGACCCGCGGGATCCTGGAGGAGGCGGTGGGCTTCGTCGTCGTCGGTGAGGCCGCCGACGCCGAGGCGGCACGCGAGGTGGTGGCCGCCACTGGTCCCGACCTCGTGATCACTGACATCCGCCTACCGACGGCCAACGGGATCGACCTTGCCGCCCGAACTCGTCGATGACCACCCGGGCCTGGTGGTGATGATCCTAAGTGCCTACGACGATGAGCACTACGTGCGGGCGGCGCTGGCCGCCGGGGTGTCCGGCTACCTCCTCAAGACGCTTCCGAGCCATGAACTGGTCGCGGCCGTCCGCGACGCGTACCTCGGTGCCGGGCGCCTTTCCGGACTCCCCCGTGGAAAAGGTGAGAAGGACCCGTCGGGGAACGGCCCCACCGTCGATGAGAAACTTACCGCCCGTGAGTCCGAGATCGTCTGGCTGGTGGCCCGGGGCATGTCCAACAAGTCCATCGCCCAGCAGCTGGGAATCAGCCCGCGAACCGTCGAGGGCCACCTCAATCACGTCTTCGACAAGCTCGACATCTTCTCGCGTACGGAACTGGTCCACTACGCCCTGGCCAACAGCTTCTTCGTACGGGATGCTCCGGGCAGCAATGAACTGGGCATGCCGGGGTGACCGGGGGACCACCGTGAGCGAGGGGACCACCGAGACCAAGCGGGCCACCGAGTCCATACGTACCGAGGGACCGGATGGGACGGCGGGCGCCCGACTGGCGGGTCCACCGTCACCATCACCGTGGAGTCAATCGGCATTCTGGCTACTTCAGCTGGTCGTCCTGGCACTGGCGCTGGTGCGGCTGGCGGTCACCCTTGCATTCCACCTGGAGCCGGCCGGAGTGGTGCTCGAGGCCTCGACGGTGGCGATCTTCGTGGTGCCGGTGGCCGTCGCTGCGCTCAACTACGGGCTCACCGGCGGCCTGGCCACGGTGGCCTGGGTCGCCGTACTGTGCATCCCGCGGGCATTGCGGGAGACGGCGAATGGCCATCGACCCCAGCTTGTGGGGCGAAGTACTGCAGGTGCTTGTACTCGCCGCTCTCGCCATCATCGTCGGTCAGCGGGTGTCGGCCGAGGCCAGGCTCCGCGACCAGGCCGACACGGCCCGGCGGGCACGACTGCGCGCCGAGCTCCTCTATCAGGACATGTTCGAGTCCAATCTGTCGCCGATCCTCATCGTGGACGCCGAGGGCTTCGTCGTCGACGCCAACGGCTCCGCCGATCGAGTATTCGGGTCGGCGCCTGGGGCTTCCACCGGTCCGGTGATCGGCCCGGGTCCGGCGCGCCGGCTGGTCGATGTCGTGGGTCCGGAGGCCGCATCCCTGGTCCTGACGCGACTGGTTGACGACGTGGAGCCGGAGGACGACGAACGAAGGTTCCCCCATGCCGGAAGATGGAACACCCGAGCCGTCCTTATCGGTGTCGACGGAACGGATGACGACGACGCAGTCGATGACGGTGACGACGGCGAGGATCGCGTCCGGCCCGTCGCCTTCGAGACCGAAGGCCATCAGGTGCTTTATCGCCCGACCGCCACGCTGGTCGGTTCGAGCGGAACAGACCGCCGGATGCAGGTCATCTTCGAAGATGTCACCGCCGAGACACGCCGTCACGATCTCATGGAGGCCTACGCCGGACAGGTCGTCCTCGGACAAGAAGAGGAGCGTCGTCATATCGCGCAGGAACTCCACGATGGTCCACTCCAGGCGCTGATCCACCTCTGCCGCCAGATCGACTCGCTCGACTCGACCGCCACGGCGGCGGTTGTAGAGGGACGTGACAACGGGCCGTCGCTCGCCACCTTGCGCACGACGGTCGAGGAGACGGTCTCCGAACTCCGGTCGATCGCCCGCGGCCTCAGGCCGTCTGTCCTCGACGATCTCGGCCTCGTGGCCTCGATCAACCAGGTCCTGGGGGACGCCATCGAGCGACAGGGGTTCGAAGGGACGTTCGAGGTCGAGGGCACCGACCGCCGTCTTCCACCGTCGGTCGAGCTGGCCGTCTTTCGGGTGGCCCAGGAGGCGCTCACCAACGTCGAACGGCACGCCGGCGCGAGCCGAGTGGCCATTGGCCTCTGGTTCGGCAATACCTGGCTCCGGCTCCGGGTCGAGGACGATGGGGTCGGATTCGACGCCACCGGGCCCCAGCAACGAGCGCGGCGGTCAGGCACTGGGTCTCCCGGGGATGGGTGAGCGGGCCCGGCTGATTGGGGGTCGCCTCAAGGTCCGATCCCAGGTCGGCAAGGGCACAGTGGTCGAATTGTGGGTGCCCGAGGAGGCGCTGGCCAACTCCTGAACTCCTGGCTGCGCCCCCTGTTGCTGCCTGAACCACCATTCTGGGCACCCTGAGGGCCAATTCCAACTGTCACCCAACCGACATCAAATTGAGAGTGCGCTCCAAGGTTGTCATGGGATACTGACTCCGTGGAAGAAATCGTCATCGAGTCGTGCCACAGTACGTGGATCATCGACCGGGAGAACTCGCGGTTCCGGCGCGTGGTCAAATCTGCGCACCGGACGAGTACACCGGTGGCCACCGAGTGGCAACCCTGCTACGGCGTCGAGATCGACCCGCTATCGGAGTCGTTCGTGGTACTTCTGAATCCGGAAGGCACACGGCTGCTACGAAGCTGGCGCCATGTTGAGCACTGTGCTCAGTGTGGCGGCGAGGCCACCTCGGAATTGTCGCTGCGCGACCTGCGCTCCGCCGTCCGAAGCTAACCTCCCGAACCGGGCGCAGTCGACCCGCCGGCCGAGCCGGGCCGAGCGGTTTCGCGCAGGTCAGACGGCGTGCTCCCGCTTCCACTGTCCGGAGCTTCCTCCGGTCTTCTCCCACAACATGAGATGGCCGATGCTCATCGTCCGGTCCGCCGTCTTGCACATGTCGTAGACGGTCAGTGCGGCAATGGCACAGGCCGTCATCGCCTCCATCTCGACTCCGGTCCGGTCGATCGCCTCCACCTTGGCCTCGACCTCGACGTAATCGTCGCCGATGGTGAAGTCGACCTGGACGGAACCCACGAGCAGGGGGTGGCACATCGGGACCAGATCGGCGGTCCGTTTCGCGGCCTGGATCCCGGCCACCCGGGCGGCGGCGAGCACGTCGCCTTTGGTGATGGCGTTGTTGGCCACCTGGGCGGTCGTCTCTGGCTTCATCGCCACCCGGCACCGGGCCAACGCTCGTCGGAGCGTGGCCTCCTTGGGCGAAACGTCGACCATCCGCGTCCCCCCGAACGGGTCCAGATGGCTCAAGCTCCGGTCGGTCACAGTCCACTCCCGTCGTTCACGCTGGTCAGTCTACGGGAGGGCACCGACGGGGGTCGGCATTGGCACTCGGTCGAGTAGACTGCCAACCTAAGCGACGACCCGGACCGGAAGGAACATCGCGCGTGCCCACCTACGAATACCGCTGCGACAACTGTGCGAACAACTTCGATGTGGTCCAGTCGTTCCACGACGAGCCACTGACCGAGTGCCCCACTTGTGGGTCACCGGTTCGCAAGGTCTTCGGCAACGTCGGCATCGTGTTCAAGGGGAGCGGGTTCTACAAGACCGATAGCCGCTCGGGCAGTTCTTCCTCGGTCGCCAGCGAGTCCACCGGCCCGGCGCCCAAGTCCGACGCCGGTTCGTCCGAGTCCACGGGGTCGGGTTCGGACTCCTCCACCACACCGGCCTCGACGACTCCGGCAACGGGATCGTCCGGTTCCAAGGACCCGGCAAAGAGAGCAAGAGCAAGGAGAGCAGGGGTAAGGACGGCAAGAGCTCGTCGACTCCGGCAACCACCTCCCCCTCGAAGGGCTCCGGCGGGTCCTCTACCTGACGGTCGGACTCCGGGTTCGCCCGCAAGCCGTGGGCATCGGGCCCCTGTTTCCCCATGGAGTAACTGGGGTGCATTTCGTAGAGCGCTTGGTTCGGCCGTGTCCCAACCACTCTCCGCTGTTCCGCGTCCGCGCAGAGTGGTCCTGTACAGTTGGACTGTGGACATCTCCGACCTCGACCGACTGCTGATCATGCTCGGGGAGCTCGACGGCTCCGACCTGCACATCAAGGCCGGTGCGCCCCCTCGGATGCGCCTCGCCGGCGCGCTCCGGACCATGGAGGGCGAAGGGTCGTTCACTGCGGAGGACACCGAGCTGATTGCAAAGGCGATGATGTCGGAGGAGGTCCAACAGACCTTCGAGGAGAAGCACGAGGCCGACTTCGCCTACAGCGTCAAGGGCACCGGTCGCTTCCGGGTGAACGCCTACTACCAGCGCTCGTCCGTCGCCCTGGCCATCCGTCGGGTGCGGGCCACGGCCGCTACCGCCGAGGAGCTCGGCCTCCCCGCCGTAGTCACCCAGTTGGCCCAGGAGATGCGCGGGTTGGTTCTGGTCACCGGCCCGACAGGTTCGGGTAAGACGACAACGCTGGCCGCCATGATCGACCACATCAATCACCTGCGGACCTGCCACATCGTGACGATCGAGGACCCGGTCGAAGTGCTCCACAAGGACGACCTGGCTGCCATCGACCAACGAGAGGTCGGATTCGACACCGAGTCGTTCTCCTCGGCCATGCGGGTGGTCCTGCGCCAGGACCCCGACGTCATCCTGGTCGGTGAGATGCGCGACCAGGAGACGGTGGCCGCGGCTCTCGGCGCCGCCGAAACCGGTCACCTCGTCTTCTCGACCCTCCACACGATCAACGCCACGGAGACGATCAACCGGATCGTCGACTTCTTCCCACCGCATCAGCAATCGCAGATACGGCTGAGCATCGCCGGATCGCTTCAGGGCATCGTCTGCCAGCGCCTGATCCCGACGATCGAGGGAAATGGCCGGGTGCCCGCGCTCGAGGTCCTCGTCATCAACGGCCGCATCCAACAAGCGATCATCGATCCCCTGCTGACCGGCGACATCGAGTCGATCGTGGCCGACGGGGCCTACTACGGCATGGTGACGTTCGACCAGTCACTCGCCACTCTTCTCTCCACCGGGCGGATCTCGTTGGCCGAAGCCATGGCCACGGCGAGCAATCCGCACGACCTCAAGGTGCTGCTCGAACGCCAGGGGATCCTGCAGACCGGGTCCTTCGCCACCCAGCTGGGGTAGGCACGCGACGGGGCACGAAGGTCGCTCAAGGTTGCCGTCAGTGTTTCCGATAGGTCCATTAGGGCCTCGCGGGCCATGAAACGCACTGATGTAACAACACAAGGACCGGAGACGACCCATGGAAGCTACGACGAAGTGTCCTGAGCACGGAGGGCGCGGTACCAATCGCAGCCGCCGGGCCGACACACTGCATCCCGGTGGCGTCCGTCCGGCGGCCAGACCGGCGACAGGAGACACATGTCACGCATGATCGTTGGCCTCGACGTCGGTACGAGCGCTGTGCGCGCCGCCGAACTCGACATCTCGAAGTCCACACCGGTACTCATGACCTACGGCCAGGTGGGTCTCCCTCCTGGATCGTTGGTCGATGGAGAGATCCACGACGCTACCGCGGTGTCCGAGGCCATCCAAAAGCTCTGGAAGAACGGACAGTTCAGCGGATCGTCGGTCATCGTGGGGATCGCCGGCCTGCGGGCCATCACCCGGGAGATCGACCTTCCCTACGTGCCTGACGACGAAGTCGACAGCGCCGTACGGTTCCAGTCGGAAGAGGTCATCCCCTTCCCGCCCGACCAGACCATTCTTTCTTCGCAGATTCTCGCCGACTACACCAACGCCGAAGGCGCCAAGATGCGGCGGGTCCTGGTAGCCGCCGCACACACCGAACTGGTCAACGGGGTCATCGAGGTGGTGGAGCGGGCCGGGCTCACCGTCGATGGGGTCGACCTCATCTCGTCCGCACTCGTCCGGGCCATCGGCGGCGTCGGGTTGCCCGGCGGCGCTCTGACCTCCGACCAGCCCGAGGCCATCGTGTCGATCGGCGCCGGGCTCACCGTTGTCGTCGTCCACCAGTCCGGTCGACCTCAGTTCGTGCGCACCGTCGGTTCGGGTGGCAATGCGACCACCGCCGCAATCTCCGCCTCGCTCGACGTGCCGATCGTGGACGCCGAGACCCTCAAGTACCGGTTCGGCGAGGATTCATCGCCCCAGGTCATGTCGGCCGAGCGGATCGCCCAGCCGAGCATGCTCCAGTTGGTGGACGAGATCCGCAACTCGCTCCAGTACTTCGCCTCCCTCCCCGATCGCCTTCCGGTTTCGCGGATCATCGTGACCGGCGGCGGGTCCGAACTCCGTGGTCTCATCCCCATGATCGAGGCCCAGGTTCGCATCCCGGTCATCACCGGGTCGCCGCTCGCCCGGATCGACGTATCCAAGCTCGACCTCACTCCAGAGCAGGCTGCAGAGGTAGGGCCGGTCTTGGCCTCGCCGATCGGCCTCGCCCTGCCGGAGCCCGACAAGGCCGTCAAGAAGTTCAATCTGCTGCCTCCCGAGGTCGCCAAGAAGGCGAAGATGAAGCAGCTGCAGGACCGGACCCTGGTCGGTTCGATCATAGTCATCGCACTACTGGTCCTCTTCGGCGGTTGGAAATTCCTCCAGGTCCACAACGCTCAGAACAACGTCAGCAACCTCCAGGCCAGCATCTCCTCGCTCAACGCCCAGGTCCCGAAATACGACCTGGTGGTCACGGCCAATGACGCCTACACGTCGGCTCTTGCCCGAAGGTCCTCAGTGCTCAACACCGCCGTCGACTGGCCGCTGGCGCTGAACAGTCTCATCGCCATCACCCCATCCAAGGCCGGGGTGTACACCTTCACCGGTTCCCAGATCGCGGGAGCGGGTACGACCGCTGCGCCAACACCCACAACCGGTGCCGCTCCCCAGTCGGCGGCTATCGGGTCGATCAACCTCAGCGTCAATGGTCCTGGTCCGAGCCTCTCGATCTCGGAAGCCTGGATCAACGCCGTGCAGACATCCACTCTCTTCGCCAACCCGTTGCAGGGAGCCACCATCGTCAACCCGGACACGTCCATCACATTCCCGTTCGCGGTCTCGGTCACACCGGCTGCCAGCCTCAACAAGAATGCGGGCCTGAAATGACCACGGTACGTGAATATCAGAGGCCACTCATCATCGTCGGCGGCGCCGTGTTCGCCCTACTCATCATCTGGGTGGCACTGGTCTCACCAGAGAACGCGAAGCTGAGTAGCCTCCAGGCCCAGAACACAACCCTCCAGAGCCAGGAGACGGCTCTGCAGGCCAAGCTGACCTCCCTCCAGTCCGAAGGGCAGAAGCTCTCCACCAACTGCGTCGATCTCCAGAAGATCACCACCCAGATCCCCTCCGTACAGACTCCGACAGACATCGATGCCGAAGAGTCCAGCTTCGAGAACCAGTTCAACGCCCTGGTCGGATCGGCGGGCGTCACTCTGGCCCAGTTCGGCGGCTTCACTCCGGCCAGCCCAACGTCCGCCACCGCCGCTCCGGCGACCGGATCGACTACCGCGGGCGTGACCGCCGTGCCCACGACGTTGACCGTTCAGGGCAACTACGCCCAGATCAGCTCGTTCATCAACGGGCTGGACAGCTTCCCCCGCCTGTTCGTGATCCAGAAGTTCGTCCTCGCCTTCGGAGCCGCCGCCAGTTCAACCTCGTCAGGATCGAGCGGATCGTCGTCGAGCGGCGCTTCCAGCGGATCGACGGGGGAAGGGACGGCCAACGTTACGGGTACACCGCTGTGGACCGGTGGTCAGGCAACGTCGCCCACCGCCGGGCCCTACAACCTCAATATCGCCGGCTCGATCTATTACACCTCAACACCCAGTGCCCTGGCCGCGTGCACCAAGGCGACGGCGGCCGAAACCTCGACCAAGTAGGCCCGTCAACGGCGTCGATGGTAGTCAGGCCCCGCTGATCTGCATGTCGCCAATGGCCAGGGTCTGGCCGGCCGCTATTCCGGGCAGCCACTCCACGTCGGCGCCCACGGCCTCGAGGGACAGCAGCATCCGCTGGAGTGTCGAGGCCACCGTGATCTCGCGCACCGGCTCGGCCAGTTTGCCGTCCCGGATCATCAGCCCCTCGGCCCCGACCGAGAAGTCGCCGCTGATCGGGTTCACCCCGGAGTGCAGTCCCGTCATCGACTGGACGAACAGCCCCTCCCCCACCGCAGCCAGAACCCCGTCCTCGTCGTAGCCCTCGGGTCCGGGAGCAAGGGTCAGGGCCCGGCATCCGGGGGAAGGCGTGCCGGCATAGCCGCCGCGTACCGCCGACCCGGTCGAGGCCACCCCCGCCCGGGAACCCGACACGGTGTCGTAGAGAAAGCCGCGCAGTATCCCGCCCTCGATCAGTGCGTTGCGACGGCAGGCCAGCCCTTCGGCGTCATAGGCGGCCGCACCGAACGCCCGGGGGTCGGTCGGATCGTCCACCAGGGTGAGCCCGCGATGTCCGACCTGCTCGCCCACCCGTCCGGCGAAGAAGGACCGGCCCTTGGCTACCACCTCGCCCGACAGCGCCGAGCTGACCACCGACAAGAGTGCGGTGGCCATCCGACGGTCGAACACCACGGTCGAGCGACCGGACGGGCCCTTGGTGGCGCCGAGCAGCCGGATGGCCCGTTCCACGGCATCGGTCACCGCCCGTTCGGAGTCGAGGCCGTCGAAGCCTCTCCCGACACTGAAGCCGTTGCCGGTCTGGCTGGCCTCGTCCTCGCCGGCGATCACCCCGACCGACAGATAGCCGGACGTCTTGCGGCTCGAGGACCTGATGCCGGTGGTCGACACCAGTGCCGACTCGGACGTCACGTCCCCGTAGTCGGCCGAGTCCACCTGGCGGATCCGCGGGTCCGCCGCCCGGGCCCGGGCCTCCAATGCGAGGGCCAGTTCGATCTTGGCCGTGGTCGAGACGGCGGCCAGACCGTCGTCCCACAGGTCCACCTCAACCGCGGGCACCCCATCAGGAGTGGCCAACCGGACATGCTCGTCGGCCGTGGCGAACACGGCGTTGTCCCGTGCCTCGTCGAGCGTCTCAGCCAGTACCGACTCGTCGAGCGACCCGGCCCAGGCGAACCCGAGCCGGTGGTCCACCACGACCCTGACCCCTATGCCGGCCGAGGTGGCAGAGGTGAGCGACTCGACCTCGCCGTCATAGGCGCGGACCTCCGTCTCGGTGCCGCGGGCGACGTAGACCTCGACGTCCTCACCAGTCGCGGCCCAACCGGCTACCCGCTCGGCCAATGACAGCAGGTACCCGGGGTCTTCGCCTGTCGGGGAAGTGCCGGTCGTCTTGTCGGTGACGGTGGTCATTCGGCCGTCCCCCCGATGGTTACTCCGGTGAGCCGCATGGTGGCCTGGCCGCACCCGACCGGCACACTTTGGCCGTCCTTGCCGCAAGTTCCCGGGGTCATCGAGAAGTCGGAGGCGACCGCGTCGATGCGGCCGAGTATTTCGGGGCCGTTGCCGATCAGGTTGGCGTCGCGCAGCGGCTCGGTGATCACCCCGTCCTCGATCAGATAGGCCATGGTGGTCCCGAAGACGAAGTCGCCGGTGGTGGTGTTGACCTGGCCCCCGCCGAGTTTGGCCACGTAGACGCCCCGGGGCGTCTGGGCGACGATCTCGTCGGCGTCGGCGTCGCCGGGCAGGAGGAAGGTGTTGGTCATCCGCACCATCGGCAGGTCCCGGTAGGACTGGCGGCGTCCGTTGCCGGACGAGATCCGCCCCTCCTTGCGGGCCCGCAGGTAGTCCCACAGGTAATCGGTGAGGATCCCGTCCTCGATGAGGACATTGCGCTGGGCCGGCCGGCCCTCGTCGTCCACGCCGAAGGTGCCCCACTCCGAACCGACCGTCCCGTCGTCGATGAGGGTGACCAGGGAGCTGGCCACCTGCTGGCCCACCTTGCCGGTGTAGACCGAGGCGTTCTTGGCGATGTGGTCGGCCTCGAGACCGTGCCCGCACGCCTCGTGGAAGAGAATGCCGCCGCTCCCTCCGGCCAGTACGACCGGCAGCTCGCCGGACGGGGCCGGCCGGGCCGTCAGCTTGGCGAGTGCCTGGGCGGCCGCCGTGCGGGCCAGCTCCTCCACCGACACCTCGTCGAAGAGCTCGAAGCCGAGGGTGCGCGCCGCTGTCTCATACCCGGTCTGCATCCCGGTGTCACCGAGGGCCACGCACGAGACGCTGAACCGGGTGCGGGCCTGGTCGTCACCGGCGAGCAGGCCATCCGAGTTGGCGATGAGCACCTGTCGGGTCGAGGTGCCGAACCCGGCCTGGACCTGGGAGATCCCACCGCCAGTCGAGCGGGCGGCCTCGTCGGCCCGCTCCAACAGCTCCAGGGCATCGGCCTTGCCGCCCTTCTTGGGGCCGGAGCCATCCCCGCGTGCCGGTGCCGGCGAACCGGTGAGCGGGCCCACCGCCACCGTTCGGGTCCCTCCGCCTCCACTGCGAGCCACGGCCGAGGCCGCCTCAGCTGCACGCAGCAGCCCCTGCTCGCTCAAGTCGGCCGTGTGGGCGAAGCCGGTGGTCTCGCCTGAAACGACCCGGATCCCCGCGCCCCGCTCCCGGCCGGAAGCCAGCTCCTCGACCCGCCCGTCGTCCAGCAGGGCTGATGAGTTCGCCCTGTCCTCGGCGAACACTTCAGCAAAGTCGCCGCCGTCGCGCAGCGCTTCGGAAAGCACCCGCTCCAGCACGGGGGTTTCGATCACGTCGGTCTCCTTGCTCCACTGTTCGGCGCCCGTTGGCCGACGTCAGTATCCGAGGCGTATCGTACCGGCGTGGCTCCCCGCATCGGTCTCTCCGCTCGCATCGAGCTCGTGGTGACCGAGTCGGACACGGCCGAGGCCTTCCGCTCGGGTTCGGTCCCGGTTCTGGCCACCCCCCGCCTCATCGCCCTGTGCGAGGAGGCGAGCTGCCTGGCCGTCGACAGTCACCTGCCGAAAAACGGGACGTCGGTGGCCAAGCGGCTGCAATTCGACCACCTGGTACCGGTCGGCGTGGGAAGGACCGTGTGGGCCGAGGCCACCCTCGACCGGATCGAGGGACGGCGACTGATATTCACCCTCTCGGTTTCCGAGGGCGGCGGCCTGGTCGCCGCCGGCAAGTTGGTACGGGTCGTCGTGGATCGCGACACCTTCCTCAGCAACGTCCGCTGACGCTGATCCTGGCCGACGACCGCGGACGCCTCGTAGTGGTCCGGGCGGCGCCCAGGGTCCCAGGGGAACGGACGGCGGGGACGCTCAGCTCCAGATTCCGGGTGGTCACTCGGGACAAACTCGGGTGGCGCCATGAGAAGATCCCGCCGCCACCCGTAGGAATAATCCGTTGCGCCGGGGGAAGAATCCGCTTCGACCCGGGGGTCGGGCGCCCATCCGGTAGAGCCGTCCGGACGGCCCCGCGCTGGTAGCCTGACCGCAAAGACACGACGATGACATGATCCTCGACCACATCGACAGTCCCGCCGACCTCCGATCACTGACCCCCGACGAGCTGGCACAGCTCTCCGGGGAGATCCGTGAATTCATCGTCGACGCGGTGTCGGCCACCGGCGGGCACCTCGGCTCGAACCTGGGTGTGGTCGAACTCACGCTGGCTCTGCACCGGACCTTCGACTCGCCCCGTGACCTGCTGCTGTGGGACACCGGACACCAGGCCTACGTGCACAAACTGGTCACTGGCCGCCGTGACGCCTTCACCCACCTCCGCCAGGAGGACGGCCTCTCCGGCTACCCGAGCCGCACCGAGTCCGAACACGACTGGATCGAGAACAGCCACGCATCGGCCGTGCTCTCCTACGCCCACGGCATGGCCACCGCCCTCGAACTGCAGGACAGTGACCGCCGGGTGGTGGCCGTGGTCGGCGACGGCGCCCTCACCGGCGGCATGGCCTACGAAGCGCTCAACAATCTGGGCCACTCGGGTAAGCAGGTGGTGATCGTCCTCAACGACAATGGTCGGTCGTATGCCCCGACCGTGTCCCAGCTGTCGCTCAGCCTGACCCACCTGCGCCTCAGTCCCGCCTACATACAGGCCCGCCAGCGCCTGCGAACCATGATCCGCGAGCTGCCCGGCGTTGGCGAGATCGCCTACTCGGGAGTTCATGGACTGACCAGCGCCCTGCGCGAGGTGGTCACGCCGCACACGTTCTTCGAAGCCCTGGGGATCCGCTACGTCGGCCCGATCGACGGCCACGACATCGCCGGGCTCGAGCAGGCGCTGACCAACGCAGCCGAGTGGCCCGGCCCGATCGTCGTCCATGTGCTCACCCAGAAGGGGCGGGGCTATGCACCGGCCGAGGAGGACGACGTCCAGCACCTCCACGACGTCAAGGTGGCACCGGCCGCCGCCACGTTGGATGGTCCCGATGCCCTCTCCCCCGCCGGCTCGGGTGGGTCCGCCGGCGCTGGCGGCGCCGGCAACTCCGTCGGGGTGACCCTGCAGAACGCGTCGCTGTCGCTGGAGGGTGCCGGGATCACCCCCGACCTGCCGGCCACGACCTACACCCACGCCTTCACCCGGGCCCTGCTGATCCACGCCGAGGCCGACCGGAGGATCGTGGCCATCACCGCCGCCATGCCGGGGCCGACCGGCCTGTTGCCGTTCGAGGCCCGGTTTCCCGACAGGTTCGTGGATGTCGGAATCGCCGAGCAGCACGCCGTCACCGCCGCGGCCGGAATGGCCATGACCGGGATGCGTCCCGTGGTGGCGGTCTACTCCACATTCTTTTCCCGCAGTTTCGATCAGGCCAACCTCGATGTCGGGCTCCACAAACTCCCGGTCGTCCTGGTCCTCGACCGGGCCGGCATCACCGGCGACGACGGCCCCAGCCATCACGGGGTCCTGGACATGGCCCTGTGCCTGTCGATCCCGGGGATGACCGTCTTCGCACCCTCGTCGGCTCCCGAAGTAGAGGCCATGCTGGCCACCGCGCTCACCCTCGATGGTCCCTCGGTCATCCGTTTCCCGAAGACGCCGGCGCCGCCCGTCGCTCCCGGGTCGGAGGGATTCGGACTCGATGCCCGTCTGGTCCGCGAGGGGGACGGTTCGATCTGCATCCTGGCCGTCGGCAAGATGTTGGGTGCTGCCGAGGCTGCCGCTGATCGCCTGGCCGACGAGGGTATCGACGTCACCATCTGGGACCCCCGGGTGGTGTCCCATCCCGATCCGGCCATGCTGGCCGACGCCGGCCGCCATGCCGTGGTGGTGACCGTCGAGGACGGGGTACGAAACGGCGGAGCGGGGATGTTCCTGGGCGACGCCCTGCGCGCCACGCTGCCGCTCGGGGGTTGTCCTCCGATCATTCACAAAGGCGTACCTCGCACCTTCCTGGCCCAGGGCCGACCTGACCGGATCCTGGCCCGGCTCGGCCTCGACCGGGACGGCCTGGTCCGAACGGTCCGCGAAAGTCTGGCCGAGCTGCAGCACCCGTCTGAGCTGCGCAGCCCGGTCCCGCGACCCCTGGCCGGCGGGATCGGCGGAGTCGGCGGAGTCGGCGGGATCGGCGGAGTAGGCGGAGTCGGCGGGGACACCTCGGACTGAGCGGAGTCCTCCGCGCCTGTGGTCCTTTGGGTAGGTGTCCGGCGGCGGGGCCGAATGAACAGCCCTGAGCGGGTCCCAGGTGGCGACCGGGCGTCGGAACAGAAACCTGTTCTACTATCTGCTCGATGACTACCTTCAATCTGGCTGATTTGTTCGAGGCCTCCGTCGACGCCTACGGAGACCGGGAGTACTTGGTGGCAGCGGGTGAGCGCCGCACTTATGCACAGATGGAGGAGCGGGCCAACCGACTCGCCCACTTCCTGGCCGCCAACGGGGTGGGTGCCGGCGACCACGTGGGCATCTACGCCCTCAACAGCGTCGAATGGGTGGAGACCGCCTGGGCCGTGTTCAAGCTGCGGGCAGTGTGGATCAACATCAACTACCGCTATGTGAAGGACGAGCTCAGTTACCTCTTCGCCAACGCCGACCTGGTAGCGCTGGTCCACCAGGCCGAATTTTCGCCTCAGGTAGAAGCCCTCCTCCCGGAACTGCCCGGCCTGAAACTGGTAATCGGGATCGACGACGGTTCCGGCGAGTTGCTCACCGAGGGCACCGTCCCGTACGAGGAGGCCATGGCGGCGGGATCACCGGAGCGCGACTTCGGGCCCCGCAGCGGCGACGACTACTACATCCTCTACACCGGAGGCACCACCGGAATGCCCAAGGGCGTGGTCTGGCGCCACGAGGACGTGTTCTACGCGCTCGGCGGCGGGGTCGACCCCACCACCAACACCCGCGTGGTGACCCCGGCGGAGATGGTGGAGAGGGGTCGAGGCGGCCAGCTGACCCTTCTGCCCATCGCTCCCCTGATGCACGGTGCCACCCAGTGGTGCGTCATGGGCCAGAGCTTCGTGGGCAATCGGACCATCCTCATCCCGAAGTTCGACCCGCACGGCGTGTGGTCGCTGATCGAGTCCGAGAAGGCCAACTCGCTGATGATCACCGGCGATGCCATGGGCAAGCCACTCATCGAGGCACTCGACGAGACCGGAGTCTCCTACGACCTCTCGTCGCTGCTCGCCGTGACCTCGTCGGCCGCCCTGTTCAGCGCCCCGGTCAAGGATGAGTTCTTCCGGCATTTCCCGAACATCGTGATCGTCGACGCCATCGGATCTTCCGAGTCGGGCAACAACGGCATGGCCACCATGACCAAGGGCGGTACCGCCATGAAGAGCGGACCGACGGTCAAGGTCCTGGGTGACACCGTGGTCTTCGACGAGGATTTCAAGCCGGTCGTCCCCGGGTCGGGCACCATCGGCAAGATCGCCCGGACCGGCGACATCCCTGTCGGCTACTACAACGATCCGGTCAAGACGGCCGAGGTCTTCATCCACATCGACGGCGTCCGTTATGTGATGCCGGGAGACTTCGCCACCATCGAGGAGGACGGGAACATCACCCTGCTCGGGCGTGGGTCGGTCTCGATCAACTCGGGCGGCGAGAAGATCTTCCCCGAGGAGGTGGAGTCCGCCGTTCGGTCCCATCCTGACGTCCTCGATGCCATCGTGGTCGGGGCGCCCGACGAGCGCTGGGGCCAGAGGGTGGCGGCGATCATCCAGCCACGCGGAGAAACAGTGCCCTCGCTCGACGATATCCAGACCTACTGCCGGGACCGCATCGCCGGCTACAAGGTCCCCCGCCAGCTCCACGTGGTCCAGGCGATCGAGCGCTCGCCGAGCGGCAAGCCCGACTACCGGTGGGCGGCCACCATTGTCACCGAGGCTCCCGAGGAGTCCGACAGTGGGGGCGATCGCACCGCGTCGGGTTCATAGCGCAGCGTGCCGGTCGACCTCGCGGCACTGGCGGCGCCCGACAGGTGCGCCGTGCTCACCATGGAGATCCAACGGGGCGTCGTCGGCGACCTGACCTCGTTCCCCCAGTTGGCGGACGCCGCGGACCGGGTGGGCGTGGTACCCAATACCGCCCGGCTGCTCCACGCCGCCCGCCGGCTGAGCATCCCGGTGATCCACTGCACCGCCGAATTCCGTGCCGACCGGGCCGGATCGGTGGCCAACTGCCAGCTGATCGCCGCCATGGTCCGCAATCCCGACCACCTGCTCGTCGGCACACCGCCCACCGAGTTGATCCCCGAGCTCGGCCCCGAGCCCTCCGACCTGGTGTGCTCCCGGCTCCACGGTGTGTCACCGTTCTCCGGAACATCGCTCGACACCTGGCTTCGGAGCCTGCGTGTCGAGACCGTGATCGCCACCGGGGTATCGGTCAACCTCGGCGTACTCGGCCTGGCCATCGAAGCGTGCAACCTGGGCTACCAGGTCGTCGTTCCCCGGGATACAGTCGCCGGACTCCCCGACGAATACGCCGACGCCGTGCTCGACAACACCTTTCCACTGATCTCCACAGTGACGACGACCGACGACGTGCTGGTGGCGTGGGATCCGGTCGACCGGACCCCGTATTCGTCCCAGGAATCGTCCTCGTCCTGAGGGCTCTCGTCCTGAGGGCTCGTCCTGAGGGCTCGTCCTGAGGGCTCGTCCTGAGGGCTCGTCCTGAGGCCGCCGGACCTCTCTCATGGACGCGAGGTGCCGAGGTCGTCGGAGCGTCCGGCCTCAAGTCGCGACCACTGGGCAGTGGGGCGACCATTGGTCTGTACGCCGACTTGCCAGTGCTGGGGCCAACCGGGAGGCGAGTCCTCCCAGTACTCCTGGCGGCCGTACACGGTGAGGTCCATGAGGGCGTAGCTGTTGTCCATCGCCTCTACGCCGCGGCCGTTCGTCCAATAAGTCTCGAAGACACGGTCACCCTTCCGTAGGTAGCAGACGAGGTGGAACATGCCGACTTGTCGCCCGACCAGGAGGGCGTCGGCAGAATCGCCGGCGGAGTACCAAGGCACGTCCCAATCCATGAATTCGCGATAGCGGGTGCTCTCCTCGAAGGGACCCTGGCAGAAGACGGCATAGGTGATATCGCGTGCATGCAGGTAGGAGAGCTCCGTCACCTGGGTCGCAACCCATGTGCATCCTTCGCACTGCTCCGATGCGGGATGGCCGGTGTGCCACATGAAGTAGTAGGCGATGAGTTGTCGACGGCCATCGAATGCATCGAGCAGGGTCAGCGGCCCTCGGGGCCCGGTCAACTCGAGCGCCGCGTCAACTTCGACCATCGGCAGGCGCCGTCGAGCCGCAGCGATCGCATCGGTCTCCCGCGTCTGAGCCTTTTCACGCACCCGAAGAAGGTCCAGCTCGGCCTGGAAGACTGCCCGGTCGACCACCTCGGGCAGGATGTCCTCATCCATTGTGCTGAGGTCGTCATAGATCGGTGGGTCATTGTTCATGGTTGTCACCTCGTTGAATCGGTGCGTCAGGGTCTTTGCTTTCTCTTTGCTTCCTCTTTGCCTCGGAGTGTGCCGCCTCGGCCAACCGTTTGATGGAAGCCAAACGTCGGTCCCACAGAGCGGCCAGGTCGGCCATGGCTTCCGTGGCTTGGTGGAGCCGGTCGGCCTCCACCCGGAAGAGAACCTCGCGACCCTGCTTTCGTCGGCTCACCAGCCCGGCCTCCTCGAGCACGATCAGATGCTTCGAGACGGCCTGACGTGAGAAGGCCACGTGACTGGCCAACGACCACGCACTGGCCTCCCCGTTGTTGACCAGAAGATCGAGCACACGCTGACGTGACGGGTCGGCAATGGCCGACCACAGCTCGTCGTCGGTCTGTGTCAACTTGCCTGCGGGGTGAGCATGCCGGCCAGCCGGTCCAGGAAGTCGCCCCACCCACCCTGATGCTCGTCGGCATAACGGCACTTTTCCGCCTCGGACCAGTCACACAGCTCATGGCCGCTCTCGGTCACGCGAAGTCGGGTCCGCTCCTCTCCTTCCGGTACCAGCGTGAACTCGACCAGCATCGAGTTTCCCCGCGCTGGCTCCTCGTCGAGAGGGTGATTCCAACGGAAGGAGAAACCGGTCGGAGGGTCAACCTTCTCCACGACGACCGGGCCACCCTGGTCGCCGAATCCCAGGTACCCGTGAGCGCCCGGTTCGACCACCAGTTCCACCTTGTCGGCGAACCACTGGCTCATCTGGTCGGGCTGGGTGATCGTTCGCCAGACCACCCACACCGGTGCCTCGATCAGTACTTCCCGCTCAATCGTGGACACTGTCGTCATCATCTACTCCGTTCCTTTGCGCATCGGCAGCCATTGTCGATCGCGGCACCGATTCACTTCGTGAGCGAACCGGCTCCCTGCATCGGTATGTGCAACCATTAGTAGCACGTATCCCGCCAACATGCAACCTTTTATTGCAGTTCAGCCGAGCGGATCACCCCGGCTATCCCTCGGCGAAAGAGATCGGGACGTCGTACTTTCTGCACCACGCTTCGATGCTGAGCAATTCGTAATCCCTCTGGATCGCCGCCCGCCGATCCTCGGCGATCCGCTCGGAATCCACTGTTTGCAGAATGCGATCGTCCCCAGCTTCATTGAATGCCACGACCTTCGTCTTCCCTGTATAGCTGCCGCTGGTTCCACCGCCGGTGGCGGCACCCACGAGATCAATGGCCACCCCCGCCCACCGAATCCCGGGCTTCTTGATTTCGAATCTGAGCGCCATGTCGGCAGCCTTTCATCCCGGCGGTGGCCGTGATGGATGCTTCCACCCGATACCGCCCGGTCGACGATGCCGAGAGCCATACTTGAGAGATGGCCAAACCGTGGAACGGCACCGCCAAGTACCGCCAGGGCTGGACGGGCAGGGACTTTCACGTGACCGGCGGCCACGAAGCCGAAGCCATGGCCGCGCAGGCGTCGAAGACACCGAGTCGGCTCGGCCTGTGGATTCTTCGGAGACTCGGCTACCAGGGCCCAACACCGGAGTCGCCCCACCGGTCTCCACGCCATGGTGCTCCACCCAACCGGGGACTCTCTCCTCCGAGTAGGGATTGATGCTGCAGGGATCCCGATGGCGCGTCGATCATCTGACGCGGTGCATGGTGATGAAACGGACTCGGTCACGGGGGCGACCCAACGCCAACGATCTGCTACAACCTGCGACATGAACGGCTTGAACAGCTCCAAGCCAAGGAGTCAAGCGCAGCATACCCAGGTCACCCGAGACGCATATGACAGGTTGGCCGGCGTGTGGTCGGCAACCACAGATGAGGGGCCGTTCAACGGCCTCCTCGAGCGACCGGCATTGCGTTCCCTCGTCCCTCGTCCTCTCACGGGATTGACGGTCCTCGAGGTCGGCTGTGGTTCAGGCGCTCAGTGCGAGTGGTTACTCGACGAGGGGGCGCAGGTAGTCGGTCTTGACCTGAGCCCAGCCATGGTTGACGAAGCCCGAACAAGGTGCGCAGGACGGGGTCGATTCCTCGTCGCAGATGTCGCCGAGTCGATTCCGCTAGAGCCCCGGTCGGTCGATGGGATCACCTGTTCACTTGCCCTTCATTATCTGGAGGATTGGCAGGTACCCCTGACATCGTTCGCTACTCTTCTCCGTCCCGGAGGTTGGATCGTCATCTCACTGGACCATCCATGTAGTCCCCCACTTCCTAGCCAACGCGGTGGCTACTTCGACACGGAGCTCGTATCTGACACGTGGCAGAAGGGCGATGTCGAAGTGACCCAGTACTTCTGGCGTCGCCCCCTGGCTGCGGTGGTCGGAGCATTTGCGGATGCGGGATTCGTGGTTGATCGCATCCGCGAGACACGCCCGGGCCTGGAGGCGCTCGAGCAATTCCCCGAGGAACTGGCGCGAGCCGAGAACGTGCCGTCATTCATTGTCTATCGCCTTCTTCATCGGAGTGTCGAAGGGCTCCGACCGACCTGAGCGCGCCGCAGACTTGTCCCGGTCGGGTGGATGGATGGATGGATGGATGGATAGCTGGGTGGGTGGGTGATGGATGGGAGGCTCACCTGCGCCAACGTCGGCAGCGGTGGTGCAGTAGCTTCGGCGACCATGCCACCGCCAACAAGTCCTGTCGTACTCCTCCACGGGTTCGGATCGACCTTCGATCACGGGTGGGTGAAGAGCGGGTGGGTGGACATCCTGGCCGATTTCGATTGCACCGTTCCGGTGATCGACCTTCCCGGGCACGGCAGCTCCGACCGGTCCACTGACCCCGCCGCTTACGGATCGGTCGAGGAGGATATCGCCGCGGTCCTGCCGGATCGGATGTCGGCCGTCGGGTTCTCGGCAGGCGCCCAGATCCTGCTCCGTATCGCCGCTGCCGAACCCCGGCGATTCGACCGCCTCGTCCTGCTCGGGGTAGGCGACAACGTCTTCGAGCACTCAGACAACTCGTCATTGGTCGAGGCGTTCGAGTCCGGCGCCGACCCGGAGAACGTCCAGGCCCGGGTGTTCACCCGCCTGGCCACGTCCACCGGCAACGATCCGGCGGCGCTCGCCGCCTACCTCCGTCGGAACCCGGGCCGGCTCACGCCGGAGGACCTCGCCGCGGTCACTTGCCCGGTACTCGTGGTACTCGGGGAGGAGGACTTTGTACCGTCGGCCGGCCAACTGGTCGAAGCCTTACCCTCGGCCACCTTGGTATCGGTCCCGGGCGTGGATCACTTCGCCACCCCGGGCGACTTCGGCGTCATCGACGCCACCATACGATTCCTCGGACTGGGGTGACGGCATGATGTGGGCGGGTCGAGACCCGAACGGATTCACCCTGTCTCCAGGTGGGCACGGCGGTTGTCCGCCGAGTACTCACGCGTGGTTCACCCTGACGGCGGATAGAGCGGGGTCAGCGTGGAAAATCCGATCTCGAATGCCTCGAGGTCGTTCGCATACGTCGTTGAAGTAGAAGTGCAATCGACGGTCGTTGTCAGGCTGGCATCTCCCGATGCCGCCATCACGGTGGTCACGGGACCGCGCACCGGTGCCGCGACGCAGGTCGGAACATTGAGATTGGCCTGAGGAAGACTTGAGCCATAGGAGTGAGCAATCAGTTCCGATCGATGCTGGAGTACCCAGCTATTGACGAAGGGGACCGCCTCCGCGAAATCCGGCGACGCGCCGTTGTCGACGCCCTGACTCGCGGCCAACGCCGGGATGCCCAGTGAAACCGCTTCACGTGCGGCTCCGACGGTCCCCGACAGCGCGGCCAAGGGGCCGATATTTTGACCGAAGTTGATCCCCGAAACCACGAGATCCGGCCTGAACGACAAACCGTGGTCCTTCACCGCCCAGATCACGGTGTCAGCCGGGTACCCGTGCACCGCGGTAGACGGATACCCGCTCGCTGTCGTCGCTTTCGACGTCGCCAACGCCCCGGCACTCGCGGGAGTGGTCGTCTCACCGGTTCCACTCTCATTGGTGAGCGGTGCCACCACTGTCACCTGCGTATTCGGCAGCGTCCGAAGGCCTTGAACCACGGCATCGATTCCTGGCGCACCTACACCGTCATCGTTGGTCACCATGATGGTCAAGGTCTGGGGGGCCGCCGACGTGGTCGTGGTACTCCCTGAAGACGACGACGAACCACACGCGGCAAGGATTGATCCAGCACCAAGCAGGACGGCTATCCCTACCCTCAGTCTTTTGGACACCGGAGTTGACCCCGCTTTGACTGAGTTGGGCAAATCGGTATCCATGATCTCCGTGTCCATAGTGCTAGTTCCGAATAGTGCAGCTGAGTGCGCAGTGGATCTTGTCAGGTCACACGAGGGTCACTATGCGATACCGCATGTACACGACACCGTTACCGAAGCGGTGCTCCTTGAGAAGGTCCAGCTGGACGCGGCTGTCGGCGGAGATTGCGGGCTTTCCTGCACCGACCAGCACCGGATACACGAATAGCTGGTATTCATCGACCAGCCGGGAGTTGATCGCCTGCGCCGCCAGGTTCGAACCCCCGACGGTGATATCGCTGGCGGCCGACGCCTTCAGCTCCCGTACCGAATCGACGTCGAGGCGGCGCTCGAGGCGCGACCTGGCGGTCGAGACTCCGTCCAGCGTCGAGGAGTAGACGATCTTGTCGGCCGCTTGCCAGACATCGGCGAAATCGGCCATGAGCTCCGACTGGGCAGCCAGGGTCGGGTCGACCTCCCACACGGCCATCGTCTCGTACATGCGCCGTCCGAGGAGGTAGGTACCCACCGGGCGTACCAGGTCCGTGATGAAGCTGAAGACCTCGTCAGAGGGCGTGGTCCAATCGAACTCGCCGTGCGCGTCCTCGATGTAGCCGTCGAGTGACGCATTCGCCACGTAGATCAGCTTGGCCATTCCGCTCCTCACTCGCCCTAAGAGTGCGCCAGGCAGCAACTGTAAATGAGATGGAGGATCCGTGGCGCCTGTTGCCGGACTCGATTCGAGTGCAGGACCGAAGCGGGGAGCACTGCCGGCCGCCGGATTCCGGACCGACCGGGTCAGCCGGGCGACCGGCCACCACTAGAACTTGCGGCTGCCGTCCAGCTGGATGAGCGCGTTGGTCGGCAGGCCCGGGACCGAGATGTCGGGGACGCCGAACTCGAAGTCGGGATATTTGCGCTTGGCTGTCGCCCGGTACCGGGTGGTCGAATGGACCTCGTCCTTGTCGAACTCGGGGATCACCTTGGTGCCGAAGACCTCGAGCATCTCCAGGACCTCGTCGTGCTCCATCGAGTCACTCGGCAGGCCGAAGACGACCTGGTCGCAACCCACCTCCTGGAAGCGCTCCAGCTGGCCGGCGACCTCTTCTGGATTGCCGCACAGGAGCCACCCCTCGTCGATCAGACGGTCCAGGTTGTCGTAGTCACCCACGCCCGGGATCGACTCCGGCCATGTCGGCGCATAGTCGGGCTTCGGCATGGTGTCGTGATACAGGCAGACCAACGAGTACAGATAGCCCCGGTAGTGGCGCAGGGCGATCTCGCGGGCCTTGTCACGATCCGACATGCAGATGACCGAGTTGGTGATCATCACGTTGTCGTTCATGAACTGCCCGATCGGCTCGGTGCAGTTGGCGATCCCCTCCTTGTACGAGTCGATGCGCCCCTTGAGCCCGAAGACCGGCTCGAAGTTGAAGGCGATCGCTCCGATGCCCATCTGTCCGGCCGTGGCGAATGTCCCCGGATTTCCGCAGGCCACCCAGATCGGGGGATGGCCGGGACCGTAGGGCTTCGGCAGCACATTGTGCGGGGTGGGGACCGTGAAGCTCTCGCCATCGAACGTGTAGTCGCGCTGCTCCCACATCCGCGGGATCTCCTGGACGACCTCGGTCCACTCGGATTTGGTGGAGTTCTTGTCCATGATGTTGAAACTCGCCAACTCATGGCTGCCCGCGCCCCGACCGGTGCCCCACTCGAAGCGGTTGCGGGTGACGTGGTCGAGCATGGCGGCCCGCTCTGCGTAACGGACCGGATGCTCCTTGCGGGGGCTCAGACTGTTGATCCCGGTACCCAGGTGGATCCGGTTCGTCCGTGCGGCCACGTAACCCATGATGACCTCGGGTGCGGACATGTGGGAGTACTCGCTGAGCGCGTGGTGTTCGCCGTACCAGGCGTACTTCCAGTTGTAGAGGTCGGCCTTGATGCCGAACTCGATCTCCCGCTCGAGCATGAGGTGCTCGGCCTCGGTGTCTCGGGATGCCGGGCCCGGGAGGTACCCATTGATGAAGATTCCGAACTCCACGGCGGGGGCTCCTCTCGCTGATGCGGACTAGTGTGCCGAACGGTAACAGCAGCCCTGATAAATTGCAACGTGTTCCAGATTTGTGCCTGGCTCCGCAGCTGAGCGACGCTGGAAGACGCCTGGATCCGGCTCCGGCGTGGTGCCACCCTTCATCTGCCGGCCGAGCACACAGGGGGATCCGTATGGACACGATCGAGCAACTGATCCGGGACCGGGAAGGTGACGCCCGGGTCGGCCTGGCCTATCTCCGATCGGACATGGACCCACGCGGAGGTCGTCCAGGCCCAGGCCGAACGCGCCGCGCTGCTGCTGTCCCTCCGCCGGCCCGGACCATTCCACGTGGCCCTGCTCATGGACAACGTTCCCGAGTACGTGTTCTGGATGGGCGGAGCGGCCCTGGCCGGGGCCGTCGTGGTGGGGGGCAACCCCACCCATCGTGGAGACGAGCTCGCCCGTGACCTGTCCCACACCGAGTGCCAGCTGCTGGTAACCAATACCGCCTACCGGGTGCTGGTCGAAGGCCACGATCTCGGCCCCGCGCTCCCACCGGACCGGATCCTGGTGGTGGACGACGCGTCCGGGGACAGCGATCCGACCACATCGTACGGCGCATTGATTTCCTCGGTCTCCGGGAGCCCCCTCCCCGACCGCGAAACCGTCGGGGTGACCGCGGACACGCTGGGACTGCTCCTCTTCACGTCGGGGACCTCCGGTGCACCCAAGGCCTGTCTGTGCACCCAGGGTCGGCTGGCCCGCATCGGCTCCATCGTGGCCCAGATGTTCGAGATCACCGGTGACGATGTCTGCTACCTGGCCATGCCCCTCTTCCATTCGAACGCCTTGATGGCCGGCTGGGCGCCCGCACTGGCCGCCGGAGCCACGGCCGCCCTGCGCGAGCGGTTCAGCGCCTCCCAGTTCCTGGTGGACGTCCGTCGCTACGGGGTCACCTACTTCAACTACGTCGGCAAGCCGCTGTCGTACATCCTCGCCACGCCCGCCCACCCCGACGACGCTGAGAATCCACTCCGCCGCTGCTTCGGGAACGAGGCGGCAGAAGCCGACGTCGCCCGGTTCGCCGAGCGATTCGCGTGCACGGTACAGGACGCCTACGGATCCACCGAGGGCGGGGCTGCCGTCCAGCGAACCCCGGACACCCCCCGCGGTGCTCTGGGCCGGGCCATGCCGGGGACCAAGATCGTGGACCCGGAGACCGGAATCGAGTGCCCACGGGCCGAATTCGATACGAACGGCCGGTTGTTGAATGCCGAAGAGGCAATCGGCGAGATGGTCAGCGAGACCGGGGCCACCGGCTTCGAGGGCTATTGGCGCAACGCCGAGGCGGAGCAGGCCCGGGTGAAGAACGGCTGGTACTGGACGGGCGATCTCGCCTATCGGGACAACGACGACTTCTTCTACTTCGGCGGTCGCGACTACGACTGGCTCCGGGTCGACGGGGAGAACTTCGCGTCGGCGCCGGTCGAGGGCATCCTGCAGCGCCACCCCGACGTGGTCCTCGCCTCCGTCTACGCCGTGCCCGACACCGTGGTGGGCGACCAGGTCATGGCCACCCTCCTCCTCCACGAAGGTCGTACGTTCGACCCCGACGATTTCGCCCGGTTCCTGGCGGGCGAGGAGGACCTCGGGACCAAGTGGGCCCCCCGCTACGTGGCTGTCACCGATTCGTTGCCGGTGACGGCGACCACCAAGGTACTGAAGCGGGTTCTGCGCAACGAAGGTTGGCACTGCGCGGAGCCGGTGTGGTGGCGACCCGAGAAGGACGCCCCCTACCGAAGGCTCGAAGCGGCCGACATCGAGAAGCTGGATCTGATCATCGCCGAGCGCTGACCGGCCGAAGATCCGGTTGGTCAGTCAGGAGGATAGGTCACTCCGGAAATGCGTGCGGTGCAGACCTGCTCTTGCGAAGGAGCAGACGAAGGCAGGCACCCGATCCCGCCGACCGCGGGGCCCGGGCCGGTCCACGCCGCGACGCTTCGGCGGCGTACTTGGCGATGGGCTCGACCTTGAGCGAGTATCCGGCGTCGATCAGGGCTTCGCGCAGGCAATCGCGCTCAATCTGCAATACATCGAGTTGGCGCTGAAGCCGTCCCACCGAGCGTCTGGCCACCGGCCCGATGATGATGTCTGCGTCATCGAGTTTACCGGGGGCGGTGACGCTGGTCCGCATAAGAGCCATGTCTATGGCATCGAATGGTTGGGCCCGTACCTTGAGTCGAATCGCGCCGTACCGGTGGCATTCACCCAGATCGGCGCACGTTCACGCCTGTGACCGGCGGGGGCCACGGGACCTGACCGTTCTGGGCTCGTCGTCGGTGTAACGCCGATAGCGGCTCTGCGGACTACCCGCTGTGTCCATCGCCGCGCTCGAGCAGGAACGATCCGTCATCATCCACCCCGCAACCCGGCCGTGGCACGACGCGCCCACTCCGCACGTGACCCGACATAGGGTGCTGGTCATGGAGTCCGACGCCGACCTTCTGGCCCGCCTCCAGGCCGGTGACGAGACCGCGTTCCTCTCACTGGTCGCCCGCCACAACGGATCGCTCCTCCGTGTGGCCCGCACCTTCGTGGCAAGCGAAGCCGTGGCCGAGGAGGTCGTCCAGGACACCTGGATAGGCGTCGTACGGGGCGTGGACCGGTTCGAGGGACGCTCCTCGTTCAAGACATGGCTGTTCCGTATCCTGGTCAACCGGGCCCGGACCACCGGCGTTCGCGAGCACCGCCACGTACCCTTCGATCCCACCGAACCAGCGGTCAGCCCCGACCGGTTCGACAGGACCGGGGCCTGGGCCGAACCCGTCCCCCAGTGGGAGTCCGATGCCGACGACCGCCTGGTCGCCGCCTCATGGGGCCCCCGGCTGCGCGAGGCGATCGACACACTGCCCGACCGCCAGCGCGACGTGGTGGTACTCCACGATGTGGAAGGGCTCACCAGCGAGGATGTCTGTAGCGTGCTGGGCATCACCGAGGGCAACCAGCGGGTCCTCCTCCACCGGGGTCGGAGCCGTTTGCGGGCCGAACTCGAGGCCGAACTCGGGACCAGGGGACGATGATGTTGACCTTGAGGAGAAAGGACGAACTGGTCTGCCGTGAGGTCGTGGAATTGGTGAACGACTACCTGGAGGGCGACTTGACCCGCCGGGATCGCCGCCGATTCGAGCGCCATCTGCGGGGCTGCCCGAACTGCACGGCCTATCTCGAGCAGATGCGGCTCACCATCGCCGAGACCGGACGATTGACACCCGATGACCTAACCCCGGAAGCCCGTGACGAGTTCACCCGACTGTTCCGGAGGTGGCATGGTTCCAACCCTGCCGATGACGGATCCGACGGCATCGGGGATCTGGACGACGACTGAACCGACGACGACTGAGCCGGGGTCGCTCCGGGCGACCGGCAGCCCATTTCTACTCAGCCGGTGGAAAGTGACGCGACCAGCCGGTTGTAGGTGGTGTCGACGTTGGAGAGGGCGGCCTGGAGTTCCGGGCTGGACGCGGCGGACACGTACGCCGAGAGGTTGGGAGACCCGGCAAGTTGATCCACCATGGAGACCGCAACCGTGACGGCCCCTTCTGCCGCGCTTGCCGCAGATTGCGACGACGACGGGTAGGTGATCCCGGAGATGGTCGACCCGTAGCTCTGGAGTGCCTGAGACCACGTGGTGTCGGCTTGTTCGAGACACTGCAACCGGGCCGCGGCACTGGTCGAGATCGAAGCGCAGGCCTGGGTCGATGCCCTGAAGGTCTGTGTCGCCGCGCTCAGGGAGTTGTACGCGGACTCGACCTCGGTGGTGGCGATGGTGGACTGGATGTTCGTCACACCGATGAAGGTAGGTATGGCGATGAAATAGCCCAGGTATCCAAGCGCGCCGACGACGATGAACACGACCGTCATCGTCCTGGCTCCCTTGGTGAGCGCCAGCGGCCAGAGCCGGAACAACTGACCGCCAAATCCGAGCGCGACCTGCGTATGCCGGTGGAGGTGGTGGCATGGCTCCGTATGAGGGTGGAGGCGGTACTGCTCCGTAGGACGGCGGAGGCGGCGGTACCGCTCCGTAGGACGGCGGAGGTCCATAGGCCGGTGGAGGGGGCGGGGGCGTTGCTCCGTAGGGCGGTGGGGGGGGTACAGCTCCTGGCGGTGGAGGCGGCACCGCTCCGGGCGGTGGCTGAGGTGTTGCCACCCCGAACGACGGCGGTATCGGCAGCGCTGACTCGTCGTCCGCCGGAGCAGGAGGCGGCGCGGATCCAAAGGTGGGCAGCGGAGGCAGACCGGTGGGAGCCGGGGGTGGTTGGGATCCGGGAGGCGTGTCGGATGGACCCTGAGTCGGAGTCATCGGTGCCGCGGGAATGTCCGAGGCCGGCGCGTTGTACACGCCCGCCGGTGGAGGGGGTGGCGTCGCAGACAGAGGGGGTGTCGGGTACGCACCAGGAGGGGGTGGTGGAACCGGAGCGGTCGTTCCCGTCTGGGCACCCCAGGCCGGAGTCGGTCCAGCTCCACCGGACCATCCGCCCGGAGCAGAGGGTGGTGGTGGCACCGAGCCGTAGGGCGGCGGCGGAGGTGGCAGCGGCGCCTGGGGTGGCGCTTGCACTTCGAGGGTGCCTGACGCCGCCACTTCGAACGGCCGACCATCGGGCCCCTTGTCGCCGAGGACATCACCCGGATAGACGGAGGTGAGCATGAAGTAGTAGCCGGTGTAACGCGCCTGGTAGCGGATGACCGCGGTCGTGGCCCCGAACAACGGGTCGGGCATCCTTCCCATCACCAGGGTAAGCAGCCAGATGATGAATGAGAACAGGGCCAGGCCGAACCCGAGGGCACCGGCCACGATGGCTGCCGGAATGACCAGGATGATACGGAAGAACACTGCCGCCCGGTTGAGGCGACCGGTGGTCACGGCGACGTCCACCGGGTACGTCGGATCAGCGTCCAGCGAAAAAGGAGGGTACCGGTCCGTCAACAGATACAGATAGGCCTGCAGACGCGTGGTCCACCGGATGTACCCGAGGATGAAACTGGCGAACGACCGCGGCAATCTCCCGGTGAACAGCGCGGCGAACCACCCGAGGAATACGACGACCCCCGCCGCTATGCCCACGAACCAGAGCACGATGGCTTGGGGGATGATGAGGATCAACCGGAAAAAGACGGTGATCCGGCGTTGCTTTTCCGCAGTGCCGAACCGGACGTCGACGGTCGTCGACACCTCCGCCAACTGATTGGGAGGCAGCATCGTCATCTCGTACCGCCGTTTCTGCTTGCACTCCACGCCCGTGCGCGTGACCGCGAGCAGAGTACCAACGTCAATGGCGACAATCGGGGATCATTCATCCGGGGGTCGGCCACGACACTGCGTCGAGCCGGCACCATCGGAAACCGACATGACACCGGTCGGACACCGACATGACACCGGTCGGACCCCGACATGACACCGACCGGACCCCGACATGACACCGACCGGAGGAACGAGGGTCTACCTCGTGCGTCAGCCGTCGACGCCGAGGATGAGTCCGCTGGTCGGAACGCCGGTACCCGAAGTGACCAGGACGTGCTCGACGTCCGGCACCTGGTTGTAGGAGCTGCCCCGCACCTGGCGCACGCCCTCGGCGATCCCGTTCATCCCGTGGAGATAGGCCTCACCCAGCTGGCCTCCGTGCGTGTTGACCGGGAGACCGCCACCGATCTCGATGTTCCCGTCCTTCACGAAGTCCTTGGCCTCGCCTTTGGCACAGAACCCGAGCTCCTCGAGCTGGTAGAGCACGTACGGGGTGAAGTGGTCGTAGATCACCGCGGTCTGGATGTCTGCCGGCGAAAGTCCCGAGGTCGCCCATAGCTGGCGGGCCACCGCCGTCATCTCGCCGAGCTCGGTCAGGTTGTCGTAGTAGTACGACGTCATCATCTCCTGGCCCGGTCCCGCTCCCTGGGCTGCCGCCCGGATCACGGCCGGCGTACTCGGAAGGTCGCGTGCACGCTCGAGCGAGGTGACGACCAGGGCCTGTCCCCCGTCGGTCTCCTGGCAGCAGTCGAGGAGGTGGAGGGGCTCCACGATCCACCGGGAGTTCTGGTGCTCCTCCAAGGTGATCGGCTTCTCGTAGAACCACGCCTTGGGATTGGTGGCGGCGTGCTTGCGGTCGGCCACCGCCACCCGTCCCAGGTCTTCGGACGTGGCCCCGGTCACGTGCAGATACCGCTGCGCGGCCATGGCCACCCACTGGGCCGGGGTGAGCAGCCCCTGGGGCGCATACCAGGCGAAATGGGCGGTCTCGGCGTTGGCGGCCGGTGGCGCGGCCCTGCACACCGGCGCCGAACCGGTTACCCGAACGCTCGTTGAACGCCCGATAGCAGACGACCACGTCGGCGACCCCGGCCTCGATGGCCAGCGCCGCCTGCTGGATCGTGCCGCACCCGGCACCGCCGCCGTAGTGGATGCGGCTGAAGAAGGAGAGCTCCCCCATGCCCAGACTGCGGGCGATGTCGATCTCGGGATTGGTGTCGGAGCTGAAGGTGACCAGACCGTCCACCTCGGAGGGCTCGATGCCCGCGTCGCGCAGGGCCAGGTCGACCGACTCCACCGCCAGGCGCAGCTCGCTGCGACCCGATTCCTTGGAGAATTCGGTGGCCCCGATGCCGGCGATGGCGGTGTTGCCGACGAAGGCGTGGTTGGTCCCACTCATCGGGCACCTCCGGCGGGAAGGAGCAACCGGACGGTGCCGGTCACGTGATCGCCCAATTTGTTGGCGCCCCGCAATGTCACCTCGACGGCTCCTTTACCTCGCTCACCCGTCGTCGCCCGTCACTCCGCCCGTCGCCGTCGACGGGGTCGTGCTTGGCGGTCACCGTTCCGGTAAGGGTCATGGTGTCGTCGGGATAGTTGGGCGCCCCGAGCCGAATGTTGACGTCGGTGAGGACCGCACCGGGGCCGGCCCAGTCGGTCACGTAACGGCCGACCAGTCCGTTGGTGGAGAGGATGTTCATGAAGATGTCCTTCGAGCCGCGTTCGACAGCCAGCACCGGGTCGTGATGGACGTCCTGGTAGTCCCGGGACGCCAGGGCGGTGGAGATGATCAGGGTCCGGGACAAAGGGATCTCCAGGGCAGGCAGTTCGTCCCCGACCGCCACCTCGTCGAGGGTGCGGGTCGTGGTGCGGAAGCTGTTGTTGATGATGGCCTCGCTCATGCCGGCACCGGGCTGGTCCCGGCCCCCGTCGGTTCCAGGTCGGCCGTGACCTGGCGGCCCAGACGGGCGAGCTGGGCGCTGGGCGAACCGAGCTGCAGCTCGATCTGCTTACCCCATAGGAAGTAGCGGTGAATCGGATAGGAGATGTCAGCCCCCATCCCGCCGTGGAGGTGCTGGGAGGCGAATACCACCCGTTGTCCGGCCTCCGAGGCGAACCAGGAGGCCACATTGACCGCCTTGGCCGCGTCGAAGCCGTTGTCGAGACGCCACGCCGCCTGCCAGGTGGTGACCCGGATGGCCTCGGTGTCGATGGCGGCGTCGGCGGCCCGCATCTTGGTGGCCTGGAACGTAGCCAGCGGAACGCCGAACTGGTTGCGGGTGTTGAGGTACTCGGCGGTCTGGCGCACGGCGGCCTCGGCTATGCCGATCTGCAGCGCGCACAGCCCGGTCCAGGCCCGCTCGAGCATCCATCTCACGATGTCGCCGCCCCGTCGAGCCTCACCGCCGGCCAGCACGTCACCGGGAGCCACGGTCGACCCCGTCGAGGTGCAGGTGGGGGTGGATCTCCCGGTTGGTGGTCGACGTGCGCTCGACCGACACGCCGGCGGTGGTCGGGTCGATCACGGCCACGACCACACCGTCCGACGTCGCCGCCGGCACCAGCACACGGTCGGCCACATGGGCATAGGGCACGGCGTGGGCGGTGCCGGTCAGGGTCAGGGTGCCATCCGTGGCCATCGCCGCGGACACCGATGGGCGGCCGGAGCCGCCGACGGCGATGTCGTCGGCTACATCGGTAAGTGCCGCGGTCAGGAGGATGTCGCCGGCGATGACGCCGGGAAGGAGAGCGGCCCGCAGTTCGTCGGAGCCGAACTCGGCGGCGGGAAGGGCACCCAACACCAGGGTGGCCCACAGTGGAACGGGTGCGACCACCTTGCCCTGGGCCTCGAGGAGGAGACACAGCTCCACCATCCCGTAGCCGCCTCCCCCGTCAGCAGACGGGATGGCCAGACCGAGCAGGTCGGCCTTGGCCAGCTCGGCCCACAGGGCCCGGTCCACCCGGTCCTCGGTGGCCTCGACTCCTGCGACCCGGTCGGGGTCGACCAGTCCGGCAAAGATGCCGTCGACCGCCTCGCGCACCGCGGTCTGCTCGTCGTTGAAGGTGAAGTCCATCAGTTCGTCCTCGTCTTGTCAGTTGCACTGCCTTGGTCTGCGGGGTCCGTGCCAGCCGGATGGAACACGGGAAGGGACAGGTCATCGTCGAAGTCCTCGAATCCAGCTTCTACCGCCATGCCGATGGCGGCCGTCTCGGGACTGATGCCCGAGACATTGGCGACCAGGCGGGTCCCCTCCTCCAGCTCGATCAGGGCTACCACCAGCGGGTAGTCGAAGGCCGGCACCTGCGGGTAGTGGTTGACCACGAAGCTGAAGATGGTGCCCCGGCCCGAGGCCTCGACCGTGTCCCAGTCGAACGATCGGCACTTCGGACACGCCGGGCGGGGCGGGTGGCGCAGGGTCCCGCAGTTGGTGCAGTGCTGGATGAGCAGTCTGTGCTGCTTGGCTCCCTCGAAGAAGAACGAGTTGTCCTGGGTCAGGGCCGGGCGGGGGCGCAGTGGACGGGACTCCGTCTCGGTCGTCGTGGTGCCGGACCCGGTCCCGGGTTTGAACTTGAGGATCCGGAACTGCATGGTGGCGACCAGTTCGCCGGTCTGGTCCCGGTACTCGAGCCGGTTGGTGATGAAGTGGCCGAGGCCGAGGCCGGTCTGCTTCTCCCCCGAGATCGAGTCGATGACCGAGGTGACCTCGAGGAGGTCGCCGGGCACGAGGGGCCGCTCGTAGTGCTGGTCGCAGTTGGTGGCGACCACCGAGGTGAAGCCCGCTTCGTTGAGCAGCGCCATCACCTGGTCGCTCGGCGTGTCGGTGGCCTCCTGTCCGGCGTCGCGGGCGGCATCGGCCTCCAAGCTGGTCCGCAGTCCGCGCATGATCCAGGCCTGGAGCATGGTGGGTGGGGCGATGATCCCGGGGAACCCGGCGGCCCGGGCCGCTTCGTCATCCACGTAGACCGGGTTGAAGTCCCCCATGGCCTCCACCCAGTGGGAGATCATCGGTTCGTTCACCGGGTGGCTGCCTCGCGTCGCCGGACCCGAAGCCTGGCCGACCAGCGCGCGCAGCTGGGTGTCGAGGTTGACGTCCTCGCTCATCGCGCACTCCGCAGCATGCCGAGTCCGGCCGTGGCCAGGATCTCCCGCTGGATCTCATTGACGCCCCCACCGAACGTGTTGATCTGGGCCTGGCGCCCGGCGCGCTCGAGCTCACCGTGGATCGCCGCCCCCGGCGAGCCCGGGCTCAGGTAGCCGGCCGAGCCCACGATCCCGAGCAGCTTGCGGTAGATCTCGACCGTCGACTCGGTGCCGAAGACCTTGACCGACGAGGAGTCGGACGCGGCGAGCGTGTCGGTGGCCACCGCCGACGTCATCCGCCAGGTGAGCAGCTTCTGGGCCTCGAGCAACGCGTAGGTGCGGGCCAGGTCGGCCTGGATCCATCCCACGTCGGCCAACCCGTTCTCGGCCACCCAGGCCGCCGTCTCGTCCCACAGCCGGAAGGCGAGGGCGCTGACCGCGGCCAGTCCCACCCGCTCGTGGTTGAGCTGCCCGGTGATGAGCCGCCACCCACCGTGCAGCTCGCCCACCAGTGCGTCCTTCGGTACCCGGACGTCGTCGTAGTAGGAGGCGGTTGTGGCGACGCCCCCCACCGTGACGATCGGCGTGCAGGAAAATCCGGGGCTGGACGTCGGCACCATGATGATCGAGATGCCCCGGTGCTTGGGAGCGTCAGGATCGGTGCGGCACGCCAGCCAGATGAAGTCGGCCTGGTCGGCGCCGCTGGTGAAGATCTTGTTGCCGTTGATCACCCACTCGTCGCCGTCGAGCACGGCCCGGGTGCGCAGCGACGCCAGGTCGGTACCGGCCTCGGGCTCGGTGTAGCCGATGGCGCAGTGGATCTCGCCGGCCAGGATGCCGGACAGGAAGAACTTCTTCTGTTGCTCGGTCCCGTGGTGGATGATCATCGGGCCGACGGTCGACAGCGTGACGAAGGGGTACGGCGCCCGGGCCCGCTGGACCTCGGTGAAGAAGATGAACTGGTCGGTCGGGGGGCGGCCTTGGCCGCCGAACTCCTTGGGCCATCCGATGCCCAGCCAGCCGTCGGTGCCCATCTGGCGGACGACCCGGCGGAACGTCTCGCCACCTTCGGACTCGAAGTCGAGGGCGTGGCGCACCTCGGGAGTGATGAGCCCGGCGAAGTAGGCCCGCAACTCCGACCGCAGTGCCTGTTGTTCAGGCGTCTCTTCGAGGTGCATGACGGTGATTCCCTCCATTTGGCGGTCGTACTCGGGGCACTGTTCAGCGGTACTGCTCGGCGACTCCCGCCCACGCAGCGCTGGGCGCGGGCTCGAGTCGTCGATCGACTGGGTTCGGCGCCACCGATCGTCCGGTGCCGTCAGGGCGCTGGCTGTGGTCGAGTCGATCGCGGCTGGGTCCGTGCCCCTGATCATCCCCCACAACCGGCTCGTTCGGGCCGTCGTTCGGCGCGCCACCGGGCTCCCTGCTGCTGGAGGCCCGGGTGCGGCTGCCCTATGATAACTGATACACGTTCTAGAAACGTCACTGCCGCCCATGTTGACCACCCGAGCCGTCGCGCCCGGCTGGCGACCGGGCGGAGGGGCGTTTCCCTGAGGGGGAAACCATATGGACCTGGCCGACATCGACCTCTGTGACCCGGACAATTTCGTCAACGGCGTCCCGTTCGAGTGGTTCGCCCGAATGCGCAAGGAGTCCCCGGTCCACTGGCACCCGGACCCCGCGGGCTTCGCCGAAGGGTTCTGGTCGGTCACCCGATTCGACGACTGCGTAGGGGTCAACCGGGACTACGAGCATTTTTCGTCGGCCCGCAAGGCCACCTTGTTCCACGACTTCGACGAGGAGCTCCTCGAGCAACAGCGGATGATGATGCTCAACATGGACCCGCCGCTCCACACCCGGTACCGGCGTCTGGTCAACAAGGGTTTCACCCCCCGGATGATCCGGGACCTGGAGAAGAACGTGGTGGCCTCGACCGACTCGATCATCGACACCGTCTGTGAGACGGGCTCGGCCGACTTCGTCGAGCAGATCTCCGCCGAGCTGCCGCTCCAGGTGATCGCCGACCTGATGGGCGTCCCGCAGGAGGACCGCCACCTGGTCTTCGACTGGTCCAACCGGATGGTCGGCGCCGACGACCCCGAGTACCAAGGGAGTGCCGAGGAGAGCGGACAGGCGGCCATGGAGCTCTACGCCTACGCCGACCAACTGTGCGAGCAGAAGCGCCTCGACCCCCACACCGACCTGTTCAGCGTCCTGACCCAGGCCGAGATCGAGGGCGATCGGTTGAGCCAGCTCGAACTGGACATGTTCTTTCTGCTGCTGTCGGTGGCCGGCAACGAGACCACCCGCAATCTGATCTCGGGTGCCATGGTGGCGTTCTTCGACAACCCGGACCAGTGGGAGCGCCTCCGGGCCGACAGGTCACTACTGCCGTCGGCCATCGAGGAGATGCTCCGCTACGTGTCGCCGGTCATGCACTTCCGCCGCCAGGCCACCTCCAACGTGTTGATCGGTGAGCAGAAGATCGCCGAGGGCGACAAGGTGATCTTCTGGCACATCTCCGCCAACCGGGACGAGACGGTATTCGCCGACCCGAATCGGTTCGACATCGGACGGACGCCCAACAACCACATGGCGTTCGGTGGCGGCGGCCCCCACTTCTGCCTGGGCGCCAACCTGGCCCGGATGGAGATCCGGGTGATGTTCGACCGACTGCTCGACCGGATGCCCGACATCCATCTCGACGGAGAGGTGCAACGGCTGCGCTCCAACTTCATCAACGGGGTGAAGCACATCCCGGTGGCATTCTCCCCATCGGCCCCGGTGGGCTGAGGGGGCAACGCCCGACCCGCCCGACCCACACGACCCCGCCAGACCCACTGGATTGCGGCCACCGCCCACGACGACCCCTCCGGCGGCCAACGTACGACCGGAGGCCCTGACAACGGACACCAGGGGACGCGGGCAAGCTCCCCGGGGCCGAGTGACAACTGGCCTCCGACCCCATCTCCCACTCCGACACCCGAAAGCCGAGGCCCATGCGCTTCCACCTTGCAGTCCAGTTCCTCCCCCTCGAGGACATGCGGGCGTTGACGCTCGCCGCCGACCGGCACGGCTACGACGGGATCTATCTGTCGGACCACCTCTTCAACCCCCGGGAGCTCGAGTCCAAGTACACGTACTCGACCGCACCCGACGGGGCTCCTTTCTGGGAGAAGGAGACCGAGTGGCCCGACCCGATGTGCCTCATATCGTCGCTGGCCGCAGTCACCACCAACGTCACCTTCACCACCGGCATCTACATCGCCCCGGTCCGCGACCTCATCACCGTGGCCAAGTCGGTGGGCACGGCGGCGGTCCTGTCCGACAACCGGGTGCGCCTGGGAGTCGGCGTCGGCTGGTGCAAGGAGGAGTACATCCAGACCGGTCAGGACTTCCACGACCGGGGGAAGCGCCTCGACGACATGATCCCCGCCCTGCGAGCCCTGTGGGGCGGCGGCTGGGTCGAGTACCACGGGACCCACTACGACGTGCCCGAGTGCCAGATGAACCCGGCGCCCACCCGACCGGTCCCGATCCTCGGCGGCGGTGACTCCGCTCCTGCCCTGAAGCGCGCCGCCACGCTGTGCGACGGCTGGATCAATACCGGGGCCGCCTTCCCCGACGAGGCCTTCTCCCAGGTCACCATGGTCCGGGAGGCGCTGCGGGCGGCCGGCCGTGATGACGACGGATTCGCCATGTACCTGGCCGTCAAGGCCTTTCCCGACCTCGACCTGTACCGGCGACTGGAGGATGCCGGGGTCACCGACCTGTTGTGCGCTCCGTGGATGCTGGCCGAGGCCGAAGACGGCGACACGCCGGAGACCATGCGGGCCAAGCGGCTCGAACAGGTCGAACAGTACGCACAGGAGTACCTCGCACCGATGAGGTAGTCGATCGTCCGGATCGGCCCGACAATTGCGGTTGCTAGGGTTTTGCGCATCGTGTCCCCCGGGGAGGAACCAATGAAGGACCTGAAGATCGGATTGCAGCTGGGCTACTGGGGCGCCGGACCTCCCCCCAACGCCGTCGAGCAGGTCGCCGAGGCCGAACGACTCGGCTACGACTCGATCTGGACGGCCGAGGCCTACGGGTCCGATGCCCTCACCCCCCTGGCGTGGTGGGGCTCGCAGACCGAGCGGGTCCGCCTGGGGACCGCCCTGTGCCAGCTGTCGGCGCGTACTCCGACGGCGATGGGCATGGCCGCACTCACCATGGACCACCTGTCGAACGGCCGCTTCGTCATCGGACTCGGTGTGTCCGGGCCCCAGGTCGTCGAAGGTTGGTACGGGCAGAGCTTCGAGAAGCCACTGGCCCGCACCCGCGAATACATCGACATCGTCCGCCAGGTGATCGCCCGCGAGGACGTCGTCACCAACGACGGGCCGCACTACCCACTCCCCTACCCGGGCGGCACCGGACTGGGCAAGCCGCTCAAGGCGATCACCCATCCGCTCCGCAACGAGATCCCGATCGTCATGGGGGCCGAGGGCCCGAAGAACATCGCCCTGGCCGCCGAGATCGCCGACGGCTGGTTCCCGATCTTCTTCTCGCCCGGGGCAGTCGACGCCTATCAGCCCTACCTCGACGAGGGATTCGCCCGACCAGGTGCGCGCCATACGGCGGAAGACTTCGAGATCTTCGCCTTTGCCGCCACGATCCTTCACGACAACATCGAGGAAGCAGCCGACTTCATGCGCCCGATGCTCGCCCTCTACATCGGCGGGATGGGCGCCAAGTCGATGAACTTCCACTTCGACGTGTTCTCCCGCATGGGCTACGAGGCCGAGGCCACCAAGATCCAGGAGCTCTACCTGGACGGACACAAGGACGAGGCGGCGGCAGCCGTACCGACCAAGTTGGTCGAGGACACCGCACTCATCGGCCCCAAAGAGAAGATCCGCGACGACATCGAGCGCTGGCGCGAGTCGATGGCCACGTCACTACTGGTGTCGGGCGACGTGAACACGCTCCGGACCATCGCCGAACTGGCGCTCTGAGCGGCTCTCGGGTCCGGCGTGCCGGGTCCCGGTGGAACCGGGTCCAGGTGGCACCGGAGTCCACGAATCCCCTGCTGACACGGCCTGGGCCGTTGATCCGGGTGCGACGTGCGGTTGACCGATACCGTTGTGGACGTGGTCACGACCAAGAAGGGTGGGGTCCGTCGCACGGTGTGTGCCGTCGCTGTCGTCGTGATGACCCTTTCCACACTTGATGCGCGTGGTGCCGGCGTGAGTGCCGGCGTGAGTGCCGGCGCTGCGGGCTCGACGCGACCGCGCCCGGACGTCGGGTGCTCCTGCGTTCTGCGACCGTCGAGGACGGCCTCGACCCCGACCTGGTGGGTGCCGCCGCTCGGTAGCCAGCCGTGGCAGTGGGAGCTCTCCAATCCGCTGAATCTCAAGAACGCCAAGGAGATGGGCACGGACGACAAGCTCCCCAGACGGTGCTCCCGCTCCCGACCCGGTGATCTACGACATCGACGCCATCATCAATCCGGCGTCCACGGTGTCCGCACTCCACGCCATGGGCAAGCACGTCGTCTGCTACGTCGAGGTCGGTGCGGCGGGCAACTACTACAGCGCCGCTGACGAGGGCATCCCGACCACCTATTACGCCCAGTTCGAGGCGGCCGGAGTACTCGGGGCCAAGGTCGAAGGGTGGCCGGAGCGGTACCTCAACATCGATGCACCGGCGACGCTGGCCATCGTCGAGTCGATGATCGACCAGCAGTGCGCGGGCAAGGGCTTCGACGCGGTCGAGACGGACATCGACGAGGAGTACGCAAGCTCCAACGGATTCGGGCTGACCGAAGCGGACGAGATCCAGTACATGACCACGCTCGCCGACTACATGCACGGGCTCGGGCTGGGATGGTGGATCAAGAACCCCGACGACACCGGGGACAACTACGCCACGGTCATGGAGCCGCTGGCCGACGCCGTGCTGACCGAACAATGCAATCAGTACAAGACGTGTGGAGCGCTGAGCGCCTATGTCGGCGTCAAAGCAGTCTTCAATGCCGAGTACCACGTGAAGCCGGCCAAGTTCTGCCCGAACGACGACTCGCTTGGGGTTCAACGGAGCGGAGTTCAACCTCAACCTGACCGGAACTCGCAAGCCCTGTCAGTAGCGGAAGTCGGGCGTGTGGGGAAGGGTTGGTGGGGCGTCGCAGGAGTTGGGGCCAGTTGGTGGGCGGACGTGTAGCGGTTCGGCTGTATCGATGGCGCTCATCGGACCGGCATCTGCCGTCGGCTGAGCGAGCGGTAGAGGGCCAGGGTGCTCGGGTGGACCGACTCGACCGGTTCGATCTCGTCAGAGATCACCCGAACAAGTTCGGCCATCACCGACTCGACGCCACTCGGATTGCCCGCCGCTTCCGCCGCCCGCAGCAACATCCGATAGAGGCGCTCGTCGTAGGGGCTGACCATCAGTCCGCGACGGGCCGACCACTCCGCCCCCCGGGCGTCTCCCAGCCGCAGGCAGGCACCGGCGAGCCGCCCGCTCAGATCCACAACCGCTGACTCCACCGCGGGAGCAGTCCCGTCCAAAATGGTCCAGTCCGTCGATCGGAGCCCTTCGAACGGGCGACCGCGAACCAGCTCCAGCGCCTGCCTCCAGCGGGCGGGGTCCTCGCCTTGCGACAAGTCGAGGAACCGATCCCAGTCCGTGCCCACTGTCGGCGCCAATGCGAGACGGCCGTGCGACCGCGGCAGGTGGTCGCTTCCGTCCCGCGCCTTGCCCAGCGCACGTCGGGCGACCGAGGCCGTCGAATGGAGACTCGAGGGCGCCATGACCCGCTCCGGCCAAAGCGCGGTCGCCCATGCCTCGTTGGCGGCGCCATTCGGATGGACCGCCAGGTAGACCACCAGCTCACGCGCCCAGGCACGGGTGAACCCGCGCGCCGCTCCGTGGATCTCCACCGGGCCGAGCACGGAGACTTCCACTTCGATAGGTTTCGCCCCACGATGCTGCGTCGGGCTTCCGACGGCTCGGGCCGGCCAAGTCGGCGAGGCGGTTCTCTGGCTCGGCGAGTCGACACCGTTCGCGTGATCGATCCGAGCCTGTGCAGTTCCGGATTTCTCGACGAAGCCCGCGTCGTCGCGAGGGATGCTGCCGGATGCACCAGGGGCCACCCGATCGCTCGGTGTCGGTGGCGGTGTCGGGCGGTCGGTGTCGGCTGTCGGTGTCGGCGTCGGTGGTCGGTGTCGGTGTCGGTGTCGGTGTCGGTATCGGTGTCGGTAGGCGACATCGAGGAGAAGCGCCACTTGATCCATGTCGTCAACTGTCACACCTTGTGGCTCGACGAGTTCTCCGAATAGCTCGAGGAACGACGTCGGACTGTGCTCGTCGGCTCGGATCACATGGTTTGCCTGGTGCGGTTGAGCAGTCGGGTCGCCGCCCACCACGACAACCGCGATTCCAGATCGGCCATCACCGCCGATAGCGAGGAGGGCCGCGGCGTCGTCCCGGTGCACGCCGGGCGCACAGATGACCACCACGGGATCCCAGCGACTCCCACCCTCCCGGATCCTCGCCTCTGCCGCCGAGGCGAACCCGGCATCCTCGAGGATCGTGGTGCCGCGAAGCTGACGCCAGGCGAGATCGGCGATCAGAGCCGTCGCCGACCCGACCACCGACACCCGTTCGAATCTCTCGAGGTCGGTGCCGAACCCGACCAGCACCAGATCGAATCGAGACGACCAGCGCGAAGTGGCAAGCTCCAGGGCCAGCGCTCGAGCGAGACCCTCGGCTCCTGGCCCGTCTCCCTCGATCACGCACCGAACCCAGCCCCTCAGGATTCACCATGACGACTTCGTCATCAGCCATTCCGAGAGTGACCAGAGTCGGAAGGAGAACCGAACCCGAGGAAATCGGACGATGCCGGTCGGTCGTTGTTCCCAGTTCGCTTCGCTCGATCATGAATCCCCGACCGTCCTCCGAGCGCCGGAATCCATCCGGGAGCTTGAAGGATCCGTCGTCGCCATCGATCACGATACGTACCTCGGTGGAGGAGACCGTGACACCCATGATGGGCAGGGAGAGAGTGAACTTGCGTCCGCGCGCCTGCAGGCGGGCGACCGCCTCGTCGACGTCTCGGAGCACGTCGACTCCGTCGCCGACCCGAAGACGCTGCTCGAATTGCCGCAGAAGTGGCTCGGGCAGGCGGATCCGACCCCCGACGTCACGGTGCCGCTGCTGAACCCGCCTCAGACGGTCAATGAGCCCAGTTACTCCGACGCCGATCATTCCCGCCCCGACGGGTGCCACCGGCGCTGACGGAAACGCCGGATCATTGAGGCCGATCGAGTTCGTCTGGATCATCGTGTTGCCGTGGTCGTTCGGGTGAACAGGGTCTACTGAATTGCCGGGCCTACCCACGTCGATCGGGTTGACCGGGTTGACCGGGTTGATCGGGAGGTGCTGGTCCGACGCCCACTCAGTCGGCGATGCGCCATGTCCGAGTCTGACGACCTCGGGATCGACGTCTACATCCTTGGCCGAGTTCGCATTTCCGAAGATCTCGATGCTACCCGGGTGACCGGGGCCCGATTCGGGGGTCGTACCGATACCCGCCTCAGGGAGAACGAGCTCCCATCCTGGCTCGATCCAGTGATCATCGGAGAGGCGCCCACCACCTTCCTGCAGGCGGCCGAGATTGAGGCCGGCAATTTCCTTCCACCGGAGCGCGGATCCCAGGCGGTGTTCAGCCACCGACCAGAGGGTCTCGCGGCCGGAGACAACGTGAACCTCGGGTCCCGGCATGGACCGGACGAGGTTGGGTTCGCCATCTAACGAGTCGGTAGCGACCAACAGTGAGGCGCCGGGCCGGCACGGAGGTGTTGAGGGAGGGGACGGATCGACCGCGTGGGTCGAGTCAGTCGAGTCAGTCGAGTCGAGTCGAGTCGGTCGGATGGATTAGTTGCCGCCCGCTCTGCCAGCCGGGTCGGGACCCCTCTTCGGCCGCTCGGCTCATCGATGAAGGCGACGATGGGACCCGTCGACACGGTCTGGTCGGAAACCACCCGCACAACGGGAACCGACTGGGTCGCCGGGGCACCGGCGGGCCCGGCCGGTAGGTAGTGAGCCCCGGGCCGACCGGCGCCACCCAGTGCGAACGCCGTGCTCACCAGACAGGCGATCGCCCACTGCACGGTCCGACTCGCAGGGAGGTTGGCGGGTGACCGACCGGACAGCCAGTAGCGGGCCTCGAGGACGATGCAAGTCACCGTCCACGACCACGCAGCCCAGGCAATCACCAGTCCGACCTGGCCGAGCCACGATCCGACAGCTCGGGTGTCGGTCCCGTGACGATCGGTCACCGCCCGCACCAGGGCGAATGGGTCGACATGGGCGAACGGCACGCCTCCTATGGCGATCAACCACACAGGAATGCCCACGCATACGGCGGCGAGCAGGATCCCTGCTGCCAGCCGGGTCAATTGAGATCTGAGTCTGGTCGAACGAGCCATGGACTCACTGGTCACATTCCGACCGCTCACATCGCGCCGGCTCATGGCACTCCTTGCGTGACACCGTGGAGATCTTCGGCCGAAGCAGCGGCCGTCACCGATAGGTACGGGATGCCGGCAATGCCCAGCAGGACGGTCGGGATCTCGTAGTGGATCCGTACCGTGACAACCCCACCCACAACAGTGGCCGTGCCAGGGTGACCGGACACGATGGTGAAGTGCTCCGCGGCGGCGATCGCGGCAGGCGCGTCGAGCTGGACGATGCCGGCACGAAGGGCGTCAACGCTGATGGCACCGGCGCCGAATCGGGCCGCCTGCTCCGCTTCGACTTCTGCTGCCTGATGGGCCGGTGATCGCCGCACCTCCGTCGACGACGAGCCCCAGCAGCGCCATCAAGGCCACCAGCAGAAGGAGCACGAACGCCGTGAGCATCCCGCACTCGTCGCGGAACCGATTGTCGTGCCTAATCATCCGACCGACCGATATGGATCGATCGGCGCCGTTGCCGAAGCCGACACGGTCGTCGAACCGGGGAGTCCCGGGAACCCGATGTCGGAAAGTAAGACGACACAGGTCACGTGGGCCGTCACGTAGCCCCCGGGGACGAAATCGCTGGTATCGAACGTGATGTCAGCGTGCGCACAAGTGTGGGTTCGCCCGATCAGGTTGGTGACCGCGTTGATCGAGCCGACCCATTGCGCGGTGCCCACCGTGGGGAGCACTGCTGCTGCCTCCGCCCCTGCCCGTGCCGCCTCGACGACCTGCTGGCGCGCCTCGGTGACCCTGCCGAATACCAGGGACCCGAGAAGGACGATCACGAGGACCGGTGTCAGCACGACGAGCTCCACCGTCAGACTTCCGTCATCGGAACGCACTCCCATCGACCTCACTCCGACCCCCGGAACTCCTGGATGGGGCCGACGGCACTGGCACTGACGTTGAACGACAAGAACGGGACGACGGACGTCGAGTTGCCCGAGACCTGCAGAAGCTCGGCATCTCCGGGCAGTACGGCGACCGAGATCACCGAAGACGAGACATCGGAACCTGGACCGTCGACCACGGCCTGCGCCGAAGCAACCCTGTGGCTGCCCCGCCACCGATAGACCGAGCGCTCCGGTCGCCTTCTGAGGCAGCCAGCTGAACCACCTGGACCGCGTGCATCCACAGCGCAAACTGAACGCCGGCGAGTAGGAGCAGCATCACGACGGGGATGACGATCACCGCCTCGACGATCGAAGATCCGGAATCTGTGTTCCTTCGACGCTCACCCATCGGACAGGCACTGGCGATTCGGGCCCTGATCAATTGAGGTTGATGGAGTTCGCCTTGGCCGTCACTTTGGCCACGATGATGGCGCCCACGGCAATGGCCAGGGCGGCGAAGATCGCCGTCAGGATCACCTTCTCCACCACGGTCCCGGCGTCGTTCCAGTCCCCTGCCGCCCTGCAGCGGGCCCGGAGGTATGTCCAGAGAACGGTGACTGGCGTTGGCATGGTGAGGCTCCTGTTCAGTTGATGGCGGGTGTGATGAATGAGATGTGGGTGTCGAAGTGCCCGGAACACCGACTAGAAGCCGCCCAGGATCCGCTGGATCGCCGGGTAACCGATGAAGATCAGGAATCCGATGAGCAGGAGTGCTCCGGGGAAGAAGAGGCGTTCGGTCATCGCATTCGCCGCCGACTCCGCCTCGGCCTGCTCGTGTCGTCGGAGCGATGCTCCCCGTGCGGTCAAGGCCTGGCGGATGCGAGCGCCTTCGGTTCCTGCCAGCTGGACCGTTGTCGACAGCTCGACAAGTTCGGCCACACCCAACTCCTCCCCCAACCCGGCGAGCGCGTCCCAGGGCGCGGTTCCACTGTCCCTGGCCATGAGGAGCGCCCTCGACAAACGCCGCGCCGCCCAATCCGGAGTGATTTGGGACGCTGCGTGGAGCGCCCCGTCGATCCCGACCCCACCGGCCAGGCTGAGCACCACCAGATCCACGAACGACCCGACGACGACCCGGACATGACGGCGGCGCTCGGCCGCACGGCGGAACAGCGCCGAGACGACCAGCGTGATCCCGAGCGGCAGTGCCACGCACGACACGATGGCAGCGATGCCGATCGGAACGCTCACCCCCGCCACCTGGATTACGAACCAGAGGACGATCGGTCCGAGCCCACAGGTCCCGCCGGTGACGATCAGTCGAGCGGCGAACAGCGACGGATCGACCCCGGTCACCGCCAGTGCCTGTCGAAGCGATCGGGAGCGATCAGGTGTCGCCCAACGGCTGCCTTCTGCCCGGATGACCGCCTCTTCGCCGAGTCGGCCCATGAGGGCGCGCGCGTTCCGGGGAGTGGACCGGGGATCGACCGTCCGTTGCCAGGTGGACCACACCCCGTCGAGCGACGGAGGTGACGTGCGCAATCCGGAGACGATTCCGAAGATCCCGAGCGCAACCATCACGGCGAGAAGCACCACATCGGTCACCGCTCCTCCACTTCCGACCCGAGCAGTCGGATGGCACGAGGCGGGCGGGCGAGCGCAACCATCAAGATGAGGCCCGCTGCATAGAGCCCGCCGACGGCCAGGAGTACCAGCTGACCCGACGCCGTGCCGAACGGGGCCAGGTAGCTCCGCGCGAACAGGGCGAGCAGCGCGGCAAAGGCGACCGAGAACACGACCACGGTCCGGACCCCACTACGGACCGAGGCCCGGCTGGTCTCCACCCGGAGCCTGAGGGAGACCTCCTCCCGGGTCGACTCCGACAGTGCGCTCAACAACTCCCCGAGACGCTGGGCCCGGGACGAGAACGCCAGGAGCAACGAGCACACCACTCGATCGGCACAAGGATCGGCGACCTCGTCGGCGAACCGGAGGAGGGCTACGCGGGGCTCCACTCCGGACCGGATCTGGGCAGCTAGCTGCTCCGTCGCCCCGCGGATGGGTGCCGGGCTCAATTCGGCCGTGGCGATGATCGCCTGTCCGAGGCCGGCCGACGCAGCCAAGGTCCCGTGGATCATCTCCGTCCAGGTGGCGATGGCCTCGAGGGTGGTGATCGAGGCCGCAGCCGAAGTCTGGCGGAGGAGCCGGGGCACCCCGTAGACGGCCATTCCGGCCAGGAGACCGGCGACCGGCCATCCGGTTACGGCGACCGCGGCCACGCCGACCGCCACCGCGAGCACCAGGTACGGGAGGTCGATCCGTGTCTTCCGTTTGCGACCGGTCGGGTGTACTTCGGTCGACGGGGGCCACAGACCTCGGTGGTAGTCCCGCCGTGCGGCCAACGTCACACCGACGCCGCTCAGTCCGATGCCCAAGGCGACACCGATAGCACAGATCGGAAGCGTGGCGTGCGCCAACAGGGTCATCGGACACCGACCGATCCCCAGGTCGAAGCGGACTCGTATCCGAACCGTCGGAGCTCCTCGGCAGTCTCGGCACGCAGCGGCGACGCCGAGATCGCCCGGCGGTCGGATCCCGGACGGTAGATCTCGTTGGAGATCACCTGGACTCCCTCGGCGTCGATGACCTCGCGTACCGACGAGATGAACCGGGCCCGGGCCCGACGGGCCGGGAAGGAGTCGAGTGGCTGACTTGCTTCGTGTGGTCTGGAGATCATGTGGCCCGTCGACGCTCCGGTCCACGGGTCGGCATCGGCATCGGCATCGGCATCGTGCATCTCCGAATCGAGCTGAACGACAAAGTGGAGCGCCCCGGAGATGAGCAGGTTGGTGGCCTCCAGGGCCAACCGCTCCGGAGCCTGGACGGCATAGGAGGCGATGCGGCGAAAGACCCCGGCCGACGATTCGGCGTGGAGCGTGCACATCGAGCCTGACCTCCCCTGGCTCATGGCATTCAGCATCGGGAGTACCTCGTCACCGAGCACCTCGCCGACGATCACCCTGTCGGCGTTCATCCGCAAGGACCTCCGTACCAGGTCGGCCACGGGGATCCGACCCTCCCCTTCGATGTTCGCCGGCCGGGCCTCCAGAGCGACGATGTCCGGATGCCGGTCCGAACCGGTGTCGAGACCGAGTTCGAAGGCCTGCTCGATGGTCACGATGCGCTCACGTGGGTCGATCTCGGCAGCCAGTGCGCGCAGCAGCGTCGTCTTACCGGAATTCATCGCCCCAGCCACCACGATGTTCTTTCTGGCCCGCACGGCAGCTGCCAGGAGCGAGCGGAGGCCCGGATCCATCGCTCCCATGGCGCAGAGATCTTCGAGCGACAGGTCGGCGAACCGGTGGCGACGGATCGAGATGGCCGGGCGAGCTGAAACGGCCATGAGTGCGGACAGCCGGGCCCCACCTGGCAGTTGAAGGTCCAGCTCCGGCCGAGCCGTGTCGAACCGGCGTTCGGACAGCCCGAACCGCCCCGCCGCCGATCGGATCAGGTCGACAAGCTCGTCATCGGAGTCGGCGACGGCGGGCATCAGCCGCTTGGACCCGTCGGCGAACGTCGCCCACACCCGATCACAGCCGTTGACGTCGATGTTCTCGATATCAGGATCGTCGACGAGAACCTGGAGGCGTCCGAGCCCGAATAGGGCATCGAGGACGATCTGGGCAAGTCGCTGTTCGTCGTGCGTCGTCAGCTGCCGGACCGCCGACCCGCCTTCGGACTCGGCCAGTGCGTCCAGATGGAGGAACGTGCGCTGCCGCGGCGAACTCTTTCCGGTCGTCACCGGAGAGGATCCCGGCCTCGTGCCCGGAGAGGTCCTCGGCCACCCGTTGACGGATGGTCATGGCCAGCGTGCCCAGTGCGGGCGAGGTTGGGGAGATTGGAGATGTCGTGTCCGTCATGCGCCCACCTGTCGGAGCGCTTGACGAGCATCGACCGGGTCGGTCTCTATGGCTCCCTCGTGATCGCCGTCGGGTGACGCACTCTCTTCCCGTATCTTCCAGGACCGGAAGCGTCCAACCAGTCCGTTCGAAGATGACCTCCGCGGCGGGGTCACCATGCCCGAAACGGGGATGCCGAGACCTCCTTGTCCGTCCGCGGGGTCGATCGGAGCCTCGATTGCCGGACCACCGGTCTCGAGACGGTGAACCAGCGCGTCGGCCAACTTGCCGACAGCCGCCCACAGCAGGGAGAGCTCGAGTCGTCGACCCGATCCCGGCCCGCCACACGCCATAGCCGCGGCGGACGGATCCACCGGCAGATCGCAGATTCCGTCGATCCCGGTGAATGTCGCCATGTCACTACACCCGTACGTGCCTCCGAGCACGGCGAGTCCCAATCGACCTTCGCACGTGTCGAGCAGCTGTGGAGCCCGACCGCGTAGGGTGACAGCGGCGGATGCCTCGCCGGGGACGACGAGCACCGAGATGTCGGAGCTTCGGAGCCAGGATCCGGATACCTTGTCGCCTTCGGAGTACCTTCCGAGGTCGACCACAGTCAGCCCGGCTACCACCATCTCGGAGCGGGGTCGGCTCGATTCGTCGAGCGATGTGTGGGCTGATGAGTCGAGCGATGCGTTCAGCGAACCCAGATATGATCTGACGACCGTCCCTTCGTTGCCGTCGGCCGACCGGCGATCGACTCCACGTGCACCGACGAGGACGGGAAGCCCTCCTGGCAGGTGTTGCAGGTGGTCGTCGAGGGTCGCGGTCCCGTCCGAGCGCCGGGTCGAAGACGCGAGGGATACCCATCCGACCCGAGAGGAGAGTCCGAATCGGGCGGCCAGATCACCGCCGGAAGGGTCTACTTCTGCAACGACGACAGGACCGGGAGCCGACCAGGCCGCGGCCAACAGGCAGGCCAACGTGGTCACCCCCGGTGCGCCCTTGATGGAGAAGACCGAGACCAGCGTCATCCCGCCACCTGTGCGGTCCCGGTCCCGGAGGTCGAAGTTGATCCGGTAGCCGAAGGTGAATCGGCCGCGGCCGGCGAACCGGTCGTGGCCGCGGATGCGGCCGGCGTCGACGAGGGAGTGCCCCCGCCCTGGGGCAGCAGGACGATTCCGACCTGTCCGGCGGTCGCGGCTGTCGTCACCTCGGCAGCGACCGACTCGGACACCTCGATGGAAACGAGAAGCGAGTAGGTGCCCGATGACTCGGTGGGCGCCGCGACCGCGAAGATGTCGGCCTGTTGGACCAGGACCACCGAGTCCGTGGCCGTGCCCGTCGCCGAGGTGCCACTGATCGTTACATCCGGAGCCGGTCGTGAGTGGGGTGGTCGACGTCGGCGACGCACTTCCGGTCGGCGGCACGGCCACCACCGAACCCGGGGCAGCGGTCTGGACCACCATGACCTGGTCGCCCGGCGACAGCTCCCGACGCCGGATAGAAGCCGTCCTTCAGGGCGATCCCGACGACGGCGTCGCCTGCGGCGATCGCCGGGGCACCAGTGAGGTCGCCCATGGTCAGGAGTGAACCGGACGGAATCGCTGCTGACGCCCGTTTGCCCGAAACCAGATTCGCCTCGTCCACTGGGACGTACCCAACGCCGTCCGGACACCGATACTTCGGCCTCTCCGAGATCCGCCGATGTGAGCAGTTGCCCTTGCGCCACTGGTCTGACCACGACGATCGCCGGGACCTTGTGGTCGGCGGCCGAGTAGATCGAGGCGAATCCGGCGATGCTGGCTCCGACCAATGCCACGGATGCCACCAGGACCAGTGTCCGACGATCACGTCTTCCGACCGGTGGCCGGACGGCCGGCCCAACGGGCGCAGGCGGCCTCGGCCGTGCGGTCGGTCCCCTTGCGGCTCGACGTCCGGTCACCACTTCTGCCGGTGCCGTCACGAGTCGGAACCGATGAATGGCGACTGCTGGTACCCCATCCCCTCCGACGCCGTGTTGACACTCTCGACCTGGACCACCCGGAGCGGTGCGGTACTGGACGTGTACAGGGTCGGAAGGCTGCCCCCGCCAGGGACACCGGTCGAGCTCCACGACACCGACCACTCCACCGTGGCCGTGACCACATACGCCCCATCGTCGGGATTACCGTCGAGCTGCCAGCTGTCCCGCCGAGGTGTACTGGTAATCGTGTGAGCAGTCCGTGCTCTGCCATGTCGATGGCAGCGACCCGACATAGGCCGTGCCGGGACCGTCGCAGACCTCTCGACCGCCGTCGCCCGTGGTCCAGTCGACCGAGATCGGTCGTGCCACCGCCGTGGCCGACACCCCACCGGCGGTCGCGGTGACCGACTCCGCCTTCCAGATCGACGGGTCCAGCCAGAACCAGGTCGGAAGGTCCACGACCGAGGTGCCCGACGGATTGAGGTTGAGGACGGGGTGCGGAAGGGTGATCGAGTTTTCCGCCTGGATGGCAAGGTTTCGCGGGTCGACCGCCGGGCGCCGGCGCGGCCTGGGAGCTGGTCACCCACACGGTCTGGGTGACCTGGACCGACGTTGCCATGTCCACGCAGGTCACCGAGTACCACGCCCCGGGCTCGGCGCCTCCGGGTGGGAAGCCTCCCTCGTTGTTCAGTGTCAGGTACGTATAGGTGCAGGTCCACGGGCTGCGGGTCGAACCGCCGCCCCCGTGCGACGTGCCTCCGGCGCCACCGGTGCCACCGGTGCCACTCCCCCAGCCGGCACCAACCGACACCGTTCCGCCGCCGCTTCCCGCACCGCTGCCACCGCTGCCACCGCCGGCCGGGAGGGCGCCGGCGGGTGCTGAGCCGAGACCCGATCCCGCGCCAACGGCGAACACGGCCATGGCGGCGATGGCTGCCCTGCCCAAGAGGCGTCGGCGTGCCCCTCGGCAACTCCTTCGGGACGTCAGCCGAAGGCGGACGCCCACATCCGGCAGACATCGCTCGGAAAACCCGTCAGCGCGCACTGAATGAGGTGCGGGGGCGGATCTGACAGTTCGATCAGTCACCGGTGGACGACCACTGTGGCGGGGTACATGAGTGGAGGACCTTACGGACAACCGCATCCGACCCGGGTAGAAAGTTGCACAGGGTGTGCAATCAGTTTCGGTGACGCCGGCTGCGCTGGACCGGGGCCGCGGCAAGCGAACTGAAGGATGTTCCGAATGTTCAGGCATGGTCGGACTGTGGTCCAACCACCTTGCCGCGAATCGAGCCGGCACCTTGCCGGCGGTGCTCTAGGCCGCTCTGCTCACGAGCGACGGACAGTCCGACGATCTGAAAGCCGTTGCCCCACTTCAGGAATTCGACGCAACAGGATTCGTCACGGTGCCCGCTACCGGGATCGACGAAAGGGTCGGTCCAACCGGTCACCGAACTGACCGGATCCGGTTCGAGCGGAATAAATGGGGGCCGCCGTGCACCGGCGGCCTCGGGTGCCGGGCCATTTGTCGCCGCCACCGACCGTGGTCACCAACTCACCCATTCGCACGGGGACCGAATTCGGGAATCGGCGTCTTCGGCGGGGTCTGACCCCCCTGCCGGCGCGCCCGGGTCGGCCGGGAGCCGGTGTCAGCGGGATCCGCCCCGCCCCCCCCGTAGCTTTGGAGCCGACCCTGGCACCGAGCTCGATGGTTGCCGCTACGCTCCGGCCGCCGACTCCCCGTAGACCTCTGCGTCGGCCTCCTCGGGCGTGCTTCCGGCCACGATCTTGGCGCTCATCTTCACGGCCTTGACCGCACTCGTGGCCCCGGTCTGGAGGACGACGGCGATCACCAGCAACAGGATGGCCAGGTACCGGAATGTGTGTGATCCGATCAAGATAAGGGCGATCCGGCCCAGCGCGTACGGAGGTGAGCAGACGACGGCCCCGACGGCTCCGCCCACGGCGGTGGCGGCGAGCTTGTCCCGACGGGACTGCTTGGTCCGCAGCCCGAGCAGACGGGAGGGGACGGCCACATAGGCGAACATCAAGACCCCGGCCATGATCCCGAGGCTGAACGCGAACCAGAACTGGCCCCACCGGCTGACCACAATGGCGGAAAAGCCGGTCAGCACGCCTACCCCGAGACCCCAGACGACAATGGTGCCCAGGTGGGTCCGGGCCATGGCGAAGGCCGGGCGGATCTCGGGGGTGCCCTTACGGGCGATTGCGAAGGCGAATACCGCGTTCAGGTAGAAACTCGCCGCCGTCACAAGGGCGATGGCCGCGATAACCGCCACCTCGACCAGCGGATTCGTGAACACGTGGAACCCCTTGCCGTGCAAGACGTGGGCCTTGATGTCCACGAGCACGACCCAGATCCACATGGCCGGCAGAATCTGGATCAGAGTCAGGCGCCAGTTGATGAAGAGGGTCCGGACTCCCTGGAACAGCATGGCGAGCCCACCGACGATGAGCGCCATCGGTGCGAGCCATCGATTGCGCTGGCTGAGGGCCAGTACCGCCGCTTCGACCGTGTCGTCGTCTCCGGTGCGGATCGCATGCACCAGCCGTCGGAACAGGACGCCGAGCTGCTGCCGGCGGGTGATCGAACCGTGGGCAGCGTCCGGGGAGTCGTCGGTCTCGGGTGAAGGGGTTGCCGTGGTGTGACTGCCCGGATCGGCACCGGGTGCCGGCGCCAGGTTGGGAAGGGCCGCCTCCGGAACGGGGGCTTCCGGGGCTTCGGGATCAGGGGACATGGTCGGACTCCGTTGGGAGGATGCCGTTCCGGCCCGCCGTCATTCCGCCGCTGCGTTGCCGGCGATCCACGTGTAGGCGACCCACGGGCCGGCGACCCATGTGTCGGCCATCCACGTGTCGGCTATCCACGGGACTGACCATGGGCCCAGGCTACTCAATGGCCCCCCAACCGGGATCCCGCCTGCCGGGGGCGAAGTCAGGTTGGGCAGGCGTGGAGACAGGCGTGGGGGCAGACGCAGGAGTAGGCGCCGACCGGGACCCCGCCCTGGACTGGCACACTGTCCGGTATGCCTGCTCAGTACATCTACACGATGCGCGACCTCCGTCGCTTCTACCCCCGGACCGGGAGGTTCTGAAGGGGATCAACCTCTCCTTCTACCCGGGCGCCAAGATCGGTGTCATCGGCGGAAACGGCTCCGGCAAATCGTCACTTCTCCGGATCATGGCCGGCCAAGACGACGATTTCACCGGCGAGGCCCGCTTGACCACCGGCTTCACCGTCGGCTTCCTGTCCCAGGAGCCCGAGCTCGACCCGACCAAGGACGTGCTCGGCAACATCTCGGATGGCGTAGGTGAGGCCAAGGAGCTGGTCGACCGGTTCAACGCGGTGTGCGCCGCCATGGGCGAGCCCGACGCCGACTTCGACAAGCTCCTGTCCGAGCAGGCCGAGCTGCAGGACAAGATCGACGCCGCCGGCGCCTGGGATCTGGAGCGCACCTTCGAGATCGCCATGGACGCGCTGCGGTGCCCTCCGGGTGACGCCGACGTCTCGACGTTGTCGGGGGGTGAGCGCCGGCGGGTCGCCCTGTGTCGTCTGTTGCTCTCCAAGCCCGACCTCCTGCTACTCGACGAGCCGACCAACCACCTCGACGCCGAGTCGGTAGCCTGGCTCGAGCGCACCCTCCAGGACTACCCGGGCACCGTCGTCGCCGTCACCCACGACCGATACTTCCTCGACAACGTGGCCGGTTGGATCCTCGAACTCGACCGCGGGGCGGGAATCCCCTGGGAGGGGAACTACTCGTCGTGGCTGGAGCAGAAACAGGAGCGTCTCGCCTCCGAGCAGCGGGCCGACACCTCTCGCCAGGACGCCCTGCAGCGCGAGCTCGAGTGGATCCGCATGTCCCCCCGGGCCCGTCAGTCCAAGGGCAAGGCCCGGATCAATGCCTACAACGACCTGGTGGCCGAAGCTGAGGCCGCCGAACGCCGGGCCGACAAGTTGGAGATCGCCATCCCCGCCGGCCCCCGGCTCGGTGACCGGGTCATCGACGCCGAAGGGTTGTCCAAGGGATACGGTGACCGGCTGCTGATCGACGATCTGTCGTTCTTGCTGCCTCCGGGCGGGATCGTGGGCGTGATCGGCCCGAACGGCGCCGGCAAGACCACACTCTTCCGGATGATGGTCGGCGAGGAGAAACCTGATGCGGGTTCGTTGTCGGTGGGCACGACCGTCGAACTGGCCTACGTCGACCAGTCCCGGGACCAGCTCGATGGGGATGCCACCGTCTACGAGGAGATCACCGGCGGCGTCGACCACATGGTGGTGGGCGGACGGGAGATCCACGGCCGGGCCTACGTCGCCAGTTTCGGATTCACCGGGTCGGACCAGCAGAAGAAGGTCGGCCAGCTGTCGGGCGGCGAGCGCAACCGGGTCCAATTGGCCAAGGTGTTGAAGTCCGGTGGGAACGTGCTCTTGTTGGACGAACCCACCAACGACCTCGACGTCGACACCCTCCGTGCGCTGGAGGAGGCCCTGCTGTCGTTCCCGGGGTGTGCGGTCGTGATCAGTCACGACCGCTGGTTCCTCGACCGCATCTCCACCCACGTCCTCGCCTTCGAAGGCGACTCCGAGGTCCGCTGGTTCGAGGGCAACTTCAGCGATTACGAGGCCGACCGCCACAAGCGCCTCGGCACCGACGCCGACCAACCCCACCGGCTTCGCTACAAGCCGCTGGTGCGGGACTGAGGGGATACGGATGACGGAGAGCGCACCTGCCGCGGGACGGCACACGTTCGCCAGTGACAACTGGGCCGGCGTCCACCCCGAGGTGCTGGATGCCGTGGCCCGGGCCAACGACGGCAGCCACGCTCCGGCGTACGGGGCCGACCCGTGGACCGCCGAGGCCCACCGGCTACTGGCCGAACACTTCGGCGGGGACACCCATGTCTATTTCGCCTTCAACGGGACCGGTGCCAACGTGGTGGGGCTGCAGTCGCTGCTGCGACCGTTCGAGGCGATCGTGTGCGCGGACAGCGCGCACATCAACGTCGACGAGTGCGGTGCCCCCGAGCGTTTTCTGGGCAGCAAGCTCCTGACGGTGGCCGGTATGGGGGGAAGCTCACCCCGGAGTTGGTGGCCGGTGCGGTGGCCGGCGTCGGCGATGAGCACCACGTGCAGGCCAAGGTGGTGTCGATCACCCAGAGCACCGAACTCGGCACGGTGTACTCGGTCGACGAGATCGCGGCACTGGCCGAGTGGGCCCACGCCCATGACCTGCTGCTCCACGTCGACGGTGCCCGGATCGCCAACGCCGCCGCGGCGTTGGGCGTAGACTTCGGTGCATTCGGTCAGGATGCCGGTGTCGACCTCATCTCCTTCGGGGGCACCAAGAACGGGGCGCTCGGGGCCGAAGCGGTCATCACCTTCCGGGGTGAGGACGAATCGCGGCTCAAGTTCATCCGCAAGCAGTCCATGCAGCTGTCGTCGAAGATGCGATTCGTCGCCGCCCAGTTCGTGGCCCTGCTGACCGACGAACTGTGGCTGCGCAGCGCCCTGCACGCCAATGCCATGGCCCTGCGGCTGGGGGTTTCCGCGTCAGCGGTGCCCGGTGTCGAACTGGCCCACCCCGTCCAGGCCAACGGGGTGTTCGCCGTGTTGCCACCGGCAGTGACCGAAGCACTGCAGTCCGAGTATCCGTTCTACGTGTGGGACGAATCGACCGGCATCGTGCGGTGGATGACCTCGTTCGACACGACAGAGGCGGACGTCGACGGGTTCGTCGCCCGACTGGCCGAGCTCATGGAGGCGTTGGACTGAAGGTTGGGTTCTCCGAGCCGTTGGTTGGTCCCTCCTGGCTGTGGGCTATCTCGAGAGGGCCGGGCGCCCCGGACCCGGCGGTCCGGCAAAGGCCTGGGCGATCGACATCCACTCCTCGGCCAGTGCTCCGGTCATCACCAACCCGGTGTCGGCCAGGTTGCGTCGCTGGGTGACCACCAGGCAGAAATCCACGGCTGTCCCGCTGACTGTTGCCACTTCTTCACCCTGGTTGCTGGCGCCGGCGCCGTCGGCGGCGCCGTTGCCGTCCTTACCGATCTCCCACAGCCACTCGTCCCCGTCGGGTCCGACGAGCATCACGTCGATCCGACCAGCGGGGACATCTCTGCTGCGGACGAGGTACGAGAACGGCCTGGCGCGCACCCCGAGGTGGGCGACGTGGTGCAATCGGTTGGTTGGGCGTCGGTCGATCCCGAGTGCGTCGTACACATCCTGACCGTGGGCCCAGGTTTCCATCAGTCGCGACGAGATGAACGACAGCACTCCCATCGGTGGGCCGAACCACGGCACCCGGTCGGACGGGTCGGCTGCTCTGAATGCCCGGACCATCGCCTGGTGCGCGGTCCCCCACCAGTCGAGCAGTTCGTCGCCCCCCATCGACCGCCCCTTGGCCAGATGGGCCTCCATGGGATCGCCGGTCACGGCCACCAATTGATCGACCATGGCGGCGAAAGCGACGGGTTCGACCAGGGCCAGGCGTCCGGCATCGTCGAAGAATGCCAGATGGCTGATCTGGTCCCGCACGGCCCACCCCTCGGCCGGCGTCGGAAGATCCCACTCGGGTGCGTCGTCGCTCAGCCTGGTGACAACGGACCTCAGGTCGTCGAATTCGGCGTCCAGGTCTACGAGTAGGTCCGGCAGTGTGGCCATGTCCTCAGGCTAGACACCCAGAGATGATCCGCCGCTCCGGCGAAATTCCTGGCAGACTCATGACGACCTCGGCTGGGAGGTCCGCATGTTCTGTCGGGAGAAGGTGCACACTATGAGTGTGCGCACCGACCGGGGGAGGTCGTCATGCACTGCAGCATTGCCAAGGACAATCGGCGGCGAGGGATGTTCGTAGCTGCGGCCCCGGGGTGGCAGCTGGGGGCATGCGGTTGCACGCTTTCCCGTCAATTCCTCTGCCATCGTCCGGGCCGATGCTCCACGCCGCACCCAGGAGGTGTTGACCATGCCCATGACACTTCCCCCTGACGGGGTCGGGCGCCATCGGACAGGATCGTGTCACCGGTGCGGCTGGAAGAAGGATCTGCTGCGATTGAACCGGCGTGATCGCGGCCTGCGCCCGGAAGCCACGTACCGATGGCTGTGCGCCGAGTGCGCGGCCGAACTCGACCATCCGGCCGGTTCTGCCAGCGAGCCCGGCCCGTCCTGGTGGTCGATGACCCGCTGGTGGAAACCGCTCGGCCTGCGAACCTGAGCCTGGTGGGGTCGTACTCCGGGTCCGGTCCGTCGGGCCCCCACCGGTGCGGGCGTGCGGGTCGACATTCGGACGGCCGACAGGCTCAGCTGTCAGTCTCGAGCCAGTCCCGACGGACTCCGACTACTTCGACTTCGGGATGGGACCACACGAACCGCTCGACCGAATCGAGCACCGTTCCCACTTGGCCCTGCGAGCCCGATACCGCCGCGAATCCGAGTTCGCTGCGCTGCCACTGGTCCTGATAGCCGACTTCGGCGGCGGCGACGTCGAAGCGCGACCGACAGGCCTCGACCAGGTGCTTGACGACGGTCCGTTTCGCCTTCAACGAATGGCTTTCCCTGACCCGGATGTCGACGGTCATGGCGCAGGCGTGGAGCATCGGACCAGGATGACCGATGTGATCGACCGCCGTCGACCTCGCCGGCGCCGTGAGGAGCCCGATGCCCTGACGCGGCAGATCCCGCCACGCTCTCATTTGGCGTGACGGGATCTACCGAAACCCGGGTGAGACATGTGGTCCGACCTACGAGGGGCGGGGGCAGGTGCCGGACCGGGTCTCGATCCCGGGGGATCAGTCCGGGACGTGCGTCAGGAGGTGACGGACGTGCCGGTGGTGGAGGTGCTGGACCCGGAGCTCGAACCCGACGATGGCGCCGAACCCTTGGGCCCGCCACCCATTCCAGGACCACCGGGACCACCGGGGCCACCGTGTCCACCGGGTCCACCGTGTCCACCGGGTCCACCGGGAACTCCAATGCCGACCTTGGTGGCGGTCACCGTATCGGAGCTCTCAGCGCCGAACACGGCTACCAGCGTGCCGACCTTGACATCGGCGATCGTGGCCGATGCGGTCCCGAAGTCCGCGTAGGTGGTGGACGAAGTCACGTTGACCGTCACGGTGCCGCTGTTCTTCGTGCTGACGGTGAACGTATTCGTGCCGACCGCGGTGACCGTTCCGACGGCTACCGGAGGGGTGCCACCGAAAGCGTGTCCGCCAGGTCCACCGGCGGCCACCGGGTCCGCCGAGCCCACCGGGTCCGCCGATGAACACCTTGGTCGCGGTCACCGTGTCGGCTGTTTCGGATCCGGAGACAGCCACGAGGGCACCCACCTTCACGTCAGCCAGGGACGCCGAGGAGACCCCACGGTCGAGGTAGGAGGTGGCCGAGCTCACATCGACGGTCACCGTGGTTCCGTCGTGGGCGGTCAGCGTGAAGGTGTCGGTCCCGACCGATTTGACGACGCCCATCGCCGTCGGAGGGGTGCCGCCGGCGCCGTGTTGAGCACCGGCCGCGGCAGTCGGGGAAGTCGTCGTAGCCGTCGCGTTGGACGTGGCGGCACCGGCCACCGCCCCTCCACCCACGGCGAGACCGAGAGCCACTGCAGCGCCGGTGGCCATCCGGAGTCCGGGGCGACGACGCCTACGAAGATTGGGAAATGGATTCGGGTCCGAGGTCGGGGCCGATGTGGTGATCGACCGCGGAGTTTGCTCTCGCTCCTGATTGCTCATGGGATGCTCCTTTGTATTGTCGATGCTGGATGGAATTTGCACTTGCCGGATATCCGGCGACTGGGATCAGCATCGGACCGGAACCTGTGGTCACCCTTGGAGCCCGGGCAGTGGCTCCTTGGAATCGGAGAGGTGAAGGAACTCAGTCAGCAACCGCACTTTGTCGGAATCCGGTCGGCTGGAGCTTGCGACCCTGATGGGGGAACGGGTCCGGGATTGCCCAGCACCCACCGATCAAGGCCCTGGTAGCGGTGTCGGAAAGACCTTCGGGGCGTGAATCCGAGGGAGGTGGACGCCCGGACCAATAATTCCGAGCAGCACTGCGCCAATTCCTTGACAATTTGCCTCTAACGTTCGTAGCTGAGGGGGTCGCTTTGCTCAAGCCAGTTGGCTGAGCCAAGCGGCTGAGAATCCGACTCCTGCTCGGGAGGATGCGCCCATGAAGCATCTACTTCGCTCCACATCCCTTCACCTCGCGATGGCCACGGTCGTGACCCTGGGGATTGTGCTGGGCACCCTCGGGTTCGGAGCGACGGATGTCGCCGCAACGACACCGGCATCTGGCGCGAGCAACCAGCGGCCGGCGGCGAGGGTCGACTATGGGCTGAAGTCCGTCGAGAGGCGTTTCAATTGCGCCCATGCCGAGCGAGTGGTCACGGCCGTGCAAAGGAAAGAAGCCAAGATGGCCAAGGCGCGAGCCAATGTCGAGGCACAGATAGCGAAGGCTCAAACACGCCATGGGCCCGAGCTCCGGGCGCACCTCGTCCGCTTCTGGCGGCAGAGGCTGGCCAAGCTATTGAAGTACCAATCCCATCTGCTCCGACCGAAGGCGTTAGCCAAGATGGCAATGATGGCCAAGATCGCCGAAGACAAGTGTCACGTGTCTGCTCCACCTGCCGTTTCTGGACTCACCGCCCCGACGCTTCCGGCAAAAGTGGCCTAGACCGCAGCTGCGTCAGCCCGGGAGTGTGATCGTGGTGGTGCCGATCGGCGGCTTCCATTCCAGGACCACCACCCCACTTTTGTGAGTCAGTGCGGTGACTCCTGGCCGCAGAAGGAGTTCGTTGATCGTCCGCCGCGCCTGCGATGGCGAGATCGACTCGATCCCTTGAGAAGGAGCGATGACGAAGACCACCGTCCCCGACCGAACCGGGAGGACCCGGGGTGCGGTGAACAGAACGTAGACGAAGCGTCGGTTGGCGAACCGGCCAATCACCCCTTGGGATGCGATCACCTCGGCGTCAGTCGGAATACTCGGTAGAGCCTCACGCATTACAGCAGCAGCGGGTGCGTCGACCTTCCAGTGGTCGGCCCTGATGGTACCGAAGAGGTTCATGTTCTGAGTCAATGCAAGGACCACGACGAAGACGGCCAGTGCTAGGGCGATCGTCGACCTCCCCCGAACAAGGGGTTTCGGTTCAGATACTTGCTCGGGGCCGGCGGCAATGCCGACGAGGATGAGGACTGAGCCCACGAACACGAACGGGATGACGGCCAGCGTCTGAAAGGCGATCGTCGGTGTCAGGAAGGCCGGATCGGCGTTGAGTCCGACCGATCCCAACGTCCCCGCAGCTACGACGAACCCCCAAGGGGACAGAACTCCGACCAGCCCCGCAGACCCCAGGACTCTTCCTATTGCTGCCGATCGGCTCACCAACACCCGGAAGACATGCCACGGATGAAGCAGTATTCGCTCGACGACGTATGTGCCGGTAGCGTTCGGACCTGCTCCGACCAGGTATCCGTAGTTGGCGACGATCCCGCTTCCCCTGTTTCCACCAATAACGGCTACCAGGGCGAGCCACGCCAGCGCCGCTCCGACCAGACCTGCCGGAGTGTGCCAGCCTGACTGGCGTCGGACCCTGCGGGACAGGAGACCGGCCACCCCGATGCAGAGGACGGTCACCGTGACTACGTCACCGAAGAGCAGGGCCACCAGCGCAACGATGAGCGCGGTGCGAGTCCGGCCCCGCCACAGGGCATACGCGGACCACACGACAAGCGGGAGACCAAGGGTCTCGAAATGGACATCATACGAAGCGGTCAAGTACCACCACGGGTTGAGCAGGAGAAAAACTAAAGCGGACAGGGCGACGATCGAGCGGTATCGGAGCAACCGGGTCGCACAAACGGCGGCCACCCACGTGACGGCCAGCCATTCGGTGGCGGCAATCGCTGCATCTTGCAGCCACAGGAGTTGGATGGATTGAGGCCATACCCGGCCGGCGATGGCAATCGGCCACATGGCGAGTTCGAAGTGGCTCTGCCAGAACGGGTAGCTCGGAAACTGGATTGTGTCGATGGGGTTCAGATGCCCATGCCCGATAAGCCACCACGCTTGCGCATAGGTTGCGAAGTCGTCCGTCAGGTCGAATTGGTGGAATAGAAAGCCGCTGTAGACCCAGAGGGCGAGGAGTTGTGCACCAATCAGGAGTACGGCCCCCAGCCAGAAGACGCGCATGCCTCGCCCATCAAGAGAGGCCCAGATGCGGCCTAATGTGCCGGTGCGCTGACCGGGACCGCTCACACTGTCCAACGTCGACGTCATCAGGCCCCACTGCATTGCGAAATGGAGTGCTCCGAAGTCGGACTTTGGTTCGGCACCTAGAGAGTTCTACTCCAGTCCATCGGCTAAACGAGTGCCCTCGCTTGCGAACGTCCGACTCCGCGGGAGTGGAGTTTGTGCCGCATTGGATTCGACAGTCATGTCTGCAGGTTGGCGCCCGATGACTTCCGACCTGACGTGTTCCGCGAGTGTCCGCTGACCCGCTCGTAGTCGATGGAAGGTCGCACGCACGAGAGGTCCTAGGGGGGTCGGGCCGACCCGAACCCAAGATGGGAGCGGATCGGAGCACAGTCAATCCCCCGGTATGGGACGTGCCGCCCATCGCGTCGCGCAGGCTGGTGGGTCGGCACCATCACCGCAGGACGACCTTCGGCGCCGGGTCAGGCGCGCATACCGCAGCGGTCGCCAACTTTGTGGCGTAAAGCTTTCGCCCGATTTATTCGAGGCATTCGCTCCCTAGGTTCTAGGCATTCGCTCGTGCAGTCGGTCGAGTCCCAGATCCGGTTCCTGGCCGAACTCGGGCATCGGGGTGAAGGCCCAGGTGGGCGATCCGTCATCCCCGATCCCGGTCCGCTCCAGGGTCCACCCCTCGTAGGTCTTCAGGTAGTGGTGGTGATGGCACAAGAGGGCAAGATTGTCGAGGGCCGTCGGGCCGCCTTGGGCGAAGGGGATCACGTGGTCGATCTCCAGCCCATAGGGCACCCCGCATCCAGGAACCACGCAGTGCCGGTCCCGATGGGCCAGGGCGGTGCGGAGTCGGGCGTTGATGGTGCGCCCGAAGTGGGAGACAGCGCGGATGTCCCCGGACCGGTGGAACACCAGCCGCAGGTAGGAGTCACTGGCCAGGTCACGGGCCATGGCCACCGGGATCGGCCCCTGGTTGTCGATCTCGCACGCTTCGCCGGCTTCGACCTGTCCCCGCAAGAGGGCATCGAGGTCGACCCGCACCACCAGTGAACAGGTCGGGGGACGATCGATGACGTCCCGTTCGGGGCCGGTAGGTACCCCGTCGGGGCCGACCGGTAGTCGGGGTGCGGTGCTTCCGGTTCCGTCTTTCCCGGTCTTGCTTCCCGGGTGCTTCCCGGATGCAGGAGGTGGCGTCCCCCGGGCGGCGGTGATCGGTCGATCGAACACCCCCGAGACGGTGTCCAGTTGCCGGGAGATGTGCTCATCGGGTGGCCCGGGGTCGTCGTCGTCCACCACGGTCGAGCCATCCCCGGCCAGGGTCCGACCGGTGACCAGGAGGAAGAAGGCGTCGGCTTGGAGGGCCCGGTCCGGCTCGGACCGGTCGTTCGGCTCGGAGTCGGTCGTATTGGCCCGGTCGGTCGAGTTGGCCTGGTCGCCCTGGTCGGCCTGGTCGGCCTGTCGGCCCGGTCGGCCTTCCGGAGCTGGGAGACGGTGTAGCGCAGCTGCGCTAAGACCTTGGCCCCCCGGTCGGCGGTGTCGCGACCCTTGAAGCAGAAGGCACCCTCGCCGTCGAACCACGACGAGAAGTGACGGTCGCCGTGGACCCGGCGGGTGGCGGCCAACGGGTCATCGCCGGCAGAGGCCACCCGGGCCCGGTGGCACCGGTCTTTGACCGTGTGGAGGGGCGCATCGGCGGCTCCGGCCAACAGGGAGGCCTCCATGTCGGGATCGAGCACGGCCGCCCCCGACAGCTCGGTGACCTTGGGGCCCGACAACGTGCCACTCCGCAAGGCCTCTTCGGTGCCGGGGAGTTCCGGCAGGCGGCGGCCCACCTCCAAGGTGTTGCGGGCCTGGCCCACCGGGACCCCCTCCAGTTCGGCCAGCATGACCGCCGGGGAGCGGTGTCCACCGTCCCGCCACACCCCCGAGTCGTCGATCCGGGGAGCGAGCAGGGTCTTGGCTGCCATCGACAGTCGTTCGACTTCGGCGTACAGGCCATAGAGCTGAGCGGCGTCCCCTCCGGTCAGTCGATGGGGCTCCAGGGTGGCCACGGCAGCCGACAACAGCTCGATGGCCGATCTGACCGGGACCCCGACCCCGACCCCGGATCCAGATCCGACCCCGACCCCGACCCCGGATCCAGATCGTCCGACCCCGACCCCGGATCCGGAAAGTTTGCCGGGCGTCGAAAATGACGGAGGTGCGTCGGCCAACACCCGGGGCATCGGTGCACCATCCAATCCCCACCCTGTCTGGTCCGCCCGCGCCGTTGATGTCACGACCGAATACTGGTCGAGGGGTGTGACACAGCGTTCCCCTGCCGCCCGACTTCGACCGCCTATCCCAGATCACCGCTAGGTGGGAGGTACGCTCGAAGGGAGAGACGTCGACACCGGATCGTGGAGTCGACAACGGATCGTGAACGAGGTGACCACACTGGACGTTCCCAGCATGGACATTCCCAGCATGGAGATGCCGAGCATGCCCGTTCCCAGCGTGAACGTCCCTAGCGTGGACGTTCCGAACTTCGACAGTCCCAGCATGAACGTCGTCAGCCCGGACGTTCAGGACACCAATCGGGACCCATTCGCACAGCATGTGCCGCTGGGTGAGCAATTGATCAGGTCGGGTCTGGCCACTGCGGCCGAGGTCGGCGCCGCGCTCGAAGAACAGCGACGCACCGGAAAGCGACTGGGCGAGACGTTGATCGCCCACGGCGTTCTCCATGAATCGGATCTCGCCGGCGAACTGGCGGCGATGTTCGGAATCCCCTACCGGGACCTGGCACTGCAGCCACCGGAACCGGCCGCCCTGGAGTACATCCCCAGGGCATTCTGCCTGTCCCGCCGGGTACTCCCGGTTGGGATCGATGACGGTGCCGTCGTCGTGGCCGTGCTCGATCCCCGCGACATGCAGACCAATGACGACCTCAGAATGCTGTCGCCGCTACCCGTCCGACTGGTGGTCGTCGCACCGGACCAGCTCCGTCGGGCCATCGAGCGGAGCTTCGACGATTTCGGCCTGGTCGCCCCCGACCTCGAAGTCCCAAAGGCACCGGCCGACGTTCCCGTCTCCATCGACGCCGACGCCGCTGCGGCCGCTACGGGCGACGTTGCGCCAGGTGCCGGCCGGTTCGAAAACGATGGACCGGTGATCAATTTCGTCAACCAGCTCCTCCGGCGGGCGGTCGACGAACGGGCCTCGGACGTCCATTTCGAGCCCACCGAGGGTGATCTTCGGGTGCGGTTCCGCGTCGACGGCATCCTCCACGACGCCACCACTGCTCCGGCATCGCTCGCCCCGGACATTCTGAGCAGGGTCAAGATCATGGCCGGGATGGACATCGCCAACAGGCGACGCCCACAGGACGGGCGCATCTCCGTCATCGCCCATGGACAGCGGGTGGATGTCCGTGCCGCCAGCCTTCCGACGATCGACGGCGAAGCCTTGGTGCTGCGACTGCTCCAGAAGGACCAGAGCCTGCTCGACATCTCCACGCTCGGCTTCGAGGCCAATGCCCTGGCCCGCTACCGGACCTCGTTCGAGAAGGCGTGGGGCATGGTCCTGGTCACCGGCCCCACCGGTTCCGGGAAGACGACGACGCTGTACGCGACGGTCAACGCACTGAACGAGTCCAGCCGGAACATCATCACGGTGGAGGATCCGATCGAGTACCGGATCGCCGGCATCAAACAGTCGCAGGTGAACACCAAGGCGGGCTACACGTTCGCCAACGGCCTCCGGGCCGCACTCCGCATCGACCCCGATGTCATCCTGATCGGCGAGATCCGGGACCTGGAGACGGCCAAGATCTCCGCCGAATCGGCATTGACCGGCCACCTGGTGCTGTCGACGGTCCACGCCAACAATGCGGCGCTGAGTACCACCCGGCTGGTCGATATGGGCATCGAGCCGTACATGGTCACCTCAGCACTCGAGTGCGTGGTCGCGCAGCGCCTGCTTCGGCGTCTGTGCCAACACTGCGCCGTTGCTGAAGAGGCGAGCGCAGAGGAGCTGCTCGAGCTCTCGAAGATGTCGCTCATCTCCAGTACCGACGAGACGCTCGTGGTCCGAAGGGCCAGCGGCTGCGCCCGCTGCGGTCAGCGCGGCTACGTCGGGCGGTTCGCGGTGCAGGAGGTCCTGGTGATGGACGACGAGTTGAAGACTCTGGTACTGGAGCGGGCACCGGCCACCGCCATCTCGGCGGCGGCCCGGGCGGGTGGGATGCGAACTCTCCTGCAGGACGCCTTCACCAAGGTCAGAGAAGGGGAGACGACCCTCGAGGAGTGCCGACGGGTGCTCTTGTGACCTGACCGGCCGCCGAACCGACGGCGACTACGGGTGCCCGAGCCCAGCCTGGACGGTTCGGGCGACATCGGCCCAGTCGAAACCAACCGTCTCCGCCAGGATCCGGCGCCCAGGGGGGTCTATCAGCACCAGGAACGGGTAACCGGTCACCCGGTAGTCTGCCCACGCCGAGTCGCTCATCACCACGTCCCCGCTGAACTCCGACGCCAAGGCGTTGATCTCGGCGGCGTCGACTGAGTCCGGACCCCTGGTGACCACGACGGGCACGACCCCCGACCCGACCAGGTCGGAGAAGGTACGGCCGAGTCCGCTCCAAAAGGTGGCGCACCCGTCGCAACGGGTAGCCAGGAAGACCAGCAACATGCGATCTCCCACGTCGTCCAGGTCGATCGCCACCGGGCTGCCGTCGGGCCGGATACCACGGAGGCTCGCTGCCGGCCACTCCGGAGCCTGTCCGGGGTCGCCGGTCGGCACCGCTCGGAGCCCCGCCAAGAAGTCCGGATCGCTGAGCGGGTTGGCGGCCGGATCCGACGGAGAGTCGGTGTCCGCCGGGTCCACCTGCTCAGGAGGGCTCGGCGGCGCCGGGCTCGATCTCCTCGACCGCCTTGCCATTGCCACACCAGCGGCAGGTGACCTCCTCGACCGACTCGTCGAGCACCTCGATCTCTTCGACCGTCAGATCGCCGCCCACCGAGTAATGGTGGAACGCCCGGGTCCGGCGGGTGGTGACCACGTCGAACCGGGTCAGGTTCCCGCAGGCCGCGCACCGGTAGCGGGCGGCCGACGAGGCTTCTGTTGTGGCGGTGGCGGGCGAGTCGGTGGTCACGCCGCCCACGGTAGTCGCGCCGCACGACCCCTACGACTACGCCGGCCTGTCCGACGATCGTCCCCGACCCCACCTGTCGCACGGCCTCCAACCAATCGAACAGGTGTTCGCTACAGTGTCCCCATGGCCCTCGCCGTCCAGGGATCGTTCGACGACCTCGGCACCCCGCTCAGCCAGGTCACCTTCGTGGTGCTCGACGTCGAGACCACCGGCGGTTCGCCGGCCACCTGCAATCTCACCGAAGTGGCGGCGGCGCGCTACCGGGGCGGGGAGTTGCTCGGGACGTACCAGACCTTCGTGCGTCCCGACGAGCGGATCCCCCCGTTCATCACCGCCCTCACCGGCATCAGCGATGCCATGGTGGCCGATGCGCCCCCTTCCGGCGAGATGCTTCCCTCGTTCCTGGAATTCCTGGGCGGCGCCGTCATCGTGGGCCACAACGTGCGCTTCGACCTGTCGTTCCTCAACCACGCGCTCGAGTCGACCGGGCGGGACCGACTCGCCAACGCCACGGTCGACACGCTCGCCCTGGCCCGACGGCTGGTTCGGGACATGGTGCCGAACTGCAAGCTCGGTACTCTGGCTGCGTCGCTGCACCTCCCCCATCAGCCGTCGCACCGTGCCCTCACCGACGTGCTGGCGACCGGTGACCTGCTCCACGCGCTGCTGGAGCGGGCCGGCTCGTTCGGGATCGTCGGGCTGGAGGAGTTGCTCGACCTGCCCCGGCTGGTGGGCCATCCGCAGTCGGCCAAGCTCCCGCTCACCAACCGGCTCCCCCACCGGGCCGGGGTCTACTGGTTCACCGATGCCGCCGGGCATGTCCTCTACGTGGGAAAGGCGACCGACCTCCACAGCCGGGTGCGCTCGTACTTCTCGGGCGACTCCCGCAACAAGGTCGGTCGGCTGCTGCGCCAGATGGACGCCGTCCACCACCGGGTCTGCCCGGGACCTCTGACCGCAGCCGTGCTCGAGGGACGGCTGATCCGGGCATGGACGCCACCGTTCAACCACCAGGGAAAGGCGGGAAGGCGTACGCCGGTCGCATCGACGGCGGACCTACTCGTGTCGGCCGCGGATATGGGCGGCCGAAGCGGGTTCCCCGCTACCTCTGCGGGAGCGGTGGCGAAGGCGCCCCGCCCGCGCCGCCGGGGCCACCGGAGCCGCCGACCGGTGTGGACCCCCGAGCAGCTCGACGGGAATCCGATCGAGCTAATGGCGCCCTATGCCGAACGGGTCACCGAGTTCGCCCGATCCCAGCAGTACGAGGATGCCGCCCGTGAACGCGACGAGGCCGAGCGCCTGCGGATGCTGCTGACCCGGCGCCGGCGGGTCGAGTCCCTCCGTGGCGCCGGGCGCATGGTCCTGCGCATCGAGGGCGAAGGAACCGTCGAGCTCGACGGAGGCCTGCTGGTCGAAGCGGCGTCGCTGTTCGACGGGGGTGATGAGAAGGGTGACGGTGGCGGGAAGGGGGGCAGTGGAACGGGCACCGATGGCGGGCTCGACCCGGCGTTCATCAACTGCGGAGACGGCCACGACAACGAGCGGGTACTCGTGGCCAGCTGGCTGCAGATGTACGCCGACCGGGTCAGGGTGCTCGAGGTGGACGGGCCCTACGGTCTCGCCATGCCGGCCGACCGGATCCCGAGGCTCGGCGAGTTGTGTGGCCACTCTCGTATCAGCGATCACCAAACATGAGTGGCGCAGCGCGTAGGACGTGGCTCAGGCGATTCGTGGCGCCATTGGCTCAGGTCTTCGTGCCCGTGAACGGACATCCGCCGGTACAGCGGAATCCATTGGTGAACGTGCCCGATGCGGTGCCCTTCTTCACGTTCATCCTGCCCGTCACCGTGGCCGTCTCCGATGAACAGGGTGTCCCCGGATAGGCGAAGGCCGCGGACAGCGCGCCTTTCTTCAGCGACCCAGAGATCGTTCCCGGGCACTCGGGGTTCGGAGTGACGACGTCGCCCCTGAGCCTCTTCCCCTTCTTTATGAGCGGCTGGAGGACGTAGTCCCCCGTGGTACCGTCACCGAAGTTCACCACCAGCGTCCAGTCGGTCCGGCTGCTCTTTGCATGACCGCTCGAGGCATGGCCGCCGACCGCACCAGATGCTGCGGCGACACCGGACGCTGTCGCCAGTCCGAGAGCGACCACAGATAGTCCCAATCCAATTCGCGTGAAGACTCGTACCATCGGGCCCCCTTTTTCAGTACATGCGGGATCGACAACTGAGCACGATGCTTCCACCACCCCATATCCCGGTCAAACGCTGAACCACAGACTGCCGGCCCGACGAAGGTGGGCCTGCGGGCTTTTCCCCGAAGGACATTCCGGCGGCCCGCAACTCGATCTCCACGTCCAGGCCGCGGAATGCTGCCTCCGCCATATACATCAGGCGATCAGATCTACCTGGATGATCGCGAGGTATCCGCCCTGGACGCCGCCGCTGTTCGGACCGGTGCGAGCCGATCGGAGCTGATCCGACGAGCGATCCGGGCCCAGTACGGCGAGCAGCCCATGGCGTCACGACTGGAGGCGCTCCGCTCCTCGGCAGGAGCGTGGACGGACCGGGAGTACACAGGCTCGGAGTTCGTCGACTCCATGCGGGGCGACGTCAATGAACGACTGGCCCGGCTTCGCACCACGTGAAGATCTTCGACACCACCATCGCCGTAGACCATCTACAAGGCGACCAGCGAGCCACGGAACTCCTCGACGCCTGGCTGTCGAGGGTGAGTCGCTCCTGGCCAGCGAACTCAGCCGGTTCGAATTGCTCGCCGGTATGCGGCCGAAGGAGCTCGGACCGACCGAGCGGTTCATGGGTGCGCTCACCTGGGTCCCGGTCGACGAGGAGATCGCCCGGCTGGCCGGATCCATGGCCGCCGAGTACCGAAAGTCGCACAGCGGAATCGACGCCATCGACTACCTGATCGCCGCCACGGCAACCGTCGTAGGTGCTGAGCTCCTCACGACGAATGTGCGCCACTTTCCGATAATCTCGGAGCTTCTCCCTCCCTACGGCGCCTGATATCGGCTCCACCACTGAGCGATCGGCGCGCCGCCACGACCTGCTAGCCCGTGGTGCGGGCCCGGAAGGCGTCGCATCGGAAGGTCACATCGACGGTGGTATCACCCTCTGCGCCGAGCCGGTCACGCAAGAGCATCCGGGCCACCTCGAGGACACCGTCGCGCGTCTCCGGCTCCATGGTGATGATCCAACTCATCGTGCCGAGCAACCCGATCAATTCGTCAGCGGTCATCCCCATATCCCAGACGAACGACCGGTACTCGGGCTCAGTGAAGGGCAGCCCGGCGGGAATCTCCAAGGCGTACTCGATGCGTCCCAGGTCGTCCCCGAGCGTCTCCCGCAGCCCGGCAGCCTCGGGTACCCCTTCGACGCCGTCCGTCCCGTACCCGAGCAGGGTCCGTACCCGGTCCATGAACGGACCGGCCTGGTCAGGACCGGTCCACATCACGCCGAGAACACCTCCGGGGATCAATACCCGCTCGACCTCGCCCAGCGCGGCCACCGGATCCATCCAATGCCAGGAGGAGGAGGCCAGCACCGCGTCCACCGACCCGTCCTCCAGCGGGAGGGACTCGCCCCGCCCGTCCATCGCAGTCACGTTCGCCACCTGTTCGGTGAGTACCGCACGCATCCGGCTGTCCGGTTCTACGGCGACCACATGGTCGGCGCGTGCCCCGAGCAGGCGGGTGAGCGCTGCCTGTGCCGGCACCGAGGTCGACCACCGTGCCCACCGACTCCGGGAGAATCCAAGCAACGGCATCGTCGGGCGGGCCCGGTCGGTAGCGCTCATAGTGGGAGGCGACGGCCCCGAAACTGCCCGAGCGAACGGCCTTCGCCTCGTCGGACAGTGGCGGCGGAGGGTCGTCGGGCAGTCGGAGGTCGGGCACGGGATCAGTGTACTGAGGCACCTCGGAGCCGACCATGGACGGCCCCCGAGACTCCGGGCCGTAGGCAGGCTGGACGTCTCTAGGGGACGTGCATTCGTAATGTCGCCACGGTGACCGCCTGACCGGCGATTACGACCCGATCGCCTCGGCGCCTCATGCGTACTGTCCCGCCCCGCGCCGAAGCCTGTTCGCCGACCAGCTCCGTGAGCCCCAGGCGGTCTCCCCAGTATTCGGCCAACATGCAGTGGGCGGATCCGGTGACGGGATCCTCGGCAACCCCCGCATTCGGGGCGAAGGCCCGGCTGACACAGTTGATTCCGGTGTGGTCACCGGGCGCGGTCACGACGACCAGACGGGTTCCCACCGAGGCGATGCCATTCAGATCGGGGACGAACTCGCGCACCGAGACGGCATCTTCGAAGACCGCGATGGCATCCCACCGTCCCAGTCCGTACCAGACCATCGCCGGCAGATCGAGCGTCGGAGGTGGCTCGGCGGAAAGCGGAGGATCGGCGGGGAAGTCCATCTCGATCCAACCATCGGCGGAACGGGTGCAGGCCAACACCCCGCTCCGGGTGTGGAATCGAACGGGGCCCTCGAACAGATGAGCGGCGGCCAAAGTGGCGTGTCCACAAAGATCGACCTCGACAGTGGGCGTGAACCATCGCAGGTCGTGGTCTCCATCGGCGCGGGTGACGACGAATGCCGTCTCCGACAGATTCATCTCCCTGGCGATCGCCTGCATCACCTGGTCGTCCGGGAAGGCGTCGACCATGGCGACAGCCGCGGGATTTCCCGTGAACGGTGTCGAGGTGAACGAATCGACCGTCGTCAGCTCCACTTCCATGCTCAGACGGTACCTGTGGCTGGACGAGCGACAGGCCTACGATGGATCGACCGCACCTTTCGTCGAGCCAGCCCAATCAGAGGTAGACCCGAAATTGGCAGTCCGTGCATTCGAGCTCCCCGTACGCAGCGGATGACGTCACGGTCGGACCGTCGTCCGCTCACCGTCTTCTTCGCCTCGTACGCACCCGACAGTGCCGTCTGCCACTATCGGATGGCCATGCCGGCCCGCGCCCTCCAGGCGCTGGGCCACGACACCCACCTCGGGAGCTCGGCCATGCAGTTGCCTACCGGGGAGGTCGTGGGCGTCGCCAACGGTGCTTCCGAGGAAGGGCGACCCCACGACAAGCCGTCCCTCGTCACCGACATCGACGTACTGGTGCTGCAGCCCAGTATCGGCATCGACCTCACCAGGCTGATCGCCAGCGCTCGGCGCAGCGGACAGGTGGTGGTGGTCGACCTCGACGACTGGTGGTGGGACCTCCCTGTGCAGCGGCCGCATCGTCCTGGATTCGAGGAAGGGGTACGCGACTGGCTACCTGTACTCGAGCGGATGCTGTGCACCTGCGACGGCGTGACGGTGAGCTCCCAGTACATTGCCGCCCAGCTCCTCGGCTGGCCCGACCCGATCCGGGTCGCCGTCGTTCGCAACGCGATCGACCCGGAACGGTGGGGAACGCCCGAGGTCGTCACGGATGGGCCCGTGCTCGGCTATGCAGGGGCACTCTCCTTCCACTGGGGCGACGTGGCGACGTTATCCGGCTGGCTCGGCGGATTCATCGAACGCCATGACATGCGGATCGTCCACGTCGGAGGTCATCCGGAACTGCCCGATTTCGCCGATACAGCGCACGTCGACCCGGACCGCGTCGAGGTCCGGCCCGGCAGGCCGTGGGCCGACTATGCCGACTCCCGACCGTTCGCCGGTATCGACATCGGCATCGTGCCGCTGGAGGCGCGGCCGTTCAGCGAGGCAAGGTCATCGCTGAAGGGCATGGAGTACGCCGCCTGTGGAATACCTATCGTGGCGAGCCCCAGTGCTGAGTACCGACGGCTCGGGTTCGGCAAGGTGGCCGGACGCTCACTTGACGACCAGCCGGCGGGCGACTGGATCGAAGCCGTCGAGTCGCTCCTCGATCCGGACGAGCGGACCCGGGTGGCTTCCCATCAGACCAGTGCGCTCACCGCCGATCGTCCCGGCGCCCGTGCCCACGAGTGGGAGCGGTTCTATCTCGATCTGATCGGCGATCGGGGACCAACGCCAGTGGAAGGGGATGGAGCCAAAGGGTCCACCGCCGCACCGGAAAACTGAATCGCTCACTCCAGGTCGCCGCGATCCAACATCCACCGCGTGGTCGCCTGGAGAAAGTTCATCGGGCTCGGTTGCGCCTCGTGGGTGAACAGGTAGTGGAAGCCGGCACGCTGCAGGGTCCGATTCGGGGCGCTGTTGAATGCATTCGGCTCGCAGAACAGGCGCTCGAGCTCGAGCGTCCGGAAGTACTGGCGAGCCGATTCCTTCACGAATTCGGTCCCGTAGCCCTGGTGGCGCAGCTCCGTGGTCACGATGTGGAGGTGCATGAACGCCTCCTCTCCGAACACGATCCTGTCCGTCGAGCTGAAGCCGACGGTGCGGCCGTCCAGCTCCCAGATCAGCAGATAACTCTCCCGGTCCTCGATCGGGCGGGCGTAGTCCTCTTCATAGGAGGAGCGCCAGGCTTCTCTCGATGGGAGCGACGCCCGGTCGACGCCCAGCATCAAGAGATACTGGTCCGATGAGTCGTGGAAATAGTCGATGCGTATGCCGACTTCGGCAATTTGCATCTCCCTCACGACGAGACCTGGCGGCGTCGGCATCGCCGGTGAGATTACCGCCGACCAGTGAGATGGGCCTGAGCTGATCAGGTCGAGAAATGGGCGTCCGCCCCGGCGCGATCTCCGGAAGACTCTGCTCATGACGCATGAGATCACAGCTGGACCGGAGGCACCGATCGATCCCGATCCGATCCTCGTTCTCGATCCGGTCGGTTCCGAGATCGACACGGCCGAGGGCCCCTGGGGACTGGCCACCGCCACCTTCGACACCTCCCGGCGCTACCGCTTCCGCCTTTCCAGAATCTGGAATCCTGCCGGGCCAAGGGTCTGCTTCGTGATGCTCAATCCGTCGACGGCCGACGCGCTCGTCCTCGACCCCACGGTGAGGCGATGCGCCGGCTTCGCCAAAGACTGGGGAGCGGGCGCGTTCGAAGTGACCAATGTCTTCGCTCTGCGCTCCACCGATCCAGGCGGGTTGAAGGAGGTCGACGATCCGGTGGGTAGGGGAAATGACGGAGCGATCGTGGCCGCCGCCCTGGCGGCCGATCAGGTCATCTGCGCCTGGGGTACATACGCGGGCCACCTGGGCCGTCACCAGGCGATCCTCGATGTTCTACTCGGTGCAGGCGTCAAACCTCTGGCGCTGCGGTTGACCAAGGCCGGCTATCCGGGTCATCCGCTCTACGTGCCGGGGGGCACCAGGCCATTCTGTTTCGCCTGAGAAACCTGAGTCAGGCGTCCAGATGGGTCGGGAGGCCGAACATCGGGAAGAGGCGGTCCGGGTCGAGCATGTCCAAGAAGAAGGACATGGCGGCGATCCGGCCGTCGGCGATTTCGAGCACCTGGATCGCCCACGGGGCGAATCCGCCGGCCGGGTCCGGTCGGTACTGGCCGAACGCCGGGCTCCCGTTGGCCGACGTGGGGAGCAGGCGCGATCCCCGGCACTCACTCGGGCCCGGCTGGACCATCCACCGACCGATGTCGGCGGCGCCCTCCAACCACAAGGCGAACGGGGGCATCGACTGCACGGCATCCTCGTGCAGCAGGCTCACCAGGCGATCGATGTCGTAGCGCTCGAACGCGTCCACGTACGCCTCGAGCAGCCCTGCCTCCGCATCCTCGAGCGCTCCGTGGCGGGATCCGGGCGGTAGGCCATGAAGCGTGGCCCGGGCACGCTGGAGCGCACTGTTGACCGCGGGCACCGTCGATCCGAGCAGCGTCGCCACCTCGGCTACCTGCCAGCCGAGTACCTCGCACAGGATGAGCGCGGCCCGCTGGCGTGCAGGCAGATGCTGCAATGCGGTCACGAATGCCAGGCGGATCGACTCCCGGTAGACGGCGACGTCGGCCGGGTCGGTCCCTTCGGGGGCGACACCGGCATCGGCGATGGGTGTCACCCACATCGCCTCGGGCAACAGCGGTCCGAGCAGGGACACGTCAGGTGGGGACGACGGCCCCATCTCCATGGGCCGGGCCCGGCGCTGGACCTGTCGGTGCATGTCGATGCACACGTTGGTGGCGATCCGGAAGAGCCATGACCGACGGCTGGAACGTCCCTCGAACGAGTCGGCGTTCCGCCACGCCCGCAGCATGGCCTCCTGGACGGCGTCTTCGGCTTCGAATCCGGAGCCGAGCATGCGGTAGCAGTATCCGGTCAGCTCACGACGGTATGGCTCGAAGTCGGAGATGACGGTGTCCGAGATACCCAGATCCGGGTCGAGCATCGGGTCGTCGCGCAAGGCCATGGCAGTGGATGCTACCCGGCTACCCGTTCGTCGGTCCTCAGAGTCGAGACGCGAACCGACGGGCGAACGTGTGGGCATCCCCCGGCCATCGGGCCGACACATAGTCGCCGTCCTCGACCACGAAGGCGGGCCGATCGTCAGTCGTCGTGTCGCGGGCGCGGCCGCTCGTCTTGAGCCGTAAATCCGGCGCGTCGGGAGGAACGTCGAGAAAGTCCTCCGGCCGCTCGAGGGCCCGGGTGACCTCCTGCTGCACGGACCGGTAACCGGTGGGCTCACCCGGGCGCTCGGAATAGGTGCGGTAGTAGGTCGGGTCCCAGAATCGGGTCACCCGTGCGACCTTCCAGGCCCGCTGCTCCAGCGCCCAGGTCAGCGCGGTGGTGCGCCGCCCGTAGAGGACGGAGCGGCCGGTGGCCGGGTCCACACTCCGGGCAGCCAGAAGTACCCCGTGGCAGATGGCCCCGACCGGTTTGCCGTCGGCGAAGGCCCCGACCACCAGCTGCTGCAACACCGTGCTCTCCAGGTACGCCCGCATACCCCGGGCGCGGTGGCCACCGGGGAGGAGGAGCGCGTCGAAATGAGCGGATTCGATCTCACTCCACCGCAGTGGCCGTCGGAAAGTCGGATCCCGGACGAGATCGTCGTAGGCGTCCCGTCCGCTGGCATCAGCCCGGAGCACCCGCCCCACGCCGACCAGCCGTGACAATCCGGGCACGAATCCCCACGGGTCGAGCCCCTGACCGGTGACCATCAGCTCATCCGCTCGCGCCGGCGAGCCCGATGGTGTGGCGAACCGGACGGTGTGACCGGCATCGACCAGAACACTCCAGCTGACCGCCACCTCGGTGGGATCGGCGTCGAGATCGGGCAGCGGGATGAGGACGACGGTCATGCGGCCCACCTCCTCGGATCAGTCGGGCGCCGCCTCGGTGGCCGCCGCCTCCTGGCTGACCCGGACGAACCGGTCGAGCACCTCGGCGGCCCGACCACTGTCGATCAACAGCGCGGCCAGCTCGATCCCGGACATCAGGTCGGGGGTCCGGCCGACGACAGTGAGGGCGGCGGCGGCATTGAGCACGGCGATGTCACGGTGGGGCGACACCGCGCCCGACACCACGTGGCGGATGGCATCGGCGTTGACCGAGGCGTCACCGCCGCGCAGCTCGTCGAGGGTGGCGCGGGCGAGCCACAGGTCGGCCGGGTCGATGCGGTACACCGACACGGACACCTCTCCATCGTCTTCTGGGCCGTCGTCTTCCGGATCGGCGCCAGGCGTACGGATCAGCTCGTGGATGGTCGACGGGCCGGTGGTGGACAGCTCGTCGAGCCCGTCGTCACCGTGGACGACCATGGCCCGGCGGGTGCCGTTGGCGGCCAGCACCCCGAGCATCTTGTCGGCCATGGCCGGATCGCTGACGCCGATCACCTGGTACTTGGCCCGGGCCGGATTGGCCAGGGGTCCGAGGAAGTTGAACACCGTCGGGATGCCGAGCTCCCGCCGGACCGGCGCGGCGAAGCGCATGGCCGGGTGGAACCGGGGGGCGAAGCAGAATCCGATCCCCACCTCATCGATGCAACGGGCCACTCCGGTCGGGCCGAGGTCGGCCGCCGCCCCGAGCGCCTCCAGCACGTCTGCGGCACCGACGGCGGACGACGAGGCCCGCCCACCGTGCTTGCACACCTTGGCCCCCGACGCCGCCACCACCAGGGAGGCGATGGTCGAGACGTTGATGCTGGCCAGCCGGTCGCCACCGGTACCGCACGTGTCGACCAGGTCGATGTCGGCGGGGAGGTCGAGAGGGACGGCGTGGGCGACCATGGAGCGGACGAAGCCGGTCATCTCCGCGACGGACTCGCCCTTGGCGCGGAGTGCCACCGCCAGCGCGGCGATCTGGGCCGGCGTGGCCTCACCCGACAGGACCTGGCCGAGCACCTGCTCCGCCTCGTCGGCGTCCAACGACTTCCCCTCCAGGAGACGGGTCAGCACGCCGGGCCAACCGCCCAACTCGGCGAAGGAGGCCGGCGCGCCCCGGTGGTCCGGGGCCGACGGGGAATCCGATTGCTCAGTAGTAGCCATGACGCCTCAGTCCCACCACAGGTCGTGGTTCAGCACGCCCCGGGCGATGAGCCCGAGCTGCACCTGGGAGGTCCCCTCCACGATGGTGAGCTGGCGGGCATCCCGGTACCAGAGCTCGGTCGGATGGTCCTCCATGTAGCCGGCGGCTCCGAGCAGCTGCACGGCCAGACCCGAGGCCCGCACCGCCAACTCGGTGGCGTGGTACTTGGCCATCGACAGGTAAGGCACGAACTCCTTGGTGAACTTGCCCTGGTCGGCCAGCCACGCCGAACGGTAGGTGAGCAGGCGGGCGGCCTCGATATCCACGGCCACCTTGGCGATCTCCCACTGGATGCCCTGGAAGTCGGCGATGGTGTGGCCGAACGCCTCGCGTCCCTTGACGTACTCGGTGGCGTACATCAGCGCGCCTTCGGCCAGACCGATCCCCCGGGCGGCGACGATGGGCCGCATGGCGTTGAGCCCGAGCATGGCCAGGCGGAACCCACCGACCTCGCCGACCACGTTCTCCTTGGGCACGTGTACCTGGTCGAGCAGCAGCTCTCCGGTGTCGATGCCGCGCACACCCATCTTGTGGTCGGTGTTCCCGACCGAGACGCCGTCCCACCCGCGCTCGACGATGAAACAGGTGATCGAATCGTGTGCCCGCGAGGCCGGGTCGCCCGTTTTGGCAAATACAGTGAACCAGTCAGCCTGGACCACGCCGGACATCCAGCACTTGGTGCCGCTCAGCACCCAGTCGCCCTCATGATCCGGTCGGGAGTCGGGCACGGCCCGGGTGCGCATCCCGGCCACGTCCGACCCGGCCTGGGACTCGGACAGACCGAAACCGCAACGTTGCTCGCCGCGGGCGATGCCCGGGAGATAGCGCTGTCTCTGGTCCTCGTTCCCGGCGATGAGGATCGGGCCGGTGGGCAGCCGGGTCAGCAGCAACATGAGCGCCGCCGTATTGGAGTACTTGGCCACCTCCTCGATGGCGATGGTGAGCCCGAGGATGCCGGCACCCGAGCCGCCGTACTCGGTGGGCAGGCAGAGACCCAACAGATCGGCCTGGCGAAACGCGTCGAAGATGTCCTGGGGGTACTCCCCCATCGTGTCGATCTCGCGGGCCCGTGGCTTGATCTTGTCCTGGGCCAGGCGACGGACAGACTCCTGGAGTGCGGCCAGCTCGGGCGAGAGGTCGAAGTCCACGAGGGATGAGGCTACCCGAGGGGGCCAAGGAGAAGATCTGGACGGCGATCTCCGACGGGCGTGTGGTCAGGAATCACTCGACCGGTCGTGCCGTGGCACAACTGCCGCTGCAACCGGGGCGATCAACGCCACCCCGACAACACGCCGACGGGTGGAGCTACGGTCGGCGCCGGCTCGTGAGGGGGACCACCTCGGCGACCGCTCCAGGGAGGTCAGGCAGGTCGGGTAGGTCCCCCGACACGATCCGGTCGATGGTGACATCGTCGAGCACCGACTCCAGGTGGGCCCGGACGCCGAACCACACGGAGCGCAGGTGCTCAGCCGGGCCGTCGTAGCTGGTTCTCTCCGGCCGCAGGCCCCGAACCTCGGCCAACGTGCCGACCAGTGCCCGGATCACGTCAGCAAGGCTGATGTCCGAAGCCGGGCGGGCCAGCCGGTACCCGCCGTCGGCACCCCGCTTGGAGACGAGTAGGGAGCCGCGGCGCAACTCGGTCAGCACGCTCTCCAGGTACTTGTGGGGCAGGCCCTGGGCCAAGGCCAGCTGTTCGGACGTCATCGGTCCATCCGACGCGGCCAGGGCGCAGAGCACCCGGATGCCGTAGTCGACCCGGGCCGAGATGTTGACCACCGCGTTGCCCCCCGACGACCTCCGTCGGACGGAGGGCTCCTCTGCCTTCGTGACTTCCAAGGTGGTCACTTGGCTCAAATGCTCTCTAGATCGGACGGTCCATGGCTACTGCGGATGCACGACATCGGACTCCTGACGGTCGGCGGACGCCCGACGTACGTCCTTGATGGGTGATCTTGACGACTGCGGCGGGGACCTCGGCCGGCGGGCCGGGATGCCCATTTCCTAGTTCCATAGTAAACAACTAGGTTTCAGGAGTCAACCACCTCCGTCGGTCCTCCACCAGGGTCGAACCGGGCCGCCGACCTGACCTGCAGCCGGGAGCCGCTCGGGGCGGTGGACGCTCATTTGCAACCGGAAAGCACGATTATCGAGGGGACCCTCGGGTACCGTTGCTGTTGACCCGATCGGGGCGAGAGAGTAATGATCTTGATTAAATCGATGGGTAATATAGAGATAAGGCGGTCACGTGGTCCACTTTTTGGAGTTACGCCGCACTCCGGATTCGACTGGCTCCCTGCCCGCCTCTGGACGGGAGGGCTGACCCATGGCGCTGCCCGACTTCTTCATCATCGGAGCCCCGAAGTCGGGTACCACGGCACTGCATGCGGCCCTGGCGCCCCATCCCGAGCTCTTCCTTTCAGCGGTGAAGGAGCCCAAGTACTTCCTGTGTGACGGCCCGCCCCCGCGGACCGGGGGACCGGGCGACGCCCACAGCTACCGGGAATGGATCTGGCAGCGGGACGAGTACGAGCGCCTATTCGACGACGCCCCCCCGGGCACGCTGCGAGGAGAGAGCACCCCGCTGTACCTGGCCGACCCCGATGCCCACATCCGGATCCGGGCAGCCGTGCCCGGGGCGCGAGCTGATCGCCATCCTGCGGGACCCGGTGGACAGGGCCTACTCCAACTGGGCCCATCTGTGGGCCGACGGCCTCGAGCCGATCAGTGACTTTCTCGACGCCTGCGCCGAGGAGCCCCAACGGACAGCCGACGGTTGGGCACCCTTCTGGCGCTACCTGGAGATCGGCTGCTACGGAGGCCAACTGCGCCATCTCGTGACCCAATTCCCACGCGACCAGATCCACCTGATCCGCTACAAGTCGCTGGTGGACGAGCCACAGGAGACCCTCGACGGGATCTGCCGGTTCCTCGGTGTCCGCGAAGGCCTGGTCGACCATGCCCCGCCGATGAACGTCGGCGGCTACGTGCCGCCCACCCGGTATACCCAGATGCTGCAGACAATGTTCCGCCGGGGCGCGTCGTTCGGGAGCCACTTCCCCCCGCAGCTGTGGCGGAAGGCGAGCCTGCCGTTGCAGTGGCTGATACAGCGGACTCCTCAGCACCGTCCCGAACTGTCCGAGTCCGACAGGGGGTCACTGCTCGGGTACTTCGAGGACGACATCACACTGCTCGAGGATATGACCGGCTGGGATCTCACCCAGTGGAGGACCTATCGCGAGGGCGGGACGTACTCGGTGCGCAGGTCGTGGGCACCGTCGAGGCGCTTCGTCTCGTAGTAGAGGCGCAGCCCACCGTCGCTGAGCTCGAGACACGACGTGTACCGCAGCGACCAGGACCCGTCGGGCCCGGTGCCGATCACCTCTCCGTCGGCCTCCAGGTGGTCGGGATCATCGCCGACGGCGATCCCGGTGCGCTCCTCGGCGTTCTCCTCCTTGGTCGCCCGTCCGTCGTAGTAGGCCTGCCACCGGCCGCCGCGGAACAACACGTCGGCCACACGGGCACCGCGCTGGTCCCACCGACCCTTTACACCGGCGAGCGCGGTGCCGTGCAGGTCCCAGGCCAATCCGTCGGCGCTCGAGCCGTAGACGGTCGTCATCCGATCGGTGGCGTCGGGCTGGTCGAGGGGATGACAGCACAACCAAAGGCGCCAGTTGCCGTCGATCAGTTTGACCACCGGGTCCTTGACGGCGACCACCGCCGGGTCGCCGGCCAGCACCGTGCGCGCCGAGGGGGCCGAGAAGGCCGACGGGTCACCGGCGTCCAGTGCGTCGACCCTCCAATGGTCGGAGCCCGGGGTGGCGCAACTCACGTAGACGCGCCAGGACCTGTCGGGTAGTTCGATCAGGGCCGGGCGCTCCAGCGAGTCACAGTCGAACTCCTCGCGCTCGAGTACGGCGACCGTCTCGAAGGTCACGCCGTCGTCCGATCGGGCGATCACGTTGGCGTAGCCGCGGCCGACTCCGTGGGGCCGACGGAGCCGGTAGGCGAGCCAGAAGGTCCCATCGGTGGCCAGCACCGCACTGGGGCCACCGGCCCAGTAGCCCGGCCCCTCACCGGGCGCGGGGACGACCAGGGTCGCGTCGTCCGGCGACGGGACCGGGAGTGAGTCTGCAGCGGCCATCGTCTGTGTGCTCCCCTTGCCTGGTGGTCGTCCACCACTGCCGGGGGACACCGCGTGAACAGACTGTACCGTCCCGGTCCGCATCGGAGCGGTTGATCGCCACCCTTGGCCATGACGCCCGTCGCTAGTATCGGCCCCCATGACTCCGCCCGGCTTGCCACAACCCCCGCCGACAGGTGCCTCGGCGCTCCCGGCCGGTACCTACGACGGGACGGTGGTCATCGTCACCGGGGGTGGGACCGGCCTCGGCCGATCCATCGCCACCGAATTCGGACGGCTCGGGGCGTCAGTGGCCATCGTGAGCCGCGACGAAGGTCACCGTGCGGCCGGTGTCGCCTCGGTCACCGAAGCCGGGGGCCGCGCACTCGGCGTGGCGTGCGATATCCGCGACGCCGACGCCATCGCGGTGGCATTCGACGCGGTGGAGTCGGGTCTCGGCCCGGTGGATGCGCTGATCAACAATGCGGCGGGGAACTTTCCGGTGCCGGCGGAGGACATGAGCCCCAACGCGTGGCGGACCGTGGTGGACATCGTGCTCAATGGCACCTACCTGTGCTCGCGGGAGTTCGCCCGTCGGCTGATCCCGGCGGGACGGGACGGTTCCATCGTCAACGTCGGCGCCTCCTACGCGTGGACGGGGGGACCCGGATTCGCCCATTCGGCCGCGGCCAAGGCAGGGGTGAAGAACTTGGTCGAGACCCTGTCGGTCGAGTGGGCCCCCTACGGGATCCGGGTCAACGGCCTGGTTCCCGGCCTCATGCCGCACGAGGACGAGGTGGCCGCCATCGCCGCCGTCCCGGGGAAGTATGAAGGCCAGGACGATCGAGTGCCCGCCGGTCGGGTCGGGTATCCCCGGGAGCTGGCCTGGGCGGCGACCTACCTGTGCTCCCCCTACGCCTCCTACATCAGCGGCCACTCACTGGTGGTCGACGGGGCCAACTGGCAGCGACGCCACACCGTGCAGCCGCCCTTCACTCCCATCCGGGAACAGCTCGGACGTGGTCCGTTCGGCGAACCGGCCCCGCCCCGCCCGAACTGACCTGCCCTCTGGCGGCACCGCTCGTTCCAGTGCACCGGCCGGCGCCAATCGTCGTCCGGAGGCGTCACGGTGATGGTGAGCCGTCGAGTGGCAGGAGGAGCTCAGTCGCCTGGTCACGACGTTCGAAAACCGCGTCGCCCAGGAGCGACTTCTCGGCGGCCAGCACGTCGGCCGGATCCCCCGCGCCGGAGCTGATCGGTACCAGGTTGTCCACCACCGCCTCGACGTCGGATACCGAGCCATCGGGTTGGATCCGGACCCGCCAGGTGGACGTGCCGAGGTGTGGTCCGAGCCGCTCACGGTGGCGTCGGCTGGCCGCGCGCAGCGTGTCGAGCACGGTGGCCGATCCCTCGAGGTCGAGCCCTCCCTTCATGGAGGGAACCGGGTCGTGGAACCACCCGTGCAGGGCGACCCTGGCCTGGGACGGATCGCGGGTCCCTTCGACGACGGCTACGCCGTGGGGCAGTCGGGAGTCGAAGACGGTGAGCTGGTCGAAGAGAGCTGGAATGCGCTCGACGAGCGTCCGGGACTCAGTCGAGCGCGACGGGTCGAACGTGGGCCAGTAGTCGAGGAGTTGCGGGCTGCCGAGCAGGGTCTCCCCACCGGTGAAGCGACGGTCCTCCCACGGAGTCAGCGAGTACACGTAGGACCACATGCCCTGGACCACGTCCGAGTGGAGTTCCTGGCGGCACCCTTCGATGTAGTAGCTCAGCCACGGCAGCGTGATCCGGTCGGTCCCGAGGTTCACCCTCCCCCACGCCCGCAGCGCTTCGGTGAACTGACCGAGCAGAGCCGGAGAGATGGCATTGAGTGCGATGGTGCGGAAGTAGGTGTACTGCTGGGGAATGTGCCAGTAGTCCCAGATGAATCGTTCGGGGAGGGCGACGCGATCAGGAGCCACCCGGCTGGTGAACTCACTTCGCAGGTCGTCGGCCCGAGCGAAGAAGGGCGCCTCGGTGGTCACTCGCACCGGGTCAGCCTCTCACGAGACGGCTCGCCCGGCGGCAACTCAGGCGAGGCTGGCGGAAACGTCAATTGACACCGCCTCCTGCACCTCACGGCACAGGAGGCGGTGGTGCCCCGTATCAACCCCGGAACAGCCGTTGTCAGGAAGTCGGTACCGGCACGCCCGGGTTGCTTCCGGCCACGATCGGCTTGTTCAACACGATGTTGCCCGTCGAGCCGTAGAAGCCGGCATTGCCGAAGGAGAAGATCCCACCGTCGGATGCGACCAGCCAGTAGCCGAGGGAGTCCGGCGTGGAGAAGACGCCCACGATCGGCTTGTTGAGCGGCGTGCCACCCATCGAACCGAGGAAGTCGGCATCGCCGAAGGCGAAGACCCCACCGTCGGCAGCCACCAGCCAGTAGCCCTTGCCGTCGACGGTCGGTGCCATGCCTACGATCGGCTGGTTCAGCGGCGTGCTGCCTGTCGAACCGTAGAACTGGGCGTCACCGAAGGAGAAGATCCCGCCGTCGGATGCGACCAGCCAGTACCCTCCGCCATCGGGGGTCGCCGCCATGCCCACGATGGGCTTGTTGAGCGTCATCGCCCCGGTGGAGCCGTAGAACTGGGCGTCACCGTAGGAGAAGATCCCACCGTCGGATGCGACCAGCCAGTAACCCAGGTCGTCCGCATCCCCGGCCATGCCCACCACGGGCTTGTTCAGATGGATGTCGCCGGCCGATCCGTAGAACCCGGCGTCGCCGAAGGAGAAGACCCCGCCGTCGGATGCCGCCATCCAGTACCCCAGGCCGATCTGGGTCGCAGCGGCGGCAACGATCGGCTTGTTGATCGGCTGTCCGCCGAGCGATCCGTTGAAGAGCGCGCTTCCGTAGTTGAACGTCCCTCCGTCAGATGCGTAGAGGCGATACCCGGCACCCAGCGGATTTGCGTTGGTCAGCAGGGAGAACTGAGGGGTCCGCGTGGTGTCGCTCACCACGAAGATGTTGAGCAGGTCGCCGGACACCAGCATTCCGCTCGCCGTAGCGAGGGGGTTGGGGTCACTGAGCGGTTGTCCGTGCGGGACGACGACGATGCTCACCTGGCCTGCGGCGATCGGAAGGGAGCCCGATGGCGGCGGGCTGGTCGCCTCGTTGACAAGATCGGTACCGGCCGGCGAAAGCGCTCCGTTGATGTAGACGTCAACCGGACCGGTATTGGCGGTGTTGCGAATGACGATCCGCGAGTTTCCGGTGCCGGGAGGGGTGCGGTTGTTCAGGAACCCGGAGATGACAGGTACGCCACCCTGCGCCAGGTACACGAGCGAGGTCCAGTTCTGGCCGGCACCGATGGAGACCGTGCCCGTGATGTTGACCGCCCCGCTCGTCGCCGTGATGGTGTGGGTTCCGGCAGGCACGAGGCCATAGACGAAGCCACCCTGGGTGAGTGGCGTGGCTGCTCCCCCATCGACGGAGATGTTCAGCGACGTGGCCTGGGCTTCCTGGAAGATGGCGAGGAATCCATAGCTGGAGACCATGGACTGCGGGATTTCCGCCGAGGAGTTGCCGGTCGGCAGTACGGAGCCCTTCAGAAGGTGTCCGTTCTGGGTGGACAGAGCTGAGGACGGGGCCGAGAGCGGTGACGATCCGCCGGTGGCCGCCTGCGCCGGGCTGGTCACCCCAACCGCCACTGTGGTCATCGTCAACACGGCCAGGGCGGCCAGTGCGGACAGCTTCCGAATACTTCCCACGATGTTTCCTCCTTCGGACCGGTCGCTACCGGCAAGACCGACCACACTACGGCACCCGGTCACTCGAATGACAACATTTCGATCAGTGGCAAACACGATTGCAACCAATTGGTCACTGTACGAGGTTATCCAGTGACGGTGGGTGCCATTGGTCGCCGAGCAGGGATAATGCCTCTTCGAACATGCCCTCTTGGAGCGCTGTACGGACGGCGAGGAGGCCCTCGGGCGACAGATGCATGCCCGAGAGGCCCCGATACTGCGGCGAAGCGAGCTCCTCGACGATCTCCATGGTGACTTCGGCGGGCTCCCGTCCGGGGAAGAGAGCGGACATGGTGGCGGCCACCGATTCCGGATCCGGCAGGTTGACCAGCACGGCGAGGAGCAGGCGGTGGCGCTTCTGGTCGAGCATCCCCCGCCGCCGCAACAGCCGCGACTGGCGCTTCTGCTCGCTGAACATCTCTTCGACAAGGCTCCCCATGGAGGCGTCACGGGCAGCCAGTCCCTCGGCGAGGTCGCCGAAACCCTGATCATCCGAAATCATCCGGAACCAGTACTCGGTCACCCGGAACGCTGTCCACAGATCCTCGGTGTGGACGAGATCGAGCGCCACCTTCATGCCATCCCCCGGAGCGACCAACTCGATCGACCGCAGACCCCGCAGACGCATGGCCAGCCGATCGTCGGTTTCGTTGATGTCGAATCCCAATCCGGGGTGTCGATATGCGTATTGGGGGAAGGGGAGCTCAGTCTTCTTGTTGCGCACCACAATGGTGACCGAAGGGCGCTCGAGGTGGAACAGGCTGTGGATGAACTCCGGCCCAGAGGGAATCGGTCGAACATCTCCTTCGGTCAGCACCTCGGACCGACTCATGCGCAGGTCGCCGGTGACCAGATGACCGTCGCCGAGTTCTTCGGACTGGTCGAAGTCGTACTCGACGTGGAGGCTGGACCCCTGCAGCACGCAGAACGCACCGTCGAAGCCGTGCTGGTGGATCGACGTGGTCCCCTCGATCCACGTCAGTGCCTGAATCTCCAGGCCGGATTCGAGGTAGAGGACCGCCGGTGGCTGTCCGAACTGGTCGGACGCCAGTCGCTGTTTGGGAAGTCCATCGTCGCGGGCCAGACGATCAAGCACGGACACCGCATCGAGCGTTCCGGGGACCGGAATCTCTTCCAGGGCGGTGGTGGCGATGCCGACCAGCCGTTCGGGCCGGCGACCGGCTGCGCTCCATCGGCTGTCGACGGCACGTCCGAGTTCGTCGAAGTACCGCTGGTTCGCTTCGTGACCGGTCATTGCCCGCCACCATCGGAGGAGGCAGTGGATCGAGGCACCAGTGACTCCGCCAGACCGGGCAGCCCGCATGCCGCCAGAACCTGTTCGTGAAGGTCGGTGGCGAACGGGGGTCCCCACGGCACGGCCACCTCGAATACCGGCACCGACTCGGCCACCCGGACAGTGTCCTCGAACTGGCGCCGGAGCTCGGCCGGGCCCCGCCAACCCTCGATGCGCTGGCACCGGCTGAGGGCGAGCGCGGCCTCGCCGGTGCCCAACGGGCGGACCGACACCGTGACGTTCTCACGATCGGGTCGTGGCAGCACGATGGCGCGCACCGGAAGTAGGGCTTTGTCCGACATCAGCGGGGCCACGGCTTGGCGATCGTCCTCCGTCAGCCTGACGGTCACCGCAGAACCGAACCGGTCGGCCAGCGACGATGCCTTCTCCCTGAGTCGGATCTCCTGTCCGGCCCGCCGGCACCGGACCGAGCCTGGTCCGGGACCCGACAGGTCGAACTCCAGAGGGAGCACGTCGTCGGTGACCAGGGCCGCCCCCTCCGCACAGAACATGGCGGCCATGGTGGACTTGCCCTGCCCGGACACGCCGACGAAGGCCAGTGCCTCGCCGCCGATGTCCACCGCGCTGCCGTGCAGGACGCACTGCCCCCCCATCGACAGCAGAAATGCCACCACGGTGCCGGGGAGCACGATGGAAATCACGTTCGACCGGCCACCGGTCACCGGGCGCACCACCACCCGTTTCAGGTCGTTCGAGATCTCGAAGTCGGCGATTCCAGGTAGCCGGCCTACGTAACCGCCTTCCACCCGGCTGAACGTGTACCACGGAAAGTCGTCCCGGATGAATTCGGCAACGACGTCGGCGGACGGCCGCTCGAAGGGCGGATCGCACTCGTCACCGAGTTCGATGGTGACGTCGGGCGCTGACGGGTCGCCGACCGCAAGGGGTGCGGATAGCGGTACCTCGGATGCGACCCGGAGCCCGGAACACTCGTAGACGTCGACGGCGGCGGCTCCACTCACGTCTTCGACATTACGTGAGCTGATCGCGTTCCGATACACCGTCGGGACCGCCGCCAGTCCTCCGACCTGGGTCGACGGCCGTGGATTCGGGGCCGCCACCGGCTGATGGGTCGGTGGCGTCGGGCGGTACACGGCGACCCGGCACCGTAAATGACCCGGTCACGGCGGTGGCGTCGAAGATCTGACCTTCGGCCTCGACCCAGGCGTGGGCCACCGTGCCCTCGTCGTCGATCATCCCGAGCCGCAAGACCGGCCGGCGCCTGCGGATGAACCAGCCGAATGCGAGTGACCGGCGCAGGCAGGTGCCATCGAAGAGCCACCGGGCCAGCACCCAGTCCACCGCCCAATGAGCGAGTTGCTCAGGAGGGGTGAGTGTCTCCAATGCCTCGTCGTTGTCCGCTTCGGCGATGGCGACATCGCGGTCGGAGGCCAATGGGACACCCATCAAGGTGGCCAGTCGCGGCAAGCTGACAACCGCGAGCCCGACCTCGGCGACAGCGACGGCGGTCGCAGCTCGGAGGATGACCCAGCGGGTCTCCCATGGCTGGCGGAGCCACGCCTGAACCACCGTCTGGGCGCCGGCCAGAGTCGGTCGACGGCCCCGGTCGACTCTCCGGACGGAAAGCCCGCGGACCGCATCGACGACGGTGTTCACATCCCCCAGTGCCTGGTCGAACGGGATGTCGAACCGGCGGGCGAGGGAAGTGGCGGCGTGGGCGGCGTCCGGGTCCTCGGTGAGGAGGTCCACGATGCGAGCCGCGGAGTCGTCGAGGAGTAGGTAGGTTCCCGTCGGCAGGTGCAGAAGGACCCGCTCCCCCGTCGGCCCGTTCGACACCATGACGTCGTGCGCGGACCAGGCTCCCTTGCGGGAGCCTGGTCGTTGCAGCATTCTTCCGGCGAAGCCGGAGTTCAATGCTTGGTTCAGCTGGTGCCAGGCGCGCCCGGCGCTGGCGGGTTCTTGTTGCCCTCGGCTGAACCCGGGAAGTCGAAATAGATTCCCGGCTTGCCGGCCTGGGTCAGGTCGGTGATTTCGCCGAGGACCGTGATCTGCGGTGCCTCGTAGGACTCCTGCGCCATGTTGGCCCCTTTCGTTGTTGGATCTATGCATGGTAGCGATGACCTCGTTGAATGGACAGGTGTCAAAGGGGGGAGGAACCCCCTAGGGGGTTCCCGCATGCGAGCCGTTCGCGCGCGCTGCGTGGTGGGCCAGCCATGCGGCGTGCAATGGGAGCGCAGATCCGTAGACCGGCACCGGCGAGAGCCACTCCGCCCGTAGGGCCTCAGCATCGACCAGGCGTCCGTCAAGTCCGGTGCCGTCCCATTCTTCGGCGAACCGCCGGCTGGCCGGGCCCCAGAACACGCCGCCGAATGACGCCTTGCCCGTGCGGGCGAGCACGGGCGCAGGGAGCAGGTCGCCGAACAGCGCGGTCATGACCGCAGTGCGATCCCCCCGGCCGAAACTGCCACCCCACGTGGCCAACCCGGACAGGAAGGCCGTGTCGAGCAACGGGCCGGCGTAGCGCGCGCCGTCGAGTGCGCTGATTGCATCCAGGGTTCTGAGCGTGAGCCCCACCGCCCGGCGGCTCCGGTTGACCACTTGATAACGGTCCCATCGGATCGGTTCGTCCATCTCGTCGGCCAACTGACGTGCGAACCGCTCGCGGGCCTCCGGTAGCAACCACGACTGGTACGGGGGAACCTTTCGCTCCCAATGGCGGCGACGGTAGGGCCGGGGGGTGCAGGCCATGACGGCGGCGACCCAATCGGGTCGGAGCGGGACACGTCGGTGCCGGATGGCGTCCCAGAATCGGCCGTGTGGGTAGAGCCCGAACGCCTCGTCACCGCCCTCCCCCGACACGATCACACCGCCGACGGCTCTGCGGACCATCGGCCGGAACGCGTAGGCCGGAGGCGGCCACATCAACCCCTGGCCCAGCAACGCGCCCACGGCTTCGTCACCCAGGAGATCGAGGTCGTCACCCGGTCGGATGATCTCCCAATTCTGCACCCCGATCGCACCGATCACCTGCTCCTGCCATTCGCGTTCGTCGCTGGCCACATCCCCGTCCCAGCGAGCGGTGGCCGCTATGGGCTCGTCCAGCCCGTGACGCCGGGCCACGTCGACGAAGAACGCCAGGAGTGCGGAGGAGTCCCGACCGCCCGAAAAGGCGATCACGCACGGCGAGGTCGCCAGGAGCTCGACCGCCAGCTCGGCGAGTCGGGTCATCGGATCCGGCCCCGGATGGACGAAGCCCGGTCGGCTGGTTCCGTGGTCCTGACCGACCACCACCCCACTGGCCACGTCGAGCTCGGTCAGACCGGCGGGATTGGCAGGGGGAAACCATACCGACGCCCCCAATTCGGTGGTCATCGGCGACCGGGCGTCAGTCGAACGCCAGGAGTTTGCGCTCAGCCAAGGCGGCCAGGAACACCTCGGTGTCGGTCAAGGCCTGCTCATCGCTGATCCCGTAGAGCGAGGTGAGCCGATCGACGAGTCCAGGGACGGTGGCACCCTCGGCGAGGCCGATCCACAGCTGCTTGGCCGAGCCGTTGAGGGTGAGATAGGTGGACGTGCTCAGCTCGAGGACCACCAGGTCGTCGCCGACCTCGCGCCACACCACCTCATCGACTCTCAGATGGGGCGTCACTGCGGACGACACCTCGCCGACAGCCCCGCCGTCGGCAGCTCTGCTGCCGTCATGATCGTCCGAACCGTTGCTCGCCATGGACCCATGATACTGAAGTTCAGAATGTGGCCAGAGTGCCCCGCCGCTGGGCGATCTGGAACGACCGCTCGAGCACCCAGGCCGACAGCGGTACCAGTACGACGGCGAAGCCGATCAGGATGGCGAAATCAACGGCGTAGTTCGTGTACGGCTGGTCGGCCAGCAGCGCCGAACGCAGCGCGTCGAGCGCGTAGGTCAGCGGGGAGAGGTGGGCGAGCACCTGGAGCCACTGCGGTAGGGCCGAGATCGGGAACAGGGTGCCGCTTATGACGCCGATGATGCTCAGCAGGCCGGCCACGAGCGGGGTGCCCTGTTGGAACACGATCACCAGGGATGCGCCGAGGTTACCGACAGCGGCGAAGATCACGATGGAGAGGAGGATCACGCCGATGACGACCGGCGCATTCACGTTGGACACGCTGAACCCGATCGGGATGGTCAGGACCATGATCACCGCGGCCACGACGATCGACTGCACCAGCCCGTAGGCGGACCAGCTGAGCCCGAGGTAGATCCGGCGGACCGGTTGGGTGGCCAGGTACTCGAGCGTCCCCTGCACCTGGTCGCCCCGGGCCGACGTCGACGTACCGATGGCGGTGGGCTCGAGGATCGAGGCGAAGAGCAGGCCGACGACGGTGTACTTGAAGTAGCTGGTGGTGCTGCCGGCGAACTGGCCGGTGTTGACCAGCTTCGACACGAAGCGGAAGGCGATCAGCCCCCAGAAGGCGGCGACGATGCTGGTGGCGAAGCCGACCCGGTACGAGACCGCCGTCCTGAAGTCCTTCTGGGCGGTGGCAGCCACGATGCGCCAGACGTTCACGACGTCCTTCCCGGTCCATCGACCTCGACCGGCTCCGGACCGGCGTCGGTCGCCGCGGTGGGCTCCCCGTCTACCGGAGGAGGCTCCTCATCGACGTGATACTCGGGGACGTCCACCGGCTCGACAACTCCGTCGCCATCCGGTCCGTCGTCGCCGACCGTGGGCGTGTCACCGGTCGGCCGGATGACCCCTCCGGAGACGATGTACGTGGCATCGGCCGCCGGAAGTATGGCGTCGATCAGGGGTGCCACGATCAGCGCGGTGGCGCCGTTCGCCACCCGCTCCTTCACCAATCCGAGGATCGAACTGAGGCCCTCTTCGTCGATTCCCCGGAAGGGCTCGTCGAGCAGGATCACCGACGGATCGTTGAGCAGCGCCCGGGCCACCATCAGCCTCTGCCGCTGACCCGTCGACATCCGGGCCACCTGGCCGAGCGCCACATGAGCGATACCCAGGCGCTCGATCAGGTCCACCGAGCGGGAGGCGATGATCCGCTTCGGGATTCCGGCGATCTTGCCGAACAGCTCCAGGTTCTGGAACGCGTTGATACGCCAGTAGAGACTCCGTTCGTTGGCGAAGCTCACACCGATCGAGCGGCGTACGTCCAGACTCTGGCGGATGGCGTCGTACCCGTTGACTCGGACCGTTCCGGCGTCAGGAGCCACCACCGTGGCCAGGGTGCGGACGAGGGTCGTCTTGCCGGCCCCGTTCGAACCCTCCATCACAGTGAGCGTCCCCCGCGGAACGGTCAGGTCCACCTGGTCCAGGATGAGCCTGCCGCGCAAGGACTTGGTGACACCGACGACCTCGATCCCGTTAGGACCCGGCTCGACGGTTCTGCTGGATCGGGACACGTGTAGCCAGCTCACTGCGCCGCCACCGGCCCTGCGTCGGATTCGCTTCCGGGCCCCATGCCCAGCACAACTGCTACGGCCTCGGCCTGGGAGCGGACTCCCAACTTTGCGAAGATCCGGGTCTTGTGGCTCTCAACCGTCTTGACCGAGATGCCGAGGTGGTGGGCGACCGCCTTGGTGCTCAGCCCGTCGGCGATGGCACCCAGCACATCGCTCTCCCTGTCGGTCAACTCGGCCGTCACGCTGTCAGCGCCGCCGCGTCGCCGGTTCCGCCGCCAGTCGGTGGCCACCGCAGCGACCACGTCGGGAGGGAGCACGGCCCCTCCGGCGGCCAGAGTCAGCACCGCCGACACCACGTCGGGAGGCGTGCCGTCCTGGTCGACCAGTCCGGTGACTCCCGAGGCGACCAGGTCGACCAGGCGGGAGGTCTCGGACGGTCCGCACAGCATCAGGACCCGGGTGCCCGTACGCAGCAGTGCCGGGACGAAGCTCTCGGCGACCCCGTCGTCCAGGATCTCGTCGACCACCACGACATCGGGCGCGACCAGTTCGGAGAGGGCGACGGCATCTCTCCCTGAACCGACCTCTCCCACCACCTCCGCCCTTCCCTCCAAGAGGAGCCGCAGTGCCTCGACGACCACGCCACCGGCGCCGAGGACGACGACGGTGGGCAGTCCCGACGTGTACCGGGCGACCCGGAACGAGGGCCGGTGGTAGGCGCGCTGCCGGCCGCGGGTGGCAGTCGGGGTCATCACGTGGTGCTGAGCCCGATGTCCACCGGGCGATGGCCGATGATCCCTGTCCGCATGCCCACCGACACTGCATGGGACTGGCTCTGGACGCCCAGTTTGGTGAAGAGGCTCTGGCGTCGGCTCTCGACCGTCTTGGCGCTGATGCCGAGGCGCTCGGCGATCTGCCTGGTCGTGAGACCCCCGCCGATGAGCGCCAGCACCTGTACTTCACGCTGGGTCAGGTCGGACCCGGTCGAATCGGTGACAGCGGTGGTTCGGACTCCGGACCCGCCCGGTTCGTTGTCCGCGGTGAGATGCCCTCCGCTCAGTAGCCCGAGGAACGTGCGCCCCGGCGCCGTGCGCAGGATCACCGATGCCCCATCGAGCACGGTGTGCCGCAACCCGGCCGGTGCCGTCCCGATCACCCGGATCCCTGATCGGGCCGACTCCAGGCGACCGATGAGCGCAGGAACGTCCCAGTCCACGCCGACCGCTTCAATGACGACGGAGTCGATTGGTCGGGCCCGGACGGCGATCTCGAGCTCATCCGTCGAGGCCACGGTATCGGTCACCTCGATGCCGGGCTCCCCGTCGAGGACCAGGCGGAGGCTCTCGCGGAACAGCCGAACCCGGTCCTGGATCAGGACCGTCGCTACCGGGCCTCGGTTGGGGCTCAACGACGATGCTCCTTCTCTACCCGTCCCGTGGACCGGGCGGTTCCCGACTCGAGGTTCGACGGCGCACCGGCTGCAGGCCACCGTCGCACTCTCGCCCCAAACCGGAGCCGTCCGGTGTCACGATACCGCCACGGGACTCCACCCCGGCGCACCGGCGGCGCCGGCGGCGTTCTCACCGGGCGTCCCGTCGAATGCGTGCCTTCGAACCGTGGGCCAGGGGAGTGGCGGTACCCTGAGCGCACGATGACCCCGACATGTGAGCAGGTGGCATGACCTCCGTCCCCGGGGGTCCGCTGAGTGGGCTGGGCCCGGCGGCGAGATGGTGCCTGGTGGCCGGGATCGTCGACACGAGCGAATCGGCACCGTCGGTGGGGGACGTCGAACGCGAGACGGATGTCCTGTTCGCCGAAGGGTTGTCTGCGGTAGCCGTCCATTCGCTCGGCCAGATCCCGATACACCGTGACCAGCCGTATTTCGCCATGTTCCGCAGCGTCACGCTCACCGGTCAGATGAAGGCAATGGCCGCCGAGACCACCGCCGCACCGGCGCTCAGTGCGTTGGCCTCCGCCGGGGTGCACGCCGCGGTGGTGAAGGGCCCGGCCATGGCCGCCCATCACCCACCGGGATGGCCGCGGACCTACGGCGACATCGATCTGATCGTCACCCCGGATGACTTCGAACGCACCCTCACATGCATCGGGGAACTCGGATTCGCCACGTCCGATCGGGCCATCCCCCAGTGGGACTGGTTCGACCTGCGGTGCCGCGAAGGGGTGAACCTGCACTCGGCCGGCGGAGGGAACCTCGACATCCACCATCACGTGCCGCCGTGGTCGTTCGGTTCGAGTGTCCGGGCCGGGGACGTCCTCCGGCGATCCGAGCCGGCGGAGCTGTGCGGAACACCGGTCCGGTTCGCGTCAGCCGACGATCTGCTCCTGATCAGTGCCCTCCACGTGCTCAATGACCTGTGGAAGGGGAAAGCGGGCCTGGCGTCATGGCGGGACGTGCTGGTACTGCTGCACCGGCTCGGCGCCGACCGGGCCCGTTCGGTATTCGCGAACGCCGGACTGGCCTGGCTCCACGATCTCATGGCCGCCGAGTTCGCCCGCTCGGTGCCCGAGGCGGGGATCGCCCGGCCGTCCACTGTGGAGCAGCCCAGTCAGATCGAGCGCTTCCGACTGGCCGCGCTCGGCTGGTCAGGACACTCGATGGCGACACGACAACGGCTGGCCTGGGTGTCCCGCCTGCCGGTCGCCAACGGGATCCTGTTCCTGGGGGGCACCTTGGTCCCTTCGCCGACCTACATCCGCGACCGGCACGGCGGCTACCTGGACTACTGGAGGCGGGGGCTGAGCGAGACACTGTCCACGGTCAAGGGGGCGGACTACCGGATGACCACGGTCGACGACTACGAGTAGCGGATCACCAGTGGCGTACTGAACAGCTGCCCGGAGTCCACGGTTCCGGGCCAGGACCGCCCGGACGGAGGTGGGAGGCCGATGTCGGCCTCAGGCCACCGAGCGGTGGCGGACCGGTGCCGGCATACGAAGCCGGAATGCACTGGCCTGGGCCGGCTCGGGCTGAGTGTGCTCCCCGGTAGTCAGGTCGATCACGCACTCCTCGCAGAGCCACCGGAGGCCGAACCGGGGGCCGAATCGGGAATTGTGGCGGATGAGGGCGGCCTTGGGGCCGGTCACCTTCTGGAGTGACTGGGTCCAGCCACAGTTTTGGCAGGGACCTTGACGAGGCTTGTGGTCCTGGTGTCCGAACTGGCTCGCACTCATCTTCGATACCCTCTCTCACCTATTCGACCGGTCGATGCGCTTCATCGGCAGGTCCTGAAGCAAACTGTAGAAACTTCTTGTTATCGAAAATCGTTCAGATCGTGAGCATCCGATGCTGATTCCGACCGGCTGTCTCGCGGATGGCCAAGTGGCCCGTACCGCCTGATCCTACGGTCGCTCGCCGTCTTCTGTGTGTTTCCCTCTCGATTCCCGAGTACCTCTATCGGCTTTAGAGAGATTAACCCTCTCGACGTCCGACGTCAACACCCCCAAGCTGCTCCCGGCAGACTGGCCCGCACCTGACCCGCAACCGACGGGCGATGACCTGCAGAAACGCCGACAACCACGCAGTGTCCGATGGTCATCACGCACCGCGGTGGCTAAGTTGCCACCCTTGACCTGGGACAAACCCGACTGTCAGAATCACAGGGTTCCTCGGGAAGAATCCTCCGTGGAGTTCCACCAAAAGGTCCGTCTCATCAGTGAGCGGCATAGGGACCGGGTCGCGGAGCACAGGCAGGGAAAGGCAGGGGGACCGTGGGGCAGAGTCGGGTTCCGCATCAAGAGTGCGGGGTCACTCCAGTGGTGGCAATGCAGTGTCGGAAGCTGGTCCGGCGGACCGGAGGTATCGAGCCATGACCGTCAACGAACGACCACTCTTTTCCGTGGAGGCGGATCCGCCAGGGCAGACAGGATCCACGAGCACTGAATCCACCCGATCGGTCAACGAGTTCGAGAGGAACTTCGCCGTCGTCCGGCGCAGCGGTGGCGACGCCAGGTCGGGTCAGCCGGTCCGGCCAGCTCCAACTGTCAGCATCGTGATCCCGGCCAAGAACGAAGCCAAGAACCTCCCCCACGTCCTAGCGGCGCTGCCGGCGGGACTGCACGAGGTGATCCTGGTCGACGGGAACTCGACAGACGACACCGTCGAGGTGGCCCGATCCTGCTATCCGGACATCAAGGTGATCGGCCAAACCCGCAAGGGGAAGGGCAACGCCCTGGCCTGCGGGTTCGAAGCCACCACCGGCGACTTCATCGTCATGATCGACGCCGACGGCTCGACCGATCCGGCCGAGATCCCGAGGTTCGTCGATGCACTACGCCAGGGAGCCGACTTCGCCAAGGGCTCCCGTTTCATGCCGGGCGCCGGGAGCAATGACATCAGCCGTCTGCGCTCGATGGGCAATTTCTGGCTCAACAAGATCGTCAACGTCATCTACGGGACCCGTTACACCGACCTCTGTTACGGCTACAACGCCTTCCGTCGGGACTGTCTCCTCGAACTCGAACTCATCGCCGAGACACCCGAGGGCGAAGAAGGCCAGGAGATGCTCTGGGGAGACGGTTTCGAAGTCGAGACCCTCATCAACGTGCGCATCGCCAAGGCCGGCGTCCGGGTCTTCGAAGTGCCGAGCTTCGAGCGGAACCGGTTGCACGGCACCAGCAACCTCAACGCATTCTCGGACGGGCTGCGGGTACTCCGCACCATCTACATCGAGCGCAAGCGGGGGACCCGACGGGCGGCCCTGGCGAGTTCCACGATGCCACGCCACTCGGGGAAGTCGTGGGCGGTCCTGTCGACCTACGAGGAAGAGTCAGCCTGACCGGCATCAGCCTGACCGGCAGGTGAGGCTGACCGCGATCCGGCTCCGTCGGTGGCGGTCGGTTGAGCCATATCGGTGTCAGGCACCGATTCGACGATGCGGCCCTGAGCGTGGCGGACCATCGGGCGCACCGGCGAGGAACGGCTCGAGCTGTACCCGTAGGCGGACCGTGTGCGCCAGGTCAGCGCCGATACGATCCGATGCGTACGGCCCCCGAGTTCGGTGACCCAGCGGTCATCCTGGGTGATCTTTTCGTCTCCCCGGGCGAAGCGCGACGGATTCCCGGCGATCCCATGGCCATTGGCCATGGCGTCGGGTGTGGACAGGTACGGCAGCCCGAATAGCCCGAAGCAGGCACGCAATGTGCCTTCGAGGTCGTTCACATAGTCCTCGTAGCGGACGAGAACGGTCGGAACCGAACGCCGCCCCAACCGGTGGTAGAGCCGGTTGAAGACATCCCAACGAAAGGCGACCTCGACGGGCGACTGAGCCGCCATCAGGCGGTCCCCGGAGCCCTGGTCCGCCTGTGGTCGCTTCACCGACCGACTCCACGACTGCACCACGCCGGATGGATGCCGGACCAGGTGGATCACCCGGAGGTCGACGGTATCCGTGCCGGCCAGAAGGTAGGCCCACGCCGGATGCTTCGACGAGTCGATGATCACCTCGCACCCCGACACCTCGGCGATCAGGGGGTAGAGCTCTGACAGGACGGCCCGCGCCCGGCGGACGTGTGGTCCACGGCCCAGTACTGCGGCAGGAATGTTCTTCTGCGAATCGAGCGCAGTGAAGAACCGCACCAGCTCGGTCCCCTCGGCCGAGCCCCAACCACCACAGAGCCGGTCGCCGACGACCGACCACAGTTCACACTCCGGGACCGGCCGACCGCATCCGCACAGCTCGCCACTGCCGATCCCGCGCTTGAACAGGTATTTGGCCTCACCCACGGCGCAGGTCTGCGGGTCGGTGGCCAGAAGACGTTCCAGGACGGTGGACCCGGAACGGCCCTCGCCTCCGATGAACAGGACTTTGGTTCGGGGAAATGGCCGTGTCACAGTCAGCTCACGTCGGGTAGCCGAGCCGCTCGGCCTCGGATGCCACCAGCGGCAGCACGGTTTCGATCTGGTCCTCGACCCGCTTCCACTTGTCGGCGCTGGGCTTGGACCAGGTGTTGACGACCGGGAGCTTCTCGGCAAAGCGCTCCAGCGGCTGCGGATCGATGTCGGCGAACCGGGCGATCGCCTGCAGGACCGGGCCGGGATTCGAGGACATCTCCTCGTAGCGGACCTGGATCACCTGGGTGTCGCCCGTAGGGAGGTCCAGATTGCAGTACTCGTTGTACAGGCGCCATTGGAAGGCGCAGATCTCCATGACGGTCGACCCGTCCATCTCCTCCCAGCCGGGGGGCAATCCGAAGCACCACGAGCTGCCGCTGTAGTCCTTGATGGTGTAACTCTGCGGCAGCTCGAACCGCTGGAACCGTGACTCCTCTGTCCATCCCTTGTGGATCGAGGCGATCGAGCCACGGGGATCACGGACGACATACACGAACTGGGCATCGGGGAAGACCTTGCGAATCATTGGGATCCGGAAGCAGTTGTCCGGTGTCTTCTCGACCATCCGGACCGGCGGGACCTTCTGGTCCTTTCCGAGCTTGGTGAGGAACGAGCTGAGCCGGACCCTGGCGATCAAGGGGATCGGCACGCCCCGGCCGAAGACCTTGAGCGAGGCCTCGGCATTGCCCACTTCGTCGAAGAACTCCTGGTCGATCTCCTTGGCCGTGGCCTCGTCGACCTGGTCCGCCGTGACAAGGGCCGACTCCCCCGGGAGCATCTCCGTGGGGAAGTGCCGGTTGAGGATGTTCTGGCTCTCGCGGTAGAGGCTCCACAGCTCAGGATGGGTGGACAGAGCCTGGAAAATCATCGTCGTACCGGATCGGGGCGCTCCCAGGATGATGAGCGGACGCGAGATCAATAGTCCTCCTGATCAATTGCACGGAATGAGATGCGACGGGTCGGCAGACCGACAGCGAAGAGAACAGCATGACAAGTGAGGACGACAGGCACAATTCCAATGTCATGGAACGTGGGAAACCGCTACTTCACCAGCTTGGAACAGAGGCCCTCGAGTGAGCCGACCGTCTGGAGACAGGCCACGGCGGCGCCCAGCGAGGCGTTGACAGTGGCCACCTGTGTCTGGAGCTGGTGGATCTGGACAGCCTGGGCGGCATTGAGCTGATTGGCCTTGTTGATCTTGTGGTTCATGTGGACGAACAGCACCGACCAGGCGACGAGCACGACCACGACGAAGGCTGCGACCGCACCCATGGCCACCCGGCGACGGGTTCGGCCGGGAAACTCGGCTTCGAACTCGCGGAGGGGCTCCCCGGCTTGCTCCTGTTGCTCGAATTCGTTCATCCGACCTTCCTCGTAATTCAGCCCGACGGCTAGCTAGGGCATACGGAAACGGTGGGCTCCTGCCCGTTTCTGCCAGCCCGATGCCCGGGTCCCTACCTGAGGGCGAGCCCAGGACACCCGGATGGCGTTCGAGCCTCGGTGCCAGGTACTATAGCGTTTCCGTACTTCGCCACTGGGGCCGGATTGGTCACTGATCCATGGACCGTGATGGCGCTCATCTCATCGGGCGAGAGACTCTGGGCGATTGACCACAGAAGCGACATACGACGTCGGGCTCGACCGGTCACCCGAGCGGGTCGGTGGGGCGGGCGCGGATCCGGCAATCGAACTGGCGACCGATCCTCCATGGTCCAGTCTCGCCTCATGGCTGCCCCTGGTGCTCGCTGCCGCGGGCGTTCTGTCCTGGTATCTGTCCCTCTCCTCGATCCACCCCTACCAGTCCCCCGCCGTCGGTCTGGTGGCCCAGCTGTCGCTCTTGTGGTGGCTCGGTGCGGTCCTCGCATCGGCTGCCATATTCCTCGAGCTACGCCGCTCCGCCCCGCGTACCACGGTCATGGTGGTGCTCCTGTGTGCCCTGGCGGTGATCCTGCACGGCACACTGCCGGCGACCGAGTCGGTGCCTCGCTTCTCGGCCGCCTACATCGTGGCCGGATTCAGCGACTTCCTCGGTCGTACCGGCACTGCCCTCCCCCGGCTCGACGTCCGGATGTCCTGGCCGGCCATGTTCGCCGCCGCCGGGATGGCGGCACGGGCCATGGGTGTCTCCACGCTCTGGTACCTCCGCTGGTTCCCCCTGACCCTCAACATCGCAATGCTCATCCCGCTCAAGGCGATCGCCAACACCTGCCTGCGCACGTCTCGGGCACGGTGGGCGGCACTCGCCATCTTCCTGGTCAGTAACTGGATCGACCAGGACTACTTCTCGCCCCAGGGCATCAACCTCTTCCTGTTCCTGGCGGCCGTCGCCATCGCCATCCGTGTGTTCGGTATCGGCGGAAGGCCGCTCTGGCCGATGCCCGCACTACTCGAGACCCGCTCCTGGGAACGGCTCAAGCGTTTCGGTACGAACGCCCTCCAGATGCCCTATGGCTCGGTAGACAACGAGCAGCCCGAGACCGACACCACCGTCGGGTACCGGGTGGCAATGCTCGTGGTGATCCTGGTCATCGCCGGCGCGTCGGCGGTCACCCATCAGATCACCCCGGCCGCCCTGTGCCTGGTCTTCTTCGGCCTGGCATTGACCGGTCGCACGAGTCTGAGGATGCTGTGGATCTTCACCGCCGTGCTGGTGTGGGCGTGGCTCAGCTGGGAGGCCCACACCTACTGGAGCGGGCATCTGTCCAAGATCCTCGGCTCGGCCGGTCAGATCGGCTCGACGCTGAACTCCACCGTCGCCGCCCGGCTCCAGGCCAAGTCGCTCGGTCGCGAATTGGTGGAGAAGGCCCGGCTGCTCGGTGCCGCAGTCACCTGGTTGGCCGCCGTGGCCGGCTGGTGGGAGTTGCGACGACGGGGCCGTTCCCTGTGGACCATGGTCGTTGTCGCCGTCGCCCCCATCTTCGTTGCCGGCGCCGTCAGCTACGGCGGCGAGGTGGCCCTGCGGGTGTTGCTATTCAGCCTGGCCCCGGCCGCCGTCCTCACCGCGAGCCTCATCGACTATGCCCCGCTTCGACGTGGATCGTTCGTGTTCCTGATTTGCATCTTCGCCGCTCTCCTGGCTCTGTTCCCGATCAACCGCTTCGGAAACGAGAACTTCGAGGCGATCTCACCCGGTGACCTGGCCGGTGCCACCTGGATCCACGTCCACGTACCCGACGGATCCGACGTGTACGTGGCCGATCGCAACGAGCCGCTGTACTACGCCAAAACGGGCTCCTACAAGTTGGTCGAGTTCGGCGGCCTGCTCACCATGAAGGGCAAGGTCCTCGCCGACCACCTTCCGGTCACCCGCAAGCCGACCTACATCTACATCACCCGCAGCGAAGCGAACTACGGCAGCGACTACCTGGGCGACCCGCCGGGCTGGCTCACGGATTTCGTCTCCCAACTGCTCAAGACCGGATACGTCCAGATCGTGTACCACAACTCAACGGCCACCGTCCTCCGCATACAGAAGAAGGCACCGAGTCGTCACCACAAGGCGGTGGTGGTTCCCCACCCGAAGCCGGTCTTGCCGCCGGTGGTCCCCCACCCGAAGACCACCCCGACGACCAGGCCGAAGCCTCCCCCCACCACCACGACGACCAGGCCGAAGCCGCCCAGGTCCACCACGACGACCAGGCCGAAGCCTCCCCCGACGACGACCACGTCGACGTCGACGTCGACGTCGACGTCTACATCGACCACAACGACCTCGACGACCACCACCTCGACGACCGTCCCACCGGCCGTCATCTCGGGAGTCGGTCTGATCCTCCCGGTGGGGGCGTCGTCATGAATTTGACGGACACCCGGGTCCGAGTGGCAGTCGACCTGTTAGCCGCAGTCATCTGCGCGGTGGCGGCCGCGCTCACTCTGGCCGACGTGCGCACGCCCATCCGCTCGGGTGTCACGGTTGTCGCCCTCATCCTCGGTACCGGATGGGCGGCCACCTGTTGGATCACGATACGCGATACCGCGTTCGCCGCTACCGTCGCCATCGCCACAGGGATTTCGATCTTCTGCTTCTACGCGCTGATCTTCGTGGAGATCCACTGGTGGCACCCGGTCGGGAGCGTGGGGGCATTCCTCATCGCCGCCGCCGCCGTCAACCTCATAGCCGTGGCCGGCGACCTGGTGCGAGGTGCACGGGCATGAAGTCACTGGCCACGAACGCACCCCTCGCCATCGCCACCGTGGCGGCCGTCCTCCTCATGATCGCGGCCCACGAAGTGCTGGCCGCCATCTCGCCCGACCGGTTCGTGCTCGCCAAGCGCTGGCTGGTCGTCGGCTTCACCGTCCTCGCGCTCATCCTGACCGTGGTCATCGCCCTACGCTTCCACTATCTGCGTGCGACGTGATCATCATGGGATTCGACCCGATTTGCCACGGAACACCGATAGCCGCCTCGACGAGGGGACACCAGGCCGCATGAGACAAGTCACCACACGATCCCACCACCGGCGCAGGCCCGGGTTGCTGCTCACGCTCGGGTTGGTGGCTGCGGCCCTGGCGGCCTGCAGCGGCAACTCGACCGCACTTACATCGACCACGACGACGCTGCCCAACACCCCGCCCACCACCAAGGCCACGTCGACGACCACAACGACATTGCCGACCCAACGGAACTTCCTCCTGTACTTCTTGCGCGGCTCTCAACTCGGCGTGTCCCAGCGCCCGGTGGAATCGGCGAACAACCCGCACTTCCAGGCGATGACCGCCCTGGTGGCCGGTCCGAACCCGACGGAAACCGCGGCCGGCCTCAGTACCGACATCCCTGCGGGAACCACCGTGCGAGGACTCGAGATTCGCAATGGAATCGCAACGGTGAACTTGAGCCCACAGTTCGTGACGAACGCGCCCGCTGCGCAGCTCGCCGCCCGCGTCGCCCAGGTCGTCTACACTTTGACCAGCTCACCGGGGGTAACGGGCGTGACCATTGAAGTCGGGGGGACCCAGATCGTCAATCTCGGCGGTGTGAACCTGACGAATGCAGTGGGGCGTGACCAGGTCACCGGAACACTGCCACTCATCCTGCTCGAGCAGCCGGCCGTCGGCGGGAGTATCGCCGGCAGCATGACGATCTCGGGGATGACCGCCGGCCCGGGAACCTACGAGGTGCAGCTCGTGGATCCCACTGGACGGCTGCTGGCGTCCGTGACAAATACCGCGGTCTCGGGCGGGAAATTCGAGCAATCGGTGCCGATCACCGCCACCAGCGCCGAGACCGGAACAGTGCGGGTGTTCGGCCGGCCGACATCGACGTCGCAGCCGGTGCAGGAGTTCCAGTTCTCGATCCCGATCGCCCCGTGATCCCAGCCACACCCGACGAAATGGTTGCCCCGCTGTCGGTGACGGTGCTCATCTGCGCCTACACCGAGCGACGGTGGGACCAGATGGTCGACGCAGTGGAATCGGCCCTGGCCCAGACATTGCCACCGGCACAGGTCGTCCTGGTGATCGATCACAATCCGGAATTACTCGCTCGGGCGATGGTGGAATTCGAAAAGGTCCACGTCGTCGCCAACCGCTACGAGTCAGGATTGTCGGGCGCACGAAACACCGGGGTGGACGAAGCGACCGGCGATGTCATCGCCTTCCTGGACGACGACGCCCGCGCCGACCACGACTGGCTCGAAGCCCTGATTGCGCCGTATTCCGACCGCACCGTCCTGGGTACCGGCGGTGTGGCTCGAGCCGGATGGCCCGAGGCGCGACCGACCTGGTTCCCGTCGGAATTCGACTGGGTCGTCGGTTGCAGCTATCGCGGCCTGCCCGAACGGGAGGCGCCGATCCGCAACCCCATCGGCGCCAACATGTCCTTCCGCCGGTCGGCATTCACCACCGCCGGCGGCTTCCAGACGAACTTCGGTCGGGTGGGCACCCTCCCGCTGGGCTGCGAGGAGACCGAATTCAGCATCCGACTGCGCTCGCTGGTTCCTGGTGCCCAGATCATCCAGGTACCCGGGGCCCGGGTGGACCATTTCGTAAGTGCCGACCGCCTGGAAGTGGGCTACTTCTTCCGTCGTTGTATTGCCGAAGGATTGTCGAAGGCAGCGGTCACCGCCCACGTGGGCCAGGAGGAAGGGTTGGCCAGCGAGCGGACCTACGTGTCCGACACCCTCCTGACAGGATTCGTCAACGGACTTCTTCCCGGGGGCACGGACGGCAGGTGGCGCCCATCCCGATCAGCCATGATCGTGGCCGGTCTGGCCGCCACCACCATGGGTTACGTGCTGGGACGCCTCAACCTGGGTGCCATTGCCAGTCGATTGGCCACGGCACCCAAACCCAAGAAGACCGCCGCTCAGTAGCCCGGGTTCACCGTGTCGATCGGGTAACCGTCACTCCGGCCGCGGTCGCCGAATAGGTGACGGTCACCGTGCCGTCGACACCGGTGACCTCGACCGTGCCGGCCGGAGTCCCCGCTACCAGGGTGACCGGTGCGGCCAGGACGCTCAACACGCCGGGCAGCTCCTGGCCCAACGGTGTGGGCTGTCCCCCGCCGGGGTAGTCGGCGGGCGTCCACAGACCCTCGTCCCACGTGGTCGACTGTTCCGGGTCCCACTGCATGCCCACACTGGCGCCGCTGGACGCCATCTCGAGCAGCGCGGCGATTCGTACGGCAGCCTGCTGGGCGAGCGTGTACTGGCCGGCCTCAGGAAAGACGTGGGACTCCATCCACACGATGGGGAGGGTGGTCTGGCTCTCCAGCCACTGATCGACGGCCGCATACTTCGCCGTCGAGGAAACCGGGTCGGTGGTCAAACCGACGTCGTTGGTGAACGACCGGCCGTCGACGGCGATGAAGTCGGCGCCGACCTTGTTCGACAACCAGTAGTCGATGTTGGCCAGCTGCCCTGCTTCGAGGTGGCCCCAGGATCCGGACGGGGCCGGTGCCCAGCCGGGGGCCGGTCCCGACAGCGATTGAACCGAGATGTACGGACCTCCGACCAATGCGGTGGATCGGACGGCCTTGATGGCCTCGTACGTGTCGTTGTACATCGTCGTGTAGGAGGCGATGTTCGTGACATTGGTAGTGGGGTTCCAGAAGCCCTTCAGTTCATTCCAGACGACGAAGTACTTGACCTGGGGGAACGCCTTGGCGACGGCGGCGCTCAGATTGGCGAAGTCCTGGTAGTGCTGCGGAAGAGGAGCGGTGTCGATCTGGGACCAGTTGGTGGTTCCCGGCTGTCCGCCTTTCATCCAGTCCGGGGCAGCACACAGGGTGATCACCGGCGTCGCCCCCGAGGCCTCCACGAACGACAGCTGGCGGGCGATGCCCGAGAAGTTGTACACACCCGGCGATAGCTCCGGATTGCCCTCGCCCCATCCCATGATGGGCACGTCCACGAAGCCACCCGGGATCGACTGGGCCACCCGGACCGCGCCCTGTTCCCACGGTGTGGCGAGCGAGATCGGGACCTGGCTGGCCAGGTCATACCCGTAGGCGAAGGTGCGACCCGCCGTCGTCGGACCTGTGGCGGTCAGATCGACATGTGCCTCTGGGGCGGCGGCCACCGACGGGCCGGCGACGACTGACGGCGACCGGCTGGCGTCGAGTGCGGACCCACTGGACACCATCACGGTACGTCCTGGCGCCGAGGCAGCTCCCCTCTGGCCCACAGCGCCTTCGAAGAGGTACGCGAATGCTGCGGACAGCACCACGACACCGACGACCAATACTCGAACGGAACCGACCAGATGCGCACGACCGAGCGCTCGACTGAGCTCGCGATCTGCTTCTGGTTCTGTCCCTGCCCACGGACAAACCCCATGGCCAGAACATCGGCCCCGTCGAGGGCTACCTTTAACCGACCAGGAGCAGGTGATGGGGTGGAGGCGGTCCTGGTAATCGCCGGTCAGACGGTGACCGGAACGTCCATGGGAAGGTGCGCGACCAGTGGTGCCAGCAGCACACCGATGTCGCTCATCGAGACCAGCGGCGTATAGAACACGGCGTCCTGGTCGGCGAGCGACCGGATCACCACCGTCGTTCCGGTCGTGTGGTGGCGGCGCGGTGCCGTCTCGGTGAACGCCCAGCAGTCGCCGGCGTAGACCCGTATCGATGCGATGGCATCCCATGGGATCACCAGTCGTGTCCGCCACCCGCGGAGTACCACGCCACGGGACCCGAAGTCGAGGACCTTGGACAACATCGACGGCTGGAGTCTGCCGGTCCCCCACCAACCGGCGCGGTAGCGCACTCCGGCCACCGAGCATCGTTTGGACCAGTCCAGACCGGCGAACACCCGGTCATCCAACCACCACGAACCGGCGGCCACCTCGGCGACGATCTCACCGGCACGCTCCAGCGCCGCCAGCCGCTCATCGAGATCGCGTTGCACCTTGGCCGCTCGCGCATGGATCACGGCGGTGCCGGTGAATCCGTCGCCGGTCGGATCCTCGATGGTGACACGGCACCTGCGTCTGCCGGCGCTTTCGACACTGAGACGGGCGCTCATGAGGCTCCCCGAAATGCCGCGGCCACCGTCACGGAATAGCAGTTCCCATCGAGCCTCAGACAGCCGGAGCACGCAGTCGCGCTCGGACCGGGGGATCGGCAGTGCCGCTCTCAAGCCCTCGAGCCGGGAGACGATATAGGTGGTTTCATTGGTCACGACGTCAACTGTCTACCCGGCACTCGATGGCGCCCATGATGCAGCCTGCCACGCGCGCTCGCAACTTCGTCATCCTGACCGGACCGGAATACCAAGCGGCGCTGCGAGCACCACCGGCCCGGTGCGGGTACGGCCGCTGCCGATCAGCCGATGCTGATACAGCTCGAACAGCTGTCGTTGACCGGTGGACTTCCCGGCTCGATCACCGAAACGTTGTACGTCCCGGGGGTCGACTTGCCCGTGGCGGTGACCGAGACGGTCAGTTCCGTGGGTGAGACCACCTTCACCGACTTCGTGTACACGTGGAACCCGGAGATGAAGACGGTGGGCTTTCCGCTGAAGCCGCTGCCGGTCAACGTCACCTTGGTGGTGGTACCGGCCGAGATGGTGGACGGGTCGACCACGCTGATTGTCGAACCGGGAGAGGTGATCTGGTAGGCGGTCAGGCCGATCGCCGGCCCGCCGCCGATGATCAGGCTGTTATTGGCGAATACCGCCTGGCCGAACAGATTGTCTTCCGGGGTCACGATCTGGGTGATTACCGCACCTGTGGCGGCATTGATCAGGTACACGCCTGGCTTGCCACCTTTGACGACCTGCCAGGTCTGGGCTGCGACCACTCCCCCGCCGTCCTCGGTCGGGCTGCCCACGATCGTCCCGTTCAGATGGGTGTCCCAGATCACCGCCCCCGTATCGGGATTGAGGGCTACCACTGAGCCGGAGAAGGCAGGCTCGCTCGAACTGGAGGGCGCACCCCCGCCTTCGATCAGATCGGTTCCGTTCCAGATCGCCGCGCTATCGCACTCTTCGGAGCTACCGGGATAGGGGACCGTGATCCGCTGCTGCCAAACCGGCCCGGCTGCGAGGTCATCCTGGCGGAAGGCGTAGTAGATCCCGTTTTTGTTGCAGTCCCCCACCATCGGCGTGGACACCCCGTTCAGGGTGGCGGTGAACATGGTGGGAGAGGCGCCGAAGTCGCCGTCGCCTATCTGCTGACTCTTCGGCACCTGCCAGGCGCTCTCGAGCGCCAGGGTGTTCGGGTTGAGATCCACGATGGATTCGTCATTGGGGGGTTGGCTGCCGTGGTAGGGCTTTCCGTTGGCCGTGCCTACGATGATCGTGCCGTTGCTGGCAAGGCCTGCGCTGCCCCAAACGCTGGCGCCGTAGTCGCCGGCGGGGAGCGACTGCCAAGTGGCGACGGTCGCTCCGGTTGACTGGTTGACGGCCGTGACGCCGGCATTGTCGATGAATGCCCGGGCGTCATCGGAGACCCCGATATACACCGTGTCGTTGGTCACCAGTGGGGAGCCGAAGGCATAGTAGGCACAGTTCGGACCGGGGACATCGATCTGATTCCTCCACACGATCGCTCCCGTTGCCGCATCCAGCGCGTAGAGGTAGCCGTCGGGGGCGTCCACATAGACGGTGAGCTTGCCTGTCGACGGGTCAGCGGCCACCGTGGCGGTAGAGGTGAAGCCCTGGTACACGCAGGCGGTACCCATGAACTGGGACCAGATCACCTTCTTGGTCTTTTCGGAGAAGGCGTAGAACTGCCCCGTCCTTGGAGCCTACGTAGATCACGCCATCATCCACCGTCGGACTGGCGTTGATCGCACTACTAGCGACCACCGTCGACGGCGGCAGAATCCAGCGCCAAATCGGGTTCAGGTCCGAGATGTTGGTGGGCGTGATGGATGTCGCGGCGGCGTTGTACGAGCTGTGGGCCGGCCCGTCCAAAAAGGACGTCCAGTCGGAGCTCGACGGGCTGGATTGCCCCAGCGCAGCGGCGCCGTCGGACCCGACAATGCCCACGAGAGCGACACCGGTGAGCAAGAGTGTCATGCAACCGCCGATGACCGCACGGTGCCGCCAGCGAATGCCTGCGGATTCCAACCTTGCAGACCCAAGTCCGCGCCTGACTACTTAGCATCAGAAGCTCCCTCGTATCGCCCGTTGCCCCAGCACTGAATGCCCTGAATACGGCATCAACAGACCACAACTCTACGGTGGCGGCGAAGTAACAGTCAACGGATCGACCGGAGTCCAGGTCCTTTCCGGCCGATTCACACTGTCCGTGATAGTCAGCCTCACATGTGACCACACCCAGTAACGATGGCGACCACTGTTTGGCTGTTTGGGGCGCGGCCCTTCCGGGAACGATGTGTGGGACGATCACTTCGCTCGCACGCCGCAATGTAGCGGGCCATCGATGGGGCCAGAGATGACGGAGATCCAATGACATCTGGTCCGCGAAGTGCACGTCGTGCACGCCCCGTGCGTGCCGTCGTGGTCGTGGTCGTCGTGTTGATCGTCGGCTCGCTGGTCTGGGTCACCGTAGATCACCACCATCACAAACACTCGCGATCGGCGACATCGCCGCCTACGACCTCCAGCCCGGGATCGACCGCTGTCGCCCCCGCTCCGGCGGGCGGCTTGGACCGTCTCGACCTGGGGGCGACGCTGACCCAGACGACCACGTTGGATGCAACACTTCCGGCCGCACTCCTCAACAATGCGGTCAGCTACATCAACGTGTCCTTGGGGGACGATGGCACGGTGGACCCGGAGCCCCAGCCCGGGGTGTACGACTGGAGCTCACTCGACGCACGCATGCGCCAGCTGGCGCCGTTGAACACCGCGGTCGTGCTGCGGGCCTTCGACGCCCCGCCATGGATGACAGCTACCGGTGTGGCCAAGACCGCCCCACTCCCGCAGTACTACCAGGCGTTCGCCAATCTCGTCCTCGCCGCCCTCCAGCGGTACCCGCAGATCCACTATGTCGTGGTCTGGAACGAGCTCAAGGGATTCCGTGAGAGTTCCAATAATTGGAATGCTCAGGCCTACACCACCTTCTACAACACCGTCTACACCACTGTGAAGGCTCACCTGCCGAACGTCCTGGTCGGGGGTCCCTACGTCCCCTTCCCTCCGGCGACCGGCAACGCGACCCCCTCGTCGATCACCGGACCCTGGGGCGCGGTCAGCCAGAGCAGTCTCGACGCCATCACCTACTGGCTGCAGCATCGGGTCGGAGCCGATTTCCTCGCCGTGGACGGGCGTACCGCGCTACCTCCAACCACCCCGGCGCAGCCCTTCGCGTCGACGGAGATGTTCTCGGCGATCGACTCCTGGCTCCGTCAGCAGACCACCCTCCCGATCTGGTGGATGGAGTGGTACGCGCGGTCACCCAAGATCGGCGCTCCTGCATGGAATGCAGCATCCGCCTACGCCCTGATGCAGCTGGCCGCTTCCGGAGCCAGCAACGCCCTTCTGTGGGACCCGGAGTTCGTCTCGTCCATCCAGTCCACGGCGACTCCGGGGATCTGGGTAAGCGGAACCGATGCCGACACGGCCCTCACACCCGAGTTCGAGGTCCTCAAGTCCGGGTTGTTCGGGACCACGGTGACCCTGTCGTCGCCCGGGCACGGCGTCGAGCTCTTGACCAACGGATCCAGTTACGTCGCCGTGAACACGCAGAACCAGGATGAAACGGTCCCGGTGCTGGGTACCCCGACCCACCTCTCGCCATACGCCATCGTGACCAGCCAGCCCAAGGGCAGGTGAGTCAGGTCACGTCGGGCCCGTTCGTCACAGCCGGCCCGATCGGCAGGGCATTGCTGGTCTGGCCGTCGTTGAAGACGAAGTAGTGCTTGTGCTTCCCTGCGCTCAGCACAAGTTCGACACCGTAGGTCGCCCCGGTCATCGGTGAGCCGGTCAGCAGTGTCAACGGGTGGGGGACGTTGTCGACATAGACAAGTGCGGATTCCGCTTCGAGGCCCGCACTGTGGATGTAGAGGACGGAAAAGGCAAAGGTCGTCGACGTCGTGCCGGTCGATGGCGCCACGGTCCCCTGACCCAGGCTGAAGGGCAGGAAGACGGGCGTGAGCCCCTGCTCGTAGACCCCGGTCACCGTACCGTCCGAAATTACGTACTTGTAGTAGTGCTGCCCCTCGGTCAGGTCCGACGTGACGTAGTGGTATTCGTGGTCGGCTCCAGCCTTCTTCGCTCTGATCAAGGGGAAGGCCTGACCATCGATCTGGACCTCTGCGGTCTTGAGTGCTGTGCCCGTCGACGACGAGTGGCGCACACCGAATCGCTGCGGTACGCCGAGTAGTGGATCGGTGAACCTGGCGAGATCGGTGATCTCGAACGGCATCACCTCCATCCCGTAGTCCACCCCGTTGAATGGAAGTGCTTCGGTGGAGGATCCGCGTCGGAAGAGGAACGAGAACTGATGCGACCCCACCGGCAGTGTGGTCGCATAGTTGTAAACAGTGCCCACTGGTGGCTGTGTGCTCTGTCCGACCGGTGTCATCGGATAGGACGTTCCGTCCACCAACACCGTCGCCAGGTCCGGTGACGTCCCACCCGTGTACACGACATAGAAATTGAACAACGTCTCCGGGCCACCGATGGTCGGCACGATGGCGCACTTCCCGATGGCTTCGTCGTGGAATGGAACCCCCAGCAGTTCTGGCACGCTGATGGTGTCCTGGAGGTACGGCTCCTGCGGCATCTGCGAGAAGTCGAAAAAGTCGGTCAGATCACTCGTCGACTCGAGCGCATCGCGCTGCCCCAGGCTCGGAAGGCCCCAGTTGACCTCCACGAACTTGGCCAGTGAGCTGAACTCACCTTGGACGTGGGAGACGTAGCCAGGCTTGGCGTAGGGAGAGATGACCAGCAACGGGACGCGGAATCCAAGTCCGTAGACGTCGACCACCGGTGGGACCACGTGATCGTAGAAGCCGCCCCAATCATCCCAGGTCACGAAGATGGCGGTGCTGGCCCAGTAGGGGCTCTCCATAACAGCGTTGGTCAGGGTGGCCAGGTAGTTCTGGGCCGGTCCCACAGGACAGGCAGGGTGGTCGCTGTAGGGACTGGTCGGACATACCCACGACACGGAGGCGAGGTCGCCGTCGGTCACGTCCGACACGATTCGGCTGGTGTCGGTGACGATGTTCGGCGATCCGGCCGTGGCTTCGATGAAATTGGGTGCCATCCAGACCGCCGCCTCGTCGTAGAACCGCCAGGTGATACCGGCTGCGTCCAATTCCTGGAAGATCGCGTTACAGGTGATCCCGGGGAATTGGTAGTACTCGACCCCATCGGGCGACATGGAGAGGACGAGGTGATTGGGCGTATCACCCACAAAGCCTTCGGTCGGTGAGGTGTCGAAGATCCCGCCGCTCTGGCCGGCAACCATGTAGAGGTGGTTCGGGGTGCTGCTGGTCGACGCCGAGGTGAAGAAGTTGTCGCTGAGCCCGAACTGTCCGGCGTAGTTCCACAGGATGGGAAGATCGCTCTGACCATAGGACACCACCCCCGCCTGATCGAAGCCATCGAGTGCCCCGTCGCGGAACGACGCCAGATAGTGGCAGTGCGAGTGATTGATATCGGACCAGATCGGGTCGGGCGCCGGCGGTGATACGACGCCATTGGCCCCGGGGTACGCACCGAAGAAGTTGTCAAAGGTGTGATTCTCGAACATCACGACGATCACGTTGGTGATCGGTGTGGTCGTGGTAGGCGGCGTGGAACTCTTGGCCTGCGGGGCTGTCGCCGAGGCATCGGAGGGCGACAGCGGCACGGCGGCTGCGGCCAGAAGTCCCGAGCCCAGCAACTTCATCGCCGTGCGCCTCGTCACCGGCGACCCCATCGTTCGATCCTTGGTCATCGACCTACTCCATCCATTCCGACTGGTGTGCCGGCTAGGGGACTGGTGTGCCGGCCGTCACCCGCAATTCCGACAGGTCGAGGGCGGAAGCCGGAACCATCTGAGTCCGGTAGCTGGCCGTGTCGGCCGGAAGTGAGACGCTCAGCTCCACGTCGTTCGAGTCATCGAGAACGACGAATCCGGGAAGCGGGGCTCCTTTTCCCCAAATTGACCACGGTGACGTCCGGCCCCTCATAGGCCGCGCCGACTTGGTCGTACGGTTCGAGATTCTGGTCGTACCGCCTTGTACTCCCCATGGCGTTCGACGTCACGCCGGACGGCGTGGGGTACATCCAGTCCATCGTGGCGGTGTCGTCCGTCGTGTTGACCGTGTACTCGACGGCTCGGGCCGCACCGGCGTCGTCGGTGTGATCGTCGAATAACGAGATGTCCCCGTCGGGCTGGAAGCGGGCATCGTGTTGACCGATGATGGTTGACTCCGGATCACCCACGATGCTGAGGACCGGCTCGTTATCCAGAGGTGCCACGTTCGTGCCCCCCAGTTTCCAGAGGATGTTCCCGGTTGCCTTGTCGATCAACACCACGCCGATGTGCCGCATAGACACCAGCACATGGTCAGGGTTCTCCGGATCCACATCGATCGAATTCCCGTGGTAGACGTCGATTGCCGTCACGCCGTGGACGTACCGCTTTCCAGCCAACTGGTTGGTCTCATCCGGACTCACGTGATCGCTGGCCCGCCACTCCCAGAGGAGCTTCCCGGTGGGGCTGAGTTCCTGCACGACATTGTCGATGATGTCGTGCACGGTGGGGAACCCGATGCTCGACAGGTCGTACCCGCCCCTAATCGGAATCGAAAAGACCCATCGGTCTCCGTTCCCGTCGACGAACAGCTCATGGCCGTTGGCCGGGCTGACCGGTGGGACCAACTGCTTCACAGTGCCGGCGTCGAGGTTGTCCAACGAGTAGATGCCGTCGTCGGCCCAGGCGATCGTGTGTGTCCTCGGGAGAAGTTCGGTGTCCTGGCTCGATCCCGGGGTATCGATCTTGTACCAGACCGGTGTCCCATAGCTGTTGAGGATGATCGGATAGCCCGGCGAGGATGCAGTCTGGAACGCTTCCGTGACGAAATAGCTGCCCGGGACGTCACCTGCTCCGCCTATCGTCAGCTGGGGAAACGTCGGTGGGAGGCAGCGGATCCAGTAATGGGTTCCACCGGGGGCAATCACCACGACGGCCTGATTCGGCACCACCGGCACCGGCACGGTCACCGTCGATCCCGACTGGCCCGTGACCGAGATCGTGCCCACCGACGTGATGGTCAGCGAGATGTCGTTCGTGCCCGCTCCGCAGTACCAGACATAGTCGGTGTCACTCACAGTGAATGCCGGGGTCAACGGAACCGAGGAGGTCATATCCGAAATTGCTGAACCCTCGACCTTCAACTTCACGGATCCGCTGGACCCACCGATCGACGGTTCGGACGCCACGTGCGGGTGCGAGCCATCTGCCGACGCGGACGGGACGCCCTCGAGAGCCCCGACACTCGTCGCCGCCACGAGCAGCAGAGCAAAAAGCGAAATGCGCCGAATGGCGTGATCGCCCCGGACAGCCGATCGGACAGCCGATCGGACCGCCGATCGGACCGCCGCCGCAGGATTCCGCCCCATGGATGCCACCTCATTCTGCATTCTGCCGCGACCTCTATCGAGCGGCGATCAACGCTTCGCAAATGAACCGAGGGCACCCGACTGCCAATGCCCCCCACTCACCTGGGAAGCTTGACAGAAGGTGGTCGCGGGAACAAGTTCGAGCCGGCGCCGCGTCCGACCGAATGCCTTTGATGGTCGCAGACCCGTCTTCCGGGGACGTCAGTCGACGGTCGCCGAGGGAGACGACACGTCACCGTGCGCATCACTCCCATATCCGATAGCTTGGCGCAAGGTGGCGTGTGGCAGTCTTCAATGAACCGCCAGGGGCGAGGTAAAAAGTGATGTCGATTTCGTCGAGGAACCCGAGGCGTCGTCGCCGAGTTCGGACGACAGTCGTGATTGGATGCATCATCACGGTGCTGGCTGCCGGCGTCGTGGCCGTGGACCAGTCGCCTGCCACTGCAGCACCCAGTTCGACGTCGAAAGTAACGCCTAAATCGACCGGCGGAGATAACAACGTGATTGAGATATCGGTCGCCGGATCGCCGGTGACCGATATCACGACGCGCAATTTGACACTCACACCTGCATTCACCCCGGCGGATACGGACTACGTCTGGTACTGCGCCAATGGGGTAAATCACGTGGTACTCACCATCTCGAGCTCCGGGACGGTCACCCACGGAGCTGAGTCCGGAACATCGGTCACCGTCCCCGTCACGGTGGTCAACAACCAGGCGGTGGTCGTCACTGCCCCAGGGGGCAGCCAGTACTGGATCCGCTGCCTACCAGCCAAGTTCCCCCGATTTTCCGTCACAATTCCCGGTTCGCCCGCCCCGGCCTACTACGAGACCGAGACATTCGCGACGAAGGCAGTCCCTGGTTATCCGATCATTCTCAACAGCTACGGCACCCCGGTGTGGTATCTCAACGGTGTCCCCGGTTCGGCTCAGAACACCCAGGTCGTACCCGGTACCCACACGATCTCATGGGATCAGGACCCCTACTACACCCTCTACAACCTCGACACCGATACGGCCTCGGCGTTGACACCCGCCGTCACGGGCTTCGATGAGCACGAGTTGTACTTCGACCCCGAGGGAAACTCATGGATGCTGTCCCGGCCCCCGGTCACTGGATACAACCTGAGCGATATCGGTTTCCCGGCCGTCTCCGCCATCGCAGACTGCGTCGTCCAAGAGATGAATCCACAGGGTCAGCTCATCTGGCAATGGAATGCAAGCCAGCACGTGAGCCCGACCGAAACCATCCATGCCCTGGTCGGAGAGATCGTCGCCAATGGGGTCGAGACGGTGGACGTCTATCATTGCAACTCGATCGACGTCGACCCGATCAATCAGGATGACGTCCTCATCTCGATGCGGAACGTCGGCGTGTTCCTGGTGGACAAAACCACCGGCGACATCATCTGGAAGCTCGGTGGGACGGCGGTGGCGCCCATGGACGGGGAACCGGTGCTCAACATCACGAACGACCCCGAGACGACCATCTCCGGTCAGCACGACGCCCGGTTCGAGCCCAATGGTCAGATCTCCATGTTCGACGATCACACTGCCGCGAAGAACGCGGGGCGGGGGGTCGAGTACGCCATCAATACCTCGACCAATACCGCCATGATGGTTTGGGAGTACGTCGACCCTTCCCACGTTTCGCAGCAGGGTATGGGAAGTGTGCGCATCTATGACTCCAACCAGGTCACCTACGATCAGGCGGGCAGCAACTACCTGGGTCCGGATGAGACGATCATCGACTGGGGTCACGGCGGGCAGCAGGCCGGATTCGTCGTCATCAACAATGCGAATCAGGTTCTCATGAACGTCGCCTACTCGGGTGGCTTCCGCGGCTACCGCGCCGAGATGGTGCCACTCAGCGCCCTCAGTCTGTCCGAGCTGCGGGACTCCTCCGGAACGGTGCTCACCCTCCCTGCAGTCTCGCGAGGTTGAGCGGTCTCACCGGGTTGAACTGAGCGCCCACTACCGCGGCATCACCTGCCCGGACCTCTGAAGACGCCTGCTACGACGTAGTCACTCCAATAGGTTCGACCTACTAGGTTCGACCCGCTCGTCAGGAAACGCTCGGTCCCGCGCTTACAGCTGGCCCGATGGGGAGGGCGTTAGCGGACTGACCGTCGTTGAACACGAAATAGTACTCGTGGTTGCCGGAGGTGAGCGTCGCACTGGCGGTGAAGACTGCGCCCGTCGACAGGCTCCCGGACTGCTGGGTCATCGTGTACGGCCGATCGTCCACATAGAGCAGCGCCGACACCGGCGCAAGACCGGTCGAATGGGTGTAGGTGACGGAGAACTGGAATGGACCAGGGGGACCCGACCCGGGTGTGACCGTGCCGTCAGTCAGTACGAACGACACGATGACCGGAGTGTAGAAGCCGTCGATGACACCTTTGGCCGTACCGTCATTGAAGAGATACCGGTACCAGTGGGCACCCGTCGTCAACGCATCAGTCGTATACACCCAGTACGAGCTCGGCTTCTTCGGATTGGACTTCTTCAGCGGGTAGGTCACTCCGTCCAGCTGGATCTCGGCCACGGTCGGTTTGGTGCCCGACGGTGATATGTATCTGGCGATGAAGGTCTGAGGAGCGCCGAGCAGCGGATAGGTGATGTTGGTGTGGTCGGTCGCATCGTAGGGCAGCACCGTAAGTGGGTACTGCACGCCGTTGAAGGGCATCACCTCAGTGATCTTGCCATTCGAAAACTGGAAGGAGAACTCGTGGTCTCCGACCGGCAATGCCGTCCGGTATCTGAACACAGTGCTATCACCGTTGGGTTCGACCACGTCGACGGCCATGGCATAGCTGACGCCGTCGATGACCACGTTCGAGACCGTCGGTGTGCCGGGCTGCGTGTACACGGCCACGAAGCTGAATACGGTCGTCGGTCCCCCGATCTGCGGGTACACCGTGCCGGGGACGTCCTTGCGACTGCCGGGCTCCTGTGCGGCGAGCAGGGTGGCCTGCGGAATCTCGTTCACCAGATGAGGCGGACGGGGACTAGCACCGAAGTCGAAATAGTCCATCAGGTCACTGGTGGAATCCAGGGCGTCCCGCTGGCCGAGGCTCGGAAGCGACCAATTCTCCTCGACGAACTTTGCGAACGAGCTGAACTCACCCTGCTCGTGTGAGATGTAGCCCTTCTTGGCGTACGGGGAGATCACAATTAGTGGGACCCGAGGACCGAGTCCCCATGCATCGATCACCGGCGGAACGACGTGGTCGTAGAAGCCGCCCCAATCGTCCCAGGTGACGAAGATGGCGAGGCCGGGCCAGTACGGGCTGTTCATCGCCGCGTTCACCAGCTTGGCGAGGTAGTTCTGGGCCGGCTCGACGGGATTGGCCGGATGATTGCTGGCCGCACCGTTCGGGCAGACCCATGACACCGGGGGCAGCGCGGAATTCTTGATATCACTGATGATCGCATTGGTGTCCGCGATCACGCTGGTCGAACCGGACAGGCCGCTGATGTACGCGGTGCCGTCCCAGATCGGCTCGACGCAGTAGTACTTCCAGGGGATTCCGGCTGTCGTGAGCTCCGCGGGGATCGAGTTGATGTTCACACAGGGGTACTGGTAGTACTCCGTGCCGTCTGCCGCCATGGACAGCACGACGTGGTTGGCCGGGTCCCCACAGTGCAGTCCCGTCGCATTGGTGTCGAACAGTTCACCGCTCTGGCCGGCGATCATGTAGAGATGATTCGGGGTGCTGCTGCTGTTTGCCGATGTGAAGAAGTTGTCGCCCAGACCGAACTGCCGCGCATAGTTCCAGAAGATAGGGACATCCGACTCGCTGTAGCTCACCAAGGCGCTTGACTGAAACCCGTCGAGCTTCCCTCTGTTGAATGACGCTCGACTATGGCAGAACGAGTGATTGATGTCTTCGAGCAGGGGATTCGGCGCTTGAGGCATCTGCTGGCCGTTAGCACCGGGAAAGGAGCCGAAATAGTTGTCGAAGGTGTGGTTTTCGAACATGACGAAAATCGCATTGGTGATCGCCGTATTGGTGGCTCCCCGCACCTTCGGCAAGGGAACGGGCGTCGCCGAAGCAGGTGTTCCGTCGGCCAACTGTGCGCCGGCCACCGCCAATGACGTGGCACCGACCATTTTGAACATGGTGCGACGTGAAACCCGCAGCCCCTCGTCCGCATCACCTTCCATGTGCAACTCCCTCCCTCGAAACGCCCGATAAAACGGGCGTCTGCCCCATGCAGGATGCCCAGCACTAGTGAGAATACGTAGCCGCACGTCGTCCGCCCGACGTCGGCCGGTTGCGCCGATGTGGCGGCGCAACTGCTATTGCTAGCCCATCAACTTACCACGTCAATGACCACCAGACCCGGGGCCCCAGCCCCGCCGGTGCCTCCACCGGCGCCGTTGGAACCCCCGCCGCCGCCACCACCGCCGGCACCGGGTACGAGTCCGGTCACCCCGACCGCCCCGTTCGCCTGACTTGCCGAGCCGGTGCCACCGCCTACTCCTCCGCTCAGCGCTCCGCCGCCGCCTCCACCCCCGCCTCCATTGGTTGACCCGGCGGCACCACCGCCACCGCCTCCACCCGGCGAGGACGCCACGGGTTGACCGCCGGCAGCACCGGAGGACCCTCCGCAGCCGCCAGCGGTCACGCTGCTCGGCGTCGAGACGGGCGAGCCGTAGGCGGCACCCGATGTCGCGACGATCGACGACCCCAGGGCGCCGCTGCCGCCACCTCCTCCACCACCTCTCACGGAGATGCCCGAACCCAGGACTGTCGTGTCACCACCACGGGCCCCCACGGCACCGCCATTGTTCCCACCGGCCGCGCCGCCCTTCCCCGGGGTGCCTGCCGGTCCCACGGTGACGGTGAGTTGGGTATTCGTGCCAACCGGGACGACCTGCACGCTGGTAGTGCCGGCCGCCCCGCCGGCGCCACCGACCTGCGCGATGGCTCCGTTGGCGGCACCGCCGCCTCCGCCGCCTCCGCCTCCGCCGACACAGGTGACACGCAGTTGGGTCGCGCCGGGCGGGATGTCAAACGTGGTCGACGCCGTAATCGTGGTGCTGAGAGTCGGCGCCAGCGTCGGATTGGGATACGTTCCGGACAGCATTCCCCCGGCGGGGCCGGAAGGTGCGCCCGCAGGTAGTGCACCCCAGGCGGCGGCCGTGGCCGAACTGGCCACGATGGTCTGCCCCGCCGACGGAGTTCCGCTCACGAGGACGCCGCCGGCGAACTGGGCCGGGTCGATCAGGCTGACGGTGCCCGGACCGGACAGAGCCGGCGTGGGACTGATGGGGACGCTCACCACTTCGTTGGTCCGGTAGACGACGAGGGTGGACCCGGCCAGGTTGTTGACGTAGGTCCAACCGATCGATGTCGGCCCCGGAAAGGCCAAGGTGTCGGCGCTCCCCGAGCCGGTGGCGGCGACGGCGCCACCCGAGGCGTTGACCAGGGTGATGCTCGTTCCACCCGATGTCTTGGAGACCGCCCCGATGAAGGTGTCACTCGGGATGTTCCCGGGGGTGGTGACGTCCACCACACTCATGCCTTGCTGCAGGATCAATGTCTGGTTCCCGGGCAGCGTCACCGTCGACGAACCGGCCTTGACCCCGGCCCCGGCGATCGGACTGGCCGGCTGCGAGTCCTGGTGGGAGGAATTGTCGGAGTGTTCGAGATAGGACGCCGGCATGGGATTCTGCTGGCTGGCCACGTCCATCGTCACCCGGTAGTAGAGGTAGGTGTTGGTGTCGTTGGGTGAGAGATTCGTGCTGACGAACCCGTTGTTGTTGAAGCCTTCATAGGCCGACACCTGGTTGGCGTTGACGAACGCCGGGTGGAACGGCGCCTCGGTACCGTTCAGTTTGAAGTCGTAGCCCACATACGTCGCCCCGTTGATGGGGTAGGCACCGAGGGTGTCGGTGCTGTTGTCGACGAAGTGGAGTCCCCAGGCGCTGCCCAACAACCAACCACTGCCGGGGCACGAGTATGCGTGGTTGTTGGCGATCCACCATCCGGCGGCGTTGACGATTTTGGCTGCTTCGAACGGTAGACCGGTCGAGGGGTCGATGTTGGGGGGAGACCCGGCCAGCATGACGGTCTGCTGCGACGGGGACTCGATCACATTGTTGAGGAAGTAGCTGTCCCGACATCCTGGAGACCCCGCGGTATCGGTCACCAGGAACCCCTGCGCACCGGTGTTGAACATCTTGTTGTCGTAGATCCGGTTGTCGGCGAAAGGGCCTGTCCCCGCCGCTCCGGCGTAGTTGGCGTCGGACACCACGATCCCGACCTCGGGGGTGTCGAAGATATAGCAGTCGTGGACCTTGGAACCGTTCGAGTAGAGCACCAGGGCATGGCCGACGGTGTTCCCGGTGCCCTCCCCCCCGTTCTGACCGTCGAAGGCCAGGTGATCGACCTCGATGGCACTGTCGCCACTGGACTGGGCGACGCCGTTGTTGTACAGCGAGTTGTAGGTGGGATACCTGCCGGGATTTTTCGGGCCGTAGAGCCCGGCCAGGAAGCCCGCCGAAGCGAGGGTGCAGATGAGCGACGAACCCGGGGCCTGCTGCAGGGTGGCCATGTACCCGGGAATCGAAGTGCTGAACGGTTGCTCGTCGTTGGTGCCCTCGGCGGTGACCCTGATTCCGGGTGGGACAGGTAGTTCCTGGTTCACCACATAGGGGAACTTCGTGCTTGCGATCAGAACCACTGAGGTCCCCGGTGTGGCCGCGCTGAGCAAGGCGAGCAGATTGGCCGTGTCGGTGGCGGCGACACCCGTCGGCGCCGGCGCGTACATCAACCCCGGAGTCGCCGACGTCGCAGTCAGGACCGCCGCGTCCGATCCCGAGCCGGAGGCCTTCCCCTTGGGCAATTCGATCGCCGCACCGGCCGGCGATGCGCCGACCGCCGCCGAGGCCACGACACCACCGGCGAGACCGGCCCCGGTCAGGGCCAGTATGCGACGTCGACTGATCCTCTTGATGAGCTCCGACGAGGGCATACCCGGATCGGTCGACCCGGCCTCCACCGCGCCGCCCCCATCGACCTCGATGTCCGATGACATCGAGCTAGCGCCCATGCCCAGACGGTCCCGCAGCCGCCGGATCCGCTCGAATCGTTCCGTCGTCTCATCCGGACGGACCTCGAGGGTGGCCCGCTGACTCGGCATTGCCCCCCGGTCGTCCGGCGGCTGGCTGTCACTCATCTGGCCTCCTGCTACGTCGAAGATGTGCTGTCGATCGTCATGGGATCCGGTCATCGGACCACCTCGACAATCACGAACCCGTCGAACCCGTCGCCTCCGGCCCCGCCCGCGGAGGTCGAGGATCCACTTCCGCCGCCACCGCCGCCGGCACCAGGTGCCGCCGCGTCGAACCCGGCCTGTCCGACACCGCTGGTGGCGCTACCGGTCGCGCCGGGCGAACCGCCCACTGCGGGCGTACCGCCCCCTCCGCCTCCACCGCCACTGCCGCTGGATGCATTGCCTCCGCCTCCGCCGCCGCCGGGCGAGAACACGAACGGGTCACCTCCGGCCTGGCCGGCCGCCCCGCCCGACGAGCCGGAGACGATGAGGGTCGTGGTTCCGGCACTCCCTCCGTATGCGCCACCTGGCGCCGTGGCGGTGCCAGGAACGGCGCCGGAACCGCCCGGTCCACCCGAGGCGGCCATGGTGACCTGACCGAGGACGACCTGGGTCGTGCCACCCGGCGAACCGACTTCACCTGCCGATGATCCCGAGCCGGCTCCACCACCGTCACCACCGGTGCCGATGGTCACCTCCAGTGTCGTCGCGGTCCCATTTTCGATCACCTGCTCCACTGAGGTGCCGGATGCCCCGCCACCTCCGGCCAGGCCCGAGGTACCGCCTCCGCCTCCGCCTCCGCCGCCGACGCAGACCACCCGGAAAACCGTCGCCCACTCGGGCAGCGCCACCGTGCCGGATTCCGTCAGGATGGTGACAGCGGAGGGACAGAACCAGGGATCGGGATATGTCCCGGACAGGAATCCGCCAGCCGGGGGGTCGGGTGCCATGGCGGCCGACACCGACTGCCAGGAGGCGGAACCGGCCGCGGCCACCAGAACTTCCCCTCCTGTCGGGACATCGTTCGGATCGACGGGAAGGCCGGCAGCACTGGCTGCCGGGTCGATGATCGTGATGACCGGAGTCGTCTGTCCCTTCCCGGGAGGTGTGGAGGTGATCGATTGGACGGGGACGGCCTCGATGGTGCCGGTGGTCGTCTCATTGGTGCGGTTGACCTGCAGGATCGAGTTGTAGAAGTCGTTCACGAATGACCAACCCACGGTCTTCGGCCCGATGAAGCTCACGGTGTCACCCGTTCCGGGGCCGCTGGCGGCAACGGTGAGCAGAATCGTGTCAGGGGCGGTCCCCGTGCCCGGCGTCACCGACTTGACCTTGGAATTGGACGGGATGAGCGCCAGGCTGTCGGCGATCCCCATTCCGACCTCCACCCCGGCGGTGGAGCCGTTCGGCACGCTGACCTTGTTCAAGTTGCCAGCAGGAATGCTTGCTCCGCTGATGGGTGCGGGGAGCTGGGACGACGCCTGGTGGGCGACGTTGTCGGCCATGGCCAGGTAGGAGTGGTAGGACGACTGGACCTTGGTCCCGGCACTGGTCTGCATGCTGATCTTGAAGTAGTTGAATGTCGTCGAATAGGGAGCCGGCATGTCCGGTGCGTAGGGGTTGGCACCTTCATAGGCGGCTGCAAGGTTGCCGATGATGAACCCGGGGTGCGTCTTCTCCTGGCCGGCGACGAGGACGTTGAACCCGTTGAACACGGTATCGGCGGTCGGGTAGCAGCCGAACCCGTCGACCGTGTTGTCCATGAGGTGCAGTCCCCAGGTCGTGTTGCAGTACAGGCCGTTGCCCGGACAGGCCTCGAGGTGGTTGTCCGACACCCACCATCCGGCGGCGTTGGCGAGATGGATTCCCTCGGAGCAGAGCCCCGTGGCGGGATTGATCACCGGTCCCGTGCTCCGGCGCTGTTGGGAGGGTGACACGATGATGTTCTTGAGGATGTAACCATCGGTGCATCCGGCGGAGTGCGGTGTGTTGGTGACCCACACGCCGTACCACCCGGGATTGATGATGGTGTTGTCGAAGATCCTGTTCTCGAAGGTGCCTTTCCCGCCCGGCTTTCCAGCCCAATTGACGTCGGCGGCCACCACCGCGGCCTGGGCGATGTTCAAGAAGTAGCAGTCGTGGACCGACGATCCATTGGTGAGGAACACGACACCATGGCCGGAGGTGTTGCCCGATCCGGTGCCTCCGTTCTGACCGTCGAAGGCCAGATGGTCGACTTCGATGGCACTGAAGGCGGATTGGTACTGCCCGGCTGCGGCTTTGGGATAGAGGGAGTTGTAGGCCGGGTACAGCCCGGGGTTGGCCGGCCCGTAGAGACCGGCGAGGTAGTTGGCGGACCCGGCCATGCAGTGCAGCGAGACGCCTGCAGCCTGCCGGATGGTAGGCAGTAGCGCTGACGAGCCACCGCTGAGTTCGCTGGTAGCCCCGAACCCGGTCAGCCGGACGCCCCGGGGGATCGGAAGCTCCTGGTTGATCACGTAGACCGCCGTCGAGCTGCCCTGCAAGACCACGGATGCACCAGCGACGGCTTGGCTCAGTGTCTTCAGGATGTTGGCTGTGTCGGTGGCCGCCACTCCGGTTGGAGGGGCGACGACATATTCGGGATTATGGGTCGTCGCACTGAGCTCTATGGCATCCCGAGGGGTGCCGCCTAACGCGGTACCAATTGCCGGCCCAGACCGGCCGACAACGGTTCCCACGGTGCCTGCGACCACACCGGCGCCCGTCCACCCGAGGACACTGCGCCGCGAGACACCGGATCGCCGACCGGATACAGGATCAGCAGCCACAGCAGAACCCACGGATCGGCTGATTAGTGAGCCGACTCACCACGTCGACGCCCGAGAAGCGGCTTCGTCGCCCATATCGGCGCGGCTCACAACTGTCATCGTCTGGCCCCTTCATCGCAATGCACTGCCTGCCCATCAGGTCGTCACCACAAACCATTGTGACGCGTCAGCTGCTGCCCATCAGGTCGCTCAGGTCGCTGCTCACGACATCTGAACCACGTAACTTCGACGGGGAACTGCCCTCGGGAGAGCTTACGGGGGTCGGCGGTACAACCGCAATAGGATCCGGTGCCAATTCCTTCGAATACCGGCGCAGCGCTATGGGACATCTGCGACGAAATACCGCCTGGTCAGCTCCGCTTTCGCACTCGCTCGATGGCGTAGGCAAAGGGCCCACAGGCGATGCCGGCCATTTCGAAAAGCAGGTGTGATCGAGGCGTTCCGAGCTCCACGTCCGAACGCCGATCCTGAGCCAGGTGCCCCGCGCCCCGAACGCTGCCCCGGAGCATTGCCCCCTTGCCCGGCTGCAGGAACTCGCTGCAGGCCATGGCCGAGATCCCCTTGCCGTAGCCGAAGACGATCTTGCGCAACTCCCGGGGGTCGACGACATGCAGGTGCCAGACGATCGCCGACGGCTGAAAGCGCAGCTGATACCCGGCGCGGAGCACCCGCACGAACATCTCCGAGTCCTCACCTCCGCGCGACAGCGAACCGGCCCCGAGGGCCTCGTCGAAGCCGCCGAGACTGAGCACGATCTTCCGGTCGACGGCGAAATTCGCCCCCGTTCCGAGATCTCCGGTCGAGGTCGGATAGGCATACCGCTCACCATCCCGCTCCATCTGGACGGTGAGTGGCTCCAACTTGTTGCTCCACTTGTAGATCTTGCGTTCGAAGAGTGCCTGGGTCTCCGTCTCGATCTGGGCCGGCGGAACGATTCCAGTCACGACGGCCACCGCGTCCCCCGCCGAGAACCCCCGGTGCAGTTCACCTGGCCACAACCGGTCGGCCAGGGCATCGTCGTCGGTGAACGCCACGTAGTCCGTGTCGATTTCGGCCAGTGCGCGGTTCCTCGCCCGGGAAAGTCCAGGTCTTGGCTCCACGATCCGCCGTACTGCGTGCCCACGTCGGGCGAACTCCTCGACCACCAGTGCACAGGCATCTGATTGCGGCGCGTTGTCGACCACGACGACGTTGTAGCGACCCTCTGCCGCGGCGCACACCTGCTCGAGGCAGGACCGGAGCAGGTCCGGACGTTCACGGGTGCAGATGGCGACCGTCAGGTCACCGTCGGGGAACTCCGGCAACGGCGGGCGTTCGTCCGTGGGCCCACGTCGGGCCAACAGCTTGGCGATCGCCTCCTCGGGATCCTCATCGGGCTTCAGGATCAGCCAGTCGACGGGCCCCCGGTCGTCGACGACCAGGATCCGGGCCCGGTCGTGCCTGCCACTCCACGGTTCGACTACTCCGTCAACGGTGATCCCCTCATCACCACAACGGGCGATGCCGACCCACGTCCGATAGCCAAAAGCCGTTGAACCTGGCATCCAGTCCCAATCCCCGTCGGTTATGACACGTCCCCGTCACCTCAGAGGGTAGCGCTCTGCGATGCGACTCAGGACAGTCGGTCCAACGAAGAAGGCCACCTGTCCATCCCGCGGCACCGTGGGGTGATGGAGGTGTGCTCCTGCGGCTCAATCGGAGGCGGCTGCCTCTCGAGCCTCGTCGGCACCGCTCTTTTGGAGGCGGCGAAGAATATGGACGCCGGCCGCGGCGGCTAGCGGCGACGCCGGCCAGACGGATCACCAGCCCGGGCCCGTGGGTGGATATCGACCGCGTGGCGAATATGGCGACGACCGTCACGGCCAGCTGCCCCCAGAGCAGCAGGGGTGGACGCGGCAGACGCAGCAGCCGACGACTGAACGTGGCCATGCCGAGGGCGAGCGCCGCATAGGTGATGAGCGTGGCCAGCGCGGAGCCGTTGATCCCGAGGTGGGGCACCATCAGCAGGTTGAGTGCGATGTTGGTGAGGGCCGACACCACGGTCACGATGGCCACGATGCCGGATCGGCCCTCGGACAGCATCAGCCGGGAGTGGACGAACGAGGTGCACACCGGGATCGTCGACGTGACCACCAGAATGATCACCGGGATCAACGTCTCCGTGTGGAAGCTGGCCGGTGCCCAGATGTGCAGGGCGATCGGCCCGCCGAGGGCGATGCCGAGGGTCACCGGTACCAGGAGCCGGTAGAGGCCGTCACGACTGTGGGCGAGGACAGCGGCCCGGGCGTGGGCGTCTTTGATGGCGAAGATCCGTGGCAGCCAGGCGAGATTCAGGAACGTCAGCATGCTGATGCCGACGGCGCCGAGCGTATAGGCGACCTGGTAGCGCCCGGTAGATGCAGGACCCAGGTCGCGCAGGATGATGAACCTGTCTGATGCCGACAGCACGAACGTCGAGATCTGGAGCGGGACGATTGGAATCGAGAACCGGAGTGTGGTGTGCACCGTCCCGAGATCGAAGACACCCCGCCAGTGCGGGGTGATCGTCGACAGCGACAGGATGACGGCGGCGATCTGCACGATGATCGCCACGGTGAGGACCTCGGTGGCCAGGCGGTTGTGGAAGAAGGCGTAGATCGTGCCGATCCCGATCCCGACGATCGACTGCATGAGGCATACGGTGGCGAAGACCATGAGGCGTTCGTTGCACCGGAGGACGGCCAGGCAGATCCAGGTCATGGCGAAGAACCCCGACCAGATGGTGGTGAGGCGGGTGGAAAGCGGGAAGTCACCGAAGCCGAGGTGAGGACTCCACAACGGTCCGGTCAGATAGACGAGTGTGGTGATGGCGAAGACGATCACCAGTGACGCGGCCAGGAGATTGCGACTCCGCCGCTCCCCGTCCTCCTGGCTGAACAGTCGTTGAATCCCGATGTTCAGACCCAAGTTGGCTGTGTAGTAGAGGACATAGAGCAGGGCCAGATCGGCGGCGAAGATCCCGTACTGGTGGAGGCCGAGGACCCGGGTCATGATCGGCGTGACCAGCACCCCCGCCAACAGGTTCAGCGACGAGGCCACCATGTAGAGCGAGTCCCGGCCGAACATCGTTCCGACCGTGGCGCCGACCGAGTGGGTGTCCGAAATCGGGTTGGCACGCGACGGCGAGTGGGCATGCGGACGCGAGGCCGAAGGCGAGTAGGCGTTCGCTGCGGGCACCTCCCGAACGTCCAGACCCATGGCCGCGGGGTCGTCGGCCACCCAGTCGGGCAGGAAGGCCGGGGCGTCGGTGACGTCCGGTTCCCTTTCCGGACCAGGATCCGACTCAGCCGGATGATCGGTCACGATGCCCCACACCTGATCGTCGCCGGTTGCGCTGCGTCCATTCCATCCCCTGATCCCACCCGGTCACCTGGTGATCGGAGTGGCGTTCGCCTGGAACCACCCGAGCAGGTCGGCACCCGGGCCAGCGGTGTTGGTCGCCAGGTCGGCGGAGCAGTCGAACCTGATCACGCCGTCGAACGATGTGGGGTGCTCGAGGTTGTTACCCACCACGCCGATCCCGGGATCGAGGGAGTAGAAGATGAGGCCGAGGTGATCGGCCTGCAGGAAGGCCAGCAGCCGGGGGAACAGCTGCGGGGACCGGGGATTGCAGGCCGACGACCCGGGATAATCCTGAAACCCTTCCATCATCAGGGGGTAGGTCGCCGACAGCGTCCCCCAATTGGTCGTCCACAGGCGCTCCGTGTCGTCGGCGTAGGGGAAGCTGGCTCCGCGACCCATGTCCGGTTCGATGCCATAGGTGATGTTCTGACCCGTCAACGTGTGCTGCGGCAGGCCCGACAGGTCATGGTCGGACTGGTTCCCCTCCGCCACGATGACGTTGGAGGCACCTGCGGCGCGGATCGTATCGACCAGTTGCTGCATCCCCACGAACGTTGTGGGCGTGCTGTCGCCGGTAAGCGTGACCGATCCTCCTTTCTGCCAAATGTTCCACATCCCCGCTTCGGACCACTCAGGCCAGTGCTTGGCATTCAGTCGGGGCTCGTTGAAGAGATCGAACATCACGTTCGGATTGGAAGCGTAGTGCCGGGCGACAGCGGACCAGAAGCTGACGGCGTGGGAGTCGGGCATGATCGAGCCGTCGTATCGCTCGGTCTGGAGCGTGATGATCGACACGAGGTGGAGGCTGCCGGCCAGTGCGACCTCACTGTCGAGCTGCCCCAGGAACGCCTGGTTGATGGTCGTACTCGAGCCCACGAACAGGTTCTGCCACGCCACCTGGATCCGGATGGTATTGGCGTGCCAGAAGGTGGCGGCAGCACGGATCCGGTCCGCATCGGTGTTCGGATCGGCCGAGGACGGCCGGTTACAGCTGGGGTCGGGGCTGGAGAGGCACCAGACGACGAACCCGTACGGGATGTACTGGGTACCCGATGAGTCCAGCACCTGGTTGCCGACGACGCGCAGTGCCCCCGGCGGCGGTGTCACCGGGACCGGCGTCGCCGGAGGAGCCGTCACCGGAGTGGTGAGCGACTTGTGACCTGTCGACGTGAGCAGCCATACCCCGATCCCGATGACCGCCAGCACGACGACGAGGAGTACCCATCGCCGAGGGCCCATACGAGGGTCCCGTGCAGGCCGGTTGGGCATCACGGCAGAGTAACAGTCCCCTTTGGAAGCACTGACGCGGCTGGACCCCATAATCCAGCCTGCCAGGCAGGGCGTCGGACGATCGCTTCGACGGACCTCACGGTGGGTGGCCGACCGGCCGCTGAGGCGGGACCGTAAGGTGGTCGGATGTTCGTGACCAATCACGTGCTGGCCGGCGCAATCATCGGCAATCGGTACTCCGACCGGCCGTTCACGGCGTTCGTGGTCGGGATCGGATCCCACCTGGCGATGGACGCGGTTCCCCACTGGGGATGTGACGTCATCGCCCCCGGCGGACCGGAGCGCTTCTTCCGCATCGCCCGCCGCGACGGCCTACTCGGGCTCGCCGTGATGGGCGGTGTACTACTGATGACCGACCGCAAGCGTCGCTTCGCCACCGCGGCCGCAATGGCCGGGTCGGTGCTCCTCGATCTCGACAAGCCGGCCGAGCACTTCTTGCGGGTCAATCCATTTCCGGATGCCATCCAGAGGATCCATGGCGGGATCCAACGCGAGACGCGCCATGGCATGGCGGTGGAGGTGGCGACCGGTGCACTGCTGGCTGTCATCGATGCCCGGTCGGTGCTGGGTGTTCGACGGGCGAACCGGATGCGCCCGAAAAGCCGCGAACTGTCAATGCAATGTTCATCTGCCGGACAATCCCAGGCAACATTGGTGTCGTAGGTTCGTTCCAAGGGACGTGCATCGGGGGTACCCGCTCATCCGATGCCCCCAGATCGCAACTGAATAACGGCCCACGCACCGATTCAGGGTGTGCATTTTGTCGGCGCTCACCCCGGGTGCCGACAGCCGCGGGCGACGAGAGAAGAGGTGGACGATGGCTGCCGGGACCGACAGGGAACCACTCATCGATCTCTCCTCCAGGCGGCCGGAACCGACCGTCAGCGTGGTCATCCCCGCAAAAAACGAGGCTCTCAACCTTCCTCAGGTACTGACCAGGATCCCGGTCGGCGTGGACGAGGTGATCCTGGTCGACGGCGATTCGGTCGACGACACTGTGGCCGTCGCCCGCGCCCTCCTACCCGGGAATCGTTGTCATCGGCCAGACCCGGAGGGGAAAAGGGAATGCGCTTGCTTGCGGATTCGCCGCCGCCACCAGTGAGGTGATCGTGATGCTCGACGCCGACGGTTCCACCGACCCGGCCGAGATCCCCCGATTCGTCGCCGCACTCACCGGGGGCGCCGACTTCGCCAAGGGTTCGAGGTTCATGCCCGGAGCCGGCAGCAGTGACATCAGCCGGCTCCGCCAGATGGGCAACTTCTGGCTCAATCGGATCGTCAATCTGCTCTACGGGACCCGTTATACCGATCTCTGCTACGGGTATAACGCATTCCGTCACGACTGCCTGGACGTCATGGGACTCGACCCGGGACGACCCGGTGACGTCAACTCCGAATCGATGCTTTGGGGTGACGGATTCGAGGTGGAGACGCTCATCAACGTCCGAATCGCCAAGGCCGGGTTGCGGGTGGCAGAAGTCCCCAGCTTCGAGCGCAGCCGCCTCAGTGGTGCGAGCAACCTCCACGCCTTCTCCGACGGACTGCGGGTGCTGCGCACGATCCATGCCGAGCGCAAGCAGCGAGGTCAGCCGGTCGCCGCACTGCCGGCGCGGGAGGGGGATCCTGGCCCGGCGTCGTGGGCGGATCTGTCGACGATGGTCGAGGAGGCAGGCTGAGGTAGCGGGGACACCTGAGCGACATCGGTGGGTGTGGGGTCGATGGTCGGCCCGGTGGGCGGAGCGGGTAGAACGGTCCCGGCGGCCCGCGAGGCCAGCCGGAGGTCCACCCGCGCGTGGGCCATCGGATAACACCGTTCGACCATCTGTAAGCCCGCCATCTGCCATCCCCCGGAGGAGCCCATGCCTGAATCCACCTCAGCCGCCCGCAGTCCCAAGCCTGTCCGTTCGAGCGGCACGTTCAGCCTGGGCGGTGGCGCGCCCGGTGCCACCTCCGTCCATCGCCTCGGTTACGGCGCAATGCAGATCACCGGAAGCGGGGTCTGGGGCGAGCCGGCCGATCGCGACGAGTGCATCCGGGTTCTGCGGCGAGCTGTCGATATGGGGGTCGATCTCATCGACACGGCCGACTCCTACGGTCCCGAGGTGAGCGAGCGTCTCATTTTCGAGGCCCTGCACCCTTACCCTGACGGCCTGGTCATCGCCACGAAGGCCGGACTGACCCGACAGGGCCCCGGCCAGTGGCTCCCGGTTGGCCGGCCCGAATACCTCCGTCAGCAGTGCGAGCTCAGCCTGCGCAGACTCGGCCTCGAACGGATCGAGCTGTTCCAGCTGCACCGGATCGACCCCCTGGTGCCGGCCGACGAACAGTTCGGGCTCCTGCGCGACCTGGTGACCGAGGGCAAGGTGGCCCACGTGGGTCTCTCCCAGGTCACGGTGGCCGAGCTGGAGGCAGCCCGAGCCGTCGTGGCCGTCGTGTCCGTCCAGAACCTCTTCAATCTGACCAACCGATCATCTGCCGATGTGCTCGCCCACTGTGAGGCCGAGGGGATCGGATTCATCCCCTGGTTTCCGGTGGCCTCGGGCGGACTGATCCGGCCTGGACACCCCGATGGGCTCCGTGGTGGCAGAGACCGGGGCCACCCCGACCCAGGTGGCGCTGGCCTGGCTGCTCCACCATTCGCCGGTGATGCTGCCGATCCCGGGGACCAAGTCGGTGGACCACGTGGAGGAGAACTGCGAGGCGGCCACGCTGCAGCTCACCGACGCCCAGGTATCGACGCTCGACGCCGTCCACGCCGCAGCCTGAGCTGCAGCCCCTCGAGCCGCTCCTTCCCAAACGGATTACATCAGCGCCGCAGCGGCGCCGTTGTCACCGAGCGGCGAACACCACCGGTGCGGCCTTCACCCCGGCGATGACCGGCGACGCCGTCCGGACCACCGGTCCAGCCGGCTCGACGGAGGCGAACCGGGCCAACAGCTCCTCCAGGAGTATTCGCCCCTCGACCCGGGCCAGGACCGCTCCGATGCAGAAGTGTGCGCCGAATCCGAACGCGACGTGGGGATTCGGGTCTCGGGCGGAATCGAACACCGCCGCCGTCGAGCCGAATACGGACTCGTCACGGTTGGCCGAGGCGTAGAGCATGAGCACCGGATCGCCGGCACCGAGCTGTCGACCGCCGAGTTCAACCTCACGGGTGGTCGTCCGCATGAAGCCGACCACCGGTGTCGTCCACCGGAGCATCTCCTCCACGGCCAGTGGCAAGGCCCGGGGGACGCCGGCGTCGGCACGGGCGATCAACCCCTGCCATTCGCCGGGGACGCCGGCGAAGCCGATCAGACCGCCCGACATCATGTTGCGGGTCGTCTCATTGCCGGCCACCAGCAACTGCACCAGGAACATCCCGAGCTCGGCATCGGTGAGCCGGTCGCCGTCGACTTGGGCCGCCCCGAGTTCGGAGATGATGTCGTCCCTCGGTGCGGACCGCCGGTCGGCGGCGGCCTCGAGTAGATAGGTCACCATCTCCCCACTCAGCGCCGCCCGTTCCTCCTCGGGCCAGTCGGTAGCGCCGGGAATGACCGCCTCGGACCATCGGAAGAAGCGAGGCCACTCGTCCTCGGGCACGCCCAAGAGGTCGCTGATCACCTGGAGCGGAAGCGGTACCGCCAGGTCGGCGACTACGTCCACGGGCACGCCGGGCTCGATCTGGTCCACCAGGGCGCGGGCCCGCTGGCGGATGCCGTCTTCCAGAGCGCGCATGTACGAGGGGCGGAATCCAGGCTGGACCAGGTCCCGGTATCGGGTGTGGTCCGGCGGATCGGTGTGCATCATGGTCGGAGGCGTCGGGTACGAGGAACCGATCTCGAAGGTCATGATGCCCTTGGACGAACAGAACGTCCCCGGGTCCCGGGAAACCGCCACCACGTCGGCGTGTCTGCTGACCAGCCACAGGCCGAGGGTGTCGTTACGGGCTACCGGTGCCTCGGACCGGAGGCGGGCATAGAGGGGATACGGGTCGCCGGCGTAGAAGTCGGGTTCGAGGAGCGGCGCGGTCAGTGCGGTCTCGTCGATGACGTCGTCCACCTCAAGACCGGTCATTTCAGGATCCCTCCCCTGTGCTCGCTCAGCCGAACCCGATCGCCCGGACCTCGCCGGTCGGAGCCGGCGATCGTCAGTAAGGCCCGATGCGCTGATCGGGGCTGGCATCGACCACGACGTGGCCGTCGGTGGCCACATACGACGTCCATTCCGTCCCGGACCACCACCGGTAGTGGTACCGACCGCTGGGATCGGCCTGCCAGGACGGCGGGGCCAGGTCGGCCCCATTCGATGTCGGCGTGGTCGACGATGGCGGAGCTGGGGGCGGATCGGGCGGCCCGGGCACCGGGCGCACGCTCCCATCGGCCGGGCGCGGGTAGGCCGGAAAATCTTCCGACGTGACGCGCTGCGCCTGCATACCGGACACGGGGAGGCCGTAGGCGTCGGCGGTGGCCATGGGAGCCTGGGCAGCTCGGCGGACCTCCGCACGATGGGCGAACAAAAAGAGGATGAGGCCGATCACCCAGCTCAGGAACCAGATCACCGCCCAGACGACTGACGGCATGCCCCACGGAGTGCGGCCCAGGCGTCGGCGATCGCCCTCCGACAGGATGTACCCGATCACCGCTGCGACCACGCCGATGGCGAAGGCGGCCCACAGCTCGGGTCCATGAAGGGTCAGCACGTAGCCAGCCTACGCCCACCGGAAGACCGCCCCTGCCCCGTTCGTCCCCGGCCTGACTACGCCGGGACACCCCCCATCTCCCGGGCCGACGGCCGGGCACCGCCCACCGATCGATTGCGCCACTGAGATGGTCCTCCCATCGCCCGCCGGATCGGGGGAGGATGGAGGTGTGACGACAACCCAGGATCCCACCTCGCCAGCCACCGCCGACGTGCTCCGGCCGGGTCACTCCAGACGCCGGGCCGGCATCGCCCCTCTGTTGGCGCTGGGCGTGGTCGCCTTGGCCCTGGCCGCCTGCGGCAACTCGAACTCCTCGTCGACCACCACGACGAACGCGCCCACCTCGACCACCAGCAGCAGTGGCAGCACCGGAGGCTCGGGCTCCACGTCCTCCACCACCTCGAGCACGGCCCCGGGGATCGCCGAGTGCGTGACCGGCTCGCTCGCCCTCTCCCTCGGCCCACCCAACGGGACGGCCGGCGCCACCCACTACAACCTCACCTTCCACAACACGGGGACGTCCGCATGCACGATGTACGGCTATCCCGGCGTGTCGTTCCTCGATTCGAGCGGCAACCAGATCGGCGCCGCCGCCCAACAACAGGGCGGCACACTGGCCACGGTGACGGTGGGAGCAGGCGGCGACGCCTATGCGTCGATCGCCGTCACCGACCCGGGCATCCCGCCCTGCTCCGGGCAGGGAACCGCCGCCCAGGTCCGGGTCTACCCACCGGGGGAGACAGAATCCGCCCAGGTTGCCGCCCCGCCGGACATGTCGGTCTGCACGTCGCCCAATACCTCGGCCTACACGTCGTCATTCGTGACCCCGGTGTCGGCCGCCGCCATAGGATGAGAATGCCATGACCTCCCGTTCCCAGCCGCCCGTCGGCGCTCCCTGTTGGACCGATCTGTGGACGTCCGACGTGGACGGCAGCCGTCGTTTCTACGGCGAGATCTTCGGCTGGGAGGCCCAGGAGCCGAGCCCCGAATTCGGCGGTTACTTCATGTTCACACCGGGAGGGTGTCCCGGTGGCCGGAGGCATGGGTGACATGGGCGACATGCAGGCCGACAACTCGTGGAAGATCTATCTCGCCTGTGCCGACGCATCCGGCCATGACAGCCGCCGTCAAGGCCAACGGTGGGACGGTCCGGGTGGCTGTCGGCGCCGTGGCCGACCTCGGGAACCAGGCCATACTGGCCGACCCGAGCGGGGCGGTCTTCGGTATCTGGGAACCGGTCACCTTTCCCGGCTTCACTGTGCTCGACGAGCCGGGAGCGCCCTCGTGGTTCGAACTCCATACCCCCTCCTACAGTGCCGCGCTCGACTTCTACTGGACCATGTTCGAGTGGCGGACCGAGGTCATATCGGACTCCGACGAGTTCCGCTACACCACCGTGGTCGACTCCGGCGGCACGCAATTGGCCGGGGTGATGGACGCTCAATGGCTGCCCAGAGCGCGACCGGGAGTTGGACAACCTACTGGGAGACGGCCGACGTGGATGCCACCGCGGCTGACGTGGCGCGCCTCGGTGGCACGATCGTCGACGGACCCACCGACACTCCCTACGGCCGTATGGCGACAGTCACCGACCCGAACGGCGCTGAGTTCCGACTGCGCACCGGCCCGACCGGCTGAACTGGCCAGCTGACCGGGGCAGCACCGCGCCTGGCGTCAGCCCTCGGGGCGCTCCCCCACGATGCTGGCCCGCTCCATCACCCTGCGCTGGGGCCAGTAGTCACTGGCGGCGTAGTGCTGCACGGCCCGGTTGTCCCAGAAGACGACCGAGTGCTCGCTCCAGGCGAACCGGCATTGATACTCGACAGTCTCAGCCTGGGCCGCGAGGTGGCCGATCAATCGGTCGCTCTCGTCCCGGTCCAGTCCGACGATGTGATCGGTGAAGAACCGGTTGACATAGAGGATGCGGCGACCGGTAACAGGGTGGACCCGGACCACCGGGTGCTCCACCGGCGGAAACTGCGCCCGCATCGCCACCCTGTCTTCAGCCTTGACCGCGTGACCGAAGACCTTCGAGTAGTCGTGGATGGCCTGCAATCCGTCGATACGGGTTCTGAGTTCCTCATCGAGCCCGTCGTAGGCGGCGCACATGTCGGCGAACAGGGTGTCTCCACCGACCGGTGGTACCTCGACGGCATGGAGCACGGCCCCCATGGACGGGAACTCGCGCCACGACACATCGGAGTGCCACCCATTCTCGTAGCCCCCCACCGTGGCCTCTTTTTCGAAGCGGACGAGTTCGGGCTGGTCGGGATTTGCCGGGATGAACGGGTGGACCTCGAGACTCGCCGAACCGCTGGGCGAAGGAGACATGCTGGGCCGGAGTCAACGGCTGATCCCTGAAGAACAGCACCTTGAACTCATGGAGGCACCGGGTGAGCTCATCGATGATCTCATCGTCGAGGGGACCACCGAGGTCGATACCGTCGACCTCGGCCCCGATGGTGGCGCCGACTTGGCGAACGTCGGAACTGATCGAATCGCAGTCGGGACAGCCGGTCGCGCTCGGCGGCCAGGTGGGAGACCGGGCCGACCGTGACTCCCCAGGGTTCCAGGGTCATCCGCCGCACTCCGAGGCCGGAGGCCGGGTCCCGCCGAGGCGTCTCGGGGGTGGACGGCTCGACCAGCCGTTCCGGGGACGTGGTCATCGGGTTCCCTCCCTTGGCGGAGGCGATCGCCGTACGTCGGCGACCGCCCTTGCGCTCCACGCTATCCATCGAACGATCGTCCGGTCGGCTGGCGAGGCGGAGTCCGGCTTGCGGCACCACTTCGCGAGAGGCCATCCTGCGAAGTGCCCACCGTCCGGGTCGACGGTGCATCCGACCACGAGCCACGGAGCCCCCATGTACGACATCCCCGCCTTCGGCAACCACCTGCCGGTAAAGGTCCGCTTCGGCCCTGGCGTGGCCGACACCCTCCCCGATGTGCTCGTCGAGCTCGGTGCCACCCGGGTGTTCCTGATGGTCGACGAGGGGATCGAGCAGCACAATCCCGCCGTCGCCAAGCTGCTCGACGATCTCATCGACCGGACGCGGACTCGCCGTCACCCGGTTCGACAAACCGGCGGCCGAACCGACCATCGCCATGGTGGATGCCGCCACCGCGCGCGCTGGTGGCCTCAGGGGCGACCGCGCTGGTGGCCATCGGCGGAGGGTCGGTGATCGACACGGCCAAAGCGGCCCGCCTGTGCGGACAGCTCGGCCTGACCTTCGCCGAGTTCCTGACCACACAGCCGGGCTTCCCGGTTCCCGAGGTGGCGCTCGTGGCCGTGCCCACCAGTGCCGGGACCGGCTCCGAGGTGTCCGGTGGCTCCGTGGTGTCCGACCCCGAAGCCGGCCGCAAGAACGGCATCGCCAACGCCAACCTCCGCGCCCAGTACGCGTTGGTCGACCCACTCCTCACCCACTCCATGCCGCCCACCATGACGGCCAACACCGGGATCGACGCCCTCGCCCAGGCCATCGCGGCTGTCGTGGCCAAAGTGCGCACCCCCATCGGCGACGGCATCGCGCTCGAAGCCATCCGGATGATGACGCCCGCGCTGGTGGCCGCCTACCGGGACGGCGATGATGCCCGGGCCCGGGAGGGAATGTCCTGCGGGTCGATGATGGCCGGACTGGCCATGAACATCTCCGACTGCACCGCGGAGCACTCTCTCGGCCAGGCCATCGGCGGGATCCGCCACGTCCCCCACGGCCTTACCATCGGCCTCGTCCTGGCCGAGACGTTGGAGCGTGAGCGCGCCCACGTGCCCGGTCTGCTCGAGCGGGTGGCCGACGCCATGGGCGAGCCGGACGACGGATCAGGGGACGGGAGCAGGGCCGTGCGGGCCGTGCGGCGCATCTCTGGCCGAGCTGGACTTCCCGGTCCTGTCGAGCCTCGACTTCACCGAGGACGACCTCGACCAGCTCGCCGACCTGGCGCTCGCCGACTACTTCATCACCATGTCCCCGGAGCCGTGGAGCAAGGACGAGGTCGTGACGGCCTTCGCCTCGGCGCTCCGTCTGGAGAACCGCGCCGCCTGACCATCCACCGGGGTTGCGGCCGGTTTCGCCCGGAGCCACAGATCTGCGACACGAAGATCGGCGTGGCGAAGATCGGCGTGGCGAGTCCATGAGGTCCTCGCGGCCCGTCGCCATCGCGTTCAGCGGAATTCACAGAACTGACACCTGGGTCCAAGAGCACCACGAAAAGTGGTCGCTCACCTACCTGATGCGACTGCACCCACGGAACCTTTGCCGACAATGACCGAGCGCCGAACGGGATAGGTGACGATCCCTCATCGTGCATTCGACGAACTGAAACGATTCGAGTCCATCGGTCGTTCTATGTTGTGCGCCTGGTTGGGCGGCGCCCGTGGATTCCGGTCGGACCCGACCCAGTGACCGGAGTTGCCGAGGTTCGCATAACAAAGGAGAAAGAATGTCCATAGGGAAGCGAGCAGCACTCGTCATGGCAGTCGGACTGGCGGTGCTCGGTGTCGGCACCATCGGTACCGCGGGGGTGGCATCCGCCACGAGGTCCTTGGCCCCGACCGTCAGATCAATATCCCCCGAATATGGTCCGGTCGCCGGTGGCACGACGGTCGTGATCAACGGGAAGAACCTCGGAGGAGTCACCGGCGTCGCGTTCGGCGGCACGCCGTCTCCTCTGGTCACGCCGGTGTCCCAGAACTCGGTTCGCGCCGAATCTCCTGCTGGAACCGGTACCGTGGACATCACGGTCACCAATGCGTCCGGCACGAGTCTCCCGGTGGTCGCCGACGAATTCACCTACGTCACGACGCCATCGATCCAGAAGATCAATCCCGGCGGCGGTAGCACGCTCGGTGGCAACCGCGTGACCATCACGGGGGCCGGATTCACCGGGGTCACCGCGGTGTCTTTCGGATCGGTTGCGGCCACGAGCATTACCTTTGAATCCGACCAGGAGATCGTCGCCATCTCGCCGGCGGAGTCGGCAGGAAAGGTGGCAATTTCCGTCACCTCTACGACCGGTACGACTCCCGCTGATCCAGTGGACATCTACAACTATTCGTTGGATGTCCCGATTGTGACGTCGGTCGCACCCGATTTCGGACCCGCGACCGGTGGCACCACGGTGACCATCAGCGGGAAGCGATTCAGCAAGGTTGTCGGCGGTGGACTTCGGTTCGACACCTGCGACCAGCTACACGGTGGCAAAAGACAAGAAGTCGATCACGGCCGTGTCCCCTGCCGGTGCAGGGACCGTGGATGTGAGTGTGACCAACGCTTCCGGACAGAGCCACGTCGGTAGCCAGGTCGATCGAATTCAACTACCAGCCCGCCAGCTGACTTCCGAAAAGATCCGCTCCCACTTTCTGTCCGTCGGCTCCAGGCTTCGGGCCTGAGCCGACGGGCAGAGTGGTCCAATCAAGTGTCGGAACACCGCCGACGTCGACCGATCGTCTGGTCAGCGCTCAATCAGCCGCATCTGCTCGGCGTTGTGATGGTCGCCGGCTGGTGGGGTGATCGCCCCCAGGCGGTCGAGTTGCTCCGGAGTGAGTTGGACGTCCTCCGCACCGACGTTCTCCTCGACCCGGGATACCCGCTTGGTGCCGGGGATCGGGACGATGTCGTCGCCCTGGGCCAGTAACCACGCCAGGGAGACCTGGCCCGGCGTGCATCCGACCTCCTCGGCGATGGATCGAACCTCTTCGGCGCTGGACAGATTGTGCTGGAAGTTCTGCTCCGGTGAAGCGCGGGTTCTTCCTGCGGAAGTCCGAATCGGCCAGGTCAGTCGTCGACCGGACCGTCCCGGTCAGCATCCCCCGGCCCAGAGGGCGAATAGGCCACCAGCCCGATGCCCAACTCCCGCAGGACGGGGAGTGCCCTCGCCTTCAGGGTCCCGTGTCCACAGTGAGTACTCGGTCTGCAGCGCCGTGATCGGATGGATGGCGTGGGCTCGACGGATGGTGTCCGGGCCGGCCTCGGAAAGCCCGATGTGGCGGATCTTCCCTTCGGCAACCAGCTCGGCGAGCGCCCCCACGGTTTCCTCGATGGGCACCTTCGGGTCGACCCGGTGCTGGTAGTAGAGGTCGATGTGGTCGACGCCGAGCCTCTGCAACGAGCCCTCGAGGGCGGTGCGGATGTTCGCCGGTGAGCTGTCGAGGTTGCCGGGTCCATCACCCGCATGGGAGACCATCCCGAACTTGGTGGCAAGGACAACCTGGTCGCGCCGGCCGCTGATGGCCTGGCCGACGAGTTCTTCGTTTCGATACGGCCCGTAGATCTCCGCCGTGTCGATCAGGGTCACCCCGAGCTCGAGCGCCCGGTGGATGGTGCGGATGGACTCGGCGTCGTCCTCGCCGGCTCCGGTGTAGGCGGTGGACATGCCCATCGTCCCGAGGCCGATGCGGGCCACCTCGAGGTCTCCCAATCGGATGTGCATCATGATCGTTCGGCTCCTTTCTGAGCATCCTCCGGCAACGGATATCGCCGATCGGAGCGAGACCTGGAAATGGTAAAGCTCAAAGGTCTGATCGGAATGTGCCGATCAAGGCGAGTGCACCGTCGAGCGCCCAACGAAGGGCCAGGGGGTCACGCCTGGCCTGGGTGAGGGCGAGGCCGCCTTGCAGGCTGGCCAGGGTGGAGGCGGCCAACCAATCGGCATCGCAGTCCGGATCGAAGCTCGCCACGGCGACCATGGCGAGCAGACCGGATCGGATCGGAGGCCTCCCAACGATCGAACCCGGAAGCCAGCACGACCGAATATCTGTCATCGCGTTCGCCGACCTGTGCCAGCAGATTGGCGATTGGACAACCGCCACGCCCGTCAAGTTGCACCTGGAGGTCGACCAGAGCGTCGGTCCATCGCACCAGGCCGGCCCATGAGTCGAGCCCGGCGAAGAGATCGCATTGGCCGTCGAGGACGGCGTCATTTGTTGCATCCGGCGACAGATCGCAAAAGATCGGCCTTGTCGTCGAAGTAGTGGTAGAGCTGGCTGCGGGATGCGGACGCCCGGGCACCCACGTCATCCAAGCTGGCCCCGAGTGCGCCCTTCTCCGCCACCACGTCGGCGGCGGCGGTGACGATGCGCTTTCGGGTCTGGCGTCCCTTTGCGGTGGTCGGTGCTGCCCCATGCCACAAGTATCTCGTTTATGGACTTGACAGTCCAGTCTTACGCGTGCTCGGATGGGAATGGACCAGCTGGTCCAGTACCACCCACGAAGCCAACTCCGGGAGGACCGATGACCGTCACCATCCATGAGCAGTCCCAACAGCTCAAGGCGGCGCCGCAGAACGACTGCCGGCCGACGTGGTCGAGGCCTTCGACCGGAGCATCCGGGACCTTGTGGACCAGGGGATCCCGACAGACACGATCAAGGTCGGTGACCGCCTGGATTCGTTCACCCTGAGCGATGCCACGTGGGACGCCGGTCGGGCTGGACCAACTCGTCGAGGAGGGTCCGGTGGTCGTCGTGTTCTACCGGGGTGGCTGGTGCCCGTACTGCAACCTCGCACTCGGACCTACCAACGTGAGCTGTTGCCCGAGCTGGCTGCCTTTGGGGCCCAGTTGGTGGCGATCAGCCCCCAGTCCCCTGATCAGTCACTCTCCACGGTGGAGAAGGCGGAGCTCGACTTCACGGTGCTCTCCGACCCGGGCAACCGCGTGGCTCGGTCCATCGGCATCGTCTTCCAACAGTCCGGGGAAGTGCTCGAAGCCCAACGCAAGCTGGGGCTCGACCTGGCGCAGGTGAATGCGGAGGGATCCACTCAGCTTCCGAGGCCCACCGTGCTCATCGTGGACAAGGACCGCACGGTCCGCTTCGTAGATGTCCAGCCTGACTACACCGCCCGGACCGAGGTCGCGGACATACTGGCCGGACTCATCGACGTGACGGCACCATGAGCATCGTCATCGCTCGTCCGATTCGGCCAGGGCCTTCCGTCGCCCAGATGCAGGTTCGTGTGCGCACGCTGGATTGTCAGAACCGCGGCTTGATGATCACTCCCAGCTTGTCGCTCATGATGACCGGCTCCAAGCCCTTGGTCTTCGTGAATTCCATGAAGGCCCCATAAGCGCCCTCCCATATGCCACCCTGCTTGCAGTCATCGATGACGATGACTCCGCCCGGAGACACGAGGTCGTAGATGGCATCGAGGGCCAACAGAACTGGCCGGTGCAGGTCGACGTCGATCAGTACCATCCGAAATGGCGAGATCTTCTCGTAGTCAAATGTGGTGGCATCCGCCTGGAAGGACGTGACCCGCTTGACGCCGTTCCGCCGCATGGTCCGATCGAACCTGGCTTTGCTGTTGCCACGAAACACTGAGTAGTACAACGAGTCACGCCCCAGCTCATGCTCGCTTTCGAGGTCACGGCTGGTGAAGCCACTGAAGGTGTCAATTGCGTAGTAATCGACACCCAAGCCGAGTGAGTCGATGTGACGATTGAGAAACACGGTCGTCCTTCCCCACGCACAACCCACTTCTAGGATCGAACCAGGGACTTCAGCAACATCGGTGATCTGCTCACAGAAGAATGCGAGCTGTGCCGGCGAGAACATATAGCGATACCGGTAGTCGAAGAGGTCGCCGACAATTGGAATCTGAAATGCGACTTGCTTCATTCCAAAGTAGAGATCCCTGATCAACGGCGTCCGGTATACGAGCCACTTTGTCCGCTGGCGCAATGCCGAGATGACGTGTTCCCAGCCTCCTTCCCGAATCCGGGTCATGCGCTCAACATTCTTCATGCGCTCAAGCTAGTGGTTGTCCGTCGCGGCATTGACGGAAGCCGATGAGGCCCCCACCCGAGTGACCTCGGCGATGCTGTCTTCAGCAGGCTTTGGCCACAGGAACGGTGCCGTCGTTTTCAGTGTTGTGACCGGTGGCCTTGAAATGTGGTCCACTGAATGGGTTCAGCGCGAAACGTGGGGACGGAGGGATTCGAACCCTCACTTGGGGCGGTTTAAGCGCCCTGCCTCTGCCAGTTGGGCTACGTCCCCGTGGACTCCCAGACTGTAGGTCGCCATCCCCGGCAGTCACCGCCTCATAGCGTCGACGGACCTGTTCATCCATCGGGCTGACCCGCTCGGCTGACCGTCGCGGTCAATCCACTGGTCAGCCCTTTCGGTGGCCGAGATGATCCCCGGCGACGGCGTCGACCGCCAACAGTTCCGCCTCCCGCGGCGAGTCGACCTGGTGAACCATGCCGACCGCATTCGGCCACGGCCCGAGCACCGTCGTCGGCCGACGGTCCGGATCCCACTGCGGCCAGGGCACCGACCCAACCCCTGGCAGAGCGCACGAGGGCACGCCCGTCCGGGCGAACGACGTCCAGGATCCCCGCATCGCCGCGGACAACTCGAAGGCGTCCTCGCCGCCGCCCGAGAACCCCTGCACCATCGGGTTCTGTACGGTCCCGAAGACGAACGGGATCTCGAGGGCGTGGCACGAGCCGAGCGCTCCGTCGAACGCCGGGGACTCCCAGGTGAACAGGTAGGTATAGGTGCCGACACCAGGATCGGCAGCCGCAGCGTGGGCGTCGGCGAACCGGACGCTACCCACCCGGAACACGAACTCGGTGGCGATCGCCGTCCACAGGTCGCGCGGCCCGGTCAACTCGCCACGCCCCGCCCGCGCCGACCGGACGGCGGCGATCACCCCGTCCACCGATGCCGGGTCCGGACTGACCCGCCGCATCCAGCGACGGAGTCCGCCGTCATCGAGCGCCATGAGCTTCGGGCTACCGAGGGCGAAGAGTGCCGATTCGTCCCGGGTGGTCCCGATCAGCAGCGGGACGTCGGCCGCGCTCCCCATGGCCACGGCGTCGAGCGGAGGCCGGGACAGGAGCCCGCCGTCCACTACCGGGGTCATGAGAAGTCCGGCAGAACTGCCGCCATCCACCTCGGCGAACTCGGCAGCCGCTGTCACCAGTTGGTCAGCCGTCACTTGTCCAAGAGCGGACCGGGTGCAGGCCACGCCGATGTGGGCGGCTATCCGCTCGGTTCGCTCGGCAGCCATGTCGCCGGTTGTCGTGTACGGGCGGCCCGCTCTCCACGATGGCCCGGTGGAACAGTCCGGCGGCGGCGGGCGCGGACAGGAGCGACGGCCACACTCATCCCGCCAGCCGACTCGCCGAAGAGTGTGACGTTTCCGGGGTCGCCGCCGAAGTCGGCGATGTGATCGCGGACCCACGCCAGGGCGGCCACCTGATCGGCCAGGCCCCAATTGCCGTTGCCGGTCCATGCTTGCCCGTCGAGCCATGTTCCACCCGGCTCGACGAAGGTGGGATGGCTGAGGAACCCGAGCAATCCGAGCCGGTAGTTGATGGTGACAACGACGACGTCGTCCTCGCGGGCCAACAGGCCGCCCCGGTAGAGTCCGCCCGACCCCGAGCCGGTCATGAACGAGCCGCCGTGGATCCATACCATGACCGGCCGGCGCCCGCCGTCGAGTCCGGGGGTCCAGATGTTGAGGTTGAGGCAGTCCTCGTCCTGCACCTGGGGAGTACCCCCGAGCGCCTGCTCGAGCATCCCGACGGACTGCGGGGCGATCGGTCCGAACCGATCGCAGCTGCGGACTCCTGTCCATGACTCGGGGGGTGTCGGAGGACGCCAACGCCCAGCTCCGGCCGCGGATCCGGCGAACGGCACCCCCGAGAACGTCCACACTCCGTCGCGTTCGACGCCTCGGATTCGCCCGCCACGAACCTCGACCACCCCGTGCTCCACAGCGCCCTCCAGTTTGTCGACGATCGTGCCGATGTCTCTGGCAACTTAACCAGGAGCAAGTGTGTCCGACCCCTCCGGGCGGTCGCAGCACGGCAGACAACGCATGACACCATTTCGACACCCTGCGGCAACCTGCGGGTCACCTGTGAGGAATTCCCTGATGAACTGCTCTTTTTTCGGTGCCCCGCCATTGTCTCCACCCGTCCCGGGCGGTACCGTTCGCAGGTGGCATCGTTGAGCCCCCTTACACACGCCAGTGAGCGGCGCGCTCCGGTTACGGGCCTGCCCGGGCAAGACCTGGTCGGTTCGGTGCGCACGCCACGTCGCCGGGCCAATGTCATCGCGCACCCTGCTGTCTACTGGATTGTTCGTCGCCCTGTTCCTTGCTCCGCTGGCATCGGGCGGATCGGCGGCAGCGGCCGGATCGGGCTCCTCGGCCTCCGACGCGACGACATCCACCACGACCACATTGCCCGGCCAGAGCCAGATCAGCGCAGGCGAGTCAGAGGTCACGACTCTCGAAACCCAGATCGCCCAGGAGCAGGCCACGTTGGGCACGGCATCCGAGGATTACGACCGGGCCGAAGTGCAGCTCGACGCCACCAAGGCCGCCCTCTCCTCCACCACCGCTTCGCTGCGGATCCAGCGGGCCAAGCTGGACGCGGCACGGACAGTCCTGCGCCGGGACGTGCTCGAGACCTACATGAGCGGCACGTCGTCCGAAGCGGTGTCCCAGCTGTTTGCCGCACCGACGGGCAGCTCTCAGACCACTTCCCTCTACCAGCACCTCGACATCGGCAATCTCGCCCTGGAGGTCCGTCGGGTCCAGTCCGGCCAGCGCCAACTGTCCGCCACCGAGACCAAGCTCCAGTCCGAGGAGCAGAGCCAGGTGGTCCAGGCCCAGACGGCCACCCAGTCCGCCCAGCAGGCCAGCGCCGCCGCTGCGCAATCCCAGGCCACCCTCAACCAGGTGCAGGGATCCCTGGCCCAGGAGATCGCCCAGCAGGCTGCGGCCCAGGCCGCGGCGGCCGCCGCCGCCGCAGCGAGCGCCACCACCGACGCCAGCCGCCAGGCCGCCGCCGACCAGGCCTCCCAGGCCGCGCAGGTGGCCAGCACGGTCAGCGGGGGCAGCGCGGCGGCCACGAACGCCAACACCTCCGCCAATCAGGCCGCCAGACAGCGCCGGTGGCGGCAGTTCGTCATCGGGGGCTCGTCGGGCGGACACGACGACCACCACCACCCCGGGATCGGGTGGCGGGGTCACCGTAGGGACGAGCGGCTCCAATGCCGCCGGGCTGGCTGCGGTGCACGAGGCCATGAACTACCTCGGCGTCCCCTACCAGTGGGGTGGCGCCAGCTCGGCCGGCGTCGACTGCTCGGGACTGACCATGCTCGCCTGGGCCAGTGCCGGCGTATCGCTGCCCCACTCCGCCGAACTGCAGTATGACGATTTCCCCCACGTCAGCCTCACCGCCTTGCAGCCGGGTGACCTGCTCTTCTACGACCTCGACGGGTCCGGCATCGACCACGTCGTGATGTACGTCGGCCCCACGCTCGACGGCATGTCGACCGCCTATGGGGTTGACACCATCATCCAGGCCGCCCACACCGGCACCGTGGTCACATTCGATCCCCTCTGGTACTACGGGTTGGTCGGTGCCTCCCGTCCCTGACCCGGTCCACGTCCGCGCCCGATGACGCTCCGGCTGACCATCGTCGTCCCCGCGTACAACGAGGCGCGCCGGCTCGGGGCAGGCATGCGGCGGTTCGACGCAGCCGTCTCCGCGGGCGCCATCGACCTCGAACGGACGGAACTGATCGTCATCGACGACGGGAGCACCGACGGTACGGGGACGACCGCCGAGAAGCTGCTGGCGCCACTCCCCCACCACCGGGTCATCCGCCTTCCCGCAAACCAGGGCAAAGGGGCCGCGGTGCGGGCCGGGGTGGCCGTGTCCCGTTCGCCCTATACCGCCTACATGGACGCCGACATGGCGATCGACCCGCTGGCCGTGCCGCTGCTACTCGATGGTCTGGAGAGCCACGACGTGGCCATCGGGTGCCGAGCACTCCCTGACTCGATGGTCGAGACGTCCTACGTGCTCCGCACGCTCACCGGTCGGCTGTTCAACGAGTTGGTGACAACGGGGACCGGCCTCGGCCTGAAGGACACCCAGTGCGGGTTCAAGGCCTTCCGGACGCCGGTGGCCCGCCTGCTCTTCCACCTGGTCCGGATCGACCGCTTCGCCTTCGATGTCGAGATCCTGGCCCGGGCCCGGCGGCTGGGATTGACCATCACCGAGGTCCCGGTCCATTGGAAGCACGTCGAGGGCAGCACCGTCCACCCGCTGCACGACTCGTTCGCCATGATCGCCGACGTCTACCGGTCGCGCCGGGGCCTGCTCGGCCGGGCCGCCGGTGCCGACCATCTCGGTGCGCCCACCGTCCGGTGGACCACCGGTCGACCGGGACCTGGCCGACCGTGTGTCCGGCATACTCCTCGACGTCCTGGAGGGCTGCCCGATACCGGTAGTGGCCGCCGGCCCGGCCGTGACCGCTCTGCTCGCCTTGGTCGCACCGGCCGATGTCGCCCGGGCCTTCGCCGCCCTCCGCGACGGACTGGCGCCACTCGAAGTGACCCGACGGGCGCTGTCGCTCGACAGACTGGTGGCGTTCGGGCCACTGTCCGGTCGTCTCGACGGACCGCCCGCTCCCACCGTCGGAACGTAAATCCCGCCCACGCACCGCCGGGGTACGATCCTCGAGGTGAGCGACGACCGCATGGAGACTCCCGACCGCACTGGAGACTCCCGACCGCATGGAGACTCCCGACCGCACGGGACTCCGACCGGATGGGGCCTGCGGAATCGGCCCGGTCGACCGGACATCCTGACGATCGCGACTTCATCGATGCCATCGTCGACCAGGCCGTGGCGTCCACGACCGATGCCGCCGCCCCGGTCGAGCCGTCCGGTGGCTCGGTCTCCTACCTTCCGGTCGCCACCCGGCGACCCGAAGTGGACCCGCCGACCGTCGACGCGGCACGCCGATCCGACGTGGACGAGTGGGGTCGCAGCGAGCACATCCGCTCCATCGTCCGACGGCTGTACGACCCGGTGTACCGCTACTGGTTCCGGGTCGAGTGGGACGGCCTGGAGAAGATCCCGACCGACGGCGGGGCGCTGCTGATCGCCAACCATGCCGGGGCCATCCCTGCCGACGCCCCGGCGATCATGCACGGCATCGAGACCGAGCTCGGGCGGCCCGGTCTACGGGCTCGCCGACTACTTCTTCCGCACCATCCCAGCCGTCGGCACCATGTGGGCGCGTACCGGCGGCGTCCCGGCCCACCCGGACAACGCCTATCGACTGCTCCACGACCAGCAGCAGCTGGCGCTGGTGTTCCCCGAAGGAACCAAGGCGACCTCCAAGACGTACACGGATCGCTACCGGCTGCGCCGGTTCGGCCGGGGTGGCTTCGTCGAAATTGCCATGCGGGCCGGCGTCCCGATCGTTCCGATCGCCGTGGTGGGCGCCGAGGAGTCCATGCCGATCCTCTTCCGACTCGGCGGCGTGGCCAAGGTGCTGAAGCTGCCGTACTTCCCGGTCACGGTGAACTCACTCCTGCTCGGTCCGGCCGGCTACGTCACCTACTTCCCGGCGAAGTTCAAATTGCGGGTCCTCGACCCGATCTACTTCGACGTCGAACCGGGCCAGGACCGGTACTCGCGGAGTCGGGTGATGGACGAAGCGGAACGCATCCGGGCCACGCTGCAGGACACGCTTCACGACATGCTGCGCGAGCGTCGCAGCGTCTGGTTCGGGTGAGCCGGTGGGACACCGCGTACTGATCACCGGACTCGACACCTTCTGGGGCGGCCGGATGGCTCAGGCGCTCGAAGCCAAGCCGGACGTGGAGATGATCCTCGGGCTGGGCACCAGCGACCCGAAGGTCCCGCTCGAGCGCACCGAGTTCGTCCGCTCCGATCAGAAGTACTCGATCCTGAGCCGCATCGTGCGGGCCACCAAGGTCGACACCATCGTGCACACGTTCCTCGAGACCAACTCGGTGGCCGTACCGAGCCGGCTCCTCCACGAGATCAACGTGATCGGCACGCTCAATCTCCTGGCGGCCGCGGGTGCCAGCGGCACCTCGGTGCGCAAGGTCATCGTCAAGTCCTCCACCCACGTCTACGGTTCCGCCGACAAGGACCCCACCTGGTTCCGCGAGGAGGACACCCGCAACGGACCGGTGCGGACCCGGCTGGAGCGCTCGCTCCTCGAGGTCGAGTCACTGGTCCGTGACTTCACCGACGACAACCCCCACCTCGACGTGACCGTCCTGCGCTTCGCCAATGTCCTCGGCACCGACATCATCACGCCGATCAGCTACGACCTCCGGCGCCGGCTACTGCCCTGCATCGCCGGATTCGACCCGCTCGTCCAGTTCGTCGAGGAGGACGACGTGGTCCGGGCCCTCGAGTTCGTCACCGCTCACCGGGTCCCCGGGGTGTTCAACGTGGCCGGCGAAGGCAAGCTCCCCTGGAGCGAGGTCGCCTCGATCGGCAGCGCCCACCTCCTGCCCCTTCCCCCGATCAAGCCACGCCTGTTCGCCGCTCCGCTCGAGCGCATCGGGGCCATCCGGTTCCCCCCCGAGATGGAGAGCCTGGCCAGGTTCGGCCGAGGGGTGGACACCACCAGGCTGCGCGAGGCCGGGTTCGAGTACCGCTATACCAGCGCCGGCACCGTCACCAGCTTCGCCCGGGCCAACAATCTGCGCCGGGCGACCGGCTCATCGACCCCGGAATACCGCTACGAGCGTGACGTCGAGCAGTTCTTCCGGCATTCGCCGACCGTGGTCCGGGGCATCGACTCCTGACCGGGTCGTGAGCGGGCGTCAGCCTGCCCGAGCCGGCTCCAGCCAGTCCGCCCGCGAGTTCGGCTGCCCGGTCCGCCCACTCCTCGGCGGTCATGGCGTAGCGCACGTGGTCTTCCCACTGACCGTTGATCTCCAGGAAGCCCAGTGCCGTGCCCTCGTCGCGAAGGCGGAGCTTCTCGGTGACCCGGCGACTGGCCATGTTCCGGGGGATGATGGCGACCTCCACACGGTGGAGGCGCAGGGTCTCGAAGGCGAACTTCAACACCACGACCACCGCCTCCGGGGTCAGGCCCTGACCGGCCACATCCTTGTCGATCCAGTAGCCGATGGCTCCGTTCTGGAATGGACCCCGCTGGATGGACGAAAGGGTGACCTCCCCGGCGAACCGCCCCTCGTAGAAGATCCCGAATCCGAAGCCGGAACCGAGCTGGCGCTCGCGCTCGCGCATGGCACAGCGGGCACTGAAGCTCGACTGGTCCTCAGCCGGAAGGGGGGCGCCCTTGGACCGGGGCTCCCACGGAACCAACCAGTCGCGGCAGCGGTTGCGGACCTCCAGCCACGCCGGGTAATCGGACTCGACCAACGTGGCCAGTCGGACCCGCCGGCCGGTGAGTTCCAGCGACCGGACCTGTGGACTGCGCAGGCTCGGGGTCATGCTGGCACCCGTGGCCCGGACGGCATCGGCCGACTGCGAAGGAGAACGGGGAGTCCACGTTCGAATCGTATGTCATGGCATGCCTCCGGGGCACCTTCGAATGCGGTCCTTCACTCGACTTGCAACTGAGCCCGGGAGCGGAGGCCCAGATCGACCCTCGTCGAACCGCACCATCACCCGTGCACCCACGGGAACAGTGTGCGCATCCGGGTCGATCTCGATCTGCACCTCGCCATCCAGCTCGAGGACCTCCCCAGACGCCGCCGGCTGCCACCGATCAGATCCTGACCGGTTCCTCGGCCATCTGGGTGGCCGCCTGCAGGCGGCCGGTCGACCAGACGCTGACGGGCGGACTGGCGCGCCTCGACATAGATACGACGATGATCGGCCACAACCCGTTCCCATCGGAACCGGTTCGATCGCTGTTCGGCCCGTTCGGCGAGGTCCTGGCCCAGATTCGGGGTCGGTCAGCACCCGGCGAACACCATCAGCGATCCCGGACACATCGTTCGACTTCACCACCAACAACGAGTCGGCGGCGTCGTCGAACAGGCGCTGATCGGTCACGACGACGGGACGTCCGAGCGGCAGGACGAATCGCAGCGCGGCGCTCGAGGACTCCCCGGTGTCGCGATACGGGAGGACGATCACGTCGGAGGTGACCAGGAGCATCCGCGCCGTCTCGTCGGGAAGGTACTCGGTGAGGAGCATGACGTTGTCCTCCATCCCCCGATCCGCCACCAGCTTGCGGATCTCGTCCTCATAGTCCTTCGACTCGACATGGGGGTATCGGGCGCAGAGGGCGAGCAGGAGGATGTCCGGGAACGTATCCCGCAACTCGTCCACCGCCTGGACCAGGTCGAGCGTCCCCTTGTGGGGGAGCAGGAACCCGAACGTGCCGACGATCGGACGATCGCCCAATCCGAGCCCGTTCCGTACGTCTTCGATTCTGGCGTCCGGAGCGGCGGAGGCGCCGAGGGGGACGAGGCTGACGTTGTCCACCAGGCCCATCTCCGCCAGGTACAGCTGGTCGGTCTCCTGGTGGACGATCAGGCGGTCGACCCGGGCCAGGGTGGGCTGAATCTGGCGGAGCGTGAGCAGCTCGCCCCGGTCGTCGTAGTCGAGGGTCCGATGCATCGTGAGCACCACGCCGCGGCGTTCGAGTTGCCGCTCGATGACTTCGGCCAGGTGGCCGAACTCGAAGAAACCGAAATTGAACTGGATGTGCAGGACCTCGGCATCCGACAGTGCCAGTGCCGCCTCCAGCTCGTCGAGGTCCGGCGACCACCGATCGTGCCACGTTCTGATCACTCCGGCCTCCGCCGTCGGATCGATGAGCTCGGCGCCCCTGTCGGCGAACAGCTCGAACGACACAGCGCCCGACGAGCGCTCGACGAGGTAGCGGGTGTTCTCCGCAATTCCACAGCGCGAGTTCCACGTGGTGACCATCGCCACGTCGATCGGTCGGGCTCCCTCGACCACGTCGACCAGGAACGCTTTCCACCGACTGACGGCGGCATCCCACGAGTATTCAGTTGCGATCAGCTGGCGGGCGGCCGCAACCCGCCCGGCGACCGCCGGGGAAGCCGGGTCGGAGACCAGCCCGGCCATGGCCGACCCCAACGCGACCCGGTCCGGCTCGGCCCATACCGAGCGGGGGATGTCGAAATGTGTCTGGGCGGGCTGGAGTGTGAACGGGATGCACAGCGCCGTGTCTTCGGTCACGAAGTCGGCGAGGCCCGAATAAGCGACGCTGATCACCGGTATCCCAGCCAGCATGGCCTCGGCGACCGGCAGGCCGAATCCCTCACCTCGGGCCGGGTGCACGAACGCGTCGGCAAGGTTGTACAGCCCGTGCATCTCCCGCTCGTCGAGATCCCGATCGATCCACCGTACGTCGGGTGGATTGGCATGACCGGAACGGAGGCGCTCCAGGGTCTGGGCCACCTGGTTGTGGGGGTTCGGGAAGGTCTTGAGTACCAGCGTCACGTCATCCGTACCGTCAAACGTCTCGAAGAAGGCATCGAGCAGCACATCGACTCCCTTGCGGGGAAAGGCCGAACTGATGTGGAGGAACGTGAACCCACGCGGGTGGAGGAGCTCTGGTGCGTCGATCGTCGCGTCGGGATCGGGTCGATCCACCCCGTTCCCCACGACCGCGATGGGGACGTCGACACCCGAGTCGAGAAGTACGTCACGAACGAATCGGGACATGGCGCCGATGCCATCGAGATGGCGGTTGAAGTCGTCGGCCATCCACTTGGGGATCCTGCTCTCCTCCCAGCCGAAGTACTGGCAGGTGACAGCGCCGGGCGAGTCGTGAAGCCGGGGAGGCCACATCTGGCGGATCACCACGTCGGGATAGGGAACCTCGGAGGACCGGCGATAGAGGTCAGCGGCAACGGGGAACCGATCGAGGTCCGCTTGTGCGGGCACGTAGTCGCCGGGGCCCTCGGTGGCATAGATCGAGACGGAGATGTCCGGTGTCTCGGCCAGTCCCTCGGCCAGGCGTCTATTCATGGCGGCCAGGCTGTAGCTCGTCTCAAAGGGACCTTGCACCTGGACTTCGAGTGGATGTACGGCACCTTCGACGCGATCCACTATCCGTTGCAGCGCACGTTCCACGTCGAAACGACCGACCTGGGCGACACGCTCGAGCTGGCGCTCTACCAGGCGATGGCGAAGCCCTTCGTCGTCGAAGAGGGCCTTGACGGTTGCGGCCACGGTTGCGGGGTCCTGGGTCTCCAGCACGATGCCGGCCCCACCCATCGTCTCGGGCACGGCAGTCGACCCGAATGCCACCACAGGGATCCTGGCGGCCATGGCCTCGAGGATCGGGACGCCGAATCCTTCGTGCTCGCTCAGCGAGACGAACACACCGGCCCCGGCGAAGGCGGACTGGAGTCCCCGATCGGACACCTTCCCGGTGAAGAACACCTTGTCGGAGACGTTGAGCTGCTCGGCAATCGCCTCTACCTGGTCGACGTAACGGACATCGGACAGATCGCCGACCAGACGGAGCCTGGCGCTCGGGTCGAATGCGTGCTGGTAGGTGGCGAATGCTTCGACCAGTCGGTGCTGGCACTTGTTGGCCACGATCCGACCGACGTAGAGCCAGTCGTGGCTCGTCGGGTCGGCCGCCAGCCCTGCCTGCTCGAACTCGCGGAAGTCGGTGCGGACCGGGAGGACGTCGACACGGTCGAAGCCGGCCCTGAACCATCTCCAGTGCGGTTGAAGTTGGAGTCGGCCAGCCCGAAGAGCGATCGACGGGCAAGGTAACGCAGCTGGTCGCGACCGAGCCGGATGAATGCACGCACCCGACTGTCCTCGAAGTACTTCTCGGGGGTGATGTTGTGATAAATCGTCACGATCGGATTGGCAAGCCCGATGACGTCGTCAAAGGCTTCGTGTCCGATCGAGTGGTGGACGAGGAGGAGTTCATGCGCGGACCCCGGGTAGGTGTGGATGGGGCGGATCCGGCCCGCGAACGCCGGGGCTACGTGCTCGGCAAAGACCTCCGACTCGAAACCCAGGGACCGGAGCCGCCTCTGGATGTCGAGCATCTGATTGGTGACGGCGTCGCCTTTGGCTGTACCCGAGTGGAATTGGTGGACTGCCTCTGACCGGGGTCACTTGGTGGCGACGACCACGTAATCCTGATAGCCGAAGACACTCTGCAGCAGTGCCCGCACCGCCTCGCCCTCCGGGGTCATCGGGCAGATCGTCGACCAGGTCCAGCGCCGGATGGGGCGAACGTTCCTCCATCTGCACGTCGTGGAAGCCGAGCTGCTCGCAGATGAACCGCAGCGTCTCCGGGTGGACCGGGCGCACGTGGGAGGTGTCGGCGTAGTAGTGGTTGCCAAGAGCGTACGAGCTGCGAGGATTGATCGTCTCCATGACGAGTGCGCCATTTGTCTGCAAGGCCCTGTAGGAAAGGCGGACAAGCTCCTCGAGTCTCAGTGGTGAGGAGGTGTTCGACCACCTGGGCGCAGAAGATGCCTTCATCGAGTCCGGCTTGGCCTGGGCCAGGTAGTGGACTCCGTCGTCCTGTACCACGGTGAGCCCCTTCGCCGCGCACGCCTGCGACCATGCCGGGGTCGGTGTCGATTCCGATGCATTCGTGGCCCTCCTTGGCCAGCAACTCCAGCATCTCCCCCGATCCGCACCCGATGTCCACGATCGGGCCGGGTGCCCCCGGCGGAGGGAACAGGCTGAGATACCGCTTCTGGCCCTCGACGATGTCGGCGCTGGCCCCGCGGAAGCGATGCTCGAACTCGACATAGTCCAGATCGACGCCCCGGGTCGATTCTGCACCGAGGCGACCGAGTAGCGATTCGACCTCTTTGCCCAGGGCCATCACCTCGCCCTGCATCGCCGCGCCATGAATCACCTGGACCTGATCGGCGACCAGGGCGGAAAGGGCCTCGATCGACTCCTGGGTCTTCCGAAACCGCTCGATGGAGCCCACGAGCTCCAGGCGAAGGCGCACGTTCTGGCGCCTCAGGCCCTCGAGCTCCGACTCGATTCGATGCAGGCTGTTGTAGGTTTCCGACGCAAAGTCGATGGTGCGCGCATCGAGCTCCTGCTCGGCGCTCCACCGCGGCTCGACGTACCAGCTGGTAAGTCGACGGACCACTTTCTTGACGACTGAGCCAGCCCCCCCAGCCAGATCGGGGGCTGCACGGTGCGGTGTGCCGCCCGCATGGCGTGGATCGGGGCAACGACGGCCGGGAGCCCATCGGGATCTGCGGCCCCCGGGGTCGGCCCTCCGGCGTTGATCTGTGCGATCAGATGCTCGACCCGGTTGACCAGGTCGTCGGCCCCGACCACATTGCCGTCTACGTCAAGCATGGCGGGAGGCAGCCTCATTGGTCCGTTGGATCGCATGCGTGAGAATCATACTGCGCACGGTTTGGATGCAGCCGCCAACTGTGACCCCGTGGGCTGAGCTCGGCCACTGGGTCGGGTCGGTGGGCCGTGGCGATCGCCCTGGGAATGTCCCCGGCGGGGCCAGTTCCGCCCACGCTTCCCAAAGGACCTGCGACGGGACAGGCCTTCCACCTTGTCCGTTTGGCAACAACGAGGCCTCGATCGGCCAGCTCTTCCCGGTTGCAGGAGTCTGAGACCTGGGAATGGACGAGATACACTCCGCCGGTGCGTTCGGAGGTGTGGGGCCGTGGCTCCACGCTTGGCCAGGTGGCCCGGTGAAACGAGAGGGTGACGGAGGGGCGTCGCTCGATGCCGACGCAGATTGGGTAGGCAGAACGAGGCAGAGCCCGCCCAACTGTCCCCGTTTCCGCCATGTCCGTCCAAGTGGAGCGCATTCGCGGTACTGCGGTTGGTGGCCACCGAGGTGGCCCCGATTTCAATCGTCATCCTCCTGGTCACGCTCGAGCTCCGCCACATCGCTCATACGAACTGGTTGACGTTCTTTCTCTATACCGGGGATGCCCTCACCCTGCCCCTATTCCGAGAGTCGCTGGCCCAGCACCAGGTTTGGGAACCGGTGGTCTCATCGCAGTTGCTGCTCTTTCCCGAGGCAGTGCTCTACGCGCTGTGCAGTGTGGTGACATCGTCCGTCCGTGCATCACTGGTGGCCAACGCCTATCTCAACGTCCTGCTGCTCTACGCCGGGGCTCGCTTCATCACCCCTCTAGTCGTCCCGTCCGCGGCCAGGCGGGGAGCGGCGGCGGCCGTCTTCATCGCCACGGTCCCCTCAGCCATTCCTGGGCAGGAGCCATCCTGGGATGCGTCGCTGTTGTCGGCACCGTCGCCCTCGCCTCCAGCCTCCAGCCTCCAGCCCCTAGTCAACCCGGCCGACTTCGCGTCTGGGCAGTGCTTCGGCCGCATCGAGGCGATCCGCGGGCAGACCGGTGTAGGCGACTTTTGGATCTCCAGGCCACTCGATGCGTACGGCTCAGGCGACACCCATGTCATCCAGGTGCTGCCGAACCTGGCGCCATTTGTCTGGCTGGTCAACCGGGGTTCGTTCTTACACCAAAGAGTCACGTTCGTCGTCATCGACGAACGTGTCAGACCACCGAACGGGCTCGTAGCTGCAGACACCCAGGCGCTCGGACATCCGCGGGCCGAGTACTCGTGCCCCGGACTCTCCGTCTACACCTATCCCCGCGGTACCTACGGGTATTCGGTCCTGAATCGCACACTCAACTCCTGGATCAATACATGGAATCTGTAGCGGTACTTGAAACCGCTTCATGGAACCGGTCCGGTGGCGGCGGATCAGGTCGTCGGTGAACCGATCGGACCCGGTCTCCTCCGATCGTTCAGAGTGCTCCGGCACTGCTCGCCCAGAGCACGTACCGGGACGTGCTGGCGCGGGGTGGGCCGAATGCCTGGCTGAACACCGAGATCACCGCGGTCGACCCTTTGACCCACCGGTCGACGATGAGAAGCCGGATGTGATCGCTGGCCACCACATAGCGCACCGTGGCGACCAGCGCCGGCGAGACAGGCACCGGTGGGAGGTAAGGGTTGTAGGCCTCCTGACCTTCCAAGAATTGGTCGAGTCCGGGAGGAGACATCGGGTTGGGCATACCAGTGGGTGCACCGGTGGGGTCCGGATGTTCGGCGTAGCCACCGGCGAGCGTGAAGCGGAAGCCAGTGTCGACCTGCCAGGTCATCGGCTCGACGAACAGGGGTGAGGCAATTGGGTAGGTGACGGCCACCGGATTTCCCGACGGGATGGCGTCACTCAACGAAGCCGGCAACCCGCGGGCCGCCTGCGATCCCTCCGGCCAGCGTGGCAACTGGGTGAATACCGCCACGGCGAGGACCAACAACGCAAGCACCGTGGTCCCGAATGCCTTGGACGAGGAGCTGTGTCGACGTCCTTTGGCCGCCGCCCGATGGACGTCGTCTAGACCGAAGGCCAAGATCGCCGCGATGCATGCTGCCGCCTCCATCGACATGCGATCCGGAAGCAGGTTGTCCATCAGCGGGAGCTTTTCGAAGACGAGGAACGAAGCGGGATCCCCGTGTTGTGCCCGTAAATCCACAGATTCCGTCCGAACGACATCACCAACGCAGCGATCAGGATTGCCAGCGTCAGCTGCATCCGAGGGCTCCGGCGGGATCTCCAGACGAAGTAGCCGGCAATGATCAGGATCGGGATACCGATGTACCCACCAGACTCCGACACGTTGGTTCCCGGTATACCGGCGAAGTGGAGCCCCAACGAAACCCGCTGGAGCGACCCGGGGAACACGAGGTTGGCCATATCGTTGAAGTATGGGTTTATGACGGGCTGTGCGGTCCCCGTATAGCGCTCGGGTCCGGCCAGGAGCATCCACAAGGGGTAGGCGAGGAGCACCCCGGCGACTCCGACGGCGACAGCGAGGGATGCGATGACCGACCTGGCTGCACCAGCGACTTGGGTCCGGTAGCGGACGGCCACACAGACCACGGCCCACGCAATGAATAGGGCGACCGTGGTCATCACCTCGGGCTCCGAGAGGTATTGGGCCACGACCAGCAATCCGAGCTGAATCCCCAGTCGGATCGGGGATCCCTGGCGCCGGAGGATCGATGCCACGGTGAGGGCGATGAACGGAACGATCGCGAGGAATACGAGAACCAAATGACCCTCGACCTCGCCAACTGCATACGGAGAGAACCCGTAAAGGAGTCCCCCGATCACCGCGCCGATCGCCCACACCCCCCACTTCCGCAGCACGATGTAGGCCGCCGCGGCCGAGGCCGGCATGGCCAGGATCATCAACACGTTGGCGCGTGCGATCGGGCCCATGAACAGGGCCAGGGGTGCGGTGAGCAGGCCGAGGAAGGGGGACTCGGTGTTCTGAGCAAGGTTGACACCCTGTGGAGCGAGGATGGCATGGCTGTAGAACGGGTTGAGTCCGTGAGCCAGTGCGTGAGGGACCCACGCCAGGAACCACATGGCCAGGACAGAGTCACCGGCTGTCCCGAATAATCTGTCGGACGTCCACGGCAGGACCGGCCAGAAGGCACACAGGCTCAATGCCACATAGATGGCGAACACCCCGGCGGTGAACAGCCATGAAGGCTTCGAAGGGGCCTTCGATGCGATCGGAACGGACACAGCTTTCACCGAAGGGGTGTCGTTGACGTCGATGAGGGTCATGAGGCCTTTCTCAGGATGTCGTGATCGCAGGGTTGCGGAGTCGGCGTTGTCCCGCCACAATGCGGACCCGGTGGCCCGCCGTCGCCGTTCGGGGCTCCGCGCACCAGGAATTTACCTGCGATCGGGCCCCTTCGACAGGCACCGTGTCGCTGCCGCCAACGATGGGCTCGCGACCAGGTCGAGTCGGCCTCCGCCCGGGAGATTACCTCCCCCTCGGCGAGGTCCACCAGGACGGCACCGAGGTCACTCCGGTCTGGGACGGATTACCCTCCCAACCCAGCTGAGCGATGGAGCGGGTCGTCATGGGACAAGGGGGCCGAGGAGACCGTCGAACAAGGTCTCTCTCGCTTCGCAGCCAGATCGAATTGACCTTCCCATCTCTCCGGCACGGTGGTCTCGGGCATTGACCCAGGTCAGGGCTGCATAAGGCCAACGTCACTACTGTTTGAATTCGATCTGCGTCGTGCCCGGGGGCACCGCAATACGAAAGGCGTAGATCCCATTCGAATCCGCTAGCACCGACGCGTGAAAACGACTTCGGAGCATGGCCGCCCCTGTTGTTACTTCAGCTTGGGTGGCCGAATCGAGGCCAGGCGTGATCGCGAACACCACCACCACTTGTCGCGCATTGACCGGCACAATCTCCGCGGGGCTGGGTAGCAAGATGTAGACGAACTGTCGACTGCTGAATCGGCCGATGACTCGCAAGGAGGAAGCGACTTCAGCGTTACTTGGCGTTCGTTGAAGAACTTTCTCCAGCTGCGATGCCTGTGTAGCCGTTGCTCCGGTGTTCATTGACGTACGGACAATGGCGCTGGACGAGCTGATTCCAGATGCCAGTGCGATCACGAGCAGCGCACCGCCGACGACTGCCGGGACGACCCAACGGCCACGTAGGCGTGAAGCGAACCAAACGAGTACCGACACGGTCCCAAAAAGCAGAAACGGGAAGAGCGCGAAGTTTTGAAATGGGGACTCGATGTAGACGAAACTAGAATTCAGTGCACTAGTGGTTAATACGACAATTGGAACCCCGAACCCCCACGCAGATGCCAACCCGATGAACCCGGCCGGCTTCACAACAGTCCAAACATCGTGAAATCGAATATGCATTTGATGAACCAGACGCGCCGGATGCGTCAGCGCCCCAATTCCGATGAGCGCCAAGCCACCAGCGGCCGGCACAGTGGCCCGACCGGCCAGGTATGCGTATGCATTCAGCGATGATCCGAGATTGGCACCGATGGCATCGATCAGCACGACCCATGCGCCACCGGCCGCGATGAAATAGAGACCCTGACGGCGCGTGCTGCGGCCGGCAATGACGGCCGAAACGCCGATCCCCACGACGTACAGAGCCGGAAGATCACCACACAACAGCGTCAGCACGACCCATACCCATGCCCAGCGGAATCGCTCTCGGTAGATCTCTCGAGCGGCAAGTACGGCAAATAGGGCGGCGGTCGACTCAAAGTGAAAATCTGACGTCACTGTTCCCCATAAGAGGGGATTCACGAAGATCGCGGCCAGTGATGCGCAGCCGATGCAAATCGCAGGTGCGGTGCGGACGTTACGAGTCTCAAGATGCTCGAGCACCCAGAAAAATGCCACAAGGCCAGCGCCAGTGGCTGTGAGGTCTTGAATCCAGAGCAACGACACCGGTTGCGCAGAGGCGAGATGGATCAGCGCCAATGGCCACATGATGAGCTCGAAATGGCTTTGATAGAACGGGTATCCGTATATTGAATTGAAGGGATTGAGATGACCTTGTCCGATCAGAGTCCACGCCTGATTGAACATTCCGAAGTCCTCGATCAGATGAAACCGATGGAAGAGGAAAGTCGAAAGAATCAATGTTGCGATCAGCTGAGCTCCGATCACCACAAGCCCGGTCACACGTAGGCGCGTCCAGAGCGAGCGGCCCGGCCGGCGGACGGGATCTTCTCCAGGCACCGCCAAATCGACCCCAGGCGCCAAGACTGAGTCGACGGACATAGGTGAAGACAATAGTGGCGATGAGCCATTCGATCGGGACAGTGGCGATGAGCCATTCGATCGGGACAGTGGCGATGAGCCATTCGATCGGGACAGTGGCGATGAGCCATTCGATCGGGGCGCCCTGAACGAAGGGCCCCTGGGCGGCTGGCCATCTCCCGCAGAATCTCGGGCGCCTCCCGAGGAGCCTCGTAGTGTTGGTCGGGCTGATGACAGGCACCTGCGGCAATAGTTGGTGAGTACCCGAACAGTTACGATCCGTGCAATCTGCAACAACAAGAAAAGGGCGAGGTGACGCTATCAAGGTACGGAGTTATCCAGAGCTGTTCAGCGCCCGGACTATGAGGATCGGATGGTGACTTCGGCCCCAGTGTTCTCGATCCTCATGCGGACCACTGGTCGGGTGGCGGATGTGGCGACTGCGTTGGCCAGCGTGGCCGCACAGACGATCGACCACGGACTGTTCGAAGTCGTGCTGGTCAACGACGGCGGGCCGACGGTCGTCGACGCCGTCGACAGTGCGGTCGCCACGATTGCCATCGAGTTGGTCGAGCTCAAAGATCACGTCGGGAAGTCCGAGGCGATCAACGAGTGCTTTCGGCACGCCCGCGGTCGCTATCTCTGCATTCTCGATGACGACGACGTCTACCTTCCCGATCACCTTGCCGTGCTGCAGAGGTGGGTGACGGATCAACCGGAGACCCCCATCTTCTACACCGACACCGAGATTGTTCTCAGGACTTCAGCGGGCAGACGGGAGGTCATCGGGACCCATCGGTGGGAATTCAACCAGGCGGAGCTCTTCATGATGCGGGGAGCTCCCATTGCCTGCTCGATCTGCATCCGGCGAGATGCATGGTCGTTGGTCGAAGGTTTCGACGGAGGGCTCGCCCGGGTACTGGACGACTGGGATTTCTATATGCGCCTATCCCGGCATTTCGGGTTTGCCCGTATCGCCGTCACCACGTCCCAGTACAGCCAGCCCGTGACCAACAAGGCATTCCAGCGCTTTCCCAGCTTCGAAGTCGGTCTTCGGCGAATGCGCCAAAAACTGGGTGACCTCTCCATTCCGATGGATGCGGCACTGGCGCTGGATGTGGCCCTCGACAAGCTGCAATTCGATCAAGCCAGGGCTGCGAGCGAGATCACCCTCGGAAACCTCCGGGCCTTTGCGGGCTCGACGCCACAGGATGCTCCGCTCGAGGACCCTGTGATGTCGATCAGTGTGCTCGATCCCTCAGACCCTGCCCTGATGAACACCCTGACCATGGCCAGCTTCACCGTCGAGTTAGTGAACGTCGGTGTCGAGGCGTGGTCCAGCAATGGAGGCCGCCATCCCCTCCACCTCTCGTACCACTGGATGCGAGAGGATGGCGAGATCGTCACCTGGGACGGGGTCCGGACCCCACTGCCCTACGACCTCGCTCCTGCTCAATCGATGACCGCTCGGCTCCTTGTTCTCGCCCCGGAGGCGGAGGGTGTCTACGAATGGCGACCCGCGATGGTGCAGGAGGATGTCGGCTGGTTCGTTCACGCGCCGGACGGTCGGGGCCGGGACAGCATCATGGTCCGGGTAGACGACTAGCCCGGGCGAACCCCTTGAACAGTGGAGCGCATCCACGAGCGCCCCGAAGTAGCGGAAGTCCCGAGATACACTTTCCCTGGCGCACGGTGGATTCGCGGCAATTGCGAGGCGCGGCGACCACCGAACCCTCCCTCCGCGGTACTCGAGGAGCTCAGCCCGATGGCCGTCCGCAGACGCAATCCGAAATCGTCCTACGCACCCACCCGTCGCCGATCACTGCCACTGTCAAGCCTCACCAACATTGCCGCCTACGCAGATCCGCACTGGATGGAGCTGTTCGAAGACCTGGGTACGTACTCCCACGACTCCCACATCTTCTCCAGCTGCCATCCGCCCCAGGTCCACCGCAAAGGCTGGGAGTGGAACCAGACAATCTGGGGTCTCGAGCGTCTTGGCATGATCCAGCCTCACCACAAGGCGATCGGGGTGGGCGCCGGTCGTGAGTGTGTGATCTTCTACCTGGGCGATCGGATCGCCCAGGTGGTCGCCACGGACCTTTACGGCAACGAGGAGTGGTCGATCGATGGGCACGAGGCCGATTCCGCCGTGGTCGAGAATCCCCAGGCCTTCTGTCCGCGTCCTATCCGCACGGAGTCGATCGAGTTCCGGACCATGGACGGGACCGATCTCGCCTCCGTTGATGCCGGGACCTTCGATTTCGCGTGGTCGCTCTCGTCAATCGAGCACTTCGGATCCCACGTCCGTTCGGGGGACGCGGTGCGCGAGATGGCGCGGGTTGTCCGCAGCGGCGGCGTCCTGGCCATAGCCACCGAGTACCTCTTATTGGCTGACCAGTCGCACCAGGACTTCTTCAACCGCAAGGACTTCGAGACGCACGTTCTCCACGCGTCACCTGATCTCGAACTCATTGAGCCCGTCGACTGGACCCTTCCCGCCGAGGAGTACCTGATCGATTCTGTGGTGGTTCCCTACGTGGGCGACAAGCTCCGCCGGCACGTCGTCCTCAACGATGGCCACGTCCAATGGACGTCTGTTCTGGTGTTCTTCCGCAAGCACTAGGCCTCCGGCGGAACTACCAGAGCGAACCGAGCTCGGTGTCGACCACGGTGGTCAGCGGGGCCTGGACCGGCGGTAGGTCGACGTCGTCGGCGCCACGGATGGCCTGCAGGTCGAGTAGTGGGTCGAGGCCGGCGGGAAGGAACCGGCTGCGCAGGGCATAACTGTGCTTGTCGGTGCGTCCGGCCGGGATCCCCGTGGTGGTAGCGGAGCGGGGCATACAGGTGCAGATGGCGCTTGGCCCGGGTGAGCGCCACGTAGAAGAGCCGCCGCTCCTCGTCGACTCCGTCGGCATCCCCGGTGGCCATGTCGGACGGGAATGCGCCGTCGGCGGCGTGGATGAGGTGGACCACACCCCACTCACCGCCCTTGGCCGAGTGCACGGTGGACAGGGTGAGCCAGTCGTCGTCCAGGGACGGCGTACCGGCCAGGTCGCCGGTGGAACTCGGCGGGTCGAGGGTGAGGTCGGCCACGAACTGGGCGGCACTGGGCGACTCGGCGGCGATCCGGGCCAGGGCGTCGAAGTCGGCCATTCGGGCCTCGGGATGGTCATAGCGGTGCCGGACCATCGGGTCGAGGGCCGTGGCGATGGTCTCCACCTGGGCCCCGGCGGGCAGGGACCCGCGGGAGCACGCCCCGAGGGCGTCGGCCAGCACCGTCAGGTCGGCGGCGGCCCCCGGGGCACCACCGCAGTGGGCGGGGTCCTGGCAGAACGTGGACAGCGGGTCGGGTCCGGCCCGGGTGGGCTCGCGGACCCCGAGTGTGGCCAGGACACCGTCGACGGTGGCCGGGCCTGCGCCACGGGCCAGGTGGAGGACCCGCATCCAGGCCAGTTCGTCCCATGGGTTCTGGACGATCCGCAGCATGGCCAGCAGGTCGCGGACGTGGGCGGCCTCGAGGAAGCGAAGTCCGCCGTACTTCACGAACGGGATGCGCCGGCGGCGGAGCTCCACCTCGAGCAGGTCGCTGTGGTGCCCCGTCCGGAAGAGGACCGCCTGATCGCGCAATGGGATACCCGCTTCGTAGTGATCGAGAACGGTCTGGCTGACGGCGCTTGCCTGCGCCTGCTGGTCGGGGCACGTGGCCAGGGTCGGACGGACACCACCCGGCTCGTCGGTCCACAACCGTTTGGCGACGCCCTCCCCCGCCTCGGCGATCACCGCGTTGGCCAGGTCGAGGATCGGACCGGTCGACCGGTAGTTCTGCTCGAGGGCGATCGTCGTGGTGCCGGGGAAGTGGACCGGGAAGTCGAGAATGTTGCGCACGGTGGCGGACCGGAACGAGTAGATGGCCTGGGCATCGTCCCCCACTACCGTGACCCCCAGCCCGTGGTCGCCGAGGGCCCGCAGGATGTCGGCCTGGACCAGGTTGGTGTCCTGGAATTCGTCGACCAGGACCTGGTCGAACTGCTCGGCTAGGACCGGGCCCACCGTCGGATCCCGGACGGCGGCGCGCCAGTACAGCAGCAGGTCCTCGAGATCGAGCAGATGTTGGACCCGCTTGCGCTCGGTGTACCCGATGAAGACCGTCCGGAGTCCCTCGACGTCGTCGAGGCACCACGGGAAGAAGCGGGCCACCGTCTCCTCGAGCGGCGACTGCCCGCTGACGGTCCGGCCGTAGACCGACTCGACCGTCTCGGTGCGGGGAAATCGACGGGACGAAGCCGAGGCCACCGGGGCCCGTACCAGCGCGAACAGGTCGCGCGAGTCACCCGGACCGAGCACGCTGAACTGCTCGGCCAGACCCAGGCCGGTGCCGAACCGGGCCAGGATCCGGTGGGCGACCGAGTGGAAGGTTCCGGCCACCACCCGGCCCGCCACCAGCGGGTCGGTGAGGTGCCCGACCCGGTTGGTGAGCTCGGCCGCGGCCCGGCGGCTGAAGGTCACCAGCAGGATCCGCTCGGGGGGCACTCCCTCGTCGAGGAGTCGGGCCAGTCGGCTCACCAGGGTGCGGGTCTTGCCGGTCCCGGCTCCGGCGGCAATGAGCAACGGCCCGCCACGGTGGTCCACGGCGCAGCGCTGTTCGCCGTTGAGGCCCTCGGCCCATACCGGGGTGTCCACGGGGATCGCCACGCCAGGATGCTAGTGGTTCGCGGGTGGACAGTCGAACATACGTTCGCTACGGTCCGTGCCATGCACTACGAGGTGGACGTCACCATTCCCCGTCCGCTCGACGAGCAGACCGCCCGGTTCCTCGAGTCCGTCTGCCGCTCGGCCAACCGGGTCACCCGGTTCCACGGGGACCACGCCGGGATCCGCCTCACCGTGGACGTGTCGGGAATGTGCCGCGAGGATGCCATCCGATCCGCCGTGCGCGAGGTGGCCGGGATCTTTCCGGGGCGTATCGACGGGCAGTACAGCGAGCCGAGGGAGATCTGAGACCCGGCACCTGGCTCCGCCTATGACTAACGTTTTTCGGCGCGGGCGGCGCGGGCGGAAGAGGTAGTTCGATGGGCGGAGTCACCGGCGGGGCGGACGTCAACTGATCCGATGGGTGACCATCGCCGGCCAGCAGGGCCACCGGGCGAAACAGGCGGAGAACGCGGACCCGCCAGCAGGTGCCGGAGCAGACGGTGGGACAGCACCAGACGGTGGGACAACACCAGGGGTGTGACCGCGCCGATCGGACATCCCCGTGAGCCCCGACCGGTCAGGCGAGGGCCACCTGCGAGGCGATGAGCCCGTCCAGGATGTCCGCCTCCGACACCAGGCACTCGTTGAACCCGAATCGTTCCATGACCGCGTCCAGGATCATCGCCCCGCCCACGATGACGTCTTCGCGTCCGGGGACCATTCCCGGTCGGACCAGCCGGTCGCTGGTGGGTTCGGCGGCCAGCCGCTCGAACCAACCCCGGACGTCATCGGCAAAGAGCACGGCGTGGTGGATCCGGTCCCGGTCGTAGACCTCCATGCCCAGCTGCAGCGATGCCAGCGTGCTGACGGTCCCGGCCAGTCCCACCAGACGCCGTGCCTCGAGGTAGCGGGGGTGGGACTCGATGGCCGACTCGATCTGGCCGGCCACCTCGGTTCGAGCTGCGGCCAGCGAAGCCTGCGTCGGAGGGTCGTCGGTCAGGAATCGCTCCGACACTCGGACGCACCCGAGCTGCAGCGACACCGCGGCCAGGTCCGGATCGTCCGGCCCGTCGGCGGCGATCAGCTCGGTAGAGCCACCGCCGATGTCGAGCACCAGGAACGGACCGTCCGTCGGATCAAGGTCGGCCACCGCCCCGGCCATCGACAACCGACCCTCGTCGATGCCGGTCAGGAGCTCGGGTACCAGTCCGGTCGCCTCGCCCGCCGCCAACAGGAACTCCTCACCGTTGGCGGCATCCCGGGCGGCCGAGGTGGCCGCCAGACGGCCCCGCCCGACGTGCAATCGGTCCATCACCCCCCGGAACTCGGTCAGCACGGCGATGCACCGCTCGATCGCTTCGGGGGCCAGGCGCCCAGTGGCGTCGACCCCCTGGCCCAGCCGGGTGATGCGCATCAGCCGTTCGAGTGGCCGTCCTTGGGCGTCGGCCACCAGGAGCCGGGTGGAGTTGGTGCCGCAGTCGATGGCTGCCACGGCGGTACCGGTGTCCATGTGCCCTTGCTACCACGCCGGACTACCGGCCGGTCCCTGTCTGCCCATTTGTGGATGAGAACTGCCCTCAGGCCGGGTGTAGCCCGATCTGGCGGGCCGTCCACTCCCCCACCGGGTCGTCGGCGCCGGTCAGCCACCAGGCCAGGTGGGCGTGGAGGCATTTGACCCCCTGCCGGGTGCCGCCCACTCCCCCCGAAGGTCGGGGGCCGGCATACCCGGGGTCGATCAGCGCGTCACGTTCGGCCGCATACTCGGCATGGGCCGCCGCTATCCGGTCGGGCCGCACAGCCGCCTCGGCCGCACGTACGCCCCCGGTGGATTCCAGCCGGCTGACCTCCTCACGGAGAAAGGGGTCACACAGCCAGTAGCGGGTGGGCATCGGCGTGCCGTCGATAAGGAACGGGGCGTTGGCGATGACCGCCGGAGTTCCATCGGCTGCCCGCACGACCACCTCGAAGTCACCCGCCGGGGTGCGCCCCAGCAACTCGGCCACCACGGCGGCGTCGGTCTCCCGGGTGGCGACTTCGGCCGGGCCCGGGACGTCGGGGTCGCCGTCGGGACGGACCTCGGACCCGTCGTCGGGGCTCACTTCCAGAATTCGAGAGACCCGGTGACCCGGGACCAGAACCCGGACCGGGCAGTCGAACCGCCCGTCGCCTTCGCCGTGGCCGTGCCCGTGCTCGTGCCCGTGCCCGATGAGGAAGTCCCAGCCGCTGGCGTGGTGTTCTGCGGGATACCCGGGTCAGGAGTCATGTTGGGAGCCTGCGACGGCGAGATCAGCGGTTGGTCGGCGGGATCACCGGTGGTCGGGGCACCGGGCGTGGAGCTCGTCTGACCCGCCGGCGGCAGGATGACGAAGAGCGACTGGCCCGGCTCGACCAGTTGGTAGTTCTGTTGGGCCAGGCGCTTGACCTCGGCGTTGGAGCTCAGTTGCTGCTGCTGCTCGTTCAGCAGCGCGTTCTGGTGCTGGAGTTGTGACAACTGGGCGGCCTCGGCCGACAGCTGACGGTGCTGTCCGAACAGGACCGAGAAGGGGAAAGCTCGTGGCCAGGATCACCAGGGCGGCCAGCCCGGCGAGTACCACGGGGATCCGCTTCCGTCGGGATATGGCCGCCGCCCGCTCAGCCGGGGTCTGGACCGACGATCCGGAGGTCGGCCCGGAGGTCGGCCGCGGTGGTCGACTTCGACGGCGCCTGGTCTTGACGCCTTCGACTTCGCCGGCGTCCGCTTCAGGACGGTCCGCTTCGGACGCCTTCTCCTTCGTCCCCTTGGCGGGCCGCCCAGCCGCCTTGGTCGGACGTCGAGCAGCCGACGACGGTCGGCGGGTGGACGCCGCCGGCTTCGCCGAGCGCTTGGCGGAACTGTCCTTGGCGTGGAGCCGACGGCTCACGGGGTCGAGCCTCCAGGACGACAGTGCGGCACCACCCAGGAACGCGGCCGACTCGCCCAGCTGCTCCTCGATGCGCAGGAGCTGGTTGTACTTGGCCACCCGGTCCGAGCGGGCCGGCGCGCCGGTCTTGATCTGACCGCAGTTGGTGGCCACGGCCAGGTCGGCGATGGTGGTGTCCTCGGTCTCCCCCGACCGGTGGGACATCACGCAGGCATAGGCGTTCCGGGTGGCCAGGTCCATGGTCTCGAGGGTCTCGGTGAGCGTCCCGATCTGGTTGACCTTGACCAGCACGGCGTTGGCGGTGCCGGCATCGATCCCCCGGCGCAGGCGCTCCTCGTTGGTGACGAAGAGGTCGTCGCCGACCAGCTGGACCGCGCGCCCAGCGCCGAGGTGAGCGCCGCCCAGCCGTCCCAGTCGTCCTCGGCCATCCCGTCCTCGATCGACACGATCGGGTACCGGCTGACCAGGTCGACGTAGTAGCCGACCATCTCGTCCGACGACAGTGTCCGCCCCTCACCGGCCAGCACGTAGACCCCGTCCTTGTAGAACTCGCTGGAGGCCGGGTCCATGGCGATGGCGATCTCGTCACCCGGCACCCGGCCGGCCGCCTCGATGGCCTCGACCAGGATGCGCACGGCGTCCTCGTTGTGGTCGAGGTTGGGGGCGAAGCCGCCTTCGTCGCCCACGGTGGTGGACAGGCCGCGCTGGCTGCAGCACTCCGGCCAGCGCGTGGTAGGTCTCGACGCCCCACCGCAGCCCCTCGCCGAACGAGGCCGCCCCCACCGGCATGATCATGAACTCCTGCAGGTCGATCGAGTTGTCGGCGTGGGCGCCGCCGTTGACCACGTTCATCATCGGGATCGGCAGCACGTGGGCATTGGCACCCCCCACATACCGGTAGAGCGGCAGCTCCAGCTCGTCGGCGGCGGCCCTGGCAGTGGCCAGCGACACCCCGAGGATGGCGTTGGCTCCCAGCCGTCCCTTGTTGGGCGTGCCGTCGGCGTCGATCATGGCCAGGTCGACGGCCCGCTGGTCGAGGGCGTCGAACCCCTCGAGGAAGTCGGCGATCTCGCCGTTGACGGTGCCCACGGCGGTCAGGACGCCCTTGCCCCGGTAGCGGTCGCCACCGTCACGCAGCTCGACGGCTTCGTAGGCGCCGGTCGAGGCGCCGGACGGCACGATGGCCCGCCCGGATGCTCCCGAGTCGAGGACGACCTCGACCTCGACGGTCGGGTTGCCGCGGGAGTCGAGGACCTCCCGGCCGATTACCTGTTCGATAAAGCTCACTGTGCGGGGTCGCTCCTGCTCGCGGTGTGGTCGACGCTACCACCCACTACCCCGCCCACCAGGGTATTCACGGGTGAACCACCGCGGCCGATATCCGGGAGGCGGTGCCGGCGTCAGCCCCGAGCTTCGACCTCGGAGCGGAACCTCGCCTGATCGGGACAGCAGGGCTGTTTCGGGGTCGACCCCGAGGGCGCGGGCCAGTCCCACGGCGGCGAACAGCAGCTCGCCCACCGCCTCGGCCCGGTCACGGGCTCCGCCCTCACCGTCGGCAACCCCGGGCACGACCGGTCCGCCGCCACTGCCTTCGCCGACACTGCCGCCACTACTCAACGGCCGAGATCGGCCGCCGCATCGGCGACCCGGACCGCCTCGTCGGCCAGCCCGGGAAGGACCATCCCGATGGCCGCGGCCTTTCGTTGCAGCTTGGCCGCAAGCGCCAGGGACGGGAGGGCGGCGGGGATTCCCTCGGTCACGCTCGAGCGGCCCTTCTCCACTTTCTTGAGGGCCTCCCAGTTGACGGCCACGTCGTCCGGCGTCTCGGCGATGGCGTCGCCGAACACGTGGGGGTGGCGGGACACCAGCTTGTCGTGGACCCCGCGGGCCACGTCGGCCAGGGTGAACCGCCCCTCCTCGGCCGCCAGGGTGGCATGGAAGTAGACCTGGAACAACAGGTCGCCGAGCTCCTCCTCCAAGTCGGCGACGGCGCGTGGCCTCCCTGTTGTCGAGGTCGGGGTCGAGGTCGGGGTCGGTCGCCCCTCGGCCGAGACGGCGTCCACCGCGGCCAAGGCGTCGATCGACTCCAGCACCTCGTAGGACTCCTCGAGTAGGTGGCGGCCGAGCGAGCGCGTGGGTCTGGGCCCGGTCCCACGGGCACCGCTGGCGCAGCGTACGGACCAGCTCATCGAGTGCCATCAGCTCGGCCGCCACCGGTGCCGCCAGCTCGGGGATCCACAGCGAGGTCAGGTGATCGGGCTCGAACGACCGGTCGATGTCCTCGCAGCGGACCTCGGCGGACCGCCTCGTCGGGTAGTCCGAGGTGGTGCAGCACGGTCACCGGTGTCTCGGGGGCCACCTCCACCGACAGCTTCACGTCGGAGAGGACCTGGCGGCTCCAGCACTGGGCCACCAGCAGCGGGCCCCGCTCGCCGGCGGCATCCACGGCGAACCGCTCGGCGTCCACGATCCGCACCCCGGTGGCCACCGGGTCGATGCCCAGGCGGGCGAAGGCCAGGTCGAGGAAGGAGACCGACGGGTGCACCACCACGGCCACCTGTCCCGACGCCACCCGTGGGTCGCCGGCCAGCAGGATCACGGTGCGCTCGGCCACCGACGGTGAGCCCGGGACGGCGTAGACGACCGGGCCCGCCGGTGAGCGGCGGCGGCCATCAGGTCGGCCACGATCGCCCGGTAGACGTCGTCGAACGTCTCCGAGCCCTCGTAGTGGTGGTCGAACGAACGGGCCCCGGCCAGTGCGTCGGCGGCCGGATGGCGGGTGGTGCGGAGGAAGACCTGGGCGGCGGAACGCCAACAGCTCGAGCGTGCCCGCCGTGATCAGCTCGGGACCGGCCGGACCCAGCCCGACCACGTCGATGCGGGGCCCGCCGGTCACCGGGGCGTTCAGGGCTCGGTCAGTGGTCGACGTGCCGGGGCCGCCGGTCGACGTGCCGGTGCCGCGCGGTCAATACGTAGTTGGGCTGCAGGTAGCGCGTCGGCGGCGTGGGCGGCGGGAGGATCCGCAACCCGGTCCAACTCCCGTACTGGGGGTTGATCGAGATCGACGAGCGGTGGGCGAAGAGCAGGAGCTCGGCCGAGACCCGTTGGGTGTTGGGCGTGGCCTCGGGCAGCGCCTGGCGGATCTCCGACGCCGCTTGGGTTGACCGGGATCGACGGTCTGGCTGGTGACCTCGAAGATCACCCAGGTCCCCGTTGGACGCCTGGATCGGGGTGACCGGCTGTCCGGGGGTCACCGAGGTGAGCTGCAGAGCCGACAAGACCTGGGACTGGGTGAAGTCGCAGCCCAGCGAGCCCCCGCCGGACGCCGTCTGTTGGTCGATCGACGACGACTTCGGCCAGGTCGGAGAACGACTGCCCGGCCGCCAGCTTGGTCATGACCTGGTTGGCCTGGGCCTCGGTGGCGGTGGCGATGTCGCTCACGCAGTCCACCAGGAACAGCGACGGGTTGGCGGCGTAGTAGTTGAGGATGGCGGCATCGGACAGGTCAGCGCCCCGAGCCAGCAGCACGTTGCCGACCGCCTGGTTGTTGACCTCGCTGTTGCGGACCGATGCCGGCATGGCCGCCAGGATCTCCTGGCCGGTCAACGCCGTCCCGTCGGCCGACACGCATCCCGGACGCTTCTGCTGCTTGAGGGTTCTGCGACTGGAGCGAGGATGATGCCGCCGCTGAGGAGCGAGACGTAGTCGCTCTTGGCCGTCTTCAGATCGGATTCGGTGATGTGCACGCCGTCATGGGCCGCCAATTGCTGGGGCCAGAAGGTCGCCGACGTCGCCGCTCAGCAGCTTGCCGGCGTAGGCGATCGGGTAGTGCTGCCCCGGAGCTGACCGTCGGGTAGCCGTTCAGCGCGATCCAGCAGGCACCGGCAGCTGAGTCGGCGAGGGCGTCCATCTGGGTGTTGAGCGAGGCCACCGAGACGGTGTCTCCGTTGACCGAGGCGGCGTTCGGGGTCACATCGCACGCGGAGGCCAGCGCGCCCAGGGCGACGACGGCGACGGCTGCGACCAGGCCTGCGGGAATGCGTTTCACGGCGGCGATGCTACCGGCGCTGGAAGCACCACTCCGGATCGCCACCGGCCGGCCCGGACCGCTCCGCCGACGGTCGTCAGTCGGCCGGGACCAGCTCGCGCAGCAGGGTCACCAGGACCGGGGCGAAGCCACCGGTGGCCGGGTCGGGGTGGATCGGAACGGTCAGGCGGTGCGCCTCGGGCTGGTACGTGCCCCCCGGGGCGAGGCGGCGCAGCCTGACTTCGGCCGAGGCCGCCAGCGTGATCGGGGTGAGCTTGGCCACGGCCCGGCCCCCGGGACCGCCCCGCGGACCGGCGCCCTCGCCGGTGAACCGGGGCACCGACACGGCCAGGTCGTCGACGCCCAGCCGCAGGCACTCCACCCGCAGCAGGGCCACCTCGAGGAGCGCGGTGGCCGGTGCCGGCAGCGGGCCGAACCGGTCCTCCCACTCCGACCGGACGTCCTCCACCTCGGCGATGGTGCGGACCGCCGACAGCCGCCGGTAGGCCTCGAGCCGTACGTCCTCGGCCTCGACGTAGGCCGGAGGGAGGTGGGCGGCGTCGGGCAGGTCGACCGACAACTCGATGCGGCTTGGGCCGGGGCTCGCCCTTCAGCTCGGACACCGCCTCGGACACCATCTGGACGTAGAGGTCGTAGCCGATGGCGGCGATGTGGCCGGACTGGTCGCGCCCGAGCAGGTTGCCGGCCCCGCGGATCTGCAGGTCGCGCAGGGCGATCTTGAAGCCCGAGCCCAGCTCGGTGTGGTCCCCGATGGTCCGCAGGCGCTCGTAGGCCGTCTCGGACAGGACCCGGTCGGCGGGGTGGAACAGGTAGGCGTAGGCCCGCATGCCGGCCCGGCCCACCCGGCCCCGCAGCTGGTGGAGCTGGCCCAGCCCGAGCAGGTCGGCCCGGTCGACCACCAGCGTGTTGACGGTGGGCATGTCGATGCCCGACTCGACGATGGTCGTGCACACCAGCACGTCGTACTCGCCCTGCCAGAAGTCGAGGACGACCTGCTCGAGCGTGCCCTCGTCCATCTGCCCGTGGGCGACGGCCACCCGGGCCTCGGGGGCCATCTTGCGCACCCGGTCGGCCGTCGGCGTCGATGTCCTGGACCCGGTTGTGCACGTAGAACACCTGGCCCTCGCGGAAGCAGCTCGCGGCGGATGGCCTCGGAGGCGGCCGCCTCCTCGAACTCACCCACGTGGGTGAGGATGGGCCGCCGGGCGGCGGGCGGGGTGTTGACCATCGAGAGGTCGCGGATGCCGGTCAGGGCCATCTCGAGCGTCCGGGGAATGGGGCTGGCCGTCAGCGTCAGGACGTCGACCCCTTCGGCCATCGCCTTGATCGACTCCTTGTGGCTGACCCCGAAGCGCTGCTCCTCGTCGACCACCAGGAGACCGAGCTTCTTGAACGTGACGTCCTGGCCGAGCAGTCGGTGGGTCCCCACCACCACGTCGATGGAGCCGTCGGCCAGTCCGGCCAGGACCCCGTAGGCCTGGGCGTTGGTGAGGAACCGGCTGAGCAGGGCGACCTTCACCGGGAACGGCGCGTACCGGTCGGCGAACGTCTGGGCGTGCTGGCTGGCCAGCAGCGTGGTCGGCACCAGCACGGCGGCCTGGAACCCGTCCTGGACGGCCTTGAACACGGCGCGGATGGCCACCTCCGTCTTGCCGAAGCCGACGTCGCCGCAGATCAGGCGGTCCATCGGGCAGGGGCCGCTCCATGTCGGCCGTGACATCCTCGATGGCCCGCAGCTGGTCGGTGGTCTCGACGAACGGGAACGACGACGCCAACTCGGCCTGCCACGGCGTGTCGGGCCCGAAGGCATGGCCGGGTACCTCGAGCCGTCGCCGGTAGAGGGCGACCAGCTCCTCGGCGATCTCGTGCACGGCCGCCCGGGCCTTGGAGCGGGCCTTCTGCCACTCGGAGCCCGCCCAGCCGATTGATGGTCGGCGAGTCGCCGCCGGCGTAGGGGGTGAGCAGCTCGATCTGATCGGTCGGGAGGTACAGGCGGTCGCCGCCCCGGTACTCGAGGAGCAGATAGTCGCGGGTGGCGCCGCCCATGGTCCGGGTGACCATCCCGCCGTAGAGCGCCACCCCGTGCTGGCGGTGGACCACATAGTTGCCCGGCGCCAGATCGTCGAAGAAGCCGTCGACCGGACGGGCCCGGGTCCGGGCCTGGCGGTGGGGGCGCACCCGGCCGGTGACGTCGGACTCGGTCAGCACCGCCACCCGGCAGCCCGGCAGCACGAACCCGCGGTCGACGGTGGCCACCACGATCCGGGCGCCGGGAATCCCGAGGTCGTCGTCGGGTCCGGCCACCGGCACCAGCAGCCCCTCCTCGGCCAGCAGACCCGACAGCCGTTCGGCTCCGCCGTCGGTACCGGTGCACAGCACGACGGCGTACTCCGACTCGGACAGGGTCCGGACCTGAGCGGCCAGCCGGGCCGCGTCGCCCAGGATCGGCTCCCAGCCCCGACTCTCCACCAGCGGCACGTCGGGGCCCTCGGCCGACGGGACCAACGACACCACCGCCGCCGGGGTACCGGTCAGCAGTCGGTCGAAGGGGGCGTGCAAGCGGGGCGCGTCGCCACCGTCCAGCAGTCCCCAGGTGTCGGCCAGGGCGTCGGCCAGCGCCGACTCCTCGTCGAGCAGCTCGGACGCACGGTCGCGGACCCGGCGGGGTTCGACCAGGATCACCTGGGCGTCGTCGTCGAGCAGGTCGCACAGCAGCTCGTCGCCGGGTACGAGCCAGGGCAGCCACGACTCCATCCCGTCGAACAGCTCGCCGTGGGCGATGCGGTCCCACTGGTGTCGGCCCCACGGAGCGGTCGCCACCAGGTCCGCCGCCCGCTGCCATCATGGCCTCGTCGGCGACCAGCTCCCGACAGCCGAACAACGCCACCGAGTCGAGGTCGTCGGTCGAGCGCTGGTCGGCCACGTCGAATCGGGTCAACCGGTCGACCTCGTCGCCCCACAGGTCGATGCGCACCGGCTCGTCAGCCGTCGACGGGAACACGTCGACGATGCCGCCCCGCACGGCCAGCTCGCCCCGGTGCTCGACCAGGGATTCGCGGCGGTAGCCCCGGGACACAAGGTCGGCCACCAGCTCCTCGACGACCACCCGGTCCCCCCTGGCCACGAGCACCGGGACGGCCGCGGTCCGCCACGGCCCGAGGCGCTGCAGGAGCGCCTTGACCGGGGCCACGATGATGTCGGGCATGACGTCGACGCCGTCGGAGGTCGCCCCGCCTCCGCCCCCGATGGCCCACAGCAGGCGGAGCCGGCGCCCCATGGTGTGCACTTCGGGGCTGACCCGCTCGAACGGCAGCGTCTCCCAGGCCGGGAAGAGCTCGACCACCGGCGCTCGGTCGGAACCCCGTCTGCCCGACCTCCGCCGCCCCGGAGGCGAAGACCTCGAGGTCGTGGGCCAGCTGGGACGCGGCGGCACCGGTGGGGGTGACCACCAGTACCGGGTGCTTCGACCCGAGGCGGACCAGACCGGCGAGCACGAAGGCCTGGGCCGGAGTCGAGACGGCCAGGGTGGCGCCGCGGGCGCCCACCACCCGGGTCATGGCGGGGTCGTTGCGGAGCAGTTGAGGGAGCGAGCGGAGACTCACCCGGTCAGGGTACCGGCGTCCGACGGGGACCCTGCCCGTGGCCGCCGGGCCGGGTCGGGGTCATTTCGGGCGCTTCGACTCCCACCGGAACCGCCGGGCCGTCACGAACAGGGCGCCGGCTGCCCAGATCAGCATGACCACGAGGTCGCTGCACCCGCAGTCCGGACCCCGGACCGCCTTCGAAGGCGGACACCATGGCCCGGATCATGTGGAAGATCGGGAACCAGTCGGCGATGCGAACCAGGACCGAACCCTGGGCCAGCGGGTAGAAGACGCCGGAGATGAAGACCACCGGGAAGTAGATGCCGTTGACGACGGCCGGGGCCGCATCGGCGTTCGGGACGATGATGGTGACGGCCAGACCGATCGAGCAGAACGTCACGATGCCGACCAACAGGGTCAACAGCAACGCGCCGGGGTGGTACGGGAAGTGGAGGTGGTACGAGGACATCCCGATGCCCACGATCAGGACCGTCAGGATGGCCACGACGATCAACACCGAGCCGATCAGTCCGCCGATGTAGGAGCCGATGGCGATGGGCGTGCCCCGCATGCGCTTCAGCACGCCGGAGTCGCGACGGTTGCAGACGGTCATGGCCAGGTTGGTGTAGCAGGCGGCGATCAGGCCGAAGGTCAGCATGGAGACGCAGATGTACTGGTCGTAGCGCAGGGTGGAGCCGGGCACCTTCGAGGAGCCGGCCGACGTCCCGACCACGATCAGGAACACGATGGGGAAGAGGAAGGTGAAGACGGCGGCCATCGGGTTCCGCCAATAGGACTTCTGCTCGTAGCGGACCTGTTGGAGCGCCACCTTGACGTCACCCGTCCGCACGTCGCGGACCCGGACGCCGTTCATACTTCGCCCTCGCCGGTCAGTGTCAGATAGATGTCTTCGAGCGAAGGCCGCACCACCGAAAGCCCGGCCAGGCCCTCACCCCGGTCGAGTGCCCATCGGGTCAGTTGGTGGAGGACGGCTGTGGGTTCGGCCACGGTGAACTCGACGAACCCGGCCCGGACCTCGCCGACGACGCCCTCCGGCAACGGCAGGTCGACAGTGGCCACGCCCTCGGGGAGTACGAACCGGACGGTCGACACCCCGTGGTCCCGGCCACCCAGCGTGTCCGGGCGGTCCCGAGGCCACCATGCGACCTGCCGGCCAGGACGACGACGGTGTCGGCCAGGGCCTGGGCCTCGTCCATGTAGTGGGTGGTGAGCACCACCGTGCGACCCTCGGCACACAGGTCGCGGACCACCTCCCACGCCTCGCGTCGGGCGGAGGGGTCGAAGCCGGTGGTCGGCTCGTCGAGGAAGATCAGCTCGGGATTGCCGACGAGGGCGAGTCCGAGGTCGAGTCGTCGCTGCTGGCCACCCGAGAGGACCTTGATCCGGGCTGCGGACTTCTCCTCCAGACCGACCAGGCCGATGACCTCGTCGACCGGGCGGGGGGCTTCGTAGAGATTGGAGCGTTGGGCCAGCGCCTCGGCGACGGTCAGGTACGGGCTCGACGGCGCACTCCTGGAGCACGATGCCCACCCGGGCCCGCAACGCCCGGTCCCGCCGGGCCGGGTCGAACCCCAGGACATTCACCTCGCCGGCGTCGCGGTTGCGGTAGCCCTCGAGGATCTCGACTGCCGTGGTCTTGCCGGCTCCGTTCGGCCCGAGCATGGCCAGGACCTCGCCGCGGCGGACCTCCAGGTCGATCCCGCGCGAGGGCCTGGAAGTGCCGTAGGACTTGGTCAGCCCCCGGACCGAGATGGCGACGTCGGACGGAGGGCATGCCCGTGAACCTACTCGGCGGTGTTGATGCGGTTCATCGCCGCTCGGCCCCGAGGGTGGCGATCAGCTCGACGGCGTCGGCGGCCACCTCGGCGGCTACGGCCAGCGCCTCGCGCTCGTCCTTGCCCGGGCGCTTCAGCACGTAGTCGGCACCGGGCTGGCGCCCGGGTGGCTTGCCGATGCCGATGCGCACCCGCAGGTAGTCGCCGGTGTGGAGGTGGGCGTGGATCGACTTGAGCCCGTTGTTCCCGGCGGTGCCGCCCCCGGCCTTCACCTTGACCCGGCCCGAGGGGAGGTCGAGCTCGTCGTGGACGACCACCAGCCTCGAGGTAGCAGCCGAGCCGTCGACCGGCTCGTCGATGCCGGCCCGGCGCACCAGCGGGGCGACGGCCAGTCCGGACTCGTTCATGTAGGTGAGCGGGACGGCGCACAGCACGGCTGGTCGCCGATGCGGATCCGGCCGGCACGGGCCCGGAGGCCCTTTTCGGCCGAGAGCGAGCCGTGGTGGCGCGCCACCAGGCAGCGCGACGGCATCGGCACCGATGTTGTGCCGGGTGCCCTCGTACTCGGCGCCCGGGATTCCCCAGCCCGACCACGAGGAGGTCCGCCGGTGCCCCCCGACGGGGACCACCCGATCCCTCGCGGCGGCGGAGCAGGGCTTAGCCCTCGTCGGTTTCGGTCGGCGGCCGGCTCGGCCTCCTCGGTGACCTCGGCCGTCTCGGCGACTCGACCTGGACCCGGGGCGGGTTGCCGGCGACGACGGTGGCGTCGAGGTCGGTCTCGAGCTCGACGCCGGCGGGGATGGCGATGTCCGACACGTGCAGCGCCCCGCCGATGGTCAGGGACGAGATGTCGATGTCCACCGACGGCGGGATGTCGGTCGGCTTGGCCTTGATGTGGAGGGTGAACAGCTGCTGGTCCACGATGCCGTCGCCGTGGGCGACCTCGACGGCCTCGCCGATCAGGTTGATCGGTGACCTCGGCGCTGATCAGCTCGTCGCGGTCGGACGATCAGGAAGTCGACGTGGGTGACCGTGTTGCGGACCGGGTGGTGCTGGATGTCACGGGCCAGGGTCAGGTGGTCCTTGCCGTCCACCTTGAGCGAGAGCAGGGTATTGAGCCCGGCCTCGCCCGACATGGCGATCTGGAACTCGCGGGCGACGACGGCGACCGGGATGGGGTCGGTCCCGTGGCCGTAGACCACACCGGGGATCCTGCCCTCGGCCCGCAGGCGGCGGGTCGAGCTCGATCCGATCTCGCGGCCGGTATGGGCGGTGAGCGTGGTTTCGGGCATGCGGGGACTCCTCGGGAGGTACAGAGACGGGCGCAGGGTCACGCCTCCCGGGTCGTGCCCTGGGCACGGAGCGGGTGTGGCTGCTGCTGACGGCTCACCATGATAGACGCAAGCCCGAAGCCCGGGGCCACACGCCCCCCTTCCAGCGGCGTGGATGCGCCCGCCCTTTCAGGGGCTACGCCAGGTTTTCGCCGCCGAAGATCTCGGAGACCGACGTGTCCTCGAACACGGCGTCGATGGCGTCGCTGATCAGCTTGGCCACCGACAGCACCTCGAGCTTGTCGAAGTAGCGGTCCGCGGCGATGGGCAGGGTGTTGGTGACGACCACCTTGGTCAGCGCCGAATTCTTGAGGCGGTCGATGGCCGGGTCGGACAGCACGGCGTGGGTGGCCATGCACCAGACCTGGGAGGCACCCCGGTCGGCCAGCAGGTCAGCCGCGGCCACGATGGTGCCGGCGGTGTCGATCATGTCATCGATAAGCACGCACTGGCGGCCCTCGACGTCACCGACGACGTGCAGCGCCTCGACCTGGTTGGCCACGCCCCGCAGGCGCCGCTTGTGCACGACGGCCAGGTCGGCGGTCAGGTGCTGGCTGAACCGCTCGGCCACCTTCACCCGTCCGGCATCGGGGGCGACCACGACCAGGTCGTCACTGAGGTGTTTGCGCAGATAGTCGACCATCACCGGCGCCGCCGTCAGGTGGTCGAAGGGGATGTCGAAGAATCCCTGGATCTGACCGGAGTGCAGGTCGACGCTCACCACCCGGTCGGCCCCCGCCACCGAGAGCATGTCGGCCACCAGCTTGGCGGTGATCGGCTCGCGACCGGTGGCCTTGCGGTCCTGGCGGGAGTAGCCGTAATAGGGGCACACCGCGGTGATCCGCTTGGCCGACGCCCGTTTGGCGGCGTCGATCATGATCAGGTGCTCCATCAATGAGTCGTTGACCGGACCGCAGTGGGTCTGGACGATGAAGACGTCACTGCCCCGGATGGAGCTGTCGAAGCGGCAGTGGATCTCACCGTTGGCGAACTCGCGCAGATTGGCCTCGCCCAACTCGACCCCCAGCTGGGTGGCGATCTCCTGAGCAAGCTCCGGATGGGACCGACCCGACACCAGGTCGAGTCGGCGGCGCGGGGTGAATTCCATGGCCCGACGCTACCGCGCCGAAGGGTCGGGGTCAGATGCCGTAGGGCCCACAACACCGCCGGCGGGAACCTCGGATCCTTCGGCGAGGACGGAGAACGGCCCGATCCGGGCGTCGGGCCCGATGACCGAGCGGCGGCAGACGCTGGAGGTGATCACGGCGCCCTCCCCCACCGTGGTGTCGACCAGGCGGGTGTCGGGGCCGAGTTCGGCGTGCTCGCCCACCACGCAGTTCCCCTGGAGGATGACCCCGGGGAGGAGAACCACATCCGTGGCCAGGGTGACGTCGACGTCGATGTAGGTGTTGACCGGGTCCCACATGGTGACGCCCCGGCGCATCCACCGCTCGTTGATCCGGTCGCGCAACTCGGCCTCGGCCACGGCCAACTGCGCCCGGTCGTTGACGCCGGCCACCTCCATGGTGTCGTCGACGACCACGGAGCCCACCCGGTGGCCGGCCTCGTAGAGGACCTCGACCACGTCGGTCAGGTAGTACTCGCCTTGCGCGTTGGCCGGGCTCAGCCGGCGCAACGACGGCGCCAGCACGCTCCGCTTGACGCAGTACATCGAGGTGTTCACCTCGCGCACCTCGAGTTGCTCGTCGGTGGCGTCACCGTGCTCGACGACCCGGGCCACGGCATCGTCGCGACCCCGCACCACCCGGCCGTAGCCGGTGGGGTCGTCGAGGACGGCGGTCAGCAGGGTGGCGGCGTCGTCGCTGTCCCGGTGGACCTGGACCAGGCGGGCCAGGGTGCCGGGTCGCAGCAGCGGCGTGTCTCCGGGCAGGATCACCACGTCGCCGTCCTCGCCGTCCTCCTCGTCGGGCAGCCCGGTCAGGGCCACCGACATGGCGTCACCGGTTCCCCGTTGTTCGACCTGTTCCACGAACTCGATGGCCATGCCGGGAGGTGCGTGTTCGATCAGCGTCTTGGTCACCCACTCGGCCCGATGCCCGACGACGACGACCACCCGGCTCAGCGGCAGCTCGGCCAGGGCGTCGAGTACGTGCAGGATCATGGGCCGCCCACACAGCCGGTGCAGTGGCTTCGGGCGGGCCGACCGCATCCGGGTGCCGTGTCCCGCGGCCAGCACCACGGCCGACAGCGGCCGGCTGGGTGCCGCCCGTCGGGTGGTGCCGACTGAAGCCGACTCCCAATTGTCGTCGTGGCCCTGGGGGTAGGTCCGGATCACCACGACGCCACTCCGGCGGGGACGCACGATGGGGCACGGCTGGCTTCGGCACGCGACACAAGGATCATGGGCCTATTCTTCCCACGTCAGCCCGGGCGATGCGACCCCGGGCACCATCTCCGCCCCCTACCAGGGGACATCGACCGCCATGCCCGTACTCCCCTCCACCATCGACCCGACCTCCGACACCTTCCGTCAGAACGAGTCCGCCATGATCGAGGGCCTCGAACTGGTGGATGCCGAGCTGGCTACAGCCAGGGCCGGCGGGGGTGAGCGCTACGTGGCCCGCCACCGGGAGCGGGGCAAGATGACCGCCCGCGAGCGGGTCGAGCTCCTCCTCGACCGGGACACGCCGTTCCTCGAGCTGTGCCCATTTGTGGCCTGGGGCACCCAGTACACGGTGGGGGGATCGTCCATCATGGGCATCGGCGTGGTGGAGGGCGTCGAGTGCCTGATCAACGCCACCGACCCCACGGTGCGGGGTGGGGCCATGAACCCGTGGTCGTTCCGCAAGGGCGCCCGGGGGTCCGACATCGCCCTGGCCAACCGCCTGCCGTCGGTCAGCCTCACCGAGTCGGGCGGGGCCGACCTCCCGGCCCAGGCCGAGCTGTTCATCCCCGGCGGCCGCGCCTTCCGCGACATCACCCGCCACTCGGCCGCTGCCATACCGACGGTGGCGGTGGTGTTCGGCAACGCCACCGCGGGGGGCGCCTACGTGCCGGGGATGAGCGACTACGTGGTCATGATCGACAAGCGCTCCAAGGTTTTCCTGGGCGGGCCGCCGTTGGTCAAGATGGCCACCGGCGAGGAGTCCACCGACGAGGAGTTGGGCGGCGCATCCATGCACGCCCGGGTGTCCGGCCTGGCCGACTACCTGGCGGCCGACGAGGTCGACGCCATCCGGCTCGGTCGCCAGATCGTCCGGCGCCTGCAACTGGCGCAAGCACGGCCCGGGCCCGACCGAGCCGGCCGACGACCCGGTCCACGACCCGGACGAGCTGCTCGGCGTCGCCTCGGCGGACCCCAAGATGCCCTTCGACCCCCGCGAGGTCCTCGCCCGGGTTGTCGACGGCTCCCGGTTCGACGAGTTCAAACCGCTGTACGGGACGAGCCTGGTCACCGGGTGGGCCTCGATCCACGGCTACCCGATCGGGGTCCTGGCCAACCATCGGGGCGTCCTCTTCTCCGAGGAGGCCCACAAGGCGACCCAGTTCATCCAGCTGGCCAACCAGATCGACGTGCCTCTCCTCTTTCTGCAGAACACCACCGGGTACATGGTCGGCAAGGAGTACGAGCAGGGCGGGATCATCAAGCACGGGGCGATGATGATCAATGCCGTCTCGAACTCGTCGGTCCCCCATCTGACCGTCAACATCGGCGCCTCGTACGGAGCCGGCAACTACGGCATGTGCGGCCGGGCCTACGATCCCCGGTTCCTGTTCGCCTGGCCCAATGCCCGCTCGGCGGTGATGGGTCCCGCCCAGCTGGCCGGGGTGTTGTCTATCGTCGGACGCCAATCGGCCGAGTCCAAGGGGATGCCGTTCGACGAGGAGGCCGACGAGGCCATGCGCACCTTGGTCGAGGCCCAGATCGAGTCCGAGTCACTCCCGCTCTTCCTCAGCTCGCGCCTCTACGACGACGGGATCATCGACCCACGGGACACCCGCACCGTGCTGGGGCTGTGCCTGTCGGTCATCGACAGCCAGCCGGTCACGGGCACCCGTGGCTACGGCGTGTTCCGGATGTGAGGCGGGCATGACCCCCGACCCACCGCCGGCCGAACCAGGCAGCCCGACCGGTCACCTCGCTGCTCGTCGCCAACCGCGGGGAGATCGCCCGGCGCATCATGCGCACGGCCCGCTCGCTGGGAATCACGACGATGGCGGTCCACTCCGACGCCGACGCCGATGAGCCCCACGTGGCCGAGGCCGACCTGGCCGTGCGCCTGCCGGGCAGCGTCGCCGGCGGACACCTACCTGCGCCACGACCTGATCATCGAGGCCGCCCGCCGCACCGGCGCCGACGCGGTCCACCCGGGTACGGGTTCCTCTCCGAGTCCGGCGACTTCGCCCGGGCCGTCGACCGGCGCCGGACTGGTCTGGGTCGGGCCGCCGGCCGCTGCCATCGACGCCATGGGCTCGAAGATCGGCTCGAAGGACCTGATGCGGGCCGCCGGCGTAGCCGACCCTCCCGTCGGTGACCGTCGACGGCGACAGCCGCCCGGACCGCAGGCGGTGGCCGCCCTCGGATGGCCGTTGCTGGTCAAGGCGTCGGCCGGCGGCGGCGGCCGGGGGATGCGGGTCGTGGAGTGGCCCCGACGAACTGGCCGACGCGCTGGCCGGCGCCCGGCGCGAGGCGCAGTCCGCCTTCGGCGACGGCACGGTGTTCCTCGAGCGGTACCTGACCGACCCCCGCCACATCGAGGTCCAGGTGTTGGCGGACGCCCATGGCGACGTGGTGGCGCTGTTCGAGCGGGAGTGCAGCATCCAGCGCCGGCACCAGAAGATCATCGAGGAGGCTCCCTCGCCGGTGGTCGGCCCCGAGTTGCGGGCCCGACTGTCCGACGCGGCCGTGGCCGCCGCCCGGGCCGTCGGCTACGTCAACGCCGGCACCGTCGAGTTCGTGCTGGACACCGGCGGCACCGAGGGGGCATCCAGGGGGACGATCCCTATTCTTCCTGGAGATGAACACCCGCCTGCAGGTCGAGCACCCGGTCACCGAGGCGGTCACCGGGCTCGACCTGGTCCGCCTCCAGCTGCTGGTGGCCGGAGGGCCGCCGCTGCCCGCCGAGGTCCACGACGCGGTGGCCCGGGGGCCGGTCGGCCACGCCATCGAGGCCCGCCTGTACGCCGAGGACCCGGGGGCGGGGTGGCTGCCCTCGACCGGGGTGCTGCGACGAGTTCACCGTCCCCGCCGACCGTGCCGGCGTGCGGGTCGACTCGGGCGTCGAGTCACACGGCGTGGTCAGCCCCCACTACGACCCGATGCTGGCCAAGGTGATCGCCCACGCCCCCACCCGGGCCGAGGCGGTGGCGTCGCTGGCCGCCACCCTGGCGGGGTCGCGGATCCACGGGGTCACCACCAACCGGGACCTGCTGGTGCGCATCCTGCGCCACCCGGACTTCGCCGCCGGGGCCACCGACACCGGCTTCCTGGACCGCCACGGACTCGACACCTTGGCCGCCCCGCTGGCCGACGAGGCCCGCCACGGACCGCCACGCCGTGGCCGCCGCCCTGGTCGGCAGGCCGCCCGGCGGGAGGCGGCGCCGGTGCTGGCCACCCTGCCGTCGGGCTGGCGCAACAACACCGTCGACCGCCAGTGAGCTCACCTTCGACCTCGCCGACCGCACCGTGGCGGTGGCCTATCGGATGGCCCGACGTGGGCGATCGGTGGCCGAGGTGGCCGTCGACGGCGAGGTGGTCGACCTGGTCGTCGACGCCGTGGGGCCCGATGCGGTCGACGCTCTCCTACGACGGGGTGGCCCGTCGCTACGCGTCCAGCGGGTCGGGGCGGTGACCTACGTCGACGGGCCCGACGGCTCGTCCCGACTGGTGGAGGAGGACCGCCACCCGGTGGCGGCCGACCAGGTCTCCGAGGGATCGGCGCTCGCCCCCATGCCCGGCAGCGTGGTCCGGGTGGCGGTGGCCGCCCGGCGACCGGGTCGAGGCCGGCCAGGTGCTGGTGGTCCTCGAGGCCATGAAGATGGAGCACGCCGTCCACGCCGGCGCGGCCGGCACCGTGGTCGAGGTGGGCGTGGCCGAGGGCGACCAGGTGGAGACCGGTCGGCTCCTGGCCGTCGTCGAGCCCGACAGGGACGAGCCGCGGACGGTCACCGGCCGGAGGACGACACGCCAAGGGGAGGGACGGCCTCGTGACTGCGCCGCTGCGCATCGCCAACTGCTCGGGCTTCTACGGCGACCGCCTGTCGGCCGCCCGCGAGATGGTGGAGGGCGGTCCCATCGACGTCCTCACCGGGGACTGGCTGGCCGAGCTGACCATGCTCATCCTGTGGAAGGGGCTCCAGCGCGACCCGACCCGGGGCTGCGCCCACACCTTCCTGACCCAGATGGAGGAGGTGCTCGGCACCTGCGTCGACCGCGGCATCAAGGTGGTGACCAACGCCGGCGGCCTCAATCCGTCGGGACTGGCCGACCAGGTCCGTCTCCTGTCCGAACGCCTGGGGCTTTCGGTGGCGGTGGCCCACGTCGAAGGCGACGACCTCCTCCCCCGCATCCACGAGCTGACCGCGGCCGGCCACCCCCTGGCCCACCTGGACACCGCAGACCACCTTGACGAAGCAGCGGGCAAGGTGGTCTCGGCCAACGCCTATCTCGGTGCCTGGCCCATCGTCGAGGCGCTCGGATCGGGTGCCGACGTGGTGATCTGCCCGCGAGTGACCGATGCCTCGCTGGTGGTGGGGCCGGCCGCCTGGCACCACGGGTGGTCGGAGACCGACTGGGACGCCCTGGCCGGTGCCGTCGTCGCCGGTCACGTGATCGAGTGCGGCCCGCAGGCCACCGGGGGAAACTATGCCTTCTTCACCGAGGTGTCCGGGCTGGAACACCCCGGGTTCCCGATCGCCGAGGTCGAGGCCGACGGGTCGTCGGTGATCACCAAGCATCCCGGGCACCGGGGGCGAGGTGTCGGTCGGCACCGTGACCGCACAGCTCCTCTACGAGATCGGCGGCCACCACTACCCCAACACCGACGTGGTGGCCCGGTTCGACACGATCGCCGTGACCGACGAGGGCGGCGACCGGGTGCGGCTGTCGGGCACCCGCGGACTGCCCGCCCCCTACGACGTCAAGGTCTGCATCAACCTGTTGGGCGGCTGGCGCAACACCATGACCTTCGTCCTGACCGGTCTCGACATCGAGGCCAAGGCCGACCTGACCGTCCGCTCGCTGGCCGCGGCACTCGGCGGCACCGGCCAGTTCGCCAACTTCGACGCCCGGCTGATCCGTTCCGACAAGGTGGACGCGCCGACCAACGTCGAGGCCACCGCCCAGCTGCGGGTGACCGTGAAGGACGCCGACGCCGAGCGGGTCGGCCGACGGTTCTCCGGGGCGGCGACCGAACTGGCGCTGGCCGGCTATCCGGGTCTCCACCTCACCGCCCCGCCGGGAGATGCCGCCGCCTACGGGGTCTACTGGCCCGCCCTGGTGCCCGCTGCGCTGGTCGTCCCGACGGTGGTCCTGGCCGACGGGACCCGGATCGACGTCCCCCATCACGGCACCGGGCGGCCGCCGGACCTGCGGTGGTGGACTCGGCCGAGGACGCCTCGCTGTCGCCCGGAGTGCCCGAGGCCCCCGACGCCGTGCCCTCGCACCGTGGCGGCCTCGGAGTTGTCGGAGCCGGGGCATCGGCGGTGCCCACGGTGCGGGTGCCCCTCGGGACACTGATCGGGGCCCGGTCGGGCGACAAGGGCGGTAACGCCAACGTCGGCCTGTGGGCCCGATCGGACGAGGCGTGGAAGTGGTTGGACGCCGAGCTCACCCTCGACCGGTTCCGGACGCTGCTGCCCGAGGCGGCCGACCTGGCCGTGCAGCGGCACGCCTTCCCGAACCTGCGGGCCCTCAACTTCGTCGTCGTCGGGCTGCTGGGCGAGGGGGTGGCCTCGTCGACCCGGCCCGACCCCCAGGCCAAGGGTCTCGGCGAGTACCTGCGCAGCCGGTACGTGGACGTGCCGGCCAGCCTCCTCCCCGCTGCACCGCCGTTAGTCTTGGCGCCGGAGGGGCACGCTCCCCGACCCGAGCAAGACACCACAGGACGCGGCCACGAGCCGCGACCGCGCGAGGAGGCACCATGGACTTCACCGAATCCGACGAGCTGCGGATGCTGCGCGAGGCGGTGGCCTCGATCGCCGCCAAGTTCGGCCACAGCTACTACGCCGAGAAGGCCCACGCCGACGAGCGCACCGACGAGCTGTGGAGCGCGGTGGCCGAGCCGGGATTCCTCGGCGTCAACGTCCCCGAGGAGTACGGCGGGGGCGGGGGCGGGATCACCGAGCTGGCCGCCGTGGCCGAGGAGCTGGCCGCCGCCGGCTGCCCGCTGCTGGTGATCGTGGTGTCCCCGGCCATCTGCGCCACCATCATCGCCAAGTTCGGCACCGAGGCCCAGAAGCAACGCTGGCTTCCCCGCTTCGCCACCGGTGAACTCAAGATGGCCTTCGCCATCACCGAGCCCGACGCCGGCTCCAACTCCCACAACCTCGGGCTGACCGCCACCAAGGACGGCGACATCTACCGCCTCAACGGGCAGAAGTACTACATCTCCGGCGTCGACGAGTGCGAGGCGATCCTGGTGGTCACCAGGTCGGGGGTGGACCCCGACACCGGTCGGGGGCGCCTGTCGCTGTTCGTCGTCGACGTCGACACCCCGGGACTCGACAAGCAGGTACTGCCGGTCGAGATCACCTCGCCCGAGAAGCAGTTCACCCTGTTCTTCGACAACGTCCAGGTCGAGGCCGACCGGATGATCGGCGTCGAGGGCGAGGGACTGCGCCAGGTCTTCTACGGCCTCAACCCCGAGCGGATCCTGTCGGCGGCCACGGCCAACGGCATCGGTCGCTACGCGCTCGCCCGGGCCGCCGAGTACGCCACCAACCGCGAGGTGTGGGGCACTCCCATCGCCCGTCACCAGGGCATCGCCCATCCATTGGCCAAGGCCAAGATCGAGGTGGAGCTGGCCCGCACCATGACCGACAAGGCGGCGTGGTACTGCGACCACGACGGCGACTCGCCGATGGCCGGCGAGACGGCCAACATGGCCAAGTACGCGGCCGCCGAGGCCACCCTCGGCGCCCTCGACCAGTCGATCCAGACCCACGGCGGCAACGGGATGTCCACCGAGTACGGCATCGCCGACCTGTGGGGCATGGCCCGGCTGCTGCGCATCGCGCCGGTCAGTCGCGAGATGATCCTCAACTACGTCGCCCAGCACTCCCTCGGGCTGCCCCGCTCCTACTGAGTCACGTGCACCGGGGGCGTACGTGACTCGGTTTTCCACCGACCTGATTCCGCCTTATTGGTCAGAGGTCTTGTTCGACGCTTCCCCGTTTTACGCGACACATCACGCGCATCATCGCCTGTCCACGCGTCGGTCTGCGCGTCGAATGGCGCGTCCGGACGCGCTCCACGGCGGGTGTCTAACCGTCCGCTTGACATTGCATCGGTTGCAGCACGGTTGCAGTTCAGATGCGGCCGCCCGACAGACCACCCCCAATTGGTCGTCTCAAGTCGTGGACCGCTTCCGTCGATAGCTCAAGTACGTGGAAATACGCCTAGGAACCCCTGTTCCCGCGGCCGTACTCTGCAAAACGAGCACCATGTTCCCAATAATCCACGCACACAGCAGGCCGGCCGCGAGCCGGGATGTCCACCGGGGCAAGTCGACGAGGTCTCGGCGCGTAGCTCGGCGCGCGCCGTTCGACCGCCTTGGCGACGACGGCGTGACCATGATCGAAGTTCTCATAGCCAGCATCGTCCTGCTGGTGGTGATGATCCCGATGGGCATCCTCTTCACCACCGTGTCGGCCGCCTCATCCCAAGCCCGCCAGCATGAGGGTGCGCTGCAGTTGGCCGACTCGTGGGTTGAGATCCTCTCCAACTCGCAGCCGCCCACGTCCAGTCAGGGTTCGGTCCTCACCAACGTGCCGGAGACACCCACCGCACCTTCGGGCGTAACCGCACCTTCGGACACACTGGCCGGAACCAACTACACCGTCAGCGCGGCCTATTCGCTGAACGGCGTCGACAACCTCGAGCAGTCAGACCTCTGCTCGGCCGGCCAGCCACCCAGCCCCTCACACCCCGGTGTCATCCAGCTGCAGGTCGTCGTCACCTGGGACAACGGAAACCAGTCGATCACCGACACCACCGAGATCAACTATCCCAAGCCCGGGCTCCAGACAGAGGGATTCCTCGCCATCGACCTGGCCAATGACGGAGAGACGGACATCAACGGCAACTCGGCGGCCACCCGCCTCCAGGCTCTGCCGGTCACCATCACCCAAACTTCCGGCACCCCCACACTCACGCCCAACCCGTACACGCTGTACCCGGATGCGAACGGCTGCATTTTCGCCCAGGTTCCCGTCGGGACCTATGACGTATCGGTACAGCAGCCCACGGCGGGGACACCGTCGGGATTCACCGGCTACTCGGGCGCGCCGCCGTTCGTGATGACGACCGGATCGACCGACGACGAACAAGACGACCAGAGCGTCACCGTCACCGCGGAGACGACCGTGACCATCCCCTTCTTCGATGAGGGCATCACCTCGTCCATCTCCTACGGCGGAGCGTCGGCGGTGGACAACGGAGTCTCTTGCCCGAACACCACATCGATCCAGTGCATCACCACCGGAGACGGCGCCAACGGTGCGTCGGTCGCTTGGGGCTCAGCCAACTCGCCCTGGAGTGCCAACAACCTGGCCGCCGGAACCCAGATCAACCAGGTTGCCTGCACCACGGCGTACTCGGCGGACTGCGTGGGAGTGGGCTACGGAACCACGGGCACGACGACCACCGGACTGATCGAGACCACGTCGTCCGATTTCAACTCGTTGTCGGCCGATACCGTTCCGGCGGGTGTCACCGACATCACCCAGGTCACCTGTCCGTCGAACACCGGGTGCTACGCAATTGGTCTTACGGCCACGGGACCGGTCCTCCTGGCCGGACGTGTGGGTCCGGGACCTGACACCTGGATCGTCGTCCCCCCGTCCGGGGTGACGTGGAGCAGCCTCAATTCAATCGCCTGCCCGACGTCGACGGTCTGCGAACTGAGCTACATGAGTTCGGGCGGGTCCCCCGGTGTGCTCCGGCTCGGCGGTGACCCTGCCGGGGCGGCAATCCCCCTGTGGTCGCCGTTCGAGACCATGGACACCCTTCCCACCGCCGTCACTTCGGTCGCCACCATCACCTGCCCGACGGCGACCACCTGTCTGGCAACAGCCACCGGCGACCAGGCCAGTCCCACCGATGCCACCGTCATCACCGTTCCGATCGCCACATTCGGTGCCAGCGCCTGGACGGCCGAGACCACCTTCCCGACCGGAGCGTCCTCGGTCACCGGGATCTCGTGCACGACGACCACATGTGTCGCCATAGGGACCGCTACCGGTGCCGCCGCGGTATGGACCGGTGACCTCACCCAGTCGACCCATGCGTGGGCCCAGTCCACCGGGTTACCCGGCTCTGTGCAGGCCGTCACTTCGGTGGCCTGCGGAAATCCGGCGCCGGGAAACACAGCCGACTGTGCGGTGGCTGCGATCACTTCGAGCACATCCAGCGCGGGAGAACTGCTCGACGGATCGCTGAGCAACGGCGGTAGTTGGGTCTGGAACCCGGCGAACATCCCGGTCAGCGAAGGCCTCCAGTTCGTGGTGGGGGTGTCATGCATGAACCAGGCCAGCGGCACCACGTGCACGGCCGTGGGATCGGCGCCGTCCGGCTCGGTGATCCTGACATCCGCCACCGGTCCGGCGGGGACCTGGTCGGACCAGACCCCGGCAGCGCTGAACGGATCCGTGGTCACCGGCATCCCCGTCGAGATCGCCCCCTCCGGCACATCGGGCTGGGTGACCCAGATCTCGGCCGGCGGAACGCCCAACGCGACGACACTGCCAAACGTCCTGTATCCCTATTCCCCCGGCTACAACGTGGCGGCCGGCGACTGTCTGGCCGAGGCTCAGGGCCCGGCGGTCGCCATCCTCAACGCCCCGCCGGGTGGCGTCGCGCCGGTCACCGTCCCCCTCGGCCTGGTGCCCCTCCAGCTGGTGAACTCATCCGGTGCGCCGGTCAGTGGGGCGACCGTCACCCTCACCACCATCGCCTCGCCGGCATGCCCCAACACCGACGCCTACAACATGCCGGTGACCGACGCCACCGGTGTCACCATGGCCTCGGTCCCCTACGGCACCTATTCGTACACGGTGACCCAGGGATCGACGGCGGTCGCTCACACCGCGGTCACCATCACCGTAGGTGCGAGCACGATCCAGGTGGCGGGTAGCGGACCGACCGTGAGCAACTACCTGCCCGAACTGACCCAGGTGCAGGCATGAGCACCCGTCTGCAGGATCGCCACATGCACGGTCGCCACATGCACGGTCGCCACATGCACGATCGCCACATGGATGATTCGGGCTTCACCCTGGTCGAGTTGATGGTGACCTCGACCATCCTCCTCGTCCTCATGGGCATGGTCTTCATCACCGTCACCATGATCGAAGCCCTCAGCACCGGCGTCAACTCCCAGTACCAGGCCCTCGATCAGGCGCTACCGGCCCTGGCCCCGTTCCATAGCCTGGTGGCCGCCGAAGTCGAGCCGGCACCGCCCGTGGCCGGCGTTCCAACTCCTGGGTTCCTGACGTCGCTTCCGGCACAGGGTCTCCCGGCCACGGGTATCTTCCCGACCCTCGGCAACTTCGGCTTCACCTTCTTCACCAACGTCGGCACGGCCTACAACAACGTGGCGACCTGCGCGAGCGGGACCTGTTCGACCGGCACAACCGCCGGCCCAGCCATGATCGTGGCCGTCGAACTCGATGCCAGCGGGAACGAGGTGACGGCCGCGTCGGTGTGCACTTCGCAGTTCCCGTGCTCGTACCAGATGCGGATGTACCTGCCCGAGACCGGGGTCACCGCACCCGGGGTCTCCACCTGCCCCGGCGTCGGAACCGGTCCCTACTGCATCTACCCCACCAACTACCGCTTGCTCGCCAATGTCCAGGACGTGGTCAACAACCCCTCGAACGTCGACGCCTTCGGCAACCCGCTCTCCCCGCTTTTCACCTACACGATCTTCGACACCGGCAGCAGTCCCACTTACGCTCCTCAAGCCATCACTCTCACGCCCGCTGAGATCGCCAACCAGCAGATCACCGGACTGACTGCCCTCGGCTATCCGACCAACGTGCAGTCGCTGACGGCCTGCGCAGCTCCCGACGCCAGCTTCCCCACCGCCGCCATCGCCTGCCCGGCCGACGCCATACAGAGCATCGGCATCGACCTCCAAGTAGCGGCATCCGGTAGCGGGACCAATGGAGGTCAAGAAAGCAGCCTGGTCGTCTACCGCTACGCCCAGAGCCCGGGATCGACCACCGCCCCCTACCAGTATTCGGTGACCGAGGGATGACGACGATGACCGACTGGACCCATTCATTGCACCGACTCACCTCCCGCGTAGCGTCGGGCATTCGAAGGGCCGAATGGACCGACCTCGGCCAGACCGCCATCGTTGCGGTCCTGGGCGTCACACTGATCGTCGGCATCATCGGAGCCACCCTCGTCGCCACGGTCATCCAGTCCTTCCCGCTGCAACAGACCAACGACGTGTCGGTCTACGCCCACCGAGCCCTCGAAGCCGGTGAGAACGCCTATGTGACCGCCGTCAACGCCAACCCGTCGCTGGCCCAGTGCAATACCAGCACCAACAACACCGGCCTCTGCAAGGGGATCGACTACGGCCAGTGGAACATAGTCACCGGCTCGGATGTGCCCGGCAGCTATACCGAGTACTACGCATTCGGCAACCCCCAGCCCACCTTCGACCCCAAGACCAATGCCATCACCAACTTGTCGGTACAGGTGGTGGGCGCCGCCCACGACCCCAATACGGGTACCAACTACATCTTCGACAGTCAGAACATCAACCTGTCGGCGCAGAACGGATTCCTCACCGGTGTCTGGTGGTCGAATTTCGAGTCCTACAACCCGACCGGGATCTACACGAGCTGCACCCTGAACTGGAAGAACAACAAGTACAACATCAACTCGGGCGGGAGCCCGTGCGGAGCCGTCTACTTCGGGCCCAACGACTACCTCTTCGGGCCTGAGTACACCAACGACTCCATCTTCGTGAGTGGTGCGAACCCGGCCACGGTCGCTGGCTCACCCTCGTTCGGCAATGCGTCCGTGGCACCAACCAATGGCGACACGAATACGTCGCCGGTCCCGACCTCGGTGACCACCGCCGATCCGAACTGCCTGTTCGTAGACGCTACGAACGGGATGAACGGGAGCCAGGGCAATTGTGCCTCGGCAGCCAACGACGTCGAGCTCTACGATCAAACCAACAGTTCCAAAGGCCACGGCGTCGAGGCTCCTCCCCAGAGTGACGCCCAGCTCGGCACCATCGCCAAATATTACGGATGCCTATACGCAGGGCCGACCCAGATCACCCTCGGCCCAGTTGCGGGCGAGATGACAGTCGTCAGTCCGGACACCGTCGAGGTCGGTGGCGTGGACGGCCTCAACATCGCCGCCAACACCAACGACTGCCCGAACGACGGAACCGCACCGATCCCAACCGACGGGGTCGTCTTCGTCCAGAACGAGGATTCCAGCCAGACCGGCCCGCAAGGCCAGGTCATCCAACAGGACGTCACCGGCGCCAATCCCTTCGACGACTACCTCGACAACACGGTCACCAATCTCGTCACCAACCCGTCGCCCGCCCCGACGACACAGGGAAGTGCGGTGACCCTGACCGCCACCGTGACCTCCGACAGCAGCCAGATCCCCAGCGGCGCCACCGTGGCGTTCAGCCAGACCACATCCCACAACGGCGTCTCCACATCGGTCATATCCGGCTGCAGCTCGGTCTCCAACTGGTCGGCTCCGGTGCAGAACGGGAGCACGTGGAGCTCATCGGTCACCTGCCCGATTTCGGTGGCGCAGTACAGCACCGGCGCCTACTCCGCTGCCTACAGCGGTGGCAACTACACCTCGGCCTCCCAGGCCAATTCGGGCCAGGTATACAACCTGACGCCGTCGACCTCCATGGGCGCCAACTCACAGACGAACCTCGGCGGCTGCACCGCCTGCTACTACGGGGAGTCATCCAACCCCGATACCGAAGGCGACGCCTTCGTCAGCGGGGCCCTTTCCGGCCTGCTGACCATCGGCACGGCCAACAATGTCATCATCACCGGCAATCTCACCTACGCCGACTGCACCGTGTGGACGACCGGCCAGAGCGGTGAGCCCGGCAGCTTCTGCCCGTACAACGTCGGCGGCACCAACGATTCGCTCGGACTCATTGCCGACAACTACATCGAGGTGAACCACCCGGTCACCAACGCCAACGGACCGGTGCTTCCCTCGTGCTCGGGTGGCGTCACCGTCCTTTGCGACCCGTCCATTGGCGGGAAGGGCCTCACCGTCGACGCCACCGTGCTGGCACTGACCGAATCCTTCGTCGTCAACAATTACGGCTCGGGAAACAATGAGGGGCCGCTCGACCTGTACGGATCGATCCAGCAGTACGCACGTGGCCCCGTCGGGACCTTCAGCGGAAATACACCGGCGTCCGGGTACGTCAAGCACTACACCTGGGATCCACTGCTCGGACTGATTTCGCCACCCAGCTACCTGGTGCCATCCACTGCACCCTGGGTGCTCACGTCTGTCAACGCCAACGGCGGCCAGGGTTCGACGACCATCTGCCCCCCCCTTAGCGGTATCTATGCCGGCGGGACCCCGCCGACGCCGATCGGCCAGTACTGCAACCAGCCGGTCGGTGGCCTCCCCGGGTATCCGGCCTCGACCGCACCTTCACCGCCGACCAATGCCAACGCCACCGCCACTATCGGCGGCAACGCCACCGTCACCTGGACCGACCCGCCGAACGACCCGTCGGTGCCGATCACCGGGTACAACGTCCAGAGCATCCCCGCCTGCCCTGCCTGTACGGGGATGTCGACCAGTAACCCGACCGCCACCTCGGCCTCGATCACCGGGCTCACACCTGGTACGGCCTACATATTCACCATCACCGCCACCAATGCCGACGGGACCAGTAGTCCGTCGAGCCCCACACCGTCGGTGACCTCGCCGAGCGTGCCCTATGCCCCCACCCTGGTGTCCGCCGTCGGCAACGTCAACGACACGGTGACGGTCAACTGGACCGATCCGTCCTCGGTCGGATCGCCGATCAGCCAGTATCACGTCTACCCGTCCCCGGCGTGCGGGGCGTGCACCGGCGTGCTCATCACCAGTGCCACCGCCACTACGGCCACCATCTCGGGTCTCACCGTAGGCGGCACGTACACCTTCACCGTCGCCGCCACCAACGGACTCGGCACCGGTCCGGCCTCGGTGCCGTCGAACCCGATTGTCGTCCCGACCATCCCTGGCGCGCCGACCGGTGTGAGCGGAACATCCTTCGCCAATACCCAGTCCGTCGTCTCGTGGAATGCGCCGGCCAGCAGCGGTGGACTGCCGATCACCGGATACTCGGTGACCTCCTCCCCCGGAAACCTCACGTGCACCACCTCGGGCACGGCGTCGTGCACCGTGACCGGCCTCACCAACGGCACCGCGTACACGTTCACCGTCAAGGCGACCAATGCGATCGGCACCGGACCGGCCTCTGCGCCGTCGGCTACAGCGACTCCCTCGGTGGTGCCGGGAGCCCCGACCATCGGGACCGCCACCAACGGCGCCGGATCGGCATCGGTGACCTTCACCGCACCGGCCTCCAATGGTGGGGCACCCATCACCAGTTACACCGTGACCTCGAATCCCGGTGGCATCACCGCCACCTGTTCTTCCTCGCCATGCGTCGTGAGCGGCCTGACCCCGGGCACCAGTTACAACTTCACGGTGGCGGCCACCAATGGCTCCGGCACCGGCAACTCCTCGGGCAACTCCAACTCGATCACCGCCACCGGCCCTCCCGGGAGCCCCACCAACGTGTCGGCCACTTCGTACGCCAACTCCCAGTCGGTGGTGTCCTGGATGGCTCCCGCCAGCGGCGGGTCATCGATCACCAGCTACACCGTCACCTCGAGCGGCGGTCAGACCTGCACGACCCCCAACGGGACCACGACGTCGTGCACGGTGACCGGACTGACCAACGGCACCACGTACACCTTCACCGTCACCGCCACCAACGTTCTGGGTACAGGGGCACCGTCTGCGGCAGCCTCGGCCACCCCCGGTACGGTGGCCAGTGCCCCGATCATCGGGACGGCCACATTCGGCTACCAGTCGGCCACGGTGACCTGGTCGCCGCCGGCATCCAACGGCGGTCTGCCCATCACCGGATACACGGTGACCTCGACGCCGGGCAGTGCCACCTGCTCCACCAGCGCCACCTCGTGCACCATCACCGGATTGACCGACGGCACGTCCTACACGTTCAAGGTCACCGCCACCAACGCCGCCGGCGTGGGTCCGGCCTCCGCCGCCTCGAACGCGGTGACCCCGGCCCCCACTCCTCCGAACGCCCCGACCAACCCGAGCGCCACCTCCTACGCCAACACCCAGTCGGTGGTGTCGTGGACCGCGCCCTCTTCCAACGGCTCGGCCATCACCTCCTACTTGGCCACGGCCAGCCCCGGCGGCCGCACCTGTACCTCGGCCACCACGTCCTGCACCGTCACCGCGCTCACCAATGGCACCGCGTACACGTTCACCATCACCGCCACCAACGCCCTCGGAACCGGACCGGCCTCAGTTCCCACAGCACCGGCCACACCCTCGACCATCCCGGGTGCACCCACCGGCGTGACCGGCACGTCGTTCGCCAACACCCAGTCGGTGGTGTCGTGGACCGCGCCCGCTTCCAACGGCGGCGCGCCGATCACCAACTACACCGTCACCTCGAGCCCGGGAGGCAAGACCTGCACCGCCAGCACGACGTCGTGCACCGTCACCGGCCTGACCAACGGGACCAGCTACACCTTCACCGTCACCGCCACCAACGGATCCGGCACCGGCCCGGCATCCTCGGCGTCGTCCGCGGCCATTCCGGCCACCGTACCCAGCGCGCCCACCGGGGTGACCGGTACCTCGAACGCCAACTCCCAGTCCGTGATCCACTGGACAGCTTCGACCACCAACGGCGGGTCGGCGATCACCAGCTACACGGCCACCTCGAGCGGCGGCCAGAGCTGCACCACGCCCAACGGGACCACCACGACGTGCACGGTCACCGGGCTCACCAACGGCACCCCCTACACGTTCACCGTGGTAGCCACCAACGGTGCCGGCAACAGCGCGCCTTCGACGCCTTCGGGCACCGTCACGCCTGCCTCGACGCCCGGCGCCCCGACCGGAGTGACCGGTCAGGGCAGCCTCGACTCCGAGTCCATCGTGTCCTGGACGCCCCCGGTTAGCAACGGCGGGTCGGCGATCACCAGCTACACGGTCACCGCCAATACCGGCCAGTCCTGCACGACGCCCGACGGCGTGACCACGTCATGCACAGTGACCGGACTCACCGACGGCACCAGTTATACCTTCACCGTCACCGCCACCAACTCCCTCGGGACTGGACCAGCCTCCGCTCCCTCGGCCCCGGTCGTGCCTCTGGCCACACCAGGTGCGCCGACCGGGGTGACGGCATCGTCCTACTCCAACGGGGCATCCACCGTCTCGTGGACCCCGCCCGCCTCGACCGGCGGCTCGCCCATCACCAGCTACACCGTGACGTCCAGCACGGGTCAGGCCTGTGTCACCGCCAACGGTTCCACGACGGCGTGCACCCTCACCGGACTGGTCAACGGCACCACCTACACCTTCACCGTGGTGGCCACCAACAGCCTCGGTAGTGGACCGTCATCGGCACCCGCATCGGGAACACCATCCACGGTGCCAAGCGCCCCCTTCGCGGTCACCGCCACCTCCTACGCCAACGCCAAGTCGGTGGTGTCCTGGATCACGCCGACCTCCAACGGCGGCGCCCCCATCACCGGCTACACCGTGTCCGGCAATCCGGTCTCCTCACCGACAACGGTCATCACCTGCACGACCACCTCCACCACCTGCACCTTCACCGGCCTGACCAACGGCACCACCTACTCGTTCACGGTGGTGGCCACCAACGGATCCGGCAATAGCGCGGCCTCGAGCCCGCCGGCAACCGCCACGCCGGCCACCCTCCCCGGAACACCCACTGCGGTCTCCGCGTTGTCCTACCAGAACAACCAGTCTGTGGTGTCCTGGACCGCTCCTGCGTCCAACGGGGGCGCTCCCATCACCAACTACACGGTGACCTCGTCACCCGGTGCCTTCGTCTGCTCGACCGTGGCCACCACCTGCGACGTCACCGGCCTCACCAACGGGACCAGCTACACGTTCACCGTCGTGGCCACCAACGCGGTCGGTTCCGGACCCGTCTCGGCCGCCTCGCCGCCGGCCACACCGTCGACCGTGCCCGGGGCACCCACTGCTGTCACCGCCAGCGCCACCAACTCGGCGACGACCGCGCTGGTCAGCTGGACTCCCCCGTCCGTCAACGGCGGGACCGCGGTCACCGGTTACACGGCGACGTCATCACCCGGTGCTTATACCTGCTCGACGTCGGCCACCAGCTGCACGTTCAGCGGACTCGTCACCGGGACCGCGTACACCTTCACGGTGACTGCGGCCAACGGTGCCGGGTCGAGCATCGCCTCATCGCCGTCCAACTCGCTGAAGATCGGTACGCCGGGGGTTCCGACGGCCGTGACCGCCACCTCATGGGTCAACTCCAAGTCGGTGGTCGCCTGGACCGCGCCGACGGCCAATGGTGGGTCGGCCATCACCGGCTACACCGTGACCTCATCCCCAGGCGGATTCACCTGCACCAGCACCACGACCACCTGCACGGACCTCGGACTGACCAACGGCACCCCGTACACGTTCACCGTGACCGCAACCAACTCCACCGGGACGGGCAACCCCTCGGCTCCGTCGGCTTCCGCCACTCCGGCCACCGTGCCCACGGTGCCGACGGCGGTCACCGCCATGTCGTACCAGAACGCCCAGTCCACGGTGTCGTGGACGGCACCTTCGTCGAACGGCGGAGCCGCCATCTCCGGCTACACGGTGACGTCCAGCCCGGGCTCATTCACCTGTACCAACGCGTCGACCTCCTGCACGGTGTCCGGCCTCACCAACGGAACCGCCTACACGTTCACCGTGATCGCCACCAACGCCGCCGGCACCAGCGCCGCTTCGTCACCGTCAGCACCGGCCACACCGGCGACCCTGCCGGGCGCGCCCACCGCTGTCACCGCCGCGTCGTACCAGAACACCCAATCGGCGGTGTCGTGGACGGCGCCGGCCTCCAACGGTGGTGCTCCCATCACCAACTACACCGTGACGTCTGCACCCGGCGGATTCACCTGTACCTCGCCCACTCCCGGCTGTGCGGTGCCCGGGCTGACCAACGGCACCCCGTACACGTTCACCGTGACGGCCACCAACGGCGCCGGCACCGGACCGGCCTCGAGCGCCTCGGCCGCGGCCACTCCGGCGACCGTCCCGACCGCACCCACCGCCGTGAGCGCGACGTCGTACCAGAACGCCCAGTCGGTGGTGTCGTGGACGGCTTCCACCTCCAACGGCGGAACTCCCATCACCGGCTATACCGCGACGGCAAGCCCCGGGGGCCTGACCTGCACCAGCACCTCGACCTCCTGCACGGTGGCCGGGCTGACCAACGGCACCGCCTACACGTTCACCGTGACGGCCACCAACCTCGCGGGCGTCAGTGCCCCGTCGACGGCGTCGGCGCCGGCGACACCGGCCACCCTGCCCGGTGCCCCCACCGCGGTCACCGGCACATCCAACGCCAACGCCCAGTCCGTGGTGTCGTGGACGGCACCCGCCTCCAACGGGGGAGCCGCCATCACCGCCTACAAGGCGACCTCGAGCCCCGGGGGCTTCAACTGCAGCTCGGCCACCACCAACTGCACGGTGACCGGGCTGACCAATGGGACCGCCTACACGTTCACCGTGACCGCCACCAACGCCGTGGGCACCGGCCCGGCCTCGTCCGCCTCCGCTTCGGCCATACCGGCCACGGCGCCGGGGGCACCCACCGCGGTGTCCGCCACGTCGAACGCCAATGCGGTGTCGGTCGTGTCCTGGACGGCACCGTCGTCCAACGGTGGCGGCGCACTCACCAGCTACACGGCGACATCGTCTCCCGGTGGGTTCACCTGCACCACCCCCAACGGCACCACTACTTCATGCACGGTGAACGGGCTCACCAACGGGACCGCGTACACCTTCACCGTGACGGCCACCAACGGTGCCGGCACCAGCGTCCCCTCGTCCCCGTCGGCCGCCGCCACTCCGGCCACCGTTCCCGGCGCCCCCACCGCGGTCACCGCCAGCTCCAACGCCAACGCCCAGTCCGTGGTGTCGTGGACCGCTCCGTCCTCCAACGGCGGCGCCGCCATCACCGGCTACACCGCCACCTCCTCACCGGGCGGGTTCACCTGCACCAATGCGTCAACCTCGTGCACCGTCTCGGGTCTGACCAACGGGTCGTCCTATACCTTCACCGTGACGGCCACCAACTCGGCCGGCACCGGTTCGGCGTCGGCCGCCTCGGCTCCGGCCATACCGGCGGCTGTTCCCGGTGCCCCGACCGGTGTGGGGGCCACTTCGAACCTCAACGGCCAGTCCGTGGTGTCGTGGACCGCACCGTCTTCCAACGGCGGCGCCCCCATCACCGGCTATACGGTGACCTCGACGCCCGGTAGCTTCGTCTGCACCTCGACCACCACCAGCTGCACGGTGTCCGGGCTCACCAACGGGACCGCCTATACCTTCAAGGTCACGGCCACCAACTCGGCCGGAACCGGCCCGGCGTCGGCGGCATCGGCGTCGGCCACTCCGGCCACATCGCCCGGTCAGCCGACCGGGGTGACCGCCACCTCCTACGCCAACACCCAATCAGTGGTGTCCTGGACGGCCCCCGCCTCCAATGGTGGTGCCGCCATCACCGGGTACACGGTGACCTCGGCACCGGGTGCGTTCACCTGCACCAATGCGTCGACCTCGTGCACCGTCACCGGGCTCACCAACGGGACCAGCTACACGTTCACCGTGACGGCCACCAACTCGGCCGGCACTGGGTCGGCGTCGGCGGCGTCGGCTGCCGCCACACCGGCCACGAACCCCGGCGCCCCCACCGGTGTCACCGCCACTTCGTACTCCAGCGGGCAGTCGGTGGTGTCGTGGACCCCGCCGGTGTCGAACGGCGGAGCCGCCATCACCAACTACGCCGTCACCTCGAGTCCCGGGGGCTTCAACTGCTCGACGGCCACCACCAGCTGCACGGTGAGCGGCCTCACCAACGGGACCAGCTATACGTTCACCGTCATCGCCACCAATCCGGCGGGCTCGGGCACCACGTCGGCGGCGTCGGCGCCGGCCACTCCGGCGACCGTGCCCGGAGCACCGACCAGCGTCAACGCCTCTTCCTACGCCAACAGCCAGTCACTCGTGTCATGGAATCCCCCGTCCACCACCGGTGGCGCAGCCATCACCACCTACACGGCCACCGCGGCGCCGGGCGGACTCACCTGCTCCGCCTCCATCACCAGCTGCACCGTCAGCGGCCTGACCAACGGGACCAGCTATACGTTCACCGTGACCGCCACCAACCCGGCCGGCACCGGGACGGCGTCGGCGGCATCGGCCGCGGCCACGCCGGCCACCGTGCCCGGTGCTCCCACCGGTGTGTCGGCCACCTCGAACGCCAACACCCAGTCGGCAGTGTCGTGGACGGCACCGGCCTCCAATGGCGGGGCGGCGATCTCGAGCTATACCGCCACCTCGTCGCCGGGCGGACTCACCTGCTCGACAGCCGGCACCACCTGCACCGTCACCGGACTCACCAACGGCACCAGCTACACGTTCACCGTGACGGCGACCAACCCCTCCGGCGTCAGTGTGGCATCGTCTGCGTCGGCCGCGGTGACCCCGGCGACCGTTCCCAACGCGCCGACGGCGGTGACGGCCACGTCCAATGCCAACACCCAGTCGGTGATCGCCTGGACCGCACCGACCTCGAACGGTGGCGCAACCATCACCGGTTACACCGCCACCTCGGCACCCAGCGGGATCATCTGCACCTCGACCACCACCACCTGCACGGTGACCGGCCTGACCAACGGGACCAGCTATACCTTCACCGTCACCGCCACCAACTCGGCCGGCATCAGCTCGCCGTCGGCAGCGTCGTCCCCCGCCGTACCGGCCACCACACCCGGTGCCCCGACCGCGGTGAATGCCACGTCCAACGCCAACACCCAGTCGGTGGTGTCGTGGACCGCCCCGGCCTCCAACGGTGGGGCGCCGATCAGTAGCTACACCGCCACCTCGTCGCCGGGCTCCTTCGTGTGCTCGTCGTCCTCGACCAGCTGCACGGTAACCGGACTGACCAACGGGACCAGCTACACCTTCACCGTCACCGCCACCACCTCTGCGGGGACCAGCGCGCCGTCAGTTGCATCCGCCGCCGCCGTGCCCGCCACCACGGCCGGCGCTCCGACATCGGTGACCGCCTCGTCCAACGCCAATGCCCAGTCGGTGGTGTCCTGGGCTGCCCCGGCCTCGAACGGCGGAGCGGCGATCACCAGCTATACCGCCACCTCGTCGCCGGGCGGGCTCACCTGCTCGACGGCGACGACCAGCTGCCCGGTGACCGGTCTGACCAACGGGACCAGCTATACCTTCACCGTCACCGCCACCAACTCTGCGGGGACCAGCGCGCCGTCAGTTGCCTCGGCCGCCGCCGTGCCAGCAACCACGGCAGGGGCCCCGACCGGCGCGACCGCAGTGGCCACCACGTCGGCCACCACCGCGGCCATCAGCTGGACCGCTCCGGTCTCCAACGGCGGTGCGCCGATCACCCTCTACACGGCAACGTCGAGCCCCGGGGCCTTGACCTGCACCGCCACCACGACCAGCTGTACGGTCACCGGACTCACCACGGGAACGGCCTACACATTCACGGTGGCCGCCACCAACTCTGCCGGCGTCGGTGCCGGCTCGGCCGCCTCCAACTCGTTGGTGGTCGGCACACCTGGCACTCCCACCGCGGTGTCGGCGACCTCCAACGCCAACGCCCAGTCGCTGGTGTCCTGGACCGCACCGGCCAGCAACGGCGGCTCGACCATCACCACCTACACCGCCACCTCGTCGCCCGGCGGCTTCACCTGCTCGGCGTCCTCAACCAGCTGCACGGTGGCCGGCCTGACCAATGGCACCAGCTATACCTTCACCGTCACCGCCACCAACTCCACCGGCACAGGGCCGGCTTCGGCGCCTTCGGCGGCCGCCATCCCGGCCACCACGGCCAGCGCGCCCACCGGTGTGACCGCCACCTCCAACGCCAATACCCAGTCGGTGGTGGCCTGGACAGCTTCAGCCAGCAACGGTGGCTCCGCCATCACTGGGTACACGGCGACGTCCTCGCCCGGTGGCTTCACCTGCTCGGCATCGGCCACCACCTGCACCGTGACCGGGCTGACCAACGGGACCGCCTACACCTTCACCGTCACCGCCACCAACGGGGTCGGTGTCGGCGCCAGTTCGGCAGCGTCGGCACCCGCCACCCCGGCCACCACTCCTGGTGCACCTACCGCGGTGACTGCCGTCGCTACCACGTCGGCCACCACGGCGGCGATCAGCTGGACCGCTCCGGCCAGCAACGGTGGCGCAGCCATCACCGGGTACACGGTGACCCCGTACCTGGCCGGGGTGGCTCAGACCGCACAGGTGTTCGCTTCGGCCGCCGTTACCGAGACCGTCACCGGGCTGACCTCGGGCGGCGTCTACACCTTTACGGTGATCGCCACCAACGGCGCTGGACCCGGCACGGCGTCGGCCGCTTCCAACTCGCTCACCGTGAACAGGCCGGGCGCGCCGACCGGGGTGACCGCGGTCGCCACCACGTCGGCTACCACGGCCACCGTCTCCTGGACGGCCAATGCCAACAACGGCGGCTCAGCCGTCACCGGGTACACGGTGATCCCGTACCTGTCCGGAGTGGCGCAGACCGCACAGGCCTTCGCATCCACCGCCGTCACCGAGACGGTCACCGGGCTGACCTCGGGCGGCCTCTACACCTTCACAGTGGAGGCGAAGAACACCAACGGACTCGGCAACCCGTCGACGGCCTCCAACTCGCTCACCCTGAATCGACCGGGGGCGCCGACCGCGGTGGCCACCGTCGCCACCACCTCGGCCACCACGGCCACCGTCTCGTGGACGGCCAATGCCAACAACGGCGGCTCGGCCGTCACCGGGTACACGGTGATCCCGTACCTGTCCGGAGTGGCGCAGACCGCACAGGCCTTCGCATCCACCGCCGTCACCGAGACGGTCACCGGGCTGACCACGGGCGGCATCTACACCTTCACGGTGGAGGCGAAGAACACCAACGGCCTGGGCAACCCGTCGACGGCTTCCAACTCCATCACCGTGGGAACTCCGGGAGCACCGACCGGGGTCTCCGCCACCAACGGCGTGAGCACCCAGTCGACCGTGTCCTGGACCGCCCCGGCGAACAACGGCGGCTCGACTGTCACCGGCTACACCGTCACCTCGGCCCCGGGAGCCTTCACCTGCTCCTCGGCCACGACGAGCTGCACGGTGACCGGCCTGACCAATGGGACCGGTTACACGTTCACGGTCACAGCTACCAACACGACCGGCACCGGGCCGTCGTCGTCCCCGTCGAGCAGCATCACCCCCTGACGCGGACGACGGCGCGAACGGATCGGTAGCTCTACCGCCCAGGCCAGGCCAGGCACGGTGCCAGCGGACCGGCCCGATCGGGTTGTGTAGGTCGAAAGGACCGGTCAGCGGCCACTTGGGGGACCGCTAGCCTTGAAGCACCATGACTACCCTCACCCGTGACGACATTCGCAACGTGGCCATCGTGGCCCACGTCGACCACGGGAAGACCACACTGGTGGACGCCATGCTCTGGCAGTCCGGTGCCTTCCGCGACAATCAGTCGGTCAACGAGCGGGTCATGGACTCCGGCGATCTCGAGCGCGAGAAGGGCATCACCATCCTCGCCAAGAACACTGCCGTGCTCCACAACGGCGTGAAGATCAACATCATCGACACCCCGGGTCACGCCGATTTCGGCGGCGAGGTGGAGCGTGGCCTGACGATGGTGGACGGTGTGCTCCTGCTGGTCGACGCTTCAGAGGGTCCCCTCCCTCAGACGCGTTTCGTACTCCGCAAGGCCCTCGAGGCCCGACTGCCGGTGGTTCTCGTCGTCAACAAGGTCGACCGTCCCGACGCCCGTATCGACGAGGTGGTGCACGAAGTGGAGGAGCTGTTCCTCGACCTCGACGCCGACGAGGAGCAGATCGACTTCCCGATCCTCTTCTCCAATGCCCGGGCCGGGTGGGCCGCCACCGAACAGGGTGTCGAGGGTACCGACCTCGAGCCGCTGTTCCAGGCGATCCTGGACCGCATCCCGGCACCCCACTACGAAGAAGGCGCGCCTCTCCAGGCCATCGTCTCCAACCTCGACGCCTCGCCCTACCTCGGCCGCCTGGCGGTGTGCCGGGTCCACAACGGAACCCTCACCAAAGGGGCCACGGTGGCGTGGTGCAAGCTCGACGGGACCATCGAGCGGACCAAGATCACCGATCTCTTCATCACCGACGCACTCGACCGGGTCGAGTGCGAGGCGGCCGGGCCGGGGGAGATCGCCGCCGTAGCCGGAATGGCTGAGATCACCATCGGCGAGACGTTGGCCGACGCCGACGACCCACATGCGCTTCCGGTCATCACCGTGGACGAGCCCAGTCTGGCCATGACCATCGGCATCAACACCTCGCCGCTGGCCGGCACCGACGGGAAGAAGCTGACCGCCCGACAGGTGCTCAGCCGGCTCGAAAACGAGCTGATCGGCAACGTGTCGCTGCGGGTGAACCCGACAGAACGTCCCGATACCTGGGAGGTCCAGGGGCGGGGCGAGCTGCAGCTGGCGGTGCTGGTCGAGACCATGCGCCGCGAAGGATTCGAGCTGACCGTGGGGAAGCCACAGGTCGTCACCCGGGAGATCGACGGCAAGGTGCACGAACCGATGGAGCGGGTCGCCATCGACGTCCCCGACGACTATCTCGGCGTGGTAACCCAGCTCATGGCGCTGCGCAAGGGCCTCCTCATCGAGATGGTCAACCACGGCACCGGATGGGTCCGGATGGACTACCGGATTCCGGCGCCGCGGCCTGGTCGGCTTTCGCACCGAGTTCATGACCGAGACCCGGGGAACCGGCATGCTCCACCACGTCTTCGACGGTTGGGAACCGTGGCACGGTGAGCTGAAGACCAAACGGAACGGCTCGATGGTCGCCGATCGCCGGGGAATGACGACCGGGTACTCCCTGATGAGCCTGCAGGAGCGGGGCATGCTCCTGGTCGGCCCGGGCACCGAGGTCTACGAGGGCATGGTCGTCGGGGAGAACGCCGCGACGAGGAGATGGACGTCAACCCGACCAAGGAGAAGAAGCAGACCAACATCCGCTCCGCCTCTGCGGACGAGGCCATCCGTCTGACTCCGCCCCTACTCCTCTCGCTCGAACAGGCCCTCGAGTTCATCGCCGACGACGAGTGCGTTGAGGTGACCCCGAAGTCGGTGCGCCTCCGCAAGATCATCCTCGACCAGACCGTTCGCGGCCGGATCCGGAGCCGGGCCCGGAAGGGCTGACGCCGGGGACCATCGCCTTTGGGATTCGCCGCAACCGCACGCTCGCATGCTGCGTTCACAGGTGTGCCGCGTCCTGGGAAGTGCTCAGACCACTCGTTCTCTATCACCGCCATAGATCAACCTGTCCGAAAGCCCTCAGGCGATGACCGAGGATTCCTGCTTCAAGGCTATCGATCGGGGCCGGGCTGGGCCGACCGCTGCCATTGACTCCTGATCAGCCCGTACACCCACGAGTCCGACACCACGCCGTCCACGATGCAGTCTTCGCGCAACGTTCCTTCACGGAGAAATCCGAGCTTCTCCAAGACGCGGGCAGAAGCTCCGTTGCGCGTATCAACCTCGGCTTGGACTCGATTCAGATCCAAGGTGTCGTAGGCCCACTGCAGCAGGGCGCCTCCGGCCTCGGTCGCGTAGCCATGCCCCCACGCCGCATCGTCGAGACAGAAACCCATCGAAGCGCTGCGAAACTCAGGGTTCCATCGGGTCAATCCACACCATCCGACGAACGCCTTGTCAGAAACACGGTCAATGGCCAACCGCGCCCCGCTGCCTTCTTCCGCCATACGCCTGCAAGTCGAAATGAACCGTTGGGCCTGCGCACGCTCACCCCAGGGGGGCGCATCCCAGTAGCGCATCACCTCCAGATTGCTGCGTAGCGCATAGACGGCGTCCTCGTCCGCGTCAGCGAATGGACGCAACAGTAGGCGGGTGGTCCGCAGCGTCGGGGTGGGCAACGACATGACTGCCATCCCGCCTGAGCGAAAGCCGGGGAACCTGATCTGGGTGGCACCGAGCAGTGACAACCCCTGTCATGTGCATCCCGGGACGAGCTGGGCCGCAGACTTGCGCTTCCCAGCGCTCCGCGGGTGTCGCACCCAAAGGATGATCCTCATGGCCCCATCCATTTCGCCCACCCGAGTTTGCGATTCTGCAAGACCGGGAATGGTCAGACCTGTCGACCAACGAAGGCGATAAGCCTGTCCTGTGCGTCAGCATCGGGAGCCGCTTCCAACTTCGGCCCGAAAAACCCCGGAGCCCGAATATTGCCGTCGATGGGCTCCAGATTCGCATAGACCGCGGCGCATGCCTCGGCATCCAGATGGTCATCGGCTCCGATGGCCCGGGCGAGGTCCCATGTATGGACCAGCAGGTCTCCGATCGGGAATCGGAGACCTTCACTGGCGGGCATTTCTCCAAATGGGAGCGTGACGATCTCCTCCATCGCTCCGGGTGCACCGAGCGCCTGGTCGGCCGCTGCCCAGACCGTCTTCCAGACCTGAACCAGATCATCGCCTTCGACTTCTATGTCTCCGCTTGCACCGAGCGCCTTCGGCACGAAGCGTTGCGACCCAATGGCATGCTCGACCAACTGGGAGACTGTCCACTCTGGGCAGCAAGTGGGCGCAGCCCAATCATCAACTCCGACTTTCCCAAGGCGCTGATCGAAGCCAGCTGTTACCTCTCGCCACATCGCAAGTGCGTCAATCACGTCAATTTCCTCCTATTTGGGGGTTCGCGGCTCACCCCTGGTGCCAGAGTGTATTCAAGGGAGGCGGACCGGGCCGATTGGGCGATGGCGGTCCCGTTACTCGAGCACGAGCGAAGAGACGACGAGAAATTGCGGTGACACTGTGACGCCGGATAGGTGGGGCGTCGTCCGTTGTACCTGAGATCGAGTGCTACCTGTCGCGAACGGCGGACACCGCTGAATCCGAAGCGCCTCAGGTCTTCTGAATCCGAAGCGCCTCAGGTCTTCGGGAGGCAATGGCTCCGAGGGGAGGGCTCGAACCTCCAACATCCGGCTCCAAAGGCCGGCGTTCTGCCAGTTGAACTACCTCGGAATGGCTCGACGGGATTCCGGTGCCGTCGTGTGGGCCGCGCCCCCGGCCCGGGCACAGGCTACTCCCGGTCCCGCGACCACCTGCCCCTGCCACAGGTGATCGGCACGACCCCGATAGGCTCCCGACCCGATGCGAATCCTCGTCGTCGATGACGATCCAGCGGTGAGCGGAGCGCTGCAGCGCGCGCTCCGGCTCGAAGGCTACGAGGTCACCCTGGCCGGTGACGGACCGTTGGCGCTCGAGGAGGTGGCCATCCGCCCGCCCGACGCCGTAATTCTCGACATCGGCCTGCCAACCATCGACGGCCTCGATGTCTGCCGACGAATGCGGGCTGCGGGGGACGACACCCCCGTCCTGATGCTCACCGCCCGGGATGCCGTCCAGGACCGGGTCGAAGGCCTCGATGCCGGAGCCGACGACTACCTGGTGAAACCGTTCGCACTGGCCGAACTGCTCGCCCGCCTGCGGGCCCTGCTACGCCGGCGTCCCGAGGATCCGGGCGAGACGCTGGAATTCAGCGACCTCCGGCTCGACCCGGTCACCCGGGAGGCACACCGGGGTGACCGCACCTTCATGGTCACCCGGATCGAGTTCGACCTCCTGGAGCTGCTGCTCCGCCACCCCCGCCAAGTGCTGACCCGCGAGCTCATCCTGGACCGGGTATGGGGCTACACCTTCGATTCGGGCACCAACTCCCTCGCCGTCTACGTGGGCTATCTCCGTCGCAAGACGGAGGAGAGCGGGGAGCCCCGGCTCATCCACACCGCCCGGGGAGTCGGCTATGTACTGCGTGAACCCTGACAGAACCGGTGGTGCGGGCGCGTGACCTTCCGCACCCGTCTGGTCCTGGTCGCCACGGCCGCCGTCCTGGTCGTGGTGGTGATCGGTTCGTTGGCCACCTACGTCGTCGCCTACTACTCACTCGTCGGGTCGCTCGACGTGACGCTCCAACAGGACGCCCAACAGCTGATCAGTGGCAACGAACTCAACGAGCTGCCCGTCATCCAGAACACCTGTGGTCGGGCCGAGGGCTACTGCTCCCAGATGGTGTGGGCCGACGGCGACGTCTATCCCGGAGACCCACAGGTGCTCCCCATCCCCGCGGCGGTGAACCGGCTGGCCGCCAGCCTGGGCAACGGTCAGGAGCTCCTGTTCACCACCAAGGTGGGCAACATATCGGTGCGCGAGATCGTCAAATCACTGGGGAGCAACTACAGCTACAGCAACCGTCCCCCTCCTGAACAGCGCCTCACCATGCCCGACGGTGGCGCGCTCCAGCTCACCGCGCCGCTGACCGGGGTCCACGAAGGTCTGCACCAGTTGGCCGTCGCACTGTGGATCATCATCATGTGCGGCGTCGGTCTGGCCGTGCTGCTGGGCTTCGCCGTGAGCCGGACCGTGCTCCGGCCGCTCGACGAGCTGACCGGTTCCATCGAGGAACTCGCCCGCACGAACGACGTCTCCCGTCGGCTCGACCCCGGAGGTCCCGACGAGCTGGGTCGCCTCCGCCGGGCGTTCAACCGTCTGCTCGCCGCCCTTGACTCCTCACGGGAGAGCCAGCGACAGCTGGTCCTGGACGCGTCACACGAACTCCGGACGCCGCTCACCAGCCTCCGCACCAACATGGAAGTGGCCCGCAGGATGGAGGAGCTCGCACCCGAAGAGCGCGAGATCCTCATCGGCGACGTGCTCACCCAGCTCGACGAGCTCACCTCGTTGGTGGCCGATATGGCCGAGTTGGCCCGGGGTGATCTGCCTCAGCTGACTCCGGGGCCGGTCCGCTTCGACGAGCTGGTACTGGCCGCCGTCGAGGCCGCCACCACCCACGGTCGCAGCCGCAACGTCACCTTCGCCACCACCACCGCCCCGTGCTGGGTATCCGGGTCGGCAGCCCGCATCGAACGGGCGGTGGACAACCTCCTCGACAATGCCCTCAAGTACAGCCCGGACGGCTCGGTGGTCGAGGTCAGCTGTACTGAGGGAGTCCTCATCGTCCGCGACCACGGCCGCGGCATCTCCGACAGTGATATCGAGCACATCTTCGACCGGTTCTACCGGGCCCCCGAAGCCCGCAGCCGCCCCGGATCCGGTCTGGGCCTGGCCATCGTCGCCCAGGTGGCCGTCGACGAAGGCGGCCAGGTCAGCGCCCACCACGCCCCGGGCGGAGGGGCCTTGTTCCGGTTCGCCCTGCCCCCGATCGCTACCCCTCATCCGGCCCGGAACCCCGACTGACCGGGGCCGCTCGCCGGCTATCCAGGGCCGCTCGCCGGCCCCGCATCGGACGAATCCGGTCCCATGGGTGGGGGGACCATATGGCGTCAAAGCCCCTGCTCGGCTACGGTGCTCTCCGACATGGGATCCTTGATCAAGAAGCGCCGCAAGCGCATGCGCAAGAAGAAGCACAAGAAGATGTTGAAGGCCACCCGTTGGCAGAGGCGGGCAGCGGGCAAGTAGCCCCACCTCTGGCGAGCGGCCCGATCACCCGGTCCCGACCGTCACTGCAGCACCTCAACCTGCTCGAGCTCTCATCGTCGCGGGCGATGTCCTGACCGTGGTCAGCGGTGCCCGGTGCCCGTCGAGCTCCAGCCACTTACGGTCCTCCACGCCGAGTTCCGCGGCACTCCCCTCGACGAACCAGGTCGAGCCGCTTCCGGCCAGGCGGGCCGGCCTGCCAGTTGTCTCCTCGAGCACGCGTCGCCATCCGGCCAATCGTGGCTCGACCTCCAACGCCGGCGCTTCGAGCTCATTGGCGACGGTGCCCGCCTCGGGAAGCCGCCCACCGGCGGCCAGGCGATCGTAGGCCCGGTAGACGGCGGCCGTCTCCACCCCGAACGGCGGCATCAACAGTACGAAGGACCGGTCTTCGAACGGGAGCGGCACCACCACCTCGCCGACACCCGACACTCCGGCCCGACCTCCGGTGAGGCAGAAGGGGACGTCGGCGCCCAGCGCGACGGCGATGTCCAGGTCATCACAGCCGGCCCAGCGCAGTACAGCGGCAGCGTCGGCAGACCCGCCCCCGAGTCCGGCCCCGGGCGGAATGCGTTTGACCAGACGGATCCGGGCCGACCTGTCGGTGGCGGCGAGCGCTCTGGTCACCAGGTTGTCGGCCTCGGGTCCGATGGCCAGGTCGCGCCACTCCGCGCCTCCCTGGGCTCCGTCGGACCCCTCGGACCCGTCGGACCCGTCGGACCCGTCGGACCCGTCGGACCCGTCGGACCCGTCGGGCCAGTCCACCGCGACAGCCAGGCGGCTGGCGTCAGGGTCGGCTTCCTCGATCTCCAACGTGTCGCACAGGTCCAGGGTCACCATCTCCGACTCCAGCAGGTGATAGCCGTCGGATCGCACGCCGGTCACCCGCAACGTCAGGGTGAGCTTGGCGGCAGCGCTCCACACCGTGTGCTCCAAACGGGCGGAGGTCACGAGGCGGCTGTCGCCTCGGGTTGCCACCAGGCCAGCCGCTCCCACTCCTCCAGGCCCAGCTCCTCGGCCCGGGCGGTCGGGGCGATTCCGGTCCCGACGAATGCCTCCGGGGACACCAGGTGCTCGAGCGATCGCCGGAGCATCTTGCGTCGGTGGGCGAAGCCCCCCTTGACCACGGCGAACAACCGGTCATACTCCGGCGAGCCCGGCCCGAGCGCAGCGCCCGGATCGATGGCGGATAGGTCTGTGCGGCGATCCATCCGCACCAGAACCGACTCGACCCTGGGTTTCGGGATGAACACGCTCGAGGAGACCTTTCCGACCACGGAAGCCTTGGTCCAGTACGCCACCTTCACCGAGACGGCTCCGTACGCCTCGTCCCGGGCCTTGGCCGCCATCCTCTCCCCCACCTCGCGTTGGACCATCACCAGGAGCGAGGCCACCTGCGGAGCTTCCTCGAGCACCCGGATCACCAACGGGACGGCCACGTTGTAGGGGAGGTTGGCCACCAGCGACCATCCGGGTTCGGGACCGAGCAATGCGTCGAAGTCAACGGTGAGGGCATCAGCCTCGACCACCTCCACACCGAGCGGCTCCACCTGGCCCCGCAGCACCGGAAGCACATGGCGATCGATCTCGACCGCGGTGACCTGGGCGCCGGCCTCCACCAGGGCCAGAGTCAGCGACCCCAGGCCGGCCCCGATCTCCACCACCCGGGTCCCCGGCTCGATTCCGGCCAGGCGCACGATGCGACGGACCGTGTTGCCGTCGGCCACGAAGTTCTGGCCCAGGGCCCGGCTCGGGTGCAGGTCGTTCGCCAGGAGCAGCTCGTGGATCTCCGCTCGCCCGTGGGTCACCTGCTCAGTGTGGCACCTTCGGGGCCGGGCTCCGATCCATGTCCCACCCCTGTCCTGGGGCACGTCCCGCTCCGGCGGCTGGATGGGCCCGGCTGAACGCTTACCAGCTCAACTGGGCGTAGACGACCCCCTGCCAGAGCGGGGCAAGGTCGGCGAAGGTGGCAGTGGACAGGTCGATCGAGCGGTCCCTGTCCGCCTCCCGGTCGTTGACCTCACAAGTCACCGTGAGTCCGTTGGCCGGATTGGTGATCCTGACCACGGTGCCGAACGGCAGCCATGGACTCGCACAATGGCCGGCCGGGTGGTCGTAGTACGTCACGGTGCCGCTGGTGTGCACCTGGTCACCGGCGCTCAGAATCGGGAGGGTCGTGGTGGTGGTCGTGGTGGTGGTCGTGGTGGTGGTGGTGGTCGGCGGGACGGTGGTGGTAGTGGTCGTCGGGGGAACGGTGCTTGTCGTGGTCGGGACCACATCGCGAACCGGGGCAGAGGCGATAGCCACCGGCACCTGTCCGGCCTGGCGCGAGGCATGGCGGGCAATGTGGCGGGACGAATGGCTGAAGGCGCGGAAGGTGGCGCGATGTGCGGGCAATCCATGGTCCGCACCGGCAGCGGACTTGCCCGGTGGCCGGCTGACGGACGCGGAGGCGTCCGGCCCGTTCTGGAGCATCAGAAGCGGCACGACGAACACGGCTCCGCAGAGGAGCAGCGCGACTGCACGTCGGCTGCCCCGTTGGTCATGGCTCGTCAGGACTCCACTCTCCTACTGGGCATCGTCCCTCCCCCGACAGTCCCGAAGTGCAGCCGACCTTGTTGGGCCGGCCCCGCTCGGGGGGAGGATGGACAAGGACGGCTGTTCCAGACCGTCCTCCGCTCACGGGCCCCGACATGGCTCCGGTTGCGGATCGACCGCTCCGAAGAGCGGCCTCGGAGAGACGCTAGGCGGTTACCACCCCTGGGATCAAACGGGCCCTGAATGCCCACACTGGCCGATCCGGGCAGCGTACGATTGCCCGATGCAAAACACTCGGAAGGCGTCCTTCGCCGCGGCCACGCTGCTCGCCCTCGCATTTCCCCTGCTCACCGGGTGTTCGAGCTCGCCTTCATCGGCCACGACCACGACCAGGGCCTCCGTCCCGGCCAGCAGCACCCCGACCACCTCAGGCGTCCCGTCGCTGCCCGCCACCGGGAGTGTCGACGGCTTCACCATGGCCGTCACCTCATCGCCGAATACCGGCGAAATCGGCCACGCCGTGATCCATGCGACCGCTGTGCTGACCGGCAACGTCGAGCCGGGCACCCTCGATTTCCAGGTATCGGACCAGCCCTCAGCCGAGTCGGGCAAACCGGCCACCAGCCAGCAGGTGCCGGTCCATCGGGTTGGCACCTACACGATGCCGGTGGGCTTTCGCCCGAAGGCGGCGGGGTCCTGGGCCGTCACGGTGACGTTCACCCCGACATCGAAGACCGCATCCAAACTCAGCGTCTCCGGTCTGCCGCCAGTGGCCGGTGGATCGGCGCCCTTCCCACAGCTGGTGACGATCATCACCGCCGGGTAGGCGCCACACCTGTAGCTAGACCGAACTGCGAGGGCCAGAATACTGCCCTCTTATTCGAGGCATTCGCTCCCTAGGTTCGAGGCATTCGCTCGTGCAGTCGGTCGAGTCCCAGATCCGGTTCCTGGCCGAACTCGGGCATCGGGGTGAAGGCCCAGGTGGGCGATCCGTCATCCCCGATCCCGGTCCGCTCCAGGGTCCACCCCTCGTAGGTCTTCAGGTAGTGGTGGTGATGGCACAAGAGGGCAAGATTGTCGAGGGCCGTCGGGCCGCCTTGGGCGAAGGGGATCACGTGGTCGATCTCCAGCCCATAGGGCACCCCGCATCCAGGAACCACGCAGTGCCGGTCCCGATGGGCCAGGGCGGTGCGGAGCCGGGCGTTGATGGTGCGCCCGAAGTGGGAGACAGCGCGGATGTCCCCGGACCGGTGGAACACCAGCCGCAGGTAGGAGTCACTGGCCAGGTCACGGGCCATGGCCACCGGGATCGGCCCCTGGTTGTCGATCTCGCACGCTTCGCCGGCTTCGACCTGTCCCCGCAAGAGGGCTTCGAGGTCGACCCGCACCACCAGTGAACAGGTCGGGGGACGATCGATGACGTCCCGTTCGGGGCCGGTAGGTACCCCGTCGGGGCCGACCGGTAGTCGGGGTGCGGTGCTTCCGGTTCTGTCTTTCCCGGTTCTGTGCTTCCCGGATGCAGGAGGTGGCGTCCCCCGGGCGGCGGTGATCGGTCGGTCGAACACCCCCGAGACGGTGTCCAGTTGCCGGGAGATGTGCTCATCGGGTGGCCCGGGGTCGTCGTCGTCCACCACGGTCGAGCCATCCCCGGCCAGGGTCCGACCGGTGACCAGGAGGAAGAAGGCGTCGGCTTGGAGGGCCCGGTCCGGCTCGGACCGGTCGTTCGGCTCGGAGTCGGTCGTATTGGCCTGGTCGGTCGAGTTGGCCCGGTCGGCCTGGTCGGCCCGGTCGGCCTGGTCGGCCTTCCGGAGCTGGGAGACGGTGTAGCGCAGCTGCGCTAAGACCTTGGCCCCCCGGTCGGCGGTGTCGCGACCCTTGAAGCAGAAGGCACCCTCGCCGTCGAACCACGACGAGAAGTGACGGTTGCCGTGGACCCGGCGGGTGGCGGCCAACGGGTCATCGCCCGCAGAGGCGACCCGGGCCCGGTGGCACCGGTCTTTGACCGTGTGGAGGGGCGCATCGGCGGCTCCGGCCAACAGGGAGGCCTCCATGCCGGGATCGAGCACGGCCGCCCCCGACAGCTCGGTGACCTTGGGGCCCGACAACGTGCCACTCCGTAAGGCCTCTTCGGTGCCGGGGAGTTCCGGCAGGCGGCGGCCCACCTCCAAGGTGTTGCGGGCCTGGCCCACCGGGACCCCCTCCAGTTCGGCCAGCATGACCGCCGGGGAGCGGTGTCCACCGTCCCGCCACACCCCCGAGTCGTCGATCCGGGGAGCGAGCAGGGTCTTGGCCGCCATCGACAGTCGCTCGACTTCGGCGTACAGGCCATAGAGCTGGGCGGCGTCCCCTCCGGTCAGGCGATGGGGCTCCAGGGTGGCCACGGCAGCCGACAACAGCTCGATGGCCGATCTGACCGGGGCCCCGACCCGCCCCGACCCCGACCCCGGATCCGGATCCGACCCGACTTCGGGCGCCGGGCGTCGAAAATGAGGTGGTGCGTCGGCCAACACCCGGGGACACGGTGGACCATCCACATCCCCACCCTGTCTGGTCCGCCTGCGCCGTTGATGTCACGACCGAATACTGGTCGACGGGTGTGACACAGCCACTGCACTGGGACGTCGTCAGCAGCTGAATGCCCGCCTGGCGTTGTCGGTCGTCTGGAGTGCCACGTCGACCACGTCCCGGCCGGTGGCTTGGGCGATGGCGAAACCCACCAGCGGCACACGGGCCGGCTCGTTGGTCGAGCCGCGATGGGGCACCGGTGCCAGGAACGGTGAGTCGGTCTCGACCATGAGCCGGTCCGGTGGGCACAGGACGGCAGCGTCGCGCACTTCCTGGGCGTTCTTGAAGGTGACCACGCCGCTGAACGACAGGGAGGCCCCGAGGTCGAGGCACCGGCGGGCCTCATCGGGCCCTCCGGTGAAGCAGTGGATGATCGTCCGTTCCGGGACCCCGACACCGGACAGGATGTCGATGGTGTCGTCCCACGCCTCCCGGGTGTGGACCACCAGGGCCAGGTCGTGGCGCCGGGCCAACTCGACCTGGAGAGCGAACGCCTCGCGCTGTACCGGTCGGGGCGAGTGGTCGTAGTGGTAGTCGAGGCCGCACTCGCCGATCCCCACGACGACCGGGCCGTCCGTGCCGACTCCAGCGTCCGATCCGGCCGAGCTCGGCGGCCAACACGGCGTCGAGGGAGTCGACCCCGTCGACGGCGTCGTGGGGGTGGAGACCGACAGTCGCCCACATGGCCACACCCTCGGCGGCGGCCGGGCCTCCGGGACGTCGCAGCGAGCGAGCCAGGGCCACCGCTTCAGCTGACGAGGATCGCACCGGTTCCGACGCAGACCAGCCGGGTCACCCCGGCTTCAGCAGCACGGGCGATGGTGGCCGCCAAGCGATCGGCGTGTGGCTCGACCGGCCCGTCGCCGGGGGTGGGGTCGAACTCGTCCTGGAGATGGCAGTGCGAGTCGAACCACTCGAGCACGGCGTCGGTCACGACGCGCCTCAGTCCTTCCGTCGGGGGAAGAGCGGCGCGCCCTTCTCCACCGGGAGGTCGCCCGGATAGCCGCCCCACGCCCCCGCCTCCGGCAGCCGCTGGTCGGCCGGGTCTCCCTCGAGCCCGATCCGGCGCCAGATCTCGATGGCCGACGACGGCATCGCCGGCACGATCAGGATGGCGACGATACGGAGAACCTCGAGGGCGCTCCCCAGTACGGCGTCGACCGCGGGCCCAGGCTCGGCCTTCCACGGCTCGGCCGTCTCGAGTTCGGCATTGGTCTCGCGGATGAGCCTCCAGGTCGACTCGAGCGCCAGGTGGGGAGCTCCCGCATCCCACGCCGCCGTGGTCTCGGTGAGCACCTCGCCGGCCACACCGGCCAGCCGGCTCGACGGGTCAGGCGTCGGGCCCACGCCGCCGCACTTCGAGCCGACCACTGTCGCCACCCGCGACAGCAGGTTGCCGAGGTTGTTGGCCAGATCCGAGTTGTAGCGGGCCGATATGCCCTCGGCCGAGAACTCGCCATCGCTGCCGAGCGGGATATCGCGGAACAGGTGGTAGCGGACGGGGTCGACGCCGTACTCGTCCGCCAGTTCGGCCGGCGTGATCCGGTTGACGCTCGAGTTGGACATCTTGTCTCCCCCGAGGAGGAGCCAGCCGTGGACCTGGACGTGAGCCGGCGGGTCGATGCCGGCAGCCATGCACATCGCCGGCCACCACACGCAGTGGAACCGGATGATCTCCTTGCCGATCAGATGGTGCACGCTCGGCCACCACGAATCGAACCGCTCCTGGTCGTCGCCGTAGCCGATGGCCGTCACGTAGTTGATGAGCGCGTCGTACCAGACGTAGAAGACGTGCTTTTCGTCCCATGGGACCCGGACGCCCCAGTCGATGGAGGTACGGGTGATCGAGATGTCATTGAGGCCGCCCTTGATGAAACTGAGGGCCTCGTTGCGCTTGGACTCGGGAAGCACGATGTCCTGGTTTGCCGCATACCAGTCGATCAACGGCTGCTGAAAGGCACTGAGCCGGAAGAAGTAGTTCTCCTCCTCGAGCTCCTCGACCGGGATCCGGTGGTCGGGGCACAGGTTGCCGGGCAGCAGTTCATCGAGTGCGTAGTAACGCTCGCACGGCACGCAGTAGAGGCCCCGGTAAGTGTCCTTGTAGATGTAGCCGTTGTCGTTGATCTGGCTCAGGAACTTGCCGACGGCGGCGGCGTGGCGGGGCTCGGTGGTCCGGATGAAGTCGTCGTTCGAGATGTCCAGGAGGTTCCACGCCTCGGCGAACCGGGGGGAGAGCTGGTTGGTCCAGTCGAGTGGTGTCATCCCCTGCTCCTCGGCGGCCCGGGCCACCTTCTGGCCGTGCTCGTCGGTACCGGTCAGGAAGAAGACGTCGTCGCCCACCAGGCGGTGCCACCGGGCCAGGGCGTCGGCATTGACCGTCGTGTAGGCGTGCCCGACGTGGGGCGCGTCCTTGACGTAATAGATAGGAGTCGTGATGAAGTAGCGGGACATTTCCCGTCAGCGTACCGACCCGGCCGCCTCACCCCGGACCTGGCCACGGATGAGGTGGCCCCCGGGAGGAGCTACGGGTTGGCCACGCGGCAGCTGGCGCGGCCCGAGTCAGGCCGGAGGCTCGTCACCGGAACCGGCGTGCTTGACCCGCAGGGCCAGCTCGTACACCCGGCGCCGGGACACGCCGTGGGCAGCCGCCACCTCATCCACCGCCCCCCGTGTCCTCGCCCCGAATGCCGTCTGCTCGGCCAGCGCACGGACCAGGATCTCGTCGTCGACGATCGTACTGACGGTTTCGTCGGCGCCCCCGAGCACCAGGACCACCTCGCCCCGTACCCCGGCAGCGGCCCATTCGGCGCCTTCGGACAGGGTGCCTCGCCATACCTCCTCGTGGAGCTTGGTCAGCTCCCGGGCGATGGCTACCGGCCGGTCGTCGCCACAGACGGCGACCAGATCCCGCAGGGTGGCGGCCGTCCGCACCGGAGCCTCGAACAGCACGGTTGTGCGGGTCTCGACAGCTATGCCGGCCAGCCGTTCGGTCCGTTCGCGACCGGAGCGAGGAAGGAATCCTTCGAAACAGAATCGGTCGGTGGGTAGCCCGCTGGCCACCAGGGCGACCAGCACGGCGGAGGGCCCGGGGATCACGGTCACCGTGAGCCCGGCGGCGCCGACCGCGGCAACGACCCGGCCACCCGGGTCGGACACGGCGGGCATGCCGGCGTCGGTCACCAGGGCCACGGTGCGCCCGGTGGCCACGGAGGACACCACTTCATCGATCCGGTCACCCTCGTTGTGCTCGTGGAGGGAGCGCAGCGGTACTCCCGAGATCCCGGCATGGGTGAGGAGCTTGCGCGAGTGACGGGTGTCCTCGCAGTAGATGACGTCGGCCGTCGCCAACGCCTCGACGGCCCGGGGCGACAGGTCGCCGAGGTTCCCGATCGGGGTGCCGACGATCACCAGGGCCCCGGCAGCGGCGTCGTCCGGTCCTCGGGGATGGTCGTCGGTCACCTCGTGACCGGTCACCTCGGTGTCGGCTGCTTCATCGCTATCGCTCATCCCCGCAACTCCAGGTGGTCCCCGACCCGCAGGCCCCAGCGCTCGAATGCTCCGGCCTGGGCCTCGAGCACCATCCGACCCCGGCGTCGGGGCAGGGTCATCCGCATCGGTCGCACCCGCACCACGGCGAGCACCACCATGTCGCGGTCGCAGATGGCGACGTCGATCGGGAAGCGCATGCCGATGGTGTGGACCGATCGGGTGCGGGGAAGGAGCATCGCCCCCTCATAGCCATCACGACCGAGCAGTCCCTTGGCCCGGGCCGCGGCTCCCTGTGCCACCTCGGCGGCGGCCAGGACGTCCCCATCTCGCAGCAGCCAGGTCACGGCGACGCCACGGGGAGGCACCGGGCGTCTGCCCCCGTTGGCCGCGTGGGACCTCCAGCGAGTAGCCTTGACAAACTGTGTCGAAACGAACCAACAAGCGCAAGCTCCGGGCCAAGAAGAAGGCCAACCACGGCAAGAAGCCGAACTGCGGGCGCGGCTGACCGCTGCCTCCCGGGGCCCGGCGACCCGTCGCCGCCCCTCGTCTCGTGCCGGATGACCGGTCGGGACTGTTCGCTCGTGTTCCCCAGGGTTCCCCTGCCTCGCTGAACTGTCGCGCCCGCTCCCCACTGATCGGTCGCGCCCGCTCCCCACTGATCGGTCGCGCCTGCTCCCGGCCCAAAGGCGCCCGGCCTATCGCTCGGGCTGATCAGGTCCCCGGCGTCCACGCGCACCCCAGCCGGTCGAGAACCCCGACCAGGGCCGACGGTCGATCGGTGATGATCCCGTCCACGCCCAGGCCGCAGAGGTCCTGCATCTCGTCCTCTTCCTCGATGGTCCACACATGGACGGCCAGGCCTTGTGCGTGGGCCACGGCCACGAACCGTTCGTCGACCAGGGTGAGCTCGCCGAAGGAGACCGGGACCTGCAGAGCGGCGTGCCGCATCGGGGCCGGTTCTTCCCCCGCCTGGACCGAGCGGTAGAACTCGGCCGTGGCCAGGGTGCCGGCCGAGGTGGCGAACTCAGGGGCAAAGGTGGAGAAGGTGTCGGTGGCGGTGTCGAGGAACGAGGCCACGATGACCCGGTCGGCGCAGTCGAATCGGCGCAGGAGCGCAGCCAACGACTCCTCATAGGGGGCGACGACCGGCCCTGTCTGCTTGATGTCGAGATTGAGCACCGTGCCCGGGAACTCCTCCAGGACCTCTTCGAGGAGGGCGAAGCCGAACCGGTGGTCCTCTGGCGCCCGACCGCGGAACCGGTATCCGTCGGCGGGCAGGTCCGGAGTGACGTCAGCCCCGGGGGCCCACCAGTACGAGTTGTCGAGACGTGACAGCTCCCCGTAGGTCAGCGAGGCGATGGTGCCGCTGGCGTCGGTGGTCCGGTCGACGGTGGCGTCGTGGCAGACCACCAGGCGGCCGTCGCTGGTGGCGTGTACGTCGAGCTCGATCCCGGTGGCACCGACCTCGATCGCCGCGGAAATGGTGTGCAGCGTCGACGACGGGCCCTCCCAGGCTCCGCCCTGGTGCGCATAGGCGATCACCCGACGCTCCGTCCACACGGATGGGACCGCCGACTCGGCGATCGGGAAACCGGGTGAGGGGGTCACGGAAGAACGGTAGCCTCTGCCCCGCCATGCTGGACCACGTCTTCACCCAACTCGTCGCCTCCCATCGGAACGCCTTCGAGGCCGCGCTCCTACAGCGTCAGGCGGTCGAGGAACGATTCCAGGTCGATGTGTTCCTGGGCGACGTGAGCTTCGAGACGTCCTACGGCCTCCCCGGCGAACAACGACCGGCCCGGATCCGGGTCGACACCAGCCTCGACTGGCCGACGTGGAGCCAGACCGCCTACCGGAGCTGGGCCATCGGCGACGACCCGGACGAGCCGCCCGAAGTACTGGTGGAGATCGCCTTCCGGGTCCAGGGTCTCGACGGGGTGCCCGGAGCGGTCCCGCTGCTGGCAACCCTGCCCGAGAACCTGGACGTGCTCGGCGAACCACTCATCCGCGGCCCCGTCACCATCGAGCAGGTGCTCCTCGACGGGCGGGCCAACCCCGAGTGCGCCATCGAAGTGGCCTACGAGGGATCGTGCGCGATCGACGAAGCACTGCTCGAGGAGCCAGCCTCGCTCGACGACGCGTTGGCCCCGCTGGGACGCGAAGTGGCCTCCTTACTGGTACGCATCGCCGACCTCCCGTTCACCTTCCGCCCGACCGACGACGACGACTGACCGGCCTGGAACAGGCCGGTCAGCACACCATGACCCGTTTGACCCCTGACAATTCGGATGGGAGTATTCGGCCCCCTATGGGTCCCCAACAGCACCGTTTCGTGTTCATCGGCGGACTCCCCAGGAGCGGGACGACATTTCTGGCCCGCTCTGTCGCCCGGTACCCGGGCGTGTCCGACCTCGAGGGCACGAGCGTAAAGGCCGAGGAAGGACAGTTCCTCCAGGACGTGTACCCCCTGCAGAAGGACGCAGGTGGGGTCGACCGATTCGCCTATTCGCCCACGATGCACCTCACCGAGTCGTCCCCGCAGGCGAGTGAGGCATCGCGGGACGCGCTGTGGAACGCGTGGTCGCCGTTCTGGGACACCGAACAGCCGCTCCTCCTGGAGAAGACACCGTCGAACCTGTTGAGGATGCGATTCCTCCAAGCGATCTTCCCTTCGTCCTCCTTCATCGTCATCGTGCGACATCCGGTCGCCCAGGCCATGGCTCTGCGGGCCAGGGGATGGTCGGACAGGAACACGTTCAAGCTGATCGACCACTGGGTCGCCGCCCACGACGTCATGCGCGGGGACCTCGAAGGACTCGAGCGGGTCATCGTGATCCGGTACGAGGATCTCATCACCGATCCCCGACGGGTCATGGCCGGCGTCCAGACATTCCTCGGCCTCGACGGTTCCGCGCCTGAACAGGACGTCGAGCAGGGTCTCAACGGTGCCTACTTCGAGCAGTGGAGGAACGGCGGCATGGTGGCGTCACTGGTCAATAGGCGCACGATCCGCCGGTTCGAGTCGCACATCGGCCGCTACGGCTACAGCTTCTCGTCGGAGGTGCCGGTGGGACCGCTGGCGCCTGAACTGCCCACGCTCGCCTGAGATCCCGACGACCGGTCACCGCGAGGGGCGCCACCGGGCTGATGGAATGCGATGGTCGTCGATGGACGTCTCGACCTTGATGTGCGCCGGGAAAAATTGAGTCCTCACCCGGTATTCGAGCAACGTCGACCTCGGACGGGCATGGAGTAGCGTCTCGCCCCGTGCCCGAACTGCTGGTGGTCATCCCCACGACGCACTGGGTCGAGGAGGTGGTACGGCTCGAGGCGGACGTCCGGAGAACCAGCCCCGTACCGGTCCACGTGGTGGTCGTCGACAATGGTCCCGCAGCCTCGCTGGAGGCATGGCCCTCCCATATCGACGTGGTGGCGGATCCCGAGTACCTCGGGGCGGAAGGAGCCTTCGGACTCGGGGTGTCCCGAGCCATCGACTACGAGCCTCGCTGGACCCTCCTCCTGGACCATGACGCCGAAATCGACGACGGGACGATCGGCGACCTGTTGAAGGCGGCCGAATCCGATCCAGCCCGTGTCTACGTGGCCGGGGGGTCGAGCATCGTCTGGGCCCAGTCGACGCGGTGGGGCCCCGTCTACATCCAACGCCCTACCAGCACCGAACTCCTGCCGCTCGACTTCGGTCAGTGGTCGGGGCTACTCCTGCCGCTCCCCGCGGCCCGGGAGGTGGCCACGTTCCGGTCGGGGTTCTTCTTCGGATGGGACGACTACCGGATGATCGCCCATCTCAGGGAGCTGGGGTTCACCGTTCGCGGCGTCCCCTGGGCGATCGTCGTCAACCGGCGCCAGCCCGGCCAGTTCGGGAGCGCCTGGCGCCGGTACTACGGGGCCCGCAACCGGATCCTCCTCGCTGCCCACCTCCATGGTCGCTGGTCGGTTGCGGTCCTCCGCGCCACCCTGACCGAGATCAGGGGACTCCGACACCAACCGATGGCACGGCTGCACGGGATCCGTGACGGCCTGTTGGGCAGGACAGGAATGGTCGTCTCCCCCTGACCGGGCGGTGATGAGGCCCTCAGGAGAAGAGGCCCGCCTCCACCGCCAGTGCCCGGAGGTCGCCCAGAGGACGGGCTCCGACGTGGGAGACAATTTCTGCGGCGCACACCCCACCCAATCGTGCCGCCTCTTCGGGGGCGAGTCCGTTGGTGATGCCGTAGAGGAAGCCGGCGGCGAAGAGGTCACCGGCGCCGGTGGTGTCGACCACCCGGTCGACCGGCGCGGCCGCCACGTCCACCGGGCCGCTGGCGGTGACCACCACCGAGCCCTTGGCCCCCCGGGTCAGAACGGCGAGGACTCCGGTCTCGGCCACGGCATCGACGGCTGCCTCGAACGAGGACACCCCGAAGAGCATCATCGCCTCCTCCTCGTTGGCGAACAGCATCTCGAGGTCGCCGTTCAACAGCTCGAGGAACTCGGCTTTGTGGTGGAGGACGCAGAACGGGTCCGACACGGTCAGGGCCACCGCGGCGTCGTTGAGGTGGGCCACCTCGATGGCCTCGCGCATGGCCGCTTTGGCCGTCGACTGCTCCCACAGGTATCCCTCGAGGTAGACGACCTGGGTCGACCCGAGATGGCCTTGATGAAGGTCGACCGCCCCGAAGTCCGAGGCCACCCCGAGATGGGTGGCCATCGTCCGCTCGGCGTCCTCGGTCATCAACACCAGGCAGTGGCCGCTCACCACCTCACCGGGCACGGCGGTGGTCGGCGTCGGGTCGAAGGCGACCCCGATCGAGCGGATGTCGTGGGTGAAGGCCCGTCCGAAGAGGTCGTCGGCCACCCGACCGAGAAAGGCCACCCGGCCGCCGAGGGCCGCCACTCCGGCGGCCGTGTTGGCCGCCGATCCTCCCGAGGCTTCGGTGGTGGCGCCCATCCGCTCGTAGATGGCGGCCGACCGCTCGTGGTCGACCAGTGCCATGGTCCCCTTGACCAGACCGAGGTCAACCAGGTCCTCGTCGGTGGCCGTGGCCAGAACGTCGACAAGGGCATTGCCGATGCAGACGACGTCGAGTCGGGTGGGGTCCGCATCGGGGGCGGAGGACCCGGCTTCCGGGGTCTCGGAGCCGGTTGAATCGGAGCGGGTTTCGGGACGGGAGTCGGAGGGCACGGCCCGACGGTAGCCTGCCCTGCATGCGCACTTCGACTCACGACAGCGGCGGAGACGACGACACGGCTGCCTACCGGCTCCCGACCACGGTCCTGCCCCACCACTACCGGCTCACCCTGGACCCGGATCTGGCTGCGGCCACCTTCACCGGAGACGTCGAGATCGACCTGTCGGTCGAGGGCGCCACCTCCACCATCGTGCTCAATGCCGCCGAGCTCGAGATCGATTCGGCCATGCTGCGAGCCGGCGACGGCACCGGCGAGCACGCCCCGACCTCGATCTCCTTCGACGCCGACGAGGAACGTGCCGTCCTCATCTTCGACGGCCCCCTGGCCATTGGGCCGGCCACCCTCCACCTGACCTTCACCGGCATCCTCAACGACAAGCTCCACGGCTTCTACCGTTCGACCTTCACCGACCAGTCGGGGGTGGAGCGGGTGCTCGCCACCACCCAGATGGAGTCGACGGACGCCCGGCGCGCCTTCCCGTGCTTCGACGAGCCCGAGTTCAAGGCCACCTTCGAGATCACCCTCGTCGTGGACGATGGGCTGAACGCCTACTCGAACAGCCCGGTGGTCGAGGAGATCCCCGAGTCCGACGGCCGGCGTCGGGTCCACTTCTCCCCCACCATGGTCATGTCGACCTACCTGGTGGCCTTCATCGTCGGTCCGCTCGAGCACACCGATCCGGTCGACGTTGGCGGCGTACCACTGCGGGTGGTCCACCCGCTCGGCAAGGGCCACCTGACCGAGTTCGCCCTCGACGTCGGAGCCCACGCGCTCCGGTTCTTCACCGACTACTTCGGAATCCCCTACCCCGGTGACAAGCTCGACATGGTGGCCATCCCCGACTTCGCCGCCGGTGCCATGGAGAACCTGGGGTGTGTCACCTACCGCGAGTCGGCACTGTTGGTGGACCCGGCCACGGCGGCCCGGGTGGAGCTCGAGCGGGTGGCCGACGTCGTCTGTCATGAGATCGCCCACATGTGGTTCGGCGACCTGGTCACCATGAAGTGGTGGAACGGGATCTGGCTCAATGAGGCCTTCGCCACCTTCATGGAGGTCCTCGCCGTCGACGCCTACCGGCCCGAGTGGCAGCGCTGGGTCAGTTTCGGGGTGGAGCGCGAGGCGGCAATGGCCGTGGACGGCCTCCACTCCACCCGGCCCGTCGAGTTCCCGGTCGGTCGGCCCAAGGAGGCCGAAGGGATGTTCGACGTCCTGACCTACCAGAAGGGTGGGAGCGTGCTCCGCATGCTCGAGCAGTTCATCGGTCCTGACGTCTTCCGCGAGGGGATCCACGACTACCTGGTCGCCCATGCCTACGCCAACACCGAGACGGCCGACCTGTGGAACGCGCTCGAGGCCGCGAGCGGTCGGCCGGTGGCCGCCATCATGGACACCTGGATCAACCAGGGCGGCTATCCCCTGATGACCGTCGGCGAGGGCGGGGCAGTCGCCCAGCAACCCTTCTCGTACTCAGGGAGCCCGGGGGGTGCCATCGGCTCGCGGTGGCAGATCCCGATTCTCTACCGCACGCTTGGCTCGGAGGACACCTGGGCGGAGTCCGGCCTGCTCACCGCGCCGAGCGGCACGGTGGACGACGTCGGCGATACCGAACTGGTGGTCAACGCCGGCGGGTCCGGTTACTACCGGGTGGCCTACGACACCGGCACCGTGGCCCGGCTGGCGACACGCCTCGACGAGCTCACCCCACTCGAGCGCTACAACCTGGTGTCGGACACCTGGGCCGCCACCCTGGCCGGTGACGCCCCTCTCGCCGATCTGCTGCGTCTGGCCAAAGCCGTCGCTGAATCCGGCGAGGGTGATCCGAGCGTGTGGTCGGTGATCATCGGAGCCCTCGGCCTCCTGGACCGGATCACCCCGGAAGAAGGGCGTAGCACCCTGGCCGCCGCCGTACGGTCGTTGCTCGGCCCCCTAGTGGCGCGTCTGGGTTGGGATCCGGCCCCGACCGATGACGAGCGCACCCCGTCGCTGCGGGCCGGGGCCCTCCTGGCCCTCGGCACCATCGGCGACGACCCCGAGGTGCGGTCCGAGGCGGCCCGCCGGTTCGCCGCAGCCAACGACAAGCCCCTCCAAGGCGACACCGCGTCGGCCATCCTGGGGATCGTGGCCGCACACGGCGGGGTCGCCGAATACGAGACCTACCTCGGCCGCTACCGTGCACCTGCCGACCCTCAAGAGGAGAACCGCTACCTCGATGGACTGGCCGGATTCCGCGACGGCGACCTGGCGGCACGGACGTTCGACCTGGCCATGACCGAAGTACGCAGCCAGGACGCACCTTTCCTGATCCGGCTCTTGCTGTGGAACCGCGAGGCGGGCCCCGACATCTGGCATCGGGTGGTGGCGAACTGGGACGAGTTCCCGGCCAAGTTCCCTTCCAACACGCTGACCCGGATGCTCGACGGCGCCCGAGCCCAGTGCTCGCCGCCCGAGCTGGCCGACGAGGTGACGGCGTTCATCGTGGCCCATCCGCTGCCGGCCGGCGGTCGCACCATCGACCAGATCCTGGAGCGACTGGCGGTCAGCGTCGAATTCGGCCGGCGCGAGGGCCCCGGACTGGTGTCCACCCTCACCGACGTGCTCGAACTCGACTGACCGTTTCCGTTCCGACCTTCTCCCTTTCCATGGGCCATGGGGGCCAGCGGGTCACCCTGTCCGTAGGCTGACCCGATGCAGCTCGGCATCGTGGTGGGCGTCTTCGCCCTGATCTTCGTGGCGGAGCTGCCCGACAAGACCATGATCGCCACGTTGATCATGGGGAGCCGCAATCGGCCCCTGTTGGTCTGGATCGGCGCCACCGCTGCGTTCGCCATCCACGTCACCATCGCCGTCCTGGCCGGTCGGCTGCTCGCTCTCCTGCCTCATGCCTGGGTGGAGGGCGTCACCACCGTGCTGTTCGCCGCTGGCGCCGCATACCTGTTCTTCGTGCCGGAGAAAGAGGAGGAGGAGGTCGGCGAGGACGAAGCGGCGTCGGCTCCGGTCGGTCTGCGCCCGATCGGCACCGCCTTCGTGGTCATCTTCGTGGGCGAGTTCGGTGACCTCACCCAGATCCTGACCGCCAACCTGGCCGCCAAGTACCACTCCCCCCTGTCGGTGTTCGTCGGCGCCTTCGCCGCACTGGCCACGGTCAGTGCCATCGGCGCGTTCAGCGGGCGGGCGCTGCTGCGAATCCTCCCCCTCGGGGTCATCCGGAAGGTCGGCGGAGTGTTGCTGGCCGGGTTCGCCGTCTACTCACTGGTCACGCTGATCGTCGGCTGATTGCACGGCGGGCGCCGGCGGCCGGGGGGTAGCGTTCGAGGCGATGCCCTCCGGTTCCGATGCCCTCCGCACGTACGCCCCGGCGACCGCCGACGCGCTCGACGGCGCCGTGGCCGCCATGTGGAAGGTGTCGGCCGAGCACGGGGTCATCGCGCTGGTGGCCGAAGCGGCCCGGCGGAGTGCGGCGATCCATGGGCTGGTACCGCTGGAGCCACCGGAGCCGGTCGGGCCACCCGGGCCCGGGGATCACACCGAGGCCGTGCTCGCCTTCGCCGACCAGTTCACGACCGACGTGGCCGTGGTCACACCCGAGCAGCGGGCTGCCTTCCTGGGGGCCGCCGGACCGGCCGTCGGGGACCTGGCCGCGGCACTGTGGGTCACCGACTTCGTGCCGAGGACTCGGGCCGCCCTCGATGCACTGGCCGGTCCTGGGCCGTGGCCGGATCCGGCCGATCCGGGCGCCGGGTCCGATCTGTGGGGAGCGCTCGACGGCCTCATCCGCACCGTTCCCACCCTCGACGCCCTCGATCCGGTCACCTCCGAGTTGGTCCGCCTTCGTGGAGCCCGCCAACACGACTGTCGCCTGTGCCGGTCACTCCGGAGCCGCCCGGCACTCCTGGCCGGGGCAGACGAGTCGACCTTCTCCGCCGTCGACCACTACGGGGACAGCGACCTGTCGCCGCTGGCGAGAGCTGCCTTGGCCCTCACCGACGCCATGATCTGGACCCCCGGCCACCTGGATCCCCGTGCCGTGGCCGACCTGACCGGTCTGGCCACGCCACCCCAGCAGGTCGAGCTGGTGCTCGACGTGACCCGCAACGCCCTCAACAAGATCGCCGTGGCACTGGGCGCCGACGCCGCCCACATCGAGGACGGGATCGAGATCTACGACGTCGAACCGGACGGCTCCCTCGTCTATGGACTCACCCTGAGCTGACAAGCCCACCAGGACCCCGTTCGCCGCATTCACACCGGTCAGCGGAATGTGGGTCGCTCGAGGGTGTCGATGTGACCGTGGCTCCGCCCCGTGGGAGTGTGTCCGGATGGATTCGACCAGCACCAGGGACGGAAGAGCCGGACACAACGTCGAGGCCCGGCGCCAGCAGCTCTTCGCCTTGGCCCGCACCACCACCGGATTCATGCCCGACGACGAGGGCGAGGCCTTGTTCTTCGCCGCGCTCCGGGCCGGCTCGACCCATCCCGGGGCCACGTTCGTGGAGATCGGGGCGTGGTGCGGCAAATCCACGACGTACCTCGGTGCGGCGGCCGAGGAGTCAGGGGCCGTGCTCTTCAGTCTCGATCACCACCACGGTTCGGAGGAGAACCAGGCCGGGTGGGAGCACCACGACCACTCGCTGGTCGACCCGTCGACCGGTCGCATCGATACCCTCCCCCACTGGCGTCGGGCCATGATCACCTCGGGCCTCGAGCAGTCGGTGGTGGGAATCGTCGGCGACTCACCCACCGTGAGTTCCCGGTGGACCACGCCACTGGCGTTCTGCTTCATCGACGGTGGGCACGGTGAAGAACCGGCGTGGGCCGACTTCCGGGGTTGGGCGCCCCACGTGGTGCCGGGCGGATGGCTGGCCATCCACGACGTCTTCCCGGACCCGGCCGACGGTGGCCGCCCGCCGTACGACCTGTGGCGTGCCGCCCTCGAATCGAAGGAATTCGCCGAGGACGGCGAGTGCGGGTCGCTGCGGGTACTTCGCCGGCTCTGACCGATCGGTGGACATCATCGCCGCCAACATCTGCCAGCAGATGGAGGTCGTCGGCTACCCGATGTCCTCGCCCGAGGACCTGGAGCAGACCGTCAAGGAAGTCGATGCGGCCGGCCCCCGGATTGTCGCCCGCCCGGTGGACGTTCGGGACGTCGACGCTCTCCAGCAGGAGTTCGATCAAGGCACGGCCGAACTCGGGCCCGTCACCATGGTGTTGGCCAACGCCGGCATCGGCCCCGGGGGACTGGCGTCCGAGCAGCAGCAATGGGATGAGGTGATAGGCGTCAACCTGACCGGCGTCTGGAGCACCGGACGAGTGGCGATCCCCTCCATGGTCGAGCACGGCCAGGGTGGGGCGATCGTGCTGACCAGCTCGACCGGCGGCCTGACCGGTTCCGGCATCAACCACGCGGGGATCCTCGGCTACACGGCATCCAAGCACGGCGCCATCGGTCTCATGCGGTCATGGGCCGACTACCTGGCCCCGCAAGGCCAGCGGACGCGCCGCCACAACTTCGCGCCCCTGTCGTTTCAGCACGATGACAGGGACCGGAGACTGAGTCAGGTCCCCTCGAAGAACTCGGGTTGTCGTAGTCTCGAACGTGGTCCAGATCAATGACCCCGACGCGCTGCGCACTCTGGATTCATCCGGAGGGCGTTGGATCGTCGCCGCCACCGTCCTCGGCTCGGGCATGGCGGCAATCGACGCCACCGTGGTGGGAATCGCCCTCCCCACCATCGGTCGTGAATTCCACTCGACGTTCGGAGCACTCCAGTGGATCGTCACCGGCTATGCACTCTCCCTGGCCGCGCTGTTGCTACTCGGCGGGTGGTTGGGCGACCGTTACGGCCGTCGTCGTATCTTCTGTATCGGGGTTGTCTGGTTCGTCGTGATGTCCGCCGCCTGTGCGGTTGCTCCCGACGTCAACACCCTCATCGTGACCCGGGTGCTCCAAGGGGTGGGTGCCGCACTTCTCACCCCGGGGAGCCTCGCCATCATCGAAAGCTCATTCGTCGAGGATGACCGCGGAAGCGCCATCGGCCGATGGTCGGGGCTCGGGGGCATCGCCACCGCGGCCGGCCCACTTCTGGGCGGCTACCTGGTCGCAGCCGCCTCGTGGCGATGGATCTTCCTCATCAACTTGCCCGTAGGGGCAGCCGTCCTGGCTGTCTCCATCCGGCACGTTCCCGCGTCGCGGAACACCCAACTATCGGGTCGTCCGGATTGGAGCGGCGCCGTGCTCGCCGTACTGGCATTGGGCGGCGTCACGTTCGGACTCATCGAAGGACCGTCGATCGGGTGGTCGGACCCGGTGGTCGTGACCGCCATCGCCCTCGGGATCCTCGGTGGTCTGGCGTTCGTTCTGGTCGAGCGGTCCCGGGTCAACCCGATGCTGCCGTTGACTGTCTTCCAGAACGCGCAGTTCAGTGCAACCAACGCCGTCACGTTCGTGGTCTACGGCGCCCTCGCGGTCACTCTCTTCCTGCTCCCGATCGACCTCCAGGTGGTGGGCGGCTATTCGCCCCTCGAGTCGGGCATGGCTCTGCTCCCGCTCACCATCATCATGTTCTTGCTTTCGGCCCGCGTGGGTCGATTGTCGCATCGCATCGGTCCTCGACTCCCGATGAGCATCGGGCCGTGCGTGGTCGGGGCCGGAATGGTTCTGCTGGCCAGTTCGCCGGCTACGTCATCGTATGTAGTCGGCGTGCTTCCCGGAGTTGTCGTCCTCGGACTCGGACTCGCCCTGACCGTGACGCCGCTGACGGCGACGGCCCTGGGCTCGGCCTCCGACAACCAGTCGGGCGTCGCATCTGCGGTGAACAATTGCGTCGCCCGTTTCGGCGGACTGATCGCCGTCGCCGCAATTCCGGCGATTGCCGGGATCACCCGAGCCAGTTATCTTCGTCCGGGTCAGTTCACCCATGGATTCCGCAATGCCGCACTCGTTGCCGGTGGGCTCTCGGTCTGTGGCGGACTGATGTCAGCGCTGCTCATCCGCAACCCGAAGCCCGCACCTGACCGAATCCAGCACGATGCCGTCGACAGCATGGCGCCCATCCCATGCCGGTCCTGCGCCCTTGACGCCGCCCCCCTCGTCGCCAGTGTCCCGGCAGACAGCACACCGGGCCGACGTTGAGCCCGCAGTGTGCCGGAACCGTGCGCGCCCGGCACACTCCAGGCGCTCCGCCTCGTGGCTCGTACCGGAAAGTGCCGGGGCACTCACCGGACCCGGACGGCGAACTTCAGGGGGTGCCGGGGGTGCCGGGTGCCCGCAGCGTGGGCTCAACCGGCGCGTCGGGGGCTGGTTCGGTGAGGTCGAGGTGACTCGGGAGCCCCTCCCCTCGGAACAGGCCCGACGCCGGAGTGGAGTGGCCCAACGCGTCGGCGGCCAGTACCACGGCGCCGGCCGTATAGGTCGACCGCTCGAGAGGCGGGTAGGTGGCCTCTTCGGGGTAGACCATGCCGGTCCAGTAGGAGCCGTCCTCGTTGCGGAGGTCCTGGACCCAGTCGAACAGCAAGCGGGCGTCTTCGTCGCGGCCGAGGGTGTCGAGGGCGAGCACGCACTCCGCCGTTTCTGCCGCTGTCACCCACTCCCCCGTCGAGACGCAGCGCACCCCGCGCTCTTCCATGACGAACGTGGACCACGACCCGTCGATACGGGCGTGGGCGGCCCGGCCGGTCAGCGCTCCGGACAGGATCGGGTAGTACCAGTCCATGGCGAACTCGACCTTCGGGGCGAAGGCGTCCGGATTGTAGGCGACGGCGTGGGCCAACCTTCCGGCCGCCAGCTCCCAGTCGGGACGCTCGTGGCCGAGGCGCTCGGCACAGGCGATGGCGCAACGCAGGCTGTGGTAGATCGACGAGGAGCCGGTCAGCAGGGCGTAGTCCTCGAGGAATCCCGACGAGTCGAGCGACCAGCGGATGGAGCCGTCGAGCCGCTGGTAGCGGAGGACGAAGTCCACCCCGGCCTCGAGGACTGGCCATAGGTGCTCGAGGCCGGCGAGATCACCGGTCGAGATGTAGCGGTGCCAGGCGCCGGTGGCCAGGTAGGCGCAGACGTTGGTATCGAGGCGGGCGTCCTTCACCCCGGTGGTCAGGTAGTAGTTGAACCAGCTGCCGTCGGGGAGCTGGGTGTCCACCAGCCACTGATAGGCGCGATCGGCCTCGTCGTCCAGCCCCACGGCGGTCAGGGCCATGGCCGCCTCGACGTGGTTCCACGGATCGCAGTGCCCTCCGGGGAACCACGGGATCATGCCATCGGGGCGTTGGATGCAGACGATGGAGCGCGCCGTCTGCAGTACCTGATCAGCACTGATGATACCGGGGACCTCGGGGATCGCCCTCACGCACTCACCTCCACCCGGTCGTCGACGGCGTCGACAGTGGGCGCACCGGCCGGCTTGACCAGGTAGACGACCAGACTCTTGCCGACCAGCGGATTGAGCACCCGCTCGGTGAGCCGGGTCGTCTTCGGCGCCTTCTCGATGTCCCACACCAGTAGCCGGTGATAGGCGGCGACGGCGGGGTGGGTGTTGTTGGTCGTTCCGACCAGGCACTTGAGCCACCAGTACGGGGCATGGAGCCCGTGGGCATGGTGGTGGCCGGTCGCCCGCATGCCGGTGCCCTCGAGGCGCTCGACGAGCTGGCTGCGGCGATAGATGCGGATGTGGCCGCCGGGCACGTTGTGGTACTCGTCGGACAGCGACCAGTTGACGAACTCCGGTCCGCACCGGGGCACGGTGATGGCCATGGTGCCACCGGGCCGCAAGACTCGGGCCAACTCGGACATGGCCTGCTCGTCGTCGGGGATGTGCTCGAGGATCTCCGATGCGATCACCCGGTCGAAGGATCCGTCGGGGAAGGGGAGGGCCAGTGCGTCGCCCTGGACAGCACCGACCCGGGAATCGACCGGGTCGAGCTCGCCGGCCACCGCCATGGCCCCGAAGGTGTCCTGCACGCTCCGCACCTCGTCGGCACCGAAGTCGAAGGCCACCACCTGCGCGTCGAGGCGAGCCGCCTGGTAGGCATGTCGACCGAAACCACACCCGAGGTCGAGCACGCGGTCGCCCGAGCGCACGCCCAATCGTCCGTAGTCCACGGTCAGCATCGTCCAGCCTCCACATCGTCGAGGAGCGCCCGGTACTCCGCCGCGGTGCCGCTGGCGGTGACCTGCCAGGTGAAGCGGCCGAGCACCCGCTGGCGGCCGGCGGCGCCCAGCCGGGCGCGCAGATCGGCGTCGTCGAGGAGGCGACCGATGGCCACGGCCAGCGCCCCGGGGTCATCGGGCGGAACCAGCAGTCCGGTCTCGCCGTCGGTGCCGACCACTTCGGGCAGTGCCCCGCCGGTGGTGGCGACCAGGGCCACCCCGCACGCCATGGCCTCGATGGCCGGCAGCGAAAATCCCTCGTAGAGGGAGGGTACGACGGCCACCTGGGCCTGGCCGTAGTTGCGGGCCAGTTCGTCGTCGGTGATCCCGGTGACGCACCTGACCACCGGGCCCAGGTCGAGCCGCGCGATCGCCCTGGCCACACGACCCTCGGGTCGGGGATTGCCGATGACCACCAGCTCGACGTCGCGTTCGGTCCGCAGCTTGGCCACGGCCTCGAGCAGCGGTACCAGCCCCTTCATCGGCACGTCGGACGAGGAGGTCACCATGATCCGACCGGGGACCGGCTCGACGTCCTCGCGGGGACAGAACACGGTGTGGTCCACGCCGACCGGCACGACGGTCATCCGCTCGACGTCGACGCCCATCTGGGCGGCGATATCGGCCTTGGACGACTGGGACACGGTCACGATCCGCGGCAGCGATCGCGCCACTTTCACCTGCATGCGGAGGAAGCCGAACCATCGCCGCTGGCTGAACTGCTGCCAGGGATTGGTCGTATGACTGAGGGCCAGCTGGCGGTCGACGGTGATCGGGTGATGGAGCGTCTCGAGGACGGGCCATCCGTCTTCCATCATCCCCTGGATGCCATAGCCCAGGCACTGGTTGTCGTGGATCAGGTCGAACTCGTCGCGGCGGGCGGCGAGCAGCTGGCGGGCGCGCAGGCTGAAGGTCCACGGCTCGGGGAACCCGGCGGTGCACATGATGGCGAACTCGAGCGCGGCCACCGACGTCGGGTACGAGTTCGAGAACTCCGCCAGGTGGGGCACCCGGAACGGGTCCGGATCGCGGTAGAGGTCGAGACTCGGGACCGGGGTGAACCCGACACCTTCGTCGACCTCGGGCCAGGGCTGGCCGGCGAAGACCTCGACCGAATGGCCCAACGCCACCAGCTCGCGGCTCAGATGGCGGGTGTAGACGCCCTGCCCGCCGCAACGCGGGTTGCCCCGGTAGACCAGGAAGGCGATCCGGAGCCCACCGGGAGCCGGTGGGCGGGGTGCGATGCGCTCGGGCACCGGGGGTGGCTTGTCTGGACCCTTGATCCTGTTGCGCCGGAACCAGAGGCTAGGCATGGACGACCGGCGCAGGAGGACACATAGAAGACAGATACTCTCGCGAGCAGGGCCGATCCGCAAACCGCCACTCTCAGGCAATATGCAGTCCGAGCCAACCACTGAGCGTGAGCAGGACCAGGAATGTGGCGAACGAGCCCGACCACGATGACGGTGGCCAGGCCCACGGTGCGGGCCAGTCGGCCGTTCGCCGCCTTGCCGAGCAGCGCCCGTCGGTTGGCCAGGATCAGGACGAAGAGCAGCGTGATAGGGGTGACCACCCCCTCCAGCACCTGGGTGTTGATGATCAGGCGGAAGAGATTGCCGGGGATCAGGACCACGGCGGCGCCGATCACGATCTGGGCGCTGAACAGGCCGAGGAACAGCGGCGCTTCTTTGAACGTCTTGGAGACCGACCGCTCCACGCCGACCGCCTCGGCCACCGCATACGACGTCGACAGGGGGACCACGGCGGCGGCCAGGGCCGAGGCGCCAAGGAGGCCGATGCCGAACAGCACCGAGGAGAACTGACCGGCCAGGGGCTCGAGCGCCCGGGCCGCATCGGCCGCCGAGTTGAGGACCTGGGGGTTGCCGAGGAAGGCCGTGGCGGTGGCGATGATGATGCACATCGAGACGACGTCGGAGATGACGGCACCGCTGACGGCGTCGACCCGCTCGTACTTGTACTCGTCGGGACCGATCCCCCGGTCGACCACCGCCCCGGCCGTGTAGAGCTGGATGTAGGGGGTGATGGTGGTGCCGATGAGCGCCACCGCGGTCAGAAGGTAGGCCTTGGTCCACGTGATGTGGGGCAGGACGGTGTGGATGGCCACCTGCTTCCAGTCGGGGTGGCCGAAGATCATGGCGATCGGGTAGGTGACGAAGGCCAGTGTCAGAAGCAGAAACACCCGTTCGGCGTAGCGGTAGGAACCCACGATGACCAGCATCCAGATGGCCACGGCGGCGATCGGCACCGAGATGTAGCGGGACACTCCCCACAGCTCGAAGGCACTCCCGATTCCGGCGAACTCGGTGACCACCAGACCGAGGTTGGCCACGGCGAAGGCGAAGACGGCGAAAGCCGACAGGCGCAGCGAGAACTGCTCACGGATGAGGGCGGCCAGGCCTTTGCCGGTGTGGGCGGCCAGTCGGGCGACCATCTCCTGGATGCACACGTAGCCGATCGTGATGACCACCATGAAGAACAACATGGAGTAGCCGAATTGCGCCCCGGCCGACGCATAGGTGGCAACACCGCCGGCGTCGTTGCCGGCGTTGGCGGCGATGATCCCCGGGCCGGCGGCGGCCAGGTAGACGAAGAACCCCCGCCAGCGGCGGTTGGCCGTGGCGGCGATGGTGGTCACCGGATCGGGGCCGAGGCGCGGTGCGTCACTGGAGCAGCCTCGGGAAGTGGATGCGTCCACGCTCAGGCATCAATGCGTCGATCACATCGTCGGCCAGTATCCGACCCACCGGGATGTCCTCGTCATCCACGACCACCACCGACATCCGCCTGGCCTCGATCAGCCGCTCGGCGACCTGGGCGACCTCGGCGTGGATGCCCACGGTGACGGGCTCGGCCTCTCCCACCAGGTCGCCGAGGACGGTCTGGTCGGCGTTCACCAGAAGCTGGAGGAGCGGGAGGTCCCACACCATGCGGCCGTCGTCGTCGACCAGGGCCACGGCGTCGAGTTCTTCGGGGCAGTCGTCATGGCCGGCCAAGCGGGTCGACAGCGAGGCCACTGTCTCGGTCGGTGTGGGCCACCAGGAACGCCGTGGTCATGAATCCCCCGGCCTCGTGCTCGTCGTAGCCGAGGAGGCGGACCAGATCGTCGGCCTTGGTGGCGTCCATCACCGCCACGATGGCGTCGCGCTCGTCACGGGACAGGTCTCGTAGCGCGTCGACGGCCTCGTCGGGCTCCATGTCGCCGAGGAGCTCGGCCGCCCGGGCAGGGTCCGACTCACGGAGCAGCGAGGCCAGCTCCTCCGGGTCCATCTCCTCCAGGGCATCGGCCGCCTCTTCGGGGGTGAGCGAGTCGAGCAACTTCTGGCGCTCGGGGCGCTTCAGATCCTCGAGAAGGTCGGCCAACTCACCCGGGCGCAGCCGCTCGAGTCCTTCGTTGGTCGTCCGGAGTCGCACTTCGGGGGCGGCGCCCTGTTCGGTGTCGCCGAAGGGCTGGATGGCGCCCCAGTCGATGACGCGGTCGGGCGTCGGGTGGTGCCGCCACCGGGCCGGGCCCAGTCGGCGCAGCAGACTCTGGGTGGACACGTCGACCCCGACCAGGCTGTACCGCCCGAGCACCGGAGCCAGATAGAGGTCGGCAGCCCGGATGACCTGCACGCCATCCACGTCGACCAGTTGGTGATCGAGCACCTGGTCGAACAATGTCACCTCTCCGGGGCGAGGGGCGAAGTCCACCAGGTCCAGTCGGGCCGAGCTCAACACGATGCCGTTGTGGTGGATGGTGTCGATGGCGGCGGATCCGACAAAGGCCAGGCGGCGGCCGATCTTGACGACGAGACCGGTGACCGGCGGGTACGTCTCGTCGCCCGTCCACCGGCACACGACGTCGCCCAGGCGACCGATCTCGGCCCCGGTCTGATTGCGGACCGGGCTCCCGATGATGCCGGCCAGGGAGATGATGGCGTCGCGGACGGCGCGGTTGGCCAACAGGCGCTGACTGCGCTGTCGGCGCCGGGCGGCACCCAGCGGAGTGTGGTGGCGAGCCGGGCGGGCACCGGCCGAGGCCGACGCCGCACCGGGTGGGGTGGCGGCATCGCCATCGGGTGGCTCGGTCATGGAACGAGTAGGGATGAGCGGGAGGCGGGCGAGTCGTCGGGCCATGGGACACCTCGGGTCGTGGTGACACCCCACCGGGCACCGGCGGCCACGTCAGCAGACGGGCCAGGGGACTGGACAGGTGGGATGTCGATCGGATCGAACGGTCGGCGGATGCCCTCCCGTCGATGCACGCGGCCCTAGGTGACCGACCGTGGAACGGTCAGCGGACGATCGGACTGGCGCACACGGGAGGGTGTGGTGACGCTCCCGCACAACTAGGGGGTTCTCCCCGTTTCATCGGCCACACCTCCTCGGTTCCACTCGTCGGGGCCGACATCGGCCGCCAGGCCACAAGCTTACCCCGCCCGAGCTGGATAGACAGGACGACCATCCTCTGGTGCCTCTACCTGCGACTTCGTCAGCCCGAGCACGTGCCTCACGCCTGGCGTCCGGCTTCGCCCCCGCTACGTGGGCCAGGTAATCTCGGCCAATGGACCTGAACTACCCCGCGGACACCGAGCCCTTCCGAGCCGAGATCCGCCAGTGGCTGAACGACAACCTGCCCGAGGGATGGGGTACCCCCGGGTTTTCGATGCCCAAGGAGGAGCGGAAGGCGTTCCTGGCCGAGTGGACCGAGAAGCTGTTCGCGGGAGGCTGGATCTGCGCGTCGTGGCCCAAGGAGTACGGCGGCAAGGGCCTGAGCCTCATGGAATCGGTGGTGCTCAACGAGGAGTTCGCCCGGGCCGAGGCGCCCCTGCGGGCCGACTTCTTCGGCGACACCCTGGTCGGCCCCACCATCCTGCAGTGGGCCAGCGAGGAGCAGAAGCAGCAGTTCATCCCGGGCATCCTCAAGGGGACCATCGCGTGGTGCCAGGGCTTCAGTGAGCCCGACGCCGGCAGTGACCTCGCCAGTCTCAAGACCCGAGCCGTGCTCGACGGCGACGAGTGGGTCATCAACGGACAGAAGGTGTGGACCACCCAGGCCCAGTTCGCCGACTACATCTTCCTCCTCGCCCGTACTGATCCCGACGCGCCAAAGCACGCCGGGATCTCCTACCTCCTGGTGCCCATGAAGCAGCCGGGCATCGAGGTGCGTCCGATCGCCCAGGTCGACGGCAGCGCCGACTTCAACGAGATCTTCTTCTCCGACGCCCGGTGTCCGGCCGAGAACGTCGTCGGCGGCGTGAACAACGGCTGGAAGGTGGCGATGACCACCCTCGGATTCGAACGGGGCTCGTCAGCGACCACCGGCTACCGCCGGTTCCTCCGCGAACTCGACTCCATCATCGCCACGGCCAAGAAGAACGGAAAGGCGAACGATCCGCTGATCCGCCAACGCCTGGCCACGGCGTGGACCAAGGTCAAGATCATGGAGATCAACGGCTACCGCTCGTTGACCGACGCGTTGAACGGCACCCATCACATGGCCGCCCTGGGGGCGGCCAACAAGATGTACTGGTCGGAGTTCCATCAGGAGACGATGGAGCTGGCCATGGACATCCTCGGGATGGACGGCCAGATCCTCACCGGAGACCCGGCCGACATGACCGGTGAGCGGCTGCGACGGGGGCGTGACGACTACCCGGTCAGCGACCTACAGGCCTCGTTCTTCTTCTCCCGTTCGGAGACGATCTGGGGCGGGACAGCCGAGATCCAGCGCAACATCGTGGGCGAGCGGGTGCTCGGTCTGCCGAAGGAGCCGAAGCCGGCGGCGGCCGGCTGACCCTGCCGCCGGCTGATCCTGTCGGCGGCCTGTCAGGTGGGAAACAGCGCCTCGGCGTCATCGACGCCCGGTGAGCGCCACGAGCCGAAATCGAGCCGTGCCGGACGGGGCCTCGGCGACCGGTCACCGGGCCACCATGCCAGCTCCCGTCCCCGTACCGAGCCGGGTCGCCGCCGACCGGCACTCCACGCCGTCCAATCCGGCCCCGTGTGCCGACTCGGCAACCGGCCAGCACGCGCCATGAGCCACCCGCTCCCCGGTGCCGTCGTCCGGGTAGGTGTCCGGAAGACCGGTGGCGGCCACCCCGGCCTCGGTCACCACGTCGGCCGCATCCTGTCCACGGGGCAGCCGGGCGGCGACCAGTTGAAAGGCGTCGTCGGTCAGGTCGTCGGGATCGATGCCCGATCCTTCGAGCAGGTGCTCGACCTGAGCGCGCGCCGTGGCCAGGTTCCGACTCAGGTAGAGCGTTGGCCATGAGCCCGGTGGATTCCACCGGCCGCCATCGCGTTGGGCGAATCCCGGGTCGAACGGATCGATCCAGTCGGGACGACACACCCGCAGCCACAGGTGGTCGGCCGGGACGACCGGACCGTGGAGCAGGTTCACGGCTGGACGCGGCGGAGGTCGAAGATGTACTCGACAGCGTCGCGCACCGCGACCAGGTCGTTACTTTGGGCCACGTCGAGCAAGCTGCGACCACCCAGAGCGGGGGACGACCTGCGCACCACCGAAGGAATCCGGTCGACCTTGACGTGGGCCAGCAACGCGGCCGTGGCCTCGTCGGCCATGCGCACATCCAACCTACGGTCGGCCGGGATGCCGTTCCGGCGCCACTTGCCGTAGGCCTGACGGGACACCCCGAACACCATGGCGGCCTGGCTGGAGGAGAGCTGCCATACCCGTTCGAACCGCTCGAGCGGCTCGGCCGACAGGTGCCGCTCGAGGTACTGGGCGAGCTTGGCCGCCACTTCGGGATCCGCTGACACCAGGGCCGCGGCGGCACGCTCGGAGTCGCCAGCGGTGAGTCCTGCAACCTGGTGGACCGCCGGGGTCGTCGGCATCGCCATCCTCCTGTCCTCGGACCCCACCCTAGTGCAACTGTTTGTCAACCGCAACCAGATGTCAACAACCGCCCAATGCGTTCGAAGGCTCGGGCACTTCGAGGCTCAGGCGATGCGCGACTCCACCTCTTGGACGGCCTGGGCCTCGACGGTCTCGGGCCTGGACCTCGCTGACCCCGGCACCGGAGCGGAGGCGGGCCTGGTGGCGCCACATGAGGAGCCCGGCCGACAGCACGGTCGCTATGGCGCCCACCATGAGGGCCACCCGGGGATTGGTCCACTGGGCGATGGCGCCGACCAGTGGTGCCCCGATCGGGGTCGTCCCGAGGAATGCCATGGCATACAGGGCCATCACCCGGCCCCGCATGGCGGGGTCGGCCGTCCAGCTGCAACGTGGCATTGGCGGTGGCGATGAAGCCGATGGATGCCGCACCCATGAGCACGATCAGCAGGTCGGCGGCCAGCAGTGTGGGGGCCAGCGCCACCGCGGCCAGCAGACCACCGAAGACCAGGGCCAGCACCTGCAGGAGGCGGGGGGTCGGCCTGGCCCGGTGGGCGACGATCAGTCCCCCGACGATCGCTCCGGCGCCCATGCACGAAGTGAGGACGGCGTAGGCACCGGCGCCGCCGTGGAAGGTGTCCTTGGCCAACAGGGCCAGGGTGACGGTGAAGTTGTAGGCGAAGATCCCGATGAGGGCCACGGACAGCAGGACGTTGCGCAGCGCCGGGGTCCTCCACACGTAACGGAACCCATCACGCACCTGACCCTTGGCCCGCACGACCGCTCCGGTCGGATGCAGCTCGGCGGTGCGCATCATGGCCAGTCCGATGATCACGGCCACATAGGAGGCGGCGTTGACGAAGAAGCAGATGCCGAGGCCGAAGATGGTGATGATCACACCGCCGATGGCCGGGCCGACCACGCGGGCCGCGTTCATGACCACCGAGTTGAGGCTGACCGCATTGGGCAGGTCGTCGCGACCGACCATCTCGAGCATGAAGGTCTGGCGGGCCGGGTTGTCGAACAGGTTGACCACTCCGAGCAGGGCGGCCAGCAGGTACACCTGCCAGAGGACCACCGAGTGGCTGACCACCAGGATGCCGAGGATCAGAGCCAACAGGCCGCCACCGGACTGGGTGAAGAAGAGCAGCCGGCGCTTGTTGGAGCGGTCGGCCACCAGGCCTCCGAAGGGGCCGAGCAGCAGCATGGGAAGGAACTGGAGACCGACCACGATCCCGAGGGCGACGCCGCTCCCGGTGAGGTGCAGGACCAGCCAGGCCTGGGCCACCGACTGCATCCAGGTGCCCGACACCGAGATGAGCTGGGCGGTGAAGAACAGCCGGAAGTTCCGGATTCGCAGCGAGCTGAAGGTCTGATGGATCGCCCCGCGCACCGCGGTCACTTGTCGTCCCCGTCCACCAGGCGCTCGAGGAGCGCGGTCAGGCCGGCGAGCGCGTCCCGGTCCGCCGGGTCGAGCTGGTGCAGCCGTTCCGCCAGGAAGGCGTTCTTGAGCGACCGGTTGTGACGGAGGACCGCCTGCACCGGAGTCGGTCATGGTGATCCGGACCACCCGCCGGTCGGACGGGTCGACGACACGGGTCACATAGCCGAATCCTTCGAGCGCGCCGACGATCCGGGTCATCGACGGTGGTTGCACCGACTCACGGGTGGCCAGGGCGCCGAGGGTGGGCGAGCCCAACTGGTCCACACCGGCCAGAGCCGATGCCTGGGACGGGGTCAAGCCCGTGTCGGCCTGCTGACGAAGGCGGCGGTGGAGTCGGGTGACGGCCAGCCGAAGGCGGGAGGCAAGCGCCGCCTCGTCGGTGTCAGTGCTGCCGTCGGTCCCGAGCGTCGATGTCATGTCACTAGTATAGTTAGTTTCGCTAACTAATACGTCACAAAACGGAAAGCCCAGGTCAGGATGCTGTCAAGGTGGCGGCAGGTCGACCCAGTAGGCCATTGCACAGTCGCCGCGGCGGACACGGGGTCGAGTTTTTCCTGGGACACCGCCCCCTCATGAGTCGCAGAATTCGCCATTTGGACAGAGTCTGCGATTGTCGGTCTATAACACATACACCCGTATGTATTACAGTCGTATGCATGCACGTGGACCGTCTGTCAATCACAATGGATCCCGATCTTGGCACCTCCGTCCGCGAAGCTGCCGCGCGGTCAGGATCGAGCGTCTCCGCCTGGCTGGCGGAGGCCGCGGCCGATCGCCTCCGTCACGAGTTGCTTGGAGCTGCCCTCGACGCGTGGGAATCGGAATCAACTCCGTTCAGCGACAAGGAGCTCGATGCGGCAGCACACGTGCTCGGCGTAGTTCGACATGCTGGGAGTAGCGCCACCTGATGGCGCTTGTCCTGGACGCCGGAGGTTTGATTGCCGTCGATCGCCTCGATCGATCAGTCGGTGCGATGCTCCACGTTGCACACCAGGAGAATGTGCCAGTCCGGACGAGCGCGGCAGTGATCGCACAGGTGTGGCGAAGCGGGTCACGCCAGGCGAACTTGGCCCGGGTACTTACCGGAGTAGATGCTGCGTCAATTGACACCAACACAGGAAAGCGGATTGGTGAGGTCTTGGCGCTCAGCAGCACTGCAGACGTCGTCGATGGTCACCTCGGATACATCGTGCGATCAGGAGATACTGTCCTGACCAGCGACGCCGCCGATATCAAGAAGATACTCAATGCTCGAAAGGTTGACGCCAACGTGCGGCGAGTCTGAACCTCGGTGGGGTTGGCGGGTGGTCGAGACACCTCGTTTTGGCGTCGACCATCACCTAGCCAGCCATGGCCGCGAGCAAGGCCACTCCCATGCACTCACAATCCCGGAGGCACACTGAGCTGGCGGCCGTGAACTACGCTCACGCACTGGCGTATTAGGGGCTAGAGGAATGCTTTCGCGCTCTTGCGGGAGTTGGGGGTGGCCATGACTATTGCCGACGCGGCAAATTGACCTTCCCGACGGCACGAATGCACGTGCGGGGACCATTGACTCCGCCCCCATTGACGAGACGTCGACCTCGGCCGGAAACACCAAGCCATGGCGTTCATACACACTCGCCGGCTGCCTCTACCTGCTGGTGTCGCTATTTGTGTGGTCCAACGTCTGGAGGAGCCACCCGACCTCGGCGACCACGTGCGGTTGCGGTGATCCATCGATGTTCACCTGGTACCTGGCGTGGCCCGCGTTCGCGATCCGCCATGGCCTCAATCCCTTCTACTCGACACACATGGGCTTTCCGCAGGGCACCAATCTCCTCGCCAATACGAGCGACGTGGCTATAGGCGTCGTTCTTGCGCCAGTCACCTGGCTCTTCGGGCCGATTGCCTCGTTGAACGTGGCGCTCACCCTTAGTCCAGTTCTCTCCGCCTTCGCTATGTTCTTGCTATTGCGCCGATGGGTGTCCTGGGCACCTGCAGCATTCGTCGGCGGCCTCTTCTACGGTTTCTCACCATTCGTCTTGGTGAGCCTCAGTTCCGCATGGCTCGACCTCGGGATGTTGGCCATACCACCCCTGGTCATCATCTGTCTCGACGAATTGCTCTTCACCCAGCGACGACGCCCGATGGCGGTTGGAGTCGTCCTCGGACTCCTATTGACGATTCAGTTCTTCATCGGCTCGGAAGTCCTGCTGATTACCGTGATGATGTCGGCGATCGGCGTCGGCCTGGTTGTCGCGTACGCCGCTGTGCACGATCCCGCGACCCTGAGAAACCGGTTTCGGTTCGCCGCCTCGGGCATCGGCGCGGCTGTAGTCGTCACATTCGTCCTGCTGTTCCTTCCTGTGCAGTTCGCCATAACCGGTCCGGCTCATCTCTCCAGTCCGGTCTGGGGTGGCGGGGTATTTGGTTCGTTTCGTGACCTCAAGACGTCGCTGCGGGACTTCGCGTTCCCGTGGTCGGCTTCCGACGAGTCCTTCCTCGCGACCATCCGACATCAGATAGGCGGCTACCAGGGACCTGACGTCTCGTATCAATACTTCGGTCTCGGCATGGTGCTCGTCCTCGGTCTGGGTCTAATCGCCTGGAGGCGGGACCGTCGACTCTGGTTCTTCGGGACGATGACAGTGTGTTCGATAGTCTTGACACTCGGCTCGAGTCATGTCGTGCTCCTACCGTGGCAGGTAGTTGCGAACCTGCCGATCTTCGATGACCTCGAGCCGTACCGGTTCGTCTTCGTGACCTACCTGGCTGCAGCAGTCATGTTGGCGGTGATCATGCAGCATTCATACTGCTGGATCAACAGGAACGGCGCGGTCGATAAGGCTCCGACTCCGGGTCGGTCGACGAGGGTTCGGACGTGGGCGCCATGGTCCGGCGCGGCAGTGGCGCTGATAGTGGCGTGCATCGCGTTGGTCCCACCAGCCGCCGATCTGGCAAAGACGATTCCGATAACCATCGAGCCGGTTGCGATCCCGCCGTGGTTCCGGACCGTCGCGCCGCATCTTTCGGCCAGCCAAGTGGTCCTCATCTTTCCCTCGACATTTGGCTCGTCCGATACGGCGTCGACGTGGCAGGCGGAGACCGGCTTGAACTATTCGATGGTCAATCTGAGCGGACCCGGCGCACTCGCCCCCCGTCTGGGACACGACGCCGTGGCGGCCACCGTCATCGGCAATGCGTCGGAGCCAATCCCAACCAAATCTGCGGTTTCAACCCAGACAATCATCGCCTTGCGGAATGCTCTCCGGGACTGGAAGGTGACGATGGTGGTGATTCCGGACCAGCCATCGAGTCTCCCCGTTTACTACAAGGTTCCCTCCGAGACGTACGCAGCCGCGCTGATGACCGCTGCCACCGGTCAAGCTCCGACGTACCAGGCCCATGCGTGGGTATGGTCCGATATTCGCCGTCGCGTCCCGACGACTCCCCCCACTGGCGATCGATTCTCCACCTGCACCGATGGACGGCCGACCCGTGGAACGACTGTCGTGAACGACGAGGCATCGTGCCTCCTCGCACCAAGCGTCGGCCAATGATGTTGGCGCCGCCGGCCGGCGATTAGCGATTAGCGGGCTGAGGGTGGTGAGACGGGAGGTATCGCGTCCTCGACCTGGTCGTCAAAGCGACTCACTGCTCGCGTCCCAAGCTGTGGGCAAGCATCTGACACCAGAGTGCCTGGACGGAGTCGCGCATGCGCATGCACCGATCGCCGACCTGCTCGATCGATCGCATCGATTCATCCAGCGACTCGTTCGTCGTGATTGCAGATGTCACGGGCATGTACGTGCACAGCGCTCGGATTTCGCCAGCCTCAGCCGCAACTATCTGGAGAGCGTCGGAGATTTCTCCCCGTAGGAGGTGGTCATACACCTGCCTGGCCCGAAATTGGTCGCTGGCTACGAGCACAGCGTGCTCCTCCGGACTGACTGTCTGGTTGCTCAGCACCTGCCAACGGACGCGTGTCATTGTGACTCCGCTCTCGAGACCCCTGAATTCGATCCCTGTCAGTGTCGGCACTACGCATCGGACACTTGAGGGAAACGGAAGACGGGAATCGGGCGCTCGCCGGAGTGAATCGTCCACCTGACATCGACCCAGAGAACGACTCAGGCGTCCCGGGTCACCATCCGCCAGGCGCCGAGCAGCGGTCCACACGACGATCCATCCGACGATGACGCAGATCGCCACGGTGGTGGATTCGGTGACCATCTGCGGCCCACCGCCCCCGCCCCCCATGTTGCCGAACACCGATGGCAAGCCGGCCGGTTCGAGGTGGATGGCGGCCAACCCCACCAGACCGCGCTGGAGGTTTACCAGGTGCGGGATGTTACCGTGCGCCAAAAGGGGCGTGAGCACGATCTCCAGGACGATCAACAAGATGACCGGGACCGTTCTCTGGCCCATGAGAGAAGAGAGGCCCAGGCCGACCAGGAATCCAATGGCCGCATACAGCTCGATCCACAGGCCGGACCGCACCATCAACGAGACCGAGGGCGATAAGAAGCGGCCCGAGTAGTCGGCATAGTCAGTGGAGGCGATCTCCCGTGCCACCGCCACGACCTGAGCGTGGCTGGGTGCGGGCTGGGCCTGGGGCGTTCCGGGGCCCTGTTTGATTCCTATCTGGCCCCCGGGGCCACCGCCGGGGCCGTTGCCACACGGGACGCTGTTGACCACGTTCCCGATCTCCGGACCATTGGGGGTGTTCGAACCGATGAAGATGTTGAAGTTGCAGATCACCTCGTCAGCATGGTCACCGGCCCAGGTGTCGAAGGCGGCATGGGTGAGTCCCGGGGGAACGGTCACGTTGTCGTAGCTGAGCTGGGTGGGGGCGGCGAAGACGCACACCACACACACAATGGCGAAGCCGGCGGCCACCATGGGCACGATGATGGCGAGTCCGGCCGGGATCCGGGCCAGGTAGAGGGCGAGGCGTGACCGGCCGGTCACCACCAGATGCCTGAACATCCCGTCGGTGAGATCGACCGAGCCGGCCGTGCAGCCCAAGGTGGCGGCCACGATGAAACCGAACAGGAACAGCACCCCGGCCACCATGCTGGTGAAGATGTCATAGCCACCGGCCGGTCCATAGGAGTGGGGAGCGAAGGCGTGGCCCAGCAGTCGGATGGCCAGGAACAGAACGGGGATGCCGATGTTCACCACGATGAGGGCGGCCATCAGGCCACGGCGCTTCCTCAGCTCCATGATCCGGGTGGCGATCATGGCACCGGTGGGTAGGAAGGATCCCCGGTGGTCGGGGACCCGCTCCCCGGTCGACAGCGGCACGGGGCCGGAGGCGGAGGGGTCAACCAGCGTCGTGGTGCTCATGACGCCGCCCCCGAATTGGTGCCGTGATCTTGTCCGGGATCGGCCCCGGGATCTTGACCGAGGCGCGAGGTGACCTCCAGGAACCAGGACTCCAAGGAGGCGTGCACCTCCTGGAGCCGGTAGACCGAGACCCCGCCGTCGACCAGGAGTCGGTTGACCTCGGCCACCACCTCCCTCTCGGTGTCGGGAGCCAGGTTGATCGTGAGACCGCCCGGTCCGACATTGACGCCGGTCCCCCACGGCGTGGCGGTCAACAGGGTGGCCGCCCGGTCCGGTGTCGAGCAGTCGATCTGCAGTTCGAACGCCGACCCGGCCAACAGGTCGGCGATGGGACCCTGACGGATAACCGTGCCCCGGTCGACGATAGCCACCGCGTCACAGGTCCGCTCCACTTCGTCCAACAGGTGCGACGACAGCACCACCGTGCGGCCTTCGGCCACCAGCGACAGGATCATCTCTCGCATTTCGAGCATGCCGCCGGGGTCGAGGCCGTTCATCGGCTCGTCCAAGATGAGCAGTTCGGGGTCGCCCAACAGACAGGCGGCCACCCCCAGGCGCTGGCGCATGCCCATCGAGTACTTGGACACCTTGTCGTCGGCCCGGGCGGCCATACCCACCCGTTCGAGCGACGGCCCGATCCGGGTGCGGGCGGCCGGCTCCCGGGCGGCGGCCAGGATCTGGAGGTTCTGTCTGCCGGTCAGGTGCCCGTGGAACCGGGGCTCGTCGACGATTGCCCCCAACCGGGCCAGGGCCAGGTCACGGTGGTGGGGAACCGGGTAGCCCAACAGGGACATGGTCCCGGCATCGGCGTGGGTGAGACCCAACAGCACCCGGATGAGGGTGGTCTTGCCCGCACCGTTGGGCCCGAGATAGCCGAAGGCACATCCCCGGGGAACGAGGAGTTCGACCCCGTCGACGGCCACGTTGTCCCCGAACCGTTTGGTCAACCCGTGGGTCTCGACGGCCCAAGGGCTGTCAGCTGCCTGGCGCTCGGTGGGTCGGGCGGAGAGATCGATGGTCATTACACACACTCCCTAGGGCTCGAACCGTCGGATTCGATTGGTTCACGGTACGGAAGTGGCCCCGAGAATGGAATCCGGCTAGCTAGCTTCCGATGGTGGGGAAAGCCCCCGAGCGACGGGCTGCCATGGTTCATGTGTCGAGGAATCGGAGGACGGCAAGCACCCGTCGGTGGTCGGACTGGGACACCGGCAGATCCAGCTTGGAGAAGATGTTGGTGACGTGCTTTTCGACAGCCCCCTCCGATACGAACAGCGCTTCAGCGATTGCGGTGTTGGTCCGGCCCTCGGCCATCAGTGAAAGAACATCCTTCTCGCGGGAAGTCAGCCTCGAGATCGAGTCCCGATGGCGTGAGGCCCCCATCAGCTGGGTGACCACCTCAGGATCGAGTGCAGTGCCTCCAGACGCGACCCTGGTGAGAGCGTCGACGAACTGACCCACGTCAGCGACACGATCCTTGAGGAGATAACCGATGCCGGCAGCATCATCCCCCAGGAGCTCCTCCGCATAACGGGTCTCGATGTACTGCGAGAACATCAGGATGGCCAGGCCAGGATGCTGCTTACGGAGCTCGATAGCCATCCGTAGTCCTTCGTCGGTGAAGGTGGGTGGCATCCGGATGTCCACGACGGCGACATCGGGGCAGTCCGCTTCGATGGACCGCTGCAACTCCTGGGCGTCGCCGACTGCCTCCGTGACCACGAACCCCCGATCCTCCAGAAGCTGGACCAACCCATCCCTCAAGATGGCCGAATCCTCCGCAATAGCTACTCGCAGGGACATGGCCGCTACGCCCGGAGGGGAAGATCGACGGTGACCACGGTGGGCCCTCTCCGTGGACTGGTCACCTCGAGGTGCCCATCCACGGTCACGACCCGATCGGACAGGCCGCTCAAGCCACTGGAGGAGGAGCCGGTGAGCACCGTCTCCGCTCCCCCGACTCCGTCGTCCCGCACCACCAGCCTCAGCCACCTACCCTGCTGGACACACGAGATACTGGCCCTCGAGGCGAACGCATGCTGGGCGACGTTGGCCATGAGCTCAGCCACGCAGAAGTAGGCGATCGCCTCGATCGCCGGGCTCGGCCGTTCGTCGATGGCGACGGTGATGTCCGTGGGTATGGTGCTCCTCGCCGCCAAGGTGGCGAGTGCACCTTCGAGTCCCACATCCAGTGCAGGTGGATGGATCCCACGGGCGAGGTCACGCAGTTCGACAATGGCCTCCTTTGCCCCCTTGTGCGCATCGTTCACCAGATCTCTCACCTGATCGAGGTCGATGTGTTCGGGATCGGCGAGCTTCTCCTTGGCCAGTCCGAGCCGCATGGCCAGGGCCACGAGCTGGGCCTGGGTACCGTCGTGCAGATCGCGCTCGATTCGCCGCAGCGTCGCGGCAGACGCGTCGACGGTTTGGGCCCGAGTGCGTTCGAGGGTGCGCAGTCGCACGGTCACCGAGTCGGGAGAGAGGAGCGAATGCATGAGCAGTCGGTCGATGTAGACGAAGAACCGCACGGGCCACGGAGCCAGCAGAAGGAAGGACACACCGGTGATGACGGTGGCGAAACCGACGAGTGGCCCGCTGTTGCCCGATGTGAGGTAGTTGGGGCTGAAGACGATTCGTATCGCTCCCCATTCGGTGAATCCGCCTCGATTGGCGACCGCCCACAACGGATACGTGAGGCACCGGAGCGCGTCCCACCACAGGCTGATTGCGATCAGGATGGCCAGCACGGACAGAGGCGCCTTGACCGCGATGTAAGCCATCGCCTTCCATCCAGCCCTGTCCCGAAGTGCGGATTGGAGCCATCCAAAGTAACCGGGGCGGGCGGAAAACGGTTCCGGTTCCTCCACGAGGTCGTTGAGAAGCGCGCCCGCCAGACGGCGCTGTATTCCTCCGATCCCTCGGGCTCCCCGCACGGCCATCGCAATGATGGCGAATCCGATGAACGTGATGGCCAACACCACACCGGACACCATGGTGATGGCGACGAACGCAATACCCACAAAAGCGATCGGGCATCCCACCACGAGAAAGAGGAGCTCTGACCACGTGCGCTGGGTCAGCGGAGTGTCGATGATCTGCCGGGCGATCTCTTCGAACCGCGACTTCGGCTCCGAGCGCCAGGGAATCACGGTGCCGGACGGGTTCCTACTTTCATGTGATTCCGAGCGATCCGACATCTGAACACCTTCGAACAACTGATCTCCTCGTTCCGTCTCTCCTCAGACCAAACTTAGAGAAAATCAGTCGCCATTGGAATGCGGTCAGCCAGACAGTGATTATGGGGGTAACCCCCTCACGGAATCCGGTCGTTTCGCCACGGGATCGGCATTCGACGCAGAAGTGAGACGAGCGGCGGCGACCCTGTCACCTGGGACGCCACCGCTCGCCTACCGGTAAAGGCTCAGAAGGCCACGATGCCTTCGCCCCCAATCGCCCCCGCCACTGTCACCGATCCGATGCTGGTGAGAGTTCCATCGGTGTTCACCGCGAACTCGTCGACGATCCCGCTGGCCCCAGTCTGCACGTAGAGGAACTGACCACCGGTCGACGCCGAGGCATCAACTGTGCCGCCATCGGTTGCGGTCTGGCCCAACAGAGTGAGTTGGCCGACAGGACCCTCTCCGTAACCGCTGAGCGTCGCGCTTCCAGCATTCGAGGTGAAGAAGTACCCCCCGGCGGGAGCAACCCAACAGGTGGCGGCCTGGGTGCTCGAAACGGCGTCGATCTCCGTCACTGTTCCGTTGGCATTGAGGCTGTAGGTCACCAGTGAGCCGAGGCCGGTGTCAGCGACCACCAGGTTGCCCGCCGGATCGAAGGTCAGCGCAAAGGGAATGGCGCCGGGCTCGACGTTCACCACCGGGGTCGCCGAGAGTTCGCCGAAGAACCCGACGTGGAATACGTCGATGGCGTTGGTGGTGGCCTTCGTCGTCACGATGAGCTTGGAACCGTCAGGCGAAAACGCCACCTGTCCCGGCGAGTGGGTGAACTGGGTGGCGTCGCTCGGAATCGTCAAGCCCAGCCCCCGCCGGGAGTTGGGGAGCGGGATCAGGCGGCCGAGGATGGCGAAATATCCCTGGACGCTTCCGCCATTCTCCGCATTGAGGACGTAGACGATGTTCTTGTGGACGGTCACGCTCACCGGGAATTTCCCGCCCGAGCTGATCACCTGCCGGAGAGATAGCTGGTCACCGTGGACGGAGAAGACCGACACGGTGTTGCTACCGGCGTTGACCGCGTAGAGCGATCCTTGGCGCTGGTTGTAGGCGAGAGAACCCTGGGACGCGAGGTGGTCGACCACCGAACCATTCAGCGAGCCACCCAGGCCGCCGGTGTTGACGGTGGTAGCCAGGCTCAGGCTTCCATTGTCCGCCCGGTCGTAGGCGACGATCTGGTTGCCCGATGTGTTGTCGGTCTGGACGAATACCGCGTGATCGGCACCACCACCGTGGTCGGCACCGCCGCTGATATTTGGCGTCCTTTGCGGCAGTTGATCGGCCCCCGCGGCAACCGGCGCCACCAAGGTGCACAGCCCCAGAACGGCACCGGCACCAACTGCCAGTCGGATGAATCGATTCATTGGGTCTCCTTCGGATCGAATTGAATGCTCACAAGTCACTGTCCCTGGTCGGCGATATGCGTTACGCCAGGAGGGATCGAGCCAGCAATCCGGCCGTCGGGAGATGAAAACCGGCCCCCGAACTAGGGGGACGGCAGGTGTCCACCCGATCGGAGGTAGGCAACCGTGTCTCGGAAGGTTTCCTGCAGCGGCCGGTAGCGCATGCCCAGATCATCCAGCGTGGCCGTATCGTCGGTCGGCACGCCGCTGGTCATGATGATCGCCGCCTCCTCCGACAGCGGGACGTCGACCGGTCCGAGCGCCCGTTGGGCATCGAACTGGCGACCCATTTCGATCATGTCGGCGGCGCTGACCACATGGCCATGGAGGTCGACTCCGGCGGCCTCGCCCAGCCGTTCGGTCCATTCGGCCCATGTCACGTACTGTCCGCCGGCCAGATATTGCCTGGGCCCTCTGTCCGGCTCGATGGCACGAGCGAGCAACTCGGCCGCATCGCGGACATCCACGACGCCCAGGCCACCGGGCGGTACGAGCATCATCGAACCCAACGCGCCCAGAATGGCCTGGAAGCTGCCATCCAGGTGAGGCGATATGGGCCCGTAGATCCCACCCAAGGTGAAGCTGGTGACCGGGTCACCCTTGGCTTGGCGCTCACGAGTCATCAGCTCGGCATCACGCTTGGACACTCCGTAGGACGAGAGCGGTTGGGCCAGTTCGGACGACGGCGTCACGACGGCGTCTTTGCTGGGGAGGTACACGGTGATGGTGGACGTGTAGACGATCGGATCGACTCCAGCGGCCAGCGCCTCGGTGAGGACATTGCGGGTGCCGACCACATTGACATCCCTGGTTTGTCCTCCAGCCCCTCCTACGCCGATGTCTGCCGCGGCGTGGACGACGGCGTTGCAGCCTCGGAGGGCCGACGCCACCGAGCGTGGGTCGGTGACATCACCCTGGAACGACTCAGTGTCGATTCCGAACGGTTCGAGCACCACCGGAACCCGATCCGGATTGCGGGCCAGAATCCGGACCTCGTGTCCCCGGTCGATCAGGGCCGCGACCGTGTGCGACCCGACGAACCCAGTCCCGCCCGTGACGAGTACTTTCACCGGCCCCTCCCATCGATGACTCGGTTGATCCTCGAGGATCGACCCGAGCCCGCAGCTTGACCGGAAACAATCGACTCGTCCAGGATTCCACTTTCTGAACGTACCTGTGTCCGCCGCCAGGCAATCATGGCGCTCCGGCGTGCTCGCCCTCAGGTTGACCGCCCATCATCTTGAGCATGGGCATACCGCCGGTTCGCACGAACCGGTAACTGAGGCCGGCAGCCACCAGGAGTGCCACGATATTGAGCACCGTGGTGTAGTTCCAATGAACAGCCGTCTCACCGACTTTGGCATCGCGTTCGGTAGGGACGAGCCCCAGCAGCGAGAACAGGATCTCAACGATGTAGCCGGCCGCGACCATCGTGGCGTAGAAGCTGGCCAGAATGAACAACATCATCTTTGTGCCGTAGTACTTCTTGTAAATGGCCAGGATCGGCAAGATGATCAGATCAGCGAACAGAAAACTGATCACCCCGCCGAAACTGATTCCCGCGTTCCACAGCACACCGGCCAAGGGGACATTGCCAATGGAGCAGACAAAGCTCATGAGGCTGACGATCGGCCCGATCAGGGGACCCCAGACCTTGGACAACAAGGGGTGGTCGAGGGCGAAGAAGTGGTTCCAGAAGCTGTCGGGAACCCAAGCTGCGACCGCACCGGCAATCAGTAGCCCGATGACGATGTCCCGAATGACGGCGGCCCACTCCATGATGAAGATGTGAGACACCGAGGTCACCGCCTCCTTCGACCGTAGGCGATGCCAAAGGCTGCCCTCTTCGCTGATGCTCATATCCATGGCCGCGTGGCCCTCCATCGAACCGGCCAACCCACGCTTGCTCTGGGCCCTGGCGTCGTCGATCAGGCGCTGACGGAGGAACAGGCGGAAGACAACGGCGATGAGCACGATCATGATGGGGCCGCCGACGAATTCGGCCAGGGTGAATTGCCATCCGATGATCACGGCCAGGATCACCCCCAGCTCGACGACCAGATTGGTCGATGCGATCTCGAAGGCCATGGCCGCCACAAAGGATGAGCCCTTCTTGAACAGAGCCCGGGCGAGCGCCACCGCCGCATAGGAACACGACGATGAGGCGGCCCCGAATCCGGTGGCGATGAGCAGTGTGATGGGCCGATCGTCCCCCAGGCGTTTGATGATCGTGCTCCGTCGAACAACTGCTTGGACCACTGCGGACAGGACAAATCCGAAAATCAGCGCCCAGAGGATCTCCCAGGTCATCGATGCACTGACGGTGAGGGCGTGCCCCACGGCGTCGAAGGACTCTCATTGTGCGGTCTCGCTACCCACCGCAGTCCACCCGTTCACGTTCCCATCAAACACCAACGAGCAAACCCGAGCATCCTGCATGCAGGGCGTTCAGAAAATGAACGGGATGAGCATCTTGGTCGCCTGCTGATATCGGGGATACGCATCAGGAAAGCGGCTGACCATGAAGCGCTCTTCGGTAAACGCACTGAAAATGAAGTACGCCCCGGTAAAGACCGTCACCACCAACCAGTACAAGCTCACAGCGATGGATGTTCCGATCATGGCCAGAATGATCCCGGAGTAGATGGGGTGCCGGACCCGGGCGTACGGTCCGGTTGTGATCAGGTCGGGGTCGACCTTTTCCGTCATGGGCGTGCCCCAGTTCCTGCCGATATTGAGCCTCGCCCAAATCGCCACCGCCAATCCCAGTAAGAAGATGACCAGGCCGATACCTTCCAGCCATGGATTCCTGTCGGGGCTCACATGTCCGAGAGCTCTGGAACGCAACACGGCAAAGAGGACAACGATGACGACGACCCTGACTCCGAGGGAACGGGCCCATCGACTCCGCCCCTCCTTCACACCGCCGGCCGCCACGAGCCAGTAGATCCAGAAGGCTACCCACCCGACGACGATGACGATGTCGACCACGTGCATGTCTGAGTCTCCCTCAATCCGGGACTGCCGGATGCGTCGGTACCCCTGATCCCTGCGAAGGAGTGCCATGAAATGCTCGATGCCCATATTCTCCTTATAGTTCCGAGGAATGTGCCATCCACCCCCAGGGTCATGCCCTCCGAGGGTCTCCCTGAGCCTCTCCGGCAGTGACAGAGTCATCGAGCAGTACCCAGCCATGAACACAGCCGGATTGTTCAGCGACCGGCGCCGAGCCGCTGCGCCGTGACCGACCTCCAGACCTCGCGCCTTCAGCTTCACCCGATCGATGTTGCCGAAGCCGAACGCATCGTCGCCCGAAGCGCGGGACCGACCGATGTTTGGGCGGACGACTTCCCATTCGAGGGCGACGTTGTCGCAGCGGGAGCCTTCCTACGCGCCTCTGCCGCCTTTGGAGAGCAGCGGCCATTCGGCTCCTACCGGATCACCCGCCGATCCGATGGGCGGGCGGTCGGAGGGATCGGCTTCAAGGGCCAGCCGGATAGGGGCTGCGTCGAAGTCGGCTACGGATTGGCTCCCTCGGCCCGCGGACACGGTTACGCCGCGGAGGCAGTCGTCGCCCTGTTGACCGTGGCCGCCGACCAGGGACTCATCAAGGTGATCGCCGAGACGACTCTGGACAACGTCGCTTCGCAACGGACCCTCATCCGAGCCGGGTTTCTCCTTGTGAGGGCCGATACCGATCTCCACCACTACGAGGTGACGTTGGGTGGATCACCTTCTCAAGACGGATCCTCCCCCCAGTGGGAGCTCCCCGGCCCAATCCAGAATGGTGCGAGCTGCCGCTTGCAAACCCGATCCACTGGCCTGTCGGCGTTGGAGTCCGAGCGGCGCGAAGACGGCCTGGTTGAAGGCTGATCTGATCACGCTCACATTCTGACAAGAGTGGCGAGATCCGGCCGGGCGTGGACGAGTCCGGCCTGATCGCTTCTGATTTCTTCGGGTGACCAAATACATCGCCTCACAGATCGAACCGGTTACGGTGAAGGCGACCTCTTGATCAGCTTGCCGAGTCGGGTCCTGGCGTGACCCAGTCTCCCTACACCATCAATTTTGGCTGTAACGGCACTAGCGCAATGTCCCCAAAGCATGGAAGGTGGAATCCCGATGCCAGCAACCCAAGAACTCCCTGTCCTTGGACCCATCGCTCGCTACGAGCAGAACATCATTGACCGAATCAGCGATTTCAACGACCCACGGCAGGAGTGGCGACGGCTCTTCTCCGAGTTGCTCGGTACGTTCTTCCTCGTGCTGGCCGCTGCCGGTGGAGGAATGATGGGACACGCCTTTCCTGGTGTGATCAGCCGTACCGCCGCGGTCGTAGCTCCGGCACTCACCGTTCTGGCCATCATTCTCTTCATGGGAAAGATCTCCGGCGCCCACTTGAACCCGGCGGTGAGCATCGCCTTCGCGCTCCGAAGGGACTTCCCCTGGGCCAGGGTTCCCGGCTACATCGTCGTGCAACTCATCGGGGCCACACTCGCCGCTCTCTTCCTGCGTTCTGTGATCCACGTCTCGTCGATGTACGGATCCAACTATCCCGCCCATGGCTACTCCGACATTTCTGCGTTCTGGATGGAGTTGATCCTGACCCTGGGGCTGGTCAGCGTGATCCTGGGCACCGCCTCTGGGGCACAGAACATCGGACTTTTCGGCGCACTCGGAGTCGGGGGCTACATCGCATTGGCCGGATTGTGGGGTAGCCCCATCTCCGGTGCTTCGATGAACCCGGCCCGCACCTTCGGTCCTGACCTGGCCAGCACTACCTTTACCGGGTACTGGGTCTATGTCGCTGGCCCCATTGCCGGTGCGTTGCTCGCCGTGGCCATCGCGTTCGTCCTGCGAGGTCCCGGTGGCGGCAAGTCGGGATCGGCGGCGGCACAGGGCGACATCTTCACGGAGACCTATGAGGCGGGTAAGTCCTGACGAGCGGGACACCATCGTCGATACAATTGCGATCGCCCGAGGTGGAAGTTCCGGCCAACCTCGCAAAAGGAGACTTTGCTCATGCCTGAGATCACCACGACGAACTGGGTGACCCAGGTGCCGGCTGCGCCATCCGCGGTAGCCCTGGCACACTTCGAAGCGCTGCTGAGCCTCGAAACCGACTGCTGGGACGTGCACGAATCCATGGCGCAGCCCGACTGCGGCTTTGTGGTCTTCGACGTGCGCAGCCCGGACCGCTACTCCGCGGGGCATATAGCAGGAGCCATCAACCTTCCACATGGGCGAATCAACGAGCGCAACCTTGCGCAGTATCCGGACGACACGCTTTTCGTCGTCTACTGCGCCGGTCCTGAATGCAACGGTGCCGACAAGGCCGCCGTGCGCCTGGCCTCTCTCGGCCGCCCCGTCAAGAAGATGATCGGCGGAATCGAAGGCTGGAAGGACGAGGGCTTCCCCCTCCAAACCGAGATCCCGATTACCTGCACGCTCGAAGCGAGTAGCGCCAGGTCTCAACTCGGTGAGTGGAGAGAGATGCTCGGCCGGGTTGTGGGTGGCTCTGAGCGGGTTTCATCCAGTCGGCTCGAATTCAGCCTCCTGCCTGATGCCGACATCGCGTCCGTGATCAACCTCGCTCAACGTGAGACTGCGTGCTGCGCCTTCTTCTCGTTCGCAATTGCGATCCGGGCTGATCGACTCGTTCTCGCCGTCGAAGTGCCAAATGATGCTGTCGAGATCCTCGATCAGTTCGAATCCGGGGCGGCCACGGGGTCTGCGTAGGTGATCTCGGACCGTCCGCCGGCCCGATGAATGCTTAACGGCAATCCTCGGTCAGTCGGTTTGAAGAAGTATTGCTTGCGCATGACATCCAGTATCCCGCTTCGTCAGGTGAGGCACCTGGCACAGCTCACCGTTGGCGGGAGGTTGCTCGATGAACCCGTGGAAACTGCCCACTAGAACCACTCCAGAGCTTTGGCGGTGAAGCTCTTGATTTCGTCGCGGGTAGCGCTTCGCCCTTGTCCCGATCGCCAGGAATCTTCATCCCGAACGCAGACGGTCAGTTCGGGCGCCTCGATCCAAGAGCAACGAATAGCCGTCACAGTTCCTGGTTGTTGCCAGCTCGCGTGTAGTTCGTTGGCGAGTTGCGAATACTGATTGCCCTCGGTAAAGGATGCCGCCGTCGAGGACAACTGAACCGTGTCCGACTGTCGCTCGTCCTCGGCACCGGGTCGGTAGCGAAAGCGCACGTACCTGTCGCCTTCGGGATCTTCCTCGTACCGCGTGTTGATCAGCTCTCCGGCGATAATCGTCGAGGTGAAGTCGTATGGGTGGTCGTGAATGGGCAGTTCCCCGGTGCAGCAGCTCGGGTCCCAGATGTGCAGTCGATATTCCCGTCGGTCATCAAGACGCAGGCCCATCAACCCGATCTCCTGCATCCGCCAGGGGAAGTCCTCGGCGTGTTGGAGCAACGTCAGAACCAGTGCCCTGCTCAGCGTCTCGCTCATCCGTCCTCCTCGAACACCGCTGAGCGACTTGCCCAAGCCACCAAATCACATCACTGTAATTTGCACGGGTCAAGGGGGCGACCAGCAGATCGACCCGCGTGTGTGCCGGAAGAGGGTCAGGGCCATCTTCGACCACCACCAGGGGCACCGCCAGGTTCGGCTTGCCTACAGTTGCCTCGTGACGACAGTCAGACTGGCCACGCTGGATGATGTTCCGCAGTTGGCCCAAGTTCAGATGCGGGCATTCGAGGACGACCCGTTGATCACGTGGATGCTTCCTCCCGATGGGTTCGAGCGGCGAGCCACGTTGTTATTCGACTGCATGATGCGCGCATCCATGATCCACGAAAGCATCTACACCACTGATGACGGCGTCTGTACGGCGGTTTGGGCCCCACCGGGTGCCTGGACCTTCTCCGAGGACCAGCTCCAGATGATGGCCGCACCATTCGCTGAGGCGGCCGGCGAGAGGGTCCACCGGGCATTGGGCGTCCTGATCGAGATGGCGGAGGTGCACCCTTCGGAGCCTCATTGGTACCTCGAAGGTCTGGGCACACATCCAGACTGGCAGAGACGCGGGGTCGCCTCCAAGGTCCTGGCTCCCATCTTGGATCGCTGCGATGTCGATGGTCTTCCTGCATATCTCGAGACGCAGAAGGAGAGCAACGTCCCGTTCTACCGCCGGCACGGATTCGAGGTCGTTGGCACGCAGCAGCTCTCCGGCGGTGCCCCGAATGTGTGGCTGATGTGGCGGGAGGTCAGATCTGTGACATCGCCCATCGACGGCAGATGACATCGACGTTCAAGAAATGATCCAGGCCGAGGCAATGGCCTTGAACGGCCGCCCTTTCGACGGATCGTTGACCTGGGAGCGGTACGCTAACCGCATGCCAATGCCCAAGCGGAAAAGCGTCGATGACTTCTTCGCGCAACTGACCGAGGTCCAGCGGCCGCACCTTGAGACGCTCCGGCGGATGAGCCTCGATGCCGACCCGGAGGCGCGGGAGGAACTGAAGTGGAACTTACCCGTGTACGTCCGCGGCGATAAAGCGAACCTGTGGATGCTTCAGAATTTCAAGAATCACTGTTCGCTCCGGTTCTCGCCCCCATTTTTCGCCACTCAGAGGGCCGGGGTCGAGGCCGCCGGCTACGAGGCCGGCGAGGGCTTCATCAAACTCCCCTATGACCGCGAGCTGCCGACCAAACTCCTCAAGGCGCTCATGAAGGCACGGGTCAAGGACTATAAGACGACCGGTGCCTGACAGCTCGCGCTCAACACGACACAGCCTGTCAGCTGGGCGATTCGGGACGTAACGTCGGACTGAACACCAGGTGGGCAAGGGCTCCGGATGGAGTGGGCTGTCGGTGTGAGAGTCGCCTGTCCGGACGAAGCGTCCGACTCAGGTTTTCGCCTCAAATGACCGATGAAGGGGTGACGGGGCGCGCGACCCACGTGGAGCCCGCGATTCGAGGTTGACGATTCATGAGTACGGCGGCAACGACCTATCCGGCCTCTGGCTCCCACTCGTTGGTGGTGACAATTATTCTCGTCGCCATCATTGTGATCGGCACCATCGTGCGGATACAGCGGGGCAGGTCGTCGCCGAACTCCCTTTATACGCCGACAACCGGCGATCCGGAAACTGGGCAAGATCCGATGGCATCGGGGTTCCCGGACCAGTTCGGTGCCGTCGCTTACAACCCCACCCTCGCCCCAGCGCCAGCTGCAGCGCCGGCTCTCCCAGCCTTCACCTACGGCTTGGGGACCCCGTCTGCCGGCGTTGTGGAGCCGTCCGCCCCGCCCCCACCCACCGTTGTCCCAGGACTCCCCCAGTTCGCCACGCCTCAACCCCCGGCCGCGGTGCCAGGCGCAGTACCGAGTGCGTTTCCGGCTGTGGTGCCGGGCGCGGTGCCTGGGCCCGCCGTACCAGCTCCAGCCGGGCTGCCGGCAGCAGGCACGTTCCCCTCGCAGGGAGCGCGGGTCCAATACGGTCTGATCTCATTCATCGCAGCCGCCGCCCTGGCCTACGTGACTGCCATCTCTGTCATGAGAGGAATCGACACCGGGGAACTCGCCCCCGGCATTTTGGGATTTGCTGCCGCAGTCTTGGCCGCAGTTGCGCTGGGCGTGCGCGGAGTCCGGATCGGAGTCAGTTATGACGCAGAGGGCCTCATCGCCCGCGGCATCTTTCGGACGAAGCGATGGGAATGGTCACGCCTGGACAAGGTCCAGATCGAGGTTGCGCAAATTAACACCCAGCAGAGGAACAGCATGTTCAGGCCCAACAACACCCTGCGCAAGATGATGCGTGTCGTCGAGATAGACGGGGAGTTCTCCGTACTCCGAACCATGATGGCCACGGTGGGCGGAGGGGTGTGGCTCGACGATGCGGCATGCCAGCTCAACGCACAGATTCAAGCCCGCCGACACGGGTGAGATTTGGGCTCGTTAGCCCTTAGGCGCCCACCCGTCCGTCTATCCGCTCGCGAAGTAGGTCGGCGTGACCGCAGTGGCGGGCGTACTCCTCGATCATGTGCACGATCACTTCGCGTACGGCGCAATCCTCGTCCTCGTCAGGGAGCTTCACTGTCGTCCCAAGATCCTCGAATCCTTCGACGCACCGCACCGCGTATGCGACCTCTTCGCGCCAAGCGAGCCATGCTTCCTCAACGACGGCCGGATCGGCGATTGCGCCATTGAAGTCGCCGTCATGGTCCTCAGTCGTACGGTAGCGACGCGGAGCATCCTCGCCAGAGAGGACCGTGCGGAACCAGTACCGCTCGACGTCAGCCATGTGACGAACGAGTCCCAGAAGCGACATGTTCGACGGCGGAACAGACCGTCGGGCCATCTGCTCGGCGCTGAGGCCCTGGCACTTGAGCTCCAACGTCTGACGGCAACCCAGGATGAAGTCGATCAGAGTCGCCCGCTCGCCGACTGAGGTGGCATCGCTTCTCGGGTCCTCGTCAGGCGCCACGAACAGATTCGACCAGCCGAAGCGGCGCTCCGTCGGTATTCCAGGTTCTCTATGGTCTGCATCTTCGTTCGTCACAACGTCAGTCTTGCCGATGATTTCGGCAGCCGGAGCCCGAGGGTGATCGGCGCCCGGTCCGACGGGATGCCCATCGCCTGCGAGCGCATCGGTGATGACTCCGCAACGCCTGAAGAAACCGGGCATTGCGGGTCTCAGGATTTGGATGCGAGCGCCGATTTGATCGCGCAATCCGACGAGCTTGTTGCCATGTCCAGATCTTGCGTCCCGGTACGATGCAGCCATGTCGGATCGAGGTGGGAACATCGGCCGATCTGCCTGGAACGTGATCATCGGAAGACCGCTGCGGACCGACCAGGTCTCAAAGGAACAGATCACCCCGGTCGAAGGGCTGTCCGCACTGTCACTCGACGCGCTGACCTCGGTGGCCTACGGGCCCGAGGCGATCATCGTGGTGCTCGCTCTGGCCGGAGCCGGGGCCCTCCACCTGGTCCTCCCGATCACGGTGGCCATCGTGATCCTGCTGGCCATCCTGGTCTTCTCCTACCGTCAGGTGATCGATGCCTATCCGGGCGGCGGTGGGGCCTACGCGGTGTCCCGGGCCAACCTCGGGCCCACGGCCAGCCTGGTAGCCGGCGCGGCTCTCATCGTCGACTACACCCTGACCGTCGCTGTCTCCATCGCCGCCGGGGTGGGGGCACTGACTTCGGCGTTCCCGGGCCTGAATTCGGCCACAGTGCCGCTCTGCCTCGGCATCCTCGCCGTGATCACGCTTCTCAATCTGCGGGGGCTGGGCGAGGCCGCCCGGGCATTTCTTCTCCCGACCATGCTGTTCATCATCGGACTGCTGGCCATCATCGCCATCGGATTGATCCACCCCCTGGCGCTGCATGCACCGCAACCCGGTCAGTCACTTGCTGCCGACCCACGGATTGCAAGCGGTCTCTGTGCTCCTGGTGCTCAAGGCGTTTTCCGCAGGGTGCAGCGCGCTCACCGGGGTGGAAGCCATCGCCAACGGCGTCCCCCTGTTCAAAGAGCCCCGAGCCGTCCGGGCCAAACGGACCGAACTGCTGCTCGGGAGTCATCCTCGGAGTCATGTTGCTGGGCCTGGCCGTCCTGGCCAAGCGCTGGCACATCGGGCCACGATCGAACCAGACCGTCCTCAGCCAGATCATGGCGACGGCCGTTGGCCGACACTGGGCCTACTACTTCGTGTCCCTCACCATCACCGTCGTCCTGGCTCTGGCCGCCAACACCTCGTTCGGCGGGCTTCCGATCCTGGCCAGCTGTTGGCGCGGGACCACTACCTGCCCCATCTCTTCTCCATGCGGGACGATCGACAGGTCTTCGGCAACGGCATCTGGGTACTTGCCGGCTTGTCCGCCGCCCTGCTGATCGCCGTCGGCGGCAACACCAATGAGATGATCCCGTTGTTCGCCATCGGCGTGTTCACCGGCTTCACCCTCTCCCAGACCGGGCTGGTCGTGCACTGGTGGAAGAACCGGCCGGCCCACTGGCAGCGTCGTGTAGCGATCAACGGATTCGGTGCCGTCGTCACCGCGTTGGCCACCGCGGTCTTCCTCATCTCGAAGTTCACCCAGGGAGCGTGGGTGGTTGTACTGGCCGTTCCGGCCTTCGTGTTCCTCTTCAGGCGCATACACGCCTACTACGAGCGCACAGCGCGGGAACTGGGCATAGGTGTCTTGCCGGAGAAGCCCGTACGCAAGCGAGACCCTGGTCATCGTTCCCGTGACCGGCGTCTCGCGTCTGACCCGACATGCCATCTCCGAGGCGCTTTCCATCGGCCAAGAGGTGGTGGCGATATCTGTGATCATCGACGACGGCGAAAACAGCCAGCAGGCCGCGCAGATCTTCAGCGGGAGTGGGAGGAGTGGGACCCCGGCGTGCCCCTTCGGATCCTTCACACCCAGTTCGCCTCGTTGGTCCGACCGATCGTCGCGTTCATCGACGATGCCCGAGATCGCAGACGACCGCCAGATCGTGGTCTTGATCCCCGTCGTCGTGCCCGAACATCTCCGGTACAACATCCTCCACAATCAGATCGACCGGGTGCTCACGGCCGCGTTGCGGAACCGGACCGACGTCGTGGTTGCCCGGGTCCAAATGCCGGTGCAGCCTCCGCCGACCGCCCATGCCTCACGGGCTCGGACCCCCGCCGATCGAGGCAGTCGGGAAGGTGGATCCAGATCCAACTTCGGGTCAAACGCCCGGATCGCAGGGCTGACTGAATGCCAGTCTTCTAAATTGTGTGCGCTGCGCTCTGACGACTATCGGGCTGAACCCGCGCCGACTTCCTCGGCGACATCTCGCATGGTGAAGGACCGCATGCCCTCGGTCGTAGCCAAGCGATCGAACTCGTCGAGGAACCGATCGAGGAGCGCGAAGCTCTCCTCGGGATAGCGGGCGAAGTTGTGCGGGTGCCACCACAGGTGAAAGATCCGTCCTCGGTGGGCGGCATCGCGCAGGCCCCGAACCAGACGGCGGAGCTGCAGCGGCTCCAGGCGCTGACGTCCTGGTGAATAGGGACGCAAGAACGCACTTGCTGGTAGGTCACAAAGGCCGTCGGGCCGCAGTAGCGAGTTCCAAGCGAATGTGGGAGGTGGGATGAGCCCGGCATAGGTGTCGATCAGCCGGGTGGCACGGTCGACCCGGCTGTGTTCGCTGTGGGCCCGGGCTTCGTGGCCACGTGAGGGTTGCGGCCCCCGGAAGCAGGTGAAGCCGTTGTCGATGACAGCGGCTGCATAGTCAGGGTTCCATTGGTTGCGGGGCAGGACCAGGCTGGTGAGGGTCAGTCCCTGCCCATGGGCCACGGCCTGGGCAGCCGCCAGGTCCGCACGGAAGTCCTCCTCCGACTGCCCGCTTTCGAGACAGTAGAAGTGGGAATAGGTGTGTGAGGCGACCTCCTGTCCGGGAAGGGCCGCCAACTCGCGGACCAACGACCCAGCCAGGTGTTCAGGATCGGCGACCTCATCCACTCCGACGGCCTGGCTGAAGGCGTCGAACTCGGTGCGGACATAGGACGGCCGGCGGGTCGGTCCGTGGGCTTCGAGCTCGTCGCGGGTCGAGGCGAAGAGGAATCCGACGGTGGCCCACGTGGCACGGATCCCCCGTTGGGCGAACCGGGTAGCCAGCTCCGAACCGATGGGGCGGGACGCAGCCAGGTCGATGTAGGCCGGACTCCCGGGCACGACGTGGTCCCGGCTGCCCCAGTGCAGTTCGAAGTCGAGGGAGATGACCAGGGCCCCCGGCCGCTCGGTCGTCATCGCACGCCCTTGACTATCCGGCGGTACAGGTATCCCCACACGGTGGGATGCAGGTAGAGACGGCTTCCTCCCGGCGGGATGTCCTCGACCAGGGGCGTCGGCTTACTCCCGTTGAGCACTGCAGTCACTTCGGCCTCCAGTAGGGGAAGACCGGCCACCAGGTGGAGGTACGGGAGCGTGGCGATCGAGTCGTCCTGCTCTGGGGAGAAGTAGGCACGAGCCAGGACCCCGCCGGTGTCGATTCCTGGATCGACCAGGTGGACGGTGGTGCCGACGAGATCGCGGCGCCCTTCGGCCAGTGCCCAGTAGCCGCCGTGGACCCCCCGGTAGCGGGGGGTGATCCCCGCGTGCGTATTGATGACCGGACACGAGATTGCGTCGAGTACGGACCCGGCGATGATGCGGGTGCCGTTGACCACGACCACGGTCGGATCCAGCGATCGGATCAGCTCCACGGTTGCCGGATCATTGATCGAGGTCACCTGATGGCGGCCGGCCACAACAGCCGTGCTGAGGCCGGCATCCGCCACGATCTCATCGATGCGCTCACGTCCTCGGCGGCGCAGGCCAGGGAGTACGAGGACGACCAGCAGAACCTGACCGATGACGGTGACCCATCCCACTCGTTTGGCTCGGCGACGGGCCATGCGTGATCGGGACGGTGAATCCTCAACAATGATCTCGACCCGAGGTGAGGGCTGGTCATCGCACGCCAAGGTGACCACCAGTTCGGATAGGAAGTTGGCGACGATGTCGGTGGTGTCACCCGGCCCGGCTAACAGGACCACTGTTGCAGAATGCCGGACATCGTTGCCGGTGGGGCCATCGGCCAGGGTGGTCATGTGTGCGGGTTCGTTACCGGAGGTCTTGAGCTTCGGCCGGTCCAGAGGGTCGGGAGGTTCCGACTTCACCCGAGGTCGTGGTCGACCGCCCGTGGGCCTTCGCGGGGCGACCGCCCTAGCCCCGATTCCGACGACCGGAATGGGGCGGACCACTGCCTTCGGTAGCGCTGCTTTCGATGGTGTCGGCGGTCTGCAACATGGTCAGCAACATCGTGCCCCTGCAAGCCGGCCAATCCTGGCACCCGATAGCCCGAGTGGAGGGCCATCCACTGTGCACCCATTGTAGTGGTGGGGGCACCGCGAGCAATAGGGTGCCGAGGTGATGGAGCCACGGATAGAGCCGTGGAACGATTCTGAATCGGTTCATCGCGTGATCGGTCCGGGTTCTTTTGAGTTGAATCGATTTGCCGTGGAAACAACACGGGCTCCATCGGTCCCCTGCCTGGAAATGGCGGTCCGTTCACGTTCCGGGGCGTCTCAATCGGCGAATTCTCTGAAAGGGCCGATGGCAAGCGCATCTAGGATTGCAGAGCCATCGGCTCCGGTACGAACCTGACCCCGCCGACCATCCTGGCCAGGAGAGACGCGACAACATGACGACGGTGACCGGTGAGCGTGGGTCGCCCCCAGCAGACACTTCGGCTGACGAGTCCGGAACGGCACCGGGAGACCGGAGCTTTCGCCCCGACGTTGAAGGTCTCCGAGCGGTCGCCGTCCTCCTGGTCGTGCTGTACCACGCCAACATGCCGGGACTGCCTGGCGGATTCGTCGGCGTGGACGTCTTCTTTGTGATTTCGGGTTTCGTGATCACCGGACTCCTCCTGCGGGAGCGGGCCTCGACGGACCACACTTCGCTCCGATCGTTCTACGGGCGCAGGGTCCGACGGATCCTGCCGGCAGCGACGCTCGTGATCGTCACCGCAGTCGTCGCCACCTATGCGATCCTCGGCGCGCTCTATGGCAACCCCACCGCGGTGGCAGCCCGATGGACTGCGGTGTTTCTCGCCAACTTCCACTTCGCCAACATCGGCACCGACTACCTTTCCGCCACACTGCCCCCTTCACCACTGCAGAACTTCTGGTCCCTTGCCGTCGAGGAGCAGTTCTACCTCGTGTATCCGGCGATCTTCCTCGTGGCGGCTTCAGTGCGGTCCAAAATGACACTGCGAGGGCGGCTTGCCTTGGTGTTGGTTCCGATCGTCCTCGCCTCACTTCTCCTGTCGGCGATCCAGACGGGGTCGTCCCCCAGCACCGCTTTCTTCTCACCCCTGACCCGGGCATGGGAGCTGGCCCTCGGCGCCCTGGTGGCAGTGGCCACGCCCACGCTCCTTCGACTGCATCGGAACTTGGGGACCACATTGACCTGGGTCGGCCTGGGCGCCATCGCATATTCCGCCGTCACCTACTCCTCGTCCACCTCCTACCCGGGGACGGCGGTGATGGTGCCGGTCGTCGGCACGGCACTCGTCATCGCCGGTGGCTCAGCAGTCCCGAGGTGGGGAGTCGAGTCGATCCTGCGGATCCGACCACTCCAGTGGCTCGGTCGGCTCTCCTACTCTCTCTATCTCTGGCACTGGCCGATCCTGATCATTGCGGCCGAGTGGGCGGGTCATAACGGATTGCCCTTCCGTCAGAACATCGGATGGCTCGCACTCTCGGTCGCCGTCGCCTATGCAACTCACAAACTGGTCGAAAATCCGGTCCGACACGCACGACGCCTCGTCCGCAGTTCCTGGCTACCCATCGGACTCGGAATCGTCCTGATCGGAGTTTCGCTCTCGGTGGCCACGATCGCCTTGGCAGCCCACTCGGGTCCGGCCGGCGTCACCACCGGTTCCAGCCCTGGAACCCGCTCCGCCCCAATACCGGCCTACACGCCGCAGCAAGTTCGCCGGCTCGTCGAGGCAGCACCCTCAATCACAACGCTCCCCCGTGATCTCAGACCCACCCTCGCCGATGTTCGTCGTGACTGGGGCGGGCCTGTGCCACCGTGCTGGCCATCATTTGCCCAGACTTCCGTCGCGGCGTGCACCTTCGGATATCCCAACGCGACCCACACCGCGGTGCTCTACGGCGACTCCCACGCCGCCATGTGGTTCGGCATCATCAACAACATTGCCTTGGTCTCACATTGGCGGCTGGTGATCCTGGCCAAAGGGGACTGCCCCGCGGTCGACCTACCATTTCGCGCGCCTTCCGGAACCGGCACGTCGGAAAGCACTTACACCGCATGCGAGCGCTGGCACACCTTTGCCCAGGAGCGGATCGACCAGATCCATCCCGACCTGGTCATCCTGACCCAGTACCCGGTATTGGGTCCTGACAACATCCCGTACCGGCCATCGATTTGGGGTAGTTCGCTGACCAACGAGATCCGACGACTTCCGGTACCTGCAACCCGAGTTATCGTCCTGGGCAACATCCCCCAGTTGGCAACCGGTGGACCGGAATGCCTCTCGCGCAACCCCGATGATGTCCAACGTTGCTCGTCACCCGATTCTCCCTACAACTTGAAAATATCCGCTGCGGAACGGCAGGCTGCCACGAGTACCGGGGCAAAGTACATCGACGTCGTCCCCATGTTCTGTTCGAAGATCTGCACGGACGTCATTGGCCGCTACCAGCCTTACTGGGATCAGTATCACGTCACCGCCTCCTATTCGATCGTCCTCCGCGGGTTCCTCGCCCAATCGATCGATTTCTCCTCAGTACGCGACCACAACCACACCTGCCACGTCCGCGGGACCGGTTTCATCTAGGGCAGCGCCGGGCGTCGCCAAAGGACGTGTATGATGGGTCGGAAGCAGTACGCATGACGCGTGTGCAGGACGCGCAGTCGCGAGCTACAAGTAGCTGCGGCGCCGGGCCCCACGCACCTCGTCCGCACCGGAACCCGGTGCTGCGACAGTGGCCACCGGTCCCACCGGAAGCCTCCCCTGATGCAGTCCTGACCACGAGCCGGCCCACCGGAGACTTGGCGCACCCATGCGCCGGGCCCGAACCGGAACTCATCAACCACGGGATGTACCTCGGAAAGCCGGAGTGCAGTCCCGAACACGACCAACGACTATCGAAACGAACACAATGAATCACGACCAATCCATTCACGAACCACACGTCCACATGGCGCTCCAACGCAGCCGCGCCCGCCGCCACGACGCCGAACACCAGCTGCGCTCCCTGCGCGGGACCGCGCAGCGCGCCCGCCTGGCCGAACTCGACAGCCTCCTGGCCTACGAGGTACAGCTCGAGTCCCGCCTGGCCCAGCTGCTCGACGGCGAGCTCACCGGCACCGCCTGCTGATCCGTCGCCGCCAACTACATAGGTGAGCTCCGGTCTGGTGACTAGGTCCGACCGCTCGCCCGGGCCTCGAGTCCAAGCTCAGCGATGGTCGGGAGTACGAAGGGCTCGAGCCACTGCCCACCTGCCTTGGTGATGTGGATTCCATCAGCCCATCGCACCGTCAACCCATCGACGACCGTCTGGAAATGTCCGGACGGGTCGAGGAGCTTGTTGAGGTTGATCACCGTGACTTCGTCGGGGTGGCGGGCTGCCACCCGCTCGAGGATCTGGTTGTACTCGTCGACCCGCGAGTTCCTGTTCTCGGGATACAACGAGCCGTTCGGAGCTTCTTCGGGAGGGTCGATGTAGGGCATGGTGAACAGGACCACCTTTGCCCCGCGGGCCGACAACACGGCCACCACCTGTTCCATCTCGTTTTGGAGATGGCGGTTCCACGCCGGTTGGTCGATCGAGACAACGGTGTTCCCGAGCAGATGGTCGGTGATGTCCCACCGTCCGGCCAGAAGGCCGACCACGTCGGGGTGGTAGCTCTCGATCTCGTTGGACCACAGTGTCTTCCAGTGCCGGCACGCAGAGACAGGAATGTCCTCCTGCCCCGAGGAGATGGCGTCGAGGTCATCGAGGTCGCAACCGAGCACCCCTTTGTTGTCGACCTGCACGCCGAAGTGCGTCACGCTCCCCCGCACCAGACCGAGCCCAGCGGTGACGGCCAGTGAGTCCCCGACCAGGAGGAAACGCACCGGGTCGGACGTGAATGCACTTGCAGATTCCAAGGCCTGCTGCTCGCCCAGCGGGATGGTGTCAACCGAGTTGATCGGGGCCGCCGCCACCGCCGGCGCCACCGTGGCCGCGATCACCACGACCACGGTGGCACCCATGGCGGCGAGGGCCGGTCCGGCGGCTTTGAGGGAGCGCCAGAACACCCCTTCCATGACCGGGCGCTCGACCAGGTAGTAGCTGGCGGCGGCCAGGGCGAAGGTGGCCAGGACCCGGATGGCCAACAAGGCCGGCCCCACCGAGCCCGGTGCGGGCCGAGTCGAGCTCGATGGCGACGGGGAAGTGCCACAGGTAGGCCCCGTAGGAGACGGTGCCCATCCACACCAGGGGACCGACCGACAACACCTTGGCGATGGGACCGTGTCCCACACACACCGCCCCGGTGATGAGGGCGGCGGCCGACAGGGCCGACAACAAGAACCCACCCCGGTAGGCCAGGGCGACGTGCCCGACAAGGTGGTGGTGAGGGCGATGGTGCCGGCCAGGCCGGCCACGCCCACCACGGTGAGGGCCACCCGGGAGCCCCGGGCAGTGGCCACCGGGGCCATGCCGCCCAGTCCCCGGTGGCGCTGGATGAGGGTGAGGGTGCAGGCCAGTACCGAGCCCACCAGGATGGACTGGGCGTGGGTGTCGGTGCCGAAGTAGAGGCGGGTGATGTTGACCCCGGGGTGATAGAGCCATGCCATCTCGGTGGCCGAGGCCACCACCCCGATGACCGAGATGGCCAACAGGACCTCGACCCCTCGATCGGTGGCCCGAGCGGGCTCGTTCTCCGCCGATGCATCGGAATCCGTTCCTGGATCGGTGCGGGTGAATCGCTTGGCCACCATGGAGCACGGCCAGCACCACCAACGGCCACACCAGGTAGAACTGCTCCTCCACGGCCAGTGACCAGGTGTGGGTCAGCGGGGACACCGCCCCGGTGGCCACGAAGTAGTTGCCGGATGCGGCGATCTGCCACCAGTTGGAGAAGTAGAACAAGGCCGACAGGTCGGCCATGCGCAGGTTCGGGTAGAGACCGGCCGGATAGGTGAAGCGGATCACCAGGGTCACCACCACCAGCACCACGCACAACGCCGGCAGCAGGCGTCGGGCCCGACGCAGCCAGAAGGCCCCGAGCTTGATCCGGGCCGATCGGGCCCACTCCCCCAGCAACAAGCCGGTGATCAGGTAGCCGGACAGGACATAGAAGATGTCCAGGCTGAAGAAGCCCCCCTGGAACCGGTCGACCCCGAAGTGGTAGCCCATGATGATCAACAGGGCGAAGGCCCGCAGGCCGTCGAGGGCGACCACCCGCTCACGACCGGTGGCCGAGGTGCGCCGGTGGGCCGGCGGGGCGGAATGGGCAGACCGGTTCACGGGGTGACCCCGGAACGGGCGGCGAGGCCCAACAGCGCCACGGTGGGCAGGATGCGGGGTTGCAGCCACTGTCCCCCGGCGGGCGTCACATGGATGCCATCGGGCCACCGCACCGTCACTCCATCGATCACCGTCTGGTAGCGACCGTGGGGGCTGAGGTCAGCGTTGAGGTTGATGACGGTGACCTCGCCGCGATCGATCGCCGCCACCCGGGCCAGGTCCCGGTTGAATGCCGCCACCCGGGACGGTTGGTTCTCCGGAAAAGGCGCGCCGTCGGGAGATTCCTGTGGCGGGTCGATATAGGGGAGCGTGAACAGTACGACCTTGACCTTTTGGGCAGCCAACGTGCGGACGATGTCGGCGTACTCGGCCACCAGATGCGCGTCCCACGCCGGCTCACCGACATGGGTCGTGCGGCCGTCTACTTCTCGATCGGTCAGGGACCACACCCCGGTCAGTAGGCCGACCACGTCGGGGTGGTACCGGGCGATGTCGGCCGTGTAGAGCGTGCGCCACTGCAAGCACGTGGTGTACGGAGTGGTCACCTGGCCTTGGCTGATAGCGGGCGCTGAGTCATAGTCGCAGCCGAACACGCCTGCGTCGATGACCTGCACTCCATACGTAGGCACACTGTCGGTGGCCAGGCCTACCGACGTGGTGATCGCCACCGAGTCACCCAGCAACAGGAAACGGACCGGATTACCGGTGAAGGCGCCGGCCGACTCGAGCCGAGTGTGGAGAGCGGAGGGCAAGGTCGGTCCGGTGTCCCCGACGACACGAGCCGCCGCCACCGCCGGCGCCACCGTGGCCGCGATCACCACGACCACGGTGGCACCCATGGCGGCGAGGGCCGGTCCGGCGGCCTTGAGGGAGCGCCAGAACACCCCTTCCATGACCGGGCGTTCGACCAGGTAGTAGCTGGCGGCGGCCAGGGCGAAGGTGGCCAGGACCCGGATGGCCACAAGGCCGGCTCCACCGAGCCCGGTGCGGGCCGAGTCGAGCTCGATGGCGACGGGGAAGTGCCACAGGTAGGCCCCGTAGGAGACGGTGCCCATCCACACCAGGGGACCGACCGACAGCACCTTGGCGATGGGACCGTGTCCCACACACACCGCCCCGGTGATGAGGGCGGCGGCCGACAGGGCCGACAACAAGAACCCACCCCGGTAGGCCAGGGCAGACGTGCCCGACAAGGTGGTGGTGAGGGCGATGGTGCCGGCCAGGCCGGCCCCGCCCACCACGGTGAGGGCCACCCGGGAGCCCCGGGCTGTCGCCACCGGGGCCATGCCGCCCAGTCCCCGGTGGCGCTGGACGAGGGTGAGGGTGCAGGCCAGTACCGAGCCCACCAGGATGGACTGGGCGTGGGTGTCGGTGCCGAAGTAGAGGCGGGTGATGTTGACCCCGGGGTGATAGAGCCATGCCATCTCGGTGGCCGAGGCCACCACCCCGATGACCGAGATGGCCAACAGGACCTCGACCCCTCGATCGGTGGCCCGAGCGGGCTCGTTCTCCGCCGATGCATCGGAATCCGTTCCTGGATCGGTGCGGGTGAATCGCTTGGCCCCATGGAGCACGGCCAGCACCACCAACGGCCACACCAGGTAGAACTGCTCCTCCACGGCCAGTGACCAGGTGTGGGTCAGCGGGGACACCGCCCCGGTGGCCACGAAGTAGTTGCCGGATGCGGCGATCTGCCACCAGTTGGAGAAGTAGAACAAGGCCGACAGGTCGGCCATGCGCAGGTTCGGGTAGAGACCGGCCGGATAGGTGAAGCGGATCACCAGGGTCACCACCACCAGCACCACGCACAATGCCGGCAGCAGGCGTCGGGCCCGACGCAGCCAGAAGGCCCCGAGCTTGATCCGGGCCGATCGGGCCCACTCCCCCAGCAGCAAGCCGGTGATCAGGTAGCCGGACAGGACGTAGAAGATGTCCACCCCGATGAACCCGCCAGACAGTCCGTCCACTCCGAAGTGGAAACCCATGATGAGCAGCAGGCCATAGGCCCGCAGGCCGTCGAGGGCGACCACCCGCTCACGACCGGTGGCCGAGGTGCGCTGGTGGGGCGGCCGGGCGGAATGGGCGCCGTGTCCCGACCGAGCCGTCTCCGACCGGTCACTCATGGGAGGAACCGCGGTCCGGGGTCATAGCCCGGCCTTGCACGTCCATCCCCCACACTGCGCGACGCTCCCCCTCCTGCGGCCCGACCGTCGGAACCCACAAGCTACCGTGCCGCCCCACCGGCAGACAGGCAGGCGGCGACTGCCGTCCGGTCACGCCGGGTAGGGCGGACCCAGGATGCACGCGGCCGAGGCGTCGATCGAGGCCACCGAGCCCGACGCCGTGCCTGAGGAGCACTGGGCAAGTGCAGCGGAAGACGCCGGACTCGGGGCTGCGTTGCGATCGATGTGCGTCCATACCCAGGCGTCTGCGGTGTAGGTCGGGGCCTGGCCGGTGGCCGCGGTCATCAGCACAGCGATGGCCCGCACCGCGAACACCCTCTCGTATTCGGGAAGGTGACTGGGGTCGGGCAGGACCACACCGGTCACTCCCCACCCGTCGATGGCCTCTCGGACCGCCGCCACCTCGGCCGGCACCACGGTCTGGGGGCCACCGACCAGGGAGATGGTGGCCAGGTCGGCTTCGCCCTCGCGCTCTTTGCCGGCCCGGGACGGGATCGAGTCCGGTCCCCCACCGCCCACCATGGCGTAGTGCATCTCGTCCACCGCCTGCCAGGTCATGTTGCTCTGGCGAAACGCGAACGGGAAGACCAGAAGGACCTGGTGTTCCGGAAGGTGCGGTGCGACCGTCCGGAACCACAGAGGTGGGTGCACCGGGGTCGCCGTCAGGGGTAGCCCACCGGCGAAGTACGAGAAGATAGGGACCAGGGCCAACGCGGCCACGGCGAGGGTCGCCACGGCACCTGTGGCGGCTCGCCCAGCCGACACGTTGCCGCCGGAGGGGACCACGGCGCGGTGCACGTGGTCACAGACAACTCCGAGCATCACGGCGACGCACAGGTAGATCGCTAGGCCGAAGCGGCTGGGGATGACATCGCGCATCAGCGGCAGGTGGACCATGAGACGCCACAGTGTCCACCCGTGGAATTTGAGCCCGAGCGACAAGAAGACGGTCAGCGTGCCGACGGCGGCGAACAACCACAGCCGGAGGTCGCGCCACCAGACGACGAGACCCACGACCAGCACGCTGGCCAGGCCCCAACCGAGGTACTGATCGGACAGGGTCGGAGCCTGATAGCCGCCGAACCGGTGGGTCAGTGCCGTGGCCGAAGCTGATGGGGCCATCGGGTGAAGGAAGAGGTTGAGCGCGTTGCCCCCGTAGCTGAGCTCCATTCCGCTCCCCCAGATGCCCCCGGACAGATGGGCCGGTCCGGCCAGCGCATACCAGGCCGGGTAGGCCAGGAGTACGGCCGAACTGACCAGGGCGGCGGCCGCCCCACGGATGGCATAGGGAGCCCGGGCGGTCCAAACCTCTCGATGGGTGAGACCCCAAACCAGCACGAGGAGGCTCCCGAAGCCCGCACAGACGATGGTGATGACCAGCACCTCGGTGCCGACGGACAGCTGCAACAGGGCCAGGCCACCGATGGCGAGCCCGAGCGCCCACGGCGACCAGCGCTGGCGGACGTACAGCTCGTCGAGGCACAGCACCAGAAGCGGTGGCACGGCGGCGAAGCCGAGCATCAGGTGGGCATCGGTCAGAGCGATGATGACGAAGGGCGAGAACCCGTAGAGCAGTCCGCCCACGAACGCCGCCGGCGCCCAGGACACCCACCGGCGCAGAAGGATGTACATGGTCAGCCCCGAGAGGAACGGACTGAGGGTGAGTGCCACGTTGAGGGTGGCAATCGGCCCGAACAACCAGGTCACCGGGGCGAGGAACACTCCGAGGCCGACTTCGGCCGTATTGGACAGCAGGTTGATCCCACTGGGATGGAACAGGTAGTCGGAGTACAACGGATTGAGTCCGTGGGACAGCGCGAAGGCCGGCCACTCGAGGAACCAGGTGAACAGTGAGGTGTCGCCACACCCACAGGTGGTGGTCGAGGTCGGGTGACCCGACCACACGTTCCACCACATGGCGACCGACAGCACCAGATAGGCACCCGCGCCGGCTGTGAGCGACCGCCATCCGCGGCACTCCCGTCGTCGATGCCGGGACGGCGGTCCGTTCGACGACATCCTCGGGCGGCCCGGCGTCGGGCGTGCCCGGTGTCCCGGGCAAGTCGGCTTCGCGGTCGACCACGGTCACGACGGCACCCCGACGGTTGAGACGGCCCGGGCAGAGTCGCTCCGCTCCTGGCGGTCGACGGAGGGCTCCGAGACGGGCGACGGCGTACCCCCGCCGATGCCGGCGGATGCCGCCACCGCCCAGACGGCGATGATCCACCACGCCTCGAGGATCGGGTACTCGGTGATCCGATGCACGGTCGAGCGGATCCACGGGAGGATGGCCCCGTTACCGGAGACCAGCGCACCGCCCACCGCCAAAAGTCCTGACGGCCAGGGCCAGCCATGCCCACAGATCGTTTCCGAGTCCGGCCCGTCGTCGGACCGCGGTGAGCGCCAGGCCTCCCACCACCGACAGCGGGAGCGCCAGCACGAGGACGTGGAGGTAGGGGCTCATCCCATGGACGACGGCGGAGGCACGGGAGGACGTGACGTTCGAAGTGGTGAACGTCGACGACGCCCCTCGGGCCCCGATGGCGTGCATGAGCAGTGGCCACCAGGCCAGGATTGCCAGTTCGGCGACGGCCAGCACCACCGGGACCGCCCACCGACGCAGGTGGCGCAGTCCCTCCCACCCGATCGACCGGGCGGCCACCAGCACGAGGAGGGCGACTGCGGTCACGAATCCCTCGTCCTTGGTCAGCCCCGCCACCAGGAGCAGCACCACGGTTGCCGCCCGGGTCGAGCGGTCGGTGTGCATCTGCAGGCCGAAGGCCACGGCCCCTACCGCGGCCAGCGACCACAGCGGGTCGGCATACCCGTTGGTGAGGAACGGCTCGGTGACACCGGCAGACACGAATACGAGGAGTACCGCGGCCAGGACCCCGGCCACCATCGGGGCCCAGGGAGGTCGGACCGCGGCGTGCGCCCTTCTGACCGGCTTGGCCCCTCGCTCCACTGACGGATCGCCGCCCTCGGGCAACCCACCGTCGGCCATCCGATGTGCAGCTGTCCTCCCGGCATCGACGAGCGCAAGTGCGGCGGCGGCCAGGGCGCACATGTTCAGACATGGCGACGGTGGTCACCCCGAGCCGGGCGGTGTGCACCCCGGTCACCCGCCAGGCCACGGCGGCTGACGCGCTCACCAGGGGCGGGTAGGCACTTTGAGTCAGTACCAGACCCCGCACCCGCATATCGACGAGCAGTTGGGCGTGGCTCTGCAGGAACCACCCCGGGCGCATCACCCAGAGGGCCCGGGCGTCGAAACCCACCGTGGGCGTACGAAGGCCGCGCAGACAGAAGGCACAGGAGACGACCACGGCGACGAATCCGACTACTCCGACCGCCCGGTCCCGGCCCTCACGGACACGTCGGCGACCGCCGTCCCGCTCCGAGGGAGCCAGTTCGGGCCACTTCCACCAGACGAACAGGGCCACCATGGCGGCGACAATGGCCAGAGCTACGAACCAGGCGAGCAGCGATCCACCGAACGAGAGGGATGCGGTGGCGGCCAACGCGGCCAGGACGGCCCCGGCCAGGGGTGCCAACGGGACCGCGTACCAGCGGGGTCCCACCGCTATGGCCACGGGGATCAGTCCGGCGACCGAAAGCGTCAGCATGGCCACGATGGTGGCGAGTGCCGTGTTCATAGCGGCGGGCTCATAGCGGTGGGGCCGGCGGGGGGCCGTGGCCGGCTACCTGCGCACCTGTGCCCACCCGCACCATCGTCGCTCCGTGTGGTCCGACCGTGGTGGCGACCACCTGGGTGCCCAGGCACGTGCCGGGGCCGGCCACGTTGTCGCGCAGGGTCAGGATCACCTGCGCATCCGAGGCCGGGTCGGCGACGGTCACCCAACTGCCGAACCCTTTGATCATGGTGACCACGTCGGCCAGGTTGTCGGTGCTGATGGTCACGGTCTGGCCGGGTCGGACCAAGCTGTGGGCCTGGACATTGATGCAGTTGTAGAAGGCGTCGTCCACCGCGGCGTCGTGCACAGCCGTAGGCGCCATCTGCACCCCGACGATGCGGTCACCGCGTACGGCTTGGCCCACCAGTGCGACCAGGGCCACGACCACGACGAGGACGCTCACCACCGTCTGGACCGTGGTCTTCACAGGGCGAGGTCGGTGCGTCCCCTCGGGAGTTCCGACTGCCGTCACGAGGGGCGACGATACCAGTCGACTCCGGTCATCCCAGGGCCACGACGCAGGCTGCGACCCGCTCCACGGCCGCAATCGAGCCTCCCGTTCCGGGGGGCGTACAGGCGTTCACCGATGCCGGCGACGGACCGGGCCCGGCCACGGGCGCACGGTCGATGCCCTTCCACACCCACGACCCGGCCTGGCGTACCGGTCCCCGCCCCACTACCGCAGTCACAAATGCGACGGTGTAGGGCACCGATGTCACCCGGTCGTAGGCGGGCAGACCCGGCTGATCAGGGAGGACCACCCCGGTCACCCCCCAGGCGGCCAACGCATGGCGGGTGGCGGCCACGTCACCGGGCCGGAGGCTCTGCCCGGTGAAGGAGAACGAGGCCCGACCGATGGCCTCCGCCCCTGCCCGTTCCGCTCCGGTCCGCTGGACCACCCCACCGGGTCCTCCCCCTCCGACCATGGCATCGGGAAAGTCGGTCACGGCCTGCCAGGCCATGGCACTCTCGATCAGCTGGTAGGGCACCGGAAATACCAGGAGCACACTGCGGGCGGGCAGCCCAGGGGCGACCGTGGTGAACCAGGTAGGGGGACGGACCGGTCGGGTCACCATGGGAACAGTCGGCGACAGGTAGGCGGCGATCGGGGCGAGCGCCACCCCGGCCACCGCCAGCCCGACCAGCGACGGCGCCCATCGGCCCCAACCCCAATCGGTGGCCTCGACCGGACCGACCCGCCGCAGGACCGCCGTGTAGGTCCGATCGACCACCACGGCCAGCATCACGGCGAGCGACAGATAGATCACCACCAGGAACCGACTGGGGATGATGTCCTGGAGCAAGGGTCGACCGTCGGCCAGCTTCCACGGCAACCAAACGGTCCGGCTCGCCCCGAGTGAGAGCACCGCCGAGATCACGGTCATGGCCCCGAAGAACCAGAGTCGACGGTCGCGCCTCCATACCAACAGGCCGACCACAGCCACCGCCACCATGCCCAGCCCGACATACTGCCCGGACAGGGTGGGACCCTGGTAGCCGCCGACCCTGTGGGTGAAGAGGGTGAATCCGGCCGACACCGGGGTGGGCCAGAAAAATGCATGCAGGTTGGTTCCCTCGAGCCCGACGTCGATCAGGGGCCACACCCGGCCGGTGATATGGGACGGCCCGGCCAGGGCATACCAGGTCGGATAGGCCAGAACGACGACGGTGACGGCCCCGGCTACGGCCAGCCCCTTCCCCACCCGGCGGGCGCCGGCACGCACGGCATCTCGGTGACGGAGCCCGTAGGCGGCGAGCAGCACGGCGGCAAATCCCCCGGCGATTCCGAGCAGGAGCAGGACTTCGGTGCCCACCAGGAACTGGACGACCAGCAGCAGTCCGAGCACCAGGCCGACGACCACCGGAGGTCGTCCTCCGAACAGCAGCTCGTCGCAGCAGGCCACGACCAGCGGGGGCACCACGGCCCAGCCCAGCATGAGGTGGGCGTCGGACAGGCTGACCAGCACCAGTGGCGAAAACCCGTAGAGGAGCCCGGCGGCGAAGGCGGCGGGTGCCCACGACACCCATCGGCGGGCCAGGACGAACATGGCGAGCGCCGACAGCGCCGGGGCGAGGGTGAGGGCCACGTTCATCGATGCCACCGGGCCGAACATCCAGGTCACCGGGGCCAGCACCACCCCGAGTGCCAGCTCGGAGGTATTGGCCAGCAGGTTCACCCCACCCGGGTGGGACATGGCCGTCGAATGGAGTGGATTGAGCCCGTGGGCCAGCGCATGTGCGGGCCAGGCGAAGAACCAGAGGAAGAGGGCACTGTCGCCGCAGCCGCAGGTGGTGGTCGATGTCGGGTGGGTCGACCACACCTGCCACCACACCACCAACGCCAGCACCAGATAGGCCACGGCCGCGACGGCCAGGACCCGAACGCGTCGGCCGGCGGTCAGGCACTGGGCGCCAGGTGAACGCTGGAGAGGATGCACTGCGGGACGGCCATCGGCCGGACCGATGCAGCCACCGCTCCGGTGGTGCAGCGGGCGAAGGCAAGCAGCCGAGACGGGCACCGGCCGAGGGGCGGTCCGCACCGCGTCCCACTCCCACGCCGAGTCGCGGTAGACGGGCGCCGTGCCCAGAACGGCGGTCAGGAATCCGACCGCATAGGGCGCCCCCCGCCCCTGTTGGTAGACGGGGAGCCCCGGTTGGTCGGGGACGACCATCGTGGTCACCCTCCACAGCGACAACGCCCGGCGGACGGCGGTCACGTCGGCCGGCGTCGGAACCGGGGCCGGTCCGAGCGGCAATGACGCGGCGGACAGCACTTCGAACCCGGCCCGGGCCGCACCGGCCCGCGACGGCTGGCCCTGGGGGCCCCCGCCGCTGGCCTGGGCCCACTGCATGTCGGTCACGGCCTGCCACGCCTCTGACGACTGGAGGCCCGAGGACGGGATCGGGTAGGCGAGGACCACTCTCCCCGGCGGCAGGGCCCGGCCACGGGTGGCGTACCACTGCGGCAGTACGACAGCCCGGGCGGTCAGCGGAAGATTGGGGGCGAGGACGACGAAGGTGGGGACCACCACCAGCACGACCAGTCCCCAAGAAATGATGCGCGGCAGGGCCGACGCGCGTGGGTGACGAGCCACTCACGGGCGTGGTCCAGGGAAAGGGCGACGAGGACGGCGAGCGCAGAAGGTCACCACCAAAGTGAAACGGATCTCGACGATGTCCCCGATCCAGGGCACATGTTGGAGGGCGTCCCACGGCACCCAGTACCGGTGGGCGGGACCCAGTGAGAGGACGGCCGCCACCATGGCAATGCCGGCGAAGAGCAGGAGCCGGCGGTCACGGTCGCCAGACCACCGTCCCGACGACGGCTACGACCAGGACACCGAGGCCGAGATAGCCGAGGCCCACCAGTGCAGGACCCTGATACCCCCCGAACTCGAGCATGGAGGGGCGCAAACCGGCCAGCCCGGCGGTGGAGACGAAGCTCGACCAGTTCGTTCCGTACCGGGCCGTTGCGCCGGCCGACCAGATCGGTCCGGTGAGGTGGGCGGGGCCGGCCAGGAGAAACCACAGCGGGTAGGCCAGCACCACGGCCGACGCGCCCACAGCCACGGCCATCCCCGTCCCTGCGTCCCGCACACGGGCCCTGAGTGCCGCCGGCTCGGACACGCCGAACCACCCGACCAGCAGCACGATCCCCACCAGACAAGCCACAACGGTGATGACCAGGACCTCGGTGCTCACGAAGAACTGCAGGACGATCAGGCCAGCCAGGGCGAGGCCGTTGCGCCAGGGAGGCCGCACCTGGGTCACCAGCAGGTCTGCCAGCACCAGGACGATCAACGGTGGGATCGCCAAGAAGGCGATGTTGAGCTGGTTGAGCGCCAATTCGGTCACCACGAAGGGCGAAAACCCGTAGGCGAGGCCCCCGAGAACGGCAGCCGGCGTCCACGACACCCACCGGCGCAACAGAACGAACATGGTCAGGGCGGACAGAGCCGGGGCGAGGGTGAGGGCGACATTCATCGACGCCACCGGCCCCCACAGCCAGGTGACCGGGGCCAACACCACGCCGAGAGCGATGACGCTGGTGTCGTCCAACAGGTTGATCCCGCCCGGGTGGAAGAGCCAGGTCGAGTACAGGACGTTGTGACCGTGGGACATGGCGAAGGACGTCCACCGGAAGAACCAGACGAATCGGGCGGCATCGCCACAGCCGCAGGTCGTCGTCGACGTCGGGTGCGACGACCACACGCTCCACCACAGCCCGATGGCCAACACCAGGTAGCCGACCGCGGCCCCGACCAGTGCCCGACCGCCACCGGCCGGTGGTCGACGCCCCGGACCGGCGGCGTCCACCACCGGGTCCACCTGCCCGCCGGCCGAAGTCACCTCTTCCCCGCCCCGGGCCCGCACAGCTGCACCACGGCCACCGACGGGTTGGCGCTGAAGTGCATGGTGGTGAACGTGAAGCTGTTGGCGAAGTTGGACACCAGCCGCCCGAAGGTCAACGGTGCGGTGATGGCAGCCAGGTAGGCACCCAGCGGGTCGCAGCCGATCGCCGTGCGAGCGGCAGCCACCGAGGTGGCGGACGGGCCGCCGGGGGTCGTCACATGACCGGGCACGCCGAAGCGGCCCAGCATCCACGCCGGACCGATCAACTTCTCGTGACCGGGACGGGCGTGATGGACCACCGTGGTGTGACTGCCGATCGGATTGGCCAGCGAGTAGGAGTCGAAGACGTAGACATCGGGTCCGGCCAGATAGCCGATCACCCCGATGGCCGGCAGATTGACGGCCAGGGAGAACGGCAGCGGCGACCGGGCCGGCAGGGCGGCAGAGGGGTCGACCGGGACGAACGGATTGGTGATCACCAGGACTTCCTGGTGGCCGTGCGGCACTTGGTGCGCGGCCCGAGCCAGGATGGCGCCGGCGCGGCCTGACAGCGCCCGGGCGTAGTCGGCGGCTGTCACCGGGTGGGGATTCCCCGTGGCCGAGATCCAGCTGTTGCGCTCGTTGGAGATGAAGACGGTCTGTGGGTTGAGCGCGTGCGGTGTAGGAGGAACGAATCGCAGCCAGCCGAGGCACACCACCGACCACACCACAATGCCGAGGACTGGGACGACGAGGGCCCCGCGCAGTGAGCGGACCCCGGCGTAGATAGGCAGGCAGATGGCGAAGAACGCCGGGAGCAGCAGGCGGGCGTGCATGTAATCGCCACCGACTTCGACCACGTAGACCAGGTCGACCAGGCCCACCACCAAGGGCGTGCACAACACCAGGACCCCGGTCCGGTCACCGATCCGCCACCACCGCGCCACCCGGGTCACGACCAGGGGAACCGCCAGGGCAAACGGGAGCCACAACGTGTAGGGCGCCACGAAATTCCACAGGTAGGTGGCGCCCTGTGACCACCACGAGGACCCGGCCGCCTTGGCCAGCGCCGTCGACGGGACCAGCAGGGCGAAGTAGGCCATGCGTGCGAGCTCCACGGCCACCGGGAGGGCAAAAGCGGCAGCCACCACCGCACCGCACCGGCGAACCCGTCCGCGCCGCGAGGGCCAAGTGGGCGAAGCGACAAGGGTGGCCAACGCCGCGGTAAACACCACCGAGCCCAGCAGCAGCTCGGGCCGGATCAGTGATCCGAGCCCGGCCACCACGGCGGCGGGCAGCGCGCCGGAGCGGCGTGTCCCCACCCGCACCAGGAGCAGGTACGAGACGCCCAGCCAGAGAAAGACCATCGACATCTCGAGGCCGGACGTGGCGAACTCCCACACTCCGGCAACCACCGAGACCATCAGCAGGCCGATGGGCAGGACGGTCCCCTCGTCGTGACGGGCCCCGAGGCGGACGACGGCCAGGCCACCGGCCAAAAAGCCGCCGGCCGTACATACCAGGCCGAGCACCACCGAGGTCCACTCGAGGGACACCCCTGGCGTTATGGCGTGCAGGGCGGCGAGGGTGCCCATCCACAGCGGGTCGGAATCCACCTCCACCCGCTCCCCCACGTTGAACACCGGGCCGTATCCGGCCAGCAGGTTGTGGATGATCCGGAAGTCGATGAAGGCGTCCTCGTCGACCCACCGGTAGGTCCACGCCCCCACCAGGACGATGACCAGAGGGACGAGCACCGGCCACCAGCTGGCTATTCCGAGGTGGGGTGGCCTCCGGACCGGGGTGGCGGGCGAGGCCACCGGGGCTGCTTCGGGTCCGGCCGGTTCGGGCCCGGCCGTGGCCACGGTGTTCCCCCGGTGTGCGATGGCCGTGATGGTAGTGGAGCGGACCCCGGGGTACGAGGTCCGCCACCGCCGGTGCGCTACCCCCAGCCCGCCATTGGTCGTCGGGTACCATCCTGGCGATGCGAGCACGTGGTCGACGAGTGGGGACCGGGTCCTGTACCCCGGCCGCTACGCCCGTCGGGGCCAGGTAGTCCGGCAGTGGCCGCCGGTGACGGGCCAGCCTCACCTGCGGCCGTCGCCATGGCCGCCCCCACCGACCCGATCGAAACGGGTGAGGTGACGGCGGGTCCGCCAACGACGCCGGACACCCCGTACGAGGCAATCACCTCCGAAGAATCACCGGAGCCCTACCGTTTCCGGCTGGGGAACCGACCACCGCTGACCGGCATCCGGGCCCTCGCCCTGTTCACCGTGCTCACCTACCACTCCAACTTCGAAACCCTGCCCGGGACATGGGTGGCCCTGCAGGTCTTCTTCGTCCTGAGCGGCTTCCTGATCACGGCCATGCTCGCCGGCGAGGGCATCCGTACCGGAAGGGTCAAGCTGGGCAGCTTCTACGCCCGTCGCGGCGTGCGCCTGGTGCCGCCGCTTCTGCTGACCGTGGCGCTGCTGGGAATCTACGCGCACTTCGTCAACGTCTCCGACGCGTCGCAACGGCTGTGGGGGGACAGCTTGGCCGCGATGTTCTACTACGCCGACTACCGACAGGCCTTCGGCCACGCGCCCTTCTTCGGCTACCTGGCCCAGACCTGGTCGCTGTCGGTGGAGGAGCAGTTCTACGTCATCTGGTCGATCGCCATGGTCGTTGCCGTGGCCGTCCATAGACGGCACCTCGCCTACGCGTTCGCCATCGTGGGACTGCTCGCGTCGACGGTCGACCGTCTCTACCTCATCTACCATTCGCACCACTTCGACAACGCAGTCTTCAGCCGGACGTACTACGCCTTCGACACCCGGGCCGACGCGCTGTTCCTCGGATGCCTCCTGGGTCTTTGGCAGCCGACGGCCACCTTCACGGCTGGGCTCGCTGGGCCCGGGGTCTCCTGACGGTTGCGGCTGCCGGTTCGGCGGTGTTCCTGTGCTGGATCCTTCTTTACGCCCCGTTGTTCACCGAGAATCTGGTGGTGTGGTGGTTGCCGACCACGACGATTGCCGCCGCGATCATCATCACCTACTTCGTCATCTGCCCGGGCAGCCTGGGATCCCGGTTCGTCGGTCTTGGATTCCTGGTGTTCATCGGCAATCTCTCCTACACCGTGTACCTGATCCACTTCCCCATCTACCTGGCCATTCAGCAGAACCAGACCGGATGGGCCTACTGGCCCAACGAAGCTGTTCCGGCTGGTCGTCATCTTCACCATCGCCATCGCCAGTTGGTTCCTGATCGAGCGCCCGCTCATGCGATGGCGCGGCCGGTCAGCGGCCCGCGATGGGTCCGCCAGCTGAACCGAGTTCGAAGATGAGCTCCCCCCTGCCGTGGCGCCGGAGCGCCTGTAGCGGCGTGCCCTGGCGTCGCCTACGATTCGCGCCGATGCGAGGGGAAGTTCAGGGGTGCCTTCGACCATGAAGATCACGATGCTCGGATCATCGGCAAGCGCGGGCCGATCACTTCGCAAACACGATTCGTGTTGGGCATGACGGTCTCGACATCCGAGGGCCCATCGGGTACCACGACGGCCGAGGATCCGAGTACCGACCCGACTCCAGATGTGGTCGCCGGACCTTGGTCGACCGACTCCCAAGATCCGTGGTTGTCGTGTTGACTGTGGTGGGATTCGCGCTGCCCGTCTGCGCTTTCCTCGGGAGCACAGTCGCCTACAGCGTCAATATCGTCATGTACGACAACCTGTCGATCATGCCGTTCGTCAAGGCGTCCGAGACGCGGATCGTGCCCTGGGGTCCGCTCTGGGCGCAGTACAACCAGGACCGGAGCTTTTTCCCCAATGCTCTCTCCGTGGTACTGGCACACGTCGACCACCTCGATATGCGAGTGGAGAACACCATCGGCGCCCTGATGGTGGTGGTCGGTACCGCATTGTTGATTTGGGCGCACAAGCGCCGTACGCCAACCAGCCCGTGGCTCTACTACTGCCCCGTCGCCTTCGTGACGCTCTCGCTGGTGCAGTATGCCAACACGTTCCTGGGCGGCGTTTCGTGGTACCTCACCTTTCTGGCCCTTGCCACCACCATCGTGCTCCTGGATGCCGTCCGCTCTCCCCATCTCGCCTACGCCGGGGCGGTCATAGCCGCGGTGGTGGGCAGCTACTCGTCCTTCGCCGGCCTTCTGATCTGGCCGACGGGCCTGGCCCTCCTCTTCCTGAGGGGACGTGGGTGGCGGCCGATGGTCGCCTGGGCCACGTCAGGCGGGCTGGTCACCGCGTTCTACTTCTGGAACTTCACGTTCAACTCCGCTGCGCACCCGGCAACTGGCTACCTATTCGGGCGCCTCTGGTCGGCGATTCAGGTCATCCTGACTGCCGTGGGCGACGGGGTTGGCGTGATGATCACACCCGGATCTGGGTCCAACATGATCATCGAACTGCTGGGTGCGCTCATCCTGTTCGTCGCCGGGGTCGCCATCGCCGTGGCTCTACGCCACCGGGGGTCAGAGGATGGTGGCCCGGTTGGCGTGGCCATGATCTGCTTCGGCCTGCTCTTCGCACTCTCCGTCGCCGACGGGCGGACAGTATTCGGCCCATCAGGGGCTTCGGCCTCGCGTTACACCACCTACGACCTTCTCATCCTGGCCGGTGCCTACCTTGCGCTGCTCGACTACCGTCACCGCGCCCTCGGGCCCGGAGGGTCCGCGGTATCGGGTGGTCCTCACTCCTCGATTGACGACGTCGATGTCGAACGCCAGCCACTCTCGATCCGGCGCGACATCGCTCCGATCAGTTTCGCAGTCACCCTGCTACTCGTGGTCCTCGACGTCGTGTTCGGTACCAGTAACGGCCTTCAGGGTGAGCGGACCTATCACCAGCAACAGGTGACGGCTGTCGAGTACCTCAGGGCGTACCGCACCACGCCCGACTACGCGCTGTCGATCCACGTCGATCCGTGGCGGACGGCATCTTGGATCCGGCGAAATGCCTCCATTGCCGAGTCGCTCCACCTCAGCACCTTCTCGACCCCACCTCCCCGGGGGTTTGAATCCGCGCAGTCCATTCCGTCCACCCCCGTGGTCTTGCGGCCCTTGTCCAACACGACAGTTCACGGCACTGTCGTGTTGGACGCCGGCACCGACCGGAGCATCGGGGTGAGGGACGTCTTCATCATCATTCGCGGGGATGGCGACACCTCTCCCGTCCGCGCTGAGTCCGTGCTGGGTGTGTACGGATGGGTCGTGCACTGGAACTCGGCCGACGTACCCAACGGGAACTACACGGCCGTCGCCACTTCCGCCACTTACGGTGGGCGTACGGCGACGAGCGGCGCTGTCCACTTCCATGTCGTCAATTCGCAACCATCCACGCAAGCCTCCGGCAGCCAATGACCTGGGCGAGCATGCGTCCATGACGGCGGCCGATGACGGTCGACACAGGGATCGCGGCGCAACAATTGCCGCCAGAAGTGGTCACCGGCGCCAACTCGCTCGTCCGGGGGACGTAGCTTCGCCGTGTGCGTCGTCGTCGTGTACGTGCTCCTGGGCATCATCGCCTTCTGGCCACTACTGCCGTGGAGTTCGCAACGCCTGTTCGGCCCATCCCAATACCTGTTGATCCCTCAGGATGCCGACCAGATCACGTGGTTTCTGGCCTGGATTCCCTACGCACTCGGCCATGGTCTAGACCCCTTCTTCAGCCACTCGCTCTTCAGTCCCACGGGAGTCAACCTGGGGCAGAACACGGCCGCTCCGCTGCTGGGACTCCTTACCGCGCCATTAGCCCCGTTCGTGGGCCCGATCGGCCGGGCGAATTTTCTGATGTTCCTGGCCATGCCCGTGTCGGCTACCGCGGCATTCGTGGTCCTGCGCCTGTGGAAGGTGTGGGGTCCGGCGGCCGCCATCGGCGGGCTCATCTACGGGTTCTCCCCCATTTGCCGTTGGTGAGAGTACTCGCCCACCCGTTTCTGGTCTTCTGCCCACTCCCACCTTTCATCGCCTACACGGTCGCGTCGATCCTGCAGAGGCGGGGCTCCCCTACACGGCTCGGGATCGCCACCGGCCTGCTCCTGGCGCGGAGAGTATCTCTGCTCCCAAGAGATCTTCACCATGGTCGTCCTCCTCATCGCATGGGCCGTTCTCTGCATCGCCATCCGCCATCGACGGATGAGCCTTGACGTAGTGCGGACTTACCGACGACCTGTCGTCGTCGCATTCGGTGTCATGGTCGTCGTGCTCGCGTACCCGCTGTGGATGCTGCAATTCGGTCCCCAGCACTACGTCGGGACGGCACATAGTCTCGCCAACCCCCTCCACAATGACGCGCTCAGCTTCGTGGCGCCGGGACCACTCCAGAAGGTCGGGCTGGGCTTGAGGGACCTCGTGCCGGTCGTCGGCAACCCGTCGGAGCTCGGTGGTTACATCGGGATCCCGGTCCTGGTCCTGGCCATCCTGTTCATCTGGCGCTCTCGCCACAGCCCACGCATGCAGTTGACCGTAGCCGTCCTTCTCGGTGCCGCTCTTCTGTCGCTCGGTCCGCAACTTTGGGTCGGCGGTCACCGCACAGTCGGTGCCCCTTCCCTTCGCCCTGCTGGACCAGTTTCCGCTGGTGCAGAACCTCATTCCGTCGCGGATGAGCTTCGCGGTGGACGCCTGCCTTGCGGCGGTGCTCGCCTTCGGACTGGACGACATCCGCCGGCGCTCGTCGACCGCCCGCGACGGTGAACCTCCAGCACATGTGCGGTCGGAGTTCGGCTGGGTCCTGGTCACCCTTGCCGTCCTGGTGGTGACGCTGCTGCCCCAGTGGCCCTACTCTTCGCATTCAGTCGAGGCGCAACCGCCCGAGGTGCGTCTCGCCATACCCCCCGGTGACCCCGTCGCAATCACCTATCCGTTGGCCACCAGCACCTACACCGAGCCAATGGTATGGCAGGCCGAGGACGACTTCGCCTTCAGGCTCATCGGGGGCTACGCCGCTCATCCCGGCCGCGGACGGCAAGATCAACTTCGGACCGAATCCGATGGAGCCCCCGGAATTGATGGAGTTCCTCTACGTGCAGGACGCCCACTTCCTCCCCTACCCCTACTACGACCCACCGTTGGAACCCGTGACCCCTGCGCTCGTGTCCGGCACCGCAGCGGCTCTGGAGCGGAACCGGGTTCGCGTGGTACTGGTCGATCGTACGGCGCCTGGAGCGGCTTCGGTCATCCAGCTCTTCCGTCGTGCCTCGGTCCACCGTCGGTCGTGTCCGGCCGCTTCGCGATGTGGGCGAGCAGGCGGGGTCCGCTGTGACGGGGGACAAGGGTATTCAGGAGACCCTCGACGATCTGGACCTCCGGTTACCCTTCATCAATGTTGACAGGCGTTGATCCGGCGGAAGTGGGGACGAGCGGCGAGGTGACGAGTCCGGTCTGACGGATAATCAACGTTCCCGACGGAGGCAATCGTGGCTGGTGATCCTCGTCCCTCTCGTCATCGTCTCGTTGGAGCATGGACATACCGTTGGGTACAGGAGGACGCGTTCATCAACTTCCGGATTGTCGGAAACCTTCTGGCGGGACACGGCCCCGTCTACAACGTGGGAGAACGGGTTGAGGTCTACTCTGACCCGCTCTGGCTCTTTCTCTTGGCTGCCATCCACGGTGTGCTGCCATTCCTCTCTCTGGAGTGGACGTCGGTAGTGCTGGGTATCGGTTTCACCGCAGGCGGCGTAGTGCTCGGCGGACGTGCGACTCAGCGCCTCGTGGGGATCCGCAGTGACGACCTGGTCCTGCCCGTCGGACTGCTGATCTTCTCCGTCGTCGCCGGAGTTTGGGAGTTCGTCACCGGCGGGCTCGAGATGGGAATGGTCTTCTGTTGGATCGGCCTGACTTTCTGGCTGCTCGTCCGGACGTATCAGCGCAGGGACTCGGCCGTCTGGTGCGCATTTGTCATCGGTCTCGGTTCGCTGATCCGGCCCGAGCTGGCCTTGATGTGCTGCGTGTTTCTTGCTGGACTGGGTGTGGTCGTCCACGATCCCGGTTGGAAGGGAAATCCAGGGCGATGGCGGCGCTACGGAGTTCCCCTGGTAGCCGCCCTCCTACTTCCAGTCCTCTACGAGCTCTGGCGCATGGCCTACTTCGCCATGATCGAGCCCAACACCGGGCTCGCGAAGGCCGGCACGTCCTCCTCGTGGGCGAGGGGTGTCACCTATCTGTGGAACTTCATCTCCCCATACACGTTGTGGCTCCCAATTGTCCTTGTCGCTGCGTTGATGGCTCCTATCGTCCGCCGATGGTGGCGTACGGGCGACCGTCTCTCGGTCGTCGTACTTCTCACGCCGATTGGTTGCGGGCCTCATCGACTGGCTCTGGGTGGTTTACGTCGGCGGTGACTACATGCACGCCCGACTCCTCCTCCCCGGCTTTTTCGCCTTATGCGTCGTTCCCTTCGTTGGAGCTGCTCAACTGCGCTCGTGGATGATTCTTCCTGTGCTCGGGCTCGTCGTCTGGTCGGTCGCGTCGGCAGGGTGGCTTCGATTTGACGCTCCACTAGGCGGGCTCGGCGTGGTACACGGGATTTCGGACGAACGTTCCTACTGGACGAGGATATTGGAGGACCCGCACCCCATCACATTGGCGCAATGGACCAGTGGCGCGTCACCAGGGCCGACGTACGCGCGAATGGCGGCCTCTGCGCGCGCATCGGGCAAGCAGCTGATGATTGAAACGAAACTCATTCGTGCCGATGGCTTTGTGTTGGAAACCAAGCCCTACTCCGCCCGTGCAGCATCGGCCCTTCCGGTCGGCCTCGTCGTCGACCTCGTCGAAATAGGGGCCAAGGGACTCACGAGCGGTCCCGACGTCTACATATTCGACACTCAATCGCTGGCCAATCCCATCGGCTCCCATATGGCAGAGAGCGCGGAGACATTCGGCCGGCTGGGCGGAAAAGACGCCGATCCCCTCTGGATGATCGCCCGCTTCGGCATCCAGGACCAGCCCATTCCTGCTCGGGTCGGTTCGGAGCTGGACTTGGCCGCGGCAAGGCGGGCACTTGGCTGTGGTCAGCTCAGGTCGTATTTGCACGACATCACTTCGCCGCTCAGTGTCTCGCAGATGTTCTCTGACCTGACAAGCTCCCTCTCGAATACGACGTTTCGGTTCAGTCCCGACCCGATCCAAGCGGAGAAACAACTGTGCGGCCCGCCGAAGGCCAACTGACCCCCGAGCGCGCACTTTCTGGCCTCCTCATTTCTAGATCTCATGCAAGGCGGCTGCCAGCGGTTCGAGCACACTGGGATTCAGAGGCGGTCGAATAGTGACGATGCCCAGCTCGACGCCGACCTCCGCCAGTGCGGCGGCCTGCTCGGCGGTGGCCCTCGCGTCTCCTGCGAAAATGACGTGGGAGGAGAGGAGGATCTCCGACGGGTCACGACCGAGGTCCTCGCAGTGTTGGTGCAGGATGTCGCGCTTGCGGGCGAACTCGTCCGGTGTCCCACCCACGAAGTTCCAGTGCTGTGCGAACCGGGCTGCAGTTCGAAGCGTCCGCTTCTCCCCACTACCTCCGATGCAGATCGGCGGGTGGGGTCGTTGAATCGGCTTGGGTTCGTTGCGGGCGTCTAGGAGCTGGTAATAGCGGCCATTGAAGGTCGTCGTCTCCTGGGTGAGGAGCCCGACGATCACCTCACAGGCCTCTTCGAAGCGGTCGCTGCGCTCACCCGGGCTGCCCAGTTCGATCCCGTACGCCCCCGATTCCTCTTCGTTCCAGCCGGCTCCGATGCCGAGCTCCAGCCGGCCACCGGACAGGATGTCGAGGGTGGTCGCCATGTTGGCCAGGATCGCCGGGTGTCGATAGTGGATGCCGGTCACCAGCGTTCCCATGCGCAGGCGGGTGGTCGCCTGGGCCAGCGCCGTAAGGGTGGTCCAACCCTCCATGCAGGGGCCGGTGGGGTCGGAAAAGATCGGATAGAAGTGGTCGAAGGTCCAGCCCGACTCGAACAGCTCGATGTCGTCGGCCGCCCTCCACACGGCGAGCATGTCCGTCCAGGTGGTCTCCTGCGGCGAGGTCTTGAAGGCAAAGCGCATGGGCCCACGCTATGTCCGGCCGGCCAGGGGCCGCAGAGGCATCCGCCTTCGCTCGGTGAGATCCAGTTCCTGACGGGGGCGGCCCCGCGACACCGGTGGCAATGGGTCAGGGGGCTACGATCCGGGCGTGGGAGCAGCTGTGGAGGTCCGGGCCACAGCCGGGTCGACGGGGGAAGACGGGGACGCGCCCGTAGGGGCCCCTGAGCCCCATCTCGGACGCATCCCCGCCCTGGACGGCATCAGGGCCCTCGGCATTGTCCTGGTCCTCTTCTTTCACGGTGGGTTCTCGTGGGCGGGCGGAGGGTTCTTCGGCGTCGACGTCTTCTTCGTCCTTTCCGGCTTCCTGATCACCGGTCTCCTGGTGTCCGAGTACCGCCAGAACGCCGGCATCGGCCTCGCCCGGTTCTGGGGGCATCGGGTGCGGCGCCTGGTGCCCGCTCTTCTGGTCATGCTGGTCGGAATCGTCCTGTACGGCTACTTCCTCGCACCCTCTGACACTTTGGCCCAACTGCGCGGCGACGCTCTGGCCACCTTGTTCTACTTCAACAACTGGCATCAGATCTCCGGCGGACAGGGCTACTTCGCCGCGTTGAACACCCCACGCCCGTTGCTCCACACCTGGTCGCTCTCGATCGAGGAGCAGTTCTACCTGGTGTGGCCTCTGGTGGTTCTCCTCATCCTGCACTGGAGTCGGTCACTGCGTACCTTGCTCGTGGTCACCGTGGCCGGTGCGGTGGCCAGTGCCGTAGCCATGGCCGTGGTCTTCGGCAACGGGTCGGGTGAGAGCCGCGCCTACTACGGCACCGACACCCGGGCCCAGGCTCTGCTGATCGGCGCCGCCCTGGCCATCGTGCTGGCCCATCCGCTGCCCCGACGCCGGTCCGGTCCGGTGCCGACCACATCGTTGGTGCGGTCCTTCACCCTCTCGCGGACGGCACGGCTCGGGTTGGTGGGCGCGGTGCAGCCGGGCTGGTCACCGTCCTCGTCCTGTCGTACATCGACAACAGCGCCACGGCGTGGATCTACCGCGGCGGATTCACTCTGGTGGCCCTGGCCACGGCGGGCATCATCGCCTGCGTGGCCCTCGTGCCGGAGGGCGGATTGTCCAGGGCCCTCTCACTCCGGCCGGTGCGCTATGTGGGCGCCATCTCGTACGGGCTCTATCTCTACCACTGGCCGATCTTCGTGGTGGTCGACCACACCCGGACCGGTCTGGTCGGCTGGCCGCTCTTCCTGGTGCGGGTAGCCCTCTCCTTCGCGGTGGCCGTCGCTTCCTTCCACTTCCTCGAGATGCCCATCAGGAACGGCGTCCTGCGGGGGTGGCGTGGTTGGGTCACGACTCCCATCGCCGTCGCCGCCACGGCTGTGCTCGTCGTGACGGCCACAGCCGGAGCCACTGCCGCCGTCAACGAGGTCCCGGCCGAGGCTGCTGGCACATCTGCCGTTGTCATCCCCCCGGGTGACGATCCTGGAACCTCCGCCGCCGTGGCCGCTGTGCCCGCAGGAACCGGAGGCCCGATCCGCGTACTCCTGGTCGGCGATTCCGAGGCCAGCTTCCTCGGCTTCGGCCTCGCGCCGGACGCACCGACCTACGACGTGAGCTACCAGGGCGACGGGGTCTTCGGCTGCGGGCTCCTCACCTACGAAACGCTGTTCCACGGGACAGTGGTGAACGGCAACTTCGGCGCCCGCGGCGGCCACATTCCGGTGCCGTGTGACACACAGCTGGTGAGATGGAAGGCCGATGTCGACGCATTCCATCCGGACGTGGTCCTGCTGGCCGACGGTGAGTACGAAGTCCGTGACCAGCGGATCGGCGACGCCTGGCAGAACATCGACGGCGCGACCGTCGACCAAGACGAGATCAGGGCACTGACCAAGGCCACGTCGGTCCTCGGTTCGGCCGGGGCCACCGTCGTCCTGTTGACCGCCCCCTACTACCAGCAGCCTGAGCAGGCCGACGGCCAACCCTGGCCCGAGGATGCTCCATCACGGGTGAACCGCTACAACAGCCTGCTACGTAAGGTGGCAGCTGCATCCCATGGACGGGTGGTTGTGGCCGACATGGGGGCCAGGCTGGATCCGGGCGGCCAATTCACGGCGACCATCGACGGGACCGTCGTCCGGTTCTCCGACGGGATCCACGTGACCCCGGCCGGGGCCAAACTGGTATCCCCCTGGCTACTCACCAAGGCCAACGAGCTCGGCACGGCCAACCGTGCCGCTGGTGCTGCACCCGGGCAGACCGAGGGAGCCGTCCCACGGACATCCGGTCCGACGAGCGGCTCCGCCCCTTGATGCAGACGGAGATGACCGTCTGCTCGACCGGGGTGGTTCCTGCCCGCCACTACCGGCGGGCCACGGGGGCACCGGCCGTGTCGGTAACCGTCACCGACATGTCGCCCGCCTTCCCGACATAGCCCGGCAAGGTCGGCGACGTCGGATTCCACGTGGCCAGGTTGACCTGGCGGGGTTCGTGTCCCGTCGTCCCATAGCCGGGCCCGAACTCGGTTCGCCAGACGTGGTTGACGGTGGGGTGAAAACCGTTCACATCCAGCAGGTTCACCAGACCGATGAACTCCTCGGTGTCGAGCAGCTTGGTGTTGGCGGTGCCCGCACCACTGTCGCCCACGAACACCTGGCCACCGGGCTCCAGATACGGGGTCACCAGGTCGGCCAGCCGGCCGACGGTGGGGTCGGCGGCCCGGCTCAAAGGCGGGATCGACGTCACTCGCACCAACGCCACGTACACATACCCCGACGGCCACGATGCACAGAGCCAACCGCAGGACCGCCGAAGCAGTCACCGGTCGAGGCGACAGCGACGACCGCCACGGCCATCCCCCGGGCACGGCCAGTAGACCCGGACCGATAAGGGCGGCGACCGGTAGGACGACGGCCCAGATCAAGAGGTACCCGAAGATGTAACCGACCACGTGCGTAGCCGCTATCACCACGGCCGCACTGCCGGCTAAGGCAACCAGGCCGATCCCGAGTGCGAAACGGTTGCGTTGAACCACGCCGACCACCACTGCGACCACGATTGCCAGTCCGGTTATCACCGTCACCGTCCATGCCAGGACCGGATGGGGGACAGCCGGGCCCAAGAGCGAGCGCATGACCTCGCCCGGTCCTTCGAGAAGGACGCCGTCCACCGACAGCAGAGATCTCCAGCCGACCGCAAAGGGGTACGTCCCGTGGTGATGGGAGAAGAACCGGGCGATGAGCGTGAAGTTTCCCGGGTTGTTGGACCGCTGTTGGTCGTAGGGAGGGAGCCACATCACAACGGCAATGGCCACGGTGCCAATGAACAGGATTGGTCCGACGATCCAATGCCGACGATCCAACCAGGCGCGCCGCCTGGCCCCGGCACGTTTTCCAACTCCCAGCAGGACGAGGTCGACCACCGACGTGCCCACCCAGACCAGAGTCGCCAACCCGGCGACCACCACCACCACCGGGCCGGTGGAGATGTCGGTCTGTACGACAAATGAACCGGTCACCAACGCCGCCAACAGTGAAAGCCCGGAACGGTCGACCGCGGCTGCACACAGCAGGACCGTAAGAAGGAGCGGGAACGTCACGACCATCGGGTTCCAGGGGCTGACCAGACCGCCCAGAATGGTTTCTGAGTACGTCGTGGATGCGTATCCCGATGCGGCCAGTACTGCCACGAGGGCACAGATCCACACCGCGGCCCACAGCGCACGGGCGGGTGTGCTCCGGTATCGAACGAGCGCGACACAGGCCACGGCGCACAGCCCGTTCAGCAACGTGGCACCGATGAAAAGTGACCGTGCACCCCCGCCCAAGACCCGATAGACGACTGACAGGAGGTAGAAGTACGAAGGACCTGGGTGGTTCCAGTTGTTCCGGTCGAAGACGCCCAGTTGCTGCTTCCAGATCAGCGCCCGCCGGGTGTGCAGGTCGATGAGGGCCAGGTCGTCGGCCAACGTCAGATGCGCTCCGGACTGGCGGAGGAGCTGCACCAGCGCCACCAAGAAGGGCAGGGCGACCACACCGAACGCCAGGGCCGTGAGCCAGGGCGACCGCGGGATGAGGCGTGTCGATCCCTTCACTTTCCGGTGACCAGGCGTCCTCGTTCGGGACGGTCGGACGCCAGGCGCACCATCGGCGGCCACCGGGAGGTGGGACAGGGTGTCGGACACGATCGGACGATCGTACGGCAATCGCCCACCGAGGTGTCCGCCCCCGGTCCTGCATCAGGTGACCCTCAGTTGTCTAGAAGCTCGGGACGTACCCTCCGCGGCCCATCGACTCGCTGAGGAACGGGTCGACCGATTCGTCGACGCCACCAAGCACCTCGGTCACCCAGTCCAGCCGGTCATGCAGGATGCGCTCCACCCCACCCTGGAGGGTCGACGAACTGACTGCGCACGAACTGCAGGCGCCTTGGAGTTGGACCTCGACGACGCCGGTGACCACGTCGGCAGAAATGAGGGCCAGATCGCCACCGTCGGCCTGTACCGCGGGGCGCATGAGCTCGATGATGGAGGTGAGGGCGGCCAGGCGAGCACCCCGCTCCTCATCGGTCAGATCGGCCGGCGCAGCCGGGATTTCCTCGGTATGGGCCATCCGTCTCGGATTGAGTGCTCTCGGGTTCCACTTCGTCAATCTTTCCGCCGATTCGGGCGACCGGCACGAGCGCCTAGGCGGCGCCGCTCCCCTACAGTCTGCCGCGTCGGACGCCGACTTCGTGCAGCAGACCCGAAGCGAGAGCCGGCTGCCCCCGGCTGGGTGACGGCTGATGACCCCCGGCCCGAAGGGCCGGGGGTACCATGCGGTGTGGCCCCGGTACGACCATCCGAGCCCTTAGGGGCCGTCGGACTCATCTTGCCCACTTTCGTCCAGGACACCATCCCGGCGTGGGCGCAGGACCCCTCCGACGTCCGACCGGACGTCGATCCCCTGGTCGAGCTGTCCGATCTGTGCCGGCGGGCCGAGGAGGCCGGAGCCGACGCCCTGTGGGCCTGCGACCACCTGTTCTGGCACGGCCCGTGCCTCGAGTGCATGCTCGTCCTGACCGTGGCGGCCACCGCCACTCGACATGCGGCCCTGGGATCGTGTGTGATCCAGCTTCCGCTCCGGCGTGCCGTGGCCGTGGCCAAACAGGCCGCAACCCTCCAGACTCTCAGCCGGGGTCGGCTGATCCTGGGGGTCGGGGTGGGGAGCCACCCGGGTGAGTACGAACTGGTAGGCACCGACTATCACCGCCGCGGGCCACGACCTGGACACCGCCATCGGGGAGCTCCACCGGGCATGGGGATCCGGCAAGGGAGTGAGTTCGGGTGACACCTCGTCGACCGTTGCTTCCGAGCGCTATCGCCAGCTACCTGCACCTTCATCCATACCCGTGTGGGTGGGCGGATCGTCCGAGGCCGCACTTCGCCGGGCCGCACACCTGGCCGATGGCTGGATGCCCCTCTTCCTATCGGTCGCCGAGTACGGCGACGCCGTGGAGAGGCTCGCCAAGGAGACCGACGCGGCCGGACGGCCGGTCGGGTCAGTCACCCCGGCAATGGTCCTGTTCGTCTCCCTCGATGGTGACCGAGGCCGGGGTGTGGCCAATGGGACCAAGTGGATGGGCTCGCTGTACGGGCTTCCGCCCAAGGCATTCGAGCGCCACCTGGTGGCCGGTTCGCCCGACGAGGTGGCAACCCGGATCGCCGAGTACCGGGCGGTCGGAGCCGAACACGTGGCGGTCTATGTCACCGACGACCAGCCCATCGACCAGTTCGAGCACCTGATGGCGGCACTTCCCGCCCAGGTCACGACCCGGGGCTGACCGGCTCCGCCCCAATTCTCACCGACACCGACCAGAACTGAGGATCCATGGACCGCACCGCACACATCGTGGGCACAGCCACCACTCCCATGCAGCGGCGCGACCTGACCATCGAGGACATGGCCCACCAGGTCGTGGGGCACGCGCTGTCCGATGCCGGAATGAGCCCCGACCAGGTTGACCTGGTCATCGTCGGCAATGCCACCGCCGGACGGCTCATCAATCAGGCGTGCATCCGCGGCCAGAGCTTCCTGCTCGACGCAGGGCTCAACAACGCCGGCATCATCAACGTGGACAACTCCTGCGCCGGCGGGGCCTCGGCCCTCCACCTGGCCACCCTGTCGACCCTGGGCGGGGCGGGCACCGTATTGGCCGTCGGAGTGGAGAAGATGTGGACCGGCGACCGCATGGAGACGCTGGCCGGCATAGAGGACGGTGTACCCGAGGCCGACCGGGAGTTCATGCACGCCAACTGGGAGAACCCTTCCGGCTCGGTGCTCATGGCCCTCAACGCCAAGTGGACGATCGAGCACATGGAGGCCTGGGGCACGACGGTCGAACAGATCGCCGCAGCGGCGGTCAAGGCCCGCAAGCACGGCGCTCTCAATCCCAACGCCCAGTTCCAGAGCGAGGTGACCCTCGAAGAAGTACTTGCCTCCTCCCCCATCGTCCCCCCACTCACCCGCCTGATGTGCTCGTCCTTCACCGACGGAGCGGCGGCCGTGGTGCTCACTCTCGAGGGTCGTGCCGGAGCGCCTCGGATTCTGGCCAGCACGGCGCGGTCCGGCAACGGCTCCATCGACTACCACGAACGCCTGGCCGAGACGGCGGCGGTGGCTTGGGACGCGGCAGGTGTCGACCCGGCCGATGTGGACGTGGTCGAGCTGCATGACGCCACCAGCGCTGAGGAGATCTGCGCACTCGAGTCTCTGGGCTTCTTCAAGCCGGGCGACGCCGGAGCGGCGACTTTGGCGGGCGACACCACCCTCGGAGGCAAGGGGGTCACCGTCAATACCAGCGGCGGCCTGGTCAGCAGGGGCCATCCACTCGGGGCGACCGGCATCGCCCAGGTGGTCGAGCTGGTGGCCCAACTGCGGGATGAGGCCGGGCCCCGCCAGGTCCCGGGCGCCCGATTGGCGGTGGCGGCCAATACCGGTGGCATGATCGGGTCTCATGCAGGCACCACAGACGCAGGTTTCATCGGAATCCACATCCTCGAGGCGGGCTGAGGCGTGATCGGCCGGGGCGGTGTCATCACCGGTTACGGCATAGCCGTGCCCGACAAGGTGGTCACCAATGACGACCTTTCGGTGACCCTCGACACCAACGATGCCTGGATCCGGGAGCGCACCGGGATCCGGGAGCGCCGGATCGGGGGGACCACCTCGGGGCTGGCCATCGAAGCCGGGCTCGCCGCCCTGGAGAAAGCCGGTCGGCGGCCCGACGAGATCGATGCCGTCATCCTGGCCACAACGACGCCCGACCAGATCGTGCCGGGCACGTCGGCCACCGTGCAGGACGGAATCGGCATCGTGGGCGGTGCCTTCGACGTCAACGCCGCCTGCTCGGGTTTCGTCTACGCGCTGACCGTGGCCCACGGCATGCTGGCCATCGGCGCCGAACGGCTGCTGGTCATCGGTTCCGAGACGTTGTCGAAGATCACCGACTGGGACGATCGCTCCGTCTCCATCCTGGTGGGCGACGGTGCCGGAGCCGTAGTGCTGGAAGCGGTCGATGGCCCCGGCCAGCTCCTCAGTTACAAGCTCGGCGCCGACGGATCACTTCGACACCTGCTCAAGTGCGACCACGGTGGCTACCTCTACATGAATGGCAAGGAGATCTTCCGCAAGGCGGTCTCGGTCGTCGTCGAGTCATCGCTTGCTGCCATTGCCGAGGCCGGACTCACGCCGGATGAGATCGACCTGGTCGTCCCCCACCAGGCCAACCTCCGAATCATCAGTGCCGCATGTCAGCGCCTCGAAATTCCCGAGGAGAAGGCAGTGGTGGTCATCGACCGCTACGGCAACACCTCGTCGGCGTCGATCCCGCTGGCCCTGGCCGACGCGCTCGACACCGGGCGCCTCCACGAGGGCGATCACGTGCTGCTCACCGGGTTCGGCGGCGGAATGACCTGGGCCAGTGCCGTACTCAAGTGGGGCGGCTGACCTTCCGAGTGAACAGGTATGCCTGAGTTGCCTTCTTCACCTTCCCTTGTCGTGCTCGCCGCGGGCATGGCCCGCCGCTACGGGGGCTGTAAGCCGCTGGCTCCCATCGGGCCCAACGGCGAGGCCGTACTGGACCTGCTGGTGGCAGACGCCGTCCGTGCCGGCTTCGGTCGGATCGTGCTGGTCCTGCATCCCGAATCGGGTCCGACAATTCGCTACCACGTAGAACAGTGCTGGCCTCAGACGGTCAAGGTCGCCTTTGCTGAACAGCGACTTCCTCTCGGGACCGTTCACGCCGTGCTGGCGGCCGAGGGGGCGCTGGCCGGTACCGCGGCGTTCGCCGTGTGCAATGCCGACGACGTCTACGGCGAAGTGGCCATGCGGATGCTGGCCGGGCAACTGCGCTCATCCGCAGCCGAACACGTCCTCGTCGGCTATCGGCTGGCGGCCACCGTGGCCACCGACGATCCGGTGACCCGGGGTATCTGCACCGTGGGTCCTAGACGGTCTGCTCGTGTCGCTCGATGAGCGCCGACAGGTCCACCGCGATGGGACGTCAGCCACTTCGTCTCCGACGATGGTCTCGAGCCGGAGAAGCTGTCGGGCGAGATGCCGGCCTCGGTGAATCTCTGGGGATTCCAAGCTGACATCTGGAAGGTGTTCCACGCGGCGATGGACTCCTCCGGGCTCGACGAAGCGGAACTGCTGGCCAGGGTGGCGGCCGGGGGCGAGGTTCCAAAGGCCGAAGTGTTGCTTCCCGAGGTGATCTCGACCATGGTGGCCGATGGAACCGCTCTGCCCGTGCGGGTGCTCACCACCGACGCCAAGCTCGTCGGGGTCACCCACGCCGCCGACCTGCCGGTGGTCAGCGCCGAACTGGCCCGCGACGTGGCCTGTGGAATCCGCCCGGCCAACCTGTGGTCCGGAGTGGCCTGAGCGGCGATCAGCCTCCCGAGGAGCCCGACTGGGCAGGTTCCGCCAAAAGGGCCTCCTTGGCCGCCCTGCGACGGAAGACCAGCTCCACGGTGGCGTCTGCCCCCAGGAACATCACCGCGGCCCACGCCAGCCCGGCAGCGCCACCAAATCCGGTCGGCCATCCTCCGGTCGATCTCGTCGGGTCCGACCACTGCGAAATCAGGATGTAGCCACCGGCACCGAGCAGGCATGCCACCGCGGCAAGGCCCAGCCAAAGTCTCATCTCCGGCTTGCGAAGTGCGACGACGGTGCCCACGCCGACGATGACTCCGGTGAGTGGCGAGGCGATCAGTGTCGCCGCCGTGGCGACCACGATGGCGACGACCACCATGGGCCCCCACTCGACAGCATCGGTCTGATCCGACGCAGAGCTCACGAGTTCCGGCGCCACCTGTGGATAGTCGGCCTCGTGGCCCACCGGGATGTCCGACCCGGGAGACACATCGGCATCAGCGCTTCCAGGGCCACGGCGACGCCGACGTCGTCGACGCGCCCAGGGGGCAATGGCGAGGAGGATGCAGACGACGAGGGCCACGGCGGAGATGAGCAAAGCGATGTTGACCGTGCGCTGCGGAGTCCATCGGAGGGTGACACTCAGGGTGCCATTGTGGATGGCCGACCCGAAGCTGGCGGGGTTGACGATCCAGCCGTTGGCGAAGCCGTCGGTCAGGACCGGGGTCGACAAGGCATGGCCGCCGATCGACGCCTGCCAACCCGAATTCAGGCTCTGGCCGAGGACGAACGAGAAGGGAGCGACGGAAGCCGACACCCCGCTCAGTGACACGTCGATGGCGGTCGAGGTCTGGCGGACCACGTGGGCCGTCGGTGCGGAGCCGGGGTCGGGTGCCGGCGCCTGTCCGTCACCGGACAACGGGGCGGCCGCGCCCCGGGCGCCGATGCAAAGGCCAGCTGATCGATGTCGAGCCCGGTCATCGCTCCCGGGACCGAGCGCAGGACGTGGTTCCCGGCACTGAGCGTGACGCCCGCGCGCATCAGGGCCGCACAGGTCGAGGCTCATCGGTTGGCGTGCAAGGGCGGTCGATGACGTTCCCGTCACCTCGACCCACAAGGGGCTGCCATCCAAGGTGAGTAGATCGCCCCGGCACGTCGACGGAATGGCCTCTGGGGCCGGGGCCGATGGCCAGCCCGGGGATCCCCCACTCGGCGATCCCGAAGGGGAGTGCCACCGGTGCTTGGGTCGTGTAGTCGACGGTGTAACGAAGGTGCACCTGGTCGACGGTGACCCGGACGGTGGAACCGGTAAGGGGCGAAAGCACGACGGGTACGTCGGTGACCGTGCCGCGGACCGGGCTGGCAAGTCAGCCGCGGCAGACGTACCGTGTCCGATTTGCCCCCGGCCGAGACGGTGATCTCCGTAGGTATCGAGTGCTGGTCGTCGGTGACCACCTGGAGGTGCATCTCGTCGAAGGAGACAGGAGCGCCGAGGTGGTACTGCGCCCACGCGCCGGCCTGGTTCTCACCGCCGAACGCGGGCTGCCAGGCCGTCGTCGGGATCGTCATCGATGGCCGCGGTGGCCCCGGCACTGATGTCACCACCCATCCTGGAGCTCGACGAGGCGATCACCGGGGTGCCGGCACTCCCGGTCCGTCCCACCACCGCATTGATGGCCGCATCCGGGGCCAGTGGGGACAAGCGGGTCTGGCCGGCCAGCGAGAAGGAGCGGGACGTCGGCAGCCAGAACTGCCGGGACAGCGAGCGTCTCCGGATCTGTGCGGGGCGGGAAGCCCGAGCTTCGCTGGCGGTCCATGAGGAGTGTGAGCGGGTCCGACTGCGACGACGGTCCCGGCTGCCCGCAGCAGGTCCTCCGGCATGGAGACGGTCTCGTCGGCGGTCACTCCGGGGATCCGGACCTCGGAGAGGCCGACGAAGTTCTGGTAGCCGGCCTTCACGTGGAACCGGGTCGGCTCCGAATTCGAGATCTGTCATGCGCAGCGACTCGAGAAGGTCCGCGAGGAGAAGCTGATGGTCTGGCCGGCCGCGGTCCGCGACGACGGCCCCAGGTCTGCCAGCTACGGGTCGGCCGTAATCGAACGTCAGGTCACCTGGGTGATCAGCTGGCGGGGGCGGGGCGTGACGAGCTGGGCGAGGTTCACCGAGTCGGCGTATGGGGCGCGTGAAACTGCATCTGCCACCACTGCCCGATCGGGGGACTGCGATGTCGCCCACGCCGTTGACGGGTCACCGTCGATGCGCGGCCGGCCGGTCGCTCGTCGTTGAAGTACTGCGTCGGCGACCCGTAGCTCGAGGCGGTCACCGAGTTGATGCCGTTGAACACCGTGGTGCTCTGGGCGTCGGCCGGGGCCCCGGGAAAGAGGTCGAGGGGTGAGTCGAACGGGTCCGATCTGGTCCGGGCCCTCCGACGCCGTCTGGGTGTAGCCGGAGTTGAGCGTGATGCCGTTCCACCGGTAGCCCTGCTTGCGATTGGTGTCGGTGACCACCAGGACTGGCTTGTCGGACAGGAGCCGGTCAGCGCAGTGCGGTCTGGGTGTCGAGCGTGCCGGAGTAGAAGATGGTCGGGTTGCCCGCCAGCAGCCCCACCGACGAAGCGTTGACCAGCCCCGAGCTGTTGCCGGCGACCATCAGTGGCGCCGCTTCGAGCGACTCGGCGCGGACGACGGGCCGGGGGTGGTCAACCGTGTAGGTGACCAGGGGTGCGGCTTCGGGGTGACGTGGGCGGGAGCGCCAGCGTCCGACTCGTCCACATGGGGGACCGTCGAGACGTTGGGGCGGGGCGCACCGAAGGCGACCGGGTCGCTCAGGCCGGGCGGGGTCGATGGCGAAATCGAGGGCCAGTCGCCTCGGGTCAGGCGTGTCGTACATCGCATAGTGGAGGTCGTACTGCACGAGCACGTCGCCGACGCTCATCGAGCGACATCATCGGGGCCAGGGTGGACGGGTCGAATGACCCCCTCCTGGAGAGGCGTGTCCACCGCCTCCAGCAGATCGGCGGTGGGCAGGGATCCCATGGTCTGCTGCTCGTGGGTCACGAAGGGACGGTTCGAGGAGCGCCGGGTAGACGGTGTCGATGGTGTCGCCCCACCGGTAGGCGGCGAAGTTGTTGCCCGGGAGGCCGTAGACACGGCTGCCCGGGTGGGTGGTGTTGAGGTGGTGGACCGCTTGCAGCACGTAGGGCGGCGGCGTCGGCCGGCTGGGTCAGCCCGTTGACCACCGTCGCCCCGGTCCACAACGGGGCCGACGCCCCGGCGATCGCGGCCAGCACGAAGCCCGGCCAGCAGCCCACCGCAGCGGGTCATGCGTCGAGCCACCGCCGTCGACACCCGCCCCGAGGAGCACGGCCAGACCCAGGATCACCAGGGGCGACGCCCGGTCGGTGGAGCGCAGGGCCAGACCCGGCCGTGGTGTCGAGCATGAACGCCTTGATCAGCCCGCTGATCCCCGGTCGGCGTGTAGTAGGGGTACGGGCCGACGGCCAGCACCATGCCTACGACAGGACCAGGAATACGAAGTAGGCCCGATGCCGCCACTTGACCACCGCCGCGGCCAGCGAAGGCCATGGTCGGGACCAGGAACGTGAGGCGCGATCAGCCACAGCTCCTGGGTGTAGGCCACCGCCGCCTGCGTCCAGGGCCCGGTCTGGTCGGACGCGCCGTAGAAGAACCAGTAGCCGAGACCACGGATGATCTCGAACGGCGACGATGCCGAACTGGTGGACGACAGCGTCTCGGTGTATTTGAGGATGTTGATGCCGTAGGCCGCCTCCACCTGCAGTCCGACCGCCCACCACAGGGAGACCAGCGCGGTCAGCAGGCCGACCTTCCACGCGACCCGCCACGCCTTCCGCCACGGTTCTGCTCGCGCAGCACCACCACGGCGAAGGGGAGCCACAGGACCGGTCCGACGCCCACGTAGAGGATCGAGCTGGCGTTGATCCCGCTGACCAGGGCCACGACGAGGGCGAAGAGTGCGGGATACCGCCAGCCGCCTCGCCGGAGGGCGAGGATCACGAAGGCGATCATCCACGGCAGGCCGGACCACGGCATCAGGATGACGGAGATCCGGCCGGCGTACTGCAGGACGTAGGGGGTGAACATGAAGGCCAGGGTGGCGACGGCCCGGCCCGGGACCGGTCAGGCCGATCGTCCGGCAGAGATACAGCATCCCGGCCCCGGCGGCGAAGAGCAGGGACCCGAGCCACAGGCGTTGCGCCACCCACAGTGGACACGTGCAGCTCGGCCATCAGCCCAGTAGAAGGGGCCCATCGGCAAGAGGTAGCCGATGTTCTCGTGGGTCACGGTGCCGAGCGCCACGTTGGGGTTCCAGAGCGACATGGCCTGGCGGACGTACCGGCCCGGGTCGAGGTACAGGTAGGTCTTGGTGTCGTCGGTCACCGTGCCCGGCTGGGACCACAGCATCGGTGCGAAGGCCACGACGGCGCAGACCAGGTAGTCGATTCGACCACGTCGGCCGAAGCCCGCCCGGCCGACTCCGTCGTCGAGGTCGGGCGCCCGGATCCGAGGCTTCGGCGGACGCGGGGCGCGAGGGTTCGGAGTCCACGGTGCCCGTCAGTGTAACCACGTGTCACCGGCCGACGGGAATGCCACCGGCGTGGCCGAGGCCCCTTGTCACGGCGGCTGACGCGTGTGTCCGGGGACTTGACCGCTCGGGGTAGCGACTTCTGGTCCGTTCGGGGGAGGGCAGGTTGCTCGATCTGGCGGGCCTTGGGGGGTGGACCACTCAGATGGACCCGCAGGTCGATGACGACGAATCGCAGATCGGTGTGGGCCCTTCCCGATGCTCCGCCATCGGGCGATCTCTTCGCCGATCGCCGGAGCTGCGGCAGTTCGCGGCCCAGACCCTCGAGGAGATCGCCCGCACCGCCGGCCTCCAGCACATCGACGTCGTCGCCTGGCGCGACTTCGACGACGCGGAGTCAGGCGGATCGGAACTGCACGCCCACCGCATCCTGACCGCGTGGTCCGACGCCGGGATATCGATCAACATGACCACGTCGACGGCACCGGGACGGCCGCCATTCATCCGTCGCGGTGGCTACCAGGTGACCCGACGGGTCGGCCGCTACTCGATCTTTCCCAGGACGATGATCTCCGGCTGGCGGGGCAAACTGGGCAGGCGCGACGGTCTGGTGGAGATCTGGAACGGCATGCCGTTCCTGTCGCCGATCTGGGCCCAGTGCCCTCGGGTGGTGTTCCTCCACCACGTGCACGGCGAAATGTGGAAGATGGTCCTCCCCCGCGGCCTGGCCGAGATGGGCGACACCTTCGAGCGCCGTGTCGCCCCTCAGTTCTATCGGCGCAGCCGGATCATCACCCTCTCCTCCTCCTCGAAGGCAGAGATCGTGGAGAAGCTGGGCATCCGCGCCTCGAACATCTCCGTGTCGCCGCCCGGCGTCGAGGACCACTTCAGCCCGGGGTCGCGCCGGTCCGAAGTGCCGTTGGTCGTCGCCGTCGGCAGGCTGGTCCCGGTCAAGCGGTTCGACCTGATGATCGAGGGTCTGGTCGCCCTCAAGCCCCGTCATCCCGAACTGCGGGCCGTGATCGCCGGTGAAGGCTACGAGCGTCCCGCGCTCGAAGAGCTGGTCCGGAAATACGGTGCCGAGTCGTGGATTTCGCTTCCCGGTCGGGTCACCGACGAGGAGTTGATCGAGCTGTACCGCAGCGCCTGGGTGCTGGCCTCTACGTCGCTCCGCGAGGGCTGGGGCATGACCGTGACCGAGGCGGGTGCCTGCGGGACACCGGCCGTGGTCTCGCGGATAGCGGCCACCTGGACGCGGTCGTGGAAGGGCGGACCGGGCTGTTCTTCGACGACGTGGCCGGCATGGTCGACGACCCTCGACTCGCGTACTTTCCGACGACATCCTCCGCAAGCAGCTGTCGATGGGGGCGCTCGAATATTCCAATCGATTCAGTTGGGACAATGCGGCCCGGGGGGCACTCGCCGTCCTGGCGGCGGAAGCGCTCCGGAAACGGGGTCCCCCGCCTCTTACCGACTGACCGACTTGCTGACGTACCCGACCGTCCGATCTTCCGGTTGACCGGACCCGGATTCACCAGTTCACCCAAGAGGAAGGTGCATACCCATGAATAAAAAATGGATCGGCGTGATCGTCCTGGCTGTGATCGGGGTCATTGCCGCCATACGTGGCGATCGAGTATCTCTCCGAGCCCATCTCCAAGGTTCCCAGCTACCTCGGTGGCCACCATATCCGTGGGCACTTCAAGAAGCGAGGCGAGCGGCCGCCGTCGTAGCGGTGATCGCTTTCGCGGGGGCCGGCTACCTGGCGTTCACCATCACCCGGAAGCCGTCGACGGCCCTCCTGCCGATCCTCCGGCAACCGACGCAGCGGCCTGCAGCAGGATCAACCGCGGAAAGCCTCCTGGGAGGCGCTGCGGCACCCGCGACCACCGAGAGCGCCGTAAGCGGAGAGACGGCCCAGTCCTCCGCACCGGACGTTCCCCCCGCCGCGGGGTACCGACACCGTCAGCTCACTTCGCCGAGGTGAGCTGACGGCAGAGGGACATCGACGAACCCGTAGAGGGCCGCGCCACCACCTTCGCCATCGGGTTGGTCGGCACCTCGAACGGTGCTGATCCAGGCAGTACGTACTGGATGTAGACACCGAGCCCGGCAACTTCGATGCTCTTCAGGTTGGGGTCTGCGGTCACCTCGAACGCCGGTGGGCACCCCCGGCTTCATCGTGACGTTGGACGTGTCCGTCGGCGGGAACGGCAGAGTCGGGAAGATCCGGCCCACGAAGCACCATGCGGACCCGGTTGGTACCCGTTGGCTCCAACTCCACCCTGGTGGAACCGTAGGTGGCGATCGTGACCGGCGACCCTCCGGCTTCGATCGGTCCGTTCCAGGTCACTTTGAGCACGTGGTGGGTGCCGGCCGGTTGCTCCACCGCGATCCACGTCTCGTGCTGGAGCTGTTGGCCCGGCACCGTCGAATAGTCGAACCCGGAGGAAAGGTACAGGCCCGAGCACGACCCGGTGGCGAAGAGTGTTCCGGCGGGCGCCCAGTAGGGCAGATCGCTTCCGGTGAGCACGCGTCGGCGCGCCGCCAAGTGATCGTTGTTCCGACACGAATGCCCGAGCCTGTCCGGTAGTCCACAAGGCGGTCGGAGAAATGGCGGCGCCGATGTTCACCCAGACGCCGAACACGCCGACTGCGGCGACGACCGCCACTGCGATCGAGCGGGCACGACGGCCTTGGCCGTCGAATCTGCGCCAGACATCGACCAGCCCGATCATCGAGGCCAGGGCCAAGAACGGAAGGAAGTCGCCCAGGTAGCGGTCAGCGATGTACCCGAAGAGTAGGACCCCAGCGGTGCCCACCGCCGCCGCGACAAGCAGGAGGCGCATGACCTGGACACGACCAATCGGGTGAGGCCGGAACGCGGTGATCACCCCCCAGATGCCGAGCAGGAACAGCAGGGGCATCGACGCCGGGATGCTGGCGGTCGGATACACCTGGTCCAGGACGACGGCACCCACTGCTTTGGCTGGGCCGGTCGGGAGCCCGAGGAACGGGAAATGGGAGGAGACGCTGATCCCGAATGGCTGCAGATAGGCGACGAGCGTGCTCGGCAGGAAGTGGAGCGCGAAGGCGTTGCCATGGTTTGAAGCCAGATAGAGGCGTCGGTGGGCATTGACCTGGGTCCACACCTGGTTGGCCTCGGAGAGTCCGTAAGGCATGCCCAGCTTGGCCCAGTTGACCAGGCCCTGGAGCGCCAGCGTCCCCAGACCGATCGACGGCCAGCGGAACAGCGACGCGGCGACGCTCGCGGTCCGTCGCGGCCCAGGGCGAACCATCCGGCGAGCAGGAAGGTGGCAATGATGCATGCGTACCCGGTCGGGCCTCGGTCGAGGGCGGCGCAGACGACTAATACTGCGGCAAGGACCATCCGACGAGGGCGACGGACGCTCCGCCACTCCGAGCAGAGCGAAGAGCACGCCGATGGTGAGGGCGACACTCCAGGCCACGTCCTCATGGGAGACCTTGGGGGATGCCGCCAGGTAGAGGAGGACAGACCCGCCGTTGACCACGGCCACCAGCACACCGCAGCAGACGGCTTCGGCCACCCCGAGCACCGCGTCGCCGCGGATCTGGATTCGCACCCGCCACAGGAGCAGCGAGGTGAAGAGGCCGGTGACCAACCAGGCGAGCAACAGCGACGGGGCCGTGAGCCGACCGTCGAACGAGTGGGTGAGGGCCAACACCGGAAGGCGCAGGATGGGAGGGAAAGATACCGAAGTAGGTGTACTGGTGCCCATGATTGAGGAAGGCCTCGATCCCCAGTGACCCGTTGGGTACGTAGAGGTGGCCCGAGAGCATCGCACGTCCCTGGAGGTCGTAGATGTTGCTCGGCGAAACGTTTCGAAGGAGGTCGGCGGATCCTGTCCACAGGTCCGCGAGGATCCAAAGATAGGGAATTCCCACGATGGCGAGTGCGATCACCGTGGCCCGGACGAACCTCGGGCGGCTCGGATTCACGGCTTCCCCAGGGAAGTCGGAGGTCTGACTGATCGGGGCGTCGACCAACTGTGCTCCAGTCACTTGTCAGTCATCTCCGGCCGCATCTCCTGATCGATCAGGACGGCCCACTTCGTGCGGAACCGCCAGTCCCCCAAACCAGCCACCGTCCGTGCAGTTGCGCCACGCTAGCCCAGGGCGATTCGGGGAAATGTCGCCCAGAGTAGGGGCGTCCTGCCCCCGAATGGGGTTGCAGGGCGTGGTCGGACCTACAACTTCAGTGCATTGCCCAACACGTTCTCCAGGTACCGGCCGTAGGTCGCGGTGATATGGAATTGATCCATGTACACGATGTAGTGCTTCACAATGGCTGTACATGAGACCGAACAGAACCACGATGTCGGGTCGATGTACTGGGCACCGACCACGGCAGCGGCCTGCCTCTCGTAGGGGGCGAAGGAAGTAGTTGCCACCGCGGCCGATCCCGAGCACGCCTGCACATCGTCAGCGTGCTTCGAGAGGCAGTCGGCCCCACCTGAGGGAGAACCGGGATATTCCCGAGCACGATCTTGCGGATGCCAGGAACCGTCACCTGGTCAAAGAGATCGATCATTCCAGTCCGCCATTGCGTAGATGTGAAGAGCTTTCCTTGGGGACCGGGGACGGGGGCACGGTAGAGGTCCTCGTTCGAGACGAGCAACACTGTCGGGCGATGCACGTTTACCCAGTGGATGGCCCACGTTCTCCAGCTGTTGCACGCAGTGAAGGGGCGGCCCGGGAGGCCGTATCCCGGGGGGTTCACGATGGTCACTGCCGATGGATGGGCAGAACCAGTGCGAAAGCACCACGAGGCGCAGGTGTGCCTTCTCGGCCTCCGCGTTCAGCGCCGGGATCCACATCAGCACGTGTGAGTCGCCGAGAGCCACCATCAGCTTGTTGCTCGATACGTCGCCCAAATTACAGATGCTCGAAGTCGACGCTTCGACGCCGGAGATACAGGATCCGAGAAATGAAGGCTCCGCCCCAATCACTACCCGCCTCGGATACGGATGGCTCGACGGCAGTGGGGATCTTGGTGATCGCCGATGCTGCGGCCACCTCGCTGACCACCGCAGCCTGGTTGACCGCTGGGATCAACTGGATAAGAGGGAGCACCACTGTCGTTTTCAAGAAGATAACTGCGGTCAGGAGCAGAACTGTGGCAGCCAATGGCCACGCCACCGGCGATGATCGTTGGCAACGAAGGGCACCCGAACGTGCCGGACCGGATTTTCCAAGAAGCGGTAGAGCAGCACTGCAATACCCAGGGCCAAGGTGACCCAGAACACGCTCTCCCAAACGGGTAGTACACACTTTGTCTTGTGCCTCGGTGGCGATGACCAAGATCGGCCAGTGGACCAGATACCAGGAGTACGAATGTCGGCCCAACCACTGAAAGGGCGCCCGCGCCAGGGCCCACTCCACCCCTCGACCCCGGGCGGCGACACCTCCTGCGATGATCAGTCCGGCACCCACCACCGGCACCGCCACCGCACTCCCCGGATAGTCGGTCCAGTGCGTTGAATGCGAACGCGGAGTACAGGATTGCGGCCATTCCAAGCAAGTCATCGCCACGGCTACACGGACCGGGATCCGCCTGAGCGTCGAGGTCGAAACCGCGATCAGTGCGCCCAGAGCGATCTCCCAACCTCGAGTGAAGGGCGAGAAATAAGCGGCAGCCGGGCTGGAGGTCGTCTGCACAATCGATAGTCCATAGGACAGGACGATGACGCCGATCAATGCGATCGTCAGTTTTGTCTGCGCCGAAACCTGTCCTTTGGTCCTGGCCAGGATGAGAAAGAAGGTTGGGAAGACGACGTAGAACTGCTCCTCGACTGAAAGCGACCAGAAGTTCTGGAGGGGCGACGGAGCCAATGTGCGCACTCAGATAGTTGGTTCCGACCGACTCGAAATGGAAATTGGACAGAAAGATCGCTGCCCAGCGACCATCGTCTGCTACCGAGTTGGCTACCACTCCGAGGTAGAAGTAGGAGAAAAGGACCGTCACCAAAATGACGATCGTGGCCGCGGGCAGGATCCGGCGGACCCTACGGGCATAAAAGTTGACGATCGAGGTCCGCCCCGTCGACGTGCGCTCGCGTAGAAGAAGTCCGGTGATCACGAATCCGGAGATCACGAAGAATACGTCTACACCGACGAATCCACCGGTGACTCGCAGCACGTCGGGCGTGGTAGAGGACGACGAGCAGCACCGCCACGGCACGTAGGCCCTCGACGTCGGGACGGAACTTCCGGTCTGCAGGCGCGGTACCGGACTCCTCGCTCGCGTCGAGGGTGTGGTCTTCAGTCATAGTTGCGCCCGACGGTGCCACATGCCCCCTTCCTGGCTCGGTAGCGTACCCTCATCGATCCGCGAGAATCCTGGCTGCGGGAGGACCGGAGCACGGTCGTTCTGTCGTATTCTCTGCTCCATGCCAGTTCCAGGGGGCACCGACACCCGGGAACGCCCACGGCGAAGGCTCTGGCCTTCTACCTCCCCCAGTACCACCCGATCCCCGAAAACGACGAGTGGTGGGGAAAGGGCTTCACCGAGTGGTCAAATGTAACAAAGGCCCGTCCGCTCTATCCCGGTCACTACCAACCCCACGTTCCCGGCGAACTCGGGTACTACGACCTGCGAGTGCCGGAGGTTCGTGAAGCCCAGGCGGCGCTGGCTCGCGAGCACGGACTCACCGGATTCATCTACTACCACTACTGGTTCAATGGCCGGCGGCTCCTGGAACGGCCCTTCAACGAGGTCCTGGCCACTGGGAGCCCGGACTTTCCCTTCGCGCTGTGCTGGGCCAACGAGGAGTGGACCCGGAACTGGGACGGCAAGAGTGGCCATGTCCTCATGCCCCAGCACTATGGCCCGGACGACGATGTCGCTCATCTCCGATGGCTGGCCACGGCGTTTGCCGACCCCCGTTACATCACCATCGACGGGAAGCCACTCTTCCTCGTGTACCGACCTGGGGACCTCGCCGATCCGAGGCGCACCACGGATCGTTGGCGCGCCGAGGCCCAGAAGCTCGGGTTCCCGATCTCTACCTGGCCTGGGTCGAGGCATGGGGCCAACCGCCGGGGGGGCCCGAAGCCAACGGCTTCGATGCGACCGTCGCCTTTATGCCTCCTGCCCGGGAGCGGTTGTTCACGCCATTGGAAAGCGTGCGCGGACACCGGGTCATGGACTACTCCGCCTCAGCTGAAGCCCACCTGGCCCGAACTGCCCCCCATTGGCGCCGCATTCCATCAGTCATGGTGGGGTGGGACAACACGGCCAGGAGGCCGAGGGGGGTAACCGTCTTCGACGGTGCGACTCCCGAGAACTACCGACAATGGCTCGAACGGACGGTTGCCTCGATCGCCGATGTTCGGGAAGAGGAGCGACTCCTGGTCATTCTCGCTTGGAACGAATGGGCAGAAGGTAACCACCTGGAGCCCGATCAGCAGTTCGGGCGTGGGTTCCTCGAAGCCACCCGGGAGGTCCTGCTCGGGGGGCCGGACGCCACTCAGGTGGGACTTGCCTCGGAAGGCGCCACAACACCAGTTCCTGACACTCAGATGTCCTACTCCGATACGTTCGCCCTTGCCGCGCGTCTGCTTCCGATGCTTTCCGTCGACCACCGCCACCACGTCGTCGATCGTTGGCCCAGATCCGCTCCCGTTTGCGGCGGCTTGCCGCGTACTGGACGTTGGCCACGAGCCGATTGCCCTGACCGCCATCGCCATCTCCGCAAGCCATGGGAGCGACAGCCGAGTTCGAAAAGACGGCACAGGCGCTCGATGAGGTCGGAGATGTCGGCGCGATCGTCCTGCTCGACGGGATCCAGCGGATCGCCGAACCACACCGGTTCCTGAACTCACTCTCCCGATGGGCACTCACCCACGGCGAGCCTGCGCTGTTGATCTCCGTTCCCAACGTCGCCCACTTCGATCGCGGCTTGCGGCTGCTCTGTGGCGAGTGGAGTGGATCAGACGGGCCCGCAGGTGACGTGGGCGACCTGCACCAGTTCACCGCGGTGACCCTCCGACGCCTGGTCGAGCGGTCCGGCTGGATCGTGGCGGACAGCAACGATCTCGAGTCGGTCCGATCAGGGTTGTACGACGAGGACCTCGACAACAGCATTCCCGAGGAGATGGCAGGGGCGCTGCGCGTCCTGTCCGAAACGTACAACCCCCAATGGGCTGTCCGGGAGTTCGTGTGGGCGCTGACGCCGATCAATGTGCCATCGCCACCGCTCACTTTCAGTGAGGCGATCGCACCCGACGAGGACGAGGTGAGGACGCTTCCCGGGCTACGGGGCCACCCCGTGGAGAACTACCTGGCATCGATCGGCATCGTTGCCAGTGAGATCAATCGTCGCGACGGCACCCGGAAACGACGGAGGAGGAGGATCCAACGGCATCCGCGCTACGTGCGCTGGAAAGAGACCATCTATCGAGTGGTCGGCGTGACGTCGGCGGGACCGGTCTGACCAAGAGCATCCGAAAGTCGAAGGGATGACATGACCGCCCCCGATCTGCCTCCGACCCGAGCCAAGGGACCGTGGCTGTTGCCGGTCGGCATGCATCGCAGCGGCACGTCGGCCGTGACCGGCGCGTTGGTGGAGCTCGGATTCCGTCCACCGAGCGTCGATGACCGGGTTGAGTGGGCGGACAGCAATCCCGAGCATTGGGAGAGTCGGTCGATCACACTCTTCGACGATGCGCTACTGGAACAGTTCGGGGGGGCATGGGACGCTCCTCCCGACCTGGAGCAGGGATGGACGGACAAGATCACCGCCGCTGACCAGGCAAACGCTCCGCAACTTCTCACCGCGGCGTTCGATGGATCGGGACCCTTCGTGTGGAAGGACCCGCGGGTCAGCCTCCTGCTCCCCTTCTGGAAGCCGCTACTGGAGCCGCCGCTGGCTGCAGTGCTGATCTGGCGGGATCCGTTGGCCGTGGCCGAGTCTCTCCAACGCCGCGACCATATCGATCGCCCGGTAGGCCTGCGCGTTGTGGGAACGGTACAACCGAGCGGCATTGGATGGCCTCGTCGGCGTCGATACCTACGTCATTCAGTACGAAGATCTGCTCCAAGACCCCGAAGGCAATCTGGAGTCGATGGCGGGCTGGCTCGATTCGCTGCCGGGGTTCGCCGGTCGGGCCTCGACTGCGACGACTCGGCAAGCTGCCGCAACCCTTCATGCCGGACAAGCACGCCATTGCACGGAGAACGAGTTCATTCTCCAGAAAGAACAGGTGAGGCTCGAGGGGGTTCTGCGGCGTCTACACGGTGGCCATCGGCCCCTCGAGAACTTCGACAGTGGACCCGAATCGCCGTGGTCCTCTGCCCTGCTGCGATCGAGGACGTCCTACCGTTCGAGGGAAATGGACCGACAAGTGGCGTGGACCGCCTACTGGAAACGCACTGCGCAGAGCATGGAAGCATCGACGAGCTGGCGCTCCACGGCGCTACGCGCTGTGAGCTCGAAGAGGAGCAAGCAGTAGCCAAAAAGGCAGCGACGGCAGTTGGTTTCGCTGCAAATTTACGAGACAGGTCGATGCACGCACAATTTGAAGCCCGATCCATATGTTCGAAAGAGTCAATGCCCTCGACCGAAGTCGACATCGCGACCCTTCGCATCCCTGAGGTCCGGTTTGCTCCTCACCGCTGGCAGCATGGCTCACGTGTCGCCTGATCGTCGGCGCGACTTGGGGTCCGGCCAGAAATCCGCTTCACATTCGACCCATCCACCTGGACTCGATGGGATTCGACCAACTATCTGTCGAATCGCCGTGCACGGCCGCACGTTTGGACTGTGCACGGGTCAACAGTTTTCTTCACGCTCGGAATCCATTGGGGCTCGCCTGGTGTGGAACGGCGGGATGGCTTCCCGGATACCCCTACGTGATCCGGGCGTTTCAGGCCATCGGCATCAGACCGGTAAATGGCGCCCTGATGATCTCCTGGTTGGCGATCGCGTTGGCGCTCTTCCTTGTCTGGTACGGCTGGGGACGTGAGTTACCGAACTCACGGGCATTCATTCTGCTCACCCTCTTCGGTCTGTTTCCGGGAGCTGTCTACAACTTCGCGCTGTTTCCAACCTCGCTAGCTCTGGCGGGAGTCGTCGGCGCGCTGCTCGCGGCCGTAAGGGAGCGATTTCTCCTGGCGGCCACGCTCATGACCTGCGCAGGCCTCTGCTACCCGTCTGCCTGGTTCGCTGCGGCGGGCCTGGCCATTGGCATTGTCCTCGTGTCGCTCCGGCTCGGCCGGTGGACCGTGCTGCGAAGGGCCGCCTGGGGCGCTGCTGGCCTAGCTTCGCTAGCCATACTGCTGGTCAACGATCACTTTGCGTTCGGAGGGCACACGACGGCGTACTTCGTGGTCGACTCCCAACCTGGCCTGGTGGCAAAGGGCTTTCCCGGAGAGGATTTCCTCAGACTCTTGCTCACCCGGAGCACTCCCGAGCAGAAGTCCATCGGGAAGTTCGCTGCAGCGGTCTTGTCGGTCCAGGGCGCCGTGGCCGTCGGACTGTCCGGATGGACCACTTTGTTGGTGGCCTCGAACTGGCGGATCGGGAAGCGCGATCCTGCAGACATCTACCCTGCGCTTGCCGGTCTCGTCGTCACCTTGGTGATCCTATTCCACACGGCGAACAGCGGGGCATGGAACCGGAGCATTGTTCTGGCCGCTCCGTGCGTCGTCTGCCTGCGCCGGTGGCCGATGCCACTCATGATCGCATTGCTACTGGTGGTGGGAACGACAACCATGCTGATCTCGAAGGTGTTCTTCACGGGGGCTCTGGTGTAGCGGTCCACTCAATCCGACGGGCGGGGGGCGAACAAAGAAAGGTTCGCCCATTTGGCTCGGATTCATGAATCGACGTGAGGCGAGAACCCGAGTCTCCCCCGCTCGGCAATACTGGAGCGGTGGAGGGTGACGGAGGGGTAGGCGTTCACGATCGCACCTTGGTGTCTGGCAACGAGATCGGGACAGCACCGGGAGACCGGAGATTCCGCCCCGATGTTCAGGGCCTTCGGGCACTGGCCGTTGCTCTGGTGGTGCTCTATCACGCCGGGGTCCCGCTTACGCGAGGCGGCTACGTCGGCGTCGATGTCTTCTTCGTCATCTCCGGATTCGTCATCACCGGTGCCTTACTGCGTGAGCGAGTCGTGGGAGGAACAACCTCGATTCTCGGCTTTTACGCGTGGAGAGTCCGACGCATACTCCCTGCATCCACACTGGTAATTCTGGTCACGGTTGTCGGCGCCTACGTCTTCCTCGGCCCGGTGGGAGGTGATGCATCGGCAGATGCTGGTCGGTGGGCGGCGGTCTTCTTGGCAAACTTTCACTTTGCACAGACTGGCACCGACTACTTCGTGTCATCTTCCCCTCCTTCCCCGCTCCTGAATTACTGGTCGTTAGCGGTCGAAGAACAGTTCTATGCCGTATATCCGGCGCTCTTCGTCCTCGCCCTCCGCCGTCGCCACCGGCAGGCCGAAGCATCCCTCATCCTCTGGGTCGGCCTTGCAGTCGTTGTAGCCGCCTCCTTTGCCCTGTCGGTGGCGCAGACGTCCACTCAGCCGACCACGGCGTACTTCTCGCCGTTCACCCGTGCCTGGGAGCTGGCCATTGGAGCGCTTGTGGCCCTCGCCACCACCAGGTTGCGTTACCTCAATGCGCGTGTGGCCGCGTCTTGTCATGGGTTGGTCTCGTTAGCGTGGCGATCAGCGCGGTGGCCTACGGGTCCGGGACCCCATATCCGGGAGCCTTCGCGGCCCTCCCAGTGTTGGGCACAGCAGCCGTCATCGCCGGTGGGATGACCGCTCCAACTGCCGGAGCAGAACGGCTACTCGGTCTCTCCCCCTTCCAATGGCTTGGAGCCCGCTCATACTCGCTCTACCTCTGGCATTGGCCTTTGCTGGTCATCGCCGCCGAGCGGGTCGGAAAGACATCACTCGGGCTGGGATCAAACTTGCTCCTGGTAGCAGTGGCCGTCGGGCTATCCATGGTGAGCTATCGGTTCGTCGAGCAGCCAGTTCGCCACTCACATCTGCCCAGGCGCACGACTCTCATTGCCGCCGGAGCGGCCGTGGGTGGCACGGTCATCCTCTTGTCACTCGCGATTGTCGTTTCTACGACCTCGTCGACAGGGTCGGTTTCCAGACAGTTGGCAACGGCACCAAGTGAGCCAGTCGTCCTAGCCCAGGTAGCTGCCGCACCTCGCATCCGCTCCCTCCCGCCGGGGCTGCAGCCTCCGCTAACGGACGCAGCGACCGACACGGTGCTGAAGTATCCGGGATACAAACTTGGCTGTGTCGCATTCATTCCGGAGTCGATTGAGCCGATTTGCACTTTGGGTGACCCGCACGGTGCCAAACTAATGGTCGTCTATGGCGACTCGCATGCCTCGATGTGGATCCCCGCGCTTGATCCCATCGCCCGCCAAGCTGGCTGGCGCCTGGTAGTTCTCTCCAAGTTGGATTGCCCGGCCTCCCTCGTCGTGGTGACTAATCCGGGGGGTTGGGGCCGGCCGGGGCAGCCATACCAGGTCTGCACTACATGGCACCGATGGGTGCAGTGGTGGCTATCGCGGAATCGACCCGACTTGTTAGTGATTACGCAGCGAGACGGCAGCTACTACCGCAGGCCTTCAGCTCACAGCGTCACCACCCCAGCATTCACCACCTCGCAATGGCAGGCGGGCCTGAACAATCTACTTACCCTTTCCGAGCGCTCCGCCGTTCGAACACTGGTGCTCGGCGATACACCGCGCCTGGATCAGTCGCCGCCCGTTTGTCTCTCAATCCACCCTGACGACATACAGGCTTGCTCGACGCCGGCCGTGCAGGCTGTGTCGCCATACCTGGCCAGTGAGCAGGCTGCTGCATCGCAAACCGGCGCCGGCTATATCAATACGACACCGTGGTTCTGCTCGGCCACCTGCACAGCGGTAGTTGGCCAATACATCGTCGGCTGGGACCAAGCCCACGTCACTGCCACCTACGCGCGCCACCTCTCCAACGTGCTGAGCCAGGCCATCGGGCTACAGCCATCTCGTCCCTAGCCCACGCCCGTCCGCTTCAGTTTCCCCACCGCATGTCGTAAATGGACAGACTCCGATGACGGCAACCATGCGGGTTCACAGGTGCATGGAAACTCCGGAAGGTTTATTATTAGGGTGTGTGGCGGCTGGGCGGAATGGCGTGCTTTGTTGTGCTTGCGGCGACCTCGGGCGCTTCGGCGCTCCCGCTCGCGGCAGCTGCTTCGCCTTCATCTGGATCCGCGACGCCGGCCATCCCCACTGACGTGAAGGTAAAGCCCGGCATGGCGGCGGTCACGGTTTCCTGGCACGACCACCCTAAGGCCGGCGTCACCTTCTCAGTCACGTCTGTTCCCGCTGGACAAAGCTGCGTGGTCGTCGGAATGACCGAGTGCACGATCTCGGACACCTCGTCGACTCCATGGCGATATGAAGTCACTGCGTCCATCGGGACGGCGGCTTCGGCTCCTTCCGCACTCACCCAACCAGTCCCGCATCGAATTTTGGCGATTCTGGCCGGCCAGTCGAACGCGATGGGTGCCGAATCCTACGCCACAGATCCAGTGACAGGAATTTATTATCTGGCTGCGCCCTACGTCACAGCGGCCGATTCTCTCTCGACACTCAGTTGGCCGGCGTGGAATGTTGACGCGGTCAAGGGAGGGGGGCCGACGGGCCAGCTCCCGTTGGACACACCTCAGATTGAGAACTGGCTGACCCCCGATCACCAGATCTTCGGGCCGGAGATCGGTTGGGCTCGCCAAGAATTCGCCGACACCGGACAGCCGATCAGCATCGTGAAGGCCACGCTTGGCGGTTCGAGTCTCGCCGTCAACTGGAACCCCGACGAGCCGGCCGGGATCTTCCTGGCCATGGTCGCCGACGTGGAGGCAACCATGGCCCACGACGCCAAGAAGGGGCGACTCGACACCATCGGAGCAATTGCCTGGTACCAGGGAGAGACCGACGCCGAGAGCCCTTCTATGGCAGACGCGTATCAATGGAATCTCACCGCATTCATCTTAGCCTTGCGCACTGATCTCCCCATGAACGCAGCGACTCCGATCGTGCTGGTGAAAGAGTCCCTGGCCAGCCTGACATCGATGTGGGAATCGAACTCCGAATGCTCAGTCGAACCCTGTGCAACCGTCGAGCAGGGAGATGCTGAGGTGCGCAGCGCGGACGACTGGGTGGCGGGAAACCCTCCATGTGGTCGAGATCGACTCACTCGGACTACCGCGATGGACTGGCCGATGAGATCCATTTGACCAACACGTGGGAATTGGTGATCGGAGAGGAAATCGCCACTGTCAGCGATCGGCTGATGCCGTAGCCTTTGCGCCGTGACCCGCCCAGATTGCTCTCGATGCTCTGCGAGGAGGGACCTGGCTCAATGGCAGCCTGGGAGTCGAGTAATGCCGTCGTTGTGGAGCGGAGTTGGCACGATGTGCCATCAGTGACTCCATGTGGTCAGCTGCCGTCGGCAAGTGAGCTTCCGTCATGTCGAGGTTGGCCTTAAGCAAGGGTGTTTCTGAAGAAGTACGCCGACATCAGTGCAGTCACCACCGAAATGACGAGGGCAAGTGCAAAGAGAAGCCACGTTGGCAATCGGCGAAAGCCGACCACACAGGGAACGGCCAGGACAATCCCTCGGGGCCAGATAGATCCAGCACCACTCAATGACATCAAGACCAGTGCCGATGCACCCACTGCCGCGGGGAATAAGTCAAGCGTGGATCTGCCCGATCGAGACCACCGGCGGAATCCCAACACACATGCAGCCACTACCAGGCAGCAAGCGAGCACCGCCTGAACCGCCATGACAATTGCGCCATGGTGTCCCACGAGTAGCTGGACGGTCGTCGTTCTTTGAACGATGAAGTCATAGAGCTGCGTTCCAGGGAACTCGAATTCTTTGCGCTTCGGGCTCTGGACGAGTTGGTATGCGTTCCAGTGACCCAGGGTTATCGCGTCGTGGATACTCAGAATTACCAGCGGGGCAAAGGCCACGGCGCCCCATACCGCTCGCCTGAGCGCTTCACGACGACTCACACCCCAACCGAGTACCACGATGGCTGCCACGAGTCCCACGACCGCAAATGTGGCCGTGCTGTACGAAATGACGGCAATCGCGGCCGCAACACCCATGATTGCGAAATGACTTCGAGATGCGGCGAGGATCGCTATCACCAGTCCGAGGAGCGCGAGTGACGTTGGATACGCGGCGTAGTTGTAGACGGCTCCCGGAAACACCGCGACGATGACAAGCAGCAGGTAGGACCGCCACGGATTCAGATCACGTGCCCACCCATACCAGATGACTCCGAGAGCTCCGATGAGGAAGACGGCCGACAGACAGCAGGCTGGCCGTATCGGCAGGAATCCCCAAAACATGGACCAAACTGATCGCCAGCGGATAGCCCGGAAGCCATCCAGCCGTACCGCACCAGTGCCCTGATCCAGGGAACGCCGGAAACCCAGGGGAAAAGCATGCTCCCAATGTTCGACCGTGGGCACTGATCGACAAATAGTTGAAACTGTCCCACCGGATCCAATTGCGGGTATTGAAGTCCCACGCTCGAGCCGAGGAGCTGACGGTCACGACGAATCGTCCGGTAATCCATGCAGCAAAGACGACGATCACTCCCAGGCCGTAGTTGGCGCGAGGAGTCACCTCCACATGATCTTCTGTGATTTCTTCTTCGCTGGCTTGGGTCATGACGCAGGTACCTTTTCTTGGATGGCGGCCCAAGTCAAGTGGCTTCGGTGGCAATCGTTCGGCGGTTTCAAGCGGTGAGCAGAATCAGCTCGAAGACATCTCTGATGGTTTCCTGTATCCGAGGGCCCTGCTGGCGACGCCAATCGGGGCTTCGCTGAAATCGGACGAAATCGGCCGACTTTGCAGTCACAGGTCTCTCCGATCCACCAGAGGTAGGCCACGGATCACGAACGAGGGAAGGGCGTCGGTCCGAATATTCAGTTGGCACCCGTCTCCAGGGCATGGGTGGCCCGCTGATTCTTATAGATGAGCCAACCGGCACCCCCAAAGGCGACGACGGCGACGGAGATGGCGACGAACCCGGTCGGTCGCTTGCGGCCCCTTTTGTAACAGAAACTGCCATTTTTGTGCCACCCGTCCGGGCATTTGCCACTCGTGGGAACGGATATGGCGGTCCGGTGTCCCGGGACCCAGCTCGGAAGATGACCGATCCCCACGGTCAAGTACTCGAAGGCGAATACCGCCGCAATGATCCCGATGATGATCAGAAGGATGATCCAGACCCATTTCATGAGCCAGACTGTATCCATAACCCCAATCGTATTCGAATATTCAGTTGGCACTTGTCTCCGCCACGGCCTTGGCGTCCCGCTGATTCTTGTAGATCAGCCATCCGGCACCCCCAAAGGCGACGACGGCGACGCCGACGGCGACGAACCCGGTCGGTCGTTTGCGGCCCCTCTTGTAGCAGAAACTGCCATTTTTGTGCCAACCGTCCGGACATTTGCCACTTGTGGGAACAGATATCGGGGTCCGGTGTCCGGGGACCCAACTCGGGAGATGACCGATCCCCACGGTCAAGTACTCGAAGGCAAATATTGCCGCAATGATCCCGATGATGATCAGAAGGATGATCCAGACCCATTTCATGAGCCAGACTGTACCCATAACCCCAATCGCCCTGAAGAGTTGGTGGATTTTGCAGCACCACTTCACCAGGGACTGATGCCATGCCAGGGTGCCGCCTGGAGACGGTTGGTGCGACCCTGACCGGCCTGGGATCCCGTCATTTCCGTAGAGTTGCACCTGCCCCTATGATCGTGCCCGGGTGACCACCCGTCGGGGTTGGACACGGCTCGCTGGGGGTGTGGAGGACCTGATGGCAAAGAAATCAAAGCGGATCGGGGTCCTGGTGGTGGCCTACAACGCCGCCACCACCCTCGCCAAGACACTCGACCGTATCCCCGAAGGCGTCCGCGGGGAGATCGAGGAGGTGATCGTCAGCGACGACCACAGCCAGGACTCCACCTACCTGGTCGGCCTCGGTTACCAGCAGGTGTCCGAACTCCCGATCACCCTCATCCGCCAGCCGAAGAACCTCGGCTACGGCGGAAATCAGAAAGTCGGCTACAACCTGGCCATCGAGCACGGCCTGGACATCATCGTCATGCTCCACGGCGACGGACAGTACGCCCCCGAGTCGATGCCCGAATTGCTCGAGCCGCTGCTCAAGGGCGAGGCCGACGCCGTGTTCGGCTCCCGGATCATGATCAAAGGAGCGGCCCGCAAGGGTGGCATGCCGCTCTACAAGTACGTCGGCAATCGGATCCTGTCCCGATTCGAGAACGCAGCACTCGGCACCGAACTGACCGAGTTCCACTCGGGCTACCGCGCCTACTCCGTCGAAGCCCTCAAGCGGATTCCGTTCGAGAGGAACTCTGACGGGTTCAACTTCGACACCCAGATCATCATCCAGCTCCACGACGCCGGCATGCGGATCGCCGAGGTCCCGATCCCGACCTACTACGGGGACGAGATCTGTTACGTCGACGGGATGGGCTACGCCGCCGACGTGACCAAGGACGTCATCTCCTACCGTCTGCAGAAGGCCGGCTTCGGTGACGGCAGCCGGATCAGCCTCAATGAGGAGTACCAACTCAAGCCCTCCGAGGACAGCTCGCACGGACGGATCTCCACCATGATGGCGGCCCGGGCGCCGGCCAAGATCCTCGACCTGGGCTGCTCGAGTGGCCAGCTCGCTGAGCGTCTCCAGGAGATGGGTCATCACGTGGTGGGCGTCGACAGGCACGATTTTCCCGCTGCGACCGAGCGGATGAGCGCCTTCTACAAGGCCGACCTGACCGAAGGGATCCCGCCTGAGGTCGGCACCGGGTTCGACCTCGTGCTGATGGCCGACGTACTGGAGCATCTCGGCAAGCCGGAAGCGCTGCTCGAGGAGTGCAAGGACGTGCTCAACCCCGAGGGCTCGGTGATGCTGTGCGTGCCGAATATCGGCCACTGGTACCCGAGGTCACGGGCGACACTCGGAATGTTCGACTACGACCAGCGGGGCATCCTCGACGCCACACACCTGCGGTTCTTCACCCGCCGCAGCATCCGCAAGCTGGTGGAGCGGAGCGGGTTCACCGTGCGCCGCATGGAGCCGGTCGGCCTGCCGCTCGACGCCCTGGGCCTCGAGGGCGCCGGGGGCCGCATCGTCCGCCTCCTCGACCACTTCCTGGTCACGCTGTGGCCGACGATGTTCGGCTACCAGTTCATCGTCGAGGCGACGCCGAACCACTACTGATCGGAAACGGCCAGCTCAGGCGGTGGCCCGGTCGAGCGCTGCCAGTACCAGGTCGACCGCATCGTCCACCGATGTACTCGGCTCGATGGCCAGATCCGGGTGTTGGGGCACCTCGTAGGGATCGTCGATCCCGGTGAACGAGTCGAGTGAGCCTGCGCTGGCTTTGGCGTAGAGGCCCTTCGGGTCGCGTACTGCGCACTCGGCCGCCGGGGTGGCCATGAAGATCTCGAGGAAGGTCAAGCCCGCTTCGGCGTGGATCCGTCGGGCCAGGTCGCGCGACTCGGCGTAGGGGCTGATGATGGCCACGACCGACACCAGCGAGGCATCGGCGAACAGGCGGGCCACCTCGGCCACCCGGCGGCAGTTCTCCAGACGATCGTCTCGGCTGAACCCGAGATCGGCGTTGATCCCGGTCCGCAGGTTGTCGCCGTCGAGTCGGTAGGCGGCGCGCCCGTCGGCCACCAGGCGACGCTCGACGGCCGTGGCCACGGTCGACTTGCCCGATCCGGACAGCCCGGTGAACCACAAGGTGGCCCCTGCGCCGCCGGTACGGGCCGCCCGGTCGGCCCGGGACACGTCGCCTTCGTGCCAGGTGATGTTGGTGGCCGGCGACACGTGGGCCTGAGTCAGTTGGGGCGGAGCAGCATGCCGGCCCCGGACGTGACATTGGAGCCCTCGTCGGCCAGGATGAACGACCCGGTCGACCGGTTCCTGCTGTACGGGTCGTAGAACAGCGGCTGGGTCACCCGCAGCGCCACCCGCCCGACGTCGTTGAGGGTGAGGGTGGTCGCGCCTTCGTCACGGTGCAGCGTGTTCACATCGAGCCGGTAGTGCAGGTCGCGCACGACGGCACGCACCCACCGGGTGGTGTGCTTGAGCATGAGGAAGTCGCCGACCTTCAGCGGCTTCTCGGTCATCCAGCACACCATGGCCTCGAGGTCCTGGCCGACGACCGGCTTGTTGTGTGGTCGACAGATCATGTCGCCCCGGGACACGTCGATGTTGTCGGCCAGTCGCATGGTCACCGACATCGGGGCGAAGGCCTCTTCGACCGGTCCTTCGAACGTGTCGATGGCGGCGATGGTGGTGGTGAGCCCCGACGGCAGGACCATCACCTCGTCGCCCGGGCGGAAGACACCACCGTCGATACGGCCGGCGTAGCCCCGGTAGTCGTGGTACTCGGCGGCATGGGGACGGATGACCCACTGCACCGGCATCCGGGGGTCGATCAGGTCCCGGTCCGATGCGATGTAGACCGTCTCCAAATGGTGGAGCAGGGATGTGCCCTGGTACCAGTCCATGTTGGCCGACCGGGTCACCACGTTGTCGCCCTGGAGGGCCGAGATCGGGATGAAGGTCAGGTCGGTCACGTCGAGTCGGCTGGCGAACGCGGTGAACTCGGCGCAGATCGCGTCGAAGATCCCCTGGTCGAAGTCGACCAGGTCCATCTTGTTGATGCAGACCAGAAGGTGCGGCACCCGCAGGAGTGAGGCCAGGAAGGCGTGACGGCGGGTCTGCTCGACGATGCCCTTGCGGGCGTCGACCAGCACCATGGTCAGGTCGGCGGTCGAGTTTCCGGTGACCATGTTCCGGGTGTACTGCACGTGCCCGGGGGTGTCGGCGATGATGAACTTGCGGGCCGGGGTGGCGAAGTAGCGGTAAGCGACGTCGATGGTGATGCCCTGCTCGCGCTCGGCCCGCAGTCCGTCGGTCAGCAGAGCCAGATCGGTGTAGTCGTTGCCACGCTGGACCGAGACCCGTTCGACGGCCTCGAGCTGGTCCTCGAAGATCGCCTTCGAGTCGTAGAGCAGACGGCCGATCAGTGTGCTCTTGCCGTCGTCGACCGAGCCGGCGGTGGCGAACCGGAGTAGTTCCATCAGAAGTAACCCTCGCGCTTGCGGTCCTCCATGGCGGCCTCGCTGACCCGGTCGTCCGCCCGGGTCGCCCCGCGCTCGGTCAGCCGGGATGCGGCCACCTCGAGGATGATGTCGTCCACCGTCGTGGCCGACGACTCGACGGCCCCGGTGCAGGTCATGTCGCCGACGGTCCGGTACCGGACAGTGGCCTCGAACTGCTCCTCGTCGTCACGGGGTGTCACGTACGGGCCGGTCGACAGGAGCATGCCGTCACGACGGAAGACCTCGCGCCGGTGCGAGTAGTAGATCGATGGGAGATCGAGTTGCTCCTCGCCGATGTACTGCCACACATCGAGTTCGGTCCAGTCCGAGATCGGGAACACCCGGATGTGCTCCCCGGGTCGGTGCCGCCCGTTGTAGAGGGACCACAGCTCGGGTCGCTGGTTCTTCGGGTCCCACTGGCCGAACTCGTCACGGAAGGAGTACACCCGCTCCTTCGCCCGTGCCTTCTCCTCGTCGCGCCGGGCACCACCGAACACGGCGTCGAACTTCCGCTCGTTGATGGCGTCGAGCAGGGTGCGGGTCTGGAGGCGGTTGCGGGACGGGTCGTTACCCGACTCCTCGGTGGATCGGCCCGCGTCGATCGACTCCTGCACCGAGGCCACGACCAGGGTCGCCTCGAGGTCGGCCACCATCCGGTCGCGGAACTCCAGGACCTCGGGGAAGTTGTGACCGGTATCGATGTGCATCACCGGGAACGGTATCCGCCCCGGGAAGAAGGCCTTCTGGGCCAGTCGGAGCATGATGACCGAGTCCTTGCCTCCCGAGAACAGGAGCACCGGGTGCTCGAATTCGGCGGCAACCTCACGGATGATGTGGATGGAGGCGGCCTCGATCGACCGCAGGTGCGACAACTGGTATTGCCCCTTGACCGCGCTTCCCTGCCCTGAGTCCATAGCTGACCAACTTACCTGATGGGGAACCTAACGAAAAGAGGGCACTTCGGGTTGTGCTCCCATGCACAAGGGCACGCCCACCTGCACTTGGGCGTCCTACACTGGATCTTTCCTGGTGGAGCCGTGCGCCCGTGAGGCCAGTGCGCCCGAAATCGGCACTGAGTCGACGGCAGGGCTGCACTACCCGGCTGCACGGATTCGGAGCGTTCGACCATGGGGACCACGACGGAGGTAGGCCCGCCCGCATGTGCCGACGATGCCGCCCGGGGACCTGGGGAGGACGTCCGTGGCGGGTGACGAGGTATCAGCGTCCCCCTACCTGATCCGGAGCGGGACGGTCGAGGATGCGACCGTGGCGGCCCGGCTCCACGCCGAGCAGATCTCGACCGGATTCCTCTCCTATCTCGGGCCCCGTTTCCTCGAGCGCCTCTATCGCCGGGTCGTGCTGTGGGACGGCGGATTCCTCCTCGTCGCCGTCGAAGCGGAGCGGGGATCGGCTGCCGCCCCACCGGATCCGGCAAGGTGGTCGGGTACATCGCCAGCGCCGACCCCACCAGCGGCCTCTACCGCCAGTTCCTGCTCCACGACAGCGTGGGCGCGGCCCTGGGCACCATCGGACCGCTGATCCGTACCTGGCGCAAGGTCACTGGAGACTCTTCGGCACGGCTCGTCGACCGGACCCGGGGTCGGGCGCGGTCCGGAGATCCTGGCCATGGCCGTCGACGGGGGAAGCCAAGGCAAGGGTCTGGGCCGCCAACTGGTGCTCGGGCTCGTCGACGCCGTGGTCGCCGGGGGCAAATCAGAGGTGTACACCGTGATCGCCCAGGACAACGAGCCTGTCCCTGGCCCTCTACCGTCGTTGTGGCTTCCAACCGGACGGGACCTTCGAGCTGCACTCCGGCACGACGTCCGTCGTCATGCAGTGGGACCTTCCGGTCCGGGGGACGATCCGGGCCCACCGTCGTCATGAATGGGTGGGTGGTCGCCCTGGCGGCCTTCGTGGTGACATTGGCACTCACTCCGGTGGCCATGGTCGTAGCCCGACGTACGGGCATCATGGACCGGCCGGGCGAGCTCAAGGAACAGACCCGGGCCGTCCCCTATCTCGGTGGTGTGGCCGTCTTCGCCGGACTGGCCGTCGGTGTCGCGGGTACCCGACCATCGGTCCTGGTCCCCTTGGCCATTGCCCTGGTGCTGGGCGTCGCCGACGACCGGTTCTCGCTTCCGGCGCCGATGCGGCTGGTGGGCGAGCTGGCCATCGGGGTAGTTGGTTGTCGTCAGCTGTCCGGTTCACGCCCCGGGGTGGCTCAGCGCAGTGGCCCTCATACCCCTCACCGCGCTCCTGGTGAACGGAGTCAATCTGATGGACGGGCTCGACCTGCTGGCCGGTGGGACCGTGGCCGTGGCCGCAGTCGGTTTCGCGGTGATCCTGGGCTCCCCCCTGGCGGACAGCGGTCACCTGACCGCCATCGCATTGGCCGCCGCCCTGATCGGCTTCCTGGTGTACAACCGTCCCCCGGCCCGGATCTACCTGGGAGACGGCGGGTCCTACCTGTTGGGCACCGCCCTCACCATCCTCGTCGCCTTCTCGTGGCAGCCCGGAGCGGCGACGTCGGTCGGGGTGGCCTCGCTGGTCCTGGTGGCCATACCGGCCGCCGAGGTGGCCTTCGCGGTGATCCGCCGTTTGCGGGGTCGCCGGTCGATCCTGTCGGGTGACCGCGGGCACCCCTATGACCGGCTGGTCGCTCGGGGATGGCCGCGCCTGTCGGCCAGCGCCGCCTACATCTGCGCCCAGGGCATCCTGACCATCGGTGCCGTGCTCGCCTACCACCACGGGTCGCTGACCGCCGCCATCGCCGTCGACATCGGCGGCGGAGTCGCACTCATCGTCGCCGCCGGCCTGGCTGGCGCCCTCTCCCCCGACCAGGAGGTCGCATCGTGACCCGTGTCTACCTGTCTCCGCCCGAGGTGGGCCCAGAGGAGCGACGGATGCTCCTCGAGGCCTTCGACTCCAACTGGATCGCCCCCCTCGGGCCCCACGTGGACGCCTTCGAGGAGGAGTTCGCAGCTCGGGTCGGAGTGGCGCACGCCGTCGCCCTGTCGAGCGGGACCGCAGCCCTCCATCTCGCCCTGCTCCTGTCGGGGGTGCAGGCGGGCGACGACGTCCTGGTCCCGTCGTTCACCTTCGTGGCCACCGCCAACGCCGTCGTCTACCTGGGTGCCACCCCGGTCTTCGTCGACTGCGACAGCGACACCTGGACCATCGATCCCGACTTGTTGGCCGAAGAGCTGAACCGCCGCGCCGCGGCCGGCCGAAGCCCGGCCGCCGTGGTCACCGTCGACCTCTATGGCCAGACCTGTGACTACGACCGGCTGCTGGCAGCCTGCGAACGGCACGGCGTGCCCCTGGTCGAAGACGCGGCCGAGGCGCTCGGTGGCACCTACCGCGGCCGCCAGGCCGGTTCGTTCGGCCGCTTCGGCGTGTTCTCGTTCAACGGCAACAAGATCATCACCACCAGCGGGGGCGGCATGCTGGTGTCCGAGTCGGCGGACGAGGCGGCCCGCGCTCGGTATCTGGCCACCCAGGCCCGGGATCCGTTCCCCCACTACGAACACACCACCATCGGCTACAACTACCGACTGTCCAACCTGTTGGCCGCCCTGGGACGAGCCCAGCTGGCCGGCCTCGACAGTCACATCGTCAGGCGCCGGGCCATCAACGCCCGCTACCGGGACAGCGCTGGAGGACATCGCCGGCGTCGAGTTCATGCCCATTGCCGAACTACGGGGAACCGAACTACTGGCTCACCTGCGTGACGATCGATCCCGAACAGTTCGGCGCCGATCGAGAGGCAGTCCGCCTGGCACTCGAGGAGCAGGACATCGAGGCCCGACCGACCTGGAAGCCGCTTCACCTGCAGCCGGTGTTCGCCGGGGAGTCGGTCGTCGGCGGTTCGGTGTCGGCCGCCATCTTCGCCCAAGGTCTGTGCCTGCCGTCCGGGTCGGCCCTGTCCGAGGTGGATCAGGATCGGGTCATCGGTATCGTCCAAAGGCTGGCCCGGACATAGGTAGGCTGATCCCACTGGTTCCGATGCCAAACGATCCCTCGAGCACATCGCGCCAACGTGAGGCTCTGACTTCGTTCCACCGGAAATCGCAACGGGCAGTTCGGGCCGCGCTCCTCGGACGGGTATTCGCTCCGGCACCGGCGGCCGACATCGTGCCAGGTGCCTACCCGATCGCACTGACCGGAGGCGACCCTTGGAATGGTGTCACCCTGCAGGACATTCCACTGGAACCCGAATCCACCGGGGTTCGCTCGGCCCCGACCGCCACTCGTCCGATGCAGGCGTGGTTCCTCACCAATGCGCTCGTAGCTCCGGCGGACGGAGTCGTTCTGTCGAGGCGATCGCGGAAGATCGTGGCGGAGTCGGTCAATACCGGCGCCGAGTCCCTCAACGCCGCCCTGAAGCCGGACCATCTGTTCGGCCACCTCGCCAAGCTCCGACCATCTTCGGTCGGCCGCATCACTTCGCTGCTCCGCTCGCCGGGCCGCAACTATTACCACTCGCTCGTCGACAATCTGGCGCGAGTCTGCGCGTTCGGGTTGGGCCCGCTGTCATCGACCGGCGTGGAGGTGCTCTACCACCAGCCACTCTCCCCCGTGGAACAGCTTGTCTTGGACCGCTTATTGCCGCCGAACGTCTCCTTGCGCCAATTGGAGTCGTCAGATCTTGTCCGCGCCGAGCAGTTCGTGCTGCCGACCTTCCCGGCGTGGAGGTACAGCGGATGGCTTCCGACCTGGTATCTGGATCAGTTGCGCGGCGCCGTGTTGCCCGATCGACCCCCGCGCCGATCGGAGCGGCTGTACATCGTGCGGCGGGGCATGCGCAGACTGACCAATGAACAGGATCTGCTCCGGATGCTCGATCGTCACGGATTCCGCGCCGTAGAACTGGAGAAGCTCTCCTTCCTGGATCAGGCAGCACTGTTCTATGACGCGGAGGCAGTCGTGGGCGCTCATGGTGCAGGTCTGACCAACCTGCTGTTCGCGAACAGGGCGCTGGTCGTGGAGATCTCACCCACGCCGAACGTATTCCCGCACTACACGCTGATGTCCTTGTCGCTCGGGCACCACCACCGGTTCGTCTTCGGATCCCGGGCGACACGGTGGGAGGAGTTCGAAACGCGACCTTCGACGGTCGAGGACGAGCTCGTCGCCGGCTTGGAGTTCGTGCGCACCCAACGCGACTGACCACGGGTCTGCTACTACCCGATCAGGTCTTGCGCTCCTGCATCGACTCGATGGGGAACTGGGTGCCCAGCCGACCCCGGGCACCGTCGTAGAGCCCGCGTCCCATGGCCTGCAGGCGAATGACCCGGCCTTCCGGCTCGCGCAGGATGGCCCGGCCGAACAGCTTGGCGATGTTGCGGGGGTAGTAGCCCACCCGCTTCTTCACATGCAGGTGCAGGTAGAGCATGTTCCGAGCCTCGTAGTAGTACTTCCACACCGGGACGCCGTGGCCCTGGCGGATGGCCTCGTGATGCACTCTGGCATCGCCGACCACCCGCATCGGGTAGCCCGCTTGAGGGATCCGCCACTGCAGGTACTCGGTGTCCTCGGCCCACCAGAACAGGTCGGCCATCGGCAGACCCACCTGTTCGATGATCTCTCGAGCGGCCAGGAAGCCGCACCACGACGGCCAGGCCCCGAACGACCCGTCGGGCTGGTAGCTGACCGGGAACACGAACGACCGCTCCGGTTCCTTGGCGGCCACCACCCACAACCGCTCGAGGCAGTCGGGATCCGGGCGCATGTCGTCGTCCAATACCCAGGCGTGCCGGTGCGGAGTGGTCAGGAACTTCTCGAGGGCGATGGCGTACCCGCCGGCCGGTCCTCCGTTGTACTCCGACCGCACCAGCGTCACCGGCGGGCAGCCCGGAGGGAAGTTCGCCGGATCGACCGGTGGCGTGCTGGCATTGTCGACCACCAGTACCGCCTTGGGCCGGAGCGTCTGCGCGGCCACAGAGGCGAGGCACCGGCGCAGGGACTCCGGCGCGTTGTAGGTGAGCACGACGGCCATGGCGTCCAACTCGGGATCGGTGACGATGTTCATCCTCCGGATCCGATCACGGCCGGTGGGCCAGGATGAACCAGCCCGTTCTCGTCGCGGGCGGCGTCGACGACGAGGCCGGTGGAGTCGAACCAGGGCTGGAGATCGCTCCACACATAGCGGTGCTCCACCGGTGCGCTCAGTCGGTCGAACGTGTCGAGGACCAGACTGCGGAACGGCTCCCCCCGGTAGGAGTCCATCGGCAGTCCGGCCAGTGATCCGACGTCGTGCTTCTCGCCCCATGCCCCCGGGACCACGAGCCCCCAGTAGAGGGCGGCGGCCACCGGGGTCGACAGGCGCTTGAGTGCCGGATGGGAGATCCGGGTGGTCAGGGTGCGCAGGGCGGCCGAGCACGACTGGCCGATCGATCGGAGGTTGATCCGATCGGGGCGACTGTAGAGATAGAGCAGGACCTGACCGTTGGGTGCCAGGTACGTGAGCAGACGTTCGAAGCCGGCGAAGGGATCGTCGAGATGGTGGAGGACGCCGAGACTGGAGATGAAGTCGAAGCTCTCCGGTGCGAATGGCGCATCCCGCAGGTCGGAGCGGACCACCGCCACCCCCGGATAGCGGGCCAGATTGCGCGCGCCGCGGCCTCGGCCGCCGACGAGCCGTCGAGGGCCACCTCGGCGTCGAGGTACTCGGCCAGGAACCGGGTGAAGCGGCCCTTGCCGCAGCCGGCATCGAGGCCGACCTTGCCCCGCAGGCTCTCGAGGTCCACATCCCGGAAGTAGATCTCTGCGAGCGACTCGTCCTCGTCCCGCACCTCGTCGAACGCGTTCCACTCGTAGCCGAAACTGGCGAACGTGCGCTCGGTCGAGCCCTGCGGACTGGCCACGTCGGAGAAGTCGAGCACCCCGTCGCGGCGGTCGAACCGGTGGCCCGACCCGCACTCGACCCCGGCGCCGTCGGCAAGGGCGGTGACGTCTTTGCCGCAGGTCGGACACCGCAGGCGTTCGAGCACGAGGGCAGGCAGCAATCCTCCCCCGTCCCCCGATTGCTCCCCCCGACTCACCACGGGACAACCCTAGCGCCGAAGGTGTCCTTCACCGCACGAAATTCTTGGTGGACTCCGTGTGACGGGCGTAACTCAACCGGGCGCACCGACACCGGGCCAGAGCCCCAGGTCGAGGTCGGGAACCAGGTCCCGAAGCGGCCTCGGCGTCGGCCGAGTACAGATCCCGGAGCCGATCGCGGGTGGACCGGTCGAGGCGCTCGGCCGCCCGGCCTGACGGCGCGAACGGCGGGTCGAGGGGCCGGGACCGGTGCGGAGGGGTCGACGCCCAGGAACTCGAACGTCCGGATCAGCGATCCGGCCGGGTCGGCGACACACTGCTCGTACTGCAGGACGCGGACCTGATCAGCCGGGTAGGACTTGTACAACCGACTCGAGTTGGTCCGCATAGAACCCGCGCTCCACCGCGTCGGACAGATAGGACCCGACATGGGGCGGGCGCTGATCGACCGTCCGGTCGAGGCCGTCGAGTAGCCGCTCCACCGGGTCCCGGACCATCACGAGCACCCGGGCATCTGGTGCGGCCGTCGCCAACAGCCGCGGGATCCACGGATGGGCCACCCCGTCCGGACACCAGTACCCGATGATCCGACCGGGCCGGCGGGGGAACCAGGCATGGAATCCGGCTATCTCGGCCGGACCGAACGGCTCGGTGCAGTAGGGCGCGAAGAAGTGGGCGACGTCGTCGACCGGTGACCCGGGGTTACGTCGGGATGGTCGGCGACCAACGACATCCACCACGAGCCGCCGGCGTCGGTGGCACCCAGCACGGCGAAGTCGGGCGGACCGGTCCGCTCACCGACCGCCGGGGCGGGCGGGACAGGTCTGAATCCGAGGTCGCCCGGCCGCCGCAGTCCGGTTCGGTGGCGAAGGTCGGCCCGCACGTCCGAGGGGACCAGCCGATGGACCCGATCCGGCACCAGATCGATCAACCGGCGCCCGGCGCTGGTCATGACGTCGCGCCCTCGTCGACGGCTTGGCCGTCGACGGCCACCCCGGCGACCCACGGCCACAGGGACAGGTCGAGCGACGGAACCGATGCAGCCAACGCCAGAGCGTCGGCCCGGTACAGGTCCGCCAGCCGGTCTGTCGCCATCGGATCGATCTCGACCTTCCCGGCCCCGCTCACATTGACCTCCCGACGGATCTCCCCGGGCACGAAGGGATCGAGCCCGAGGAAACCGTAGGTCCTGGCGAGCTCGCCACCCGGGTCCGTACGGCACCGCTCGTACTGCAGCACCAGAATCTGGTCGGCGAGGGAAGAACTCCAGCAACCGGGCCAGGTGTCGGGCATAGAAGCCCTGGCGCACGGCGTCGGCCACGGTGGTGGATGTGTGCGGCGCCCCCATTCGGAGGCGGAAGGTCAGACCGGATCGGAACCGCTCGATCGGGTCGCGGACCAGCACCAGGATCTTGGCGTCCGGGGCGGCCTCGGCCAGCAGTGGCGCCACCCACGGGTACCCGAAGTAGTCGGGCGTCCACTCGCCGGTGATCGTGCCTTCGGTCCGGGGGAACCAGCCCTGGTAAGCGTCTATCTCGGCCGGACCGAACGGTTCGACGCAGAACCGCGTGAAGTAGTGGCGCTCCTTCGGGACACCGGCCCGTTGGTACACGCCGGGGTGCTGGAGGATCAGCTCGTACCACCAGCTCGTTCCGCCCTTCTGGGCACCCACCCCGACGAAGTCCGGAGGCCCGACCTGCTCGCCCGGTGCGAGGCTCGGGGGGGTGAAGTCGAAACCGTCCTCCCACGGCACGTAGTCGCCGCGGGCATGGAGCAGCACGGACCGGACAGGGGGAGGCAGGCGGCGCAGGGCCCTCCGAACCATGGCGGGCGGCGACATGCCATCAGGGTGGCACACGCAACACCGATGGACAACTACCTCCAGGGTGCGGAGTAGCGTTGCGCACCATGCACAACCGGCGAGGAATCCGCGGTCCGGTCGCGGCTATGGACCGGTGACGGACCGCCAGCGGCCCCCGGTGGTCATCGTCGGACTCCCCCGCTCGGGCACGACGTGGACGATGCGGGTGCTGGGCACCGGGCCCGGAACGGTCAAGGTGCTCGAAGCCGACAACGAGGACAAGTTTCCCGGGGCGATCCACGCCAAGCACCGGTTCGGTCGCTACCCGAGCCTCACCGCCGGACAGTCAGCCGGACCGTACCGGGGGTTGTGGGCATGGATCCTCGCCGGCGGCCAGGAGGGCTGGCGCTCCCGCCAGGCCCGTCGCCTCCTCAGTCGGGGCGCGGAGGACCGGATCTTCGAGGGGGAGATGGATCCGACGATCTGGGCCGCCGCCACCCTGGCCCGAAATCCCCGGGCCCATGGACCGAGGCCGCAGCAGGTCGTCGCCAAGTCGATCCACGCCCAGCTGTCGCTCGAGTGGATCGACCGGGAGTTCACCATCACGCCACTGGTGCTGCTCCGCCATCCCGGCAACGTGCTGGCCAGTTGGATGGAGGTGGGCATCAAGGACGGCCGCAACCCGACGCTCGAGTCCCGTCCCGAGATCCGGGCCCGCTACCTCGATCGATGGGAAGTGCCTCCACCCGGTGACGACCCGGTGGAGAAGATGAGCTGGCGGATCTGGTTTCCTGACCGCGGCGCTCGAGGAGGCCCTGGCCACCAACCCGGGGTGGCACATGCGGACCCACGAGCAGCTCTGTACGGACTCGACGACGACCTTCAAGACCCTCTTCGACGACCTCGGACTCGAGTGGGGCGATGCCACCGAGCGCTACCTGGTGGAGAACGACTCACCCGGCGAGGGCTTCCAGACCCGGCGGGTGGCGGCCGACGTCGTCGACTCCTGGCAGAAGCGCCTGGACGACGACCAGCTGGTCACCCTGCGGCGGGTGCTGGCCAGGTTCCCCATCACCACCTGGTCCGATGCCAACTTCGAACGGACCATGCCCCGGGAGTAACCGTCTATCCGCACCGATGGCGGGTCGTACTCGCCGGCATCGCGCCCGTAGGCCGGATTCTGTCCGAGCCGACCCCTGATCCCGTCCCAGAATCCGTGCACGATGGCCGAGCGCTCGGATCGGCCACGGGCGGCCTGGAGGTGTCTGACCGTGTACGCGACCTGCCACGCCAACCACGATGGCGTGCCATGGCGCCGGGACAGCTCGAGCGAGTTGCGGGCGTGGTAGTAGGCGCGCCACGCCTCGGCGGCGTCGTTGGGGCGATCGTCTCGGATGGCCTCGTCGCGTCCTGCGTTTGTCTGCTGCCACGCCACCGCTCGTGCCGCAGGCCCGTCCACCAGCACCTCCCAGCCGGCCTCGCGCATCGAGCAGAAGAAGTCGAAGTCCTCGACCCCGAAGAAGAGGTCCGGGTCGGGCAGGACGCCGTCATCGACCACCCGCCGCGACACCAGGGTCGCCCCCCAACAGGCCACGTCCACCGGAGCGAACCCGGCTGTAGCCGGCACGACATTGACGGTATGGGCACCCCGTCCCACGAACGACCTGCCATAGGCGACGACGGCGCCGATGACCGGATGGCCCGCCGACTCCACGCCGATCCTCGCCACCAGGTCGGCGAGCCTCGGGGTCGGTAGGTCGAACAGGCCGACGTCGTCCTCGCACAGGTAGACCCATTCGCATTCCGGGTCGGCGGTGGCGACCTCGAGGCCGGCCCGGAACCCACCGGCCGGACCGGTATTCGCCGGCAACCGGACCATCCGCACCGCCGCCTCGAGCTCGGGGTCGTCCAGTCCGCCGTCGCCGTTGACGACCACGATCACCTGGTCCGGTCGGAGTGACTCGTCGGCCAGGAGCGACCGCACGACGTCACCGGCAAGGCGAGGCCGACGGTAGGTGAGCACCACGGCAGTCACCGCCGACAACGTTCCACCGCCGGGCGCTCCGTTCATCGACGCGGCGCTGATCGGCCCGGTCGCCGGCCCACCGCTGGCCGTTGGGCTCATGGGGCCATCACGGGATTAGGCTAACAGCGCCGCCGGGCACGGAGTCGTGCCGCACCCGCAACCACGAGGAGCGGTCGTGTCGACATCCCGAAACCCGTGCAGCCCACCGCCGCCCGAGCTCTGGTCGGGTCAATGGGCCAACACGCCTCCCGAGTACTGTCGATCCGGCTGTCGCATGATCAGCGTCGTCGTCCCCGTGCGGGACGGGATGCCGCTGCTCGAGGAGCAGCTGCGGGCGCTCGCCGCCCAGGAGTGCGACGAACCGTGGGAGGTCATCATCGCCGACAATGGTTCGACGGACGGATCTCTGGCATTCGCCCGCGACTGGTCGAAGCTCCATCCGAACGTCCACGTGGTCGACGCGTCGGGACTGAACGGGGCGGCCGCCGCCCGCAATGCCGGCGTCGAAGTGGCCTCGGGCGACATGCTGGCCTTCTGCGACGCCGATGACGTGGTCCTGGCCGGATGGCTCGAGGCGTGCGTGCTCGCCCTACGCGGCGCCGACCTGGTGGCCGGGCGCTTCGACTTCTGGAGCCTCAACCTGATCCCGCCGGCGCTCCCGTCGCTGGCCGCCACCCGCCAACTCGGCTTCCTGCCCGCCGGACTGGGAGCCAACCTGGGGGTCCGCCGTGCCGCATTCGACGAGGTCGGCGGCTTCGACGAGTCGTTCGTGCCCGGCGAGGACATCGATCTGTGCTGGCGACTGCAGCTCCATGGGTTCACCTTCGCCGAAGCACCGGGCGCAGTCGTGGCCAAGCGGGCCCGGTCCGACTTCCGCAGCGTGTTCAGACAGGCCTACGCCTACGGCAAGTGTGGGCCGCTCCTGCACAAGCGCTATCGGAAGGCCGGTGCCGGTCGGGACGTGGCTGGAGCGCTGAAGGCCTGGCTGTGGCTGGTGGTGTCCTTGCCCAAGCTGGCCCAGCCCACCCGCCGAATCGAGTGGGTCCGGGGGGCCGGCATGCGCCTCGGGCGGATCGAGGCCTCGATCCGACTCCGGGTCTTCTTCCCTTAGGCCGACGCTGACGGCGTGAGCCGGCTCACTGGATCTGCCACTCAGCCCCCACGTAGACCGGGGTCATCGACATGACACCTTCTGGGGGATCCATGCGGTCCGGCCCGTATGCCTCGAAGGAAACCAATGGCTGCCACGGCAGATAGGGGTCCTTCTTCCCTTTGGGGAATCCGGTGATCGCCGTCCACATCGAGTAGTGCCCCCTGGGGAGCGGAAGGTAGCCCAGCTTGCACACCAACTCGAAGTCTCCCTCGGGCATCATGCCCTGGTGGTCGATGACGAACATCGGAAAGGCGGTGCCCTGGGAGATCCCGATGTAGAAGCCGGCCATGCACTGCTCAGGTGCATTGAGGACGAGCCGCACCTCCACTTCGCACTCGGACCGGATCGGGCCGTCATCGGTGGCACGCAGCTCGGCCTTCAGCACCTGGACGACTCCATCCTTGGTATTCAGCAAGGTCGCGTTCTTCTCCACCGCGGTGCGGTACATGGTGACCACCTCTTTGGTGGGGCCTGCGGCCCGGACCACAGCGTCCGACAGCCACACGGCGCGGGTGCACGTCGCCTCCACCGATGCCAGGTCGTGGGAGACGTAGAGGAGCGTCGTGCCGTCGCGAACGATCTCACCGATCCGCCGGAGACACTTCTGCTGGAAATTGGCGTCGCCGACGGCGAGTACCTCGTCGACCAGCAGCACGTCGGGCTCGAGGAAGGCGGCAATGGAGAATCCCAGCCGCATCTGCATGCCCATCGAGTAGAACTTGACCTGCCGGTCGACGGCGTCCTGGAGTTCGGCGAACTCCACGATCGTGTCGAACTTCCGCCGGATGTCCTCGCGGCTCATGCCAAGGACGGCGCCGTAGAGATAGATGTTCTCCCGCCCGTTGAGATCCGGATGGAGGCCGCTCGTCACACTCAGGAGCGCGCCGATCCGGCCCTGAACGGTGCAAAGTCCCGCCGACTGGTAGGTCACCTGGCTGAGGATCTTGAGCATTGTCGTCTTGCCGGAGCCGTTGATCCCGACCAAGGCCATGCTCTCGCCCGGCTCCACCTCCAAGTTGACGTCCTTCAGGACCCACCGGTACCCGGCCTTGCGGCCGGCCACTCGCTTGGTGAGGCGGGTCACCTGGTCGTAGAAGAGCGGGGCGGTCTTGTCCGACCGGAACCTCTTCCACACATGCTCCGCCCGGATGCTCCCGTTGGGCAACGTCGACTTAGGCGATGTCGGCAAAGTTCACCTCGAGCCGCTTGAAGATCCGATAACCCAACACCGCGTAGCAGAAGGCACCGACCGCCGCCGCGATCAGGGGCCACCAGCTTGGGTTGTGCCCGAGCAGCATGGTCTCGCGCACGCTGCTGATCACCGGACCGAGGGGGTTGAAGAAACCGTAGACCGCCTGGAGGTTGACCCAGATCCCGCCATGGAGGTGGCTGCCCGAAATGTAGTAGTGGGTCGGAATATACGAGAAGGGCCAGATCACCGGGGTCACGAAGATCCCGAGGGACATGATGATCGGGAGGACCTGGTTCAAGTCGCGCATCACAATGATCAGGCCCGCCACGCCCAGGGTGATCCCGGCGGCGAACAGGACTTCGATGAGCATGAACAGCGGGACCCACACGGTGGCGATCCTCGGGTGCTCGTCCGAAGATCACGAACAACAGCGCAAGCGGAATCCAGGAGATCACCGTGTTGAGCGCGGTGACCATCATCGTCTCGATGGGAAAGCACTCACGGGGGAACTGGGTCTTCGCCAGAAGCGCCTTGTTGGCGAGCAGGGAGGTGCCCCCGTTGCCGAGGGAACTGGCGAAGAAGCTCCAACAGAGAATGCCTACAAAGGCATAGAGGGCGTAGGGGACTCCCTGCGTGGGGAACGCCCGCTTCAGGTGGGAGAAGACGACCACGAAGATCACCAGCGTGGCCACCGGGCTGAGGACGGCCCAGGCCAGGCCCAGTACCGCCTGCTTGTACTGCACCCGGAAGTCCCGCTCGGCCAGCGTGTACATGATCTCGCGGTGGGCCCACATGTTTCGGACCGACGCGAAGAACGGGGCCTTGTGGTTGTAGAAGCTGTCTTCGGGAGGTGCGTCCGGGATCGACGCGATGTCGGTCACGATCAGCTTCCCCCGGTCAACCGACTGGTTGGTGGCGACCTGAGTCATCCGTTGGACTACCCCCCTCAAACTGGCGTCGATCTAGCTGCAAGCCCTATTTCGCTAGGGAATCATGGTACAACAGCGCACTCCGGATCCGATACGGCGTCCCGTCGATGCCGCCAGACCAGGTCGGGCCGGAAAGCCGTCAATCGCGGATGGCGCCGGCCAGGGCCACTCGCTCAGCGAGCTCTGAGACCCGCCCCGCCACCACTTCGTCAGCAAATCGCTCGAGGAACAGGCGGTGCGCCGATCCGGAGAGGCGGGCACGCAGCCCTTCGTCGACGAGCAGGCGGGCACAGGCCTCGGCCAGCATTTCCGCGGTGTCGGCCAGGAGCAGGTGCACCCCGTCCTCGACGCCCAGACCTTCGGCACCGAGGGTCGTCGACACCACGGGGATCCGATGGGCGAAGGCCTCCAGGATCTTGAGCCGGGTGCCACTTCCGAATCGGACGGGCACGACCACCAGGTCGGCGTGTGCCAGCTCGTCGACGATGTCGGCAACCTGCCCGACCACCGTCACCGCGGGTGGGTGATCAAGGCGTTCGAGCGCCGGCGCCGTGGTTCCGACCAGGCGGACCCGCACGTCGGGCACCAGCTGTCGGAGACGGGGAACCACGTCGTTGACCAGGAACCGTGCCGCCTCGGCGTTCGGTGGGTAGCGGAGTGTCCCCTGCAGCAAGATGGTGGGCGGGTCGGAGGCCACCAACCGTCCGACCGGCTCGGCCACGGGACGATACCCGTTCGGCACCACCTCGACCCGGGGAATGCCGCCGGCCCGCGCCCGTTCAGCGTCCAAGTCGCTGCAGACGACGGTGGCCGCCACCTGCTGCCCTGACTCCCGTTGGAGCCGGCGCCATCGGCGGACCTCCTCGGCCGAGAACGCGGCCCGGCCAGGCGTCGGGCTGCCGCCGCCGGGTCCGGAACGGCCAGGGCCGGCGATGGCCATTCGGGCGGCGATCTTGTGGTCCTCCAGGTCGATCAGGTCGAGGATGGCCGGCGCGGGAACGAGGCCTCCGGTCAGGACGAGGGGACGGATCCCGAAATACCACACCAGGTCGTAGTGGCCCCTGGCAAAACGGGTGAGCGCCCGCACCGTGGCGTCAGCGTCGGTCCGCGGGAACTCGAACGGGGTGCGCCATTCGAAGGCGACGAGCAGCCGGGCGGCACCATTCGGCGGGCGATCGTCGAAGGAGACGTACCCCACCCGATCGACACCTACCGCCGGATCGGGCGGGCCGATGTCGATTCGAGCCCGGGGCAGGACGGAGAAGAGGTCCACCGAGCCGGAATGCGCCAATCCCCGCAGGATTGTGGCGAGCCGGAGCCTCGATCCGCTGTTGTCCGGCCAGGGGTACTCCCCCGCGACCACCAAGGTCCTCACCACGCCGTCCTCATGCGTGCTCCCTCAGTAGCGCCCGATCGCCGGTTCTTTCCGGCCCGGACGCCCCGGGGTCGCCCGGGGACTTCCGATGGTACCGCCGTCGCGGCGCGGCACCGGGCCGTTTCGATAGCCGGCGACGCCTCCACTGCTACCGTTTGCGGGCCGGAAGGTCCGGCTACGGAGGGGCCGGCATGACGGAGAAGTGGCTGGAGACCCACGAGCCGCTGGTGCTCCACGTCATCCCGACCCCACTGGCCCGAGGCGCCCAACGTGAGGCCCGGGCCCTGGCCGACCAGCTCGACGCACCAGGGTTGCGAGCCCACCGTGTGCTGTGCCTGTTCAACGGTTCCCACGAGGTCGAACCCGATCTCATGCTCGGCATCGCCGACGGTGCAACGGCCGGTACTGGCTACAACCTACGGGTGGTCCCCAAATTGCGCGGTGCACTTGCCCGGCTCGACCCGGTGTGTGTGGTCGCCCACGGAGGCGAGCCCCTCAAGTATTTGGTGCCGGCCATGGTCGGCCATCGGCGGCCGCTGGCCTACTACGCCATCGGCACCTATGGAGCCTCACCCGGTCGGAGCGCCCAGGTGGCCGTCTGGCGACAGATGCTGGCGCGGGTGGACGTGATAGCCGCCGAGGGGGACGAGGTGGCCGAGGAGTGCATCCGGCTTCTCGGGGTACCTGCCGACAAGGTGACGATGACGCCGAACGGCCGGGACCCGTCGGTATTCAGCCCTCGTCCTGACGGTCGGGATACACGGCCTCCCGTGATCGCCTTCGTCGGGGCGCTCACCGAAGGCAAGCGGCCGGATCGCTACATCGAAGCGGTTGCCGCACTGCGTCAGCGCGGCTGCAAGTTCCGCGCCATCCTCATCGGTGACGGTGCCCTCCGGTCGAAGATCTCAGGCCCGGCAGCCGAGGCCGACGTCGAACTGCTCGGCTCGCGCTCCGATGTGGCCGAACTGCTCGGCCGGGCCGACATCATGGTGTTCACCAGTCGGGCCCAGGGCGAGGGGATGCCGGGCGTGCTGATCGAGGGCGGTCTGTCGGCCCTGCCTATCGTGGCCACCGACGTCCCCGGGGTGCGCACCGTGGTGGACGACGGCACCACCGGATACATCGTCGGCGTCGACGACCTCGAGGCAATGGTGGACCACCTGGCCGACCTGATCGACAACGAAGGACTCCGACGGACGATGGGTGAGGCGGCCCGGGCCAGGTGCGTCGAGCACTTCAGCATCGAAGCGATTGGGAGACTTTGGCTGCGGACACTCTCACCGCTGCTTCCAGGCGACGCCGTAACGCGTCGACGCCCGTCGCCAAGAACCGAAGCGGGCCGGATCAGGGCAGCGGTGGTGGAGACCTGCTGATGCCCGGTTCGGGCGGGACCCCACTGGTCGAATCCGCCGCCACCTCGGCCCCGTCCGTGACCGCTGCCGGGGTGGTCTCGGTTCCCTTGAGCAGCGATGTGGCGTACGCCAACTTCATCGACCGGAGCACCCGCTCACGTTGGATCATGGCGGCCCGGAACCCCTTGCGTTCCTTGCGCCGGTACTCCCATTCGTACATGCGCATGCGGTGTTTCGGGCTCCGCGGGATGGAGAAGATCACCAACATGAAGGGAAGGAGCAGGACCCGTTCGCGGTAGATGAGCCCGAGGTTGCCCAGAGCGGCGAAGGCATAGATGAACAGGAGGCTGTAGACGAGGCACATCATCACGTAGGGCCGGGCGAAGGCGGCTCTCCCCAGGATGCGGATCTGACGGTACGAAGCGATCATGATGCCGCCGATGAGCATGTTCTCGAGGGCGGCTATGTACTCGCCCTTCCCATGGGCGTTGAACGGCAGCGGGCTGAACAGAACCTCGTAGGCGTCGATCGGCCATTTCAGCGGGCTCGGTGAGTAGACGAAGCCGGAACTGCCGAGTCCCTCGCCCGTTCCGCTGTTGTCGGCGTTCACGGACTTGAGCGCCGCCGTGCCCGACCCACTGAGTTTCAGGTAGTGCATCGTCACATAGACCGAGGCAACCAGCAGGAACCCCATGAAGAGGAGACTGCCGATCTGTTTGAACGTGCTCCTCGCTCCCTTGCTCGCCCGCGGACGGATCATGAGGGCGACGGCGAATGCTCCGACGATGAGCACCAGCTCGTTCGGCCGGATCAGGACGCCTACCAGACTGCCGATCGTGGCCAGACGGAACCCTCCGGGGGCGTGGGCCAGCACCTTGGCGAAGCCGTAGGCGATCAGCCCGAGAGAGACCGTCATGATCGCCTCCTTGCTGACGTCGGCGGTCCAGAAGATCGTCGAGGGCAGGAAGAAGACCAGGTAGGCATAGCGGCGGTGACCGGCGATCGCCCCGGGGAAGGTGATGGTGAACGCCCGATAGAACAGGATCGAGCCGAGAAACGACAGCCACGCGAACACCATGAAGGTGGCCAACTGGTTGACACCCACGATGGCCATGACCACACCGGCGAAGATGCTGACCGAGCCGTCGTTGACGATTCCCCGGAGATTGGAGCCCGCCGTGGTGAAGTCGAACACCCGGAAGTTCGGGGCCAGGATCGAGCCCTGGGTGTCGTAGCGGACCCAGTCGGCGATGCCGTGGTAGAAGTTCTCCACCACGTAGATCTGGGCCGGTGCGGCCAGAAGGTGGAGGACGAGGCTGATCATCAAGATGCGGACCAGCCAGGGACTCTGTTCCTTCTCCGCCACCCAGCGGATGATCGGCCGGGAAGCCCCGTAGATCACCGCAGCCACGACGACGACCCCGATCGGGTTGGAGCCGAGATGGCTCGTGGCGATAAGCATGTGGCTGGAGGTGGAGAGCATTGAGGTGCCCTTCAGCCCGATCGGTCCGCTCAGGACGGGTGGAGCTCGGGCGTGGGGTCGGTGACGGCGTCGTCCGCAGGCCCGACCGGGTCCAGGGACCCGTCCTCTTCGACTACCGAGGCGTCCAGCGCGTCCCGGTGCCGGCCCGATGCGGCCATGCCGGCACCGAGGACCCGGCGTTGGGCTTTGGACAGCTCCTCGCCGGTGAACACCACGCCCAGCACGGGTGCGCCCAGTCGGCGCAGGATGTCACCCATGTCCTGGGCGTCGGGGACAGCGGTCACACCCGATTCGGCCACGACGATCACTGCGTCAACCGAATGGGCCATGGCTTCGGCGTGGTGGAATCGGAGGAACGCCGGCGCCTCGACGATGACGACGTCGGCCACCTGGCGGGCGGCGTCGAACACCTCCTTGGACCGGGTGACCAGTTGGCCGCTGTTGCGCATGAAGTGGCGCAGGGACAGCAACGAAACGTTGTCGGGTCCGGCCGGCGTCAGGCGGCTCTCGATGTCGGCCGGGGTGACCGGACCCGACAGGACGCTCTCGGCCGGGAAGGCGGTGCCCACTTCGAGGTCACCGGAACTGACGACGATGACGTGTTCGGAGGCCTCGGCGTAGGTAGCGGCCAAGTTGGCCACCACTTTCGGACGGGAAGCCTCATCAACGGTCGACACCACCAGCAGAACGCTCCGCGAGCCCGGTTCGGGCACCTTGTACGGCTCGGTCTGGGGGCTCGAGACGCCGAACATCTCGCTGAACGGGTCGGCCCCTGCCGCGGTGGCATCGGCAGCCATCGACTCGAACAGCACGGACATCCGGAGTTTGCGGTAGGCCTCTGCCGCCGGCGACGTGGGTCGGTCGACCACGTCGACCACACCCGGGTCCGGAGGGTACGTCTCAGGGATGTCCGCCACCACCGGGAACTTGAAGTGGACCTCGGCCCGGTGCTCCCGGCGGATGGTCTTGTTCAACACCTCGCGGATGAGGATCAGCACGATGGCGAGGAGCACCCCACCGATCAGACCGCCGATGAGTCGCACCTTGTGGCTGTTGAACTGGCTCGGTTTGGCCTGATTGATCCGCTTCGCCAGCTCGGGGGTACCAGGGAAGATGACTTGGTAGCCGGTAGCGGTGGCGGCGAATGGTGATCCACCCGCCGCGGCAGCCGACACGTTCTTGGACGTCGACGCACTTGCCTGCTCGTGTGTCGCAACCAACTTCTCGAGCGCGTCACCGAGTTCCTTGGCATAGGCATTGCAGAGGTCGGCCGCCAATACCGCCGTCGGTGCCGATGCGTACAGTGAAACCCCGCCGCCAGCCGCCGCTTTGGCTGCTGAGCCCGTCAACGCCACCGGTCCCGTCGGGTAGGCACCCTTGGTCTCGATCGCACCGAGGCTCCCGAACATTCCGCCGGCGTAGACATACGGGTTGCCAGCCAGACCGACATCGGACACCGCGGCCAGTTTGATCGGGAACGTGTTGGCGTAGAAGGCGATCTGGGCGTTGCTTACCGCCCCCTGGAGTATTCCGTTCGACGACGGTGAGCCGACCGACGCCACTGTCTCCCACTTGAGGAGAGTCTTCGGGTGCTTCGGTTGGGAGACCGGGATCAGCAGTGCCACGAGCGCGCCCAGGGCGGCAAGAACCACGATGAGGCGCCACCGACGGCGCACCGCCCCGACGAAGTTGATTGGCTCGATCATGCCCCTGTCCCGTCTGTGATGCGTGGTCTGATGTGTGGTCTGGACCGGCCCGCGATGCGGACATCCGATGCTACTACATGGCCTTTGTTGTTCCGCTAGGGGAATTCGGATTCCCCGGCATCCCTCAACTGCATCCGTGGACCGGTGAGGGACCCCTCCCCCGCACGACCCCTCCCCGCACGATGTGGTCACTCCCCCGTGCCGGACTCAGGATAGGTGGCCCCTGCTGCCGACGCTGGTCACCCGAACCGGAGCGGACGTCGTCTACCCACTCGCACCCGCCATCGTGGTTGCCCGGGATGCCTGGTGGCGCTGTCGCCTCGAACTGCGTCCCCGAGTTGCAAAACTCCCTGGTAGAGCGCACGGGCCTGCCAGAACGCGATCCCAAAATTTGAGGATGCCATTTCCGGTCCAGCGCGGTAGTGTTCTGACCGATAGAGCAGGGCATGGAAACACAGAAGTTGCATTAGGCCTATGGGTGCGGGGGTACCTGAAGGTGAGGGTCATATTCAGTGGCCGGCAGATCGAGCGGCACAGCCGCAGTCCCGGTCCAGGGGCAGCAAATCAGGGGGGCACCGGATGGGTTCGCCGAGATCACAACCGTCACCGGGGGAAATGGGTCCCGACACGCCGCATACTGAGGTCAGTGAGCACGGGCGCACGGACATGCGCCGTGTAGCTGTCGCTGCCAGCCGGGTCCGGGCCGCCTTCCTCTTCGTGATCCTCGACGCCGTGACGGTCGTCATCGGCTACGGGGTAGCCGAGGTCACCTACTTCCGCGACCGGGCGCCGAGCGGTTACGTCATCCACTTCTCCGAGTTCCTCGCCGTCGCCGTGCTGGTGACCATTCTCTCCAACCGCTGCTACGGCCTCTACGGGCGGATGTGGCGCCATGCCGGTGCCGACGAGGCCAGGCAACTCCTCTTGTCGGTGGCCACCATCCTCGCCGTCCTCATCGCCTTCTGGCCGGTCGGCCGGTACCTGGACATCCGGTTGGTCCCGCCGATCGTCGTGGTCGTCGGATGCATGTTCAGCGCCGGCGGTATGGGCATCATCCGCTTCCACTCGCGCCTGTTCGCCTGGCAGCGAGGGTCCAAGCGGCTGGGGCTGCGGGTCGCGGTCATCGGAAGCCGCGACGCCGGCGCCGCCGCCATCCGGGAGATGCTCCGCAGCCCCGGTGCCGGCCTGGTGCCGGTGGCGGTCTTCGACGACGACCGGAACGCCCACGGCCTCTCACTGCTCGGCGTGCCGGTGGTCGGCGACATCTCGGAGATCCCCAAAGCAACGAGCCGCTACACGATCCAGCAGGTGCTGCTGGCCATCCCTTCGCCATCGCCAGAGCTGGTCGACCGGGCCCTGCGCGCATCCGAAGCGGCGGGCGTGTCGATGAAGATCCTCCCCGGCGTCAAGGACATGCTCGATGAGCCCAACCACCTTGCCGCCCTGCGCCAGGCACGCGAACCGCAGATCGAGGACCTCCTGGGCCGCACCCCGGTCCCCACCGACCTGGAGTCGGTCCGGCGGTCGATCGAGGGACGCAGGGTCCTGGTCACCGGGGCCGGCGGTTCCATCGGCTCAGAGATCTGCCGGCAACTGTCGATCCTCGACCCCGGCGAACTCGTGCTGCTGGACCACGACGAAACCCACCTCCACGACACGGCGGCCACCATCGGCGGGCCTTCCCGACAGGCCCTCGTCGACATCTTCGACCGCGAGGCCGTGTTCGAGGCGTTCGAGCAGTACCGCCCCGAAGTCGTGTACCACGCCGCCGCCCACAAGCACGTGCCGGTGCTCGAGGAACATCCGCTCGAGGCGGCCAAGACCAATGTCTTCGGCACGCTCAACCTGGTCGACGCCGCCGCCATGGTGGGTACCCGTCGATTCGTCCAGATCTCGACCGACAAGGCCGTGCACCCCTCCAGCGTGATGGGTGCGTCCAAACGACTGGCCGAGCAGACCGTGCTGGCCCACGCACCTGAGGGCGGCGCCTACTGCACCGTCCGGTTCGGAAATGTCCTGGGTTCTCGGGGAAGCGTGATCCCGACCTTCGCCCGACAGATTGCCCAGGGCGGCCCGGTCACGGTCACCGACCCCCGCATGACCCGCTTCTTCATGAGCGTCGAGGAAGCGGTGCAGCTCGTACTCCAGGCATCGGTGCTGTCCGAGGGCGGCGAAATATTCATGCTGGAGATGGGTGTGCCGGTGAAGATCATCGACCTGGCCGAGCGGATGATCCGGCTCTCGGGCTGCCAGGTCGGCATCGACATCCCCATCGAGATCTGCGGAATGCGGCCGGGGGAGAAGCTCAACGAGGTATTGAGCACGCCCGACGAGGAGATCTTCGGGACGAGCCACCCGTACATCAACCGGTTGGTGCCCATCAAAGCCGAGAGAGAAGAATTCGCCGCCGATCTCGAGGAGCTCGAGCTCGCCACCCTGCGCCGGGACAAGCGAGCCGTGCGGACCATGCTGTTCACCATCGGGATCCGGGACGGCGCCACTCCGGCCGCCCTCGAGCCGGCCGCCGCCCCCGACGTCGAGCCTGCCGAAGTCGGCGTGGCCTTCGAGTGGCCGGAGCTCGACGAGGCCGAGGCCGAACTGGACCTCCGCGACATGGTGAGCAGCTCACTGCGACGACCGGCCGACGATCCCAAACAGGTCCGGGCGTGACCGGCCGGACCCGATGACCGGGGGAAGCTCGGCAAGCTGGTCGTGGTCGGCCAGGGGTATGTCGGACTCCCTCTGGCCCTACGAGCGGTGGAGGCCGGCTACGACGTCGTCGGATACGACCTGGACGTCGACCGGATCAAGCGGCTGGCAGACGGCGACTCGTATATAGAGGACATCAGCGACGAACGCCTGTCCTCGGCCCTCGCCACCGGTCGTTACCTGCCCACCGTGGAGTCGGAGCACATGGCGGGCTTCGACATCGCGGTCATCGACGTGCCGACGCCGCTCGAGGAGGGGAACCCGAACCTCGCCTACGTGGAGGAGGCGGCGGCGACCCTCGCCGTACACCTGCGCCCCGGGGCGACCGTGGTCCTCGAGTCGACCAGCTATCCGGGCACCACCGAGGAGTTGGTGGTCCCCATCCTCGAGTCGGGATCGGGACTCACCTCGGGTAGGGACTTCCATGCCGGGTACAGCCCCGAGCGGATCGATCCCGGGAACCCGACGTGGAGCCTGGAGAACACGCCCAAAGTGGTTTCGGGCATCGACGCCGAATCGCTCGGGGTGGTCGAGGCGTTCTACGGGCACCTGGTCGAGCGCACGGTATCCGTGTCGGGCACCCGCGAGGCCGAGCTCACCAAGCTCCTCGAGAACACGTTCCGCCACGTGAACATCGCCCTGGTCAACGAGTTGGCCATGTTCGCCGCCGACCTCGACATCGACGTGTGGGAGGCCATCGACGCCGCCTCGACCAAACCGTTCGGCTACATGCGATTCACCCCCGGGCCGGGTGTGGGCGGGCACTGCCTCCCCATCGACCCGAGTTACCTCTCCTGGAAGGTCCGCCGCAGCCTCGGCCAGCCGTTCCGCTTCGTCGAGCTCGCCAACGACGTCAACGAGCACATGCCCGACTACGTCGTGCGCCGGCTGATGCTGGCGTTCAACCGGATGGGACGGTCGGTCAACGGGTCGCGGGTGCTCATCCTCGGGCTCGCCTACAAGCGCAACACCGGTGACGCCCGCGAAGCGCCCGGCACCGTGATCGCACGGTCACTGGTGGCGCTCGGTGCCGACGTTCGGGTCGCCGATCCCCATCTCGACAGCGACACTCTTTCGATCCCACTGGTCGAGGCCACCCCTGACGAACTCGCCGCCGCCGATGCGGTCGTCCTGGTCACCGACCACGATGCCTTCGACTACGAGCAGGTCCGAATCCACGCCCGATACGTGCTGGACACCCGCAATCGCCTGGACGGCCCCACCGTCGAACGGCTCTGACGCCGCCATGAGGGTGCTGGTCACCGGCGGTGCCGGGTTCATCGGCGCCAATCTGTGTCGGGCACTGATGGCATCACCCGGGGTAGACGGCGTCGTGGCTTTCGACGACTTCTCGACCGGGAGCCCGGCCAACCTCGCCGGAGTCGACGGCGTCGAACTGGTGGAGGGGTCCATCCTCGACCCCGACCTCCTGGCCCGGATCGTCCCCGAAACCGACGCCGTGGTGCACCTGGCGGCCCGTCCCTCGGTTCCCCGGTCGCTGGCTGACCCGATGGCCTCCAACGAGGTCAACACCACCGGCACGCTGCTGGTCCTCGAAGCGGCTCGCCTCCACGGTGGCCGCCACGTCGTGGTGGCCTCGTCGTCGTCGGTCTACGGGGCCAACCCCGTCCTGCCCAAGCAGGAGGACATCGATGCCCATGCCGGTCAGCCCCTACGCCGTCAGCAAGCTGGCGACCGAGTCCTACGCCCTCGCGTACGGGCACTCGTTCGGACTGCCCACCCTGGCCTTCCGGTTCTTCAATGTCTTCGGTCCGCTGCAGGCTCCCGGGCACGCCTACGCCGCCGTCATCCCGGCCTTCCTCGACAGCGCGCTGGCCGGCAAGCCACTCCCCATCCATGGGGACGGTCTCCAGACCAGGGACTTCACCTACGTCGGGACGGTGTGTTCGGTCCTGACCGACGCCGTCCTGCGCATGGTGTGTGACCCCCGGCCGGTAAATCTGGCCTTCGGCACCCGGGTGTCGCTCCTCGAGGTGATCGGGATCCTCGAAGACGAGCTCGGCCGCAGGCTCGACAGAAACCACGATGCACCGCGGGCCGGCGACGTGCGAGACTCTCAGGCGGACCAGACCAGGCTGCGGCAGTTGTTCCCCACTGTCCAGCCGGTCCCGCTCGCCGAGGGGCTACGGGCAACGATCGCCTGGTTCGAGGAGGGGTGATGACGGACATCGGGACAAGCGAGGCCACCGCCCCACCGGTGACCGGCACGCAGAACACGGTCCGTGCCGACTTCGTCGACGTCGGAAAGCGCGAAACCCTCGCCGGAGGCATCCTGGTGGGAATCACCATGGTCGCCGCCCTCTTCTTCCGGTGGCATCCGGGTCCCATCTTCCTCGACAGGTGGGGGTTCTCCCTCGTCCATCCGGCCATCCACAACAGTTGGTGGATACACGTCACCTACCTCCGGGCGACCCCGGTCCTGGTCGGCGGCTCGATCCTCGCCGCCGTGATCGTCGCCGGACGTGACCGGTGGCGGGCACTGGCCTGCCTGGTGGCGCCCACGGTGGCGGTCATGCTGACCGAGCTGGTCCTCAAACCGGAGATCGCCCGTCGCTACGCCCATGTGCTCACCTTCCCGTCCGGAACCACTACGATCGTGAGCGCGGTGGTCATGGCCTTCATCATCGCCGTGCCTACGCGCATCCGTTGCGGTCGCCATCGTCATCGGGGCATTCGTGGTGGCCCTCGAGTGCATGGCGGTGGTCGCCCTGCAGTGGCACTTCCCGACCGACGCGGTCGGCGGCGCCATCTTCGGGGTCGGCATGGTGCTCCTGATCGACGGGATCCTGCACGTCGAGGTCGGCATCCACCGGCGCCGGCGCCGAGGCGCAGGCCAGCGACACCGTTCCGGTGGCCTGACCAGGGATTCCATGCGCCAAGAGCGCCCGGGAGTTACCCCCCGGGTAGGCTTTACCGTGGCGGCTCGCAACCAGCGTCCGCAGTTGCAATGGCACCGGCGGGGGGCAGCCACTACATCGAGCAGGGGCCGGTCATGTCGAAGACGAGCGAGCAGTCGGGCGTCGTGGTGCTGGAACACCCGGATCGCCGGCACCGTCGCCTGGATCGATCTCCACCCTGGTCCCGGTCCGCGTCCCATCGGCGACCCGACCTTGGGGACCCGTGCCGCCGGCACGCACTCCGCCAGATCGGTCGGGCCGTGCGTGCCGATGACCGGGTGTGCCCGATCAGCATCTCCTCGGTGGCCGTCGAGTTCGGCTCGGTGGCCAGTGCCGTCCCCCTCCAGATCCTGGGGGCTCGACTGGCCCGGGCCATCGGACCGTGCCTGCCCTTCGATCATCGGACCACCGGCCTGACCGTGGCCGTGGGTATGGCCGCGCCAGGCTGACCATGAGCCGATGGGCCGATCGTTCGAGCCGGGCCCGGTCCGCCGCCCGTACCTCGGCACGGGCAGTTGGCCCCGGCAACGCCCGGCTGGAGGGCGGTCACCGCCACGGTCACCGTCGATGAGCCGGTCGCCCCGCCCATCGAGGTGCGGGGGCGCCGAGGTGAGGGTGCCGGTCTCCACCGTCGATCCATGCACCACTACCGGACCGGTCGGGTGGACGGCATCCCCACGTTCCTTCCGTTGGTCGAGACGGTCGATGCGACAGCGCCTGAACCCGTCCCAGGGGCCGCCGGCGTGGCCGTCCTGGTTCTGGACCCGATGGCCACCGAGCTCGACGGCCCGGGGTTTCCGACGCTGACGGCGGCTGCGGTCTCGCCCGCCAGCTCGGTTGCCGGACCGTGACCGCCACCGTCCCGGCCACGGGCCCGTTGGTGACCACCGTGGACAGCCTCGACGTCGACCTGGTGGTCCTGATTCTGGACGGGGCGTGGGCCGGGAGGTCCGTCAACTGGGAAAATGGGGCGTGGGGCCTGCCCGCCCGGATCACCGCCGCCTACGTGGACAAGGGGATTCCCGTCCTCGCCGTCGGTGCCGGCGCTGGTGCCGGTGCGCTCGCCGCCTGCGTGGCCCAGGGCGCTCTGGCCCTGTTCAGCCTCGACCGGCTGGCCGATGCCCTGCGGTCCCTCGAAGGGTCGCCGATCCCCGAGGTCCGCCAAATGGCCGAGCTCGGGTTTCCCGAACCGATTCCGGGCGCTGCTCGGGCTCACCGTCGGCGAGCGTCGGATCCTCTTCTACCTGACCGAGGGCTGGGCGGCCCAGGACATCGCCGACGAGCTCGTGGTATCGCTCACCACCGTGCGATCCCACATCCGGTCGGTCCTGCGCAAGCTCGAGGTGCGATCACAGCTGGCAGCCGTGGCCATCGCCAACAGCCGTGACCTCGAGCATCACCAGGTGACCGCCCACGCATGATCCAGTAGGAGCTCGAAACCGTCATTCTCGCAGTGCCGGAGCCGGCGATGCCCCCTGCCGCCAGACGCCGGAGGAGCTCGTACTCCGGCTCGAGCATCGACCGCAGACGGTCGGACTGCGAATCGGTCAGCGCCGAGCGGGTGGCGTTCACCCGGGCCCGATGCAACGCCAGGGGGAGATCGAGTCGCCGGCTGAGGTCGTCCAGTCCCGCCGGCGTAGTCCTCGGTGAAGAACACGCTCGAGCACCCGGCGATCCGATCGGCCGCTTCTGACACGTCGAGGCGGGTCGAGAACGTGTGCAGCTGACTCAGCAGGTGACGATCGGGCACCCGGTCGAGAAATGCGTCCATGCCGCCGTCGGCCAGGCGCCGCTCGCGCGACTGCCACCTGACCGGGCATGTCCGGATCGTCGCCTGCGACCAGATAGTCGAAGTACGAATGGGCCCGGGCCAACGGGTCCCGCAGTACCGTCACCGTGAACGTCCCCGGCGGCAGGGGCTGCTCCTCGGCCGGTCGGTGGGCCCGTCCGAACAGATAGGCACCCTCAGCCAGCAGTTTGCGGTGCACGGATACGAACGCATAGGACCCGCTCACCGTGCGCGACAACCGCGCCGAGTTGATCCGCCGCCAGACGTCCAGTGGATCCTCACCCCCCAGGGCCAGGAAGCTCAGGAACAGGCTGGTGCCCGCCGACTTGCGGATGTGATGGCAGTAGACCCGCCGGGACCCGTCCGGGAACCGGTAGTGGGCCGCCAGGCGCCGGTAGGTCGGGTCGAGGCGCATGGCGGCGACGTCCTGGACACCCCACCAGTTGAGCCGGGCCCGATAGATGCCTCGGCGGAGGGGGCCGTGCGGGCCACGTTGGATCAGCGTCGGATCCGCTGCACGGTCGCCGCTGGCCACCGCGACAATCTACCCGGGGCACCGGACCGGCTCACCGCTGGCGGCGGCGTCCTACACCGATCCCGGATCAGGGCCCGTCCGCGGTCGGCCCATCCGTTGAGTCGCCCGGGGGCCCTGTGGGATAATGGTGGGGTGGCAGGCACGGGTACGGGGTCAGGGGCTCCGCCCGGCGGCGGTACCCACCCGAGGCTGGGGAGGACATGACGTCGGACGCGGCGTTCGTGCTGGTGGCGCCGGTGAAGCTGGTCATCTGGGACCTGGACGACACATTCTGGCGGGGTACCCTCAGCGAAGGACCGGTCGACCTCGACCCTGACCGCATCGAGTTGGTGCGTGCCCTCAATCGCCGGGGAATCGTCAACGCCATCTGCTCGAAGAACGACGAGGCGCCGGTGCGTGCTGAGCTGGAGGCGGCCGGGATGTGGGACGAGTTCGTGTTCGCCCGGATCGACTGGACGCCGAAGGGGCCCCGGGTGGCCCGGATCATCGAGGATGCCCAACTCCGTCCGGAGAACGTCCTCTTCGTCGACGACCGTGCCTCCAACCTGGGTGAGGCCGAGCACTATGCGCCCGGTCTCCAGACGGCGGGGCCGGAGATCCTCGGCGAGCCTGCTCGATCAGCCCCAGGTGGCCGGGAAGGACGACCACGACCTGACCCGTCTGCAGCAATACCGGGTACTGGAGCGGAAGCTGGTCGACCGTCAGAGACGCGACAGCTCCCACGAGGACTTCCTCCGATCGTGTGACATCCGGGTGTCGATCCATGAGGACACCGCCGACGAGGTCGACCGTCTGCACGAGCTCAGCCTGCGGACCAATCAGCTCAACTTCACCAAGCGCAGGCCCAGCCGCGACGAGTTCGCCGCCATGCTCGACGACCCCGAGGTGGTGTCCGGCTACATCGAGGTGTCCGATCGCTACGGCGACTACGGGATCAGCGGCTTCTACGCCATCGACCGCCGGACCGGGATCCTGACCGACTATCTCTTCTCGTGCCGGGTCATGAGCATGGGCGTCGAGCAGTGGCTCTACCAGCGGCTCGGTCGGCCCGAGCTCGGGGTCGACGGTGATGCACCGGCGTCGCTGACCGGGGCCGTGGACTGGATCACCGTCGACGACGGCGCCGGTGCCGGCCCGGGTGATTCGAGGTCCGTATCGCCCCGGCCGGCCCGCACCGGGCGCATCCTCATCGTCGGGGGGTGTGACCTCAGTACCACCGCCGACTTCCTGGGCGGCGACATCGCCACCGAGTTCGCCCATCCGGGTGACACCGGGGCCTTCATCCACGCCGGTCACACCGAGACCCTGCGGGCATCGAGCATCGGGCTGACTCCGGACCAGGTGGCGGTGGTGGACCGGGTGCCCGTCGTCGATCAGGACACCTACCGGTCGGCGGGCGGTGGTCGATCCCGACTACGACGTGCTGGTGCTAAGCGTCCTGACCGACTACACCCAGGGCCTCTACCGTCATCGGGGCACCGGCCTCCTGGTGCCCTGGTACCAGTACCCATTCGACGTGACCGACCCGGCCCGGCGGGACCATCTGGTGCGCCGCCACCGGCGGGAGTCGATGGACGAGGAGTGGTTCGCCTGGTTCGCCGACGAGTTCGAACGGGTGGGCGAGATCACACCCGAGCGGTTCCAGGAGAACATCGCCTGGCTGGTCGGCGTGATCCCGGACCACGCCGACCTCATCCTCGTCAACGGCGCCGAGTTCCCTCTGGACAATCCGGGAGAACCCGACCGGCACCGGCGCCACCAGGTGATGAACGCGGCACTGGACCAGGTGGTGGCCGACCTCCCGAACGCACGGGTGTGCGACGTGCGGACCTTCATCACCACGGCGGACGACTTCACCGACCACATCCGCCACTACCGCCGACAGTGCTACCTCATCATGGCCGAGGAGATCCGGAACTCCGGAGCCGGAGCCCTGGAGGTCCGACCCGAGCGATGGACCTCGGTGGCCTACGCCAAGGCGTACCGGTTCGCCGGGCGACGACGACTCGATGTCGAGCGGTGGACCGGCCGGACCCGCAAGACGCCCAGCCGGTAGCGGAGTACGCATACCGGTAGGGAGTCGGTCACGGTCGGCTCCGGGTGGAGTCCGCCTTCTCCAGCACGGCGTCCCACACCTCCTCGACATCCAGCACCATCTTCTCGACCGGGTGCTTTCCAGCGGCCTCGGCGGCGGCGGCGGCCATCGAGGCCCGCGCCGCAGGGTCGGCGAGGAGGCGCTCGACAGCCGCCACCGTTGCGTCCTCGTCGTCGACCGGTACCAGGACCCCGGTGCGACCGTCCTCGATGAGTGATCGGGGACCGAGGGCATCAGCGGCCACCACTACCTTTCCGGCGGCCATCCCCTCGACCACGGCGAGCCCGAAGGACTCCCGTTTGGCCAGGTGGACGACGATGTCGGCCGCGGCCACGATGTCGTCCTTCATCTGGTCCGGGACGAATCCGGTGATCGTGACCGCCTGGTCGAGCCCGAGCTCGGATCGCAGGGCGCGGACTCTGCCGGCGTAGCCGACGTCCCCCTCGCCTCCGCAGATGACCCCGCGTACATCGGGGTCCTTCTCGATCACCCGGCCGATGATCCGCAGATAGGCGAGTTGCGACTTGAGGAAGGTCAGCCGGCCCAGGGTGAGCAACACCGGGACACCGGGCGGAATGCCGAGCTGGCGCCGCGCCCGCTCCCCGTCCCCGCCCCGATAACGATCGAGTGCGATCCCGGGAAGGATCGTGGTGGTCGGAGTGCCCCGTCGAATGGGACCGCCCTCGGCCACCCGGGCGGTGCCGAAGATGACCCAGTCGGGGTCGAACCGCTCGAGGAGCCAGGCCGAGACCTTGCGCCGGGCGGTGAGCAGGCGGCGGGGTGACGAACCCCGCAGCGGGTCGAAGATCATCCACACCAGCGGCACCTTCGCCCGCCGGGCCGCCAGGCTGGCGCACAGAAGGGTGGAACTGCCGCTCACATGGACACAGTCGACGCCCTCGGTCCGGATGATCTCCTTCAGCCGGGAGGAGACCGACCACATGTTGGCGACGTCACGCCAGCGGGTCTGGGGAACCACGTACACCGGGATGCCCTCGGCCCGCACCGCTTCGGGCCACGACCCCTCGGCCAGGCAGGCGAACGAGATCCGGAATCGGGTGCGGTCGGCCCGATGGAGGAGTTCGTCCAACATCATCTCGGCCCCGCCGTGGCAGTTCCCGACCGACTCGACCAGCAGGACGTGTGGCCGGGGCGGCGTGCCGGTACTCCGTCCCACCCCCCCGTCCCCCTCATCGTCATGCAGGATCTCCGTCAGGTCGGTCCCCGGACCAGGCGATGGTAGTCAACAGCCGGTGTGGACCACGAACGCCTTGGCCAGTGCCGCCCACTCGTAGGCGATGCTGGTCACCAACGCCGTGCCCTGGGCGGTGACCGGAGTGACGAGCAGTCGCATGTCGCTGCAGCGCCGGAAAAGCAGTCTGGCCCGGGTGGCCTGGGAACGTTCGGGCACCATGAGCATCGACGTCCAGTGGTGGCGGGCCGCCTGGCGGGTGGCGAACTCCACCTCCCCCCGGGTGTTGAGCGGGTTCGCCCGGAAGCAGGTCACCTCGATCCCGGCTTTCGCCTTCGGGCACGGTGCAGGCGTTTTTCCACCCAGGGAGACCAGCACCACGTGCGAGTAACCCGCCTCGGCCAGGGATAGTGCCTGCTTGGCCCGCAGCTGCCCCGGGTCACCCCCAAGGGCGAGGATGGCGTCCACCCGGGCCGGGGCATTGCTCGGGGGCCACACGAAGAGGCGGGCCGTGGCGGCCAGGAAGACGACCCCGAGGACGAGCAGGACGAGCCCGACCCGGACCACCACACGCCGGAGTCTGCCCGAGCGGTGTGCCCTGCTCATGGGGCGAGGTGGCCGGCGCGGACCAGCTCCCGGCGCAGTGCCACCAGGCGGGCATTGCCGACCTCGGCGTCGGGCTCCAGATAGTTGCCCTCGGCCCACTCGTTCCACGACTTGATCACCAGGATCTGCTCACCCTCGGGCAAGGCGGTCGCCAGCTCCAGGCCCCGGCGCACGTGGGCGCCGAACCGCTCGGCCGTGGACCCGACGGCCACTGTCCCGAGTCGTCCCGAACGCGGGGTGTTGTCCCAGTTGGGATACACGGCGGGCATGAGCTGACCGGTGAACTTGGCCGGTGGATCGGCCAGTACCTCGGCGTACGGATAGCGCTTGGGGCCCCGCATGACATGCCGGTCGACCAGCCGGTCCCGGATCTTGACCCCGGTGGAGCGGGTGAACGGATAGCGGAAGACCACGCCGGCGTCGAAGCCGTCGGCCTCCTGATTGCGGTAGGAGGACTCGCCCAGGCACGCCACCAGGTAGAGGCCGCCCAGCCCGGCCGCCTCGGCCATGGCCTGCCACCGGTCGACGAAGACGGCAGGGTCGGGAAGGCTCCCCGGCTGGTAGACGAAGAACAGGGGCCGGCCGCCGATGCGGACATAGCGCGGATCGCGGAACGCCGGCAGTAGCGATTCGAAGTGGGCGGCGTCGTCCTCGACTCCGGGATAGGTCTGTTCGATGAGGATGTGCTCCGGGGCGCCGTGCCAGATACCCGACCATGACTGGTTGGCCCACGCCACGCAGAAGGGGAAGTCCGGCTCGGCCCGAGGCCACGACCTCGTCGAGGGGACGCTCGAGGAGCCGGTGGCCGGCGAACCAGTAGTGCCAGTAGCAGAAGCCGGTGATCCCGAAGCGTCCGGCCAGATCGGCCTGGGCGCTCCGGGTCTCGGGCTCCCGCAGGTCGGTGAAGCCCAGATCGGCGGGCAGATGGGGCTGGGCATGGCCGGCGAACAGTGGTTTGGCCCGGGTCACGTTCGTCCACTCGGTGAACCCTGTACCCCACCATTTGTCGTTTTCGGGGATGGGATGGTACTGGGGCAGGTAGAGCGCGAGTACCTCCATGGGCGGCCATGCTACCGACCAGGGGTCGCACGGCCCGGAGCCTGGCCACCCTGCGGGGAGGCGACCACGCCGTGAGAGGCGGATCGATCACCCGGGCCGGTAGGCTCTTGACCAGGAGTTCCCATGGACCGATCACGAAAACTGGCTTTCAGCCTCGTCCTCAATGCCGGGCTGGTCGTCGTCCTGGTTGTCTTCGGGGTGCAGGCCCACTCCTCGGGCCTGATGGCCGATGCCGGGCACAACGCCGTCGACGTCGGGGCCCTGGCCATGTCATTGGTGGCGGTCCGGCTGACCCTTCGCCCGCCGAGCGCCGCCCGCTCGTTCGGCAACCACCGGGCCACGATCCTGGCTGCGCTCGGCAATGCGCTGCTGATCGCTGCCGTCACCGTGCTGATCGTGGTGGACAGCATCCACCGACTGGCCAACCCGCAGCCGGTCCATGCCGGGATCGTCGTGGTGGTGGCATCGGTGGCCCTGGTGATCAACGGGGTGTCCGCCCTGGTTCTGCGCGACGGGTCCAACGACCTCAACATGCGCAGCGCCCTGCTGCACATGGTCGGGGACGCGCTGGCGTCGCTGGCCGTCATATCGGCCGCCGTGGTGCTCCTGGTGGTGCCGTCGGCCACCTGGCTCGATCCGGTATCGGCCCTGGTGGTGGCGGCGATCATCGCCTACCAGGCGGTGGGTGTCCTGCGGTCCAGCGTGGTCGTGCTGCTGGAGTCGACGCCGTCCGACGTGGACCTCGAACACCTGACGGCCTCCATGGGCCGGGTGCAAGGAGTGGGTGAGGTCCACGATCTCCACGTCTGGAGCCTGTCCAGCGAGATGCGGGTCCTGTCGGCGCACCTGGTCCTGACCGGGCATCCGACACTGGAGGAGGCCCAGGTCGTCGGCGAACAGGTCAAGGCCGCCATCGCCGGTCCCTACGGCATCGCCCACAGCACGTTGGAGCTGGAGTGCGAACGCTGCCTCGACGGTGACATCGATCCTTGCCAGATGGAGTCGGCGACTCCGGCGGCGGCCGTCCTCCACCACCACTGAGCCTGTCGCCTCCGGGATCATCCTGATCCGACGCCGACGATCCATCCAGGGCCCGGACAGCGACGCGGCCCCGAGTAACCGGGCGGTCGGAACCGCCCCAGCTCCTCGGGGCCACGAACACGGCAACCCGACTCCGCCTGACGTCGGGTCGTGTCGGACAACCCTTCGCCAAGCACCGCACCGGCCCGTCCCCTGAGGGGCGCACCGGCCCGTCCCCGGACCACCTCGCCGGTCGCCTACGGCCCAATCGCCTCCCCTGATTCGGTCCTGCGGACCGGTCTTGCGACCTGTCCCCGGACCTCCTCCGGAGCCTCGAAGGGCTTCGGCTTCCCGAACTGGAGTCACTTTGATCCGACCCCTTCCAAGGGTCAATAGCCCGTCGCGAAATCCTGAGCTTTTCCTCCGTATTTCCTGCTTCATCCCCAGGTTCGCTGGAGATCTCCACCGTTCTTCCCCAGGTGGGTACACGGGACATCGTGACCGCGATGGCATTACCACGACGTGGCCCGGCGGTAACCTGACGTGTCGCACGGCCAGTCGGGTCGGGCCCGGGGACCGACAAGAGAGGGAGAGGGCGCACGCGTCGATGAGCAGCAACGGGGGGATCACGGCGCCGCAGGCGGATGACCGCGGCAGGAGTGGGCGATTTCGGCTCCTCGCCTGTTCGGCCGTTTGCATCGTCGCTCTGGCCGGTGTCATCGGTGCACTGACCGGCACGTCGACGGCCCGGGCGTCCGGCCGGCATGCCGACCCGCCGACCCACCGGACGCCGGTGGCGGCCACTCCCCTGTTGGCCGACACGTCGACTCCACCACCGAACCCGGTTCCCCTGGCCCCGGGGGTCGACATCGGGGCGGGCCTCGACGAGTCCGACCCGTTCCTGACGGTGGCCGACGGGCGCTACGTGCTGATCACCAGCGGCGGGACCAAGGCCGACCCGGTCAACATCCCGCTCACCACCAGTACCGACTTCGTCCACTGGACGACCCCGGTGGACGCCCTCCCCGACCTGCCGCCCTGGGCCGAGCACGGCTTCACCTGGGCGCCGGACCTCCACCGGTTCGGCTCGACCTATGCGCTCTACTTCACCGCCCTGATCGCCGGCTCCACCCCACCGACCGAGTGCATCGGCAGCGCGTTCTCCTCTTCACCCATCGGGCCGTTCACCCCGTCGGCCGTGCCGTTCATCTGCCAGATCGAGTCAGGGGGGCTCGATCGACCCGCGGGTCTTCGTCGACCAGGACGGCACGCCGTGGATGCTGTGGAAGTCCGACCAGAACATCGGAGGGTCCAACACCCCGACCATCATGTGGTCCCAAGAGCTCTCCTCCGACGGTACCCAGCTGCTCGGCAGCCCGACGGCGCTGATGTCGCCGGACCGGCCCTGGCAGGGGACGATCGTGGAGGCCCCGGACATGGTCGAGGTGGCCGGGGCCGACTGGTTGATCTACTCGGCCAACTGGTACAACAACCCCGCCTACGCCATCGGGGTGGCCCGGTGTGCCGGCCCGGCGGGACCGTGCGCCGACCTCGGATCCGCGCCCTTGATGGGCTCGAACTTCCAGGGTGCGGGGCCCGGCGAGGCGTCGATCTTCCACGACTCGGCCGGGATCTGGATGCTCTACAGCCCCCGCCGGTCATTGGCTCCGAAACCGGATATCCCGGCCCGGCCCGTCTTCATCACCCGCCTCGGGTTCACCCCCCTGGGCGCCTATCTGGCCAGCGGGCCGCTCCCGAATGCCGCCGACCTCCTGGCCATCCCGATCTGGTCGCAGACGCCCTAGCAGCTGTCTCTTCCAGCGCTTGGCGTGATCGACCGTCGGCTCAACAGGGGCGAACAGGTCCCCGGAGCTCGCCATAGGCTCCGGGGACGTGAGCCTCGAATGGGAACAGACGAACGTCGATGCCAGGGATCCGGAGTCGCTCGGACGCTGGTGGCAACAAGCGCTCCAGTGGGTCGTCGTCAACGACGCACCCGACGAGTTCGAGATCCGCCCGGCACCGGAACAACTTCCCGGACTTCTGTTCGTTCCGGTGCCGGAGGAAAAGACGGTCAAGAACCGGCTCCACCTCGACTTCCGCCCCGATGATCAGGATCTCGAGGTCGATCGGCTGCTGGCGTTGGGCGCCACACGGGTCGACATCGGACAGGGTGCGCAACCCTGGGTCGTGCTGGCCGATCCGGAAGGAAACGAGTTCTGCGTGCTCGGCCCGCGATCAAAGCGGTGATGGGTCGCCGAGACGGGATCATCGACTCCCCGTCCGCCGGTTAGCGGCCTGGGACCATTCGCCCGCTAGCCCCGCAGGCGGGTGAGCTCGGCGGCCACGGCCTTGCCGTTGGCCTGGCCTTTCGTCGCCTTCATCACCAGTCCGGTGAAGAACCCGGCCAGCTTGTCGTCACCGGCGCAGTAGCGACCCCATTCGTCGGGGTGGTCGTCGACCGCCTGGGCCACCGTTGCCGCCAATGAGTCCTCCGACATCGCCTCGAAGCCCTTCTCCCGGGCGATCGCCGCCGGGTCTCCCCCGCCCCGGGCGAACAGCTCGGCCAGAACACCCTTGGCCTGAGTGGCCGACAGCGACCCGCCGGCCTCGAGTGTCAGCAGCTCCACGTAGGCCTTGGGGTCGAGCGCACGGGCGGCGTCGGCGTCGGTGGCCGCCTCGTTGGCGGTGCGGGCGAGCGCCAGGGCGGAACCGACCCCGCCGGCCACCGCTTCGACCACCAGGTCGTCGAGGCCGAGGTCGACCACGGTGAGGATCTGGTCGCGTTGGGCGTCGCTGGCACCCCCGGACTCCTCGAGCAGGCCCATCAGCCGGGTCCGGCGGGCCGCCGGCATCATCTGGAGGGTGTCGCCCACGGCCCGGATCCACTCGGCGTCGGGCACCAGAGGCACCAGGTCGGGCTCCAGGAAGTAGCGGTAGTCGTAGGCGTCCTCTTTCGACCGCAACGCCTGGGTGCGGCCGGCATCCTCGTCCCAATGGCGGGTCTGCTGGACGACCGGCTCGCCGGACTCCAGGAGGGCGATCTGGCGCTCGGCCTCGAACTCGATGGCCCGGCCCAGTGAGCGCACCGAGTTGAGGTTCTTGATCTCACAGCGGGTGCCGAACGGGTCGTCGACACTGCGGCGCACCGACACGTTGGCGTCGACCCGCATTGACCCCTCCTCCATCTTGCCGTCGGATGCACCCGAGGCCACCAGGATGGCCCGTAGCTCGGACACATAGGCCCGGGCCTGATCGGCGGTGCGCATGTCCGGGGCGCTCACGATCTCGACCAGCGGGACCCCGGACCGGTTGTAGTCGACCAGTGAGTACTCGGCTCCGTGGATTCGGCCCGAGGTGCCGGAGTGGCTGGTCTTGCCGGTGTCCTCTTCCATGTGGGCCCGCTCGATCCCGACCCGGAAGCCGTCGGGCAGATCGAGGTAGCCGTTGACGTTGATCGGCTCGTCGTACTGGCTGATCTGGTAGTCCTTGGCCTGGTCCGGATAGAAGTAGTTCTTCCGATGGAACGTGGACGGCCGGATCTCACAATTCAGGGCGGTGCCGATGGCCATGGCCAGTTCCACGGCCTGTTGGTTGAGGACGGGAAGCGATCCCGGCAGCCCGAGGCAATTCGGGCAGACATTGGTGTTGGGCTCGTCGCCGAACACGTTGGGGCAGCCGCAGAACAGCTTGGTGGCGGTCTTCAGCTCGCAGTGGACCTCGAGCCCGATCACCATCTGCCATCCGGACGTCATGACGGCACCCCGGCGGTGAGCTGCACGGCAGGCAGTGCGGGAGCGGCGGCCTCGACCACCGCCGCCACCTGGAACAGGATGCCCTCGGACAGGGATGGTCCGAGCAGCTGCACCCCGACCGGGAGGCCGTCATCGCCGGGACCGAAGGGGACGCTGATGGCCGGGTGACCGGCCAGGTTCGACGGGATGGTGCAGACGTCGGACAGGTACATGGTGAGCGGGTCGTCGACCTTGGCACCGATGGCGAACGCGGTGGTGGGTGCCGTCGGGCCGAGCAGGACGTCACACCGGGCGTAGGCGGTGGCAAACCCCTCGATGATCCTGGTCCGGACCCGTAGCGCCTGGTTGTAATAGGCGTCCATGTACCCGGCCGAGAGCACGTAGGTCCCGAGCATGATCCGACGCTTCACTTCGGCCCCGAATCCCTCGGAGCGGGTGGCGGTGTTCATGGCCACCGTGTCCTCGGCGTCCACCCGCAGCCCGTAGCGGACCCCGTCGTAGCGGGCCAGGTTGGAGGAGGCCTCGCCGGGGGCGATGAGGTAGTAGGCGGACAGGCCGAGGGTGACCTCGGGGACCGAGATCTCCTCGATCCGGGCACCGGCGGCGGCCAGTGCCTCGGCCGCCTGGTGCACTCTGGCCACGACATCGGGCGACGCGTCCATGAACTCGGTCAGGATGCCGACCGTCATCCCGTCCACGCCGTCGTCCAACACCGAGAGGACCCGGGGGGTCGGCCGGTTGAGCGACGTCGAGTCCAGCGGGTCGTGACCGCCGATGACGTCGAAGAGCAGGGCGGCATCGGCCACGGTGTTGGCGAACGGGCCGATCTGGTCGAGCGAGGAGGCGAACGCCACCAACCCGTAGCGCGACACCGTGCCGTAGGTGGGCTTCATTCCCACCACGCCGCACAGCGCCGCCGGCTGGCGGATCGATCCGCCGGTGTCGGAGCCGAGGGCCAGCGGGGCGAATCCGGCGGCCACGGCCGCGGCTGATCCGCCCGATGACCCGCCCGGGACCCGGGTCGTGTCGTACGGATTGCGGGTGGTCCCGAAGGCCGAGGTCTCCGTCGAGGAGCCCATGGCGAACTCGTCCATGTTGGTCTTCCCGATGACGACCGCCCCGGCGTCGGCCAGGCGGGTGACCACCGTAGCGTCATAGGGGGGTCGCCACCCCTCGAGTATCCGTGACGAGCACGTCGTCGGAACCCCGCGGGTGCACAGGTTGTCCTTGAGGGCGACCGGCACCCCGGCCAGCGGACCGGGGTCCTCGCCGGCGGTCACCCGGGCGTCCACTCCCCGGGCCTGCAGTCGGGCGCTGTCGGCCAGGACCAGGTTGAAGGCGTGGACCGACTCCTCGCCGGCGTCGATGACGGCCAGATGGTGCTCCAGGACCTCGAGCGCGCTCGCCTCGCCGGCCCGGACCATGGTTGCCGTCTCCAGGGCGGGGCGGGGGGCGGTCACGGGGCCTCCCCGAGGATGCGGGGGACCCGGAACCGGTTGTCCTCCACGGATGGAGCCTCGGCCAGGACCTCGTCCCGGTCGAGGCACGGGCGGGGCTGATCGAGGCGCAACACATTGGTGACGGCCATGGCGTGGGCGGTGGGCTCGACCCCGGCCAGGTCCAGTGAGGCCACGTCGGCGGCATGGTCGAGCACCTGGGCCAACTGCCCGGTGAAGAGGTCGAGCTCCTCCTCGCTCAGGTGCAGCCGGGCCAGTGCGGCCACGTGGGCCACGTCCTCGCGGGTGAGACGGGGCGGCTCGGTCATCGGGGTACCGCCCCACTGTGGTCGCCCGATACCGCCATGGCGAACCGGACCACGGTGGCGTTGATCAGGGGCGCGTCGTTGTCCAACGTGGCCACGTGGTAGCTCTCCTCGAGGATGATCCGCTCCACGGGTCCACTGACTGCCGCCTCCACCACGTCCCCGTTGACCGGATCGACCACATGGTCCTCCCTACTGTTGAGCAGGAGGACCGGACAGTGGACGTCACCGAGACGGGCCCCGACGTCGGCCACCGCCTCGAACAGCGAGACGGCGGCGGCCAGGGGGGTGCCGGGGTAGGCCCGTTCGACGGAGCCCTCCTTCTTGATGTCCGACCCGATGCCGTCGATCGTCTCCATACCGCCCTCCAGCAGGGCCTTGGCACCCTCGAGCAGCTCTCCCGGACTGGTGACCAACGGGTTGATCAGGGCGATGCCGGCCAGGTGCTTGTGGCGTTCGGCCAGCCAGCAGGTCAGCGACCCGCCCATCGACAGCCCCACCACCACGATGTGGTCGCAGCGGGCCGCCAGCGCCTGGAAGTGGGCCTCGGCCGCGCCGGACCAGTCCTCCCACCGGGTGGGGATCATGTCCTCGATGGAAGTGCCGTGGCCCGGGAGTAGCGGCAGGTCGACGGTGAGACCGGCGGCCGCCAGCGCCTCGGCCACGGGTCGCATGGACTGGGGATTCCCGGTGAACCCGTGGAGGACCAGTACGCCGTTGGGCCCGCCCTCGGCGGACCAGGGCTCGCAGCCCTGCATGATGGGAGCAGTCACGCCCCGGATGCTAACGGGTCAGGGACCGTCCTCCGGCCTCCATCGGAGTCGGGCGACCACCGCGAGTGGTCCCGGTCGCGACCCCGTCGCGTCCCCGATGGCACCACCGGGACGCCGGATAGAGTTGCGCACCGAGAACCGACCGGCAAGGAGCAGCACACCGATGGCCACCTATCTGTTTCTGAGCGACGAGTGGCTCGACGAGGCCCGGGCCATCCGGTCCGAGTACGAGGGCCGCGGCGGTGGGATTGCGCATGCCGTGCGGGTGAACCTGGTGGTGGTCGAGGTCCCCTTCGGTGAGGGGTCGGTCAACGCCCACGCCGACACCAGTACCGGCGAGTTGATCCTCGACATCGGGCACATCGACCCGGCCGACCTCACGGTCACCATCGGCTACGACATCGCCAGGGCGATGCTGGTGGAGGGCAACCCCCAGGTCGGACTCCAGGCATTCATGCAGGGCAAGATCAAGGTCGTAGGGGACATCGCCAAGTTGATGGCCCTCCAGACCGCCTCACCGGACCCGACGGCCATCGAGATCGCCGCCCGGATCCAGGCGATGACCGAGTAACTGTCGGGTGGCGGGGGTCAGGGACGTGCCACCCAGTTCCACCGCGAATCCAACTGCTCGCGGAACGATTCAAAGCTGAGTGGGCCCTGCCCGTCCATGTTGAACAGTCGGAGGCCGACCTGCTCACAGAGCAGGTCGTAGATCTGACGGGTGGCGTCGGAGTGCTTGTCGTGTTCGAAGGCGACGACCGGCCGCGCCTTCAGAAGGGTCTCTCGTGCGCCTTGCAGGGCTTCGAGCTCATTGCCCTCGACATCGATCTTCACGAAGTCGGGAAGCCATCCCTCCGGTAGTGAACCATCCAATCGTTCAACCGTGACGTTGAGCTGCTTCAAGCTCTGCTGGGCCTCTGAGGGGATCTTTTCGACCACGAGGTTGCTGGCCAGACCGCTGTACGCCTCGCAGCCCTGCTTGTCGACGTGCGTGAACACCGCCGTCCCGTCTTCATCGGAGAGTGCGCGATCTCGAACCTCAACGGTCGGGAACATGGTTCGCAACTCCGCTGCCATATGGGGAATCGGCTCGTACGCGATGTGGTGACCGCGAGGAGCAAGGCGAACGAACTCCTTGAGGAACAGACCGCGGTTGGCTCCGACGTCGAGGCAGTTCGAATCTTCCTTCAAGCTGAACCGTAGGAGGAGCTGCAGATTGATGTCGTCCTGCGCGTTGCGTCTGATGGTGGCACTGCGGTGATCGCCGTTCAGCAGGAGCACGGCGCGGTTCCTGGCTTCCACTGCATAGTGGCGCGCTCTGCCGCTGATGCTAGAGCTCACTCCGGTATCCGACACGGGGTGGATGGTACCAGTTCTCCAAATCTGCAGGCGGGGTGACCCGTCCCTGTCATTCGGTTCTGGAATTGCCGGTTCTGGACCCGCGAGCAGGGCGGGAGCAGGGCGGGAGATTCACGGATTTGGCTGGTCGGCGACCCCGAATGGCACGAGGTGACTTCCGGACGGCTCCGACTCACCGTGTGCGAGCGAGCCCAGCGGTAGCGTGGCTGGATGAATCCAGTGACGGCCAGACCTGGTCCGACCAATGTCAGGGCTCCGCTTTCGGTCGCGCTCCGTGGACGGGCCCGTGAGGCACGCAACGCGGCGCTTCGGCCACTCCGGGCCCGCCAGGTCCGGAGCATGGCCAATGACACGCCTGCTCAGCGTTTCGAGCGGTATCGAACGCTGAGTTTGGAGCAGTGGCACACAGTGGTGATCGACTCCATCGACAGCCTGGCAACGCTGCCCATGCCGACCTTTCCGCCGGCGGACCGCCAGGCGGCCTACGTGGGCAACGCCAACCTCGCGGCCATGCGGGAGGCCTGGAGGTTCTACTGCTTGATGGCGGAGCAGCGTCAGCGGTACGGGCTGGTTCTGGGTGTCGACTCGCAGGTGCTCGATTTCGGGTGCGGGTGGGGCCGCTACGCCCGGCTGTTCCTCCACGACGTTCCCGCCGCCAATATCTGGTGCGCGGATCCACTGGAGGAGGCGCTCGAGATCTGTCGCACCACCGGCGTGCCTGGACAACGGGTGCAGCTCCCGGACTTGCCACCATCGGAGCTCCCGGGGGGCGGCTTTGCCACGGCGGTGGCCTACTCGGTGTTCTCGCATCTCTCGCCCATGGCTCATGACGCCTGGCGCGCCGAGTTCGCCCGGGTCATGGCGCCTGGTGGGATTGCCTTCGTCACCACCCAGCGGTGCGCCTTCCTCGACAGTTGCCAGGCCTTGCGGGACCACCCGGAACAGGCCACATCCGTATGGCACAGAAAGTTGCAGGGTTCCTTCGTCGATCACGACGAGTCCGTACGACGTTATGAGGCGGGAGAATTTCTGTTTGAGGCGACCAGCGAATCGGGCTCTACCTTCGCCACGGAGTTGTACGGCGAGGCGGTGGTCCCTCGCTCCCAGTTCATCGAGCGCTGGACTCCCGAGTTCGAGCTGCTCGATTTCATCGACGACGCCAAGCGCTGCCCGCAGGCTGTGGCCGTACTGCGCCGAATTCAGTAGCCGAGCTCATCGTGAACATCCTGGTTGTGGGACACAACTATCCGTGGCCGGCCAACAATGGCGGACTGGTTCGACTCACCAGCATCATCCAGGTGCTTGCCGAACTGGGAAAGGTCGATCTCCTGGCCATCTGTGAACACCATCGGACCGAACGGGAGATACCGCCGGGGGTCTCTCTTGCACGCGTGCTGGTCGTTCCGCTTTCGCACGTCCCGTCCGATGCGAAGTCGAAGCTCCGATGGATGACTCGGCGAGGCATTCCCATGGAGATGGACTCGCGCCGGATCGACCAGGAAGGGCTGGCGGAGTTCTGGAGGTGGGTTCGACCCCACTACGACCTGGTGTGGTTCAGTTACATGCAGTCGTACATCTGGTTGGGTGAGCCCGACCTCGGCCCCACGGTCGTCGACTTCCCAGATCTCGAGAGCCAGAAGGAACGGCGGCGTGTCGATCTGATCCGCTCCCAGCTGACGGTGGGAACGGTCGCCGAACGGACACGACGATCGGTCACGTTCGCTCAGGGATGGAAGAACGCCGACGACTGGCGGCGCGTCGAGCGCCATGTATCGGGGCGGGTCGCATCGGTGGTGCTCGCCTCTGCTGCCGATTGCAAGCTCTCGGGGCTGTCCAATGCGACGGTGGTGCCGAACGTCGTCGCGGAGCCGCCCACACCACTCGGTCGACCCAGGCCAGATGGTCCGCCCCAGATATTGTTCCAAGGTTCGGCGCTCTACCCGCCCAATCTGGATGCCGTGCGGTGGTTGCATGACGGCGTCGCGCCGGTGATCGAAAGGCAGGTACCGACTGCGCAGATCCGCGTCGTGGGGCAACCGACACCCGCCGTCGAGCGGATGCACGAACCGCCGGCGTTCACTGTCGTCGGTCGGGTGCCGACCATGGACGCTGAACTCGCCCGTGCCGATGTCGTAATCGTCCCCATGCGATACGGCGGCGGGTCGCGCGTCAAGATCATCGAGGCATTTGCGCACAGGATCCCGGTTGTCTCGACGACGCTCGGTGCCGAGGGACTGGACGTCGAAGACGGCGTGCACCTGCTCATTGCCGATGACTCCGAAGGACTGGCGGCCGCATGTGGGCGGATCCTCTCCGATCACGATCTGCGAGATCGGATCGTCGAGGCGGCCCACCGCCGGTACCTCGAGCGCTACGGACTCGATGCGGCCCGGAGCGCCATCGGTCAGGTTGTCCCGACGCTCGGATGAGGGCATCGACGACTCCGTGACCTGCGGTCAGTGCGCCGCCACCTCGATCGGCACGGTGCGCGACCCCCGGGGCGTGTCCTTGACGAAGAAGCCGCAGATCACCGCGGCGAGCGCGGCGAGCGCGCCCACGAAGTAGGCCTTGTGGAAGGACGAGAGGTTCCCGGCCCCCCCGTTGGCCGAAGCCTGGACGGTGACCATCACCTGGATACCGGCCACGACCCCGATCTGGGTGACCAGCAGCTGGGCCGCGCTCATCACCCCGAGCTCGTCGGGCGCCACCTCGTTGGACGCTGACGATGCCGTCGACGGCGTGCTCACCCCGTTGGCGAGCCCGGACAGCGCCAGGGCGACGACGATGAGCACCACCGACGGATCGGCCCCGACCTGGGTGAAGACCAGCATGGACACCACCAGGGCGACCGATCCGACGACCACGGACCATCGCTCCCCCACCTTGACCGCCGCATATCCCGCTACCGGGGCCGACAGCGAGAACACCAGCGGTCGGGCGGTCGACAGCAGGCCGGCACTGGTCTCGCTGTAGCCGTAGACCCGCTCCATCAGGATGGGGAAGAGGAAGAACCCGCCCATGTAGGCGAAGTTGACGAACGCCCGAGCCCCCAAGGGGAACACGAAATTCCGCTTGCGGAAGTACCGCAAGGGAATCAGAGGTCGAGGCGCCCGTCGTTCGTGCAGGACGAAGCCGATCCCGATGGCCACGCTGGCGACGAACAGTGACAGGGTCTTGGTCGAAGTGAACCCCCACGACGGGGCCACGTTGAGGGCGAGCAGTCCCAGAGTGACCGATACCGACAGCGAGATCGACCCGGTCCAGTCGAGCTGGCGCCACGGTCCTTCGTCCCCGTCGGTGACTCCGGCGCCGACCGGGCTGGCGGCTTCCTCCACCGTCGCCTCAGACGACGGGGCCGGGGTCAGGTCGATCCCTTCGTGGTGGGCGGCGCCCGGCAAGACGGCGTGGTCATGGGCAGGCAGCACGATGACGGCCAGGACGGCGGCGATCGCCATCAGCGGGAGTTCCCCCCAGAACAGGGTCCGCCATCCGTAGAACTGGATGATGGGAGCCCCGATGGTCACCCCCAGCACCGGACCGCCGGCACCGACCAGTGCCCACCACCCCATCGCTTTGACCCGGTCCTCGTGGGAGAAGGCCTCGAGCACCAGCGCCATCGAGGCGGCACCGGTGGCTGCTCCCTGGACACCGTCGAACAGGCGGGCGGCGATGAGCACCCCGGCCGTCGGCGCCGAGGCGGTCAGCACGACACTGACGGCGGCCCCCGAAAGTCCCCACAGATAGAGGCGCTTGTAGCCGCGCAGGTCGCCGAGCTTGCCGAGGATCGGGGCGGCCACGCCGAAGGCCAGCAGCGGCCCGGTCGACGTCCACGTCAGCGTGGACACCGTGGTGTGGAGTTGGCGGGCCACTTGGGGCAGCGCCACCACGAACACGGTGAAGGTGATGTTGACCGAGAGCAGCCCGGCCAGGACGGTCCACAGCACCCACCACTGGTAGCGGTCCGAGCCGGCCACCTTGTGATGCATCCGGTGCCGGAACAGCATCGGCCACGGCACCGTGATGCCGCCGTCGCCACCCGAGCCGGTGCCGCTCAGGAGGCTCTCGGCCTCACGCAGCTCGTCGGCGTCGAACGGATCCTCTCCGGTGGAGGGGCCGGGCCCGTCGGCCCGGGAGACCACTCAGCCCCCGAGCTTGTGCATCTCAGCCTGGAGCTCGGCGACGGTCCACCGGTCGTCCTTCTCGATGGTGTCGGTCAGGGTCCAGGGCTGGAAGAGGCGGATCTGGCCTCCGAGGATGAAGTACACCTTGCCGGTGGCGGGGCAGCCTTCAGTTCCCAGGTAGGCCACCAACGGAGCGATGTTGGCCGGGTCCCAGGAGTCGAACTTCGACGCATCGGTCGGGGCGGCCACGATGTCGGCAAGGCCGGGTGTCTCCACCGTCATGCGGGTACGGGCATTGGGAGCGAGGGCGTTGACCCGGACCCCGTAGCGGGCCAGTTCCGTGGCGGCAATGGTGGTGAAGGCGGCGATGCCGGCTTTGGCGGCGCCGTAGTTGGTCTGGCCCGGGTTGCCGAGGAGGCCCGAGGTCGACGAGGTGTTGATGACCGACGCCTTGACCTCCTTGCCGGCCTTGGTCTGCTCGCGCCAGTAGGCGGCGGCGTGCCGGGTGGGTACGAAGTGGCCCTTCAGGTGCACGTGGATGACCGCATCCCACTCCTCCTCGGTCATGTTGATCAAGACCCGGTCGCGCAGGATGCCGGCGTTGTTGACCAGGACGTGCAGATCCCCGTAGGTCGAGATGGCGGTGTCGATCAGGCGCTTGCCGCCCGCCCAGTCGGTGACATCGTCGTGGTTGGCGACGGCCTCACCACCGGCCGCGGTGATCTCGTCGACGACCTGCTGGGCGGCACTGCGATCGTCACCGGAGCCGTCCAGTGAACCGCCGAGGTCGTTGACGACCACCTTGGCTCCCTCAGAAGCGAACAGAAGGGCGTACTCGCGGCCGATGCCGCGACCTGCGCCGGTGATGATGGCGATCCGTCCGTCCAGTGCTCCCATGTCCTCAGCTTCTCTCGTTCGGCCGCCCGTCACTCGACAGGGCGGTATCGGTGTCCGCGCCGCCGGGTGCGGCCTGCGGTGTGGGGCGTCCAGCCGCGGCCGACCAGAGGGGTCGGTGGCGGGGATTGCCCCCACCACGTTCCCATCGGCCCACGCCCCGGTCAAGCCGCCCCTGTCGGGCTGTGCGCCCGGGTCAGGCCCGGCTGTGGGCCGGGGTCAGGCCGCGGTGACCGGCACCGGGCGATCCACCCGGATGCCCAGGCCGTCCGCCTCCACGGCGGTGGCCATGGCATGGACCCGGGCCCGCGGCCCGCACAGCACCAGGTACTCGGTATTGCGGAGGTGGGACACCGTGCCCACCTTGCGTCCGGCCGGGTCGTGGATGCCGATACGGGCACCGACGTAGCGGGCCGAGTCGAAGGCCAGCACCTCCACATGGCCCCGGGCCGCGCACAGGTCGTGGAGTTCCTCATAGGTCAGCCAGGACTCGTTGTTGTAGGAGAGGACGACCACCTCGGCTGCCACGCGTGTGACCACTTCGGCGAGTGCGGTCGGCATGGTCCGCCGTCCGTTGAACGCGCTGCGAGTCGCCGGGTCACGCAGGTCGGCCCGCTTGCACGCCACTCCGTAGTGGTCGGGGGCATCCCAGGCCACCAGGGTCTCCCACACGTGATAATTGGAGTCGTAGCGGTGCTGGTTGTAGGGAGGATCCAGATAGGCCAGGTCGACGTCGGGTAGCGCCGTCGTCCCGACCATGGAGAGCGCGTCGCCCCGCACGGCCGCTCCGGGGCCGGCCAACAGGTCGGGCACCCGCAGCGTCAGGGGCCGCTCCGCCCGGGCGGCCCACTGTTTGAGGTAGGCCATCTGCAGACCGGTGGTCGAGTCCACCCGGTCGGCCGCTTCGAGCAGGCTGGTGAGCAGGACCGGCCACAGCGGGGAGTCATAGAACTCGGCCTCGATGGCATCGCGCACGGCGTCGATCCGGGCCCCATTGGCCGGCTGGAAGTACCGGGCGTCGGTACAGAAGGTCTCGGTGACGTAGCCGGGCACCCCGGGAAGGGCGTTCAGACGGTCGACAGCGTCGGCCGCCTGGGCCAGCAGCTCCGGTGAGTCGTCGGGGTCGGTGGCGACGTAGCACCGGGCCAGCACGTGGGCGCATCGGGCACTGTCGACCGCGGTCACGTCGAGCCCGAGGCCTTTGAAGGCCTGGGACACCCTGGTGGTACCGCAAAACAGGTCGAGAGCGGTGCGCGCCCCCGAGGCCGCCGCCACTGCCGCCAGTGCGGGCACCAGGCGCCGCTTCGACCCCAGATATTTGATCATCGAGTGGTCAGGACCGCCCGAAACGCCGGAACCACCAGTTGGGGTCGCGGGCGTGTGCATGGAAGTGGTCCGGGATCTGGCGCATCACCCGGTCGTAGGACCACTCCCCCGCCCCCAGCACCCGGTCGGCCACCACTCCCAGTTCGGTCAGCATGTGTTCGACCTCGGAGTCCGGGGGCTGGTTGCCATGCTGCTTCCACACCACCATGGGCACCCCGCACACCTCGCAGTCGGCCACCCAGCAGGTGTCGTCCTCGTAGTGCCAATCGGTGATCCGGGCGGCCTCGCACAGCTCGCACGCCGGTGATGCGCCGGTCACGCGGCGTACACATCGACGGTGGACCCCACCGGCAACGAGGTACCTGCGGGCGGCGAGGTCGAGATCACCGTTGTCGCCCCTGGAGGACCGTAGGGACCGCCGGGTACCAGCCCGAGGGCGGTCAGGGAGGCGGCGGCGATCGACGGCGACTGGCCGAACAACGACGGGACGATCACCGGCTGGGGCCCGAGGGAGACCTGGACGGTCACGGCCGAACCGAAGGGCTGGAGCCCACCGGGCGGAGGGGCGGTGCCCACCACCTGTCCCTTCGGGACGGTCGACGAGTACACGTTCGACTGGGCCGGCGCGAACCCGGCCGCGGTCAGCGCCGCCGATGCCGACGCATAGGTGCTGGTGGGTCCGGTGACCGCCGGCACCGCGACCGGGGCGTGGCCCTTCGAGGTGATGATGGTCACCGTCGAGCCGTAGGGGGCGCTGGAGGCGGGGCTGGTGCCGATGATGGCACCGGCCACCACCGTCGAGCTGTACTGCGCCGCCGTCGGCGGGCACACCCCTACCAGGTGGATGCCGGCCAGGGCCTGCACGGCATCGTGGCAGTTGGAGAACGTGGTCAGGTCCGGGATCGCCACCAGCGGTGGGCCGGTGGACAGCACCACGCCGACGGTGGAGCCGTGCTTCATTGTCTGGCGGTGACCGTCGGTGACCGCCGTCGGCTGCTGGGAGATCACCACCCCGAGCGGCACGGTGATCGACGACGTCCGGGCCGTCACCCGTAAGTCGAGGTGCTCGCCCTGTGCCGCCGCGGTGGCCGCCGGCAGGGTGCGCCCTACCAGGACCGGGACCGGGCTCGACGGCGTGAAGACCTTGGCTTCCACGGCCCATGCCGTGCCGGCAGCCAGGAGCGCGACCACCAGCACGCACAGCGCCACCACATACGGCCATTTCCGTCGTCGACCTGGTTCGTCGGCCGGCTCGGTATCCTTGGCCGCCTTGGCCTCGGTGACCTGGGCCACCGCGGCCGGGGCGCCGATCTCGGTGAGGTCGTTTCGTGGCTCGATGCCGACCCGACCGGCGGCCGGCACCGGTCGCTCGCCGACAGTGGTCAGGCCGACGGCGGCGGCCATCAGAAAGGGGTCCTCGTCCTCGCGCTCCGGCGTGACCAACGACAACGCCCCTGGAGTCGGCAGCGATCCGGCCAGTTCGATCAGTTCCGTGCCGAACCGGGCGGCGTCGTAGCGCTCGGCTGGATCCGGTGCCGCCGCCCACATCAGCACGTCACCCAGCGGCCCCAGGGCCTCGTGCTCGGGAAGCAGAGCCCCGAGCCGGGCCATCAAGGTGGCGACGGTGGTATCGCCGATGAACGGGGACTCGCCGGTGACCCCCTCGTAGAGCACGAGGGCCAGTCCGTAGACGTCGGCCTTGCCATCGAGGACCCAACCCTCGACCTGCTCGGGGGCGGCGTAGCGGGCCGTGCCCAGGATGGCGCCATCCGGCTCGGTCCAGGCGGCCTCGGCCAGTGCCCGGGCCAGTCCGAAGTCGGCGATCCGCAGCCGCCCGTCGGCGTCGAACAGCAGGTTGGCCGGCTTGATGTCCCGGTGGATCAGTCCCCGGCGGTGGGCGTAGTCGAGTCCGGCACAGGCCTCGATCCCGATGTGCACGGCCTGTTCAGGGGTCAGCAGCGCGCCGGTGTCGTAGATCTGTCGCAGGCTGCCCCCGGCCAGGTACTCGAGGACCAGGTAAGGCTCGCCGCCCTCCTCGCCCCAGTCGTACACCCGCAGCACGTTCGGGTGGTTGAGGGCGGCCACGGCACGGGCCTCGGCCCGGAACCGTTTGAGGAAGGCCTGATCTCCGGCCAGGGCGGGGTGGAGGATCTTGATGGCCACCTGGCGCCGGAGCGAGACGTCGTCGGCCAGGTAGACGTGCGCGGACGCACCGGTCCCTACGGGTGTGATGAGTCGGTAACGGTCGCCGAGGACGCGCCCGATGGAGTCGGTGAGACTCGGCATGGCGTTGCTCAGGCTACTGACCGGGAGCACCGAACGTGTGGAGGGTAGGTAGCGGTCAACGAGGGTAGTGACAGGCCAGGCCAGGAACGGGCCGTACACGCGACGAAGGCGGGGCCGGAGCCCCGCCTTCGTGCGCTACTGCTGTCGGCCACTAGGGCCGGATGAGTCGGTTCAGGTTCCGGGAGCCTGCATGAAGGTGAGCTGGCTGGCAGCGTACCCGGGCACCTGGCCGAAGGTACCACCGCTGACGACATCACTGCTGCCACCGTTGGCGTCAAGGATGTCGGTCAGCGACCAGTTGGTCGTGCTGGTACCGGTGTCGGTCACGATGCAGAGGTCCAGCAGGTAGTTGAGGTCCTTCTTGCTGGTCTTGCCCGACAGCTGGAAGCCGGCGTCCTGGTTGGCACCGCTTTCGCCACAGGCACTACCCGTGAGGGACGCCACACCGGTCGACTTGACGTCGGCGGTGATCGGGGCACCCTCGTAGTACAGCGAGAGGCCAGCCTTGAGCGACTTGGCGATCGACGCCACGCCGACCGACACGAAGCCCGCAGCGGCGCTCTGGTCGTAGAAGGCGTGCTTGGTCTGGCCTGCGCAACCGGGATAGGTCGACAGAGACACCTTCTTGCAGTCGGCGTTGGCCGAGGTGATCGACAGGCTGTCGTTGTAGGTGGTCGAGCTACCTGCGCCGCAGCCGGTACCGGTGAAGGTCGACGTAGCCGAGGTCATGCTCGACTTGGCGCTGGTGATCACGCCAAGGTGGGACAGACCGGGACTGGCGAAGGCCAGACTGCCGGTGATCGCACAGACCTGCGTGGAATATACCGGATTGGTGGCACCGGCGACTCCAGCAGTCCCGACCGTGGTGATCGCGGCTGCCGCAGAAGCTGGCATTGCGACCGCAGCCGCAATAACTAACAACTTGCGAATCATAGTGATTGCTCCTTGATTTTCCCCCGTGTGACCACGGGCTCGATGTCAGGCGACGATCGCCCCCCAACCTGTGTCAACCACCGACCAGATGATCTCGGACGAGCGGCGAGGTGAACAACGGGCGAACCCCCCATACCGTTACAGAAAGTTCTGCAGCGTCCGGATTCCGTAGGTGCGGCGAAATCGAGATCGTCGAACCGAATCCCCCGACAACCCCCGATGCCCCCTGCACTACGGCTCCCGACGGGCAACCCTCCCATGCCCCACAACCATCGAGTCGGTACTCGGTACAGTACAGACGACACCTCCTGTTTACAAGTACGTTCAGTTGCAAACGAAGAGGCGCTCCAGAAGATCGTCAAAATTGGTGGCATCCGGCTCGTTGACTCCACTGTGTACCGAACGGTTGGTCCAAATGGAAGACAGATCGGCCACTCCAGTTTCGTGACCAGGACTGATGCCCTCAGTCGGCCGACGGCAGATCCCCGGTCGCCAGGAGCTCGTCGAAACGGTCCCCGGTGACGATGGGGATTCCCAGTCGCTCGGCCTTGGTCACCTTCGACGCCCCCGGCGCGTGGCCCACCACAACGGCGAAGGTCTTGGACGACACCGTGCCCGGCGACTTCCCACCCCGGGCCATCACTGCCGCCTCGGCCTCCTCTCGCGTATAGCCGTCGAGGGTCCCGGTCACCACGACCGAACGCCCGTCGAGCGTCAGCGGGAGCCCCGACTCCCCGGCGGCCGCGTCCACGGGCTCTTCCAATTGGAGGCCGGCGGCCCGCAGGCGCTCCACCACCGATCGGTTGACCGGTGATGCGAACCAGGCGACGACGCTGGCGGCGATGACCGGCCCCACGCCGTCGACGGCGGCCAGCGCATCTTCGTCGGCGGTGAGGACCCCGTCGATGTCGCGGCACGCCCGCGCCAGGGCCACCGAGCCGACCTGGCCGAGGTGGCGGATGCCGAGGCCGATCAGCACCCGACTGAGCGGCCGCGACCGCGACGTATCGATGGCGGCGAGCAGATTCGTGGTCGACAAGGCGGCGAATCCCTCGAGCCCTTCGAATGTCGCCGCCGTGAATCCGTAGAGATCGGCCACATCGATCAGCAGGCCGTGATCGACCAGCAGCTGCACCCGCTGCTCGCCGAGACCTTCGATGTCCATCGCCGAGCGCGACGCGAAATGCGCGATGCGCTGCACCCGCTGGCCGGGACAGTCGAGGTTGGTGCAGAAGGTGTCGCTCTCCCCTTCCAACCGCACCAGTGGACTGCGGCAGATCGGGCAGGTGCTCGGGAACTTCCACGCCGGCTTACGACGCCGGCCGGGAACCCGCACCGGCCCGACCACCTCGGGGATCACGTCCCCGGCCTTGCGCACGATGACCGTGTCGCCCGGGCGGACGTCCTTCACCCGGACCTGGTCCTCGTTGTGCAACGTAGCCAATCCCACCGTGGAACCGCCGACGAACACCGGCTCGAGCACGGCGAACGGCGTGGCCTTCCCGGTCCGGCCGATCGACACCTCGATATCGAGGAGGATGGTGGAGCGCTCCTCCGGTGGGAACTTGTAGGCGATGGCCCAGCGGGGGCGCGTGCCGTCGACCCGAGGGCCAGCTGGAGCGACAGGTCGTCGACTTTCACCACCACCCCGTCGATCTCGTAGCCGAGGTCGTGGCGATGCTCCTCCCAATGCGAGCAGAAGGCGAGCACATCGTCGAGCCCGCTCACCAGGTGCACTTCGGGATTGACCGGAAATCCGGCCCGGCCCAACCATGCCAATGTGGCCGACTGGCTGGTGGCCAGCGCCGAGACTGCGTCGCTGTCGCCCGCCACGGGGGGCGGCTGTACCTCACCGACCTGATACGCCCAGAACGACAGGGCCCGGGAGGCGGTGATCGACGGATCCTTCTGGCGAAGCGAACCGGCCGCAGAGTTACGGGGATTGACGAAGAGCCTCTCGCCTGCCTCGGCCTGGCGGCGGTTGAGGTCGTCGAACGCCTGGATGGGCATGTACACCTCGCCACGGACCTCGAGGACGTCGGGCACCGTTCCGACCGCGGGGTCGAGGTGCTCGGGGATGGCGGCGATGGTGGCGATGTTGGCGGTGACATCTTCCCCGGTCGTGCCGTCGCCCCGAGTGGCCGCCTGGACGAACCGGCCATCGCGGTAGAGGAGGGAGATGGCGAGGCCGTCGATCTTGAGCTCGCACTCGAATGCGGTGTCCGCCGGGACCTGTTTGGCCAGGCGGTCGGTCCAGGCTCGGAGCTCCTCGGGACTGAAGGCGTTGTCCAGGCTCATCATCGGCACGTGATGGACGACGGGCGCGAAGAGGGTGGAAGGGGCGGCACCGACCTGTGTCGTGGGCGAGTCGGGGACAGCCAGGTCCGGGTGCTCGGCCTCGATGGATCGCAGTTCGCGGACCAGCGCGTCGTACTCGGCGTCGGTCACCTCGGGGTCGTCGAGGGTGTGATAGCGCTCGTTGTGATAGGCGATGAGATGGCGGAGCTCGCCGGCGCGTGCCGTCGGGTCGAGATCCACCGGGCCCCTGCTTCCTCCTCTTGGCCGCCCTCCTCCCGGTTGGGCTCGCTTCATCCCACGATCCCCGAGCCCAGCACGCTGTCGGACCGGTCCGGGTCGTAGAGGGCCACGGTCTGGCCCGGGGCCACTCGACGCTGCGGCTCGGCGAACACCACGACCATCCGGTCGCCGTCGGGGCGCACGGTGCACGGAACGGCCCGCCCGTGCGCGCTGCACTGGGCCAGGGCGGGGGAAGTCCCGTCGGGGCCGACCTCGGGCGGGCCGTCCACCCAGGCCGTGGTGTGCAGGTCGTGGCTGTCGGCCAGGGACGCCTCGGGCGGGCCGACGGTCACCCGACGACCGGGCACGTCGACGGCGGTGACGAACCGGCGGCGCCCGTCGGAACCGTGGCCCATGCCCCGGCGCTGTCCGACGGTGACCAGCTCGACGGCGGATACCACCCCGAGGTCGTCACCGGTCTCGTGGTCGACCAGGCGGCCGGGGTGCAGTACCACCCGGTCGCCGAGGAATCCGGCCCGGCCCTCGTCGGAGCGGATGAAGCAGACGTCTTGGCTGTCCGGCTTGTCGGCGGTGCGGAGCCCCAGGCGTGTCGCCTCAGCACGGACCCCGTCCTTGGTGCCCTCCCCCACCGGGAATACGCATCGCGCCAGCTCGCTCCTGACCCAGCATGGCGAGCACATAGGACTGGTCCTTCAGCGGGTCCGCTCCCCTCAGTAGGCGGAAGGTCCCATCGAGGTCCCGGTCGACCCGGGCGTGGTGACCGGTGGCCACGGCATCGAACCCGAGCGACCCGGCCCGATCGAGCAGGCGGTCGAACTTGAGGTGGCGGTTGCACTCGATGCACGGGTTCGGGGTGCGACCCTCGGCATGGCCGACGACATACGGGTCGACCACCCGGGCCTCGAAGTCGGCGGCGAAGTTGAAGACATGGTGGACGATTCCCAACTGATCGGCGACTCGGCGGGCGTCGTCGACATCAGCCACCGAGCAGCAACCCGAGTCGGAGTCGCCACCCCAGAGCTTGAGGGTGGCGCCGACCACATCGGCCGTTCCGTAGGCGCGCACGAGCCGCGCCGCGGCCACCGACGAGTCGACACCACCGGACATGGCCACCAGAACGCGCACCGGACTAGTTTCGCAGGCGCTCGACGACGTGCGGAACCCGGTCGAGCGCATGGTCCACATCCTGGTCGGTGGTTGTCACACCCAGGGAGAACCGGACACCGGACGACGCCGTCGCCGCGTCGAGCCCCATCGAGGTGAGGACGTGGCTCGGCTCCACCGCACCACTCGAGCACGCCGCCCCGGCCGAGGCCGCGATACCGGCCTCGTCGAGCAGGACCACCAGGGCCTCCGACTCGACCCCGCCAATGCGCAGGTGGAGGATCCCCGCCACCCGGTCGGCGTCCCGACCCGACTCGGTGGTGCCGGTGATATGCGAGGTGATGCCACCGCCGAGCCTGTCCCGGAGGACCGACACCCGGGCCACGTCCTCGTCGCGCCCGGCTACCGCCGCGGCCAGTGCCGCAGCCGTGGCGACGGCTCCGGCCACGTTGGGAGTGCCGCTACGGCGGCCACGCTCCTGCCCACCGCCGGCGATGCGCGGCCGCACCGTCGCACCGTGGCGGAGCACCAGAGCACCGCACCCCTTGGGGCCGCCGAACTTGTGGGCGCTGATCGACACCAAATCGGCCGGCGCGGTGGCGGTGGCGACATCGAGCCACGGAACAGCCTGCACCGCGTCGGTATGGAGGAGGGCCCCCGGGGCCCGCCGCTGGACCACGTCGGCCACGGCCCCGAGGGGCTGGATGGTGCCGAGCTCGTTGTTGACCGTCATCACCGACACGAGCCGGACCGTGGGGTCACAGACGGCGGCGAGTGCGTCGAGGTCGATCCGACCGTCCCGATCGCTCGGAACCAACCGGAGTTCTGCGCCTGTCCGGGAGGCGAGGGCGCGACAGGCTTCGAGGACGGCGTGGTGCTCCATGGCCGCGCACACCACCGCGCCCGGCGTCGTCGGCTCCCATCGACACCGCCTCCCAGCCGCCGTGGATGGCCAGGTCGTCGGACTCGGTACCGCCCGAGGTGAGCACGACCTCCCCCGGCCCGGCCCCGAGCAGCTCCGCCATCTGGTCGCGGGCGTCGTCGAGCGCCACCCGGGACCGCCTCGACTCGGCATGGGCCCCCGACGGGTTGGCGAAGTCGACCGTCAGGTAAGGGGAGCATGGCCTCGAGGGCCTCCGGCCGCAGCGGGGCGGTGGCTGCGTGGTCGAGGTAGCAGCGGTACCCCGGCGCCGAATGGATTGTCATCGTGGCGCCGGATGGCACATCAGGCGACCCACACCGACTTCACGTTGCAGAACTCATGGAGGCCGAAGGAGCCGAGCTCGCGCCCGAATCCCGAACTCTTGATGCCGCCGAAGGGCAGCTGTGACATCGACACGACCATGCCGTTGACGAACACCTGGCCGGCTGCCAACCCCTTGGCGAACTGCTGCTGTTCGTCGGGGTCGTTGGTCCACACGCTCGAACCGAGACCGAACTCGGTGTCGTTGGCCAAGGTGAGGGCTTCGTCGGCGTCGGCCACGGTGTAGAGCATGGCGACAGGCCCGAACACCTCCTCGGTGGCCACCCGCATACCGGGCGTGATGCCGGTGATCACCGTGGGCGCGTAGTAGCAGCCCGGCCGGTCGGGTCCACTCGGGCCCACGATCCGCTTACCACCGCAGAGGATGGTCGCTCCCTTGGCCCGTGCGTCCTCGACCTGGGCCTCTATGCCGTCCACGGCGGCGGCATTGATCAGCGGGCCGACTTCGGTGGCCGGGTCCAACGGGTCGCCCACGGACAGGGCGTCCATACCGGCCACGAACCGCTCGGTGAACGCATCGGCTACGTCGGCGTGGACGATGAAGCGCTTGGCGGCGATGCACGACTGCCCGCCGTTCTGTACCCGGGCCTGCACGGCCACCGGCACTACCCGGTCGAGGTCGGCCGAGGGGAGGACGATGAACGGGTCGCTCCCGCCGAGCTCGAGGACGACCTTCTTACCCACCGCCCCGGCCTGGGCGGCAACCGCCCGGCCGGCGCCGACCGAGCCGGTGAGGGTCACCGCGGCCACCCGGTCGTCGGCGATGATCGCCGGCACCTGGTGGGTGCCGATGAGCAGGGTCTGCAGCACACCGTCGGGGGCGCCGGCCCGGCGGAACAGGTCCTCGATCAAGAGGGCGGTGCGGGGCACGCTCGGCGCATGCTTCAACAGGCCGACGTTGCCGACCATGACGGCGGGGGCGATGAACCGGGTCACCTGCCACAGGGGGAAGTTCCACGGCATGACGGCCAGGATGACGCCGAGCGGCTGGTAGGCGACCAGCCCGAGTGAGGCGTCCACCTGTACCTCTTTGTCCTGGAGCAGCTCCTCGGCGTGCTCGGCGAACCACCGGAAGCCGCTGGCGCACTTGGACACCTCTCCTTTGGCCTGGGCGAAGGGCTTGCCCATCTCCGTCGTGACCGTCTGGGCGATGTCGGGCACCTCCCCCTCGAGCAGCTCGGCGACGGTCACCAGCAGCCGGGAACGCTCCTCGAATGTCGAGGCGGCCCATTGGGTGGCGGCGGTGGCGGCAGTGACCAGTCTGGCCTCGACCTCGGCGTCAGACAGGGGCTCGAAGGACTGGAGCAGCTCGCCGGTGGCGGGATTGATGGTGGCGATGGGGGGACCGATGTCGGCTGGACTCATGGCGTCCAGTATCGCCTATCCCCCAGGGCGATCATTCAGACGATCGTTCAGACGAGGACACCAGTTCGGCCAGCGACAGCCGGCGGACCTTGCCGGTGGCCGTGCGGGGGAGCGCCTCCACCACCCGGTACTCCTTCGGCCGCTTGTACCCGGCCAGGTGCACGGCGGCGTGGGCGCCCATGGCCGCCACCACGTCCTCGTCCCCCGCCCCGGCGGTGATAACCACCGCGGCCACCACCCGCTGGCCCCACCGCTCGTCGGGCAGGCCGAACACGGCGACCTCGCTGACGCCGGACACCTCGGCCAACGCCGCCTCCACCTCGGCCGGGTACACGTTGACCCCGCCGGTGATGACCAGGTCGTCGCGGCGGCCGTCCAGGAAGAGGTACCCGTCGCTGTCGACCCGCCCGAGGTCGCCCACCGTGAACGACCCGTCCCGCCACGCCGCCGCCGTCTTGTGCTCGTCCCGCCAGTAGCGGAAGCGGCCGAAACCCGGCGGTCGACACCACACGGTGCCATCCGGGTCGACGGTCAAGGTGCGGTCGGCCCGGGCGCGGCCGACCGTGCCTGGTCGATCGATCCACTCCTCAGGCGAACACACGGTGAACTGCCCCTCGGTCGAGCCGTAGAACTCCCACAGGGTCCCGACCGGCACCACCTCGAGGGCGGCCCGCTTGAGGGCGGGTGGGCACGGCGACCCGGCATGGACCAGCAGTCGGAGCCGGGCGAACCGATCGGTTCCGCTGTCGGCCAGGGCCAGGAGCCGGCTCAGGGCCGACGGAGCCAGGAATGTGGTGGTGGGCACGGCCCCGAAGGCCCCGTCGAGGGCAGCGGCGGCCGTCGGGGCATCGAAGTGCCCCAGGATGACGCACGTTCCCCCGCTGAGGAGGGTGCCGCCCGCGAATCGCACCGACACCGAGTGGTACATGGGCGAGCAGACCAGGTGCACGTCGCCGGGTCCGAACGACCACTGGGCGGCTTCGTCGGCCAGGGCGGCGGCGGCTGTCGCCCGGTCCCACAGTCCGGACCACACCCCTTTGGCCCGCCCGGTCGTCCCCGATGTGTAGTGCATCGGCCGGGCCAGCGGGTGAGGGGCCAGCGTCGTGGCCGGACCCCGGTCGAGCCGCGCCAATTCATCGGAGTCGGTGACCACGAGCCGGGGTTCGGCGTCCTCGACCAGCAGGGCGCGCTCGGCATCGAGCAGAGTGGCGTTCAACAGCACGGGCACGATCCCCACCCGCAGCGCGCCGAGCACGGCGCACAGCAGTCCGGCCGACGACTGCAGGCTGAAGGCGACCCGGTCGCCGGGGCCGAGGCCACTGGCCTGGAGGGCGCCCGCCGCCCGGCGCTGCGACTCCTCGGCGACGGCCGCCGTCAGCACCTCGACAGTGGCGTCCCGGCTCATACCGTGCCACCGGCCGGAGCCGGCCGACCGCGGGTCCCGTCGTCATGTGCGGCGTCCTGAGGTGCGTCGTCGTCGAGCCTGACGGACTCAGGATCCCGTCGGCTCCGGGTCGCCCAGGTTGGTGAATATGGATGGTCGAAGCCATGCGGCCAGCGCCGCCAGCCCCAGCAGTGCAACGGCGCCCGCGATGGTGACGGCCCGCACGCCGTGGGCGACGGCCAGCCACCCCTGGATGACAGCGCCGAGCGGGTACACCAGGCCCAAGGCCATCATGTAGATGCTCAGGATGCGGCCACGGGCCTCGACGGGGGCCCGAAGCTGCACGACGGTGTTGAGGCCGGACAGTACGCAGATGTAGGCGGCACCGACGGCCACGAAGGCGGGTACCGCCAGTGCCAGCGTGGGGGCGACGGCATAGGCGCACAGGAAGAACGGCACAGAGAAGACCGCCGTGCGGAGCACGGTCAGCCGACCGAACCGTACGGCCAGGCCGGCGAGGGCGAGGGCCCCGATCACCGCACCGACCCCCTGGGCCGTGATCAACAGGGCGGTGGTGAGCCCCAGGCTCCATCCCCGGGGGCGCACCACATGTGCCATGGCCGGCACCAGGGCGATGAACGGTGAAGCCAGCAGCGCCACCACGGCGATGCAGAGGATGGCCGAACGGCAGCCCGGCTCGGCCATGGCCGATCGGGCCCCTTCGGCGATTCTCCCGACCATCGAGAGATTGTTGGTGCGGGGCACCGGAGGGGGCAGGTGGACCAGGAGCAGTGCGACCACCACAGCCCCGAACGAGACCGCGTTGATGCCGAACACGACGGCGTAGTTCTGGGTGAGGAGGACCAAGCCGGCCAGCGCCGGCCCGATGACCCGACCGAGGTTGTATTGGGCCGACGACAGCGAGACAGCGGCCAGCAGATCCTCTTTCGCCACCAGGTCCGGGACCATGGCCTGGTACGCGGGAAAACCGATGGCGCCCGACGCCCCGCCCAGGAAGGACAGGAGGACCAGTGCCCACGGTGGGTCGTGGTGGAGGCCGACGATGAGCGCGAGGACGACGGCGAACAGCGGTCTCGGCCAAGGTGGTGAGGATCAGCCAGCGGCGGCGGTCGAGCCGGTCGGCCAGGGCGCCGCCCACCGGAGCCAGCAGCCCGATCGGTATGAATCCGGCGGCAGCCACCAGGCCGGCCCAGGCCGGCCCGGCCGAACCGGTACGGGAGAAGACGAGGACGCCCAGGGCGACGGTCTGCATCCACGACCCCAGGTTGGAGACGAGGGCCGCCGACCAGATGAGGGCGAAGTTCCGCGAGCGGAGCGGGTGGAGCGAAGCCAGGGCCACCGACCAAGGGTACCGGCGGAGTCAGGCTGCCCGGTTGGGTGCCGCCGGGGCGTTCCCCGGACCCTACCTGGCCGGTTTCAGCCCTCTTACTCGCCCTACTTGTCGAGCTTCACCCTATTTATCGAGCTTCACCTTGCGACGCGGTCGCAGGGCGAACCACCAGATGCTGGCCATGGTGGCCAGTACGCCGAAGGCGGCGGCCGGCTTGACGATCTTGCGTGATCGGTCGGACATGACACTGACGTTACCCGGACCGCCCCACTCTCATCCTTTTCTTCCGATCTTCTTCCGCTTCTCCTATCCCCTCCTTGGGATCTCCTTAGGTGCCGCCCGCAACATGGGGACATGCACGGGAGCACCTTCCAAACCAGCGACACCGCCGTACGGACCGGTCGGACGACCGGGCACGACGACGCGCCGAGGGACCGGTCCTGACCCTGGTCGTCGGCGAGGCCGAGGGCTGCCCCGCACGTTCGCGTGTGCCCCTACGTAACCATCCAGGGTTCGAGGGCTTCACACCTGACGACACCCCGGGCGACCACGCCTGGCCGGTCGTCCATCGTTCCGGACCGGAGTCGGTCTCCGACCGCCGATCGTCGAGGGGCCGTACTTCACCCGACGTCGGTGGTCCGGCGCACTCCGGTCCGGGCCCGCACGTGCCCCAGGCCGACCTGGTCCGGCAGATCGCCGACCTGACTGGATGCCTTCGACGCACACCGTGCCGCACCCGACGCAACGCGTCGTACCGTTGCGTCGCCCGTGCATCGCCGCGCCATAGGGCAGATATAGTGCTGCCGCGCGCTCCAGAGGTCCGTTCCGAGTGAGGCGTGAGGAGCGATGGTGGACATCCCCACACAGCAACCTGCCCCGGGCGACCACTGATGGCTGCGCCGGGCCGGCAAGCTCCGTAGCTCTGCCAACTACGTGTTCCTCAGGAGCCCCGTCGGGTTCCAGCAGCGGGTGTTGCGCGCGTTCAACAAGCAGATGCCCTGGGAATCCGGCACCCCACCGGTGGCTCCTCCGGTGCCAGCGGGCATGCGCACCGGTCCACCTGACTTCGTCGGCATCGGCGCCGCCAAGTCCGGCACCACATGGTGGTTCAGTCTGCTCATGTCCCATCCCGAGATCCACGTCGAGCACGACAAGGAGATCAACTACTTCAACCAGAAGTTCGTGAACCGTCTGGAAGCCGGCGAGGTCACCTTGTCCGACGCCGAGTCGTACCGGGACTGGTTCCCCCGGCCCGAGGGCACCATCACCGGTGAGTGGACCCCGCACTATGCGTTCGCCCGCCGGCTCCCACCCGTCCTGCAGGCGGCCGCCCCCGGGGCGAAGCTGATCGTCATGCTGCGCGACCCGGTGGAGCGCTACCGCTCCGATCTGTCCCGTCCGATGCCCGCCAGGAGCCTGGAACGCCTCCGGTACAAGTCGCTGCCCAACAGCATGTACACCAACGTGCTGCAGCCGTGGGAGGAGGCTTATGACCCCGGAGATCTGCTCCTGCTCCAGTTCGAGGCGTGCGTCCGGTCCCCGGACAAGTACCTGGCCGAAACGTTCCGCTTTCTGGGCATAGACGACTCGTTCCGCCCACCGCAGGTCCGGGCGCCGGTCAACTCGTCAAAGACCAAGAGGGAGCTCAGCCCCTTCGTCGTGGCGCAGCTCGTTCGCCTGTTCACCCCGGACGTGCTGAACCTCGTCGCTCGGCGCCCCGAAATCGACATCTCCCTGTGGCCGAACTTCGCCCACCTGGCCAACCCGCCGATCTTCCCCGCCCCTCCCACCTGACGCCCGACCGATGTCGGGCTCCCATCAGCCGTCCGATTCCAGGTCGGGAACGCGGACAGCTGACCGACCCACTGCCGGCCTAGCGGGGTGGAGACGGGTAACCGGGTCGACGCACCACTCGAGGATCCAGCGGGCCACCCATTCCGGTGTGGCGAACGCGTCCTCGTCGGCCAGCTGTCGGAACCGCCCCACGTCGGGGAACGACGACTGCGGAGTGGAACGGATCAGCGCCTGCATGCCGGTGTCGACGACACCGGGCGACACGGCGTACGCCCGCAGCCCGGACCCGTGCTCTTCCAGGCCCACCACCTCGGTGACCATCTCGACCGCGGCCTTCGACCCGCAGTACGCGGCCCAGCCCCGATAGGCACTGGTGGCCGCTCCCGACGAGAGGTTGACCAGCGCCCCGTCCCCCGGACGGCTCCGCACGTGACGGGCGAACGTCGCCGAGCCGTACATGACGCCCAGAACATTGGTGGCGATGTGCCGTTCGAGGGCCGACGGGTCGGCCTCGGCCAGCGGGCCGATCGGCCCGAGCACCCCGGCATTGTTCACCCATAGGTCGATCCGGCCGAACCGGGCCACCACCTCATCGGCGAATCCGTCGACGCGCGGCGGCGTCGGAGACGTCGACGGCCGCCACATAGGCGTCGGCCCCGACAGGTGCGACCGGGATCCGACCGGGCGCACAAGCCGAGTCGGATCCCCTGCCCGGCAAAGTAGCCGGCCATTCCGGCGCCGATGCCCCGGCTCGCCCCGGTGACCACCGCCACCAGACTCCCGTATGGCGAATCGGTGCCGGGCTCCCGCTGACATCACTCGACGGTCGACACGAACACGTTCTTGACCTCGCTGTAGGAGGCGAGTGCCTCGAGCCCGAGCTCGCGGCCGAACCCGGACTGCTTCATGCCGCCGAAACTGGTCTGCACCCGGACCGAGCTGTTCGAATTGACCGACAGGTTGCCGGCCTGCACGGCCCGGGCCATGCGCAGTGACCGGGCGCCGTCCCTGGTCCAGATCGATCCCGACAGGCCATACGGGGTGTCGTTGGCCAGACGTACCGCGTCGGCCTCGTCGTCGAATGGGATGACGGCAACGATCGGGCCGAAGATCTCCTCGCGGGCCATGCGCCAGTCCGGCTCGGCCGGGGCCACCACGGTCGGCGGAAACCAGAACCCGGGGCCATCGGGGACGGCACCGGTCGTGTGGGTCGGGACCGGACCCCCGGGGGCGCCCATCCCTTCTTCGAGGAACGAGGCCACCACCCCGCGGTGGGCGCCGGTCACCATCGGTCCCATCTTCGATTCCGGGTCGGTCGGGTCTCCCACCTTCCATGCCAGCACCGCATCTGCCAGCAGGTCGAGGAACTCGTCGAGGACGGAGCGCTGGACGAGCATCCGGCTGCGGGCGCAGCAGTCCTGCCCGCCGTTGGCGAACACGCCGCCCGGGGCGGACGCGGCAGCCTTGGCCAGATCGGCGTCGGCGAACACGATCGACGCGGACTTGCCCCCCAGCTCGAGGGTCACCCGCTTGATGGTTCCAGAAGCCCGGGACATCACCTCGCGCCCGACCTCGGTCGAACCGGTGAAGGCGATCTTCGCCACGTCGGGATGCTCGGCCAGACGGGTGCCGACGACCGAGCCCTTGCCGGTGACGACCTGGAGCACACCTTCGGGCAGCCCGGCCTCGAGGGCCAGCTCGGCGAGGCGGACGGCGGACAGTGGGGTGATCTCGGCCGGCTTGACCACGATGGTGTTGCCGGTGGCGAGTGCGGGTCCCACTTTCCACGAGGTGATGGCTATGGGGAAGTTCCAGGGGATGATGGCCCCGACCACCCCGAGTGGCTCGTGGAAGGTCATGTCGACGCCGCCGGCCACCGGCACGGTGGCCCCACGGTGCTTGTCGATCGCCCCGGCGTAGAAGTAGAGGACTTCCGCCACCATGCCCACTTCGTCGCGGCTCTCGGTGATCGGCTTGCCCACGTTGGCCGTCTCCAGCTGAGCGAGCTCCTCGGCGTGCTCCTCCACCGTGGCCGCCAACCGACGCATCAGCCGGGCCCGGTCAGCCGGGGCCACCGCCCGCCAGGCCGGGCCTGCGGCGAATGCCCTGGCGACCGCCTCGTCGGTCTCCTCCACTCCCCGGACCGGCACCTCGGCGATGACCTTTTCGGTGGCCGGGTTGATGACATCGGTTGCTGTACTCATCGCTGCTCCCCTTGCTCTCCGTCGACTCGTCCCCCGTCGACTCGTCGACCGCGTGGGGAGCGGTGCTCCTCGATCGTGGGCACGGCCGTCATCCCGCCAGCCCGGGCACCGACCGGGCCACCTCGACCAGGCCGGCGAAGAGGCGGGTGTCGCCGTTCTCCTCGGGGTGCCACTGGACGCCCACGGCGAAGGTCCGACCGAGTACCTCCACCGCCTCGATCACCCCGTCGTCGCTGCGGGCGGACACCAGGAGCGACTCCCCCAGCGCGTCGATGGCCTGGTGGTGACTGCACAGCACCTCGACGCTGGGTCCGAGCAGTCGCTGGACGTGGGTGGCCGGTTCGGTCGTCACCGTCACCGGGCCGAAGGCCCCGGCCGCGGGCTGGTGGCGGGTCGAACCGATGAGGTCGGGTAGGTACTGGACGAGGGTGCCGCCGAACAGGACGTTCAGCACCTGGTGTCCGCGGCAGATGGCGAGGAGTGGGAGATCACGCTCGAAGGCGGCGTCGAGGAACCGGAACTCGAGGTCGTCCCGGAGGTCGCTCACCCCGCCGACGCGCCCGTCGGGCGCCTGGCCGTACCGGGCGGGCGAGACGTCGCCACCGCCGATGACCACCAGACCGTCGAGCGCGTCGATCAGCGGGTCGACGGCGGACCCGACCACCGCGCCGGGGTCGGCGACGCCTTCGCCCACCGGGGGAATCAGCACCGGCCAGCCACCGGCCTCGACGACCATGTCGAGATAGCGGCCGGGCACCACGGCGGCATCCCGGTCCCACGACCACCACCGGGTGTCCTGGCGGTAGGTGGTGACGCCGATGAGCGGGCGGGGGACGGGACCGGGCATGGCGCCCAGTATCCCATCACCGGATACGGTCCACCGGCCCGTCGGCGATCCGGCGAGGTGTTGGACGACAGACATCTGGTGGTACAGAGTGCAAGGATGCTGACCCTCGACACACTTCCGCACCAGATCCGCGCCGGCGACGTCCATACCGTCGTCGTGGCCTTCCCCGACCTTCAGGGGCGCCCGGTCGGCAAGCGGGTCACCGGCTCCTTCTTCCTGGAGCACGTGCTGGACCATGGGATCGAGGCCTGCGACTATCTGCTCGCCTGCGACGTGGACATGGACCCACTGCCGGGCTATGAGTTCGCCAACTGGGAGACCGGGTACGGCGACCTCAACGCGGTCATCGACCCGCAGACGGTGCGGCCATTGCCGTGGCTCCCGGGATCGGTACTGGTGCTGTGCGATCTGGTCAGCATGGACGGCGATCCGGTCGAGGTCTCCCCCCGGCGGATCCTTCGACGCCAGATCGAGCGGGCGGCCGAGCGGGGCTACGTCGTCAAGTGCGCCACCGAGCTCGAGTTCTACCTGTTCCTCGACTCGTTCGCCGAAGCCGGCCAGAAGCACTGGCAGAACCTGAGACCACACGCCACCTCGATCGAGGACTACCAACTGCTGCAGACGTCCCGGGAGGAGTACATCATCGCCCGGATCCGCAACGAGATGACCGAAGCGGGTATCCCGATCGAGTTCTCGAAAGGCGAGGCCGGTATCGGACAACACGAAATCAACATCACCTACAGCACCGCTCTCGAGGTAGCCGACCGACACCTGGTATTCAAAAACGGGGTCAAGGAGATCGCCGGGGAGTACGACCGGGCGGCGACGTTCATGGCCAAGTGGTCGATGGAGCAGGCCGGCTCGTCCTGCCACATCCACACCAGCCTGTGGGATGCCGCTTCCGACTCGCCACTCATGGCGCCGGCGGCCGCCGAAGACGCGCCGTCCGGATTTTCGGCGGTGGGCGCCCAGTGGGTCGCCGGCCAGATCCACGCCGCCGACCAACTGGCGTGGTGCTTCGCCCCCTACGTCAACTCCTACCGGCGGTACGTGCCGGATTCGTGGGCCCCGACCGCGGTGGTCTGGGGCGAGGACAACCGCACCTGCGGCTTCCGGGCCGTCGGCCACGGGGCCGGGCGGCGGATAGAGAGCCGGATACCGGGTGCGGACGTGAACCCCTACATCGCGCTGGCCGCAGCCATCGCCGGCGGCCTGTGGGGCATCGACCACGAGATGGTGCTCGCCCCGGCGTTCACCGGCAACGCCTACCAGGCGCCCGAGGTGCCCCGCATCCCGACCACCCTGCCCGAGGCCATCGCCAGCCTGGAGTCGAGCGAGGTGGCGGCCGAGGCCTTCGGTCCCGAGGTACACCAGCACCTGGTCAATACCGCCCGCCAGGAGTGGGCCAAGGCCAACTCGGTCGTCACTGACTGGGAGCTGGCCAGAAATTTCGAACGGATCTAGTGCGGCGTCGGGCCAATTCGCTCGGTGCCGACACACCCGCGTGTGGAGCGGTTTTTCGAAGAGATGAGCGCCATGAAGCAGTGCCCACCAGGGTTGAGCGATGGCCGGTACTGGTTAGTCGACCGCGACTTCGGAACCAGTCACGAACTTTTGCGAAGGCGGCTTGTCGAATCGCGGCTCTCGGTGGATTGAATCGAACCGCTGAAAGTCTTCGGCGAGCTCATCATCCCCCCTTTGGAGGGCCCTGTCGAACGTTTGCCATAGAGGTATCCCAGATCCTTCACACTTCACTCGTGGGAAGGTTCAGGAACCTAAGCCCCGGCCGTTGAACGGGAACTTCGGTTGCCGGCCCACACGACGTCGACAGTTGCTGCGAATACCCTCCACCCCGATCTGCGCACCAAGCCAGTCCGACGTTCTGCGGTAGGCATCGAATCTCGTCCCGGACGCCGATGATGAATGACCGACCGCAAATCAGAAATGAGTTGGGCATCCACTAACCCGATCCGGTGTTCGATCCCGCCGGATATCTTGGGCCTGTAGCCACGTTCGCCGTCAGACCAGTAGTCCGGCGTCAAAGATCGTGGGCCAAATGAGCCGAACCAGGGCTCAGCGACATTCCCCTGGCAGTGTCGGCCGTTGGAGTCGAAACTCCGCCGATAACACGAAGTGCGACGACGGTACTGGCGAGGATCCCCGGCAATCACTAAAGCACACCGGCGAATTCGCGACGACCGGATGGGACGTCTTCCCACGAGACCTTTAGACGTTTTTGTCACCGGTGATGACAAATCGATAGAACTGCCCCCAAATGGCCAACAGTTCGCCACAGCTGTTGCTCTAAATCGCCGACATTGATTGACGAGGCCGAAGGTTTCGCGCCATAGTGCACACGACTTCTTTGGGCAGCATTGCTGTGATTCGAAGTCTCACATGACGAGTATCGCGATCGGAGGACACGAAAATGGCGTGGATCAACGAGGGGTCACCGCACGTGGATATGCGGCAAAATCGGTGCACGCCAATCCGATGCTTGATCGCTTCGGTATTCGCGCTTCTCCTTATTGCGACGAGCCTGACAGTGGCTACTCCTGCCGGAGCTGCGCGTATTACACCGCAGACCCGTCAATCCAGCCGCGTAGTTACGCCCAAACCTGGGAAAGGGGGAGCAATTCCTCGGCGGGCGACCACCCAACGCAGCGGTCACGGGTCGAGCAAGCCCGCTCAGAGCAATCTGACGTCAAGTGGTGCGTCGAACTGCTCTTCACAGGTGCAATCAGGCGCGTTCATTCGCGGCGGGTCCCGCCATGTGCCGGACATTAAGCTTCTCTCATCGGCACGCCTTCGGGAGCGCGCCACACTCGACAGCTCGCGGTCTGGTCAGTGTCTTATCTCGGTGTTCAATGGCTCGACCTGGTCGACACCAGCGAATCCCTTTCAAAACGATGGGCATTTTGGAGATGCGCCTCAGTTGTCGGCAAACCCTCAGGCTGGCAACAGCCCAGCAGTAGGCACTATTGTTGAGCTATCCGTGGATGGATATATCGCTACGTACAGCGATGGATCCTGGGGACAACCGATCGATCCCTTCGCCTCTGATGGCTGGGTGCGCGGTCGAGACTACACAACGGCTGCAAACTGCTTGAGCTCCACGTTTTGTTATGCAGAATCGGAGAGTGGTTTCGCGTTATTCGGTGCACCTACGAACTGGGGCATCCCGGTTAATCCCTTTGCCACTGAAGATGATGGTGACACCGTGGCCACGTTGAATTGCCTCTCCAGTGAGTTCTGCTATTCAGAATCCCGTTCTGGCGACGCATCGTTCTACGATGGAACATCTTGGTCGACGCCCTATGCGATGCCAATCAGCGCCAGTCTCTTTGACGATACTCTCTCATGTAACTCGCCCAGTTTTTGTTGGGCCTCGACAGCTAATTCGTCTTCGGCCGGGAATGTCTACATTCTCTTTTATGCAAACGCGACGTGGACATCACCTTTCAGCCCGTTCAGTACGAGCACAGGTTGGGCTTCCGATTGGAGCAGCGGCGATCTTGTATGTAACGCCTCGACGTTTTGCTCTGCCAGCACGTCCGATGGGCAGGTCGCGCTGTTCCAGGACGGTGCGCAGATCGGTTCAACGCAGGCGCTCGTAAGCCTCAGCCGATCGGTCAACGGAATCGTCCAGGGCTTTGGTGAGGGTAATGTCGGAAACCTACTCGGGATCGCTGATGCCAATCTGCAGTGCGCGTCGCAGTCAGACTGCATCATTGCGGCGTATATCACCGCACTAAGTTCGGTTTATCCGAACCCTCAGATGTATTACGAGGTGGAATATGGATTGAATGGCGCGATCTTTACAGAAATCCCGAATCAAATGAGCTACCAATCGAGCCTCGATTCTACTTGTCCCGATTCCGGCGGTTGTTTTGCGGTGGATGGAGCCAGCAACTTCTGGGCATTTAATGGGAACCAATGGAGCAATGGCGGGAATCCCTTCGGCGGGGATGGGGAGTCCGGCGAAGCTATTAGCCAATTGAAGTGCCTCAGCTCGGTCTTCTGCGAGGCGCTGTCAACGTTGGACAACGCTTCTTTTTTTAATGGCGCAAGCTGGTCGGTCTCTTTACCCGAAGGCAGCTCTATTAACTGCGAGTCGAGCACACTGTGCTTTGAGACGAATCTGGGCGAAGTGTCGACATACAACGGCACAAGTTGGTCGGCATCTACGAACCCGTTCGCTTCGGACGGTGCCACCTCCGATGATGTAGCTAGCTTGCCGAGCTGTGGCTTGACGTTCTGTGCAGCACTTTCGGCCGCCGGATACGTATCGCTATACAACGGGACCAGTTGGTCTACGCCGACCAACCCCTACGGCTCCGCGGAAGTGATGAGTTCCGTCGACTGTGTCAGTCTCGAACAGTGCTGGAGTACCGGTGGAGCGCCGACTTCGGTCCTCCCCTACGGAACTCCAATCGGTCAAACGGAAAACGGAGATCCCTCTTCGGCGCAATGTCAATGCGCCACCCCTCAGGCTTCCGTGGCTGACCCGATCAACACGGCCACGGGAGCATTTACGGTAAGCCAGGACGATCTTGACGTAGCCGGACCAGGTATTCCATTCAATCTCAGCACCAACTACAACAGCGTGCTTGCGCAAAATGAATCCGGCACGAGTCCGAGTCAATGTTCCGCCGCCCTCGGATGTGGGTGGACGTACAACCTCGGAATGAACGTGACTGTCGATCCAACCTCCGGCATCGCCACGGTGACCGAGGAAAACGGATCCCAGATTGAGTTCGCCCCCTTCTCTCCCGATACCTCACCTTGGTGGTGTTCGTCGGCCAACGACTACTGTCCGACCTCGCCTCGTTCAATAGTCACGTTGAATCAAGATAGTGATGGGTGGGTGCTTGTTCGTCAGTTGTCCGGCGCGAGTACGTTCTACTTCGACACATCCGGCCAACTGACCGCGGAAACGGACACCGCTGGGGATGCCCTGTTTTCCACTCAGGGTGCCCCCGGAGCCGGTGAGTGCCCAATATCGGCGTCAACGTGCACGGTGTGGTCGAGTTCACAGTCTGGGAGGTCGATCACCCTTGTGTTCGGTGGCAACGACCAGCTGGAGGACGCCATCGATCAAGCAGGCAACACTGCGTCATTTTGTGAATTCGGTGAATCCTGCGCCCCCTCCAGTGGTGGCCAGTCGGGCGATTTGGCGTCGATCACTGGCGACGCAGGGACTTCCTTGGCTCAGACAACGAGTTACACCTACGATTCGTCCCACGACGTGGTGACCGTCACCTACCCAGGCGGTGGTTCGACGAACGCGACGACAAATACGTACGGCTCCGGCGGCCGGGTGACTGGTCAAACAGATCCCACCGGTGCAACGTACAGCCTGACTTATTCGGGATCTTCGTATGCGACAGACAATGATTCACCCGTCGGAGGTACGACCGCCGTCACTACGTATCCAGATGGAGCTGGCCCTGGCGAGCCCAGCACCACGGACGTCTACTCCTACGTAGATGGTGTCGAACAATCGGAGACTGTGGATACCGGTGGCATCGATCAAATCGAATCCTACGCCCGGGATCTCACCACGCTGATTCCCACCAGCATGACTAATCTCGGCGGTCATACGAGCACCGAGACGGTCAGCGGTGCGAATGGAGGCGTAAGTCTCCCATCGGCTGAAGTATTGACCTCGACCGACGCCGATGGAAACACAACCAGTTACGCCTATACCCAGACAAGTTCCGGTGTGCCGGCAGGCTTGCAGTACTGCACAGTTGACCCAGCCGATTCCGAGCGGGGGATTTCTTGTCCAGGCTACGGACAGACGCGGCTGGGAGCCGCGACCGAGACATTTGATCAGTCCGGCAAAGTGCTCACGTCCACTGACGCCGATGGTGGCACGACTACGTACGCCTATACCCAAGGTATTTCCGGGGTGCCAGACGAACTGCTGTACTGCACCGTCGATCCTGTTGAGACGGCACTGGGCGTTACGTGTCCCGCCTACGGAGCGCCGTATGTGTCAGGCACGACGACTGAGACCTTCGATGGGTCGGGGGACATGCTTACGTCAACTGATGCCGACGGCGATACTACGTCGTATACATATGGTTCGGCTCAATATCCCGATCTTCCGACGATGACCACTGATCCTGATGGCGTTGTAGTCACAGACACCTACAACGCAGCCGGCGAAGTACTCACCCAAGTTGTCACTGGCACATCAGTGACGTACTCGGCTACTACGGAGTATGCCTACGACGCTGAAGGCCGCAGGTGGTGCGAAGTCGATCCGTATGAATACAGGGTGGGTGTGAGATGTCCCTCGACGGATCCGTCGACACCCCCGAATGGCGCTCAAGGGTATACCGACACCATCTACAACTCACAAGGCGAGGTGACGTCGACGACGAACCCGATTGGGGGAACGACCCAGTACGCCTATGACGGCGCGGGCCATCAATACTGCTCGGTTTCGCCCGCCAACTACGCCGCCGGAAAGAGCTGTTCGACGGCGACGCTACCCTTAACCACTCCGACCGCCAGCAACGACCCCTACCCGGGACTCAGCATCGACATGTTCAGTGCCATTGGCCAGTCCACGCTCAGGATGAATCCACTTGGCGGCATCACGCAAAATGTATATGACAACGACGGCAATCTGACCCAGCAAACTGTCGAGTCAAACAACGCCACCGCCGATCCAAGCAAAGTCACGGCCACCTCTTACGATCCCGACAACCAAGTGATATCCATCACCGTGGGCTACGGCTCGGCGAAGCCCGCTACCACGCTGACAAGTTACGATCCCGACGGAAACGCGTTCTGCACGGTCTCGGCGAATGCATATGCGGCAGGCAGTTCGGCCTATCACTGCCCGGCATGGGAATCGGGATGGATATATTCCCCGCCGAGTCCGTCGTCGCTGTACTCGACGACGCCCACGTCATCCCAGGCCGACAACGTGACGACCACCTTTTACAACGCCGATGGCAACGCAGTACAGACCACCAATGCCGATGTCCAGACCACGGCTACCAGCTTCGATTTGGACGGCCGGAGTTACTGTTCGGTCGATCCGGTCAATTTCAATGCCGGGGTGCGTTGTCCTGCCGTCGGCGCACCACATGTCGCGGGTACTGCGACAACTGTCTTCGCCGATACGGGGGGGACACTTTCCACGACCAACCGAGTCGGGGACACGACCAGTTACACCTACGACCCGGATGGAAACAAGCTTTCCATGACCACCCCTAGTGGTCAGACCACTACGTACTGCTACTATTGGGAGATCGGGTCAGCTTCCTGTGCGGCCCAAGCATCGGCCGGAGGGGGGTCGAATGGTGACCTGTATTCGGAGACGACTCCGCCTACGACGGCAGACCCTGCCGGCGAGACGACCACGTACACGTACTACCCCGGCAATATCCCGGACGCGACTACGACTCCATCCGGAACCACGACGGAAAGTTACGACGCGAAACTGGACCTCACAGGCGAACGCTATTCGGGAACAGCGTCCGGGTACAGCACGCCCGCCGCGCAGAGCTACACCTACAATGTCGGCGGGTCACGGCTAACGATGACTGACGCCACCGGGACAACCACATATGGCTATGACGCGAACGGTGATAGCACTTCCCAAGTGTTCACCGCCGGAAGCGGGACAGGCCTCGCCAATAAGACTGTTGACTACAGCTACTTCTCCACCGGCGTCGAGTCCTCGGTCACATACCCCAGCTATGGGAGCTACTCCGGTCCCCAGGCAACGTATACCTACGACGCATTGGGCAATATGTCCTCGGTCACTGACTGGATGGGCAACCAGGTGGCGTTCACGCATGACGAAGATGGGAACCTGGTCACTCAGAACAACGACGTCAGTTCTTCAAATCCGAGTGGAACAAGTGGCACCACGTATTCTTACGATAACAACGACGAGAATTCGCAGGCCATTTCGACAATCACCCAGAACTGCTCCGGATCGAACGAAACGCTCACCCAGGTGTTCTCGGGGGCGAGCTCGCCACGCAATGCCGATGGTCAGCTCAAACAGGACAGCGAGTCCTACGCCGGCTCTTGTTCCAATCAATCCTCTTACCAACGCAACTACAGCTACGACCAGGAGGGTCGCGTCGTCTATCAAGGGGCGACTGCCCAGGGTTCAGCGTCACCTAATGTCGGATACGACTTGTCGGGGGACCCCACCACAATCTCGAGCCCTTCTAGCGGCGGCTTCAATACGTCTGGCCAGACGTTCGACGATGCCGGAGAGCTCACAAGTCAGACACCGGGCACTGGCTCAGGATCGTCCGCGACTTACTCCTACGACACAATCGGCGCCCTTTCGTCGTCGACCACTGGATCAGCCACGAGTACCTACGGATACAACTCACTTGGGCAGATGACGTCGACGACGCCGAACACCACCAACTATCTCTACAACGGTGACGGTCTCGAGGCAGCATCCAGCTTCACTGCTCCTAAGTGGTCGTCGTCCGCCTTGGCGGAAGGCGAGGCACGATCCGTCTCATGCCCCACGGCAACGTTCTGTGCCGTTGTGAACTCAGTGGGCCAGGCAAGCATCTTCAACGGGACCACCTGGAGCACTCCGTCCACCATCGACAGCGACTATTTCCTTTCGGCGGTGTCGTGCACCTCATCGACGTTCTGTGTGGCGGTAGACGACGAGGGACGGGCCGTCACCTACAACGGAACAAAATGGTCTGCAAAGAAGATTGACGGAACAGAGTTCTTCGAATCGGTCTCCTGCATGAGCACGTCATTCTGCGTAGCAGTGGACATCGCCGGGCATGCCCTGATATATAACGGGTCGTCCTGGACGTCGGCGACCTCGGTGGACACCAGCCAGCTCAACTCCGTCTCGTGCTCTTCCTCGACGTTTTGCATAGCTGTCGATGGCAACGGGAACTCCTTTAAATACAACGGATCAAGCTGGAGCGAAATTGCTACCGGGACGTCCGCCGTGCTTTGGAGCGTGTCCTGCCCAACGACTACATTCTGTATGGCAGTCGGCTACCACGGCGTGACCCTTTCGTTCAACGGAACAAGTTGGTCGTCTCCTACCACTGTCGGTGGTCTCAACTATCTGTACAGTGTCTCGTGCGCCTCACCGACGTTGTGCCAAGCTGCAGACGGATCAGGGGCGGTAGTCAGCTTCAACGGAGCAAATTGGACGACACCGAATCAGATCGCCAGCTCGACTAGTGACCTGAACTCGGTTTCGTGCCCGACGGTCGCATTCTGCGTGTCCATCGGTACCGGCGGCGCCGACATCGTCGAAATACTCAAGCCCTCGGTACAGACATCGCAGTTCATCTGGCAGGGAAGCGGTTCGAACCAGCAGATCCTCTCCGATGGTCTTAACGACTACATCTACGGTCCGACGGGTGAGCCAGTCGAGCAGGTAGACCTAACGACTGGCGCCGCCAGCAACAATCCGACGTATATGACGTACACGCCGTCGGATTCTTCATGGCTCCTGACCAATGAGTCAGGGAACGAAGTTACCTTCTACCGGTATGACGCATTTGGCAATCTCGCCTTGGGCACACCAGGCTCGGCATTCGGGTATGCCGGACAATACACCGACGTCTCGACCGGAATGGTCAATGATCGGGCTCGATTCTACGAACCTCAGACAGGCGAGTTCACGACGAGAGACCCGGACTTTAGCCAGACGGACGAGGCATACACGTATGCCGGCGACGATCCGGTGAACGAGACAGACCCGTCGGGATTGTGCTCTACGTCAAGCTGCGGCAACCCCGTGCAGCCGGCAACAACGTCTTCCAGCGCTCCGTGCCCACAGGGTGGACAAACTCAAGGTGCGGTGCTCCTTAGTAGCACCAGTAACAGAATTAATTTCGAACCAGAATATGTCATTGCCACTTCATTTGGTTTTGGGTCTACCTTCTATGCACCGCCTGCTGGCTACGATTTGCCTTGTACAAGCGGAGCTGTGACTTACGCAGCAGCAAAATCAGGAAATTATTGCCTCTGGGTTGCGGATTCACTCGTGCGACTTCAGGGTACCGATCTCCCTGATGCTTCAAAGCTCGCCGTCGGTGTGATGTATGTGTGCGATGTAATTTACGGCGGCCAATTTGGATCGCTAAACGGTTGCGCGCAAGCCCTGTGGGATGGGGACCTGGGGAGCGACTCGCTTGAAAATGGCTTTGACGGGTCCAGTACCGACAACAACATCAATTATGTTTTTGATATAGATGATGTTGAACAGGATGAATCCCCCTCATGGCTCTATTGTCTTGTGGGAACCATTGGCCCGAGCATATTGGGATATCCAGATGTAGCACCAGCTGATGTGGCCGAACTATTAGGTGCAAAAACGTTGTCCACCATTCTTGGTGATTACGATAAATTAGAATCAGCCAAGGACGCAGCTCAGTGTCTGTAAGAAGATTCGCTGCTACTTTCATCATCTGCATTGCTTTAGCTGGGTGTGGCTCGTCTCAGCCTTCGATGCCGGCTCAGCTTTCGATGCCATTGCTGCATGGGGAGAACGGATATCTGTTGACTGGTGCTCAGATCGTGGCTTGGCTGCAGCTCGCAGACGACGGGGGACACATTTCTGGGAGAGAGACAGTCGTATCTTGCCGATTGACGAAAGCACAGTGCGCGAGTCCAACTACTGGGGTCGTCGATATAACTGGATCTGCGACGAATGCGAATATATCTGTCACCCTGAGGGATGCATCTAACCCTTCAGACCTCCCTAGTTCGCAGGAGTTCAAGGAGTCATCGAGTGGATTGGATCTAATCGTCAGAGGCTTTCCGCCCGCTGTGTACTACCGAGCATCGATAACTCAATATGAGAAAGCTCTGTCGGCCGCCAAGTTGATGTGGGCTAAAGGTGAATTTCCGACGGCATCGCTTGCCAAGGGTATAGCCGGATAGCGAAAAAATGGCATGGAGACCGGCGACAGCCGGTTGATTTCGAGGGACTTCACGGGTGAGAAGAACGGATGCGAACCGGGACTTTCATTAACGGCCTCGGGCAACTCGGTGATCACCGAACAGGAGTTGGCCATAAATTTCGAACGGATCTAGCCGGATCGAAGGATCCTTGACGAAGCGTCTCGGCCCTGGCACCATGGAATGAGTATGACGTTTACGACCTCGGAACTCCTTCTTACCTGACGGCGAACGCCCCATCGCGTTCGCCCGCAACCTCCCGTGCCTCTGGCCGGGGGGTTTTTTGTTTCCCGAACGCAGGACCGGCGCCACCGTCTCGGACGATCCGAGGCCATTCCATCCGACACCAGCACCACCTCACACCCGAAACAAAGGGAGCACCCGATGAGCGAGCACCAGCACACATCCACCGACGGCAACCCGGCACCCCGCCTGGCCATGCCGTGTGACGTGTCCCCGATGCCCTTCCACCTCTACCGGCCCTACGTTCCCCTGGTGCTCACCGACCGGACCTGGCCGAACCGGTCCACGACCGTGGCGCCCCAGTGGGCCAGCGTCGACCTGCGCGACGGCAACCAGGCCCTGGTGGACCCCATGGACTCCGAACGCAAACTGCGCCTGTTCCGGACGCTGGTCGATATCGGGTTCAAGGAGATCGAAGTCGGATTTCCCTCCGCCTCGCAGACCGACTACGACTTCCAACGCGAACTCATCGAAGGCGACCTGATCCCCGATGACGTGACCATCCAGGTGCTGGTCCAGTGCCGAGAGGAGCTGATCGAGCGGACCTTCGAGTCGCTGCGGGGTGCCAAGCGGGCCATCGTCCACTTCTACAACTCGACCTCGACGCTGCAGCGCCGGGTGGTCTTCGGGCTCGACCGGCAGGGCATCATCGACATCGCCGTCAACGCCGCCCAGCTGTGCAAGAAGTTCGAGTCCACGCTGCCCGACACCGACATTCGCTACGAGTACTCGCCGGAGAGCTTCACCGGGACCGAGCCGGACTTCGCCGTCGAGATCTGTGAGGCGGTCATGTCGGTCCTCGAACCGACCCCCGATCGCCCGGTCATCATCAACCTGCCCAACACCGTCGAGATGTACGGCCCCCAGGTCTACGCCGATGTCATCGAGTGGTTCGGCCGCACGGTGGCCAACCGCGAGTCGATCATCCTCAGCCTCCATCCCCACAATGACCGTGGTACAGCGGTGGCCGCTGCTGAGCTCGCCGTCCTGGCCGGCGCCGACCGGGTCGAGGGGACGTTGTTCGGCAACGGAGAGCGCACCGGCAACGTCGACGTGGTCACCCTGGCCATGAACCTCTTTTCGCAGGGAGTGGACCCGGCTCTCGACTTCGGTGACATCGACAAGGTCCGGAGGGTGGCCGAGTTCGCCACTCGGATGCCGGTGCACCCACGGCACCCCTATGCCGGCGACCTCGTCTACACGGCCTTCTCGGGCTCCCACCAGGACGCCATCAAGAAGGGCTTTGCCGCCATCGGCGAGGACTACGAGCAGTGGGAGGTCCCCTACCTGCCGATCGATCCCAATCACACCGGGCGGACCTACGAGGCCATCATCCAGGTCAACAGTCAGTCCGGTAAGGGCGGCGTCGCCTATGTCATGGACCAGGAGCACGGCCTCGACCTCCCCCGCCGGCTCCAGGTGGAATTCTCCAAGCAGGTCCAGGCCGTCACCGAGGATTCGGGAACGGTCATCCGACCCGGCGAGATGTGGGACGTGTTCTCACGGACGTACCTCCCCGACGACGCCGGCGTCCGCATCCTCGCCAGCGAGACGACCACCGGCGGTGGGCGCACCACGGTGACCGCCCAACTCCTGGTCGACGGCGAACCACGGACGGTGATGGGCGAGGGCAACGGTCCCATCGACGCGCTGGTCGGGGCCCTGCGGGCCGATCTCGGGGTGAGCTTCGAGGTGAAGGACTACAGCGAGCACGCCATGACCTCCGGCAGTGGTGCCTCGGCCGTCGCCTACGTCGAAGCCGAGGACGGCGACGGGGTGACCTGGTGGGGAGTGGGCATGGACTCGAGCATCCTCGATGCATCGATGGCCGCCGTGGTCAGCGCGGCCAACCGGGCCCGGGACCGCGCGTCCGGTCGCCCGTAGGAGACGGTGACCGGGATCCGGCCCGGTCCTGCATCCGGACGGGCCGACATCCGCGTCCCTATCGGAGCCGCAGAGGGAACCGATACGATCGGTGATTCCGCCACGGCCACGCCCGGTCGTGCCCGGGAACGCGAATGGGGGGTCTCCGTTGTCCACATCGTCGAAGGACCCGGTGGCGCGCCTCGTGTCGGCATGGCGGGAGTACGGGAAGCACGACGCCATCGTCCGCCGGGACGACGTCATCCGGGCCCACCTCGCCGGGCTCCCGGCCGACGCCCTGGTGGTCAACGTGGGCTGCGGCGTGGTCCGCCGCTTCGAGTCCGACTGCACCTCGCGCTACCTGGCCACCGACCTGCGGGTTCTCGACAACGTCGACTTCTCGTCGGACGCCACGCGGCTCCCGCTGGCCGACGACTCGGTCGACACCCTCATCACTCTGGAGATGCTCGAGCACGTCCCCGACCCCCGGTCGGTGTTGATGGAGCTGGCCCGGATCCTGAAGCCGGGCGGCACCCTCTTCCTATCGGTCCCCTCGGCCGTACCCCGCCACGACCACCACGATTACTGGCGATTCACCGCCCAGGGCCTCGAGCAGATGTGCGCCCCGGCGTTCGCCGGCGGCGAGGTGCGGGTGTTCGGCGGCACGTTCGAGACGCTGGGCTACCTGACCGCCTATTACATTTCGCTGCTGCTGCACGTCATGAAAGTGCCGGGGAAGACCTTCCGTCAGTTCTTCCCCACGGTCGGCCACGCCATCGACCGGCGGGCCGGGTGGACGACCTCCACCTCCGCCCTGCACACCTTGGCTTTCGACCTGCTGTTCGTCGGCACCGGTGGGGCGGGGACCCCCGAGGTGACGGTCCCGGTGGCGGCAGCCGGGCCCACCGACCTGACCGAGGAGTGGGCACCGGTCCCCAACGACACGTAGTGAACGGCACACACCGTGGTGACTTCCGGCTCAGGCAAACGGCACGGCGAAGTCGCAGTAGGGGGCGCTCGTCTCCGTGACGGGCTCGCTCGCCAAGTAGGTAATTCGCATACCCAGATCCTCGGGCTTGAGGGTGAGATCCTCGGGATCGATGCCGTGGTCGGCCGCCCAGGCCTGCAATGTCTCCGACACGAGTTGCCACTGGATCGCCGGGTTGCCTCCGGGACCGGGAGGAATCGCGTCGTTCGGTAGCGCGACATACGCCTCGCGATGTGCGGGTTCGGTCCGCAAGCTCAACTCCGGGTAATGCGATGCCAGTGCTTTCGCGTCCGACTCGGGGATCGGCTTGCACCATTCCACCGGACCGTCGCTGTCTGCGCTCACCTCACCCCAGTAGATGGAGTACATCGCACCTTCCCGCCCCTCCATCTTGGGGAGTGGTCGCTCACGCAGGATGGCGACGAACTCCTTGCCGAGCGACCACGCGCCCTGTTCGTCGACATTGCGCTTCAAGCAGAGCACGCTCCGCTCGGGTATCTCTCGTGTGGCGACCTCGTACATGTTGGACCTCTTTCCATTCAGGCGGTTGACGAGGTGGTCGGCGAGCTCGCGGCGGCCATCGTGTGCGGACTCGACCTCCTGCCAGTACCCCGATATCTGCACTGCGGCATCAGCCGGATCACGTCCGAGCAGTTCCTTGATGGCGGCGAGCGGCATTCCGAGCTGACGCAACATCGCAACGAGATGCGCCGCCTCGAGCTGCTCGGTGTCGTAGTAGCGATACCCGGAGGATTCATCGACACGCGCCGGAACCAGCACGCCAAGTTCGTCGTAGAGATGCAGTGCCTTGACCGACAGACGGGAACGCCTCGCGAACTCACCAATGCTGACTTCTTGCACGTCTCATACTCCCTCGTCGTCGAGCCGGATGGCTCGACACACCGAGTGTGGGACCTCCCCCAAGGGGAGAGTCAAGTTCACCGGCCAGATCGGTTCAGCGAGGTCCGCTCAGCAACAGAGGTGGTTCTGCAAAGAGGCGCAGGCTCAACTTTGAGCCGAATGGCTCAGGACGACCGGGCCAGTCGGACGGCCGGAATGTCGTTACTCGCTTGGAGGGTCGGCGGCCCATCCGATGCCATGCCCACGACCTGGCCAAGTCCGGCCGTTGCGCCGCTGCCCAGGATGCGAGCCGAGGACGCCACGCAGCTCGAAGTGATCACGGAACAACCGCGATCGCTTCGACGGAGAGCAGCAGTCCACGGGGCAGCACGACCACCGGCGACGATCTCGCCGGTGGGTTCGTCGGGAAAAACTCTGCATAGAGGCGATTTGCGGCCTCGCCATTGTCCAGATCAGTGAGGAAGGTGGTGGTCTTGACGACGTGTTCCAGGCCACTGCCGGCATCATCCAATATGGCTTCGAGGTTCCGAAATGCCTGTCGCCATTCGGCCTCGAATCCACCAGAAACTGCTCGAGCGGTGTCCGGGTCCACTGAGCCACTGAGGTCGATGCCGGGTTGCCCGGCAATGAACAGCAAGTTCCCGGCGCGTACGGCCTGCGAATAGTGCCCCATCGGCGGGGGCATCGAAGGTCCGCGAATCACCTCATGGTCCATGGATTCGTACATCTCCGCAGGATGCCCCAATCCTCCTCCGCTGTCCATATCCGCCTGGCAAGTCGGTGCGATCCCTCGATTTCCACACCGCAGATGGCTAAGTTGCCTGCGGGCTTCGACGGTGGAAGGAGCATTGATGCGCAGTGGCGTGGTGCCGGAGCATTGGACGGATTTCTACGAGTCGACTCACATCCCTGCGGCGGTGCGGAATGGTGATCGGCTCTACGTGACAGGACACACCGGCGAAGAGGCAGACGGGAGCTTTTCAGCCGACCCTGAGACGCAGATCCGCCAAACCTTTCGTCTCATCGGAGCCACGCTGTCAGAAGCCGGTGCGAGTTGGGCCGACGTCGTGGAGCTCAGCTCGTACCACGTTGGACTTCGGGCTCAGGCCGACATCCTCATCGGCGTCGCCGGTGAGTTCCTCAGCGATCCTTATCCGGCCTGGACCGCAGTCGGTGTCACCGAGTTGTTCGACGAAGAAGCTGTGGTCGAGATCAGCTGCGTTGCCGAGGTGCAACAGGAGTCGCCGCGGAGATTGGAGATGGGCGGGGCGCTTTGACCTACGCCTCAGATTCGAACAACGTCTGGTTGTCCTCGGACGCGGTGTGATACAACCCAACTGCGGTGCACCCGCCGGCGGAGATGCACGACACCCCGAAAAGCGTGCTCTCGCTCCCCTGATCGGGGCTGGAGGCCGTGGTCCAGGATTCGCCGTCCCAGGACTCGATCAGAGTCCCCGAGAAGGTTGTTCCGACGTCATAGGTGCCGACTGCGGTGCAGTCTGTGGCCGAGGTGCACGAGACCCCGTACAGATAATTGGGATTTGATCCATCGTTGGGGCTCGACGCCACTGACCAGGTCATCCCGTCCCACGACTCGATGAGCGTCTGGGACCCGAGATTGTTGGCGGTATAGCTGCCCACGGCCGTGCAGGAAGTTGCCGACGAGCACGAGACGCTCTGGAGGGTGTTGGTTTGACCATCGGACCCGACGTCCGCGCTCGGGACCACGGTCCAGCTGATTCCGTCCCAGGTCTCAGTGAGCGTCCAGCCCGCCATGGCGCCGTCGTCGTAGGTGCCAACTGCGACACACGATGTCGGCGACGTACAGGACACGCCATTGAGGTAGTTCAACGATGTGGACGAGTTCGGGCTGGAGGCGATCGACCAATGGCCGCCGTTCGACGACTCCGCCAGGCTCAGCGTGTCTCCGCTCGAGTTGTAGAACTCACCGACAGCCGTGCACGAGCCAACCGCTGCACATGACACGGCGTTCAGAATGCTGCCGTTCTTCCCATGGTTCGGGCTGGTGACGATCCTCCACTTCTTCCCATTCCACGATTCGATGAGGGTGGATCCCGTGTTGGAGGCGTTGAGGGAGCGCCCCACAGCGATACACGCGCTGGATGCCACGCAGGAGATGCCACTCAGGATGTCGGAGACCGCGGTGTCCGGACTTGTGACGATCGTCCACTTCTTCCCGTTCCACGATTCGATGAGAGTCTGGTCCACGTTGCTCGATGACATCGTGTAGCCGACGGCCATGCACCGAGTCGACGACGCGCAGGCCACATCTTGGATGAAGTCGTTGGCCACCCCCGTCGCGTCGGGGCTCGAGACGATCGACCATGAAGCGGCGGCGCCGGCCGGACCGGACATGGTGAGGATGGCGACGAGTCCAGTAACTGCGGCGATTCCGCCGATCCATCGCGGCCGGAGCCCCCTCTCGGGACCCGGTACTGCCCGCCCCAAAGTTTCATGCATCAAAGTCGATCCCCTCGCTGGCCTGCCCGGTCAATCGAACGTACCGGGGTGATTGTCAGCTACGCCACAGGTGATCGCATGCCGAGCACATTGCAACCGAACGTCCGCCACAGGGAGGGGTCGCGCCAGGCATGCGCTGAGCGTCCGATCCTGCTCGAGATCCGGCCCTCAATATCCCACTCTTGGCGTTCAGGTCCACGCGAAGCGTGGTCGGCAAAAGGAATCCACCACCGGGCGAGCGGGGATTTATCTCGCCATGCGAACACGACATGTTCTGCCTCACCGAATCGAGGTGTCCGGAGGATTCGTGACGAGAATGGGTGACGACGACGTCGCGGCCTAGAAGCGGTTCAGACGTTTGAAGATGCCCTTGGTCTGCTTGTAGAGCGTCACGAACTCACCGAACAGGAGGTCGTACTCGGCAGTTGTCGCCGGGTCAGGCGCATAGGTGCGCTTGATCTCGACCATCCCCGCCACGTCGGAGAGGGCGATGCGATCGAGGGCCAGCAGGGCCAGCAGGCCGGCTCCCCGCACATTGGCCAGCACCGGTTCGGCCACCTGGCGGATCTCCCGGCCGAGCACGTCGGCGTGGATCTGGGACCACGCATCCGAGTTGGCACCCCCGCCCACGAAGGCGAGGGAATCGAGGCGCCGACCCGCGAACTTCTCGACCGCCTCCAACAGCCAGCGCGAGTTGAGCGCCACGCCCTCGAACACGGCACGGACCATCTGTCCGCGGGTGGTACTCAGCGACAGATTGTGGAACCCGCCCCGCACGGTGTGGTCGTCGACCGGTGACCGTTCCCCGTTGAGCCATGGGGTGAACAGCACCCGACCACTGCCTGCCGGAACCTGTTCCACCATGGCATTCATGGCATCGAAGTCGGGCGCAAATGCCAGATTGTCGCGAAGGAAGGTGAGGCAGGCGCCGGCGGTCTCGTGCTCGTCGGCGATGAGGTAGCGGCCGGCGAGGGCGGCGGGGATCGACGCCACGTTGGACGTCGGCGACGTCTTCTTGAACGGGACGTGCCCCGAGATCCACGAGGACGTGCCGATGTAGAGGTGGGTCTCGAAGTCGGCGACGGCTCCGGAACCGAACACGGCCGAGTGCACATCCCCCGAGCCGGTGACGACGGGCAGACCGGCCGGGATGCCGAGGTCGCCAGCGGCACGGTCGGTGACTTCGCCGATCAGCGAGCCCGGGGCGACCAGATCGGGCAATCGACCCCGGTCGAGGCCGGTCCACTCGAGCAGCTTGTCGTCGTAGTCGACCGCATCGACGTTCCGGTTGTCGGTGACCCAGTGGGCCGCTATCGAGTCGTAGGAGGCGGACACCTTCCCGGTGAGCCGCAGGTTGAGGTAGTCGACCGGCTCGAGGAATGTCGCCGTGCGGGCGTAGACGTCGGGGAAGGCCTGGCGGATGAAGAGGATGTGGGAGACCGGGTCCTTGCCCGACAGGCCGGGTGCGCCACCGGTCACCTGGACCCAGCGCAGGAGCTTTCGAGGGTCATAGCCCAGAACGTTGAGCGACCCACCCGCCGCTTGGCGGATGGCGCTGTTGCCCCGCGAGTCCATCCAGATGACCGCACGCATCAGCGCGTCGCCGGCGGCATCGACCGCCACCGTGCCCGACCACTGGGCCGTGCATCCGACACCGATCAGATCGACCGGTCCGGCTTCGGCCATGGCCCGGTGGGCCGCCGAACAGATCGCCGACCACCAGTCGTCCGGATCCTGTTCGGCCCCGCCGCCGTCCAACAGGTGGAGCGGCACCGATTCGGTGGCGTGGGCCACGATGCGACCCGACTCCGACACGACGGCCACCTTCGGGCCGCCGGTGCCCAGATCGATGGCCAGGACACAGGCTCCGTCGGACCCTAAGCCCGGCCCGGTCACGCCTTGCTCACCCAGACCGTGGCCGAGCGCAGCGACACGCCGTCGTCCAGCTCGATCACCGTCCCGTCGCCGTCGCCAGGTAGGGGTCCGGTGGAGATGTCGACAGCCAACACCTCACGGGCGATCCCGTCGAAGAGGGGGGCCAGGTCGTCCAGGCCGACCAGGTGGAGATGGATGGTGTCGGAGACGTCGAGCCCGGTCTCCTTGCGCAGGTCCTGCACGTTGCGGACCACCTCGCGGGCCAGGCCCCGACGCCGGAGGTCGTCGTCGAGGGCCAGATCGAGGGCGAGCACCTCGGCCCCGTCGCGCGACACGGCGAACCCGGGTTGGGCCCGGACCCGTAGCTCGACCTCCTCGGCGGCCAACTCGACCGGTCCGTCGGCCAGCTGGACGGTCACCGGGCGACCGGCGGCCAGGTCGGCGGCTGCGGTCGCACCGTCGACCGAGGTCATCGCCGCCCGCAACTCCTGGACCCGCTTGCCGATGCGGGGCCCGAGCAGTTTGAAATTGGGCACCAATTCGTAGGCGAGTACCTCTCCCAGCTCGTCAGTGGCCTCCACCCGGTCGACGTTGAGCTCCTCCTCGACGACGCCCGGCGGCGGAGCGGGACTGCCAGGAGGGAGATACACCAGCGCTCGGGCCAGGGGCTGGCGGACCTTCACCCCGGCCTCGGACCGGGCCGCCCGGCCGAGGGACGACAGTCGCCTGGCCAAGGCCATGCTCTCCTCCATCCCCGGATCGATCAGGGACAGATCAGCTTCGGGCCAGTCGGCCAGATGCACCGAGTCCGATTCGGCCGCATTGGTCAGGTCGCGCCACATCCGGTCGGCCAGGAACGGGGTCAGCGGGCGCCAGGAGGCGGGCCACCGTGACGAGGACGTCATGGAGGGTGGCCTGCGCTCCCAGTGAGTCGGCCGGGTCGGCATCGACATCCGTGCGCCAGAACCGCCGACGGCTGCGACGTACGAACCAGTTCGAGGTGTCGTCCACCAGTTCGCCGATGGCGGTGGCGGCGGGAAACGGCTCGTAGCCGTCCAACGACGCGGTGGTGCGGGCCACCGTGTCGTGCAGGCGCGACAGCATCCACCGGTCCAGCATCGAGCGGTCCCCGGGAGAGGCACGGCCGGGTCGCCGGGATCGAACTCGTTGAGCGTGGCGTAGGTGGTGAAGAAGGACCACGTGTTCCACAGCGTGAGCAGCACGTCGCGCATCGAGGTGTCGATCGCCTCGAAGCTGACCCGGGTCGGGGTCCACGGCGAGCCCTGCGAAAACATCCACCAGCGCAGCGGGTCGGCCCCCCGTGTGCTCAGGATCTCCCACGGGTCGATCACATTTCCGACGCTCTTCGACATCTTGCGCCCGTCGGCGTCGACGATGTGGCCGAGGCAGAGCACGTTGCGGTAGGGGGTCGTCCCCTGCACCAGCGTGTTGACGGCCAGTAACGAGTAGAACCAGCCGCGGGTCTGGTCGATGGCCTCGCAGATGAAGTCCGCGGGGTAGACGAAGGTGTCGTCGGATCCGGGCGCACCCGGGTAGCCCCACTGGGCGGTGGGCATCGAGCCCGAGTCGAACCAGGCGTCGATCACCGGCTCCACCCGGCGCATGATCTGGTCGGTGCCGTCACCGGCCACGCAGTCCGGGCAGGCGAAGGTCACCTCGTCGATGGCCGGCCGGTGGGGGTCGACGTGGGAGACGTCGGTCCCGGTGAGCTCGGACAGCTCGGCCAGGGAGCCGACGCAGATGGTGTGGCCCCCGTCGCACCGCCACACCGGCAGCGGAGTACCCCAGAACCGGTCGCGGGACAGCGCCCAGTCGACGTTGTTGGACAGCCATTCGCCCATCCGGCCGTCGCGGATGTGCTCGGGGTGCCAGCCGATCGTCTGGTTCTGCTCGACCAGGTCCGCCTTACGGTCCGAGGTGCGGATGTACCAGCTCGGCTTGCCCCAGTAGATGAGCGGCGTGTTGCAGCGCCAGCAGTGCGGATAGGGGTGGACGTAGGGCTGTCGTCTCACCAGCAGGCCGGCTGCCTCGAGTCGGTCGTTGACGTCGGCGTTGGTATCGCGCACCGACCGACCTTCCAGCCATGGGACGGCGTCGGTAAAGCGTCCGTCGGGCCCGACCGGGTTCAACGTGGGCAGGTCGTTCTGGCGGCCCACCTGGCGGTCGATCTCGCCGAAGGCGGGCGCCAGGTGCACCACCCCTGTCCCTTCGTCGGCCTCGACGAAGTCACCACCGACCACCCGCCAGCCCACCCGACCGGCATCGGCAGGCCCGGCTGCCAGGTCGTCGAACGGTCGACGGTAGTGGAGGCCGACCAGAGCGCTCCCCGGCACCACCGCGTCGGCAGATGCGCCCTCACCGAAGACCTGCTCCACCAATGTGGCGGCCACCACCGAGTCGCCCACGACCGCGTACTCGAGGTCGGGCCCGACGGCGGCGCCGGTGTTGGAGAGCAGGGTCCACGGCGTCGTCGTCCAGGCGACCAACGCCAGGCCGGCGAGGGAGTGGCGGCCCAGGGTCGTCCGCAGCGCGGCGGCGGCAGGGCCCTCGTCGGTCAGCGGGAAACGGACATAGGCCGACTCGTCCTCGACTTCGCGGTAGACGTCGGGCTGACCGAGCTCGTGACTGCTCAGGGCCGTACCGCACCGCGGACAGTCGGGGACGACCTTGATGTCCTCGTAGAGGAGCGACTGGTCCCACAGCGACTTCAGGTTGGCCCACACCGACTCCACGTAGGCCGGATCGAAGGTCCAGTAGGCGTCGTCGATGTCGATCCAATAGCCGATGCGCTCGGTGAGCGTCTTCCACTCGCCCACGTAGTTGCGTACCGACTCCTTGCACAGGCGGGTGAATTCGGCGATCCCGAAGTCATCCTCGATCTGGCGTTTGGCGGTGATGCCCAGCTGCTTCTCCACCTCCACCTCGACCGGCAGACCGTGGGTGTCCCAGCCGGCCTTGCGGGGGACGGCGTAGCCGCGCATCGTGCGATAGCGACAGAACAGGTCCTTGTAACGCCGCGCCCAAACGTGGTGGAGGCCGGGCCGCCCGTTGGCCGTCGGCGGGCCCTCGTAGAAGACCCAGGGCTCCGCACCCGCCCGCAGTTCGACCGACCGCTCGAAGATCCGGTGCACGCTCCATCGGGCCAGCTCCTCGTCCTCGAGGGCGGTGAAATCGACTTCGGTGGGAACCGGGCGGAACACGGGGGTTTCCTTCTGTGCGGAGATCGGTAGCCGGACGTCCTTCGGGGACGGCGGTTCCACCCGGTGCCAGGGCGGGTGCGGACCAGATACTACGGGGACCCGGCGCGGGCTACGGAACGACTGGCCGGTGCTGCGTCACTTCCAAGCCATCGGCGAGACTTGGGGGATGTCCGCTCCATTCGCTCTCGAAGGCACTCACGTCCGGCTCGAACCACTCTCGATCAGTCATGTGGACGGCCTGGTGGCCGCCGCGACAGGCGACCGGTCCACGTTCGGCTATACCACCGTCCCCGTGGACCAGGTGTCGTTCACCCACTACATCGAGCGCGCCGTCGAACATGCCGCCGCCGGAGACCAGGTTCCGTTCGCAACCATCTCCTTGGCCCTCGGCCGGGTCGTCGGCTCCACCAGGTTCTACGACATCGAGGCATGGGACTGGCCGTTGGCCGCCCCGGGCGTTGACCCGGCCCCGTTCGACAAAGGGGTCGACCGTACCTTCGACCGGGTCGGCATCGGCTACACGTGGCTCGACCCGGCGGTCCAACGGTCAGCGGTCAACACCGAGGCCAAGTTCCTGATGCTCGACCATGCGTTCTCCACTTGGGGTGTCCGGGCCGTACGGCTCCAGACCGACGCCCGCAACGCCAGGTCACGGGCGGCCATCGCCCGGTTGGGCTGCACGCTCGACGGCGTTCTTCGGGCCGACCGGGCCGGCACCGACGGTACGGTCCGGGACTCGGCCGTGTTCTCGATGGTGGCCGAGGAGTGGCCTGCGGCCCGCCTCCGGCTGGTCGATCGCCTGGCTCACTGATCATCTGGCCCGCCGATAGGGCGACAGGGGTGGGGCCGACCGGGCGTCATCCGTGCCCCCCTAATCTGAGGGTCATGTCCGACGGCCTGCCACCCGCTACCGACGCGCCGGCGTCGCGCCTGCCGTCGTCGGACAACGTGATCCTGGTGGTTGTGTGCCTGGCCCAGTTCATGGTCGTGCTGGACATCTCGATCGTCAACGTGGCCCTGCCCGCCATCCAGAGGAGCCTCCACTTCCGGGCGGCCGACCTCCAGTGGGTGGTCACCGCGTACGCCTTGACCTTCGGCGGTCTCCTGCTGCTGGGCGGACGTCTGGCCGACCTGTTCGGCCGTCGCCGGATCTTTCTGGTCGGGCTCGGGGTGTTCACCGTGGCCAGCCTGCTCGGCGGGTTCGCCACCGATCAGGCCACGCTGATCGCCGCCCGCTCGCTCCAGGGGGTCGGTGCCGCCATCCTGTCGCCGGCCACGTTGACCATCCTCACCGTCACCTTCCAGGACCAGCGGGCCCGGGCCAAGGCCTTCGGTGTGTGGAGCGCGGTGGCCGCCGGCGGAGGTGCCGCCGGGGCGCTGTTCGGCGGGATCCTCACCCAGTACCTGTCGTGGCGATGGATCCTGTTCGTCAATGTGCCGATCGGGATCGCCCTGTTCGCCGTGGCCCGCCTCCGGCTGGTCGAGTCGAAGGCCGAGGGTCTGCGCAGTCGCCTCGATGTCGCCGGCGGCGTGGCGGTGACCGGCGCGCTCTTCCTCCTCGTCTATGCCATCTCCCATACCGACGCGGTCCCGTGGTCCGCGACCTCGACCCTGCTCGTCCTGGCCGCGTCGGTTGTCCTCCTACTCGCCTTCGTCGCCATCGAAGCGCGCGCCGCATCCCATCCTCTGGTTCCACTCCGCCTCTTCCGGGTCCGGTCGGTCACCGGTGCCAATCTGGTGATGTTCTGCTTCGGTGTCGGCATGTTCGCCATGTGGTTCTTCCTCTCCCTCTACCTGCAGCAGGTCCTGGGCTACGGCCCGGTCGTCACCGGGCTCACCTTTGTGCCCCAGACGGTGGCGATCGCCATAGGTGCCACCCTGAGCGGCCGACTGGCCCCGCGCCTCGGCCCCCGCAACGTGCTCATGGCCGGTTCGGTGATGGCCGCCGGTGGCCTGTACTGGCTCTCGTTCATACAGGCCGGTGACAACTACTGGACGGGCGCCTGCGGCGGCGGCATCCTCGCCACCTTCGGGATGGGGGTGGCCCTGACGCCCATCGCCCTCCTGGCCACCGGCGGCGTGCCACGCCAAGAAGCAGGTCTGGCCTCCGGCCTGGTCAACTGCAGCCGGCAGATCGGCGCCTCGATCGGACTGGCCGCGCTCACCACTCGGGCCGCATCGCGGACGGCGTCGGTCCTGGTCCACGGGACCTCGTCGGATCATCAGCCCGGTAGCCCCGGTCCCCTCAAGGTCGCCATGACCGCCGGGTACTCCCGAGCGTTCCTCATCGCCTCGGTCGTGGTTCTGGCCGGAGGATTGTTGGCCTTCGTCATCCCACCGCCACGGGACTCCTCGACCGGGTGGGGCGGAGCCGAGGCGGGAGCCGATCAGTCCGACGCACCCATCATGGTGGAGTGAGACGGCAGGCTGGTCGGCGGAGAGGCCGCCGTAATCGGTAGGAACGAACGGGGCCACAGGCCGCGCTCGGCGACGACATCCAACTCCGCGGCGAAGGCGGTGATCACCGTACCGATCCCGATCCACCACAGCAGGACGACGAACGTGGCAAAGGCGCCGTACAGCGTCCGGTAGTGGCGGAGCTCGTGGGTGACCAGCTGGGCATCGGCGAACTGCAGCACCGTCCACCCCACCCCGGCCACCACCGCACCCAGCCACAGCGACCGTCGGGGGCCGGGCACGGACACCACCAGGGCGAACCCGGCCCAGAACATGGCGATATTCACCCCCAACGATCCGACGAACCCGACCAGGGCCGAGGCCGGGCCCAGACCTCCGAAACTGCCGACACCGGCCAGCGCACCACCGGCCACGAAGCCGATGCCGAGTACGGCCAGGAACCCGACCGCCCTCGGCAGCCACCGGCCGAACCGGGGTAACTCGGCGCGGGGGACGCTCCACACCGTCGCCATGAGCACCTGGGCGCTCCGGCTCAGCCGGAGGCACCCGTAGACCAACCACAAGGTGAGTAACACGATCAGGATGGTGTTCCGTCCCGACAGCCCGGTGATGTTGTCCCGCAGTTCCTCGCCGACATCGGGGAACTGACGCAACGCGGCATCGACCACGTCCTTTTGTGCGGTGGGATGCCCGAACAGGAGGATCTCGGCCAGGGTCAGGAGGACGAGCACGAGGGGGAATACGGAGAGGAATGCCGCAGTAGGCGAGCAGGTTGGCCAGCAAGCTGGCGCGGTCGTCCCGGTACTTGGCCATGGTGGCGCCCACCACGGCGGTGGCCCGGTGCCGTTGCTGAAATGCATCGATGCGCAGCACCCAGCCCGGACCATCCGGGCGTTGCTCGGAGGTGTCCGAGGCATCGGTCGCCTCCGTGGTCAACCGCCCACCAGGCCCAGTCGTCCGTGACGGCGGAACTCCTCGAGGAGCTCGTCCGCGTCCCCCGGCGACAGTGGCGCGTAGGCGAGGACGCCGTCCACTCCCGGGAGCCGACGGTGGACCGGTTCGTCCACCCGCCACCATCCTTCGGCGCGCAGCGGGCCCTTGGTCACCTTGCCACTGGCCGTCTGCGGTAGCCCCGCAGTCACCCGCACGAAGGCGGGGGCCCACTTGGTGCCGAGGTCGTCCTGGGCCTCGAGGAATCGCGCGAAGCCGCCGGGGTCGAAGGTGCGGCCCGGCAGCATCTCGACGGCGGCCATCACCTGGTCGCCCGAGCGCGGGTCGGGGACCGGGTAGACGACCACGGTGGCGGCGTCGGGGTAGCGCACCAGCACCCGCTCGATCGGACCGGCGGTCAGGTTCTCCGAGTCGACCCGCATCCAGTCACCGCCCCGACCGGCGAAGTAGAAGAACCCGTCGCCGTCCCTATAGGCCAGGTCGCCCGTCCAGTACCATCCGTTCCGGTACCGCTCGGCAGTCGCCACCGGGTCCCGGTAGTAGCCCTCGAACCGTCCACTGCCGGTCCGGTTGACGATCTCCCCGATGGCGGAGGATCCGTTGGACAGCGCGCCGGTGGCGTCGAACTCGGCCGGCGGGCACTCGATCATGGTCACCGGGTCGATCACCGCCACGTCCTCGAACGTCGCCCCCAACGATCCGACCGGAGTGCCGGGGACCCGACTGATGGCCACACCACCCTCACTCGAGCCGTACCCCTCGGTGAGCGTGCAGCCGAACCGGCGTTCGAAGGCGGCGTAGTCAGCCACCGACGCCTCGGTGCCGAAGCCCCGCCGAAGTGTGCAGGTGGCGTCGTCGGGGTGCTCCGGTGTGGCCAACACGTAAGCGAGCGCCTTGCCCACATAGGTGAAGGTGGTGGCACCGTAGCGCCGCACGTCGGGGAGGAACCCCGAGGCGCTGAACCGGCGGGCCAGGGCCACCGTCGCCCCGACCACCAGGCTCGGTCCCCACAGGACCATCAGCGCGTTGCCGTGGAACAGGGGCATGGTGCAGTAGGCGACGTCGCTCCGTTCGAACCCGTAGGCCTCGGCCGATCGCAGGGCGATCGAGGCCAGGCGCCCCTGCGTGCACCTGACCGCCTTGGGGGCACCGGTCGTCCCTGACGTGAACAGCAGGAGGTAGAGATCGTCCGGTGCCGGTCGGCACGCGGCCACCATTTCGGCCGCCGTGGCCATGGCGTGGACCGCTACCTGACCCGGGTACCCCGGATCGTCGATCCGCAGCACCCGCTCCGGGGGCACCCCGAAGTCGAGACCCTCGAGCAGGGCCGCCCCTTCGGCGTCCGTCACCAGGACCCGGCAGTCGGTGCGCTTCACATCGCCGGCCAGGGCCTCACCCCGCCGGGTCGGGTTGATCCCGACGATCACGGCGCCGGACAGGGCTGCGGCCGCCAGCCAGAACAGGTACTCGGGCTCGTTCCCGAGCAGGACCCCGACATGTGGCGGATCGACGGGACCGAGTGATCCAAGCAGCTCGGCCCTCGCCGCACCGGCGGCCACCGCCTCGGCCCAGGTCCAGCTGTCGTCGCCCGCCACGACCGCGGCGGAGTCATCGTCGGCCCGGGCGAGCAGCAGATCGGCAACGCTGGGCGAGCCCTCGGGAAAGCCGTCCCAGGTCATCGGGACGGCTCGACGAACAAACTCTGCACGGCCCGTCCGATCCGGCCGGACTCATCCCACAGCACCGACTCGGCACTCCCGATCCCCGGTGAGCCGAACCGGGTACGTGCGTCGAGGCAGATCCACTCCCCTACCGGTGGACGGATGAGGGAGACGGTGAGGTCAGGGTTGATGAAGATGCCGCCACCGAAGTCGAGTTCGGCGCTGACGCCGTTGCCGAAATCGGCGGCTGCCACCGCCCGCTGCACCGGGGTGGGCGTCTCACCCTCCACCACCGGGCAGGCCAACCGGAACCAGGCGGTCGAGGGCCCGAGACGGTCGAAACGGCCCCCGACGAACCGGATCTCCATTCCCTGATTGTGGAAGGCCGGGTAGCCCTGCATCGTCGAAGCGTTGTGCACACCGGACGCCGGTCCGGCGGGAGCCGGGTCCTCAGGTGTCGATGCCACGACGGTGGGCAGCGTCGGGTCGACCCGGATGCGCAACGACCGGGCCCAGGTCACCTCCACGCCCGACTGGGTCACGACGGTCTCCACCACCTGGACCTTGCGGCCCGGCCGGGTCACCTTGCTGACGACGGACATCGGGTCGTTCGCCACCGGACGGAGCAGGTCGAGGGTGAGCCGGGTCAGAGCCAACCCGTCGTCGCCGGTGACCGACTCGACGGAACGGGCCACCGCGGCCGCCACCGGCCCTCCGTGCAGCGACTCGGGTGACCACGGTCCACGGGCCAGTTCGGTCGGGACCAGGAGGTCGCCGTCCGGGACGAACAACGATGTCACGCTGTCGGGCACCGGCGGTCCTTGCTCATCTGCGAGACGCTACCGGTGGTCGCCGCCACTGGCAGCGCCTACCATCGGAGCGCCTCCGGTCCTGACGGTCGGGGGATGCGCAGAGGACCACCGTCCGGCACTGCGCACCGACCGACCGGGCGACCACCGGCTACGACATCGAAGGAGTTCCATGGGACAGCGCACGGCAGAGATCGACATCAACGGCTCGCCCGACGCCGTATGGGCCGTGGCCGGTGACTTCGGCGGAATCGCCGGGTGGATGCCGGGAATGGAGTCGTGCCGGGTCGAGGGCGATAACCGCATCCTCGAGACCATGGGCATGACCATCACCGAGAAGTTGGTGGCCAAGGACGACAGCGCCCGGGCCATCACCTACGCCATCGTCGACGGCGTGCCGATCGAATCACACGAGGCCACCGTCACCGTGCACCCGGCCGGCGATGGCAGCCACGTCACCTGGGTGGTCGATGCCGCCCCGGACGAGATGGCCGATCTGATGGTCTCCGTCTACCAGCAGTCGCTCGAATCGTTGAAGGCCCACGTCGAGGGATGACGTCGCCGGCCCCCGACCCGGACCGGACCGGCGGGGCCGGACCGGAACGTCCGGGGTCAGGGTCGTACCGGGTCGAGGCACGAAGCGCGGCGCCGATCGAGCAGGTGTGGCCGCTTCTGGGAGAGGCGGCCCGGTGGCGGGACTGGTCGTTCCTCACCCGTACCGAGCTGGAGCGCGAAGGCGCACCCGATCCTGACGGCGTCGGCGCCGTGCGCTCCTTCAGCCGGTACGGGGTCGGGTCACGGGAGGAAGTCGTCGTCTGGGACCCGCCGCACCATCTCGGCTACCGCATCCTGAGCGGCTTTCCGGTGCGCAACTACCGGGCCGATGTCACCCTGGTCAGCGATGGGACCGGGACCCGGATCGAGTGGGTCGGCTCGTTCGAACCGAAGTGGCCGGGCACCGGTCGCCTGCTCGCCTACGCACTGCCGAAGATGATGCAGCGGTTCGCCGACGGCGCCGCCCGTTACGCCGAGACTCAGCAGACGTGATTCGCTGAACGGCCTCAGGCTCCGGCGTCCGCCAGCCTGGCCGCCCGCTTCCCGACCTCGGCCCGGGCCCGGTCGAGGTCGACGGTGGTGACCACCCCGTCGGACACCACCTGAGCACCGGCCACCCACACGTCGGTCACCAGTCGGCTCGACGCCGACCACACCAGGTGCTCGACCAGCATGGCGTCGTCGAACAGCGGCACAAAGGCCGGGTCGTCGAGCCGGACCGCCATCATGTCGGCCTTGGCGCCAGGGGCGAGGACCCCGAGGTCGGGACGACCGATGGCGGCACCGGCACCGCGGGTGGCGAGGTCGAGGGCGACGGCGGCCGGCATGGCCCCGGCGTCGCCTTGACGGAGACGGGCGAGCAGGGCGGCGAGCCGCATCTCCTCCCACAGATCGAGGTCGTTGTTGGAGGCCGGCCCGTCGGTTCCGAGCCCGACCCGCACCCCGGCGGCCAGGAGGTCGGTGACCGGAGCGATGCCCGAGGCCAGCTTGGCGTTGGACTGGGGGCAGTGGGCCACGGCCACGTCGTGGGAGACGTAGCAGTCGATGTCCTCGGTCGACAGCCAGATGCTGTGGGCGGCGAGCACCCGTCCGTCCAGGATGCCGGCGTCGGCCAGTACCTGTGGCACCGAGCCGCCGTGCTCGGCCACGAATCCGTCCGCCTCGTTTGCCGTCTCCGCCAGGTGCAGGTGGAAGAGGGCGTCTCGCTCACGGGCGGCCGCGGCGGTGTCCACCAGGCCGGGCAGAGGCACCGTGTAGGCGGCGTGCGCCGCGAACCCGACTTCGATCCGACCGGCCTCGCCATGCCGGCGGGCATGGAAGTCGGCGAACCGGTCGAGGCTGGCGGTCCACCAGTCGCCGCCCTGCTCCGACCCCGGGAGCTGCAGGACCCCGGGGGTGAGAACGCAACGCGAACCGGCATCGACGACAGCATCGGCGTTGGCGTCTTCGTGGAAGTACATCTCACACGAGGTGGTGACTCCGAAGGCCAGCAGTTCAGCCGCGGCCAGGGTCATCCCCCAGTAGACGTCCTCCGGCTCGAGGTGCACTTCGCGGGGCCACAGGACCTCATTGAGCCAGCGCCCCAGTGGCAGGTTCTCCCCCGTGCCACGGAAGAGCGACATCGCCGAATGGCAGTGCGTGTTGACGAAGCCGGGCAGGAGGGCCCCGTCAACCCGGATCTCACGCATGTCGTCGGGTCCGTCCGCACGGAGCCGGGCCGGTGTCCCCACCCGGACGACGGTGTCCCCGGTCACCTCGACGGCACCGGGGCGGAGCACCGTACTGGCACGGGAGCAGGGGACCACCGCGTCGGCCACGAACCGCACGGTTTCCGGGACAGCGGCGGCGGACTCTGGTGACCGTGATGTCGCCTCTCCCGAGGGGTCCTCAGACCCTCCGGACCACTCGGTGCTCGCCACGGCGCCACCCTACGGTGCCGGGAAGCCTCGACGCCGTGACGCCCGCCTGGCGCCGCAAGCCGGATTGACAGGATGTCGGTCGACTGCTGTGGGCCGGTCGGTGGTCCAGGGGCCCGAATCCGGTTGAATTCGAGGGGAGGCGGAGGGCCTTGCCCTAGTCACCCGGTTGGGTAGTCATGTGACCACAAAGCGTCGTAATGTTTGTCATACAGGCACGCTTGCCTTATGTTGCACTTGTCATCACAAACGAGATGACCCAGAAGGGCAGTACAGGTGGCGGTGATCCCGGGGGATCGTCTCGAACTGTGCGTTGCAGCAGCCTCCTCTGGTGGGCAGAGATCGTAGGAGGACAGGACCATGTTCGGGTCCTCACGGGGGACAGGGGTACCGGTGGCCGGGATCCGGTTCCGCCGCGCTCGCTGATCTCGCTCTCACTCGATTCGTTGCGACTCCTCCCGCGTCAAATCCACTGGGCCACCGCGCATGACCAACTCGATGAAGCGCAACCCCCGGGGTGGTGACGGCACGCGCTATGTGCTCTACGCCCTCGGTGTGCTGGTTGCCGTCATGGCCGCCCTCCTGGTGAAGACCACGGTCATCGACAACAGCGGTCTCTCCCGGGCCAACAACCTCACCAGCTACAACCCTCTCACGGTCGCTCCCATCTCCAATCAGTCCGGCGACACCGGCATCCCCATACCTCCGATGTCGCCTACGGCCACGGACTCACAGACGACGCCCTACCCGGTGATCTTGTGGACGGCCACCGGGCTCCCGCCGGGTATCACCATCTCCCATAAGACCGGGCTCTTGTCCGGCACCCCGACCGTCGCCGGCACCTTCCCGGTGACCGTCATCGCCAGGGACAACGCCCACCCGCCCACCTATGGCTCGACCGCCTTCAATTGGTACATCGGGAACATGGCCCCGGTCATCACCAAGATCGTCCCGACGGTGGGACAGGGCGCCGGCGGGATCAAAGTCGTCATCACCGGTAGGAACATGGAAGACGCCTCGGACGTGAAGTTCGGCACCGTCGACGCCGGCAGCATCACCGTCAACCGGATCGGCACCAGAGTCATGGTGTTCGCACCTCCGGGGCTCGCCGGAACGGTCGACGTCACGGTCACGGCCATCGGTGGCACCAGCGCACCGGTGAAGACCGATCAGTTCTCCTATCTCGCGCCGACCATCCTCGCCGTGTACACGCCGACCGGCTCGGTGAACGGTGGCACCCATGTCCAGATCTCGGGGACCGCTCTCGGAGGCGCCACCTCGGTGACCTTCGGCGGCGTGCCCAGCCCGGAGTTCTCCGTCCGCCACCGGGGGACCGGGCTGATGGCCGTGGCCCCGGCCCATTCGGCCCGCACCGTGGTCATCGCCATCACCACGCCGGGCGGAACAGTGGTCACCAGTGGCAGCAACGACTTCACCTACGCGGTCGTCCCGACTTCCACCGGTACCCACAGGTAGTCCCGGGCCGGAATCGGCCCGCCGTCAACGGGGCATGCGGTCCTCGGCAAATCCGGTGGCCAACATGCGGAACGCCCGGTCCACTTCGGCGATGAGGTCGCACTTGTCGTCGCGGGCCCAACCGGCGAACGCCGCCATGGCCGCACCGAGCAGCGGCGCGGGCGACGGTCTGGGGTCCGAGGTCGGTGGGGGATCCGCCGAGTCGGGCCGCGGCAAACCCGGCGATGACATCGCACCACTCCCCGTAGCGCACGGCCGAGTGGGCAACCAGGGTCGGGACCGTGTCGATCAGGACCATACGGATCCGCAACTCGTCGAGCTCCCCCGCCCCGAACCGGTTGGTGGCCACCACCGAGCGTCGGAGGACATCCATCAGCGGCTCGGCATCGGATGCTTCGGCCAGGCGCTCGCGCAGCCGGCCCAGCTCGGCGTCGAACTCCCCCCACACGACGTCCGGCTTCGACTCGAAGTACCGGAAGAAGGTCCGCCGCGAAATCCCGACGGCGGCGGCGATCTCGTCCACCGTCGTATCGTCGTAACCCTGGCGGGCGAACAGGTCGAGGGCGGCCCGCGCCACGTCCTGGCGGGACGTCGCCGCCGGCCGGCCACGAGCCGGTTCCGAGGGTGCCGTCCCCCTGGCGTCGGACATCACCTTCACCGCTCCCCGGCCGTCATACTTCCATTTTGGCATCGAGTGCACTAAATTGCACCCATCGATTCACAATCCGGCACCTGCCGGCCGACCACCGGAGGACCAATGACCGTCACCAAGACCGAGGAGACCGCCCCGGCCGCTCCCGCCGACCAGGACGCAGTGGCGGCCGAGGATGCGGCCATCACCCCACTCGTCACCGCCGACCTGCTGGTCGAGGACGTGTCCATCGACGGGATGTGCGGCGTCTACTAGGCCGCACGCCTCCGACGACCGACCACCGCGATGCCAACCTCGACCTCGACCGCCCCCACGTCGGCGGACTCTGCGCCCGTCACTTCCAGCTACGACGGGGCGCGCCCCTGGGCGTTGCACCCACAGGTGTCGCTGCGACCGGAGTCGTTCGGTGCCCTGGCGTACCACTTCGGCACCCGCCGGCTGACCTTTCTGAAGAGCCGGACCCTGCTGGCCGTGGTGGAGTCGCTGGCCGATCACCCCTCGGGGGCCGAGGCATGCCGGGTGGCGGGCGTACCCGATGACGAGCTCAGCGCCTACGACCTGGCCCTGGCCGCCCTGGCCGACTCGGGCATGATCTGCGAGCGGGCGGCGTGACCGCGATCGACGCCGCCCCGGGCACCCGACTGGTCGACCGGTTCGAGCAAGGCCTCGATGCTCCGATCTGCCTCACCTGGGAGTTGACCTACGCCTGCAACCTGGCCTGCGTGCACTGCCTGTCCAGTTCGGGCCGCCGCGACCCGCGGGAGCTCACCACCGGAGAGTGCAAGGCGCTCATCGACGAGTTCGAGCGGATGCAGATCTTCTACGTCAACATCGGAGGTGGCGAGCCGACCATCCGCTCGGACTTCTGGGAGTTGGTGGACTACGCCACCGAGCACCACGTCGGGGTCAAGTTCTCGACCAACGGATCCCGGATCACCGAGGAAGCAGCCGCCCGTCTGGCGGTGAGCGACTATGTCGACGTCCAACTCTCCCTGGACGGCGCCACCGCCGCCGTCAATGACGCGGTGCGCGGTCCCGGTTCCTTCGCCACCGCGGTGACCGCCATGGAGCGCCTCCGGGCCGCCGGCTTCGTCGGCTTCAAGCTCTCCGTGGTCATCACCCGCCACAACGTGGGCCAGCTCGACGCATTCAAGGAACTGGCCGACCGGTACGGGGCCCAGCTGCGGCTGACCCGGCTCCGGCCCGCCGGCCGGGGGGCCGACGTGTGGGACGAGCTCCACCCGACAGCCGATCAGCAGCGGGAGTTGTACGACTGGCTGGTGGCCCGGGGCGAAGACGTGCTGACCGGCGACTCGTTCTTCCACCTCGCCGCGTACGGGGACCCGCTGCCCGGACTGAACCTGTGCGGCGCGGGCCGGGTGGTCTGCCTGGTGGACCCGGTGGGCGACGTCTACGCCTGCCCCTTCGCCATCCACGCCGAGTTCCTGGCCGGCAATGTGCGCGGCACCGGGGGATTCACCTCGGTGTGGCGGGAGTCCGATCTGTTTGCCGAGCTGCGGGCACCGCACAGCGCGGGTGCCTGCACGTCGTGCGGGCACTTCGACGCGTGCCGGGGCGGCTGCATGGCGGCCAAGTTCTTCACCGGGCTGCCGCTCGACGGTCCCGACCCCGAGTGTGTACTCGGTCACGGGGAGCACGCCCTCGCCGCCCTGGGCGCCACAGACCTGCCTCGCCCGTCGCCGGACCATTCAACCCGGGCCCGCAGGGTTTCGGTGGCACTCTCCCCCACCCACCGGCCGGACCGGCGGTGCGACGAAAGTCCCCTGGCCGGGATAGCTGCCGCCCGGGCGGACTGACTCATGCCCGCGCCGACCGACCCGGTGGCGCTCGGCCTCCGGGAGGCTCCTTCCCGCGTGGTCTTCGGCCCCCACGAGACGAACCTGGGATCCGATCGGGCCATCGGCCCTCGCCATGTCGCCTACTACCGGGAGCGGGCCGCCGGCGGTGCCGGTCTCGTCATCACCGAGACGGCATCGGTGCACCCGTCGGACTGGCCCTACGAGCGGGCTCCTCTGGCTTCGGCGTGCGGACCCGGCTGGCAGGACGTCGCCGATGCCTGCAAGCCCCACGGCACGCTGGTACTGGCCGGGCTCGGACACGCCGGTGCCCAGGGGTCGAGTGCCTACTCCCAGGCCGCCCTGTGGGCGCCGTCCCCGGTCGCTGACGCCGCCAGCCGGGAGATGCCCATGGAGATGGGCCGGGCCGAGTTGGTCGCCCTGGTCGCCGGGTTCGTGGGTGCCGCCCGCACCGCCATCGGGGCCGGCCTCGACGGGGTCGAAGTCGACGCCGGTGCCCTGTCGCTGTTGCGGCAGTTCCACTCGGGTCTGACCAACCTGCGCAGTGACCCCTATGGCCAAGACCGACTCCGACTCACCCGCGACGTGCTCGACGCGGTGCGCGACGCCGTCGGGCCGAACCACCTGGTGGCCCTTCGACTTTCGTGTGACGAACTCGCCCCGTGGGCCGGTGTGACCCCGGAACAGGCCGCTGGGCAGGTTGACGAACTGGCCGACCGGGTCGACCTGCTCACCGTCGTGCGGGGCGGGCCGTACTCCTCCACCGCCTACCGGCCCGATGCCCACACCCCGGCCGGGTTCAACGTCGAGTTGTGCGCGGCCATGCGACGGGCGGCGGGCGGGCGGGTCCCCATCGTGTTGCAGGGCAGCATGGTCGACCTCGACCTGGCGGCCACCGCCCTCGAGGAGGGGACGGCGGACCTGGTGGAGATGACCCGGGCCCAGATCGCCGAGCCCAACCTGGTGCGGTTGTGGCGGTCGGGTCGGGCCGACCACGCCCGCCCCTGCATCCTGTGCAATCAGGCGTGCCGGGTACGCGACAATCGCAATCCGCTGATCAGTTGTGTGGGCGAGCCACGGGCGGGACATGAAACCGTCGACGTCGACCCGGCCGGTCGATCGACGTCGTCAGGGGACGCCGACCCTGCCGCCGCAGTTGCCAACGTGCTCGTGGTGGGGGCCGGACCCGCCGGCCTGGAGTGCGCCCGGGTGCTGGCGGTGCGTGGGCGAACGGTCCGCGTTGTCGAACGATCGACGTCGACCGGTGGGGCACTGGCTGCCGCTGCCGTCGGACCCGGGCGACAACGGCTGGCTCTCCTGGCGGGCTGGCTGACGGCGGAGTGCGCCCGGTTGGGTGTGACGGTGGAGATCGGACGCGAGGTGACGTCGGTCGACCTCGAGGAGGCACGGGCCCAGGGGACGACCGTGGTCCTGGCCACCGGTGCCCGACCGGCACCGTGGTCCGTCCCCACCGACGGGACCGTCCATGTGGTGGACGCGGCCGCGGCCCTGGCCGGAGGCGACGGATCGCTGCCCGAGGGGCCGGTGGTCGTCCACGACCCGATCGGCGGGCCGATCGCCCTCGGAGTGGCCGAGTGGCTGGCCAGCACCGGGCGCGACGTCGCACTGGTGACGCCGGACCAGATCGCCGGGACCCTGCTGTCACTGTCGGGCGACCTGGCCGACGGCAACACCCGGCTCCAGCAGGCCGGCGTGCGTCGCGAGTTGCGGGCGCTGGTGCGGTGCCTGGAGGCCGGCCGGGTCCACCTGCAGGACGTGTGGACCGGAGCCACCCGCGACATCCCGGCAGCCGTGCTGGTCGACTGCGGGCACCGGTTGCCCGAGGAGTCCCTCTACGATGCTGCACCCCGGACACTGCGGGCCGGCGACTGCGTCGCCCCCCGCACGGTCCTCGAGGCCGTGCTGGAAGGGCGTCGACGGGCGCTCGAGATCACCGATGGTGTCGCCGGCGCCCGCATCCCCATCACCACAGGAGTCACCCCGTGACCGACGCCGACACCCACCGCACCGCCACCGATCGGTCCGTCAATCGGGCTCAGGGCCGGGTCGCCGGCAAGGTGGCCCTGATCACGGGGGCCGCCCGTGGGCAGGGACGGAGCCACGCGCTGCGGCTGGCCGCCGAGGGCGCCGACATCATGGCCGTCGACGTCTGCGCGCCGGTCGACCACCTGGAGTACGCCACCGCCACGCCCGAGGACCTGGCCACCACCGCCCGCCTGGTCGAGGCGACCGGTGCCCGGGTGGTCACCCACGCCGTCGACGTGCGGGATTCCCAGGCACTCACCGACGCCGTGGCCGCCGGGGTGGCGGACCTCGGCCGACTCGACATCGCAGTGGCCAACGCCGGCGTGTGTTCGGTCCAGCGTTGGGACGAAGTGACCCCCGAGCGGTGGGAGACCATCCTGGGGGTCAACCTGACCGGCGCGTGGAATACCTGCACCGCCGCCATCCCCCACCTGCTCGAGGCCGGTGGAGGGTCGATGATCCTCATCAGCTCCACCGCCGGGCTGAAGGGCCAGCCGTTCTTCATCCCCTACGTCGCCTCCAAGCACGGCATGGTCGGCATCATGCGCGGTCTGGCCAACGAGCTCGCCTCCAGGCACATCCGGGTCAACTCGATCCACCCCACCGGGGTGGACACGCCCATGTTGATGGCCATGGGCGGGCTGACCGGGCGGATCGAGGCCAGCCCGGATGTGGGTTCGATCTTCCTCAACTCGCTCCCGGTCGAACTGGTGCAGTCCGAGGACGTCTCCAACGCCGTCCTGTTCCTGGCCTCGGACGAGGCCCGCTATGTGACCGGGCTCACCATGACGGTCGACGCCGGGGCGTCGGCCCGGTGAGTTCTTCCGGCCGCTATCGGCACCTGTTCACCCCGCTGCGTCTCGGGCCGGTGACGGTGGCCAACCGCATCGTGTTCTCGGCGCACCTGACCAACTACGCCGCCGACGGCATGCCCACCGAGCAGCACGCCGCCTACTACGCAGCCCGGGCCGCCGGGGGGTCCGGGCTGATCATCACCGAGGAGCACTCCACCCATCCGACCGACTGGCCCTACGAGAAGCTCATCCACGGTTTCCATCCCCGGGTGATCGACGGCTACAAGCGGATCACCGACGCCGTCCACGCCCACGGCGTGCCGATCTTCGCCCAGCTCAACCACAACGGGGGCCAGGCGTCGTCCATGTACTCCCGACTGCCGGTCTGGGCTCCGAGCCCGGTCCCCGACCCCCTCTTCCGCGAGGTCCCGAAGGCGGTCGAGCACCACGAGATCGCCGAGATCGTGAACGGCTACGCCACGGTGGCCGGACACTGCATCGCCGGCGGCTTCGACGGGGTGGAGCTCCAATGCTCCCACTCGTCCATCGTCCGCGGCTTCCTCTCCCCCGCCACCAACCGACGCACCGACGAGTACGGCGGGTCCCTGGCCGACCGCGCCCGCCTGCTGCTGGAGATCGTCGACGCGGTCCGCGCCACCATCGGTTCGGATCGGGCGCTCGGTGTGCGCATCTGCGGTGACGAGCTCATCGAGGGCGGCACCGGGATCGACGACGCCGTCGAAGTCGCCCGGCTGGTCGAAGCCACCGGGCAGGTCGACTACATCAACACCTCGATCGGCGTCGCCACGGCCACGTTGTACATGATCGAGGCCAGCATGCAGATCCCGCCGGGCTACGCGCTGTTCATCCCGAGCGCCATCCGGGCCGCCGTCGACCTGCCGGTGGTCGGGGTCGGCCGTTTCAAGGATCCGCTCCAGGCCGACCGGGCCCTGGTCGACGGCGTGTGCGACCTGGTGGGGGTGGTGCGCGGCCAGATCGCCGACCCGGACTTCGCGGCCAAGGCACGTTCCGGCCATGCCACCGACATCCGCACGTGCCTGTCCTGCAACCAGGAGTGCGTGGGCCGGATGGGCCTGAACCGGTGGCTCGGCTGTATCGAGAATCCGCACACCGGACGCGAGTCGGTCCTGGTGCCACGACCCCGGCGCCGCCGCAAGGTCGTGGTGGTCGGTGGCGGACCGGGAGGATTGCAGGCCGCCGTCACCTCGGCCGAGCGCGGACACGACGTGGTCCTGTTCGAGCGCCACGACCGCCTGGGCGGCCAGGTGCAGGTAGCCGCCAGCGTGCCCAGCCGGGCCGAGTTCTTCGACATCGCCCGCAACCTCATCGTGGCGGCCCGCCGCGAAGGGGTCGACCTGCGCACCGGAGTCGAAGCCGCCGCCGACACCGTCAGGGCCGAGTCGCCAGGGGCCGTGATCGTCGCCACCGGGGCGCGCCCGGCCCGACCGTGGTGGGCCGGGGACGAGGCCCGGGTGGTCGACGTGCGCGACGTATTGGAGGACCGGGTCAGTCCGGAAGGTCGGGTGGTCGTCATCGACGAGCTCGGATTCCACCAGGCGACGTCCACCGCCGAGCTGTTGGCCGACCGGGGCTGCCAGGTCGAGATCGTGACCAACGGGATGGTCGTGGCGCAGGACCTCGGCGTCACGCTCGACCTGGAGATGTGGAACGTGAAGGCCTGCGCCCTGGGGATCGTCCAGAGCGTCGACCTGGTGCCCATGGGAGTGGCCGCCGACGACGACACCGGCACACTCCTGCTCACCCTGCAACACCACCCGACCGGTACCGACCAGGTGAGGCGGTGTGACTGGGTGGTGTGCTCGGTCCACCAGCAACCGGACGACGCGCTGTGGCACGCGCTCGATGGCGCGCCCTTCGAGGTCCACCGGATCGGCGACTGCCTGGCCCCGCGGCGGGCCCACGCTGCCGTCATCGAGGGCAACCGGGTGGCGGTAGCGCTGTGACCGCCACCCTCGACCCGATCGCCGTCGGGATGGCTCCCGTCTCCACCGACAGCGCGACATCGGTGGCGGTGATCGTGGCCCGCGACGGACGACTGCCGGTCGGAGCGGCCGAGGCCGTCGAGGAGGCAGGGGGACGGGTCGTCGTGGTCGGCACCGGCGCCGAGGGCGCCGCCCGGACGCTGCCCGGGGTGACCCATGCCCGATGGACCGAGATCGGGCCGGGATTCCGACCGGCAGCTATGGCCGCCGCGCTCGTCGGCGTCCTTGCCGCCGACTCCTTGGTGATCCTGCCCGGGTCGCCCGACGGACGCGACCTGGCCCCCCGTCTGGCGGCAGCCCTCGACCGACCCCTGGTGGCCCGGGCCATCCGGACGACGGTCGCCACTTCCGGGGACGGCTCCCGCGTGGTCCGGGCCGACGTGGCCCGGGTGGACGACCTGGTGCTGGTTTCCGTCGAAGTACACGGTCCGGCAGTGGTGACGCTGGTGGCGGCCGGTCGCCACGTCGGGCAGCACGTCGGGGACGGCGTCGAGGGGAGTCCTGGCGCGGTCATCGAGGAACTCGTGCTCGATGGCATCCTCGGGGATGCCACGAATGGGGTTGACACGGGGGTGGTTCGCCCGGGTGGGGATCCGGAGCTGATGGCGCTCATGGCTCCTGACCTGCACACCATGGACCTGTCCGACGCCACCCGGGTGCTGGCCGGAGGCGCCGGCATGGTGGCCGGACTCGATGACCGTCGGGCTGCCGCCGCCTTCGACCTGCTGATCCAGGTGGCGGCGGCCCTCGGCGGCTCAGCCGGTGCCACCAGGGTGGCCACCGATGCCGGTTGGACCGGGTACGAGCGTCAGATCGGCACCACCGGGGTGGCGGTGGATCCCGACCTCTACATCGCACTGGGCGTGTCGGGTGCCGCCCAGCACCTCGGCGGCATCGGCGCTCCCCGGCACGTGGTCAGCGTCAACATCGACCCTTCCTGCCCGATGACGTCGATGGCCGATCTCGGCCTGGTCACCGACGCCGGTGCGCTGCTGACCGAGTTGGCCCACCGGCTCGGTGTCGGCGCGTCGGGCGCCGAGGTCGGCACAGACGGGAACGGGCCATGACCGAGGTACTCGGGTTCGACGCCGTCGTCGTCGGGGCCGGGCCTGCGGGGGCCTCGGCCGCTCTCGCCCTGGCCCGGGCCGGACGATCGGTCGTGCTCGTCGAGCGGGGACCGTTCCCCGGGTCGAAGAACGTCTACGGGGGCGTGGTGTATGGACGGGTGCTCGACGACATCGTCCCGTCCTGGTGGGAGGAGGTGCCGGTCGAGCGGTGGATCGTGCGACGGTCCACCATGATGATGACCGGCACCCAATCGCTCTCGGTCGACTTCCGCACCGATGCCTGGGGTGATGCGCCGTACAACGGCATGACCACCCTGCGATGCCACTTCGACGCCTGGCTGGCGGCAAAAGCCACCGATGCCGGCGCCCGGCTGGTCACCTCGACCGTCGCCACCGGACTGGTCCGCGACGGCTCCGGCCGGGTGGTCGGCGTACGGACCGATCGGGATGGCGCCGAGCTGCACGCACCGGTGGTGATCGCCTGTGACGGGGTCAACTCGTTCCTGGCCAAGGAGGCGGGGTTGCTCCCCCGGTCTGAGGCATCCCACCACACCCTGGGGGTGAAGGAGGTCCTCGACCTTCCGGCCGGGGCCATCAACGAGCGGTTCGCCGTCCAGGACCACCACGGTGTCGACATGGAGATCCTCGGCTGCACCGGAGGGGTCCCCGGCGGTGGTTTCCTCTATACGAACGCCGACACCGTCAGCATCGGCGTGGTGTTGTCGCTGCCGGAGCTGGCCGCGTCCGGCGTGCGTCCCGAGGCGATCATCGCCGATCTCAAGGCCCACCCCACCATCGCCCCGCTGCTGCGGGGCTCGTCGTTGCGCGAGTACTCCGCCCACCTGATCCCCGAAGGCGGGTACGACACCATGCCCGACCTGGCCGCCGACGGGCTGCTCATCGCCGGTGACGCCGGGGCGATGACCCTGGCCGCCGGGCTGTGGCTCGAGGGCGTGAACTTCGCCATCGGGTCAGGATTCGCCGCCGGAAAGGCAGTAGATCGAGCGCTCCGTCGCGGCGACTTCTCGGCTATCGGGCTCGCCAGCTACCGCGCCGACCTGGAACGCCAGTTCGTCCTCGCCGATCACAAGCGGCTGCGCAGGGCACCGTCGCTCGTCCTGTCCGAACGGGTGCAGCAGCGCTATCCGGGACTCCTGTGCGACCTCGCCGAAGGGATGTTCACCGTGACCAATCCGACACCGAAGCCCGGTGGCCTTGCCCTCACCAGGAGAGTGGCGGCGCGACACGGCGTGAAGCTCCGTCAACTGGCGGGCGACACCATCCGCGGCCTGAGGATCTTCGGATGAGGATGGAGCCGACGGGTGCCGGCCGCTGGGACGGAATCTCGTTTGAACAGCGGATGGCCACCGTCGACTTCCGGGTGGGTTCGCGCCCCCACATCGTCGTCGACTCCGACGTGTGCCGGTCGTGCACCACCAAGGCGTGCGTGAGCGCATGCCCGGCCAACCTGTTCGCTCCGACCTCCGACGGCGGCATCCTCTTCAACTACGAGGAGTGCTTCGAGTGCGGCACCTGTTACATGGTCTGCAACGCCGAGGGCGCCCTCTCCTGGACCTACCCCGACGGCGGCTTCGGTGTCGTCTTCCACCACGGATGACGTCGATCCCCGCACACCCTGTCCCCGGCCCGGACGTCTCCGCCGACACGCCCCTGGTGGTGGTGTGCCTCCGGATCGGCGACCTCCGCCCGACGGTGGACCCCTTGGACGGATCCATCACCCGTGACCGGCTCGGTGTCGGCCTGGCCCCTGGCGACGCGGCAGGTCTCGAGCATGCGCTGCGGATCGCCGATGCGTGGTCCGGCCGGGTGGTCGCGCTGTGCGTCGGCCCCCGGTCGGTCGAGCCGGTGCTCCGCGAGGTGGCGGCAACCGGTGCTGCCGTCGTCCGGATCCCACTCGGCGACGAGGACGACGGTCACCGCTATGTCAACGAGCTGGTGAACGACGAGCGCGACCTGGCCCGGATACTCGTCGCCGCCGTCGCCCCGTACGGCCGGCCGGACCTGGTCCTGTGCGGCGACCGGTCTATCGATCGCGGCACCGGTGCGCTCCCGGCCTACCTCGCCCATGAGCTCGGGGCGGCCCAGGCCCTCGGACTGGTCGCCCTGCGGGTCGCCGATGCGGACCCCGAGGATGGCCGGCGGGCGTTGGTCGTCGAGCGGCGGCTCGACGGCGGTTGGCGCGAGCGGCTACGGGTGCCCCTGCCCGCCGTCTGTTCGGTGGAGGCGGCCGGGGTGCGGCTGCGACGGGCGTCGCTGGTCGGCACATTGGACGCAGCCGACCGGCCCATCACCGTCGACCGGTCACTGGCGACGGTGTCGGCGTCGCGTCCGGGGCCGGCCACTGTCCATATCGGCGCCCCCCGACCGTTTCGGCCCCGTACCCGGGTCCTCCCCGCCCCCCATGACGCCGATCCGCGGCTGCGGCTTCTGGCCCTGACGGGGGCCCTGGTGGCTCACGATCCCCCGACAGTGGTCCATCCGGCGCACGCCGACGAGGCCGCAGACGTGCTCCTGGCCTTCCTGGCCCGTCACGGCTACCTCGAGGGCACGCCTGCCGGTGACCATCAGCCTGCCGGTGACCATCAGGACGACAGCCCCGGCGACCGCGGGGACCTCGAACCGTGACCCGCCTGTCCGACTCGAGCTGGCCGGAGATTGCCGTGCTCGCACGGGCCGGGGCGATCCTCGTGGTGCCGATCGGGGCCACCGAGCAACACGGGCCCCACCTCCCGGTGACCACGGATGCAGACCTGGCGGTGGCGGTCGTCGAGGCTGCCGCCGAGCACGACCCGCTCCTGGTCGTCGCCCCGGTGGTGGCCTACGGGTCGTCCGGCGAGCACAACGGGTTCGCCGGCACCCTGTCCATCGGCCAGGAGGTGACCGAGGAGCTGCTGGTGCAGCTCGGACGCTCGGCCACCGGCGTCTTCGCCCACGTGGTCCTGGCCTGCACCCACGGCGGCAACGCGTCGCCTCTGGCCCGGGCGCTCCGCCGACTGGCCGACGAGGAGCGACCGGTCACCGGCTGGTGGCCGCGCTGGGAGGGAGACCTCCACGCCGGTCGCACCGAGACGTCGCTCATGTCGGCCGTGGCCCCCGAACGGGTGCACCTGGACGCGGCGGTGGCCGGCGACACCCGCAGCCTCGATGAGCTCCTGCCCCTGTTGCAGGCCGGTGGCGTCCGATCGGTGAGCTCCACCGGCGTTCTGGGGGACCCGACGGGCGCCGACGCCGACGAGGGACGCGAGCTTCTCCGGGCAGCGGCGGCCGACCTGGCCCGCACCGTAGATCGGCTCCGAACCGGGGCCACCGGGAAGGTACAGATCGAAGCAGTGCCGATCGCGACAGGAAGCAGGGTGCGGGAATGAGTGGTGGCGGCCTGAGCAGTGCGAAAACGAGTCGGGTGGCCGTGGTGACCGGTGCGGCCCGGGGCATCGGTGCCGCCACCGTCTGCGGCCTGGCCGCCGCCGGTTGGTCGGTGGTGGCCGTGGACCGGGCCGGTGACGACCCTCGCCTCCCCTACCCGATGGCTACGGCAGCCGAGCTCGACCAGCTGGTCTCGCGGGCCGTCGAACTCGGACCCGGGTCGGTCGTCGCCCATGTGGCCGACACCACCGATGCCCAGGCGCTCGCCGTCGCCGTCGCCATCGCCGAGGAGCGCTACGGAGGCCTCGACGCCATGGTGGCGGTGGCCGGGGTCATCGCCGGCGGGACTCCGCTGTGGGAGATGCCGACCGAGCAGCTCGACGCCGTCCTGTCCGTCAACCTCGGCGGGCCGATCACCGCCGCCCGGGTCGGCGTGCCCGCACTGCTCCGCCGTCCCGACCCCCGCCAGGGCCGCTTCCTGGCCGTGGCGTCGGCGGCCGCCACCAAGGGTCTCCCCATGCTGGCCGCCTACGGTGCTGCGAAGGCCGGTGTCGCCGGCCTGGTTCGGGGACTCGCCGCCGACCTGGCCGGCACCGGGGTCACCGCCAACGCCATCTGCCCCGGGTCGACCGACACGGCGATGCTGGCCGAGAGCGCCCGGCTCTACGATCTGGAGGACACGGCCAACTTCGCCGCTCAGCAGGCGGTCGGACGGCTGCTGACCCCGGACGAGGTCGCCGCCGCCCTGGTGTGGCTGGCCGGGGAAGGGAGCAGCGCGCTGACCGGGGCGGTCATCCCCGTCGACGGTGGCCTCAGCCTGTGACCGCCGGCTGATGGGGCAGCTGCCGGAGCCGTTCGGGCTGGCTCCCGACCGATCGCTGCGACGCTTCGTCGGTGGCACGGTCCTGGCCGGCGGCCATCCGGGGCGGGTCATCACCCTCACTCCCGACGGAGCGGCGGCGCTCGACGTCCTGATCGCCGGCGGGACCACCGGAGAACCCGCCGTCCGGGCCATGGCCGGGCGCCTCGTCGATTCGGGGATGGCCCACCCCCGCCAGCTCCGGGAGGTGGCCCCGGGACCCGGTCGGGAGGTGACCGTGGTGGTGCCGGTACGGGACCGACCTGACGCCCTCGATCGCTGTCTGAAATCGCTCGGCACAGACCATCCGGTGGTGGTGGTCGACGACGCCTCCCTCGAACCGGAACCGGTCGCCGCGGTATGTGCCACACACGCGGCGACACTGGTGCGCCGCACCTGCAACGGCGGGCCGGGCGTGGCCCGCAACGACGCCCTCGATCGGGTGGAGAGCGAGCTGCTCGCCTTCGTCGACAGCGACTGCACCGTGTCCCCCGGATGGCTCGATGCTCTGACCTGGCTCTTCGACGATCCCGAAATCGGAGCCGTCGCCCCCCGGGTCGTACCGGCCGCTCGGGCCACCCGGAGGGCCGTCGACCGGTTCGCCCGCGGCCACTCGCCCCTCGACCTCGGACCTGACGAAGGTGAGGTCGGACCGGGGCGGGCCGTCCGCTACGTCCCGACGGCGGCACTGGTGGTCCGCCGCGAAGCACTCACCGACGTCGGCGCCTTCGATCCCGACCTACGGGTGGGCGAAGACGTGGACCTCGTCTGGCGTCTCATCGATGCCGGGTGGCGGGTCCGCTACCTGCCCGCGGTCACCGTGGCCCACACCGAGCCCGGCCGGTGGGTCGACCTGTTGGCCCGTCGATTCCGCTACGGCACCTCGGCCGCGCCCCTGGCCGAGCGGCATCCCGGCCGATTGGCACCGGTGGAGCTGCGCCCATGGCCGACCCTCGCGACACTCGCCGCCCTCGCCGGGCGCCCGCGGACAGCAGCGCTGGCCATTGCCGTTTCGTCTACCGTGCTCGCCCGCTCGGTCCGGCCCCTCGGGATCCCGTCCCGGCAGGCGTGGGCCTGGAGCGCCCAGGGCGCAGGGTGGACGCTGGTCGGACTCGGCCGTGCGACCACCATGCTCGCCGGTCCAGGTCTGGTTCTCCTCGCCGCCGCAGGGCGCCACGGGAGGCGGGCCGCCCTCGCCCTGGTCCTGGTCCCCCCGGTCGTGGAATGGGTACGGCGCCGGCCTGACCTGGACATCGCCCGGTGGGTGGCGGCCTCGGTGGCCGACGACGTCGCCTACGGCGCCGGGGTGTGGACCAGTTGCCTTCGGTCCGGGACCTTCGGGCCGGTCCTGCCGGCGTCGGGCCGTCAGACCGGCGAATCCTGATCGCCGACCCTCCTCAAATCTGAGGAGGGTCGGATCAGCTGACAATCGCCCTTGCCACCAGCAGGTATCAGGTCAGCTGATGGAATCCATCGCCCTCGCATTAGGGCGGAATTGATCCCTTCACCACCCTGGCGACTTCGAGTATCAAGTGCTGGGAATCATGATGCATCATGGTGGATAAATTGTCGACAAACGGTGGAGGCCAATACGGCCCGGATTAAACGGCCGATGACCAGGGATTTTACGGTACCGCCGCATAAAGTCCCAGGTCAGCCTCCTAGTTCACCCCGATGTCCGCAATCGGTACCGCATCGGTATACTCACCACTGCGCACTCCTGACGACCGCACTGCATGTTGACATGCAACCCCTGTTGATCAGCTGAACACTCGGCATGAGAAGGGGAAGTGGGACAGGACCACAGAAGCTTGAGGTCTCTTTTGTCACACCCGAGAGTCAGGATGCGACTCGATGCAAAAGCATCGGGAGAGTCTTCGAGAAATGAGTGATGTCCCCACGACGCAATCATGGGCATAACAACACCGGCCGCACACCCTGAGGCAGTACGCCAGGACGATTGGAGCCTTCCCGCTCGTCGTCCGGGGACCGCATGCGATGGCCGTTGCCCGCCAACACCAATCAGAGGAAGGCGCCATCGTGCGCCCTACGAAGGGAGGTGCCATGCGGACCCGCATTGCACTCGTGGCGATCACCTCGATCGCTCTCATCACCATCACCGTCCTGACCCAGGCCGTCTCCGTACAGCCGGCCCGGGCCGCCAGCGCCAGCCGATTACCCCACCGGTCGTCGTTGTCGCACAGAGTTCGGCACCGAGATCAACTGACCTCCGCCGTCTCGTCACGCACAAGGTCAACCACGACCACCACCACGACGACCACCAGGCCCACGGGCAACGGACCGATCAGGGGCACGACCCCGGCCTCCACCGATCCACCCGCCTTTGCCATGGGTATCGACCTGCTGGCCGGGCAGCGGGTGGGGAACAAAGAGGTGGTACCGGTCGCCGCCCCCGCTCCGGTGGCGGCACCGGCTCCGGTCCCCGCCCCACCTCCGGTGGCGGCCCCGGCTGACACCGTCACCCCGTACGAGCGGTCCGCCTGGGAACGCGTCGCCATGTGCGAAGAGGGCGGCAATTGGCGGGCTGACGGATCGCGCTTCAGCGGTGGCCTCGGTATTACCCGGGCCAACTGGGCCGAGTACGGAGGCCTGCGGTATGCGCCCGAGGGAGCCCTGGCCACACCGGATCAGCAGATCATGGTGGCCGAGCGGATCCAGTCGGGTCCGCCGGACCAGTACGGGTGCCATGGCTGGTAGTAGGTAACCCACACCCACCCGCGCTCCCGCAACGCACGGCATCAGGGAGTGCGAGGAACCGGACCCCGGCCGACACCTGTCGACCGGGGTCCGACCGCGTCGGGAGTCAGCCCGGTCGCATCCGAGGACAGGACATGGACGGCACACATGGCCCTGACAGGGCAGACTCGGGGGATGGAGCCAATTGCCGTCCATCACGTCTCGATCAATGTCACCGACGTGCCCGCCGCCATCACCTTCTACACGGAAGTGCTGGGCGGGTCCTTGCACGCCGACCGCCCCGACTTCGGGTTCGGCGGAGCTTGGATCGATGTCGGAACCAGCCAGGTGCACCTGCTGGAGGCAGGACCGCCGCCGACCCTCGGCCAGCACTTCGCTGTCCAGGTAGCCGACCTGGACGCGACGGTGGCTGAGCTGCGGGCCCGGGGCATCGAACTCGCCGACGCGTCACCGGTGGGGCCGGGTCGCCAGACATTCGTCGCCGACCCGTCAGGAAACACGGTCGAACTCTACGAACTGGTGACCGTCCCCTGAATTGCCACACCGGAGGCCAGAGGCCTCCGGTGCTCGATACTGCCGATGACCCCGACCCGACAGGAACCCCGATTCGGAGGCACCCGTCGGACCGGGATCGGTCGGCGTGTACTCAGATCTTGCGAACCTGACTGGCCTGCAGACCCTTCTGGCCCTGCTTTGTCTCGAACTCCACACGCTGGCCCTCCGCCAGGTCGCGGAAGCCTTCCATCTGGATCTCCGACTGGTGGACGAAAAGGTCATCCCCACCACCGTCGGGGGTAATGAATCCGAAGCCTTTTTCGGCGTTGAACCACTTGACTGCACCTACACCCATAACTGAGTCTCCTTGAAATTCACGCACGAAAATGCGGGGATCCACTGTGAAGCCCTACCTACATGGGCCCGCGTGATAGGGCCTATGTACCACCTACCCTAGGCGGTCGGTGGGACCGGTGCTGTCCAAACCTCTCCGGGCGCCCCACCGGACCCGGGGGTACCCCGGAAAGCGTGCCCGACGATGCCGCCATCCGAATACCACCGGGACACTCGTTTCCATGGGAATCAGTTGGAAGTCGTTGCTTTGACTCCGTGCCACGGCGGTCAGTGGTCATAAAGCTCGCCTCGTCAGAGGCGAGGAACATTCGCCACCCGAGGGAGACACGTCGGCATCTGGTGCTTGTTCAAGCGTCGCCACAGAGTGGCCCGGCACGGCGCCGTCGCGTGAGAACGCGAACACCATCCGCGAGGCGGCACGAGCCCGAATTCGCGCCTCCACACATCTCAGTGATGATTCGTCGGCGAAATGACCCGCCTGGCGGACGGCGGAAAATCGATCGGCACGCCCTGAGCGGCGGAGGCTGTGTGGCCGGAAGTCCGGCCGATCGACCGAAGGCTCTGGTAGACACGCACCCGGGCGGTGACCACCGGTCGGGGCAGGCTGAGGCGAGGTGAGTCGCCTGGCCGGGCTCGGGCCATTCCAGATCGGGGGATCATGGGTAGGAAGCAGGTCAGCAGCGGACTCGAGCAGGGGCTCGGATCCGGACAAAGGCGCGTGCGGGGCCTACCAATTGCGATCGCCCTCATGATGGTTTGCACGTTGGCGGCGGCTTGCGGCTCGTCAACCCCATCGTCGCTGCCGGCGCCCGCTGGGCTGCCATCGTTCTATTCGGTTCCGCAACCGCTGCCGTCGGGGCCGGCGGGCACCCTCATAAAGTCTCAGAAGGTGACGGGTGTCAGCGGACTGAACGGCACCGTCTACAGGGTCATGTACATGTCGGAGTCGGTCCAGAACAAGCCGGTTGTCGTGACGGGCCTGGTGATAGTCCCAGACAGCCCTGCGCCCCCGGGCGGATACCCAGTCGTGACTTGGGGTCATGGCACGAACGGTATGGCGGACCAATGCGCCCCCTCGTTGGATCCGACGCAAGCCGTGCCGATGACCAACGGCCTCTTGGATCAGGGGTGGGAGGTAACCGCCAGTGACTACCAGGGTGAGGGAACTCCCGGGCTCCTGCCGTACATCGTCGGTGTGAGCGCGGCCCGCAACACCATCGACATCGTCCGAGCCGCCCGGCAGCTCGCCGCAGCCCATGCCAGCGCCAACTATGTGGTTTGGGGTCATTCCGAGGGCGGGCAGACGGCGATGTTCGCCTTGAACATCGGCACCTCGTACGCGCCGGATCTCCACCTGGATGGAGTAGTGGCGGGTGCACCTCCCTCCCAGTTCAACTTGATCTACGACTTTCTGAAGACGAGTCCTTACCGCTACTACCTCTTCATGGTCGCCGGTGCCTACCAGTCGGCGTACGGCGACCGGGCGGCCCCGTTGTCCAAGGTCCTGACTCCACTGGGCATGAGCCTGCTGCCCGATCTGGATAAGGGGTGTTCCAGCTATCTGGCGAGCGTGGTCGACAAATATTCCACCGCACAGTTCGAGAAGACCGACCCGTTCACTGTGCCGGCATGGAAGGTGCTTCTCAGCGAGAACGATCCGGAGAGCTTCACCTCTGCCAGCAAAGTCCCGCTGCTCATGATCCAGGGGGGAGACGACGAGCAGATCCCGGTGGCGTCCACTCAGATCTTGGCGTCGCATCTGTGTGGGCAAGGCCAGGATCTCGAACGGTGGATCTATCCGGGCCAGAGCCACGCAGGAGTGATCGGTCCCTCCTTCAACGACATGGTCCACTGGATCCACGATCGCTTCGCCGGGGACCCCAATCCGGACACGTACGCACCAACAGGACTGCCAGGGGTCCAGGTCACCACCTGTCCGGGCTGAGGTCAGTGACGTCGATGAGCTCGACGCCGATCAGGGATCCCACCTCATGAACCACACATGGGGGCCACCGTCCGGGGCATCAGCCTGATCGACGACCCGAAAACCACAGCTCGTGTAGATCGGAAGATTTCGCACCGTTGCCGTAGACAGGATCGCTCCACAACCTGCCTCACCGGCGCGAGACAAGCCCACCTCGATCAGCGCTCTCCCGTATCCACGGCCCTGGAACCGCGGATCGACCGCGATCGAATCGAGCAGCCAGAGGGGCTCGTCTGGGATGTGCGACTCGATCCAACTCCAGAACGACCGGTACCGGATACCTCCATCATCGGAGAGGTCGAGTATGCGACGTTGACTCCAGGGATGTTCTTCCTCGACGGCGCAACTGCCCGGCGGAATCCACACTGCGGCACCGTTCGAGTCAGACGTCTCCCAGACCAATCCGAGGTCGAGCGCAATGTCGAGGAAGTAGACGAAGCACCGGTTCAGCAGTTCCTCTGACCCCTGCGACCCCAATAACGACCAGCGCATCATTTGGTCGTCGACGAAGGCACGGGCGAAGACGGCACCGAGAGCATCGCGTTGGCCGTAACCGGCGGAGGAGATCTCGACAGGTACTCGGCGCATTCGCTCCAATCATGGCATCCGACAAGCAGGCGGCCGAGTTCGACACCCGCGACGGGATGGAGTTCGCCGACGCGTACTCCAACGCGTTGTGGGTCGTTTCGCCGCCCATTCCTTTCGCGAGTCCTCATCCGCCGCTGCGATCCGGGGGCACGCTGGTACGGTCTCGGACCATGCGCCTCCTCCGCCGATCCCGCCATGTCGGCGCGGGCACGGTCGTCCTGGCGACACTCCTGGGTCTGACCCTGTCGGCCTGCGGATCGTCCGCCCCCTCGGCGGCTCCGTCGACGTCGTCTCCCTCGACTCCGACGACCACGCTGCCTGCTGTGGCCCCTCCCCCGCCGATCACCTGGACGGCGTGCGCCGCCCATGCCGGGGTCCAGTGCGGCACGGTCCCGGTTCCCCTTGACTACGCCGACCCGAGTTCCGGATCCATCGAGATCGCCGTGTCCCGGATCCTGGCAACCGACGGGCCGGCGCCGAACGGGACCCTGTTGGTCAACCCTGGAGGACCGGGCGAAAGCGGCAACCAGATCCTTCCCATCGAGTACCCGCTCCTACCGGCCGCCATCCGCGACTCGATGAACGTGGTCAGCTTCGACCCGCGTGGCACCGGGGCGAGTGATCCCCTGCAGTGCGGGACCAGCCTGGCCGGGGTGACCAGTGCCATTCCCGCTCCCGCACACGCCGGGCAGCCACTCCCGGGAACCGCCGTGTTCAGCGGGATCCCCCGCGCCTGCATGTCGGCTGAACCGGCCTTGACCGCGGCGGTCGACACCGTCAACACCGCCAGGGACATGGACAGGATCCGCCAAGCCCTCGGCCTGTCGACGATCAGCTTCTACGGCCTCTCGTACGGCACGGTCCTCGGAACCGTCTACGCGTCCCTGTTCCCCCACCAGCTCCGCACCATGGTCCTCGACGGCGCCGTGGACATGTACGCGCCCCTGGCCCAACAAGCCACCGAGCAGGCCCCTGCGGCCGAGCGATCACTCGAGCATCTGCTCGCCCTCTGCGCGGCCGGCCCGGCGTGCCCGCTCGGTTCCGACCCGACCACCTTCTTCACCGACCTGTCGACATCGATGGCCGCCCACCCGCTGCCCGCTCCCGGCAACGGCGACGACACTCCGGTCACCGTCGGCGACCTCGATACCGCCACGCTGTTCGCGGTCAGTGTCCCCGGGTTCACTCCGCTCTATGACTCGGCCATGGTGGCCGCCGCCCACGGGGACGGTAGCGGCCTGCGGTCCCTTGCCCTCGAGTTCGTGATCGACATCGACAGTGCTCCCCTGGTCGACGCCCAGTGGGCGATCACCTGCAACGACACCACCGGGCACCCGGGACCAGTGGCGGCGGGCGCCCTCGCCCACTCGCTCGGCGTCCGGTATCCGCTGATCGGCGCCTTCGCCGTCAACTACAACCTGGGCGGGTGCCTGGCTTGGCCGAACGGCCGGCGACCGGTCACCGCCGTGCATCCGGTCGACGCACCACCGGTGCTGGTGCTGGGCAACACCGGCGATCCCAACACGCCGCTGGTGGGTGGCCGGCACCTGACTGCCGCCTTCCCGCACGCCGTCCAGTTGACCTGGGACGGCTGGGGTCACACCTGGCTGCTCAGTGGGTCGTCCGATACCTGCATGCAGACCGCGGTGACCCGCTACCTGACCGGCGGAGGCCTTCCCGCTCCCGGCACCGTCTGCCATTGACACCGGGTCCGCCCAGGAGGGCGGGGGCTCCAGGTCAGTGTTTCCTCCTGACCCGTTCCAGGTGGAGCGCCCGCCGCGGACACTGCGCCGCGGCCCGGGTGGCCAGATCGACCAGCGAACTTTCGACGGGTGTCCCGTCCACCACCGGATAACCCCACTCGTCGAGGGTGACCCGTTCGGGCAGTAGCTCCGCGCAATAGCCGAAGGCGTCGCAGGCCACCGGATCGACCCGGAGGCGGATCCGCACTGCACCGGGCCGGCTCATGACGCGCCACCTGGGGTCACCGCTGCTACCGGAAACCGCAGAATGGTCGGTGCCGCGTGCCACCGGCAGGGCCGGCCGGCCGCGTGGTCACGAGCGTCGTCGGCAAACACCGTGAGGGCGGACCGGACCAACTGGACCGCTCCGTCCGGGTGACGACAGGCGCCACGCCCGGCGATGGCCGCGCAGCGGCGGTGAATGCGACCGAGCACAGAGGCATCGAGCGCGTCCTGCCGCCAGGAGCTCGAGGTCCTCAGCCACGGCGGGCAGACCGTAGACACACGGCCCGCACTGTCCGGCGCTCTCGGCGGCCAGGTAGCGGGCGATCCGCGCCGTCTCGGCGATCCCGCACGATGTGGACCCGAGTACCACCACGATCCCGACGCCGAGTGTCGCCCCGGCTTCGGTCAGCGGCCCGGGCGCGAACGGCACCGACCAGCGGTCCGGGTGGAGCCAGGCGCCGCCGTACCCGCCCACCAGCAACCCGGCCGGTTCTCCGATCGGTCCGGCCCCGGCGATCAGTTCCTCGACCGGTGTGCCCAGCGCAATCTCTACGACGCCGGGGGCGTGGACCGCGCCGGACACCGTGACCAGGGTCGATCCGGGTGCTTCCGGGGAGCCGACGGAACGGAACCACGCCGACCCGTGCCGGGCCACGAGCGCCACCTGGGCCAGGGTCTCGGCATTGTGCACGAGGACGGGACGGCGTCCGAGCCGCAGCGGTACCGACTTGTCGACCCGCAGCACGGGTCGGGCATCACGATGGTCGAGCCATGCGACAAGGGCGGACTCCTCTCCCGTCACGAATCGGGCCGGCGGGCGCGCCACGGACGCTCGGCGGAAACCACCGGCCAGTTCGCGCTCGGCGAGAGCCCGCTGGAGTGAACGAGCCGTGTCGTCGCGGTCGTCGGGCACGCACACCACGATCTCCCGCGCGCCCGACGTCGCCGCGGCCACCTCGGCCCCGTCGAGTACGAGGTGCGGGGCGCGACTCAGGAGAACCCGGTCCTTGGCACTGGCCGGCTCACCCTCCATGGCGTTCACGACAACCAGCGGGCGGCGGCCCGAACGGGCCACCGTGTCCCATTTCGCGGCGGCGGGAAAGCCCCCGCCTCCCCTTCCGGACAACCCGGATGCCGCCACCTCGTTCCAGACGGCACGGCGCCAGTTCGGGTCGTCACCGGCGGGCACGGTCAGGGGACCGTGGACGGCCAGATGGGCGGCCAGACCGGGACCGACATTCCCGTCGGGATCGGAGCGCAGCAGCCGCTCGGTTCGGAACGTCGTGGCGGTGGTCATCGTGGGTTCCTCTCGAGGATTCGGGTGGTGGTCGGAACGGACCGGGTGACGGCTCCGACCCGCTCCCGCTCCCGTCGGTCTTTCCGGTGGGAGGCGATGCGACACACGAGCGCGCCGCCCACCGCCAATGAACAGGCGACCGCAATGCCGTCCATCCACAGCTGGGCTGCATCGGTGCCCGAGCCGAGGGAGTGGGCCAGCGCGAGCGGCCAGCACGCGTAGGCCAACCAGTGAATTCCGCTGCCAGGTGCGCGCCGCGATCCGCTGGCGCAGAGCACTCGAGATGGCTACGGCCAGCAGCAGGTCCAGCGCCAGCGTCCCGAGGCCGGTCCAGAACGTCTTGAAGGGCGAGACGAACGGCACGACGGCCGACAGCACGCCCACCCGGACATACGTGTCGACGACAGCTGTCACGACGTGCAGGCCGAGAAAGACCAGTGCAAGGAGTGAAGCCCACCGGTGCAGATCGACCTGGGCGAAGGCAGGCCATCGACGGGTGTGGACCCGGGACGACGACAACAGGCCGAGGACGGTGGTGACGGTGAGCAGTACCAGGGCCATGACGCCGGTCGCCCGGATCGTGTACCAGACGGCGGTCGTGACCGAGGTCGAGGTCGCGCCGAGCATCAGGCCACCTCGACGGAATCGGTGTCGGCGTGGGGCCAGTCGCCGACCAGGACCACAGCCCCGCCAGAAGACACCAGGCGGGCCGAGAGTCCGTGTGCCGCCAGGTTGCCCGGGGCATCGTCGCCCCAGACGATCGACGCCGTCGACCAGCCGTTGGCCTCGAGGCAGGTCGGCGCCACTACCGATACCAGCGCCCAGGTGGATGGGGCGACCTCGCCGGTCCACGGGTCCACGATGTGGTGGACCCGATGGCCACTGCGGCTCCAACTCCGGGAGGTGGTGCCCGAGGAGGCCAGTCCGCCCGAGCGCAGGACCACGACGTCGTCGGCTTCTGACGGCGCCGTCCGCGAAGAGAGGGCGATCCCGACACCCCAACCCCGGTCGGGCGCCATGCCAGCCACCGCAATGTCGCCGCCGAGGTTGACCAGGACGCCGCAGTCGAGTGCCTCGGCGATGCGACGGGCCGAGCGGTCGGCCGCGAAGGCCTTGCCGCTCGAGCCGAGGTCGATGTGGACCCCGGTCGGGATGGCTACGGTGCGCTCCCGTGGATCGAGCTGGATCTGCCACCAGCCGGGGGCGGGGCGGGGCGGCGGCAGCGCACCATCGTCCTCGGTGATGTCGGCGAAGTCCCGGTCGTAGCCGAGCTCGACCATCGTCGACCCGATGGTCGGGTCGACGATGCCGGCGGTGCGGATGGCGACGACGAACGCCGCGTCCAGTGCGGAGTAGAGGAGCGGACTCACCGCCGTCGGACGTCCCCGCCCGAACCGTTCGACCAGTTGCAACTCGGAATCCGGGCGGAACCGGCTGCACGCCCGGTCGAGGTCACTGAGATCGACGGCGAGGATCCCGAGTGCCGCATCGGCCAACTTCGGGTCCTCGACCACGACTGATGCCGTGGTACCGATGGCCTCTGTCGAGCGGACCGTCGGCGCGAGGTGGTCGGAGGGAGCCAGCGGAAGCGCCTTCACGACTGCCCCGACGTCGTGGTGGCCGGCGTGGTTGTTGTGGGTGTGGTCGTCGTGGTGGTGGGGGTTGTCGTCGTAGCGGGGGTGGTGGCCTCGGCCGTCGAGCCCGATGTCGCAGTCGACGTGGAGCCGGACGTGGTGGTGGTCGTCCCCGTCGTGCCGGTGGATGCCGGCGTAGGAGTGGCGGCCGCCGAATGGATGGGCTCCTGGGCGATGGCCAGTCCGATCCCGGCCGCCGCGGCCGCCGCTGTCACCCCCATGGCGATGGAGGTGCGTCGGATGCGTACGAGGGCCTCGTCACGTGATCGGACCGCGTCATCGCGGTGCGGGCGCTGTCGGGGATGAGGGGCCACGGTGTCACCTTTCGTCCGTCGGAATCCGGCTGGGTCCGAACCTGTCGACAGAGCAACTTCACACGGCCCCGCGCAACGTCACCTTTGGCCCAGCTGAGCGGCTCCTGAGAATCTCGGCGCCCCGGCTCCCCTGCCTGGCAATCTCACAGGTGACTCACAGGCGGATCACACCCACCGGTCAGCCGAGGGCGCGATGCTGCCTCTACGACGCAGATCGACCGGGCGCCTTCCCGGCACGAGGAGATCCAGTGGAGCCCACCCGAAGCCAACGCATCCTGGTCGTCGACGACGAGCCGTCCATCGTCGATGCCGTCGCCACGTCCCTCCGCTACGAAGGGTTCGACGTGACCGAGGCGGTCAACGGCCGACTCGCCCTGTCCGCCGCTCAAGAAAGCCCCCCCGACCTCATCGTGCTCGACGTCATGCTGCCGGACCTCGACGGCCTCGAGGTGACCCGCCGGCTCCGGTCCGAGGGGATCCGGGTCCCGGTCCTCTTCTTGACCGCCCGTGACGCCATCGAGGACAAGGTGGCCGGGCTGACCGTCGGCGGTGACGACTACGTGACCAAGCCGTTCGCCCTCGCCGAGGTGGTGGCCCGGGTACACGCCATCCTGCGACGGATGGGCGCCGAGCCGGAGGACGGCGGAATCCTGCACTTCGCCGACATCGAGATGGACGAGAACGCCCATGAGGTGAAGCGGGCCGACCAGGTGATCCCCCTGACCGCCACCGAATTCAACCTGCTCCGCTTCTTCATGCTCAACCCCCGCCACGTCCTCTCCAAATCCCAGATCCTGGACCACGTGTGGCACTACGACTTCGGGGGAGACGGCAACGTCGTCGAGACCTACGTCAGCTACCTGCGCAAGAAGCTCGAGGTAGCCGGCCCACCGGTGATCCACACGGTCCGTCTGGTGGGCTACGCGCTTCGTGAGCCGGCGGCCGACTAGTCGTGTCGCTGCGCGCACGGCTGCTCATCGCCATCGGTGTCATCGCGTTGGCCGCTCTGGCCATCGCCGACGTCGTCACCTATTCGGCCCTCCAGTCATTCCTCTACCAACGGGTCGACCAGCAGCTCACCGGCGCCCACGGCATCTATCAGGGCGCCATCGAAGATGGGCGCTCCATTCCGTGCCCCAATCCGAACCAGTTGATTCCGGGCGGCGGCGGGCCGGGTGGTGGTGGCCCGGACGGAGGGCCGTCCAACGCCTTCCATATCCAGGCTGTCCAGGTACGGACCGCGTCCGGCGCCTTGGTCGGCGGTTCGGGCTGTCCCACCTACGTCGGCCGCACCGCCTACACGCCCGCCATCACCTCCCCGATCACCGGCTTCTCGTCAGACAGCGACGGCTCGCAGGTCGCCTTCTTCGATGCGCCGTCGGCCCAAGCCGGTGGTCCCGACTTCCGAGTACTGGCCTCCACCCTCTCCAACGGCGACATCCTGATCCTGGCCGAGCCCCTCGGCGACACCCAGAGCACGCTGCACCGGCTGCTGTTGGTCGAGTTGCTGGTGACGGCCGGCGCGGTGCTGGTTGCCCTCGCCGCCGGCTTCTGGCTGGTCCGGATCGGCCTGAGGCCGTTGCGTGACATGGAGACGGCGGCCGAGTCCATCGCCGCCGGAAACCTGACCGAGCGGGTCCCCGGTGAGAACGAAAAAACTGAGGTCGGGCGTCTGGCCCGAACCCTCAATGTGATGCTGACCCGGATCGAGTCGGCCTTCTCCGCCCGGGTCGCCTCGGAGCAGCGGCTCCGCGAGTCGGACGCCCACCTGCGCCGATTCGTGGCCGATGCCTCCCACGAATTGCGCACCCCGATCGCCGCGGTGTCGGCCTACGCCGAGCTTTTCGGGCGCGGTGCCTCGGAACAGAAGGAGGACCTCGAGCGCCTCATGCGCGGCATCATCACCGAGACGGGTCGCATGGAGCACCTGGTCTCCAACCTCCTGCTCCTGGCTCGATTGGACGAAGGCCGCCCCACCGAGATGCAGTCGGTCGACGTGGTGGCGCTCTGTGCCGAGGCGGTCCATACGGCGCAGACCGTCGGGCCGGCCTGGCCGGTCCACTTCACCGCCACCCGGCCGATCGAGGTGGTGGGCGACCCGACCGGCCTCCGACAGGTCATCGACAACCTGCTCGGCAACGTACGGGCCCACACCCCCGAGGGGACGACGACCGAGGTGTCGGTGGACGGGGACGGGTCAGGAACCGTGATCGTCGTGGCCGACTCCGGACCGGGGATGGCTCCCGACCAGGTGGAACACATCTTCGAGCGGTTCTACCGCTCCGACCCCAGCCGGTCCCGCCTCCACGGCGGCGCCGGGCTCGGCCTGTCCATCGTGTCGGCGATCGTCGCCGCCCACGGAGGAACAGTGGAGGCCAGCAGCATCGAGGGAGAGGGGACGACGTTCACCATCCGCCTGCCCCATGCGGTCACGTCGGAATTCACAGCAGACGCTCAGGTTGCTCCCACCGGGGCTGGAAGCGCCTCCCGCACAGTGTCGCCATGAACTTGACACCGCTTCCCCGACCTCGCCCGGTCGGCCCGGGCGCCGCCCCCCAGTTGGAGATCGTCATCCCGGTCTACAACGAGGCCCAGAAGTTGGCGGCCAGCATCACCGCCCTGCGCTCGTTCCTCGACTCGTCGTTCCCCTTGTCGACGGTGGTGACCATCGCCGACAATGCCAGCACCGACGACACCTGGACGATCGCCACCGGCCTGGCCGCCAGTCTTCCCGGCGTCCAGGCCCTACACCTGGACCGCAAAGGACGGGGACGGGCGCTGCGGGCCGCGTGGTCGGCGAGCCGGTCGCCGGTGGTCAGCTACATGGACGTCGACCTCGCCACCGGGCTCGATGCCCTGCTACCCCTGGTCGCCCCCCTGCTTGTCGGGGCACAGCGATGTCGCCATCGGGACCCGGCTGGCGCCCGGTGCCCAAGTGGTGCGGGGCGCCCGTCGCGAAGTCATCTCCCGGTCCTACAACCTCCTCGTCCGTACATGTCTCGGCAACGCCTGCACCGATGCCCAGTGCGGATTCAAGGCCATGCGCTCCGACGCGGTGCCGGCCGTCCTGCCCCTGGTGGAGGACGACGCCTGGTTCTTCGACACCGAACTCCTGGTGACCGCCCGCCGGCTCGGTCTACGCATCCACGAGGTCCCGGTCGACTGGGTCGACGACCTCGACTCGCGGGTGGCCGTGGCCCGCACGGCCTGGCTCGACCTGTGCGGTGTGGCCCGTCTGGCCGGCCCCGGCGCCCGCCGTCGCGCCGCCGACGCCCGGCGCCGCCTGCCCGCTCGACCGGCGTCCGGAGCGCACTCACCGGTCGGCGCCGCTGGTGCGCGCTCGCGTCGGAAGACCGGCCGCGTGCCGACGGCGAGGTGTTCGCCGACGAACTCCTCCGGTTCGCCGGGGTGGGGGTGATCAGCACACTGGCCTACATGGCCCTCTTCGCCCTCCTCGAGCCCCGGGTCGGTGGCTATACGGCCAACGCAGTGGCCATCGTGGCCTGCGGCGTGGGCAACACCGCCGCCCACCGGGGCATGGCGGGGACCGCCCGTCACGGGCTGGACCGGCTCCACCGGGTGGTCACGGCCGCCGCACTGCTCGGGGTGAGCCTCACCTTCACGACCGCCGCCCTCGCCATCACCCGGGGGCTCGGCATGGACGAACTCGCCCCCGAACTGATCGCCGTCACCCTGGCCAACATCGCCGCCGCTGCGTTCCGCTTCTCCATCCTGCGGACCTGGGTCTTCCGGCCCCGGTTCGGCACCCATCTCGACCCGGTGGCCTTGGCCGACGGCTCCGGGGAGTCGGTGCCGCTTCCGGTGCCGGCGCCGATGAGTCGACCAGCGGCCGACACATTCCTCAGGGGGCCTCCCGATGACCGACGCCACCACTTCCGGCGAACCCTCGACCTCGCGACGTGGACCCCGGTCACGTGGCTTCGACCGGCCCCGGGTCGACCCACGGCGACCCGGTCGGGGTCGCGGTGGTGGACGCCCCCGGTTGGGCCGTCTACGACGCCGGCGACCCCGCCGACCGTCGACCCGAGCGGGGACGACACCCCGGCCGCTCCGCTGCCGCCCGCCGGCCTCGTCCGCCGGCTGGTGCGCGGCAAGCCCGGGGATCCGGCGTGGGTCCGCCCGTCCCTGATCGCCCTGTTGGTGGGCACCGGCTTCCTCTACATCTGGGGACTCGGCGACTCCGGGTGGGCCAACAGCTTCTACTCGGCCGCCGTCCAGGCCGGTACCAAGAGCTGGAAGGCGTTCTTCTTCGGCTCGTTCGACTCGTCGAACTTCATCACGGTGGACAAGCCACCGGCGTCGCTGTGGGTCATGGAACTGTCCGCCCGGATCTTCGGGGTGAACTCGTGGAGCATTCTCGTGCCCCAGGCACTCGAGGGCGTGGCAACCGTCGGGCTGCTCTACCTGTGCGTCCGTCGCTGGTTCGCACCCGCCGCCGCCCTGCTGGCCGGGGCCGTGCTGGCCCTGACCCCGGTGGCCACCCTGATGTTCCGGTTCAACAACCCCGACGCCCTGTTGGCCCTGCTGCTGGTCGGGGCCGCCTACGCCACCATCCGGGCCATCGAGGCGGGCCGGACCCGGTGGATGGTGCTGGCCGGAGCGCTGATCGGCTTCGGGTTCATCACCAAGATGCTCCAGGCGTTCATCCTGATGCCCGTCCTGGCCCTGGTGTACCTGGTGGCCGGGCCGCCCAAGCTCGGGCGGCGGATACTGCAGCTGATCTACACCGGCATCGCCCTGGTGGTGTCGGCCGGCTGGTGGGTGGCGGCCGTGGAGCTCACTCCTGCGTCGAGCCGGCCCTACGTCGGCGGATCGACCAACAACAACTTGTTCAACCTGATCTTCGGCTACAACGGCATCGGACGCCTGAGCGGCAACGAGACCGGCAGCGTCGTCGGCGGCGGAGCCGGTGGAGCAGGCGGGCACTCCATGTGGGGACCGACCGGATGGGACCGCCTCTTCCTCAAGTCCATGGGTGGCCAGATCTCCTGGCTGATCCCGGGCTCCCTGATCGGGCTGGTCGCCGTCCTGTGGCTGACCCGGCGGGCGCCCCGCACCGACCGCACCCGGGCCGCCTTCCTGCTCTTCGGCGGATGGCTCCTGCTCACCGGGCTCATCTTCAGCTACGCCCAGGGGATCATCCACCCGTACTACACGGTGGCCCTGGCCCCGGCCGTGGGCGCGCTGGTCGGCATGGGCGCCTGGACCCTGTGGAGTCGGCGGACCGAACTCTTCCCCCGGTTGGCGCTGGCCACGGCCGTGGTCGCCACCGTGGTCTGGTCCTTCGTCCTCCTCGGCTGGAGCCCCGACTGGTACCCGGCCCTGCGCTGGGTCGTGCTGTTCGGCGGGCTGGTCGCCGCCGTCGCCGTCGTGGTCCTCCCCCGGTCCCGCGGCGTGCTGGCCGCCGGCATCGCCGGCCTGGGCATCACCGCCGTGCTGGCCGGTCCGGCGGCGTACTCGCTCGACACGGCGTCCACCCCCAATCGGGCGCCATCCCGTCGGCCGGACCGGCGGTGACTTCGGGGTTCGGCGGGCCCGGCGGCTGCGGCCAGGGTGGATTCGGACGCGGTGGGTTCGCAGGGCGCGGCTTCGGGCACGGCGGATTCAGATTCCCCGGAGGGTTCGGCAGGGCTGCCGCCGGCCCCGGCGGGTCCCAGGCGACCCGGCGGCGGGTGGATTCCCCGAGGTCACCGGTGGCTTCCCGGCAGGCGCCGGTGGATTCCCCGGGGGGCCGCTGGCTTCCCGGGTCGGGCCGGCGGGTTTGCCCGGAGGCGCCGGAGGGCTTCGGCGGCGGTGGTGCCGGTGGCCTCCTCAACGCCTCCACACCGGGCAAGCAGCTCGTCGCCCTGCTCGAGGCCGACGCCGGCCGTTACTCCTGGGTGGCCGCCACCACCGGTGCGAACTCGGCGGCCGGCTACCAGCTGGCCACCGACGACCCGGTCATGGCCATCGGCGGCTTCAACGGAACCGACCCGGCGCCGTCACTGGCCCAGTTCCAGAAGTACGTGGCCGAAGGCCGGATCCACTACTACATCAGGGCGGATGGCGGGTTCGGCGGGGCGGGTTCGGAGGCGGTGGGTCGACCTCCTCGGACGCCTCGGCCATCGCCTCCTGGGTCACCTCCCACTTCACCGCCCACACCGTCGACGGCGTGACCGTCTACAACCTCACCGAACCGGACGGGTCATCGTGAACAGCGGCGGCCCGCCGCCACGAGGGGTGAGCCGCTCGGTCTCCTCGAAGCCGAACCGCCGGTAGTAGGCGAGGTTCGCCTCCTTCTGGGTCTCGAGGTAGCACGGCAGACCGTCCTCGTCGATGGACGCCAGCGAAGGCTCGAGCAGCGTGCTTCCGATCCCCCGCCGCCACGCCATCGGGTCCACGGCCAGCAGGCTCAGGTACCAGTGCTCGTCCTTCGGTCGGGCCTTCTCCATGGCCAGGGTGTAGCGGAGCCCCTTGACCAGTGAACTCGGTCGGGGGATGAGCGCCCGCACCGAACCGCCCATCTCGCGGACCTGGCGGCCGACGGGGAGCGGGTAGGTCCCCGGCCGCTGCCAGACGCAGATGCCGACCAGGATCCCGGCCGGGTTGCGTGCCCCGGTGGCCACGGCGGAGTCGCCCAACGCCACCATGTGGCTCCGCATGTACAGGGTCAGACCCCGGGCCCGCTGGATCGACTTGTCGGAGAGGTGGACGAAGAAGGGGTCGTCGTAGAAGCTGCGGGAGCCGAGCACCGCGACCTCGTCGAGGGTGCGCCGGTCGAGCGTGAAGGACGAGTAGGTGAACGGGGTCGGGCCCATGGCGCGCACAGTAGCCGCCGGCACCGACCGGTCCCAAGCGGTCGGACCCCGCACGGCCCGACCTGCGGTCCGGGGCCTCGATCCGGCCGACCTGGGCCATGATGGCGGGAGCCAGCCATTGCTCGACAAAGGAGACCCCGTGGCGATCAACGTGACGCCGATTCCAGGCCTCGACCCGGCAGTCAACGACATCCGACGGCGCACCGCCGACTTCATCAACGCCGAGATCCTCCCGAACGAGGAGATCCTCTGGCGATCCCGGCGGGCCGGCGAGCTCGACGGGGATGAGCGCGAGCGGGCTCGCCGCCAGAGCATCGAGATGCGCGAGGAGATCAAGGCCAAGGTCAACGGTGCCGGCCTGTGGGCGCCACACCTGCCGAAGGAGTACGGCGGCATGGGCCTCGACTTCCTGGAGCTGGCCTACATGTACGAGATCCTCTCCTACGCGGTGGGCGCCTCGTCCCTGTTCGGGATCGCCGCCCCGAACTCCGGAAACGCCAGCGTCCTCGTCAAGTACGGGACCGAGGAGCAGAAGCGCAAGTGGCTCCTGCCGCTCATCGAGGGCGAGATGCAGTCGGGCTTCTCCATGACCGAGCGCGACCACGCCGGCTCGGACCCGCGGTCGATCGAGACCGAGGCGGTCCGCGACGGCGACGACTGGGTCATCAACGGCCACAAGTGGTTCACGTCGAACGGGATCGACGCCGACTTCTTCATCGTCATGTGCCGGGCCAACGACCCGTCGGGCGAGCTCGGCGCACCCGGCAAGATGACCCAGATCATCGTGCCGACCGCCACCAAGGGCGTGAACATCGTCCGGGGGATCGGCATCTTCGGCCACTCGACCTCCGACCACTGCGAGATCAGGTACGAGGACGTCCGGGTCCCGATCGAGAACACGCTCGGGCTGGTCGGCCAGGGCCACCAGGCCGCCCAGGACCGGCTGGGGGCGGGCCGGGTGTACCACTGCATGAACTCGGTCGGCCAGATGTGGCGGGCGTTCGACCTCATGGTCGAGCGCACGCTCACCCGCGAGGTCCACGGCGGGCTGTTGAAGGACAAGCAGTTCATCCAGGGCTTCATCGCCGAGTCGTACATGGACGTGCAGTCCGCCCGCCTCATGACCATCAACGCCGCCGAAAAGGTGGCCAACGGCGATCCCGACGTGCGCACCGCCATCTCGGCCATCAAGGTGTTCGTCCCCGCCGCCTACCACCGGGTGGTCGACCGTGCCATCCAGGTCTGGGGCGGTGCCGGGGTGAGCAACGACCTCCCGTTGGCCGGGATGTACCTGACGGCGCGGGTGCTCCGACTGGCCGACGGTCCCGACGAGGTCCACAAGATCCTGATCGCCAAGAACATCATCCACCACTACGAAAAAGGCGAGGGCTGGAACTTCGGCAACTGACCCGGACGACCACATCAGGCGGGCCGATCCGGACGATCACACGGTTGGACAGAGCGGGAACATTGCATCGACCGGGCAGACCCGGATCTTCCGTGGCACCATAGGCGGGTGGGAGTTGATCGTCCCGGGCACCGGTGAGCCGGCATCCGGGACACGAGCGAAGGAGGCAGACATGCCCCGTATCGATTCCTATTCCCCTGGCACCCCGTCCTGGGTCGATCTGGCCAGTCCCGACGTCGAGGCATCGGTCGCCTTCTACGGCGGTCTCTTCGGTTGGGAGGCGCCCGAGCTCGCTCCCGAGGCGGGCGGCTATCGCACGTTCGAACTGGGCGGCGTCGCCGTAGCCGGGTGCGGGCCCATCATGATGGAGGGTCAGCCACCGGCATGGCTCACCTACGTGTCCGTCGACGACGCCGACGGCGCCGTCGCCCGGATCACCGAGGCCGGCGGCACGGTCTACGTCCAGCCGATGGACGTGCTCGATGTCGGTCGGATGGCGGTCTTCGCCGACCCGACCGGCGGCGCGTGCGCCGTGTGGCAGGCCAAGGCCCACATCGGGGCAGGGCTGGTCAACGAGCCCGGCGCCCTCGTATGGAACGAGCTCGCCACCCGTGACACCGAAAGCTGCCACCGCCTTCTACTCCCAGGTGTTCGGCTGGGAGGCCAACTCGATCGACATGGGTGGCACCGCCTACACCGAGTGGAAGCTCGACGGCGCACCCATCGGCGGGATGATGGAGATGCCGTCCGAGATTCCCGCCGAAGTACCGTCCAACTGGCTCGCCTACTTCGGTACGCGACGACTGTGACGCCACCGTCGAACAGGCGGTGGCCGGTGGGGCGACGGTCACGGTGCCGCCGACCGACATCCCCCCGGGGCGGTTCTCCGTCCTGGTCGACCCGGCCGGTGCGACGTTCGCCGTGATCAAGATGGCGACGCCCTGATCGCCTCGTCGGAGCGCTCTGGGGCCGACACGACCGCCCCGGATCTCGCACGGGGTCGTCCACTACGCTTGCCGTCGTGAACACGCCCGCCATCGACCAGTCCCGTCGCCTCGTCACCGATCTCCCCGGGCCCCGGTCGATGGAGCTCGAGGCCCGACGGAGGCAGGCGGTGGCCCCCGGGGTCAGCTCGGTCTTCCCGGTGTACATCGAGCGCGCCGACGGGGCGATCCTCGTCGATGTCGACGGGAACTCGCTCATCGACCTCGGCTCGGGGATCGCCGTCGTCAGCGTCGGACACGCCGCCCCGGCCGTCGTCGACGCCGTCCGGGACCAGGTGGGCATGTTCACCCACACCTGCTTCATGGTCAGCCCCTACGAGCAGTACGTAGACGTGTGTGAGGTCCTCAATGACCGCACGCCGGGAGATCACGAGAAGCGGAGCGCGCTGTTCAACTCGGGAGCCGAGGCCGTGGAGAACGCGGTCAAGATCGCCCGCCATGTCACCGGACGCCAGGGTGTCGTCGTCTTCGACCACGCCTACCACGGGCGCACCAACCTGACCATGGCATTGACGGCCAAGAACATGCCCTACCGGAACCGGTTCGGGCCCTTCGCCCCCGAGGTCTACCGGGTCCCGATGTCATATCCCTACCGCGATCCCGAGGGCATGACCGGTGGGGAGGCGGCGGCCCGGGCCATCGAGCAGATCGAGCGGCAGGTCGGTGTGGACAACGCCGCCTGTGTCCTCATCGAGCCCATCCAGGGCGAGGGCGGGTTCATCGTCCCGGCCCCCGGATTCCTGCCCGCGGTAGCCGAGTGGTGCCGGGCCAATGGCGTCCTGTTCATCGCCGACGAGATCCAGACCGGCTTCTGCCGCACCGGTGACTGGTTCGCCTGCGACGACGAGGCCGTGGTGCCCGACCTGGTCACCACGGCCAAAGCCATGGCCGGGGGCATGCCCCTCGCCGCCGTCACCGGCCGGGCCGAGATCATGGACGAAGTCCACGTCGGCGGACTCGGCGGTACCTACGGCGGAAACCCGGTGGCCTGTGTCGCCGCGCTCGCCTCGATCCGGACCATGGAGGAGCAGGATCTCGCTGCGGCCGCCACCAAGATCGGGGCCGTGATCGGCGAGCGGCTGCGGGCCCTGCAGGCCGACCACCCTGGGATCGGCGATGTCCGCGGTCGCGGGGCCATGATGGCCATGGAGCTGGTGCGGCCGGGCACCGACATACCTGATCCCGATGCCGCCAAGCGCATCGTGGCCGCCTGCCATCGGGCCGGCGTCATCACACTCTCCTGCGGGAGCTACGGCAACGTGGTACGCCTGCTGCCGCCGTTGGTCATCGAGCCCGACCTCCTCGACGACGGCCTGAGTGTGCTGGTCGCCGCCGTCACCGCCGACAGCTAGCGAGGCAGCTCCGGCGGACCGGTGGCCCGCAGTGACTCCAGTCCGGCGTCCAGCAGGGTCAGCTCGTCGCCGGCGTCCTCGGTCAATTCGCGGACCCGGTGGCTGTTGGCCTCGCCGGCGGAGGCAACGGCTGCCTGCTGCACGTCGTCGGCGGCCCGCATCACTTCGACCACCTGGTCGCGCAGGCCGGGTGGCACCGTGGCCGACGGGTCGACCCGCAGCACGGTGTCGATGTCGGTGGCCGCGGCCTGGAGCCGGCGGCACAGCGATGGAAGCTCGGCGGTCGGAGCGCCCACCGAGTCGGCCGCCCGGACGGCGGACAGCGGCACGATCGACCGAGCGCCAGAGTTCCTTGCGGACCCGGGTGCCCGACCAGCCGGCGAGTTCGGAGGCGGTCGCCGGCGTGGCGGAGCGGTTCCACCGGTTCGACGCCGCCGCCTCCCATACTGCGGTGGCACCGATGACCGCGCCGTGGGATCGCAGGGCCACGCACGCCGCCGACGGACGAAGCGCCACAAGCAGGAACCCGCCGGTCAGGACAGCCAGGAACCCCAGCCCACAGAGCACCAGCACTCCGAGTGCCAGGGACTCGAGGATCGAAGCGTCCATACCCCCATCCTACGGCCGGTCCGGTCGGACCGGACATCCCCCCACCCCCGGCCGCACGTCCGGTCGCCGTGTCAGTCACTCGCCTGTCAGTCACTCGCCTGTCAGTCACGGGGCTCGAGGAGCAGGTCGACCATCCGGTCGAGGGCCTCCTCGGGCACCCCGGCCGCCACGGCCCAGGCCCGGGCGCCCCCGTGGAATTCGGACAGTCCGTCGAGGAACCCCTCCATGGTCGATGCCTCGACACTGAAGCGGGTCGGCGGCAACGAGGCCATCCGCTCGGCGAATCCGGGATCGGCACGCCATCGGTCCAGGATGAGCCCGAGGCGTTCGGCGGTGATCAGATAGTCGGACACGATCACCTCGCGGTCGACCCCCACGATCTGCAGGATCAGCGCGGCGAGGATCCCGGTGCGGTCCTTACCGGCGGCGCAGTGGAAGACCAGCGGATAGTTCTGTTCCCGTGTCAGTAACCCGAGGGCTTCGACCAGCGAATTGCGGCCGATGTCGAGATACCAGAGGTAACGCTCGGCCAGGTCGTCGCCGGGTGGGGCCGGGGCGGCCACGGACTCCGGTACGGCCCCGACCGTCTCCTGAACCCCTTCCTGGATAACGGCGAGATGGTGGAATGCGATCGGCTCCGGTTCGAGAAGACCCCGGCCCGATTTCTGCAGCTCGCGCTCGGTGCGCAGGTCGACGACCGTGCGCAGGCCCAGATCGCGTAGCTGCACCAGATCGTCGGCGGTCAGCTCGTGCAGGGCATCGGAACGGAAGAGCTGACCCCACCTGGTCTTTCTGCCCTCAAGGCCCGGGTAGCCGCCGAGGTCGCGGAAGTTGAAGGATCCGGCGAGCGGGACCAGGCGTGATGGAGAAGTCATGGGTACATATTGGCCGGTCGGAGGATTTCGCGGCTCCGGTGCACGATGATGCCCTCCGATGAGGGAGAATGGTGTGTGTCCGATGGACGGGCCGCCGCCGACATCCTGCGCGGCCCACCACCTCCCCCGGGTGGCCGACGGGCGCCAGCATCCTCCCCCGTCGAATAGGAGCCCGTCCCCAATGAAGTCCCTTGCCACGTGGTGCGTCCGTCACCGAATCGCCGTGGTCATCCTCTGGCTGGTCGCGCTGATCGGCATGACCTTCGCGTCCCAGGCGGTGGGCACCGCGTACTCCAACAGCTTCTCGCTCCCCCATACCGAGTCGACCCAGGCCCTCGACCTGCTGCAGGCGGCCGCGCCGCGCCAGGCCGGCGACCAGGAGCGCATCGTCTTCCACACGACCGACGGCACGCCGGTGACCGACCCGGCGGTGATGGCCACCATCAACACCATGATCGCCAAGATCGAGCAGCTCCCCAATGTGACGGTCGTGGAGAGTCCCTACTCGGAGGCCGGGGCCCACCAGATCAGTGCGAATGGACAGACCGCCTTCATCAACGTCACCTTCGACGTCCAGCCGCAGAACTACTCCACAACCCGCTCGAAGGAGTTCGTCAATACCGCGCTGACCGCCCAGGGGTCGAACTTGCAGGTGGCGGTGTCCGGGCAGATCGCCGAGCAGGCCGACAGGGTGTCGTTCGGCGGCACCGGACTCGGAGTACTCCTGGCTGCCATCGTGCTGTTGCTGGTCTTCGGATCCGTGTTCGCCATGGCCCTGCCGATCCTGTCGGCCATGGCATCGCTGGGAACGGCCATCGGGGTGATCGGCATCCTGAGCAACGTGCTCAAGATGCCCCAGTTCTCCACGGAGCTGGTACTGCTCATCGGCCTCGGTGTCGGTGTCGACTATGCCTTGTTCATCGTGACCCGGCATCGCCAGGGGCTGATTGCCGGCGGCGAGATCGAGCCGTCGATCGTGAACGCCGTCAACACCTCGGGGCGGGCCGTCCTGTTCGCCGGGATCATCGTGTGCATCGCCCTGTTGGGCATGTTCGCGCTGGGGGTGACCTTCCTCTACGGGTTGGCCATTGCCGCATCCATCGGTGTGCTCTTCACCATGATCGCCGCCCTCACCCTGTTGCCGGCCCTTCTCAGTTTCATCGGGCCAAAGGTGCTCAGCCGGAAGCAGAAGAAGAGCCTGGCCACCAATGGGCCCCGTGTGGTCGGCACCGGTTCCAAGGGCTTCTGGCCCAGGTGGGCCGACTTCATCCAGGCCCGTCCGATCATTCCCGCCGTCATCGCCCTGGTCATCGTCGGCATCATCGCCATGCCGTTCTTCTCACTGCGGCTGGGTAGCTCCGACCAGGGGAACGACCCGGCAGGCACGACCACCCGGCAGGCCTACGACCTGTTGTCGTCCGGCTTCGGCCCGGGCTTCAACGGTCCATTGCAGCTGGTGGTGACCCAGGAGGGCCAGATCGACAGCGCCACCCTCGACCAGCTGGCCGCCGCGGTGAAGACCCAGCCCGACGTGGCGGCCGTCGTTCCCCCGGTCGTCCTGCCCGCGCGTGATGGTCAGCAGGTGGCGCTGATCAATGTGTATCCGGGATCTTCGCCGCAGGCATCGGCCACTACCGACCTCATCACCCACCTGCGAACCGACACCATCCCCGGTGTGGTGAAGGGGACCGGGTTGACGGTCTACGTCGGGGGCACAACTGCCATATTCGCCGACTTCGCCCACGTGCTGTCGTCGAAGTTGCCGCTCTTCATCGGACTGGTCGTGGTCCTGTCGTTCATCCTGTTGGCCATCGTGTTCCGGAGCCTGGTGATCCCGTTGACGGCGGCGATCATGAACCTGTTGTCGATCACCGCCGCTTTCGGCATCCTGGTCGCCGTCTTCCAGTGGGGCTGGCTGGGCTCGGTGTTCCAGGTCGACCAGACCGGGCCTATCGAGGCCTTCCTGCCGGTGATGATGTTCGCCATCCTGTTCGGACTGTCCATGGACTACGAGGTCTTCCTGATCACCCGGATCCAGGAGGAGTACGCCAAATCCGGCGGCGACAACCGCATCGCCGTGCGCAACGGGCTGGCGGCGACGGGTAAGACCATCACCGCCGCCGCCCTGATCATGATCCTGGTATTCGGTGCCTTCATCCTCGGCGGCATCCGGGTCATCAAGGAGTTCGGGCTCGGGCTCGCCGGTGGGATCTTCGTCGACGCCGTCTTCATCCGGATGGCCCTGGTGCCGTCACTGATGCTCATGCTCGGCAAGTCCAACTGGTGGTTCCCCAAGTGGCTCGACCGGATCCTGCCCCACGTCATGGTCGATCCCGACCTGCCCGGGGACGACGAAGCCGAGGGCTCGCCGCCGCCCGCACCGACCCAGGAACCGGTCTCCGTCTGACGTCCTCCGGCTCGGTCTCCTCCTGAGACTGTTCGTCCGGGTCTCCTCGCCTCGGTGGCCGACGGGTCACGACGTCTCACACCTGTTCCCCGGCCGGCGGGGGAACAGGTGTGGCGGCATCGATGAGAAATCCGGCGCCGTCGGGGGTATCTTCGGGAGGAGAGCCAATCGCATATCCAGGGGGACCACCATGTCCGATTTCGTCATGACCATCGGGGGCGACTCCGTCCCCGCCACTGACTCGTTCGGGGTGATCAACCCGGCCAATGGCGATGTGTTCGCCCACGCCCCCGAATGCACCCGGGAACAGCTCGACGCCGCCTTCGATTCGGCAGCCAAGGCCCAGCGGGACTGGAAGCTCGATGAGGACGCCCGGAGGGCGACGCTCCTCCAGATCGCCGATGCACTCATGGCGGCGGCGGGCGAGCTCGCCCCGATCCTGACCGCCGAACAGGGCAAGCCGTTGGCAGAGGCCAATATCGAGGTCTTCGCCTCGGCCATCTGGTGCCAGTACTTCGCCAACTTGGAGACACCGCGGCAGGTGATCCAGGACGACGATCAGGCGCTCGTCGAAGTGGTCCGTCGCCCGGTCGGGGTCGTGGCCGCCATCACCCCGTGGAACTTCCCGTTGACCCTGGCGTTCTGGAAGATCGCACCGGCACTGTTGGCCGGCAACACGATGGTGCTCAAGCCGTCGCCCTACACTCCGCTGACCACCCTCAAGGTGGGCGAGATCCTCCGTGACGTGATGCCGGCCGGAGTCGTCAACACGGTGAGCGGCGGCGACCAGTTGGGCGCCTGGATGACCGGCCACCCGGTGCCGCGCAAGGTGAGCTTCACCGGGTCGGTGGAGACCGGCAAGCTGGTGGCACAGTCGGCCGCTCCTGACCTGAAGCGGGTCACGCTAGAGCTGGGCGGCAACGATCCGGCCATCGTGCTGGACGACGCCGACCCGGCCATGGTCAGCAAGGCCATCTTCGCCGCCGCCTTCGCCAACAACGGCCAGGTGTGCTCGGCCATCAAGCGGGTATACGTGCCCGAGTCCCTCTACAGCGAAGTCGTCGAGGGGATCACCGCCCATGCCGAGGCGGTCAAGGTCGGGGACGGCACCGACGCCGAGTCGAAACTGGGGCCGATCAACAACGCCCCGCAGTTCGAACGGGTCAAGGAGCTGGTGGCCGACGCGCTGGCCAACGGGGCCAAGGCCACCACCGGTGGAAAGGCCATGGAGCGCCCCGGGTACTTCTTCGAGCCGACCATCCTCACCGACGTCAGCGACGGCACCCGGATCGTCGACGAGGAGCAGTTCGGGCCGGCCCTGCCGGTCATCCCCTACCGCGACATCGACGACGTGGTGGAGCGGGCCAACAGCACCCACTTCGGGCTCTCCGGCTCGGTGTGGGGTGCTGACACCGATCGGGCGGCGGGGGTGGCCGAGCGACTCGAGTGCGGCACCACCTGGGTGAACACCCACCTGGCCCTGGCCCCGAACCAGCCCTTCGGCGGGTTCAAGTGGAGTGGTGTCGGGTCGGAGAACGGCCCGTGGGGACTCTCGGAGTTCACCGAGGTTCAGGCCGTCTACCGCGCCAAGCCCGGTACGGACGGGCTGAACCTCTCGACCGGGGGCATCTACTCCTGACCAGAGGCCTTGACCGGACTGGAACACGGCCGCACTATGGGTCCAGGGGCCGAGAGGGAGCGCCAATGGGCAAGAGGACCATCCAGCTCGCCGTGGTACTGAGCGCGGTGATCGTCAGTCTGACAGCAGCTGCGCAGACCGCGGGTGCGTCCCATCGCGTGGGACCGCACCAATTCTTCACCGGCGTGATCAACGGCACAGATGGCAACACGACGGTCCCCATTCCCATCGACATGGCCTGCTTCGGACCGCTGACGCCAGGGGAGACCGGGCACCCGATGGGGGGCCAGACCCTGGCTGTCCACCAGCTGTTCCCTCCCACAACCGCTCACTCGCTGGGCCAGACCGGCAACGACGCGACGATCGGGGTGTTCTTCGGTGCACCGCCACCGGCTCCGAATCCGGGAGCAGGTGTTCCGGTTGCGGACTCGGCGATCGGGTTCACCCGGTACGACAGGGCGAAGGGTCTGCCCACGTCGCTGACTCTCCCGTGCAGTGGGACGGGGACCGTCTGGTTCGTCCCGATCCCCGTCGTGCCCCCCTCCCGAGCGCAAGCCGTCCCCGTGTCGTTCGAATCACAGCCCTGATACCCGCCGACGTGGCCACCGGGCCTACCCGACACCTACGCGGTCGAGCTTCCGCCCGCCTTCTTCACCAATTCCCACATCTGGGCCTGTTCGCCGGCGGACATGTGAGGGTCTGCCGCCTTCCACGCCACGACCTCGGGCAGCCGGCGCCTCACTTCAGCGAGGTCGAAGGATCGGAGGAAGCTCTGAACCAGAGCCGAGCGGGCCTTCCCGAGGACGGCTCCGACGAGACGGCCTGGCGAGAGCTCGCCCACATCCATGAGGACCCAGGCCAAGGCCACGTCGACAGCAGGATCCCCTCGACACGCTCTCGCCCAGTCGATGACAACAGGGCCCCGTCGACCGATCATCACATTGAGTGGATGGAGGTCGAGGTGGAGGAGCCTGCTCCCCTGACCGACCGGAGCATCGATCATCCAGTCCGGTGCCGTCAGTTCGTGGAGCTGCTCATGGAGTTCGGCGAGGACACGCCCTTGGTGGGAGATGGTCCAGGGGCGCTTCGACATCGTCCCCACCATGTCAGCGCCCACGACGCGCTCCATCACGATGTCGAGGCCATCGTCACTGAGTTCCTCGACGGCAGGCACCGGGAAGCCCTGCGACCGGACGTATTCCATCACCCGGGCTTCGAGTGCCATCGAGTGCCCCTCGCGGGATCGCCGGAGAATGAGTCCCGGCCCGTACTCGAAGATGTCGGCATCGCGACCGGACGCCAACAGTGGTCCGGGTTCCCTCATAGCGGCCACGCTAGTGGCAGGGCTCCCGGCTCCCCGGGGGAACCGGCCCGGGTGCCGGTCCGATCTTCCACTTCCGACGCTACGGTTGTGCTTCCCCGGCAACCGACAAGGAAACTCCCATGACGCCTTCCCCCAGTGCAGTCCGATTGATCGGGCACCAACGGCGTTTCGCCGAGTCGATCGCCCAGATCGACTCCGAGCTGGAGTTCGCCTTGGGGGCTGCCGTCGCCAAGCGTCGAGACGAGGTGGTGGCTGCCGCCCGCGCCGCATACGGACCCAGCGAGGACTTCCGTGGCGTACGTGACGCTTGGGATGCCGTATTTCCAGATGGGGTCTATAGCGCCACCGGTCTGGCCGAGGCCAAGCGGCTGGCCTGACTACAGCCCATCCACATGGGGATACACCCATGTCGGGTCGAGTGCTGGCAGGATTTGGACTGCGACTAATGGTCGCATGTCTATTAATGCGCCTCTGGCTCGGTCGACGCTGGGACGGGAGACGCCACAGCCGGAGGATCCCCCATGCTTGCGTCTCGCTCCTGGATCGGCGCCGTCCTGTCGGCCGCCCCCGCCGTGGTCGCCGCCCTGTTGTTCGCCACCGTGGTCGGCAACGCGTCGACTGCCGGGGCGACCGGTACCGGCGGTCAGGCGGTCGACTATGACTCCACCCTCTCTCCACTGCCCGGCAACATCCCGAGCTACGGCGCCGAGGCGTACGCGTTCAACGAGATCGGGAACCAAGTGACACTGGCGCCCTCGGGTGGGCGGCTTGCAGACGTGACCGTCACGATGAGCAGTTGGGCGTGCGAGTCCGGCGGCTGGACGGGACCGACTCCGTGCACGACTACCCCCGGCGCCACCTTTGCGGTCCCGATCACCTTCGACATCTACCACCCGGGTACCACACCAGGCACGGTGGGGAGCCTGATCACCAGCAGCACCCAGACCTTCAACATTCCGTACCGGCCGTCGGCCGATCCTGCCTGCACCTCGGGGCCGACCAAGTGGATGGATTCGAACGGCACCTGTTACAACGGCTTGGCCGACAACATCACCTTCGATTTCAGCTCCAAGGACATCGCGCTCCCGAGCACCGTGGTCTACGGCATCTCGTACAACACGGACAACTACGGCCCGGAACCGATCGGCGGCACCACCAGTCCCACCGACTCGTTGAATGTGGCCTTCACCACCGAATCCTCGAATGTCTCGGCGGGCGCTGACGTCAATCCCGGCAACATCTTCGTCAACTCGGCCAGTGCCACCAACTCGAACCTCTTCTGTGGCTCGGCCGTGCCTGACACCTTCGTCGAGGTTCCCAACGGCTGCGTCTCGGGCACTCCGCCGACCAACGACATCCCCGCCGTGCAGTTCACATCGGCCCCGACGACCGCCCCGCCGACTGGCTACTGGCAAGTCGCGTCCGACGGCGGCGTCTTCAGTTTCGGACCGCAGTTCTACGGCTCCACCGGCGATATGCCACTCAACGCCCCGGTGGTTGGGCTGGCCTCGACTCCCAACGGGTCCGGCTACTGGGAGGTCGCCTCCGACGGAGGGATCTTCACCTTCGGCAACGCCCGGTTCTACGGCTCGATGGGAGGTACGCACCTCAACCGGTCGGTCGTCGGCATGGCCAGGACCTCAACGGGCGACGGCTACTGGCTCGTGGCGGCCGACGGTGGCGTCTTCAACTTCGGCGATGCCGGGTTCTACGGTTCGATGGGAGGCCAGCACCTCTCTGCACCGATCGTCGCCATTGTCGGGACCCCGTCCGGACAGGGGTATTGGGAAGTCGGTGCCGACGGGGCGGTCTATGGCTTTGGTAACGGTCGGGACCTCGGTTCGATGGCCGGTGCGCCGCTCCGATCGCCAATCGTGGGCATCGCCGCCACACCTTCGGGCAACGGTTACTGGCTCGTGGCATCCGATGGCGGGGTCTTCAACTTCGGAGACGCCGGGTTCTACGGTTCGATGGGAGGCCAGCACCTCAACAAGCCCGTGGTCGGCATCACCGGAACGGTGTCCGGCGCCGGATACACCGAGGTCGCCTCCGACGGAGGCGTCTTCAACTTCGGGGACTCGGTGTTCACGGGTTCGATGGGTGGGAGGCCCCTCCAGCAACCGGTGGTGGGTATCACCACCCCCTGATCGACGTCGATTCCGGTGGACACAGCCCTCGGACGCGCATCGGCCAGTGACCCCGACGACGTGGCAGAGCTAAGTATTCCCAGCTTTATGTCGATAACGAGGCATGGCAGTCGTCTCGGGCCAAGTGAGGGCCCACCTTTCGCCAAGCAGGCAGGACGTGTGGCTGGGCGCCGGACTGATTTCGACGCTCGCCGTCATGATGGCCTGCACCTCATGGGCGATCCATGTCCCGCCAAGCGCCCTGACCAGGGCCTTCGTCATCCTGGCCGTCGCCATGGGGCTCAACGTGGTGCTCTTCCTCCAGCCTTGGGGGCGTCTCCGGTCCCGGGTCCCGTTGCTGGTCTTCCCGGTTCTGCTCCTCGTCACGCTGCTGGCGATCGCCGCCGTCGATCAGCTGCTGGCGGCCAGTTACACCGGGGTCCTCACCTTGGCATTCATCTACATAGGCCTGACCCAGCGACCGGGCACGGCCACCTTGTTCACCGTCCTGGCAGTCCCGGTGTGGATCGTGTGTCAACAGAACCAGAGCACCGCCGTGGGGGTGCGGATCCCGATGGTGCTCATCGTCTGGATCGTCATCGGCGAGGTCCTGGCCGCGCACACCTCTGCCAGCCGCGCCCGGACCGATGAGCTCGTCGCCCGAGCCGGCAACGACGCGCTGACCGGGCTGGCCAACCGACAGGCGATGGCCGAGCGGATCGACGGAGCGATCGTCGAAGCAAACGGCAAGCCGTCCTCACTTCTGGTGCTCGATCTCGATGGGTTCAAGGCCGTCAACGATGCCTTCGGCCACGCTGTCGGCGATGAGCTCCTCATCATCGTCGCCGAACGCATCCGGGCACACCTGGCGGCCGATGACCTCCTGGTCCGGCTGGGAGGGGACGAGTTCGCGGCCTACCTCGACGACTGCGATCCCGAGTCGGCGGTCAGCGTCGGCCGTCGACTCGTCGAAGCGGTGGGCGGCCCGGTCGAGCTGTCCCGTGGCAACGTGACCGTGACGGCAAGCGTCGGCATCATCGACCTGCACGACTGTGCGTCATCCCAGGATGCCATCGGCGACGCAGATGTCGCCATGTACGAGGCGAAGCTCAAGGGCAAGAACCGGATAGCCGTGTTCGAATCGGACATGAGAGACCGAATCGCCGCGCGTTTCCAACTCGGGTCGGAGCTGAGGACGGCCTTCGAGGACGGCCAGTTCGAGAACTTCTATCAGCCGACCGTCGAGACCCGGACCGGCCAGGTGACCGGCTACGAAGCGCTGCTCCGCTGGCATCATCCTCAACGAGGGCTCCTGGCCGCGGGGGCGTTCATCGAGGTCTGTGAGGAGTCGGGTCTCATCGTGCCCCTCGGTACCTGGATCCTCAACGCCGCCTGTCGACAGGCCCAGCAGTGGCGGGTGGAGGACCCGGGCCATCCGATATCGGTGGCCGTCAATTTGGCCACCCGGCAGATACTCGACGTCGATCTGGTGGCTGACGTGAAGGCCGCACTCCGGGACTCGGGACTGCCCGGTAATGCCCTGGTCCTCGAAATCACCGAGCGGGTGCTACTCGATGACTCCCGCTTCGTGCTTCACCAGCTGAGTGAGCTGAAGGCATTAGGAGTGATGATCGCCGTCGACGACTTCGGGACCGGCTACTCCTCGCTGGCCTATCTCCGGAAGTTCCCCATCGATATCCTGAAGATCGACCGGAGCTTCGTCGAAGTCCTCGACGACGACCGCCAAGCCGTGGCCCTGGCCAAGTCGATCGTCGGGATTGCCGACGCCCTGGAACTCGAGGTGATCGCCGAAGGGGCGGAGACCGCCTCTCAGGTGGCTGCCTTGTCCGACATCGGATGCCATGTCATCCAGGGGTACTACTTCGGCCATCCGATGTCGGCCGAAACGCTGGAGAGCGTCGACTATCGAAACCAGATCGGGCGACCACTTGCCACCACCGAACACACCCCTCTGGCGTGATCACTGAGCAGCGTTGGCGGCGTGGGCGTCGAGCAGCAGAGCCAGCGCAGCGGTGATCCGCTCGGCGGTCGGGAGATGCAGCCCCTCGTTGGGACCGTGGGCGTTCGACCCGGGACCGAGGACGCCGGCAGCCAGGATCTGCGACTCGGGGAACCGATCGGCCAGCCACCCGAGAAAAGGGATCGTGCCACCCTCGCCCAACCGGGACGGTGGATTGGCGAAACAGGCCCGAGAGGCCACATCCAGGGCTCCGGTCAGCCACGGTGCCTGTGGGATCGCCGCCCATCCTCCGGCTTGCTGGGCCCCGCTCCAGGTGACCTCGGCCCCGTAGGGCGGATCGGCGGTGAGTGTCCGGGCCAGCGCTTCGGCCGCCATGTCGGCGTCGCAGGTCGGCGGGATCCGAACGACCAACTTCAGTGACGTAAACGGTCGCAGCACGGAGCCGGCCTCGGCCGGGACCGGCATGCCATCAGCGCCCACCACGGCCACCGACGCCCGCCAGGCATTCCGCATGGCCCGGTCCGCGCCGTCGGAACCGTCGAGTGCCAGACCCTCGACCGTGGGGAACGGCCGCTGGTCGCCGGCCGAATCCAGCGCGGCACCCTGCTCCTGCGCCGCCTGGAACGCCCACTCCGGCGGCTCGACGTGCAGCTCGGGAACGAGCAGGTCGCCGGTGGCGGCGTCTTCGATCCGGTCCAGGATGAGTCGTGCGATCCGGAAGGACGACGGGACGACTCCCCCGGCCTCGCCACTGTGCACCCCATGGTCGAGGACCCGGACGGTCAGCGTGCCGATCAACACCCCGCGCAGCGACGTGGTGACCCACAGCCGGTCATAGGTCGGGCTGCCCGAGTCGAGGGCCAGCACCAGATCCGGCACGCCGATCCGGTCGGACAGGATGGCCAGCACCTCGGGCAGATGGGGACTGCCGCTCTCCTCGGATCCCTCGGCCAGGATCACCACCCGACCGTGGCGCCCCCCGGCGGCGACCACCGACTCCACGGCCAGCACCGCGGACGGGAGTGCGTAGCCGTCGTCGGCCACACCCCGGGCATAGAGCCAGTCCCCGTCCACCACCGGCGTCCATGGTCCCCGTCCTCCGGTCCACCCGTCGAATGGGGGCTGCTTGTCGATGTGGCCGTAGATCAGGACCGTCCCGCGCGCCCCGTCATCGGTAGCGGGGATCTCGATCAGGACCGTCGGGGTCAGCCCGGGCCGGCGCACGACATCGACCACCGCTCCCGGGATGGCCCGCGAACGTGCCCATCGCCGCCATCAGTTCCGCCGCCTCGTCCATGTGCCCGGCGGACTCCCAATCGGGGTCGAAGTCCGGCGAAAGGTTGGGGATGCGGGCAAACTCCTCGAGCAGGGGGAGTACGTCGGAACGCCAGTGGTCGCGGGCGAAGGCGACGGCGTTCTCTGATCGGAATCCGGAGGTCATCGAGCGATCCTAGGCACCCCTGCGGGACGGTGGCCGGGCATCGGTGAACAGGGATTTCCCGGTTCCGTACGAACCGGTGAACTCGTTCGATAGTCTAACTATGTGACTCCCGAACCGTCAGCTCCCGTCCATGCCCGCGCCCACCGACAGGAAAACTGTCGGTCGGACCGTCGCGTGGATGGCCAAGCAGGTGGAGATCGGCCTCGGTACCGTCGACCTGTCGCTGCCCCAGTACCGGGTGCTCGGCCTCTTGGACGAGCGGTCGTCCGTCTCCTCTGATCTGGCCGAGCGCCTCGCCGTCCGCCCCCCCACCGTCACCGCGGTGGTCGACGGACTGGTGGCCCGGGGACTGGTGGAACGGCTCCCGGTGGCCGGAGACCGGCGTCGGGTCGACCACAAGGTGACACTCGAGGGCCTCGCCGTGTTGGCCGCGGCCGACGCCGCCGTCGAGGCCCGCCTCAACATCGTCACCGACGCCATGAACGACCCGGTGGCGGCCGAAGAGGCGTTCGCCGGACTGGCTGGCTGGCGTCTGGCGCTCGTCACCTACAGCCGGGCACGGTGGGGCCGATGAAGGCACCGACCCTGCGACCCCGTCCGAAGGGACCGGCCGAGACGGGGACCCAGTTCGTGCCGATCGCCGAGGAAGCCCGGAACGAGGCACCCCCGGCCGGCATCGACCCGGACAGGTCGCTCAGCTGGCTGCGTCGGGCCCTGCCGATCATGCGGGCCCACAAGGGCATCTTCATCACCTCGTTGACGCTCTCCTTCTTCGGTCTGATCCTCCAGGTCGCCATCCCCCTCCTGTTGAGCAGAGCCATCACCAACTCGCTCCTGAAGCACCTCGTCCCACTGAGTCACTACGTGTGGTGGATCGTGGGTCTGGGACTGCTCGAGCGGTGTTCTGGGCTACATCGCCCGGCTGTTCCTGTTCGAGACGGCGTACGACATCGAGTACGACCTGCGGAACATCATCTACGAGCACCTCACCAAGATGTCGTTCGGGTTCTACGACCGGGTCCAATCGGGCCAGCTCATCTCGCGGGCCAACTCGGACATCCGCTCGGTCCAGATGTACATGACCTTTGCCCCGCTGATCCTCGTCCAGTGCTCGATGGCGGTGATCGCCTTCTGCATCATGCTGACCATCAGCGTGCCCCTGGCCCTCGTCGCCATGGCCACCATGCCTCTCGTCTACTGGACCGGAGTGCGCATGCGGAAGTCGATGTTCCCGGTGTCCTGGATCATCCAGGCGCGCCTCGCCGATGTGGCCACCATCGTCGACGAGAACGTGAACGGCGTCCGGGTGGTCAAGTCCTTCGCCGCCGAGGAGCAGCAGCTGCGGTCACTGGCCGGTGCGGCGGACAAGCTCCAGTGGGGATACATCAAAGACGCCGACCTGCGGGCCCGATTCACCCCCATGGTCCAGAACCTGCCGCAGGTGGGTCTGGCCCTGGTGCTGCTGTTCGGTGGCTACATGGTCATCCACGGCAGCCTCGGCGTCGCCAATATCTTGACCTTCAACCTCTATCTGCTCATGCTCCAGGCGCCGTTCATGATGCTCGGGATGCTCATCATGATGGGCCAGCGGGCCGCCGCCTCGGCCGAGCGGATCTACGAGATCCTGGACGAGGAGCCGACCATCACCGACAGCCCCGACGCCGTCGACCTGGTCGACTGCACCGGTGACGTCCGCTTCCGTCATGTGGACTTCGCCTACAACGAGGACGCCGAGCAGCTGGTGCTGGCCGACTTCGACCTCCATGTGCCACCGGGGCAGACCGTGGCCATCGTGGGCCGGACCGGTGCCGGCAAGTCGACCGTGGCCCGTCTGCTCACCCGGTTCTACGACGTGAGGCACGGGTCGGTGGAGATCGACGGCCATGACGTCCGTGACCTGACGCTCGCCAGCCTGCGGGCCAATGTCGGGGTCGTCCTCGACGAGCCGTTCCTCTTCAGTATGTCGGTCCACGACAACATCGCCTACGGCAATCCGTCGGCCACCCGCGACCAGGTGGTGGCCGCGGCCAAGTCTGCCGGCGCCCACGAGTTCATCTCCCATCTGGCCGAGGGCTACGACACCGTGGTCGGCGAGCGGGGCTACACGCTCTCGGGCGGTCAGCGCCAGCGCATCGCCATCGCCCGCACACTGCTGGTCAACCCGCCGGTCATGGTGCTCGACGACGCCACCAGCGCTATCGACGTCCAGGTGGAACAGACCATCCATGCCGGCCTGAAAGTCCAGATGGAAGGCCGGACCACCTTGATCATCGCCCACCGCCTGTCGACCATCTCACTGGCCGATCGGGTGATCCTCCTCGATCAGCACAAAGTGGTGGCCGACGGCACCCACACCGAGTTGCTCGCCACCACCCCGCTGTATGCCGAAGTGCTGGCTCAGGCGGCGGAGTTCGAGGCCGCCGAGGAGCGGTCTGAACTCGAGGATGACGACACGGCATCGGGCGACACGCCTCTCGGGTCCATGCTCGACGCAGTGCGGGGAGGTGCGCGATGACGTGGGGTGGAGGCATGGGGGGTGGCGGCCTCGGTGGCGCGCCGGGCGGCTTCGGCCGACCGGCGGCGCCCGGGCTCCCCTTCGCCGGCATCCCATCGGAGCTGCAGGCCGGCGTCGACCGCCTCGTGGCGTCCGAGCCCGAGTACGAGACACCGGACATCACCTTCGAGCAGAACGCCAACGACGACGAGCTGAAGCGGCTGACCCTGTGGAGCCTCCTCACCAAGTACCGGGGCATGCTGGTCCTCGCCGGGTTGCTGGTCATCGTCATCTCCGTGGCCGGCCAGGTCGGCCCCGTGCTGACCGAGTACGCCATCAACTACGGCATGGGGGGAATCCCGGGGCACCTCGACTTCGGTGTCGTCGTGGCCATGGCCATCGCCTACCTGGCGTTCATCGCCATCACCGCCACCGCCCAGCGCTACTCGGTGAAGGTGACCGGCCGACTGGCCGCCTGGGTCATGAACGATCTCCGGGTGAAGGTCTTCGCCCACCTCCAGCGCCTTTCACTCGGATTCTTCACCGAGGAGAAGGCCGGCGTGGTCATGAGCCGCATGACCAGTGACATCGAGAACCTCCAGCAGCTTCTCCAGGACGGCCTGTCACAGCTGGCCATTCAGGCGCTGACCATGGTGGTCATCACCATCATCTTGTTCATCACCAACGTGCTGTTGGCCTTCATCACCATCGTGCTGATCCTGCCGGCTCTGATCGGAGCGTCGATCTGGTTCAAGCGGGCCTCGGAGCGGGGCTACGACGGGGTCCGCGACGGGATCGCCAACGTGTTGGCCGACCTGTCCGAGAGTCTCCACGGCGTCCGCATCGTCACCGCCCACAACCGCCAGCGCCACAATGTGATCCACCACCGCAACGTGGTCGGCGACTACCGGGATGCCAACAACTACACGGCCCATGTGAATGCCATCTACGGGCCGGGCACCCAGATGCTGGGCTTCCTGGGCCAAGCCACCATGCTGGCCATCGGCGGCACCATGGTGGCCCACCACACCCTCACCGTCGGTGCCCTGGTCGCCTTCTTCTTGTACCTGAACCGGTTCTTCCAGCCCATCCAGCTCCTGGTCCAGCAGTACAACACGTACCAGCAGGGCCAGGCGTCGGTGAACAAGCTGCGCAACCTGTGTGAGACAGACCCCGAAGTGCGCGAGGCCCCCGATGCCATCGAACTGCCACCGATCGACGGAGCGATCCGATTCGACCACGTGGACTTCTCCTACATCGCCGGGCGCCCCGTCCTCACCGACATCGACCTGTCGATGGTCCCGGGCGAGACAGTGGCCTTCGTGGGTCCGACCGGGGCCGGTAAATCGACGATGGCCAAGCTGGTGACCCGCTTCTACGATCCGACCCGGGGCCGGGTGACCATCGACGGGTACGACATCCGTGACGTCACCCTGCACTCATTGCGGAGTCAGCTCGGCGTCGTGCCCCAGGAGCCGTTCCTGTTCGCAGGGACCATCGGGGACAACATCGCCTTCGCCCGACCGGAGGCCACCGAAGAGGAGCTCCGGGAGGCCGTCGAGCGGGTCGGCCTCACCGACGTGATCGAGCGAATGCCCCAGGGCATGGACACCGTCGTCCACGAGCGCGGCCAGACCCTGTCGTCGGGAGAGCGCCAGCTCATCGCCCTGGCCCGTGCCTTCCTCGCCCATCCCCGGGTCCTGGTGCTCGACGAGGCCACCTCGAACCTCGACCTGCAATCCGAGACCAAGATCGAGGCCGCACTCGACGTGCTGCTCGAGAACCGGACGGCCATCCTGATCGCCCACCGCCTGTCGACCGCCATGCGGGCCGACCGGATCGCCGTGGTCGACGACGGACGGATCATCGAGGTCGGCAGCCATGCCGAGCTGGTGGCCCTGGGTGGTCGTTACGCGGAGATGTATGAGACCTGGGTCAGCCAGTCGGACTCCGACGGGCACGTGGCCTCGGGTTCCGCCACGCTCTAGCCTCGAGCGGTCGTTCGGTCATGGCGTCGTCCATCTCCTGCGTACACCTACGCTTCGTTCATGGGTCGAGTAACACCTGGAACCAGGCGGTGGCGAGATCCACGGGCCGGGGTGCGTGTGGCTGTCTCGGCAACGCTGGGAATCGTCGCCGGAGTCGTGGTCTCCCTGTTCACGTTCTGGCAGGCCGCCACGCTCATCGGGTGGGATGTTGGTGTACTTCTCCTCGGAACGTGGATCTGGTGGGCAGTGGGACGACTGAACCCGGACGAGACCAAAACACATGCCACACGCGAAGACACCAGCATCCACCTGACCGAACTGATGCTCCTCGCCGCCGGAGTCGCGGTACTGGCGGCCGTCGGACTGGTACTCATTCGTGCCGGCAGTGCGACCGGGGCAACCAAGGCCTACCTGATCACTCTCGGAATTGTAAGTGTCGCGCTTTCATGGGGCATGGTGCACACCGTCTTCACGCTGCGCTATGCCCGGATCTTCTACTCCGAACCAATCGGTGGGATCGACTTCAACGAGGACGATCCGCCGAGCTATCTGGACTTCGCCTACCTGGCGTTGACGATCGGAATGACGTTCCAGGTATCCGATACGAATCTGACCATCAAGGCGATTCGGAGAGTCGCTCTCGCCCATGCCCTACTCTCGTACCTGTTCGGTGCGGTGATCGTCGCACTCGTCATCAACGTGGTATCCAGCCTCCTCCACTGACCCGATCGTCGGCTTCGACGATGTCGGCTGCTACGGAGGAGTGACGGTGTGCACCGCGGCCGGAACCGACTGCTCGGAGTCCGGTGGTGAGGGGCCCCTCAAAGAGCGCGGAGATACTGCCCCCACAACCGGCGCAGGCCAACGACAGAACGAGCGGTGCTACACCCAGGGTCGCCTGTAAACGCATCAACTCGACCTCCGGCTCCGCTGTTGAAACAGCTACCTCCACCCCGACCGCAAGTGACGTCGAGCGTCTTCAAGTTCCGATTGCGGAAGGCCTGCCATGATCGAACACGTTGCTGATCTGTGCCTCACCACCGTGACCAACACCGCCGTGCCCGCCTTGCCGATCTGACGTCGGGCAGTGGTCCGCCGTGCAGCGCTCAGCCCACGTCGTTGAGGACGGCGTGGCCGCAGTTGTATCCAGGTATGAACGTGACCCCGGGACCTCCGTGACACCCTGCGCCACAAAGGTAGAGCCGCTCGACCGGGATCGGGTCGTCAGGCCATCCCCGGGGTCCGGGCCGGAACGGCCCCATGAACTCGGGCTGGAGGAGTCCATGGGTGAAGTCACCGCCGGTACAGCCGAACATCCGCTCGTAGGTGTACGCCGGATAGTTGAACTGCCGCTCGATCAGGTCGGGGAAGTTCGGGGCATGGGCGGCGATGCGGGCCACGATGCGCTCGGCCATCTGGTCGCGGAAGGCCGCCGCCTCGTCGTGATCGGACCCGATCGGCGCATAGAACGCGAAGCTGCTCGCCACGTGCTTGCCCGGCGGGGCCAGGTCCGGGTCGCGGAGCGTCGGGATCGACAGGTTCACCGATGGGGCGGTGGGCACGACACCCCTTGTGCACCCGAGGAAGTCCTCCTGCATCTGCTCCGGAGTCCCGAAGAAGGTGACGTTCTGACGGGCGTCGCCATCGTTCAGTACCTCGTACCGACCGGAGTATTCCGGCAGACCGGAAAGGGCGAAATGCATCTGGAAGTAGAGGGCCCGGTGGTCGATGGCATCGACCCGGCGGGTGAAATCGTCGGGCAGGCCGTCCCGACCGACCAGGTGGTCGAAGGTGGCCGTCGGGTCGAGATTCGAGACGACGACCGGTGCGCTGGCCCGCTCCCCGTCGCCCAGCACCACCCCGGTGGCCCTTCCCGATTCGACGGTGATCCCCGAAACCTTCACGTGGCGACGCAGTTCGCCGCCCGCCGACTCGAACTGAGCCAGCAGGTGGTCGGAGATGGCGCCGATCCCGCCCTTGACCTTGGACATGGTCACGTCACCGGGCGACGCCATGGCGAAAGCCAGGCAGAGGGCGCTGCCCGGGTCGAAGGGGCCACGGTAGGTGGAGTTCACAGCCAGGAAGGCCAGCATGCCCCTGACTTGGGCGTGAGAGGTTCGATCGGGCAGGTGCCGGTCGACCACGTCCATGACACTGCCGAACAGCGCGATGCGGATCGCCTCGCGCTCGGCCTCGCTGGTGGCACAGGCGAACATCTCGTCGAGTGACTTGGGTGGGGTGCATACGTCGAACCGGCCGATGGCCCTGGCCGGGGCGTCGGCCCACGCGGCGATCTCCCCCATCCCGAGGACGGCATCGAGCCCGAGGCGCTCGTTGAGCTCTTCGAACAGCCGGTCGGGGTTGCTGTAGAGGAGGATCGGTGCCTCACCGAACGGCCCGATGCTGACCGACTGGACCTCGGGCTCGAAGATGGGGCACGCGCCGAGGTCGAGGTCGTCGTAGATCCTGGTGGGCACGGGGAACTGAACCGATCCAGCCAGCTCGAAGCGGTAGCCCCGGACCAGCTCGGTCGTGGTGGCCATCCCACCGATGAAATGGTTCTTCTCCAGGCACAGGACCCGCATGCCGCCCCGGGCCATCACCAGCGCCGCGGTCAGGCCGTTGTGTCCGGCCCCCACCACGATGGCGTCGTAGTCGGTCGAGGTCATTCGGACCTTTCTGGTCGGTGCTCGCCCACCTGGTGGTCCGGAACGATCAAGGCCGGCGACCGGTCAGGTCGAGGAGGCGGCGCTGTACGTCCTCGTCGTCGCCGATCGACCCCGATGGCCCTTCACCGAAGATCCCGATCTGCCCGATGAAGGTCTCCATCGGCTTCATGCTCTCGTAGACGACCGCGGCAAGCTCATCCGGCAATCTGTCGTCGGCACCGATACCGTTCGCCAGGTCCCAAGCGTGGACGGTGAGATCGCCGGTCCGGAACCCGATCAATTGGGACACCGGGACGTCGCCCACCGGATGGTGCACGATGACATCCCAATCGGTGACGGCCTGCATACGGGTCATCTGTGCACCGACAGAGGATCGGCACGACGAGACAGGGTCCTCACCACCGAACTCACCATCGAGATAGGCGAGGGCCTCCTCCTTGCTGCAGCCGTCGATCAGGGCGATGGCCATTTCGTCGCCCATGGTGACATGGGCGAGCAGCGCAGCTACGTCCCAGCCCTCACAGGGCGTGGGACGGGTGAGCTGCGCATCGCCGACTTGGGTGAGTACGTCCACGAACGTCGATGAGGCGAGCGAGAGCGCGGCGAGTGGTTCCATAGGCCAGAACCTATCCGGCTCCCCCACCGGCCGCTGGCCACTCGTTGGTCACGGCGGTGTCGATCGGTCGTCGAGCCGTATCTGGAGAAGAACAAGGTCGCACCACCGCCCAAACTTGGCACCGACCTCGGGCATTCGTCCCACTTCGACGAATCCCAACCGTTGGTGGAATCGAATCGATGCCTCGTTCGCACCGTCGACGGCCGCGATCATCGAGTGTTTCCCGCTGGCTCGCGCATTTTCGATGAGAGCCTCCATCAGGCTCCGGCCCACGCCCGTGCCCCAGTGATCTTCACGAACATGGACGGTGTTCTCGACGGCGAACCGATACCCGGGCCACCCGACCACGTCCCGAAACCATCCGAACGCGGCTACGCCGACGACCTCGTCGTGCTGTACGGCCACCAACACCGTCTCGTGCCCGTCCATCCACGCCAGGACACTCGCCGGGCTCTTCGGCGTATCGGTCCATTCGATGGTCGTCGTGGAGAGGAAGGCGTTCAAGATCGAAGAGATGGCACCGGCGTCTCCGGCGACGGCAACTCGTATGCTCACCCCAAGATTCTCGCAGAACGCTCAAGTGATGGTGAGGGGAATGGTGGCCTGTGCGGTCGTCTCCCTCTTGACCTTCTTGGTGCCGTCGAGTGTGGTTACGGTCTCGGTCACCTTCACTGTCACCGAACTCTGGCTGGCGGTCAGTTCCTTGTTCGGTGTTCCTGACAGAACCCCGGCCGAAGTGAGCCTCAGTCCCTTGGGCAGGGTGACCTTCTTCCATTTCACCGTGGTGACATAGGGACTGGAGCTCACCCCGACGTTGGCGGCCTGCAAGGTGACCGGACCGTAGGGCGAGTTCGGAGTGGCGCTCGGGAGGGACAGCGTCGTGATCACAAATGCGCCACCCCCGCACAGCGTCGCCGGGAGCGATGCCCCGTTCGGCGTCCCCAGCCCGGACGCCATGTCGTACCCGGTCCCCGCCGGGTAGAGGCCGCCCGAGTAACCGTCTGGCGTGTAGTCGTTGTTACCCGAGGTGATGTCATCGAAGTTTGCCGAGTAGTCAGCCGCCGCCGCCTGGTAGAGGGCCGGGTTGGCGAATCCGATCGTCGTTCCGTTACAAGTGCTCGATGCGTCGGTCAGAGCGGTGAACGCCGCCCACGTGGGTGCCGCTCCACTCGTGCCGCCGATACCAATCCACGACCCTTCGAAGTACGCGAGGTATCCGTAGTACGGATCCGCGCTCGCTGAGACGTCAGGCACTTCACGGCAGTAGGTGCCACTGGCGGCACCGCACTGGGAGCCGGACGAATTGGCATTGATGACGTTCAATGAGGCGGGTGCTCCCGACTGATAGGACGGCATCACATGGGCGATCGATACTCCCCCACCGCCGGCGCCAGCATCCACCGAACTCTCGTTCCAGACCGATTGGACGGGGCCTGTGATCGAGGTCAGCGACGTGCCGCCAACGGACGTGACATAGGGCTGGCTACCGGGGTCGTCGACCCCCAGGGATGAGTTTTGACAGTCGGTCGACCCGTCGTCGCCGGCCGCGGCGTAGACGGACTGGCCCTCGGAGGCGGACTGCTCCAGGACGGTGCCCTCCGCCGAAAGAAATGAGGAGCCGGAGTATGCCTCGCACAGGCCCCACGAGGTAGAGACCACGCTGACCGACGGGTCATCGGCGATGCCGGTGTAGTCATCGATGACCCCCACTTCCGAGTTCGGAGCCTGAAACACGTCGATCGAGGCTTTCGGTGCGAGGCCGATGATGCCGTCGATGTCGAGCGCAGCCTCGCCGTCACCAGACCCGCTACCAGCACCACCGTCCTCTTTGGTATAGGTAACGGTGGCGTTCGTGCCGTAGCAGGCTTGGAATGCGCTGACGTCAGTGGTCAAGTTCGGCTCCAACTCGAACAGCGCAACGGTGACGCCGGCCCCCTCATCGCCGGCCTGGTAGAGGCCGGAAAGGTTGTAAGCCGACGCGACCTGGTCTGCGGTGTACGCATAGTCGCCAGGGGCATCGACGACCGCAGTGGCGCACGGCTGCGGGCCTCCGGTGACAACGTGGGGACTCGCCCTGGTTGGCCGCGGCGTCGTCACCCGCTCGAGTCCCAGGGGCTTCGACACACTGAGATCATCCAGTCCGATGACGCTCTGCACGTAGCCGGAAATGGCGCCTGGGATCAGCGGTGCCATGGTGTTGGCGTAGGCGGTCCGCTGGTCCGGCAGCCGGTAGCGCTCCAAGCTCGTGGAGAATGCATCCTGGATCTTTGCCGCGGTCCCCGCCACGGGAAGCGTGAGGTGGTTGGCACTGATTCTCCCTACGGTCAATCCCAATGCCGCGAGCTGCTTCTCGACGGCGGATACCACTGTCGCAGTCGGACCGAACCGGGCCGTGAACTGGCGGGGAGTGATGAAGTGCTTGTAATTGACGTTGCCCGGGGTCGATACCGCGGTGGCGAACCTGGCCAGGCCGGCAGGGTCGCGAGGTAGCAGTTCCACGTCGATGCGCATCTCTGTCGTGCCGGCGAGCGCACCAAGACTCGCAGCGCCAGGGGTGACGAGTGGTGTCTGTCCAATGCGCGTTGCCCGTGAAGCTCCAGTCGCCGATGAACCAGGTGCGCCGGTGCCACCTGCGGACCCATCGGCCACGCCGATGCTCGGGGCGGCCGTGGCAGCGGACGCGGACAGTGGTCCATTCACCACCGGGACAAGTCCCACTGCCCCAAAGACCAGTGATCCGGTCAGAAGAATCCGGAAGCGTGTCGCAAATCGGGTCGGCACGAGCAGCACCATCCTTCCTTGGGCTGCCCCCTCGGCACACCCGCCTGCTCGGATTTGTACCATTGAAAGTCCACGCCAACAAGCGTTACTCGACGCTGAATCGCAACACCTGGTGACGGATTCGCCGCGGTGCGGTCGGAGTACCCGCACCAGTGGGCTGCCCTGTCCGTGCAGCTGCACCTTGAGTACGAGGGAATGCTCTCACCGTCTCCAGAATCCATCCTTCGTCTCGATCTGAGGGACGCGACCGGCGACGGCAATCTCCTCGCCCGCCTATTCGGAGAGCCTCACATCGGCTGATCACCACGAGGTGCCCTGCGGTGGGCTCGTCGCCCGGCACGACCTCGCCAGGCGGAGGTAACCGTCGATGAGACCCGGGTAGCCTGTCCTACGGGCTCTGAGAGGACATACCGATGACAGATTCGAATGAATTGACGGGACACCTTCTGCGAATGGCTCAGGAGCGCCGGCTACTCAGGTTCTGTGCAGAAAAGGGCATCGATCACAACAGTCCGGATATCGACAATCCTGATCTCAACTTGCTGGGGCCGATCCTGGATTCGGACGGGGCCATCATTCCCGACGCCGAGGACATCGAAGCCGTCACGCAGGCCTGACCGACTTCGACGCGGGCTCGTCGACAGGCATAGCAACGGTCTGTCGAGGACGGCGACCTCGGCCACCCGACCCATGCCGCGCCGCCATTCGCCCCAAGTGCCCAATAGAACTGAACGACGGGTGAACAGTTGGCGACATCGGGCATTTTGGTTCGCTGGGGGTGGGTTCGGCTGGAAGAATCGGACGCGAAGGACTTGCCGCTCAGTTGAGAGATCGGGGACGACCATGTGGCGCACTAGTTGCCGGGCATCCACGGTGGCAGTGGCTGGGTTAGCAATGGCAGTGGCAGTGGCAGTGTCGACAACGCTGTGCGTCGGGGCTCTCCCGGCCGGTGCCGCAGCCGGACATGTCAAAAAACCCCCGGCTGCGCCTGTCGGGGTCGTGGTCGCCTCCGGCAATGACTCGGCGGTCGTGTCGTGGTCAGCGGTGACTCCGCCATCGGGCGAGACCATCACCATGTATCGGGCCTTCGCCTCTGCCTCGTCGGCGACCAAGCACTGCAAGGCGCTACGGGGTGCCACGACCTGCACGATCGCGAAACTCACCAATGGAGTCCACTACACGGTCCGGGTCCGGGCATTCGTAGGCTCGCTGGGCGGTCCCACTTCCGCGCCGGTGACGATTGAGCCGGGACTGCCTGGCGCTCCCACGGCGGTCCGGGCTACCGCTGGCAACGGCCTGTCCACCGTGTCGTTCACCGGACCAGCTACGAAGGGAACCCGGGTCACCTCGTACAATGTGACGGCCCTCGACGGGACGACGCCGGGCAACGGCGGTCAAACGGCAGAGGGCACCTCGAGTCCGATCACCGTGACCGGACTCACCGACGGGGACAGCTATACCTTCACTGTTGTCGCCTTCGACAAATACGGCCCCGGCCCGGCATCGGTACCGTCGTTGCCCGTCGTGCCCGTGCCGCTGGAGCTGAGCGCCACCGGTTCCGCCTTCGCGGCGGTGGCGATGCAGCAGTGGGTCGGGCAGGACTCGGCGCTTTCGAACTTCCTGGTCAACTGGCAGGTGACGTCGTCGGTGATCGGTCTCAACGACTTCGCTCTAAACCAGGTCGACTTCGCTGCCTCGGATCTCCCCTACAGCGCGGATCAGTCAGCCGGTTTTCCGACTCAGCCCTACCAGTACCTCCCGGACGTGGCCGGAGGACTCGGGTTCATGTACAACCTGACCGGCACCAATGGTCAGCGCATCACCAACCTGAACCTGACCCCGTCGCTCATCGGAAAGATCTTCTTGGGGGAGATCACCCGGTGGAACGACCCCGCCATATCCACCGCCAATCCGGCGCTCTCTACCGTGCTCCCGAACTCCACGATCATCCCGGTGTACCACTCGGAAGCCGGTGGCGAGAACTATCTGTTGACCGGCTACCTGCTCCAACTCGACACCGCCGACTTCACCGCCGCGCAGAAGTCATTTCAATCCGGTAGACGGGGCCACCCGAACGCTGTGTGGCCAACCCCGGCGCTGGGTGCAAATCTCGACGCGACGACGTATCCAGGTTGGGCCGACGGAGACCTGGTGGGAGAGAACGGGTCGGACAGTGCCGCCAGCTATGTGGCGTCGGCGGCCAGCCAGGGCGCGATCACCTACGTGGAGACGGCTTACGCCGATGAGCACAGCTTCCCGGTCGCCAGTGTGGCCAATGCGAGCGGCGTCGACGTGCAACCGACCTTCCTCAACGTGTCTACGGCGCTCGAGTCCGCCACATTCAACGCCGATTGGAGCCAGAACCTGGGGGGTGTCTATACCAGCCCCCAGGCCAGCGCCTACCCGCTCTCGTCCTACAGCTATCTGGTCACACCATGCTCACCGACGCTGGCAGCCGCGGCAGGGGTCGGCCTGCGACGGGCCCTCCACGCCGTCGCCATTCGATCCGGCCAAAGGCGCCGCTCTCGGCCAGTTCGTCGACTTCCTGGCCTGTGCAGGCCAGGCGAACGTAGCCGACCTCGGCTACGCACCACTGCCTCCTGCCTTAGTTCAGGCTGACTTCGCCGCCATCGGCCGGATGAACGGTGGAGTGCAGCCGCCGGCCCCCACAGCAGCTAACTGCGCCAACCCCTATATCGACGGGCAGCTCACTCTTCCTGGCGGTTGACAGCGTTTCCAGCGGAACCCTGTCCAGACCGGGCCGAGCCGTCAGCGAGCCTGGCCAACCTCGATGCCTGGAACATGGCAGGGACGTGATTCCGTTGCCCGTTTGACGCCACTGACCGCACGACACCGCCAGGGTGGGTCAGTACGGCGCCTGTCAGCAGACTCACCCTGTCGAAGCCCCTCAGTTTTCGGTGGTGAGCTGCCGATAGATACCGGATGAGGCGGAATCAGAGACGTGCGAACTGTCGTGAGTAGCGAGCTCTTCCAGCCAGACTGCCCACCTGACTCTTTCACACCCGCCGTCGACTTCCCGCAGACCGGTGCCCGACGATCACGACGGAGTGCGCCGGCACGGATTGTTTTCGTCGGTGCATTGATCCTCATCACCCTGATACCAGCGTCCACGGTCGTCTTGACCACCTATCGCATCTTTTCCAACCCTTACCAAGCAGTCCTGGCACCCCCCGCCATCTTCCGGCCGTACTTTCTTCCCCTTCGCTACCTCGGATGCGCAATTCCCCTGTTGCTGATAGCCGTCTCCATGTCCTTCGGCGCGGTGTCGCTCTTCCGGTTCCGACTGGGCCCCACCTCGAACCGGGGGCGAGAGATCGGACCTTGGAGCCGATGGACAGGTGCATTCGGTGCGCTGGCGGTATTCGGATTCGCCATCTACATCGCCGTCTTGATCGCGGTGAATGACATCAGGGACGCTGCCCGCTTCGGTCAACAAGGTGTGCCTGCCGGTCAGCTGGTTTGGTCAATCATCGGGATCGGCATCTGCCTGGCGCTCGTCTTCGGTGGCATCAGCGTATTCAGATCGGAGGCGTTTCGACTGGGCATCCGACGCTACGGAGCGCTGACACTCGGTATAGCGGCTGCTCTCACCGTCTCCTACGGCGCAATTCAGTTCGGCAGCGACGACACGGCATACCTCCAGACCGGATTCCACGGATTTGCCTACGATCCACATCCCACGCTCGACCAACCACTCGAGGTTGCCTGCGGCGACCAGTCCCACTGCATTGTCGAAAGCCTGGTGGGAGGAACTGACCTTGACCCTCCAGTTGTTGGATTTGCCGCATCGTCCGACGGTGGGCGCACATGGCACGCCATCCTGACAAACAGTTTCGGCGACCCTTCAGCACTGAGCTGCACTGGCGCGACCTGTTGGGGACTCTTTCCCAATCCCACTTTCACCTCGACCTTTATCGCATCCATCAACATCTTGCCGTCGGGACATCCGCAGATCACTCTTCGCAGGACTGTTTCACTCCCGGGTGCTGATGCCGGCCATTACTTCGGATGGAGCATGTGCAACTCGGCCACGCACTGCGCCTCTTTCGCCTTGGTCAACCAAGAAGTTCATCCGGTAGGGCCCGTCACCCATATCGTGGCCGATGCCACGGATGACGCCGGCCTCCACTGGACCAGCCAGGAGATCGCGACAGCAGCGTCAATGTCCATCAGCCCCCCTGATGGTTGGGCCAGTGCCGGCCCATGGTGCGACATCGGAGGCCAATGCCTGGCGGTGGGGACCGCTGAAGTCGCCAATTGTGGGATTCTGGCGCCATGCGAGCAGCAGATCGTTGCATTTCGCAGCTCGGACAACGGTGCGACATGGACACAGTCCGAGGCGATGCCACCTACACCCTCATCGAACGGCACCCTCGATGTCAGCTGTCAGGCCATTCCTACCTGTACAGCTAGTTGGACACCCACCGACGGGCAATCCGTAGTGTCCACCTCGGTGAACCTTGGCGCTACCTGGCAGCCGTTCAAGGCGCTGGGCACTACCGGCGCGCTCGAGATGCACTGCAGCCGCCCTGTGCACGAAGGAGTTGGTCGAAGGCTCGTACCCGAGGCGCAACGTCATCTCAGCATCCTTCGATGACGGTCGGGTATGGGAAACGGCCCATTTCAAACCCAAGCATGCAGTTGTGCCCGGCGCGATGGGCTGCGGGATCACCGGTCCATGCATTGTCGCGCTCGGATCGCAGGGGTCATCGTCCGAGATGATCTCCACGTCGGACAACCGGTCCTGGCTCATCCGAACCCTGCCAACCCCAACCCCTACTCCTGCCGAGGTCTCCATCGATCACTGATCCGTCCAGGTGCCCTGACGCAAATCACGCTCGGTCAGGGTTCGGTCCGCGTCCCCTTGTCAGATCCCATATCCGAGGCAGGACGGAGGGCTGCTTCCGTTGGTGTCACTATTCGATCCATCGGGGCAGGTGGTGTTCGACCATGTGACGGTGGCCGCAACGATGGCACCCGAGAAGGTGGCACCGTCCAAGTCGGCATTGGTGAAATTGGTGTAGTACTCCACATGGGCGTCGTTGAAGTTCGCATCGACCAGGGGGTCGCCGGTGAAGTTGGCGCTGGAGATGTCACTCGAGCTGAAGTCGGTGTTCGAGTCGAACGTGTCGTTGCTGAAATCATCATTCTGAAGTTGCGAACCTCCGAGATCGATGCCGGTCCCTGCGAAACTTTGGTTGGCGAACGGCGAACCGGGCACGTCGTTCAGGAATAGATCAGGCCCGAGGAGGTACCCGCCAGCTAACACCGTACCGCTGGGCAGCTGAATCGTCGTACCGGTGATGGTCCCGTTCTGGGTGATGCCGGCGATGTACGTGCCGGTGAGGTCTGTGGTGCTGGTCACGGTGATTCCGTTCAACTGGTCCTGGGCCAGGTTGACTCCCGAAAGATCCGCTCCGCTCAGATCGGCGTCATCCAGGTTGGTGTAGTCCAATGTCGAGCCGCTCAGCACCGAGAGATCTGTGCCGCTCAGCGTGTCGTCGTACATGTTGCTTCCGACCAGGTCGGCCCCGGCGAAATTGGTACCGGCGGGGAACGTGTCGTTGCTCAGATCGTTGCTCTGCAGGTGCGTGTCCTGCAGGCTCAGACCGGTCCCCGTGAAGTTGATACCGGCAAACGGCGAACCGCTGACCTGGTTCAGGTACTCATCTGGACCGAGGATGTAGCCGTTGACGAGGAGCGATCCCCCTGGAAGGTCTGCCGGTGGACCGGTGATCGTGCCATTCTGAACGAGGCTTATCAGGCTGGCGCCGGTCAGGTTGGCGCCGCTGAGGTTCACTCCGTCCAACGTCGTCTGGAGGAGCGTTGCTGCGCTCATGTTGGCATCGCTGAGATCGTCGCCGGTGAGGTTGGCGTAGCTCAAGTCGCAAGTTTGCAGATTGGCGTAGGGACCGAAATAGTTGCAGTTCTTCGTCGTCGACGGAACGAGACGTGATTTGTGCACGATCTTGCCGCCGCCGACACTGTTGACGGCTCTCACCGCTACTTTGTAGTTCCTCCCGTTCGTAAGGCCAGAGACCACGCACGACGTTGTCGTGCTCGGGAGCACGCAGGTAATAGCACGGGGAGTCACGGTCACCACGTAACCGGACACGGCGGGACCAGCAAATGGCGCCGGCGGGGACCACGAGACCGACAGGGCCGTATTGACCGGAGTGACCGCCAATCCGGTCACCGGTCCAGGCTTCTTCGGGCGCGGTGTGGCCCCGGAAGTGCCCGGTATCGCAACGAGCATGAACATGGATAGGAGCGCGCCGAAACAAGCCCTTACGAGGGTGGATCGCATTGTGAAGCCGCCTTCCGCCGTTAATTCCGCCTAATAAAGCATTTTAGTACGCAACCCTTAGTCGCACAAGCTGCAATCTTCAGTCGCATGACTCAAGAGCTCTTGCTCTTGAGTCGCCCCGCCAGATATGCCTCGCCGACGACCGTCCTCGAAGAGATTCAGTTCTGTATCGCCCCCCGTGAAGAGAACCTCGAATGCCTCCGGAACGAGCGGCCAGCACAGGACGGCCCGCGGCCATGGCTTCGATCACCACTCAACCGAAATTGGTCTTTGCCGCCAAGAGGGTACGACCACGACATCGTCCGGAGTGGCAAATGTGGGACGGTGGAACATGGTCGCCTACGAGCAGTTCGCCGCCTTCTACGACGTGGTCATGGACGATCCCGGGCCGCGGGCTCTTCGGGTCGATGCAGCGATCGAGCGTTACCGTCCGGACGCGACCTCCCTCCTCGAACTCGGATGCGGCACCGGGGCGATTCTGGCCCGCCTCACCACGTCCGCCGCGCTCATCGGGCTCGACCGGTCGCCCGAGATGTTGGCTGTCGCCGCCGCCAAGGTCCCGGGCGCCAGGTATGTCGAGTGCGACATGCGCTCGTTCGACCTGGGGAAGCGGTTCGACGTGGTGGTCTGTGTGTTCGACACGATCAACCATCTACTCGACGTGCCGTCGTGGGCGTCGCTGATCGAGTCCGCGCACCGGCATCTGACAAACAACGGACTGTTCGTGCTCGACGTGAACACCGTCGGCGAGCTCCGACGACTCGGGGACGAACCCCCCTGGGTCTATGACTTCGACGGCGGCACCGCCATCATCGACGTGACATTCGCCGAGACCGACGACGGGCTCGGGGTCACCGACTGGGATATCCGGGTATTCGAACGGGTGACTGCCACCCGTTTCGAACTCCACCATGAGCGGATCGGGGAGCTCGCCCTGCCCCTAGCCCAGGTGCGCGGGCTCCTTGACGATGGCTTCGAGCTGCTGGAGGAGTTCGACGAGGACGGTCTGCAGGCCACCGATGATTCGGTCAAGGCCTACTACGCCCTCCGACGGAAGGAGTGAGCTGGGTCCCGAACGTCAGCTGCCGGGCCAGAGTCGGTCGCGTAGGCCCGATGCCCGAGCCACGGGTCGGGACACGGCGAGGCGAATCATCTCCTCCGAACCGACGACGGTGACCTCAGGCTTGCCCCTGGTGACCGCGGTGTAGAGGAGCTCCCGGGTCAGGATCGGCGAGTCGGTAGTCGGGAGCGCCACCACGGCGTGGGAGAACTCGGAGCCCTGGCTCTTGTGGATGGTCATCGCCCACCACGGCTCCCATGACCCCAGTCGGGCCGGAGTCAGCCGACGGATCCGATCGGGGCCTCCCATGACCACCCACCGGCCGTCATGGTCCTGGATAACCACCCCCACATCGCCGTTGGCCAGGTGGTTGATCGGGTCGTTCCCGGTGACCATGACCGGCATCCCGAGGCGTGGCCATCCGCCGCCTTGGCCGACCGGGACGAGATCCTGGGTTCCGGCGCTGATCAACTCGCTCCACTCGGCGAGGCCGTTGGGACCCTGTCGGACCGCGGTCAGCACTTTCACCCGAGCTGCCTCGAGGAGAGCCGCCATGTCCCTGCCGGCGACGGCCTCCACAACCACACTTCGGGCTGAGCCCACCACTTCGGCCCGCACGGTGGCCATCGCCGTCGCATCGTCCGGGTGCGCCCAATGGACGTCGGAGACACCCGATCCGAGGATCTCCATCACCCGGTCACCGTCACCTTTTCGGATGGCGATGGCCAGTGCCGCCATCGCCGAGTCCGACCCGAACCGGTGGCCGAGGACGAGTTCCGTGACCCGATCGTGGAGTGGAGCCGAACCGTCCCCACTTGCGCCGCCCCACGGACCGACCAGGTCGGCCATGACCGTGCCGGCCTCGATGCTGCTCAACTGGAACGGATCGCCGACCAGTACCAACCGCGCTGCGGGTCGGAGCGCCTCCAATAGCCGAGCCAGCAGCGGGAGCGACACCATCGAGGTCTCATCGATGATCACCAGATCGTGCGGGAGCGGATTGGCCCGTCCGTGGCGGAATCCCGAGCGCCCGGTCGAGCCGAGCAGTCGGTGGATCGTCGTGGGCTTCGACGTCAGAATCGCCTCGGCCTCGGCCGGCTCCACCCGGCCTTCGGCCACGAGGCCCGCGAACCGCTGCTCGACCGCCTCCTGCATCCGGGCCGCGGCCTTCCCGGTCGGGGCGGCCAGCGCGGCACGGACCACCTGGCCGCGGGCCGTGGCCAGTTCATGGGCGGCGGCCAGGATTCCGGCCACCGTGTGGGTCTTGCCGGTACCCGGGCCTCCGGCGATCACCGAGACCGGGTGGACGAGGGCGCGGCGGGCGGCGCGGAGCTGCAGGTCCGGTTGACGCTCGGATGCCTCGGGGTCTGGCGCGAACACGCTGGCCAGGGCGTTCTCCACATCGATGTCCCCGGAAGCATCACCCCGCGAATCATCACCTTCGATGGGGCCGACCCGTCGTGCCGTCAGTACCTCGGCGACGGACTTCTCGAAGGCCCAGTACCGCTGCAGGTAGAGCCGGCCGAGATCCCACACCATCGGTCGTAACGGGGCGAGCAGCGCGTCTTCCGGCGCGGCCACCAGGGATGAACGCTCGAGTTCACCAGCCCACGCCGCGGTGAGGGGCATGTGGAGATCGTCCTGGGTGCCGTCTTCGACCTGGGACGCCGCCACCTGGCGTCTGACCTGATCGAGTTCGATACAGACGTGTCCGAGCCGGGTCGCTCGCGCCACCAGTCCGAGTGCCAGTAGTGCGTCGTCCGAGGCTGTCGGCTCGGCTCGGAGCGCGGCCGCGGCCAACTGCAATTCGAACGGTCCGATCAATCCGGCGGAGAGGAACGCCGACAGGATCTGGTCGACCCGTTCAGTCGTCCACGCCGAAGGTGCGGTTCCGATCGCCGTCATCGGCCCGCCGCTGACCGACGACGACCGTCAAGGAGATCGCTCAGTCCGGTCACCAGTTCGGAGGGGAGCTCCCACGTGAACACGCCATGGGGTTCACCCGTGGTCGTCGTCGCCACGTCGGGTCCGGTCATGCCCCGGACGAACAGATAGGCGGCGCCGGTGACCAGAGTTGTGCATCGCGCTCCCGCACCTTCCAGCGCAGATAGCGGTGGAGCGCAGCGGCGTACAGCAGGGCCTGCAACGGGTAGTGGTGCTCGACCATGGCTTCGGCCAACGCCTCGGGGCCGTAGTCGCCGGGGCGCTGGAGCTCCCCTCTGCGGGTGAGCCGGTTGGTCTTGTAGTCGGCGACCACGAATCCGGTCGATCCGTCGGACCGGTGGACTCTGGCCACCAGGTCGATGGATCCGGTGAGGTAGCCACCGAGCTGGACGTTGATCGAACCCCCGGAAAGTGCCTCGGCCCACGGGACCAGTACGTGTCCGGCCGGCAGGGTGTCGACGACGAGCCGGCCGATGTCGCTGGCCGCCGGGAGCCCGTCGACTCGGCCGATCCGAAGATCGAAGGCGAGCTCGTCGAGACGGTCCGACGCGTCGATCGAGGCCAGGGTGGCACCGGTGAACAGCGGGCCGAGCGGCGTCCGGATCGCCGCCTGCAACCCGCCCACGAGCAGATCGAGCCCGTCGAGCCCGTCGGGGGCCAGAGTGGCGAGATCGATCCCTACCCGTCGGGCACGGTCACCGGCCACCCGCTGGATGTCCGCCTCCAGAGTGGGCGAGCGGAAGTCCACCTGTTCCAGGATCCCATGCACGAATGTGCCGAAAGTGGTTCCGGCCATAAGCGGCCCGAGCGAAGCGGCCGGAGCGTCCCCGAGTCCGGGCAACGTCGGCTGGAGTGACACGGGCCCGGGCAGTGCGGGCCCGAGTGACGCCGACCCGTCGCTCGACCCGTCGGGCACCACCGTCGGCGCGTCCTCGGGCCCGGACTCGTCGGCCGCTCCCCGATCCGATCCGGTGGAGTCGAACGGGTCGATGAGGTCCTCCACGGCGTGGCGGGTGATTGCCGTGAACGACCATCGATTGACCGAACGGTCGAAGGTGCGATGGAAGGCAGAGGACCCGAATGTCGGCTCCGTGGTCCCCGTCGCCCGGGCTGACCACCGGCCCGCCGGGGGGGTGGTGCCGGAAACCGCAGAGACCGACAACGCGCCCTTGGATGCCGTCACCAGGGGTGCCAGAGCGCCGATCGGGTCTGGTGGGACAGTCAGATTCGCCTTCTTCGGCTCATCAGGATCGAGATCGCCCGGTCGTATCGTCCCGTCGCTGTCCCGGGCGAACAGCAGTCGGGTGAGCGCGTTGGTCGAAACGGCGTTCCCCGCCCACCACACCGCGGTGTGGTGCCGGGCACGGGTGAGGGCCACGTACAGGACGCGCAGTCGCTCTGCCGCCTCCTCCCGCGTGGCGATCTCCTTCCGGGCCGCCAACGCCTGCGGCGTCGGCCACTCACCGTTGAGGGTCACATCGAGCATGCGCTCACCGGTGTCCGGATCGGTGAAGACCAGTGCGTCGCGCGGTTTCGAACCGCGCCACAGCATCGGCACGCAGACCACGGGGAACTCCAGGCCCTTCGCCCTCCAGACCGTGGTGATCAACACCGTCCTGGCCTCGGACTCGATCCTTCGTGCCGTGACGTCATTGTCCGTATCGCCGTCGGATTCATCCTCGGGAGGCGATGCCAACAAGGCGATCAATCCGGCGACGCTCGACCGTCCCTGGGGTACGCCGGCGTGGAGCAACTCGCCGATGTGGTCCAGGTCGGTCACGTTGCGGTCGCCGTCGGCCAGGCCGAGCACCTTGGCCACGACTCCGGTCTGCCGCCAGACCTGGGCCAGCACCTCGACGACCGGGTGATCGGCGAGTCGGGTAGACCAGGTGGCCAGGCGGTCCTGAAGGACAGCCAACGAACGGTCGTCGGCCGTCGCCACGCCGTCGATCGGCCACTGTTCGAACCAGGAGAGCGCATAGGTGCGCACCCGACGCAGGTCCCCTGGACGTTCCATGGCATCAAGTAGGTAGCGGACCTGTCTGGCCGCCTCCGACGTGAGAACGGTGCCGGACCCGGCCACCACCGCCGGAATGCCCTGCCGTGCGAATGCCCGCTGCATGTGTTCGGCCTGGCGCCAGGAGGTGACCAGCACGGCGACGTCGGACGGTTCGAGGTCCCGGAGTTCGGGGTCATCGGCACTCCGGGGGATCCTCGCCCGATCGAGCAGGCCGCGCACGTGTGTCGCCGCATCGTTCTCGATCATCCGAATCACGGCGTCCGAGTCGACGGTGCCGTGACCGCCGCGAGGGAGCTCCGACTTGGGAGCGATCCTGAGATCGAGGCCCGACAGCGAAGCGCCGACGGCGGGCTTCGACGTCCGGTCTTCCATCCGGCGTTCCCGGTTGGCGTCCGAAGGTCGTACCGGCACGTACCGGATGGACGGGTCGCCGAATGTCGCACCGTCGAACAGCGCGTGGAGCCCGTCGATGCAGGCGCCGTCGGCCCGCCAGTTGGTGGTCAAGGTGAACAGCCCGCTGAGCGATTCGTCGCGCACGGCATCCAGATAGACGGACACGTCCGCGCCCCGGAACCGGTAGATCGCCTGCTTCGGGTCTCCTACAAGGATCAATGAGGATCCGGACCGGCCGTGGCCGAAGAGCTGGGAAAAGATCTCCCACTGCACCCGGTCGGTGTCCTGGAACTCGTCGATCAGCACGACTTTGTACCGGGATCGGAGGGCGTCGATCGCTGCCGCCGCGGAACCGCTCGCCAACTCGTCGCGCAGTTCGATCAGCACGTCGTCGAATCCGATCGTCCCCTCCAACCGACGCCTCGACCCGAGGCGGGTGACCGCATCAGCCACCAGGTCGTGGACCAGCAGGTAGGAGGCGTCCACGCTGGCATCGGATCCATCGGGCACCAGGACCAGATCCGGACCGCCGATCTTCTTCTTGGTGGCCTCGACCAGCTTCTTCAACGTCGGGAAATCGCCCGGCGGGATGGATCGGACCGACGCGGCGGCCAGCGCGTCGGCGCACGCGGCATCGACCAGGTCGTCAATGTCGGCATCTAGTCGGGCATCGGGATCGATGGCCGAGGACAGGCCGAGGGTCCGGCGCACCTGGGCGGCGAAGCCGTGAATCGTCGAGATCGAGGCGGCGTCGAAGTCGGCCACCGCCGCCGCCAGACGTCGACGCCTGATTTCCCGGTCCACCGACGCCAGGTGGAGCACCAACGCGCTCTCCCCCAGGTCGCCGGAGCCGAGGGCGGTGGCGGCCTCGATCATCTGCTGGCGGATCCGCGACCGCAATTCGGCGGTGGCGGCCCGGGTGAAGGTGACGATGAGCAGGTCGGACGGCGTGATGTCCCGTTCGGCGAGATAGCGGGTGGCCAACGCCGCCAGTGTGAACGTCTTTCCGGTCCCGGCACTGGCCTCGATGGCCACCGTGCCGGTCGGGAGTGGGTCGAGCAGATTGAACGGTGCACCGTCGGAAAGGGTCATCCGTCGAGCTCCCGGGACGTCGTCGCCACTGCTCCCCATAGGAAGTCCGCCCACCGCCGGACGCGGCCGCCGGTGCCGTCCGGATCTCCGTCGATGGCATCGAGGGCCAGCAGTTCGGCCGCGGTGAGGTGGCCGAAGAAGAACGTCGTCGCCGGACTCTCTTGGTCGCCGTAACCCAGGTAGTTGCTCCACGCCGCGAAGTCCGGCCTGCCGTCGGCCACCGTCTTGGAGAATCGGGGAAAGAGCGGCAGGGGCTCCCGCATTCCGGAGCGGTAGCAGGTGACGACCGTTGACAACGCGGCGCGGGCAGCGTCCAATCGGTCCTGGTCGGCACCGCTGGCCACAATGTCGACCACCGCGATCGACCCGGTCTTTTCGCCACGGCTGATGGAGAGAGAGCGCCAGTCGCGATCCGGGTCGCCAGCGGTCAGGAACATGAGGTCGAGCCACGACTCGAGCATGAACGTCGGCTTCGGCCTGGCGTATCGGACACGAGCCGGACCAGGCGACAGTTCGGGCAGCACCAGCGGGACCGAACCGACGACCCTGGTGCCGTCGTCGAGGGTCACCTCGGCGATGTGGTGCTCCGGCTCGCCTGTGCCCATACCGCGTCGGACCGCTTCGTCGAGCAACAGCTCCGTCTCCGATTCCAGCCGGTCGGTGAGGCGTGCTTCGAGGGCGCCGGGAGGGAGGGTTCCCACCCGACGTTCGAACTCGAGCCACTCGGCCGCCGAGACACCCTCCCATCGGGCGGCGAGCAATCGCCGGCCGAGCACCGACGACTCGAGCGGACCAGGCTGAACCGGAAGGATCACATCATCCGCGTCCGCGGTCCGGGGCAGGGCCATCTGGATCGCCGCCGTGGCGAACGCGGCCACCGGGTCGGTGAGGAATGACCTGAGCTCGTCGAGGCCGATCACCTCGGACGCCGGGCCGGCGATGAGCCGTCGGGGCACGGCCGGCGGATCGGCGGCCGCCGTCCGCCGGGCCGCGGCTCGGGCCGAGTCCTGCGGGTCGAAGCTCCAGGTCAGGCCCGACACCAACTTGCCGACCTCCAGGCACGCGTCGTCGAAGCCGTGGCGGGGGTGCACCACTTCCAGCCGGCTCCTCAATTCGTCGCGTTGTCCGGCATCGGCGAGGTCGACCACGGCATCGAACAACTCGGCCGCGGCGACCGCCCGCGGGATCTCCTGACTGGTGCGCACGTCGTGCCCATTGCGCACCACGACCAGGTAGTCCTGGGCGGCGAGCACGATCTCGAGGAGGGATTGGCGCCACTCGATCCGACGATCCGGGTCTCCCACCTGGGGCGCAGCGGCCACCAGGTCGGCGGCATCGGCGGCCGGCGCACCGATGAACTCCTGGTCGAACCCGAGGATGCAGACCACCCGGAACGGGACCCAGCGCAGCGGTGTCATCGAGGTCACGGTGATCCCGCCGCGGAAGAAGTCCGGACGCCCGGGCTCGTTGCCGAGCTTGCTGTCGAGGATGCGCCGGATGTCGCGCAGATCGAGGAGCGGACCCGGGCCACCGTCGACTGCAACCGCCGCCTCGAGGATCTCCTCCAGGACCCGGCGCAGTGCATCGAACTGCCAGGCCGACGCCTCGGGCACCGACAACAGGCGCGTGCAGGCGACTTCGAGGTGGTCGAACCACTCGGCCAAGGAGTGGCGACCTTCCCCGGCCCATGCGGTGAGGTCGGCCAGATGGGCCAGGATGGTCGCCAGCGACCCGAGGGTGTCGGTGTCGCCACCATCGACTTCGGCAGGGGCCACGTCGCCCACCGCCAGCACGAAGTCCCCGGCAAGCGTCGCTGCTCCCAACAGGAGTTGGTCCAGAGCCGACTGCCAGGTATTGCCGTCGACCTCCAACGGCATGGCGAACTCCGCCCGGTGTCCGGCGTCGAGGCCCCAGCGCACGTGGGTCCGAGGCACCCAGTCGGCAATGGCGCCCAATGCGTCGTCATCGAGTCCGAACCGTTGACGGACGGGCGCCGAGGAGATGAAGTCGATGACGGGGCCGACCTCGAACCGGCCCGACAGGAGCTCGACCAGCTGGATCAGCGCTCCGACGACCGGGTTGACCGATCGGATCGACCGGTCGGCGATCTGGAAGCGCAGGTCCGGTACCCCGACGGTGTCCGGATCCGATGAGGAGGCCCGGAACGCGGCGTCGACGAACGGCGCGAACTGCTCGAGTCCAGGGCAGACGACGAGTATGTCCTCCTCGGTGATGGTCGGGTCAGAATTCAGGATGTGGAGCAGCGCGTCCCTGGCGACCTCGGCCTGACGCATCTGGCCGTAACAGGCATGGAACTGCACCGAGCGGTCGCCTGCAGCAACGTCCCGCGCTGACAGGACCGCATCCAGGCGGATGTCGCGCTGCAGTCGACCGAGGAGGGTCGTGGGCGCGATCTCATCGAGACCCACCGGGTCCACCCACTGACGTGCGCTGAAGACCCGGTCGCCGTCGGATATCAGCAGTGCGGTCTCCCGGGCCACCCTCCCCCACGTTCGCAGTAGCGGTTGATGGATGAGCGCAGCCGTAGGGTCGTCGATCCTCGAACGTGCCGGTCGGTCGGTTGGTGCGGGCCAAATGCGCCGGAGCCGCTCACCGTCCATCCGGGACGGGCCAAGGAGGAACAGATGGACATCGTGGCGGCTACCTACCGCATCCACCAGGTCGAGGAACTCCCGACCGGGCAACGAGGTGAACCCGAACAGGAGGAGCCGATCAGGAACATGCAGCTCCAACCGGCCGGCGCGAATGTCAGCGAGGATCTCGGGCACCCGCTCGGGTGGGCTGGGACGCCCGATCTGCGCTCGTAGCCGGCACCAGACCCGGTGCGGCCACATCAGGTGCGTCGCCAGAGGAGCGAGGTTTCCGTCGACACCCTCTCCCTGGGTCCAGGCACGGATCATCTCAGGTCGATGGAGGTGGTAGCGGTCGAAGAGGTCGGCTACCGCCCGGACTCTGGTGAATCGCGAGGCACTGGCCGCCAGTCGGGTGAATTCGGGCTCGGCCCCATCGGCGCTGAGCCGCTCGAACAGGGCGAGCAGCGACCAGACCATGCGGTCGATGTGCCACGGATCGGGCTCTCCACTGTCGGCCGCGTCCAGGACCAGATTGCGGAGGGTCCCCGGAAAGGCGCGGATCATGTTTGCCGAGACCCCGTCACCTGAACGCGGGGCCGTGGCCCCCAGGTGCCGGGCCAGTTCGAGCGCAAGCCACCGACGCATCCCTTCGGTGGGGACGGCGAGCCACTCCGGCTGCATCGGATCGCCAGGATCGTCGATCAGCACCTGCGCCAATCGGGCGGCCAGCGGCTCCGCACGATCGGCCGAATAGAGGTGCACCACGGATGTGGACCTTACCCATGGGCTGTGACGGGGACCGGAGTTGTCCGGGTGGGATGCGGGCCCCGGCGCCGGCATGTCAAGACCCGCCCACGCCCAGCGCCTCCGCATCCCGCGCTGGCCCATGCCCGAGTGACACGATGGGGACCACGTCCCAAGGGCGGGACCGCACTGAACTGGGGGTCGCCATGCTTGACCTGATCGCAACGACGTCAACGCACAGGAACCCACTCGGGCTCCTCGTTCTCCTGGCGTACTACGTGGTCATCTGCCTCCCGATCTGGGGAGTCTTCCAGAAGGCGTCGCCCCAAGGTGAGCCGGCCTGGGCCGCCTTCGTCCCGATCTGGAACTTCATCGTGATACTGAGGATCGCCGGCCGACCGGCGAACTGGGGGTACTTCCTGTTCCTCCTGTTGATTCCCTACCTGGGCTGGTTGGCGGTGTTCGTGATCTACGTCATCGTGATCCATGACCTGGTGAAGAGCTTCGGCAAGGGGGCCGGCTTCACCGTGGGCATCGTCTTCTACCTCATCCCGCTCATCCCACTGATCTTCTGGTACATCCTCTGGCTGGGTAAGGCTCAGTACCTCGGCCCGAAGGGTCCGGCGGCGTTCGCCAGTTCCTACGGCGGCTATTCCGGTTACCCACCACAACCTGGATACCCACCTCAACCCGGATACCCCCAACGGGGCAACCCGCAAGCGCCGCCTCCCCCGGGCGCCGGGTACCCGCCACCTCCGCCACCTCCGGGTGCGGGCTATCCGCCACCACCCCCTCCCGGCACTGGTTACCCGCAGCCGCCCCAACCCGGTACCGCCTATCCCCCGCCGCCACCGCCTCCTGGTAGCTATTCGCCGGCCCCGCCCCCGCCCCCGCCGGAGTCCCCGGGGCTGTTTCCCCCCGAGGCACCTTCCGGCCCCGGGCAGTAGCCCGAGTCGACGTCAGCGGTCGATCCAGGGCTCGGCACCACCGGTGCCGTCAGACTGAGGTGCGGGCCTCGACATCGGCGACCACCGGCTGTTCAGGCACGGTGTCGGACTCGGTGTAGACGTAACGCCCTCCCCGGAGCCACGAGGCACCGGCGGCCAACAGGCTGGCCACGATGGCGAAATCGAGTGCCGCGTGCAGCCCGGCCCGGAACGACGTCCCGATCAACCCGGGAAAGAAGCTCCGCCCGACCAGGGCCGCCTGTTGGGCCGGCGCCAGCTGGGAGAGGACGTGGGCTCCCACCAGGTTCTGAACCGGGTCATATCCGAGGAACGCCGCGAACAGCGTCGAGACCGGCGAGAGGTGGGAGACCCGTTCGGCCACGTCGGTGGGCACGCCGTGGGAGATCAGCCCGTGCAGCATGTGCTCGGGTAGCGACACCATCAGCCCGATGATCATCAACGTGAAGAAGATGCCGATCGACAACACCTGGGCCGAGTTCTGGAATGTGGTGTTCATGCCTGACCCCGCCCCCCGGTGCTGGGGAGGGAGGCTGTTCATGACCCCGGCCCGGTTCGGCGATCCGAACGAGGCCATGAACATGCCGGCAAAGAAGAGGATGGTGCCGAACACCCAGTAGGAGAAGTCGACTGGCAGGAACTCCAACAACGCGAAGCACAGGGCCGACCCGAGCATCCCGCCGGTGGCGAAGGGCCGGGGGCCGAAACGGTCCGACAGGATCCCCGAGATCGGACCGGCGACCAGGAACCCGAACGTGAGCGGCAACATGGCGATGCCGGCCCACAGCGGGGTCACCTTGAAGGCGTACCCGTGGATCGGGAGCCAGATCCCCTGCAACCAGATGATCAGCATGAACATCAGTCCACCGCGGCTCAGCGCGGCCAGGAAACTGGCGAACACGCCGCTGGAGAACGCCCGGATCCGGAACAGCTGGAGGCGGAACATCGGCTGGGCCACCCGGGTCTCGATGATGCAGAACACCACCAGGAGGGCGATCCCGACCCCGATGGAGGTGAGCACCAGCGGATTGGTCCACCCCATGACGTGGTGGCCATAGGGCTCGATCCCGTAGGTGATCCCGACCATGACCAGGACCAGCCCGAGGGCGAATGTGATGTTGCCGGGCCAGTCGATGCCGCGCCGGTCGGCGCTGGCTGGTCTCCCGTAGTTTGAGGTACCCGAGTACGGTGCCCAGCAGCCCGACCGGCACCGACACCAGGAAGATCCACCGCCAGTTGAGGGGGGCCAGGACCCCGCCGAGCACCAGTCCGATGAAGACCCCGCTGAAGGCGGCCGCCTGATTCACCCCGAGGGCCATCCCCCGCTGGTCCGACGGGAACACGTCGGTCAGGATGGCCGCCGAGTTGGCCATCAGCATGGCCGCCCCCACCCCCTGGAAGATCCGCATGACGATCAGCCAGTATCCGGCGGCGGGCCCGCTCAGCCAGGTGATGCTGAGCATGAGTGAGAAGAACGTGAAGACGGCGAAGCCCAGGTTGTAGATCTGGACCCGGCCGTAGATGTCGCCCAGGCGGCCGAGGCTCACCACGAGCACGCTGGTCACCACGAGGAAGCCGAGGATCATCCACAGCAGGAAGAAGGTATTGCCGGGCTCCAACGGGTTGATCCCGATGCCCCGGAAGATGTTGGGCAGGGCGATGAGCACGATCGAGCTGTCGATGGTGGCCATGAGCATCCCGAGCGTCGAGATGAACAGTGCCATCCACTTGTAGTTGGGAGGGAGGCTGTCCAACCCGCCGACCAGGCGGGCTTCGCGCTCCGACTTCCGCCTGCTGGCGCGGGTGCTCCTCGGCTGACCCGACGGTCCGGACTCCTCGATGACGGCCATGGCTGCTCCTGGCTGATGGTCGCGGTCGACCCCACCCCCTGGGGCGGTGACCGCCGGCACTCCCAAAGTAATGCACCCGTAGGACCGTCCATCGCGCGGCCCGGCATAGATGGGCCCCGGACCTGCGTGGGCACCCGCAACGGCCCCGGGATGCGTATCGTCATGGATCATGATCTCCCCCTCCACCCCACCGACCGGATGCCGTCGGCCACCGGCACGGCTGTTCGCAGCGGCGCCACTGGTGGGGTTCTTGGCGCTGGCCGGGTGCGGCTCCTCCCTCCTCGCCGCCACCTCCACCACCTCCACCACCGGTGCGGCGTCTTCGACGTCCACGCCGGGGTCACCCTCGACCGTGCCGATCGACGGCGAGGTGGCCGTGGCCTTCCCGGTGGTCTCCTGCATCAATCCGGCCGACGGCGGGGCCGCGATCAAGTCGCGCACCGGATGGGACCCGACGATCCTGGTCGCCCCGGTACCCACATCGCTGGTCGGGAAAGTCACGTTCTACACGGACGGCGAGCACACACTGCTCGGACCAACCGGATGGACATGCGCCCTGATGACGGCGGGAATCACCAACCCCGATTCCGGCCAGACCAGCACCACACCGGACACATCGGCATTCGGGTCAGGGCCGGCGACCACTGTGCCGTCGACGTCACCGGCCTCGGGCCAGAGTGCGGCCATCGCCGCGCGAGGGGCCACCACCCTGGCGGTGTACCCACCCGACGACCCCAATCCCCCGGTAGCCGGCGCCCCGGCCCCGGGCACCGAAGGGATCTTCGCCACCTACGCCACGACCGGGACGCCCGCCGGGGTGGACCTGGTCTGCCCGTTCTTCGCGATTCCGGCCTGGCAGTCCCGTTCCGCCGGATGCTCGACGACCAAGCCGGCCGGCGAGACGACCGACGTGCTGACACCCGATGTCACCCAGGTGACCGACCCGGCCGGCCTGGTCGGGAACCTGGCGGCATCGGGAGGCCAGGGGCCCGTCACCGGGGCGGTCCTCTTCCCGCAGATCCCCTCCGCTGTCTCCTACGGCTCGCCGGTAGCGGTGGCTGCGGAGTCGTGCTCGATCGCCGACACCGCCCTGTGCCCCACGATCCTGACCGACTTCGAGGTCCGTGAGTTCCCCGTGCCCACCGCGGGCTGAGTCACGTCCCCCTGCAGGCTCGCCACGACGGCCGAATTGCGCATCGACCGGCTGCAACCGTGCCGCACCGGAGCGGCGCCCGGTCGTGGTCATTCCGCCCACTGGCGGTGGGATTTCGGCCGTCGACGGTTGCAGTCTTCTCTGTATGCCCACCGTGCGTGAGAAGCCTTGACCGCCCGTCCGCCAATCCTCTTAGCTTCAGCCCAGATCACCGTAACCGGGGAGTCCCTGGTCGGTCACGACAAACCGGAATCGACACCAGGACGGCCGCCGGCCGACCCGACACGGATGGGGGACGGCGTTGGACACATCGCAGGTACACCGAACCGACGATCAGGTCGACCAATCCGTCGAGGTGGTCCCGGACGTCGCAGGCAGCGCACCGGCACCCGAGGCCCAGCAGGCCTCGCTGGGCGCGCTGAAGAGCAACAACGTCGCCACCATGTCATCCACCGACGTGGGGAGACACCGCGATCGGTTCCGGTCGGGCCGGCTGCAACGCCTGGCGCTGTTCCTCGGCCTCATCCTCATCCTCGTGGTCCTTCGGGATCTCCTGGCACCGGGGCTGTCGCTGCCGTCGCCGTCGATCCCCCCGTCGCTGCGACCCTTCCTACCCGCCTTCTGTCTCATCATCCTGCTCTCGTGCGTCATGATCGTGCCGTTGCTGGGGGCCGGTCGCTCGCCACACATCCTGTACCGTCCCGACGAGCTGACCATGACCTTCGACGACGTGCGCGGCTCGGACGGGCTGGTCGAGGAGATCACCAAGACACTCAACCTGTTCCTGGCCTACCGGACCTTCAACGAGCAGATGGGTGGCACGCCCCGCAAGGCGATCCTCTTCGAAGGCCCTCCGGGGACCGGCAAGACCTACATGGCCAAGGCCATGGCGTCCGAGGCAGGGGTCCCCTTCCTGTTCGTGTCGTCATCGGCCTTCCAGTCGATGTTCTACGGACAGACCAACCGCAAGATCCGCGCCTACTTCAAAGAACTGAGGCGTCAGGCCCGCCGGGCGGGTGGCGCCATCGGGTTCATCGAGGAGCTCGACGCCATCGGTGGAAAGCGCGGCTCGAGCACGACCCAGGGTGAGGGTGTCCCCGGGGTCGTGAACGAGTTGCTCATCCAGCTCCAATCGTTCGAGCAGACACCCCGGTCGATGCGCATGAAGGCCAAGATCATCGAGTCGGTCAATGCATGGTTGCCCCAAGGTCTCCGGCTCAGCAAGCCGGTCCACACCCCGGCGAACATCCTGGTGATCGGAGCCACCAACCGCGCCGACGACCTCGACCCCGCCCTGGTGCGACCGGGGCGCTTCGATCGCAATATCTACTTCGGTCTGCCGGGCCGGGCCGGGCGCAAGGACATCTTCGACTACTACCTCGGCAAGAAGGCCCACGAACCGGAACTGGATCTCCCTGTACGGCGCGAGACCCTGGCCGCGATGACGGCGGGCTACTCCCCGGTGATGATCGAGCACATCCTCGACGAGGCGCTGGTATGGGCACTGCGTCGCGGGGCCCACCGGTTGTCCTGGGAGGACATCCAGCAGGCCAAGATGACCGAGGAGATCGGGCTGGCCCAGCCGGTCGAGTACACCGAGGCCGAACGCCGGACCATCGCCACCCACGAGGCCGGGCACGCCACCGTGGCCTGGCTGGTCGGCAAGAGCCGCAAGCTCGAGGTCCTCACCATCGTCAAGCGCAAGGACGCCCTCGGGCTGTTGATGCACTCCGAGACCGAGGAGCGCTTCACCAATACCCGCAGCGAGGTGCGGGCCATGATCGACATCGCCTTCGGGGGGATGGTGGCCGAGGAGATCTTCTTCGGCGAGAGCTCGACCGGGGTGGCCGGTGATCTCCAGGCCGCGACCACCAACGCCTGTCAGATGATCGGCCTGCTCGGCATGGGTGAGTCACTCATATCGGTGGCGGCTATCGAGTCGATGGGGGGCGGTCTGGTCGGCAAGGTCCTGGCCGACGACTCCCGTAGGGCCGAGGTCGAGGCGTTGTTGGCCAACTCCAAGGCGTCGGTGACCAGCATGCTGGAGGAGCACCGTCAGGTGGTCGAGGACCTCCGCGACGCGCTGCTGGTACGACACGAGTTGATCGGTGACGAGATCCTGGACGTCATCCGACGGTCCCAGTCCAATCCGGACATCTTGCCGGTGAACCTGCGCGACACCCCGCGGCGTCCCGACGGAAACCCGGTCGGGCGTCGGGCCGACCACACCGCCGGCGGGGTCGGTGTCGACAACCTGGTCGACGACGTCGGGGTCGACTGATCACCGGCGAACGGTTTCATCCCCATCGCGGCCGGCGGGAGCCAGTGGGTACCAGAGGGTGCTCCAGTCGCCCTTCTCCATCCTCCCGCTCGGATCCCCGTCCGACTGACCTGGCACACGGACCGGGACCGTGTCGTTCCCTATCCGTTGGTCGAACCCTGATCTGCGCCAGTACCGGGCCAGGGCCGGCTTCCAGTCCGGGCCCATCACGCCCCCTTACGAGTAGCCGGGACGGATTGGCAGACGGGCGGATGACCCGGCGATAGCCATCCACGGGCGGACATGGTTGAGGACGCCAAGACCCGTCAACGTGCCTCCCACGGGCGACCTCCGGTCGAGCTTGACCGGCCCTGTCGCTGCAGGTCGAGCGCCTGGGGCAAGTCAAGGTGCCTCACAACGCCGGTATTGTGGCTACTGTCAGGCGGTGTGAGCGCAGGGCACCAACACACGGTTCGCATTGCTGGTGCTGACGACACTGAATCGGCTGCTCGACTCCTTCACGATTTCAATGTCGAATTCAACGAACCAACTCCCACAGCTCTGGCCTTGGCCGAGCGTATTCGTCTTCTACTAAATGATGGCGACACGCTGGTGTTGCTTGCGGGTGATGGGCCCGATGGCATTGCGGTCCTAAGGTTCCGCAGGTCGATTTGGAGCAGGGGCTATGAGTGCTACCTCGCCGAGCTGTTCGTTCCTGGTCAGTTTCGCCGCCTGGGGATCGGGAGGGCACTTATGGATGCAGCCATGAGCGAGGCTCGTAAGCGAGGAGCCGACACGATGAACATCGAAGTTGACGAACCTGACACCGGGGCCCGTCGGCTTTACGAGAGTTTTGGATTTTCGAACCGGATAGGTGGGTCTGACGGCCCCGTGATGTACGTCTACGAACGGGACCTATAGACGCCTCCTCGTCCATCTCTGGACGGATTTCGGTGCCCCCGATCACCGGATATGCCTACCTACACGGCAGTTGCGCCGTGGAGTGAATCCGAAGGTCCTGTCCTGATCGGCCATTATGGGCGCTATGCCCAGGAAGCCACCAGCCGGCCTCGTTGTTGCTCCGGGAGCTAGCGCAGGACGCGAGCAGTCCGGGTTGCTCGCCATCGACCAAGCATTAACAGCCAAGGGCATCACTGTGGAGCGGGTCGAGTTTCCTTCGCAGGCCGCCGGAAAGCGGCGCACCGACCCACGGGCTGTGTGCATCGCCACCGTGCGCCACGCGGCTGAGGCCCTGGCCTCACGGCTAGGTGTCTCGACGGGCCGAATCGCCGTCGGCGGCCGATCCTTCGGTGGTCGCATGTCCTCAATGGCCGTCGCCGAAGGGCTCAGGGGTCGAGCACTGGTCTTGGTGAGTTATCCCCTGCATCCGCCGGGGAAACCCGATCAGCTCCGGACCTCCCACTTTCCCGACTTGCAGGTGCCCTGCCTGTTCGTTTCGGGCCGTCGCGACGCGTTCGCCACGCCAACCGAACTGGAGCGGGAGACTGCCGCCATTCCGGGCGCGGTCACCTTGGTCTTCGTAGATGGGGATCACGGCATGCGCAAGAGCGAGGATGAGGCGGCAGCGATCGTGGCCGAGTGGCTCAGTGGGCTTCGCTGATCGGAGCGTGATGATAAGTGGCGAGCCACTCGCGGCAAGGACCGGACAGGAAGCTCTTCGGAGTAAAGCCCATCAGCCGGAGCCGACGGCTGGCACTTAGCGAGCTACCCCGTCCGGATCTCTAAACGCTACGAACTAGCCGCGGCGTCTGCCAAAACGGATCCCATGCTCACGGCGACGCAGAATTCAGGCCGGCGCCAAGTGGTGCGTGGTTGATCGAGGGGGTTTGCTCTTCCTTTAGGGTCCGGAACGCACGGTTCCGTCCGGCTGGACGAACCACAGTCCCACTCGACCTTGAAGCCCCATGTTGAATGCCCGAGGGACGTAGGTTCGATAGAGCCCATGCACAGGGAATGCCTGGACAACAATCGCGTCGGGATTGGCCTTCTCGAGTCCAGGCCCGGTGAAGAGCGCATTGGAGAACCTGGCGAAGGCGACTGAGTTCCTCTGCTCTAGGTGCTCAGGATGATCCAAGTCGTCTGCGTACGGTTCGATGTCCGACCCGCCGGGGTGTCCGACTGCCTCCAGAAGCAGCCGCGTCCCGTCGCGTTCGGCCTCTGCATCGTAAATCGGCTCACCGGCGAGTTGGAGCTGGGAAGGGAGCCAGAAATCTCTCCGAATCGCGTCTCCCGCCCACTGCACGTTCCATGCATGTTCCATCAGGTGGCACAGCGCAACCACAAGGACTTCGTGTTTGGAGAACCAGTTCTCGGCGAGCATCAAGCGGGGGTCATCAGACCCCACAGGAGCACCGAACTCCGTTCGGAGCTTCTTTGAGTACTGCAGAAGCCGGTCGGCATGGCGTTCTGGATCGCTCAGGACCACATGTTATGCCGCTACTGCGTCGCGTCAACGATTGCGCTAGCACGGGAGCGTGCGCACCTAGGGCTGGCCGACCTGGGTAACGGTGCGCATTGATTCACTGACCGGCAAGTGCGGACACGATGGGCCCCAGCGTCTCCCAGGCGTCAGACTCGATCGACCACTATGAGATCCCGTCGTCCTCACGTCGCCACCCCAGTTCCTCGGCCATCTCGTCGAGCGTCCCCGCCAGTGCCACCGGGACGTGCAGGGCTGCTGCGCCGTCGGTGACGATTGCGAAGCCGATGAGTGCATTCAACTCGAGATCGTCGAAGTGGTCACCCGCCGCCTCTTTCACCCGGGAACTACGTGATCACGTCCGACCCTGCCATCCTTTCTCCCATGTCGGTAGCCTTAATTCCTGGCCAAGATCTGAAGGTCACATTGTCACCTTGTTCCTGATCACCGTTCGGACAGGTTTTGTTCGCGCGGAAGGAACTGTGACTCAAATCGGAACGCAGAAGTAGTCCTCCGTCGACGACCGCCTGAAGCCCAAGGATGTATAGAGGCCGAGTGCTCGGTCGTTGTCGACTTCAACCTCAAGATGTACGCGCTTCACGCCAGCCTCGTTCGCTTGACTGCAGACTCTGCGAAGGAGACCCCTTCCAATGCCCCTCCCCTTGTGCGAGGGTTGAACCGCGAAACCGTAAATGCCCCACTCTTGTTGGGATTTGTGGACCCGCAAGGTCGCAACAACTGTTCCGTCACACTCCGCCACGAGCGTCGGCTCCTGTGGAGATTCAGGGTCCGGTGGACGCCACGGGTGACCGAAGGCTTCGGTGAGGATGCGGGCGACGTCTGAAATGTCGTCGCTCCGTGCCGTCCTCACGTTGAGGGACGTATCCGACGGGCCGTTAGCCACCTCTCCATAGAGGTCCAGAGCGTGCTCAGAGTGGTCAAAGACACCGCCATTCGCCTCGGCCAAGAATCTCCCGCCGACCGACGTCCGTGGTATGACGAGCAGCAGCTTGTCGTGGTCTCTCTCTCGGCACAAAACGATTACCTCGTCGAGCAGGCTGGACCCAATTCCCCTCCGACGGAAGTCCGGATGCACCATTCCCGCAGCCTCAACGGCGGTTGCGCCGAACGTGTAGAGGCCAATGAAGCCGACCAGCTTTCCTTGCTCCCACCAGAGGAGGTCGTTCACCTCGTCGCCCGAGCGGGATCTGAGAGTGCTCCATTCCAGTTTGAGCCGCCCGCCGTCGGCGGCGACTGTATCGACCTCCAACTCCGCCAGAGCCTCGAGGGTCTCAGGAGAGAGCCCTTGGGCAGGTTCGAGCATGCTCAACGATACCGGTGTTGCACGGCCGAACTGGCCGCCACTCACGGGAGTGTTTCGCAGCTAGTGAGGCCCGGATCTGCCAGAGGCCGCCTCCGACCTGATCGGTGCGGGCGCACCCGAACACCGGATCAGCGGCTCATCCAGCGACCCTTGCGAGCGAGCCGCACACTCAGCTCGATCATCAGCACTCCTAACTGGCCAAATGCCAGACCGACTGCTGGATACTTGCTCGTGCCGATGACCGGCAGTGGAGGTTCAGGTCCGCACTGCGAGCGTATCGAGCATCTCGGCGAAGTGGTCGAAGAAGCCGAAATGCCCCTCGCCAGCCCGGAGCGTCAGCTCTGAGGTCGGGAAGTGCTCGTGCAGCCACCGGCCGAGGGCTGGTCTGGCGGGACCGTGGTCCTCTTCGCCATACCAGAGGTTGACCGGACAGGAGATTGCCGCCAGTTCGATGTCCCAATGGCCGATCCAGGCCACGTTGTCCCAGCCGCAGCCGGCGGCGCCGTTCCGAAGACCTTCGCGCAGCGAGGCATTGAAGAGTGGCCCAAAGGACGGGTCGGCCAGGATCTCCTTGTCCCGCCGGCTGAAAGGAGGTTCGAACCCGCCCTCGCCGTCACCCTGGTCCCCGGAGTCGCTTGTGCCCTCGGACTCGTCGGCGTCGTCAGCAAAGATGTCCCCGATCATTGGCTCGAACGACTCGGCGAACATGGCAGCTGCGGCCGCGGGATCGCCCGGCAGGAGGGCGTGCGCCGCTCTGTCGGCGACGTCGATCAGGTCGTCGGACCCGGGGACCTCCATGATAGGGCCAACCCCCGAGGCCACGCCGACAGCTGTGACCCGGTCCGGCGCAACCGCCGTTGTGGCTGCGAGAATGGGCCGCCGCCGGACATGCCGAATGTGGCGAAGCGGGTGATGCCGAGCTCGTCGGCGATCTGACAGGCGACCTCGCCAACGGCGGTAAGGCCGAACGGAGAAATGCTCAAGCCTCCGTAGCCCGGGCGGTCGAAGGTCACCAGCCGCACATGATGCTCAGCGGCCTTGTTCTCGCCCCAGACGATGTCGAGACGGGAACCCGGCGTGCCGTGGAAGTAGATGATCGGGCTCCCATCGAGATCACCGGACTCACGGACCCGGAGCACGCGGTCACCGATCCGCACGTCGCGTTCGCTGGTCGCCATGTTGCGAGTCTTCCCCCGAGAATTGGTGCGCAACTTCAAGCGAAGTCACGTGGTGAGGTTAAAACCTGAACCGAGTCAGTCCGCCCGGCTCGGTGCCCAGTACCACGGTCACGGAATGCGCCTTGATACGGAATACATTCCACGGTGGTGGTCCCTGTGAGGGAGCGTTGAACGGGGCGGTAATGCCGGTCCCGGTCGCATCCAGTTCGGCGGGCCACCCCTGGTCCGCCCAGGCCTTGGCGAGGCGCGTCAGTGTGGCTGGGTCGGTTTCCGGCTCTGCCTCGCCTTCGGCGACGACATCTGCATCAAGAATCGACACTGCCAGGGAGCAGCGCCGGTCACGGGCGACGTTGCGGCTCTTCCGGGTGCCCGATCCAGTCTGGAACCAGAAGCACCCGTCCAGCCAGAGCGCGCCGACAGCAGTAACGTGCGGGCTTCCGTCCACGTTCACCGTCGAGAGCCACGTCGTGCGAGCGTTGTGTGCATCGGGTGCTGGTGACGAACCGGCATCGAGCTTCTCGACGATGGTCGTCCAGTCCACCGGCGGCAGCCCGTCTGTCGCACCCAAGTTGATGACGTCCATCATGTCTCCCTTCTGGCAGTCCGGCGAGGCTTCTCGGAGTCGGCGCCTTCCATTGTGACGTGCGCCGGGCATCAATGTCATCGGTAGCAGAGGGGTGGTGGTCCCTACGACATTGCCATTCCCGAGGGCCTATCACCGAACATCGGATCGGCGGGGCAAGATGCGGCCGTACGATCAAGCCGTGAACCGTTGGAAGCCGAGCCGCCCGGTCCTCGTAGCATTGCTGGTCCTTCACGTCGTTGTGACGGCGGCGACCCTACGGGATCTCCGTCACCGAAGCGAAGCCCAGATTCGTGGACCACGTTGGTTCTGGAGGGTGTTCACTCCGTTGCAGATAGGGAACTCAGCGGTCTACTGGCTTGTGGGCCGAAAGTCCACACCCAGAGCGGACGAAGTTTAGGAGACCGCCCCACATCGCCGGGGATGTGATCCAGTCGAGTCAGTCAGTCGATACAGCAGGTTCATCAGCGGCTGGCGAGCTGGGAGAGCGCAGGAGCAAGACGCCGAAACCGACCCAGACGACTGTGAGTGCGAGCCAGATCACCAGACGCACCCACGGATGCAAACCTGATCCAGTGATGTCGGCCGGATTGATCGGCTGAGAAAGCGGTGCGTACGCGACCCGGCCAAAGTTGGGTCCCGGTCCATCGATTGTCGTGGTCCACAATCCCAGGAAGTACAGAGCCACTCCGGAAGGACAGGTCGAATACTGAACTCTGCCGTAGAGGGAAGAGAGATCGTCACTCTCCGGCGCTAGCTAGCGGGGCGCCGACAGGGACGTCGAAGAGCGATTCGATCGTCATGCGTTCCCAGGACCACCGCCTTAGGCGAGCGGAGGCTACGAACTACCAGAGGGCATTCCAGTCGTCCGGCTCCAGCCACCCGGTCGGACCCTCCGACGGGCGCGGCACCCGGACGGCGACGACGTCGATCCAGGTCGGTTGGTCGAATCCTGATTTGCGCCAGTACCGAACCGGGACCGACTTCCAGTCCCGGCTCTTCACGCCCCCCTGCGAGTAGCCGGGACGGACGAGCAGATGGGTGGACGAGCCGGCGATGACCACGCACGGGCGGATCTTGCCCTCGAGGTCCGGCTCGTCGGGATCGACATCGTCGAAGCGGACCCATACCAGCACGACCCCGGCCGACCACGGGTCGTCACGGTCGAACTCCTCCTCCTCCATCGGGGTGAGGAGGGCACGTCGCCTACCCAGCGACGGGGCGATGGACGCAGTCGGAGGTCCCGTCGTCGTACCCTCGGACCGGCGCTCGCCGGCAGCAGCCCGCTCCTTCTTCCGGGCCTGACGGACCTGCTCGGCGGCTTTGGCCTTCGCTTCGGACTGCCGGCGTCGTTCGTCAGCATCGCGCTGCTTCTTGGCCCGCCGGGCATCACGCTGTTCCGGCGACACGGCGGATGCCTGCTTCGGCTCGGAGGGCGACGGTGCGGTCCGTTCGAACCGGGCCCAGTCGGTCAACCCGAAGCGTTCCTCGGTATCCAAGACGGTGAAGCACAGGTCGGACGCGGCCATGTCTCCGTCGGCCACCGAGGCGAGCATCAAGGCGACCGTCACGTCGTCGTAATCGGTGCCCACCGCATCGACCGCCTCGAGGAGCTGGTCACGGGTCGGTTCGTCGGCGTGCTCGCCGAGTACCTCGATAACGGCGGCCAAGCACGGCTCTGACAGGACGGCGGCGGCGTAGGGCAGTGCCGCCCGGTACTGGACCTTGCCCAGCACCGACAGCGGGTCCCGATGCTTGCGCAACGAGGCCAGGGCGCTGGCGATCGGCTTGGAGATCGGGTATCGGGGATCGGCCACCGCCTGCAACGAGTCACGCAGCTCCTGCACGCCTACCCGGGACAGGGCCGCCTGCAGCATCGCCTCTCGGGCGCTTTCGGTGATGGGGCCTTCCATGCTTCCGGTCCTTCAGGTTCGATCCGCCCGGTGGTGAGCGGTAACGGTGGGTCATCATCGCAGAGGAATCGGACCTGGCGGAATCGCAGAGGAATCCGACGCAGCGCACACTGGACCAGCACCGACCGTGGCCGGGACGGTTGCAGTCCAGTGACGGAACGTGAGCATGGGATGAATTGGCACACCAGGGGTGTTGAATAGATGTATCCCGCAGTGACGTCGTCACTCGGACCAGGAAAGGCAGAGGACAATGGACCAGGAGCACGAGACCCAACAGGAGACCGCCACCCCCGCGACGGGCACGCCCGGCGATGCCCTGCGCTCCCTGCCCGCCGAGGCGGCCAGCCGCGGCACCCGCTTCATTTCGGCTCAGGCCATGCAGGCCCGGCTGTTCTCGGTCTACGACGCCGCTGCCGCTGCCGAAGATGCACTGGCCCTGGTGCAGAGCCAGCTGACCCTGACGCTCAACCGGAGTTACTACGAGGCGGACGAGATCGAGCAGATGGCCTCCCAGCTCGACTCACTTCTCTCGCTCGACACGGTCGAGCCGGGCGAGCTCGTCTCTGACGAGTAGGACCCTCAGGCGGACCTGAACGGGTGCGGCCCCGGGAGACCGGGGCTGTTCCAGCTAGCCGATCATGCCCTTGACCTTGGCGATGATGTCGAGTTGGGTCTGGTCGCCTGTCGGGACCGGGATCACCTGGAGGTGGGTCACACCGGCCTCGTTGAACGCCGCGACCCGCTCGGCCACGTAGCTCTCGGGACCGCACAACGACATCGACTCCAGCAGGTCGTCCGGCACCAGGGCCTCGGCCTCGGCCTTCTTGCCGTCGAGATAGAGATCCTGGATCTTTTCGGCTTCCGCCTCGTACCCGTAACGCTTCACCACATCGTTGTAGAAGTTGTGACCCTTGGCACCCATGCCGCCCACGTACAGGGCCACCATCGGTCGGGCCAGATTCCGCAACGCCAGCACGTCGTCACCCTCGCCGATGGCCACCATCCCGCCGACGGTGATCTGGAGCGGGTCGAGCGACGGGTCGCGCTTGGCCCTGCCCTCCTCGAGTGACGCGCCCCACACCTCATGGACCTTCTCGGGAACGAAGAGCATGGGGATCCAGCCATCGGCGATCTCGGCCGTCATGGCCACGTTCTTGTGGCCGAGGGAGGCGATCCAGATCGGGATGCGCGGCCGGACCGGCCGGCCGATGATCTTGAGGGCCTTGCCCAGACCGGTGCCCTCGCCCGCCGGTAGCGGCATGTCGTAGTACCTGCCGTGGTGCTCGAGGGGAGCCTCCCGCGCCCACACGTTGCGGCAGATATCCACGATTTCCCTGGTCCGACCCAGCGGTGCGTCGAAGGGAACGCCGTGCCACCCTTCGATGACCTGCGGGCCCGAGGAGCCGAGACCCAGGTGGAACCGGCCCTCGGACAGGGCGTCCACGCCTGCCGCGGTCATGGCGATGAGCGTCGGGGTCCGGGTGAACACTGGCAGGATGGCCGAACCGATCTCCACCGTCTCGGTCAGAGCGGCCAGGTAACCCATCTGGCTCGGACTGTCCACGCCATAGGCCTCGGCCACCCAGACCAGGTCCAGGCCGGCCTTCTCCATCTCCGCCACTTCGGCCGCCGCCTTCCGGAAGCCGCCGGCGTAGCTGAGCATGGTGCTGATCTTCATCGGGATCCCCTGTCGGTTCGGGTATGGATCATCTCCAGGAGATTAGGTGACGCCGCCGAGCGGCCCGGGCTACGGCATCGGCGGGGCGATCCGCACGCTCATCGATTGGCTGGCAGTGGCCAACAGGCCACCCGTCTCCGACCACAGGTAGGCGGTTCCCTGCCCGTAGCCGGCAGCCAGCGCCTGGATGCGGATGTCGCACAGCACCCATTCGGTGGGCTCGAGGCGGACCACCCGCAAGGTGTTGTCGAGACTGCGGGACATGGTCCGCCGCCCGATGGGCTGGGCGAGGGCACCGGTCACGTAGTCACCCAGGATGGCGAGGGTCGCCGCCGATGGCTCCAGGTGTCCGGGGACCCGGGCCCACAGGGCGCTGTCCGGTTCGCCGGGGATTCCCTCGTCGGCGATGATCTCCTCGAAGGTGCGGCCCTTGGCCACCCGGACGTCGATCCGATCGAAGATCGAGTTCTTGAGGAACGACGGCAGGCGACGTGGTGGGCAGTCCTCTGGCCGGGAGACCGATGGTGGCTGGTCCCACACGCCGTCGGTCTCGGTCGGTCCGGGCAGCCCCAGTGCGGCGTTCACGGTGAGTATTTCCCTATCGCCCACCCGACCCACGGCACGAGCCTGGGTGACCCGGCGGCCTTCGGCGGCCAGGGTCACCGTCAGGTCCAGGACCGACCCGGTCGGGGCAAAGGACAGGTACTGGGCTGTCGACCACACCGTGGGCCGACCGCTGGCGGCCTCGAGGGCGACCAGTGCGGCGCCCAGCCCGCACCCGCCGAAGAGGAAATTGCCGGGGGTGGTCACTTCGGGCACCACCGGCATCCGCCAGTGGAGCCGGTCGCCCAGCTCCTCCATCCCGAGGAACTGTCGGGCGTCGGTCATCGGGGTCCCCAGGTCGGGGAGATGGTCAACTGCGGGGGACCTTCGACCACGGGAGCTCCTTGTCGACCCGCACGTCGCCGGGGAGCCCGAGGATGCGCTCGCCCAGGATGTTGCGTTGGATCTCCGAGGTGCCGCCCTCGATCGAGTTGGCCCGGGACCGTAGGAAGTACTTGCGCGAACTGCCGGGGGGACCGACCAGGCCCAGGCCCTCCGACCGGCGCATGGTGTAGTCGTAGTCGATCAGCCCGTCGGCACCCTGCATGTCGATGCACAGTTCGAAGACCCGCTTGTTGATCTCGGCGAACATCAGCTTGGCGATCGAACCCTCGGGTCCCGGGTTCCCCGCCCTGCGGTTCTGGGCGGCGCGCATGTTGGTCAGGCGCAGGGCCTCGGTCTCGATCCACAGCTGCATCAGCCGGTCGCGCTCGACCGCGGTTCCGTACTCGCCCTTGGACTGGAAGATCCGGACCGCCTCGGCGATCGAGCCCGAACCCTGTGACGGGGCGCCGCCACCACCGCCGATCGTGGTCCGCTCGTTGGACAGGGTGGTCATCGCCACCCGCCACCCTTCGCCCACGTCACCGATCCGGTCGGCGTCCGGCACCCGGACCTCTGTCATGTAGACCTCGTTGAACTCGGCCTCACCGGTCATCTGACGGAGCGGGCGCACCTCGACGCCCGGTGCATGCATGTCGAGGGCGAAATAGGTCATCCCCTTGTGCTTGGGAGCATCGGGGTCGGTGCGGGTCACCAGCATTCCCCGGTCGGCGATGTGGGCCAGGGTGTTCCACACCTTCTGCCCGGTGATGACCCATTCGTCGCCATCGCGTACCGCCCGGGTGGCCAGGCTGGCCAGGTCGGATCCCGATCCCGGCTCGCTGAACAGTTGGCACCACGCCTCCTCGCCGGTGAAGGTACGACGAAGGAGCCGCGATCTCAGCTCGTCGGACCCGTGGGTCACCATGGTCGGGCCGGCCATGGTCAGGCCGAAGAACTCCCGGGCGCCCATCGGTGTCGCTCCGGCCGCGGCCACCCTTCGATCGACGATCCGCTGCAGATTGGGCGGTAGGCCCAATCCGCCATAGCCCTCGGGGAACGAGATCCAGGCCAGACCGAGCTCGAACTGGCGACCCCGGAACTCCTCGACCGGGACCCTCTTCGGGTCGGCCTCGTCCAGGAGCTGGGTGGTCCGTTCCTCGACCAGTGCGGTGTCATCTGCCATGGGCAGAACATACCGCCCGCCACCGATCGGATCCCCGGGTAGGGCGGCGCCGTGCAGTACCGGTCACCGATGGCGCACACCGCGGGTGCGGTGGTGGTCAGGGCTGGAGCCGCCGGATGGTCCACCCGGCACCGTCGCCCTCGTATCGGACCCGGTCGTGGAGGCGGTCCACTCCCTGCTGCCAGAATTCGAAGGCCCGGGGCGTGATCCGCCATCCTCCCCACCACGGGGGACGGGGGACGTCGCCGTCGGCGAACTCGGCCGTCCACCGGGCCACCTGGGAGTCGAGCGTCCGGCGATCGGCCACCGGTCGGCTCTGGTGGGAGGCGTAGACGCCGATTCGGCTGGCGACCCCGCGGGTGGCGTAATAGGCATCGGACTCCTCGTCCGTGGTCCGGGTGGCCGAGCCCTCGATCCGGACCTGGCGCCCGAGTGGCTCCCAATAGAAGAGCAGGGCTGCTTCGGGGTTGGCGGACAGGTCATGGCTCTTTTGCCCGTCGTAGTTCGTGTAGAAGACGAATCCGTCCCCATCCCAGGATTTGAGGAGCACCATCCTCGCCGACGGTCGGCCGGCGGCGTCCGAAGTGGCGAGGGCCATCGCTTCGGGGGCGTGGACCAACTCGGCTGCCCGGTCGTACCAGTGCCCGAACTGCACCAGTGGGTCAGGATCCACGGTGCGTTCGTCGGCCGTCCCGTCCGAGGGCCGGAGCGCGCTGGCCGGTACCGTCGGCGGGTTGGCTGTGGGACCGGCATCCATTCCTCGACCCTAATGGGGGGCACCCGGTGACCTGTGAACGGGCAACCGGCCACCGACCCTGGTCCGATGGCCCGGGACAGGAGCAGCGCTAGCGTCCAGAACGTGGCGACCCCCCTCGACATCGCAGCCGAACGGGCGGCCACCCCAGGGTGCGCGGCGGTGGCCCACCTGAACAATGCGGGGGCGGCCCTGCCCACTACGGCCACCCTCGACACCGTGATCGCCCATCTGCGGCTCGAAGCGATCATCGGCGGGTACGAAGCGGCCGCGGCCGAGTCGGACCGGATCGACGCAGTCGCAACATCGGCCGCCCGGCTACTCGGGGCGCGGTCAGAGGAGGTAGCGCTCACCGGGTCGGACACCGAGGGATGGACCAAGGCCCTCTGGGGGCTGGCCCTCGGTGGTGGGCTCCCAAGCGGCCGGCGGGTCCTGGTCGACCGGCAGACCTACGACAGCCATTACCTCGGTCTGCTCCAGGTGTCCCAGATCACCGGATCGGCCATCGATGTCGTGCCCGCCGTCGCCGACGGGACCATCGACCTGGAAGCACTGACCTCCGAGTTGGCCGTCGGCGACGTGGCCCTGGTCAGCGCCACCCACGTGGGCACCCACCGCGGGCTGGTCAATCCGGTGGCGGAGGTCGGTGACCGCTGCCGTCATGCCGGTGCCCTGTTCTTCCTCGATGCCTGCCAGAGCGTCGGCCAGCTCCCGGTCGACGTGGTCCGCATCGGGTGTGCCGTGGCCACCGCCACCGGGCGCAAATGGCTGCGGGGTCCGCGGGGGTCAGGACTGCTCTACGTCCGGGCCGACCTGGTCGAGTCGCTCCGGCCACCCGGGATCGACGGGTCCTCGGCCCGGTGGGAGGACGCCGGCCACTACCGGCTCCAGCCCGGGGCGGCCCGGTTCATGCCCTTCGAGTACCCGGTGGCCGTCCACCTCGGGCTGGGTACGGCCATCGACCACGCCCTGGCGCTCGGGATCGATGCCATCTACGACCAGGTCAACCGGATCGCCGAGTTCCTCCGGGCTGAGCTCGCCTCGGCCGACGGAGTGTCCGTCCATGACGGCGGTTCCCGTCGCAGTGGCATCGTCACCTTCACGGCGGCGGGGGTCGAGCCCATTGTGATCAAGGGGGCGGCGACGGCTGCCGGCGTCAACGTGTCGGTCACCGAGGCCGGCGCGGCCCGGTTGGACATGGGCGGGGCCCGGCCCGAAGCCATCGTGCGGGCCTCACCCCACTACTTCAACACCGAAGAGGAGTGCGCCCGGCTGGTCGAGGTGGTGGCCGACCTGGCCCGGTTCTGATCGGTGGCGCCGTCCTGTTCGGTGGCCCAGCGGTTCAGGACGGTCGTATTGCCGGGCACCCGGCCACGTGATCGTCGACCACCCCCACCGACTGCAGGTAGGAGTAGACGATCGTGGGACCCACGAAGGTGAAGTCGCGCCGCTTCAGATCGCGGCTCAACCGGTCCGACAGTTCGGTGGTGGCGGGGAGACTCTCCCCCGGGGGGCGATGGTGGACCACCGGCGTGCCATCGACCCACGACCACAGGAAGTCGGCGAAGGAACCGTGCTCTTCCTGGACGGCCAGGAACGCCCGCGCGTTACGGGCCGTGCCGTGCACCTTCAACCGGTTGCGGACAATGCCCGGATCCTCCAACAGCCCGTTCAGCTTGGTCTCATCGAAGCCGGCCACCACCGCCGGATCGAAGCCTGCGAACGCGGCCCGGTAGTTCTCACGCTTGGCCAGAATGGTGGACCACGACAGCCCGGCCTGTGCGCCCTCGAGCACGAGGAACTCGAACAGATGCTGATCGTCGTGGGACGGCACACCCCATTCCGCGTCGTGGTACGCCCGCATGGCATCGGAGCTCTCGGCCCATGGGCACCGTGCGCCCGTGGTCGTTCCGGCGGCAGTCATAGGCGCACCCTACCGGCGGGGTGTGGCGCGAGGATGGGCCATGGATTCTGAACTGCTGCACCTCACCGTCCAGGACCGCCAGGTGGTCGACCTGACTCCTGATCTGAACCGGTTCTGTCGAGGTCGCGGCGACGGGCTCGCCAGTGTCTTCGCCCCGCACGCCACGGCCGGCCTCGCGCTCCTCGAGGTGGGCTCCGGTTCCGAGGAAGACCTGGTCGACATCCTCGGGCACCTGCTCCCCCGGGACGACCGCTACCGCCATCGCCACGGCTCACCCGGTCACGGTGCCGACCACGTCCTGCCCGCCCTGGTCAGCCCGTCGTTGACCGTGCCCGTCCTGGACGGGACGCCGATGCTCGGCACCTGGCAGAGCGTCGTGCTGGTCGACACCAACGGGGACAATCCCCACCGGACGGTGCGCCTCAGCTTCCTCGGTTGATAGGGCGAAGCCCGTCGAGCGCGGCCTGCAGAATCGGCTCGACGTAGGAGAAGTCACCGTGGATCTTGGCGATGGCGACGACCATGTCGGTGATCTGTTCCAGCGTGAAGTCACTGCGGACCTCGTGAGAGCGTTGTGCGGCCACGAGGAGCGGCCGGCCTGCGGCGAGCACCCGGGCGCGTCCTTCTCCCAATAACGGGTTGGTGCCGTCCGACCGCTCGAGTAACTCGGCGGCAATAGCTCGCTTGGAAGTGACGAAGGCGAAGAACTGGTTCAGCCAGGTCACGAACGCCGCACCAGGCGTTTCGCCGTCAGCGATCTCGGCGACCCGGCAAAGGGCTCCGATCCGTTCGGCATAGAGGGCCTCGAGCAGTTCTCGACGGCCGGGAAAGTTGCGGTAGAGCGTCGCCATCCCGACCCCGGCGCGTCGCGAGATCTCGGCCATCGACACCTCAGCATCAGGATCGGCGAACGCGTCAGACGCGGCGCTCAGGATCTTGTCGCGGTTGCGCTCGGCGTCGGCACGCTTGGGGGGTGGGGGCATCGGGTTCGAAGACATCGGAGTCTAAGTGGACAGGCTATCCGATAATCGATACAGTGAAATGGACAGCCTCTCCGCTTATTGAGGCATCAGACCACACGACCCGTCGCGACCGGCTCGCGGCGACCCCACAAGGAGATTCTCCATGGATTACCGACCACTGGGACGCACCGGCGTCTCGGTCAGCCAGCTTTGTCTGGGCGCCATGATGTTCGGCGCCTTTGGCAACTCCGACCACGAAGACGCAGTTCGCATCATCCACAAGGCGCTGGATTCCGGGATCAACTTCATCGACACCGCCGATGGCTACTCCGCCGGCGAGTCGGAGGTGATTCTCGGCCAGGCGCTTTCAGCCGGTCGGCGCGACAACGTCGTGTTGGCGGTCAAGTTCGGACTTCCGATGGACTCAGACCCCAACCACCGCGGGGCCGGTCGCCGGTGGATCACCGAAGCGGTCGAGGGCTCACTTCGCCGGCTTCAGACCGACTGGATCGACGTCTACCAGGTGGGTGTTCCCGATCCCGATACCGATATCGATGAGACGCTGGGCGCTATGTCTGACCTCGTGCGAGCCGGCAAGATCCGCTCCTTCGGCGCGTCGAAAGTCCCCGCCTCTCAGATCGTCGAGGCCCAATGGGTCGCCGATCGCCGCGGTCACGAGCGGTTTCGCACCGAGCAGCCTCCCTACTCCTTGCTGACCCGGGCAATTGAGTACGACCTGCTACCGACGTGCCGGCGTTACGGGATGGGCGTCTTGGCCTACAGCCCACTGGCCAGTGGCTGGCTGTCGGGAAAATACCGAAAGGGGCAGGAAATCAGTGGGCCGGGATCCCCCGCCCGGTCACAACGCTGGCCTGGGCGCTTCGACGCCGGCAACCCGGACAATGCCGCCAAGCTCGACGCCGCCGACGCCCTTGGCGCCCTCGCCGACCAAGCCGGGCTCACGCTCGTGCAGATGGCGGTTGCCTTCGCCATTCGACACCCGGCGGTCACGTCCACCATCATCGGTCCGCGCACCATGGAACACTTGGACGGCTACCTTGCCGCCGACGGCATCGAACTGTCGGACGACGTACTCGACCGCATCGACGAGATAGTCCCACCGGGGGTCACGGTCAGCGTGGGCGACAACATGTGGAATGTCGCCACGACGGCGCTGGATGTCACTTCCCGTCGCCGGTAGTCGGCGTCAGCGCCATTCGGCCCGCCAACGCCCTACTGCTCAGCCGATCCGGCTGCCGATGAGTCCGAGTTGGAGCCGGACGGCCTGCAGCCGGATGCGGCGCTCCTTCAATGCCATGCGGTAGCTGGGATTGTCGGTGTCGGCGATCTCGCTGGAGAGGTCGGCGAGCGACCCGTCGATCAGGTCGCGCACTTCTGTGGCTTCCGGCTCAGTCAAGGTGAGTTCCATCGGCGTGCTCTCCTCATTTGCGACAGAGCCCCAAATGGGGCACCCCTCCATATTGGTGCCGACAAGCTGCGTCGGACAGGGCCGAAGGTCCCATCCGCCCCGCCAGGGAGCCAGATCTGCTATGGCCCTGGACGATTGACACCGTCGGTGTCGACCCGATAGACGGGTGCGATGATCCTCGAAGGCAAGACCGTAGTGGTGACCGGCGTGGGCGGGGGCCTGGGGCGCGAGTGCGCCGCAGCTGCCCTCCGCGAAGGCGCCAACGTGGTGATCGCGGCACGGACCGAAGACACCCTCCAGACCATCGCCACAGAACTCGACCCGACCGGCAAGAAGGTGGCTTCGCAGGTGACCGACATCACCGACGCCGACTCGTGCACCGCTCTGGTGGAGACGGCCAAGGAACGCTTCGGAACCGTCGACGCCCTGGTGCAGGTGGCGGCGTTCGAGAACGCATGGGGTGGGCTCTACGACCTCAAGTTCGAGGACTGGCGGGCCGCGTTCGAAACCAACGTCCTCGGTGCCATCAACGTGATCCGACCGGCGGCGGCGGCCATGAAGGAGAGCGGGGGCGGCAGCGTCGTCCTGATCGGCTCCCAGTCGATGTTCGCTCCCCAGATGCCCCAGGGCGGCTACGCCGCGTCCAAGAGCGCTCTGCTGTCGGCCATGTACTACCTCTGCGACGAGCTCGGCCCGGACAACATCCGGTGCAACATGGTGATCCCTTCCTGGATGTGGGGTCCTCCGGTCGAGATGCTGATGAACTGGCGGGCCAAGAACGAGGACAAGACGGTCGAGCAGGCGCTGGATGACGTCGTAGGCACGTTCCCCCTGCGCCGGATGACCGAGGACGGCGAGGTGGCCGACGTGGTCGCCTTCTTCGCCTCGGACCACGCCAAAGCGGTAACCGGGCAGTACCTCCTGGTCAATGCCGGCGAGATGTTCCGGTGAGTGGGAGGACCCCGAAGAGGGTCGTCGTCTGGGGCACGGGATTCGTCGGGCGGATGGTCATCCCCGAACTCCTCCGGCACCCACGCTTCGAGTTGGTCGGTGTCGGCGTCTCCAATCCGGACAAGGTGGGGTCGGACGTCGGTGCCATCTGCGGGATCGACCCTGTGGGCATAACCGCCACCGACAGCATCGACGCTCTGGTGGGCCTGGCCCCCGATGCACTCGTGCACTACGGCCCGACGGCGGCCAAGGCGGACGACAACATCGCGCTGATGGGAGCCTTCCTTCGGGCCGGCGTCGATGTCTGCTCGACCGCCATGACCCCCTGGGTGTGGCCGCACATGACCCAGAACCCGCCCACGTGGATCGACCCGATCACCGAGGCGTGCGAAGTCGGCGGAGCGTCCTGTTTCACCACCGGGATCGATCCCGGGTTCGCCAACGACCTGTTCCCGATGACCCTCATGGGACTGTGCAGCGAGGTCCGGGAGGTGCGGGCCCTCGAGATTCTGGACTACATCAACTACGAGGGCGACTACGAGGTGGAGATGGGGATCGGCATGCCTCCCGACTACACCCCGATGCTCGAGCACACCGAGATCCTGGCCATGTCGTGGGGCGGGACCGTCCCGATGATGGCCCACGCCGTCGGTGTCGAGCTCGAGGCCATCACCTCCACCTGGGAGAAGTGGGTCACCCCCGTACCCATCAAGACGGCCAAGGGCACGATCGAGGCCGGCAATGTGGCGGCCATACGGTTCACCATCAACGGCATCATCGGCGGCCAGCCCCGGATCTGTCTCGAGCACATCAATCGGGTGGGCCAGGACGCCGCCCCGGACTGGCCGCGGGGCAACGAGAACGACGTCTACCGGGTGGTCGTCGACGGGACGCCGTCCATCACCCAGGAGACGGCCTTCCGGTTCAGCGACGGCAGTGGCCGTGACGCCGCAGCGGCCGGGTGCTTCGCCACCGGGATGCGGGCCCTCAACGCCGTGCCCTACGTCAACGAGTTGCCGGCCGGGTGGGTGACCGCACTCGACCTCCCACTCATTCCGGGAGTCGGCACCATCCGCTGACCGGCGGCACCGGCACGGCCGAATGGGACCCATCACGTCCAGCACCAATCCATGAACCAGGAGCGCTCCATGACCCCCGACGACCTCGTAGAGATCGAACTGATCAAGCGGCTCAAGTACAAGTACCTCCGCTGCATCGATCAGAAGCTGTGGGACGATCTCGAGACGTGCTTCGTCCCCGAAGCGACCGCCCGCTACGGCGGTGGGCTCTACGAGTTCGGGAACCGAGCCGACATCATGGCGTTCTGCCGGGAGTCGATGGGGGCGACCACCTTCTTGAGCAGCCACCGGTGCCACCATCCCGAGATCGACCTGATAGGCGCGGACGAGGCGACAGGGACGTGGGCGCTCGAGGACACGGTGATCCTCACCGACTTCCAGCTGAACATCCAAGGTGCCGCCTTCTACGAGGACAACTACGTTAAGCGGGACGGCGAGTGGAAGATCATCCACACCGGGTACAAGCGCTCCTTCGAGGAGCTGGTGCCCCGGGCCTCCATCGCCGGCATCAGGCTCACGGCCGAGTGGTGGGCCACCGACGGGCGCTCGACCCTGGGCTGAATTCCCTCGTCAGGACAGCGTGGCGCCGTCCCCGTCGTCAGGACAGCGTGGCGCCGTCCATGTCGTCAGGACAGCGTGGCGCCGTCCATGTCGTCAGGACAGCGTGGCGCCGTCCATGCGCAGATCGGCGCCGTTCATGTGGGATGCCTCGTCCGAGGCGATGAATGCGATGGCCGCAGCGATCCCCTCGGGCGTGCCGAACGCGCCGAGCGGCATCGCCCGCCGCAGCAGCTTGGGATTCGCCCCCTCGGGCAGCGAGAACGACAGGGTGATCGGCGTGTCGATCGCCCCGGGGCTCACACTGTTGCAACGCAGCCCCTGTTCGGCGTACTCGACGGCGATCTCCCTGGTCATGGCCAGCACACCGCCCTTGGTGGCGGAGTAGGCGACCGCCCAGGGCTGGCCGGCGTGGGACGCAGTCGACGCCAGGTTGACGATGTTGCCCTTCGTGGCCAGCAGATGCGGGATCGCCTCGCGGGACATCAGGAAGGTGCCGGTCAGGTTCACGGCCAGCAACCGGTTCCACTCGTCGAGGGTGACCTCGTGGGAGTGCCCGAACGACAGGATGCCGGCCACGTTGACCAGCACGTCGAGGGAGCCGAGGGTACCGAGGGCGCCCGACACGATGGCCCGGACCCCATCCTCGGTGGACACGTCCCCGGGCAGGGCCACGATCGATCCCGGTCCCCCCTTGGCCTCGGCCGCCACCGCCGCCAGCGCCTCGGCGTTCACATCGACAGCCACGACGTCCGCACCTTCTTCGGCCAGCCGGAGGGCCGTGCACCGTCCGATGCCCGATGCCCCACCGGTCACGAGAGCCTTGCGTCCACTGAATCGTTCGATCGTCATGGCGGCACTGTAGGGCGGAATGGGAAACAGGTCTGAGGCGCACCTCCAGGCTGGACCATGCTGGTGGACCGTGGACGACACCCGGTCACCTGCCAGCACTGGTCGGTCGGGCTGGGTCCTGGCCGCTGTCGGGGGCATGGGAGCGCTGATGGCCGTCCTACTCAGTCCTGACCTGGCCCGACAGGCCGCGGCCCAGGACTGGTCCCCGTTCGTGCTCGTGACCGGCCTCCTGCTGGTGGGGCTCGTCGCCGACGAAGACGGCCTCTTCTCGTCTGCCGGCTACTCACTCGCCCGCCTGGCACCGAACGGGGTGGTGCTCTATGGCGGTGCCATGTTGCTCGTGGTGACGGTCACCACGATCCTGAACCTCGACACCTCGGTGGCATTCCTGACGCCGGTGCTCATCTACACCGCCCAGAGCCGAGGTGAAGGCGAGGCGCCACTGCTCTATGGATGCCTGCTGCTCTCCAATGCCGGGTCGCTGCTGCTCCCGGGTTCCAACCTGACCAACCTGATCGTCCTGGGCCACCTCCACCTCTCGGGAGGGGAGTTCCTGCGGAAGATGGGGCCGGCGGCGGTCGCCGCGGCAATCGTCACGGCTCTTGTGGTGGCGATCGCCCACCGTCGCGACCTTCGCACCTCGGCGGCACCCGTGCTCAGGATCGAGCGGCCGGTCCTGGGTCTCGGGCTGGTCGCCGTATCGGCGGTGACCGTGCTGGTCCTCGTCCTCCGATCGCCCGCCCTGCCGGTTGTGGCGGTTGGTGTTGTGGTGGTCGGAATCCAATCACGGGGGGAGAGGAACAGACGCAAGGACATCGCGGGGGTGCTCGGTCTGCCCGTGCTCATCGGTCTGTTCGGAGTGGCCGTGACCTTGGGGACGCTGGGTCGGTCATGGTCCGGGCCTGCCGAGCTGCTCTCGCACCTCGACTCCTGGTCAACCGCCGTCGTGGCCGCCCTCACCAGCGTGGTCGTAAATAATCTGCCCGCCGCTTCCCTGTTGGCGGCTCGCCATCCACCCCGACCGTTCGCCCTGTTGGTGGGATTGAATATCGGACCGAACCTGTTCGCCACCGGCTCGTTGGCCTGGTTCCTCTGGCTACGGGCGGCAAGGGCGGCCGGTTCTCGACCTTCCATCGCCAGAGCGGGTCGTCTCGGGATCATCGCTGTGCCCCTGTCCATGGCCGCTGCACTGGGAATGCTGGCTGTGACCGGAGCACACTGAGGTCGACCACCACGTGCCGGCGGTCTGTGTCGGTTCCCGTGCCATGCTGGCCGACGCCCACCGCCCGCCACCAGGAGGCCGACATGCCCACTGCAAGGATCGACGGAGTCGACCTGGCCTACGAGGTCGTCGGCACCGGACCGCAGGTGCTGTTCCTCAACGGCTCCGGCAGGACGCTCGAACAATCCCGGCCGCTACTCGGCCTCGTCGGCCAAGGCGTCGAGCTCCTCGCGTACGACCAGCGGGGCCTTGGGGCGAGCGGCCCTGCCCCGGGGCCCTACGACATGGCCCGATGCGCTGCCGACGCTCTGGGCCTCCTCGGTGCCGTGGGCTGGGACACCGCAGTCGTTCTCGGAGTGAGTTTCGGTGGCATGGTGGCCCAGGAACTGGCCGTCACTGCTCCCGGAAAGGTGGAGCGGTTGGTGCTCCTGTGTACGTCGCCCGGCGGGGCCGGCGGGTCCTCGTACCCGCTGCACGAACTCGACGGACTACCGCCCGATCGGTTGGCCGAACTCCGTCGCACGTTGCTCGATTCCCGGTTCGACGAGGCCTGGCTCGAGGACCATCCGGCCGACCGCAAATTTGTCGAGTTGGTGACCACGGTCGACGCCGATGAGGGACCGGAGGTGGCTGCCGGTCGTCGAGCCCAGATGGCGGCACGCCGCGGTCACGACGTCTGGGATCGCCTGGGTGCCGTCACCTGTCCCACATTCGTCGGCTGCGGGCGTTACGACCCGATCGCACCGCTGGTCAACTCGGAGGCCATCGTCTCGCGGATCCCCGGTGCCGAGTTGCACGTGTACGAAGGTGGTCACCCCTTCTTCGTCCAGGATCCGTCGGCCCTTCCTGAGATCCGGGCGTTCCTGCACAACCCGGACCGGTGACTGGCGCACCCGACCATCCGGGTCCACCCACCCGGATCGACGACGTCCCTGTTTCGGGAACGTGTGACCAGCGGTTCGGCCCGGTGCTCGAGGAGTTCTCCAGGAACTTCGTCGAGCGGGGCGAGGTCGGAGCGGGACTGTCGGTCTTCCACCGCGGCGACCACGTCGTTGACCTGGTGGGCGGGTGGATCGACGAAGGGCGCACCACCACCTGGCGGCCGGACACCCTGGTCGACGTCTACTCGGTGGGCAAGGCGGTCGTGGCGGTCCTGGCCCTGCAGTTGGTCGACCAGGGCATCCTCGGATTGGACGACCCGGTGGCCTCGGTGTGGCCCGAGTTCGCCGCCGCCGGCAAGGGTTCCGCCACCGTCCGCCACGCCCTCTGTCACCGGGCGGGGGTGCCCGCCATCCGCCGGCCCATGGCGGATGAGGACCTGTGGGACTTCGCCACCATGACCGACGCCGTGGCTGCCACCGAGCCGTGGTGGGAGCCTGGGACCCGCCACGCCTACCACACCAATACCTACGGACACCTGATCGGTGGCCTTCTGCACCGGGCCACCGGTGAGCTGCCCGGGACCCGCCTGCGCCCTATGGCCGACCTGGTCGGGGCCGATATCTTCTTCGGGGTCCCCGACGCCGAGCAGGCCCGGTGCGCCGACATCCTGTGGGCGCCGAATGGGCCCCCACCGGTCATCGACCCCGACACGCTCTCCACCGAGCAGCTGATGGTCCAGCTCAGTTACTTCAACCCGCCCGGCTACTCGTCGTGGGGCGTCGTCAACACACCGCAGTGGCGGACCACCCAGATCCCGTCGACCAACAGCCATGCCACCGCGGCCGGCGTCGCCCGGATCTACCAGGGGCTCCTCGAACCGGGACTCCTCCTGTCATCGGGGCTCCTGGCCGAGGCCACGTCCCCGCAGTCGATCGGATTCTGTCCCGTCCTCGGTGAAGACGTCACCTTCGGCCTCGGGTTCAAGCCGACCACGCCGCGCCGACCGTTCGGCCCCAACCCGTCGGCCTTCGGCCACTTCGGGACGGGCGGGGCCGTCGGCTTCGCCGATCCTGACGACGGAATCGCCTTCGGATACGCCATGAACCACGTGATCCCCCGATGGCAGAGCAGCCGCAACCGGGCGCTGATCGACGCCGTCTACCGCTGCGTCTGACCCCGTTGGCATCTCGGCCGGGGCGGGGCCCAGCTCAGTCCCCGGTACCCCCGTGGCACGTGCTGGGCGGGGTGAACAGGGGTGTCGTGTCGACCGGCTCGTCCGAGGCCGGCGACAGGATGATGGGGTTGTGCCGTGTCCAGGTGTGCTCACAGGCCTGGAGGGCTTGCTTCTCAGGTGCGCGGGTCGACGCCGCGTCTCCCCCCATCCACAGGTCGACGTGGGCCGAGTCGACTCCGCCGCACGGGTCGCACTGATCTTCGTGGATGAAGTACTTCTGGAGGAACGGCACGTAGATGATCTGGCACCAAGGGCCGTTCAGGTCGTTCGGCTCGGCGAATGTCACCGGGTCGGCATAGGTGCCGACCCCGCCCGCCTTGGCGTGGATGCAGGGGTGGGCAATGGCCCGGCCCGAGGGCGTGTTGTCGTCGTACCCGTAGAACGTCTCCCAGTCCTTCACCGACCGGGTTCCGGCGACCGATGGATGCCCGGCCCCCGCGCTCGTGGCTGACGCCAGACCGGGCGGCTGGACCAGACAGACCACCATCAGTACCGCCGACACAACGACCAGGATCCGTGAACCCCTCATCCGTCTCTCCCTCCGTTGACGCGGCCCGGGTGGGTGGCCGACCGGGCGATCGTCACTCTCTCCTCACCGGTCCCTTTCGTCAAGCGGCCGGTGGTGAACCGGGCCGTCCGGGACCCTCTTCCTGTGCCCGTTCGAGGGCGACCATCCGGTCCGGTGACACACCCGTCTGCCAGTCTGGGGTGGTGAGCGGGGTGCCCCAATGAGGATCATCCACACCAGTGACTGGCACATCGGCCGGCGGTTCGAGCGCGAGTCGCTCGAGGACGATCAGCTGGCCTTTCTCGCCTGGCTGGCCACCCAGGTCACCGAGCTCGGTGTCGATCTGGTGCTGGTGGCCGGCGATATCTACGACCGGTCGCAGCCGGCCGAGGATGCGGTGGGCGTGCTCGACCAGGGGCTTGACGGGCTGCGGACCGCCGGAGCCGAGGTGGTCCTGGTCCCCGGCAATCACGACAGCGCCCGCCGACTGGGATTCGGAAGCGCGCGCCAGGCCCTCGGCGGTGTCCACGTCTTCGCCGATGACCAGCACCCTCCGGTTCCCTGGGTGTTCGGGCATGGCGACTCACGGGTGGCGATCGTGGCGGTCCCGTTCCTCGATCCCTACGCGGTGCCGGCCCCCGGACCGGCCACCGACGGATCGCCGCGGGCCCGCACCCACGAGCACGTCCTGGCCGACGCCGTCGATCAGGCTCGGGCACTGCTGGACCCCGACGATCCGATGCCGAGCATCTGCGTGGCCCACGCCTATGTTTCCGGCTGTGAGGAGTCCGACTCGGAGCGGGTGCTGTCCATCGGCGGCACCGACCGGGTCGACCCCTCGGTGTTCGCCGGATTCGACTACGTGGCCCTCGGCCACCTCCACCGGCCCCAGCGCGTCGCCAAGGACGACACCGTCGCCTACTCCGGATCACCGCTCCCCTACTCCTTCAGCGAGGACCACCCGAAGTCGGTCCGTCTCCTCGACGTGGACGCCACCGGAGTCACCGACGTACGCACCCTCACGGTGCCGGTCGGTCGGCCGGTGGTCACCCTCACCGGGAGCCTCGACCAACTGTTGACCGACCCGTCCCACGATCGCCACCTCGACCACTGGGTGGCAGCCCGCCTCACCGACGAGACGGTCCGGACACAGCCGATGGAGCGCCTCCGGGCCCGATTCCCGTACGCCGTGCACCTGCGATACGCGCCGGCGGGTGGCGGCCCCAGCGGTTCGGTCTCCGGTGGGCCGGCGGGCACCCGTTTCGAGGAACAGCCGAAACAGGACGTGATCGTCGAGTTCCTGACCGAGCTGCGCGGGCGCCGACCCGGTGTATCCGAGCGCCAGTTGGTGTCCGCCGCACTGACCACCGCGCTGGGGACCGAGGACCGATGAGGCCGCTCGTCCTCCACATGAAGGCTTTCGGCTCGTACGCCGGCGAGCTCGAGATCGACTTCGCCCGGTTGGGTCGCCACGGCGTCTTCTCCATCACCGGACCGACCGGGTCGGGGAAGTCCACCATCTTCGACGCCCTGGTCTACGCCCTCTACGACGACCTCCCCGGATTCCGCACCGACAGCCACATCCGCAGCCAGCACGCCGACGACGAGACGCCTACGGTCGTCACGCTCACCTTCGAAGCCGACGGCAAGGAGTGGGTGGTCGAACGGGCGCCCAGTCAGGCCCGTCCCCGTCGGGGTGGCTGCGGTGCCCCGGTGGTCGATCCGTCCCGGGTGGTCCTCCGCCAGCTCGGGACCGACGTCGGCATCACCCGCAAGTCCGCTGTCGCCGCCGAGCTCCTCCGGCTGGTCGGCCTCAACAAGGCCCAGTTCGAACAGGTGGTCCTCATCCCCCAGGGGAAGTTCGAAGAAGTCCTGAAGGCCGAGACCAAGGAGCGGGCGAGCCTGCTCGGTCGGCTCTTCCCGGTCGACGTGTTCCGACGGACCACCGAAGCGCTCAAGGAGGTGGCCGCTGAGCGTCGGGCCACCTACGAAAGACTGAATGCCGGCATCGACAATCTGGTGGACCAGATGCGGGTGGACATCGTCGAAGCGCTCCGATGTGCTCCCGAGTGCATCACCTCGCGGGCGCCCGACGACCCGTCACTGACGACAGAGGGTTTCGACCTCGGGCAACTCGACGGTCACCGGGCTGAACTCGACCGACTGGCAGGCGCCTTGACCGGTGCACGGGACACCGGGCGCCTCGAGGTCGACGCGATGCGCGCCCGGCACGAGGCCGCCATGGCCCAGGCCGCACGATGGGACCAGTGGCAGCTCGATCTTCGGGCCGCCCGGGACTTCCCCGAGCAGACCGAGGTCGACCGGTTTGCCCACGACGCCCTCGAGCGCGCCCGGACGGTGGCCCGCTTCGAGCCGGCCCGTGAGCAGTGGCGGGCGGCCACCGCCGACCTCGCCCGGGCCGACGACGACCGGGCGCGGCACCGGAAGGACGTCGATGCCGCCTGGACCGACCACTACGACCGTGCGCTGCTCGATCAGGCATCCACCACGGTGGCGCTGACCACGGTGGTCAGGGCTGACGCCGCGGCCCTGGAGACGGCCGATGCCCAGCATGGCGAGCTGGTCCGCCGGGCCGACGAGTTGGCCCACGCCGACAAGCGACTCGCCGAACGCGAAGCCGCGAGCGTGGCGGCCACCGCCGAACTCGCCGCTCTCGAGACCTCGATCGTCGCCGTCCGGGCCGAGCTCTCCGTGGCTGCCGGTCGGGCGACCGGGCGCCCTCAGGCGGAGATCCGGGTCCAGCAGCTGGAGCATGCACTCGATTCGGCCAACAGTCGGGCCGTCGCCCTCACCCGTGTTTCCGACCTGCAGCTGCAGGTGGACCGCGCCGCCGGTGCCGAGCAGGAGGCGGCCGATCGCGTCGATGCGGTCCGCGACGCCTGGCGCGCCGGACTGGCCGGTCGCCTGGCCGCCCATCTGGTCGACGGCCGGGCCTGCCCGACCTGTGGATCGGACCAGCACCCGGCACCGGCCGTGACCAGCGGAAATGCGCCGACCGACGAGGACCTGCAGCTGGTCGAGGACGAGCACCGCCGACGGGCCACCGACTGCCAGTCCCTGCGGGTCGATCTGGCCGGGGCCCAGGCCGCCGCCGAAGTCCTCACCGGAGATGACGACATCGCCGGCCTGAGCGAGCAGCTGGCGGCCGCCCGGGCGATGCTCGATGCCATCGGATCCGCCGAAGCACACGCGGCCCGACTGCAACGCCGCATGGAGTCCCAGATCCTGGAGCGGGACCGGCGCTGCCAGCAGGTGGCCCACGCCGATGCCGGCATCCGGGCCGACCGGGCCACATTGGCCGAGCGAACCCTCAACTGGGAGGGTGACCGGGACGCATTCATCGCCGCCCACGGGGAGATGACCTCCACCTCGGCCATGGCCCGCGATCGGCGCCGACTGGCTGACGGTCTGGCCCGACTCGCCGGGTCGCTTCAGCTAGCCGAGTCGTCGGCCGCGGCGGTCACCCTGGCCGTCGGGACGCTCGAACCGATCTTGGTCGAATTCGGTATCGCCTGTCCGGACCAACTCGGTGCATGGGCCCGGCCGGCCGGCGAGGTCGAACGCGAGATGCTCCTACTCCGTCAGCGGGATGAGGAGCGCCGGGTGATCGAGGCCCGCATCTGCCGTTACGACGACGAAGGCGGCCCTGCGCACCGTCCCGATCCTGCACCTCTGGCCGAGTCCCGTCAACGTGCCGCCGATCAACTCGACGATCTGGTCGGTCGATTGGCCATGGTGACCCGGAGGATCGGATCGATCGACCGTGCCCGCACCGAAGTCTCCGCCCGATCCGCCGATGTCGACGGCGCTCGTCGGGCGATGGAGGAGGCTGAGGCGCTGGCGACAGCGTGCGCCGGCCAAGGATCCGGAACGCTCGGCACCAAGGTCTCCCTCGAGCACTGGGTGCTCGCCTACTACCTACGCCAGGTGCTGGCCCAGGCCAACCTCCGTCTCGACACCATGACCGGCGGTCGCTACGCGCTCGAGCTCAATCAGGAGTACACCGACGGGCGCAAGCCCTGGGGCCTCGACTTGTCGGTCCTCGACGCCGAGACCGGACAGTCGCGCCCGGCTACCACCCTCTCGGGCGGCGAGACATTCATGGCCGCCCTCTCCCTCGCGCTCGGACTGGCCGACGTGGTGTCGGCCGGATCCAACTATTCGATCGGCGCCCTCTTCGTCGACGAAGGCTTCGGCTCCCTCGATGGCGAGTCACTCGACACCGTGGTCGATGTGTTGCGCTCACTTCGAGACGGCGGGCGGATGGTCGGTGTGATCAGCCATGTCCAAGAGCTGAAGGACGCACTGCCCAACGGCATCACCCTCGAGTCGACCAACCGGGGTTCAAAGGCGGCAATCCACTACCCCGAGCCGTGAACACCTACAGAGAAATGGGTCAACTTGCGATGCCGGTGCCGACGCCGCTGTCTGCCACTATGAGTTGCAAATGGACGTAACTCTCGGTCACAAACTCGGGAGTATTCATACGTAACTCTCGGTCACAAACACCGGAGCATTAAGCCCGTGATAAAAATTGTCCGGGTGCTGTCCAATCCGCCGCGGAACTGAGTATCCTGCCCGTCGTCATGGGCCTCACATCAACCGCCGAACTCGTCGCGCCCGCGGCAAAGCGCCGCCTCCCGATCCAGATCGCCAACGAGGCGAAGATGGTCGAGGCGACCATCGAATTGCTCAGGGAACACCCGCTGGACGAGATCACCAGCAGGATGATCGCGGACCGATCAGGCACCGCCACCAACTACATCACACGCTATTTCCAAGGGCGCGACGGTCTTTTCCTGGCCGTGGCCGCCGAGCTCAGCAATAGGATCAGCCGCCTCGTTCGCTCCGACCCGTTATTCATCGAGATCGATCGACCGGGAAACTACGTGACCCGGATCCTGGCCATCCCTGAAGTCGACACGTGGTTCAAGGTCTACCGCTACCTGTCCGGCCGCAACCTGACCGACGTCGACTGCAACGGCAAGCCGCCACTGGTGGCTGCCCTGGAAGAGGGCGTCACTCTCATCTTCGGCCTCGAGGGAGAGTTCGTCCCCATCTGCGCCAATATCTTCGTCACGTACATCATGGGTTATGCCGCCTTCGGCGCGTTCCTGGGTGCCACCGACGACGAAGCCGAACGAGCCCTCGCCACGATGGCGACGTTCGTGACGTCGCTCGTCGAACAGAGCCGGAGCAAGTCCAGAGCTGAATGACCGGGCTTGAATTGTCGGGCCCGTACCAAGCGGCTGAAGCAGCCAGATCGACCCCGCCGGCGATCAGGACGCGCGGAGCAGGTGGAGCTGGGCGTCCGACCAGTAGCGATCACAGGCACGGCACTGCCAACTGGTGGCCGAGCCCGTGACCAGACGGGGATAGATGACCAGTTTGGGCACCCCTTTGTGGGCGCAGTAGGGACACGTCCGGAACGCTTCGGAATCACTCATTGGTCATTTCTCCTGTCCGACGACCGACACCGAATTGATCGGCAACGTGGCGAGATTCTTGAGTCCGAACCGCACCGGAGGAATGTGCGACGAGGGTGGGGACCGCCATCGCGGCCTGCTCCTATGGGTGCCCGGCGCAATACTCGGCCAGCGTCGCCGCTTCGAGCTCGAGATGGCGCTTGAAGCCGCCGAGGATGGCCTTTTCGGCGGCAGACGATACGAGCGGCACCCGGACCACCAGTTGGCCGGACACGGTCTCGAGCGTCTCACCAGAGCCGAGTTCTTCGAGTGTCAGCGTGCCCGAGCAGCGCAACATTCCCTCATAGCTGTCCGGCACCACCACTACCGTTCCGGAGTGGGCGGCGGTGTCGTAGGTGGTCTCGATCACCCATGTCAGCTTGTCGGCGTCCACGACCAGGGCCGCCGGTCCCGAGATCGTGCCGTCGAAGGCGTACCGGACCGAGGTGCGGACGGTATCGCCGTCCCGGCCGACGGACAACAGGTCGGGAGCACGGACGGCCGCCGCCACCTCGCCCAGGTGGGCGTAGTAGTCAGGGTCGCTCAGGGCACGGAGCACCGCGTCGCGGTCGGCGGCGATGGTCTCGGTCACGGTGAACTCCACGGCACCCCCCAGGGGTCGACCCCTGCGGCCAGCGTACGATCGAAAGCGGGCGTCAGGTGCGACGGTCAGCCCAGGAGGTCGCCCACCGCTGGTCCCGGCTCACGGGTCTTACAGTGATGCAATGCGCGACGACGTCCGACCCTCCCCGATCGGGATCCCCGAGGCCGACCTCACCGACTTGGCGGACCGCCTGGCCCGCACCCGTTGGCCTGAAGCGGAGACGGTGGACGACTGGTCCCAGGGGATCCCGCTCACCTACACCCGCGAGCTCTGCGACTACTGGGCCCATCAGTACGACTGGCGGGCCACCGAGATCCGACTGAATGCGCTGTCCCCGTGCGTCACCGAGATCGACGGGCTCGACATCCACTTTCTGCACGTCCGGTCACCGCATCCCGGAGCGCTACCCCTCGTCCTCACCCACGGGTGGCCCGGGTCGATCATCGAGTTCCTGAAGGTCATCGGACCCTTGACCGACCCGGTGGCCCACGGGGGCGATGCCGCCGACGCCTTCGACGTGGTCTGTCCCTCGCTTCCGGGGTATGGATTCAGCGCCAAACCGACCCGGACCGGATGGACCGTGGATCGGACGGCGGCGGCATGGGCCCAACTCATGGCCCGCCTCGGCTACGACCGGTACGGGGCCCAGGGCGGCGACTGGGGTGCGGTGGTGACGGCCTCCCTCGGCCACCAGGATCCGGACCATGTGGCCGGGATCCACCTCAACATGCCGGTGGTCGGACTCGGCTCGATCGACCTGGGGGATCTCACCCCTGGCGAACAAGCTGCCCTGGCATCGTTCGCCGAACACCGACGCTGGGGTACCGGCTACTCCAAGGAGCAGTCCACCCGGCCTCAGACCGTCGGCTACGGCCTGGTCGACTCGCCGGCCGGCCAGGCGGCGTGGATCGTCGAGAAGTTCTGGGCCTGGACGGACTGCGACGGTCACCCCGAAAACGTGCTCACCCGGGACGAGCTCCTGGACAACGTGATGCTCTACTGGCTGCCCGGCGCCGCTGCGTCGTCGGCCCGCATGTACTGGGAGAGCTTCACCCGGCCCGGATTCGATCCGGTGGCCGTCCCCACCGGCTGCTCGATCTTCCCGAAGGAGATCATGCGCATATCCCGTCGATGGGCCGAGACCCGATTCACCGACATCCGGTACTGGAACGAGCTCGACCGGGGTGGTCACTTCGCCGCATTCGAGGTGCCCGACCTGTTCGTGGCCGAGCTGCGGGCGTTCTTCGCTCTGGTGCGCTGAGGCGGATACGAACTGGGTGAACATTTGGGTAAATACGTGTTTACAACCTGCTACTATTGGTGCTGCTACCCGCCCGTTGAGCAAGGTCCCGCCACCCTGCTCCGGGCTGGTGGCACCTACCGGGCCTGGCGGCAGGCCTCCTCGCCGGTCACGAACGTCCGACTGCCGTTGCCGCCCGTGCGTCGACCAGCTGGAGGAGCTCCGCTTCCGGCTGTGGTTCCGCAAGGTGGTAGCCCTGGAGCAGGTCGACCCCGAGGGCCATGAGCCTCGACTGGATGGCGGCATCCTCGACCCCTTCGGCCACCACGGTCAGCCCGAGCCGGTGCCCGAGATCGCACATCGTGGCCACGATGGCGTCGTCCGCCGACGAAGTCAGGGTGCGACGGACGAAACTCTGATCGATCTTGAGCTCGTCCAGGGGGAGTTCGGGTAGCGCCGACAGCGAGGTGTATCCGGTGCCGAAGTCGTCCATCGAGATCCGGATCCCATGATTGCGCAGTGGGCCGAGCACGGCACGGGCCTGGTCGGGGTCGGTGACCGCCGACTCGGTCACCTCCACGGTCAGGCAGGCCGCCGGCAGCTGCCGTGTCTCCAGCGCCTCGATCACCCATCCGGGCAAGCCGGGGTCGGCCAGGTCCTTGGCCGACACGTTGACCGATACCGGGACGTCGACACCCCCGTCGCGCCACCGCACCTGGGCATCCAGCGCCTCGGCGATCACCCATCGGGTCACCCGGTCGATGAGTCCGGTCCGCTCGGCCAACAGGATGAAGCGGTCCGGAGGGATCCGCCCCTCTACCGGGTCGTCCCAACGCACCAGTGCCTCGACTGACACCAAACTCCCGCTGTCGCCCGCGAACTGGGGTTGATAGTTGAGGGACAGTCCACCGCCCGACAGTGCGCCGCGCAGGGAGGCCAACAGGCTCAGATCGGCGGCGGTCATGGCGTCCCGGTCACCGTCCCAGGCGCAACTGGGAACGCCCAGCCGGGTCGCCCGTCGGGCACTCAACGTGGCCCGTCGGATGAGATCAGCCAGCCGGTCACCGTCCTTCGGGGACTCGGCCAGTCCCACGTGGGCCCGCATCGACACTTCGATGTCCCCGACCAGATAGCGGCCGGCGCTGATCCCTGCCACCAGCGTGCGGGCGAGCTCGGCACCGAAGGGTCTGACAGCGAAATCCGTGGCCAGGGACCGGTCGCGGTCGACGACTACCACAACGTCGTCGCCTTCGACCCGTCCGATCCGGGCCCCGGCGGGAGCGATCTGGCCCAGGTATTCCACCGCCCGACGCAAGAGCTCGGCGGCGGCCGAATAGCCGAGCGCCTCCCGACACTCGCCGACCCCGCTCAACGACACGACGGCCACATGGACGTGGCGTCCGGGGAGGTCACCGGTCGCCGAGGCCAGACCGACGCCGTTGGGCAGCCCGGTCTCCGGGTCGACCAGGCCGCTCCGACGGGATGCCCGCGACACCATGAGAACCGCCAGCGGGGCGGTCGCCATGGCCGTCACCGACACCAGTGCGAGGAGTAGGCCGAGGCCCAGACCTTCTCCTTGGGACAGTGCTAGCCACAGGGCCAACGAGGCCAGACCGAGCTGCCAGAGCACGATCCTCAGGCCGAAGAACATGCTGACGAACACCGAGCTCGGCACCAGGAGGAATCCCAGCACCGCCGCCGACCGACCCGACCCGTCAACGACCACCAGCACGGCCACCGCACTGGTCCAGTAGGCGCTGAGCAGGCGGCACGGATTGGGCGCGATCGAGTCCTTCACGAGGAGCAGAACCCAGATCGCCAACGTGCACCCGCCGACGACCAGCGAGACCATCACATCGGCCCGGGTGGTCGACCCGAGACAGCCGATCACGGTGAAGACGACGGCACCGAACGCGAAATTGACCCGCAGTACCGATAGCGGGCTCAGGAGCTCGAGTGGGCTGTCCAGGGCCAGCCACGACCGCACCTTTGGGAACCAGCCTCCCGACGACTCGCCCTCGGAAGCCAGACGTGAGGCCGTCACGACCCGCTTCGCCGAGCCGTGATCATGTTCCCAGCCGCGCCAAGAGGCGGGTTCGTCGAGACCGATCCCCATCCTCACCCATCGGTGCACCACCGATGGACCTGTAGTGGTCACGGATGATGACCGGGCACCGTGCAGGTCAGGGCCGGCGAATGAAGTAAAGATCCGCCTCCGCAGTGACGATCATGGGGAAGGAGTTTGCAACCGGAGGGCATCCGCGCCCATGGACACCACACACGAACTGATTGCCGACTCGATCGGCGCCGGTGGTGACGTCGATGCGCGCCGCCGGTTCTGGCTCGCCCACATGCTCCTGGGATTCGGCGTCTTCCTGTTGGAGTCGCTGGTCGTCATGCTCTACCTGGCCCTCACCCCCGAAGGACCCCACCGCGAACTGCTGTGGGGGGTCACCGCCCTGTGGTTGGTCTCCGCCGCCGTCGGCATGGCGTTCGCCTCCTTCATCGCCTCCCGCCCCTGGCGGTCGACCTACTCGGTCTGGTGGACCATCACTTCCACCGTCGCCGTCGGTCTGGTGGCCATGCTCGACCACGGGATCTCCAGCCCCATCCTGCTTCTCATCTTCCTCCCGCTGGTCTACGGCACGCTGATGTTCACCGCCCGGTCGGCAGCGGTGTGCGGCATCACCGCGCTGGTGACGCTGTGCGCCGTGGCCGCCGTGGACCGCGGCCTGTCGGCCGGTGAGGGTCGGACATTCATGCTGTTCGGCGCGGTAGCCGGCGCCGCCGTCCTGTCCGTCACGGCCGCGGTGAACCGCAACCACATCGAGCGCCACGAAGCGACACTGTTGGCCAAACTGGCCGAGCTGGCATCGATCGACGAACTGACCGGGTGCGCGGTGCGCCGGGTACTCCGCCAGCGCACCGATGTGGAGATCGAGCGGGCGCTGCGCAGTGGGAACCCGCTCAGCCTGCTCATGATCGACGTCGATCAGTTCAAGGCCGTCAACGACAACTTCGGCCATGTCGTCGGCGACCGGGTGCTAACCGCCATCGGGGGGGTCCTGCTGGCCAACGTCCGCACCTTCGACGTCGCCAGTCGACTGGGCGGTGACGAGTTCGCCCTCCTGCTCCCCGAGACCGACCTCAAGGCCGCCGTGGTCGTGGCTGAGCGGATCTTCCGGGACCTGGCCGGTGAGTGCGAGGTCCCGATCACACTGAGCATCGGCGTGAGCACCCTCGACCGGTCGATGCCCACGGCGGAGCATCTGTTCGATGAAGCGGACATGGCGCTCTACCAGGTCAAGCGGGCCGGTCGGGACGCCATTGCCGTGCGGGCCCCCGGAGCGCCGTCGCCGATCACGTGGTGATCGGGAACCCCCGAGGCACGCCGTCCGGGTGAGCATCCAGCGGTGGTCCGTCTGCGTCGATCCCCGCGTCGGACAGTACGTTTCCCAGCCGCTCGAGCGCGTCGACCAGGCGGGCCGCCTGGTTGAGGTTGTGTGGTGCGAAGAAGAACCCGCTGCGGGCCGGGGTGGCCCACCTCGGCGGGAGCGCCTCCGACAGTCCGAGCTCATCCAGTGCACTGTTCAGGCGCCGGTGAAGAGCCCGGGCGGACGACAGGTCCGCCGGTACCAGATGGGTGGGGTCGGACGGGGTGCCCGGGTCGCCCGGGACGGCAAACTCGACGGCGGTGCTCATGGTGCGCTCCAATCGCTCTAGCAGGACCACCGATGCCCGCAGGGGCCGGTTGGCTCGGGAGTCGGCGAGCTAGGTCTCTCGTCCCGATCTGGATTAGTGGTTCCCACTCTAGCCAGTCCGCATCGTCGGTCGACACCGGCCTGGGTTCGCAGGCACGGGGCAGGCACGGGGCAGGCACCGAGCCCGCGGCCCGCCTGCCCGACCGGTCGGATGGCCGACGTGCTCTACCATGACGGCCACAGACGACCAGGGGGGACTGCACCGTGGGTATGCCGGACGACGTGGGGATCGTGGACACCATGATCGGGTTCCCGCATGACGACATGAAGGCGGTCTACGCCTTCATCACCCGCCAGACCAAGGACACCCAGTCGAAGGAGGAATTCGAGTTCCCGGCCGAGTACATGTTCAAGGACGTGCCGGAGAAGGAACTGCGGGGGCGGGTCGACCCGATCGCCGTCACGCTGGGGGAGATGGACCTCTGGGGTGTCGACAAAGGACTCATCGGCGTGGACGATCCGACCGGGAGAGGCGAGGAGGCGCTGAAGCGCTACCCGGATCGGTTCATCCCGTCACTGTCCGTCGACCCGAACGACGGGATGGAGGGGATCCGGGCCATGGTGCGGGCCTATGAGACCTGGGGCATCCGGGCCGTCGGGGTCTTTCCGTCGGGCACGTACCCCCAGGTCGCCATCAACGACAAGAAGATGTACCCGGTCTACGCCAAGTGCGTGGAGCTGGGGATCCCGCTCTTCTGCTGTGCCGGCGTCCCCGGTCCCCGGCTCAAGTTCGCCCCGCAGGACGTGGCGCTGATCGACGAGGTCATGTACGACTTCCCTGATCTGGTGTTCGTCACCCGCCACGGTTGCGAGCCGTGGACCGAGCTCGCCATCAAGTTGATGCTCAAGTGGCCGGGGCTGCACTACTCGACCAGCGCCTTCGCACCCAAGTACTACCCGAAGGACGTGGTCGACTTCGCCAACACCCGGGGGGCGGACAAGATCATCTACGCCGGGTACTTCCCCATGGGCCTCTCCCTCGAGCGCATCATGACCGAGATGCGCGACGTCGGCTTCAAGGATCACGTATGGCCGAAGTTCCTCCGCACCAACGCGCTCCGCGTGCTCGGTCTTGACGATTCGTGAGCCGGCGATGACCAGAATGGAGGCACCATGACCATCGATTTCACCACGTTCGACGCCGACAACCACTACTACGAGGCCACCGACGCGTTCACCCGTCACCTCGACCCGAAGATGAGCCGGCGGGCCATGCAGTGGGCCGAGGTCAACGGGCGACAGCGCCTGTTGGTCGCCGGCCGGATCAACCGCTTCATCCCCAACCCGACGTTCGACCCGGTGGCCAAGCCAGGTGCCCTCGACGAGTACTTCCGCGGTCGGAATCCCGACTCGAAGGACATCGCCTCGCTCTTCGGCGACCTCGAACCCATCCGGCCCGAGTACCGCGATCGCGACGCCCGGTTGGCGGTCATGGACGAACAGGGCATCGACGGGTGCTTCCTCTTCCCCACCCTCGGGGTCGGGATGGAGGAGGCGTTGGCAGAAGATCCCGAAGCGGCGGTGGCGGCCTTCCACGCCTTCAACCAGTGGCTCGACGAGGACTGGGGCTACAGCTACCAGGACCGCATCTTTGCTGCCCCGATGATCCCGCTGGTCGATATCGACGCCGCGGTCGCCGAGCTCGACGGGGTGCTGGAGCGCGATGCCCGCATCGTGTGCATCAAGGGCGGTCCGGCCCACACCCCGACCGGACTTGCGTCTCCCGGCGACCGCCGATTCGACCCGTTCTGGGCCCGTGTCAACGAAGCCGGCGTGACGGTGGGTGTCCACTCGGGCGATGCCGGGTACGGGCGCTACGTGGAGGACTGGGAGCCACACGGGGAGTTCCGGGCATTCAGCCACACGCCACTGCGGGTCGTACTCAGTGCCGACCGTCCACCGTACGAGACGATGGCCGCACTGGTCTGCCAGGGTGTGTTCGACCGGTTCCCGAACGTCCGGGTGGCGAGCATCGAGGCTGGGTCGGAATGGGTCCTCCCCCTGGTGAAGAAGTTGAAGAAGGTCTACGGGCAGATGCCGATGGGCTTCGGCTCGGATCCGGTGGAGACCTTCCGGGAGCACGTGTGGGTCGCCCCCTACTACGAGGACGACCTTGCCGCCGTCAAGGAAGTGGTGGGCGTGGAGCGCCTGCTGTTCGGCTCGGACTGGCCGCACGCAGAAGGACTGGCCGAGCCCCGGACGTTCGCCGACGATCTGGTGGCCCAGGGATTCACCGACGCCGAGATCCACACCGTCATGAGCGACAACGGCCGGGAGCTGGCTCAACGCTTGACCTGACCCGGGACGGACCACCGTCGCACCCGACACCGAGATCACGAGCCGTGAACTCGGTGTCGCCGTAGGCTCACCCCATGGGCCGCAAAGGTGACCTCCTGGAACTCATCGAAGGAGCGCCCGGCGGCCTCGTCTCCCTCTCCGGATCCGTGTGGAGGTGGACCCACCACGAGCGGTCACTACGAGCGACGGAGACCGTCACCCGCCGGCTCAACGCCGTCGTCAGCCAGGCATCTTTCGGTGGCCCACCGAGCGAGACCACCGATGAGCACCTCCGGGTGACGATCGGCCTCCCCGACCGGTGGCGGCTCGAGTCCGACACCCGGGTCGACGTGTGCGACGGATCGACCCGGTGGATCGGGGACCCGAGCCGTGTGACGGAGATGACTCAACACGACGTCGATGTGCGCGACACCGATGTGGGGAGGATGATCCAACCGGGTGCGCACCTGTTCAGTGTCCTGAAGTTCGGTGATCCGATCCAGGACCACATCGCCGGCAGAATGTGTTGGAAGGTGGATGCCACCACGTCGTTCAACCAACACCTTCCGTCGGTGGCGATCTCGACGTTGCAGATCGGGGGGGTCGACCACACATTCTGGTTCGACGCCGAGACTGGGATCGTGCTGCGACACGTCGGACTCGTCGACGGGGAGCCGTGCACCATCGCCGAGTTCAAAGAGGTCGTCCTCGATCCGGCGGTCTCGGAACTCGATTTCGCGTTCCTGCGCACACCGGGGGCGGTCGTCGTGCGTCAGGTGGACCACTGGATCAGGTTGGCCGAGCACCGCGAGATCAGTCTGGAAGGCGTGGACCTCGACGATGCCACCGCGGTTCAGGAGGCGATCAACGCCCACATGCGTACCGCCAATCCCACTCCGGAAGCCCGGGTGGTGATGCAGAAGTCAAAGCACGTGCCTGTCGGAGACCCACCGGCGGACGAGGCCAGCGCACGCGAGGCGATCGAGTACGCCTTTACCCACCACGACGAAATGGACGAGTCAGGTCAGGATCTGGTCAACGTCCAGGCGGGACATCGATTGGCGGGACCGCTGGACGAAGCACGGAAGAGGATTCCTGGTGGCTCCGGCGCCATCACCTCGATCGTCGTCGACGACATCCTGTTCCTCCGATCCGACGAGGCCGTGGTCTGGTTCGCCATCGAAGTCGACGGGGTCCGCTTGGCCGTGGTGAACAGCGTGGAGGGGCGGGCGGTGAAGGTGGGCGATCGGTGGATGATCGAGCGGGCGACGATCGCCGACCTGCTCGGCATGGCGGGTGTGGTAGTTCCTGCACCTGAGCTGTAGGTCCCTGATCCAGGCCGGTCAGCTCGCCGTCGGATCGATCTGGACCATGACCTTGCCGCACTCCTTGGACACCTCGAGCATGTCGATGGCATCGCCGAACCGATCGAGTGTGAACCGGTGGGTGATGAGGGTCGACAGGTCGCGCCGGGCCAACAGGTCGATGGCATCGGCAAATCGCGGTGGGTACTCCATCGACCCGCGGATGGTGAACTGCTTCATCAGCAACATCAGATAGTTGGTCCGGACCGGCTCGTAGTGGAGGGCCACCACCGACAGCCGACCACCCACGGCACCATGATCGAGGACGTCGGGGATGACTTCGGCCGATCCAGAAGCCTCGATGAACGCCGACGTGGACGGTGTCCTCCCGAACATGGCCGGTTGGGTTCCATGGAGACGCCCGAGTTCCTCCCATACGTCGGACGCCTTCGGATCCAGGGCGGCCTGGGCCCCGATCCTGAGCGCAAGATCGAGCCGGGTGGGACTCGGATCGATGGCGACGACCAGTTGGTGGCCGCGGTCGACCAGGGTGGCGATGGCGGCCAATCCGATGGGCCCGCATCCGAACACGGCGACACCTTCGCCCGACGTAGCTTCGGCCTGATCGGCGGCGTGCATGCCGACGGCCAGCGGTTCCGCCAACGCGGCGACCTCCAGCGGCAGATCGTCAGGCACACGGTGCAGCCGACCCCGATCGGCTTCGGTGACCAGGAGGAGCGGAGTCAGTCCTCCCTCCGGTGCCCCGTTCCCGATCCGTCCGAGGTCGTCGTTGCCGGGTTGGACCACGACCCGGTCGCCGACAGCAGCGGTCCTGACGTCGGCCCCGACCCAGTCGACCACGCCCGCCATTTCGTGACCGAGGCACATCGGAGCACCACCCGGTCCTGCGAGCCCACCCAGCTTGATGTAGGTCAGATCGCTGCCGCAGATGCCGCAGGCGACGACACGGACCACGACGTCTCGGACACCGGGATCAGGCTGGGGTACCTCGTCGACCCGTACGTCACCGGGACCATGTATCCGAACCTGTCGCATCCGGACGCCCGATTCAGCCGTCGTCGTGCTGGAACAGGAACCCCATCACCTCACGCATGGCACTGTCGACGATTTCGATACGGACCCCCAGATCGTTGCGGTGATAGGCGAACGACACCGGAGCCTCGGCTCCGGCGCGGCCGCACAGCTGCATCGGACACCCGGAGTTGCCCAGTGCTGCACCATCGGTGCCCAGATCATCACTCCAGAAGCCGATGTGGTGGAGGTTCGAATACTGGTTGCACTCCCACACGGATCCGGGTACCTCTTCGATCACCTCCAGATGTGGGGCGTCGACCGTGTAACACATGGTGGTGGGCAGGACCAGATCGACCCCGTCGCCATCGCGATAGTCAGCCGAGGCGATGCGGAGGACCGGCCCCCACCTCACGCCGAGCTGCTCGCTCAGCATCTCCTTGGCCGCGGTGACGTCGGGAACGACGATGCCGACGTGGTAATAGGGCGGTAACGATGGGGCGGTCATGACAGAAGGTACCCTCCGTCGGCAACCAGCACGTGGCCGGTGATATAGCTGGCGGCCGAGCTGGCCAGGAACTGCACCGCTCCGGCGACCTCCTCGGGCGTGCCCAATCGACCCATCGGGGTGTGCGCCAGCTCGGCGTCGAGGAGCTCGGGGAAGTGCGCCATCGGTGCGGTCATCGGTGTGTCGATGACCCCCGGCGCCACCGCGTTGACCCGGATGCCGTCACCCACCCACTGTCGTGCGAGATTTCGGGTGAGCGTGACCAGTCCCGCCTTGGCCGATCCGTAGCCGGGCACGATGGGGATGGACCGGAATGCGGCCAGTGACGCCATGCTGATCACGCTGGCGCCCCCGTCCAACGAGCTCGTGGCCAACCTGGCCCGGCAACCGGTGGTGAGGCGCATCGGGCCGATCAGGTTCAAGTTGAGGGCGGCGGCGAAGGTGTCCGGCTCCCATTCGTCCCTGCCCCCCGGAAAGTTGGCGCCGGCATTGTTCACCAGCACGTCGAGCCTGTCGAGCGACGCGACGAGTGCATCGACCGACTCGGGGTCGGTCATCTCGACCTGGCGGTAGGTGAAGTCGTCGAGGTTGATGTCATAGTCGCCAGGACCGCCCCGGGTTCCGGTGACCGTCACTGCCGCGCCCGAATCGGCGAACGCCTCCGCCACGGCGTGCCCGATCCCACTGGTGCCACCGGTGACCAGTACCGCCGCGTCGGAAAAGTCGAAGGTGACCCGGTTGGTCATCGGCCCACCATACGATCGATCGACCGTGTTAGCCACGCCCGTTCCCAGAAGTTGGAGCTGGCCTCGAGCAATGAGCGGCTGGCATCGATGGCGACGCTCTGTGCTCCGGCATGGTCCGGAACGGCGGCGAGCACCACGTCAGTGAGATGAAGGGCGGCGACAGGTTCGGCCGCGGTCAGGCGAGCCCGGGCCGCATCGACCAGGGCATCCGCTCCGGCGGCGGCCACCAGGTCGGCGGCCACGGCGGATAGTGGCACGTCGTACAGCTCGGTCGTCGACCGATGATGGAACCACCCCGCGTAGTTCTCCCAGATGGCCCGGACGTTCCAGGAGGTCTTGCCGTAACCTTCGCCGACGTCCAGGTGGGCCGGCGTGCGGATCTCGCGCATGAGGCTGTGGACATCGGTCCCGTCGTTCATGCCCTCGACGGTGCGGTCGTGGACCCACTGGGTGGCATCCCGCATCGCCGTCACTTCGGCGGCGATCCTGTCCGCCCCATCGATCGGGTCGAAGTGCCCGGTGAGCAGGCGATCCGGCGCCAAGTCGAGGACGAAGTCGAGCGACTCGACGTAGGTCAGCGCGTCACGGTACCGATCGCCACGCATCGTCACCAGGTTGGGGACATGCCCGAAGAGCGCGCCGAACAGGTTGCCGGTTAACGCCGTCCGGCTCTCGGGGAGCCAGATGACCAGTGAGTCGGTGGTCTCGCCGCCGGGGGTGGAGAAGAGGACGAGCTCGCGGCCGCCGATCGTCAGATCCAGCCGGTGATCGAAGGTCGTCGTCGGCTCGGGTCGCGCCTGGTCGGTGGATCCGGCTCCCGACGACTGCGCGTGCTCCATGGCGGCGAGGATGGCCCGCATCCAGGCAAAGGCGGCGTTGCGCGACCGGAAGGTGCCGAGCCGCTCGTTGTCGGCCCGCCACGACGAGAAGTTCTCCTGGGCGATCAGCATGGTGTCCCGGTCGGCCAGGCTGTCGGTACCGCCCACATGATCGAAGTGTCCCTGGGTGAACACGATCGCCCGGGTGGGGGCGTCGTGGACGACGTCGTAGGCCCGGCGATGGAGGGGTCCCTCGAATCCCATGCCGGTGTTGACGATGACCCTGCCGTCGTCGGTCTGCAGCAGATAGCTGTTGGACAGCCCGGGCGAGAGCCAGATGCCGTCACCCAGATCGATCGCCGGCTCGCCGGTCGCAGGCGAGATCGCGTCTGCACCCGGTCGTTCTCGGTGGATGCCGGTCATGGTCAGCTCAACTCCCGGTTGATCTGGGGGAATGCCTCGAAGTAGAAGGCGAACCGGTCATAGAGGTCATCCGGGTCGAGCCCGAAGTCTCCCCGGAGGTCATAGACCACGCTGCCCTCCCTTCCCCGTGGATTTCCGGCGAGGTAACCGGTCAGCTCGTTGAGAGACCGCTCGTTGACTTCGAGTCCGGCGGTGGCGAGGATCGTCGTCGCGGTGGCGAGGTCATCGGCCACGAACACGCCGAATTCGACGTCGACCCGTTGTTCGGGCGGTATCAGATGGGCATCTCTGACGGCCGCACGGAGCAGACGCTCGATCCTGTCGATCCAGTAGGCGGCCAGTTCGTCCGGCTCTACCTGTACCCTCCGCAGCCGATCACCGTAAGCCAGCATGGTGATGGCCGACTGCAGCACGGCCACGGGATCCCGCAAGGTGAAGGCAATGGTGGCGCCGGGGAACGTCTTCAGAAGCGGGCCCAGATGTTCGAGGTGCTGAGGTGACTTCAGCACCCAGCGGGCGGGGCCCCGGAGGTAGGTCAGCACCTGCAGCTCCCGGCTCAGGAACGCATAGTGGGCGTTGTGGTCCAGGCCCAGGTAGTGGTCGCGCCAAGACGGCACCCGCGCGTGCCACTCGAGGACGTACGAACAGAGATCGAGGTCGAGGAGCTCGCACTCCTCCTCGATGCTCCAGGGGGGTCGGTCATGCATCAACGATGCCATCGGTGCGATCTTGCGGGACGTCTCGTAGGTGGCCAGGCACCGGAGGTAGCGGGGATCGAGACCGTCGCGGTTGGGGCCATCCCCGAGCACCGGTGTCGGCTCGACCACCTCCCACCACGGCATCGATCGAAAGCGGGTGTCGGCACTGAGGAGGTTGACCAGATGGGTGGTGCCCGATCTGGGAAGTCCGACCACGATCACCGGTGGCTCAAGCTCCACGTCGTCGACCTCGGGATGCCGTCTCACGAAGTCCTCCAGGCGGAGACGCGCCTTGAGCAGGCCGACGAGACGCTGACGAATGATGTAGCGACCCAGTCCCGACAGCCCGGTATCGGATTCGACCGCGTCGACCTGGGCCGCCAGTCGATCGAGGATGGCCTGGTCGCCGAAGTCGGACAGTCCGGTGTCGGCGTATGCCTCGGCGACCAGATCGTCGACGGCGAGATCGACCGTCATGGTGAGCGAGGCGTCATAGAGGGACTGCTCCGCGCCTTGGCGTCGAGGTTCGCGGAGGTCATCGATGCGGACATCGGTCATCGGCCGACTCGTGACGGACTGTGGATCGCGGATGCGGTGGTCATGTCGAAGCACAACGTATCGACATGTGGAGCGAGGCGCCGGTGACCCACGTCGGCGAAGCGCTCGACGCGCCTGCGATACTTCCACTGCCCACCACGGGGGTACGACCGGTGCCCCATACGACCGACAGCCAACGGACCGCCGAGGACGGACACCATGGATCAACTCCTGTTCACACTCGGGCTCGCCGTGGTCATCCTGACCGTGGCCAGCGTCGTATTCACCCTGGTCCTCCCCCGTCAGCCGGTGGGGATCGAGCGGCTGTCCCTGGTCGTCAACCGCGCCAGCCGACTGTTCTTCGTCGGGCTCTCCCGTCTGGCCAAGTCGTACGAGGCCAAGGACACCATCCTGGCCCCGACTGCACCGGTGGCACTGGTCGCCCAGCTCCTGGTGTGGGCAGCATGCTTGATTGTCGGATTCGCCTTGATGCTCGCTGCAGGACCCAGCTCGTTCGCCGACGGCCTGCTCCAATCCATGACCGCTCTGTTCACCGTGGGAGCGGTCCACATCGGCGGGACACCGGACTCCGGCATCGACATTTCGGTGGGCGCCATTTGGGTGGTGATCGTCGCCCTTCAGATCGCCTACCTGCCCGCCATCTACGGATCCTTCAACCGGCGCGAGGGCCTGGTCTCCCTGCTCGAGAGCAGGGCGGGACAGCCGGCCTGGGGCCCGGAGCTCCTGGTACGACATCAGCTGGTGGGGATCAGCGACACGCTTCCCGGTCTGTACGCCGATTGGGAGGTCTGGGCCGCCGACGTCGCGGAGAGCCACACCACCTACCCCGTCCTCCTGCTCTTCCGCTCGCCGGAGCCGTGGCTCTCGTGGCTGATCGGCCTCCTCGCCGTCCTCGATGCCGGTGCCATGCACCTGGCGCTCGCCCCCGAGACCGCCCCTTCCCAGGCACGGCTGTGCCTCAGGATGGGGTTCACGCTCTTGAACCGGATCGCCAAATCGTTGAAATGGGACGTCGATCTCGATCCTGATCCGGATGGAGCGATCCAGCTCGAGTTCACCGAATTCGCCCAGGCCGTCACCATGCTCGAGGGATCCGGGTTTCCCCTGGAGCGGTCGGCCGAGGAGGCCTGGAAGGACTTCAAAGGCTGGAGGATCAACTACGAGGAGGTGGCCTACCGGTTGGCGGATCGCCTGACCGCTCCCCCGGCGCCCTGGTCCGGAGCTCGACGCCATCTCCGGACCGGCGTGGTCGCACCTCGAAGGCCACCACAGCGTCATCCGGGGGGTAGGGCGTCGTGGGTCGAACGCCCGCCGGTCGTCAATCCGGCTCACGGCCGCCGCGCCACCAGGAACACGGAACAGCCCGACGCCTGACCATTGGAGCTGTTCCTCCCGACGTCGCCAACCTGGAACCGGGTGCTACGGCAGGTCGATCCGCTCCACGCCTTCTTTTCGGCCGATCAGAACCGTGCGCACCATCACCGGTGGGAAGAGTCCGTGGGCAAGGACTCCAGGCTCTCCTTCGAGCTCCTGGGCCAGGACTGCCGGGTCCTCGAAGTCTCCGATGAAATCGGCCAGCACGCCGCCATCAGGAGTGAGTGGGGCTTCTCGTCGGCGGACGGTCCCGATCCGGTCGAGTGTCGAATCCACTCCGAAGGCGAGGACCTCGAGTGGGATCGGGGGACGAAGCGTAGCCACCAACTTGGTGGAGTCGGCGATCACCACGAAGACCTCGGCGGCGGCGGCCACCAACTTTTCGCGGGTGTGGGCACCGCCTCCCCCCTTCACCAACCAGCCGTCGGGCCGGATCTGGTCGGCGCCATCGATGGCGATGTCGAGCCGATCGAAGGTGAACGGCTCGACGCGCAATCCCAGATGTGACGCCACCTGCTGCGTCCGTGGCGACGTGGCGACACAACGGATGGACAGGTTCCGTCGAGCCAGTGCCGGCAACAGGTGGGCGACCGTCGTTCCGGTCCCGAGACCTACGGTCATCGAATCCTCGACCAACTGAGCGGCTGCTTCCGCCGCTCGCTGCTTTTCTGCCTCCCGGGCCGGATTCAGCGCTGCTCTCCCGGATCCGGCTCGCCAGCCCGAACCGGAGGAGCATCATCCGTACCGGCCCACCAAGAAGGCGGGTCGCTGGCGGGAAACGACTCCTCGTCGGCCTCGTCCACCCGCTCATCCAAGGCGGACGATTCGGCATCAGGATTGTCGCCAGGCACCCGCTCCGTGCTCATCGATCGTCAGGTTAGCTGTCCCTGATCCCGATCGGACCGGACGACGTGCCGACCCATCCGGCAGGAGGAAAGCAGAGCGCCACGCTCCCCCGCTCAGGCGTCGGTGTGTACCATCGGCAGCGGATGCGAGGTCAGGGGGCCCAGGTGAACCGATGGAGCGGTCTCCGACCGATTGTTGCCGGTAGGCGAAGGAGTCCGATCGCCGCAGGCCTTGTCTCGGCCGGGTTGCTCCTCGCGTTCATCACCGTCGCCGGATCGGTGGCATCCGGATCGCCGGTACCCACTCCGGCCAAGCAGGGGGCGCAGTCGCCGGGCCCGATGCTTCCGGGGACTCAGTGCCCGGCATTCCCCTCCGACAATGTGTGGAACACACCGGTCACCGGCCTCCCGGTCGATGCCGACAGCGCCACGTGGCTCGCCTCGATGGATTCCTCGACGACGTTCCTCCACCCCGACTTCGGGCCCTCGAAGAACAAGTCCAAGCCCTACGGCATCCCATGGCAGATCGTTTCCCCCTCGCAACCGCTGGTGCCCATCAAGTTCAAGTACGCCGACGAGAGCGACCCGGGTCCGTACCCCTTGTCGGCATCGACTCCGATCGAAAACGGCTCCGACCATCACGCCATCATGGTCAATCCCTCGACGTGCACCCTCTATGAGCTCTGGCACACCCACTACCGCTCCACCAAGGAGTCGACAGCCGGATCAGGTGCCATCTGGAACTTGGAGTCCGACGCCTTGCGCCCCGCCGGCTGGACGTCCGCCGACGCTGCCGGATTGGCGATCCTCCCCGGTCTGGTCAACTACGACGAGGCAAGTTCCGGCGTCATGGACCACGCCATTCGATTCACGGCCGAGTGCACCCAGCAGAGCTACGTCTGGCCGGCGCGCCACGAAGCCGGTCAGGATGACTCCAGCTGCCCGCCCATGGGTGCGCGTTTCTTGTTGTCGTCGAGCTTCAGCCTCCCGGAGTCGGAATGCTCTGCCATGTGCCAGACGGTTGTCACCACCATGCAGACCTATGGCCTCATCCTGGCCGACAACGGCAGCAATTGGTTCTTCCAGGGCACCGCCGACACCAGGTGGACCGACGCCGAGGTCAACCAACTCAAGCAGATCCCGGCGAGCGACTTCGTGGCCGTCGATGAGTCATGTCTCATGGTCTCGGCCGATTCCGGGCAGGCCTACCAACCCGGGTCCACCGGCTACGCCCAGAGCTGCAGCTGACCATCGCTTGGAGCGTGGACGTCCACGGCGAAACCCTGCGTCATAGTTCGGCGTTACTGGTTGGTGGCGATGCCGGCCCGCTGCTGCTCGGTGAAGGTGTAGGTCAGCGTGGTCGTCAATCCCTGAACCGTGGGAGCCGGGGCAACGCCGTTGACCGAGGTCTCGGTGGCGACGAGCCCGAGCGACACCTGGACGTGGGCAACCTGTCCGGTAGCGGCCGCCAGTGCCGGGATGTTGGACAGCGCGACCGGTGTGGCGAGCGAATGCACCTGAGTGGTGGCCAGGATCGGGGTGGTCGTACCTGAGCACACACCAGTAGCCAGGGTCCATGCCACCGAGCACTGGGTGGCGGTGACGGTCAGACCCTCACCGACAACCGCTCCACTGGTCAGCGCATTCACCGGCGCCCCGGCGATGGCGAGGGTCATGCCGGCGGCGGACGCCAAGGTGCCGGTGTTGTTCAGGTCGACATACACGTTGTCGGTGTCGCCAGGGGCCATCTTGCCGGTGAAATTGGAGAAGCCTGCGCCCACATCGGGGCTGAGCGTCAGGTTCAGTGTCCCGGACGTGACGCTCTCCGCGCCGGTGGCCGTCGCCGACAGTCCAGCGTAGACACCGGCGGCGGCCAGGAGGCCAACCGAGGTGGTCAATAGTCCGGCGACGGCGATCTTGCCGTAGGACCGGTCCTTCTTGGCGGCATGACTGTGACTGGACACTGAAATCTCCTTCGTTGGACTCGCAGAACTTCGGCGCAACACGCCTAGCACTTGAGAAAATTCCAGGAATTCCTTGTCGCCTGGCCACATTTATCGGCGTCCGCCAGAAATCTGCCGGTCCGTGCCATTGCGGCCCGGCACCCGAGCATGAAGCGACGATGTGGACCAGCGCCCGAAGGGCTCGTCATGCACCTGCGCTGGAGGGGATCGGACGCTCAATTCCGGTCAGCCCGCCACCGGTGTCGGCCCCGTGATGGGCGAGACGCGTAACGCCTCCGGATCGCAAAGGGTCCGTCCGATCCGCACCGGACAATGGAAGAACGGCGTGAACCAGCCGCAGTAACTTCCCGCCGTGTTCAGAGTAGCCCGCAATGGGCGCTTGCAGCAATGCCCCACGAGGTGCGCAGAATCTCAGCGACCAAGCGGAAGCTACGGACCGAGGAGGGTTGGCGTATGCCCGAGCATGAGGTGGTGATCGCAGGCGGAGGACCGGCGGGGATGATGCTGGGGGCTGAATTGGCGTTGGCGGATGTCGACGTCGCGATCGTCGAACGGCGTCCCGATCATGTGCTCGTCGGTTCGCGGGCGGGCGGCTTTCACTCGCGCACGATCGAGGTGTTGGATCAGCGTGGAATCGCCGATCGGTTCCTCGCCGAGGGTCAGACGGCCCAGGCGGCGATGTTCGGCTCGACCGTGTTGGACATGAGCGACTTCCCGACCCGTCATCCGTATTCGCTCGGGATCTGGCAGAACCAGATCGAGCGGATCATGGGTGAGTGGATCGCCGAGCTGCCGGTGCAGGTCTATTTCGACCGTGAGGTGACGGGATTCGGAAAAGACGGCATCGGTGTCGCAGTCGAGCTGTCCGACGGTGAGGTGATGCGGGCGCAGTATCTGGTCGGTTGCGATGGAGGGCGAAGCATCGTACGGAAGGCGGCAGCTATCGAGTTCCCGGGCTGGGATCCCACCAGGAGCAACCTGATCGCCGAGGTCGAGGTCACCGAGGAACCGCCCCACGGTATCCGCCACGATGCCATCGGCGTCCACGGCCTGCATCGGTTGGAGGACGGTAGGACGTTCCGGGTGATCATTACCGAGCAACAAATCGGTCCGAGCACCGAACCAGCTCTGGGAGATCTGAGCGAAGCGCTCATCGCGGTATACGGCACCGATTTCGGGATCCACAATCCCACCTGGATCTCCAGGTTCACCGACATGACCCGTCAGGCCGAGGACTACCGTGCCGGACCGGTGTTCCTGGCCGGGGACGCCGCACATATCCACTACCCGGCGGGCGGGCAAGGCCTCAGCCTCGGGGTACAGGATGCGGTGAATCTCGGATGGAAGCTCGCGCAGGTGGTCAAGGGCGTCTCGCCGGATGCCCTCCTCGACACGTATCACGCCGAGCGGCACCCCGTCGGCGCACGGGCTCTCCAGCACACGATGGCGCAAGCCTCGCTCCAGCGCCGTGACGAACGCATGGAGGCGTTGGTCGACATCGTCTCCGAGCTGTCGAAGATGGACGAGCCCCGCAGAATGCTCGCCGGGATCATCTCCGGGTTGGACATCCACTACGACCTCGGTGAGGGCCACCCCCTACTCGGACGCCGCATGCCCGATCTGGACCTGATGACCGCCGACGGCCCGATACGGGTCTTCACCCTGCTGCACGGGGCCAAGCCGGTGCTGCTCAACCTCGGCGAGCCCGGCGAGGTTGCCATCACTTCATGGGCCGATCGGGTCCAGCTGGTCGATGCTGGATATGACGGCCAGTGGGAACTTCCGGTGCTTGGTGCCGTGGCGGCCCCGACCGCGGTGTTGATCAGGCCCGACGGGTATGTCGCCTGGGTGGGAGAAGGCACGGATACGGGATTGGGTGACGCCTTGACCACCTGGTTCGGCGGACCCTGATAGTTCGGATGACCCAGATGTTTGGCGATCCAGATCAGTCGTCCTGTGCCACGATGCTTGTCACCTCGAATCGATAGTGACGGATAGAGCCCGTGCGCCTGCTGTACCTGGACATCGACACGCTGCGTGCCGACCATCTCGGCTGCTACGGGTATCACCGCGCCACGACGCCGAACATTGATGCGTTGGCGGCGGAAGGGGTGCGCTTCGCCAACGTCTACGCCTCTGACGTCCCGTGCCTCCCTAGCCGCGCCGCGCTCATGTCCGGGATGTTCGGGATTCGCAACGGGGTCGTGAACCACGGCGGAACCGGTGCCGAGCTCCGGAGCGAAGGTTCCGGCCGGGGGTTCCTCAGCCGCTACGCACTCGAGTCGTGGGCAGGGACGTTCTACTGGAATGGCTGGCAGACGGCGTCGATCTCGAGTTTCCCGTTCCGACACTCGGCCACGTGGTGGAACCACGGAATCATGGAGGCGATGAATCTCATGCGTGGCATGGGCGCCGAGCGGGCCGACCAGGTCGTGCCTGTCGCCCTCGACTGGCTCGAACGAAGAGGCTCGAGCGGACAATTGGTTCCTCCACGTCCATCTCTGGGACCCGCACACGCCATACAACACACCTGAAGGTTTCGGGAATCCATTTTCGACCGACCCGGTGCCTGCCTGGCACACCGAGGAGGTGCGGATCCGGAATTGGGCCTTGGCCGGCCCTCATTCGGCCCAAGAGCCCTGGGGCTTCACCCCTGACGAGTGGGGACCACCTCTGCCACGTCAGCCGTCCGATGCCGGGTCGATGGATGCGGTCAAGGCCATCTTCGACGGCTACGACGTGGGCATCCGGTACGCGGATGACGCCCTCGGCTCGCTGATGAACAAGCTCGATGAGCTGGGTGTCGGCGACGAGACGGCGGTGCTGGTGAGCTCAGATCACGGAGAGGCGTTCGGCGAGCTCGGCGTGTACGCCGATCACCAGGCGGCTGACGAAGTCACGTGTCACATCCCTGCCGTCCTGCGGTGGCCTGGCATCGAGCCGCGTGTCCACGGAGGCCTTCAGTACCACCTGGATGTAGCTGCCACCGTGGTCGATCTCGCCGGATTCCGCGTCCCGAGAAGTTGGGACGGCGTGCCGGTCGATCTCGCCGGGGGCACCGGGAGGGACCACCTCGTACTGTCGCAAGGTGCATGGTCCTGCCAGCGCGGTGTTCGCTTCGGCGACCACCTCTACCTCCGCACGTGGCACGACGGCTACCACGGGCACTGGCCCGACGAGATGCTGTTCGACGTGGCTCGAGACCCACACGAGACAAATGACCTCTGGGTCGATGATGAAGCGACGTCGAGGACGGGCGCGTCACTCCTGGAAGAATGGACGTCGGCCCAACTCGCACTGACCGGTCTGGACGACCCTATGGATGTCGTGCGCGGCGAGGGGGGTCCTTTCCATGTGCGTCACCATCTGGGGCCCTACGTCGATCGCCTACGCGCAACGGGTCGTGACGGCTGGGCTCGGGTTCTTCTCGAACGCCACTCCGACGAGCTGTAGCGGCGTTCGATGGCCGCCTCAATCGACTTCGGCCAACAGCCTCTCGAGGACTTCAACCCGTCCATTCAAAGTGGACATGGTTGATCGCAGCTCCATGAGCTCACGCTCACTTCCTTCGAGGGATCGCACCGAACGGTCCGATAGTTCGCGGTACTGCCGCTCCTGTGTGAGCGAACTCCGGGCCTTCCAAACCGAGGTCAAGGGCCAGACGACGGCCGCCAACAACAAGAGCGCGAACGCCAACGATCCGAACGTCCACCACATTCCACTGTCAGCCATGTCAATTTTCTCCTTTGTTTTCGGTGACGGTGACCGTCGCCGCTGCTGTTGCGATGAGCTCTGGCGTGAGGTTCCAGGAAAACGGCGCGACGTCGTAGAACTTCATCGACTTTCCATCCTCGGAGTGTTCGAGGACCGAGACGACCAATCCGGCGCTTTCCAGCTTGCGTAGGTGGATCTGCAGTAGCGGTCGGCTGATCTGGAGCTCACGTGCCAGCTGACTGACGTACTTTCGACCCTCCTGGAGAACGCCCAGCACCCGGATCCGGTGGGGATTGGCCAACGCGTGGAAAACCGCGAGGAGCTCGTCTCCCGAAACGGGTTGAGGATGCTTGCGTCCAGACGTTTTCATGCAAGAACAAACTGGCAGGTGCAAGATCGCGTTGTCAAGTGGATCGGTCGAAGGAGGCCGTTTCGATCGTTACCGACCATGTCCTGTGCCGCGTCGGCGTCATCATTTCCGACCGCTATGCGTACCCGGTCCACTACCGTAAGTGGCTCCTTTGTGGAGTTCTCGGCACCTCCCCCTTGCTCGTCACGGCGGACGTTGCGTGGACAAACTTCCTGGTAGAGAGCCTACGGGCCATAACATAAACGGCGTCGATCTAGTCGCCTGCAGTTGTCATAGGTGTCACTTCGATTGACACCGTTGCGTGCCGGGTAGGACGATGCTGCCGGGCAGATTTTGTTTGACCGGGGAAGGTCGGTATCTGGCACTGGATGTCGTCCCCTCGTGACGCATCCGGCTCGAGGAGCCGACTAACGAGGAGGAAACCGCAAGTGGATTTCAGACGTCGTACTCAGGAGCCCACAACCAGTGGGTACGCCGCGCCGGTCGGGGCAATCGGCAAATTCCTGGCCGCAGGTTCGATCGTCGCCGTCGGCCTCATTGCCGCGTCGGGGATCTCCGGCGCCAGCGGAGTTGTCCAACCGACGATCACCACCACCAACGCCTCGTTCGTGATTCCTCAGGGCCCGTCGGAACCTGTGATCGGAACCACGTGGATGCTCAAGTTGCAGGATCTCACTTCGACCAAGGTCCTGGACACGACAACGTTCACAACCACTGAGTCCGAACCGACCTCGACGCTCAACATCGCCGTGCCAACGGTCGCAGGCTGCGACTTCCAGGTGGACGTCAGGACGACGCCTCCTGGCGTGCCCGTCACGGTGACGTCGGGCACCTTCTACTCCGATCTGATCATGATGGTCCCTGACTGCGGCCCTCCCATCGCGGTGATCACTCCGACCACCACGACGACTACCACCACGACCACATCGCTGCCGACAGTGGCAGCCGTGGCAGTGAGTCCCCCCGTTGTTGCCGCCGCCAGCACCCAGCTGCCATTCACCGATGCATCGGTCTCGACCACCGCCGCCACGACGGCCGAATTGCCGTTTACCGGGGCGGACTATCCACTTCTCGGCGGACTGGGTGTGCTCCTGGTTGGACTCGGATTGCTTCTCATGCGGCGTCGCGACGTGAAGCTGCTGTCCGTAAGCCAACTTGGGGAGTCCGACCCGGACCAGTAGCCGGTACGTTTGGATCCCCCTTGCGGGAGGACCTGGCGCTCCCTGCGCTCGTGATGAATGTGGCTACGCCACCAGAGTGACCCCACAGTAGGATCGGGCTCGATGGATCCTGCACTCGAGGCGCTTGCCGATCAGCATGCGGAGACGGCGGATCTCATCCACGGTCTCACCGATGACGATGCAGATTCGGCAACCCGGTGTCCCGGGTGGTCGGTCACTGATGTCCTGTTGCACCTGGCCCAGTCAGACGAACTGGCCATCGCCAGCCTGATGGGAGCGCTCGGCGATGCGGCGATTGACGGCGCAAGCGGCTGGGTTCAAGGACAATCGGTCGACGAGACGGTGTCAGCCATGGTCAATCGGGACCGTGGGGCACCCTTCGCCGATGTCGTCCAACGATGGACCGTGAACGCATCCAGGCTGCGCGAGGTGCTCGCCACCATGGATCTCTCGGTTCGGGTGCAATGGGTCGCCGGAGAGCTCTCGGCCCGAACCCTTGCCACGACCCGCTTAGCCGAGACGTGGATACATACCGGTGACATTGCCGACGCCGTGGGCATCGATCTGGCGCCCACCGATCGGCTCAGACTGATTGCTCGATTGGCCTGGCGGACGTTGCCGTATGCGTTCTCCACAAATGGCCGGACAATGAGTGGCCCAGTCGAGCTTCGACTGACCGGGCCGTCCGGCGAACTGTGGGAGTTCACGCCGGACACTCCAGCCGCGACAATCATCAGCGGTTCGGCCCTCGAGCTCTGCGAGGTCGCGGCAAGGCGTCTGGATCCGACCGACACAACTCTGGTTGGCCAGGGACCAGACGGCGACAACGCGCTGGCGGTGATCCGGACCTACGCATGACCATCCTCCTGAAGCTCTGGGAGGGGTCGCGCCACAGGTTGGGCTGACGGCGACTGAGCCGATTCCGCCGAAACCGATACTGTCGGCTTCATGGTGCTGCCTGTCGAGGACCAAGTCATCTCCGGTTTTTCCGACAGCACGATCAGCGGGGTCACGTCTGACAAGCGGAAGATCCTTCAGCTCGCGGCTTTGGTGGTTGCATGGATCGTCGTCGCCGTGCTGGCTCTGCTGGCACTTCTTCGGATCGTGGCCTGGGACAGTCTGGAACCTCTTATCGTCGTCAACTCACTTTCACTGTTCGTCTACCTACCGGCATGGATTGTCACGGTGGGAGCCGCATTGAGTCGACAGTGGTTGCTGATGGGCGCGGCGGTACTGGTTGTCGCCGCCCAGATCGCGTTCGTCGCTCCCGAATTCCTGGCCGCATCACCGCTTCCCCGCTGGACCCACGGCGCACCAATTGTGCGTCTGTTCGATGCCAATATCGACAAGAGCCTGATCTTTGCTCCTGGCTACGTCAATGCGATCCAGAGGTTCCAGCCTGACGTCATGACGTTCGAGGAGTTCACCCCTCAGGCCCTCAGCAGTCTGACCGCCTCGGGAATCCTGCGGTCTTATCCCTACCGATGCTCCGCGCCGGCGCCCGCGGCCACCGGATTCTTCGTAGCGTCGCGGTGGCGGCTCACCAATTGCCAATACCGCTCGGTGATCCAGACTTACCATTCCACTCCCTACATGGTGGAGACGACGCTCGAGACCCCTGGAGGCTCAGTGGCATTTCGCCTGGTGCACACCTTGGCCCCGTTCCCGTCCTCTGCGAATGAATGGAAGCAGGCACTGGCCGCGGTGGACAGATCAATCCGGAGATCGGGAACGGGCCGGATGTTGATGGCGGGCGACTTCAACGCGACATGGGGAAACCGCGGTTTCGTCACGTTGCTCGGCGACGGGCTCACCGATGGCGCCGCGGCACGCGGACACGCCCTCCACATGACGTGGCCGGACGGCGCGATTGTCCCGCCCTTTGTCGCGATTGACCATGTCCTCACCGGCTCGTCACTGGCCGTGGTCCAGATCGCCTCTGGATCCGGCTTCGGTAGCGACCATCACTATCTGACCGCCGAAGTAGCGGTCAGATAGTGAAACGGATCGAACGAGTCCACCGACCGTTCGGAGTGCTGGCGGATTCGGCTTCCGTCCACCACTCGTCCGCCGAACCGGCGACTGAGGATGAGGCTCGAGTGGCTGCCTTCACCTTGTCGACATGAGATCATTGGAACGTGGCAGGCTACATCGACGTCAACCGGGCGAACTGGGATAGCAGAGTCGAACACCACGTACGTGCGTACGACCTCGACGGCTTCCGCACGGATCCGACCCATCTGTCCCACGTCGTGACGTTCGACCGTCCCCGACTGGGAAGCGTCGTCGACCTCGATGTCGCGCATCTGCAATGCCACATCGGAACAGACACGTTGTCGCTGTTCCGGTTGGGGGCGAAGAGTGTGACCGGACTCGATTTCTCCCGGCCTGCGCTGGATGCCGCCTCTCAGCTCGCAGACGACTGCATGGCCCCGATCGACTACATCGAGAGCGAGTTCTACAACGCAGTCGAGGCCCTCGGTGCAGCGCGGTTCGACCTGGTCTACACGGGGATCGGATCCCTTGGCTGGCTCCCGGACATCCGGCGATGGGGTGAGGTCGTGGCTGCACTCTTGCGACCTGGTGGTCGGCTCTTCATGCGCGAATACCATCCGGTGCTGTGGTCACTCGGTGATCCTCGGACCGACGAGCTGCTGGTGATCGAACACCCCTATTTCGAGACGGAGGGAGTTCCTTTCTCCGAGCACCACAGCTACGTCGACCACGACGAGCCCTTGACCTCTCCCGACATTATTCACTTCAACCACGGTCTGGCGGAAGTGATCACGGCCCTACTGGATGCAGGTATGAGCCTGACGGCTATCGAAGAGCACGAGACCGCCCCAGGTCGACCGCTGGCGGACATGATGGAAGACATAGGTGAAGGGGAGTACCGACTGAGGATGCTCCCGGCTCGCCTCCCCGCCACCTTTACGATTCAAGCGATCAAGAGCGGTTCGGGGTGATCAGCTAGACGTTGGCTCTTCCCGGATCATTCGGGTGAGGCATCAGAGGTGTGACTTCCACGGTCATCCAGACATGGAGGGGCATCGTGGCGAGGATCTCCTGTAGCTGACGCTCGTCGTCAGCTCTCCACAACCCGAGGGTCCTCCACTCCCCGGGCCGGACGGGCGGCTTCCATAGACGAAGCAGGTGACCCTGGTGTGCAAGTTCGCGCGAGTGCGCTGCCTCGCGCTCTTTCGTCGAATCCACTTCTGCTTCCGACGTTCCCTCGGGAACAGTGGTGGTCATGGTGGTGAGAAACTCCATGGACGCCTCCTCTGAGCAGGAATGCGCTTCGGCGGATACGCCATCAACGCCAGCGGGTCGTTCAAGTTCCTCTGTCGGACAGCCGACCCGAATGACATGAATCTAATTCCTTCTGCCTCACGGCGTGCCAGATGAAGATCCGCAAAGCGCGGCGCGCCATGGAGGAGGCAATCGCAGACCCTTGGGCCGAATCAAGGGACTCGCAGGCTAACCGGGCTGCGAACACCAGGGAATTCGCACGTGCCGTCGGCGTGGTTCAGAACTACGCGATCGAGCTCATCAAGGACGAGGGCAATAGAGTCCGAGTCGAGGACTACCTCGCCGTTCTTTCGGCCGCGACCGGCGAAGCAACAATTGCTGACAGTGGTTGCATTGACATCGAGCACTCCGATCTGGTTCCCGGGCAGGGGCTGTTCACTGACGCAATCAATAGGGTCCTGAGTGGCGACGGGACATCATTGGCAGAGGCCGGTCCACAGACCGTCGTCGGCATCTTGCGTGATCACCTCGTACCGGATCTGGTCGCTGGAGATGCATTCGGCTCGATCGAGCGGCACTATCGACATGTCGCAGAGAATGTCGGCGCATCCCGGTGGGGCTCCGTGGTGGTGACCGTGCCAGAGGCTCATTGGCCCAGCATCTTGCCGATAGAGAGTGCCTTGGAAATGCGGCCGATCGTCAATGGCGAGGCCGATCGCCTCGAGCTCCGATCTGCTTCGTGTGCTGGCGGGCAATCTGCCGGTTGGAGTCGGCATGCACTTTGTGCTGCGGCACTGGCATCGGCCATCAGCCAGACGGCTGTCGCCCTGGACCCACACCTTGGCGTCACGCTCGCACTCGAGGTGACATTCGGCATGGCGAAGATGGCTCCGATCTCAACGGTGACGGGTGATGGGTCTCGTCCGATCGCGCCTTCGGCCCAAGTGACAATGTCCCGTGGCTGAACGGCCAGGAGTCGTGGGACTCCTGGTCAGAAGGTCTGTCGGCGGCTAAGGGATACAGTTTCCCATGAGCAAGATTCTCAGCCCTTCACCGATACTTGAGTGCTTCATCCGAAATGTCCGGGAGGAATTTCCCGAGGAGGAGTCGGCAAAGGTCGATCAGTTCGCCGAGGCGATCTCCCGATCGACATCCGAGGCAGACAAAGAGCGGGCCAGCAGATGCTTTCACTGGGCGTTCACCATGGCGGACGACAAGAGCCAGTCCCATCCGAGATGGCGGGAGATCAAGGAGCTTCATCAGGAGTGGAAGGACACCTGGTTCGGACTGGAGTTCGGAGTCATGGGCGACCAAGGGGCAAGTCATACACCGAGTGAGGACATCCACATCCAGTGGGTGGAAGATGCGGTGGCGGTAGCCAAGAACCTTGGTGAAGACGACGGATGGGGCCATTCGCCATGGGAGAGTCTCCTCCGCGAACTGATCGAGATGGGCGACTCCACGTAGGAGATGGGACCTGTCAGAACCAGTGCATCCACGGGTGACCACCACGCCAGACGATGGCGGTGACCTTGCCGATGATGTTCGACATGGGAACAGTTCCCCAATAGCGACTGTCGTCTGAATCTCCGCGGCAGTCACCCATTACGAAGTACTGGCCAGAGGGAATCTTCGTCGTCGGCACCGCCTTCCCCGGCGAAGCACAGATTCCGGTCAAGTGCGGCAACCAAGGCTGGGCCAGGGGAGCTCCATCGATGTAGATGGTGGAGCCTCGCTGCGAAATGGTCTCACCTGGAAGGCCGACCACCCTCTTCACCAGGATCGGGTACTGCGGGTCATGGTCCCCGGGTGCTCGATAGAACACCACGATGTCACCGCGGTGGATCGTCGATGAAAGTTTGTCCACGATGATCCGATCCCCGGGGTCCAGGGTCGGTGTCATCGATGGCGACGGGACGACAAACGCCTGCACGGCGTAGGCCCGCAGACTGGTGGTCATGATGCCGATGGCAGCGACGGTGACAAACAGGGTCAGCGCGCTGCGAGCTGTCGGACTTCGCTTCAACCAACTCGGCATCCACCAACTATACGTCCGGAGTCTCACGGTCACCTGGTCGGATCTGTCCAAGATCGGGTCCGAGTGAAGATCGGCAATAGCTTTGCCGATAGGAGTCCATCCGCGCTACCAAGTGGCAGGGCCTGGGCGTACTCTTGGCCGTGGGAGTCGGCGCGGCCCTGACCCCTCCGACGCCGGTGGCAGCAGCCACCACCGTGGCCGCCATCAACAAGTCGAGCCCTGACCCACCGATTACCGGCTTTGCCGGGTACCAATGGCATGGAGTCGTGACATCGATCGGTGCCCGGTGGCAGGTGCCCAGGATCCTGTCGAAGGGAGCCAGCAGCGCCTCGACCTGGATCGGCGTCCAGTCACCCGGAGGCGACAGCCAGTTCGTTCAACTGGGCACGGTGGAATACAAGCCGACACCGAGTGTGGTGGAGTACTTCGCGTTCTGGAGCGATACCGGACAGTCCTTCTATCCCGTGAATCTCGGTGTGGTCAGTCCCGGCGAGAACATCTCGGCATCCATGGATCAGGATCCCCTCGGGCTGGAAATTGGACCTGACCGAGAACGGACGAGTGCTGGCCTCCAATCTCCAGGTGGCTGTTCCGTCAACCGGGTCCTACGACCAGGCCGAGTGGATCCAGGAAGACCCTCCTCCCTCCCTCCTCGCCAGCCAGGACGAGCCGTTCCCGCTCCTGTCCAGGATCCGGTTCACCAATGTGGTCGTCGACAAGTCGATTCCACATCTCGTGTTCAGCGATGCTCAGGCGCTGGCATCCATATCAGGAAGGTCACTTGTGCCGACAAGAGTCGCCGCAGACTCGTTCTCCTTTGCTCCCGCCACTGGGATCGCCCAGCAATACCTGTCCGAGGCACTGAAATACGACGACGCGGCGGTTCGATACGAAACGGCCACCCGCTCATGGGGTGAAGACTCTGTATCGACCCGGTCATCGATGGTGGCGAATCTCGCCGCACGCCATGAAAGGGAACCTCTCCCAGATCGGCGACATACGGTGGCCAAGATCGGCGAGGCCCTACGCGGAGCGGCTGACTGCCGTCGAGCGACGTGCGTCCACGTTTCTCACTGGTTGGCTCGCTTCCGGCGGAGCACGAGGCGATTCGCCGCCCGTGCTTCCTGCGTCGCTGGGCCTTTCCCCAGTGGCGGACCGGTTGCGGGCCAAGATCGGCCTTCCTCCCGTCTGATTTCGACTGCAGGAAGCCCCCCTCGGATGCACGCCCCCCGGTTGATGGCATGCTCCAGGCCCGGAAGCTTCGCTGAACGGGGTCTGTGAGGTTGAATGGGGGCGAGCGACCGCCCAGGTGACCCGGACCGGGTCAGTCCAGGTCAACCTCCAGACTCGGCCCCCAAAATGAGGCCGGAGGGCTCCGGAACATTGGATCAAGGTCATCCTCGATTCTGCCGATCCTCAGGGGATGGAAACGACCCCGGCGGAACACCACATTTCCGGCGTGTACACGAAGCTGTTGATGCAGTTCGTCGGTCAGACGATGACATCCGACGACATCGCCAACCTGCTGCACAGAGCCGGCGAGATCAGAAGCATCGACGTGTTGGAAGACGCCGGGTCATGGAGCTCGTATCACCAATTCAGGCGGCTCCTCGAGGAACGTTCGAGGATGGAGCCCACCAGTCTCTACGACCAGTCCGATCTGTTGTGTGAGTGGTTGAGGTCCTGGGAACTGTCTCAGGTCGCCCAGACCCTCGACTCTCCCGGATCCCTTCTGGCCGCCGGATCAGAGCTCAACCCGTTGGTGCCGATCCGACGATACGACAAGACCGAGGTGTCATCGAACGAGTGGGTCATCCGGGAGTGGTTCGAGGACGGGTATGCCCCCTACCCGGAGTTCTGCGACTTCGCCGCCGTGCAGTACGCGGTGGTTCCCGTTGTGTTCAATCTTCCTTCCGGCGAGGTCGTCGAGGAGCAGTGCCAATGCAGGGGCGATGCCACATGCACGTTCCGACTGCGTTGGCAGGACAGCGAAGGGGACGGGCAAGCCGAGGGCTACCGGATTCGTGCCGAGCTGTCCGAGGTTCGTTTGGAACAGCTCCAGGGAATGATCACCGAGCTTGCGTCGAGTGAGCGATATGAGGATGTCCTCCAAGGATTCGTCCAATCCGCTCTGAGCACCGCAGTCGGTTCAGATGGAGCGCTGCTGGCATTGCGCCCCCGGCCGGGATCACCCCGTACGATCTATTCCGTAGGACTTGCCGGCCCGGAGGCTGATTCGATTGCCGACAGTCTGCTGGCCGGTCATGAGGTACCGGACAAAGTGATGGCGGTCGATGTGGTCTCGGCCCGTCGTCACTACGGAGTCCTCGCCCTCAACGAGGGCGGAGGCGTCTTCTCCTCGCTGTCGCAGTCCACGCTCAAGACGTATGCCGGTTTGGCGGCGGCGGCCCTCGACACGGCAGACGCCCTCGACGAGGCTCGCCATCAGGCCAACACGGCCCAGGTCCTCTTGAACCTGGCTACGGCGCTGTCCGAGATCCTGAGTGCCCAAGAGATGGCGGCCAAGGTGGCTCAGACCGTACCCGACGTCATCGATTGTGATCGTGCCGCAGTCTTCTTGGATTCCGCTGGCTCGCCCAATACCATTCCTGACAAATTCCATCTGGCCGGATCGATCGGGTACTCGGACGAGGAGGTTGCCAGCATCAGCTCGCTGTCGTTCGGGTCCGCTCCACCGGACTGGGAGGTGGAACAAGGGATCGTCTATGGCACCTATGCCAAGTCGGCCAGCGCCGCCTCGGTCTCCGCTCCGATCGTGGTGGCCGGCAAGACGATCGGTTCGATCGTGGCCAGCGTGACCTCCCGACCCGAGCGCCTGACGGTCACGCCCAGACTGGCCAACCGACTCAAAGGGCTCGCCGCCCAGGCATCGACCGCCATCTCCAAAGCGCGCCTGGTCGATCAGATCCGCTTTCAGGCCCTCCACGACGCACTCACCGGACTTCCCAACCGCGCCCTCATCCTGGATCGGACCGAACAGATGCTGGCTCGGGCCCGTCGATCCGACGTCCAGGTGGCCGTGCTGTTCATCGATCTGGACGGATTCAAGGAGGTGAACGACTCCCTCGGCCATGGGGTCGGCGATCAGCTCCTGACCGCGGTCACCGATCGTTTGTCGGTGACGATGCGAGGGAGCGACAGCATCGGTCGATTGGGCGGTGACGAATTCGTCGTACTTGTCGACGGAAGCACCATGGATGCCGGACCTGAACTGGTGGCCGAGCGGTTGCTCGAGGTCCTTCGAGCCCCTTTCGAACTGTCCGGACTACCCGGGAGTCCTCTGACGCTCACCGCCAGCATCGGGATCGCCACCGGCGCTCGGCCCTCGGCAACCGAGCTCCTTCGGGATGCAGACATTGCCCTGTACGAGGCCAAGGCAGCCGGCAAGGACTGCTTCGTCGCCTTCGAGCCCGAGATGCACACCGCCGTCCAGGACCATCTCCTGCTCGAGATGGACCTGCGCAATGCGTTGGCCGGCGACCAGTTCCATCTCGTCTACCAGCCCATCTTCAGTCTGGCTACCGGCCAGACAAACGGAGTCGAAGCCCTACTGCGCTGGGGGCATCCCGATCGTGGGCTCGTCGAGCCGCATGAGTTCGTCCCGGTCCTCGAGGATTCGGGCATGATCCACGAAGTCGGGAAATGGGTGCTCAATGGAGCTTGTCTCCAAGGTGCCCGCTGGCGGGCCAGAGGATTTCAACTCGACGTATCCGTCAACGTGTCGGCCCGGCAACTCGAGACCGGCCAGCTGGTCGAGGATGTGCGCGCCGCCCTCGAGATGTCCGGATATCCCGCCTCGTCCCTCACACTCGAGATCACCGAGACGGCCATCATGAAGAACGTGAACACTGTCGTACCTCGGCTGAGGGCGCTGAAGGAGACCGGGGTCCGCATCGCCATCGATGATTTCGGGACCGGATACTCGTCGCTCGGATATCTCCAGCAGTTCCCCGTCGACACCATCAAGATCGATCGGTCCTTCATCTCCAACATGGCGGACTCACCCGAATCCGGGGCCCTTATCCGAACGCTGGTTCAGCTCGGCAAGACGCTTGGTCTCGAGACTCTGGCGGAAGGGATCGAAGAATCCGATCAGTACTCCAAGCTCGAGCGCGAACACTGCGACAGCGGGCAGGGCTACCTCTATGCGAGGCCCCTCGACGTCGACGAGGTGGAGGCATTTGTCACCAGTCGCAGGAACAGCACCTGCCCAACCGAAACGCCCGAAGCGCTGGTGACGTACTGACGACCATCGGCTGTCCGCCGGCCACCTGAGGTGTGTCCCACTGTGTACCCCGACGACTCAATGCCGGGTCAGCACGATATCCCGATAGGCCGGTCCGGCAAGAACGGCGTCTCGCTCGCCGTAGTCGGCGATCTTGCCGTTGGCCAGGACCAGGAGCAGGTCGCACTGCGCCGTGGTCTCGATGCGATGCGAGATGATCACCACGGTGACGTGCCCCCTGAGCTCGGAAAGGGTTTGGCGGATGAGTTTCTCGGTGCGACCGTCCACTGCGCTGGTTGGCTCGTCCAGGACGATGAGCTTCGGGGAGCCGATCAGGGCACGGGCAATGGCGAGGCGCTGTTTCTGCCCACCCGACAGCGCGCCCCCACCCTCACCCACCAGCGTCTCGTAACCGGCGGGCATTTGAACCACGTCCTCGTGCAGATAGGCCAACTTGGAGGCGTCGATGACCTCCTGCTCCTCGAAATTCCGGAAGAACTTGATGTTGTCGATCACCGAGCCCTGAAGGAGCACCGGCTCCTGGGGTACGAGGGCTACCGTCGAGTTCACATCACTCCTGGAGATCGCCGCCGCATCCTCGCCGCCGATCGTGGCCCTACCGCTGGTAGGCGCCCGTAGTCCCAACAGGAGCTGGCTGATAGTCGTCTTGCCGCTGCCCGAAGGTCCGAGCACTCCGATGATCTTCCCCTCCGGAATCTGCATGGTGATACCCGACAGGGCGAGCGACACGCCATCGTAGGAGTACTCCACAGAATCGAACTCCACACCGAAGGTCTCCGGCATGCGCTCGCCAGGAGTGGTCCGAGCCTCATCGAACCGGTCGAGGGCCTGGGCGACGTCCTCCAGCATGCCCTGAGATTGTCGGAGGCCCTGTATCGAGGACTGGATGGCGGAACCGTAACTGACGGAGCGCAGCACGAGCAGGAGGATGGCTCCGAGCTCGGCGAACTTGGCGTGCCCGGCGCCAGCCAGGAACACGATGGCGAGAATGACGAATCCGAGTGCGAATGACTGGTACAGGATGGGCACCACGTTGGAGAGCAGCGCTGTCTTGCGGTACTGGTGACCGGTGTTCTGGATCAACGTCCGCAACCTGTCCATGACCCGGGTCTCCACACCGAACAGTCGGAAGTCCCGACTCAGGCGGGTGAACTCGGTCACCTGAGTGGCCATGGCCCGCGTGGTCCTGGACAGCCCGCGACTGGCCCGCCTACTGCGCAGATTGAACGGCCTGAGTACGAGCGAGAGCACGATGCCGATGGCGATGACGCCGAAGGCGGCGGCAGGATCGACTGTCAGTGCCACCCCCAGGAGCCCGCACACCATCAGGAGCGCTTGAAGTCCTCCTGACACATTGGCGACCGCCTGGCCGGTGGCCGTGCTGTTGACCGTCAGGAGCTGTTGGAGATGTCCGAGTCGCTCGGTGGATTGGAGGGACCAGTCGGACTGGAAGAACCCGGTGACGATGCGTGTGCGGGTCGTCGTCAACGCCTGTTCCGAGACAGACGTGCTGATGAGGATGCCGAAGATGCTGGTGGACGTGAAGAGCAGCAATGCCAGGACAGCGACGATGATCGCGCTGGTCGGTGAGAACGACCTACCGAGGGCATGGATCGAGTGTTTGCCCTCGACTTCAGCCACGGCGACCTCTGAGATGAGTACCAAGAGGATCGCCTGGCTCAGACCGCCGACGAGAGAAAGGGCGCTGTAGGCGGCAATCTTCAGACGCAGGGCGCCCACCCCGAGCGTTTGCATGAGCGAACGCAAGGAGTCGGTCGGTGCCGGCTGGGACCTCGAGAACGGGTTCTTCACTGATTCAGTTCCAGTGACGGTGGAGGCTCCGGTGCGAGGGATCGCCGAGCGCGGATGTCGTCTGCGATGTTCATGACCGGCCCCGGTATAGCCCAGTTGCTCGAGGTTGCGGCGCTCCGAGTGGCCAGGCGAACAGCCGGGTATCCGAGCCGGGCATCGCCCGGTCCGACCACTCCGGTTGGAGCGCGGAGGTGCCCCTTCACACTGATCACCTGGCCCAACTCCCGCACCGAGGCAGGTCGGAAACCCCTGCATGGCGCCGCATCCTTACCAAAATCGGGCTATTCAACAGCTAGATCCCCCCAGCGGTCCCTATGGCGTCAGAACTCGTGTCCACGCCGTGAGAGGGCGGCCCCCATCAGTCCACTCCATGCTCTCAACTACCATTCTGCCAGGTCAAGAGGCTGTCGGAGACCCGAGACTTTCTTGGACGTCACGGGTCGACGACGCCTGCCCCTGAAGCGATATGGACGAGGTCCATGATCGAACTCCGGGAAGCCAGATGAATTGCCCGGGCCGCCGGTGATCGTCCACTTGCGTTTCTGGGCAGGCGCACCCGGAGGGCGCCCGGCAGAATCTCGAAAACCAGGGGCGGCTCCATCTGCAGGGCCTCCCCGTCGATACCGATCTCGACGGTCTCGGCGGCATCCACCTGGAATTGCGACCGCGGTCCACTCCAGCCACCCAGGAAATTTCCCGGCCTTGCCCGCCAGCTCGAGCATCACGAACTCGGCAGCTGCCCCGGCATCGTCGATGCTGGCGCAGGCGATCCCCAATGCTCCCCGATCGAGATGCTCACGGGTTCCCCTGCCCGAGAACCGGTGAAGCTCATAGGGATTGTTCGACACCATGATGACGTCCGCAGAGGTGCGCTCAGCTCCATCGGGCCCGGTGAACCGCAGGTCCAATCCCGGGGCGTCCGGGCCGAGAAGATCGGGAAGCATCGCAGCCGCCGTCTGACGCTTCGCATTCCGATACTCGGGTGACTGGACAATCTTGGCGTAGAGACCCAACGTCGCGTTGTTCACGAAGATACGGCCGTTGACCGTTGCCAGGTCGACCGGGTGGTCCACGCCATCGGCGAAGGCATCCAGCGCCCCGACGACGTCGTCACGGTCCAAGCCGAGGTCGAGCGCGAAGTGATTCCTCGTGCCGGCCGGAACGACGACATGGGGCAGGTCGTGACGGGCGGCCACCGATGCAACGAGCGCCTGGGATCCGTCGCCTCCGGCCATGCCCAGGATGTCGGCGCCACGGGCAACGGCATCCTCGGCCAGAAGCAACATGTCGTCGTCGGGTCCCAGGACGATGGGTTCGATCCCCCGCTTCCGGCACTCGTCCACCAGATGGAACCGCTCAGCTTTTCCACCTCCGGACTTCAGGTTCATGATCAGGACGGGGTGGTTGGGCGAAGCTGCCACCGGTTGCCCGCGTCGAGCGACCCGGGCACGCTCGTTCACCCGGAACGCGTGTCGGGACGAGACCAGGGAGACCGCAACCAGGATGATGGCGACCACGATCCAGCCAACTCTCGGATCGGCCCAGACAATTCCTCCGACCATGAGCGCCAGACCGACGAGCCCGAGTCCGACCGCTACCAGTCGGAACCCTCCACGCCTCGTCAGCAGGTGCCACGAACCGAGGATGGCGACCAGGAGACCGGCGAGCACCAGGAGCAAGGGACCGAGGTTGGCAACGGTCGCTACGGCCAATACCGCCGCGGCCCCGACGAGTGAGGCCAGGGCGACGATGGCCGCCAGCCGCTCCGAGACCTTCGGGTGGACGTCAGTCATGGGTGTCGCCCTCTCCATTCCGCTGATCCATCGATGCTTCTCCTGCGCCCTGGGACGATCGGGGAAAGGCTGCGACTGCGGCCTCGACCGTCGGGAAAAAGTGCCCGGGATCGATCGTCCGTGTCAATTCATAGCGCTCGACCTTCGTGCGGACCTGACCATTCATCTCGGCGAACACCAGCGAGATCCCTTGCCCGTTGAGCGCCTCATCGAGGTCCTCCAACATGTCGGCCGCCGTCGTGTCCACGTCGGTGATGGGCTCGGCTGCGACCACGATCCAGCGGGGCCGAGGGTCGGTCAGTGCCAAGGCTCGGATCTGCTCACGGAATGCCCGCGCGTTGGCGAAGAACAGGGGCGCGTCGAACCGGAAGATGACGAGGCCCTCGATCTGTTCCGCACCGGGATGGGAATGGACGTCGTGATAGCCAGGCACCCCACTCACCTGTCCTAATCGAGTGCTGTAGGGCCACCACGAGCGCCGGAAGACGTTGAGGATGGAGAGTCCCACGGCAATGGCGATCCCCGGGAGTACGCCGAGGAGGGCCACGCCGAAGAACGCTGCGATCGACAGAGCGAACTCGGTTCGGCGCACAGCCCAGAGCCGCCTCATCCCGGTGATGTCGGCCAGCGAGATGGCGGCCGCCATGACCACCGCCGCCAACGTGGGTTGGGGCAGATTGCGGAACAGGCCGGGTACGGCAACGAGCATCAGCAAGATGACGGCGGCACCGACCAGGCCGGTGACCTGGGTCTTGGCACCGGACTGCTCAGCCACCGCGGTGCGGGAGCCGCTGGTGCTGACAGGAAACCCCTGAAAGAGCCCGGCGGCGATGTTGGCCGTGCCGATGCCGATCATCTCCTGATTGGCCTGCACCTCGTCCCCGCTCCGACCGGCGAATGCCGAGGAGGTGGAGATGGTGTCGGTCAGCGCCACCAGGGAGATCCCGAGTGCGCCGGCGACCAGCAGTCCGAAGTCCGATGCGGAGACGTTCGGGATCGTGAATGGTGGCAGACCCTGGGGCAATGTCCCGACCAGAGTGACTCCGTGGCTGCCCAGATCGAACAGGACCGCAGCACAGATCGACGCCACCACCGCCACCAGTACCGCAGGAATCTTCGGTAGCCAGTGCTGGAGCACGAGTATCACGGCCAGTCCCAACAGCCCGACGAGGACTGCGGCGGTAACGGTCTCGCCGGCACGGATACCGTCCACGAACCCGGTGATGTCCCCGATCAGTGTGTCCGAGTGCACGGAAAACCCGCAGAGCTTTGGCAATTGGCCTACCAGGATCGTCAGCGCGAGACCGGTCATGTAACCGATCTGGGTCGGTTTGGAGAGCAGATCCGCCACGAAGCCGAGCCTGGCCACTCCGGCCAGAATCATCATGGCGCCGACCAGGAGCGCGAGCATCGAGGCGAGGGCGATGGCCCGCGACGGGCTGCCGTCGGCACCTGCCAGGGGAAGGATCGTGGCGGCGATCATGGGACCGAGCGATGAGTCCGGCCCGAGCACCAAGATGCGCGACGGGCCGAGAAGGGCATACCCGGCGAGGCAGAGAATCGACGTGTAGAGCCCGGTGATCGGCGGCAGTCCGGCCAACTCGGCGTAGGCCATCCCCTGGGGTACCAGGATCGCCGTCAGTGCCAAGCCGGCCATCAAGTCCTTGGGCAACCACCGCCACTGATAGGTGGTGAGCATCCTGACGCCGGGTATCTGCCTCAACATCGGCAGGCTAGCCCGGCAACTCAGAACAGGACCGGGACAGTACGGATGGGGACCGACCGCGCCGGTGCGGTGTCGGTGATCCGCCGGGTCGGGAGCCGCACATCCCGGTGTTTCAGCGGTGCATACGGGACCTCACCCAGGAGGTGCGAGATCACGTTGAGCCTCCCTCGCTTCTTGTCGTCGGTACGTGCCACCCACCAGGGGGCCCACGCCGTGTCGGTGGCCGCGAACATCGCGTCCCGCGCTTCGGTGTAGGAATCCCATTTCGCATACGACGCCAGGTCCATGTCGGACAGCTTCCATACCTTCCGGGGGTCGTCGATGCGACGCTCGAGTCGTCGGGTCTGTTCGTCAGGACTGACCTCGAGCCAGTATTTGACCAGCAGGATGCCGGAGTCGACCATGGCCTTCTCCACCCCGGGAGCCATTTCCAGAAAGCGCCGGACCTGCTCGTCGGGGCAGAATCCCATGACCCGCTCCACGCCGGCACGGTTGTACCAACTCCGATCGAAGATGACGACCTCACCGGCCGAAGGCAGGTGGGGAATGTAGCGCTGGATGTACATCTGGGACTTCTCCCGTTCGGTCGGTGCCGGCAGGGCTACGACACGGAAGACCCGGGGGCTGACCCGTTGGGTGATCGCCTTGATGGTGCCTCCTTTTCCTGCGGTGTCGCGACCCTCGAACACGATGCACACCTTGGCACCGGTGCTCTTCACCCACTCCTGCATCGCCACGAGCTCCGCATGGAGCGGGCGGAGCTCACGCTGATACTCCTTCTCCTTCATCCTGGGAAGGGCTTCCGGAACGACTTCGGCGTCTCGGCGCGCATCTGCGCCTTCTCCCGTGGTCCCATGGTCGGAACCGCCAGACCCCGGGGCGATCTCGTCCGATCGTCGAGTCATGTCCTCGGACACCCTGGATGGCCCAGGGCTACTTGCCGACAGCGATGGTCTTGGTCTCGAGATACTGCTCGAACCCCTCGATCCCGTTCTGGCGACCGATCCCGCTGGCCTTGTAGCCGCCGAACGGGGACATGGGACTGTAGTAGACGCCGCCGTTGACGCCGACGGTGCCGGCCCGGATCCTGGACGCCACCGCCAGTGCCCGCTCTTCCGAGGCCGAGGTCACCCCGCCCGACAGGCCGTACTGGCTGTCGTTGGCGATGCGGATGGCGTCCTCCTCGTCCTTGAACGGAATGAGCACCAGCACCGGTCCGAAGATCTCCTCCTGGGCGATGACCATGGAGTTGTCCACATCTGCAAAGAGGGTCGGCTCGACAAAGTAGCCCTTGGGAAGGTGGGCGGGCCGATGTCCGCCCGTGACCAACCGCGCCCCCTCGGCCACGCCCTTTTCGATGTAGCCCATCACCCGGTCCCGCTGCTTGGCGCTGATCTGTGGTCCCTGGATCATGCCGGGGTCGGTGGGGTCACCGTAGGTGACGCCTTCCATCGATACCTTGGCCAGCTCCACAGCCTCTTCGTAGCGGGATTGATGGATGAGTGTTCGTGTGAGCATGGCGCACCCCTGACCGGCATGCATGCACATGAAGCCGAAGAAGGCCATCTTGGTTTCGATGTCGCCGTCTTCGAGGATGATGTCCGCCGATTTGCCGCCGAGCTCGAGGAAGAGGCGCTTGAGGGTCGGGGCCCCGGCAGCCATGATCCGGCGTCCGGTGGCCGTGGACCCGGTGAAGGAGATCATGTCCACTCGGGGGTCGGTCACCATCTGCTCGCCGATCATGTGGTCCGACGACGGCACGATGTTGACCACGCCGGCCGGGATATCGGTGGACTCGACGATCAGGCGGCCGATGCGGGTGGCGCTCCACGGTGTGTCGGGGGCCGGCTTGATGACCATGGTGTTTCCGGTGGCCATGGCCTGGCCCAACTTGGCGATGATGATCTCGAAGGGATAGTTCCACGGCAGGATGGCCCCGACCACCCCGACAGGCTCCTTCACCACCTTCATCCAACTGGGTTGACCGAAGGCGTTGTTGTCGGGCAGAGGGCGCTCCCATTGGAAGTGATCGATCTGCTCGGCGGGCCACAGCAGTCCGTCCTCCAGCGGCGCGTCCAGCTGGGCCATGGTGGTCACCATGACGGGTGTGCCCACTTCGGCCACCAGCTCGGACCGGAACAGCTCCCGTTCGCCCACGATGGCCTCGTGCAGCTGACGCAGGCAGCGCTGGCGGAAGGACCGGTCGGTGGACCACTCGGTCTCATCGAAGGCCCGGCGGGCCGCGGCAATAGCCCTGTCCATGTCGGCGTCACCGGCGTCGGTGGTCTGGCCGATCACCTCCTCGGTGGCCGGGTTGATGTTGTCGAACCTGGCATCGGCTGATGACTCCACGAGCGAGCCGTCGATAAGCATCCGGGCCTCGCTGCCGAGGTCGGACTGCGTGGATGAAGAAGCGGTGGTGGTCATGACTCTCCCTGGAGTGATCCGACGATGGTTGGCTGCTGGTCAGGCGTTGAGTTGGTTCACCTTGCCGAGGGCCTGGAGCCACGCCGTCGTGGCCACAAGCCCTTCGTCGAGGCTGATCGGGTCGTAGCCCAATCGTAGGTAAGTTTTTGTCTCGGCAAGAGGCCGCCGGGCTGGTCGTTCGGTAGCGGCCTTGGCGGCGATGGCCACCAGCGTGGGGCCGTAGACCTCGGCGAGCGCCGGATCGTCCGAAGGCTCGATGTCGGTCACCCGGTGATTCAGGCCGGCCAGCTCGCAGATACGGCTCGAGGCCTGGGCGATGCTCACCAGATCTTCGGGGCGGCCATCCAGCATGTAGCGCTCCCCCGAGACGCCCCGGTCGAGCGCCAGGACGCAACCTCGGGCCACGTCATCGGCGTAGACCCAGCTGACGGGAAACTTGAGGTAGGCCGACATCCTCTGACGCAGAGCCGAAAGGAGCACCCGGTTGAAGCTGGTACTCCCGAGCGCGTTGCTCACCACCGGGGAGGGGCCGAAGATGGCTCCCGGGTGGGTGCTGACAACATCCTGACCGGCTGCCGCCCGCGCCATGGCATCCTCGAACGCTGCCATTTTGGTAATGGTGTAGGGATCGTCACTGGGCGCTTTGGACACCGGTGCGTCTTCCCGCTCCAGGCCGCCCGTGGTGTCGAAGAAGGTGCCGGTGCTCACCGCCACCACGCGCCGCATGGCGAGAGCCGCAGCGGCATCGAGGACGTGCCGGGTGCCGTCGACGTTGACGGCCCGGAACAGTTCGAGATCCTGGCTGGCCCCGCCCAGAACCGCGGCGCAGTGGATCGCCGCGTCGCTACCGGTGGCGGCGTGGAGCACGTCGTCGGCGTCGGTGATGTCGCCGGCCACCACGTGCACTCCCATGTCGATCAGCGGCTGGGTGTCCGCCCCTTTCCGGGCCAGAGCCCGGACCGTGTCGCCCCGCTCGATCAGGAGCTTGCAGACGTTGGCCCCGGCAAGGCCCGTGGCCCCGGTGACGAACACGGTCTGGTTCATTTCATCCTCCGTTCAGGAGTGCATCGGCAACTAGGTGGGGCCGAGCACATAGGCCCCGGTATCGGGATGATGCGTCCAGCCGCTCGACGCCTGGGTCCCACCGTCGACGTGGATCGTCTGGCCGGTGATGTAGCTGGACAGGTCACCGGCCAGGAATACCGCCGCCCCGGCCATCTCGTCGACATGCCCCGCCCTCCCCATCGGAACGGTGAGACCGAAGTGCTGATCAGAGCCCGGAGGCGCCACCGACAGCATGCCCTCGGTGATGGTGATATCCGGTGCCAGAGCATTGACCCGAATCCCCTCGAGTGCCAGTTCCAGAGCCGCCGTCTTGGTGAAGTTGATCACCCCGGCCTTGGCCGCGGCATATGCCGCATACCCCGGCGCCGCCCGGACCCCTTCGATGGAAGTCACGTTGATGATGCTTCCACCACTCCCTCTCTCGACCATCGACCGGGCCACCCGTTGGGTGCAGATGATCACGTGTTTGAGGTTGGCCCTGTACAGAGCGTCAAGGCCATTCTCCGACGTTTCCAGCAACGAGGAGAAGAACACGCCACCGGCGTTGTTGACCAGGATGCTGACCGGGCCCAGTTCCGCAGTGGTTTGAGCCAGCGCATCGTCCACCTGGTCCGACTGTCTGACGTCGGTGTGGATGCCGAGCCCACCGACCTCTTCGGCCGCGGCCGCGGCCGTCTCGGGATTCATCTCCCAGATGGCGACTCTGGCTCCGAATGCGGCCAGGCCGCGAGCGATACCTCGCCCGATACCGGCACCGCCACCGGTCACGACGGCGACACGATCGGTGAGGAGCACAGACTCCGGGGTCATCGTCACGAGCGCACCTCAGGATTCGATGTCGAACGCCGCGTAGTACGGGGCGAATCGCTCGCGGATCTGATCGGGCTCAAGACCGAAGTCGGACAACTGGTAGGTATGGGTGCCGTGCGCACCCGGCTGGTGGGACCCGGCCCACGCCTGCACCGATGCCCTCGAGTGCGCATCGAATGGAAAGCCGATTCGTTCCAGCGCCTCGGCCAGCGCCTCCATCGGGTCGGTCTGCAGCGCACCGAAGGACACGTCGGCAAATCGATCGTCACCCACCCGTTGGCGGAACTCCATGGCCCGCTCTACGGCAACCCACCAATGGTTCAGTTGCTCTGCACCGAGTTCGACGGAGTCGTCGCGGTCGCTGCTCCAGCTTCGGGTGTAGTGGATGAGGCTGCACACCGAACCGATGACTTTGGTCGGATCACGGTGGCTCCACAGGAAGCGGGCATCGGGATAGGCCTCCACCAGCGCATCGAGCGCCAGCATGTGGACCGGCGTCTTGAGGTGCCAGAGGGTGGGTGGGCAGCGCCATTGGAGTAATCGGAGCACCCGCCGGTGATAGCGGTAGGTCTCGCGCATGTCGGAGTCGACGACCCAGTCCATGTAGGAGGGCACCCGGGCAAACCCGTCGAAGTGTGCCGTCCGGAAGCTCATGCCCATGAGGTCCTGACATTCGGTGGCCGCCGTCGCCTCGGTGTGATGCATGGTCTGCATGAGGGGAAAGGCCTCGTCCATCATGGCGATGCCCTGTTCGGTGGCAGCGATGCGGGGGTCGGTGTGCTCGGTGGCTGTCTCCGGTGGGGGGACCGGCGCCGCCGACTCCCAGGTTCGCAGTGACCGGAACTGTGGATCGGCCGCCACCAACTGACTGAGGGCCGTGGTGCCGGTGCGGGGCAGACCGATGACGAAGACCGGTCCGTCGACGACCTGGTCATCGATCTCGGGGTGCAGCCGGTAGGTCTCTTCCACCTGCAGTCGGGCGGCCAGGAGCAGGCTCAGCCGCATCTGCTGCATGGCTTCGCCCATCTCGGTGAGGGTGCCCTCCTCGTTCATGGACGTCACCAGACGCTCAAGGCCCTCGCGGTAGTGGTCGCCTCCGGTGTCGTCGAGGCCGGTCTGGCTGCGGGCATCCGCTTCGATTCGAGCGACGTCGAGGCTCATCGGACGGGACACCGGCTCACGACGTGGCGCCCGCCTTCTCCGGCATCGAGGGAGATCGGGGCTCCCGGTGACCCGGCCCGGCGCGGTACTGGTGACCCGAACACTGAAGCCTCCCCCGGCCCGACCCATTTCCAGTCGCCGTTCATGGCGTGAATGGCGATTTTCGACACCGTACCGCAGTCAACCGGCTGGCCGGAACGTCACCGGAAGGCTGGTCGGCGACCGAAACGTCATGCCTCGGATATGTGGGTCCCGGTCGCCGGGTTCGAGTTCGATGTCCTCGAAGCGGTCCATGAGCACCCGCATCATGACCTCTGTCTCGATACGGGCGAGGTGCATCCCCAGGCAAATATGGGGACCGGCGGCAAAGGCGATGTGGGGCCGGGAGGCTCGGTGGATGTCGAACGACTCAGGATTGTCCCAGCGCGACTCATCCCGGTTGGCCGACCCGATGACCGGAGAGACGGTGGCCCCCTCGCTGATCATGTGGCCGCCCAACTCGACGTCGCGTGCCGCGAACCGGGCCACCATGGTCAACGGGGTCTCGTACCGGAGGGCCTCCTCGATGGCCTTCGGCACCAGCTCGCGGTGCCGGCGGACCTGGTCGAACTGGTCCGGGTGGGTCAGCAGCAGGAACAGCAGGTTCCCCGATGACCGGAAGGTGGTCTCGATGCCGGCAGGTAGGAGGAGGCGTAGAAATGAACAGATCGCCTCATCTGTCAACCGCTCACCTTCGACCTCTGCGGCCACCAGGTCACTGATGACGTCGTCGGTGGGCGTCGACCGTCGCTGCTCGATCAGTCCCTGGAAGTAGTCGCGAAGCTCCAGCGAGGCGGCGAATCCCGACTCCATTTCGCCGGCGATGCCGATCAGCCGGATCGACAGTGCACGAAACATCTCCAGATCGTCGACCGGCAACCCGAGTATCGAGGCGATCACCCTGGTCGGGAACTCGTATGTCAGAGACTGCACCAGATCAGCGCATCCGTCGCCTGCAACTTCATCGAGCAGTTGATGACAGACCGGAGCGATGACTTCGGGCTCCCAGCGACGCAGTGACTTCTCCCTGAACGCGTTGGCCACCAGGTTCCTGTGGGCCCGGTGGGCGGGACCGTCCATCCCCAGAATGGTCTCGCCGAAGATGAGGCCGATGGTGGCATTGTGGCCGGCCGAGTTGAAGGACTGCGTCTCACGGAACACCCGGGAAACGTCCTCGTACCCGAATACCGACCACTGTTCCTCGGGCAGGAACTCGGGCGGGAGGTGGGTGAGGTCCATCAACGTCCCCCGCATGACCGGCTCCTCGGCCCGCTGGCGGGCGAAATCGGGATACGGGTCCCTGGCCGTGCCGGCTACGACCTCGAATGCCGCAAAGTGGTCGCTGCTCTCTTCCGCCAGTTCGGCCACGTTACAAACTATAGCAACTCTGTAATGCTGATGTTCAGTCCGCAAGCATCCGCTGTGACGCCGTCTACTCGTCGGCACCCGGCGGTAACGCCTGCATCTGCTCGTCGATGAGGTTCACCACGGTCGGGTCGAGCAGGGTGGTCACGTCTCCGAGGTCCCGATGTTCGGCGACATCGCGCAGGAGCCGGCGCATGATCTTGCCGCTTCGGGTCTTCGGAAGCTCGGGGGTGAGAAGGATCTGCCGGGGCTTGGCAATCGGCCCGATGGTCCGGGCGACCACGTTGCGCAGCTCCTCGACCAGCTTCTCCCCCTCCCCGCCGGCGCCACCTCCAGGGACCGCGTCGCCTTTGACCGTGACGAACGCCACGATGGCCTGGCCGGTGGTGGGGTCCGACGCCCCCACCACCGCGGCCTCGGCCACCCGGGGATCACCGACAAGGGCGTGCTCCACCTCGGTGGTGGAGATCCGGTGACCCGAGATGTTCATGACGTCGTCGACCCGGCCGAGCAGCCAGAGGTCCCCGTCCTGGTCCCGCTTGGCCCCGTCACCGGCGAAGTAGCGACCGGGGAACCGGGACCAGTAGGTCTCCTGGTAGCGCTCGGGGTCACCCCAGATGCCCCTCAGCATCCCGGGCCACGGTTCGGTGATCACCAGGTAGCCACCCTGGTCGTTGCCGACCGACGTGCCTCCGTTGTCCACTACGTCGGCACTGATGCCGGGGAACGCCACCATGGCGGCGCCCGGCTTGGTGGCGGTGATCCCCGGCAGCGGGGAGATCATGATGCCGCCGGTCTCCGTCTGCCACCAGGTGTCGACGATCGGGCACCGCTCGCGCCCGACGTTGATCCGGTACCACATCCAGGCCTCGGGGTTGATGGGCTCGCCGACGGACCCGAGGAGCCGCAGGCTGGAGAGGTCGTGGGCCGCCGGGTACTCCTCCCCCCACTTCATGAGGGTCCGGATCGTGGTCGGAGCCGTGTAGAGCACGGTGACCCCGTAGTCCTCGACGATGCGCCACCAGCGGTCGCGGCCGCCGGCGTCGGGGGTGCCCTCGTAGAGCACGGAAGTGGTCCCGTTGGCGAGCGGTCCGTAGACGATGTAGCTGTGACCGGTCACCCAGCCGATGTCGGCGGCGGTCCAGAACACGTCTTCTTCCGGCTTGATGTCGAAGATGAGGCGATGGGTGGTGGATGTGTGCACCAGATACCCGCCGGTCGTGTGGAATATCCCCTTGGGCTTGGCCGTGGTGCCGCTCGTATACATGATATAGAGCGGTTGCTCGGCGTCGAAGGCCTCCGGCTCGTGGGTATCGGGCTGGGTATCCACGACGTCGTGCCACCAGACGTCACGGCCTTCGGTCCACGCCACGTCCTGCCCGGTCCGGCGCACCACCAGTAGCGAGCGCACGTCGGGGCACCGCTCCAGCGCCTCGTCGACGTTCGGCTTGAGGGCTGATGCCGCACCCCGGCGGAACCCGCCGTCGGCGGTGATCACCACCCGGGCGTCGCAGTCCAGGATGCGCTCCGAAAGGGCCTCGGCCGAAAAGCCGCCGAAGACCACCGAGTGCGGCGCCCCGAGGCGGGCACAGGCCAGCATGGCCACCACCGCTTCCGGGATCATGGGCATATAGATGGCCACACGGTCCCCGGCCTCCACCCCCAGGGAGACGAGGGCATTGGCTGCCTTCGACACCATGACGAGTAGATCGGCGTAGGTGATGGTGCGGGTCTCGCCCTCGGGCTCCCCCACCCAGTGGAAGGCCACCCGGTCCCCTCGTCCGGCAGCCACGTGGCGGTCCACGCAATTGACCGAGGCGTTCAGCCGACCTCCGACGAACCACTTGACGAAGGGGAGTTGCCAGTCGACCACCGTGTCCCAGGGCTCGGCCCACTCCAGGCGCTCGGCCTGGGCCGCCCACCATGCCGGTGGGTCGGCTGCCGCCTCCTCGTAGATCCCGGGCTGGGCATTGGCCCGGGCCGCCAACTCGGGCGGCGGCTCGAACCGGCGACGTTCGTGGAGGAGGGCCGAGAGCGCCTCCCCCGAAATGCTGCCTGGTGAGGCGGTGGTATCGGGCTTCTCGGCCACAGGTTCCCCCTTGTTCGGGCTCAGCTCTTCGGGGCCAAGGGCAGGAGCGGGATGACGGTCTTCTTGAATGTCTCGTTTACCACGCCGCCGAAGGAGGTGTACCAGGCGGCGGCAGCGGTGGCCAACCCGAACCAGCCGCCGATCTTGTCGTCACCCATCGACGAGTGGAACGCCCCGATGGTCAGGAACACGAAGGTGATGGTGAGCAGGACGAAGACCACCACCACGGCGCCGGACACCCGTAGGGAGGCGAAGATCATGTAGAAGGTGAAGATGGTCCACCCGAGGAGGAACACTCCGACGGCCACCGCTCCGTCGGCCGGAGTTTTGATCCCCGGGGCGACGAACTTCACGAACACGTAGTACGAGATCCAGAAGGCGCCATAGGAGGTGAAGGCCAGGGCGCCGAATGTATTGCGCCGGGCGAACTCCCACATGCCGGCCAGGAGTTGGGCCGCCCCGCCGTAGACGAGCGCCAGGGCCAGGGCGGCGTCGGCCCCGGCGGGCCAGATGTTGGTGTTGGAGATACTGAGGGCGAAGGTGGTCATGGCGAAAGCGGCCAGACCGAGGGGGGCCGGATCGGCCACCGTCTGCGGCAAGGGCCCCCGCCTCAGTGGTTCGGACTCCAGTGGTTCGGACACCGCCGCGCCGGTATCTGCCATGTCATTCCCCCTGTGCTCAGGCCGGCGACCCCTCTCGCACCCCCTTGGTGCACCGCCGATGAGGCGATGATGACGGAACGCCGGCTACCGGACAAGATCCCCGGCCCCTCCCGTCGGCGAACGGCCCGAACTTTCGATGAGCGGTGGGCGCCATGCGACGAACGGTCATAGGCTCGGTGGGCCGAGGTGCAGCCTGTGGCACACTTCGACGAGCAGTATGCCGACCGACGGATCCGCCCCATGTCCGTCGAGGTTGGGGGACACATGCAGGAAGCGTTGTGGCTGCTAGTCGTGGCGGTGGTCCTCGTCTCTGCCGCCGCCGCCCGATTCGCGGTGCGAGGCACCCGGGGCCTCGGTACCACCTCGCAACGTGCGTCATACGAGACGCTCCACACCGCCAACCTGGCAGCGCCGGCCCTGCGCACCGGACTGCACACCGACGCCGTAGAGCGGGCCATTCCCCACCTGCGCGCCCTCCTCGGCACCCCGGGGCTCGTCGTGACCGACACCGAGGGAGTGGTGGCGGCGGACAACGTGGACCGCCTCCACTGCGAGCGCATCACTTCCGCCATGACCGGGACGATGGCCCGCGGTCGACCGGAGATGCTGTCGCGTCGCGATCTCGCCTGTGGTGACGCGATGTGCCCACTCCAGGCCGGCGTGGTGGTGCCCCTGCTGGTGGACGGTCGGGTGGTGGGAGCTCTCGCCGCCCTGGACGAGACGGCGGCAGCCGGGTTGCTGCGCTTGAGCAGCGAGGTCGCGCGGTTCGTCTCGACCCAACTCGAGTTGTCGGAGCTGGATCGCTCCCGTCAGCGCGCCGTGCGGGCCGAGCTGCGCTTCCTGCGGGCCCAGATCTCCCCACACTTCATCTACAACGCACTGACCGCCATCGAGTCCTACGTGCGCACCGATCCCGACCGGGCCCGGCAGTTACTGGTGGAGTTCGCTGATTTCACCCGCTATGCCTTCCGGGGACACGGGCAATTCACCACCATGGCCGACGAGCTGCGTCTGGTGGACACGTACCTCGAACTTGAACGGGCCCGCTTCGGCGACCGTCTGCACGTCACCTTGCGGGTCTCCCCCGAGGTACTGAGTGTGCAGCTTCCCTCCCTGGTGCTCCAGCCGCTGGTCGAGAACGCGCTTCGACACGGCCTCGAACCGAGTGAGCGGCCGGGCGAACTCCGCATCACAGTCGAGGACGCCGACAACCACGCCCTGGTTTCGGTGGAGGACAACGGTGCCGGCTCATCGCCCGGTCGCATCCGCCGCGTCCTAGCCGGGGTCGGCGCCGGCGACGAGGTGGGCCTGCACAATGTGGACGAGCGCCTTCGGACCGTATTCGGCGATGACTACGGTCTCACCATCGAGACCGCTCCTGGTGCCGGCACCAAGGTGATGATGCGGGTGCCCAAGTCGCATGCAGCGGTGCAGGTCCAGTGACCGCGCTCTCGGTGCTCGCGGTGGAGGACGAGCTTCCCTCGCTGGACGAGCTCACCTTTCTGTTGGAACGGTCCCCCCAGGTCGGTCGGGTGACGGCGGCCCGCAACGCCGACGAAGCCCTGCACCAGCTCCAACTGCAGACCTACGACGTGGTGCTGCTCGACATCCGCATGCCCGGGCTGGACGGACTGGAGCTGGCCCGGGTGCTGTCGCGCTTCGCCGAACCGCCGGCGCTCGCTTTCGTCACCGCCCACGAGGAGCACGCGCTCGAGGCCTTCGATGTCGGCGCCATCGGGTACCTGCTCAAGCCCATCGACGAGCGTGCGGCTGCGCCAATTGCTCGCTCGGGTGTCACCTCCGGGGGCCCCGGAAGCTGACGCCGTCCGGTGCAGGCGACGACGACATGGAGATGCTGGCCGTGGTGGCCCGGGGTTCGACCCGGATGCTGGCCCGCAGCGAAGTCATCTGGGTGGAGGCCGCCGGTGACTACGTCCGCCTGCACACGGCCGAGTCCCAGGGCCATGGTCACCTCCTGCGGATGTCGATGACCCAGTTGGAAGAGGAGTGGTCGGCGCACGGCTTCGTCCGGGTCCACCGCAGCTATCTCGTCGCCCTGCGTTCCGTGCGCGAGATCATCACCGAAGGCACGCACACCACCGTCCGACTGCCCGATCGCACGCTGCCGGTCAGTCGGCGCAACAGCCGGGAGCTGCGCGACCGCCTCGTCCGGGGATTGCGACCCGGTGGGCGCTGAACCGGCCAGGGACCTGGATTCCGGATCGCCGGTGACCGTCGCGCCGGTCGGGCAACCATCCCCGATCCGCGAGGTGGTGCGGGCCGGTCCACGACGACCGTCGTCGCGGGTGCCCTCCCCGGTGTCAGACGATCTCTTCGCCGAGGATGACTACGGGCAGACCCTCCTCGGCTCGCTCATCCGCGCCCAGCTCGGTGTGACCATCAGTGTGCTGCTCCCGGCCGCCGTGCTCCTGTGCCTCTACCCCCTGCTGGCCGTGCTGATGCCGAGCATCGCCCGGGCGACCGTGCTCGGCGTACCGCTCGCCCTCATCCTGCTGGGCGGTGGCATCTACCCACCCCTGATCCTTCTCGGCGTGTGGTACGTCCGTCGAGCCGAGCGACTCGAGCAGCGCTTCTCCGACCTCCTCCAGGACGAATGACCCAGCCGGCCGCCATCGCGGCGTTGGCAGCGGTGGCGATCGTCACCGCCATCATCGGGGCCCGCGGCCTACGGGTGTCGCGCACCCCGGCTGACTTCCTGGTGGCCGCCCGCCAGGTCCCCCCGTTCCTGAATGCCTCGGCCATCTCCGGGGAGTACCTCTCGGCCGCCTCGTTCCTCGGTATCGCCGGCTTGACTCTGCTCGAAGGGCTCGGAGCGCTCTGGTACGCGGTGGGCTACGTCGCCGGGTACCTGGTGCTGTTGGCTGCGGTGGCCGCACCACTGCGGCGTTTCGGTGCCTACACCATCCCCGATTTCGCCCAGGGGCGGCTGGGTTCGACGGTGCTTCGTCGGGCGGCCACCGTGATGGTCCTGGTGATCTCTGGTTTCTACCTCCTGCCCCAGCTGAAGGGGGCAGGAATCACCCTGGAGGTGGCCTTCGGGGGCCCGTACTGGATCGGGGTCGTGGTGCTCGGTGTGGTGGTGACGATCGGCATCGCCAGCGGTGGCATGAAGAGCATCACCTTGGTCCAGGCGTTCCAGTACTGGCTGAAACTGACCGCCATCGCCATCCCGGCTGTGGCGCTGTTGTTGTTCTTCCATCACGCGTCATTCGGCAGCGTGCAGCAGACGACAGCTCCGATCTTCAGCCACCGCACCACGGTCGTCTTCCCCGATGCCGAGACCATCTCGGTGCACCGCGCCGTGACGGTGCAAGCGTTGGGCGACGTGGACGGTCAGGCGCTCCGCGGGGCGCTGCACCTCTCGCCTGGCAGCTACACGGTGGCAGCCGGCACCCATCTGTCGTTCCCGGCAGGCTCGGCCGCCCCCGATCTGTCCTCGGCGCCGGCACCTGCCGGCCCGGCGTGGGCCTCTCCCCTGGTCCGTCTGAACGGGGTGGCCAACCACCCATTGGCGTCTACCTACGGCGTCCTGCTGGCCACGGTGCTCGGGGCCATCGGTCTCCCACACATCCTGGTGCGCTTCTACACCAACCGTGACGGCCAAGGGGCCCGGCGGACCACCGCCGTGGTGATCGCCCTGTTGTCGTGCTTCTACGTCTTCCCTGCGCTCTTTGCCGCCCTCGGTCGGTTGGAGGCACCGGGGCTCTACGCCACCGGTCAGACCGACTCGGTGGTCCTCGTGCTGCCTCGCCTGGTTTCGGCCGGCGTCGCCGGCACCCTCCTCGGGGCGCTGGTGGCGGCAGGTGCGTTCGCCGCCTTTCTCTCGACCTCCTCGGGACTGCTCATCTCTATGGCCGGCGCCGTTTCCCACGACATCCTCGGGCGCGGCGTGCGTGCCTTCCGGTCCGCCGCCGTCGCACTCGGGGCCATCGCCACCGCGCTCGGGCTGCTGGTTGCCGGGATCTCCATCAACCTGCTGGTCGGCTGGGCGTTCGCCATTGCCGCGTCGTCCTTCGGACCGCTGTTGCTCTTGGGAATCTGGTGGCGGCGGCTCACCTGGGTCGGGGCACTGGCGGGCCTCGTACTGGGGGGCGGGGCCTCCTCGGTGGCGGTGATCCTGGCCATGGTCGGGGTGGGCAAGCAGGGCTGGCCCGAGGTGCTCCTCAGCGAGCCGGCCATCTGGACCGTTCCCCTCGCATTCCTCGCCATGGTGCTCGGCTCCCTCGCCTCCCGCCGGACGTTGCCGGCCGACGTGACCGGCAAGCTCCTCGCCCTGCACCTTCCCGAGCATCTCCGGCGCCACCGACCGGCTGCCGCGTCGTATCCGCGATAAGCGCGGTCTTCAATCGACGGTTACCGAGCGCCCTCGATCGGGTCAGATCTCGGGTTCGCGGGCGTGCATCGGCAGCTTGAACACGAGCAGGAAGGTGGCGGCCAGTGGCACCAGACAGGCCCACGCCGTGACGGCCAGGGCGTGGGTCGGAAGGTTCCGATCGAACGCGGCGAAGAAGATCGTTCCCAGGACAGCGACCCCGAGCGCGCTGGAGAGCTGCTGAACGGCCTCGAGCACGCCGGAGGCCGAGCCGACTTCGTCCATGCCCACTCCGGCCAGGATGAAGTCGAACAGCTGGCCGATGCTCGTTCCGGCACCCAGTCCGATCAGGAACAGTCCAGGGGCCAGATCCCAGGTAGATGCCGAGTGGGTTCCCGTGACGGCCAGCGCCAGGGTGACGGTGCCGGCGGCCACGATGACGACGCCGAGGTGGAGCAGGTGGCGCCCCAGCCGCCCGACCAGCGCCAGCCCGGCGCCCATCCCTGCGATCATGCCGACGACCATTGCCATCAAGGTCAGACCGGCATGGATCGGTGAGAAGTGTTCGCCGAGCTGTGCGAACAACGAGACGCAGAGCACCAACCCGCCGAACGCGCCGAAAAAGGCGAGGGCGACGAACATGCCACTCGTATAGGTGCGATTGGCCAATAGCCCGGGCTCGATCAGGGGATCACCCTTGCGGCGTCGCTCCCACACCACGAACGCCACGAGCAGCGCGGCACCGGCCGCCAGCGATCCAAAGGTCCAGGCCGGCCACCCGTCGGCGCGACCCTGGATCAACGGGTAGATGACCGCGGTCAGCGCCAGTCCGACCAACACCATCCCGCCGGTGTCGAGTCGCATGCCCGGGTGAGCGACGGTCCGCGGCAACACCCGGAGCGCGCCGGCAAACGCCACGATTCCGATCGGAACGTTGATCAGGAACACCAGTCGCCACCCGATTCCCCACAGATCGGCCTCCACCAGCGCACCGGCCAGGATCGGTGCCGCGAGAATCGAGAGACCCATCATCGGGCCGAAGACGCCGAACACCTTGCTCAGCTCGTCCTCGTCGAAGACCTCTTTGATCATCCCGAACCCCTGCGGGATCATCAGCGCCCCGAACGAGCCCTGCAGCACCCGAAAGACGATCAGCACCTCCATTGATGGAGCGGCCGCGCAGGCCGCTGACATCACCGTGAAGCCGGCGGAACCGATGAGGAAGAGCAGGCGGCGGCCGAACATGTCGCCCAGCCGGGCGCCGGTGATGAGGAACACGGCGAACGCCAGCGTGTAGCCGGCCGGCAACCACTGCAGGGTGGAGGCGCTGCCGCCGAGGGCGACCCGGATCGACGGACCGGCGACATTGACGATCGTCGCGTCCATCAGATCCATGATGTTGGCGGCGATCACAACCGCGAACACGAACCAGCGCAGCGGGTTGCGCACGGCCAACCGCGCCGAACCGGCGGAGGACATCGCCAGGTCGTTGGTGTGGGGCATCGTTCCTGAGTCTGCGCTTGTCTCCATATGTCCTCCTTACTGAGTACGCCGTTCGCAGTACTCAACCTATCAGACTGAGTACACTGTGCGCAATGCATCCGAATCGTGAGGTCATCTGGAATCGTCCCGAGCGGGCCGCGCACGGTCCCGCCCCCTCGCACTCGCGGGTGGAGATCGCCAAGGCCGCCGTGAGACTGGCCGACATCCAGGGAATCGAGGCGGTCTCGATGCGAGCCCTGGCCGTCGAGCTCGGTGTCGGGGCGACATCCCTCTACCGATACGTCGCCCGCAAGGACGAGCTGATCGACCTGATGGTCGACGCGGTGATGGGTGACGACCTGCAGTTCGAGGTCAGCGGGAACTGGCGCCAGGACCTCCGCTCGTTCGCTCACGGCCTGCGGAAGATGACCCTGCAGCACCCCTGGATGGCCGTGTCCAATGCCGGCCAACGCAACTTCGGGCCCAATGAGGCACGGTGCTACGAACAGGTGCTCAGTACGGTCGACGGTCTCGGCCTCGAGATCGACGAGATGCTGGTGATGGTCGAAACGCTCGGCGCCTTCGTCCGTGGTCGCGTGCTCGAGGAGCTATCCGATCAGGAGGCCGTTCGTCGCTCCGGGATGGACCAGCAGGAGTGGATGCAAACCCAGGCTCCCTACATCCAGCGTCTGGTCGACAGCGGCAACTACCCGCTCCTCACCCGCGTAGTGTTCGACGCTCGGGCGCCACACGACCCCGACCGCCGCCAGCACAGCTTTGACTTGGGGCTGGAACGGGTGCTCGATGGACTGTCGATGATGTTGCCCGAGTAGCTCGCCTACCGCTGGTGCTCTTGTGGTCTCGGTCTGCGACACCCGGGCGATGAACTCGGCTCTGAGAGTTTGGAGAAGCTGGGCCGGGGAAGGTCAGAGGTACCCACGAACTGGCCGAGCGCCCAAGTGCTCGAGAAGGAGACCCGATGAATCAGGACTCAGATCAACGAGCTGTCAGCGATCCTGATGGCGCTGGGGGCGGCGGACACGGAGCGGACAGGCCGCCAACCGACAACGAGGCCGCGGCCGCGGACGAACAGCTCGCCGCCGAGACAGCCGCCCAACGTGCCGACGTGGCCAAGCACGAGAAGGAGATGATGGAGATCGGAGCGGACGTGAAGGGTGAAGGCGCCATCGACTGAAACTCACTGGCCAGCTTCCGCTTTGCGTGTTACAACATTACGGGCAGGAATACTCGGTCGGCGGGTATCGCCCCATGTGAGGAGGCGATGATGCGAGGGTTCGCCATTCGAATCGGGGTCGGGTTGGCCATGGTGCTGGCACCGGTGATCGGTACAGTCGGTCTCTCCACTCAGGCCGGGGCTGCGTCTTCTACGACGTGCAGCGGGGTGGTGGGTACTCTGACGGCGAAGCATGCCACGGTCAACGGTTGCACGATCGCCACCACCGGCGGGTCGGGTGTGGTGGGTGTGGATTCTTCGGGCACCGGGGACTTGGTGAAATGGTCCAACGGAGGGACCACCGAGTTCAAGTTCAAGACGACCAAGGCCAAAGGGGCGACGAATCCTTGCTCCACCGGACAGGTCGAAGAACACCTCAAAGGGAAAGTCGTCAAGAGTACCGGGGCAGCATCTGCCGTCACCGGCAAAGTGTCCGCTTACTTGTGTATCCCGAAGTCGGGCAAGGGAGCCGTCACGCTCGCGCCCGGTACCGTGTGGAACTTCTGACCGCACGCTGATTCGGCGGTAGGTCTGCATTTCTGGCCGGTCATTCAGGCGCTGATCCCTCACGGTCAGCCGGCGCGGGGCACCGCCACCGGTTGGATGAGCACGATGCCCTCCGACGCACGGCCACCGGTGTAGTGATTGGCCACGATGAATAGGGTGTGGCAGTCATCGCCACCAAGCGTGCACGCAAAACACCCACGGTCGGCAGTGACGACTTCCAACACCTCGCCGCCTTCGGCGACACGCGTGCAGCACTGACCGGGAACGCTGGCGTACCAGATCGCCCCTTCGGCATCGGCGCATATCCCATCCGGAGCGGAACCCGGTCCCAATTCGGCCCAGACTCGTCGATCGACCAACTCACCCGCTTCTGTAATCGTCCATGCGGTCAGTCGGTCACCATGCGACTCAGCGAGGACGAGGGTGTCTTCGCCCAGGATAAGCATGCCGTTCGGGAACCAGACATCGTCGGCGACCTGGTGGCTGCTCCCATCAGGCAGCACAACGGCCACGGTCCCCGGCTTGCGCTCCTCCCATGGCATCGAGCCGGGCATATCAACCCAGGCCCGGCCATGCACATCGACGACGATCTCGTTGAAGGGCTGCCCGATCGCTCCATAAGGCGACAGATCTGTCCCGATCGCCAACCCATCCGGAGTGGTGGCAACAAGTCGCCCGTCGGGCAGCCAGTCAATCGAAAACGGCAGGCCATCGACGCGCGCTACGACCTCCCGATTCGCGTCGGCGTCGAATACCAGTATCTCACCAGCCAGCCAGTCGCACATCCAGAATCGGCCGTCATGCCACCGAGGCGATTCACCCATCTGGATCCCTGTCGCAAACGTTTCAGTCATGTCAGTGCAGACTCTCCCCCTAGTCGATTCTCATCGGTAGTGCCCTTGTGCCACTCCACATCGATTGATTGTGGACCGGTGGAGAATGCCAACGGCTCGTACTCGATTGTCCAAGTCGAGCCGCCGACGGCTCACTATCCCGAGGCTTCCATTTGACACCTTGGCATGGATGCCAGTGGCTGGTCGGCGGCCCAGGGAGGGACCCCTGTGCCCGAGCCGATTCGGGGGTGCATTATCTGGGGGATGGAGGAATGATGAGAGTGAAAGGTGGAAGGCAGACGCTATGAACCCAAAAGACCAGGCCCGCCAATGGCTCGCCGAGCAAAATGGGCGGCACGTGCGCGTGGAGACACGCTTCGCTGACTCGACTGCCGTACCCCTCATCAACACGGGTCTTCTGAAGAGTCAGCGCACAACGGATCCTGAGGTTGCGGCAGATCCGAACGAGCTCGCTGGCGGTCGGGATCAGTACGAAGTCGGGACGGTCTCGTACAACCTGGCCGACCTTCCTGACGAAATTGAGGTCCACGTTCGGTCCGATCCGACGGAACAACTCGAACTGATCTTTGATGACGGGACGTCGCTTTTGATCACCGCCACGATCACGCTCGAGGGGAAGGGCCTCCAAGATTGACGTGCCGACCCACGGACCTCGGCGGCCGACGGCCCGTCCCTGCCAGAGAAGTCATTTTGATTTGCTGCCGGCCCGGGGATGTAGCGCGCACCTGAAGGGAGTCCTGCTGTGGACCTCGGCTACGACCAACCACTGTACCTATTGGCATTCGATCACCGAGGGTCGTTCGAGAAGGGACTCTTCGGTGCTCAAGAACCCGTCTCGGCCCAGGTGAGGACCGGCATCATCGATGCCAAGGAGCTGATCTTCCAAGCCCACCTCGAGGTCGTGAAAGACGGTCGTGTTCCCCCAGCGGCCGCCGGCGTACTCGTGGACGAGGAATTCGGAGCTTCGGTTGCGCGCATGGCCAAAGCGGAGGGCACGCCGCTCGCCATGCCCGTAGAGAGGTCGGGTCAAGACGAGTTCCAGTTCGAGTACGGCGATGATTTCGGTCAACACATCGACGCCTTCGACCCGACCTTCGCCAAGGTGCTCGTTCGCTACAACCCCGAGGGCGACGTCGAGTTGAACAAGCGACAGAGCGGGCGCTTGGTCCGGCTATCGCAGTGGCTTCGCCAGCACGAGCGCAAGTTGCTGTTCGAGCTTCTGGTGCCCCCCACAACCGAGCAGCTCGACCGCTACGAAGACGCCGGGACCTATGACAGAGAATTGCGGCCGGCCCTCGTGGTCGAGGCTATCCATGCGCTGCAGACAGCCGGGGTCGAGCCTGACGTGTGGAAGATCGAGGGACTCGATCTGGCAGATGACTGTCAAAAAGTTGTGACCCAAGCCCGCAGCGAAGGCCGCGACGGAGTGGCCTGCATCATCCTCGGCCGAGGTGCGGACGAAGCCAAGGTGTTCCATTGGGTGCGGGTGGCGGCTTCGGTACCAGGCTTTGACGGGTTCGCCGTGGGGCGAACCATCTGGTACGACGCACTGGCAAAATTCCTGGCGGGACAGGCTTCCCGGGACGATGCAGTTCAGCGCATCGCTGCGAGGTACACGGCGATATACGACACCTACGTTGGCGCCACGTGAGCAGGGGGCCTCGAACCTGGTCCGGCGAGGAAGGCCCGGTCACCTGAGGGGGGATCTTGGGGCCCCTGGCGGGCCGGTCTGGCTCACAATCGCGAAACGAGCTCCGCCACGATGTCCGCCGCTGGTCGCGGCCGCCTCGCCGAGCGCGACGCTCTGTCCGGCCCACATGGAAAGCGCCTCGATGTCACCGGTGGTTCCAACCATCGGCGGCGCTGGTTCATAGCGGACGATTGCCTCGCCCGAAGCGAAGCGCGCGATGACATCGCCGAACCCGGGCCGACTCTCCAGGGGCGGCCGGCCCGCCGACTCCCATAGCTCTGCCGTCGAGTTGTGGAGCGCACGGTGGGGCGAGTCCGGCCAGTCGACGTCGTAGAGGTCGGGGTACCACTCCGCGTCGGTCTCGACCGCGTTGATCAGGCGAGCGCGGTACTCCCGGTGGATGGGCATCTCCTCGGCCAGGAGAAACTGGGTGCCCACCCAAGCCGCCTGAGCGCCCAGGGCGAGGACGGCGGCCACGCCGCGGGCGTCCCCGATTCCACCGGCCGCGATGACTGGCACCGGTGCCACCGCATCCACGACCGCGGGCACCAAGGGGAGCGTCGCAATCTGACTCCCCAGGTGCCCTCCGGCCTCCCAGCCCTGCGCCACGATGACATCGACACCGCTGGCGACCGCCCGCCGCGCCTCTTCGGCACTTCCGACCGTGCACAGGACGAGTCCGCCGCCATCGTGGACCCGGTCGACGTAGCCAGCTGGATCTCCCAGGAACAGTGACACGATCCGCAGACCGGCCTCCAGGGCGTCATCGAGGCGACGATGCTGATCGGAGGTGAGAACCAGGTTGCCGCAGAAGGGACGATCGGTGCGTGCAGCCGTCTCGCGAACCACGTCTCCTGCCGGATCGGACCAGGTCAGCGTCACCATGCCGAGCCCACCGGCATTCGAGACCGCTGCCGCCAGTTCGGGGACGGCCACCATCGCCGCCAAGACAATCGGCTGTTCAATCCCGAGCAGTTCGCAGACCGGCGTTCGCACCACCGCCACCTACCCTTCGATCCAGATCGTCCACCGTAACCACGGAACGATCCCTATTCATCTAGGACTCATACGATGTGGGCATCGAATTGCCGGCCCGCTTGTTCCAACCGTGGAAGCTCGAGTAGTCGCCTGCATCCCAGGCCTCCCGCAATCCCGGTTTGCTCAGGTCCCAGTCGGGGCGGATCTCGCTCGAGGCAGCACACAAGTCGGACCACAGGTCGTAGAACGATGGGCGTCCCCAGAACCAATAGCCGTTGTAGACGCTATGAATGAGGAGTCCGGGCTTGAGCACCAATGTATGGGGAATCATCGGGTCGTGCTCGGGGTCAGTGTATTCCTGGATGTCGAGGTCCTGTTGAATCGTCCGAGCTGGGTCCGAGAGAAACGTCCATTGGGCGCCGACTGAAGCCCTGAACTCCTGCAGGGTGTGGTGGTCATCGGTGGCGATGGTGACGACCTGGGTATAGCCGACGGCGATTTTCGGATAGTTCGCTGCGAGCTCCAGGTGCTGCTGATGTTCCTTCGGACAGTAATTGCCCCGCGCCAGGGTGAGGATCATCGGATCGTCACCCTGGAGCTCACTGAGTGTGTGAACGACGTTGGTGTGATCCGGCAACGAGTAGTCAGGGAATACGCCGCCTGGTCGGATGTCAGATCGCATGGGTCACTGCCTTTCACTCGAGGATGTCTGTAAGGTCTCATCGTGCACTCATGCCGGCTTTGGCAGCCGACGGGCTTGTTCAGCCTCCGGCTGCACGGCCCCCGTCAATACGGAGCGTCGCCCCGGTGACGAATGTGGCGCGCTCGAGGTAGAGGACCCCGTCGACCACATCGCTGACTTCGCCCACGCGTCCCAAGGGATGTCGTTTGGCCAGCTCACGGTAGGAAGCCGGGTCATGGAGAGGGGTTTCGATGATCCCGAGCGCCACCGTATTGACCCGGATGCCCCGGCCGGCGTACTCGGTGGCCAGCGAGCGTGTCACCGCTTCCAGGCCGCCCTTGGTCAGGGAGGCAAGGGCCGAGGGTTCCCTTATATCTGCGTGCTCCACCAGACTGGTGGAGACATTGACGACGTGGCCCCCACCCTGGGCGACCATCTGCGTAATGGCCCGCTGGGTCATGTGGAAGAACCCGGTGAGGTTGACCGACGTGATGGCTACGTAATCGTCGAGCGTGTAATCGGTGAACGGCTTCCCGATGTAGATACCCGCATTGTTGACCAACGTGTCGATCCGGCCGAACCGATCGAGCGCCTGGCGGACCACAATCTCGGCGGTCTCGGCCTGCGCGATATCTCCCGCTACCATCACCAGATCCGGAGCTGCGGACGGCTCCACGGAGAGTGCCGTCCCCACTACGGCGTAACCCGCTGCGGCGAAAGCGGCAGCGATGCCGGCACCGATTCCCTGCGACGCCCCGGTGACGATCGCCACCTTCTTCTCCGCCTCTGACGGACCGTGCTGCGGCTGTGACGCCGACCGTTCACTTGGTGAAGATGCCATCGCCGTCTCCTGCACTCGTCGGGACCTGGGCGGGTCGCCGATCCGGGCGTACGGAAGCCCGGTGTGGCCGAGTCGCTGGCATGATCTTACCGTTGAGGTCGCAGACAAGCACTGCTGTGTCGATGAGTTGGCTAAGGGTTGGTCTCCAGGAGACCGGCCCATTGGCGAGGCTCGTCGTCGGCTGCCACATTTCGGACCAGGCGGTCGAGTAATCCTTCGAGGTCGGCCACTTCCTTATCGGTGACGCCGGTACGGAGCCGCTGGTCGAAGGCCATCGCCGCCGTCCGCAGACGAATGAACGTCTCCTCACCCGCATCGGTGAGCTCCACCACATGAATCCGGCGGTTGGTGGTGTCGCGTTGACGGGTGATGAGCCCTCCCGCGTCCATAGCGTTCAAATGGTGGGTCAGCGTGGCCTCCTTGACCCCGACCGCCTCCGCCAGCTCCCGTTGGTTGGCGGGACGTCGAATCTTCAAGTTGAGAAGGACCAACCAGACCGGCAGAGAGCCTCCGGCCTCGGCGAGCGCCTCATCAAATGCCCGCCGCACGATCCGGGCCGCGCTGGCCAAATGAAGACCGATCGGCGGCTGGGTTGGAGGCGGCATCGGGTCAGGATACCACCTACCATCGATATCTAATCCTTTGACTTCAAAGTCTTTGACTCCTATACTTCAGGAGAACGATGGAGAAGGAGATCCACCCAGATGTCAGATCGAATCCACGCGTTCCGCTCCGAGTGGACCAGAGCCGAGCGCGCTGGAGGCACCGAGACGCTGGCGACTACGGCAACGTTGCCATTGTGACTGCGCGCAACAACGCCCGCGGCACCTATAGGGGTCGGCCTGTGCCCAAAGCGCTCCGCGCCACTCTCGTCCTGTCCGACTCGGGCCTGATTCGGTTGGCCGCCAACCACATGAGCTTCATCGCTGACACCAAGGGATCCCCACCCGTGCCAGGACAAACCGACTCCGGCAAGACCCATGCCGCCGCCAACGCAGATAGGGAGGGACGATGACCGACCTGGACGGCCGGGTGGCGCTGGTGACCGGAAGCTCGCGTGGGATCGGCGCCGCCATCGTCAGACTCTTTGCCGAGCGGGGGGCCGCCGTTATCGTCCATGGTCGCGACGCCGACGCGGTGGGGACCGTGGTGGCGGACATCGATAACTCCGGCGGTCATGCCCGGCCAGCGATCGCCGACCTCACCCGTTACGACCAGATCGAGTCCATGCGGGACTCGATCGAGCAAGGACTGGGTCCGATAGACATCCTGGTGGCCAACGCCGGCGGAAGCAACGTCCGGCCCGGGCCGCTCGAAGACATCGCCGAAGCCGACTGGCGAGAGTCGGTCGACGCCAACCTCACCGCCACCTTCTTGACCATCAAGGCATTCCTGCCCGGAATGAGACAACGCCACCAGGGCACCATCATCACCATGTCCTCGGCCGCCGCCCGTCGTCCAACCCCCCAGTCCCCCCTGGGCTACGCCGCCGCCAAGGCGGGCATCGAAGTGCTCACCAAGGAGCTGGCGGCCCAAGCGGGCCCCGATGGCGTGCGTGTCAACTGCCTCGCCCCAGAGACGATCCTGACCGAGCGGAATCAACAGCAGATACCCGAAGCGATCCAGGAACAGCTACGCCACGCCCATCCGATCCAGCGCCTTGGTACTCCCGATGACGTTGCCCATGCCGCCTTGTTCCTCGCCTCAGATCATTCCTCTTGGGTAAGCGGCATCACCCTGGACGTCGCGGGAGGCTCCGTCCTCGTCTGAGCGACAGGCCCGCACGGCCTCGTTCAGCTCAAGCTGGACGACACTGCTAGCTCCGATGAGTACGGAAGTGACCCGCGGATCACGCAACGCCCAGGCAATGGCCATCTGGGCCAGGGACTGCCCGCGCCCGATGGCGATGTTTTCAGAGCCCGAATACGCGCCAGGTTCTCGTCGTTGAGCATCTCAGGGCCGGCAGGAGGATGCCGCTACGCCCACAACGGCGGCAGGCCATGGAGCCGTAGCGATCTTCGGCGGGAACGTAGCTGGTCACGGCTTGTCCCCTTCCTCGAGCGCGCTGGGACGACCGTGAGGTCACGGTCGCCCAGCCCCAGATCCACAACCTCCTGCCACTCGTCGGCCAGACAGGCCAGCGCCCGGAACCGGTCATCGGATGCCGCATCCAGAGCGAGACGTACGTCCTTGAGTGCCAGTGACAGTGCGAACTGGGCAGAAAACTCGCCCTGGACGATTCGCTGCAGCTTGGCGGCCTGCCATGGGGAGACGAGCGGTCCGCCGCTCAGCGCGTTCACGACGGCCTCGGTGTCCAGCCCTAGCTGATGGGCCAGGGCCATCGACGTGCTGACCGCCTCCGCCGCCAACGCGAGCCACGAATTGGCGACGAGCTTCAACCTGGATCCGGTCCCGACCGGCCCCACCCATATCGTGCGCTGGCCCAGCGCTTCGAACAGAGGCTTCAGGCGCGGACTGGCCGCTTCCGGTCCTGACGCGAAGATCGTCAGCTGACCCGATTCGGCGGGGCCCTTGCTGCCCGAGACCGGTGCGTCGACCAGGATCACGTCGGGGCGTTCGTCCCGCGCCAACGCGGCCACGCGCTCGATCCCGGCGACACCGATCGTGCTCATCTGAGCCCAGATGGCGCCTGCAGGTAGTGCGGCGAGCATGCCCTGCTCCTTGGCGATCGAGAGGACGACATCCGCATCCGTCACCATCGTGACGACAATTGCGGCGCCGCTGACGGCGTCGGCAGGCGTGTCGGCTACTTCGGCGCCCAGATCGGCGAGATCTCGGGTAGCACCCGGGTCACGGTTCCATGCGATCGTCGGGATTCCGGCACGCAAGGCATTGGCGGCCATGGCATGTCCCATCGTGCCGATACCGAGAAACGCCACCGGCTCGGGTGCTGAAACCATCGTTATCCCCTTTCGACGTAGCGCGGTTCAGCCACGACATGCTCCCTGTCGGCCTCTGGACCGAGGATGGCTGTCACGGAATCAGGACGATCTTTCCCCTGGTATGGCGGTGCTCCAACTCCTCGAATGCATCGGCCACCCGATCCAGTGGGTAGGTCCCGGCGATGGGGATATCGATTGCTCCTGATGCCACGAGACCCGCCATCTCACTGAGGACCTCCGGAGTTGACGCGGTGACACTCCCGTCGGACTTGACGCCGAGTTCCTCGGCCTTTTCATACGAAGCGATGGTCTCGATGCGGTCACGAGGAATCCCGAGATCGACAGCGAGCTGCACATACTCCGGCCCGAAGAGATCGATGAAGGCATCGATCGGGCCTGGGGCCGCCGCCTTCACACGTTCGGCGAGACCGTCGCCGTAGGTGACGAGCTCGACGCCATGCGATCGGAGCCATTCGGCGTTCGAAGGCGACGCGATACCGAGGATCGTGGCGCGCCGGAGGGCCAAGAGTTGCACCACGACGGTTCCGACCCCGCCTGCCGCCGCCGAGACCGCCACGATCTCTCCCGGACCGGGGTCCACGGCGCGCACGGCCGCATAGGCCGTACAACCGACGACGTAGAGGGACCCGGCGACCTCCCAACTGAGCTCTGGGGGCTTGTGGATCAGCTGGGACACCGGAACGGACACGTGAGTGGCGTGGCTCGATCGATTCCACGAGAAACCCAACACGTTGTCGTCGACGGCGAACTCGTCGACTCCGTCGCCGACGGCGACGACCAGGCCGGCCAGATCGCTCCCTTCCCCCGAAGGAAACGTGGCGGGAAATCGGTCAGCCAGTGCGCCTGACCGGATGGCGGTCTCGCCCGGGTTGATGCCCGCCGCCTTGACCGCCACCACCACCTCGCCTTCGGCCGGTGTGGGCATCGGCACCTCTGTCACATAGAGCACATCCCGGCCGCCGTAATGGTCGAAGCGAACTGCTCGTGCACGGGGTCCCGTCATGTCATCCTCCTCGCCGAACGCGACGTGGATCCGCAGACTCGAGTCACGTCTCACGGACTCACCGGTCAGTGGGCTTCGATCGCGATGTCGCTCCTGCAAAGGCTAACGGGCACAGACGAGATTGGTTCAGGCCATGGTGAGCCCTTTGTGAAGGCGATCACCAGCCGCAGCCGATAATTGCCCTGAAGGTCAGCACGGTCAAGTGCCCAGCTACCGGCCGAGGGCCGTCAGGAGATCCTGGACGTGTTCCTGTGTCTGCTCGAGCAGCGGACGCAGTGCCTCACCCACATCGACCAGCCCCAACTCGGTGGCCTGGCCGAATCGCTCCCGGTACCGCTCAAGCTGCCGTTGCTCGAGATCGAGGTCGGCTTCAAGCGCACTTCGGGAGTCCGAAGTCACTGGGATGTCGGGGACGACCGTGGTGGGCTCGCCTCCAAGGAAGGACACCTGGGTAGCGAGTACCTGGGCGTGGTTCAGCTCCTCGAAGAGGTGCTTCTTCAGTTCTTCGATCGTGCTGACGAATTCAGGTCCAGTGACCGTCGAGATGTGCAGGTTGTACTGAATGATCGACTGGTATTCGGAACTCAGATCCTCATTCAGGAGATCGGTGAAGGCTCCTTCGTCCATGGCGGGTTTCCTTTCGCTGTCTGATTGGTGAGGATTTGTTCGAGAATGGCGTCAACGTCACCTTTCGATCGAACCCGCGATCCATCGGCATCAGTCGCCCCCGATCGACGAACCTGCGAGGAACTGCGTGTGTCCTGTTTGTTCCCAGTACCTTGGCGGCCCAAACGTCGGCCGAGGTATCCGGGAGTTCCGTTCGTTACTCACGAATAACTGTGTCCTCGGAACAAGCAGCCCGCCCGGCGTCGAGCGGCTCGAGCCCGCTCAGTCATTCCCGGTGGTCTTGAACTCCGTGACGTGTACCTCCCCCGGTACACGGCAGTGGCCGTCGAAGGTGCAGTCCTACGACGGCGGATCAGGCCACAATCCCGGCGGCCCGCAGCTCCGCCACCCGGTCGGACATTCCCAATTCAGCGAGGATCTCGTCAGTGTGCTGGCCGAGGCCCGGCGATCCGTCCGTGAGGGTGGCGGGGGTTCCGGCGAAGCGGGTCGGGTGGCGGGGCATGCGGACCGCGCCGACCACGTGGTGCTCCTGGAGCTCGAAGAGGCCAACGGCCACCGCATGGGGGTCCTCCACCAGCTCCTCGGGGGCCAGGATCATGGCGAACGGCACCCGCTCCTCGTCCAGGCGGGCCGTCGCCTCGACGCGCCCCATGGTGGCCGCGTTCGTGTAGATCCGCTCCATGATGGTGGCCATCGCCTCCCGATTGACGATGCGCTGGCCGATGGTGGCGACGGCCGGGTCGTCGTACCCGTCGACCATGAGCGCCCTGCACATGCCGGCGAAGTCGTGGTCGGAGGTCGGGGTCACGATCCCCCATCCGTCGGTGAAGCGCATGGGCCGGAAGCCGGAGACGAAGCTTGACGGCTGTGAGCCGTCTGCGGCCAGCAGGACCTGATTGGCGGCCGAGTCGGCCCACAGGAAGGAGACCACCGAGTCCATCATCGAGACCTCGAGATGCTGGCCCCCGTGCCCCCGCTCCCGGGCGAACAGAGCGGCCGTGATGGCTTGGGCGGCGTACAGGGCGGTCACCTTGTCGGCCGCTGTCTGGTGGACGAAGTCGGGTTCTCCGGTGTCCGGGTCGGCCTGGCTGGTGGCGAAGCCGCCGTAGGCCTGCATGACCGTGTCGTAGGCCGAGCGGTCACGGTAGGGACCCTCGGATCCAAAGCCGGTGAGGGAGGCGTAGATGACATCGGGATTGACGGTGCGGAGGTCGTCGTACCCGAGACCCAACCGCTCGAGCACCCCAGGTCGGAAGTTCTCGATGACGATGTCGGACCGGGCGGCCAGCTCCCGCACGATGGCCACCCCGTCGGGCTGTTGGAAGTCGACGGCGATCCCCCGTTTGCCCCGGTTGCACACCAGGTAGAGCGAGCTCATCCCGTTGACGGCCACCCCCACCCAACGGGCGATGTCCCCGATTCCGGGACGCTCGACCTTGATGACCTCGGCCCCTTGATCTGCCAGCAGGGCCGCTGCGTACGGTCCGGTCAGGGCAATCGAGAGGTCGAGGACAGTTACGCCGTCCATTGGTCCGGTCACGGTACGAAGTCCTTCTGCGTGCGGGCCCGACCCTCCGGCCCGCTGTAGGCCAGCCCCCATCCGGGGGCCACGGCGAACTCGACGTCCGGGAGCGAGTTCCGCAGGGCCTGCCAGCTGTCGATGAGACGGTCCTCGCCGGCGTAGTCGAAGGGATCGGTGAGGACCATCTCCTCCTGCCCACCCGGCTGGGGCCGGTGGCCGGCCAGCCACCGGGCTGTCTCGGGCACGGCCTCCCGGGCCGGCACCATATCGCGGTAGCCGAGAATGTCGCGCAGCGGACCGAGGTCGAGAACCCGGTGAGTCGGCGACGGTTGGGAAAGGAGCGGACGGGCCGGTGTGGCCAGGTCCCATGGAATCGAGATCAGCTCCAGCTCGGCACCGAGGGCGGCTGCGCACAACTCGATCCACTGTCGCAGCGAAAGCACCTCCTCGTCCCCACAGTTGAAAATCCGCCCGGCGGCCGCCTCGGGACGGTCGACCCCCAACAGGACGGCGTGGGCCAAGTTGCGGGTGTAGCCGTGGTGGTGGAGGGTCAGGCCGTCGTCGGGGATCACCATCCGACGCCGACCATCGAGGATCCGCCGCACCACCAACCATTCACGCGGTACCAGTTGGTAGGGCCCATAGGCGTAGGGATAGCGGAAGACGGTCCCGTCGGGGTGGGCCTCGAGGACGGCCTCCTCGGAACGGGCCACCCGGAAGCCCTTCTCGTCTTCGTATGGCTCGGCGACCCTCGGGGCCTCCGCATAGACCGGGACGGGTAGGCCCGGAGGCTCGAAGAGCCAGGGGTGCATCCACCCGCGGACCGCCGGCACGCCCCCGATGGCCACGAACCGCCCGGTACGACCCTGGAGCAGGCCGGCAAGACGGCGGACCCGTCCGTACATGGCCAAGGTGAGGTCGAAGGTGCGGTCGGCCAGGATCTCCCGCACCGAGTCCTCGTCATAAGGATCGGCGTGGAGATGCTCCACCTGCGGCGGCGTCTCGGAAGGCTCGTGGAGGCCTCGATGGAGGATGGTGACCTGCCAGCCCCGCTCGATCAGACCTTCGACGACCCAGATCCCGGTGGGGCCGGTGCCACCGACCACCAATGCGGTACCGGCGCTCATGACCGGTCCCGGGCCCTTGTGGTCGCCATGGTCGAAGCGTAGGCCACCGGATGCCGGCGAACACTGGACACCGGGAACTCGCTGTTGCCCATCCAAGGAGCCCTCTTCGTTGTCCCCCCAGCAGTCCACCCCACCGGTCGACAGCACCGCAGAGTAATTGTCGTAGTTGACGGCAACGGGACTATCGGTGGGCCAGATGGATACAGCGGCTACGACTCGCCCCAGGTGGTCATCTCCCCGTAGACAACGCCTGACGATCGAACTGACCATTAGTGGCTGCACTTCGATTGAGCAACGTCCACTTCACCATCATGCGAATCATCGCGACGGTTCCAACTGCGGCATGGGGGTGATTCCGGTCTGCGGGGCGCCGTCGAACACGGCGAGTTCCTCGATCTCCACCTCGGCCAGAAGCGCCCTGACTACAGGACCTTGGCCAGGAACGAGCGGGTGCGCTCGTGCTGCGGGTTGGTGAGGACCTCGGTCGGGTCGCCCTGCTCGACCACCACGCCTCCGTCCATGAACACGACGGTATCGCCGACCTCCCGGGCGAAGCCCATCTCGTGGGTCACGACGATCATGGTCATGCCGTCCTTGGCCAGGTCCCGCATGACGTCGAGCACGTCGCCCACCAGTTCCGGGTCGAGGGCCGACGTCGGTTCGTCGAAGAGCATCAGCTTCGGATCCATGGCCAGTGCCCGGGCGATGGCCACCCGCTGCTGCTGGCCACCGGAAAGCTGATTCGGGTAGCTGTCGACCTTGTCGGCCAGGCCCACCCGGTCGAGCAGTTCGCGAGCCCGGTCCTTCGACGGTCCCGCCGAATCCCGCTTGACCCACACCGGGCCCGAGATGACGTTGTCGAGCACGCTCATGTGGGGAAAGAGGTTGAAGCGCTGGAACACCATGCCGATCTCGGCCCGTTTGGCGCATACCTCCCGGTCCTTCAGCTCATAGAGTTTGCCGCCGCTCTGGCGGTAGCCGACGAGATCCCCGTCGACATCCAGCTCGCCCCCGTCGATCTTCTCCAGGTGGTTGATGCAGCGGAGGAATGTGCTCTTCCCCGAACCCGACGGCCCGATCAGACAGAGGACCTCACCCCGGCCGACCGTCAGGTCGATGCCCTTCAGGACCTGCAGGCGGCCGTACGATTTGTGGACCTTGCGGGCCTCGACCATGGGCACATCCCGCTGGCTAGCCACGGGGGGCGCAAGCGGAGGCCCGCCGTCAGTCATGGGGTGCCACCCAAGGGGCTTCGGGGAGTGCGGGCACCGGCTTGGCGCGGGTGTGGCCAAGTGCCCTACGCAGACGCTGGAACGGGGTCGGCGGAAGCTGACGGGACGCGCCGCGGGCGTAGTAGCGCTCGACGTAGTACTGCCCGACAGTCAGCACGGACGTGAAGAAGAGGTACCAAAGGCTGGCCACGATGAGCAGCGGCACCACCTGGTACGTGCTGCTGGCGATCTCCTGGGTGGCCTGGAACAGGTCGACGACGGCGATGGTGGACACCAGCGACGTCGTCTTGAGCATCGAGATGGTCTCGTTGCCGGTCGGAGGGACGATGATGCGCATTGCCTGAGGGAGGACGATCCGGCGCATGGTCTGGAGCTTGCTCAGTCCTATCGACTGAGCTGCCTCGGTCTGGCCCTCGTCGACCGAGATGATGCCGGCCCGGACGATCTCGGCCATGTACGCGCCCTCGTTGAAGCTGAGGCCCAGGGCACCGGCAACGAACGCGGTGATCAGCGTGTTCGAGTTGAGGGTGAAGAGCGCGGTGGAGAAGGGGACGCCCAGCGCGATGTGCTGGTACAGATAGGCGATGCCGTCGTACCAGAAGAAGAGCTGGACGAGGACCGGCGTGCCCCGGAAGAACCAGATGTAGAGCCAGGCCGCCCCGGACAGCAACAGATTGGGTGACAGTCGCATCACCGCCAGGATCACACCGATGGTGATGCCGGCCACCATGGCGATGACGGTCAGCTCAAGGGTGACAACCACCCCCCGTAAGATCGGTGCCGCGAACAGGTAGTGACCGACCACGCCCCACTGGTAGCGGCCTTCCCGGGTGCCGCCGCGGACCACGTGGGAGAACAGCAGCGTGTTGACGAGCATCGCCAACAGCACCAGGATCACCGCTCCCGTCACCCACCGCCAGGGGTGGCGGACGGGTACCACCTCGAGGGTGGACGGGTCGGGGCCCGACTGCTGGTCAGCGACGGGCGGTGGGCCGGGAGCGTCCGTCATCGGTCAGCCCGGTGGTCCGAAAGGACCTCAGCTGGTTCCGCCGTTGATCGTGGCCGTCGTGACGGCCCCGGCCTGCACGCCCCACTTGACCAGAATCTGGTGGTAGACGCCGTTCGAGATCAGCAGGTTGACGGCGGCAGCCACCGGTACGGCCATGCCGTTGCCCTTCGGGAGGGCCAGACCGTAGGGAGCGACGGCCAGCGGAGGCCCGCTGTTCTGGAACACACCGTTCGAAGTGGCGACGATGTAGGCGGCCACCGGTGAGTCGGCGAACCCGGCGTCAGCCCGTCCGCTGGATACGGCCACATTGGCTTCGGTCTGGGTACTGAATACCAGGACGCTGGCCTTGGGCTTACCGGCGGCCACGCACTTGGCCGCCTGGGTCTTTGCATCGGTCTCCTCGGTCGTGCCGGACTCCACGGCGATCGAGTGGCCACAGATGACGCTGATGTCGGTGAAGTTCAGCGAGCTTCCCGTCTTCACGTAGAACGACTCACCGGCACTGAAGTAGTCGACGAAGTCGACCTGCCCCTGGCGGGCCTTGGTGTCGGTGAACGACGAAGCGCCCATGCCGTACTTGCCGGAGACAATGGCGGGGATGATGGTGTCGAATGTGGCGTTGACCAATTTCCGCTTTGAGTCCGAGCGTCTGGGTTATGGCGTTGGCCAGGTCGGCGTCCATCCCCACAATCGTGCTGCCGTCGGGGGCGATGAACTCGTTGGGTGGGTAGGTCGCGTCCATGGCCACAGTCAGGGTGCCGGCCGAGTGAACGGCGGCCGGGACAGTGGCGGCGATGGCCGTGTTGGCCGGCTGGGTCGGGATGACCGTAGTCGGGATCGGAGGTGCAGTGGTCGTGGTCGATGCCGCGGTCGTCGTCGTGGAACTGCTCGAGTTGCTCGAGCAGGCCGAGGCCACGATGGCCAGGCTGCCGATAGCCAGGGCCACGGCGGCCTTTGTCACTCCACGGTTCGGCGTGCGCACCGGTGAACCTCCAGGTTGTCAGGGTTGTGGGATCAAGCCGCCCAAGTGTGCCACGCCTGCCGGAAGTGTGTGTAGTCCACGTGAACTCGGGCGCGCACGAGCCCAAACCGACGAGTCTCCGAAATACTCGGGCCGGTTCAACAGGGTCTCCTTGTCCATTTGTCACGCCAATACAGTCACCGGCAAGTGCTTGAGTCCGTTGATCCAGCTCGATCGGAGTCGAACGGCATCCCCGGCCTGTGTGATGGAGCTCGTCGCCACAAGCAGCTCCTCGAGCAGCACGGAAATCTCAAATCGCGCCAGGTGTGCGCCGAGGCAATGGTGCGGCCCACCTCCCCCGAATGAAAGGTGTGGATTTGGGAACCTCGAAACCTCGAAGCGATGGGAGTCAACGAACACCGCCTCGTCGTAGTTTGCCGACATGTAGTACATGGCCACAGGATCGTTCTCCCGGATGACCACTCCGTTGAGCTCGAGATCGCAGGTCGCGGTCCGACGGAAATACACGATGGGAGTCGACCATCGGATCATCTCGTCCGAGGCGTGTGCGGTGAGACCTTCCGTCGTCCGCAGATATTGCATCTGGTCTTCGTGTTCGAGCAGAGCCAGCATGCCTTGCGACATAGCCGTACGGGTCGTCTCGTTTCCGGCAACTGCTAGGGCAAGCACGAAAATCTCGAACTCGTGGGCACCCAGCGCATCGTCGTCTACTTCGGTGATGAGGCTGGTGACGATGTCGTCTTTCGGCTCGATGCGTCGCTTGTCGGCCAACTCGGTCGCGTACGAATAGAGCGAAATGGCGGCCTCAAGGGGCGCGTTCGGGCCATCAGCGAATTCAGGATCGTTCGCACCGGAGATTGTATTTGTCCAAGTCGTAACCTGCGCCCGATCCTCTACTGGCACGCCGAGCAACTCGGAGATGGCGAAGGCAGGAAGGGTCGTTGCCACATCGGTGACCCAATCGAACGTGCCGCGCGAGATGACATCGGTCAGGACATCCTTGACTGCGCGTCGATAGCTGGCCTCGAACTCGGCGATGGCGCGAGGTGTAAATCCACGATTGACGACACGACGAAGACGCGTGTGTGCTGGTCGGTCGGTTTCGATAATTGATCGGAACATCTCGCGTTCTTCATCCGACTGTCCCATGAGGAAAACTCCGCCCCGTTCCGACGAGAACCGATCAATGTCACGACTGACCGCTTGGACATCTGCATGACGCGTCAGTGCCCAGAAGTCCGGCACAGCCGGATCATCCGACTCGTGCCAGTAGACCGGCGCCTCGCGGCGGAGCCAGTCAAATTGCTGGTGCGGTATCCCTGCGATCCACTGATCTGGACTGACGAGGTCGATATCCATGGCCTGCCTTTCGTTGATTTGAGGGAACTGGCGCCACACTCGACACCCATGGCAGTCCGCCAACGGAGGAAATCAGCTCAAGCATCCCGACCTGAGAGCGTCAAGTAACTTCGCCAAGAGTGTGGCGTAAGGCCCCCCAACGCCGCAACGGACTCTCGATCCCCAACCGACCGTTACCTGGTCCTGGTCGCCCCGACCCCGGGTCCCAGCTTCAGACAGGCTTGAGGTTGCCGATTGCCTGAGCCCGGCCGGCGATCCAGTTCTATGTGTGGAATCCGTCCACTGGCGGGGTGCCGGCGGCCAGACCGATTGTCCGATCGATTTCAGAAGTGGGGTCATGGACGTCAATTTCACCTCGGACAACCTGAGTCATCGTCAGCACGAAGCGGGTTGGATCATCGTCAGCAAGTCGATACGCTGCAATCGTGTCGGGCTATGCGCTCGTATCGTTCCTCGTGACCGACCGCTTGAAGCGGCTCGCGCCTTGGATTCTCATTGCGGCCACGATCGAGTCATCGCCCGGAAAGACACTTCCGGTCGTCAACGCCGGCCGGTGAGTAGCACCAACGGCAAAGCCGCCCACCCAAGCGAGCCGACGAGCGAGGCGAACATCGGGTTGGTTGCCGCCCTCAGTATCGGAGTCGGCGGCATGATCGGTGCTGGGATCTTCACCATTCTTGGGGTCGTAGCCGATATCTCTGGATCTGCCTTGCCCCTGTCCTTCGCGATCGGCGGGGTTGTAGCTGGATTCGCCGCCTATGGGTACGTCGCCCTCGGCAAGACCTTCCCCAGTGTTGGTGGCGCAGTTACGTTCTTGGTCCACGGGTATGGCGATGGCATCACTTCCGGCTCATTGAACCTCTTCCAGTACGTCAGCTACATCATCGCCATCGCGCTGTACGCCACGGGCTTTGCAGCGTATGCCGCTACTTTCGTTCAACTCCCATTGAAAATATGGGCCGTTACCGTCGTGTTGGCCTTCACCGCCGTCAATTTTCTCGGCAATCGGATCATGGGTCGAGCCGAGTCCGTGATCGTGATAATCAAAGTTGGCATTCTTGTCCTCTTCGTCGTCGCGGCCTTTGCGGCACTTCCGAAAGACGGATCCGCACGGCTATCGCCAGTCTTGTGGCCAGGTCCCCTGGCAATCCTCACCGGGGCCGGTCTCTTGTTTGTCGGCTACGAAGGCTTTGGTCTGATCACGAATGCCGCAGCCAACATGGCGAGGCCGAAGGACGAGTTGCCACGCGCCATCTACGGGAGTGTGTCCATCGTGATCGTCATCTATGTGCTCGTCGCGAGCGGTGTTGTGACCAATGTGCCGCTGGACGTACTGCGAGGACTTGGGGATTCTGCCCTAGCCGTCGCGGCCAAGCCATCCTTGAGTCAAGTCGGATTCAGATTGATCGCGATCGCGGCATTGCTGTCGACGGCGTCAGCCGTGAACGCCACGTTATTCGGATCCACGAACATTGCGTATCAGATCGCCAAGAACGGCGGCCTTCCACCGGCGTTCGACCGCAAACTTTGGGGTCGCGACGTGGAAGGACTCTTCATCACATCGGGCTTGGCTCTCGTCTTCGTGCTGGTCTTTCCTTTGAGTTCCGTAGCTTCCATGGGGAGTGCGGGGTTCCTCCTTGTATACGCGGCAGTGAGTATCGGCCACTTGAGAATTCGAAAGCAGACGGGAGCAAAGGCTTGGGTGATTTTGACTTCGGTTGTCACCTGTCTATGCCTATTCATCGTCCTCCTCCACAACATGATCGTCACGGCACCCTCATCAGCGATCGCCCTTGGTGTCACGCTGATGGCGAGCTTCGTGGCGGAGATCCTGTACCGGCGAATGAGCGGGAGAACTTTTAGAGCAGTCCTGTCCCAAACCAACCCCGGCAGAGGCGATCCCGATGGTTGACCCAATCACTTTGGGGGCTGTGGTTGGTTCCTGGTGCTCCTGGCATCGGCAAGGGCGGACGGTGAGCCAGCCTGAGCTACAGGTGCGACACGACCGTGATCGCATCTTCACAGAGGCTCTGGTCAGGCGGTATCGACATTTGTCATTCCGTCGTCCGTCCAGGACAGAAGTGAGCCAGGATCGCATGTCCGGAAACATGCACAGTCATGTACTCAGAGCGGAGAGTGGCCTAAGGCCCCCCAGGACCGCAACGGACTCTCGATCCCGAACCGACCGTGAACTGGCTCTGCTTGGACAACATGGTGCCCATGTGCACCAGGCGGGCTGTCGCCACCGGCTGAATACTGACCCCTTATCACCGCCCGAAAATTGACCCCCCTTCCCGGTGGTCCACCATTGAGTTTGCTGGATCACGAACCCTGGCTGGATCGCCTGCCGGGGAGGAAGGACATGATCAACGTGGACGAGTGGGCCGAGATCCGTCGGCTGTACTTTGCCGAACGGATGGGCATCAAGACCATCGCCCGGCGTGCGGTCGGCCTCTGGTGGATCCGCGATCACGTTGCCTGAGAGAGTTTCGCCGAGATCTCCATTCTCTGCGTATCGACGGGGTGTACCAGTCGTGCGATTGCATGGGTGATCCACGAGCCGCCGCCGCACGGCGTTCGATCACCGGACGGTCGGGGTGCGCTGGGGTCCACTTGACAGTTCCGCAAGGCGACGTATTCTGAGTGCCGACGGAAACAAGAAGTTCGCTCACGGGGAACTGGGAGCGCGACACAGGGGAGGCGGGCAGTGGCGGAGGGCGGGTAGTTGCGGTAGGCGGGTTGCGGCGGTAGGCGGGTTGCGGCGGTAGGCGGGTTGCGGCGGTAGGCGGGTTGTGGCGGTAGGCGGGTTTGGCGGTAGGCGGGTTGTGGCGGTAGGCGGGTAGTGGCGGTGCGAGCTGAATGCCTGCTTCCCTGCCGAGTTGCTGCCTGATTCCCCTGCGCAGTAGCCGGGCTTTAGGGAACTAATTCACCAATTGACATCTAACAATGAGAGGGCTGTTTTGATGAACGACGAACGCATTCGAAAGCACCAGCACTTCGCAATCTACCGAGGTCGGACGGCGAGGGGATTTCGTCGAGCTTTGGCCTTTCTCGCTCTGGTGTGTCTCGCGTGTCTTGCGATGGTGCCGGCGGCGGCGACGACTGCTGGCGCGGCCCCAGCCGCCAGCAGCGATTGGACCTCCGCCAGTCAAAGCATCTCGGGTAACCGCACTCAGCCCAACGACAACGACATCAACCCGACGAATGTCGGCAATCTGGAACCCAAGTGGGTATTCACCGATCATGGCGACGTGTCGGCCACGCCAACCGTAAAAGGCGATGCAGTGTACTTTCCCGATTTCGGTGGGTACCTGAATGCGGTCAACGCGAAAACCGGCCACCTCATCTGGGAGGACCCAATCTCCAACTACGACGGTGAGCCTGGTGCGGTGTCCCGCAACAGCCCCCTCGTAGTCGGCAATGAACTGATATTGGGGGATAACGCCTCCGGCGCGCAGAGCGGAGGTGCGCACCTGTTCGCCGTCAACAGGACGAATGGCGATCTCATCTGGAGCCAGGAGGTCGACACCAACCCGGCGGCGATCATCACTTCGAATCCGGTGGCGGTCGGCAATAAGGTCATAGTCGGAATCGCCTCGAATGAGGAGGCGGATGCCGAAAGCGCTAGTTACCCTTGTTGCAGCTTCCGTGGTGCTGTGGTGGAGGTGGACGCCAAGACCGGGCAGACGCTGTGGAAGACCTACACCGTCCCGTCTAACACCGGTACTAGCGGAGACAGCAACGCTCCCTGCGCATCCGACAACCCGGCAGCGGGCTGTGGGTACACGGGCGGAGCGGTGTGGGGAACACCCACTATCGACCCCGCGACCAACCAGGTATTCGTCGGAGTTGGGAACAACTACACAGCTCCGGATGCCGCAGTCGCATGCGCGAACGCGGCGCTGAATGCGAACCCTCCAACGTCCGACGCCGGATGTACTGCAAGCGACGACTACTTCGACGCCGTTATGGCGCTGAACTTCAAGACCGGAGCCATCGAGTGGGGCAACAAGGTCGAGGGCTGGGACGCATGGAATGTGGCTTGCTTGGTGGGGTACGCCCCGGGCGCAACGTGGTGCCCGTCCCCGGCCAGCCCCGACTTCGACTTCGGCGGCAGCTCCCCCAACCTGATCACCGTCACCGGACCGAACGGGCCGGAAACGTTGGTCGGCGACGGGCAGAAGAGTGGGATCTACTGGGCGTTCAATCCGGCTAATGGGAACATCGTCTGGGACACCTTGGTCGGGCCAGGTACGTCACTCGGAGGCATCGAGTGGGGAAGCGCTTACGACGGTCACCAGATCTACACGACTGAATCCGACCCCTTTGGCATCCCATACACCCTTGCCAACGGCGACCCGGTCGCCGGTGGCTCATGGGCGGCGCTCAACCCTCAGACGGGTGCCATCAACTGGCAGACCGCGACACCAAACGGCGCAGCAGCACTGGGCCCCGTGAGTGAGGCCGGTGGTGTTGTCTATGCAGGGTCGATGGACCCGAGCGCGACCGACTCTGACATGTTCGCCCTGGACGCGAACACGGGAGCGATCCTGTGGAGCTTCGATGCTGGATCATCGGTGAATGCAGCCCCAGCGATCGTCGGGGGCACGTTGTATTGGGGATCGGGTTACGACCACCTGGGCCCAGCTCTGCCGTTCACTGGGAACGACAAGTTCTACGCATTCAGCGTGCGCGGCCTGTAAGTCGCATGCGGATGCCCCGACGGGAACTCCCGCCGGGGCATCCGTCGCGTCTCAGTCTGAGATTGACCTCGGGTCCCGGTGCGTCGGCGATTTCCGATGAGTCCTCAGACCGGTTCGAGACGTCACTGCTACCGCCCGCAGAATTTCGGCGACGAACCTCCGTGAACGGTTGGCGCTCGAAGACGCAGACGAGGAGTTGAAACAGCTTGGAGACACTCTTGACGACCTCTTCGCACGCCTTGACGCCGCCTTTGAAGCACAGCGACACTTCGTCGCCAACGGCCAGAGCGGTGTGGATCAACGGGAGCAAACCGACCTGGCGGATATCTGCCGTGCCGTCATACCTCGCTCAACCAACGAATCTGAACGACTCGGGCTTCACGTCGAGGCCGCCATCGATCCCGCCCTGCTCGAGGGCGACCACCAGCTCCTCGAATCAGCGCCCGGCCACTGGTTCAGTCCGAACCCCTAGGTAATGCGTCTAGCGACGGCGTCGTGCGGACGCGCGTTGGCGGGTGTCGTCAAGTTCGACCTGTAGGGCTTGGTTGGCGGCCTGGAGGGTCAAGACGGCAGCGACGCCAGCCAGATTGAGGCCGTCGTCGAGAAGCCGGCCGATCTCTCGGAGGCGGATCAGGTCATCGTCGCTGTAGCGGCGGGTGCCGCCTTGGCTGCGGGCCGGGTTTATCAGGCCCCGGGTCTCATAGAGCCGGAGGTTCTGCGGGGCGCTGCCCACCAGTTCGGCCGCTACGGAGATTCCGTAGAGGCCTCGGCTGGGATCGGGGCGGTCATCCAACTCCGGCGATCGACTCATCGGAATCTGAACAAAACCCCTTGCATCGGACATGGTCTCCAGGGTATAACAAATCTGTAGCAACCACCATAGATCCGGAGGCGCAGGAAGGACGCCTCCGACTGAAGCAAGGAGGGTACGTCATGCTTGTTCGTTCTGATCCGTTCCGTCAGTTCGACCGGTTGGCCGAGCAGGTCTTCGGAACCGTCGCCCGTCCGGCGGCCATGCCCATGGATGCGTGGCGCAGCGGCAACGAGTTCGTCGTCGAGTTCGACCTGCCAGGAATCGACCCGGCCAGCATCGACCTCGATGTGGAGCGAAATGTGCTGACTGTCCGGGCCGAACGTCCACCCGCTACCGGGCCCGAAGTCGAGTTGGTGGCCTCGGAGCGTCCGAGGGGGGTGTTCGGCCGACAGGTCATGCTTGGAGATGCACTCGACACCGGGGGCATCACCGCCGCCTACAACAGCGGCGTTCTCCGGCTCACGATCCCTGTTGCCGAGCGGGCCAAGCCTCGCAAGATCACCGTCAGCACCGACGAGCAGTCCGCCGTATCGGCTGCCGGAGACTCTCAGGTGATCTCGGCAACAGCGGAGGATCGCCAACCAGTCTCGGTGTGATTCGTCATGATCACGGCGAGATCCAATGTGGCGGTAAGGGACGAGTTCCTTGCCCTCGTGCTGGCCGATCCGGACCTACTCGACCTGGCCTTCGCCGAGGTGATCGCCTCATGGGAGGCCGATTCCCCGCAGCAGCCGCCGGATCAGACGATCGTGGCCACCGCGGACCTTCCCAGTCCTCAGTTGCGGACATGGTGGGTGAGCGATGGTCGCCGCTGCTGGCACAGATGGCTACGGGCCATTCCCCGCCCCAAGGTCGCTCGGTCACCTCCGCAGTTGTCAGTGCGGGGGTGCCGAGTCGACCGGCTGAATTATGGGTCAGCTATCTGAGTTGAACCAGACGGATGGATGTCGGCATCCGCTGAGCCGCCTTCGCGGTCGGCGCCTACCGTGACGACGTCTCGGTGAACTCGTGACCGCGCCAATTCCGATCAGGTCGTCGATGGCGACGACAAGTTCGTACAGGGTCCAGGCGATGGCGCGATGGGGGCGGGGCGGCCGAGGAAAAACCCTTGACCAAAGTCGACACCAGCGGCCCGTGCACACTCGAGAGTTGCTTCATCTTCAATTCCCTCGGCGACAGTCCGAACGTTGAACGCCCGAGCGAGGTGGACGATCGCCTCGACCACAGCCCGGTTGGCTTCATCCGTCGCCAGATCGCGGACAAACTCGATGTCGATCTTGAGCTGGGTGATTGGCAGCTTCTTGAGGTAGACGAGGCTCCCGAATCCGGTGCCGAAGTCATCGATGGCCAGCCCACATCCCAGACCTGCCAGATTCCTGGCGAACTCCGAGCCCGCCCTTAGGTCGGTCATGAGGGCCGTCTCGGTTATCTCGAACACGAGGTCAAGTGGATCCGCCCCGGTCCTGCGAATCTCCTCCTCGATGAACGAAAACATCCCCGGTGACTCCAGGGACGCGGCCGATAGGTTGCACTCGACGGTCCGCCCCGGGCCGCGAGTTCGATTCTTCGGCTAACCACCCAGCGGTCGATTTCTGCTATCAGCCCGTATTCTCCGCGGCCGGCAAGAACTCTCCGGGCAGGACTATCTTGCCGTCACGGTCCACCATTCGAAGAAGGACTTCCTCTGAAGGATGGTCCAGAGCGAGCGGCACAATAGGTTGTGAGTAGAGGACGAAGCGGTCTTCGTCCAGGGCATCGCGGATTCGACCGACCCAACTGAGAGCTGCCAGCTTGCGCCGCAACGCCTCTTCCTCCTTTTTCTCATCGGTGGCGTCGCGGAAGACCACGACCAGGCCTTCGATGGTCGCATCGCTTTGCCCCGGTCGATTCTTCACGAACTAAGGCATCGGTTCGATTGCAGTGAATCTGAAGAGTTCTCGAACGAGCCGTCGGACGTCGACACAACCCTTTGCCCAGGTCAGCGTTGTTTCCTCCCTTAATGTGCCCGATCGGCTTACGGATGTCGGCGGCGCTAGCGTGATCGGATGGGCGGATGGAGACTACGAATCCTCGTTCTTGTCATCGTCTCGATTGTCGCTGTAGGTATCGGCTGGGCAGTAAGCACCACCTCGACTTCCGACCAAGCGGAGCAGCTACTTGACCGGATTGCGCTGCCGGTCGGGTCGGCTCAGGTAACGCGCCTGACGCAGCAGGACTTCCTTCAGCCATCCCAAAGCGAAGCCTGCGCCACTGTGATCGACCGGTCTCGATTCTGGGTCGCACGGGGAAGCGAAGCAGCAGTGAAGGCGTTCGTCGCCGAGCATCCCGAGACGGGGATGAAGACTGAAACCACGGCCGACGACTGGTCTGCTTCCTCTGACGACGGTGGCTGGGTCGTCCAGGTTCCCGTCGATACCGCGCCCATATCGTCACAGGCCGCCGGATCAGCAGCCCTGGTCGTCACGATGGCAGGTATCGGACATGGAAACGTGGGCATTCGAGCCGATGCTCAAATCGTGCCGCCCGGTACGGGGTGCAAGACCTCAGGCGGACCGGAGCGGCACTGATTCAGGCGGCCCAGTCAGAGTCCGCTCCGAACTCGCATCCAGCCCGACGCCGCCAATCGGAAGGGTCGCAGATGCCGCAGGGACTCCTATAACGCTCGGTCGGTCAGCACTGGCTGGCGGAACATTGACACCACTTCCCCGTATTTCGAAATCGGTCGGTGTCCCACCAGGGCAGTGGGGGCAGGTTATGCCCGACCGGCTGAGCCAGAAGCCGTGTGCGCTATCAATGGAGTTAACCCGATGAGAGCGTCGACGACTTCGCTGAGCGTGCTCTGATGATCAGGTCGGGCACCGCATTCATCTGCGAGCATGACCTGGAAACGGACAGTTCCCACTGGGCCAGTCGATCGGACAGTCTTTTCCGCAGAATGGTACCTTGAACCATGCAGGCACGGTGATCAGTCATTAGGAGGCGGCGATGTCGATCAAGCGGTGGATGAGGGGTTCCGTTGGTTTGGCGGTAGTCGCCGTCGTGACCCTCGGGTTGCCAAGCGTGAGCGGTGCCGCTTCGCAATCAGCCTCGACAGCTAAGCCGACGATCTCGGGCTTCACGAGCAATCCCTCGTCCCTCGCCAGTACCGGTGGAACAGTGACGCTGTCCGCAACCGTCACAGGAGCTACTACTTGCAATCTCACGTCTACGATGGCGGTCACGGGACTCCCCGAGACTGTGACCTGTGCATCAGGGCCGGTCTCCGTGCCCTTGACATTCCCCGCCAACACCACGACGAAGGCGATCAGCTACACGCTCACCCTTTCAGCGACCGCCACCAAGACCGCCACCAAGACCGCCACGGCGACAACAACGGTCAAGGTGGCCAAGCCGCCAAAAGCGTCGAAGCCTCACAAGCCAAAAGTTGTCGCTTTCACTGCCAGCCCCCAGACGCTCCAAGCCCTGGGTGGGTCCGTGTTGCTGACGGCGACCACAACCAACGGTGGTCTCTGCCGCATCACGGCCACGGGGCTGATTAACGGGTTTCCCGATTACACCACTTGCATTACCGGACAGGCCTCTTACTCGGTCGACATCGCCCCCAATCTGGGTTCGACCGCAGAGACGTACAAGTTCACCCTCACCGTGATGGCTGCGAGCGGCTCCGGCAAAGCAACGAGTACAACGACCGTTACCGTCGAGCCCCCGCCCACCACCCTGACGATCTCGGAATCCACCTCCACTATCGCTCCGGGCGGCACTGTGGCCTTCCAAGTCAACGGTTTCGACGCCGCCGGTAAACCTCTCGGTCTCGACACCGACGCCACCCTCAGCATCACGGGAGTGGTCAGTCCGGGAAATGGACAGAGCGGAGGTGACGGCAGCTGCGACGGCTTCACATGCACTGCAAGCGATGTCGGCACCTATACCGTGACGGCCAGCGACGCCTTCAGCTCCGCTGCCCCTGTCAGTGCGACGTTCACTGTGGCAGCCGTTGATTGCTCGAACCTGGTTCCTGATGCTGATTTGGAGGGCTGCAGTCTCATCGGCAATAACCTGACCGGCGCCAACCTGACCGGCGCCAACCTGACCGGCGCCAACCTGATTGGTGACTTTGTTGAGGGCACAATCCTGACGAACGCCAACCTCACCAACGCCAACCTGACCTATACCTACTTGTATGGCGCCAATTTGACTGACGCCAACCTGACCGGTGCCAACCTGTATGGCGCCTATCCGATCCTCGTCACCCTGACCGGCGCCAACCTGATTGGCGCAACCCTGACTGGTGTTTCCTCCGGTGGGATCACCGGCACGCCATCTGCTCTCCCCGGAGGCTGGCAGATCATCGCTGGCTATCTGATCGGACCCGGTGCCGATCTGGCCAACGCCGACCTGGCCAACGCCGACCTGGCCAACGCCGACCTGGCCAACGCCGACCTGCTCTCCGCCAACCTCACCGACGCCACTCTGACTGGTGCCAACCTGACCGATGCCAACCTCGAATACGCAACCCTGACTGGCGCAACCCTGACTGGTGTTTCCTCCGGTGGGATCAACGGCACACCATCTGCTCTCCCCGGAGGCTGGCAGATCATCGCTGGCTATCTGATCGGACCCGGTGCCGATCTGGCCAACGCCGACCTGGCCACCGACCTGGCCAACGCCGACCTGACCAACGCCGACCTGACCAACGCCGACCTGACCAACGCCGACCTGGTCTCCGCCAACCTCACCGACGCCACTCTGACTGGTGCCAACCTGACCGATGCCAACCTCGAATACGCAACCCTGACTGGTGCCAACTTCTCTGGCGCCGCATTGAGTGGGATCACTTTTGAGGACACGACCTGCCCAGACGGTTCTAACAGCGATACCAATGGGTACTGGGCGAATCCACCCACCGATACGGAATGGATCAACACGTACACCTGTATCGGCCACGGGATGTAGCAATCCAGGACTGGGAGTCGGCTTGTCTCATAGGATTCGCCACGACAGCTGACCCCACGTCTGACCAAAAACGGCAAGTAACGACCCACTCCCCCGCCTCATCGATTCCGGGCCATCGTCCCTGGACACAACCCGTGCGCGTTATCTATAGGTCGGAAAATAAGATTCCACCGTTGGTGTTACACCAGATGATGAATACAACGCCCACAACCCCCACCCTGATCGGATACGCACGAGTCTCCACTACGGACCAGAATCCCGACCTCCAGGTCGACGCCCTGAAGGCAGCTGGCTCTGGGCGGGTCTTCACGGACCAAGCGTCAGGATCCCTCGCCAGCCGCCCTCAACTCAATCGGACGCTCGACCACCTGCGAGAGGGCGAGGTGGTCGTGGTGTGGAGGTTGGACCGACTTGGGAGGTCCCTGAAAAACTGCCGTGGATGACGATCTGGTCGCCAGAACTCCTTGCAAGGTCAAACGGGCATCAATAGAGCACGCTTCGGAGCGACCCACTGCGACGCCAGCGGAAGTGACCTCTGCAGTGGCAACGGTTCCAATGCGATACCGCCTAGCGATCCTCCCAGCTGCGTGGTGCCAACTGAGGCGAGGTGAGATCCTCGGTCTCCAGCGAGCGGACATTGATGTCGATGCCGGTCTCTTGACCGTCCAGCGTGCCTGGGTCGACACGGAGGGCGGCCGACGCGAGCTAGGCCCGCCGAAGACCGCAGCAGGAAAATGAACTCTCGCCGTGCCTCCGCAGATCCTCCCCGCGATCGTCTCGCATCTGGATTCTCTCGACGCGGCTCCGAACACTTGGCTGTTCCCCGGCGAGCACGGAATGCCCATCTATGGGCTGACCCTGAATCGGGCCTGGAACAAAGCGCGCGCGTCGATCGGCAGGCCAGACCTCCGGTTGCATGACCTAAGACACTCGGGTCTCACCTGGTCGGCCGCCACGGGAGCAAGCGTCGCCGAACTCATGAAGCGTGGCGGCCATGCCAGTCCGACAGCGGCTCTCCGCTATCAGCACGCCACCATGGACCGGGACAGAGCCCTCGCAAACGCACTTGCAGAGATGGCGACTGGTCCAGCGGTCGTCTCGCTGGTCCCTACTGAACGGGTGACGGACGAAATACGGACGAAGTTGCCCGAGAGCGATGGAGTCGAAGCCACCATCTTGCCGCTGACCTGCGATGATCCTGAGCAGTCCCAACGGGGTTCGAACCCGTGTTCCCACCTTGAGAGGGTGGTGTCCTAGGCCTCTAGACGATGGGACCCTATAGAGCCGCCGAACTTGGCGACCCGTACTGGCGCCCCCGGAAGGGGCGATCATGCTCCGCCCACCTCGGACGGTCTTCCACAACTCCCCCGAGAGGTCACTGTGTCTGCTCGGGGGGGAGGGATCGAACCTCCAACCTCCAGATTCAGAGTCTGGCGCTCTGCCGGTTGAGCTACCCCCGAATGGGCGAAGCGCCAATTTAGCCGACCTTGGCCGCCCCGGGGACGCCGCACCGTACGCACCTGCTCCGGGCACCGCCGGCGCCCAAGTTACCCCCGGCCCCCCACCACACCATCGCTACGATCACCGATATGGACGCACACCGGGTGGTCATCGTCGGTGGCGGCGTCCTCGGCACCATGCACGCCCTCGAGGCCTGCCGCCGTGGCTTCGAGGTCGTCCACCTGGAATCAGACGCCGGCCCGCGCCGCGCTTCGGTGCGAAACTTCGGCCTGGTGTGGGTCAGTGGAAGGGCGTCCGGTCCCGAGCTCGCCCTTGCCCTCCGGTCCCGGGAGCTTTGGGAGCAATTGGCCATTCACTCCCCCGGCGTGGGCTTTCGACCGGCTGGGTCGATCACTGTCGCCAACCGTGAGGCCGAGTTGGCGCTGATGGCTGAGGCTGCGGCCCAACCCGACGCCGGGCTGCGCGGTATCGAGCTGCTCGACTCGAAGCAGGTCCGTGCCGCCAATCCCGCGGTGCGGGGCGATCTGCTCGGCGGCCTACTCTGCACCCGTGACGCCATCGTCGAGCCCGGCCTCGCACTCGGGGCGGTCCGGGTCACCCTCGAAGCCACCGGACGGTACACGTGGCTCCCCCGCCGTCAGGTGGTCGACGTCCACACCGCCGCAGGTGGCACGGCCGTAGCCGTCGACCACCTCGGCGAACGGCACCAGGGGTCCGCCTTGGTGCTGTGCATCGGCGACCGACTGTCCGGACTCGGCGGCCTGGTCGGATCCACTCTGGCCGCCGCGCCCCTCCGCCGTTGCCGCCTGCAGATGTTGCAGACCGCCCCGGCCGACGAACGTCTGACCACGGCCCTGGCCGACGCCGACTCCATGCGGTACTACCCCGCCTATGACCTACCGGGCCGCAGCCACCTTCCGGAGCCGGCGGCCACGACCTCGGAGTGGGGCATGCAGCTGCTCCTCGTCCAGCGGGCCGCGGGAGGCCTCACCATCGGCGACACCCACACCTACGACGAGCCCTTCGACTTCGCCGTCGAGGAGCACCTCTACCAGGACCTGGCCGGGCGGGCCGAGGCCGTCCTCGGCTGGCGCCTGCCGCCGATCGTCCGACGCTGGGCCGGCGTCTACACCGCGGTGACCGACGAGCGCATCTACTACCGGACCACCGTCGAACCGGGCATCGTCGTGGTCACCGGACCGGCCGGACGGGGAATGACCCTGTCGCCCGCAATTGCCGAAGAGACCTGGGAGGAGCTGACCCGATGACCACCCCAATCCGTCTGGCCGCGCTCGACATGGCCGGCACCACCGTGGCCGACGAGGGTGCGGTGGAGGAGGCCTTCCAGTCCGCCCTCGACGCCGTCGGTCTGGTCGCCGGTGACCTGATGGACGACCCCGGCGCCTACATCCGGCGCACCATGGGGCAGTCCAAGATCACCGTCTTCACCGAACTGCTCGGCGGCGACCGCCACCGTGCCGAGTCAGCCAACCTCGCATTCGAGGAGGCCTTCGACCAGGCCGTCGACCGGGGTGAGGTGGTGGCCCTGTCCGGGGCCGTCGACACCTTCGCCGAACTTCGGGCCGGTGGCGTCCGACTGTGCCTGACCACCGGCTTCTCCCCTGCCACCCGCGACCGGATCATCGGCGCCCTCGGGTGGGAGGGGCTGGTCGACCTGGCCCTGTCCCCGGCCGACGCCGGGCGCGGCCGCCCGTGGCCCGACATGATCCTCACCGCGGTGCTGCGACTCCTGATCGACGATGTGGCCGAGGTGGCCGTGGTCGGTGACACCACGAGCGACCTGATCGCCGGCACCCGCTCCGGTGCGTCCATCGTGGCCGGCGTGCTCACCGGTGCCCACACCGCGGCGGAGTTGGCCGACGCGCCCCACACCCATCTACTGCCGTCCGTCGCCGAACTCCCAGGACTGGTCTTCGGCTGAACGGCGTCAATCATCATGAACCGTGGCGTCCGCGCAACGCTTCGATCAGGAGAAACTGTCGAGCCGTTCGAATCCGATGATCCGCCCTAGGGCCACTCCCACGGTCTCCTTGGCATAGTACGGAACGGCAGAAAAGCCGGTGATCGGCGAATACTGGGTAGGGGTCGGGTACGGCTTCAGTCCGACCGAGGACGCAATGGCCAGACTGCGGGCCTCGTGGAACTTGTCGGTCACCACCAACACCGTGGTATCCCCGTGGGCGATGAGGATCGGGGCGGCCTCGGACAGGTTCCCCCATGAAGTGCGACCCCCGGCCTGCATGATGTCGTCGGCCGGGACACCGACGGACCGCAGGTAGCGGGCGGAGGCCTGCGCCTCGGTGTACGCGTCGCCTGGTTCCTTCGAGCCGGTGACCATGATCGAGGGTGCGTAGTGCTGGTGCCACAACAGGGCGGCCTGCTCGAGCCGGGCCTGCAGGTCCGGCGAGGGAACGCCGTTGTACTGGGCGGCCCCCATGACCACGATTGCGCCCGCCGCCCGCGGTTCGTAACGCTGGCCGGTCTTCCATACCTGATAGGCGGTCACGCCGAGGTAGACGACGACAGCCACCAGCAGGTACTTGACCAACCGGAGCAGGATGCGGAGCAGCCGGAAACCGAACAGAGCGGGACCTGGGTGGACCGGGATCAGCGGGCGCGACCGGGTGCGGCCACCCGGTCGGTCACGGAGTCGGTGTGCGGCCGTCGGCCACCAGGTCGGCAGCCGCGCGCAGCCGGGCCAGCGTCCGGTCGGGTCCGAGGGCTTCGAGGGCCTCGAACAGCGGCGGTCCCACCCGCCGACCGGTCACCGCCACGCGGATCGGGGCCTGTGCCTTGCCGAGCTTGCGCCCGACCGAATCAGCCACTTCGTTGGTGGCGGCGTGGAGCGCGGTCGCGGTCCATTCGCCACGCAGCGCCTCGTAGGCCCCGATGGCAGACTCGAGGATGGTGAAGGCGCCGTCGTCCCCCGACATCGCCTTGGCCCACCCATCCGGATCGAATTCGGGAGTCTCGAAGAAGAGGAAGTCGACCATGCCGGGCACCTCGCCGAGAGTGGCCACCCGCTCCTGTACGACCGGCGCCATGGCCGAGAACACCTCGTCGTCGAACGCATCCGGCGGCCACGGGGCGCTGTCCCCGGTGAGCCACGGACGACAGGCCTCGACGAACTCCGACGTCGACAGACTGCGGATGTACTCGCCGTTCATATGGGTGAGCTTGGCCACGTCGAAGAAGGCCGGCGAGTGGTTGACGTCGGCCAGCCGGAACCACTCCACCATCTGTTGGCGGGTGAATATCTCGTTCTCGTCGTTGGGCGGGCTCCACCCGAGCAAGCCCAGATAGTTCACGAATGCGTCGGGCAGGTAGCCCTGGTCGCGATAGGACTCGACGGCGACCGGGTCCTTGCGCTTCGACAGCTTCTTGCGTGCCTCGTTCACCAGCATGGGTAGGTGAGCGAAGACCGGCAATGGCGGGGTGGGGGCCCCGGCCTCGCCGAAGGTGCCATCGGTGGTCCAACCGATCCGGTCCAGTGATTCCCACACCAGGATGCCCTTGGGAGTGGTGGGCAGGAGGTCCTCGCCCCTGATCACATGGGTGATGGCCATGTCGATGTCGTCGACCACATTGGCCAGGACGAATAGAGGTGCTCCGTTCCCCTTGACAGCTATGAAGTCGTCCATGGCCGCACAGGGGAATTCGACGTCACCGCGGATGACATCGGGTACCACGGTGACGCCTTCATCAGGGGTGATGAACCGGAGGGCGCGACCTTCGCCCCGACCAAGGCCCAGGTGCCGGCAGTGCCCGTCGTAGCCCGGGGTGAGGATTCCGGCCGCCTTGTTCCGGGACGTCACCTCTTCGTGGGTGCAACTACAGGCGTACAGGCTCCCGGCGTCCCACAGGGCGTCAATGGCCTGGTGGTAGCGCTCGGTGCGCAGCGACTGGCGGTAGGGACCTTCGTCGGCGTCCATCCCCAGCCAGTGGAGCGCAGTCAGGATCCCATCGACCCACTCCTCACGGTTCCGTTCGGCGTCGGTGTCCTCGATCCGGAGGACGAAGGTGCCCCCGGACTGGCGCGCCACCAGCCAGTTGAACAGCGCTGTCCGGGCACTCCCCACATGGAAGTAGCCCGTCGGGGACGGTGCGAAGCGGACCCTCGGGGTATCGGGCGACACGCCCGGCTTACTCGTCCTCGACGATGGTGATCGCGCCCGTCGGGCACCCGTTGGCTGCCTGCCGCACGGCCTCGCGGCAGCTCCTCGCCCGGGTGCTCGTTCAGGACGTAGAGGAAGCCGTCGTCGCGGACCTCGAAGACTTCGGGGGCGATGCCCATGCACACGGCATTGCTGGCGCACTCGTCGTAGTCCACAACAATTTTCACAGGAATCCTCCGGGAGTTCGGTGGCGGCGACCTACTGTACCGGCCCCGGAGCCGGGTGCCACGACAACCTCAGCCACCCCTTGATTCTCCCGATTCGACGTCCGGATCGACCGGTCCTGGTCAGAAGGAGGCGGTCGTCCTTCGGATGAGTTTGACGACCTTGGTGGTCAAATTCGAGGCAGAAGTCGTAGGTGACGGAGTCGCCTACGGTCACATATCCCGAGGTGTCGGCGGTCACCGTCCCGGTGAAGTCGTACTCGGCCCGGCCGGCGATACATGCGCCCTGACCAGGTGAGGTGACGGATCCGGTGTAGGAGGTGGTCGTTCTGCTCTTGTACCAGCTCAACGTGCCACCGGTCATGATGTTGGGCCCGGCGAAGGCGGCGCCGGCTTGGGCTACGCCGCACTTGGAGATCACGACTTTCGAAGTGAGGTGCCCGGAGATCTTGTGACAGATCAGTGGAGGGGTACTGGCCGAGGCCATCGTCGAACCCTCTACCGCAGTCACCCCTGCCGCTCCGACCCCTAGCGCGAGCGCCATGGCCAGCGCTCCCCTGGTCATCCGATTGTCGAGCACGCCCCAGCCTCCCCGTTCGGGATCCGGCACTGTGCGCTGGCCGGTCACCGGGTGCCATGTCACCACGCCGCAGACCACGACGCAACCCTCCGACCACCGGCCCTGGGGCGGAGGCATGGCGTAGGCCAGCCGTCGACACCCTGCGTGGGTAGTTGGTCGACGGTCGGTGACCGGTCATCCGTTGCGGCCCGGCCCCTGTGGCGGTGGACGGAGTCCCCTGATGTGACGGTGGACGGAGTCCCCTGATGTGACGGTGGACGGAGTCCCCTGATGTGACGGTGGACAGAGTCCCCTAATCTTGCCTATATGTGCCGCAATATCACCGTCCTCCGGGGACTCGAGCCCCCGGCATCGCCCGAAGAGGTTGCTGCCGCAGCGCTCCAGTACGTGCGCAAGGTCGGTGGGGTCCAGGCCCCGTCGGCGGCCACGTCCGAGGCCATGGACCGCGCCGTCAAAGCCGTGGCCGAGGCGACGGCCACCCTGCTGGCTGAACTGCCGCCCCGACGGAATCCACCGTCGACCGTGCCGCCGCTCCGTCGGCTGCGCGGGCCGGCCGCCTGATCCCTACGCCAGCTCGAGCGACCGGGCCAGCTCCACCGACTCGAGCAGGCGTCCTCCTTACCGCCTTACCGCGACCCGCCCGTATGCTCCGACAATGATCACCGAGCGACTCGTCGAACTGGGCATCGAGCTACCGCCGGTGTCTCCGCCCGTCGGCAACTACCTCGCCTGCGTCGTGGTCGGCGACACCGTGCACGTCGGCGGGCACGGCCCCATCGGCGGTCCGGAGCGCTTCACCGGAAAGGTCGGCTCCGACCTCACCCTGGAGGACGGCTACCGGGCGGCCCGGGCCACCGCTCTCTCGATCCTGGCCACCCTGCAGGCCGAGTTGGGCGACCTCGACCGGATCGAGCGGTTCGTCAGGGTCTTCGGGATGGTCAATGTCGCCCCGGGGTTCAACCGGACCCCGACGGTGCTCGATGGGTGTTCGGATCTGCTCGTCGATGTCTTCGGAGACGCCGGACGTCACACCCGGAGTGCGGTGGGCATGGCCGAGCTCCCCTTCGACATCCCGGTAGAGATCGAGCTCGCGGCAACGTTGCGCGCCTAGCCCCACCGTCAGGGCTTGTCGCTACCGACCACCCACATGGAGAAGAACTGCGAGCCGCCGCCGTAGGCCTGGCCGAGCGCCAGCTTCGCCCCGTCCACCTGGTGCTCACCGGCCTGGCCGCGCACCTGCATGGCCACCTCGAGGAAGCGGAGCATGCCCGAGGCACCGATCGGGTTGGACGACAGCACACCACCGGAGGCGTTCCAGGGGATGTCGCCGTCGAAGGCGGTGGCCCCGGCCTCGGTCAGCTTCCACCCGTCACCGAGGTCGCAGAAGCCGAGGTTCTCGAGCCACATCGGCTCGTACCAACTGAAGGGCACATAGATTTCGGCGCAGTCGAACTGCTCCCGGGGGTTGGTGACCCCGGCCTGGGCGTACACGTCGGCCGAGCAGTCGCGACCGGCCTGCGGGTTGATCTGGTCACGACCGGCGAACATCGTGGGCTCCGAGCGCATGGCCATGCCGTGGACCCACGCCGGCGGGTAGTGGCCGGACAGCGAGTCCTCGGCGGCCAGGATCATGGCCGCGGCACCGTCGGAGGAAGGGCATGCCTCGAGGTAGCGCAGCGGGTCCCACAACATCATCGAGTCCTCGACCATCTTCATGTCGATGTCGGCCAGGTGGAGGTGCGCGTACGGATTGCGCATGGCGTTCTTGCGATCCTTGACCGCCACCATCCGACCGATGTAGTCCGGTGCACCCGAGCGGCGCATGTAGGCCCGGATGTGGGGAGCGAAGTAGCCGCCGGCACCGGCGAGCAACGGGGCGGCAAACGGCTGGGGCACCGACAGCGCCCACATGGCATCAGAGTCCGACTGCTTCTCGTAGGCGACGGTCAGCACCCGCTTGTGGATACCGGACGAGATGAGGTGGGCCGCCACCAGCGCGGTGGACCCCCCGACCGAGCCGGCGGTGTGGACCCGGATCATCGGCTTGCCGACGGCCCCCAGGGCGGGTGCCAAATAGATCTCCGGCATCATGTTGCCCTCGAACATGTCCGGCGCCTTGCCGATGACCACGGCATCGATGTCCGACCAGTTCAGATCGGCGTCGGCCAGTGCCATCTTGGCCGCCTCGCGTACCAGGCCGGCGATGGACACGTCGTCCCGCTTGGCCTTGTGGTGGGTCTGGCCCACCCCGACGACTGCACAGCGCTCTGCCATCACGCACCCTCCAGGACGCATACGAGGTTCTGTTGGAGACACGGGCCCGAGGTGGCGTGGGCCACCGCCCGGTCGGCCTGGCCCGAGCGGATCCGCTCGGCGGCCTCGCCGATCCGGATCAGTCCGGCGGACATCAGCGGGTTGGCGGCCAGTGCGCCGCCCGACGGGTTGACGAGAACCGAGTCATCGAGTCCGAGGGCCTCGACCAGGATCTGCTCCTGATGGGCGAACGGGGCGTGGACCTCGGCGACGTCGACCGATCCCGCGCCCACACCGGCCACTTCCGCCGCTTTGGCGGTCGACGACGACGTGGTGAGATCCCGCGCCCCCAACGAGTGGGTTTCGATCCGGTGGTCGAACCCGGTGATCCACACCGGGCGATCGGACCACTGGCGTGCTTTGTCCCCGGCAGCCAGCACGATGGCCGCAGCGCCGTCGGTGATCGGCGGCAGGCTGTGACGCCGGAGTGGGGCGACCACGTAGTCGTCCTCCAGGAGCACCTCGGGAGCGATGTCGGACCGCACCTGCGCCTTGGGATTGTCGAGGGCGTTGCGGCGGTTCCGCGACGCCACGGCGGCGAAGTCGGCCTCGGTGGCCTTGCCGGCGTCGATGAGCGCCCGGGCCTGCAGGGCGTTGAGGCTCACGATGTCCGGCCACAATGGGGCCTCGTAGTACGGGTCGAGCTGCAGCGTCAGGATCTCGTTGAGGTCGCCCAACGACGAGCGACCGAACGAGTAGACGAGTGCGGCGTCGATCTCGCCTTCCTGGAACAGCACCCACGCTTCGTAGAGTGCCCAGGCGCCGTCCATCTCGACATGGCTCTCACTCCGCGGCGGCCACACGCCGACAGCGTCGAGGGCCATCACGAAGCTGAACGGTCCGCCGATCAGATAGTCGGTGGACCCCGAGCAGATGAAGTCGACGTCGTCCTTGGTGATACCGATGTTGCCGAATACCTCGCCGATCACCGGCAACAGGCCTTCGGCCTCGTTGCGACTGTCGTCCTTGCGTACGTTCTGCGACTGGGCGAACGATGCGATCGAAACAGGTCGGATGGTCCTTCCGGCGGCGCTCACAGGTACTCCTTATAGGTGTCGTAGTCGGCGTCGGGCTCGCCGTTGGGCCGGAAGTACCTGACTGATGCCAGGGACGGGACCAGCTCGGACTCGTCGACCCACACCGCCTCGACCCGCATCCCCATGCGGATCTGATCGGTGGGGATCTCCTGGATGAGTCCCATGAACGAGAGGTTGGCCCCGTCTAAAAGGATCTGGGCACAGATGTAGGGAATCTCGATCGACTGGCCGGCGAAGGGCACGTTGACCACGCAGTAGGTGGTGACGGTGCCCGAATTGCCGAGCATCACGTCCTCGGTGGTGGCCACGCCGTCGGTCGGGCAGGTGCCCCGGCTCGGTACGTAGACCTTGCCGCACTTCGGGCAGCGCTGGCCGTGGAACTCAGCCCGCTCGAGACCGCGCAGAAATGTTGACTGGGCCACTCCGGGTGTGAATTCGAAGTCCAGTCGGATGGGGGTGGCGAGGGTGGTCACCGGCCCCGGATCAGTCGACTCGTCGGCCATCAGGATGCACCTCCTTCGACCACGAAGGCCTCGAGGTCGGACATGGAACCGATGCGCTCGGCGGCGGGACGGAACCGGGCGGTGACCCGGGTGCCGGTGGCGAGGGCTTCGGGACCCGACGCGTCGACGGCGTGGAGTATGGCGGTGTCGGCGCCGTCGAGCTTCACCAGCGCCCAGGCGAACGGCGTCTGCAGGGGGTGTTTGCGCAGTGGGTGGGAGACCCACGCCCACGACTCGATGACCCCGCCGGGACCGACCGGGACCAGTTCGCCGACATCTTCGCTGGTGATCGGGTCGTACTCGGTGGGCGGCACGATGACCCGTCCGTCCGAGCCCGTCGCCCCGAGGAAGGTGCCGTCGCGCATACCGGTCAGAAAGGCGCCGATGATCGGCCCGGTAGAGCGCGAATACGGATATTCGAGATGGTGCTCTGCGTGCAGGACTTCGCTGTCAGCCATGTCGACCTCCCCCTTGGCTTGCGTCGGACGTGACGGAGGAAATGTAGAACAGATTTCAGTTTTGTGCCTCATTCGACCGGAATCCGGCCCCACAGAGCGTACCGAGCCACCCCGTCGACCCGTACTCGACGCCGCGCCCGGGGTTCGCTTCATGCGTTCAGCGCCGGGCGGGCTGCTTCTTCTTCGTGGCGGACCCCGACGGGCGTGCCTTCGACCCGGCCGGAGGGCGGCGCTTGGCCGGTGCGACCGGCACTTCGGGGGGCAGGGGCGATGCCGCCGCCACCAGGATCACCGTGACGGCCGCCATCTGCACCGCCCACCAGACGTAGGGGTTGATCTGCCAGATCCCGACCACCAGGGCGACGACAGCAGCCACCAGTGCGATCACGAATCGCCGGGTGCTGGCCCGGGCCGCAATGAGGATCCCGACGGCCAGGGCCGGCCATACGTAGTAGGCGGTCATGACCGACTCGGTGTAAGTGCGCAGCGCCAGCGCCAGGGCTGCGCCCCACACGATCATCTCGTGGCGCTGCCGCCACCGGAGCGACCACCAGCCGATGCCGGCGGAGAGCGCCAGGGCCACCAGGCGGAGTGGCCCGCCGCCCACGGTCTTGTTGATGCCGGTGCCGCCCAGGTGCGGCGCCAGCGGTGTCCACAGTGTCTTGTGGTTGAACGGGAGGTTCGGGAAGGTGGGCTGGTCGACCAGCGCGTGGACCACGGCATGGGGGTCGGCCACCAGCGGGCCGACGGTTACGGCCACGGCGGGCACGACCCCCCGCACCAGTAGCCCGAGTGTGCGATGTCGGCCGCCCAGGACCAGCAGGAGGGGGAACACGACGATGACCAGTGGCTGGACGGCCAGCGCCGCCCCGAAGAACCAGCCCGCCCCGGCCCACCGGTCCTGGAAGGCCCACAGCAGAGCCCAGGTGACCAGGGTCACCGCCAGGACATCCTCCGGGTGCCCGGCGACCACGACCACCACCCATAACAAGGCGGCCTCGGCGACCGACAGCACGGCTCGCCGCCACCGGGCCACCTCGAGATACTCGGCCATGGCGTCGAATGCGAACAGGGCCGTGCACGAGATCAACAGGACGTAGGTGCCGAGGAGGGCGAACACGCCCGGGTGCACGGCATAGAGGTTGCCGCCGTGGATCTCCGAGTTGGACAGCACGATCTTGGTCCCCGGGAACACGTAGTAGTGGCTGCCGGTGAACGGGCGGCCGTGGTTGGTGACCTGGACGAAGATCGTCGAGAAGTGGCCCGACAATGCGCCGATGGGCGCCAGCACCGCCAGGAAACCCGGAATGGCCAGGAATCCGGAGCCGTAGATCGAGGCGAAATGCCCGTGGGCGGCGGCGCTCGACGCCCCGTAGGTCGTCCAGAGGTCCAACGGCGTGATCCACATCGACGGCCGGTGACGCACGATCGCCGACCACCGGAAGAAGTAGAGGAGTCCGCACACCACGAAGACGGCCGAGGCACCGATCGGCCACCCGCGGCGGACGAGATAGCGCTCGATGCGCTTTTCGAATGAGCTGGATCGAAGGACGGTGGAGGCCATCGCCCGCATCCTGTCATGCCCTTCTCGCGGGAGCACGGGTAACGGCCGGACCGGCGGGACAGATGACCGTGGGATCGACACCGCGGCGGAGCGCTACCGTTCCCCAATGGCTGATCCTGCACCTGACCCGACCCCCGACCCGGCTCCGACCCGGGACGCATCCCGGCGGCCCAACATCCTGCTGGTCGTCTCGGACCAGGAGCGCCAGCGCTCCTGGCTCCCGCCCGGAACGTCACTGCCCTGGCGCGACCGGCTGCGGGCCGAAGGCCTGGAGTTCACCGACTACTACACGCACTCGTCACCCTGCTCGCCAAGTCGGGCGAGCCTGCTCACCGGCCGGTACCTGGCCGGCCACGGAGTGCTCGACAACGTGATCATGCCCGAGCACGACGAACTGCCCACCTCCACGCCGACCATCGGGTCGTTGCTCGACGGCGCCGGCTACCGCTCGTCCTACATCGGCAAATGGCACCTCTCCCACGCCGCCCAGCCCGACATGGAGGCCTATGGTTTCGCCGACTGGGACGGCAACGACCGCCACTTCATGGGGTGGGCCGGCACCGGGGTGCACTTCGACCCGGTCATCGCCTCCAACGCCGCCCACTGGCTGTCCGAGAACGCCGGGCCGGCAGGCGGGGGTCAACAGCCCTGGTTTCTGACCGTTGCCCTGGTCAATCCCCACGACGTGATGTGGTTCCCGGTCGACCAGCCGGGCTACGAGGAGCGACACCCCGACGACGTGGCCGCCATCAAGAAGGTGCTCGAGTCCGCAGCGTGGAAAGACGACGAGACCCTTCCGGTCTACGGCGAGCCCTATCCCGAGGTGTGCGACTCACTGCCCGCCAACTTCGACGACTCTCTGCACACCAAGCCCGAGGCCCATCGCCAGTGGCGCTGGGACCAGCAACACGGGCTGTGGGGCTATATCGACCCGTCCGACAAGGCCAGCTGGTTGCGCCACCTCGACTACTACGTCCAACTCCACCGGTTGGCCGACCAGAGCTTGGGTACCGTGCTCGGCGCGCTGGAGGCATCGGGCGCATGGGACGACACCGTCGTCATCTTCACTTCCGACCATGGCGACATGTGCGGTTCGCACGGCCTGCGCTCGAAGGGCCCCTTCGTGTACGACGAGATCATGCGGGTGCCGCTCTACGTGAAGGCCCCGGGGATCACCAGGCCCGGCACCGTCACCTCCGCTCTCGGATCACACGTCGACCTGGCCGCCACCATCTGCTCGTTGGCCGGGGTCGACCCGACCGCCACAGCCGCCACCGTCCAAGGCACCGACCTCACGCCGGTGCTCGCTGACCCCGGTGCGTCGGTCCGTGACCACATCCTGTTCGCCCAGGACTCGGCCCAGACCACCAGCCTCAACCAGGTCCGCTACGCCCTGCGCGGGTTCACCGACGGGACCAGCAAATACGCCCGCTACTACGGGGTGGGCGGCGGCAAGCCGAGTACCGGACTGTGGGGGAAGTCGCCCGGTCACAAGCTGTACGACGTGGACTGCGCCTTCGACGACAACGACCACGAGTGGTACGACCACGACTCCGATCCCCACGAGCTGATCAATCTGGCCAACGACCCGGCCAGGGCCGACGGGCTGCGCGACAACTACGAGCGACTCCTGGAATACGAACGTGAGTCGTTCGTCACCATGACCTGAGCGTCACCATGGCCTGAGGGAGGTCATCGCCCATCGTCCATGACGCTCGAATAGGTTGTTGACATGCAGCCATTTAGCTGCTTATCTGACAGGTAACCAATCAGCTGCCTATCGGAGGAGCATGAAATGCCGGACATCAGACACCGCGTAGTCATGTCAGCCCCGCTCGACCGGGTGTACTCGGCAATCGCCACGAAAGAGGGTCTTTCGGACTGGTGGACCCGAGACGGTGTCCGCGGAGCATCGACGGAAGGATCCAACATCGAGTTCTACTTCGGTCAACCGGAGCCGGCGGCCGTCATGGAGGTCACCCGGCTGGATCCCGATGGGCAGGTCAGTTGGAGCTGTGTCGGGGGAGCTGAAGAGTGGGTGGGGACGAAGCTCAGCTTCGCCCTCACACAGAAGGACGACGAGACCGTGGTGCTGTTCACCCACGCCGACTGGCGGGAACCCAGCGACTTCATGGCCCATTGCAGCGCCCGTTGGGCCTACTTCCTTCTCAGTCTCAAGAGCCTCGTCGAAATGGGTAAGGGCACCCCGTCCCCTGACGACCTCAAATTCTGAAACCGGGAGACCGTCCAATCGTGGTCGACGTCTTCAAGGCGCTGGCTGACCCCAGTCGTCGGCTACTGCTGGATCGTCTGAATGCCCGCAACGGCCAGAGTCTGAGGGAGCTGTCCGAAGGTCTGGACATGGTCCGTCAGTCGGTCAGCAAGCACCTGGACATCCTGGAGGCGGCCAACCTCGTCACAACACTTCGGCGGGGTCGCCAGAAGCTCCATTATCTGAATGCGGAACCGATCAATGAGATCGCCGAGCGTTGGATCAATCGCTACGACCGAGCACGGATCAACGCACTGTCAGACCTGAAGAAAGCACTGGAGGAGACAACCGTGGAAAATCCGGACTTCGTGTACACGACGTACATCAGAACGACGCCCGAACGACTGTGGCAGGCGCTGGTCGAACCGTCGTTCACCCGCCGCTGGTGGCAAGCCACCTTCGATACCGACTGGAAGGTGGGATCGACGATGACCTGGAACAACCACGGGGTCGTCATCGCCGACCCGGACCAGATCGTCCTCGAATTCGATCCCTACAAGAGGTTGTCCTACACCTGGCACACCTTCACATCGGAGCTCAATGAACGTCTCCAGTTCGGAGACGAACTGTTCGCCAAGCTTTCCGCTGAGCATCGATCACGGGTCGCGTTCGATATCGAGGAGGCGGGAGAGCTCGTCAAACTGACGGTGGTGCACGACGACTTCGAACCTGGCAGCACCGCCGCCACCATGGTCAGGAACGGCTGGCCCGTTTTCATTTCGAGTCTCAAGACGCTGCTCGAGACCGGGGAGCCGCTCCCTTCGACCCGTCGATGACCCCTTGGGTCACAGGGCATCGACGGCCGGATCGAACCCATCCCGGTCCTCGCCGGTCGGAGGTTCGCCCTCGGCCTCCTTCCCGGCGAGCGCGAAGCCGACCAGGGGGAACACCAGGACGGACACCATGCCCGCCCCGACCAGCGCGGTGGCGTTGACCGGGAGCATGTGGTGGGTATCGAGGCCGATCTGGGTGATCACCACCAGCAATGGGAGCGCCGTCGACTGCAGGACCACCATCGCCGATCGCTGTCGCCAACTGAGCGTCCGGACGTAGACGACCAGGGCCGGTAGCCCGCGCACCACCAGGAAGAGCGCGAGGAAGATCGGCACCCGGGCGAGAGTCGAAGGACTGTCGAACAGCGCCCGGACGTGGAACTGCATGCCGCTCACCACGAAGAACACCGGGATCAGGAAGCCGAATCCGATCGACTCGAGCCGGGGTTGCATTGCCTCGGCCTGATCCTCGGTGAAGGCGATGCGGACGATCAGCCCGGCGGCGAACGCCCCGAGCAGGATCTCGAGGCTCAGTGACGACGCCACCAGCACCAGGCCGGTGATGAGCAGGAGCACCAGCCGCACCGGCAGCTGGGTGGAGGTGGTGAGGTGGCGCTGCAGTATCTCCATGACACGGGGCGGCTGCGGGCGTGCCGCTATGTACGCCACCACCAACGCGAGGACCACGAAGAGGATCAGGAGGAGGGTCTCCGTCTCCGGGCTTGCCGCTCCGAGCAGCACGGTCACCGCCACCACCGGTCCGAACTCCCCGGCCGACCCCGCCGCCAGGAGATACTTGCCGAACGGGCTCTCCAGCATGTGCCGGTCGTGCAGCATCGGCAGGAGCGTGCCGATGGCCGTGGTCGTCAGGGCCAGGCCCACCAGCAGACTCGAGATGGCGAACCTGGTGAACAGGAGTACCAGTCCGACGCCCAGTCCGAGGACCAGACTGGTCAGCCATCCGGCCACTCCGAGCTTCATCGGAGAGCCCCGCAGCCGCCCGAAGTCGATCTCGTAGCCGGCCATGAAGAACAGGAATGACAGGCCGAATACGTCGAGACCGTTGATGAACACGTCAGTCGTCGCCCAGTGCAGGACTTCGGGACCGATCAGGATCCCGAGCAGGAGCTCGAACAGGATGCTCGGGACGCGCCACTTCCCGCACGCCTCCGACAGGATCGGCGCGATGGCCACCGCCAAGGCGATCACGAACACCGAAACCGCGGTGTGGTAGGTCATGCGTCAAGCGTACGAGGGCTGCGTGCGGTTGAGCGACCCGGATCCGAGAGGTGCCGGGTCAGCCTTTCACAAGGGGATCGATCCGCTCGGCCAGGTACTCGACCAGGCCGAGGCAGCCGGCTTCGACGAGGTCCAGGCAACGATCGAAATCAGCGTCGTCCCCGTAGTACGGGTCGGGCACGTCGGGGTCGCCGCCGGCACGGGGCCCGAAGCTCCGCATCAGCACCAGGCGGTCGTCGTAACGGTCATCTCCGACCGCGGCCCGTCCCAGGCTGACCAGCGTCTGGCGATGGCCGCGGTCCATGCACACCACCAGTCCGGCTTCGGCGAGCCATCGGGTGTCGAAGGCCTGGGCCAGGTGTCCACCGTCGGTGTAGCCGCGTCGCTCCAACGCCGCCCGGGCCCGGGAGTCCATCGGCTCGCCGGCGTGCCATCCGCCCGTCCCGGCACTCGAGATGGCCAGTCGGTCCCCCAGGACCGAACCGTCACCCAGTGCACGGTCCGCGGTGAGCTGGCGCAGTACGACCGCTCCCATGGGTGAGCGACAGATGTTGCCGGTGCACACGAAGATCACCGGCATCGAACCCTCTGCCGTGTCGTCGCTCCCGTCACGGTCCTGCTTCCCGACGGCCGGGGTGGGTGGCATCGTCACAGTCTGGCCGAGGACACGTACCGATGCGGAAGGTCGGACCGGAGAACTGCGTCCAGGTAGGCCTGGCCCCGATACGGTGTCGCGACGGACGGCGTGCCGGTTTTGCATGCCGCGACCCCCCGGGAGGAACCGATGAGCGACACGTCAGCCAGCCAGCCCAATCAGCAGATGGGACATGGGGTGAAACAGCGCGACCAGATCCGCATGAGCGACGAGGAGGTCGACGCCTTCCTCCACGAGCGGAGGCCGATGACCATGTGCACGCTCAATCACGACGGCTCCATCCACGCCGTGGCAATGTGGTACGGCTTCGTCGACGGCTCCATCGCCATCGAGACGAAGGCCAAGGCCCAGAAGGCGGTGAACCTTGGACGCGACACCCGGATCACCCTCCTGTTCGAGGACGGCGATTACTACGAGGAGCTCCGCGGGGTCGAACTGGTCGGCCACGCCGAGATCGTGGACGATCCGGAGAAGATGTGGGAGCTGGGAGTCAACCTCTTCGAGCGCTACTACGGGGCCTACACCGAGGATCTGCGCCCGATGGTCGAAGTGATGCTCAACAAACGCATCGTGGCCAAGATCAACGTCGAGCGCACGGTCTCCTGGGACCATCGCAAGCTGGGCCTACCCCCCACCCGGCCGGCCTGAGCAACCGGTGGCCCACCCCATGGACGCCGACGAGGTGGTGGCCTTCCTCGAGGCAACGCCGGCCCGGACAGGAAAGCTGGCCACGGTGCGGGCGGACGGGAGGCCGCACGTGGCACCGATCTGGTACGCAGTCGACCGGTCGACGGTGGGCCCCGACTCACCACTGTGCGATCTGGTGATCAACACCGGCGACACCTCGGTGAAGGGGCGGAACATCCGACGCGACCCGAGGGTCGCGCTGTGTGTAGATGACGACCGGCCGCCGTTCGCCTTCGTGACGATCGAGGGTATCGCCGCCATCAGCGAGGACCCCGACGAGCTTCTTCACTGGAGCACCGTGATCGGCGGTCGGTACATGGGAAGCGACCAGGCCCAGGCATTCGGCGCCCGGAATGCCGTGCCCGGTGAGCTGGTGGTCCGTCTCCGGCCGACCCACATCGTGGCCTCGGCCGGAATCACGGACTGAAGTGCCGGTGACCGCTCCTGCCGCGGTGGATCCCGGGGTCATGGATCCTCCCGGCTGGTACTGCTTCAGCATCCAGCCCCGATTGGCCGAGTGGGACGGGGTGGCGTGGACGGGCGCGGACCACGCTGCAGTCGCCGGCCCGATGCTGTCCGGACCGCCGGCCGCCTTCGCCTTTGTCGGCCAACCGTGGTTCCGGTGGATGGTCCTCGGCCAGGCGCTGTGCATCCTGCCCGCCATCTTGAGCGGTTCCACCGGAAACGCCTGGTGGTCGTGCATCTCGGTCGTCGGCTATGCGGCCTTCATGGGTGGTGCGGTCCTGCTGGTCGCCCGCTTCCTCGAACTCGACCGGCTGCCGGGCCGACGGACGCTCACCTGGATCGGCATCGGTTCGGGAGTGGCGGCGTTCGGCATCGCCGTCGGGCTCGAGGTGGTGAGCAACTCGAGGTTCGGTTTGTCGACCACGCTGTGGCTGGCCGGCCCGATCGAGGAAGGCGGCAAACTGCTGGTTCCGTTTCTCCTCCTGGTGTTCGGCGCCCCCCGATTCAAGGTCCCCCGGGTCGGGCTCTACCTGGTCCTGGTCGGCGGGGCGACCGTCGGCGTGATCGAAGGCGTCGAATACCAGGTCCGGCCGGAATTCCCCTGGGCCCACCTGGAGATGGCGCTGGTGCGTCCGTCAGCCGAACTACTGCACATATTCGTCACCGGATTCGCGGCGGCGGTCATATGGCTCGCCGCCTGGCGGCGCAAACGGGCGGTCACCTCGGCGGGAGTCGTGGCCTTCCTCATCGCCGTGGGCATCCACTCGTTCCACGACGGGATCGTCACGTTCTTCCACGTCAGTCCGAGATCGTTCAACTCCACCCTGGCCCAGACCCTGCACGACGCGATCGACAAGGGACTGTCAGGGGCGGCGTTCTCCTTTGTCATCGCCGCCCTCCTCTATCTGCTCGCCCGCCATGGGACACGCGAGTTGACCGCTCCCGGAGACATCGCGGCCTGTCCGCCTCCGTGGCGACCCCAGATCAAATCGTGGGGATGCGACCGGCCGCCGGTCGAGGCCACGTACATCGACCCATGGTCGCCGTACGTGCAGTACGCGCCCTCCGGACCGGCTGCGCTGTTCGGGAGTCCGGCGCAGTACCTCGCCCCCGCCTACGCCATGCCGGCGCCCCAGCCGGTGCCGTCCATTGACCTCCCGGTCCGCGAACCGTTGTCATCACCCGTTGCTGTCGCCAGCCGTCCGCCGGTTTCAACCTTGCCCGCGTCCCTGACCCTGCCGCCTCCACCGGTCAGGCCACCGGTCAGGCCTCCACCCGTGCCTCCGCCCATGCCGCCGCCCATGCCTCCGCCGATTGCGCCGGCCGGCTGGTACCCGATAGGCGGCGACCCCTGGCACCAGGGCTGGTGGGACGGGGCGGCATGGAGTCGCACCCACCGCTGGGACGGGCACCAGTGGGTCCCGACCTGATCACCGAGCATGGCGATGCCGGACATGACCGCCCGGCGGCTGCTTGGCGCCGGTGTACCGCGGGCTGGTAGCACTACACCCGTCCACAACCGCCGTGGGCAGATGGGGGATGCCAAATGATTCTCGACCGATTCCGGATGGACGACAAGGTGGCGATCGTGACCGGCGCCGGTCGCGGCATCGGCGCCGCCGCCGCGGTCGCTCTGGCCCAGGTGGGGGCCGACGTCGTCATCTCCGCACGGACAGCGGAACAGCTCGAGGGCGTGGCGGCACAGATCGCCGATGCCGGTCGACGGGCCGTCATCGTGCCTGCCGACCTGAACGACCTCGACGCCATCGCCGGCCTGGTCGATCACGCCAGGGACGCCTTCGGCCGGCTCGATCTGGTGGTCAACAACGTGGGCGGCTCCATGCCCCGGGCCTTCATGGACACCTCGGCCAAATCGATGGAGGGCGCCTTCCACTTCAACGTCTCCACCGCCCACGCCCTGCTCCGCGCCGCCGTGCCCCTGATGATCGAGGGCGGCGGCGGATCGGCGGTCAACATCTCCTCGGCCATGAGCCACCTGGCCGGGCGCGGGTTCGCCGCCTATGGAACGGCCAAAGCCGCGCTGGCCCACTACACGCGGCTGTCGGCCATGGATCTCGCTCCTCGGATCAGGGTCAACGCAATCGCCGTCGGCTCCATCGCCACCTCCGCACTCGACATCGTGATGCAGGTCGAAGAGATGCGTGTGGCCATGGAGGACGCCACCCCACTCGGCAGGATCGGCGACCCCGAGGACATCGCCGCCGCCATCGTCTACCTGGCGTCCGACGCCGGTTCGTTCGTCACCGGTGCGGTCATCGAGGTCGACGGCGGCGCCCAGACGCCCACCCTCGACATGGACATACCGGACGTCTGAGCCCGGGTCGTAACTTCTGATCAGGCGCACCACTTCGACCATCTCCGAGCGACCTGTCCGGGTCGCCGATCCAACAAGGAGCACCAATGAGCAAGACCTACCGCGTCGTCGCCTGGAGCACCGGGAACGTCGGCCGCAACGTCATCGCCGGCATCGATGCCCGACCCGACCTGGAACTGGTGGGCCTCTGGGTCTCCAACCCCGACAAAGTGGGAAAGGACGCCGGAGAACTGGCCGGACTCGACCGCACCCTCGGCGTGGTTGCCACTGACGATGTCGAGGCTCTGTTCGCACTCCGGCCGGATGTCGTCGTCCACACGGCCATGGCCGACAACCGCCTGTTCGAGGCGTTGGCCGACCTGCAGCGCATCCTGCGGGCCGGGATCAACGTCGTGTCATCGGGCCCGGTCTTTCTCCAGTACCCCTACGGCGTCGTCGACGACTCGATGTTCACCCCGACCGTCGAGGCCGCCACCGAGGGCGGCGTCTCGATCTTCGTCAACGGGGTCGACCCCGGATTCGCCAACGACGCGTTGCCGCTGGTGCTGTCGGGCGTCAGCGAACAGATCGACGAGGTGCGGGTGGCCGAGGTGCTCAACTACGCCACCTACGACCAGGGCATGGTCCTCTTCGACATCATGGGATTCGGGCGACCGATCGACGACGTGCCGATGATCCTCCAGCCCGGCGTGATCACCATGGCCTGGGGCAGTGTCGTCCGCCAGCTGGCCGCCGGCCTCGAGGTGGAGCTCGATGGAGACCTGGTCGAGTGGTACGAGCGGGTTCCTGCCCCTGAGACCTTCGAGGTCGATGCCGGCACCATCGAGGAGGGGACCGCCGCTGCCCTGCATTTCGAGCTCCGCGGCATGAAAGACGGCAGGGCGGTGATCGTGCTGGAGCATGTCACCCGCCTCCGCGACGATCTCGCCCCCGAATGGCCCCAGCCGGCCGGCCAGGGCTGCTACCGGGTCATCCTCACCGGTGAACCGACCTACACCGTCGACATGCAGTTGATGGGCAGAGACGGGGATCACAACACCGGTGGGCTGAAGGCGACGGCCATGCGCCTTGTCAATGCCATCCCGGCCGTCGTCGAGGGTTCACCCGGGCTCCTGACCGCGCTCGACCTGCCTCCGGTGTACGGCAGGGGCCTGGTGGTCTGACTATTCCGTCGCCGGAGGCCGTGCCGCCGCTCGGCGCAGCCGACGCGAACTGATCTCACGGGTCGAGTTGGTAGGGTCCGGCTCATGCGCGACCTGATCGGATCCACACCTTGAGCATGCCCGGACACGGCATGGGCGGGGGCGGCGGCGGGGGCCAGTTCGGCCCGGTGATGCGATCGATGCGCCGGGACGAATCGGTCAAAGGCCAGCACGTCACCAAGGGGACGAGCAGGAGAATGCTCCGCTTCGCCCGGCCCTACCGCACCATCCTGGCCTGGTTCCTGGTCCTGGTCACGGTGGACGCGTTCATCGGGATCATCAACCCGCTGATCTTCCGCGACATCATCAACAACCTGACCGGGAGCGACCCCAGCAAGCACTACATCATCTCGTTGTCCATCGTGGCGGCGCTGGTGGCCGTGGCCGATACCTCACTCACCATCGGCATCCGCTGGGTATCGGCCAAGGTGGGCGAGGGCCTCATCTACGACATGCGGGCCCAGGTGTTCGAGCACATCCAGAAGATGCCAATTGCATTCTTCACCCGTACCCAGACCGGTGCCCTGATCAGCCGCCTCAACAACGACGTGATCGGTGCCCAGCAAGCCTTCACCGACACCCTGTCGTCAGTGGTGTCCAATCTGATCAGCGTCACCCTGGTCCTCATCGTGATGTTCCTGCTGTCGTGGCAGATCACCCTGATCAGCCTGGTGATCCTGCCGATCTTCGTGATCCCGGCCAAACGGGTGGGCCGCAAGCTCTCGGTCATCACCCGGGAGTCGTACGGCATCAACGCCGAGATGAACAACACCATGAACGAGCGCTTCAACGTGTCCGGCGCTCTGCTGGTCAAGCTGTTCGGCCGACCGGACGAGGAGCGGGAGGCCTTCGAGTCCAAGGCCGGACGGGTCCGCGACATCGGTGTGACCCAGGCCATGTATGCCCGCTTCTTCATCGCCGCCCTGTCGCTCACCGCCGCGCTGGCGACGGCCGTCGTCTACGGCTGGGGCGGCGTCCAGGCCATCGACGGAGCGCTCACGGTGGGCACGGTGGTGGCACTGGCCGCCTATCTCACCCGGCTGTACGCCCCGCTGACCTCCCTGTCCAACGTCCAGATCGACGTGATGACCGCGCTGGTCTCCTTCGACCGGGTCTTCGAGGTGCTCGATCTCCCTCCGATGATCATCGACGATCCCGACGCCCGGCCCATACCGAAGGGTCCGGCCTCGATCGAGTTCGATCACGTCGACTTCCGTTACCCGACGGCGGAAGAGGTGTCCCTGGCCTCGCTCGAGTCGGTGGCCGTGCTCGACACCTCCGTCTCCAACCAGGTCCTGTTCGACGTGAGCTTCACCGTCGAGCCGGGCCAGATGGTGGCGTTGGTCGGGCCGTCGGGTGCGGGCAAGACGACCATCAGCCAGCTGCTGCCCCGCCTGTACGACGTCCGGTCCGGCGCCATCAGGATCAACGGTCTCGACATCCGCCATGCCACCATGGCCTCGTTGGCGGCCACCATCGGCGTGGTCACCCAGGACGCCCACCTCTTCCACGACACGATCCGGGCCAACCTGCTCTACGCCCGACCAGAGGCCAACGACGGTGAGCTCGACTCGGCCCTCGCCGGAGCCCAGATCGCCACGCTGGTCGAGTCGCTACCCGACGGACTCGACACCGTGGTGGGCGACCGCGGCTACCGCCTGTCCGGCGGCGAGAAGCAGCGCCTGGCCATTGCCCGGCTCCTACTCAAGGCGCCGGAGATCGTCGTCCTCGACGAGGCCACCGCCCACCTCGACAGCGAGTCGGAGGCAGCGGTACAGATGGCCCTGGCCACCGCATTGAAGGGGCGCACCTCCCTGGTCATCGCCCACCGCCTGTCGACCGTGCGCGAGGCCGACTCGATCCTGGTGCTCGACCACGGGCGCATCGTCGAGCAGGGACGCCACGAGGACCTGCTGATGGCGGGCGGCCAGTACGCCGAGCTCTACCGCATCCAGTTCGAAGGCCAAGACGCCGACGGATCCCCCGGCGACGTCGACGATGCCGAGGAGGACCTGTGACCGACCCACTCGTACTGCGCCCCATCGGACGAGTGGTCGGCGGACGCGTGGACCCGGTGGACGATGGTTGGGACGCGGTGGCGGCCACCATCGAACTGGACCCTGATGTGCTGGATGCGGGCGCCACTGACGGTCTGGCCGACTTCTCCCACATCGAAGTGATCTTCTGCTTCGACCAGGTCGACGAGGCGACGGTGTGCCGCGGTACCCGCCGACCCCGCGGCCGTGCCGACTGGCCGTCGGTGGGGATCCTGGCCCAACGGGCCAAGGACCGACCCAACCGGATCGGCGTCACCATCTGTCGGGTGATCGGCGTCAGGCCCCACCACATCGACGTCGTAGGCCTCGACGCCGTCGACGGCACACCGGTGCTCGATGTGAAGCCCTACATGGCGGAGTTCGGTGCTCGCGGGGAAGTCCGCCAACCGATGTGGGCGACCGAGCTCATGGCCGAGTACTGGTAGGAAGGTCCGGCCGGGGCGGCCCGACGGGCCGCTCGCTCACTCGGGGGTAAGCGTCTTGCGGACGGCCTTGGCACTCGACACCAGGGCGTCCTTGCTGCACGCGGTGGAGACCCCGGCGATCGACACCGCCATGGAGGGTGAGCAGTCGCCGTCAGACACTGTGCGATCGGTCGTCCGGTCGGCTCCGGCAGCTTCGACAAGTGCCAACGCCTGTTTCGGCTGCTTCTTGCCTCGGGAGCTGGTGGGCCTCGGTTCGGTCGCTGTCATCGGCACGGAGTCTACTGACTGGTACCTCCCAAACGGGGACACCCCCTTCGACCTGCACCGCCGTCGGCGCCTGCCCCCTGCGCTCATCAATATCGCGCGCCGGGTGCTGATCACTAGTGCGCCGCACATCCCGACGGGTGCTTCGATACCGGGAACCCCCCAGTACCGTTGGGCGGTGGCCAAGCTCCTCGTCGACGTCTCACCACTGCGGAACTCGCGGGACTTCCGGCGTCTGTGGACGGGTCAGACGATCTCGGGCATCGGCTCTCAGCTCACTCTGGTGGCAGTGGCATACCAGGCCTATCACCTCACCCACTCGACCTTGGTCGTCGGCATGATCGGCTTCACCCAACTTCTGCCGCTGTTGGCCGGGGCCCTCTGGGGCGGGACCCTGGCCGACGCCTGGGACCGCAAGCGGGTGCTGACACTGACCCAGGTGGCCATGGCCTCGGCCGTGGCCGGCCTGGCCGTCAATGCCGCCCTGGACCATCCCGAGGTGTGGGTCCTGTTCGTCTGCACAGCGGCGTCCGCCGGGTTCCAGGGGATGGACTGGCCGGCCCGACGGGCCGCCCTGCCCATGCTGGTGGCCCAACGCGACGTCCAGTCCGCCGTGACCCTGCAGACCACGACCATGGCCCTGGCCATGGTCGTCGGTCCGGCCATCGGCGGGATCCTCATCGCCGCCCTCGGGCTCAGCACCGTGTACCTGCTGGACGTCGCGTCCTTCGGCGTGTCGCTCACCGCCGTACTCCTCCTCCCGCACCTGGTGCCTTCGGGCGGTGGCACTCCGATGGGATTTCGATCGATGGCCGAAGGGTTCCGTCATCTGAAGAGCGAGCGCCTCTTGTCCGCCACCTACATGATCGACCTCAACGCCATGATCTTCGGCATGCCGCGGGCCGTGTTCCCGGCGTTGGCCATCCATCTCTACGGTGGCGGAGCCGGCGTGGTCGGGCTCCTCTACGCCGCACCCGGCGCCGGCGCGCTGGTCGGCTCCCTGTTCACCGGCTGGTGTCGACGAATACGTCACGAAGGTCGGGCCATCGCCGCCTGCGTGGTGATCTGGGGCGGGACCATCGCCATCTTCGGGCTGGTCCCCGTTCTGTGGATCGGTCTCGCCCTGCTGGTGCTGGCCGGAGCGGCCGACGTCATCTCGGCCGTGTTCCGCCAGAACGTCCAACAACGTACGGTCCCCGACCACCTTCAGGGTCGGCTGTCGGGCACGTTCTTCGCCGTGGTGGCCGGTGGACCGCGCCTCGGCGATGCCGAAACCGGCCTGGCCGCCGCTATCGGAGGACCCGAATTCGCCGTGTGGTCAGGCGGCCTTGCCTGCGTCGTCGGGGTCGGGGTGCTGTTGTGGCGGGTCCCGGAGCTGTGGCGGGACGCCGGAGGGGGGCATCCGCTGTCGGCCGAGGCCGAGCAGGAGGCTATCGCCGAAGCGGTCACCGAGTTGAGCGAGGGCGAGCCGATCTGAGCAAGGGCCCGTCGTCGGGGAGCTCAGTGGGCGGCGGCCTGGTCGACCAGCTGCTCGCTGACCTTCCACAACTGGGCGGCGGCGGCCTCGTCCCGGGCTCTGGCCGACGGCCTCTTCTCCCGGCACTTGGTGAAGTACTTGCCGGTGATTCCCTCGACTTCGGGGGACGAGCTCAAATACACCGAAGTTCGGGCGCCCTTCTCGGGGGTGAGACTGAACGGCGCGAATACCTTGATCCCCCACGCCAGGAAGCCGGTGGTATCGCCGTCGCGGGCGTAGCCGGTGGCGACCGCGCCGGGGTGGAGCGAGTTGGCCGTCACGCCGGTACCGGCCAGGCGCTTGGCCAGCTCCGTGGTGAACAGGATGTTGGCCAGCTTGGAGCGTCCGTACACCTTCATCTGCCGGTACGAGCGCTCGGCCATCAGGTCGTCGAACTCCATACCCCGGCGGGCATAGCTGTGTGCCGTAGAGGCCACATTGACGATACGGGACGGCGCCGAGTCGATGAGGCGCTGCCGGAGGAGCTCGGTCAGGAGGAATGGGCCCAGGTGGTTGATGGCGAACGTGGCCTCGTATCCGTCGGCACTGAGCGTCCGCTCGGTCAGGATGAGGCCGGCGTTGTTGAGCAGCACATCGATCCGCGGGCATCGCTCGAGCAGGTCGGCCGCTCCTGTCCGCACCGATGACAGGTCGGCCAGGTCGAACAGGGAGAGCTCGACGGTCGACGAGCCGCTCGCCTCGCCGATCTCGGTGACTGCCGCTGTGCCCCGTTGCTCGCTGCGGGCGGTGATGACCACGCGGGCCCCGGCGCGGGCCAGCTCGATGGCGGCGGCCTTGCCGATGCCGGAGTTCCCACCGGTGATTATCACGGTCTTGCCGTCCATGGAGGGGACGACCGGGGCGGAGGGGCTCACGGTGATTCAGCCGACCCTGTGCAGCGTGTTGTGGTCGGAGTGCGCCAGGAGGTCCTCCATCCCGGACATCCGGAGCATGGTGGTCTCGTCGTAGGACCAGGTGTCGACGCCCAGGGTGATCGTCGCCTCGTAGCTGATCGAGCTGGCATTGACGGTGAGGTACCTGCCCTCGCCGATCGGGTACTGAGGGTCGCCCACCGCAGCCCTCACGGTGAAGGAGCCGGTACCGGCTTCGGCCACTCCCCCGGCCAGCACGGTGATGCCGCGGGGGACGACGAAGCCGCGGAGGACTTCTCCGGTGGCACCGTCCCACAGCCAGTACCCAACCTCTGTGTGGAACGGGTTCTCCTCGTCGTTCCTCCACATCGCCGATTTGTAGTCGAGGCCGTAGAGGTGCTGGTTCCCGTTGTCCACCGGCCCGAACGGCTTGAACGTGACCTTCTCGAGGTAGGGCGTGCCGACCACCTTGCCCAGTGCGTGGGAGTACGAGGTGTCGAGGCCGCCCTCACCATCCCATTCGCCGACCAACGCCCACAAAGGTCCCCATTCATTCGACACGTCGTGATCCGATCTGCTCCGTTGAACTGTTGTCGGCCAGGAGCCTACGTGCACCGGGCGCACCCCCGTGGGTGCCCGGCCACAGGAGAACTGGCGACCGCGGTCAGACGGCGAGCACGGTGACCGAGCCGACCGTCACTTCACGGTCGTCGGATCCGACGTCGTGGATGGCCAGGCGCACCCTTGTCCGGCCGGCCCGCGTCCCGAGCACGTCGCACCGAGCCTCTACCGGGCCGACCTTGACCGGTCGTAGGTAGTGGAGGACGACGTCGGACGCAGCCACCCCGTTGCGTCCAGCCGCCTCGGGACCCGCTGCCAGCGCCGCCCGGCAGGCGGCTTCGTCGGCCAACATGGCGATCGCACCACCGTGGAGGATCCCCCACGGATTGCGGAGCCTGTCCTCCAGCCGGAGGCGGGTGACCGGGCCCTCACCCGGTTCGATGCAGAAGAACTGATCGGGTGGCACCGGGTCGGAACCGGGCTCCGGCATGTCCATGGTGAAGGGACGGTCGAAGCTGAGGAGCATGCCCCCCGGGTCGAGGACGGCACACGACATGATGGCGGCGGCCACGTGGCGGTCGCCGGCACCCTCGTCGACGACGTCCAGGGAGGTCACCACCGAGTTTCGGCCGCGGCGGAGCACGTCGGCCCGGAACCGCAGCGGTCCGGTGTGGGCCAGCTCGGAGACCGTGGCCATGAGCGAGGTGGTGACGATCCACTGGGGCAGTACGGCCAGGCCACTGGTGAACCCGCCGAGCGAGTCGAGGTTGGTCAGCAGCCCCCCGGTGCGGAGCCCCCCGCCCGGTCCCCGCTGGTGCGGGTCGATCGGGGCCCGCCCGCCGACCGACGGGGACCCGTCGGTGTCGTCGTCGCCCGGAATCTCCCACCGCTGGAGTCGGAAGAAGTCGCTCACGTGCCGGCGTGGGTCCTCCGTTCCCGGCTCGACCGGGATCCGGCCCGCTCATCGATCCGCCCCGACCAGATGATCGACCGGTACTGCTGTCACATTGACCACGGTGGTCAGCCGGTGCCCGGCACCGGCATCGTGCAGCTCGACCACCGCCCCGGCTGTCCCGTCGGTCCCCGGGCCCGAGCACCCGTGCCGAACTGACGATCGGGCCGACCTTGCCGAGGGCCAGGTACGCGATCTGGAGGTCGGTCACCACCATGTCCGAGGATGCCCGACCCTGGGCGGCGCCCAGCGCTTCGGCCCCCGCCGCCTCGGCCAGCAGGGCGACGACACCGCCCTGGACGGCACCGAAGGAGTTGTGCAGGTAGGGGCGGGCCGGGATGGACAGCCGCCCGGCCGGTCCGTCGAGCACCGTCACCGGGAGGGCTTCCAGGATCGGAAGATCGAGTCCGGCGCCGGTGAAGGCCCACCGCGTCGGAAGTTCGGGGATCCCCGAGCCCGCCGACGAAGCATTCGCGGGCCGGCAGTACGGCGAAGGTCATCGATGCCCACGCCACAGGTCCAGGCGCCCTCCCGTCCGCCAGCAGGTCGTTTCCGAACTCGTCGACCCCGACCACGATCGCCTCGACGACCAGCGTGGTGCGGCCCCGACGCAGGAGTCTGCCGCGGGCCTCGACAAAGGGGGCGGTGACCGGGCCGACGAGCTCGAGCGAGAGATCGGCGGTGGCCATCCAGTTCGGTCGCAGCGCCCGGGCCGCGATGGCACCGCCGACGACGTCGACCAGGGTGGCCAGGACCCCGGCGTGCACGCCGCCGTCGGCGGTGGCCACCTGCGGGGTCACCCGGATGCGCACCCGGGCGCTCGTATCGGTGGTGGCTTCGGCCTCCAAGCCGAGATCACCGAGCAGGTGCTCCGAAGGCGGGTATCCGGCGAACGCCACTCAGCGACCCCGACCAGTCGAGCAATGCCGGGACCCGGGGTGATCGGGTCGACGACCCTGACCGCGTCGGCGTCGAATCGGATGCGTCATGGTCGTGTCCCCTGTCCCGTCGGTGACGGGCCGGGAGGGCCCGACCTCAGCGACGCAGTGTAGCGACGAGGCCCACTGGACGACAGGTGGGAGCGTCCGGTGGAGGCGACAGGCGGTGGGACCAGGCCGCGATTGGCGGCGGTGGGAGTCAGGCGGCCGAGCGCTGCTGGGAGTTGCGGCGGCGCGAGTTGCGCCTACGGCCACGGGGACGCACCGAGGTGTCGTAGGGGCGGCCGGTGGCGGCCGGGCTCTCGTGGAGGGCGCACCAGTCCGTGCTGTTGTAGCGGGAGAGATGGACCTCGCACGACGGTTCGACACAGATTCGACCGGTACCGTAGGACTCGGGTGCGGCAGCGCCGGAAAGGCCCTCCGCCAGCATCGACCCGTCTTCGACCGTTCGCCGTTCGACCATCGCTCCACACTCCTTCACTCACGCCGCCGGCAACCGAGCCGACTGCGTCCTTGCGCTCCGGGCCCCGGTAGGTGCCCGCTCCTGGACGTCCCATCGGCAGGTTCCGGCCCAAACTGAAATGCCGACAGGAACATCGGAATGGGGCAGCAGCAGCGGATTGGTAACGTCGGACCATGAGCATCGGCGGCACGCATCGGGACGATGCACCGATGCCTTGGTGGAAAGAGGCGGTCTTCTACCAGGTGTACCCCCGGTCATTCGCCGACTCGGACGGCGACGGTGTCGGCGATCTGGCCGGAATCCGGGCCCACCTGGCCTATCTGGCCTGGCTCGGGGTCGATGCCCTGTGGATCTCCCCCTTCTTCCGCTCCCCTATGGCCGACTTCGGCTACGACGTCAGCGACTACTGCGACGTCGACCCGCTCTTCGGGGATCTGGAGGAGTTCGACCTCCTGGTGGCCGACGCCCACGCCCTGGGCATGCGGGTGATCATCGACTGGGTGCCCAACCACACCTCGGCCCAGCACCCGTGGTTCCTCGATGCCAGTTTCCTCGCCGTTCCAGCGCGCACCGTGACTGGTACGTCTGGCGCGATCCCGCGCCCGACGGGTCGCCCCCCAACAATTGGGTGGCCGCGTTCGACCTGACCGCACCCGCCTGGACGTTCCACGAGCCGACCGGGCAGTGGTACCTCCACCTGTTCGAGGAGTCCCAGCCCGACCTCAACTGGGACGAGCCGGACGTGGTCGGACGCCATGCACCGAGACGCTCCGGTTCTGGTTGGACCGGGGGGTCGACGGCTTCCGGGCCGACGTGGTCCACGGGATCGGCAAGGACCCGGCCCTGCCCGATGACCCGCCCGAAGTGGCCGGCGTCCCCCACTGCGCGCTCAACGACGTACCGGTCACCCACGAGCGGCTACGGGCCATCCGGTCCCTCATCGACGGCTACCCGGGTGAGCGGATGATGGTGGGCGAGGTGTTCCTCCTGTCCACCGACGCCGTCGCCACCTACTACGGGCATGACGACGAGCTTCACCTGGCCTTCAACTTCCCGCCCCTGTTCGCCCCCTGGCTGGCCGACCGGTGGCGGGCCTGCATCGAGGACACCCGGACCGCCCTCGACCCACGGGATGCATGGCCCACCTGGGTGCTCTCCAACCACGACAACCCCCGCCACCGCACCCGTTACGACCGGGCGGCCGGTCGGGCCGGAGAGGACGCCGCCACCGGCGCCCGCCGCAGCGAGGCCCGGGCGCGGTCGGCCGCCGTGCTCCTGTTGACGCTGCGGGGGACCCCGTTCATCTACCAGGGCGACGAGCTCGGACTGACCGATGCCGACATTCCCGAAGATCGCCGGGTCGACCCCGGGGGGCGCGACGGGTGCCGGGCACCGATCCCGTGGGACGCCTCACCCGATCACGGATGGCCTACCCGTCCCGGGTGCCGGACGTGGCTGCCCCTGCCTCCGGATGCCGACGTGCGCAACCGGGAGACGGAGGCGGCCGACCCTGGCTCGATCCTCCACCTCTACCGGCGGACGATCGCCCTACGCCGTGGGACCCCGGCCCTGACCCGGGGATCCTTCGAGCTGTGCGAGGTCCCCGACGGGGTGCTCGGGTTCCGGCGCCAGTACGACGGAGATGCCGTAGTGGTGCTGGTGAACTTCGCAGACGAGGCCGTCGATGTCGGGCTACCCGGACTCGTCGGTGCGACGGTGGCGCTCGCCTCCGACGACCAAGTATTCCAACAGGTGTTCACTGGCGTACTCGGACGGGACCAGGCCGTGGTCGTCCGACCTTCGGCGGTCACCGACTCGACGGGCACTGCTCCGTCAGGCGCAGTGCAACCGTCGGGCCAGCTGTCCTAGAGCCAGGTCTCCTGCCAGTAGTCGACTGCACCCTGATCGCCTAACGACATCGAGTGGCCACTGTCGTGGCCGCTCTGGCGGATGCAGCAGACCAGGGTGCCGATCCATGGCCCCTGGTCGATGCAGTGGACCGCACCGCACCGTTGCCACTGGGTCATGGCCGGCATGGCCAGGTCGTCGAGATCGAAGTCTTCGTCGTGCCAGTCGCGAAGAGTCCGCTGGGTGTTGTGTTCGATGGTCACGGTGTTTCTGCCCCTCTGTCGTGTCGGTCGGCGGTACCGGTGTCTCTTTCTCACCTGGTCCGCTTCCCGCTTCATCACAATTCTCGGAAGAGGAAGCTGGCACCTGTAGGAGGAACGCCGAACTGCAACCGAGCCAACCGCCACCGGCGCCCGGTGTTGCGCGCCAGATGTCGCGGCCCATGTCCTGTCGCACCATTCGAGCGCGGACCGTACGGGCCTGGCCACGCTAGGTGTTAGGCCATAGTCCACAGGTTATCCACCAGATCGGGAGAACTCCCTTGTCAGCACCCATGGACTCCTCGAGGCGACTCATGTGGGTGTTCACATTCCTTACATTGGCCTCGGTTGGGACGCCGACACGCCAGTAGGGTGTGCCCCATGTACGACGAGGCAACGACCGCTATCGAGGACATCGTGCGGCGCAACATCGCCGCACTGCGCGCCAAGGCCAACCTGACCCAGCAGGGGCTCGCCGACGAGATGCAGTTGCGGGGTATCGGCTGGACCCGGGAGACCGTCGCCCAGGTCGAGACGACCAACCGACGGATCGGACTCACCGAGGCGATCGCCGTCGCCGCCTGCCTCGAGGTTCCGCTCGCCCGCCTCACCGCGACCGGCGCCGACTCGGTGGCCGTAGGGGACAGCCGTTGGTCGACCGCCTATGTGGCCGCCGCCATCGCCGGTACCACCGCTGACGTATTCGCGCCGGACAGTTACGCAGTCCCGACCCGCGTCGCCTTCGAGGAGGAAATCCCCGGTTGGGGCGACGAGCGGCCGCGCCGGGAGCCGGCGTCGGCCGTCTCCGCCATCGACCTCGAGCGTCGCCGGCGCTCACGGGACCGACGGACGGTCGATCCCTCTGAGGTCGGAAGCTCGCCCGAAGCCCGGGCCGAGCCCGAGCCATCCGACGCGCCCGCAGCGGGCGGCCGAGCGGATCGAGCGGCGACTGCGCCTGCGGGTCACCGCTGGAGACGTGGACAGTACGGCCCAGCACCTCTGGTCGCGCAGTCTGGACGCCGAGCGCGAGCGGCGGGTATCCGACCGGCATTCGCTGACGGGTGGATCGCTGCCGACCATTCGGGGCCACGTGACACGGGACCTCGATCGTGAACTCGCCCACGAGATGGAGATGCGATCGGAACGCCTTCCGGTGGCCGGAGAAAATGCCACCTCGCTGTCAGCCGATGAAGCGGCCTGGGAGGCCACGCGTCTGCAACATCATCCTCGCCAACAAGGGGTACAGCGACAGCGACGTCACCCGGTGGTGGAATTTCACCCGGCACCGCGAACTCGACGACCAGACGATCGCCGAGGCATGGCACGATGGCCGGTACACGGCCGTGAGCCGTCTCATCCAGTCGCTCCCCGACAAGCGTGACATCGACGGCGGCCGCACCAGCGACTGAACCACGGGACTGATCCGGCGCACCGTCCGGTCGAACAGGACGGTTACGGCACGATCGACATGGCCTCAGGCCAGGGGGGGAATCGGCGCCGGGGGCACGCCGATGGGCGCCGGCCCGAAGGACCCCGGGCTTCCGGGGTCGTTGCTCCAGATGCTCAACCCTGGCGTGAGGAGATTGCTGTGGCGCGATGCCACGACGATCGCCACCACAGCCAGGTAGGCCGTCTCGATCAGAATTCGCACAGTCCACCCGCGGCCGCCGAAAGAGCCGAATGTGCCTGGCGCCACCAGTGCGAACACCAGGTAGACCGAGATCACGGCGGTGAAGAGGAGCGAGAGGACCGATACGAACGTGACCACGGACACGTAGCTCTGTCCGACCCGCCTCGATGGACCCGACGGCGTGGAGTCGGCTCGGGCCAGTACAAGCCCTCGTCGAACGTGCACGGCCAGGAGGATGGCGCTGACCACCGTCAGGAGGACGCTGAACAGCAGAAGGCGGGTGAGCGAGTGGGCAACCGAGGTCGAGTGGTGTGCGGTGAACCCGAGCACCGTTGCCACGACGACGGCTGACCCGAGGATCGTCGTGGTGATGGTGATGAAGGACACCACGAAGAAGTAGACGGACTGGGGACGGCGTCCGGTGGGATCAGGATCCGCACGGTTGGCGACCACGGCGATGATGACGAGGCCGACAATGCTGATCATGACCATGATCGCCAACACCTCGACCAGCGCGCCTGCGATCGAGGAGATGCTCAACCCGGAGTTGGTGAATGCCGAGCTACCGACGCCAAGACTCGGGGTCGGGGTGTACGTGCCACTCGACGGGAACGTGGTTCCCCCGCCGCCTGTCGTAAATCCGGGGATCGTTGAAGGAACCGTTCAGAACACCGCTCATCGCCCACCGCCTCCGCATTGTCGAACTGCTGACAGGGCGACGCTAACCGAGCCGCTTTCGCCGTTGAGGTATGCCTGGCACGGACGCCAAGGCCAACGCGCACCGGAGCACAGGAGGATCAGACGGTGCGATGCTTCCTCGACGACCAGGTCATCGACGGACTCGGTGGCCACCTGGACGGATCCCGGTGGGCCGAGGAGGAGGCAGACCGCCCCCGACAAGGCGGCCATGATCGCCGCGAACCACCACAGGTGATGGAAGTTGACGAGCGCATCGGCAGCGCTGCCCGGAGTCCCGAGGATCACCACCAGTATCGCCACGCCGAGTGCACCACCGACCTGTCTGGCCGTCTGGTTGACCGCACTGCCGACAGCGAACCGCTTCGGGTGCAGACTCGAGACCGCCGCGGCACTGAGCACCGGGAAGGTCAGCCCGATGCCCAGACCGACCACCAGCGTGCCCGGAAGCCAGATGGCCAGATAGCGGGGCTGCAGCCCGACGTGGGTCGCGTACCAGACAAGTCCGCTGGTGAAGACCACGAACCCGGTGATCAGGACGCGACGGAACCCGAAGCGACCGGCCATCTTCCCCGCCGGGCCGGCCACGACCGCCACCACCAGCGGACCGGGTGTGACGGCCAGTCCGGCCCGCAGAATCGTGTAGTGCCACACCGAGGTCAGAAAGAGGATGTTTCCGAGGAGCATGGCGAAGAAACCCATGGAGTAGAGCAGCGCCGACGTATTGGCCACGCTGAACGAGCGCGACCGGAACAACGTGAGGTCGAGTACCGGCTGGATGTGACGGGACGACCGGTGCACGAACACTCCACCGACGACGAGGAATGCCACGAATCCGCCGATGATCCACGGGCTCGACCAACCCCAGCTCGGACCCTCGGAGATGGCCAGGACCAGTGAGGCGAGGCTGACGGTGAGCAGGACCACCCCGGGGTAGTCGGGCGAGGACGCCGAGGGATCTCCCCGCAGTGACGGAAGGACACTGCGTCCCACCAGCCAGGCAGCCAAGCCGATCGGAAGGTTGACGAAGAAGGCGGCGCGCCACCCGAACGCCGTGATCAATATCGCACCCAACGACGGGCCCGTGGCCACGGCAAGGGCGCCGATCCCACCCCACAGCGCCACCATCTGGGTGCGCCTCTCGGATGGATAGGCCGCCAGTAGAAGCCCCAGGGACGAGGGAAGGAGGGCGGCGGCGCCGACCCCTTGAACCAGCCGGCCGGCCACCAGGAACGGCACCGAGGGCGCCAGGCCGGCCAAGCCGGAGCCCAGGCAGAATATAGCCAGCCCGGCGAAGAACACCCTTCTGCTGCCCAGGCGGTCGGCGGTTCGCCCTGCCACCACCAGCAACGACCCGAACACGATGGAGTAGCCGGTGATGACCCAGGCCAGGGAGGCCTGGGAGTCTCCGCGGAACGAACGTTCGAGCGCGGGGAAGGCCACGTTCACGATCGACAGGTCGAGGGACGCCATGAATGCCCCGAGGGCGGTGACGACGAAGACCACGGTGAGGTGACGCCCGACCCGCGTCCCGGTCGAGCCTGCGGCACTAGTGAGTTCACTCATACAACGCACTCTAACTGATTGCGTATTATCATGCAACCCTCTACACTGGGCTCATGCAACGGAAGAGTTTCGCCGGCATGGACTGCTCGGTAGCCCAGTGCCTCGAGGTGGTCGGCGAGTGGTGGAGCATGCTCATACTCCGGGATGTTTTCCTCGGTGTGACCCGTTTCGAGGAGTTCCAACGCCGGTTGGGGATCTCGCGCAACATCCTCCAACAGCGCCTGTCCAAACTGGTCGCATCAGGAATTCTGGTGCGCGTCCCGTACTCGGAGCATCCGCCCCGCTTCGACTACCGCCTCACCGACAAGGGCAGGGACCTCTGGCCGGTCATCACGGCCATGAGACAGTGGGGTGATGTCTACGCCGCTCCTTCGGGCCCGCCCATCGAGGTGACGCATACCGCGTGCGGATCGACAGCCCCGGCCATCCTGGTCTGCGGTTCCTGTGGTGAGGCGCTCGGTCCGAGGGACGTCCACGCCCACGCGGTGCCGGGTCGGTCGGACGCGCTCCTACCCGATCGGGCGGGCGTCGCCCAATAGAGGGTCCGGAAGGACCTCGCCGCCGAGGAGCCGTGGAGCTGACTCTTAGGTGGGGAAGGTGACCTGAGCCGCTTGGGCGAGCATGGCCGGGCGATCGGCGGGGAGAATGTACCCGCCGGCTATGGCCCGATCGAGGTCGGTGGTGTATGCGGCGACGTACCCGGACGGCGATCCGTAGAGGGCCGACAGCGTTTGTGCGCTGAACGGCTGAGTCGACCCGAAGAGTCCACAGAGTGTGCTGCTGCCCTGGGGAGGGGCACCGCTCAACGTCGAGATCGGGACATCGACCGCCGGCGTCCGAATCCCGCCCAGCACATTGCCGTGATCATCGAGGCTCAGTTGCACCGGGTGGGTGGAGGTCAGTACGAACGGCGCTGGGGACGGCGGTGGAGTGCCGTGGTCAACCCATCGTTGGAAGGCGACGAAGGCGGCCTGGGCCACCTCGTGCTGGGGTCCGCTGTTGACCGGGGTCGTGCAGCCGAGCAACGATGCGGCCGAACCGACTTCGAAGGCATCGGCGTGTGATGTTCCGGCCATCTCCCATGTCCGGATGCGGGCGGTGTCGGGCTGGCTCGCCCCGGCATATTGGAGTTGGATGAGGTCGGTCTGGGTCTCGAGCATGAAGACGGGGACGTGGAGGTCGGTGCGGATCCGGACGGCGTCGCCGCTGATCGCCGCGGTAACGTTCTTGCCATCGAGCGGGACTGCACTACCGCCACGGGAGTGGATGAAGATGCCTTGATAGGCATCGTCGACGGGCTGGAGGACATCGGCGTAGGTGGTCAGGTAGAAAGCCGACTGGGACTCGCCGACCGCCACCACGTGCGAGGGCCGCAAACCACCGAGAACCGACGGTGCCGGGGCCCGAAGGGCCCGACCGATCTGGGCGAACATGTCAAGGGAGTAACGGTCGCCCGGATGGCGGAGCGTCCCGTAACGGGCCGGATCGGTGCCCCGTAGCCCGGGAGTCGTTCCTGAACCGAGGAGCGCCTTGCCGCCGTTGACGGCCAGTGCCTGGGCGGACACGCCGACGTAGGCCGCGCCCGAATCCATGAGGGCGGGGTTCAGATAGTCCCAGTCCGGCGCGCTCTCCCCGGCTGACACGTTCATCCACTCGACGACGACGGTGCCGTTGAACATCGCCGGGTTGCCCGGTCGGCGTACGAGGATTCGGGTCCTATAAGGCGCCGAGTCGTCGACGGCAAATGTCCACTTCCCATCGGACGGTGTGGACGTGCTGGTGAAGTCGTACGCAGTGCCCGAGGCGAAGTACTCCTGCTCGACGTAGCCATGGGCCGCCAGCCCGGTGGGATTGGCAGAGACAGGTTCGATGGTCTTCCCGCTGTCCGGGGGTGTGGTGAAGGTTGCCGGCGCCTCCCACCGGGTGGATTGCGTCGGTGACCGGCCGGCGGATGAGGTGGCGGTGGCATTCGTCGCGCTGCTTCCGCAGGCGGCAAGAATCCCGGCCACCACCAGGAGGGTGGCGCTCCTCCGGCACATACTCCACGCGTGTCGGTGATCCATAGGGTGTCACTGTCCTCCCCCGGGGCACCACCAGGTCTCCTGACCTGGTCCGGGCCCACGGGCAGGGTAGCCCCATCGACGCCGCCGGCGGATTCACGTCGCCTTCGCCAGATTGGTGGGCTCCGACCCCGTTGGACCGCCTAAGTTCAACCAGGAGTCGAGGAAAGCGGTCGGGACAATGACAGATACCGCCACAGACGTGCTGCAGGAGCCGGTAGAGACTCTGCCGCATCGCCAGGTCATGGTGATCATCGGCGCGCTCATGTTGGGCATGTTCCTTGCCGCTCTCGACCAGACGGTGGTGTCGACGGCCCTGCCCACGATCGTGGGCGATCTCCACGGGGCCTCGCACCTCAGTTGGGTCGTCACCGCCTACCTCTTGGCGTCGACCGTGTCGACACCCCTTTGGGGGAAGCTCGGTGACCTCTACGGCCGGAAGATCTTCTTCCAGGCGGCGATCGTCATCTTCCTGGTCGGCTCCGCTCTCGCCGGGCTGAGCTCGTCCATGATCGAGCTCATCGCCTTCCGGGCCATCCAGGGGCTCGGCGGCGGCGGTCTCATGATCGGGGCGATGACCATCGTCGGCGATGTGGTCTCACCCCGCGAGCGGGGCCGCTACATGGGCTTCTTCATGGCCATGTTCGGCGTGACCTCGGTGATCGGCCCGCTCATCGGCGGGTTCTTCGTCGACTACCTGTCGTGGCGGTGGATCTTCTACATCAACATCCCGATCGGAGCCGTCGCCCTCGTCGTGACATCGGTGGCGCTCCCGGCGGCGTCGACCCGTGTGCACCACGTCATCGACTACCTCGGGACGGCGCTCATCGCCCTGTCCGCTACTGCGCTCGTCCTGTTCACCAGCCTGGGCGGATCGTCGTATCCGTGGAACTCCCCCTTCATCATCGGCCTGGCCGTCGGCGGGGTGGCGTTCGCCGTCCTGTTCCTGCTGGCCGAGCGACGGGCGGTCGAACCGATCATCCCACTGCCGCTGTTCCTCAACCGGGTCTTCAGCGCCGCCAGCGCCATCGGCTTCGTCGTCGGCTTCGCCATGTTCGGTGCGTTGACCTTCCTGCCCCTGTTCTTCCAGGATGTCCGCGGGGTGAGCGCCATCCAGTCCGGCCTGAGGCTCTTCCCGTTGATGGGTGGCCTCCTGGTGGCGTCGATCGGCTCGGGACTGCTGGTCAGCCGGTGGGGGCGCTACAAGGTATTCCCGGTCGTCGGCACCGCGCTCATGACGGTCGGCCTCTATCTGATGTCGCTGATCGGCGTGCACACCGGCGCCTGGGCGGCGGCGGCGTACATGGCCATCTTCGGCTTCGGGCTGGGATTGATCCTCCAGGTTCTGACCGTGGCCGTCCAGAACGCCGTCCCCTACGAGGAGCTCGGGACCGCGACCTCGGGGATCACATTCTTCCGGTCCATCGGCGGATCCTTCGGGACCGCGGTGTTCGGCGCCATCTTCGCCAACCTCCTGTTGTCGAATGTATTGCGGGCGCTCCACCTCCACGGTGCCCCGCCCGGACTCAGCCTCAGCGCCGACAACCCCGACGCCATCCACCATCTGCCCGCTGCCATTCAGGCCGGGGTGATCAACGGCATCGCCCACACGGTCCAGACCATGTTCCTGATCGGCGTGCCGATCGCCTTCGTGGCATTCATCCTCAGCTGGACCCTCCCCGAGGTCCCCCTCCGCAGAGCCATCCGGGACTCGGAGCCGGCCGAGAACCTCGGGCTGCGCACGCCCCGCAATTCGCTTGACGAGGTCCAGCGACTACTGGAGCGTGCTGTCAACCGCGAAAACCGGCGGGAGCTGTACGAGATGCTCGCCGGGCGGGCGGGTCTCGACCTGCAACCGCGGGCGTGCTGGCTCCTCTACCGGGTCGCCGACCGACCGGACGCCACCGTCGAGGAGGTCGGTGCCCAGTTGCTGGTGGACCCCGAACGACTGCGCGAGGGTGTCGACGAACTGGAGGCGGCAGGCATGATCGCCTGCGTCGAGCATCCTGCAGGCCGACACCTGGAGATCACCGTCGCCGGGGACGATGCCATCGCCAGGCTCACCACGGCGCGACGGGACTCGCTCAGTGAGCTGCTCGAGGGTTGGGATCCCGGTGAACACCCCGAAGTGGTGGCAATGATCCACGAGCTGGCTCGAGCCCTGATGGCCGACGACGACAGACTGCTGGCCGATGCTCACGCCACCTGAACCGGCGAGACGGGTCCGGTAGCGGCTCAGCCGGCCGAGAACGTGCCGGACCAGGTGGAACCACCGATCGGTGGCTTGGCCGGGTTGCAGGAAGTCGCACCGGTGGTCACGTTGTTGAGCAGGGCCTTGGAGAAGTAGGTGCCGGCGGCGGTCGGGACCTGCGTGGCGTTTCCGGCAGCGACGGCGGTAGCTCCGTAGGGACCAGCGGTGTCGACGACAGCGGCCAGATTGTCCACGGCATACCAACAGGTATTCGAGTTCTTCGAATAGGAGACGACAACGACTCCGTTGCCGTCAGCCGCTACGTAGAAGTCGACAGGTCCCTGGGAGTTCACGGTGATGGGAGCGGCCGTCGTCGACTGGTTCCAGGTCAGCGAGGGCTCATCCGTCGACATCACCGCCTTGGTGATACTCGAGTAGCTCTGGCTGTTCTGAATGGCCTGCGCCTTCAGGGCGAGGAGCGCGGGATTGAGGTTGGACTGGGTGGCCCGGTCATTGGCCCCGCCCGTCGTACCCAGGAATGTCGGGATGGCAATGGCCAGCAGGATGGCCAGAATCAGCAGGACGACCATTAACTCGACAAGCGTGAAGCCGGCATCGCAGCAGTCAGACGGGTCTGTCGCAGTTGGGCGGCGGAAATTCCCCCATCTTTCCGAGAAGTGCCTTCTCGGGGTGGGCATGCTGCTTGCATCGGCAGGTTCCCCCTCCACCTGTATGTGAGTTTCCCGTCACTCTCCCCCACGTCTTTCGGAGGCGCTGACGGCTCGACCCGGCAGCACGATCGGCCAATGGTGCGGTGAAGGGCGAGTAGTACGATTGTGGCCGAATTGAAGAGAGGCCTCCCGTGACCAAGTCCACCCGGTGCGAAAACGCCATGTGCTCGTGCGATCCCTGCACGTGTGATGACTGTGCGTGCGGTGGCGCCAGTCTGGGTGACCTCGAACGGCGTGTGATGGGCATCCTGTGGGCAGAGCCCCAACGCGAGTTCACCGGGCGCGATGTGGCCAACGAGCTCCCCCGGAACGCCTATACGACAGTCGCCACCGTCCTCGACCGACTTGTCCACAAGGAACTGGTGCGGCGCCGGATGGATGGAGGGAAGATCCACTTTTCCGCCGTCGGGTCACCGGGTGCCCATGCGGCAATACTGATGCGCCAGGCCATGGCCGAGGGCCCGGACCCCGATGCCGCATTGACGTCCTTCGCCCGGACACTCTCCCCCTCGGAGCTTGCCACCCTGCGCCAAGTGCTCGATGGTCCCAGATTCGAGTCGGCCGACTCCACTCATTAGGTCCTGTCGAACGGATCGGTCCGCACTCAGACCATCAGCAGGACCAATTCCAGGGGTAGACCGATCTCGCCACCGAGATGCAGTCCTGACGGCGTCCCTGACATCGACATCGAATCGGAACCTCTGGTCGGAGCTGATCTTCGGCGCACCGATGGTGGAATCGCCGGGCAGCTATTCGCCAGCTAGCCGCGCCCCGCAATCCGCGGCGGAAAGTGGCCTCGCGTAGAGATAGCCCTGCCCGTAGTCACAGCCGATTCCCCGCAGAGCATCCGCCTGCTCCTCGCTCTCGATGCCTTCGGCGATGACCGTCATTTCCATGGATCGTGCGAGATGGCAGATCTCCTCCACCAGCAGCATCGAGCGAGTCGACTGAGGTAGCTCGGAAGTGAACGAGATGTCGAGCTTCAGGTCGTCAAAGGGGAAGCGTCGGATGTAAGAGAGTGACGAGAACGCCGTGCCGAAGTCGTCCAGCGCCAACAGGACACCGAGATCCTTGAGCTGAGCAAGAAATTCCATCGTGGGTGCGGTGTCATCAAGGAGCACGGATTCGGTCACCTCGAAGACGAGATCTCCCGGGTCGACGGCGGAGCGACTAACGATGTCCGATATCGCCTTCAACAGCCCCGCATCGGACAGATCACTGGCCGACAGATTCACGCCCATGTGGAGGTTCGGAACTCGAGGGAATCGACGCTGCCACTCCACCAGTTGAAATATCGACCGCTCCCATATCCAACGATCGATTTCGACGATGAAGCCGGTTGCCTCCGCCAGTGGCAGGAACTCGTCGGGGTAGAGGAGCCCTCGACGGGGATGCTGCCAGCGGACCAGGGCCTCGAATGCGATGGTCCGCGTGGTGGCCAGGTCGACCACCGGTTGGTAGTGGACGACAAGTTCGTCGAGTGAGGGAAGGGCCGCCATCTCCTCATTCTCAACAGTGAGGCCGGCGGCAACTCGCAACACCGCGTCGCGCAGCTCTTGGATCGCCCGGGTCTTGGTCACCCACGCCGAGCTCCCTGCCCGCATCGACGCGAAGAAGGCACCGGGTTGTTCGGATCCTGAAAGAGTGATGACCTTGACTTCAGGGCAGTTCTCACGGAGCGATCTGATTGCTTCAGGAGCATCCATGTCGGGCAGGGTGTAATCGATGATCACCACATCGGGTTTCTCCCTCAGGGTGACCTCCAGTCCGGTTGCCGCGTTCAGGGCTTCGCCGACAACCACGATCATCGGATCGTCTCGGAGGAGCCGCACCAGGCTCTGGAGGATCATTTCGTGGTCGTCGATCACCACTACCCGGATGACCGGGTGCTTACTCATCGCGCTCGAGGATCGTGCGCACGCTCTCCAACAGCACGGCTTGGTCAAACGGCTTCTCCACCAGCAGGAAGTCAGTGTCGAGTAGAGACTCGGCCTCCAGCACCGGGTGGGCGTGACCGGACATGTACAGCACTCGAATGTCGGGTCGTAGCTTCCTCACTTCGATCGCCACCGTCGGTCCCTGCATGGAGGGCATGATCACATCGGTCAGCAAGAGGTCGATCGAACTTCTCGTACGAGGTGGCGAACTCAATTGCCTGTGCCCCACTAGCGGCGGTGAGGACGGTATAGCCACTTCGGGTCAGAATCCGTCGGGTCACCTCGCGGAGCGCGTCTTCGTCATCGACGACCAAGATCGTCTCCCTGCCGGTCAGCGACACGAGGTTCACCTCGGACTCAGCAACGTCGAGCGGAGTCTCACCGTCGACCGCGGCGGGTAGGAGAATGGTGATCGACGTACCGATCCCCTCGTCCGAGTAGATCCTGGTGAACCCTCCCGACTGGGAGACGATTCCGTAGACGGTCGCCAGCCCAAGACCTGAGCCTTCGCCCCCGGTCTTGGTCGTGAAGAACGGCTCGTAGGCCCGATCACGGACCTCCGTCGACATGCCGATCCCGTTGTCACTCACCCGACAGCACACGTAGGAACCGGGGGGAGCGTCGGTGCCTGCCACCCCGTCACCGATCACCTCCCTGAGGGATGTGTCTATGGACAGCGTGCCTCCGTCCGGCATCGCATCGCGGGCATTGATGGCCAGGTTGAGAACGATCTGTTCGATCTGACCGGGATCAGCTACCACCTTCGGCAGTCCTCCGGCGAGGTCGGTGACCAGTTCGATCTGTTCACCGATCGTCCGGCGGAGGATCTGCTCCATCCGGGTGATCGCACTGTTGAGGCTCAGGGCACGAGCCTGGACCACTTCGCGTCGGGCGAACGAAAGGAGCTGGTGGGTGAGGACACTGGCGCGCTCGGCTGCCAGCTGGATCTGCTCGACGTCCTTGAGTGGTCCCGTCCAACTTTCGCCGGACGGACCGGACACCGCTATCGAGAGCTCTTCGGCGACAAACGATGCATAGTTCAGGATGACGGCTAGAAGGTTGTTGAAGTCATGGGCTACGCCGCCGGCCAGTTGGCCCAGGCTCTCCATGCGTTGGGACTGGTGGAGTTGCGCCTCGAGTCGCCCGCGTTCGGCAATCGCCTCCAGGTGCATGCCTTCAGCCTTTGCCTTCTCCCCTTCGGCGGTGACCCGTTCGGCTTCCACCTTCAGCCTCACACGCTCAGCCTCGAGTTTTTCTCCCTCAGCCTTCAGGCGTTCGGCTTCGGCCTCGATGCGAATCCCTTCGGCTTCGGCCTCGACCTCGATTCGCTCGCTGACATCACGGATCGTCACCGAGATCAGCTGCCCTGATTCGATTGCCGATGTCGACAAAGTGATGGCCGCCGAAAACTCGGTGCCGTCCATTCGCCGACCGGGCATCTCCAACCCGTACATTGACGTTGGGAAGCCCGGTTGTCCGATGGGGATCAGTGGCTCGACTGCCTCGCCGATGAGCGCATCGCGGGGATATCCGAACAGTCGCTCGGCCTCTGCATTCGAGAATGCGATCAGTCCAGCCTCGTTCACGACGAGCATCGCAATCGGGGCCGCATCAAGAAGGCCAGCAAGCGCGCTGTCGGTGAGCTGGATCTCGCCCACCCCCTTTGGCAATTCTCAGATAATCAACGGTGTTTCGTAGTGCCTTCGGTTGATTTCGCCCGGAAGCTCCAAAGCGCAGTCTCTCAGGTATCGCGCCTCTCCGGTGATCGAATTTGGGATTCGAGGCCAAACGTGATTCAAGTGATCCGACCATCACGGCCGTATGCGGGTCGGCAAAATGAACACGGTCGCGCACATTGACCCTCTGTGTTGCGCTGCGCTCAGTTGATGTGTCCCTCGCCGTTGCGCCCGAGAAACAGGTGTTCACAACCAGTGCTGAGGGGACGAAATACTCACGATCGGCCACGACACCAGCAGCCTCAGGATCTTGGCTGATACCGCAGTTGGCCCATTCGTGCCGATACCGGACGGCCGATCGCCTCCGGTCTCAATTGGACCACTGATCAGGGGAGACCGATCCGGGAGTCGATTTCATCGGTTGTATCTTGGAGCGATGGGCGATGACATCTGGGCTGGTCTGGCTGATCAATTTGTCGACAAGGCGTATGCCTCGGTGAAGGGGTACGTCCGCACCTATGTGATGCATCAGCAGTTGCTCGAACATCTGCCATCGCCCCCGGTGAAGGTGCTCGACATCGGGGGTGGCGCAGGCAACCAATCGTTTCCGTTGGCCCAAGCTGGTTATGACGTGACCTTGCTCGACTCGTCGCCGGCGATGCTGGACAAAGCGCGACAACGCCTCGAGCGCCTCCCCGATGAGACCAGGCGACGAGTGACGCTCTTGCAAGGCGACGGCGAGAGCGCCCTCGACGCGGTGGAAGGCCAACGGTTCGCCGCCGTGTTGTGCCATGGGGTGCTCGGATACCTCGAGCAGCCGGAGCCGATGATCGATCAACTCTGCCAGTGCGCCGATGTCGGTGGCATCATCTCCGTCATGACAGGCAATGCCAGGACGATGGCCGTGCGCCCGGCCCTGGAACAGCGGTGGGAAGACGCCCTCGTCTCCTTCGATGCCAGCACCGAGATCGGCGTGCTGGGCGTCCAGGGCCGAGCCGACACGGTGGAACACCTCAGCGAGCTCATGCGCATCCGGAGGGTGGAGCCGCTTGGTTGGTACGGGGTGTGGCTATTCGTCGACTGGCTCGAATTCAGCGGAGTCGAGCTGGATCCAACCGACACGGAGAAGGTAACGGCGACAGCGGCAGTCGAACTCGAAGCCAGTCGACGAGACCCTTATCGCCAACTCAGTCGCGTGTTCCATCTCGTGGGGCGCCGAGAGCCGACCTGATGGTGGGACATCGATGAGTCCGCTTGCTCCCGGCGCGCTGCCAGCCCAGTTTTCATCGCTTACGACCCGGGGAGGGGATCCAGTCCGGCGATCCTCTCCTTCATGGCGGCGATCAGTTCGGGAGTGTGCCCGGTCCAATCGGTGCACTCGCCCGTGACTCGCAGTGGCTCCTGTGACCGAAACGACTCGGTGGGATTGGCTCCGTCCTTGGTCAGATTGGGATCCGCCACGATCGGGCCGGTCGCCTCCACCCTATAGATCCAGCCGATCGACCAACGTACTTCTCCACTGGGCCCAGGATCGGAAGACGCCCGCGCTCAACCACAGTGGATGACGTCGGTCAGGTACCAGCCGGGGGCGACGGCTGGAGCGACCGTGAACACGGCTTCACCTGGCGGATAGTTCATAGGATTGGGATAGGTCGTCGAGGAGTCCGACGCGGCGATGTCATGGGTGAAGTAGCACGTGTAGTCGCCGGCAGGATTTTGGGAACAGCGGTCGAACCGGAGATTCGTCATCAACGACGCCATTGAGTCCATCTGTTGGCGTCCCGCGGGGTCGGTGACATAGTCGACCTCCTGCACATTGCCCGAGTTCCAGGCGGCGGCGAGATACACCATCGCATCATCGGGCGAACCGAAGTGAGGACTGCCGACCGCCGAGCAGACACTGCTCACCGGGACCGTCACCGAGGTCCCGGAACTGCTTGACAGAGGGCAGGATGTGGTCGACGTCGTCGAGGCGATGGTGGTCGACGTCTGCTGCACATCCGTGGTGGTCGGAGCTGTCGAGGGTGTACCACTGCATGCCGCGACGAGGAGCCCGGTCGTGACGGTGGCCGCCGCACAGTAGATCCTCCAAGAATTCATATCGGGAGCGTAGCCAGGAACCAGGGCGCTGATCCGATCATTTCGCCCTGGGCGAACCTGAGCGCTCCATCAGGAAGCCAGCCTGGGGTACCTGACCGACACGCCGGGGATGGCCCGATCTCCGGCCAATTCTTGATTCAGGTGAACGATCCGGACCTCTCGTCGGTAGTAGGCAGCAATGAACAAAATCTCGCCAGAAACCATGAGCCATTCCACCAGGTCCCGAGGCAATTTGCTGCTCCGACGCTCAGGGTTGGTCGCTTCTCTCGCAGGCATTGCGGTGCTGGCTGCCGCTTGCGGCTCAGGGCAGAGTGCCTCGACCACCACGACGTCCTCGTCCGCTGGAACAGGCGTCTCAGCCAGGTCGATAAAGCTCTCTTCGTCGACAATTCCAAGCGTCGGATCCGTATTGACCGGGCCGAGTGGCAGGACCCTCTACTACTACACGGCTGATTCATCGACCGCCACCAACTGCACCGGTCAGTGTGCCGTCGTTTGGCCCCCGCTGGTGGTCCCGGCCGGCACCAATGCGGTGCTCAGCTCAGGAATATCAGGAACATTGGGAACGGTGATGCGTCCGGATGGTTCGACCCAGGTCACCTACAAGGGCCATCTCCTCTACTACTACCAAGGTGACACCGCCCCGGGCCAGGACAAGGGCCAGGGACTCGGTGGGACATGGTTCGTCGCGACGCCATCGGGTTCCATACCGGCGGCAACCACGACCACTACGACGGGCGCCTCCTCCGGACACAGCTACTGACTGCGATCCGTCCGGTTGCCCTCGACCGACCCCGGACTTTTGCCCGGGGCCGGTCGAGATGCTGGTCGTCACGCCATCAGGATCCTCAGAAAGTGGGGAACGTCCCGATCTGATCCGAGACTCCGACGTAGGCATTGCCGCCGGTGATGGTCACCGGTCCGGAGGCGAAAATACCGTAGTAGTCGGGGCCGATGATGTTGTGGTCCACGGTGATGCTGAGCGGTGACGCGCTACCCAGATACACGCCAGTGGTCTTCAGGTCGTTCTCGTCGGTGCGGAGGTTATTGGTACCGATCGTGTTGTAGGTCACCGAGTTGCCCGAGAAGTTGTCTCCCGGCACGTGGGCGTGAACAACGACTCCACCGTGCCCGTTGCCACTGAACTCGTTGAAGGTAATTGTGTTATCCGACACGATCCCTCCAGGGATCGGACTGGCAAGGATAACGCCACTCCCCGCCGAAGCGTCAGGAGCGGTGGCCGTGGCCAGGCCGTTGTTATCGGAGCGGTTGTAGGCGACGACATTGTCACTGACGCCTGCGCCCGTGTGGTCTGCCAGGGCAATACCGCAGCCCCCGAAGTTCTTGTCCGCCACATTGAACGTGATCATGTTGTGGTCGGCTGGAAGGTCCAGGTCGTCGGAGACGTTGATCCCCACGCCATTGTCCGTGGCCACGTTGAAAGTCGCTGTGGAATTCGAACTGGAATTGATGTCGATGCCGGCGCCCTGGTTTCCCGTCACCACATTGTGAGAGATGGTGACGTGATTGGCCGCGGCCGGGCCATGCGCCCCGATGGCGATGGTGACAATTCCATCAGCAATCAGGTCCTTGGCCGGATTGTAGGGACTGGCGTCCATCACCTTCATGCCGGTGATGACCGACCCAGAGGCCGACACCCCGATGCCATACACGTCGCCAGTGGCGTTGATGGTTGCACCCTGGTTGCCGGCAAGGGTGATCTTCTGGTCGACATTGACCATGCCGGGGAAGGTTCCCCGGCAGACGACGACTACCCCGCCAGTGCCAACCGCTTCGATGGCCGGTTGGATGGACGTGTAGTTCGGTGTGCGACAGGCCGAGGGGCCGGTGGTTACGCCGGCCGGTCCCACATAGACGATGTTCGGCACTGGCGCGGCACTGGCTGTTCCGGCGGTGACAAGAAGTCCCAGACCGGCGACGGTAGCTGCCGCGCCGACAAACGCTGCGCGTACGAGATGCGTTCGGGTCTCCATGGTTTACCCCTTTGGACAATTGAGGAACGGCTCGATTCCGTTCACCTTGGCGCCGAACGGTCCTGGACCCCCATCTGAATACTTGCCGCGGGACCATCGATACCGTCGGGTGTGACCACCGTTGCATAAATGCTCTTGAGGGTCAAAGGGTCCTTCGGCTTGAAGCACACGCCACCACGGACAGTGATCGCCCGCTCGGATAGCCCCTCATAGGAGGCCACACATCGGCGGGACAGGAAGAGCGCGGGCCAGGATTGTCCGCATTCGCGCGCCAGGCTCTCCGTGGTGGGGCCCGAGTAGATTCAGGGGCCGAATAGGCACAGTTCGGGTTAGGGTTGAACTCTATGACGGTGGCACGCACGGCCCAGAGAATGCTGGCCAAACAGGGATTCATGGTCGTGCGACGGCCCATCGAAGGGTCTGTCAACCGGGAGATCCAAAGGGTCATCGAACAGCGACGAATCGCCACGCTCATCGATGTGGGGGCGCACGAGGGGCGCTATGGGGCACTGTGGCGTGCCCACGGTTTCAAGGGGCGGATCGTCAGCTTCGAGCCTGCCCCAAGCACTTTCGAGCGTCTGCGAAAAAGAGCTGGGTCTGGTTGGGAAACTCATCAACTTGCCATAGGGGATGAAGACGGAACCGCAGAGTTCTTCGAGTACGCCGAAGACGACATGTATGCCTCTCTGCGACGTCCCAGCGGGATGACCGGAATGCCTACGCTTACGATGAGCAGTTCGTATGCGGTGACGGTCCGGGCCCTCGATGGCCTGCTCGCAGAGCTCGACGTGGATCCGAGTACAGCGTTTCTGAAGATCGACACCCAGGGGCACGATGCCGCGGTTCTCGAGGGGGCTCCCAAATCTTTCTCCGCGCTGGCCGGTCTTCAAGTCGAGATACCGATGTTCGGTCTCTACGAGGGTGCGCCCCGTGCTGAGACGTTGATCGCTCTGATCCGTGATCACGGCTTCGATCTCATCGGCTTGTTTCCGGTTCACGCTCATCCGCGTCCGCTCGTACCCATTGAATTCGACGCCATGTTCGTGCGAGCGGGCGAGGCTCCTGGATAGCAACCGTCAACCTGACGGGAATTCTCCCGGTGTGCGAGGTGCGAGCCTTGTCTCGTGGAAGAGACGTTCAGGCAGCCACTTCAGCTATGACAACGGATACGTTGTCTCGACCTCCCTTGGCGATGGCCCCGTCGATCAGCGTGTCAACGATCTCGGTCAAGTCTTCCAAACGCCCGACAAGACGGTTTCGATCTCCCCGTCGGTCAACTCATTGAAGAGACCGTCACTGCAGACAACGATCCTGTCACCTTCTTCGACGGCGAGACTTGTCCTGTCGATCTCGACATCGGACCCGACGCCGAGTGCCCGAGTGAGAAGCCCGTGGTAGGGATGCTGCGCTGCATCCTTCACTTGCAATTCTCCCCGCCCGATCAGTTCAGCCGTCACGCTGTGATCCCGAGTGAGATGGTTCAAGGAGCCCTGACGGAATAGATAGGCCCTACTGTCTCCGACATTGATAATCGCCAGTTGCCCGGTCGAGAGGAGCCCAACCGCACACACCGTTGTACCCATGCCCTCCATGCCAGGCTCAGTGGTCGCTCGCTCCCGAATGGACCAGTTCGCCGCACGCACTGCTGCTTCAAGCTCGTCAATCGACCGGCCGGTAAATGTTGCAGAAACCACGCTTGCCACTACTTCTGCGGCAATCTCGCCTCCTGGGTGTCCCCCCATACCGTCGGCGACAAGCGCGAGTCGATCGCTGGCGACGATGGCATCCTCGTTGTTCTCACGCAGCTGTCCGATGTCCGTGCGACCGATCGCATGAAGTGTGGCCATAGGTTTCTCCTTGGATTCTGATTTGGTCGATGGCAACATCCGGTCATCGCCTCCTGCGAGGAGATGGCGGGCGCGGCCGAGGGCTTGCTGGCGTTGGTCAGCCTCTGCTTCAAGCTGTCTCGCCCAGGCATCGAGCCGTTCTCGGGAAGGTCGAAGCCTGAATTGCACGAATCTCGGCAAGTGGCACGCCAGCCTGGCGAAGTGCATCGATCAATCGAGCGTCAGCCAACTGGTCCGGGGAGTAGTACCGATAGCCCGATCCAGGGTCGACAGCGGCGGGAGTAAGTAGGCCCTCCGTCGCATACGTCCTCAGCCTCTTGGCCGAAAGTCCAGAACGGTCCGAAAACTCTCCGATGGGCATGAGGTCATCCACGGAATGAAGCATGGACCCTTCCCTGTGGTGAGAGTCAAGTGGCGTCGGTGTTCGATGACCGGACCACGTGCACACTACGCATGGCCAGGCGCCAGAGAGGGGCCTGAAGGCCCCTCCGCTTGACCGCCTCATGGTGACTCTCTCCACCAGGCCAGCCACGGGTACGCCGTCGGCGTAGGTTCCTCGGTGCGCTCAGCGTCCGGATGACTGTCCACATCGGATGGTTCAGCTGCAACCATTTCCAAGTCCGAGGCGTGTGTATCGGTAAGGGGTCCTCGATCGATCGATGGAAGGGTGGCGGTGAGCAGCCGGAATCAGAATCTTACGGACACGTTTGATGACTACTTCAGGTCTGCGAGGCAACCGCTGCTGGCGATGGCCTTCGTGCTGACCGGTGACCTCTGTGTCGCACAGGATCTGACGCAAGAGGCCCTGATGCGCACCTGGGCCCGATGGGCACGAGTGGCGTCCTATGACGATCCTCACGCATGGACCCGCCGGGTTCTCTACAACCTCGCCATGAGCCAGAAACGACGTGATCGAGTCCGGCGAGCGTCGATTGTCGAGCGCGCCCGGTCGACACCGGCTCCGAACGACTCACACCTCATACTGGCAACGGCCTTGCGCTCGTTACCCGAGAACCAAGCTCACGCTCTCGTGCTTCATGACGGGGCAGGCCTATCCGTGGCCGAGGTCGCACTCGCCATGAAGGTTCCCGAAGGCACCGTCAAATCCTGGTTGAGCCGGGGGAGATCGGCGGCTGCGAAATCGATCAACTCGACCGATTTCACTCCAAAGGAGGGACATGATCCACACTGACGAACAGATCCAGGACCTCGTCCGGGAGATGTACACAACTGCCGAGTCCACTGATTGGCAGCTCACCGCAGAAGACGTGCGCAACCATCGGGTTCACCACCGATTTCCAGTTCCGGACGCGAAGGTGATGCTCCTGGCCGCGGCTGCGGTGGTCCTCATCGTGATCGGCTTCGGCGTGGCCAGAGGCACCCAGCCCCACAGGTCAATTGCCGGTAGTTCTACGACGACTACATCGCCGACCACCGTGATCACAGTCACCGTGCCCGCCGGAGCGGTCGACGCAACGGTTGCCCACGCATCGGCGATCATGAGCTCGGCCGGTCTGAAGGTCACTGAGCATTACGTGTCGAACTCGTCAGCGGCTGGCAGAGTCCTTGCCGTGACACCCAGTGTGGGTGATTCCGTGGCCAGGGGTTCGACGATAATCCTGACCGTTTCCAGTGGCCCATCCGCCGTGCATGCCCCGAACGTGGTGGGCTTGACTCAGGCGGCCGCTGCGGCCGCACTCGGTCAGGCAGGCCTCAACGTGGGATCCATCACTACGGTTCAGAGCACGAGCTTCACTACTGGTGACGTCGTGAGCCAGGACCCTGCAGCGGATAGCTCACTTCCACCCGGGGCATCGGTCAGTCTCACCGTGTCCTCCGGGCCGTGAGGATGGCCGGAATGACCGGCTCGGGGTCTATCCGAGCCGAGGCGCGGTGATCAGGACCGTCTCGAAGTTCATGACGAACGAACCGCCATGATCGTCGATGGCCGAGCCGATGGCTTCGAACAGGCGGTCTCGGACTGTCGGTTCGAGGGCGGCGTGGTCACTCAGTGAGGCAAGCAGGTCCAGCCACTCATCCCGCCGGTAGATCCGCGTCCACGGGAACCATTTCTCTGTCGGCGCACCAAAGACTGGCGTCGCCGAGACGGCGTCGAACACGGAGCCGAGGCCGGCCCTGAAGTCGGACACTCGATCGGCCGCGTACCCCCTGAACAATCGGTGGCTGCCGGGCGGCACGACACGCCCGTATACCCCCTCGAGCGCATCGGCCAGATCATCGGGCTGACTCCCCACGTTCCAGATCAGACCAAGCTTGCCCTCCGGTCGCAGCACAGAGGCCGACTTGACGGTGGCGATGGGCAGGTCGAGCCAGTGCCAGGCCTGCGCCGAAGTCACCCGGTCGAACGTCCGACCAGCAGCGTCCCAGCCTTCGAAAGCCGCGATCTCCACTTCGATCCCATGACCGCGGGCGATCTCCGCCATTCGCGGACCAAGTTCGACTCCCAGCACGTTCGCGCCACGCTGAGCAATCTGTCGTGAAGCAATCCCGGTCCCACAGCCCACGTCGAGAACATCCAGGCCAGCAGGCGCCGGACCGAGCAGCTCGTCGATCACCGCGTCGGGATACGTCGGCCGGAATCGGTCATATGCCTCGGCTTGCTCATCGAACAACCTCGAACGCTCCCGAGCCAGAGGACGCGCTATCAAACGGTCACCTTCGCTCGCGTTCACGGACGCCATCCTGCCTCAGACCGCCAGCTGGGGCGAGACAGCTCGTCCAGCTCACTCGTGCGAGGAGGCAAAGATCGAGTGCGGACTCAACGCGTCAGTCAGCACTCGGCGCTGGGTGAATCTCCACTCGCCCTCGATCACGCCGTACTCGTCCAAGTAGCGGCCCCAATGGTCCAACCCGACTGAAGTCAGTACGAAGAAGTAGCACCGTCCGGTCGCCGTATTCTCGTCGACAAGATCGATTTGGTGCGTAGCCGTGCAATGACGGAGATAGGCAGGACGATCCCCCGGCCTCGACGTCTGCTCGGGCACCCCGCTGAACACCTGTCGAAGTTGGTCGACGCCGTGGTGAGCAACGCCATTGATCTCGACAGTCGCATCCGGTGCGAACAGCACGAGCATGCGGTCGAAGAGCCCGCTGTCGCCGTAGGAGTTGTAACGGGTCACCAGATCGCGGATCGCTTCTCGTGCAAGGAGATCAGAGAGTTGAAGCATGGGAAGATCATCTCGCACAGCGCCGGTACGTGCTGGAATCGCGAGGCTTCTGCACCTAGATGTCGCCGGCGAATCGGTCGATCCACGATCCAGCTATCCCGAGAAGGTGCTGTGTGTTGAGGAGATACTTGCGCTCACGACCACGGATCTCAACGTGGACCAATCCGGCTTCTTCCAGGATCCGCAAGTGACGCGTCGTCGTTGGCCACGAGCAGTCGAACCGGGCAGCAATGGCGCCCGAAGTCATCTCGCCACCCCTTGCATGCAGGACGCTCAGGATCGTCCTTCTCGACTGGTGTGCGAGTGCGCCAAATACCAGCTCGAGGTCCTCGAGGTCTGCCAACCCCCGGGGGATTGGACTCAACGGCGGAGGTCGAGCGGAAGATAATGGGGAAATTCCCACTTGGGTTGCCCATCGCGTGCCTCAAGATGGGGATCCATTTGCGCCCAGAGCGTCAGCACTTCGGGATGCTCATGTGCGAGTCCGAATCCTCCATCTATCCAGGTGAAGATCTCAACGTAGGTGGATTCGTCGGTATGCCGAAGAACCTGCGACCGGTCGTCGGTGACGAAGCCGAGAGTGTGAAGCGTGGACCAATGTCGGGCCAGGAGAGCCTCGAACTGCTCCTGAGCATCGGGGCGGACTCGGTACGTGCAGATGACCGTTTCATTAGCCATACTGCTAATTGTTAGCTGGTCTGCTCACTGTGTCAAGCGGTCATCCGCGTTAGCTCGCCAGACCGCCCGACGCCGATTTGCGGCCCGATGATTCCGGTGTCTCCCGACCGTCTGTACTGTGTCTAATCCGGTCGATCGGAACCACACGGGGAGGTTGATCCCAATGCAGAGGTTGCTGGTGCGGAATTTCTCGATCTCGTTGGATGGCTACGCGGCTGGACCCAGTCAGGATCTCGACGATCCACTCGGGGTGGGTGGCATGCAGCTCCACGATTGGATCTTCGCCACCCGAAGCGGCAACCGAATGATCGGCAGAGATGACGGTAGCGAGGGGCTCGACGATGACTTCTTCGGGGGCCGGGCATCTGGGGTCGGTGCCACGATCATGGGTCGGAATATGTTCGGACCGATACGTGGTCCGTGGGGCGAAAGCGATTGGACCGGATGGTGGGGAGAGGAGCCTCCTTTTCACCACCCAGTCTTCGTGCTCACTCACCACCCACATCCCTCAGTCGAGATGCAAGGGGGAACGACCTTCCATTTCGTCGACGGCGGGATCGAAGCGGCTCTCAGTGCAGCATTCGAATCAGCGGGTGGCCGAGACGTCCTCGTCGGCGGTGGCGCAGCCACCATCAGGCAATTCCTTCGTGCTTCGCTGATTGATGAGCTACATCTGGTGATTGTGCCGGTCTTGCTCGGTGCGGGCGAACGACTCTTCGACGATCTCGGCCCCAGTGTCAGTAGTTACCGGTGCGTTGAACACGTATGTTCGCCAGCCGTAACCCACGTTCGGCTCGTACGGACCGGTTGAGATGTCGCCGCCGGGCGCCAGCTCCGAGGGTACCGACCGAGTTCAACGAATCTCTCCAGTGATAATCGAGCCCTCTCGCCATTGAGGTGCCGGTAAGGGATAGTCGACAACGTGAGGCACTGCGGGAGAATTTCCCGCAGGACATCTTGGACGGCTCCGTCACCCTTTTTCCGCGTGCCTCCGGCGTGCCCACGGCAGGATTCGAACCTGCGACGCACGGTTTAGGAAACCGACGCTCTATCCCCTGAGCTACGTGGGCGGGAAGGGGCCAGACCACTGGCCGACAGCAGAGGCACGATGGCTACCTCACCTCGGTCAGGCTAGTGCGGACACCCTGATCAATTGATCGAACGGCGATCAAACGGACCGGCCCGGGACAGTCGGCGTAGCTACCATTCCCGCCGTGAGCGACGAGCCGACAAGGGAACAGGACCACACCGGGCGCTACTCCACCGCGGGCGGGCCACCCCGTATGAGTCAACCCTGCGCCGGGTGTGCCGATCCAGTGGCCACCCGGCACGCGGCCCCCGGGGGCCCGGTATGGCTCTGCCCGTCGTGCGCAGCATCGGCCGATCTGGGATGTCCCTGACCCCCATTCGCACGGCGATCGGGTACTCACCCGTCTGATGGAACAGGATGAGTGCATGGCACAGGACATCCTGATCGTCTCGCACACCCATTGGGACCGCGAGTGGTACCGCACCTTCGAAGCATTCCGGGCCCGCCTTGTCGACACCGTCGACCGGGTCCTCGACCAGCTCGACGAAGACCCGGGCTGGAGCTTCCTCCTCGATGGCCAGTCCATCGTCGTCGAGGACTACCTGAACGTACGGCCGACGGAGCGCGACCGACTTGTCCGCGCCGTCACCTCGGGACGCCTGGCCATCGGTCCCTGGTACGTCCAACCCGACTCGTTGCTCCCCTCCGGTGAAAGCCACGTGCGCAACCTGCTCGAGGGTCGGCGGGTCGCCGAGTCCTTCGGGGGCTCCTCGCTGGTGGCCTACGCCCCGGACTCCTTCGGGCACCCGGCACAGTTCCCCCAGATCTTCGCCGGATTCGGCCTCGCCCCCTTTGTCCACTGGCGCGGGAATGGCAACGAAGTCGACCGCGTCGGTTCCGTCTACACATGGGAGGCACCCGACGGCAGCGCAGTGCTCGATTATGTACTGGCCCGCGGCTACTTCTCAGCAGCCGGCCTTCCGGACGACCCCGAAGTGGCGGCCGAAGGCCTGAAAGGAGTGGTCGAACAGTCCGAGCCGATCGAGCGGGCACCGCTGGTGTTGATGAACGGCATCGACCACATGTACCCCCAGCCCCACACCGCGACGATCGCCGGCCTGCTGTCGGAGCGCGTCGGTGGCGAGGTGCGCCGGGGCCTTCTCGACGACCTCCGCCCGATGGCCGACCCCGAAGGCCGGCCCCGCTACAGCGGCGAGTTACTCGGTGGCCGACTCTCCAACCTGCTGCCCGGGGTGTGGTCGTCGCGCCTCCACCTCAAACTGGCGAACCGCCGAGCGGAGCGGGCCGTCATCGGATGGGCCGAGCCTTTCACCGCCCTCGGGGTGGCTCTGGGGCTGGCCGACGAGACCCCCTCCCTCTTCACCGCCCGCCGGGCCCTCCTCGCCAATCAGGCGCACGATTCGATCGGCGGCTGCTCACAGGACGAGGTCCACCGTCAGATGGCCGGACGGACCGCTACCGCCGTCGAGCTCGCCGACGAAACGACGGCCCGGGTACTGCAGCGGTTGGCCGGACTGGGTCTGGACCGTCACATGACCTGGAACACCCGCATCGAACTGGCCGTGTTCAACCCCTCCCCCGATCCCGCTCCGACGTGGTCCGGATACCGCTCGACGGTTTCCCCCTGTTCCGGATCTCCTATGACGGCGCCGACGTGCACCCGCTCTCGATGGCGGCGGGCACCGTGGCCGGGTACGAGGTGAACGGGCGACCCGTCCGTCTGATCCGGTCCGAGGACCCCGACCGGGTACGCATCATCGAGGACTGGCCGGCTGTCGACGTCGAACTCGTGGTCGAGGACGTCCCTCCGCTGGGATACCGGCGTATCGAGCTGGTTCCGTCCGAGGCCCACGACGACGTGGTGGACGACGGGCGCACCATAGGAGACGAAACCGGCCTCCAGGTGGAAGTGGCCACCGACGGCACACTGACGGTGAGAAGAGGCGAGCTCGTGCTGTCCGGACTCTGCGGTGTCGAGGACCTGGGCGATCGCGGTGACTCCTACGACTTCGACCCGGTGGACGATGATCCCGGGGCCTTGATCCGATCGCTCGACATCGAGCGCCGGCGGCACCCCTCGGGAATCGAGCGGCTGGTGATCACCCGCACGTTCGAGTTGCCCGCACGGGTGCGACCGGAGCGTGACCGGCGCTCGGACGACACCGTCGAACTGACCGTGCGAACCGAGGTTCGCCTCGTCAGCGGAGTCGACCGGGTCGACCTGCACGTCACCACCGACAACCCGGCCGAAGATCACCGGCTCCGGCTCCTCTTCCCCACTGGCGTCCCGACCGAGTCCTTCGTGGCCGCCACCACATTCGACGCCGGGATCCGACCCACCGCGCCCCAGGACGCAGAAGGCTGGTGGCACCCGGCTCCTGACACCTTCCCCCATCAGGGCTGGATAGCGGCCAACGGACTCGTCGTCGGGGCCCCCGGTCTGCCGGAGGCCGAGGTGACCGCCGAGGGAACGATTGTGCTGACCCTGCTACGCGCAGTGGGGTGGCTCAGCCACATCGAACTCGGACGTCGTCCCATCGCCGCGGGGCCCGCCATGCCGGCCCCGGGGGCGCAGTGCCCCGATGGGATCTCCGCCGATATCACGCTGCGTCTGTTCGATCCCTCGACGCCCCTCGATGTCGGACGGGTGTCGGCTGATGCCATCGCCGACGAGCTGGGCCTGCGGGCCGTGCCCGCGGGTCCGGACCCGATCGTGGCCGAGGGGGCGGAGATACTGCGTGTCGCCCCCGAGGGTTTGGTGCTCTCCGCCCTCAAGCCGGCCGAGGACGGCGACGGCGTGGTACTCCGCCTGCTCAATCCCTCCGGCCAGGAGATTGCCGCCACCGTTGATTTCGGTCTGCCCATAGTGGCCGCCGAATCGGTTCGGCTCGACGAGCACCCCGATGGCCGCGGCGCGGAACTCGAGGGCGATCGGGTTCGACTCGACCTCGGACCTCACGCTCTGCGGTCGATACGGATGCGCATCCGCGGCTGACGGTGCTGCGATTGGCATGATGCACCGGAGGCTGGCAACCTGGCCTCGCCGCCCTTCCTGACGTTTTTCCGGAGCCCCATGCCACTGTTGTCCAAGCGATCCAGCTACAAGGTCACGTTCGCCGTCCTGCTCCTCGGGACCATCGCCTATGCGCTTCTGCAGTCGCTGGTATCCCCCGTGTTGCCCACCATCGAGAAAGAATTCAACACCTCCCAGAACACGGCCACCTGGGTGATCACCGCATTCCTGCTGTCGGCGTCGATCTTCACCCCCATACTCGGCCGGGTCGGCGACATGGTGGGCAAGGAGCGGATGCTGGTGGTCACCCTCGCCGCGTTGGCCGCCGGCTCGGTCATCGCCGGCCTCGCCCAGTCGATCACCGTGCTCATCATCGCCCGTGCCGTCCAGGGGATCGGCGGGGCCGTGCTCCCGCTCTCGTTCGGCATCGTCCGCGACGAGTTCCCCGGCGTGAAGGTCCCGGGGGCGGTGGGCATCATCGCGGCGATGGCCGCGGTGGGAGGCGGCGCCGGGATCGTGCTGGCCGGACCGATCGTAGAGAATCTCAATTTCCATTGGCTGTTCTGGATCCCGATGGGCATCGCCACCATCGCCGCCATATGCGCCTGGGTCTTCGTGCCCGAGTCACCGGTGCGCACACCGGGTCGGATCAGCTGGTTGGCCGCCGTACTGCTGTCCGGGTGGCTGGTGGCCCTGCTGCTCGGTGTCAGCGAGGCTCCGTCGTGGGGTTGGGGTTCGGCCCGGGTGCTCGGTCTCATCGCACTGGCCATGGTGCTGATCGTGGTCTGGATCGCCGTCGAACTCCGGTCCAAGGACCCGTTGATCGACATGACGATGATGCGGCGCCGGGCGGTGTGGACCAACAACCTGGTGGCTTTCATGTTCGGAATGGGCATGTACTCCGTCATTGCTTTCCTGCCGGCGTTCGTCCAGACCCCGAAGTACACCGGCTACGGGTTCGGAGCCAGCATCATCCAGTCCGGGCTGTTCCTACTGCCGCTCACCATCACCATGTTCTTCGGTGGACTCCTGAGTGGCCGGCTCGCCGCCACCATCGGTTCGAAGTCGGCGGTGATCATCGGCTCGGCCGCCTCGACCTGCGCCTATCTGATGCTGGCCTTCGCCCACCACCAGGCCTGGGAGATCTACCTGGCCAGCACCCTGCTCGGCGTCGGGCTGGGGCTCGCCTTCTCGGCCATGTCCAACCTGATCGTCCAGGCCGTGCCGATGGCACAGACCGGCGTGGCCAGCGGGATGAACGCCAACATCCGAACCATCGGCGGTGCCATCGGCGCCGCCATCATGTCAAGCATCATCGCCTCCGAGATCCTCCGGGACGGCTACCCGGCCCAATCGGACTACACCAAGGGCTTCGCCTTCCTGGCTGTCATGACCGTGGTGGCCATCGTGGCCGCGGTGTTCATCCCCAAGGCCCCCGGGGCGGGCGCTGACCCCGACCTCTCCCACCACCTCGAGCACGCCGAGCTGTCGGTGGTTCCCGGCGGGTCCATCGCCGAGTACTGACGGACCGGTCGGGCGGGCTCACGGGTCTGTCTCGCGACCTACGATCGATGCCGAGCGACCGGCATCGGCCGGCACGCCACCGGAATGAACGTGGAGCAGCCATGACCGACACGGACGGAGACGACACCGAGATCTTCGAACAGGGTGATGACGCCATCGACGAGTCCTCTCGGCTCGATCCGGACTTCGAGGAGGAGCTCGAGCTCGACCCATCGCTCGACCCCCGCCTCCAGCTGGACGAGCGGGAGCTCGAGGAAGCCGGAGCGGAGCTGGACGATCCCGAGCAGATCGCCGTCATCGACGGGATGATCGACGATCCCGACGGGTTGGGTGGACCGGCGCCCCGTGCCCGCCAGCGAGAGCAGGACGTCGAGGGATGGGACCTCGACGCCCCCTTGGCGAGCGATCCGGTCGACGACACCGGTGAGGGCCTCACCGAACGGTGACCGAACTGCTGAGCGTGGTCGTCCCCACCCACGACCGACCGGACCGGCTGGTGGGAGCGGTCCGCTCCGTGCTCACCCAGGACTACCCGGCGCTCGAGGTGGTGATCGTCGACGACGGGTCCGCACCGGCCACGGCCGACGTGCTCGACCGCCTGGCCGACGAGGACAGCCGGGTGGTGGTGGTCCGCCACGAGGTGTCCCAGGGGGCCTCCGCCGCCAGGAACACGGGACTCGATGCCGCCAGTGGCGAGATCATCGGCTTCTGCGACGACGACGACTCCTGGCTGCCGGGCACCGGAACCCGTGCGGTAGCCGCTCTGACCCCCACGACCGGAATCGTCTACGGCCACCACCAGGTGCTCATCGAGACCACGGGCCGACTGGTCACGTTCAGGCCACCGCCGACACCGGCACCCGGCCTGCTGCGGTGGCTCGATGTGTCTCCCAGCATCTTCGGCGTCGTGCGACGCGCCACCGTGGGGGACGCACTCCGCTTCGACACCACACTGACCACGTCCGAGGACTGGGACCTGCGGCTGCGTTGCAACGACGTGGCGCCCATGGTGCTCGTGCCCACGCCTCTCTACCGCTACGTGCAGCACGCCGGGACCCGGCTGACCACCAGCCCCATCGCCTGTGCCGTGGGACATCGCGGCTTTGTCGACAAGCATCGCCCGACCATGACCGCCGCCTGTATCGCCCACCACGAACTGGCCTACGCCCTCGGGGTGCGGGACCGGGACGGTATTCGGCGCCAGGTCGCCCTGTTCCCCGAACATCCCGGCAACCTCGGCTCGGTCGCCCTGCTGGCCGCCGAGATGGTCGCCATCCGGGTCGGCCGCGGGCGCGAGGATCCCGGAATGTCCCGCCGGTTTGCCGCCCGTGCCCTCCGTCATGCCACACGGATCGCACCGGTATGAGTTAGCTCAGGTGGTCGGGACCGGACCCAACTCGACGCACGTGGTGCCGGTGTAGATGGAGGGCATGCATCGGTTGCAGTGGATGCACAGCCCGCCATGGCGGTCGCCACGCTCCCACCGGGTCACCAGATCCGGCTCCCGCAGCAGCGCCCGGGCCATGGCGACGAAGGCGAACCCGTCACTCAGGGCCGACTCCACCGTTTCGAGGCGGTTGATCCCGCCCAGCAGGATCAGGGGGAGGTCCAGGACCTCGAGGAACCGGTGGGCCTCGCCCCGGAAGTAGCCCTCCCGGAACGGGTACTCCTTCATGAATCGCCTCCCGACGATCCTGAACCCCAACCGCATCGGCTGCGGCAGCGTGGCCGCGAACTCGGCCCGGGGCGCGTCCCCCCGGAACAGGTACATGGGGTTGGAGAGCGAGCTTCCCCCGGTCAGCTCCAGCGCGTCGAGGTGGCCGTCGGCCTCGAGCATCTGCGCCATCTCGACGCTCTCGGGCAGGTCGAAACCGCCCGGCACCCCGTCGGCCATGTTGAGCTTGGCGGTGACGGCTACCCCGGGGCCGGCCCCGTCGCGGACGGCGGCGACCACCTGGCGGGGGAACTTGGCCCGGGCCTCCAGCGGGCCGCCCCATTCGTCGGTCCGACGATTCAACTTCGGGCTCAGGAACGAGCTCAACAGGTAGTTGTGGCCGAGGTGGACCTCGATGCAGTCGAACCCGGCTTCGACCGCCAGTGCGGCTCCCCGGCGGTAGTCCTCGGTGATCCGGCCGATGTCGCTCCCGGTGACGGCGCGGGTGAGTGATCCCGACGCCCCGAACCGGCGTGTCGGCGACAGTGCCGGTGCGCGGTTCGATTTCGAGTTGGCCACGGGCCCGGCGTGGCCGACCTGGGCCGAGGCCAGTGCTCCTGCGGTGTGGACGGAGTCAGTCAGGCGCCGCAACCCATCGAGCGAACCTTCGCCCAGCAGGACGCAGTGGCGGTCGGTCCGGCCCTCGGGGGACACGGCCAGGTACGCCACGGTGGTCATGGCCACGCCGCCCCGGGCCACCCGCTCGTGGAAGGCGATCAGCTCATCGGTGACGACGCCCTTGGGCGCGACCCCCTCGAAGGTGGCCGATTTGATGATCCGATTCTTCAGGGTCAGTGGACCGAGCCGGGCCGGCCCGAAGACGGGCGGCGCCGAGCCGGCGCGGTCGACGGTCATCGGCTCACCCCCCGACGAGCCCCGAATCGCGCACCGCGCCCAGCACCGCGTCGGCCAGCAGCGGGTGGCACACCACCAGGTCGGGGAGCCACGGATCGGGCCGGGCGTAGCGGAGGGGCGAGCCGTCGATACGGCTGGCGTGGAGCCCGGCGGCCAACGCCACGGCCACCGGAGCGCACGAGTCCCACTCGTACTGGCCTCCGGCGTGCACATAGACGTCGGCCTCACCCCGGACCACTGCGGAGATCTTGGCTCCCGCCGATCCCATGGGGATGATCTCCGCTCCCAGCCGCTCGGCCACGAACGGTACGAACTCCGGTGGTCGGGTCCGGCTCACCACCAGGCGGGGGCGGGACGGCAGGGCGGGCAGCGGGGGCGGGGTGGCCGTGCCCAGCACCAGGTCGAGCCCGGGCAGGGCCACCGCACCCACCACCGGAGCGCCGTGGACGGCCAGGGCCACGTGGACGGCCCAATCGGTCCGGCGCTCGGAGTACTCGCGGGTGCCATCCAACGGGTCGACGATCCACACCCGCCCCACGTCGGTGATCAGCGTGTCGTGTTGATCGTCCTCCTCCGAGCGGACCCGGTCATTCGGGAACTGCTCAGCCAGGAGGGACAAGAGCAACCGGTGGGAGCGCCGGTCTCCTTCGGCCCCGAGCTCCTTGCCCTCGAGGTCGCCGTTCTGCAGCCCGGCCAGGAGCTCGCCGGCCTGGCGGGCCAGGTCGGCTGCGGCCGCATGGTCGCTCCTGCTGTATCCACTCGAAACCACGTCGTTGCCGTCGGTCACTGCTCCCCTATCAACCGTTCGCGGTACCGGTCGGATCCGGTCCGGGGAACAGTCTGCACGACGGGGGCTGGGCCGGTGGAGACTTCCGGCGGCGACTCCCGGCGGGAAGGGCCGGTTCTCCCCATCCCTCCCTTCGCTACGATCGGCCGTCATGCCCACAGCCATGGACGTCGGCGAGCTCCAGACCTTCCTCGACGGCGCCTTCCCGAGCGACCTGCCCTACACGGTCGAAGCGGTCACCGACTCCGGGATGCGAATGCGCCTGGCCGTCGACGAGTCCAACGTCCGACCAGGGGGAACGGTTTCGGGACCCTCGCTGATGGCCTTGGCCGACTGCACCGCCTGGCTGTCGATCGTCGGCCAGATCGGCCCGGTGGAGCTGTCGGTGACCACCAGCCTGCACATCGACTTCCTCCGCAAGCCCGCCCTGGTGGACGTGATCGCGGTCGGCACCATTCTCAAGCTCGGCTCGCGGCTCGGGGTGGTGGAAGTGGCCCTCCACTCGGTCGCCGACGACACCCTGGTGGCCAAGGCCCAGGTCACCTACTCGATCCCACCCCGCTGAGGCTCCCCACCGGGGTGCATTGCGTCGGGCACCCAGGCGTGCCAGCATCGTCTGGAGCGTCCCGAGGGGACTCCGGAGGGGGACATCACCATGCACGACCTCGTCATCCACGGGGGAACAGTTGTCGACGGCACCGGGGCGCCGGCGCGCACGGCCGACATCACCGTCAGCGACGGTGTCATCACCGGAGTCGGCAACCACAGGGGCGAGGCCGCAGCCCGCACCGTAGACGCCGAAGGCCTGCTGGTCACACCCGGCTGGGTGGACATCCACACCCACTACGACGGGCAGGCCACCTGGGACGAGGTGCTGGCGCCGAGCAGCTGGCACGGGGTCACCACCCTGGTCACCGGCAACTGCGGCGTCGGATTCGCCCCGGCCCGTCCCGACCGCCACGAATGGCTGATCGGGCTGATGGAGGGGGTGGAGGACATCCCCGGTTCGGCCCTTTCCGAGGGCATGACCTGGAACTGGGAGACCTTCCCCGAGTACCTCGACGCCCTGGGGGAACGCCGCTGGACCGTGGACGTCGGCACCCAGATCGCCCATGGAGCGGTCCGCTCCTATGTGATGGGCGAGCGTGGCGCCCACAACGAGCCGGCGAGCCCGACCGACATCGCCGCCATGAAGAAGCTTGTCAAAGAGGCGATCGCCGCCGGGGCGCTCGGCTTCTCCACCTCGCGGACCTTGGCCCACCGGGCCATCGACGGCGAGCCGGTCCCCGGCACCTTTGCGGCCGAAGACGAACTGTTCGCCATCGGCGCCGCCCTCGGCGAGCTCGGAACCGGCACCTTCGAGCTGGCCCCTGCCGGCACCGCCGGCGAAGACATCCTGGCTCCGAAGTTGGAGGTCGACTGGATGCGTCGCCTGTCGGCCGCCATCCACCGGCCGGTCACGTTCGCACTGGTCCAGGTGGACGAGGCCCCGGACCTCTGGCGCGAACTCATGGACGAATCGCTGCGGGCCGTCGACGACGGCGCGGATCTTTGGCCCCAGGTGGCCGGTCGAGGATTCGGGCTCCTGTCCGGGCACTTCACCACCTACTGCCTGCTGGACCAGATCCCCGCCTATCAGCAGTTGAAGGCATCCGGTCTGTCAGATGACGAACTGGTGGCCGCCCTGCGGACCACGGAGGTCCGCGACTCCATCGTGCTATGGGAGCCGGGCCCAGGAACGGCCGAGGCCATGGAGAAGGCCTTCGGCACCACCTTCACCCTCGGCAGCCCCCCCGAGTACGAGCCCGGGCCCGAGCGGTCCCTGGCCGGTATCGCCGAGGCGACCGGGCGCACGCCGGTCGCCGTCGCCTACGACGCCATGCTCGAGGACGACGGGCGAGGACTCCTGTACGTGCCGATCCTCAACTACTCCGACGGCGACCTGCACGCCGCACGCGAAATGCTCCTCCATCCCCGGGCCGCCGCCGGCCTGGGCGACGGCGGGGCCCACTGCGGGATCATCTGCGATGCGTCCCAGCCCACCTTCATGCTCACCCATTGGACGCGTGACCGGGTGCGTGGGGAGCGGCTGCCTCTCGAGCGGGTGGTGAAGATGCAGACCCACGACACCGCCCGTCTCTACGGCCTCACCGATCGCGGCACCCTGGAGGTCGGCGCCCTCGCCGACATCAACCTCATCGACTACGACAACCTCCAACTGACCAACCCCACGGTGGTCGAGGACCTGCCGGCCGGCGGCAAGCGCCTGTTGCAGGGTGCCGTCGGTTACGTCGAGACCATCAAGTCCGGGGTGACCACGTTCGAGGGGGGAACTGACACCGGTGCCCGTCCCGGCATGCTAGTACGGGGCAGCCGCTAGTCGGCCAGTAGGCGATCAATTGGCGGAGCGGGCTCGGCGGGCACAGAGCCGGCTCCCACGGCGCCCGGTGCGGCGGCGGCCTCGGCCGCCCACTCGGCCTGCATCTGCATGTACACGCGATGCTCGATGATGAAGGCCAGGAACGGTACGAATCCCGAACACACGACCAGGATGATGCGCCCGAGATGCCAGCGGGCCCGTCGGGCCAGATCGGCCGCCGTCACCAGGTAAGCCAGGTACAGGTACCCGTGAAGGGGCGCCACGATCAACTCGGGCGTCTTCATCTGGGCGTGGAGACCCAAGCCGTACTGGCAGATGACGATAGCGGTGAGGCAGAGCAGCGCGGTACCGACGATGAAGGCCATCACCCGGTAGCGCATGACCGCCCCGGTGACGTCCCATCGGACCAGTCCGGCCCACGTCGGCTTGCCCATCTCCTCGATCGGCACCGGCTCGCCGGGCCCCATGGCACGCCCGTCCCCGTCTCGGGTCACCGGGACCTCCGTCATGACGACGCCTCCGCGTCCTCGGCGCTCAGCTCGGCCAGGTAGCGATTGTATTCAGCCAGGCGCGCCGCCTCGTCGGGCGTCTGGGGGGTGAACCGCTCCCTTCGCCCGCCGGTCACGGGGTCGATCGGCGCCGAGGCGGCGATAGCCACGTTCCTCTTGCGACCGCCGGTCAGCGCCCACCCCGGTGGGTGGGCCGAATCGGGCACGGGCGCGCCCCCAGTGGCGCTGGTGGCGGTGTCCGTGGCCCCGGCGTCGGCCCGACCCCGACCCGGAATACGGGTCGACTGAGCATGGATCAGGTTCCACCAGGTGTAGATGGCGTACAACGCAAAGCAGGGCCACAGGATGACATAGGCCCAGCTCAGGGTGTTCCCGCCCTCGGCCCGATCCAACTGCCACCTGGTCAGCCACACGAAGGACGCCAGCAGTACCAGCAAGGTGACGTCCAGGGCAATGCACCGGGGCGTGAGGTGGCGACGCACCCCGCCATGGTACCGGCCACCCTGCGGCTGTCCCATTCGGGACCGAATTCCCCACCCGGAGAGCGGATGGGCCCGGAGCCGGCCTCCCGGGATCCACCGCCCGGCTCGGGCCGGTGCTTAGCCTTGGACGAGTCTCCGGCACAGACCGGCTGGACAAGGCAGGGCCAACTCGGCGCTGGTGCGCCGGAGGAAAGGAAGTACCCATGAACGAGCGCATCCGTATCGGCATCGCCGAGGCGATCGGCACCATGATCCTTGTCGCCGGCGGTGTGGGAACCGCCGTCATGGCCACCGGCCACTTCAGCGGGAAGCTGAGCTCCGTGACCACCCTCGGGGTGGCCCTGGCCTTCGGCCTCAGCCTCCTGGTCGCCGCCTATGCCATCGGCTCCATCTCGGGCTGCCACATCAACCCGGCCGTGACCCTCGGGCTGTGGGCGATCGGCAAGACCAAGTCCAAGGAGCTGCCCTATTACATCATCGGCCAGTTCGTGGGTGGCCTGTTCGGGGCCCTGGTGATCTTCATCATCGCCCGGTCCACCCGGGTGGCCTCCGCCACCGCGTCCAATCTCGGGCCCTACAGCGCCAAAGCGACCGGATTCGCCTCCAACGGCTACGGAACCCACTCGCCCGGCGGCTTCCCCCTCGCCACCGTCTGCCTGGCCGAGATCTTCTTCACCGCCATCTTCGTCTTCATCATCGCCTCGACCAGTCGCAAATCGATGCCGGTGGGTCAGACCGGCCTCACCGTCGGTCTCACCCTGGCGGTCATCCACCTGATCTCGATCCCCATCGACAACACCTCGGTCAACCCGGCCCGCAGCCTGGCCGCCGCCGTGTTCCAGGGCAGCTGGGCCCTCAAGCAACTGTGGGTGTTCATCGTGTTCCCCATCGTCGGCGGTGTGCTGGGTGCCGGCATCTGGAAGCTCCTGCGGCCCGAGTCCGACGAGGACACCGAGGAGGTGTCCGAGGCCGGCGCACCCGGGCCGTACGGCAAGCGCGACATGCCCCGACAGTAGAGACGACGCAGCTTGACGACTCCTGGACACCCGGCCGTTGTGCGCGCCGTCACAACCCGGCCGTAGCGTGAGCCCATGACCTCCGTTCCCCAACCCGCCACCCTGTTCCACCCCGAAGTCGAGGTCCGCGTGTCCAAGCGTCGGAAGAAGACCGCCGGGGCCCACTGGGAGGGCGACCGGATCGTGGTCGTGGTTCCGACCCACCTCCGGGGCACCGAGCGCGACGACATGGTCGAGCACCTCACCCGGCGCCTGACCCGTCACCGGCCCCACCTGCACGCCTCGGACCAGGATCTGCTGCACCGGGCCCGGCACCTCGGGGCCACCTTCCTCGACGGCGTCGAGCCCGCCTCCATCCGGTGGGCCACCAACCAGACCAAGCGTTGGGGGTCGTGCACCCTGACCACCCGGGAGATCCGGATCTCCTCGCGGCTCCGTGTGGCCCCGACCTGGGTACTCGACGCCGTGATCGTCCACGAGCTCGCCCACCTCCTCGAGCCGGGCCACTCCGACCGCTTCCGTGCCCTCGAGAACCGCTATCCCCTCAGTCACGACGCCGACATGTTCCTCGAGGGCTACGGCCTCGGGCTCCATATGGACGTACCCGCCGTCGACGGAACCGACTACGACCTCGGCAATGACGTCGACGTCGACGAACCGGAAGACGGGGTTCCCGCTGCCTGACCCCGTTGGCCCCGCATCGGGACCGGATCGCGACTACAACTGAGCCGTGGCCTTCCTGCTCGCAGCACTCGCCGCCCTGACCAGCGCCATCACCTCGGTGCTCCAGCGGATCGGCGTCGAGTCGGCCCCGGAATCATCTGCCCTCCGCCCCAGCCTGATGGGGCACGCCCTCAAACAGCGCATCTGGCTGATCGGCTTCGCCCTCATGCTCCTGCAGTTCGGGCTCCAGGCCACCGCCCTCAAACATGGCGAACTGAGCACGGTCCAGCCCATCCTGACCACCGAACTCCTGTTTCTTCTACTGATCCTCGCCGTGTGGTTCCGCTACCGGCTGGGGGCACGCGAGTGGCTCGGCGCGGTGACGGTGGTAGCCGGACTCGCCGGGTTCTTCCTGGCCGCGCGACCCCACGGCGGCCAGGTCCTCCCGTCGACGTCCGAGTGGGTGGTGGCCTCCGTCGTCCTGCTCTCGACCATCGCACTGTGCATCGTGGCCGCGCTGCGCGGCCCACGCTGGTGGCGGGCCGCCGCCTTCGGAGCCTCCGCCGCGGTGACGGCGGCGTTCGGGGCGGCGCTCACCAAGGCGATCACCAGCTACCTGACCGTTGGCTGGGGGGCGGTGTTCACCCACTTCCAGCCCTACATGCTGGCCGTGACCGGCATCGGCACCGTCTTCCTGATCCAGTGCGCCCTGCACGCGGGACCGATCACCGCGTCGCGCACCACCCTGGTGACCCTCAACCCACTGATCAGCATCGTGCTCGGGGTCACTCTCTTCGGTGACGTGCTCCGCAGCGGGGTGCTGTGGATCTCCCTCGAGGTACTGGCCCTGGCCGTGCTGGTGGTCGGTGTCGTGGTGCTCACCCGCTCGCCGCTGGTGGCAGGGTCACCCGACGGGGATACCGACGGCGAGATGCTCGGCGGTGCCCGGGAGCGGGCCATGACGTTTCCACCCATCGAGGCCCTGCCCTGAACGGATCGGCACCATCAGCCAGCACCGGGGCTCGGCGGTCATCCAGTGTCCGCTGATCACGGAGATGCGAACGACAGTGACGCCGCCCGGTCGATCGCACAAGCGGCCTTGGGGAGAGATCCCGGTCCCATGGACATGGCTCGCAGCAGTTCCCACAGCGTCTTCGTCGAGCTCCGAAGTAGTAGTCAAGATCATCGAGGCGGGGCGGCACTCGCGCCTGGACCGTGAGGTGGCGCTGGCACCGTTCCTGCCGTCCGGACTCACGGCCCCGTTGCTCGCCAGCGGTGACTACCGACTGGGCATCCGCGACGTTCGCTATGCCTGCTATTCCCGCATGCCGGGCGCATCTCCCGGCATGGGCTTGCCTGGTGTGGACAACGTGACGGCCCGCATTCTGGCCGAGAGTGCGCTCCGGCATCTTGAGGGAATGCACAGCTGGATCCCGACGGGCCATGCCGAACAGACGTTGAGCGAACCTCTCGACCACGGCGGTTTCACCGGTCAAGCGGCGCTGTTTGTCGAACTCGAACGCCTCTGCGACCAGGGTCTAACCGACATCGCCGGCCATCTGATCGACGGCCTGGCCGCCATTGCCGAGCGGTCTCCGATTCGAGCAACGGCCGGGGTTCCCGTCCACGCAGATTGTCACTGGGGCAACTGGCTGGCGAGCGACGGAAAGACCACGGCATTGCTCGACTTCGAATGGGCCCGATTCGGTGAACCGGTCGATGACTGGTTCTTCTTGCTCCGCTTCAGCGGTCGGCACATGGAAGCTGTCCTCGACGTCATCGCCGGCGAGACCGGATCGTCGAGGGAGCTCCTACGAGCACAGTGCGAGATCCGCGAAGCGGCGTACCTCGTATCGGATCTCTGCGGTGCGCTCGAACGAGGCGATACCTTGTCGCCGATGGTCAGTGATCGGCTTCGCGGACTCGAGCAGCTCGTCGTGGAGCGCTACTGGTGGCGGAACGCCGGATGACAATGGCGATCCACTACGAATGCCCTTCGAAGGTCGATTCTTGGTTGGCATCGTTGTACATCTCCGAGACTATGAGCCAGGTGCCATCAGACTGGCGCTGGAGAACTCGCAGGGAATGGTTGTCCCGAATCTCGATCTCGCCACCGCCGACCAGTTTCTGGCCCTCGACCTGAAGATGGGCGTTGACGAGGAGAATCTCCGGAGTCAGAACCCGGAAGCTGGTTTCAGGCGGAGCTTTCAGCGATCCCGCGTTGAAGTTGCCGTCCGCGAACAGGCCTCTGAGATATTCGACGATTTCATCGGCACCCCGCTTGACGCTGCCGAATGCGTTGACCCAGTCGGCGTCGGCGCTGTAGACGTTCACCAGCTTGTCGGCATCGCGTTCCTGAAATCCGCTCAGAAGGGACAACAAGGTCACGCCGATCGCGTCCTGGTCGGCCTGTGGAAGGGATGAGAGATCGTCCATCGTCAGTCTCCTCGTGACGGTTGAGCAGGTCGGACTCATTCTGAGCGATCGGTTCGTTCCGCATCAAGCGGATCGGTTCGATCAGTCGGCAAGGAGACCCAGGACCTTGTCGGGCCGACGGTACGCCTTGATCCCGATGAGGTTGCCGCTTGGATCGAGATGGTGGGGGCCTCCACGATCAGCGGACCTCCGGCGAAACGGGCTGCGACCAACTCCCATTCCTCCCAACCCAGCGTGGTGCCGAAGTGTCGCGATCTCCGACACGGCGACAGGGTCAGGCCGACAGTGACCGGGATCGACCGTGGGCGACGGGTCGGTCGGTACCGGCACCTGGCCACGTACGCTCCGAGGCCTCGGCGAGCAGTCGGTCCACTCCGAGCAGGTCGTCACCGAGCTCGACCCGCATGGCCCCGAAGAGGGCGGCCGTCACCCGGGCGTCACCCAGCGCGCTGTGGTGGTCGTCCCAGGTGAGCAGGTACCGGTCACAGCAGTCGACCAGCCGGGCCTTGCCCGGCAGGTCGAGGTAGGCCTGGGCCACCGACAGCGTGTCAAGGGTTGTCACCGATTCGGGTGCCACGTCACTGCCGATCCGACTGCACTCGGCCAGAAGAAAGGCGAGGTCGAACCGGTCGACGTTGTGACCGATCACCACCCGGCCCGACAGCATCCCGGCAATGTAGGGATGTACCCCTGCGAAATTCGGAGCGCCGGTGAGCATCTCGGTGGTGATTCCGTGGATGTGGGTCGGACCGGGATCACGCTCGGGATCGACCAGCGTGCAGAAGGAGTCCTGCTCCTCGCCTCGAGAGTCGAGGACCACCACCGCCACCTCGACGATCCGCTCCTGCTGGGGCGAAAAGCCGGTGGTCTCCAGGTCCACCACGGCGAAACCCGGCCGGCGGTCGACTGTGTACTGCAACATGTTGGACACCGTAGATCGTCGCTGTATCGGAGCGTGGCGACGGCGACACGGGGCCGCCTCTGACCTCGGGGTCCGGCCGTCGGGCGGCCCCGGCCGCTCAGGCGCTGGCGCCCACCAGCGTCTTGAGCTCGGCCTCGACGTCCGCTTCGTGCTTGGCTTCGTCCTCACGTGCCCGCTTCGGACTCCAACGCCCCCGGTTCAGCCAGATGGTCGGGATGAAGGCGACCATGCCGACCAGGCAGACCCAGAACCAGTCCTGCCACTGTTTCGGCGACTTGGCCACCCCACCGAGCAGATTGGTGAGCTGGTTCTGATGGGCCGACAGATAGCCGAGCTGGGCCTCGTACGGGACGACGAGCTTCTTGAGGGTGGCGGCGTTGGCGATCGTCTTGGCGGCCACGGACGCCGGCACGGCCTTTTCGAAAGCGGCCAGATTGGCCGGGGTCAGGTTGGCGTTGAGCGCGGCCACGACCGGCGCGACGCTGGGCTCCTGGAGCACCTTCAGCCAACTGGCGTTGGCCTCGGCGAATGCCACCGACTCGGGATGGTCGATCTGGAACTGCTGGGCGTTGAACGGCACCCCGTTGATGGTGGTCTGGGCGTACTGGAGGTTGTCGACCACCGGATTGACCGAGTTGACCACCAGAGGGAGGAAGATGAACGACAGGCCGACTGTCAGTCGGAGTATCCAGCCCCACAGAGCCAGGCCGGTGCCCGACCAAGGCCGGGTTCTTCCCCTCCACCATCTCGGTGTACCCGGCCATCCACGGGGCGTAGGTGAGCGAGATGCACGACGCCAGGATGATCTCGAGGGTGATGATCGTGTCGAGGGCGGTGTGCGGGTTGTCGGCGGCATGGATGAAGAGGACCAACCCGATGATCGACCCTATCGCACCGACCAGCATCAACGGCTTGCGCACCTTCAGGAGGTCCGAGAGGATCCCGAAGACGATGAGGGCGACGATGTCGGCCCACCAGAAATACGTGTTGAGGCTGTTGGCCTGCGCCGCCGAGAGGTTGAGGCCGCTCGGGCTCTTGAACACGGTGGACCAGTAGATCGTGAAGAAGGCCGAGGCGGCGTAGTAGAGCAGCAGGAAGACCGAGATGCCCACGGCCGACCCGACCAGGTCCCACTTGAAGATCTGGCGCCACGGGTGGGCGGTGGCGGCCAGGACGTCCTGCACGGACAGGCCACGTGCCTTCGCCTCGACCAGGGCTCGGTCGCGCTCACTGACCATGAGCTGGTCACGCAACCGCGACGACAGGTCCTTCAGGAAGAACAGGGCGAGGACGAACACCACCAGCGAGGTCACGCCGGAGATCACGAACTGGCTCTTCCACCCGTCGAGTCCCCCCGTGGCCAGGAAGTGGTTCAGGGTGTGGGCAGCCACGATGGAGGTGATCAGGCTGCCGGCCACCGGCCCGACGGTCCAGAACCCCATGGCCGAGGCCCGTCCCAGCTGGGGGCTGAAGTCCCGGACCAGGGCCGGGGTGGCCACCAGGATCGCCCCTTCGACCAGACCGAGCAGGCAGACGACGAAGGCGAACTGCCACTCGGTCTTGCATGCCGGGATGCCGAAAGCCACCAGGATGCCGATGATGAGCAGGCCGTAGATCACCACGTTGGATCGGCCCAACTTGTCGGTCTTGGACGCCGGCAACGAGGCGAACGCGCCGATCAGGTTCGAGATGACCACGATCCACACGTAGAACTTGAACGACATGTGGTACGAGACGAGGATGTTGGGAGTGACACCGGTCTGGGTGAAGTAGGTGTAGTAGAGGACGATGGTGGCCAGGACGGCCAGGCCCAGGTAAGCCGTCCGCTTGCCGTTGCCCGGGTACTCGTCGATCTCGTGGGTGAAGAAGAACCTGCCCACTCCCCCACGTCCCGTCGATCCGGTCGGCGCGGTGGCCGTGTCTGCTGCCATGTGATTCCCCCTGATTCCGGTACATCCTCGCTGGGATGCCGCAAACGACCGTAGCGCAGCCACGGGACCCCGTCCCGGATCAGGAGTGCGCTCCCAAGGCCACACCCGGCCATCGGGGCGTCCGTCTAGCCGTCGAGCACCTCGGCGGCGATGAGCTCTTCGAGCACCCGGGGCTCCCACCAGGACATCTGGAGTTGCTTCGCCCGGCGGAAGTACAGCTGGATGTCGAACTCGACCGTGAAGCCGATGCCGCCGAAGATCTGCTGCGCCATGGCCGTCACGTCGCGGTACGTCTGGCAGGCGAAAAGCTTTGCCATGGGGGCCAGCTTGGCTACCCGACGACCCTCGGACCGGGCCCACGCCGCCTCGTGGACCAACACCCTGGCTCCGTCCACGGTGGTGGCGGCATCGGCCAGGTAGTGAGCCAGGGCCTGGAATGCACCGAGCGGCTTGTCGAACTGCTGGCGGTCCTTGGCGTACTGCACGGTGATCTCGAGTGCGTACTCGGCGCCGCCGACGGCCTGGGCCGCGGCCAGGATGATCGCCTCGTGCATCACCTCGTTCCAGGTGGCCCATCCGGTTCCGGCCGCACCGATGCGATCGGCGGCGGTGACCCGGACACCGTCCAGCTCGACTTTGTACTGCGCATCCGAGCCGATGGTCATCTGCTGGGTCAAGGTCACCCCCGTCGCCTTCGGGTCCACCAGGAACAGGTCCACCTCCTGCGGCTCCGTCACCGGTCCGGGCCAGCACCACCAGGCTGGCCGCCGACGACGCGAACGCCACGTGCCGCTTGGTGCCGGTGATGGTCCACCCGTCAGCCGTCAGGCACCGCTCGCACCTGGACACCTCCCGGACCCCCGCTGTTCTCCGGCTCGATCCAGGCCGGGGTGAGGATGGCTTCGCCGGACACGATTCCCGGGAGCCAAGCCTGCTTCTGTTCGGCACTACCGGAGCGGGCCAGTGCGCCGCCCGAGAGGATGGAGCTGACGAAGTGGGGCGACGGGGCGAGCGAACGTCCGAACTCCTCGTAGACCACGACGCTCTCCAAGGTGGTCATGCCCGAACCGCCGAACTCCTCGGGGAGCTGCAGCCCGATCAGGTCGAGATGGGCGAGCTGCTTCCACAGTTCGGGCGAGTACCCGATCGGATCGTCCTCGAGCTCGCGCACCACGGCCAACGGAGTGGTGGTGGCGACCACACCGCGCACCGTCTCACGGAGCATCTCCTGTTCGGGGCTGAAGGTCAGGTCCAACATGTCTTGCTCTCCTCTGGTGGTCCGGCGTTGGTGGTCCGGCGTCTGGCCGGCGCTGGGTTGAGTGGGTGTGTCATCCGGTCAGGGCTTCCAGCGGTCGCCCGAGCGTGACCACGGATTGTCGCCGGCGTCGATGGGCACGGCCACCGTCGCTGTGCAGGTCGTCTTGGGGTCGCCGTCCACCGAGACGGCGATGTCGAGGGCCACCCACCCGCACCCCGAGTCGTCGACCCCGGTATCGGTGACGGTCCCCCGGAACACCATGGTGTCACCCGGGAAGATCGACCCCAACATCCGGAACGTCACCTTCCGGAGCCGTCCGAACGGTCCGGTCCAGTCGGTGATGTAGCGCTCGAACCACGACGCCAGGTTGGGGGTGTTGATGAAGATGTCCTTGGTGCCGTTGCGGTTGACGGCGAAGTCCTTGTCGTGGTGCATCGGCCGCCAGTCCCGGGCGGCGAGCGCCCCGAGCACGATGGTGGTGGCGGTGACCGGATAGGCCAGTTCGGGCAACTCGTCCCCCACGGCGATCTGGCCCTGGAGGAGGACGGGGGAGGTCACCGGCCCACCTCCGAGCCCGCACGTCGGTAGCCGAAACCGGTGTAGCTCTCGACGGCCACCAGGTCGCCGCGCTGGTTGTGGTACTCGACGTCGATCACCCAGAACCGCCCGGTCCCGAGCTTGGTGGTCTTCTCGTCGCTCACCGACCGGAGGATCTGTCGGGTGCGCAGCCGGTCGCCGGGCCGTACCGGTTCGTGGAACACGATGGTGTTGTCGCTCATGACCGCTTCGGGAAGGCCGAGCCCCTCCTTCAGGTCGAAGTGGATCTGGAGGGGGAGCCCGGGGGTCGAGCGGTCGGGCGCCCAGTGGTGGGGCCGGAACCACACCGACACCATGGTCGGCGGGGCGATCGGGCCCCCGGTGATCTCGTCGGCCACCTCCGGGTCCCAGAAGAGCGGGTTGGCGTTCTCGACCGACGAGCAGGTGGTCCAGATGTACCCCTGTTCCACGGGGAACTCCCCCTCCTCCTCGTACTGGCCGACACCGATGGCCCCCTCGACGTCGTCGATCCCGATGGCACTCATGCCACCACTCCCTTCGTCCGTAGCTCGGCGATCCTGGCCGCCGCCACCCCGGCTGCTCCCAACAGTGCCTCGGCGTCCGATCGGGCCGGGTCCCCGGCCTCCACCGGTGCCCCGGCCCCGGGCATACCGGCCAGGACCGGGCCCACCTGGCGGAACGACGCCGGCGCCCCGTCGACCCGGGCCCCGACGGGCAGGGTGGCCTCGACGAAGGCCCCACGCGCCCGGTACTGCTCGTCCTCCACCAGCTCGGCGACCGTCAGTACCGGGCTGACACAGGCGTCAGCCGGAGCCAACGCTTCGACCCAGGAGTCGCGATCGCGGCGGGCGAAGGCGGCGGCAAAGTCGGCCCGGACCGAATCCTGGACGGTCGTCGTCGAGCTGGCTCGCGGCCCACTGCTCACACTCCAGCAGCCGGCACAGGTTGGCGAAGAACTTCGGCTCGATGGCCCCGACCGCCACCCAGCGGTCGTCGGCGCACCGGTAGGTGTCATAACAGGCGTACCGGCCGGTGATGATGTTGTGCCCGAACCCGACCGGCGACCCGGTGGCGAGGTACTCGTCGACGGCCAACGAGGTGAGCCACAGGACCCCGTCGGCGATCGACACGTCGAGGTGGACGCCCGGCCCGTCCTCCCCCCGCCCGATGAGCGCGGCCATGACCGCCATCGCCGCCTGCATGCCCCCGCCGGCAGCGTCGGCGATCGTGGCGCCCGACACGGGCGGCCCACCGTCGGCCGCCGGCTCGGTGGAGGCCAGGTATCCCCCGACAGCCAGGTAGTTGATGTCGTGACCGGCCCAGCCGGCCCGGGGACCGTCCTGACCGAAGCCGGTCGTCGAGCACAGGATGACCCGCGGATTGACGGCCCGCAGCGCGTCGAACCCGATGCCGAGCCGGTCCACCACCCCGGGGCGGAAGCTCTCCACCACCACATCGGCCCCCCGGACCAGATCGAGGAAGGCGCGCTTTCCGTCGACGTCCTTCATGTCGATGGCCACGTGGTGCAGGTGGCGGGCGCCGCTGTAGGCGTAGAAGGGCGGGCGGATGGGCTCGACGCCACGACCCGGTACCGAGCCCACCTTGACCACCGTCGCCCCGTAGTCGGCCAGCATCCGGGTGCACCGGGCGGCGGGGCCGACACTGGCCAGGTCGAGCACGGTCACGCCGGAGAGCGGCCCGCTGGTGCCGGCCCCGGGAGCGCGCCCGGCCAGGGCTCCGGTGGGCGCGGCGACAGAGGGGGCGGACGGGGCGGTCACGGGTCTGGTCGACTCAGAAGTTCTTCGGCAGCCCGAGCTTGCGGCGGGCGAGGATGTTCTTCTGGATCTCGGACGAGCCACCGCCGATGGTGTCGATCACCGTGTAGCGGTAGGTCGATTCGGAGCGGCCGGCCATGGGCGCCTCCTCGTCGTGGACGCGCAGTTGGCCACCGGGGCCGGCCAGGTCCATCGAGGCGTTGGCCAGGCGACGTGAGTACTCGGTGGTGAACAGCTTGTACTCGGACGCCTCGGCTGTCGGCGGCGATCCACCGGCATGGGCGGCGGCGACGAACTTCAGGCCGAGCACCCTGGCCACTTCCGCCTCGGTGTGCAGGTGGGCGATCTGGGAGCGCACCTGTGCGTCGTCCTTCATCGGCTCGCCGTCACGGGTGGCACCCTTCACGTACTCGGTGAGCAGGTCGAGGCGCTGGGCGGTGGGCGAGTAGGTGAACAGGGTGAACCGCTCGAGGTCGAGCGCCTCCGAGATGTACTGGAATCCCCGGTTGAGCTCGCCGACGACATAGTCGTCCGACACCCACACGTCGTCCAGGTAGACCTCGTTGGTGCGCTCGTCGCCCATGGTCCAGATGGCCTTGACGGTGATCCCCGGATGATCCATGGGCACCAGGAACAAGGTGATTCCGCTGTGCTTCGGGGCGTCGGGATCGGTGCGGGCACCCACCCAGTACCAGTCGGCGAAGTGGGCCGAGGTGGTCCACGTCTTCTGGCCGTTGAGGCGCCAGCCGTCACCGTCGCGGGTGGCCTTGAGCTGCATCGAGGCCGCGTCCGAGCCGGCATTGGGCTCGGAGTAGCCGACGGCGAACTCGACCTCGTTCTTCAGGATCTTGGGGAGGAACTCCGCCTTCATCTTCTCGTTGCCGTGGCTGATGATGGTCTTGCCGATGATGCCGACGCCCTTGCCGATCTGGGGGCCGCCCCGGGCGGCCAGCGCCTCGTTGAGCAGGTACTCGTAGACACCGTCGCCGTCCTGGCCGCCGTACTCGACCGGCCAGGTGATCCCCAGCCAACCCTTCTCCCCCAGCTTGGCCATGAACTTGCGGCGGAGCGGGGTGTCGACGATCTGGGCCATGTTCTCGCGGGTGACGTCGAAGACCTCGGGGTCATAGTTGTCGTCGAGGAACTGCTCGACGTCCTTGACGAATTCGAGCTGCTCGGGGGTGAACTCGAAGTCCATGGTCCTGCCTCCATCCTCAACTGCGCGACGACTGCCGCCTTGGTTATCTGACTGACCGTCAGATACTGTGGACATCATAGGATGACCGGGCAGACGACGCCAGCGCCCGCCGGGTGCAGAACCGACCGGACCACCATGACCGTCGCTACGACGAAGGGACCAGGATCATCATGACGCAGGCGAGTTCGACCGGGGTTCGCCCATGACCAGGGGGATCGTCAGTATCGCCGGGTATGTGCCCTACCGCCGCCTCCAGCGGTCGGCGGTGGCCGCCGTCTTCGGGAGCGGCGGGGGCAAAGGTTCCCGGTCCGTCGCCTCCCACGACGAGGACACCACCACCATGGGCGTGGAGGCGGCACGGCGGGCCCTGCGGGCCGCCCCCGGCAGCGCGCCGACGGCTCTGTGGTTCGCCACGGCGACCCCGGCCTACCTCGACAAGACCAACGCCACCACCGTGCACGCCGCCCTCCGCCAACCGGCCGACGTGGCCGCCTTCGACTTCGGAGGGGCACTGCGCTCCGGCCCGGGCGCCCTGCGCACCGCGCTCACCGGAACAGGAACCACGCTCGTGGTGGTGTCCGATCTGCGCGACGGGTTGCCCACCTCGGCCGATGAGTCCGCCGGTGGCGACGGTGCCGCCGCCGTACTGGTGGGCGACGACGGCCCCGGCGCCCCGGTGATCGCCGAGTATCTGGGAGGAGCTTCGGTCAGTGACGAGTTCCTCGACCGCTGGCGCACGGTCGGCGACCGCCGCTCGCGGACATGGGAGGAGCGTTTCGGCGAGACCCGCTATGTCCCGCTCGGCGCCGAGGCCTGGCAGGCCGCGCTCAAGGCGGCCGGCGTCACCGCCGAGGACGTGGACAAGGTGGCGGTGACGGGCATGCACGGACGGGCCGCCAAAGCAGTGGGGCGCGCCCTGGGCGTTGGTGACGGCGCCCTGGCCGACGACCTCTCCACCACGGTGGGACAGACCGGGTCCGCTCACGCCGGTCTGGTGCTGGCGTCGATACTCGAGCAGGCCGGCCCCGACCAGGTGGTGGCCGTGGTATCCCTGGCCGACGGGGCCGACGTGTTGATCCTGCGCACCACCACGGCAATCAGCGAGTGGACGGCAGCCGAACCGGTGGCCGACCAGATCGCCGCCATGGCCGACCTCCCCTATGGCAAGTTCCTCTCCTGGCGGGGCATGGTCACCCCCGAGCCGCCCCGCCGACCCGAGCCCCAGCGGGTGTCGTCGTCAGCCGCATGGCGCAACGAGGAATGGAAGTTCGCATTCGTCGGCAGCCAGGACCGCACGTCGGGGGCCGTGCACCTGCCACCGTCACGGGTGTCCATGGTCGGCGGCGCCGTCGACGACATGGCCCCCATCGACCGGGCCGACGCCGAGGCCACCATCGCCACCTACACCATCGACCGGTTGGCCTACTCGCCGAGCCCGCCAATCGTATTCGCCGTACTCGACTTCGACGGTGGGGGCCGTTTCCCGGTGGAACTGACCGACGTCGACCCGTCCACCGTCGACATCGGTGACCGGGTGGCGATGACCTTCCGCCGACTGTTCACGGCCGACGGCATCCACGATTACTTCTGGAAGGCCCGGCCGGTCCGGACGCCGACTGCTGACGCAGCAAGAGAGTAGGGAGACCAATGGCTTCACACGGAATCAAAGACCAGGTGGCGATCGTCGGGATGGGGTGCACCCGTTTCGCCGAGCATTGGGACAAGAGCCTCGACGATCTGATCGTCGAGGCCGCTGAGGACACCTTCGCATCGGCCGGGGTGACCAAGGACGACGTCGATGCCTACTGGTTCGGCACGGCCCAGTCCGGAATGAGCGGGATCACCCTCGCCCGGCCCCTGCAGCTCGAGGGCAAGCCGGTGACCCGGGTGGAGAACTACTGCACCACCGGATCCGAGGCACTGCGGGCCGCCGCCTACGCAGTGGCGTCCGGCGCCTACGACGTGGCCATGGCCCTCGGCGCCGAGAAGGTCAAGGACTCCGGCTACCAGGGGCTCAATGCATTCCCCATTCCCAACGACGGCACGTCCCGCACCTTGACCGCCGCCGCCATGTTCTCGATGGTGGCCCCGGCCTACGGCAAGAAGTACGGGGTGAGCGAGGACGAGCTCACCGAGGTCCTGGCCCGCATCTCCTGGAAGAACCATCAGAACGGCGCCCGGAACCCCCGCGCCCAGTTCCGCAAGGAGGTCTCCACGGAGACCATCTGCGCTTCGCCCCGAGTGGCCGGTCGCCTCGGCGTCTTCGACTGTGCCGGTGTGGCCGACGGCGCCGCCGCCGCCATCGTGGTGCGGGCCGAGGATGCCCACCGCTATACCGACACGCCGATCTACATCAAGGCCCTGTCGTTCGCCGCCGGCAGCGGCTCCGGTCTGATCGACCCCGAGTACGACTACACCTGGTTCCCCGAATGCGCCACGGCCGCCCGGGATGCCTATGCCCAGGCCGGAATCACCGACCCTCTCCACCAGCTGGCCATGGCCGAGGTGCACGACTGCTTCACCCCGACCGAGCTCGTCCTCATGGAGGATCTTGGATTCGCCCCGCGGGGATCGGCGTGGAAAGAGGTCCTGGCCGGTACCTTCGACCGCACCGGGCAGCTGCCGGTGAACCCGGATGGCGGCCTGAAGAGCTTCGGTCACCCGGTGGGAGCGTCGGGCCTGAGGATGTTCTTCGAGACGTGGCTCCAGCTGCGTGGCGAGGCCACGCCGGAGCGTCAGATCGACACCGACCGGACCCTGGCCCTCACCCACAATCTCGGGGGCTACCCCGGTGAGATGGTGTCCTTCGTGTCCGTGGTCGGCACCGAGCTCGGCTGAGGCCACCGGGTCCGGACCTTAGAACGCGGCCGCGTAGAACTTCCGTAGGCGCTCGATCACCAGATCCTCGGAAAAGCGCTCGACCACCCGCTCCCGGCAGAGCTTCCCGAGCTCGTCGCACCGGTCGGGGTCCTCGATCAGGGACCTGACCACCGCGGTCAGCACGGCCACGTCGCCCCGCGGGGCCAGGAGCCCGAGACCGGGGTCGATCACCTCGCGCACGCCGCGGATGTCATAGGCGGCCACCGGCCGGCCGGTAGCCGCCGCCTCCATGGCGGCCCGGGGGATCCCCTCGCGGTAGGAGGGAAGGACGACGATGGCCGCCGATGAGAGATAGGGGCGCACGTCGTCGACCTCGCCGATGAACGTCACCGTGCCCGCCGCAGCCTCCACCTCCTCATCGGTGAGCGCATCGCTCTGGTCGTGCTCCATCGGTCCCACGTGCACGAAGTCGGCGATGTGGGAAAGTCGGGCCGCCATCTCGAGGAAGTCGGCACACCCCTTCTCGCGGACCAGACGGCTGACCATCAGCACCACCGGTCGGTCCCGGGTAAGCGCGGGCGCCACCGGCGCCAGGAAACGGTCGAGCACGATGCCGTTGCCCAGATAGTGGACCTTGGCGGCCGGCGCGATGTGGACCCGCGGCAGCACGCCTTCGTCTTCGCTGCTCTGCACGAGGACACTGGTGGCCCACGAACAGCACCACCGCTCGAAGCACCAGCCGAGGAGATTCGCCACCCTGGAGTTCCCGGCGAAATAGAGCGATCCGTGGACCGTGTACACAGCCGGACTCCCGACCAGCCTGGCCGCCGGGAGCCCGAGGAAGGACGCCTTGGGAGTGTGGGTCTGCACCATGTCGAACCGTTGTTGGCGCAGGTAGCGCCACAGTTGGACAGCCGACCGGAAGTCGGATCGGGCGAACTCACGGCGCATCGGAATCACCTGTACGCGGACGCCGTCGACGGGGTCGTCGTAGCGGTCTCCGCACACCACGGTCCAGTCGATCTCAGTGAGCGACCGGAGCTGGTTGGCCAGGAGGACACGGGCGGTCAGCGACGTCGTGACGAGCCGACAGCCACGCTTGCGGGCTTGTTGGTCACCGTCGATACCGGCGTCCGGCGCCATGCTCCCCCTCCTGTTATCCCCGTGCGCTCAACCGGACCCCAACCGGAATTGCCGTACCGGGCTCCACAGTACACACCGCCGTTGACCGGTAGTTGGGTCAGTTCGAGTTCGGGCTCCGATGCGAGGCCGAGAACTTCCACGTTCCTCCGCAGTGAGATCACCAGATTGACACTCAAACCAATCGTCAGCGGCACGAACGGGGTCGCCAACTGGGAAATACTGTGCTCGGGACGGAGAAAGCTCCATGTAAAGGCGGCAAGCGCGTAGCCCAAAACGACGATGCCGATGGCCCAGAGCCCCCAAAAGCCCTTGGGCAAATCGCGTAACGGGTGCACTACCGGTAGTCAAGCATGAACTTCCGGGATGCGACCCGACCACAGGGTCGATCCGGTTGGTCAGAGCCCGGGCATCCACCGTTCGATCCACGCCTGGAGTGCCAGCACCGTCCAGAGCTCATAGGCCAGATCCTGTCGACCGCGCTGGTGGAGGTCCCATGCCCGTCGGATCGGTTCGGGGTCGAGCACACCCTGTCGCCTCAGCCGGGCTTCACCGAGCATCTCCTCCCCCCAGGGCCGCAGGGGACCGCGCAGCATGGCGCCGATCGGGAACCCGAAGCCCATCTTCGGCCGCTCGATCAGCTCGGCCGGGACGTGGCGGTACAGGACCTGGCGGAGTATCCACTTCGTGGTCCCTTGGTGGAGCTTGGCCGACAACGGGAGCCGCCAGGCCACGTCGAACACATCCCGGTCGAGGAACGGGACCCTCGACTCGAGCGACGTGGCCATGGCTGCCCGGTCGAGCTTGGTGAGGATGTCGTCGGGAAGGTAGCCGACCAGATCGAGCCACATCATCTGCTCGGTGATGCCGTCGAGCGCCGGCCACTCCGATGGCCTCGATGCCAGTGACGCGCCGGCCCCTGCACCCAGAGCGACGGACTCGGCGTCGTCCCACATCGAGACCAGGGCCAGATAGGCGTCCTCAGGGCCCAACGAGGAAAGCACCTTGGCGACCTTGGTGACCTTGTAGGTCGCGTTGCGGATCCGCATCCGGGCCGGAAGCAGCCCGCTGGCCCGTCCCACCCCGTCGACCAGTCCCGGTGGGACGGCGAGGAGCGTCGATCCGACGGCTCGGCGGACCCGGTCAGGAAGTGGTGCCGCCCGCGTCCACAACCGCTCGAGCCAGGCGTGGCGGTTGTAGCCGGCGAACAGCTCATCGCCCCCGTCGCCCGAGAGGGCCACCGTGACCTGCGTCCGGGCCAGCTTGCTGACCAGGTGCATGGGAATCGCCGACACGTCGCCGAACGGTTCGTCCCAGATATCGGGGATCTGGGCAACGATGTCCTCTGCCACCGAGTCACCGACCTGCAGCGGCGTGTGATCGGTGCCGAGGTGGGCGGCAACCGCGGCTGCGTCGGCCGACTCGTCGAACACCGGGTTGGCGAACCCGATGGTGAACGTCCGCACCCGGTGGGTACTGTGCCGCTGCATCAGCGCCACCACCACACTCGAGTCGATCCCGCCGGACAGGAACGCACCTACGGGCACGTCGGCCACCATCCGGGAGGCAACGGACGCCGACAGGACTTCCTCCAGCTGGTCCGCCATCTCTTCCGACGATCCCCCGATGGGTCGATCCCGAGCTCGGTCGATGGCATCGCGCGCCGACCAGTAGACCAACGGTTCGGGCAGCGTACCGACAGTTGAGCCCAGCCCGAAGACGACGCGCTGCCCGGGAAGGAGCTTGGTGATTCCCCGGTAGATGGTGTGGGGCGCGGGAACGCAGTTGTGACGGAGGTAGAGGGCCACCGCGTCGCGGTCGATCTCCGGGGTGAACCCGGGGACGGTGCAGAGTGCTTTGAGCTCCGACCCGAATACCAGGCGACGGCCGATCCAGCCGTAGTAGAGGGGCTTTTCGCCGAACCGGTCACGGATCAGGTGCAGCACCCGATCCTGTCGGTCCCACAGGCCGATGGCGAACATCCCCTCGGCGGCGTCGAGCGCGGCATCGAGCCCCCAGTGGGCGATGGCCTCGAGGAGGACCTCGGTGTCCGAACCGCCGCGGAAGGAAACGCCTTCGGTCACCAGCCGATGCCACAACTCCGGGTGGTTGTAGATCTCGCCGTTGAAGACCAGGACCCAGCGGCCGTCGCGGGACACCATCGGCTGGGCGCCCCCGATGCCGAGCCCTACGACGGCAAGACGCCGGTAGCCGAACCCCACCCCGTGTTCAGCATCGGACCACAGACCACGGTCGTCGGGACCGCGGTGCACGAGCGTCGCCGTCATGGCCGACACGACCAGGTCGAACTCCTCCGATGACGTCGATCGTGCCGGGTCGAACAGCCCGGTGATGCCGCACATGCGGTCAGTCCTCCGCCCGGGCCCGGCCCGATGCCCTGGGGCCGGAGGGCGCGCGTACGACGCCTCCGGACTCGGTCATCACGCGATCATCAGCGCTGGCTCCGTGCCTGTCAAGGCACCGGGCTGCACCCGGGGACCAGGACGCCAGGCACCGGCCACGCTGTACGATCGCCCGGTGGACCAGGGGCCGGACGGCGATGCGGACGAGAACCGCCGGCGGCTGCGCATTCTCCTGGTCATCAAAGGCCTGAGTTTCGGGGGCGCCGAACGGCTGTTGATGGAGACGGTCGCCGCCGGCGACCGTAACGGCTTCCACTACGAGGTGGCACACGTATTGGCCGGGTTCGACGGACTGGCCGACGCCGTGCGCGCCGGGGGCACGGAGGTGCACTCGCTGGGCGCCTCCCGGAGCGCCGACCTCAGCTGGCTCGGTCGGCTCCGCTCCCTCGTCATTGCTGGACGGATCGACGTCGTCCACTTCCATCTGCCCTACACCGCCGCGCTCGGCCGCCTGGCCGTTGCCACCATCCCACGGGCCGAACGCCCGGCGGTCGTCTATACCGAGCACAGCCTGTGGAACTTGGCGGCGGTGATCACCAAAGGGGTCAACCGGGCCGGAATCAGTCGGGACCAGTCGCTCATCGTCGTGTCCCAGGCCGCGTTCGACGCGCTCCCACCGGCGCTCCAAGGCCGTGCCCGGGTGATCGTGCACGGAGTGAGCCGGACCCAGGCCGACAAGCTGACCGCCGATAGGGACCGGATCCGCACCGAGGTCCGTGCCGAACTCGGCATACCCGACGGGGACCTGCTGTTGTTGACGGTCGCCAACATCCGCCCCGAGAAGGGCTATGACGTCCTGCTCGATGCCACCCGCATCCTGGCCGAGCGCGACGTGCCGATCCGGGTGGCGGCTGTGGGCGGCGGCCCCATGGAAGACGAGATACGTGAGCGCCACCGCGCCCTCGGACTCGGTGACCGTATGCAGTTCCTCGGTCAGCGCGACGACGTGCTCCGTCTCATGGCGGCCGCCGACATCTACGTGCTGGCCTCGCGTCAGGAGGGAATGCCCGTCACCCTGATGGAAGCCACCAGCATGGGCCTGCCCATCGTCGCCACGTCAGTGGGCGGGGTTCCCCAGGTCATCACCGACGAGGTCGAGGGCCTGATCGTCCCACCGGGGGACCCCGAAAAACTGGCTGACGCACTGCAGCGGGTGGCCGCCGATCCGACTCTGCGCGATCGCCTCGGTCGGGCAGCGCACGAGAAGAGCGCCATGTTCGATGTGACCGGGGCCAGTCGCGAGATAGAGGGGATCTATCGCAAGATCACCGACGACCGCCGGGACCAGCGGGTCACGCCTCCCTGAGGCGCACTCCAGCGGGTGGAGTGATCTGAGAGCCGCGGCGGCTTCAGGCCGCCAGATACTCGGACTGGCGCTCGTCGAGCAGCGCCCACCAGGCGTCGGCGGCACGCCGTGCACCATCGGACACCTCGTCGGCCTCAGCTCCGAGAAGGGCCAGCGCGTCGACGGCCCAATCCCCATGGTCAACGTCCATGCTTGAATGCACGTCCCAGAAACGGGTGCCCGCCGCGTCCATGCCGTACCAGCGGCGGAGACCGTCGCCCTTGGTGGCGGCGATGGCTGCGGCCTGGGACTCGTAGGCGGCAAGTCCGGCGATGGCGGCTACAGGCGACTGGCGGACCAGAGCCCGGTAGCTGTCGGCCAGCTCACGTGCCGCGGGTCCGGGTGTCGTGGCCCGCGGGGCTGCGGGTATGGCGGCGGCGAAGGCATCGAAGAGCGCCAGGTGCGGCTCCGGATTGCCCTGCTCGTCGGCGAGGTTCCGGGCCACCAAATCGGCCGCCTCGTGTTCACCGTCGGCTGTCAGCTGGGCGACGACGGTAGCCAGCACCTCGGGGAGAACCGACTCGAAGGCCCGGTAGTGCACTGCGTACTCGGCCAGCTCGGCTGACGACAGCTCGCCCGCCTCCCACCGCCGGTAGAACGGGTGGGTCAGAAGTCGGCGGTCCTCCAGAGCCGAGGAGACCACTGTGGCCAACTCGGACCTACGGGCGATGGTGGCTGCGCTGGTGTCGGAGTTCATGGCCCAGACCCTACCAATGCCGGCCTTGACATGACAGGACGATCAGCGGGCGATCGCCTGCTGATTGGAAGGATGGGCATAGCGACCACTGACGTACGTCGCCGGCTCCCCGGCCCGGCTCCGGCGGGCGTCGGCGCGGGGTTCCAGGTAGTGCAGCTTTCGCTCACGTTCCACGGCCCTACGCCGTAGATGGACCATGAGTGCCACGTAGGCGACCAGGGCCGCGCCGTCGAACGCGCAGAGCGCCCACATGGCCGTGGCGCCGGTGACGACTCCGAGGAGCAGGGTGGTCACGAACACGACGGCGAGTACCGACAGCGTGTCACGGCGGCGGCGGCGGGCCTCCTCCCGCGCCGGCGAATCCATGCCCCGTGGGCCGGCGACCCGAGGTGCGGATCCGTCGGCGAAGTCGGAATAGGCCGGGGACTCGAACGCCCACTGGTCCCGAGGGTCGCGGGTCGGGTCCACCGCGACGGCCGGTCGGTCGAGTCGCTCGGCCGGGATCGATCGGGCGGGCGGGGATGCCTCCCGGTCTTCGGGGGCTGGTTCGGCTTCGACGGAGGCGGGTTCACCCAGGAAGGCGAGGGCGGGTCGGGGCAACTCCTTGGCTCCGACCACCGTGAGCACCGGCGGCTTGCCGGTATCTGGATAGTTGATCCCCGTTGGCGACCCGTTCCCGTCGACCGAGCGCAGCCGATAGGCAGGAGCGACGATCGGTTCGGGGGCGGAATGCTCGAGGACCCGCAGCTGGTGGTGGAAGTGGGTGATCGACTGGTCGCCGCCGCCCCGGGCACGCCGCCTGATCAGGCCAGGACCGAGGATGACGGCCCAGGCCACCACGATGATGATCACCAGAACCACGGGCACACCACCTCCTCGGCCGGCCGTTGCCGCTACAAACGGTAGTGACGACGAATTCCACAGTGGTGGATGCTCACCGTCGGTGACCGACCCGGCCGGTAGCGTCGGCGCCGTGACCGCCTTCTGGATCCTGGTCGGCATCGCCGCCGCCGCGGCCGCCGGGGACTGGGTGGCGGTGGCTCGGGACGACCGGCGACTCGAGTATGTGGCCAAACCGGCGGTGCTGGTCGCCCTCATCGCGGCGGCCGCCGTACTCCCGGCCGGTCACACCGACCTTGTCGATCGCCGGTGGTGGTTCGTGGCCGCCCTGACCTGCTGCCTGGTCGGCGATGTGCTCCTCATGCTGCCCAGCGACCCGTTCGTGGCGGGCCTTTCGGCCTTCCTCGCCGGCCATCTGCTGTTCATCGTGGGTTTTTTGCAGCCGCCTTCACCATTGGGCGACCCACCGTTCGCCTTCTCGGCCCTGGGGCTATCCGTGGCCACCGCGGTCGTCGTGGCGGCGACGATCGTGCCCGCCACGCTCATGTTCCGATCGCTGGTCCGGGACGGCCATCGTGAGCTGATCCCCCCTGTTGCCGTCTACCTGGTCGCCATCGCCACCATGGCCGTGTTGGCCTTCAATGTCGGCGTGTTGGCGGCAGCCATGGGTGCCGCCTTCTTCGTTGTGTCCGACGCGGTGCTCGCCGTCGACCGGTTCGTTCGCCCGATCCCTCGCGGCAAGCTGGTCGTTCACGTCACCTACCACCTGGCGCAGGGTCTGCTGGTCCTGTCACTGGTGCACTGACCGGCGCCAATCAATCGAACGACATCAATCGAACGACGGCGCCGCCTCACGGGTCCGCTTCAGTTCGTAGAAGCCTTCGGTGCCGGCTACAGCCAGCACGCCGTCCCACAGCTTCCCGGCGGCCTCACCCTTCGGGGCCGGAGTGACCACCGGCCCGAAGAAGGCCACACCACCGACGGAGACGACCGGTGTGCCGACGTCCATCCCGACCCGGTTGATCCCGTCGTAGTGAGACTCCCGGAGCGCCTCGTCGTACTCATCGGAGTCGATGGCGTCCAGCAGGTCGGCGGGAAGTCCGACATCGGCCAGCGCCTTGCCGATCGTGTCCCGGTCACGCTCCTCACCCTGCACGTGGAACCGGGTCCCGAGGGCGGTGTACAAGGGGCCGATGACCTCGGCACCGTGAGTCTGTCCGGCGGCCACGACCACCCGGACGGGACCCCAGGCCTGCGTCATCAGATCCTTGTACGTCTCCGGCAGATCGTCCCGGCCCGAGTTCAACTCGGCCAGGGACATCACGTGCCACCGCACCTCGAGGTCGCGTACCTCGGCGGCGTTCAGGATCCACCGAGAGGTGATCCATGCCCATGGGCACAACGGGTCGAACCAGAAGTCGACGACGGTCGTTTCGGCGGCGGTGTCAGGCATGAGAACTCCTCGGGTGCGGGGGACGACGCTCGCTGACGTCGTGTCACCAGGTCCAACACCTGGCCCCCCGGCGTTCTTCCCCCAGGTGCCTACGCCCAGGTCAGTCAGCCGGTGGTGGCGATGGCCCGCCAGCGCCCGGCCCGGCGCTCGACGGCCACTTCGACCCCGAACGCGTGGGACACGGCCGCGTCGGTCAACACATGGGCGATCGGTCCCGATCCGACCAGTCGTCCACCACGCAGCAGGGCGGCGTGGGTGATCCCGGGGGGAATCTCCTCCAGGTGGTGGGTGACCAGCACCATCGGCGGGACTTCCGGATCGGCTGCCAGTCCGGCCAGCCGGGCCAACAGACGCTCCCGGGCGCCGAGGTCGAGCCCGGCAGCCGGTTCGTCCATCAGGATCAGTTCGGGGTCGCCCATCAGCGCCGCGAGCGAGCAGAACCTGCTGGCGCTCACCCTCGGACAGCAGGCCGAAGGCCCGGGCGCCGAACGCCTCACCGCCGAAGCCGGCTTCGTCGAGAAGGGCTGCGGCTCGGTCTCGATCCTCGTCGGTGTACTCGTTCCACCACGTTTCAAGGGCGGCGTAACGCCCGGTCAGCACGACATCGAGTGCCGGCTGGGCCGGTCGTAGGTTGCGCGCCACCGAGGCGCTCACCACCGTGATCCTGCGACGCAGCTCGCGCATGTCCACCCGGCCCAGCCGGGCACCCAGGATCTCGACCGTGCCCCGGGTCGGCCATAGGCCGGCACCTGCCACCCGCAGCAGGGTGGTCTTGCCCGATCCGTTAGGCCCGAGCAGTGCCCATCGCTCCCCTGGTCTGACCGTCCACGACACGTCGTCGAGGATCACGGTCCCGTCTCGCACGACAGCGACTCCGGTGAGGGCGACGGCCGGACGATCATCCCCGGCGACTCCCGCGCCCATCAGGTCACCGACGTCAGACGTCGGACCGGAACGGTGTCGCCCTCGGCCTCATTGTCGACGCCCGTAGTCGGTAGTTGACCGACGCGGCCGCGCTCGACAGAGGGAGTACGACGAGCTCTCCGTCCATGCGCACACGCTTCGCCATCGGTCCAAGGTAACTCAGGGTGTCCCGTGCTGGTGACGGCGCGGGATTGATCGAAGTAAGCGCCGGACCCGGAGCCGAAGGTGGCGGGACCTTCAACTCGACGGGCCCGGCGCTTGCACGGTAGTCAGCGAACATTGGTGCCAGGTAAGAGCCACCTGTGCCCCCCGGACTCGAAAAGCCCGTGGCCTACCGACCTTCAGCCTGCTGTCGATCACCCCGGTACCCCGTCGCCCATCCCGGGTATTGGATTGGCGGAGATCTTTCAGGTTTGGCTCCATTTGTGCTGGGTATGTTCCATTTGTCGAACCCGTCGAGCTGGAAGTTCCGCCGCTTGCAGCTCCGGGTTCGGCGCTCGAAATGGGGCGACTGGCCCATGTCGGCTTGGCCCGCGGGATCGGGCAGCGAGTCATCCCAGAATGAGGTGACAATCACTTCAGAGACCTGAGGCATTTCGTCGCCAGTGACCTGGACAGATAACCCTCAGACGTTGAACCGGAACTCCACTACGTCCCCGTCCTGCATCACGTACTCCTTGCCCTCCACCCGCGCCTTGCCCGCCGCCCGGACGGCAGCCACCGAGCCGGCCTCGACCAGGTCGTCGAATCCCACCACCTCGGCTTTGATGAAGCCCCGCTCGAAGTCGGTGTGGATGGTTCCGGCCGCCTGTGGGGCGGTATCGCCGATGTGGATGGTCCACGCCCGGGACTCCTTCGGACCGGCGGTCAGGAAGGTCTGCAGTCCGAGGGTGTGGAACCCGACGTGGACCAGCTGGACCAACCCCGACTCCTCCTGTCCGTAACCGGCCAGTAGCTCGGCGGCATCTTCGGGGTCGAGGGCGGCGACCTCGGCCTCGATCTGCGCACACAACACGACCGCCTCGGCCGGTGCCACCAGTCCCTTGAGCCGGGCAGCCAGTTCGGCGTCGCCGAGCGAGTCCTCGTCGACGTTGAACACGTAAATGAAGGGCTTGGCGCTCAACAGGTGCAGGTCAGCCAGTAGTGCTGGATCGATCTCGTGGGCCGCCACCGCCGACGCCACCGTGCGGCCGGAATCGAGGACCTCCCGCGCTTGTTCGGCGGCGCGCAGCTGCGGCACCAGATCGGGTTGCTTGCGCGACTCCTTGGCCAACTTGGTGATCCGGCTGTCGACGGTCTGCAGGTCGGCCAGGATGAGCTCGGTATTGATGGTCTCGATGTCGCTTCCGGGCTCGATCCGACCGTCGACGTGGATCACATCGGGGTCCTCGAACACCCGCACCACCTGGCAGATGGCATCGCTCTCGCGGATGGCGGCCAGAAACTTGTTGCCCAGGCCCTCCCCTTCCGACGCGCCCTGGACGATTCCGGCGATGTCCACGAAGGTGACCATGGCCGGCAGGATCTCCTTGGACTCGTAGATCTCGGCCAGTCGGGCCAGCCGCGGGTCGGGTACGGCCACCACACCGACGTTCGGCTCGATGGTGGCGAAGGGATAGTTGGCGGCCAGGACCTCATTGCGGGTCAGGGCGTTGAACAGGGTGGACTTCCCCACGTTGGGGAGACCGACGATGCCGATGGACAGTCCCACGGGTGCTTCCTCCGATGTCGCCGCCGGCTCGGGCCGGCGGTGGGCCAGACAGCGAGCGTAGGTGATGCCCGCACCGGTCGATGCCCGGGGCACCTACCGGCGAGACCGACTCGGTCAGTACAGGGGTGCCACCAGGTACTCGCTCATGGTCGAGCTACGCAGGCGCCCGAGATCGAGGCAGGCCGAGACGCTCTCCAGCATCCGGGTCACGTTGGCCCCGAGCTCCTCGTCGTTGGCGGCGTTGAAGAAGAGCTTCGGGTCCGCCACGTGATCGACCGACGGCCAACCCTCCTCCACGATGCCATCGACCTCGGGTGCGCCCTCGGTCAGGGTCCGCACCACTTCGTTGCGGACGTAGCGGGTGCGGGGCTGGAGCTCACCCGACACCGGCGACTGCGTCCCGTGCCAGAGCCGGATCCAGTCCTTGTAGTCGAGACCCTCGGGCCGGTGGATCAGGGCCACGGTGAGCACACCGGGCGACCGTTCGCCATCGGGCCAGTCGCGCCGCTCGGCGTACGGGGTGGTGCCGTAGTCGTCGTAGAGGGACTCCACCACCAGATAGGAGGCGGTCGTGAGTCCCAGAGCGGCCAGTGCATCGTCGAGACCGGCGTTGCGCTCGTAGCAGTCGAACCACATCGACAGCTGGGCCACGTGTGGCTGCTCTCCTTCGGGAGGTGGCGCCGGAGATGGGGCCGGGTCGGCCGCCGAGTCGTGCACGTTGAAGGTGACGCCACGGGCACCGCTCCGCCGCAGTCGGGGCACCGTGTCCTCGATCAGCTGGTGGCGCAAGGTGTCTCCCGACTCCGGGTCACCTTGGCCCCAGACCAGGGCGATCACCTTCTCCATACCGTGCTCCTCGACGCTCAGTCTCGCCGGCGCTCAGTCTCGGACGAGAGCGTCCGACGCACCCGAGTGGGCCGGCACCCGGCAGGCACCGTCGATGTCGAAGACCTGGTTGAACCGTCCGAAAGCCAGCCACGACCCCACGCACAGGGCCAGGTCGACCAGCTCGTCGTCGCTGTATGCGGCGTGTAGGCGGTCCCAGAACTCGGCGTCCATGGTGCGGTGCTCGGTGGCGAAGCGCTCGGCGAACTCGGCGGCCAGGCGCTCGCGCTCGGTCAGCCCCGATCCGTCGACGGATCCGACGGCTTCGTACAGTGATTCCGGCACTTCGTCGGGGGAGGCGCCCCTCGAGGGCACGTCTCGGGCGGTGCGCCAGTCCAGGCACATGGCGCAGTCGTTGATGCGGGCGATGGTGATCCGGGCCGCCTCGAACTCCCGCAGGGAGAGCTTCGAATTCTCGTACACCGCATGGGTGAAGCCCCCCGCCGCCGCCGTCAGCGGCTTGGCCAGGCTGGTCCATACGTACATCAGCGGATCGGCACCTTCAGGCACGGTCACGTTCGGCATGGTGTCCTCCTCAGCGGGTCGGGTGGCCGGTCACCGGTCGGCCATGGGCGGCATCCGGCGGATCACCCGGCCGGCCAGACCGGTGATGTACTGCTCCCACTGGCGGTCGCCCAATAGCCACAACCAGAGCTCCCGCCGGTTGGCGATGACGATGTCGACGAACTCCTCGCGCCCGCACCCGCCCGGCTCGAGTACCGGCTGCCACCGGCTCCACAGCCAGACGCCGATGCAGATGTCGTCGGAGAATCCCTCTCGCCAGTCGCCGCCCGCCAGCAGTGCGTCGCGCAGCCCGGTGCGCAACTCCTCCGGCTCCGGTGGAAACTCCAGGAGCGGCGTCGAGCCACCAGGAGCGGTGTCGTCGACTGTGGTCACGGACCCCACGCTAGCCAACCCGGCGGCCGTCACCGGTCACCGGTCGGCGATGACCGGGGCCCGGTCCGTCCCGTCGTAGTTGGAGACGTGTTCGGCGTAGTCGATGAACAGCGGCGCATCGGGATCGAAGGGCCGGCGCAAGCTGTCGAAGGCCACCCGCTTGTCGAACGCGTCCAGCTTGACCAGCGCCTCGGGGCTGTCGAGCTCCCGGAAGTCGAGGCGGCCACGGGCGTTGTCGAGGGCCCGCCGGCCCCGCTCGGTGCGTACCAACACGCTGCTCCATCCGTCTGAGGCCCCCACGCTGCCCACCGACAAGTCGGCGCTGCGCCCGAGGAAGTCTGCACACTCGTCGCACCCCTTGAGGGCGGCGCCGTGGAAGTTCTTGACCGGTTCGTCCACCGCCAGCTCGCCGTCCCGGTACTCGACGATCATCCGACCTCGGATGACATCCACCTTGCTCACCCGGTCGATGTCGATATCGCGGTCCTGGCGGAGCAGGTCCAGCATCAGTCCCCGGTAGTCGAAGCTCTTCGTGCACAGCAGGGCGATGGTCAGGACGACAGCGTCGATCCGGTGCGCACCGGTGGGCCAGCGGCGCGACTGCATGGCCCGGATCCCCTGGATCTCGCACGGAGTGCCGACGACGGCGATGCGCGGCTTGGCCGGCAGGCTGTAACGGGACAGATCCAGCTCGGCCAGAGCCATCGTCTGGTTGTAGAAGCTGCCGGCGGATTCGATGATCTCCTTCGCCGTCGTGGCCAGGAAGGACACACCCTTCCACGGCTGCTCGGGGTCGTCGCTCGGCCGGGTCACCACCGCCCCGTCGATGTCACCGGCAGCCAGCGCCGCTATCAGCAGTGCCGAGACGACACCGCCGTCCTGGGCCCCGTCAGGTCGGGCACCGGCCCGCACCGCGTAGGCGTCCGTCACTGCACCCAGACCGTCGCCCGGAGGGCCGCCGGTGATCTTCCAGTAGGTGTCGCTGGAGTCGGCCCGTTCGACCGATGCTGCCGCGATCTCGTCGGCTGTCGCCCCCGGCATCACCGTCGACGGCGGCCACAGCGCCTCGTAACGGAGACCGCCGCGAGGGCAGAAATCCCAACAGAGAGCGCAACCGGTGCACATCTTGACCAGCTCGGGCAGATCGGTGTCGGGATCCACCCCGATCGAATTCGACGGGCACGCGGCGACACAGGTGCCGCATTGGATGCAACGACCGGCGTCGATCACCCCGGCTTGGAGCTCGAAGAACCACGTCTTGCCCGGCGGCTCCTCGATCCCGTTGATCTCCTGGCGGATCCGATAGGCCTTCACCTGCCACCTCCCGATCCGCCGGAGATCGTCACCGGAGTACCGGTTCCCTCGGCCGTCAGTGTGGACCGCAGGTCGTCGTTCGGGACCCGGCGGGCCCAATTGTAGAAGGTCTCGTCGGGGCGCCGTTCGGACTGGTAGCGGCGGACGACACGGAGCAGGGCGTCAGGGACGTCGTTGACCGGGCGGGCATTTTCGATCCAGTCGATGAAGCCGGAGTCGGCGCCCAGCGAGCCGCCCATGCCGATATCTACGGCCTCGGCCAAGTGGTTCCCCACCTTGGCCACATCACCGCGGAAGCCGATGTCGGCGATCTGGGGCTGGGCGCAGCTGGCGGAACAACCCGAGAAGTGCATCCGGATGATTCCGGAATCCTCGCCCTTGGGCGAGTGGGCGCCGGGCACGGGTGCGGCCCCTACCGGCTCACCGGCCAGCTGCTCATCGAGGAAGCGGGCCCACTTGACCGCCCGCTCCTTCGTCTCAACGATGGCGTAACGGCAGAATTCGGAACCGGTGCAGGCCACCACTCCCCGACTGAACGGACCGGGAAACGGCGAGTACTTGCCCAGGAGATCCTCGGCCAGGAGCGCGTCGATCCGGTCGCCATGGACCCCGGTGAAGGTGATGTTCTGGTCGGTTCCTATCCGGAGCGTCCCATCCCCATAGGTGTCGGCCAGCCGGGCGGCCTCGACCAGCTCGATACCCTGCATGCGCCCCACCGGGACCGAGCAGCCCACGTAGAAGTACCCGTCCTGCTTCTGGGGGTGGATGCCCACGTGGTCGCCCCGGTAGCGGCGGGTGAGGTCCTCGCCGGCCGGAACCAGATCGAACCGGGCCCGTATGCCGAGCTCCTCACGGAACCCCTCGGGCCCGAGCTCCTGGACCAGGTACCGCATCCGGGCCAGACCGCGGTTCTCACGGTTGCCCAGCTCGCCGAACAGTTGGGCGATGGCCCGGGTGACTTCGACCGCCTGGTCCTGGGCGACGAAGACGTCGATGTCCGAGGCCATCCGCTCGCCGTCGGACAGGCCGCCCCCGACCAGCAGGTTGAATCCCAGCGAACCGTCGGCAGCCCGGGCCGGCCACAGTCCGATGTCGTTGATCTCGGCCTGGGCACAGTCCTCGAGACAGCCCGACACCGACATCTTGAACTTTCTCGGGAGGTTGGCGTACTCGCGGTTGCCGGTGAAGAAGTCGGACACGGCCCGGGCGATGGGGAGCGCGTCGAAGGCCTCGTCGGCATCGACACCGGATACCGGGCAGCTAAGGACATTGCGGGCCGAGTCGCCACACGCCTGCACCGTCGTCAGCCCGACGGCGGCGAACCGGCGCCAGATCCGGGGGATGTCCTCGATGCGGAGCCAGTGGATCTGCACCGTCTGGCGGGTGGTGAGGTCGGCATAGCGCGACCCGAACACGCGCGACTCGGTTCCGTCGGGACCTTCGCCGAAGGCGTCGGCGGCGACGCCGATCTCCCGGGCTTGGGGTGCGGTGAGGAAACCGCCGGGGATCTTGACCCGCATCATGAAGGCGTCGCCGCCCTGCTTCTGGGGATAGATCCCGGCCCACTTCAGGCGCTCGACCTCGCCGGGGATCTTGGCGATGCCGGCCGGCCCCTCCTTCGAGTACGTGTCGATGATGGCATCGGCGATCTCGAGGGGGTGGCGTTCGAGCTTGAGCAGCTCGATCTCGTTCAGCTCGCCCGTCTTGCGGTACGGGTTCATGAACGGCATGGGCCGATCCGACCCGCGCAGATGCAGGCCGTACAGCTCGTCGCGGTCCTTGGTCATGTCAGCGCCTGGTCATGTCAGAAGTGCAGCCCGCACTCGACCTTGTCCGAGTCGGCCCAACGGCCGGCGCGTAGGTCCTCCCCTTCGACCACCGGTCGGGTGGTCGGGGCGCAGCCGATGGAGATGTAGCCCTCGGAGCGCAGGGGGTGCTGGGGAATACCGTGGTCCTCGGCGTAGCTGACCAGGTCCTGGTGGGTCCAGGTCGCCAACGGGTTGATCTTGACCATGCCCCAGCTGTCGTCGTAGGAGACGATCGGGGCGTGCCGCCGGGTCGGGGCGTCCGACCGCTTGAGTCCGGTCAACCAACCGTCCTTGCCCGACATCGCCTGGCGGAGCGGACGGACCTTGCGGAACTCGCAGCACTGGGCGGTGCCACAGGGATGCTCGTCGGCACCGGCGACGGGATGGGTCACGGTCAGGTTCAGGTCGTAGAGCGACCGGATGGTCTCGACGTACTCGAGCGTCTCCGGGAAATGGGAGCCGGTGTCGAGGAACACGACTTCGATGGACGGGTCGACGGCCACGGCGATGTCGATCAGCACTGCCTCCTGGAACGAGCACGAGATGGCCAGCTTCGGACCGAATCGTTCGACGGCCCAGGCCACGATCAGCCCGGCGGGTGCCGTCTCGAAGGCGGCCGAGCGCTCGGCCATCTCCCGGCGCAACCGCGCCACGGCGGGGTCGACGGCCAGCTCGGCCAGCCTCGTCCGGTTGTCCACCACGCTCAGCTTCACGTCGACTCATCCTCTCCCGTCAGGAGCGGTGGGGCCTGCCCGTCCCACTCGGTCCGTCCGGTCCTACCCGACTGCACCGGGCGCCGTTCGGCACCCTCGATCAGCGGCTCTCCTGCTCCACCGATCACTATCGGAAACTATACATGACTAACCCGATCAGGTTTTAGAAGATTCCCGAGCGGAAGAGAGGCAGGTCAGCGGGTACGCCAGCAGCAAGAATACGACAGCCGGGCCCACACGGCTACCCCGCCAGCAGCGTGCGGTCGGACGGCCCGAAACCACCCCGTACCCACGCCAGGACCCCATCGCCATGGACACGCACCCCGCCGACACCGGCCAGAGTCCCGACCGGGAGACCGCCGGAAACGGCCCGCGCTCCTTTCCTCTGGTCGTTCGCGTAGCCGGAGCCCCATGCCTGGTGGTCGGGGCCGGGCCGGTCGCGGCCCGAAAAGCGCAGAGCCTGATCGACGCCGGGGCGCTGGTCACGATCGTCGCCCCCGACATCGGCGACGAGGTCCGCGCCCTCGTCGCCGCCGTCCCTTCGGGAGGCGAGCTGACCGTGCATGCCCGGAGCTACGCCCCGACCGAGGCGGCCGACTATCTCCTGGTGGTCTCCGCCACCGGAGACAGTGAGGTGGACGCCCGGGTGACCTCAGATGCTCTGGCCGGCCGAGCACTGGTCAATCGGGCCGACACCGCTATCGGCGCCGTGGACGGCAGTGTGTCTGGCGGCACCCTGCAGCGGGCCGCGCCCGGGACCGTGGTGCTCCCCGCTGTCCACCGTGCCGGTCCGGTCACGGTGGCCGTGTCGACCGACGGGTCGAGCCCGGCGCTGGCCCGCTGGCTACGCGACCGGATCGCTGTCGTCGTCGGACCGGACATCGCCATGTTGGCGACCCTCGTCGGCGAGCGCCGCCAGGCTGTACTGGAGGCAGGTGGGACAGTCGACGCGTCCGACTGGCCAGGCGTGTTCGACGATCTCATTCCGCTCATCGCCGACGGTCGGCTCGCGGAGGCCCGGGAACTGCTGGCCTCACGCACAGTGGCAGCCGTTCAGGCTCCTCACCACCGGGACCCTCAACCTAGCTAGGGTTTGGCCCGTGCCCCAACTGCCGACGATGAGGGTCGACGATATCGACCTGTCGGACATCGGATTCTGGGCACTGCCGATAGATGAACGAGAGCGGGCGTTCGCGTTGCTTCGGGCCGAGCGCCCCCTCGCCTATTTCACCGAGCCCGACTTGACGGCCTCCTCCTCGATGGCACCACCGCCCGGACGCGGGTACCGCGCCGTCACCCGGCATGCCGACGTGCTCGAGGTCAGCCGCCACCCGGAGATCTACTGCTCGAGCAAGGGCGCCATGAGCATCATCGACCTCCCCCCGGACATGGTCGAGTTCTTCGCCAGCATGATCTCGACCGACAATCCCCGCCACGCCCGGCTGCGGCGCATCGTGTCGGCGGCCTTCAGTCCCCGACGGGTCCACGCCATCGCCGACGGGATCGAGGCGGTGGCCACCCGCCTGATCGACCGGGTGGCCCCCCTGGGCCAGTGCGACTTCGTCACCGAACTCGCCGCACCTCTCTCGCTCGAGATCATCTGCGACATGGTCGGCCTTCCCCGGTCCGAGCACGCCACCGTCTTCCGCTGCTCCAACATCATCGCCTCGTCGGGCGACCACGAGTACATCGAGCTCGGAGACGACCCGCTCGAGGCGATGCTCAGTGCCGGGCACGAGCTGGTCGATCTGCTGACCCGGCTCAGCGCCTTCCGGGTCGACCGCCCCACAGGACGATCTGACCACGGCGCTCATCTCGACCAACATCGACGGCGAGGCCCTGACCCCGGCCGAGTTGGCCTCCTTCTTCATCCTGCTGTTGACCGCCGGCAACGAGACGACCCGGCATTCCCTCTCCCACGGGCTCATCGCATTGACCGACTTCCCCGATCAGCGGGCCATCTGGCAGTCGGATCCGGTCGGGGTCTCCGTCACCGGAGTGGACGAGATCGTGCGATGGGCCAGCCCGGTGAACTGGATGCGGCGCACCGTCACCCAGGACACCGTCCTGGCGGGCGAGGAGTTGCGGACCGGTGACAAGGTGCTCCTTTTCTACGGGTCGGCCAACCGCGACGAAGACGTGTTCGAGGACCCCTACACATTCGACGTACGCCGCGACCCGAACCCCCACGTCGGGTTCGGCGCCGCCGGCCCCCACTTCTGCCTGGGAGCCCACCTCGCCCGACTCGAGATCGAGATCATGATCCGCGAACTGCTGGTCCGCCTGCCCGACATCGAGGCCTCGGGCGAGCCGGTCCAGGCCGTCTCGCGGTTCGTCAACAGCGTCAAGCAGCTGCCCTGCCGTTTCACACCCACCGCCGGCTAGGCCCGTCCGAGCGGCGGGACCTGGGATCACGCCTAGGGCTGGGCCACCATCAGAACCATGACGAACACCAGGGCCACCCCCAGGCCCAGCCCGACCGCCCCGGCCTGCAGGCACAGCCGGGAGGCCGCGACCGCATCCTCCACGCCGTCCGCCTCGGTACCGCGTTCATCCCCTCGAGCCGCGACCACCATCCCCTGCAGCCGGCGCTCGGACGGCCACAGGACCAGCTCGGCCGCCATGGCGACAATGGCCCAGATCGCCATCCCGGCCGAGACCCAGGTGTCGGCGAAACTCCACTGTCCGTCGCTCATGACCAGGAGGATCACGCCCAGTACCGGTACCAGGAACAACACCCGACCCGCCCAATTCACACCTGGTCGGTAGTAGCGCTCGAGGGCATCGGGCAGTGGTCCGCCGCGGGCGAGCGCCCGGCGGAGGGCAAGCGCCGAAAACCCGGCCAGCACCACGGCGACCAGCCCGACCACGGCGGAGACGACGTGGGCCAGCAGGACCAGGTCGAAGCCGGGGGCATTGGTGTTCACGGCCGCGCCCACCGAAACGGCCGGAGCGAGGGCGACGGGAGGCACGGCATGATTGTGGCATCGCCGCGACCGGCGGCTCCGGCACCGACCCTGCGCCGCATCGGCCCAGCGGAATTGCTACGTTGGGGAGGGCCGGCGTTCCAACTGATCTTGGCGGCCCGGCACGGGCATCGACGACGGATTTCGAGGTGGCAGCCAGGTGTGGATGAACGACAGACGAATCGCTGAGGGGTACCCTCCCCCGCCGATGAACCAACTCCGACTCGATCCCCTCACCGGACGCTGGGTAGTGGTCAGCACCGACCGCGCCAACCGACCCCGAGCCTTCGCACCACGCGTGGCGTCAATCCAGGCCGACACCTCCCGGCCCTGCCCGTTCTGCCCCGGCAACGAGGAGACCGCCTCCCCCACCCTGGAGACCCTGGGACCGGACGGGACCTGGCGGGTCCGGGTGGTACCGAACCGCTATCCGGCCTTCGAGGGCGACGCTCCCTTCGTGGTCACCAACCGCGGGCCGGTGTTCACCCAGGCCACAGCCGGCGGGATCCACGAGGTCCTGGTCCTCTCGCCCAGCCATCTGGACTCGTGGTCGATGCTGTCCGACGAGCAGACGGGTGCGGTCATGCGGGCCATCAGCGACCGGATCGGCGAGCACGCCGCCATTCCCGGCCTCCGCTACAGCCAGGCCATCGTCAACGCCGGTCGCGAGGCCGGCGCCTCGATCGAGCATCCGCACGGCCAGCTTCTCGGCATGTCCTTCGTTCCCCGCGAGTTGGTCGAGGAGCAGGCTGGATTCGCCCGGTTCGCCGGCCGGTGCCTGCTGTGCACCACGGTCGACGCCGAGGAGAACGTGGGCTACCGGGTCGTCCACTCCGACGAGCAGGTCCTGGTGGTCTGCCCCTTCTGGAGCGGCTCGCCCTACGAGATGCTGGTCATCCCCCGGGCACACGGCCCCCATCTCCACCACAGCCCGACCACCGATCTCCTGGCCGTGGGTCGGGCCCTGAAGATCGCATTGGGCCGACTGCGCAACGTCCTGGGCGACATCTCCTACAACCTGGTCTTCCACTCCGCCCCGTACCGTGCACCCGAGCCGTACCACTGGCACGTCCACGTCGTGCCGAAGCTGACCACCGTGGCCGGCTTCGAACTCGGAACCGGGGTGCTGATCAACATCGTGAACCCGGAACAGGCCGCCGAGGAGCTGGCCATGCCGGAGCCCATCGCCAACGTGGGCTGACCACCGGCGGCCCCGCTGTCGGTCTGCGCCCCTACTCAGCCGACCGGTGCCGCCACCACCAGGACCAACGAGCCGGCGAATTCCGCTTCGTGGCGGAGGTGCCCGTGGCGTCGGTCCCATGATCCGTCCGCCAGGTCCCGGCGGAGCTCCCGCTCGAAGCGCTCGTGAACCTCGCCGTCGACCAGGCTCCACGCCGAGCACGACCGGCGTGCTGTCCGGTCGAGCAGCTTCTCCGGCCGTCCGAAATAAGCCTCGTTGAATCCGTCGGCACAGTCGAGGGGAATCGGTACCACCGCGCTCACCGTGCTGCCCCCCAGTCCGGCCTGGAGTCGATCCAGGCGGGGATAGCGGGCGGCCTCCACCGCCAGCACTTCGGGGGCGTACTCCGCCAGCCAGAACCGGTCCAGGCGATCGGGGTCACAGGTCAGCACGACCACCTGGCCGCGGGTCACCCGGCGCATCTCGGTCAATCCGGACTCGAGGTCGGCCCACTGATGGACGCTGAAGGTGGTCATGGTGGCGTCGACGGCGTCGGTGGCGAACGGAAGTGCCTCGGCCGTGGCCGCGATACACGGGGCCCGGCCGGGTGCCCGCTGCGACCGCATGGTGGCCGACGGTTCGACAGCCACGACGTGGCGATGCGGAGGCTCGTAGGAACCGGCGCCGGCGCCCACGTTGCAGACTGTCTGCGCCGAGCCCAGGGCGTGGTCGATCATCCGGGCGATGGACGGGTCGGGTCGGCGGTGGCGGGAGTACCCGGGACCGATCGTCCCGTAGTCGGCGTCGCCCGTGCTTCCATCATCTCCGGTTGCCCCCACGGACAGAGCCTACGGCCTACGTGCGCGCCACTGCGAACATGATTCGAACTCAGACAAGCTCGAAGCTGAGCGACCCATAGGGGCCGAGCGTGACCGAGTAGGCGTCGGAGCCGATCAGCGGGAATGCCACCCGTCCGAGCAGTTCGACCGGCTGTCGTCCGGCCCACTCGGTGACGTCGAGGTCTGCCGGTTGGGCACTCCGGCTCAGGTTGTGCACGCAGAGCACCGGGTTGCTGGTGGGACGACCGGCCTCTGACGCCCGCCGATCGGCGCGGACGAAGGCGAGCACCGACGGGTTGGCCGAAGGGACCACGTGGATGCTCCCCGTCCCGAACACGGGGAACATGCGGCGTACCCCCAGCATCCGCCGCATCCAGTGGAGGAACGAGCTCGGATTGCGCTGCTGTGCCTCGACGTTGACGGCGGCGAACCCGTAGATCGGATCCATCAGCGGGGGCAGGTACAGCGAGGCGAAGTCGGCGCGGCTGAATCCGCCGTTGCGGTCCGGCGACCACTGCATCGGCGTCCGCACCGAGTCCCGGTCGCCGAGGTACAGGTTGTCGCCCATCTGGACCTCGTCGCCGTAGTACAGGACCGGGCTCCCCCGTAGCGTGAACAGAAGGGAGAACAACAGCTCGGTCAGCCGTCGGTCCCTGTCGAGCAGCGGGGCGAGTCGCCTCCCGATCCCCATGTGTCGCTTCATGCGCGGGTCTTTGGCGTACTCGGAGAAGAGGAAGTCGCGCTCCTCCTCGGTCACCATCTCGAGAGTCAGCTCGTCGTGGTTGCGCAGGAAGATCGCCCACTGTGCACCGGGCGGGGCATCCGGTGTCTGCGACAGGATCTCGGTGATCGGGTACGACTGCTCGCGTCGGACGGCGAGGAACAGCCGGGGCATCAGGGGGAAGTTGAAGCAGAGATGGCACTCGTCGTCGTCACCGAAGTATTCGGCCACGTCGGTGGGCCACCCGTTGGCTTCGGCCAGGAGGATCCGCCCCGGATACTTGGCGTCGAGCTCGGCCCGCACCCGCCGGATGAACTCGTGGGTCTCGGGGAGGTTCTCCCCGTCGGTGCCGTCGCGCTGATAGAGGTACGGGACCGCGTCGAGCCGGAAGCCGTCGAGGCCGAGGTCGAGCCAGAACCGGACCACCTCGAGCATGGCGTCGGCCACCTCCGGGTTCTGGTAGTTGAGATCGGGCTGATGCCCGTAGAACCGGTGCCAGTAGTACTGGCCGCGGATCGGCGTCGTACGCCCAGTTCGACCGCTCGACGTCGATGAACACCACCCGGGCCTCGGGCCACTTCAGATCGTCGTCGTTCCACACGTACCAGTCGGCCTTGGGGTTGTCGCGGCTCTGGCGCGACTCGACGAACCACGGATGCTGGTCCGAAGTGTGGTTGATGACCAGGTCGGCGATGACCCGGATGCCGCGCGCGTGCGCCTCGGCCAGCAAGGTCCGGATGTCATCCACCGTGCCCGACTCGGGGTGGACCGAGAAGTAGTCGCTGATGTCGTACCCGCCATCGCGCAGCGGTGACGGGTAGAAGGGGAGGAGCCACAGGCAGTCGACACCGAGCCACTGCAGGTAGTCGAGCTTGGCGATGAGTCCGGGAATGTCACCGACCCCGTCGTCATTGCCGTCGAAGAACCCCCGGATGAACACCTCGTAGAACACGGCCCGCTGGAACCACAGCGGGTCCTCGTCGGGCGGAGGGAGGGGGCCCGAGGGCATGGTCGGCACGACGGTCACCTGCGCACGCTATCCGACCGGCCGGAGTCCGCCGGACCCTCCACCGCGGTCCGGCCGGCGGTCGAAGACGTCCTCGTGCATACCCGCGGCCGGAGTGGTCAGGCCCCGGGGAACAGCCCGGCCAGGATCCGGTCGGCGGCCTCATAGGGATCGAGCGTGCCGTCCGACATCTCGGTCACGACACCGGCGAACTGTTCGTCGACCATCACTGCGTCGAGGTACTGCTCCATCCGGGCCAGCAGGATCTGATGGAACTCCCGGGCGAGGCGCTGGCGCCGGAAGCGCTCGAGATCGCCGTTGGCGACCAGGTGATCCCGGTGCCCGGCGATCGCCGTCCACAGATCGTCGACTCCCTCCCCCGACGACGCCACCGTGTCGACGATCGGCGGTCGCCAATCGCCCAGCTGGGTGAGGTCGAGCATCAGTTCCAGGTCACGTCGGGTCTCCCGCGCCCCTGGCCGGTCGGCCTTGTTGATCACGAACAGGTCGGCGATCTCCAGCAGTCCCGCCTTGTTGGCCTGGACGGCGTCACCCCAACCGGGGTTCACCACGACGACGGTGGTGTCCGTGGCCGCCGCCACCGCCACCTCCTGCTGGCCCACGCCGACCGTCTCGACCAGGACCACCGGGACGCCCACCGCGGAGAGCACCCGGACCGCGTCGGGCACGGCGACGGACAGGCCGCCGAGATGGCCGCGGGTGGCCATCGAGCGTATGAACACCTTGTCGTCGAGGGCGTGACTCTGCATCCGTACCCGGTCGCCGAGGAGTGCTCCCCCCGAATAGGGCGAGGACGGATCGATGGCCAACACGGCCACACCGTCGCTGCCGTCGAGGCCGCGGGTCCGGGCACAGTTGATGAGCTGATCGGTGAGGGTCGACTTTCCTGCCCCCGGGGCACCGGTGATGCCCACCGAGTAGGCCTGTCGGGGCGAGCGGTAGGCGATCTCCGCCACGGCCCGGGCGCCGTCGCCACCTCCCTCCACCAACGTGAGCAGCCGCGGCAGGGCGATCCGCTCACCGCTCTTGGCGGCGTCGAACAGGGTCGCAGGGTCGCTGGAGCGGGATACGGCCATGGAGGAAGGAGCGTATCGGGGTCGGTCCGGAGCCGTCAGGCCCGGACCACGCGGGCCCCGAGCGATACCAGCTTCCCGTCGAGATCCTCGTAGCCCCGGTCGATGTGGTGGGCGTCGCTGATCACCGTCTCCCCGTCGGCCACCAGGCCGGCCAGTACCAGTGCAGCGCCGGCCCGCACGTCGAAGGCCCGGACCTTGGCCCCCGAAAGCCGACCGACCCCCCGCACGACGGCGTGGTGGCCCTCGGTGCGGATGTCGGCGCCCATCCGGCGGAGTTCCTCGACGTAGCGGAATCGCCCGAAGAAGAGATTTTCGGTGACGATCCCCACGCCCTCGGCGACGGTCAGGAGCGTGACGAACAGCGGCTTGTAGTCGGTGGCGAACCCCGGGTACGGCAGGGTGGCGACGTCGGTCGATCGCAGCCGCCCGGCGTCGGCGGCCGATGCCCGCAGGCCTTCCGGCTCGAGGGTGACCACCATGCCGGTGGCCGTCAGCTTCCGTAGGAGCATGTCCATATGCTCAGGTCGTCCATCCTGGACGGTCACCTCCCCACCGGTGAGGCCTGCCGCCACCAGGAAGGTGGCCACCACCAGACGGTCGGGGATGACGGCATGGGTGGTCGGCTCCAGGCGATCCACGCCCTCCACCTCGATCCGCGACGTGCCCGCACCGGTGATCCTGGCCCCCATGGCGTTGAGGAAGTCCGCCAGATCGCGCACCTCGGGCTCACGGGCGGCGTTCTCGATCACCGTGGTCCCCTTGGCCAGTACGGCGGCCATCAGCACGTTGTCGGTCCCGGTGTGGCTGGGGTACTCGAGGACCACCCTGTTGCCGACCAGGCGGGGCACACCGGCGACCGACGACTCCACCCGGGCCTCGACGTTGCCGTGGGCAGACGTGAACTCGGCGCCCAGGGACTCGAGGGCTCTGAGGTGCATATCGATGGGCCGCGGGCCGAAGTCATCGCCGCCGGGCATGGAGACTCTGGCCCAGCCGCAACGGGCGAGTAGCGGTCCGAGCACCACGACCGAGGCCCGCATCTGCTCCACCAGCTCGTAGGGCGCCTCGGGCGTGATGTCGGCAGGAATGGTCACGACCAGCTCATCGGGACGTTCACCGCGGACCACGGTGGCACCCATCGCCTCGATGACCTTGGCCATGATGTCGACGTCCGAGATCCTTGGCACGTTGGTGAGGACGTGCCGGCCCTCGGCCAGCAGGCAGGCCGCCATGAGCTTGAGCACGGAGTTCTTGGCGCCGCCGGCCCGGACCGTTCCTGACAGCGGTCCTCCGGGGTTGACGATGATGCGATCCACGGCACCAGTATGGCCGCTCGCCCCATCCACATTCGCTGATGGCCGCCCGCCTGCGGATCCTTGTCGACGACCGCCACTTCTTCGAGATTCCGCTTCGTCGATCAGCCGGCCCACACCTCGGTACAGGGTCGATTGCGAGCGGCAAACGGGGGTCGGGGTCGGGGTCGGCGGACGATCCGGCGGACCCGTCCGGTGCCAGCCACTATCGTCGGTGCCCGTGAACGCCATCCCTCAGGCCCCCGATCGCAATCTGGCCATGGAACTCGTCCGTGTCACCGAGGCCTCGGCTCTGGCCGCGTCCCGGTGGATGGGCCGCGGGGACAAGAACGGCGCCGACGGCGCAGCCGTCAACGCCATGCGCATCGTGCTGTCCTCGATCGCCATGGACGGTGTGGTGGTGATCGGCGAGGGCGAGAAGGACGACGCGCCCATGCTCTTCAACGGGGAGCGGATCGGCGACGGCACGCCGCCCAAGGCCGACATCGCCGTCGACCCGATCGACGGGACGACCTCGACCGCCCTCGGCCGGGGTGGGGCGCTGGCCGTGATCGCGGTGTCCGAAGAGGGCACCATGTTCGACCCGGGCCCGTGCGTCTACATGGAGAAGCTGGCCGTCGGCCCCCGCGCCGTCGGTGCCATCGACATCACCCGTCCCATCAAGGAGAACATGGACGCCGTGGCCAAAGCCAAGGGCACCTCGGTCCGCGACCTCACCGTGGTCATCCTGGACCGCCCCCGGCACGAGGGGCTGATCGCCGAGGTTCGGAGCACCGGCGCCCGGATCCGACTGATCACCGACGGCGATGTGGCCGGGGCCATCGCCACCTCGTGGCCCGACACCGGGGTGGACATGCTGGTCGGGATAGGCGGCACCCCCGAAGGAGTCATCGCCGCAGCGGCGCTCAAGTCGATGGGCGGCGAGATCCAGGGCCGCCTCTACCCCCGTGACGACGTCGAACGAGCCACCTCGATCAACCTCGGCTTCGACCTCGACGCCGTCCTCACCACTGACGATCTGGTCAAGGGGGACAACTGCTTCTTCGCCGCCACCGGGATCACGGACGGTGAGTTGCTCCAGGGCGTGCGCTACGACGAGTTCGGGGCCAACACCCAGTCACTGGTCATGCGGTCGAAGTCCGGGACGGTCCGACTGATCGACGCCCGCCACCCACTGCACAAGCTGTCCGAATACAGCGCCATCGAGTTCGGCTGAGCCGCTCGAGCGCACCCGAGGAACCCGAACGAGTGGTCGGGATCCCTGGACCACCAGCGTAGTGTGAGGCCGTGCCCGGCCTCCTCGAACTCGACGGTCTCCGGCGTCGATTCGGAACGCTGACCGCGCTCGACGGTCTTTCATTTTCTGTTGCCGCAGGGCAGGTCGTCGGCTTCCTCGGACCCAACGGGGCCGGCAAGACGACCACCATGCGGGCCGTGTTCGGGCTGACCGACCTGGACGGCGGGACGGTGACCTGGAACGGCTCCCCGGTGGGCCGGTCCGAACGCCGCCGATTCGGCTACATGCCCGAGGAGCGCGGCCTGTATCCGGGAATGCTCGTCGGCGAACAGCTCGAATACCTGGGCCGGCTGCACGGGATGCGTGCCGCCGCCGCCCGGGATGCGACCACGGACTGGCTGGATCGGCTCGGAATCGCCGACCGGGCGGATGGCAAGGTCGAGGCCCTGTCACACGGCAACCAACAGCGGGTCCAGCTGGCGGCCGCGCTGCTGCACGGTCCGGAGTTGCTCGTCCTCGACGAGCCGCTCGCCGGATTGGACCCGGCCGGCATCGATACCATCGGGGGCGTACTCGTCGAGCAGGCCCGCGCCGGATGCTGCGTACTGTTCTCGAGTCATCAGCTCGACCAGGTCGAGGATCTCTGCGAGTCGGTGGTGATCATCGACCACGGTCGGCTCATGGCCGAGGGACGTGTGGACGACCTGGCCACCAGCGGGCCCCGTCGACTCGTGATTCGGGTTGACGATGACCGGGATGGCTCCTGGGCCCGCGATATCGCCGGTGTCACCGTGTCCGAGGTCAGCGGAGGCGAGGTCCGCCTGGTACTGGAGGAATCGGTCGACAGCGACTCGGTGCTGCGGGCGGCGATGGACGCCGGCAGGGTCACCAAGTTCGTGGTCGAACGTCGACGCCTGTCCGAGGTATTCCGGGAGACGGTGACGTGAGGGGCATCCTGATCGTGGCGATTGCCGCTGTGGTCGTCGCCATCCGGCTATGGATCCGTCACCGTCGCCGTGCGACGAGACGACTGTCCCATGGCGACGGGCGGTGGACAGTCACGGGCGACGTCGCGCTCGTGGCCACCAGAGAGGTGCGCGAGCGGGTCCGTGGAAAGGCATTCCGGATCGGGACGCTGCTCATCCTCGCCGTGGTGGCGGGGGCGATCGTGATCCCCACGCTGTCGAGCTCCAAACCCAGCAAGCAAATGGTCGGAGTGGTGGGCCCGCTCTCTACCCAGATGCGCATCGCCATCGCCGAATCGGCCTCCGGCCTCGACTCGATTGCGTACTTCTACCCACAGTCGGATCGGAAGATGGCCGAGCAATCCCTGCGCGACGGGCGCATCGGCGTGGCCATCGTCGACGGACGGGAGCTCGTGACCGACAAGCCGGTCAGCTCGAGCGACACATCCACCGGTGCGCGGTTCTTGCGGGCCGTGGCCGAGAACGTCGCCGTGCTCGAGGCCTTCCAGGCCGCCCATCTCTCGGCCGATCAGGCGTCGGAACTGTCCGGGGTCAAACCCCTGCCGATCACCAGCGTCCAACCGGGGACCCACAACGGGGCCGCCACGGCAACCTCGGTGGTCGGCCTGATCCTCATCTTCATCATGCTCAATCAGTACAACACCTGGATCCTGATGGGCGTCATGGAGGAGAAGTCCAGTCGGGTCATCGAGGTGCTCCTGGCCGCGGTGCGCCCCATGCAGTTGCTCGCCGGCAAAGTGCTCGGCATCGGGCTCGTGGCGTTCGCCCAGGCGACCCTCACCGTCGTCTTCGCCCTGGTACTGGCGGAATCGGTGGGCTCGAACCTCCTGCACGGCACGGCGCCCGTGGTGGTGGCGGCCACTCTGGTGTGGCTCGTGCTCGGCTACGCCTTCTACTGCTGGGTCTATGCCGCCGCGGGCTCGATGGTCGAGCGCCAGGACCAGATCCAGAGCCTGGCACTCCCGTTGAGTCTGCCGATCATCTTCGGCTACATCTTCGCGCTCACCACGGCGAGCTCCGGTAGCGCGTCCGCGTTCTTCACCGTGCTGGCCTATCTGCCGCCCACGGCCCCGTTCGCCATGCCCACACTGGTCAGTTTCGGAACGGTCTCGTGGTGGGAGTTCATCGCGTCCGCGGCCATCAGCATCGTCTGCACCGTGGCGCTGGCGCGCGTCGCCGCCGGGATCTATCGCCGGGCCATCCTCCGCACCGGTGGGCGGGTCAAGTTCCGGGAAGTATTCCCACGGACGCCTCGGGTGTCCTCCGAAGGGTCCTGACTTCCCGGATCTTCGTCACGGGTGAGGTGGGCGCTGCCGATGCTTCGGACCCGGTGGGGGATCGACATATTGGCCCTCGGGATCCTCCCCCGGCATGTCCGATCCGTACCACCGCGAGATCGGTCGGTCGATGTCGGCCAATCTGCGATCTGCCGTCATTCCGAGTTTCAGGGCCAGGGCGTAGACGGCAAGGCTCACCACGGCCACGGCCACAGCGCTCCACCAGTCCGACAGCGAGCCACGGCCGCCGGCATAGGGGGACAGGTAGCTCAGAATGCACATCGCGCCCGCATAGGGCACGATCCACGACGCCGCCAACCATTCGAGGCCCGTGTAGCGCGATTCGGGCCGGACCAGCGCCAGCACGACCAGGATCAGCGCACCGAATGCGGCCACGGAGAAGAGCCGGGAGTTGGTCGTCCATCCCACCCATATCAGGAGGAGGTTGGCGATGACGAAGGCAGCCGGTGCGGTCAGCCGGGCGGAGCGCAGGCGGTACGGTCGAGGCAGGTCCGGGGCCGAATGGCGCAGCACCCCCAATGCCAGCGGGGCGGTGGCATAGACCAGCACGGTGGCGGCGGTGATGAAGGACAGCAGCCCACCCCAGTCCGGAAGCACGAAGATGGTGACCACCTGGGCCACGAAGCAGAGACTCAGGCTCCGAAAGGGCACACCACGCTTGTTGAGGGTCCCGAGCCAGGCCGGCAGATAGCCCTCACGAGCGAGGGCAAAGGGAAGTCGGGAGGCGGTGGCCGAGAAGGTCATGCCCGATCCGGCCGGCGAGATGATCGCATCCGCATAGATCAGATAGGCCATGGCCGACAGGCCGATGACCCCGGCAAGTCCGGCCAGCGGGCCGAAATCACCATTGAAGTGGAGCTCGTTCCATCCGTGGGTCAGGGCGCTGGGGGGAATGGCACCGACGAAGGCGATCTGCACGATCACATAGATGGCACCGGCGATCACGACGGAGCCGATGACCGCCCAGGGGACGCTGCGCTGGGGATGTTTCGTCTCGCCACCCAGTTCAACCGCCTGCTCGAAACCCAACAGGGCGAACACGACACCGCCGGTGCTGATGGCGGCCAGCACGCCGTGCGCCCCCGAAGGGAAGAGCCCGCCCACGTCGAAGTTGTGGATGTTGAAGCCGTGGACGATGAAGGCGAACGCGACGATGAGCGGAATGGCGATCTTCCACCACACGATGACGGTATTGGTCTCGCGGAACCATCGCATGCCCGCCCCGTTCAGCGCGGTGAATCCCAGCAGCACGAACACCGCAGCGAGTTGGCCGAGCGGAGTGAGCCGCACCACGCCCGGAGACTCCGAGATCAGCGACGGGACATAGTTGCCGACATAGCGGAGGGCGGCTTCGGTTTCGATGGCCGGAACGCACACGGCGCTGATCCACGCGAACCACCCGGAGAAGAATCCGGTCACCCGTCCGAAGGCATAGAGGGGAAACCGCGCCGTTCCACCGTCGACCGGGAACATCGTCCCGAGCTCTGCATGCACCAGGGCCAGGACCAGGACCAGGAGTACTCCAAGGATCCAGGCGGTGACAGCACCTCCACCGCCCGCGATCTGGGATGCATCGAACGACGAGAAGAGCCACCCCGACCCGATGACGGCTCCCACCGAAACGAAGACGAGGGTTCTCCGGCCGATGGACCGCCGTGGGTTGCCGTGCGTCGAGGTCGACATCTCCGTTGGGACTCCGTGAGGGATCGTTCGGTCATTCGATCCGGAGAGCCGTTCGACGGTTGGGCCGATGAGCGGGCCGACTCCAGCGCAATCGAGAACTCACTGTTGTCGACTTGAGGACTCCACGCAACCCACCGCCCTGTTGGCCGTCAGGCCACCGCCCGTCGGAAGACGCCGGTGGCCCACGTCACCACCACCACGCACAGGGGGACCAGAACGGCGAACGCCTGCCACACGGCCGGATTCGAGTAGGCACCTGCGGCCAGGGCCCGTGCTCCCTCGACGGCGTAGTACAGCGGATTGAAATGGGCGAGGACGCGCATCCAGGCCGGGCCGAGGGAGATCGGGAGCAGGACGCCGGCCAGCAGGAGAACCGGCAGGTTCAGCCCGTTGATGATGGCGGCGAAGCTGCTGATGTCCTTGGTCACCAGGGCCGTGGCCACCGAGAAAGCCGCCATGGTGACCATCAGGAGACCGAGCAGGACGACCAGCACAGCCAGTCCGCCCCACCGGATGTTGAATCCGAAACCGGCGGCCGCAGCCACCACGACGGCGTCGAAGACGAACATCATGGCCATGCCCGACAGCAGTGGGCCCATCAGGATCGAGAACCGGCTGGCCGGCGTCACCCGGAGGCGCTCGATCACCCCACTTTGCAGCTCGAAGATCGTCCCGAACCCCCCGGCCATGCCGCTGGCGAAAGCCAGGAGGGCCAGGATCCCGGGGAGAAACAGGTCGATGACGCTGGTCGACGATCCGGTCTGCGCGCTCGAGAGGTGCTTGAGCAGCGGCGTGAACAGCACCAGGTAGAGCAGCGGGGTGGAGAACCCCACGAACAGCCAGACCGGGTTCCGGAGCATCTGCACCGTGTAGCGCTGGAAGAGGAGCCAGGTGTCGCGGGTGGTCTTCATGCCGCCACCTCGGAATTGTGAGGAGTGTCACCATCAGGTCCCGTGTCGCGCAACGACCGGCCGGTCTGCCGGAGGAAGACGTCATCGAGCGTGGGCTCCGACAGGTTCATCGACCGGACGGCGATCCGCTCGCGGTCGAGGATGCGGAGAAGCTGGGGCAGCGCGGCACTCCCGTCCTCGACGTACAGGCGAAGCTTGTCGCCGGCCGTCGAGATCTCGCGCACATAGGGCTCCCGGCCGAGGAGTGTCATGCCACGCTGGGCCGACCCGTCCTCCTCCCGCAGGGTGATCACCACCGCATCCCCGGCCACCCGCCGCTTGAGCTCGCGCGGAGTGCCCTCGATGACAATCTGTCCGTGGTCGACGATGACCAACCGGTCGCACAATACGTCGGCCTCCTCCAGGTAGTGGGTGGTCAGCACGATCGTGGTCCCCCTGTCGCGTAGGGCCCGGAGGTGCTCCCACAGGTTGGCCCGGTTCTGGGGATCGAGTCCGGTGGTCGGCTCGTCGAGGAAGAGGACGGTCGGTTGATGGACGATGCCGAGGGCGACGTCGAGGCGACGTCGCTGGCCGCCCGAGTAGGTCTTCACCCGGCGATCGATGAATCCGGACAGGTCGAGCAGATCAGCCAGCTCGTCCACCCGGGGCCGTACTTCGACCAGGCTGGCGCCATAGAGGCGACCCTGCAGCTGCAGGTTCTCCCGTCCGGTGGCCAGTTCATCGGCTCCCCCCAGCTGGCTGACGTAGCCGATGGCCTCCCGCACGCGCTGGGGTTGCCGGGTAACGTCGAAGCCCGCGACCGTGGCGGTGCCGGAGTCGATGGGCAACAGAGTGGTCAGCATCCGCATGGTGGTGGTCTTGCCCGCTCCGTTGGGGCCGAGCAGGCCGAAGATCTCCCCCGCTCCCACCCGGAGGTCCACTCCGCGTACGGCGTCGACCTGTCCGGTGCGGGTCCGGAACGTCTTGGTGAGGACCTCGGTCGTGATGGCGTCGTGCCTGTCGGTCATGTGGCTCCTTGTGGTCGGGGATCGGTGCAGTCGTTGAATCGGCCAGTAGTCGGATCAGCGATCTTGGATGAACGGGGGTAGGGCGATCGACTCGCCGCCGCCGTCGTGGACGGATCTCCACCAGTCCACGCCGCCCAGCGCCCCCGACCCGATGTCGGCGGCCAGGCGGCGGGCGAAGTCGAGCTCGGCCTCGAGCAGGGCGATCCGGAACTGACTTTCGACCGAGAAGAGCCGGGGGAGCCCCATCTTGTCGGCGACCTCCTGGGACGCCCGGGCCTGGGCGATCTCTGTCTCGAGCCGGAGGGCACGCTCTTCGAGCAGCCCGACCACGTCGGAAGGCGGTAGGGCGGGGAGGAACGAGAGCGCCGCTTCGAAGGCCGGGTACTCCTTCACCGGCGTGGCGATCAGATCGGTGAGCCAGTCGTGCATCTCCACCCGTCCGGCATCGGTCAGGTCGTAGACCGTCCGCTCGGGTAGCCGGCCTTCACGGGCCGTCTCCTGGGGCGAAATGAGGCCCCGGCGTTCCAGGGAGGCCACCACCGCGTACAGGGAGCCGTAGTTGAGCCGCACGCTCTCGTGCTTGTTGCGCTGCCGGAGCATGGTGGCCACTTCGTAGGGATGCATCGGGCGTTCGTACAGGGAGATGAGCACGGCCAGCGCCAGCGGATTGGATCGGTTTCGGGGGGACATGGCCTACTCCTGAACGGGGTACTCTATCCAGAGTAGTCTAAGACGAGTCGACGGCGCCGGTCAAGGGCAGACTCGGTCGATCTCGAGGGATCCCGGCGGTGAGCCGGCGGGCAGATTCGCTGCCTTCGGCATGGCAGGAGGGCGGCGGGGCCGGATGGAGGGACACGTGACGGCGCCGATGACCTCGGTCAGCCGGGCGCAGTCCGCCGTTCAGTCAGTGCGACCCGGTGCGCCCGAACAACCAGTACGCGGCCGACCCGGAGAGGTTGGTGCTAGCCATCCACCAGAGCCACTTGGGACCGCGGATCTCATTCGGCCCACGCCGGCGGAGATCCCGCCACATGAAAGGGGTGACCACGGACCAGACCACCACCGCCACGACGATTGCCAGCCGCTTCGTCCCCGGTCGTCCCATGGGTCAGTCTGCCAGGTGACCAGCTCAGGCGGCGGACGTCGCCGCTGAGGCGTCTACCGCCTCGAGCCGGACCTGGGCCCGCAGCACGGCGGCCTCGGCCTCGACCAGCTCCGGGTCGGCCTCTTCGTCCTCTGCCGGAGTCCGGCCGGTGCCACCGAGTTCGGCCACTTTGGCCTCGGCGGCCACCAATGCCACACGGGCACGCTCGGTATCGATCTCCTCGGCCAGTTCGGCCACCGCCACCAACAGGGTCACCCGGGTACCGGTGGCATCCTCACCGGTGCCGTCGGCGTCCAGGGGCGCATCGAGTTCGACCTGGGTGAATCCACCGTGGACGGCCACCCGGACGCACCTCCCCCTCGGGACGGACCACCCGGACCACGCCCGGCTTGACCGAACCCACCAGAGGGGTGTGGCCGGCCAGGAAGGTGGCGTCACCCTCGCCGGTGCGGAGCATCACCTCGGTAGCCATGCCGGTGAGCAGGATGCGCTCGGGGGTGACCAGGTTGATCTGGAACTGTGCGTCGTCGGCCATGGGTCAGTTCCCGATCAGCTGTTGGCCAGGTCGTGCGCCTTGGCCAGGACCGACTCGGCCCCGCCGACGTTGAAGAATGCCTGCTCGGGCACTTCGTCCAGGTCCCCGTTGACGAGGGCCTCGAAGGACTCCACCGTCTCCTCGACCGGCACCGTCACGCCCTTCAGGCCGGTGAACACCTCGCCCACGTTGAACGGCTGGGACAGGAAGCGCTGGACCTTGCGGGCCCGGGCCACGGTCACCCGGTCCTCCTCGGACAACTCGTCGAGGCCGAGGATGGCGATGATGTCCTGGAGTTCCTTGTAGCGCTGGAGGACACCCTGGACCCGGCGGGCCACGTTGTAATGACGCTCGCCCACGATCTCGGGGGCCAGGATGTTCGAGGTCGACGACAGCGGATCCACGGCCGGGTAGATACCCAGCGAGGCGATGTCGCGGGAGAGCTCAGTGGTGGCGTCGAGGTGGGTGAACGTGGTGAACGGCGCCGGGTCGGTGTAGTCGTCGGCGGGGACGTATACGGCCTGGAGCGAGGTGATCGAACGGCCCCGGGTCGATGTGATCCGCTCCTGGAGTTGGCCCATCTCGTCGGCCAGGGTGGGCTGGTAGCCCACGGCCGAGGGCATCCGGCCGAGCAGGGTCGAGACTTCAGAACCGGCCTGGACGAAGCGGAAGATGTTGTCCACGAACAACAGCACGTCCTGGTTCTTCACGTCGCGGAAGTACTCGGCCATGGTGAGCGCGGCCAGTGCGACCCGAAGCCGGACTCCCGGGGGCTCGTCCATCTGTCCGTAGACGAGGGCGGCCTTCTCGATGACGCCCGACTCCTGCATCTCCAGCCACAGGTCGGTTCCCTCACGGGTCCGCTCCCCCACGCCGGCGAACACCGACACGCCACCGTGGTTGGTGGCCACCCGGTTGATCATCTCCTGGATGAGCACCGTCTTGCCCACTCCGGCACCGCCGAACAGGCCGATCTTTCCGCCCTGCACGTACGGCTCGAGGAGGTCGATCACCTTGATGCCGGTCTCGAACATGAGCGCTCGCGGCTCGAGGGTGTCGAAGTCGGGGGCCTGGCGATGGATGTCCCAGTGATCCTCGACCGGCCCGATGTCGTCGGTGTCGAGCGGCTGGCCCAGGACGTTGAACACGTGGCCGAGCACGGCGTCACCGACCGGCACCCGCAGCCCGTGTCCGAGATTGCGCACTTCTGCACCACGGGTCAGTCCGTCGGTGGCTTTCAGACAGATGCAGCGCACCCGCCCGTCACCGATCTGCTGGGCGACCTCGGCGGTGATCGTGTCGGCTACTCCCTCGAGCACCACGTCGACTTCGACGGCACCGTTGATCTCGGGCAGGGAATGGGGCGGAAACTCCACGTCGATCACCGGCCCGGCGATGGCGACGACGCGGCCGGTGGCCAGCGTCGCGGACTCGGTGGGTTGGGGGGCGGTGGTGGTCATGAGCGTCGGGCTCCCTTGATGTCGTCAGATGCAGTGATGGCGGTGATGATGAAGGCGCACGGTTGCGCTGTGTCGATCGGTCGGTTGGTCACGTCAGACCCTCGTCTCGATGACGACGCCGCCCTCGTCGCCCTCGGACCCGGCCCGCAGTGCCTCGGCACCGCCGACGATCTCCATGATCTCGGTGGTGATGGTGTCCTGTCGGGCGCGGTTCATGATCCGCGAGTACTTCTTGATCAACTCGCCGGCGTTTTCGGTGGCGGCGGCCATGGCCCGCTGTCGTGCCGTCAGCTCCGAGGCCGATGCCTCGAGCAGTGCGGCGAAGATCTCGGTCTCGGCCGCCCGCGGGGCCAGGTCGACCAGCAACAGGGCGGCGTCCGGCTCGAACTCGGTGTATCCCTGGCGAACGTCCACATCCTGGGGGGCGATGTTGCGGCTTACCCCGGGTTCGTCCTCATGGCCGGCCTTCTGCTCGCCGTTCCGCGGGTCCACCAGGGGGAGGATCTGGCGGACCTCCACCTTCTGGGAGCCGGCGCTGATGAACCGGGTCGAGACGATCACGACCTGGTCGACCTCACCGAGGACGAACGGGGCCACGGCGGCTGTGGCGACGTCACGGGCATTGGCGAAGCTCGGTCGCTCGCTCATCCCGAGGAACGACCGCTCCACGGCCTGGCCGCGGAACCGGAAGTAGCCCTGGGCCTTCTTGCCCACGGTAACCAGGCGGGTCTCGATCCCGTCGGCCTCGTTGGCAGCGATCAGGCGCTCGGTGGCCCGGAAGATCGAGGTGTTGTAGCCGCCGCACAGTCCACGATCGGCCACGATGCTCACGACCAGGACCCGGGTGACGTCCTCGGGGGTCCCGAGGAGCCGACCGGCGGCAGCCGGGTCACCGAGCGCGGTCTCGAGCACGATGCGGGCCATGCCCTCCTGATAGGGACGTGCGGCGGCGATGCGACCCTGGGCGCGGACGATCTGGGATGCAGCAATCAGCTCCATCGCCTTGGTGATCTTCTGCGTCGACTTGATGCTCCGGATCCGTCGACGGAGGATGCGCTCCTGGCCACCTGCCATCGATCAGTCGACCTTCCCGATGTCGAAGGTGTCGGTGAACTTGGCCAGTGCGTCGGCCAGCGCGTCACCGTCCGCCAGCTTGCCCGTGGTGCGGATGCCCTCGAGGATGTCGGCGTGGTTGGCCCGGAAGTAGGCCCGGACCTCCATCTCGTAGCGATGCACGTCGGCGACCGGGATCGAGTCGACGTAGCCCTCGGAGCCGGCATAGATCACCAGCACCTGCTCCTCGACCGGAACCGGCTGGTTGAGGCCCTGCTTGAGGAGCTCGGTCAGCCGGTAGCCGCGGTCGAGCTGGGCCTGGGAGACCTTGTCGAGTTCGGATCCGAACGTGGCGAATGCTTCCAGCTCCCGGAACTGGGCGAGGTCGAGCTTCAACGTGCCCGATACCGACTTCATCGCCTTGACCTGGGCCGCACTTCCCACCCGGCTGACCGAGATGCCGACGTTGATGGCCGGACGGACTCCGGCGTAGAAGAGTTCGGACTCGAGGAACACCTGGCCGTCGGTGATCGAGATCACGTTGGTCGGGATGTAGGCCGATACGTCGCCGGCCTTGGTCTCGATGATCGGGAGGGCGGTCAGCGATCCGCCGCCGGCCTCGTCGGACAGCTTGGCCGCTCGCTCGAGCAGGCGGCTGTGCAGGTAGAAGACGTCACCGGGATAGGCCTCTCGGCCCGGGGGACGGCGCAGCAGCAGCGACATCTGCCGGTAGGCCTCGGCCTGCTTGGACAGGTCGTCGTACACGATGAGCGCGTGCTCACCCGCATCCATCCAGTGCTGGCCCATGGCACACCCTGCGTAGGGGGCCAGGTACTTGAACGGGGCCGGGTCGGCGGCACCGGCCAACACCACCACGGTGTACTCGAGGGCGCCGTACCGCTCGAGGGTGGCGACCGTCTGGGCGACCGAGGACTCCTTTTGACCGATGGCGACGTAGATGCACTTCACCCCCAGGCCCTTCTGGTTGAGGATGGTGTCGACGGCGACGGTGGTCTTGCCGGTCTTGCGGTCGCCGATGATCAGTTCGCGCTGGCCGCGGCCGATCGGGGTCATGGCGTCGATGGCCTTGATTCCGGTCTGGAGGGGCTCCGACACCGGCTGGCGCTTCACGATTCCCGGGGCCTGGACCTCGAGACGGCGGGTCTCGGTGGTGGCGACGGGTCCCTTTCCGTCCACCGGCTCGCCCAGGGCATTGACCACCCGGCCGAGCAGGGCATCGCCCACCCGCACCGAGAGGATGCGTCCGGTCGCCTTGACCAACTGCTCCTCTTCGAGGCCGCTGTCCTCGCCCAGGATGACGGCGCCGATGGTCTCCTCGTCGAGGTTGAGGGCCAGGCCTTCGGTCCCGTCGGCGAACTCCAGGATCTCGTTGACCGCACATCCGGGGAGTCCGGTGATCCGGGCGATCCCGTCACCGACCTCGACGATGCGACCGACCTGTTCGGTCCCGACCTCCGGCGTGTAGTCGTCGACGTACTGCTTGAGCGCAGCGGTGATCTCGTCGGCATTGATGGTCAGCTCAGCCATCGGTTGCTTCCCTTCGTGTTGGGGTTCCTGGAATCCTGTAGGCGTCCTCGGAAGCGAGGACGTGGTCCTTCAGCTGGTCGAGGCGGTGCCGGGTGCTCGAGTCCACCAGCAGATCTCCGACCTGCACGACGACGCCACCGAGGAGGTCCGGCTCGACGGTGACGAGCAGGTCGACCGGGTTGCCGGCAAGGACGGCGAGCGCTTCGCTCAGGGCGTGCTGCTGTGCCTCGTCGACCGCCGAGGCGGCATTGACCTTGGCCACGCGCCAGCCGCGCGCCTTGGCGGCGTCGTCGACCAGCGTGTCGAGCGTGGCCACGATGTCGCGGGCGCGTCCACCCCGCGCCGCGTACTTGGCCAGTCGGACGCTGGCGGGCAGGACCTTGCCGTCGAGCAGCTTTACGATGACATCCTGGCGGATCACGACGGGCAGGTCCCGGTCGCCGAGGGCGCGGCGGAGGGCCCGGTCAGCCTCGACGGTGCGGGCGAACCGGAAGAGCTGGTCCTCGATCTCCTCGAGATCGGTGATGGTGAGCGGCTCGAACACTGCGGCTGCGTACCCCGACACGCGGTTGCGCGACGCCAGGCGGCCGAGGACCTCCTCGTCGAACGGCTCGGCGGCGGTGGCCGCCGGGCGGGCTGCGACCAGCTCCAGCCGGCTTCCCATCCAGCGGAACGAAGCCACGATCTCAGCGGCAGGAACGACGGTGACAGCCTGGTGCACCAGCCGGACCACCTCGGGGCGGGCTTTGCCCGACAGGAGCGAGTCCAACACCGCCCGCCGCGATGCCACCGGGACCGATCCGTCGATGATGGCGAGGAGGAGGTCGTTGTTGTTCTCGACGAGGTCAGCGACCGCATGCAGCTCAGCTCCGGCGTCGGCCAAGCCGGCGTCGGCGGCCAGCGCCTCCTCCATGGCGGCCAGGTAGCCCTGGAGGGCTGGGTTCACCGGGCGCCCCCGGCACCGGCGGCGGCACCCGCACTCTCGGTCCGCACGGCGGCGATGGCCTCGTCGATGAGGTCCTGGTGATCCGAGGCACTGATCTCGCGCCCGACCACACGCTCGGCCGCGGCCAGCACGATCTCGCCCACACGGGCGGTGACCTCCTCGACGGCGGCCTGGCGGGCCACGACAACCTCGGCCTCGGCCGAGGCGACGATCCGGTCGTGGACGGCCTGAGCCTCGGCGGTGGCGTTCCCCACGATGGCGTCGGCCGTGGTCTGGGCCTGGGAGACGATGTCGCGGGCCTGGGTCCGGGCCTGCTCCAGGGCGGCGCGACGCTCGACGTCGGCCTCCTCGGCGTCGGCCTTGGCCCTGTCGGCGGCCTCCAGCTCGCCGCGGATCTGCTCCTGGCGCTCGGTGAGCACCTTGTTCAGCGGCGGCAGCACGTACTTGGTGATCACGGTCACCACGAGGATGAACGCGATCAGGACCACGATGAACGTCCCGTTCGGGACGAGGAAGTTACTGGCGATTGGCATGGTCGTCATCCTTGGTCAGTCGGTCGGTGTGCCCGGTCGGCCGCTGCCGTCCGGCCCTGTGGCCGGACGGGCGATCGCCCGGTGAGCGGGACTACTTGCCCAGCGAGAAGATGAACAGTGCGGCGAAGACCAGGTTGATGAAGTACGCGGCCTCGCAGAGGCCGACGGTGAGGAACATCAATGTGGTCAGGCGGCCCTGAGCCTCGGGGTTGCGGGCGACGCCGGCGATGGTCTGGCTACCGGCCAGACCGTCACCGATGGATGCGCCGACGGCGCCGCCACCGAGTGCGAGGCCGGCGCCGATGAGGCCACCGGCGGTCTTGACTGCGCTGGCCATGTTCGCATCTGCCATGGGAACTGCTCCTTTGTTGAGGTAGTGGGTGAAACTCGGGTGATCGGTGCCGGCGACCGGCGTCAGTGGGCCTCGTCCTGGGCCATTGCGGTGTCGAAGTAGAGGATGGTGAGAAGGGCGAAGATGAAGGCCTGGATGGCGCCGATGGCCATGTCGAAGGTCTTCCACAGCAGGGTGAAGGGGACCGACAGGATGCCGCCGATCGGGACCGGGCCGAGCTTCCAGATGACCAGTGCGGCCAGCAGCGAGAGCATGAGGCCACCGGCGAACAGGTTGCCGAAGAGACGGAGCGTGAGGGTGACCGGCTTGACCAGCTCTTCGATCACGTTCATGAAGAGGTTGATCGGGAACGCCTTGGCCGGGAAGGGCTGTGTCGCGTAGTGGGCGAAGTAACCCTTCACCCCGCGGTTCTTGATGGCGGCCCGGTGGACCAGGACGATGACGTAGAGGGCCATGGCCAGCGGGAGGTTGATGTCGCTGGTGGGAGCGGGCAGGAAGTCGATCGGCGAGCCGATGCTCAGGACCTCGAACAGGTTGCAGGTGAAGATGAAGATGAACAGTGTGAGCGCCAGTGGCACGACGTTCGCGCCCCGGGGCCCGATCGAGTCGTCGACCTGGGTCTGGATGGCGCCGACGGCCAACTCCCACAGGAGCTGGAACTTGTTGGGGACGCCACTCGTGGCTTTGGCCCGCAGAATGAGGCCGAGGGTGATGACCACCGCCCCGGCGATGAGGGTGGCCCAGACGATGTCGACGTTGATGGTGAGGCCGAAGATGTGCCGTTGGAGGTGCAGGCCGGGCGTGATGTCGATACCCAGCATCGGGGTGAGGAGGCTCGATCCCATACGGTCAGGCACCCCCACGGCTGTCGTCACGGACATCCCCACTGACGGGTCCCACCTCGACCACGTTGCTGTCGATGATGCCGCCTTCGACCACCGAGCCGGCGATCTCGTTACTGTCGACGATGGGTCCGTCGAGGACCTCTTCGTGCTCGGGCGCCGGACCGGCCTTCGCCATCGACCGGGCCACGTTGAAGATCAGCAGGAACTGGAAGACGGCCAGGCCGATCAGCACGCCGAAGCCGAGACCCTTGTCGAGGAAGGTCAGCCCGATGGCGATGACGGTGACGATGCCCAGGCGGCCGAGGGTGTTGGCGGCCAGGGGGCGCTTGGGATTGTCCGTGCCGGTGGCGGCCACCTTGTCCACGGATACGCCGACCAGGCGGTAGTTCACCGTGCCGAGCGCGAGACCGATGCAGCCGCCCACCCCGAACCACAGGTAGCCGAACGAGAAGGCGGCCACCAGACCGATCACACCCACCAGCAGCGAGGCGGCGACGGTACGACGGGAGACGTCGCCGATGTCGGGCAGTTCGAAGTGGGCGAACATGGCTATGCCACCCGTCCGACCGGGGCTGTCAGAGGTACTTGCATACGTATGGTCAGAGGTACTTGCGTACGTGTCGTCAGAGGTACTTGCGTACCGTGGCCACGACCATCAGTACGGCCATCACCACACCCAGCGCCAACCCGACCAGCAGGCCGAACGGCGCGCAGTGCAGCCAACCGTCGATGAGCACACCTCCGCCCACGAAGATGGCCAGGCTCACTCCCACGGAAATTCCGAGGCCCATGAAGGCGGTCGCCCCCGGACTCAGCCCGCGGACCTCGGCGCTGTCGGTTTCCGATCCCGGTGTCGGACCGTCCGAAGCGGTCGAAGGATCGGTATCGTCCATGGCCGGTCCGCTCCGCGTCAGGGGGTGTGGGGTCGAAATGCGTCACGAGTGGGTTCCGGGTTCACGCAGCGGACGACGAAAGCGTCGTCCGAGCGGCAGGGGCGAGCGGGCGCAGGACTATGGCGCGACCCATCAGGGCGAACCCCTCACAAGGGGTGGAAGGCCTGCAATTCACGTGGCGAATCATCGCACCATTCGGTCACCGGCGGCAAAACACAGGAAACATGCTGTTCACAGGTCGGAAACGCTGGACACCGGTGCAGGCGTCCGCGCACCCTCTCCCGGGTCCGTCGTCCCCGGGCCCGGGGTGCCATCTCCCGGTCCGGGACCTTCCGGGCCGGGAACGGCCGTATCTCCGGCCTCGTCGGCTTCCGCCTGGCGGCGGAGTGACGGGTGGAACAGCGTGTAGAGGATGACCCCGAGGGCCAGCGCTCCGAAGGGGATGAATGCATTGACGCTCGAGACGTACAGCGGGAAGAGCACCAGGCCCGAGAGCAGGACGGTCCAGGCCCACAGGATCAACACGCTGCGACGATGCCCGTGGCCGAGCCTGAGCAGGCGGTGGTGCAGGTGGTTCTTGTCCGGGGTGGAGAACCCGGTCCGGTTGGCCGTCCGGCGGATGAAGGCGAAGGCCATGTCGACGATGGGGACCCCGAGGATGAAGAACGGGATGAAGAGGGGGGCGAAGAAGAAGTACGTCTGGCCGCTGCGCCCCGCCACCCCGCCCACGTTGCCGGCCGACCGACCTCCGATGAGCATGGTCGACGCCGCCATCAACAGTCCGAGCAGGAGCGCCCCGCCATCCCCCATGAAGATCTTGGCCGGATGGAAGTTGTGGGGAAGGAAGCCCAGGCAGATCCCACACGTCACCACGGCGATGAGCGGGCCGATGTTGTCGACCGGCAGATTTCCCAGGTGCTGCAGGTGGAGCCCGTAGACGGCGAGGGCGCCCGAGGCGATGGCCACCACCCCGGCGGCCAGCCCGTCGAGCCCGTCGATCAGGTTGACGGCGTTGGTGATGGCGATGACCCACAGCGCCGTCAGCAGCGGGGTCCACTCGGGCGACAGCTGTACCAGCCCGGCCAGCGGGACCTTGAACTGATACCAGGTGACGCCCGTGAAATAGAGAATGGTGGCTGCCAGGACCTGGCCGGCCACCTTCGCCGGGGCCGACATGTCCCGGAAGTCGTCGATGAGGCCGACCACGAAGATGGCGGAGGCGCCCAGGATGAGGCCCAGAGGCTCGGACGACCCCCGGAACAGCGGGGCGAGGGCCGGAATCGAGGCGGCGACCGCCCAGGCCACGAGCATCCCCAGGAACATGGCCACGCCCCCTGCCTGCGGTGTCACCCGTTTATGGACCTTGCGGGCGTCGGGCTGGGCGACGTAGCCGATCTGCAGGGCGATACGCCGGGCCGGAAAGGTCAGGGCCCAGGTGGTGACGGCGGCCACCACCAGCAGCACCGCGTACCAGTTGAGCGGGACGGATGAACTCACCGGTTCGTCCCGGACGACCGGCGTCGTCCGGTGCCGGGCTGCCGGCCAGGGATCACGCCCCGCCCAGGTCCGGGTATGGCGGGAACTTGGCACACAGCTCGCGGACCTCGGCCCGGACGGCGGCGATGGCTGTCTCGTCGCCCCGTTGGCGCAGGGTCCGTCCGATGAGTCCACCGATGCGGGCCATCTCCTCCTCGCCCATGCCAGTGGTCGTCTGTGCGGCCGACCCCAGCCGGAGGCCCGAGGTCACGAATGGCGAGCGCGGATCGTCGGGGATGGTATTGCGGTTACAGGTGATCCCCGCCCGGTCGAGCACCTCCTGGGCCTCCTTGCCGGTCAGTTCGGCATCGAACGTGCGTAGGTCGCAGAGAACCGTATGGTTTTCCGTGCCGCCCGAGACCAGGCGGATGCCCTCGGCCGCCACCGCATCGGCCAACGCCTTCGCATTGGCCACCACCTGCGCCGCGTACTGACGGAACTCGGGACGGGCGGCCTCGGCGAAGGCCACGGCCTTGGCGGCGATGACGTTCTCCAGGGGGCCGCCCTGGAGCCCGGGGAAGACGGCGCTGTCGATCGCCTTGGCGAACTCGGCCGAGCACAGGATCGCCCCGCCCCGGGGGCCGCGCAACGTCTTGTGGGTGGTGAGCGTGACGACGTCGGCCACCCCCACCGGCGACGGGTGCACGCCGCCCGCGATCAGACCCGCCGGATGGGCGGCGTCATATACGAACCGGGCCCCGACCGAGTCGGCGATCTCCCGGAACGGCATCGGGTCGATGATCCGGGCGTACGCGGTCGACCCGGCCACGATGAGCGCCGGCCGGTGGGTGCGGGCCAGGTCGGCGACCTGGTCGAAGTCGATGATCTCCCCGGGCTTGTCGGGGTCGTCCGTCGCCGGCGATACGCCGTAGGACACGAAGTTCCAGATCCTCGAGGTGATGCTGGCCGGCGAGCCGTGGGTGAGGTGACCGCCATGGTCGAGCCGCATGGCCAGGATCGTGTCGCCCGGCTGTAGGAGTGCCTGGTAGACGGCCAGGTTGGCGTTGGCCCCGGCGTGGGGCTGCACGTTGGCGTGCTCGGCGCCGAAGAGCGCGGTCAGCCTGTCCCTGGCCAGGTCCTCGACTTCGTCGATGACCTGGTTGCCGCCGTAGTACCGGCGGCCGGGGTAGCCCTCGGAGTATTTGTTGGTCAGAACCGAGCCGGTGGCGGCCAGCACCGCGGTCGAGGTGAAGTTTTCCGACGCGATCAGCTGGACCGTTGTCGACTGGCGCTCGATCTCGGCGCCGAGCAACGAGAGGACCTCGGGGTCTCCGGTCAGCCACCGGTCGAAGGGCGAAGCATGGGTGGGGCTGCTCATGGGGTCGGCTGCCGCCTTTCCGTCTGGGGGAGTGTCATCTGTCCGGTTCCCGGGGTACCCGTGTGATCGGTCGCCGTCAGTGGATCGAGTGGGCCGACGCCGGTGTCGTAGACGGCGATCTGATCGATGCGCCGCTGGTGACGCCCTCCGCTGAACACGGTGGAGAAGAAGGTATCCACGGCGTCGACCGCCTCGGCCGGGCCGGTCGTCCGCTGGCCCAGGCACAGCACATTGGCGTCGTTGTGACTGCGGGCCAGCATGGCGGTGGTTGAATCGTGGACCACGGCGGCACGGACGCCCCGGACTTTGTTGGCGGCGATTCCGATGCCGATGCCGGTTCCGCACACGCACAGGCCCCGCTCGGCCCGCCCCGACGCCACCGACTCGCCCACGGCCTGTCCGTACAGGGGATAGTCGACCGAGACATCGGCCGTCGAGGTCCCGTGGTCGATCACCTCGTGGCCGGCCGCGGTCAGGTGGTCGGCGAGGAGCGACTTGAGGGCGAAGCCCGCGTGATCCGAGCCCACGGCGATACGCATAGTGCGAGTGTACCGAGTGCGCCGGGACCGAATCGGCCCACTCCGGGCCGCCGTTAGGCTGTTGGGCCAATGACCATCGATCCCTCCACACCGGTGGTCGTGGGGGTCGGCCAGGTGACCAATCGTCCCCACACCGAGGGGCGCGGATCCCTGGCCGACCGACCCGAGCCGCTCGGACTCATGCTCGACGCCGTCACTGCGGCGGTCGAGGACTGCGACGGCGCCCCGCCCGGCGGAGCGGCGCCGATCGGCCGATCCCTGCTAGCCCGGGTCGCCTCGCTGCGGGTCGCCAATCCGCTGAGCTGGCACTACGTGGACCCGGGTGCCCTCCTGGCCGAGGAGCTGGGGATCGAGCCTGCCCAGATCCTGGTGAGCACCACCGGGGGCAACAACCCGCAGTCGCTGGTCAACGACACCGCACTGGCCATCGGCCGCGGCGACTTCGACATCGCCGTGGTGGCCGGAGCCGACTGCCACTACACCCAGGCGGCGGCCCGGCGGCATTCCGACCGACCACTGCTGCCGTGGACCGTCCAGGCCGCCGACACTCCCCCGCCCACATGGTTCGGCAGCGACCGGCGTGGCACCACCCGGGCCGAGGAGGAGCGGGGGCTCGACCTCCCCATCCACGTCTTCCCCCTGTTCGAGAGCGCCCTGCGGGCCCACGCCGGTCGCACCCTCCCCGAGCACCTGGCCCACATCGGCGGGATCTGGTCGCAGTTCTCCGAGGTGGCGGCCGGCAATCCGCATGCGTGGCTGCGCGACCCGATGACCGCCGAGGACCTCACCACGGTCACCGAGTCGAACCGGATGATCGCCTACCCCTATACCAAGCTCCTCACCGCCAATCTCCAGGTCGATCAAGGCGCGGCGGTCATCCTGTGCTCGGCGGCGGTGGCCATGGCTGCCGGCGTGCCCCGCGACCGCTGGGTCTTCCCGCTGGCAGGAGCCGATGCCGAGGACCACTGGTTCCTCTCCCATCGGGCCGACTTCCACTCATCCCCCGCCATCAGACTGGCCGGGGCGTCCGCCCTGTCGCTGGCCGGATCGACGATCGAGGACGTCGACCACATCGACCTCTACTCGTGCTTTCCCTCGGCGGTGGAGATCGCCGCCGACGAACTGGGACTCCCGATAGGCGACCCCGGCCGTCCGCTGACCGTCACCGGGGGCATGACCTTCGCCGGCGGGCCGGGAAACAACTACGGCACCCACTCACTGGCCACCATGGTCGGCGTTCTGCGCGAGCAACCCGGCACGACCGGACTCACCACCGGACTCGGGTGGTACGTGTCCAAGCACAGCATCGGCCTGTACGGGACCGAGCCCAATGAAACCGGTGACGTCGATCCCGGGCTGCTTCCCGACGGCACGGTGGTGGAGAAGGCTGCCGGATTCGCCTGGGCCGACCCGCAGGTGGCGGTGGGGTCGCTGCCCCAGTGCACGCCGGACGCCGACGCCCACGGCGAGGTCACGGTCGAGACGTACTCGGTCGAGTTCGCCCGGACCGGATCGCCCGAGCGGGCAGTTGTGGCCTGCCGCACTCTGGAAGGCCGCCGGGTATGGGCCCACGTTTCGGACCCCGATCAGTTGGCCGTGCTGGTGACCGAAGAGGGCTGTGGCCGTCTGGGAACCCTCCGGGCCGACGGCGAGGTCGACCTCCGCTGATCGTCCCGTCCGCTGGCCACCCCGGTCAGGTAGGTGCGGGCGATGTCGTCTGCGGCGACGACCCGTGGTGGCGGTAGCGGTACCGGAAGGCTCCATAGGCGATGGGCCCGGCCAGCATGGGGAGCCAGTACGACGCCAGCCGGTAGGCCAAGGTGGCCAGCACCGCTTGGGCACCGTCCAATCCGGCCAGGGCCAGGAACCCGGCGAGGCTGGCCTCGACGATGCCGATGCCACCGGGTGTGATGGGAACCAGGCCGATGACCCCGGCCACGGCATAGGCCAGCAGGATCAACGACGGGCGCGGATGCGCGCCCACGGCCCGGACGCAGAACAACAGGCACAGGTAGTCGAAGAGCAACCGGCCGACCGATAACACGGTGGCCTGCCACCACTTCTGGCCGAGCACGGTGCGGATGACGTTGCGCTGCTCGATCAGACGCTCGGGCAGTCCGACCAGCGGGGGTCGCTTCTTCAGTACACGGTTGCGGATGGTCTGGGCGACATGGCCCGACCAGACCAGAGGGCCGTCCGTGGTGATCACCAGGGCGCCGAACGCGGTGAAGACGATGAAGGCCACTACCCCGACCCACGCCGCGTCGGTCAGGCCCGATGACACCGGCGCGCCGAACAACACGACGGGAAGTACGAATACGGGCAGGGCCAGCAGCCCGCCGATACCCAGGAACGAGAATGCGGTCAGACCGGCCACCGACTCGGTCGGATCCATTCCGGCCGTGCCGAGCATCCGGAATTGGACGGCCGCTCCCGCCGCCGCTCCGCCGGGCACGGTCAACGAGATGGCGTTCCCGGCCAGTTGGGCGGTGATGACGGCGAACCAGGCCTTGGTGCGCAGGGCGATGCGCTGGAGGGAGAAGGTACATACGAAGTGGGCCCCCTCGGCCAGGATGGCCGGTATGAACCACAGGAAGTTGAGCGTGGCCAGACGGGGCCAGGAGTGGAAGACGGCCAGGATGCTGGGGGCGACCAAGTAGAGGACGATGCCGGTGAATGCGATGGTGACCGATCGCTTGATCAGTGTCTTCCACCGGATCGGTGCCTGCTTCTGTTCCTCGAACTGGACCTCGAACGAGCGCGATCCGGCGTCGTCGGGCGGACTCGGCACCCCGGTCACATCGTCACCTGCACCCACTGCGGACGGCCACTGATGATTCCGGCGACCTTCAGCCGCCGGCCAGTCCGGCCACCGCCGCGGCGACGATGCCGAACCCCCGCAGGTCGCCCATGATGGCATCGCCCATGCGGTTCATGGCGTAACAGATGGTCAGTTCGGCGTCCTGGTCCATCACGATGAGCGAGCCCCCGTACCCGCCCCAATAACAGGCCCTCGGGCCGATCGGCATCAGACTCGAGCTGAGTCCGTACCCCATGCCGAACCGGAGGTCGTAGCCGAGGATGAGGTCCATGCCGCTGATCTGTTCGTCGAAGACCCGGTCGCAGCCCTGCTCGGACAGCAGCCGTATGCCCCTCGCCTCGCCCCGTCCGGCGATGATCGACTGCACCATGGCCACCGACCGGGCGTTGCCATGCCCGTTGGCCGCCGGGATCTCGGCCGCCCGCCACCAACGGTGGCTCGGGTAGGTGGCGTCCAGCGGCGGGTTGGTGGCGGCCCTGATGAGAATCTCGGTGGGCTTGAGCTGTTCCAGGTCCATGGGTGGTGGCGGAATCACGATCGAGACCCGTGACTCCTCCGACTCGGGAAGCCCGATGAAGAAGTCGGCGCCCAACGGGCCTGCGACCTCGGAGGCGAACCACTTCCCGACCGACACGCCGGTGATCCGGCGGATCACTTCCCCGACCAGGTAGCCCTGGGTGACCAGGTGGTAGCCCGACGCCGTGCCCGGTTCCCACCATGGCGTCTGGGCCGCCAGCAGGCTCGTGCAGCGCTCCCAGTCGGCCAGGTCCTCCGGCTGCATCGGCTCGTCCCACCCGGGCAGCCCGGCGGTGTGGGCCATGAGATGACGGACCTGAACGGCCTCCTTGCCCCCGGCGGCGAATTCGGGCCAGTACCGGGACACCGGTGCGTAGAAGTCGAGCTCGCCGCGGTCGGCCAGCATCAGCGCGCCCAGGAAGGTCATGGTCTTGGTCATCGACCACACATTGACGAGGGTGTCCTCGACCCATGGAGCGGAGCCCGCCTCGTCGACCGTCCCGCCCCAGATGTCGACCACCGGGACGCCGCCGACCAACACGGCCACCGATGCGCCGGTGTCGGTGCCGGCGTCGAGGCTGGCAGCCAGCGTCGTCGCCACCTGCTCGTACTGCGGGTCCCAGGTGCCCCGGATGTCGGCCATCAACGTCTCCCTCGGTCATGGTGCGATCGGGTCTACCCGGTTGGGAGCGACGGATCGCCACCCTGTGCTGATGACCCCGGGACCCCCTTCGGGGTTCCCAGGTCCTGATCTTTCCACGGGAGACCGCCGCACAGCCGAATCGCGGGCCGCCACCGACCCCCCGCCTGCGTCGGGACAGCGTCTTCGGACCCGTTACCCTGGTACCCCGTGAGTGATCCCACCGACACCCAGCTGACCCGAGATACCTACGACCGGCTCCAGGCCGAACTCGAGGATCTGACCACCCGCGGCCGGGTGGAGATCGCCGCGCTCATCGAGACGGCACGAGCCCTCGGTGACCTGAAGGAGAACGGCGACTACCACGCGGCCAAGGACTCGCAGGGGAAGATGGAGTCCCGGATCCGCCAGCTGGAGCGGATGCTGAAGAACGCCACCATCGTCGACGGTGCCGGCACCGGCGACGGCACGGTCGCTCCCGGCTCCGTCGTCACCCTCCGGTACGAGGGCGACGACGAGGGTGACACGTCCGACTATTTCGTCGGCTCGATCGAGGAGCGCCAGGGAGACCTGACCGTGGTGTCCCCGGGGTCCCCGCTCGGCCAGGCCGTACTCGGCCACGCCGTGGGTGACACCGTCGAGTACGCCGCCCCCGGAGGAAGCCTCCGGGTCGAGATCGTGAAGATCGGAGCCTGAGGAACGTGACCGATCCCCGCACCCTGTCCGAGAAGGTCTGGGACAGCCACGTCGTCCGCGCCGGTGGGGCCGAGGAGCCCGACATCCTCTTCATCGACCTGCACCTGGTCCACGAGGTCACCTCGCCTCAGGCCTTCGAGGGGCTCCGCCTGGCCGGCCGCACCGTGCACCGTCCCGACCTCACCATCGCCACCGCCGATCACAACGTCCCGACGACCGACATCGACAAGCCGGTGGCCGACCCGATCTCGGCGAAGCAGCTGTCGGTGCTGAGCGCCAACTGCACCGAGTTCGGGATCACCTGCTATCCGATGGGCCACGCCGATCAGGGCATCGTGCACATCATCGGCCCCGAGCAGGGCCTCACCCAACCGGGTATGACCATCGTCTGCGGCGACAGCCATACCTCCACCCATGGTGCCTTCGGAGCCCTCGCCTTCGGGATCGGCACGAGCGAGGTCGAGCACGTGCTCGCCACCCAGACCCTCCCGCAACGCCGGCCGGCCACCATGTCCGTCACCGTCGACGGCGACCTGCCGGCCGGTGTGACCGCCAAGGACCTGGTGCTCGCCGTCATCGGACGGATAGGCACCGGTGGTGGCAGCGGCCACGTCATCGAGTACCGCGGCTCGGCCGTCGCCGGCCTGTCCATGGAGGGGCGGATGACGGTCTGCAACATGTCGATCGAAGGCGGCGCCCGGGCCGGCATGATCGCACCGGACGACACCACGTTCGCCTTTCTGGAGGGACGGGACCACGCCCCCAAGGGCGCGGCCTGGGAGGAGGCCCTCGACTACTGGCGCTCGCTGCCGACCGATGCCGGGGCCTCGTTCGCCAAGGAGGTCGTGCTCGACGCCTCCGAACTGGCTCCCTTCGTCACCTGGGGCACCAACCCGGCCCAGGTGACCCGGATCGACGGCATCGTGCCCGACCCCGACTCCTTCGACACCCCGGCCGAACGCGAGGCGGCGGCCCGCGCCCTCGAGTACATGGGATTGGTCGGTGGGACCCCACTCGCCGAGGTTCCGGTTGACACCGTGTTCATCGGCTCGTGCACGAACGGCCGGATCGAGGACCTGCGTGCCGCGGCGGACGTGCTGCGGGGCCGATCGGTCAAGGCCGGCATGCGGGCCCTGGTCGTCCCCGGGTCGCACCGGGTCAAGGCCCAGGCCGAGTCCGAGGGGCTGCACCAGGTATTCACCAGTGCCGGGTTCGAGTGGCGCGAGCCGGGTTGCTCGATGTGCCTGGCCATGAATCCGGACAAGCTGGCGCCGGGTGAGCGGGCCGCCTCGACCTCCAACCGCAACTTCGAGGGCCGCCAGGGTCGAGGTGGCCGCACCCACCTCGTCTCACCCGCCATCGCTGCCGCCACCGCCGTGGCCGGACACTTCTCGACTCCGGGGGAGCTGAGCTGATGGATGCCGTGCAGATCGTCACCGGACGGGCCGTACCGCTCGACCGGTCAGATGTGGACACCGACCAGATCATCCCCTCGGATTGGCTGAAGCGGGTCGAGCGGACCGGATTCGGCGCCGGGCTATTCAGCGAGTGGCGCGATGACCGCGACTTCGTCCTCAACCGCGAGGATCACGCCGGGGCCACCATCCTGGTTGCCGGTCCCAACTTCGGGACTGGTTCCTCTCGCGAGCACGCGGTATGGGCGCTGATGGACTACGGGTTTGCCGCCGTGGTCTCTCCCGGGTTCGGCGACATCTTCCGTAACAACTGCACCAAGGCCGGGCTGGTGCCGGTCCAGGTCGACCCGGCGGTGGGCCGGGCGCTGTTGGATGCGGTGGCAGCTGATCCGTCACTCGAGATCACCATCGACGTGGAGCGGGGGACGCTGGACGCACCGGCGGCCGGCATCGAGACCACGTTCCCCATGGACGACTTCACCCGTGCGAGGCTGCTCAACGGGTGGGACGACATCGGCCTGACCCTGCGGCACGAGTCCGAGATCGAGGCCTACGAAGCCCGTCGTCAATCCTGGATGCCGGTCACCCGCTAGACCGGCCGACCGGAGGAGCGCCGCTCCCTCAGCAGCGCTACCACTCCGTAGTGGAGAGCCCGCCGGGTCCCCGGCGCCGACTACCACGAGGGGCAGGGGGGCAGCCAACGTCGGGGAACCCGGAGGATGATGAGTTGCGGGGCACTCCCCTGCTCCCGCACCTGCGATAATGCGCCGCCCGCCGGGCGGCAACGTGGACCGGTCGGCGGGTATACCCGCCTTGCTTGATGACCATACACGAAGAGGGCTTCGCAGTCAGGGACCGTTCAGGAGGCAATGCGTCTCCGCAATGTGGGTCTCACAGGGCATGTCGGCCAGACGTCGATGTTTCGTTGCATGACCGAACGGACAAACGCGAACCGGTTCTATTCATTGGAGGCCGATTCGGCGACAGTCCAGACTGCGGAACAAGGCCCGATTGCCCCAAAACCGAGCCGACCTGGCCGCGCGAAGAAGGGGCCCGGCCGAAGCCGGACCCCTTCTCGCCAGCACCCGGTGGGTGCTGATTACTGCTGTTACCGCAGGTCAGCCGGGGGTGACGTTGCAGTAGCCCTTTGCGCCCTGGGTCACGTTGGGCGTGTAGGCCGCATCCGTGATCGATGCAGGGTACTGGCCCTGGACAAAGGTGAAGGAGTTGCCGCTCACGTCCAACGGGAAGAAGCCGTTGTCAATGATGACCTGCTCGATCTCGGGCCGGTAGAAGGCACCGGTCGCCGGGTCAACCTGGGTTGCGGTGTCCTGCTTGCACAGGAAGCCGTACTCCGACACCAGGTTGAGGGTGGCCTGGTTCGAGGGAGCCGAGGCGTCCGAGTTCAGGTACACGTTGTAGAGGCCGCGGGTGACCGGGAAGGTCACACCGACGCCACCACCGGTTCCCTGGATCGTGGCCTGGTCAGGCTGGATCGGCGAACCACCGGTCGGGGTGAGGTCGCCCATGGTGACGAACGTGCCGCCACTTGACTGGGACACACCGTCGCACACGTTCTTTCCGGCAGAACCGGCGACGCCCAGGGCGCCCTTGATGCCGCAGGTGACCTGGAACTTGCCGAACGACATGAAGTACAGCGCATCCTTGGCATCAGCCTGCGTCGAGATGTACGCCATCGAGTTCTCGGCCAGGTTGGTGTGCGTCGCCGCCGTACCACCGAGAGGCTCGTTGGCGGTGCAGGGAGGTGCCACGCTCTTGTTGTAGGCCATGGCAGTCGCCCACGTGCCGGCCGTACCCGACCCGGACTGTGCGATGTAGCAGGCGATCGGTGCAGCACTGCCACCGAGGCAGATCCAGTTGTTGGTGTAGCTGGTGGTCACACCGGCCTTGGTGATCGAGCAGGTCAGTGTGTTCTGGTAGATCTTCTGCAGGTCGGCGACCGAAATGTTGTGCACCTTGTTCGAAGCCGTCTTCGTACCATGGAAGTCGTTGAACGCCGTCCACGACACACCATCAGTGGCGTACTTGACGAAGCTCTCACCGGCGATGTCCGTCGGGGCGGAGGTGGAGGGTCCGGACGAGGACCGTGCGTAGCTGATCGCAGTACCGGCACCGGTCAGGTCGTTGGTCCCACCGTTGAGGTCGATGAGCTCCTGGCGACCGTTGCCCGAGCCGACCGGAGGGGCCTGCACGGTGAAGTCGTTGTACGGGTTCTCGGCCGCGACGTTGTATCCCTGCTCGCCTCCAACAGTTCCAGCAGTATCGGCGCTGTCACAGGTCAGAGTCGTCTCGCCGGAGGCCGTCAGGTCACAACCGGGCGAGCCGTTGAACAAGTCGCCAAGGCTCGTCATCATGGCGTACGAGGTCTGTGACCCACTGCCGACGATGAGCGTGGATGTAGTGGCACCGGCAGTGCCGGCCATTGCCAGCGACATTCCGGACATGCCGACGGCGACTACGGCGAGTGCCGTAATCCGTCGGCGGGTGAACAAGGTTCGAAGCATGGATGATCTCCTCAGATTGATGATTGGTCACGAGGGACGCGCACACGATGTCTGTCGCACGTATCCCTCGTAAGAGCACTGTAAGGAACCGAGGTAACCGCAATGTCACGGACAGATGCGGTGAGGCTTAACTCTTGGTGACGTCCGTTCACCCAAATGGCCTTCATCCCCGGGACGTCACCGAGCGTGGTCGAAATCCCCATTCTGGTGGCAGGTACCGGATCCACTCCTCGTCGGCTCGAAGGCGATCCGGGCGACAAAGGGGCAGCTCAGGCGCCTTCGCCCGATGAGGGGTCACAAGGTTCAGACGTCGACCCGGTCCCCGGGCTGTTCAGAGGGTGGCAGGCAGTGCACGGGCGACGGACTCGCAGGCGAAGAGCCCGCACATCATGAGGACCGGGGCCGTGAAGAGATAGACGATCCAGGGTCGGCGCCACCGCCAGACTGCGAACGCGGCAGCAACCAGGACGATCACGGTGATCAGCGACCACAGCACGGCGAGGCCTCCTGCTGCGGCGTCCCCACTGAGGCCGAGTTCGTAGCTGGGGATCGTGACCACCACGCCGGTGTCGGCGTACGGCGTACCCACCAGGCTCGCCTGGACCACCAGTCGGCCCGTCGGATAGAAGCTCGAGTTTGCCGTGACCAGCGTCAGTCGGTTGTGGGTCGAAGGCAGAACCACGTCCTGTTTGCCCTCAGCGACCGTGAACACCCGGGTGACCCGGTAGTTGAACGTGCCGGCACCATCGACGACGTGGATCTGTTCGCCCTTCTTGAGCGAACCGATCGCACCGAACGGACCACCGAATGTCGTCCGGCGACCGGCGATCACGGCGTTTCCCACAGTGCCGGGCAGGGCTGTTCCGGGCATGAGGCCGGGTCCGTTCATGAGGTCCGCTGCGCTCGTCCCCTGGACGACTATCTGGTGGACGCCCAGTTCCGGAATTTCGAGGACGGCGACCGCACTTCCCTCCCGCGGCGGAGGACCGTTCACCAGCCGGAAGACCGCCAGCGGCTGTCCGACCAGGGACTGGGCCAGTCGCTGTTGGTTCCGGCTGGCAGTCAGAGGGGTGAAGAAGTACAGGTACAGCAGGAAGGCGACCAGCAGGCCGCCTGCGCCGACCAGCGCGAAGCCGGCCAGTCTCCGGTAGGGGATGTCCGGGATCTCGATCGTCCGGCGGCCGGCTGCGGGATCGGTCCCGACCGACTCCGATGCGGTCGGCGACGCGTCAGCTTGGCTCCCCTGCTCCGCGTCGGCCTCCAGGCCATCAGGGACTATCGGAGGACCGATGCGGGGAACTGTGGGATCGGAGATCTGGACTTCGGTCATGGGCCTTCCTCCCGCCGTCGGCGTCGGGCGTTTGGCCCGAACAACAGGAGGAGACCGCCGAGGAGCGAAATGAGCGCGAGGAGCACGACGCCGGGCAGTATCAGCCGTCCAGCAGTGTCCAGCGCCACGAGCAGTACTCCACTCGGCACGGTGGTAGCTGCCGGCACCAGGATCCTGGTCGGTGATGTCGACTTGCCCGACGGCGACGACGAGCCCCCGGTGGACGTGGGCGTCGCCGTCAGAGGCAGCCCCGTCTCCGGGGTGACCCCGAAGTTCGACGAGCTCCCGTCGTTTGAGCCGGAGGAGGCACTACCCGACGAACCCGTCGACCCGGTCGTCGACGAACCGGACGAGGACGCCGACGCCGCCGGTGTAGGTATCGAGCTGATGTCTGTACTGATGTCGCTCAGGGCGGCCTTGTACATGGCGCTCGGCAACGGGACGTATCCCGAAGGGAGTGTGCCGGTGTGGGAATACGTCACGAGATTCGTCAGGAGATTCTTGATTTCGGTTGCCGTTGCGGCTGGCTGCGGTGCGGTGGGAACCAGGGCATACGTCACGTTCGGCATGGCGTAGGCCGTCGGATCAGGATTGGAGTAGTTCACCGCGTACGTGCCGAGCGGGCAGTTCGGGGTGGCCGTTGAGCACGGTGTCATGTCCGACGCCGCCTGCTCGAGCGACGTCACCGTGGGGGCGACGAATGCTCCGGCGGCGTTCTGCAGATTGGCGGCATTGATGCCCAGGAACGAGGCCTCGGAGGTGTCCATCAGGGCGAACCCGATCTCCTGCTCGACCCCGTTCGGCGGGGGCAGCGTCCCTCCGTTGTACGCCCAGCTCCGCAACTGCTTGGCCTGGTTCCCCGGACTCTGGGCCGGCACGAACTCCGCCACTCCACCTCCGAGCAGCGGAAGGGAGGACGTTCCCTGGCAGCTCGTGAGCGGCCACTTCGGATTGGACACGTTGGGCGGCGGCCACACATTCGAGTATCCAGGTGCTGTCGTCAGAGTCTGAGTGGCCAGATTCGGATCGGTGATGCTCTGGGTGACCTCAGTGGGCGTCCCACCCACCAGCTGGTCGGTGGTCACGGAGAACGGCGTGTTCGGGGAGTCGCAGATGTAGGACGTGCCATTGAAGCTGGATGCGTCGGAAACGCTGGAGTTGAAGGCTCCGACGAGCGACGGTGACGAGACGCCCGCAGGCGTGGGATTCAGCAAATTGAACGCGTTATAAGCGGCCTCCGCGTACAGGTAGGTCTGCTTCCCCGTCTCGCACCCCACCAGGATTTGGCAATTGAGGGGAGGAATGAGTTCGTCCCCTGCTTCCAGTTCGTTCTTTCCATTGACGAATTCGACGGAAGGAGCAGTGGCACCGTAGGCCGACGTGACGATCCCGGCCAACATATTCGGGGTCACGTTGTAGGACGACAAGGGGAATTCGATCGGGCCCTCCCCCTCGCCGGCGAGGAAGCCCACCTCCGTCCCGGTCACGGCGATCGGGATGAGCGAATAGCCGGTCCCCTGGACGGGGGCCATAATTGCCGGATCGTCGACGTCGTCGATGAACGCAACCGGAGCGCCGCCACTGACATAGTCCTGGACGACCTGCTGGGCATCGAGCGTGGTGTTGAGCGCAGTGACGCCGTTGGTACCGGCGCAGCTCGCCTGAACGGCCAACGGCATGAACTGCTGAAGACTGAACGAGCTCAGCGTCTGCACCTGAGGAGCGGACGATGGACACCCGATCGCCAGCGGGCGGAAATTCAGCGGGAACACGGCGCTGTTCTGGGGGGTGATCTCAGGTCCGCGCTGCCCGTTGATGACGTTGACCCCCTGGCCTGTCTCCGCGGTGATGATGATGGCGCACGGGTTCGACGTGTTGTCGCAGTAGAACGCCGGGCTCGACGCACCGAGGATCGTCTGCGCCGGCATCGGATGGTCGCCGTTTGCGTTCGGATCGTAGAACGCCGGGTAGGAGATCGAGGTCAGGTTCTGGTTCGCACTGTCGCTTGCTATGGGCACCTGGTCCGGAAAGTTGTTGTTGCTCTCCCAGGTACCTGACAGGCACGCTGGATCGGATTGGCTCCCGAGCAACGAGCAGATAGCCACCCGGATACTTCCCGTGCCGTCGAAGTTGGTGGTGCGCACGAAGAGGTACTCACCGTCGACGACGTCGTTCACCGGATCGACGGTCACCGTCGGGCAGTTCTGAGTTGCCGGAGGAGTGCACGGGAGAACGATCTGGCAGCCATTGCTGCTGTCGGGGGTACAGGCCGCGGCAGCGCCAGCAGGCGTTGATCGTGATGACGACGGAGAAACCGCCACCACGATCGACACGGCAGCCACAGTCAAGAGGATCGCCATCCACGCCCGGAGCGAGCGGCTGCCCGCGATTCGAGGACCCGGTGTGGTAATCCTGTCCCTCGAGATCGTTCCTCTCATCGTTCGATTACCTGGGTCCGGTTGGGTCGAACGCTTCGGTATCGGATCATCGTGGTCTCCGGCGGTATCGCGTTCACGTTCAGGCATCGACCTTCTCCTGTCGCCTGCGCTTGACGTTCAACGCGATCAACGGCGGTCCGACCAACAGCGCCAGAACCAGGAGGGCCCAACCGATATAGAGCCCCGCTGACGGGCTGGCCAGGGTTTTAGTGGCCGCCAACAGTTCGTTCGCACAGACGAATCTTTTTGCGCCGGCACAGGCCTTCTTCACGACGTGACCATTCACGACGGAGTCCCCCGCGGCAATCTGCGCAGCGGTGAGCCCCGTAGATCCCTCCGACCCAGCGCTACTGGCCGAATCGGCGCCTGATCCCGTGCTCGAGCCCGGCCCGCCACCGGCACCGGCACCGGTACCGGCACCGCTTGAGGCTCCCGCGGCGCCCGACGATTTGGTGGCTGCGGCAGAGGCGGTGGTGGTCGGTGTGACGATCCCGCCGCCGGCCTGGCCGGCTATGGCGGGTTCCCCAGGGAGGGGGGTCTGCCCATCCACGTAGGGGTTCTTGCAGTTGGCCGCGGTGGCGGGCGGCGGTTGCTGGCCACCGTTCAGTCGGCCAACGGCGTCGAAGTCCTCGTTCACCAGGTTCGGGGGCAGAGGTGAATAGCCGAGAAGCGCCATCTGCTGCTGGCCGGCGCACGCGAGGAACGCGACGAACTGGCCTATGGCCTGACCTTTGGCAGGCGCCAACGGCGAGGTGCCGCTACCCCCGGCACAGGACCCTGCCGAAGGATTGCACGGCGTCACCAGGTAGCTGTAGGCCGACAGTGGATAGGCGTTGGGCAGCGGGTTCGTGTACACGTTGGTGAGGTCCTGGGTCAGGTCGGCATGGAGCACGGCCGCTTCCATAGCTGTAGCCACATTCAATGACGTGGGCTGCACCGACGCACCACTCGCATTCTGGAGGTTTGCCACCGGGAAGTGATGACTGATGGCGTAGGCCGTCTCCACGTAGGTAATCGAGCCGTTGCTGGTGGCAGAGGCCACGTAGTCTGCCGCCGCGTCGGAACCCTGTTCACCTTGGGGGAACCCGGCGGCGAAGCCCGGGTAGTTCGACTCGTTGGCGCCCTGCTGGGGAGTGGGCCATGTCGCATTCGGCTGACCGGGGAACTCGGTGAGAAACGCGTGCTGGGCTGCGAGGATGTCTGGACCGTCCTGATGGAGCAGGTAGTCGGTAAGGAGGTAGTTCTCACCCGACGCATCCGTCCGGTAGACGGGAGTCATGTGGAACCCACCTGGGACGTTCGGGGTAGATCGCCCTGGAGCTGCGGGTTGAGCTTGACGATCGCCGGATCGTTCCACGACGTGATCTCCCCGAGGAAGATCTCGCCGATCACCTGAGCGTCAAGGTTGAGGTTGGTGATGCGCTGGCCATCATTGCCGGTCAAGTTGTACATGAAGGCGAGCCCACCGGCCACGTCTGGCATGTACTGGTACGGCTGAGTCGGTACGTCGGCCGCCTGGCCCGAACTGTAGGGGATGTCCGATGCGGCGAAATCGACCTGATTGAGGCCGAAGTCGTTGAGTCCCTGCACTGACGATGACACCTGCCAGTTGATGTTCAGGCCGTACAACGTGCTCGACTGCCCCACCCAGTTCTGAATGGCGGGGCCGGCAAAGCTCGATCCCGTGACCTGCATGTTGGGGCTGGCCCAGGCGGGGACGGCACCTGTCGACAGTGCGGCGGCCAGCGCCGCCACAAGGATCGATATGAGGGCGAGAGCCTTCCTCAGCATGTGCACTCCGGTGTTACGCCGGTCAACCGAACTGGCCATTGACATAGTCCGCTGTCCTCGCATCCGTGGGCTGACCGAAGATCGTCTCTGTCCTGCCTGCCTCGACCACTCGACCAGGCTTGTTCTCTTCGGCCAGGAAGAACGCGCAGTACTCCGACACGCGCTGCGCCTGCTGCATGTTGTGGGTCACGATCACCACGGTCACCTCGTTGGCGATGTCCTTGATCGTGCGTTCGATCCGCAACGTGGATGTCGGGTCGAGTGCTGAACACGGTTCGTCCATCAGCAGCACCCTCGGCCTGACGGCGAGCGCCCGCGCGATGCACAGGCGCTGCTGCTGACCACCGGAGAGCGCACCACCCAGTTCACCCAGCCGGTCCTTCACCTCGTTCCATAGTCCCGCCTTCGACAGGGACTCCTCCACCAGTTCGTCCTTGTTGGCCGGCGTGATCCGGGAGAACTTGAGCCCGGACAAGACGTTCTCGGAGATGGTCATCGCCGGAAACGGATTGGGCTTCTGGAACACCATTCCGATGTGACGTCGGGTCTCCATGGCCCGCTGACCCGGGCCGTAGATGTCCAGGCCGTCCAGTTTGACCGAGCCGGCGAGCTGAGCGCCCGGCACCACTTCATGCATGCGGTTGAGGATCCGCAAGAATGTCGACTTGCCGCACCCCGAGGGCCCGATGAGCGCGGTCACCTTGGACTTCTCCATGGTGAGCGACACCGATTCGAGCACGAGCCGGCCACTGAACCAGGCGCATACGCCTTCGGTGTCGATCTGGCCGGCCCCGCCGGCCAGGTCGATGCCCCGGGGACGGTCCAGGTTGCCGGAGGAATCTGCGCTCGGTGGTGGTGGAGGCGTGGCGTAGGTCGTCATTGCTGGGGCTCCTCCATCGGGATGGGGACAAAGATCCGGGCCATGAAATCGTCCTCGCTGGGGCGCGCTCGGCCCCTTTTCTTGCCCTTTGTCCTTGAGAACACCCGGGCCAGGACGAACAGGATCAGCACAATGACCATGAGCACGAAGGCGGCCTGGAACGCGATTTCGAGGTATACCGATTGGGCCTCGCGAATGCTCGAATAGATCGTCAACGGCAACGAACCCTGATCGTGGACGAACGGGTTCCAATTGGTCACCTGGGAGCCGAACGCAGTGAAGATGAGCGGCGCCGTCTCCCCGACGATGCGGGCCACACCGAGGAGCGCGGCGGTGACGACGCCGGAACGTGCCGTGGGCAGTACCACCGACCAGGTCGTGCGCCACTCTGGCGCCCCGAGGGCGAGCGATGCCTCGCGCAGGCCAGCCGGCACCACACGGAGGACCTCCTCGACGACACGGGTAACCGACGGTAGCAAGATCACCACCAGCGCCAGTGATGCCGCAAACCCTGAGTACTGGATCACATGGGTCAGGATCAGCAGCGAATAGATGAAGATACCGGCAACCACCGATGGTGTACCGCTCATCGCCGTCACCACAGTGCGGACCAGTCGGGCTCCCCAGCCTTTGACCTCATTGAGGAACACCGCGGTGGCGATGGCGAACGGCAATCCGACCAACGCTGCCAGCAGAACCTGTTCCACCGTGCCGATGATGGCGTGAAGCACCCCCACATGGTTGAGGACGTTGGGGTCGGTGACGACGAGTCGCTTCTCGTCCTTGGTGAACAGAGAACCCCAGTGGATGGAAGGAATTGCCTTCCAGCACACCCACCCCACGATGTAGAGAACGATCCCCACCATGAGGAGGCCGGCGGTGACGACCACGACCCCGACCACCCGGTCCGTCGCCACCTGCCGCTCGATGACCTGAGCGGTCGATACCCAAGTGAGGACCAGGAACCCGGTGTACCAGCAGACGAGGAACCCGACACCGCCGGAGAGGAGGGTGAGCTGATAGAAGATGACCCACATCAGGCAGGCCGATGCCAGCGCGGACAGCGCCACCAGTGCCACGTCCTGGATGCCCACCTGGCCCGGACGGATCGGCGTCGGTAGGCGCCGCGGGACTGGCGGCTCCATGGGCGGCTGGCCATCCGACCCATCGTGGTCGGCACCGGTCGGACCGGTACGGGACGCCGGAAGGGTCGGGAGCGACTCGGTGGACGCAGAATGGCCGGACACCAGCACCCCGGGGGGAGCCGTCTGGGTGCTGGATTCCGGGCTCACAGATCCACCCCGGCACCGCTGCGCGAGCGGTTGACGATGGCCGATGCCACCAGGTTGATCACCAGGGTGATCACGAAGAGCACGAACCCGGCGAACATCAGCACCTGCAGGCCGAGGCGTCCGCCATTGTTGACATTTGAGGCGATCAGCTGGGAGATGGTCGTCCCACCGTGTTGGAGGATGTGGTAGCCGAACACGAAGCCACCTCCGAGGATGAGAGTGACGGCGATGGTCTCCTCAAGAGCGCGTCCCAGACCGAGCATCACTGCGCCGATGATTCCGCCTCGACCGAAGGGCAGAACGACCGTGCGGATCATCTGCCATCGACTGGCCCCGAGGGCGAGAGCGGCCTCGCGCTCACCGAGCGGTGCCAAGGAGAACACCTCGCGGCAGATCGACGCAATGATCGGGACGATCATGATTCCGACGACGATTCCGGCGAGGAAGATGGATGCGTTCAGCGGCGGACTGGTGACCTTGAAGAACGGGAAGAAGGAGAGGTGGTGCGACAGCCAGCCGCTGAAGCCGGCCACGTTGCCCTGAAGTTCGAAGACCGCCCAGAGTCCAAAGATCACGCTGGGTATGGCGGCGGCCAGATCGACCAGTGCGATCAACATCCGCCGGGTCCGCACCGGCGCGTACTCGCTCAGGAAGAGCGCTGTGGCGATGGCCAGCGGTGCACCGATGATGATGGCCACGGTGGCCACCTCGACGGTCCCGACCAACGAGGCGAGCACTCCGTAGGACAGTCGGTGGCCAAGAGTCTGGAATCCGGACGTAGTGAAGAAGCGGAATCCCTCCTTGGTGAAGGCGGGAAGCCCGGTCTTGAGCAGGAAGAATCCGATGGCCGCCAGGAGGACGAGCACACCTAGTCCCGTCACCTGGACTCCACGCCGGTAGATCCGATCGGGCGTCGAATAGTCCCGATTCGGCGTGATCGGCACCAGCACCGCACCCGCGGACCGGTCGATCGGCGCGTCGGCGTGGATGGTCATCTCCCGGTCCTTTCTGGCCCATGAGCGTTCACCGAGACCTCGTCCCAACCGACGGATCGACGACCCTGGACGGACCCGCCATGGAGGTGGCGCGCGGCATGCCCGATGGTATCGATCGAAGGTAAACTTCCGGCAAACTTTCTCCCATGTACAGGTGATCGTTGTGTGAGTGCCCGCCGGGGATCTCCGCTGCTGGATTCCGGCGCCCCCAGAGGCGGCCACCATGCCCGGTCTGGTTCAGTCGGAGAGGTACTGCCCCCGAGCTGGAGCTGTGAGGGGATGATCCGGGTTGGCGGCGACGTTCCACGTGAAGCGGCGGTGCTCGATCTTGATCGGTAGGGTCGACCCGCGACCGGTCTCGAGGTAAGAGGGCGCCGCCTTTATCGAGGCGATCGATTGGGCGAGTGCCTCGCCGTTGGCGGCATTGGCCCTGTCCACCTGGTTGACGCTGACCCAATAGAGGTTCTCCCCGCCGCAGGCGACGAAGAATGCCAGCCACTCGGCTCCCGAACTCGTCGTCCAGAGGACCGGCCCGACCGTCAGGATCGTGCGGCCTCCGGACAAGGTGGTCACCGGTGATTCGCTCGTATCGGGTCCGGCATAGAGCGCGGTCCCTGTCGGGAGACTGAAGCCCCCGACGATCCCGGTACCACCGTGGGTCGCAATGTCCTGTATGGCCGACTGCGCCGCCTGATCCGGGCTGAACGCAGGAAAGTTCGGTTGGATCCCGCTGGGCTCGCCGGTGGGGACCGACCCGTTGAGTACATAGGTACACCCCTGGAGAGGGACCGCCGGAGGCAGCACGAGCGCATCGGTCGTCGCCGTCGACGACCCACCGGATCCGCATGCGGCCGCCACCAGCGCTATCGCCAGAACAGCCACCCGAATTCGCACGTTACGGCGCCACGGAGCCACCAGTCGGGTCGGCCGAGTGAGGCGTTCGCTAGTCATCGTCTCACGTCCAGGTCGCGTCGAATGGTGGTCTGTGAATCGGGTCCGCGCCACCGAATCCGGCACGTCTGCAGCGCCCGGTTCGATGGGCCAGTCGGACGGTCTGGCTGGCAGCGGACATCGTTCTCCCACATCCACCCGGCACTGTCAACGCGGGACCGACCCGATTCAAGGCGCACCACGCTCGGGTCACGATCCGGTAACCGAAGGTTCATTTGGGGGTCACCCGAGCGGAAGAAGGAAGTGGACTTCCACCTACCATGAGGGGATGACGATTCTGCGATGGACACTACGGGCACTGATCTTGGCTGTGGCCGTTGGCGGGCTCATCCGACTAGTCGCGCACCTGGCCGGATCGGCGGGCTCTGATTCGCTGATCCCGACCATCGGTGGGGACACCTGGCCCCCGGTGCCGGTCAAGGTGACCCGACCGGTCTGAGCTCGGCGTCGGTCCCCTGATCAGAGCGGGTCAGTCGGGGGGCCGGTGCCAACTAGCCGCTCGGGAACACGTCCCCACCTGAATCGAGTACCTGTCATAGAGCTGGTCGCGGCCGCGGCGCTGGGCCGCCCGATGAGCGGGGTCGTCGCGCCAGGCGGCGTGGGCCTCGGACGTGGCGAAGGTGATGATCGACACCCGCTCGCCGTCGGCCCCCTCGAAGGTGGCGAAGTCCACGAACCCGGGCTGGGCCCGGGCGGCGGTGAGCATGGCCTCGGACAGCGGGCCGTAGGCATCCTCTGTGCCCGCCCTCCGTCGCGACCGGAACACCGTCACCACCTGGCCCTCGGCGAACGCCGAACCGCTTCCTGCGGTCATCGCCCCGGCTCCCCCGACCGATCCATCGGGGCCTAGGTCCTGACGGTGTGGACGTCGCTGATGCCGTCGGCGTCCCGTAGCTTGTGGAGCGCATCATCGGGGATCTGCCCGTCCGTCGACAGCACCATCAGGGCGGTGTTGCCGGTGGCCGAGGGACCGACCGCCATCGACGAGATGGACACGTCGGCATCACCCAGGATGGTCCCGACCACGCCGATCATTCCGGGCCGGTCGTCATTGCGGACCACGACCATGTTGGGGGCCGGCGGCACCTCGACGTTGTGGTCGTCCATCATCACCAGTCGGGGCTCGGCCCGGGTGCCGGTGAGGGTGCCGGCCACCGAATGGGTGCCGCTGCGCAGGGTGATCAGGTTGACGAAGTCGTGGGCGGTGACGGTCGACACCTCCCGGACTTCGAGGCCCCGTTCAGCGGCCATCTGCGGTGCATTCACGTAGGAAACCGGCTCGGTGGTCCCCTCGGCGAACAGACCCTTCAGGACCGACAGGGTGAGGATCCCGGTGCCGGCCCCGGCAAGCCCGCCCTGGTACTCGATCTCCAGGGAGTCGGGCAGGCCGTCCTCCATGCACGAGAGGATGCGGCCCAGCTGCTCGGCCAGACCCATGAACGGGCGTACCGTCTCGGAAACGTCGGTGGCGTTGACGTTGACGGCGAAGGGGACGAAGTCGCCGGCGAGGGCCAGGATCACCTGTTCGGCGATGGTCACGCCCGCCTTGTCCTGGGCCTCGGCCGTGGACGCACCCAGGTGGGGGGCGACAATGACCGACGGGAGCTCGAACAGGGGGGACTCGGTGGTCGGCTCCTTGGCGAATACGTCCAATCCCGCCCCCTGGACCGGACCGTTGCGGATGGCGTCGGCGAGGGCCTCCTCGTCGACGATGCCCCCACGGGCGGTGTTGATGATCCGCAGCCCGGGCTTGGCCTTGGCCAGCATGTCGACCCCGATGAGGCCGAGAGTCTCCTTGTTCTTGGGGAGGTGCACGGTGACGAAGTCCGACTCGGCCATCAGCTGGTCGAGGTCCATGAGCTCCACTCCCATGTGCCGGGCCCGGTCCGCCGACACGAAGGGGTCGTAGGCGACCAGGCGCATCCCGAAGGCGAGCGCCCGCTGGGCGACCAGGGCTCCCACCCGGCCGAGACCGACCACACCGAGCGTCTTACCGTGGAGCTCGACGCCCTCCCATTTCGACCGCTCCCATTTGCCCGCCACCAGAGCGGCGTGAGCCTGGGGGATGTTCCTGGCTTGTGCCAGCAGCAGGGCCATGGCCTGCTCGGCGGCGGACAGGATGTTGGACTGGGGGGCGTTGACCACCATGACGCCCCGCTCGGTGGCGGCGGCGACGTCCACGTTGTCCAGGCCGATACCGGCCCGTCCGACCACGATCAGGTCGGTCCCGGCGGCGAGGACCTCGGCGGTCACGGTGGTGGCGGAGCGGATCACCAGGGCGTTCGCCCCCACGATGGCCTCGACCAGTTGCTCGGGCGAGAGGCCGAGTTGGACATCCACCTCGTGGCCGGCCCCGGCCATGAGGTCCAGGCCCGGCTGGGCCAGCTTTTCGGTTACGAGGACCCTACCCATGGTGTTCCTTTCGATTGCAGATCGTGGTCGGCGCCGTCATGGGCGCCAATGCGGCAGTACTGCGGCGGACGGACGCATCCGCTTGACCCGGGTGGTCCCAACAGCATGACCCTCCGGGCCCCCGGTCGGCCAACCGGGTGTCCGGACCGAAGATTCAGTCAGCGTCGAAGAGCTGGCGAAGCCGGTTGACTCCCTCGATCAGGTCGTCGTCGCCCAGGGCGTAGGACATGCGGAAGTAGCCCGGCGAGCCGAAGGCCTCGCCGGGAACCACCGCCACTTTCGCCTCCTCGATGGCCAGCTCGGCCAGCTCGGCGCTGGTCTCGCACTTGCGGCCCCGGATGGGGCGCCCGTACAGGCCGGTGACCGACGGGAAGGCGTAGAACGCACCTTCGGGCAGCAGGCAGTCGATCCCGTCGATCTCGTTCAGCATCCGATGGATCGTGAGGCGCCGCCGGTCGAAGGCCTCGCGCATCATGGCCGCGGCGGTCAGGTCGCCCGAGACGGCGGCGAGCGCAGCCCGTTGGGAGACGTTGGCCACGTTGGACGTCTCGTGCGATTGCAGGTTGGTGGCAGCGGAGATCACGTCGGGCGGCCCGAGCATCCAGCCCACCCGCCAACCGGTCATGGCATAGGTCTTGGCTACGCCGTTGACCACGATGCAGGTATCGGCCAGCTCGGGCACCACCACCGGCATCGAGTGGTGCACGGCATCGCCGTAGACGAGGTGCTCGTAGATCTCGTCGGTGACGACCCAGATCCCGTGCTCCACCGCCCAGCGACCGAGGACCTCGATCTCCTCCTTCGGGTAGACGGCTCCGGTCGGGTTGGAGGGAGATACGAACAGGAGGATCTTGGTGCGCGGCGTCCGGGCCGCCTCGAGCTGGTCGACGGTCGCCCGGAACCCACTGGCGGCATCGGTGACGACGACAACCGGCACGCCCCCCGCCAGGATGATCGACTCGGGGTAGGTGGTCCAGTAGGGGGCGAGCACCAGGACCTCGTCCCCGGGGTCGCACAGCGCGGCGAAGGCGTTGGCCACCGCCTGCTTGCCCCCGTTTGTCACCAGTACCTGGGACGGGGCCACTACCAGTCCCGAGTCACGGAGCGTCTTGGCCGCGATCGCCTCGCGCAGCTCGGGCAGGCCGGCGGTCGGGGTGTAGTGATGGTTCTTGGGCTCCCTACAGGCGGCTTCAGCGGCGGCCACCACGGCGTCGGGCGTGGGGAAGTCGGGCTCGCCGGCTCCGAATCCGATGACGCTCTCGCCCTGGGCCTGGAGCGCCTTGGCCTTGGCGTCGACGGCCAGCGTGGCCGACGGGGAGACAGCGGCGATGCGGGCCGAGATCCGGTTGCCGGTCGTGCCCGAACCTTGTGCCACGGTGCTGCCGGTTTCTGTCTGTTGAGCCATGGGTGCAATGATTCCATACGTGACCGAGACCCCTGACATCCAGATTCCCGCCAATCTCCTACCCGCCGACGGTCGATTCGGTGCCGGGCCCTCCAAGGTGCGTCCCGAGTCCGTGGAAGCCCTCTCGGCCGTCTCGCGCACCTACCTCGGCACCAGCCACCGGCAGAAGACGGTGAAATCGGTGGTCGCCAGCCTGCGGTCCGGACTGGCGTCGCTCTTCGACCTGCCCGACGGCTACGAGGTCGTCCTGGGCAACGGCGGGACGACCTGCTTCTGGGACGCGGCCACGTTCGGACTGATCCAGGCCAAGAGCCAGCACCTCAGCTTCGGTGAGTTCTCGTCCAAGTTCGCCGCCGCCGCCGCCCAGGCTCCCCACATCGGCGACCCCGAGATCATCACCTCGGAGGTGGGAACCCACCCGTCGCCGGTGGCCCGCGACGACGTCGACCTGTACGCCCTCACCCACAACGAGACCTCGACCGGGGTCATGATGCCGATCCTCCGCCCCGAGGGTGCCAGCCACCCGGCCGACGGGGGCGGCCTGGTGGCCGTAGACGCCACATCCGGGGCCGGCGGCCTGGCCGTCGACCCGACCGAGTTCGACGCCTACTACTTCGCCCCGCAGAAGTGCTTCGGCTCGGACGGCGGTCTGTGGGTCGCCCTGCTGTCCCCCGCCGCCATCGAACGCATCGGGACCATCGCCGACACCGGGCGCTGGGTGCCGGCCTCGATGGATCTCACCATCGCCCTCGACAACTCACGCCTCGACCAGACGTACAACACCCCGGCACTAGCCACCTTGTTCCTGATGGACGACCAGGTCCGCTGGTTCAACGAAAACGGCGGGCTCAAGTTCTCGGTGGGTCGCAGCGACCGTTCGGCCGAGATCCTCTACACCTGGGCCGACAACGCCGACTTCGCCTCCCCCTTCGTCACCCGGGACCAGGACCGGAGCCACGTCATCGGAACCATCGACTTCGACGACTCCATCGACGCCGCCGTCGTGGCCAAGGTGCTACGGGCCAACGGCATCGTCGACACCGAGCCCTACCGCAAGCTCGGTCGCAACCAGCTCCGCATCGCCATGTTCCCGGCCATCGACCCCGAGGACATCGCCTCCTTGTGCGCCTCGATCACCCACGTGGTCGGCGCGCTGTCCCAGTAGGCCCTCGGGGGCGGTGCGGCTGTGGCAGGGCGGCCGAGCCAACCCACCTGACCGGCCCTGGTCCGCCCGAAGGGGCTCGCTAGGAGATCTGCCGCCCCCGTGACAACATGCGGGGCATGGGGGATCGGATGTTGAGCCGTAGACAGCTGCTGGTCGGTGGCCTGGCCGGGGCGGCCGCGGTGGGCGTGGGCGTGGCGATCGATCGGGCGGCGTCCGGTGGGAGTTCGGTCGAAAAAGCGGCGTCGATCGAACCCGCGGGCTCCGATCTGGGGGCGGTCAAGCACGTGGTATTCCTCATGCAGGAGAACCGGTCGTTCGACCACTACTTCGGCACCATGGTCGGCGTCCAAGGCTTCGCCGACACCAACAACCGCACTTCGTTCACCCAGGTGTGGCCCGGGGGTGCCCAGAGCCACCTGCTCCCCTTCCACATGAGCACGGCCACCCAGCAGGCCGAGTGCACCTACGACCTCTCACACAGCTGGGCGGCAGAGCACCAGTCGTGGAACGGCGGTGCCATGGACAGCTTCGTGTCCACCCACACCTCGGCCGAGTACGAAGGTGCGCAGGGCGTGAACACCATGGGCTACTACATGAAGGAGGACATCCCCTTCTACTACGACCTGGCCAGCAAATTCACCATCTGCGACCGCTACCACTGCTCGATCCTGGGGCCGACCCATCCCAATCGACTCATGGCCATCTCGGGCACGGTGGACCCGGCCGGGATCGCCGGTGGGCCGGTACTCACGACCAACGATTCACTGATCGACTTCCAGGGGACCTGTTCGTGGGAGACCATGCCGGAGATACTCCAGGACGCCGGCATCACCTGGAAGGCCTACAACCCGTACGGGCCCGACTACCAACCGGGAGCAGTGGGCTTCATCAGCAAGAACATGCTGTTGTACTTCAAGCAGTATCAGGACCCGACCTCGTCGCTGTACAAGAACGCATTCGCCTACTGCGGCACCAACGTCGTCGGCGGGCTCACCGCCGGCGTCGGTCCGAACGACTTCGCCAGCGACGTGGCCAATGGGACCCTGCCCCAGGTGTCGTGGATCATTTCGCCGAACTCGTACGACGAGCACCCCCCCGCACCGGCGGCCCTGGGCGAGTGGTACACCCAGCAGGTGCTGGACACCCTGGTGTCGAATCCCGAGGTATGGGCCAGCACGGTCCTGTTCGTCATGTACGACGAGAACGACGGCTTCTTCGACCACGTACCGCCGCCGACCGCCCCTGCCGGCACGGCGGGCGAGTACGTGACGGTCAAGCCCCGGCCCGCCACCATGGGCGGTGTCGGTGGCCCGCTCGGCCTCGGGGTCCGGGTGCCGATGATCGTGGTGTCGCCGTTTTCGGCCGGCGGTCACGTGGTGTCCGAGGTCTTCGACCACACCTCGCAACTGCGCTTCCTGGAGACGCTGTTCGGAGTGAAGGCGCCGAACATCTCGGACTGGCGCCGGTCGGTGACCGGTGACCTCACCGCCACGCTGACATCACTGACCACTCCGGTCACCGAGGCGCCACAGCTGGCGGCCACTTCGGCCAGCGTTACGGCGGCCCCGGTCGGTGGCGAGTGCACCAACGTGGAGATCCTAGAGATCAACAACTCGCTGCCACCGTTTCCGGTGCCGACCAAGCAGAAGATCCCGGTCCAGAACCAGATGTAGCTGGCCCCGAAGGGGACCGCCAGCGAGGGATCGTCGGGTCGGAAGCGAGGGGGCGCCACACTTTCGTCCGTGTATCGTGCCCCCGTGCTCGCGATCCCGTCCCGCCGTCGACGACTAGGACTGTTGATCGTCGCCATCGCCTTCCCGATCGGCGTCAGCGCCTGCTCGACCGCCTCGACGGCCGGCAGTTCGACCACGACGACCGCCGCATCAGGGCCGGACACGGCCTGCGGCGTGGTCACCCCGGCCCAGATCGAGGCCACTCTGGGCAAGCAGGTCGACAAACCGAGAGCGGTCAATTCGAACCTCTCCACGGCCTGCACCTATCCCTCCACGGATCACTCGGACAAGACAGGCTCGGTGATCATCGTCTACCGGGGCGGCGTGACCCAGAAGGTGGCCACCGCCCAGAAGGCGGCCCTCACCAAACTCCACGGTACGACGACCGACGTCTCCGGAGTCGGTGATACGGCCTACTCCTATACCGTCCAGTCGGGTGGCACCACGGTCACCAGCCTGGTCACCCAGGTCAATGAGGCCCAGATCAGCATCACGTCGACGGCGTCACTGGCCCAGTCCGAAGCCCTGGCCAAGCAGATCTTCGCCACATTGTCCAGCGACGAAACGTCGACGACCCAGCCCGCCGGCTGAGTCGTCCGGCCCTTGGGCCTCCCGGGCGACCGCCCGGGTTCACCCGCCCGAGATGTCCTGGACCTTCTGCTTGCCCGCGGTCACGAACGGCATCATGTCACGCAGCTCGGCACCGACCGTTTCGATCTGCTGCTCCTGGCCCGCCTTCTTGAGTGCCAGGTAGTTCGGCCGGCCGGCGGCATTCTCGGCCACCCATTCAGCCGCGAAGCGTCCGTCCTGGATCTCGTCCAGGATGGCCCGCATCTCGTCCTTGACCGACTGGTTGATCACCCGCGGCCCCCGGGTCAGGTCGCCGTACTCGGCGGTGTCCGAGATCGAATAACGCATGCCGGCGATCCCCTGCTCGTACATGAGGTCGACGATCAGCTTGAGCTCGTGGAGGCACTCGAAGTACGCGGACTCCGGCTGGTACCCGGCGTCGACCAGGGTCTCGAATCCGGCCTGCACCAGGGCGGTGACGCCTCCACACAGGACGACCTGCTCACCGAACAGGTCGGTCTCGGTCTCCTCGGCGAACGTCGTGTCGAGCACTCCGGCACGGGTCCCGCCGATGCCGTGGGCGTACGAGAGCGCCAGGGCATGGGCATTGCCGGTGGCGTCCTGGGCCACGGCGATGAGGGACGGCACGCCACCGCCCTCGGTGTAGGTGCGCCGGACCAGGTGACCCGGGCCCTTCGGGGCCACCATGGCCACGTCCACGTCGGCCGGGGGCTTGATCAGGTCGAAGCGGATGTTGAATCCGTGGGCGAAGAAGAGGGCGTCACCGGTGTTCAGGTGGGGGGCGATCTCGGCCTCATAGACAGCAGCCTGCTCGGTGTCGGGCAGGAGGACCATGATCAGGTCGGCCTCGGCCGCCGCATCGGCCACGGACAGGACCCGAAGTCCTGCCTCCTCGGCCTTGGCCCGGGAGGACGATCCCTGCGCGCAGGCCGACCCGCACGTCCACACCGGACTCGGACAGGTTGAGGGCGTGCGCATGACCCTGGGATCCGTAGCCGATGACGGCCACCTTGCGGTTGCCGATGAGACTGGCGTCTGCATCCTTCTCGTAATAGAGCGTGGCCATCGTCGGTCAACCTGCCTTTTCTGTGGTGTACGCCGTTCCGGCGGCCGGCTGGCCCCGGTGATCGGATCGGTCAAGCATAGGCAACGCCACCCGACCGCTCCGCTGCATCTCCACGATCCCGTAACCCCGGATGAGGTCCTCGAAATCGTCCAGTTTGTTGGGAGCGCCGGCCAGCATCACCGTGAGGTGCTCCGGCCCGACGTCGACGATCTTCCCTTCGAAGACGCCGACCAGCTGGATGACCTGGCCGCGCGAGTCGGGCCCGGCCTCGACGGTGGCGAGGAGCAGCTCCCGCTCACGGGAGTGGGCGGGGTCGAGCTCCCGGATCGAGACCACCGGGATCAATTTGTCGAGCTGCTTCATGATCTGGTCGAGTGGCGACGACTCCACGTCGACCACGATGGTGATCCGGCTGAACCGGGGGTTGTCCGACGGTGCCACCGCCAGGCTGAAGATGTTGTACCCGCGCCGCGAAAACAAGCTCGCCACCCGGGCCAGCACGCCGGACTTGTTCTCCACCACCACCGTGAGGGTGTGGTGGTGCTTGTCGGTCCCGTACATACTCATGTCCGGTCGCCCCCGGTCAGCGAGGGGTCGACCATGATCTCGTCGTTGGACGCACCGGCCGCCACCATGGGGAAGACCTTCTCGAAGGCGTCGGTGCGGAAGTCGACCACCACGGGGCGGTCGTCCACCGAGTTGGCCTTGTCGATCGCCGTGGCGACGTCATCGGAGGACTCGACCCTGATGCCGACGCATCCCATGGCCTCGGCCCACCCGACGTAGTCCGGGAGGTCGGGGGAGAGGTAGACCTCGGAGTAGCGCTCCTCGTAGAACATCTCCTGCCACTGGCGCACCATTCCGAGATAGGCGTTGTTGAGGATGGCGATCTTGACCGGGATGCGCTCGGAACTGGCCGTGACCAGCTCCTGGGCGGTCATCTGGAAGCAACCGTCGCCATCGACGGCCCAGACCATCTTGTCCGGTCGGCCGACCTTGGCCCCGATGGCGGACGGGACGGCGAATCCCATGGTCCCGAGCCCGCCGGAGTTCACCCACGTGTAGGGGTAGTCGAACTGCCACCACTGGGAGGCGAACATCTGGTGCTGGCCGACTCCGGAGGCGACGATGGTGTCGTCGGGGGTCATGTCGCGCAGAGTCTCGATCACGAACTGGGGCTTCAGCGGTCCGTTCCCGGGCTGCTGGTCGTAGACGAGCGGGAACCGCTCCTGCCACTCGCTCAACTGGGCGCGCCACGGTGCCAAGCCCTCGCGTGGGAACTGCGCGGCCAGCGTGCCGGGAGCCGAAGTCGCCCCCGGCACGGCATCCGACGGCGAGCCGCCCTTGCCGCCCCGGGTCGCCTCGGAGTAGGCGAGGCCCAGCGAGTCGAGCGCCAGCAACAGCTCCTCGATCACCAGTCGGCAGTCACCGGCGATGGCCACGTCGGCCCGCCGGACCTTGTGGAGTTCGGCCGGGTCGACGTCGACGTGGATCACCTTGGCCTCGGGCGCGAAGGCGCTGATCTTGCCGGTCACCCGGTCGTCGAACCGGCTGCCCAGGGCGATCAGCAGGTCAGACTTCTGCATGGCGGTGACGGCGGTGTAGTTCCCGTGCATCCCGGGCATGCCCAGGCACAGCGGGTGGGAATCGGGGAAGGACCCGCGAGCCATCAGGGTGGTGACCACCGGGATTCCGGTCCGCTCGGCCAGCTCCCGGAGCGCATCGGCCGCCCGGGCCTTGAGGATGCCACCACCGGCGTAGATCACCGGCCGGGAGGCGGCCAGGAGGAGCTCGGCCGCCTCTCGGATCAGCGAGGGATCTCCGTCTGTCACCGGACGGTACCCAGGGAGGTCCAGGTCGCCCGGAGAGGGCCAGTACCACTCCATCTTGGCGTTGGCGATGTCCTTCGGGATGTCGATGAGAACGGGCCCCGGTCGTCCGGTGGTAGCCACATGGAACGCCTCGGCGACAACCCGCGGGATGTCGTCCACATCGGTGATCAACCAATTGTGCTTGGTGATCCCCATGGTGATGCCGGTGATGTCACTTTCCTGGAATGCATCCGTGCCGATGGCCGTGGTCGCCACCTGTCCGGTGACGGCGACCAGGGGGGTCGAGTCCATGTAGGCGTCGGCCAGCGAGGTCACCACGTTGGTGGCGCCCGGTCCCGATGTGACGATGGCCACACCGGGCCGACCGGTGACCTGGGCGTAGCCCTGGGCCATGTGGCCGGCGCCCTGCTCGTGGCGGACCAGGATGTGGCGGATCGACGAGTCGAGGATCGGGTCGTAGACGGGCAGGATGGCACCGCCCGGAAGTCCGAACATGACTTCGACGTGCTGCATCTCGAGGCTCTTGATCAGGGCCTGTGCTCCGGTGAGTTCCATCGGGTGCTCCCTTGTCGGCGATGGTCGGTGTGGTGATCGGGTGGTGGTCGGACGAATGGCGGATAGCGGCGGATTTATGGGCGGACATGAAAACGACCTCCCGTCTGGGAGGTCGGAAAGCGCACACGGCGAAGAGACGTCGCGTGCGCTACGAAACGAGTACCAAGATGTCGAGGGACTGGGTGGTGGTACGCATGATCCGGACATTCTGACACGCCGGCGAGTCCAGGACAAGTGGTGGATACTTCGGGACCGCCCTCAGGGGTGCCAGGTCCGCACATCGTGGGCCCCATCGACCACGGCGAAATAGCCCACTTCGGTCACCTCGACGGCGAAGAGGTGGAAGTCGCCCTCGGGTCGCCAGCCGATGGCCTCCTCCAGCGCCGAGCAGTAGCGATCACGCTCGTTCGGATCGCCCACGTCCCGAGCCTCACCGTAGATCTTGACGTCCCCGTCGGTCCCCTCCTTGCTCTTGACCGCGGTGTGCACGACGCATCGCGGGTCGGTCAACAGGTCCACCGCCTTGCGGGAGCGCCACATCATCCCGAGGTAGAGCCGGCCGTCGAGCACCAGCGGCTCGACGGGACTGATCCGCGGCCATCCGTTGGCCCGGAGGGTACCGACCAGGACCACCCCGTCCTCGGCCATCCGGGCCTCGGCGATCGCCGCCAGTTCCGGGGCCCCGACCCGGAAGTCGCTCCACTCCGTCACCGGCCGGTCCGGCTACGGCTCGGTGACGGCGCCGCGCTCGGCGCCGGTCACCAAGCGGGCGTACTTGGCCAGGACGCCCGTCGTGTAGCGAGGTGCCGGATGCTTGAGACCGGCACGCCGGCGCTCGAGCTCGTCTTCGTCCACCAGGAGGTCGATCGCCAACTTGTCCACGTCGACCACGATCCGGTCGCCGTCCACCACCAACGCGATCGGGCCGCCGTCCACCGCCTCGGGAGCCACGTGGCCGATGCAGAACCCGTGGGTGCCTCCGGAGAACCGTCCGTCGGTCACCAGGGCGCAGTCCGCACCCCGACCCACGCCTTTCATGGCCCCGGTGATGGCCAGCATCTCGCGCATTCCCGGGCCGCCCTTCGGGCCCTCGTAGCGGATGACCAGGATCGTGTTCGGCTGGATCGAACCGGCCAGGATCGCCTCCATGGCCGCGTCCTCGCCGTCGAAGACCCGGGCCGTACCGTCGAAGGTCAGCTTGTCGATGCCGGCCACCTTGACCACCGCCCCCTTCGGGGCCAGCGATCCGGTGAGCACGGCAATGCCGCCCTGGGCGTGGATGGGGTCGCTCATGACATGGACGACGTCGCCGTCCGGGGCGGGCGGCGCGAGGGCCTCGAGATTCTGCGCCATGGTGCGGCCGGTGACCGTCATGCAGTCCCCGTGGAGCAGTCCGGCCTCGAGAAGTTGGGCCAGCACCACCGGCACCCCACCGATCCGGTCGAGGTCGGACATGTGGTATTTCCCGTGCGGCTTGGTGTCGGCCAGGTGGGGCACTCTGGCGGCCACTCTGTTGAAGTCGTCCAGGGCCAGTTCCACCCGGGCCTCGTTGGCGATGGCCAGCAGGTGCAGGACGGCATTGGTCGAACCTCCCAGTGCCATCACCACCGATATGGCGTTCTCGAACGCCTCCTTGGTCATGATCTGCCGGGGCCGGATGCCGGCCCGCAGCAGCTCGACGACGGCCCGGCCCGATGCTTCGGCATCGTCGTCGCGCCGGCGGTCGACGGCGGGGGCCGACGAGCTGCCCGGCAGCGACATGCCGAGGGCCTCGGCCACCGAGGCCATGGTGTTGGCGGTGAACATCCCGGCGCACGATCCTTCGGTCGGGCAGGCATTGTGCTCGATGAGTGACAGCTCTTCGTCGGAGAGGGCGTCGACCGCATTGGCTCCCACCGCCTCGAACACCGAGGTGATGTCGATGGCCCGGTCGCGCACCCGCCCAGGGAGGATCGATCCGCCGTAGACGAAGACGCTCGGTAGGTTCAGTCGGGCGGCAGCCATGAGCATGCCGGGCAGCGACTTGTCGCATCCGGCCAGGGTGACCATCCCGTCGAACCGCTCAGCGTGCATGACCGTCTCGACCGAATCGGCGATGACCTCGCGACTCACCAACGAGGCGCGCATCCCTTCGTGGCCCATGGAGATCCCGTCGGACACGGCGATGGTCACGAACTCGAGGGGGAACCCGCCGGCCGCCCGCACGCCGTGCTTGGCCTGTTGAGCCAGCCGGGCCAGTGGCATGTTGCACGGGGTCACCTCGTTCCACGAGGAGGCCACGCCGATCTGGGGCTTGCCCCAGTCGTCGTCGCCCATCCCGACGGCCCGGAGCATGGACCGGGCCGGGGCCCGGGTGGGGCCGTCGGTGACGGCAAAGCTGCGCGGCTTCATGCCGTCGAGGGGCTGTTCGGACGGATCGGCTGGTGCCGTGGTGTCGCTCATCCGCCCATCGTACGGCGCGTGTCGAGGGTCGCGTCGCGCCACCGGGGAGTGGTGACCGTCTGGATGGGTGGCGACCCCAACCGCGGACGAACCGGGGGCCGGAGCCCCCGGTTCGTCGGGCACTGCATCACATCAGTGGGCTCAGCCCAGTGGCGCGGCGCTCTGGGCCGCGGCGAATCCGACGATCGGAGCGTTCAGTCTCACCCCGGCGACGTCACCGTAGAACCCGGCATCGCCCTGATTGAACACCGCACCGCTGGTGGATGTCAGCCAGTAGCCACCGCCGTCGGCCGTGGTGGCGATGCCGGTGATCGGGGCGGCCAGCGACAAGCCTCCGAGCGAACCGTGGAATGCGGCCCCCCCGTAGGAGAACACCCCGCCATCCGAGCCGACCAGGTAGTAGCCGGGGCCGACCGGGTTGAGGGCCATCCCGGTGACGGGCGCCGACAGTCGGAGGTCACCGGCTGAACCGGCGAAAACAGCGTCACCGTAGGAGAACACGCCGCCGTCCGAGGCCACCATGTAGTAGCCGCTGCCGCTGGCCGTCGGGGCGATCCCGACGATCGGGGCGTTCAGCGTGATATTCCCGGTCGAGCCGTAGAACATGGCATCGCCGAAGCTGAAGACGCCTCCGTCCGAGGCCACCAGCCAGTAGCCGGCCCCGTCCGGGGTGGAGGCCATGCCGACGATGGGCTTGTTCAGCGTCTTTCCCCCCATCGAGCCGTAGAAGAAGGCGTCGCCGTAGGAGAACACGCCGCCGTCCGTCGCCACCAACCAGTAGCCGCCGCCGTCAGGCGTCAGGGCCATGCCGACCACCGGCTTGTTGAGCTTTATCCCGCCGGCCGAGCCATAGAAGTTGGCCTGACCGGGGGTCTGTCCATAGGAGAAGATGCCGCCGTCACTTCCGGTCAGGAAGTAGCCGGGTGCGTAGTTGTACCTGTCGGCCGGACTGGTTACCGACGGGGTGACCCCGTCGTTCCCGACGACCGTGACATTGACGACTCCGGTCCCTGGCGGGGCGGTGGTGGTGATCACGTTGTCTGACACGACGGTGAAGTTCTGCTGGCTGACGGTGCCGAAGTTCACGGCAGTAGCCGGCCCGCCGTTGGGGTCGTCGAATCCGGTGCCCGTGATCGTCACTGCATTACCACCGGCCGCCAGGCCCGCGGTCGGACTGACCGAGCTCACAATGGCGCCGAGTGTCGGGTCGACATACGTGTATGTGTCGAGTGGTGACAGGGTCGGCGGTCCGGCCGTCGTGGCCACCACCACCTGAACAGCTGTGTGGGTGGTCGAACCGTTGGTCGTGATGGGTGGCGCAACGGCCTCGATCACGTTCGGGCTCAGAAGCTGGAAGCTGGTGGCCGGCTTGGTACCGAAGTCGACCGACTTCACGCCGGCGAGGTTCTGTCCGACGAGCTTCACCATGGTGCCGCCCGCGATCACGCCGGAATTGGGGATCACGTTGGTGACCATGGCCGCCGGAGGCACGACCGCCACCGAGGCGATCTGGGACGGGGCCGAACCGACGCAGGGGCCGGTGAAGCTCGCCGAGGAGCCGACGACGGCGGCGATGAGTGCGCCCGAGCCGCTCATCGACACGGTCGCCAGGGTGGTGCCGTTGGTGTCGGCCGTGTAGGCACCGGCCGAACCGTTGAGCGTGACGGTGACGGCGGAGGTGAAGGGCTTCGGAAGGGTGATGTTGCCCGAGAAGGTCACGGGCTGGCTGGTCGGGGTGGCGCCCGAGGCCGTCAACGTGCTGGTGAATGTGATCGTCAGCGCGTCCCCGGCTGCGTCGACCAGAGCCGGGTTGGTGGCCGGGTCCAGCACCGAGCTGAGGCTGAGGGTGCTTAGGGAGAACGACGCGTTCGCCGAAACTGGTGACGGCGTGATGTCCGCGCTCACGATCGGGATGATCTGCGTCGGCGTGGGTGTCGTACCCACCAGGATCGTGCAGGTGGAGGTACCCAATGTGGTGGTGGTGGCGCCGGCAGGCGTAGAGGTGGCCACGAGGCCGACGGCTCCGACCAGGCCGGCCGCGGCGAGCGCAACCGCACCCCCCAACGCGGAAATCCGGGCGGACAGTGATCGTGAAGTTCTCATCTACGTCTCTCCTGACGTTTCATGTCGGTGTGACCCGTCAGGCCACCCCTCCCGTACCGATATGCGATGGACCTGAGCAATCCCCCGAAATCCCCCGGGGAGCAGGCCGGCAATCCTCTGGCAACCTAGGGGAACCCCGCAGGTAATGCAATGCGGAAGACGCAACTGAGGGAAACCCTCATCTCAGGTTCGCCCCGGTCATGGGCGCCAGCCCGGCCGCCGGGGGATGGGGATCCTCGGCGCGTAATGTTGGGGGATGCCACCGTCCCACCCCGGCCCGGCCGGCCCGGACTGCCGATGAACACCCTGGACGACGGGGTTTTCGGGGCGGACGAGCTGGACGAGCTCGTATCGTTCTTCCACGGCAATGGCTACGCCACCTTGCGCGGTGCCATCGACGAGACGGTGCTGGCCGCAGCCGAGGCCGACCTGGTGGACGCCCAGGAGCAGCTGGTGGCCGGTGCGCTCGACGCCCGACACGCCACCGGGATCCTGGATGCGCCCGACGCCGTCGTCGATGGGCGACCATTCGCCCACTATGTCTGCTTCGCCACCCGGGCCTCGGCCCGGGCCGACGAGTTGGTCCACCACCCTGCGCTGGTGGAAGTGAGTCGGCGCCTCCTCGGCCAAGACGCCTGGCTCCTCGACTACGAGCAGTTCGGCGTCGTCTACCAGGATGCCCGGCCCGGTCCGGGATCGGCCTACTCGCGTATCGGGTGGCACACCGATCGCCAGTCAGGACCCCACCTCGACATCTGGCCGGGGGTCGCCTTCACCGTGCATTTCGACGCGACATCCCCAGCCAACGGATTCCTGCGGGTGCTGGCCGGTAGCCACCTGGGCGGCACCGAGGGGATCCCACTCGGGTTCGAACGGGTGCCCGGCGAGCTCGCTCTCTACCAGGAGCGTGGCGACGTCTTGTTCCACCACGCCGACCTCTGGCACGGCGCCGCCCGGGCCACGGCCGAGGGCGAACCGGCAGTCCGCCGTCACCTGCGCGGGAGCTGGCACGGGGGCACCCGCCTGGAGCTCGGCCACGGGACCGACGACTTCGTCAAGAACGCCCTGCGATGACCGACGGTAAGGTCGGCGCCGTGCACCTCTACGCCGCATACCTGGGAGGCCCACTGGTCGAGGGACGGATGGGCGAGGATCACGAAGTCGTGCTCGTGGTCGCTGCCGACAGCCATGAGGCGAAGGTGCGGGCGAAGTCCAAGTGGCGCGGCGCCTCTCCCGGCCACCTCGACGCGTTGGTGCGCATCGATCGGGTCGACGGGCACCAGGTCTCGCTCTCCGACGTGGGTGGCGGCGATGTGCTCGACGCCGAGACCTACAACTGAGCCGGTGCACGTGACCGCTCCACCACGTAGTGGCCCGCGGTGGGTCCGGGGGCACTGGTGACGGAGCGAAACGTCCTGGGCGGTGAGCTCGAGACCTGCGGTACCGACCCGATGACCGGCTTCTTCCGGGACGGCTGTTGTTCGACCGGTCCGGAGGATCTCGGGAGTCACACCATCTGCGCCGTCGTGACCGCCGAATTCCTTGCCCACCAGCGCTCCATCGGCAATGACCTTTCCACCCCCGCGCCTGGACACCGCTTCCCCGGGCTGGTACCCGGGGACCGGTGGTGTGTCACCGCCGCCAACTGGCTGCGTGCCCACCTCGACGGTGCCGCCGCGTTCGTCGTGCTGGCCTCGACGCACGAACGTGTCCTGGAGATCGTGCCGCTCGACGCGCTGAAGCGCTATGCGGTCGACGTACCGTCCGCCCCCGGGGACATCTAGGCGGCACTCGTTCAGCGTGGGTGTCCTGGCACCTGCTTAGGATGGCCACCGTGCAGACGCGACTGACCGAGCTCCTCGGGATCGATCACCCGGTAATGCTGGCCGGCATGGGTGGCGTCAGCTACCACCAGTTGGCCGCGGCGGTGTCCGAAGCCGGTGGGATCGGTACCCTCGGGGCCGCCACCATGAGTGCCGAGGTGATGGACGTGGAGATGGCGGCCATGGCCCGCCTGACCGACAATCCGTGGGGCGTCGACCTGCTCACGGCCATGCCCGGCGACATGGCAGCCCAGGTACAGCGCATCATCGACGCCGGCGCCCGGATCTTCGTGGGGGCACTGGGGGTCCCCCGTGAAGTCATCGCCCTGTGCCACGACGCAGACGTGCTCGTCGTCAACATGTGCGGTCGGGTCCACCATGCGGTGCTGGCCGTCGAGGCCGGGTGCGACCTCGTCGTCGCCCAGGGGACCGAAGCCGGTGGTCACACCGGTCGGGTCGCCACCATGCCGCTCGTGCCCCAGATCGTGGACGCCGTGGGCGACAAGGTACCGGTGGTGGCCGCCGGCGGGATCGTCGACGGCCGCGGTATGGCGGCGGCCCTCGCCCTCGGCGCCGACGGAGTCTGGCTGGGCACCCGGTTCATCGCCACACCCGAGGCCCGGGTCTCCCTCGGCTATCACGATGCCCTCCTGGTGGCCGACGAGAGCCGGACGACGGTGAGTCGCGCCTACAGCGGAAAACCGATGCGGGTGCTGTCCAATACGTACACCGAGTACTACGACCAGCATCCGGAGGAGCTTGCGACCTTTCCCTCCCAGATGATCCGATCGATCAACGACGGTGTTCTGCATCTCCCCACCGGGCCGGACGATCCCGACGTCGACCCGTCGCGTGAGTGCTACCCGAGCGGCCAGGGGGTGGGGGCGATCGACGCCCTGGTGCCGGCAGGTGAACTGGTCGCCCAGTTGGTGGCCGACGCCGAGTCGGCGCTCCGGCGGGTGGACCTCCTCCGCTGAAGGGACCGCGAGTGTCATGACGCCTCAGCCCTGGTTGCCCTCGGCCACGTAGGCCCGGCAGGGCTCACCCCGCAGTGACCCGCATGTCGGCAGCGTGGGCGTCGCCTTCACGTTGTGGACCACGTCGACCGTGAGGGTGGACGCGGTGTGACCCCCGAAGCCGATCGACACCCGCTGCCCGTTGTCGATGGTGTCGAAGGCCCACGACGGCCGGTCGCCGCCAGGCGCCGACACCACCACCCGTAGCTCAGTGCCCGGCCGGAAGGTGTGCACGATCGGGTCGATCGGGATCTTGACGAGGGTGTAGGCGGACCGGTTGAGTGGTTTGGCGTCAGCAGCGAGGTAATTCGGAACGGTGAACAGCCTTGTCGACCGGGACCGGTCGACCTGATTGGAACTGCGCAGGAATCCCGACGTCACGTACTCCTCCTGGTCGGTGCCGGGCCGGACCTCGGTGATCGTCGCCTGGAGGTCCACCACCGGAGCGCCTGTTTCGACCCACAGGTCGAGGGTGGCCGGTCCGACGATCGTGGTGTCGGTGGCCATCGGCGCGGTCTGGAATCCCACGCCGTACTTGGGCGGTACCGGGGTCCAGTCCCAGTCCGGGTCGGCCGCCCAGGCATTGCCGGTCGAAGGCAGACTGGTGGCCGGGCGTTGGGAGGGATCGAGCTGGAGTGCGGCACTTCCACGCGCCTCGGGCGCGTCACCTTCCTTCAACGAGCCGTGCGGACCGAACGAGAGCACGGTGGTGGTGCCGCTCGGTGGCCACTGCGCGTAACCGGACGAGTAGGTCGACTGGGGGTCGCCGCTTCCGACAGGACCGGCGCCGCTGTCGAAGAGGATCCTGACCCGTGGGGTCTGGTGCGAGAATTCGCTACGGGCTTCGGTGAGGCTCCTGGCCCCGGTGAAGCGGATGGCGGGCAGCGGTGCCTGGGCAGAGGTCGACGCGGCGAAGCTGGTGAAGTCATCCAGAACCAGACCGTCGAGCGCAGTCGGGGTCGTGGGGACCTTGTCGGCCACGTAGAGGTCGAGGAACTCGAGCCAACGGCTGATGATCTGCGGGTCGGTCGAGTCGATGTGCCCGCCGTTGACCACATTGGCGAACACCGGCGTCGACTTGGGTAGGGCCGACAGGAGTGCGGGCCATTGCGGCCCGGTCTGCTCGTCCTGCATGGCCCCGGAGATGAACACGGGGACCTTGATCCTGGTCGCCCATGCGGACATCGACCGCCGGTCGAACAGGGACGGGTCCCGGCCCGTTCCGGTCCTGGGGGCGACCAACTGGGGCCCGACCAATGTGGACAGGCTCTCCGACTGTCCGTGGAGGGCCTGGTTGGCGAGGCACGTCGAGCCGGGGCCCTCCGCCGCCATCTCGTAGTACACCCACGGCTGGCCCACGTCGGCGACCGGCGTCGCCGCCAGCGGCACCAGCACACCGTCGCCCAGGGTGGCCGCCGGCTTGGCGTCGTCGATCCGTTCATCGATCCACTCGCCGGCGAATCCACTGTTGAAGATGCCGCCCGGGTACCCGGTCGAGAAGAGGTCGTCGGTCGGACTCATCGGAGCGATGGCAGCCAGGCCGGGCGGGTCGGTACCGGCCGCGGGCAGCTGGGAGAGCCCCGAGTAGCTGATCCCGACCATCCCGACCTTGTGGTGGGCGACCCAATCCTGGTGAGCGATGATCTCCACCGCGTCGTAGGCGTCGTAGTCCGACGGGTAGCCGAGCAGATCGAACGCACCTCCCGAACAGCCGGTCCCCCGCATCTGGAGGCTGACCGTGGCGAATCCCGAGACCCGGGCCAGCACGGCCCCGACATCGGTGGCGCTGTCGGGCAGGAGGTTCTGGTCACCGCACCCGGTGCACGACTTACCCAGTGCCAAGGACAGCAGGGACGGGATCGGGTCCGTCGGGCCCGCCGCGTCGTAGCCGGAGTATTCGATGACCGTCGGACAGGGGGCTGTCGCACTGCAGGTGCCGTCGTAGGGGTAGCGCACGGTGGCGGCCAGCTGAATGCCGTCACGCATGGTGAGGTAGTTGAGGCCCTCGTGCATCGGTTGGCCGGTGTACAACGCCGAGTCGGTCGCCGGATCAGCGCCGGGGGCCAGCACCGAAAACGTCGATGAGGTGCGGCCCGCAGTCGTGTCGTCCCAGGCGTACCCCGCTCCCGGGGTCAGGTTGCGTGTGATCAGCGAGCCCAGCGAGTCCGCCGTACCAGGATTGGCAGGGTTCGCCACGGCCGAGCCGTGCCGGAGCAGGGTGATCGAGTCACCGGGGCCGGCACCGGTCAGCCACGCTTCCTCGATCGAGCCGCCGGCATGGAGCGTCGGTGCAACCGTGGCGCCGGCTCGGGGCGCGACGGCCACCAGCGAAGGCACAAGGACCATTCCGATGGCGGCTAGAGCGGTGAGCGTGTGCCTCCAGGACGACCGACGGTTCCGACTGCGCATCGACCTTCCCCCCCGAGTGCCCTCGACGTGTTGGCATCCCCCGGGACCGGCCCCGTCGCCACAGCACACGATCATTCCATCACGGTCGGGGCGGCGCACCCAACCGGTCCTCGGAAGTTCTTCCGTGGCCAGCGGCACCGTCCGCTCACCCGACCGGCGCCCACTGAGGCAGCAGCTGTGGAATTTGGGTCGTCCCAACTGCCCGTTTGCCGGAACGGAGGATCTCCGATTAAATACACTACAGAGTGGATTGTTATTGTGACTCGGCTTCCATTAGCGGTCGCTCTCCTGCTCCGCTGACAAGACACCCCTGAAGCACCCCCAAGAGCCAGCCCCAAGCATTAGCCCAAGCATTAGGAGGTCCGACCATGCCGGCACTCGATCGCAAATGGTGGACGCTGATTGCCGTCTGTGTCGCCACGTTCATGCTCCTTCTCGACATCACCGTGGTGAACGTCGCGCTGCCTGACATCCAACGATCGCTGCACTCGAGCTTCAGCGACATCCAGTGGGTGGTCGATGCCTACTCGTTGACCCTCGCCGCATTCCTGCTCACCGCCGGCGTGGTCGGCGACATGTTCGGGAGGCGTGAGGTCTTCGCCATGGGCCTCGGCGTGTTCTCCGCCGCTTCACTGGTCTGCGGTCTCTCGACAAGCTCGCTCATGTTGAACCTGTCGAGAGGAGCTCAAGGAGTGGGCGGAGCGATCATGTTCGCCACCTCCCTGGCCCTGATCGCCGCGGCATTCTCCGGCAAGGAACGAGGCACCGCTTTCGGTATCTACGGGGCCGTGCTCGGTGGAGCGGTTGCTATCGGTCCACTCGTCGGGGGTGCCATCACCAGCTCGATCGGCTGGCGTTGGATCTTCTTCGTCAATGTCCCGATCGGCATCCTGGCGATCATCGTCACGCTGGCCAAGATCCAGGAGTCGAAGGACCCCAATCAGCGCCGGATCGACTGGATCGGATTCATCTCGTTCTCGTCGGCCCTGTTCATGCTGATCCTCGCGCTCATCCGTGGCAACGACGACGGCTGGGGCAGTGCGTTGATCGTGAGCCTTCTCGTCGGCGCGGTCCTGATGCTGACCGTCTTCCTGGTGGCCGAGTGGCGCCAAGCCGATCCGATGCTGGACCTGTCGCTATTCAAGCGACCGGCCATGACAGGCGTCTCGTTGTCGGCGATGACGCTCTCGGCATCGATCTTCGCCCTGTTCTTGTACCTGACCCTCTACATCCAGGACGATCTCGGCTACGGGCCCTTTGCCGCCGGCATCCGCTTCCTGCCACTCACCGTCCTGGCCTTCATCGTGGCCCCGATCGCCGGCAAGCTCACCGTGCGGATCCACGCAAGGTATCTGCTCGGAACGGGCCTCTTCCTGATCGCCCTCGGCTGCCTGGCGATGTCCGTCACCCATGCCTCTTCGGGCTGGACGGTACTTCTACCCGGATTCATCATCGCCGGCATCGGAATCGGCACGGTCAACCCGGTGCTTGCATCTTCCGCCATCTCGGTGGTTCCTCCCGAGGCGAGCGGGATGGCGTCAGGGGCCAACAGCACGTTCCGACAGGTGGGCATCGCCACCGGCATCGCCGGACTGGGCTCGATCTTCCAATCCCAGATCCAGCAGAAGACCTTGAGTGTGCTGGCGTCCACCCCACCAGGACAAGCCCTGATCGCCCACGGGGGCAACGCGCTGAAGAGTGCGATCCTCGGCGGCGGCGTCCACCAGGCCGCAGCCGGCATTCCGTCGGCGGCGTCCCGTGCCGCACTGGTCAATGCCTACAAAGTCGGGTTCTCGTCTTCGCTCAACTCCATCATGGAGATCGGAGCCGTCATCGCATTCGTCGGCTCGATCGCCGCCTTCGTGTTGGTCCGCCAGCGTGACTTCGTGCCGAGCTATGCCCCACCGCCCCAATCGCCGGCACCCGCGGTCAGCGAGCCCGTAGCCTGATGGGCTCCTCGACAGGATTGGCACCGAGTTCCGACGGGCGGACCGCCGGTCGTCGACCCGGCCGGCCCCGCGACGAACGGGCGACCTCGGCCATCACCGACGCAGCCCTGCGGCAGCTGAACGACCTCGGCTACGGAAAGGTGACGATGGAGAGCGTGGCCGTGGAGGCCGGTGTGGCTCGGGCCACCATCTACCGCCGCTACCGCGACAAGGCGGACCTGATCACCGCAGCCATCGCCGGCAACAGCACGAGTCACCTCGCCGAGGGCTTCGGCCGAACCGCGTGCCGACCTGGTCAGCTACCTGGAGGAGTTCGACCAGCGATTTGCCGAGAGGTGCCTCGAGGTGGTGGGGACGTTGATCGGCGCACGCGAGGATCCCGGTGCGCTGGCTCTACATCGACAGCGGGTGGTGGATCCGCGGATGGACTACGTGCGGACCCTGCTGGAGCGGGCCCGCTCGCTGGGTCAACTCCGTGACGACGCCGATCTCGATCTGGCGCTGCAGATGCTGGCCGGTTCAGTGTTCGCCCGGCGAGTCGCCGGGGAGCCCACCACCGAAGGTTGGGCGGAGCGAGCGGTCACCGCCATCTGGATGGGCATGGGTCCAGGTATCGAGAAGAGGTAGTCCACCGGGTTGCGAGAATTCGCAACATGCCCCGGCTGTCACCGCTGAGTACTCGAACCACAACACCGGACCCTGATGAAACCCCGTCGATCTACGACGGCTTGAGAATGTCTCCCACCGCTCCGCGCAACATGTCTCCCAGATCGTCAGGAGGAATGTCGGAGAAGGCATTCCCGGTGAACACCAGCGTGCCCATGACGGCCCCGAATGCACTGGCCATACGAACGCGGTCCCGCGGAGGAAGATCGGGATTGCTCAGCGCCCGCTGAAGCCGGGCATCCAGATCATCGTGCTCGGCCTCGTGTTCTCCCCGGTGGAGTTCTTCGAGCGCGGCCCGATTGCGCTCGTGGAGGATCGACCAGGGCACGGTGCTCGAGAATCTGATCGATGAACAGATCGATCACTTCGCCCCAGGTGGTCAACGACCACTCGGCATCGCCGATCGAATCGAGCGCTTTGAGGCCGACTTCGTGCAGGCGCATGTGCAACGCCATGAAGATCTCGCCCTTGGAACCGAAGTGGTAGTAGATCGCCGCCTTGGAAAAGCCCAGCCGTTCGGCGATCTGGCGGAGCGAGGTCTTGTCGTAGCCCTGGATGGTGAACAACTCCAGGGCGATGTCGAGGATCCGCTCCCGCGTGCTTCCGGCCCCGTCCTCCCCGGTTGTCGGATCCTCTATCGGTTCGGCGTCAACCACCACTGTCGATGCCCCTGTCTGGTGCTGTCCGCTCTCCATCACTCCCCGATTCTACTTGACGGCCGGTAAGTAAGCCCCTACCATGCCGCTGAGCGAAGAAGTTTACCAACCGACCGGTAAGGAAGCGATGTCCTCTGACACGATGATCCGGGCCGAGGGCCTGACCAAGCATTTCGGCGAGACCATCGCCCTGGCCGGCATCGACCTCGAGGTTCCAACCGGATCGATCCTCGGCGTGCTCGGTCCCAACGGGGCGGGCAAGACCACTGCCGTCCGCATTCTCACCACGCTGTCCCTGCCCGACAGCGGGTCGGCCTGGGTGGCTGGACATGACGTGGTCAGTGAGGCCGCCGCCGTACAACGCAACATCGGGGTCACCGCCCAGGACGCCACCGTCGACGAACTGCTGACCGGGCGACAGAACCTGGTGATGATCGGCCGCCTGAGCGGACTCCGACGGCCAGAGGCCCGGGCCAGGGCCGCCGAGCTCCTGGAGCAGTTCGACCTCACCGACGCTGCCGATCGCGTCCTCAAGGGATACTCCGGAGGCATGCGGCGACGTCTCGACCTCGCCGCCGGACTGGTGACCCGGCCACCGGTGCTCTTCCTCGACGAGCCGACCACTGGACTGGATCCGACCAGTCGGGTGCGGATGTGGGACGTCATCCGCGAACTGGTGTCCGGCGGGGTGACCCTGCTGCTGACGACCCAGTACCTCGATGAGGCCGACGAGCTCGCCGATCAGATCGTGGTGATCGACCATGGCCGGGTGATCGCCGGCGGGACCGCTGCCGAGCTCAAGACGCAGACCGGGGGCGCCCGTCTGGAGATCACGCTCCGGGAGCCTTCCTCGATCGCGGCAGGTGCCCTCGAGCCCTTCGTTTCCGGTCCGATCGTCACCAGTCATGATGGACGCCGGCTACGGGCGCCGGTCCGTAGTGGGGAGGGTTTGGCCACGACGGTGGTACGGGCGCTCGACGCTGCCGGTATCAGCGTCGACGACGTGGAGGTGCACCAGCCCTCGCTCGACGATGTCTTCTTCGCCCTGACCGGACATCCGACCGAGCAGGCGGTTGACGCCGATGCCGATGTCTCGACGTTGGAGGTTGCCCGATGACGACCATCACGAACGTCCCCGTCGAAGCCGTGATCCCACCCGGATCTCCATCAGGCAGAGTTCCCCGCGCTCCCGGGCTGATTCGACGCCTGTCCGATGTCCTGGTGCTCACCGGCCGCAATCTCGTGCACATTGCCCGGGAGCCGCTCCAACTCTCCGACGTGACCATCCAGCCCGTGCTCTTCACGCTGCTCTTCGTCTATGTGTTCGGTGCGGGAGTGTCCCTCCCCGGGGGCTCCACCTATGCGAACTTCGCCATCGCCGGCCTGCTTGCACTGAACCTGACCACGTCGTCGATGGGTACTGCGGTGGGACTGAGCACCGACCTCAACAGTGGCGTCATCGACCGGTTCAGAACCCTCCCGATGTGGCGGCCTTCGGTGCTGGTCGGTCGATCACTGGCCGATCTGGCGACGGCGGCCATCTGCGCCGCCATCGTCGCCGTCACCGGACTGTTCGTCGGATGGCGACCCAGTGGCGGCGTGCTGTCGACGATCGCCGGATTCGCCATCTTTCTCCTGTTCAGCTACGCATTGTCATGGGGCTGCGCCTGCCTGGGGATGGTGAGCAAGGGTCCGGAATCCGCACAGGGGGTCGGCCTGGTCATCCTCTTTCCGCTGGCCATCGTGTCCAACGCCCTGGTCCCGACTCAGCGCATGCCTCCGGTGCTCCGTTTCGTGGCCGACTGGAACCCGGTGAGCGCAGTCACCTCTGCTGCCCGTGATCTGTGGCACAACCCGAATCCCTCGTCGACCATCCACGCCTGGCCGATGCAGCATCCGATAGTGGCGTCCCTCTTGTGGTCTGCCGTCCTTCTGATCGTGTTCGCGCCGTTGGCCACATCCCTCTACCGTCACCGCACAACGGACTGATCAATGGCGGTGCCCTTCCTCGAGCCCGTTGCTCGAGGAGCACTCCTAAGCTCGTCGGAGTGGGCTGCTTCGACCTGGTGATCTTCGACTGCGACGGGGTCCTGGTCGACAGCGAACGCCTCGCCGTGCACAGGCGACTGGCACCCCTGAACAATTCGAGCGTATAGTTTGAGCGTTCGCTCAATTAGGGGGAAAGATGGCCAAGGCAGGTGCTCCCAGCAAGGCGACTCCGAGGAGTTCGGAGCGCTCGGCCCACACCCGCCGGCAGTTGGTCGACGCGGCGATCGAGACGCTCAAGGCAGAGGGCTACGCGGGTGCGAGTGCACGGACGATCGCCCAGCGAGCCGGGATCAACCAGGGACTGATCTTCTATCACTTCGGCTCGGTCGCCAACTTGTTGCTGGCGGCCTTGGACGCCGTCAGTGAAGAACGCCTCGACCTCTATGGCAAAGAGGTGTCCGAAGTGAGAGGTCCGAGTCAGCTAGTGGACGCGGCGGAGGAAATCTTCCGGAACGATCTCGATGCGGGCTACATCACCGTGCTCGTCGAGATGATCGCCGGTTCGTCGTCGACACCGGGCCTTGGTCCTGAGGTGGCATCTCGCATTCGGCCGTGGCGCCAGTTCGCCCAATCGACGATCGAGGCGTCCCTCGGTGAATCCCCACTGAACGGCATCCTTCCGGTCAAGGACGTCGCTCATGCCGTGGTGGCTCTGTATCTCGGACTGGAGATGCTGAGCCACCTCGATGGCGACCCGGACCCAGCGCTCGCCCTGTTCGCTCACGCCAGGCAGCTCGCCTCTCTCTTCCAAACCATGGCCACACCGACCAATCAGAAGGAGCCCACATGACCTCGACGCTAGACACGGATGACCCGCGCACGGCTCGGAACGACACCGGTCTGGATGTCGTGACCGGTGCGTTCAGTTACTCGGGATCGGCCATCGCCAGTGCATTGATCGAGCGCGGACGCACCGTCCGGACGATCACCGGTCATCCGGAGCGTAGAGAGGAGAGCAGGGGCATCGAGGTGCGGCCGCTCGATTTCGATGACCAGATCGGGCTTGTCGAATCGCTCCGGGGTGCCACCACCCTCTACAACACCTATTGGGTTCGCTTCGCCCACCGTCAGGTCGATCACGATCTAGCAGTCGCCAACTCTCGGACATTGTTCCTCGCCGCCAAGCGAGCCGGAGTCCAACGCATCGTCCACATCAGCATCACCAATCCCAGCATCGACTCGCCCTTCGCCTACTTTCGGGGAAAGGCCCTCGTGGAACGCGCCTTGGCCGAGTCCGAGGTCTCTTATGCCATTGTGCGTCCGGCCATCCTGTTCGGCGGCGACGGCGTCCTCATCAACAACATCGCCTGGCTGCTTCGCCATCTGCCCGTCTTCGGCGTGGGAGGTGACGGGAACTACCGCATCCGAGGCATCCACATCGACGACCTGGCGCAACTCTGCCTTCTCAAGGGGGCCGAGACCGTTGACAGCGTCACCGACGCAGTGGGCCCCGAACGCCCGACATTCAACGAGTTGACGGAAATGATCCGTGATGCCGTGGGAGCCCGAAGCGCCATCGTCCACGTACCCGGGGCGATCGTTCCCGCTCTGTCATCAGTGCTCGGGTTCGCCCTCCACGATGTCCTCCTCACCAAGGACGAGTACCGGGCCATGGCGCTCGGGTTGGCCGACACCGACGGGCCGTCTACGGGCTCGATTCGCTTGTCGGCGTGGCTCGATCAGGTCGGAGCGGACCTTGGTGTCCGTTACGCCAACGAGTTGGACCGCCACTTCTCGTGACCGCCCGATGGTGGGCCGATTGACGTCATGGCAGTTCGGTTCGTTTACCACCGATAGAAGCGATGACTTCCCGCGCTCTCGCCGCGTCCAAGACCGAATCCGATGAGCCATAGGACAAGCAGCACAACCGCGGCCAACCAGAGGAGGTGCACGGCGAAGCCCAGGCCAAAGAAGAGGAGAACCACCAGCAAAGCGAGTAACAGCACCATGTTTTTTTGCCTCCATTCGGGGATTGTCTCACCCGACTCTTCCCGTTTCACGATGGTGGCAAACAGGAAATTGGCAAGCGGTGACAGTGGCTGAGTCAGTCCCAATTGCACCTGTCAGGCCGCACGACTGGCAGCCGCGTTTGGCGAGGTGCCAAATGGGGAAGGTGGCTACTCAGTGCGGTCAGCCCCGTGCTCGATGTCCTCCGAGCGGAGGGCCGGTACTCCGCAAGATGGGGAAGCATGACGATACGGGATGTGGATACGAAGCTCGATTTGGTCAATGAGGCCGGAGCTGGCCCGACCGACGCCCTCATCCTTCCACCGGATGTACAGAGTGAATTTGACGAGTCAGACGAGTCACTCGGCACGCTGGGACGGCCGTTCGATCGGCGGAACCCGTTCTTCGTGGGCCTTGCCGGCGCGTCCGGCGTGGCCGTGGCCTACGTCATTTTCCGGGGTATCGCCGATGTAGCCAGCGTGTTGATCATCGTGGGGACGGCACTCTTCATCGCCATCGGCCTCAATCCGATCATCGACGCTCTGATCAAGCGATCCGTGTCCCGTGGATTGGCTGTGGGCATCGTGACGTTGGGTTTCGTCCTGGTCATCGCCGCGTTCGTGCTTGTGGCCGTGCCTCCCATCACTCACGAGTTCCACGTACTCGTCACCAACTATCCGCGCTACAAGTCAGACCTCATCCACGGTAGAGGCTGGGCGGGACGGTTGGCCCTGAGGTTCCACCTGACCGGCTATCTCAACGGAAGAAACAAGATCCAATTGCCGATCGCCGGGGGAATCCTCGGAGCCGGCCGCGTGCTGCTCTCCGTGGGAGTGGCCACCGTCAGCGTGGTGGCACTGACCATCTACTTCCTCATCGCGCTGCCCGGAGTGAAGAGGCTCTGGCTCTCGCTGATCGTCCGCAGCCGGCGACAGCGGGTGGCACTGTTGACCGACGAGGTCTTCGACCGGGTCGGCGGATACATGCTGGGCAATCTTGTTGACGTCGGTGATTTCGGCGGTCGGAACCTACATCTGGCTGGTCGCCTTTGGGGTGCCCTATGCGCTCCTGTTGGCGCTGGTGGTGGCCGTGTTCGACCTCATCCCGATGGTTGGCTCGACCATCGCCGGGGTGGTGGTGTCGCTGGTGGCCCTGACCAAGGGCCTCCCCGTCGGAATTGCCACCGCCGCGTTCTACATCGCCTACCGATTCCTCGAGGACTACCTCCTGAATCCGAGGGTGATGAAGCACACAGTGAAGGTGTCGCCCGGGTTGACGATCATCGCCACCCTGATCGGCGCCTCACTCCTTGGGATCCTGGGAGCACTCATCGCCATCCCTATCGCCGCCACCATCAGCATGCTGCTCGAAGAGGTCGCCTTCCCGAGACAGAATCAGCGATGAGTTCGAGCCCGCGTGGCCGGATTGACACGCACCTCGGGAATCGGCCCCATCGCGAATCGGCTGCCGGGTTGGGGTCCACCGATGAGGTCCAGGGCATTCGGTCTCGGCACCCAGAGTCCGACACGTGCGCAATAGCCCGGCCTGAGGTGTGCACCGGGCTGCCTGTCTCGACCAAGTCAGGTCGGGTCCGTCATGTCACATCGAACATTGTGCTGGCGGAGTCGCTGCCGCCGGCTGCACCGGAGGCGACGATGAAGTGAACACCCTTTGCTCCCGCCTTAGCCTTGGTTGGGATCTTGCCCATGCAGACGAAGGCACCGGTGCTGCTCGTGGCGCCCGTACACACCGTCACCTGAGAAGGCGCCGGAGCGGGCAGCCCGGTCGAATACACGACCGTCACGGTCTCACCACCGATGAAGTTGGAGCCCGAGGCTTTGACCGTCTTCCCCGGACGGCCTTTGGCCGGAGTAACGGTCAGGGACGCCGGCGCGTTGTAGGTGAAGTGATCGGCAGAGGTCTTCGGGCTCGTCCCTCCCGGTGAGGTCACCGAGATACTGGTCGAGTCACCGGGACCACTATCGCTGCCGGGGATGTACACGCTCAACGTATTGTCGTCCAAGACCTGGAACGCGGTCACGGTGTCCCCGACATTGACGCTCGTCGTCCCGGTGAAGTTCGTGCCCGTCACGGTCACGTAGTAGCCACCACCAGCAGGGCCGCGACTGGGGTTCACACCCGTGATCGTCGGCTGTACATAGGTGGTGAACTGATCACTCGAAGTGGTGAAACTTGTCCCGCCCGCCGATACCACCGTCACATCGAAGGTGTCCGGACTCGTGCCCGAAGTGTCGGCCGGCGAGACGGCCGTGATCGAGGTGTCGCTGTTAACGGTGAATTGGGCCGACGTCGACCCGAAGTCCACGGCCGTTGCCGCGGTGAACCCGTCTCCAGAAATGGTCACACTTGTTCCACCCGTGGCCGGGCCGAACCCTGGGGAAATGGCCGTGACTCCCGGTCGCGGCGTGAACGTGCTCGCCCAGTTCAAGCACGCGTAGGCGGTGCTTCCCGTCCCGCCGAGCCCGGGGCAGGGGCTGGCACTGTCGTAGATCTGATTGCCGGTGAGCGGGTCCGTAGTCGAAAGAGGACTCGGTGGGTTCGGGTCCGGGGTGGCCACGGAGTAGGAGAGCAGAGCCCCCGTCAGATCCCAGGTGTCCACGGTCCAAGAATCGACAGTGAAATCGGTGCCCTTGCCAGCACTGCACGTAGTCGTGAGGTAGACGTAACCGGTGGGGTAACCGGCGCTGGGATCGACCGTGTTGTCGAACCCCGTGACGTAGGCCAGCTCCTTGATTCCGCCACAGTCGTAGTGCAGAACCGAAAATGCGGTCCCTTGAGGAACTACTAATGAGATCTGCGAAGGAGCCGCGGCGGCGTGCCCTTCTCCGATCACGAACAGTCCGAGCAAAGCGACCACGGTCGCCCCCAAAACCATGCCCAGCTTTCGAGACATCGCTCTTCTCCCTATCAGTAGACGTTCGCCGAATCAGTAGACGTTCGCCGACAGCGTATCGTCGAGGACACTGGAGCGCCTCAGCCAGCCTGAAGGCAAATGAGGTCGACGTGTCGGGGGTGGTCAACGATGATTGGCTGGAGGTCTCGAGGTCCGGAGCGGAGTCCACTCATGCCGGAATGCCGAGCGGGTGGAAGGTTGACCTCAGCCGTGAGCCGACAAACGTCAACTCCGTCGAAAGGAACAAGTGGAGCAGGGTGACCCGAGCCAGTGGGATAGACCGCCGGAACCCCAAGGTGGGAAGTTGAGCTGAGGGAACTGCTCTCCGATGCCGTTGGTCCCGGGACGGGTCGACTGTACGGTCAGCCGTTCTCGGGGATGGCGTCCCACCACTGGCACCACCACTGTGCACCGACCAGGATTCGGAGCTTCTGGTGCCAGCAGTAGGAGATGTCGGCCGTGGGCTCAAGATAGAACCGGCAGGTGTCGCACCGTTCGGTCTCGTTGTAGGGATGTGCTTTTAGCACGGCGTTGTCAGCCAGGTGCCGGAGCTCGATCGATAGCTTCTCGTCGATCTCTTTCGGCTCCGGCTCCGGGATGGTGTAGTCGGACATGGCATCAGCGTACCGATCGGGAGTCGGTACGCGAGCGCCACGACCAGGCCTCCCGACTGCAGTTGCAAACCCTGACAAGGGCTTGGTGCCCTTGTCGGCGGGAGAGTGTCACTTCCTGAGCGAATGGACCAGGGTGGAGGAGGAGGGTGGAGACTCTGCCTTCGGCAGCCGGGACAGACGCCGCAACGTTCGACGGGCAGCCCTACGGGGGGGTAACCCTATGTCCAAACACCTGCTGTCAGGATGTTCAGCCCGGTTCGGGATCCCTACGCTGGTGTTGAGTCGTCGATCACTCAGTGCGACCCACCAGCGGGTCATCCGTCATCGGTCATGTAAATGGCGAAGGATCGGCGCATGCAGGTACCGCGCACAGTAAAGGGGGAACTGATCGATGACCACGGCGCTCGCCGACCGTCCTACGGCCGGTCCCACCGGCAGCGACTGGGCTGTCGAGACCCACGGGCTGACCAAGAGCGTCGGAGGCGACGACGCCGTCAACGACGTCACCGGACGCCAGGACCCGGAGATCCTGGCGGCGGCTCGGGAGCCGGCCGCCCGGGAGCGGATCAGTGGCGCGCTCGACCGGGTCGGCATGGACCAGCGGTCCGACGACAAGGTGTCGAAGTACTCTATGGGCATGCGCCAGCGCCTCGGCGTGGCGGCGTGCCTGCTCCAGGGTGGGATCTCGGTGTACCGGATCCAGCTCGTGCAGGCCTCGTTCCAATCGTGGTTCCTACAGGTCACCAGCCGATTGGGCGAGGGCCAATGACCACCATGGCACCCGTGGATGCATCCGGAACGGCGCCTGTCCGGATCGGCCACCGCCCAGACCGCCGTGGCTCATGGATCCCCACCTGGACCATGATCACGACCCGGTTCATGGAGCTCCGCCGGCGACGGGGCCTGATGATCGCCCTGGTGGCGGTCAACATCGGGCTCCCGGTGGTGTTCCTCACTGTCCGACTTCTCTCCCACGCAATCGACCCGAAGTCCTACGCTCCCGCCGGTGGCTACGGCATCTTCACCAGCCTCGTCGCCGGTGTGCTGTTCATCCTCGGGTTCATATTGGCCGCCACGGTCGGCTGCACGGCCGGGTCGGTCGATCTCACCGAGGGGATGTTCCGACACGCGGTGATCACCGGTCGGTCACGACTGGCGCTGTACCTGGCGCGCATCCCGGCTGGGCTGGCGATCGTCCTGCCGATCGTGGCGGTCGGATTCGCCATCGTGTGTACGGTCTGTTTCCTGGCCGCCCCGACCCACCTCAACTACGACGGTGTCAATGTTCCGGCCGGACTTTCTCAGCCGGCCCTGGACAGCTGGGCGTCGTCGCACGCCGATGAGGTGATCTGCGACTTCGGGTTCGGAATCGGACCGAACTCGGACCTCCTCCAGGTGGTGAACAGCGTCCCCTGTGGCAACAGTCCGGGCGTCAAGGTCGGCCCAGGTGCCCCCACGACGACCCCCGTATCCCATGCCCAGGTGGAGGCTGCCGCCCGGCAGATCGCCAACCTGGACTACCTCGACTACCACCACAACTTCCTCAAGCCCCCGCGGCGCTGATGATCGACTCCGGACTGTGGGTCCTGCTCGAGGCCACCATCGGGTTCGTGGTGGGACTTGGGCTCGCGTCCCTCATGGGTCAGCGGACGGTGCCGGTCATCCTCATGATCGTCCTCGAGGTCATCCTCACCCCAGCACTGAGTAGATCGGTGATCGCCCATCTGATCAACGCCCAGCGCGGCATCGTCGGCCTGGCCATGACCCATCTCGAGCCCAGTGGCCTGCCATCACCCTTCGGAGGGAACGGGCCTACCGGTCGGATCACGCTGGTGCCCGAGTCGCGCACCGCGGCCGTCTGCGTGATCATCGGTTGGCTTGTGGTGTGGACGGTGCTCGGGGCGTGGCGGATGGTCACGCGGGACGCTTGAGGCCGCCACGCTGATGGGTGTCACTTGTCGCCGGGTGCAGGCGTACTGCTTCGACGGCCCTGCGAGCGGAGCCGCATCTTCAGTAGCCGTCGGGACTGGGTCGCCCGTCCTATAGTCAGACGAAGGGTCCAGATCGCCGGAGGTGCGTGAGATGGCACACGCCGTCGTCATCCGAGTCAAGGTTGATCCCGACTCCGACGTTGGGCATCGTCACTCGATTCTGAATGACTATGTGATCCCGGAGGCAAGGTCGCTTCCTGGTTTCAAAAAGGGGATGTGGATGAATGACGGTGCTGGCACCGGCACCTGCGTCCTCGTTTTCGATTCCGAGCCGAACGCACAGTCAGCGATTCCGCCGATGACACGGGATGGCGGTCCGCCAGTTATCGACGTGGGAGTACACGCAGTTGAGATCGAGGCATAGCCACCACGGATCATCAGGTGCCCTTGATCGCCGTTCTGAGGGATGATCGGCACGACAGTGACACTTGGCAAACCACGGGGACTCTTCATACCCTTGATGCCATGAGGGCAATGAAGCCGGGCTCCACCGGCCCAATCGTGATGGCAGCCATCTTCATTGCAGTGGGCCTCTACTTCGCAGAAGTCGGCCGGGTGCTCTGGTCTGATTCCCACAATCCACATGTGGTTGCCCAAATCGACCATCGACGATGCTGGACCAGTCAGGGCGATTCTCCAGAGAATCTGTGCGACCTCAAGATCACGTATGTAGCCGACCAACACGCCGTGACTACGCAGATGAAGGCTGTGGACGAAGGAGAGGTCGATGGCAATCAGATCGAGATAACGTACGCCCCAGCCAACGTGAGCGATGCATCTGGGCCGGAGAATGACTCAGCCACTGCGCTGGGAATGTGGGTCTTTGCGTTCTTGATGATCAGCTTGGGCGGGTGGTTGCTGGTGAAGTCCCTCCCGCTGCAGCCGTCTAGTTGACGCCCCGTCCCCTGCCCCGTACCGCGGGATGTGTGTGCCTACCGGTGGCCTCGGCGATCCTGGTACGGAATGCCATTTTGTTGGAGTGCTGCGATCAGACGAGGGTCGACGTTCGGACCAATGGACACCCAATAAGGGGCCTCCGCCTGTCTCCGAGGGCCGGGAGAGTGACCGTCCAGGGGGTCAAGCCGGATGAGGGTCCTGACGATGGTGAGATATGGCCACAACGGCGAAGGGTGACGCAGGCACGAGCGGATACCCAATCCGTGGGAGCGTCTACGGCTCGATGTGGCAGCTCACTTTGGTGTACCTGTTGGCCCTTGAAGTGCTGTTCGTGACCCTGGCGACAACACACGTATACGGATGGCAACCCACGGTGGTCGTGGCGGTTTGCTCTCCGATCCTGGCCTACATGACTCAATCGAGGAGTCCGGTCACGGTCTCGACAACCGGCGTCTCACTCTCGATGTTCCAGTTCTCCGTCGACGTTCCCTGGTCGAATATCGAGGGCGTAGAACCGAAACGAACCGGTGCTCGGCTCAGGCTGAGAGAACCACAGGACTTTGGACGACGCCAAACCTCCACGTTGAACTTGGTCGGATGCGACTTGCTCTGGCGAAAGCGCAACACGACATTGGCAGTCCGGGCGTGGCTGGACACCCATAGCTCGCCGTCAGGATCCAGGCGGCTGCCGTAGCCCTTTCTATGCGACGCCGCTCGGTGGGCACTCCACGTGCCCACAATGGCGGACCGATGTCGTGTACCCCGTGCAAGATACGATGAACGAGGGGGGGGGTCGGAGCTCAGGCCGCTTCACTCAGCTGGGCGGGGTTCCACCGATCGCAGCTAGTGCTTCGCCATAGAGAGACAGGCGTCCTCGGTTGAGCGAATACCAGACCCACTTGCCCCGGCGGTCACCTTGGACGAGTCCTGATTCGCTCAAGATCTTCAGATGGTGAGAGACGGTGGGCTGGCTCTTGCCGACGGTGCCCACGAAATCGCAGACGCACACCTCGCCTTCGGGGGAGGACGCCAGGATGCTCAGGATTCGGAGGCGCACAGGGTCGGCCAGCGCATGGAATCCGCTGGCCAGCTCCCCGGCATCGACGACGTCGAGGGGAGCGGCCGGCACCGAGGCACAGCACTGGTCGGTTGTCTTAGGTGCCATCGTGGACGTCAGCTTCGCCATGATCCGATCCTCCCATTGACGAGGGTGAATGTATCCATCATAATCGATGCATCGACATTCGTAAATGGTTACGGAGGCTGCTCATGTCCCGCATACAACTCGCCCTCAATGTGTCCGACCTCGATGAGGCCGTCGCCTTCTACTCCAAGCTCTTCGGGGCCGAGCCGGCCAAGCTCCGCCCCGGCTATGCCAACTTCGCCATCGCCGACCCGCCGCTCAAGCTGGTCCTGATGGAAGATTCGAGCGCCCGTGGCCAAGGTGTGGCCGGAGCCCTCAACCACCTGGGTGTCGAGGTCGAGACAACCGATGAGGTTGCCGCGGCCACGGGGCGTCTGTCCGACGAGGGTATGACGACCGAAGTTGAGGAGCAGACGAACTGCTGCTTCGCCATTCAGGACAAGGTGTGGGTGAACGATCCTGACGGTGCACCATGGGAGGTCTACACGGTGCTGGCCGATGCTCCGGCCGAGAGCGGGATTGTCGGTGACGGCCAGTGCTGCATCCCTGAGGCGATCCAGTCCGCCCCGGTATCCGTAGGTGGCGGACGGTCCCAGTCCTCGTCCTGCTGCTGAGCGGCGGAGTAGGTCAGGGGAGATCGTCGTGCGGGATACCGTGCTGTGGAGACGCATGCTGGCGGAGTTCCTCGGGAGCGGGCTGCTCGCCGCCATCGTGATCGGGTCGGGGATCGCTGCCCAGACGCTGTCACCGGGCAATGTGGGACTCCAGCTCTTCGAGAATGCGGCGGCCACGGCCACCGGACTGTTCGCCATCATCTTGATGTTCGGGCCGATCTCGGGTGCTCACTTCAATCCAGTGGTGTCCTTCGTGGACGCGGCCTTCGGCGGCCTGAAGTGGCGTGACGCGGCGGCCTACTTGCCGTTCCAGACGGTTGGATGCATCGGCGGGGCCATCCTGGCCAACGTGATGTTCTCCCAGGCGGCGATCTCGATCTCCACCAAGCACCGGGCTTCGGGACCCCACTGGGTGTCCGAAGTCGTCGCCACCATCGGCCTTATCCTGGTCATCTTCGCACTCGCTCGGTCCGGACGTTCCCATCTGGCCCCGGCGGCCGTCGGCGCCTACATCGGTGCTGCATACTTCTTCACCAGCTCCACCAGCTTCGCCAACCCGGCCATCACCGTCGGCCGCATGTTCTCCAACACGTTCGCCGGCATCGCCCCCTCGTCGGTCCCCAGCTTCATCTCCGCCCAGATCGTCGGCGGCGTGCTGGCCTTCGGACTGGTCCAAGGCCTGTATCCGGGAATCACCAAGGCCGAAGCGGCCGACATCATCGAACCGCACCTGCGGGCCGAAAGCGACCTCGAGACCCACTGATCCGGTTCGTCACGGGCTCGCCCCGTCGCCTCCTCATAACCGAAAGGAAGCCTTCGTGCACCTCATCGCCATCGGTGGCAGCGACGCCGGCATCAGTGCAGCACTTCGCGCCCGTGAACTTGACCCCAGCGTCGAGGTAACCGTCGTCGTCGCCGACGCCTATCCGAACTTCTCCATCTGTGGCATCCCGTACTACGTCTCCGGCGAAGTCAGCCACTGGCACAACTTGGCCCACCGCACCTACGCCGACTTAGAGGCCACCGGCATGCAGCTAAGGTCGACACCCTGGCCACGCAGATCAACGTCGAGGACCGGACCCTGCTCGTCACCGACGCCTCGGGCAGCGAAGAGCTCCTCGCCTACGACGAGCTCGTAGTGGGCACCGGTGCCGTGTCGCAGGTCCCACCGATCGAAGGGGTCTCGGGCGACGATGCGCTGGGATGGGACGACGGCGTCCACCTGCTCCACTCGATGGGAGACACCTTCGCCATCATGCGCACCCTCGAAGATGCCAGGCCGTCGAGTGCGGTCATCGTGGGAGCGGGATACATCGGACTCGAAATGGCTGAGGGCCTGACTGCCCGGGGCCTCAAGGTCACCCAGATGGAACGCCTGGACGAGGTCTTGCCGACGGTTGACCCCGAACTGGCGCTCTCGTCCACCGGCAGCTGTCAGACCATGGCGTGGAGGTACTCACCGGCACGACCGTGCACAAGGTCAGCCGCAATCCACGAGGGGTGAGCCGGCTGGTCGTCGATGCGTCGGACGCCGATGGATCTGTGCGCCGGGAAACGGACATGGTCCTCGTCGTCGTAGGGGTCCGACCGGACACCGAGCTGGCCGTCACTGCAGGGGCCACGTCGGGCGTTGCCGGCGCGATCGAAGTCGACCGCCACATGCGCACCAACCTGCCCCACGTCTTCGCCGCCGGTGACTGCGTGGTGACCCACCACCGGCTCCTCGGCACCACCTACCTCCCCCTGGGCACGACAGCCCACAAACAGGGTCGGGTCGCCGGCGAGAACGCGATCGGCGGGGATCGGGAGTTCGCCGGCAGCCTCGGTACCCAGGTGGTCAAGATCTTCGACCACGCCATCTCCCGCACCGGCCTACGGGACCACGAGGCGGTGGCGGCGGGATTCGACCCGGTGACGATCGGCTTCGAGGCGGACGACCACAAGGCGTACTACCCAAATAGCCACAAGATATCCATGCGCTATACCGGTGACCGCACGACCGGGCGCCTCCTCGGCGTCCAACTCTTCGGTCACAAGCATGCGGAGATCGCCAAGCGGATGGACATCGTCGCCACCGCCATCTTCCATGGCGCCACGGTCGACGACATGAGCGAACTCGACCTTTCCTACACGCCGCCTCTCGGCAGCCCCTGGGACGCAGTGCAGATGGGGGCCCAAGCCTGGGTCAAGGCGGCGAAGTAGACGGACGGTACGACCAAGCCGAGCCTGCTCTTCACCTGCAACCAGAATGGCGGCCGGTCGCAAATGCCAGCCGCCTGGGACCGTTCCGTCGGCGGGGATGCCGTGACGTCACTTCGGCCGGCGTCGGCGCGGCACAGCACTGACCAACCCGAGCGGCGCTGCTGAGCGTCTGCCGTCACCTGCTATCGCAATTGGACGCGGTTTCAGGGTTTGGTACCGGTGCTCGTTGGAGTGTTGTAACTCCTACAACACCTGTGGAGCCTGACGGTGCCTACTCGAACCAAAGCGTCGGGTAGTAACCCCGTCATTGTGGAGCTTGTCGGGGCTTACTCGCACCATTCTGCGGTCTTGGATGGGCTCGCTGACCTTCGCAAGCGGATCAAGGATTAACAACCACGTACGGATGTCCGACAGATCCGTCGCCAGAAGGCCCCTCGGCGACTGACTCGCGAAGAGACCGAAGAACTCGCCACGGCCTATCGAGACGGTCTCACCGTCTACGAGGTCGCCACTAAGTTCGGGATCCACCGAGAGTCAGTGTCAGGCGTCTTGGAGCGATTTGGGGTACCACTGCGGCGCAAGCCGCTTCGTAACTCCTGAGGTCAATTCCATGTGTCCGAATCCCCGCCTGAGCGCCACCAGGCCACGGGTTGGAGAGATGGGAGATGAGCTGGAGGACGTTCACCGGCGGGTCCTGCGTGGATGGATGGATTCGCCGCGAGCGAGCATTTCGACATACTCAGACAGCTTGCGGTCCCGCGTCGTCGGCGCTTGACTGCGTTGAGCCGGTACAGGATGGCGTAGCGGTTGGCTGCGTCCAAATGGTCGAACGTCGCGGCAGCGGCGGGATTGAGCGCCAGCGCCTGAGTCAAGTCGGGCGGGATTTCCATGTCGGCCTGCCCACGATATGCCGCCTGCCAACGTCCTTCAGCCTTCGCTGCATCGACGGCTGCCATTCCTGCTGGCTGCATCAGTCCAGCCTCGGAAAGGCGGGCAACGTGTTCGACGTTCCGGGCGGACCAGCGGCTGTTCGGCCGGCGCGGAGTGAATCGCTGGCAATAGCTGTCCTCGTCACGTCGGGCGATCTGCCCGTCGATCCAACCGAAACACAGAGCCTCGTCAAGCGCCTGCGCGTACGTCAGGGTCGTCGTCTGACCACCCTTCTTATGTAACACCAGCCACACGCCCGGATGATCGGCGTGACGGCCTGCTAACCAGGCGTGCCAGGCCTCAGCGTCCCTGACCAGCAACTCGTCGAGATCAGACACGGCACGGCACTACGGTGCGGACCCTTCAATGACGGCATTCAGTTCGGCGTTGTGGACTGGGGAACTCAGGCAAATCGGTTGGCCATCGGGATCGAGCAGGACCGTCCAGCGGTCGGCACCGGGTTGGAAGTCAGGTTGACTCGCTCCGATCGCGCACAGGTTCTGTACTGGCGCGTCGACATCGTCGACCTGTAGATCGAGGTGGAAGCGTTTGGCAGCCACCTCGTCAGGCCGCGGGTAGGCCGGAATCCTTCGATCTTGCCGAAACCGATCCGGACGCCGTCGCCTTCGACCATCGCGTAGTTGTCGTCGGAGTAGCTGACCTCCCAGCCGAGTGCCGCCGCATAGAAATGCGCCTGCCTGGCCGGGTTAGCGCAGTCGATGTTGACAAACGACAACGCCGCCGTCGGCGCCTTGCCCTCATTTGCAATTTGTGTGTGACTCATGCATATAAAGTAGGGCCATGCCACAAACTCTGTCAAGCAGACAACATGTAGCAAACGCATTAGGTGCGTTGAGCCTCGTGCTCGCCGACCGGATCAATGCAACCACGAAGGCGGTCGCAGCACTCGGCCCGTCAGCCCCCGCCGCACTGGCCGCGTTGCATGAGTTCCTCGATGGCGGTTCAGTCACCCGGCTGAGCTCCGTTCTAGGCCTCACCCACTCAGGCACTGTGCGGCTCGTCGATCGCCTCGAGCTCGAAGGCCTCGTAGAGCGGATCGGAGCGAAGGACGCACGGGCCGTATCGTTGTGTCGACCCGGCGTGGCCGTCGGCTAGCCCTGCAGATTCGTCAGGCCCGCGAGGACATCCTGACCAGCGCGCTTTCCGCACTGACCTTGGACGAGGTCAACCAACTGGCCCCAGCACTGGATACGATGCTGACCTCAGTCACCCTCTCCCGAATCGAAGAGCGCTCGGCCCAGAACTACAATCGCCCGCAACCGTGGCTATGCCGTCTCTGCAACTTCGCAGCCTGCGGGCGAAGCGCAGGCGACTGCCCGGTCTACAACGCGGCTACGACCAGCGGCGAGGCCTAGTTGCCTTCTCACTGAAATGGTGTGGCTGGCAGCTGCAGAAGTTCGACGCACCATCCCCCTCGCCGACCGGACGGAACGTCCACCCATCTTCCGAACTGCGACGACGTCGTATCTTGGGCTACATCGGTGGAGGTGAGCGGACTCGAACCGCCGACTTCTACATTGCGAACGTAGCGCTCTACCAGCTGAGCTACACCCCCGGGTGCGTTGGAGAGACTAGCCGCCACCGTGAGGGTTCAGTCTCCGATGGCCGGGTCCCGACCGGATCCTTGGATCAGCTTGGCGATCCCCCGATCAGGGGGTATCGGCCGGCGTCGAAGTCGATGTCGGGACGGTGCTGGTGGTGCTGGTGGTCGTGGACGTGGACGTGCTGGTCGAAGTCGTGGTCGACGTGGCCGGCTCGGTCGTTGACGTCGTGGTCGATACCGGCACCTGCGTCGTGGCCGCCGGGGCCGTGGTGGTTGTGGTGGTAGTGGTGCTCACCCCGGCCGCCGGGATCGGGAAGGTCCAGAACGCGGAAGTGCAATCGGTGGGTGTGACCGCCTGGACCAGCAACACCCCGGGCAACGCGGTGTCCGTGAGCACCTGGAGCTGTGGGCCGGTCAGGAGGCAGGACAGTGTCGGGTCGGTCGTCCCGAAGGCGGCCAGTGTCCCCACGACCTGCACCGTGCCCCCGGCCGGCGGGGGCGCGACCGGGGTGAGGGTGATGTTGTTCACTCCGTCGTAGGTGGCCAGATTCTCGAATCCGGTGCCGGGAGGGCCGGACGGCACGATCGTCGCATCCTTGACGACCGGTGCGTCGCCGACCAGGGCCGCCATCATGGCCGGGTCGTTGTTGTCCATGCCGAGTGCCCAGATTCCCACGCCGGCAATGTGGAAGAAGTTGGCCAGCTGGGCCTTGAGCGCCAACGAGGTGGGGTCGTCGAAGTAGGTGCGGTGCCACTTGGTGCCGACCTGATAGGCCGTCCACGGGGTGTCGGTCACCGGGTCCCAGAAGGTCGGATGACCGGCGGCGGCGATGGCCGCGTAGGACAGCGGCGACTCAGAACCGGTGGCCGCCGACGCGGGGGTGCCGTCGACGGTGGGCCAGTCGTAACCGTAGAACGGCACACCGAGGATCACCTTTGACGGAGGCACCACCTTGCAGAACTCCTCCAGCGCCAGCTCATCACTGAACGAGGCGCCGAACAGAGGTGACGTCGCACTCGGTTGGGTCTTCGAGTTCATGTCGTAGGCCATCACGAAGAAGCCGTCCACCGCAGGGGCCAGGGCGGCCACGTCGGCGAATCCGCCCGGATCGCCGGCTGCACTGGCGTAGACGGCCATCGTGACCTGCCAATGCGGGATCGGAGGCGTGGAGTGCCGCCGACACCTGTGTGATCAGGTTGGTGAGCCCGGCCCGATCGCCGCTCCCCTCTCCTTCGAAGTCGAAGTTGACCCCGTCCAGGTGCTTGGCCGTCACCGCGGCGATCAACGCCGCAGACAGCCGGGCCGCCGCAGTTCGGGTCCGACGTGATCGAGTCGAGCGTCTGCTGGTTGAAGCAGGTGATCGTCAACACGACCCGGTCGCCGGCAGCGTGGGCCCGGGTCACCAGGTTGACCAGATCCTGACTCTGGTATCCGTTCCACCCCGGGCCGCTCTCGTCGAGACTGCCGTTGGCATTGGCATCGACGCTGAAGTAGGCGAGTGTGGTCAGGTCGGTGTAATCGAAGCCCTGCGACTGGGGAAGCGTCCAGTACGGGGCGTACCCGAATACCTCGTGGGCCTGGAGGGGCGCCGAGTTGGCCAATGATGGAGGTGCAGGGGCCGGGGCGCTGGTGGCAGCCGGCAGATGCAACGACCGGTGGATACCGAGCTGCGCCCGGTTGCCGGTCGTACCGGCGGCGAAGGCGGCGTCCTGGTGGCCTCCGGCACTGGCCGAGGGCGAAATCAATGCGGCCGCTATCCCGACCACCAGGAGAACAGCCGCCGCTGCCGCCCCGGCCACCGCCATCAGGCGGCGTGGAGCCGGATTGGTCAGAACCACGGGGAGTGCCAGCTCGGGAACCGGTAAGGGCGTGGGCACGTCGCTGGCAGTCGGGCACGACGCCACGGGGAGATCCAGCTCGGGTACCGGGAACGGGCGCGGGCGCGACGCCTTGGGGCTCGGGTAGATCGGCAGGGGAGGAAAGAGTCATGGGTGGTCGTAAGGCGGGACCCGGCACAGGCGGCCTCGCCGCTCGCTTCCGTGGTCAGAAAGTCACTAAAAGTGGTATTTCATCACGCTTGCTATCGCAATCGGGGCCACGGCGGACCGGGACCCCGCCGATCACACCCAACAACCCTAGACCACTGCTGCTTCCAGAGGAAGGCGCCATTTCCTCAAGGTTCTGCCGCAGTCGTCCGACAATTGTGAGGAGAAGTCGTAGCACCCGACCGAAATCGACGTGACAATGCAGACCCTGCCCTTCCGCACCACCCAGGCACCCAGGACCCTGCGACCATGATCTTCGTCGAAGGCGTCCGCCTCATCATCGTGCTCTTCGGCGCCCTCTTGGGATACGAGATCGGCGACCGGGTCCACGGCGCCACCAGCACGACGGCGGTGGTAGGCCTCCTCATCGGAGCCGCCGTCAGCTACGTCATCGGTGGGGTCTCCGGCCGCATCCTCGACAAGGGGCTCCAGCGGGGCGTCCGCCTCTTCCGCCACAGTCCACCGGGCGAGATCTTTGCCGCCACCATCATCTCGACCTCGGGGATGATCCTCGGCCTCATGGTGGGGATGGCCGTCGTGGCCATCACCCGCTCGGCCTACGCCCTCCTCTTCGCCGCCGGACTGGTGTGGATCCTGGCCGGCTTCGGGTGGCGTCTCGGGATGCTCAAGGGACGCCAGATCGTTGCCGCCGCAGGCCTGTCCCGTATTCTCAGCCCCGCCACCCGGCCCCTGCCCGGCCAGGCCCTGCTGGTGGATGCCTCGGCGGTGATGGACCGCTCACTGCTCATCCTCGGGCGCAACGGCCTACTGCCGGCCGGCCTGGTGATTCCTCAGTTCGTGACCGACTATGTCTCGCTGATGGCGGAGTCGCCGGACCCGGTCAGCTCCCGTCGTGCCCGACGCGGGCTCGAGGGACTGGAGGCCATGCGCGAGCTGGGAGTCTCGGTCGACATCGCCCACGACGAGGTCCCCGAAGTCGACGACCCGACCACGAAGCTCCTCACCGTCGCCCGGCGTACCGGACTTCGCATCGGGACCTGTTCGACCGTCGTGCGCGACAACGCCGAAGCCTGGGACCTGGCCGTGGTCAACCTCCACGCGCTGACCACCGAGTTGTCTCCCGACTACGTACCCGGTGAGCGCATGTCGGTCTCTCTGGTGAAGCAGGGGCGTCAGCCCCGCCAGGCCGTCGGTTACCTGCCTGACGGCGACATGGTGGTCGTGAACGATGCCAGCCATCTGGTCGACGAGGGCCCGGTGATGATCACCGTGCTCTCCACCCGGCCCACCAGCCAAGGCGTCATGGTCTTCGCGAAGCTCGCCTCGCCCACCGAGGTGGACGAGGCGAGCACGCTGCAACACCAACCAGGGTGACGGTCCGGGGCACATGGCCCCGGGACCATCACCGGAAGAATCAGCTCGAGATGCCGATGATCGGTCCCGTTGTCGGGGTACTCCCCTGGCCACCGAAGTAATCGGTCCCGTAGGTGTACACCTCACCGATCGAGGTCGCCAGGCTGTAGCCACCGTCCTTACCGCCGGTGATACCGACGACCGGCGCGTTGGCCGTGCCCGATGCCGAGCCGAAGAAGGGCGCCGAGCCGTAGGCGAATACCCCACCGTCAGCCGCAGCCAGGTAGTAGCCGGTGCCGTTCGACAGTGCGGTGATGCCGACTACCGGGGACACCAGCTTGACAGCGCCGGCTGAGCCGTTGAATGCAGCGGTCCCGTAGGCGAAGACACCGCCGTCGGACGCAACCAGCCAGTAGCCACCGGTTCCGTTTCCAGCGATGCCGACCATAGGGGCGTTGAGGTGCTGGCCCCCGGTCGAGCCGGCGAATGCGGCGTCACCGTAGGCGAAGACACCGCCGTCGGACGCAACCAGCCAGTAGCCCAGGCCGTCGGATGTCGATGCCATTCCTACGATCGGTGCGTTGAGGTGCTGGCCCCCGGTTGAGCCGTAGAACGCGGCGTCACCGTAGGCGAACACGCCACCGTCGGTCCCGACCATCCAGTAGCCCTTGCGGTCCGGGGTAGGCGTCAGCGCCACGATGGGCGCATTCAGATGCAGGCCGGCGGGCGAGCCGTAGGAGATGGCGGCCCCATTGACCAGCACGCCACCGGTGGAGGTGGCCATCCAATAGCCCGGGATGGCGGTGTTGGCCGTGGGCGTGGCCGGAGCGGACGCCGGGGACGGCTGGCCGGCGCCCAGGCTATTCGTGGCGATGACCGATATGACGTAGGGCGTCCCATTGACCAGGCCGTTGATGGTGCACGTCGTGGCCGGGGCCGGAACGGTACAGCTCTCGGTCCCGGGGACGACCAGGGCCAGCGGAATGTTGGCCGGGGTGGCGGTCGCCGTATAGCTGAGGATCGGCAAGCCACCGTCGTTACCCGGTGCCCAGGTGACCGTCACCGAGGCGTTACCCGGGGTCACGTTGGTGACCGTGGGCGGCGACGGCGGGGTCGGCACGATGAGCGTGAAGTTCTCCGTGGCGTCCGGACTCACTCCGTTGGCCGCCGTCAGGGTCAGCGGGTAACTGCCACCTGTACCGACTGCCGCGGTCCCGGCCAGCGTGGCCGTGCCGTCTGCAGTTGGCGGTGAACGTCACACCGGTCGGCAGCGCGCCGGACTCGGAGACAGCGGGCGTCGGGTTACTGCTGTGAGCGGTCGTCACGGTGAACGTTCCGTGGGTGCCGATGACAAATGTTGCCGTGTCAGCCGAGGTGATGGCCGGGGCCTCATCGACGGTCAACGTGAAGTTCTGGGTGGCGGGAGTCGTGCCGTTGTCGGCGGTGATGACGATCGGGTAACTCCCCCCGGTTCCGAGGCCCGGCGTGCCGCTGAGGGTCGCCGTTCCGTCGTGGTTGTCCACAAAGGTCACTCCGGACGGGAGCGGTCCCGACTCGCTGATCGTCGGCGTGGGGTTTCCGCTGGTCGTGACCGGGAAGGTCCCCGCCAACCCGGCCGTGAAGGTGGTATGTCCGGCTGAGGTGATCGTCGGAGCGGTGGGATTGACCACGGTCAGCGTGAAGTTCTGGGTGGCGTTGGGGTTGTGGCCGTTGTTGGCCGTGATGACGATCGGGTAACTACCCGCCGTCCCGGCGGCCGGTGTGCCACTGAGCGACGCCGTTCCGTCGCCGTTGTCCACCAGGGTCACTCCATTGGGAAGCGGGCCGGACTCGGTGATCCCCGGGATCGGGTTCCCCGTCGTCGTCACGGCGAACGAGCCGTGTTGGCCGACGGTGAACGTAGGCCGCGTTCCCCGAGGTGATCGTCGGGGGGGACACACCGCCCTGTGACACGGTGGCCGTCCACCGGGCCGACGGAGCGGTATAGGTGGGAACCGGGGCATTCTGTCCCTGGTTGAGTTCGGAGGCCAGGTCGGTCGGATAGGCGTCGAGGACCAGGCTCCCGATGGTCTGGACCACCGTGGTCACCTGGAACTCGGTCTCCGTCGAACTGAGGACCGTGTTCACAGGCGCGGTCACCTGCCAAGTGGCGGTGATCGTGGGCAGGCTGAGCTGCGATCCACCGGCGATGGCGGTACCGACATTGAGGGACGTCTCGATGTAGGGGTAGGTCGTGTTGAAGTTGGTGGCGTTGTTGGCCGTGCACGTCCCAGCCACAAAGCCCATGGCTGCCGTGCAGTAGGTGACCGTGTACGCACCGGCGGAGACGGTGTCACCACCGGACACGCTGAGCGACCCGGGAACGAGGCTCAGGCCACTGGGCACCTCGGTGATCGACCGGTAGCCGCCGATGCCCAGGACGTTGAAGCCGGTGTTCGTCGCCGGGAGCACCGTCGATGGGGGTGCGATGGTCGTGGTGAAGTTCGACGAGCCGCTCGCCGGGGTGTCGGTGGAGAGGACATCGGCGGCCCCGGTGTCCTCGACCACGGAGACCTGCAGGCCGAGAGCACTGAGCTGGTTCCCGACATAGAAGCCGGATGCTGACGGGACGTAGCTGATGGTCGCCGTGGTGCAGGTGGTTGTCTGCGGAGTTTCGCAGTACTGGATGGTGGCGGTCTGCGTACCGGTGGTGGTCACTGACGTGAGCCAGGTCGTGACCGCGGTGAACCCGGTCCCGACGGTGTAGCTGGTCGGCGTGGCTTGGACCGGCTCGTACAGGAGCTGGTCGCCCACCACCGCGACATGGCCGGACGCAGGTTGGGACGTCACCGTCACGGCCCCGAGTGAGGTTCCTCCGGTCAACAATGTCGCGGCATCGAAACTCTGGACCTGGTAGGGCACGATGGTGCCGGTACCGGTACCCGTTGTGGTTCCGGAGAAGTTGACCGTGAACGTGTCACTGCCGCCGCTGGTGACGAGATAGTTGCCGGCGGTCAGACCGTTGGTGAACCCGGTCAGGTACAGCTGCTCCCCCGTGTACCAGGTGCCGATCGAGGTCACCGTGACCACGTTCCCGCTCTGGGACGTCGCCGAGACGGCGGCCGTAGTGGCCGAAGTCGGGATCAGTACGTTTCCGGTGCCGGAGCCAGTGGTCGTTCCGGTGAAGTGGACGCTGAATTTCCCAAGGCCGGCAGGGACGGAGGTGATCGAATAGGTGCCTGCGGTGAGTCCGTTGGTGAATCCGGACAAATCGACCTCGGTACCTACGGTCCAGGACCCGATGCCGGTGGTGATGGAGACGGTGCTGCCGTTCTGAGAGGTGGCGGTGACCGGGACATCGGTCCCCGGTGAGTTGTTGTACGACGCCGTGCCGGGAGCGGCCGCCAGTGTGCCGCTGTAGATGTACTGGTTGGCCGTGGTGACTGGTGTGGTTCCGAGGCCGGTGGTGACGGTGATGTCCGTGGTCCCGGTGCCGGCCGGTGCGACCGCGGTGATCGAGTCGAGCGAATTGACGAGGAAGCTCGTGGCCGGTGTCGTGCCGAAGTCCACGGCGGACACGTCGTTGAACCCGGTGCCGGTGACGGTCACGTGGGTACCACCACCGGTCGGGCCTCCTGCCGGGTTCGCCACGGTCGTCACACCGGTCAGGGTCGGGGCGCCGACATAGGAGTAGGTGTCACTCAGTGGAGTCGGGGACGATGTCGCATTCGGATTGGTCACGGTGACATCGACGGGTCCGGTGGCCTCACCGGTGGAAGCCGGGGCGACGGCCGTGATCTGGCTGGGCGAATTGACGACATACGACGACGCCGGGTTGGCACCGAACATGACGGCACTGGCGGCGGCGAAGTTGGCACCGGTGATCACGACATGAGTCCCACCAGCTGCCGGGCCGACGCCGCCGGCCGGGGTCGGGGACACGACGCCGGTGCCGGTCCCGCTGGTGCCTCCCGCGAAGGGGATGACGAACGAGCCGTTTCCTCCGGTCGAGATCGTGTCGACCCCGGTGGTGAGACCGTTGGCGAAGCCACCGATTGCGACCTCTTGGCCGACCGTCCAGGTGCCCGCGGCGGTAAGTGTGACGAAGTTGCCGCTCTGGCTGGTGCCGGTCACCGGGATGAGCCCGACGGCCGAAATCGTAGGCGGCTGCCACGTATACGTGTATACGCAAGCCGGATTGGCCGAGCACGTCGACGTCTGTGCCCCGGTGAGCGCGGTGTTAGTGACGAGGACGTCTTGGGCGGCGGTGCCGTTGGGCGCAGGCGGGACGGTCACGTACATCCTGGAGTTCGAGACGACCGACACGCCCGATGCGGGTTTGCCGCCGATGGTGGCCGATGTCGTGGTACTGCCTGCGGCTCCGAAGTTGGTTCCGCAGATGGCGATCTGGTTACCGCCGGCGGAGTCCCCCCCGTATCCCTTGCCCGTCGTACAGGTCCCGGTCCCGTTCAGACCGTTGGCCAGACCGGTCACCGTCGGAGGACCGGCGACGGCAAAGGCGCTGTCCACACCGACGACGGTGAGGCCGGCGAGACCGAGCAGCATTGCGACGGCGATCTTTACGACCGTACCGACACGGGACCTACGCGAAAAAGACTGCTCCATCGAGCCAACCCCCAGGGATTTGTCAACCAACTGCACGCACTGCCACCAAAACTCCCCCGGTGCAGCGCGTGAGCCCGCGTGTGCGGACGGCCCGACGGTAGGGGAAGTCCACCAGGATTGCAAAAGGTTTCCCGGAAAACTTCCATTTGGGTCTGTCACTGCCTGATGGCTCGCCCACCGAGCGTTGTACCGATCGGTACATCAGCGGCCGGTGGTCGGAGACCTGACCCACCCGCCGGGTGCTCAGGCGTCCTTCACGGCGGCGACCAGCTTGCTCAAGGTGTCCTTGGCGTCCCCGAAGAGCAAGGTGGTCTTTTCGTCGAAGAGGAGATCGTTGTCGATGCCGGCGAAGCCGGGACGCATCGACCGCTTGAGGAAGACGATGTTGGCGGCCTCGTCGGCGTGGATGATCGGCATTCCGTAGATGGGACTGCCGGGGGTGTTCATGGCCGCCGGATTGACCGTGTCGTTGGCCCCGACCACCAGCGCGACATCGGCCGTAGACATCTCCGGGTTGGCTTCGTCCATCTCCTTCAGCTCGTCGTAGGGGACGTTGGCCTCGGCCAGGAGCACGTTCATGTGCCCGGGCATGCGGCCGGCCACCGGATGGATGGCGTAGAAGACTTCGACGCCCCTCTCCATGAGGAGGTCGGCGAGCTCCCGTGCCGTGTGCTGCGCCTGGGCGACGGCCAGTCCGTACCCGGGGATGATCACGACTTTGCGGGCGTAGGCCAGGAGGACACCGATGTCCTCCGGCGTGCCCGTCTTGACCTGGCGGGTCTCACCGGTCCCGTCGGCTCCGCCGCCAGCCGTCACCACCGAGCCGAAGGCACTGAAGAGCACGTTGGCCAACGACCGGCCCATTGCCTTGGACATCATCCGGGTGAGGAGGATGCCCGAGGCACCGACCAGGGTGCCGGCGATGATCAGCAGGTTGTTGTTGAGCGTGAATCCCGAGGCGGCCACGGCAAGCCCGGTGAACGAGTTGAGCAAGGAGATGAGTACCGGCACGTCGGCCCCGCCGATGGGCAGCACGAAGATGATCCCGAGCCCGAGCGACAGGACGACGGTGGCGATCATCAACGGCACGCTGTCGGTGACGACGGTGGCGACGGCCAGGCCGACGATGGCCAGCCCGACCAGGGCGTTCACGACCTGTTGTCCCGGGTAGGTAATGGGCCGGCCGGTGATCAGCTCCTGGAGTTTGATGAACGCGATCGCACTGCCACTGAACGACACGCAGCCGATCAGCAGGCCCAGCATTCCCTCGGTGATGGCATACGTCGCCGGCTTCGGAAAGCCGAGCGAGTGCAGGTTGGCGTCCCCCAGGAACACCACGATGGAGATGAGCGCGGCCGCTCCGCCGCCCACTCCGTTGAAGATGGCGACCAGTTGGGGCATGGCGGTCATCTTCACCTTGCGAGCCACCGGCACGGCGATGGCCGCGCCGAGCACCATGGCCACGATCGCCAGCACCAGGTTGGTGGTGTGGCTGCTGAACTCGCGCGGCCGGGTTTACGAAGGTGACCGCGACGGCGACGATCGCCGCCGCCGCCGCCAGGAGGTTCCCGTTGCGGGCCTGTTTGGGCGAGCTCAGTCCCTTGAGGGCGACGATGAACGCCACTGCAGCTGCCAGATAGACCAGGTCGATCCACACCGGCGTGTGGGAGATCCTCGTGACCACGATGGCGGTGACGGCCCCGCTCACTTGCCGGAGTCCTGGTCTTCTGCGTCCTTGGCCCGGCCCTTGTCGTCACCGGGTTTGGACTTGAACATCTCGAGCATGCGGTCGGTCACGGTGAAGCCGCCCACGATATTGAGCGTTGCCAGGAGGACGGCGAAGAAGCCGAGCACCATCTGGGCCGTGCCGGTCGCCGTGCCCATGATGATCATGGCGCCGACGAGCACGATGCCGTGGATGGCGTTGCTGCCTGACATGAGCGGTGTGTGCAGGATGCTCGGCACCCGGGACACCACTTCGTTGCCGACGAAGATCGCCAGCACGAAGATGGTGAGGAACTCGAGAATCCCCGTCCCGCTGACGATGAAGATGTCTCCGGAAAGAAAGCTGCTCATCACTCCCCCTGCTCGTCGTCGGCGCCGGACTCGGGTGCGGTACCGCCCAGACCGAGTGCCTCCACCGTCGGGCCGTGGACCACCCGTCCTGCCCGAACGACGCACGTGCCGACCACGATCTCGTCCTCGAAGTCGGGGACCAGCTGGCCGTCGGTGACGACCAGGCCGAGGAAGTTGGCGATGTTGCGGGCGAAGAGGAAGCTGGCATGGGTGGGCATGGAGGCCGGCGGATTGGTCAGCCCCACGACGGTGACCCCGTCGACGACGATGTCCTCGCCGGCCACCGACAGTTCGCAGTTGCCGCCGGAGTCGGCGGCCATGTCGATGATGACCGCTCCCTCAGCCATACCCCGCACCATGGGCTCGGTCACCAGCACCGGCGCCTTACGCCCTGGGATCTGCGCGGTGGTGATGACCACGTCGGAGGCGGCAACTTCAGCTGCCAGCAGTTCCTGCTGCTTGGCCAGGTACTCGGCCGACTGCTCCTTGGCGTACCCACCCGAACCGTCCTGGGTCTCGAGGTCCAGTTCGACGAACTTCGCCCCCAGGCTCTGCACCTCCTCCTTGGCGGCGGCCCGCACGTCGTAGGCGCGCACGACCGCACCCAGGCGGCGGGCGGTGGCGATCGCCTGGAGGCCGGCGACACCGGCGCCCATGACCAGGACCTTGGCCGGCGGCACCGTGCCGGCGGCGGTCATGAACATCGGGAAGAACTTGGCCAGGTGCTCGGCAGCCGACAGGCCGGCCCGGTAGCCCGCCACCGTGGCCTGCGACGAGAGCGCGTCCATCGACTGGGCCCGGCTGATCCGAGGCAGGAGATCGAGGCTGTACACCGTCGCCCCTTTGGCCGCGAGCGCAGCCACCACATCGCTCTGTGCCACCGGCTGGAGGAAGCTCATGACCGAGACACCCTGGGGCAGCATCGCCACTTCGTCGGTGGTCAGGGGCTGGACATGGGCGACGAAGTCCGCCACGGCCAGGGCGGCGGTCGCGTCGGGTACCACCGTCGCGCCTGCTTGGACGAACTGCTCGTCGGAGAACTTGGCGCCGTGCGCGGCCCCGGACTGCACCACCACGTCCACGCCGGTCTTGACCAGCCTTGCCGCCACCTCGGGCACGATCGCCACGCGATCCTCACCCGGGCGCGACTCCTTGATGACAGCGAGTTTCACGGGCAAGGGTATATCAGGCATTCGGAGGACAACGGCCACTCCTGCCTGAGCGGGGGGCGGTACCCAGGGCGGACCAGGCCCCGTACCCCACGGTCGACCGGTGCGTCAGCTCCCACCTGTCCAGAGACTCCGGCCCGTCCCGGTACGGCGCCCGTTCGGGTCAGCCCCCAGGCGTGATTCCGGGCCCGTGGATCTGGTCGGGAGTGTCTCCCCCGGCGTGTCGCGCCTCCTGCTCCGGTTCACCCTCGGTCAAGAAGGTCGCCAACGGAGCAGATCCCCCTTCGGAGAGCAGGAGCGTCTGCGCCTCGGTCCGGGAGAACACCGGGATCTCCGGACCCTCGGCGAACGAGCGGGCATCGGCCCGTGGGATGGGCCGGGCGAAGAAGAATCCCTGGGCGGCGTCGGCGCCGAACGAGCTGGCGATGCGCAGCTGGTTCACGTTCTCGACCTGCTCGACGATGGCGGACATGCCGAGCGAGTGGGCCATGTGGATCACCGTCTCGACGACCAGGCGGTTGATGCCCTGGTTCGACTCGAGGCCGGCGACGAACGACCCGTCGATCTTCACCGTGGTGATGGCGTGCCGCTTGAACGGCTCGAACGACGACCAGTTGGTCCCGACGTCGTCCACCGACAGCTGGACACCCATTTCCGACAACGCCAGCAGATCGACCGACGCCGCCGAGTCGACGACGGCGTCCTCGGTGACCTCGATGTTCAGCTGGTCGCTCGGAAACCCGGTCTGTTCGAGGGCCGCGCCCACCGCCACCGACACCTCGCCCCGTTGGAGCTGTTCGACCGTGCAGTTCACTCCCAGCTGGATGCTCCGGGACCAGTGACAGGCCTCCTCGCACGCGGCGGCCACGATCCACCGGGTCAAGGGGCCGATGTCTCCGCTGGCCTCCGCCGCCGGAATCAACAGGTCAGGCGAGATGCGTCCCCTGGTCGGATGACGCCAGCGCACCAGCGCTTCCATCCCGAGGAGGCGGCCCGTCGAAACATCGATCACGGGCAGATACTCCAGATAGGGGGTCCCCTGCAGGGTGAACGTCGGCTCCGGATACGTCAACATCGACTCGACACTCCCGGACCTGCTCACCGCCGTCCCCTGCGGGGACGGTCTACCTCCAGCGGTCCTCACCCATCTCCATCGACCTCACCGGGGACCGAACTTGAGCGCTTCCGGTGGCCTTCCGGGGTCACCTGCCCGCCGGCCGGGGCCGGCCCGGCACTCAGGTGGCCGATCCGGCCCCTCGAGCGGCCGCCGCCAGGAATGCCGGTCGCTCACCGCCCCCGTGGGCCACCAGATTCGCCCCGCTCACGTAGGCGGCGAGCGGTGAGGCCAGGAACAGGCAGATCCCGGCCATGTCCTCGGGCGTCCCGAACCGCCCGAGCGGCACGGTGGCCGCCACCGCGGCCATGCCCGCCGGCACCTCCGTAGTACTCATCGGCCGCCTCGGTCGCCACCAGGCCGGCACTGAGTGCATTGACCCGGACCTTCGGCGCCCACTCGACGGCGAGTGTCTGGGTGAGATTGATCAGACCGGCCTTGGCCGCGCCGTAGGCGGCACTTCCCGGCGAGGGACGGATGCCGCTCACCGAGGTGATGTTCACGATGGAGCCGCCGTCCTCCTGCGCCTGCATGACGGCATTGGCGGCCTGGGCGCAGTGCAACGGGGCGAGGAGGTTGAGTTGCACGATGGAGGTCGTGAACCGGGGCGACGCCGATGCGGCGTCGGCGGATGGCGAGCCCCCGGCGTTGTTGACCAGGACGTCGAGCCGCCCGTGCCGCTCCACGGCGGCGGCGACCATCGCCGCCGCCTGGTCGGCGTCCCGCACATCGGCCGACACGAAGTGGGCGCGCCGGCGACACCCCGTCCCCGGCCACGCCGCTCGGGAGCTCGTCCTCGTCCACATGGGTGCGCCCGCACACCACCACCTCGGCTCCGGCGGTCAGGAACCCCTCGGTGATCCCCCGCCCGATCCCCCGTGCGCCGCCGGTCACGATCACGACCCGGCCGGTGAAGTCGAGGGCGTCGGTTCGCTCGGTGCTCACGTCTGGTGCCACTGCTGCCTCCCTGATTCCGACTGGTACTGTCCTGACCACTATTACCTGACACCGCATCAGATCCGAAACGGGGTCGGCCCCGGCACCCGTCGGGTCGTGCCGTTCCCGCCGCAGACCCCGGAGTCCCCTATGCCCATCGTCACCCGACAGCAGCGTCCCGGCATCGCCGAGGTCGTCATCGACCACCCGCCGGTCAACGCCCTCGATGTCGCCGGTTGGTTCGCTCTGGCCGAAGCTCTGCTTGCCGCGGGGCGGGTCGAGGACAACAGGGTGGTGATCCTCCGGGCCGAGGGCCGCGGCTTCTGCGCCGGCGTGGACATCAAGGAGATCCAGGCCAAAGGGGACGAGGCACTCATCGGCGCCAACCGGGGATGCTTCGCCGCCTTTGCCGCCGTCTACGAGTGCGAGGTCCCGGTCATCGCCGCCGTCCATGGGTTCTGCCTCGGTGGCGGCGTGGGTCTGGCCGGTAACGCCGACATCGTGGTCGCCTCGGACGACGCCACATTCGGGCTGCCCGAGGTCGACAGGGGGGCGCTCGGTGCGGCCACCCATCTGTCGCGTCTGGTCCCCCAGCACCGGATGCGGTCCATGGTCTACACGGCCCAACCGGCCACGGCGGCCGAGCTGCACCACTACGGGTCGGTGCTCCGGGTGGTCCCCCACGACGAGCTGATGGCGGCCGCTTACGAGGTCGCCGAATCGATCGCGGCCAAGAGCCCGACGATCATCCGCCGGGCGAAGGAGTCCCTCAACGGCATCGATCCCGTCGACGTCCGGGCGAGCTACCGACTCGAACAGGGGTTCACCTACGAGCTGCACGTGGCCGGTGTCGCCGACGAGCAACGGGCCGCCTTCGTCGAGAAGCGCGACGCCGACACCACCCGATGACGCCGACCGACGGCCGTGCGAACCGAATGACCGACGGACGAAGGGGGCGGACCTGTGACTGACAAACGGATGAGCCTCGATGAGCTCGTGGCCGAGCTCGACTCCGGCATGACCGTTGGCATCGGCGGCTGGGGCTCGCGACGGAAGCCGATGGCCGCGGTGCGGGCCATCCTGCGCTCCGACCTCACCGACCTCACCGTCGTCTCCTATGGCGGACCCGACGTGGGCCTGCTGTGCGCCGCCGGCAAGGTGGCGAAGGTCGTCTACGGCTTCGTGACCCTCGACTCGATCCCGACCGATCCCCACTTCAAAGCGGCCAGGCAATCGGGGGCCGTCGAGGCGATGGAGGTGGACGAGGGGATGTTCTACCTCGGGCTCCTTGCCGCCTCGCAGCGGATCCCCTTCCTCCCCACCCGGTCGGGTCTCGGTTCGGACGTGCTCACCGTCAACCCGTCGCTGCGGACAGTGCGATCGCCCTATGACGACGGAGAGGAGCTCGTGGCCATGCCCGCCCTCCGGCTCGACGCCGCCGTGGTCCATGTGAACCGGGCTGATGCGGCCGGATCCGGCCAGATCCTCGGACCCGACCCTTTCTTCGACGAGCTGTTCCTGGGTGCGGCGGACCGCAGGTTCGTCACCACCGAGCGGATCGTCCGTACCGACCAGCTGTCCGGTGAAGGTCCCATCCAGACCATGTGCATCAGCCGCCTCCTGACCGATGGAGTGGTCGAGACACCGGGAGGCGCCCATTTCACTGCGTGTGTTCCGGACTACGGCCGCGACGAAGGGTTCCAGAGGGAGTACGTGGCCGCCGCCGGTGACGCCGATGCCTGGGGCGCATTCCGCGAGCGCTTCCTGGCCGTCGACGAAGTCGGTTACCAGGCCGCCGCACGCGACGCCGCCGATCAGCGGGCGGCCGCACGATCGGCCAAGGAGGGCGCATGACCTACGACACCGACACCGGAGTCAGCCGGGCCGAGTACTGCGCGGTCGCCTGCGCCGAGGTGTTCCGGGGCGATGGCGAGGTGATGGCCAGCGCGTTCGGCACCGCGCCCGCGCTGGGTGCTCGCATCGCCCGCCTCACCTTCGCCCCCGACCTGGTGCTGACCGACGGCGACGCCGCGCTGGTCGACGGCGCTCCTCCGCTCGGAGCCCGACCGGAAACGCTCGTCTTCGAGTCGCACATGCCGTATCGGCGGGTATTCGACGTGGTGTGGTCCGGCCGCCGCAATCTGATCATGATGGCGTCGCAGATCGACCGGACCGGCAACCAGAACATCAGCGCCATCGGCCCCTGGGCCCGGCCGAAGGTGCAACTGGTCGGCGTGCGCGGTGCGCCCGGCAATACCGTCAACCACTCGACGAGCTACTGGGTGCCGAACCATTCGACCAGGTCGTTCGTCGAGAAGGTCGACGTCGTCTCGGGCGTGGGCTACGAGCGGGCGGCGGAGGCCGGACCGTCAGCGACCCGGTTCCACGAGATCCGGTTCGTCGTCTCCAATCTCGGCGTGTTCGACTTCGCCACCGAGGACAAGGCGATGCGGCTCGTGTCGGTCCACCCCGGGGTCACCGTCGACGAGGTCATCGCCGCCACCGGGTTCGAGCTCGTCATTCCCGACGACGTGCCCGACACCCGCCTGCCGACGGCCGAAGAGCTTGATCTGGTGCGCAACGTTCTCGACCCGAGGAGCTCCGCGACCGCGAGATCCCGACGTGAGCCATCCCGCGCTGTCGACACCGTTCTGCGACCTGGTCGGGGTCCGCTACCCGATCGTGCAGACGGGAATGGGCTGGGTCGCCGGCCCCCGCCTGGTGGCCGCCACCGCCGAAGCCGGCGGACTGGGCATCCTGGCCTCGGCCACGATGACCTTCGACGAACTGGTGACCGCCATCGCCGAGGTGCGGTCGCGCACCGACCGACCATTCGGGGTGAACATGCGCACCGACGTCGCCGACGTCGCCGACCGGGTCGCGCTGATGATCGACAACGGTGTCCGCGTGGCCAGTTTTGCCCAGGCGCCCAACCCGGCGCTGGTCGAGCAGTGCCGTTCCGCCGGCCTCGTCGTCATGCCTACCGTCGGAGCCCGTCGTCACGCCGAGAAGGTGGCGGAATGGGGAGTCGATGCGGTGATCGCCCAGGGGGGTGAGGGCGGTGGCCACACCGGCTCGGTACCGACGTCACTTCTGGCGCCGGCCGTGGTCGACGCGGTCGGCGACCGGGTGGCCGTGATCGCGGCCGGAGGATTCTTCGACGGACGAGGCCTGGTGGCCGCGCTGGCCTACGGTGCGTCGGGCATTGCCATGGGGACGCGGTTCCTCCTCACCCAGGAGAGCCGGGTGCCCGATGCGGTAAAGGAGGTCTACCTGAAGACCCCGGTGACCGGCACGGTCGTGTCGACCGCGGTCGACGGCGCCCCCCAGCGGATGATCCGGACCGATCTGGTCGACCACCTCGAGCGGTCGAGTTGGCTGCGCGCCCTGCCGCGGGCGATGGCCAATGCGCTCGCCTTCCGCAAGGAGACGGACACCTCTTTACTCGCGCTGCTCAAGGAGGGACGCGCCATGAAGGAGGGCAACGAACTCTCGTGGTCACAGGTCGTGATGGCGGCCAACGCCCCGATGATGACCAAAGCGGCTCTGGTCGACGGTCGCACCGATGTCGGCGTGCTCCCGACCGGGCAGGTCGTCGGAGAGATCAGCGAGCTGCCCACCGTGGCCGAACTCATCGGTCGGGTCATGGACGAGGCCGACCGCGTCCTCGACCGACTAGGTGCGCCCGACACCGCCTGAACGGCGCATGACAACTGTGCGTGGTGACCTCCCAGCGCAGGGCGAGCTTGGAACTCAATCGTGAATGGTGCGATCCGATGGATCGGCTTCCCGCCCTCGGGTAAACAAGCGTTTGGGCGCACATCGGCACTGCCAGCCCGATTGCCCAGCGATGTCCAGTGGTCAAGACGGGCAACCCGCTCGAGATGATTTGCCCATTGTTTCCCCATTCAGGCTGGGTCATACTTTGCCCCTCACGCCATCCCTGTAGCAGTCGGACAAACAAACAAAAACGAGCCGCCGACCGGCGACGCCCACGGAATCCCTCCCCCGTGGAACACGTCGACCCCGGAAAGCACTGAACGGCCGAGGAGGTCAGATGTCGGAAGCAGTCGACGGTTCGTCAGAAGGACGTCATGGCCAGACCTCGCCCATGCACATCACCGGCGTGGGCGCCGTCACCGGATACGGCTGGGGCACCAAGCATGTATGGGACGGATTTCTCCTGGGGGAGAGCGCGGTCAAGTTGACCTCCGGACTCGACGGTTACGTCGACGGAGGGTTCGCCTACCTGCTCGCGCATCACCGATGAAGGGGACCGGCGTGACGGCCCGAGCCGGTTCATGCAGGCGCTCCGGTTCGCCGCACGCGAAGCGATCACCGATGCCTACGAGCGCGGATGGAAGCCCGGGCGGACGGTGGGTGTGGTGCACAGCCTGGTGCTGGGTGACGTCGACATGTGGAGCGACTTCTACCGTTCGGCCGAGGCGCGGGTCCGAGCCCGCCGGTGGGTCAACATGATGCCGTCCACCGTCATCACCATGCTGATGAAGGAGAACGACTTCCACGGACCGGCGATGTCGGTGTCGGCCATGTGTGCATCAGGCAATGCCGGCATCATCACCGCAAAGTCATGGATCGACTCGGGCGTCGCCACCGACGTCATCCTGTTGGCCACCGATCTCTCCGGTCATCCGCAGAACCTGCGGGGCTTCAGCGACGTGGGAGTGGCCGTACTGGACACACCTCCGCTCGAGGCGTGCCGGCCCTTCCAGGAAGGCAGCCGGGGCTTCGTCGGCGGTGAGGCGGCGGTCGCCATGGTGCTGTCGGGACAGGCCGTCGGATCCCAGGCCACCATCCTCGGTGGTGCGATGACGATGGACGCGTACAACGCCGTAGCCATGGCACCCGATCTGGAAGAGGTCTTCCGGTGCTTCCGCGACGCGCTGGACAACTCCGGGGTGGATGCCTCCCAGATCGCCTACGTCAACGCCCACGGCCCCGGTACCGCGCAGTGCGATGCCGCCGAGGCTCGGATTCTCGATGAATTGTTTCCCGAGGCCCATGGCATCTTCTCCGTCAAGCCGCTCACCGGGCACTGCCAGGCGGCGGCGGCGCCGGTTGAGATCCTCGCCACCATCTACGCATTCCAGACCGGCTTCATACCGGCACCGCGCCAGGTGGCTCACGGGCATCCGCGTTTGCTCGACGGGCTCACGCCTCGGCTACCGGGTCCGATGGTCAAGTCATCCATTGGCATGGGTGGCTTCAATTCCGTCGTGGTGATCGGCGAACCGCAGACCTGAACGTCCAGCCCAGGGGTGAATTCCGACTCAAGATGGCCGGTGCCCGGGCCGATGCTTGTGGTCTATGGCAACCGCGAAGGAGTTCGAACGTCGTCGTACGGTCTTCGATCGCGTCGAACAAACCACTTCAGTACTCGGTGACCGCACTTTTGAACTGTCCCAGAATCTCGATCTCATGGGGGCCGGCATTCCCACGGCCATCTGGATCTACGACACCTCGTCGGACACCGTCTCGTGGTCGTCACCCATCGAGGAGCTGTTCGGTTTCCCCGCGGGCACAGTGGGCTTCGCCGTGCATTCGGTCGAATCCAGCCCGCGACCCGAACTCTGCCCGGTGGCCGGACCCGAGCTGCCCGCTCCCGGGGGTCATCCGCAGTCCAACGGCGACGGCAGCGGCGAGCAGATAGGGAAACTGCTGCTCGAGCCGGTGCTGGCCCCTCTGCGCGCCGGGGTCCCGCCATCCACGTTCGAGCTGCACATGGTCGTGCACTGCCCGGACGGGGCCCACCACAACGTCGTGGTGCGGGCATCCCCGGCCGAACTCCCCGACCGTCCTCTGGCTCTGGCAACGGCGCACTCGCAGGCGTACGCCGGCGTGGTCATCGATATCACCGCGCAACAGAAGTTCGAACGTGAGCTGGCCGAACTGGTCAGCCGGTACCGGCTGCTGTCCGAGGTGTCGCCCGATGTCGTCTGCGTGCACCAGAACGGGCGCCTGGTCTACGGGAACCGCGCCGCCGCCAAACTGATCTTCGCCGACTCGACCGACCGGGACTACGCGCAGATCGTCGCCGACCACTACGGACGACCGGTGACCGACATCGTCGAGGCCGAGGACATTCCGGGCATGGTAGAGCGCCTGGCCCAGCTGACCGAGAACGGCCAGTTCTTCGAGCACGGTGAGGCGCGCATCAAGTCCTTCGACGGCAATTCGACCGTGATGGAGCTGACCAGCATCCGCACCACCTGGAACGGCGAGCCCGCCTTCCAGGTGATCGCCCGCGATATCTCCGAGCGCCTGGCGGCCGAAGCCGCATCCCGCTACCGGGCCAGTCTCATCGCCCATGTGTCCGACGCCATCATCGGCATCGACACCGAGGGCCAGATCGAAAGCTGGAACCAGGCGGCGCAGGCCATCTACGGATGGACCGAGAGCGAGGTCGCCGGGATGTCCATCGGTGCCGTCGTCACCGCCAACCGGACTGACAGCGCCGCCGTCCTGCGTCGCGGCCAGCACACCCACCACCGCAAGGACGGGTCGTCGGTCGAGGTGCAGGTGTCGATCGACCCGCTCATCGACGACAACGCCCAGCCCTCCGGTTGGGTCGTCCTCTGCACCGAACTCACCGACGCACGCCAGGCCGAGGCCGGTCGGCGAGCTGCCGAGGAGCGCTACGAGGCTGTGGTCGCTTCGCTCAGTGAGGGAATCATCCTCTTCGACGAATCCGGCGCCTTGAGTGCCCACAACCAGGCGGCAGCGACCATCCTCGGCAACCGACTCACCGAGCGGGGTGGCCACCGCATGTTCACCGGCGCGTCGATCGCCACGTCGTCCGACGGTCAGCCCCTGACCCCCGCCATGTTCCCCCACATCCGGACACTCGAGACCGGGGAGTCCGAGGACGGGGTGGTCATCGGCGTCACCGACGAGCACGGCCGGCGCCAATGGCTGTCCATGAGCTCGCGCCTCCTGTCGGGAGCAAGCCAGTCCGACGCGCCCATGGTCGTGTGCTCGTTCACCGATGTCACCGACCGCAAGGCCGCCGAGGCTCAGCTGCACTGGCTCGCCTACCACGACTCGCTCACCGGGCTCGGCAACCGCTCGTTCTTCAACGACGAGCTCGAACGCCACCTGATGATCTCGATGCAGCACGAGTCCAACCTGGCGGTGCTCTTCATCGACCTCGACCGGTTCAAGCTGGTGAACGACTCGTTCGGCCACGCCAGCGGGGACGAGCTCCTGCTCGAACTGGCGCGCCGGTTCAAGACCACCTCGCGCAAGGGCGACGTGGTCAGCCGGTTCTCCGGGGACGAGTTCGTCGTCCTGTGCCCGAACGTGCGTGACCTCGAGCACGCCGTCGAGCTCGCCACCGAGTACTCGAAGGTCACCGGAGCGCCCTTCCGCCTGTCGACCGGACGTTCGGTCGGCGTCACCTGCAGTGTCGGTGTCGCCTATGTGGTCCAGGGTGACCAGACCGCGCAGGACATCCTCCAGCAGGCCGACACCGCCATGTTCAAGGCCAAGAACAGTGGACGGTCGCGTATCGAGGTCTTCGACGAGTCGCTGCGGGTCAACTCGGTCGCCCGCCTCGAGATCTACGACGACCTCCGCCACTCGATCGAGCACGACGAGCTCGTCGTTCACTACCAGCCGATCGCGTCGGTGGCCAACGGAAAGATCGTCGCCCTCGAGGCGCTGGTCCGATGGAACCACCCGACCCGGGGACTGCTCGGTCCGATGGAGTTCATCCCCTTCGCCGAGGAGACCGACCTGATCTTCTCGCTGGGACGGTGGGTACTCCGTGAGGCCTGCTTCACCATGGCCCGTTGGCGCAACGAGGTACCGGGTGCCGAGGAGGCGTACATCACGGTCAACCTGTCGGTGCACCAGCTGAGCGACTCGTCGCTCCTCGACTCGATCGCCGAGACCCTCGCCGAGTCGGGTCTCCCGGCCGATGCGCTCGTCCTCGAGGTGACCGAGTCACTCCTCATGAGCGAGACCGCCGAGACCGTCGACGCTTTGAGCGGGATCCACGCCATGGGGGTCGGACTGGCAATCGACGACTTCGGCACCGGCGAGTCGTCGCTGGCCCGACTGAAGCGGTTCCCGGTGAAGGTGCTCAAGATCGACAAGTCCTTCGTCGACGGCCTCGGGATCCTCGAGACCGACGAAGCCATCGTGGCTGCCATCGTGCAGCTCTCGAAGGCGCTCGACCTCGTGGTCCTGGCCGAGGGGGTCGAGACCCCCGCACAGCTGGCCCGGGTAGCCGCACTCGGGTGCGACCTCTACCAGGGGTACCTGATGTCGCGACCGGTGACCGCCGACCGCGTCGACTTCTCCAAGAGGGCGGAGACGACCCCTCAGACAGACCTCCCCGCGTAGCGGCGTGCTCCGGCGCCCGCTTCGCGGGGCGGGCCCGGAGTCGGCGGGGGTCAGGTCGGGATCACCGGGTGGGCGTCAGCCCAGGCGCTCGATGATGGTGGCATTGGCCTGTCCGCCACCCTCGCACATCGTCTGGAGCCCGAACCGGGCCCCGGTGCGCTCCATCTCGTTGAGGAGTGTGGCCATCAGACGGGCGCCCGAGCCACCGGTGGGGTGGCCGATGGCGATGGCTCCCCCGTTCACATTGACCCGGTCCATGTCCGGATGGTGTTCCTTCTCCCAGGCCAGGACCACCGATGCGAACGCCTCGTTGATCTCGACGAGATCGATGTCCTCGAGCGACAACTTGGCCTTCTCGAGCACGAGGGTGGTGGCCGGGATCGGCGCCGTCAGCATGATCACCGGATCGTTGGCGGCCACCGCGAACGTGTGGAAGCGGGCCCGTGGGGTCAGGCCCAACTGTCCTGCCCGCTCCTCGGACATGATCAGTACGGCGGCGGCACCGTCGGAGATCTGCGAGGACGAGGCGGCGGTCACCAGTCCGTTCTCCACGAACGCGGGCGGCAACGAGGCCAGCTTCTCGTAGGTGGAGCCGGCGCGGACGCCTTCGTCGAAGGTGAGGGGGCCGTCGCCGGCCGGGTCGCCGTCGTCGGTCCCGGCCACGGCCACCTTGTCCTCGATCCGGGCCCGACGGGTGTCCAGCGGAACGATCTCCCGATCGAAGCGGCCCTCGGCGATGGCCCGGGCGGCACGGTCATGGGACTGCAGGGCGAAACGGTCCATCTCCTCACGGGTGATGTCCCAGCGACGGGCGATCTCCTCGGCCGCCAGGCCCTGGTGGATGAAGTCGAACCGGGCGTGCACCGTGGGGCCGTAGGCCTCACCCGGACCGTGGTCGGTCGTCGCCCCGATCGGGACCCGGCTCATCGCCTCCACCCCGCCACCGATCACGATGTCCATCGCACCCGAGGCCACGGCCTGGGCGGCGAAGTGGACCGCCTGCTGGGCCGACCCGCACTGCCGGTCGACGGTGGTCCCCGGCACGGTGTCCGGGAACCCGGCGGCGAGGGCGGCGTTGCGGCCGATGTTCATGGCCTGCTCGCCCACGGTCATGGTGCAGCCGAAGATGACGTCCTCGACCATGGCCGGGTCGAGGTCGTTCCTGGCCAGCAGCGCCACCAGCGGTTGGGCGGCCAGGTCCACGGCGTGCCATCCGGACAACCGCCCGTTCTTCTTCCCTACCGGGGTGCGGACGACGTCGACGATCACAGCACTGGCCATGGCCCCATTGTGGCCGATGGGCCACGGTTGCCGGAAATCTGGCGGTGTGTCAGATTTCCCACGAGCACCCACCCGAGGAACCCAGGCGAGGAATCACCCGATGGACCGACCGATGGACCTGCACTTCACCGACGCCCAGGAGGCGTTCCGGGCCGATGCCCGGGCCTGGCTGGCCGCCCATGCACCCGCGCCCCGGTCGCTCCCGTCTCTGGACACGGCCGTCGGGTTCGAGGCCCACCGGGCCTGGGAGGGTGAGATGGCCGCCGATCGCTGGTCCGTCGTGTCGTGGCCCGAGGAGTACGGCGGCCGTGGTGTGGGAATCCTCGAATGGCTGGTCTTCGAGGAGGAGTACTGGCGGGCCCAGGCACCCCTGCGGGTGAGCCAGAACGGCGTGTTCCTGCTCGCTCCGACCATGTTCGAGTTCGGGACGGACGAGCAGAAGTCGCGCTTCCTCCCCCCGATGGCCTCGGCCGAGGAGATCTGGTGCCAGGGGTGGTCCGAGCCGGACGCCGGCAGCGATCTCGCCGGCATCCGTAGCCGGGCCCGACGCTCCGACGCCGAGGGCGGCTGGGTGCTGAGCGGGCAGAAGACCTGGGCGTCACGCGGCGCCTTCGCCGAATGGTGCTTCGGGCTGTTCCGGACCGATCCCGAAGCCGAGCGCCACCGGGGACTCACCTACTTCCTCATCGACATGGCCACGCCGGGGGTGACCGTGCGCCCCATCCCCCAGATCGACGGCGAGACCGGATTCGCCGAACTGTTCTTCGAGGACGTCCTGGTGCCCGACGACCTCGTCCTCGGTGACGTGGGCGCGGGATGGAACGTCGCCATGGCCACCGCCGGGTCCGAACGTGGCCTCAGCCTGCGGAGCCCGGCCCGCTACAGCCGTGCCGCCGATCGGCTGGTGGACCTCTACGCCGAGCGACTGGCCACAGACCCGGTCCGGGCCCATTCCTGCGCCGACGCGGTGGCGCACGCCTGGATGTGTGCCGAGGCCTATCGGCTCAACACGCTGTGGACCGCCACCCGGGTACTCGATGGCGGTTCGGTCGGTCCCGAGGCCAGCGCCAACAAGATCCACTGGTCCGAGACCGACCTGGCCATCCATCGGGCGGCCCTCGCACTCCTCGGACCCGAGGCGGAGTTCCACGGTGACGGGGTCGACGCCCCCTGGCTCGACGGTTACCTGTTCGCCCTGGCCGGCCCCATCTATGCCGGAACCAACGAGATCCAGCGGAACGTGGTGGCCGAGCGCATGCTCGGTCTGCCCCGGGCCTGAGCGGGAGGGCCAGCGACATGCACTTCGCCTTCACCGACCAGCAGCTCGAGTTCCGGGACGCCGTCCGCCAGGTACTGGCCAAAGAGTGCACGACCGACGACGTCCGGGCCGCCTATGACGCCCCGCCCGCACAGTCCCCCCGGTGGGCGACGCTCGCCGAACTCGGCGTCGTAGGGCTCGCCGTGCCGGAACCCCACGGAGGGCTCGGCCTCGGACTGGTCGACCTGGTGCCCCTGGTCGAAGAAGCCGGTCGGGTGGTGCTGCCCGAACCACTGGTCGAGACCGCCGGCTTGGCCGCACCGCTGCTGGCCGACCTGGAGGGCACCGCCACCCCCGATGCCCGCATCGGGCCCTGGCTCGATGCACTGGCCGCCGGTCAGTTGACGGTGGCCGTAGCGGATCCACGGAACCCGGGGCTCCCCGTTGCCGGAGCCGTCGGTGCCGACCTCCTCCTACTGGTGGTGGACGATGGGCCCGACGGTCCCGAACTGCACGGGATCGATGCCGCCACCATCGCCGTCACACCGGTCCCCTCGCTCGACCCCACCCGACGCCTCGGGGTCCCCGTGTGGTCCCCGTCGCCACAGACTGTCCTGGCATCGGGTGAGCACGCTCACCGGTACCTGTCCGCCACCGGTGACCGCGCCGCCGTGGTCATGGGAGCCGAGCTCCTCGGTCTGGCCGACGCCATGATCGCCCTCGCCTCGTCCTACGCCAAGGACCGTCAGCAGTTCGGCAAGCCCATCGGGAGCTTCCAGGCGGTCAAGCACCTGCTGGCCGGCGCACAGGTGCTGCTCGAGTTCGCCCGTCCGGCGGTCTACGGGGCGGCGTGGGCGCTCGACGTCGGGAACGAGGACTCGTCGACGGCGGCGTCGGTGGCCAAGGCCTACGCCTCCGAGGCCGCCGTCGAGGCCGCCCGTGTCGCCCTCCAGGTCCATGGCGCCATCGGCTACACGTGGGAGTGCGACCTGCACCTCTACCTCAAGCGCACCTGGGCGCTGTCCGAAGCCTGGGGGTCGGCCGCCGACCACCGTGGCCGGCTGCTCGAGGCCCTGCTCGCTACGGAATAGCGAACGCGTAGACCGGCATGCCGTTGTAGTTGTTCGAGTCACGCGGCAGGTACGGGCCGTTGATGACGACGGCCAGGCTGCCGGTGGCGGCGGGGCCGGCGTCACCCTCCACCGTCACCACCGCGCCGTCGGGCCAGACCTGAGCCACCAGACCGACGTGCAGCGAGGAGGCGGTGGACCACGGACCGGTTCCGTAGAGCACGGCGTCCCCGGGCAGAGGAGTGGCGGTCGGCGGTAGTACCCCGGTGTGGGCCGCCGCCCACGAGTAGATGTCCCCGGTGAACGCGTAGGAGGGAACCGGCACACCGGCCCGTTCCCAGACCCACGTGGCGAACAGGGCGCACCACGCCTCGCACGGACCGTACGGATTGCAGAAGTAGCCGGTGTCGGGATCGGCGTTCACCTGGGCCGCGGCCACCGACACGATGCCGGCAGCCGTCGGTGACGGGTCGGGGTCCGGCGGATTGGCGAAGGAGTAGGTGAAGCCGTCCGGATCGAGCAGCCAGTAGCCGGTCCCGGCGCTGTCGAGGGTGATGGCGGACACCGGGAGGATCACGTGCGGGTTCCCGTTGAGCCCCCCGCCCACCGATCCGTTGAATATGGCATCTCCCTCGATGAACACGCCGCCATCGGTGCTGACGAAGTAGTAGCCGCCGTCGTCGGGCGTGGGGACCATCCCCACCACCGGGTCGTTCAGGACGGTGCCACCGATCGAACCGTGGAAGACGGCATCGCCGAAGGTGAAGATGCCGCCGTCGGCGGCCACCAACCAGTAGCCCTGTCCGCTGTTGGTGGAGGCCATACCGGTCACCGGCGCCACCAGTGGGGTTCCGCCCATCGACCCGAGGAACGCGGCGTCGCCGAAGGCGAACACCCCGCCGTCGGCGGCCACCAGCCAGTAGCCCTTGCCGTCGGCGGTCGACGCCATACCGACGATCGGCTGGTTGATCGGGGTCCCTCCCATCGAGCCGTAGAAGGATGCGTCACCGAAGGCGAACACCCCGCCGTCGATGGCCGCCAGCCAGTAGCCCCGGCCGTCGGGGGTCGCCGCCATCGCCACCACCGGGCCCTGGAGGTGCAGTGCGCCCAGCGAGCCGTAGAAGTTGGCGTTGCCCACGGTGTAGACGCCACCGTCGGCCGACGCCAGCCAGTAGCCCTCATCGGAGTCGGTGGCGACGGGATTCACCGCCTGGGCGACCACCACCGAGTTCAACGGCACGGTGGTCGGAGCGGCCAGGAATGGCGTGTTGAAGGGGAGCACGCCGCCGCCCGGGTAGATGTGGGGGGCGGCCAGTGCCGAGCCCACCAGCATGGATCCCGTCGGTGCGGCCGATGACGGGGACGCAGTGGCGACCAGGCCGACTGCCACCATGACGGCGGTGGCGACTGCGGTCGTCAGGAATCGCACCGGACTTCGCATCGTGCCCATCGTAGGCAAGTGCCCTGCCGGGCGAAAGGGTTGATCTCACGAAATTCGAGGTGGGCAGCCAGGCCGCGGGTCGCAGCTGACACTCCGTCAGAAGCGGGGATACACTCCCCCTCATGGCCGAACTGCCCAAGATCATCTCCGTCGACGACCACATCGTCGAGCCCGCCACCACCTGGACGGACCGGATCCCGAGCAAGTACCACGACGTGTGCCCCCGCATCGTGCGGGCCCCGATGGGCGAGATCACCTTCATCGGCGGCAAGCTCACGGTGAAGCCCGGATCGGAGGGCAACCCGACCGACTGGTGGTACTACGAGGATCTGAAGCGACCGCTGCTCCGGGTCGACTCTTCGGTGGGTGTCCCCCGCGACGAAATCACCATGAAGGGCATCACCTACGAGGACATGCGCCCTGGCTCCTACAGCCAGAAGGAGCGACTCGAGGACATGGACGGCAACCACATCGAGGCGTCGTTGTGCTTTCCCACCTTCCCCCGGTTCTGCGGCCAGACCTTCACCGAGGCCCAGGACAAGGAGCTCGCCCTCCTCTGCGTCCAGGCCTACAACGACTACCAGGTCGAGGAGTGGTGCGCGGGGACCGAGGGACGTCTGATACCGCTCGTCATCGTGCCGCTGTGGGACGCCCACCTGGCCGCCGCCGAAGTGCGCCGGAATGCCGACCGCGGCGTGCGCGCCGTCTGCTTCTCCGAGATCCCGGCTTATCTCGGCCTGCCGTCGATCCACGACCCCGACAACTACTGGGATCCGTTCTTTGCGGCGTGTGACGAGACGTCAACGGTCGTCAACATGCACATCGGCTCCAGCTCGAAGATGCCGTCGACCTCACCCGACGCCCCGGCCGCGGTCGGCTCCTCGCTGACCCACATCAACGCCGAGCTGTCGATGACCGACTTCCTGCTGTCCGGCCTCTTCGAGCGGTTCTCGAACCTGAAGGTGGCCTACTCGGAGGGTCAGATCGGCTGGATCCCCCATCTGATGCACCGGATGGACGTGGTGTGGGAGGAGAACCGGGGGTGGGGTGGCGTCGGTGACAAGGTCCCGAACCCGCCGTCGAGCTACTTCAAGGACCACGTCTTCGGTTGTTTCTTCGACGACCCCAACGGCCTCAAGCTGATCGACGAGATCGGCGAGGACAACATCACCTACGAGTCGGACTACCCCCACTCGGACTCGACCTGGCCGCGCACCCGCGAGATCGCCGAGAAGCAGATGGCCGGACTCACCGACCAGCAGCGCTACAAGGTCGTCCGGGGCAACGCCATCAAGCTGTTCGGTCTCGACTTCAAGTGATCTCCGGGCAGTAGTCCACCGGTGGACCTGCGTTACAGCGACGCCGAGCAGGCGTTCCGACACGATCTGCGCGCCTGGTTGGAAGGGATCGTCCCGGGCCTCCCCGCCAAGCCGTCCCCGGACGACTGGCCGGGGCGCCGCGCCTACGACACCCACTGGCAGCACCTCTTGTTCGAGGCCGGCTACGCCGGCGTGGACTGGCCGGTCGAGGGCGGCGGACGTGGCAGTTCGGCCGTCGAGGAGCTCATCTTCAAAGAAGAGCTCGAACGGGCGCACGCTCCCTACGTCGGGGTGAACTTCGTGGGCCTGCTCCACGCCGGGCCCACCGTGATCGCCGAGGGGACCGCCGAGCAGCGGGCCCGGTACCTGCCGCCGATCCTCCGGGGCGACGAAGTCTGGTGCCAGGGCTTCTCCGAGCCCAACGCCGGTTCCGATCTCGCCTCCATGCGGACCCGGGCCGTACGCGACGGCGACGACTACGTCGTCACCGGACAGAAGATCTGGACCTCCCATGCCGAGGTCGCCGACTACTGCGAGCTGCTGGTGCGTACCGGGCCGGAGGACAGCCGCCACCGCGGCATCACCTGGCTCATCCTCCCCATGGATTCAGTCGGGGTCGACATCCGCCCCCTGCACACCATCGCCGGATCCACCGAGTTCGCCGAGCTGTTCCTGGACGAGGTCCGGGTGCCGGTGGCCAACCGCGTCGGCGAGGAGAACGACGGCTGGCGGGTGACCATGGTCACGTTGAGCTTCGAACGGGGCACCGCCTTCGTCGGCGACCTGCTCGAGGCGGTCGAGCTCCTGTCGGCGACGGTCGCCCTGGCCAGACGAACCGGCGCGTGGTCCGATCCGGGGGTCCGTCGCCAGGCCGGCCACCTGAAGGCGGAGCTCGACGCCCTCTACGCCCTGACCAAACGGAACGTGTCCCAGGCGGCGCGGACCGGCATCCCGGGTGTGGGGGGCACCTACTTCAAGCTGGCCTACTCCGAGACCCGCCACAAACTCGGCGAGTTCTCGCTCGCCTTGTTGGACCGGGCCGGTCTGGCCGCCCACGACCTCGAGGGGATCGACGGCTCGGGAGTGGTGCCGGCGGGGACCATGGTGGAGGACTGGCTCCGAGGGATCTCGCTCACCATCGCCGCCGGCACGTCGCAGATCCAGCGGAACATCGTGGGCGAGCGGATCCTCGGACTCCCGAAGGAACCGCAGGCGGCGGCTCCGTCCGGTCGGAAGGACTAGAGCGACGATGGACTTCGAGGTCACCGAGTTCCAGACCGAGCTGTCCGCCGGCATCCGGCGGCTGTGCCAGGGCGCATTTCCGCTCGAGACGATCCGCCGTACCGAGTCCACGGCACACGTCGTCGACCGCGACGGTTGGCGGCGCCTAGGTGATGCCGGGATCTTCCACCTGTGCCTGGCCGAGGAGGCCGGCGGGGTCGGGCTCGGGATGGCCGAGGCTGCGCTGGTCTTCGAGGAACTGGGCCGGGCCTTACTGCCTGGTCCCCTGGTGGCGTCCCATCTGGCCGCCGGACTGATCAACGGGGCCGACGACGGCTCAGTGGTGGTCGGACTGGTCGAGCGGCCGGTGCCGGGCGGCGGTGGGAGCGGGCACCCTTCCGGTGATCGTGGAGCACCTTGCCGACCTGGATGCGCTCCTGGTGCTGTCGTCCGAGGGGATCGAGCACCTCGATCCGGCGTCCCTGGATGCAACGCCCCTCCCCCGGCCGATGGACCCGCTCACTCCGGTCTGGTCCGTCCCGGCCCTTGCGGACGGAACGCCGGTGGCCGGTCCGGAAGTGGCGGCCTGGTGGCGCCGTGACGGCGCCGTGCTGACCGCCGCCCTCCAGGTCGGCATGGCCCAGTGGTCGTGCGATCTCGCCGTCGAATACGCCAAGGGCCGGGTCCAGTTCGGGCGACCGATCGGTGGGTTCCAGGCGGTCAAGCACCTGTGTGCCGATATGGCCGTACGGGCCGAAGTGGCCCGCTGTGCTGTGCAGGCCGCTGCCGTCACCGTCGACCAGCCCGACGTGGGTGACGCCGTCATCGCCGCGGCCGGAGCCAAGATCCTGGCCGACGAGGCGGCGGTGACCAACGGCCGGTCCGGTATCCAGGTCCACGGGGGCATGGGGTTCACCTGGGAGGTCCCGGCCCATCTGGCGTACAAGCGGGCCCGGGTGCTCGCCACCCAGTTCGGCACGGACGACACCCTGGCCGAACTTCTGGCCGAGGCGCTATGACAAGTCCTGCGCGAAGGGACCCGAGCAAGTGAGGATTACCTGGTGACCGACTCCCCCATCGCCCCACCCGCCGACGTGGTGACCGTGCTGCCCGACGGCGTCGTCTCCTTCGGCATGCAACTCCCCGTCCAGTCTCAGTCCTCGATCTACGTCGAGCCGTGGGAGCGCGATGCCGGGCCCGCCGAGCTGGCCCGGGTGGCCCGCACGTGTGAGTCGGCCGGCTTCTTCTACGTAGGGGTCTGCGACCACACGTTCATCCCCGAACGGCTGGCCGGCGCCATGAGCACCACCTGGTACGACACCGTCGCCACCCTCGGCTGGCTGGCCGGCGTGACCGAGCGGATCCGGCTGCTCTCCCACATCTACGTGGTCGCACTACGCCACCCGTTACGGGCGGCCAAGGAGTTCGCCACGCTCGACGTGCTGTCGTCGGGCCGGGTGATCTGCGGCGTGGGAGCAGGTCATGTGAGCGAGGAGTTCGAACTGATGGGCCCCGCCTTCGAGGAGCGCGGCCCGGCCACCGACGAGGCGGTCGCCGGGCTGGCCATGGGACTCGCCCACGAGTTCCCCGAGCTGCCGGGCCCACGCTGGCCGGCATCGGGCATGGGTTTGAAGCCCCGGCCGGTCCAGTCCCCCCGGCCGCCGATCTGGGTGGGAGGGTCGTCACCGGCGGCCCTGCGGCGCACGGCCCGGTTCGGCGACGGTTGGCTGCCCCAGACCGTGGGACCCAACGCCGAGCTCCTCGACACACTGCGCGAGCTGCGGGCCGAGTACCGGAACGGCGCGCCGCTCGACATCGGTGCCATTTCGTATCCGCTGTACCTGGGCTCACCACCCTCGGGTCACCAGCTGCCGCCTGGCACCGTCAACGGATCGCCGGAGCAGCTGGTCGACTACCTGGGCCCGTTCGGCGCGGCCGGCGTGGGTCAGGTGCAGGTCCGGTTCCCGGCCCATTCGGTCGAGGAGCTGTGTGACCAGATCGCCCGGTTCGGCTCCGAGGTCATCCCGCTGGTCAACAGGCGGTAGACCTGTCCGCCAGCACTGCGGTCAGGGTGACGTCGTCGTCGACGTCGTGGTGGTGGTCGAGGTGTTCGAAACGCCCACCCGGGTCGTCGTGGTCGAGGAGCCCGTCGTGGTGGTCGTGGTGGTCGTGGTGGACGGCGCCGTCGTGGTGGAGGCCGAACTCCCGACCGTCGACGTCGTCGAGGTCGTGAACGGCCGGGTCGTCGAAGTTGTCGGGGTGGACGGCACGGTCGTCTCGGTGGTGGGCGTCGGGGGGTGGGTGGTCGTCGTGGTCGCCGGGATCAGTCCGGGGATGATGCCGTCGGGACTGTTCGTCGTGATGGTCGTCACCGTCTTGGTGGCCGGCGGGTACAGATACATCAACGTGCCGAAGCCGATGAAGCCGACCAGCATCAACACGGTGGAGCGCCGGACAGGAATGGACCGGGACACCGGCTCGGCCATGAGGCCCACCAGGGCACTGTGGGGCGGTTTGGCCAGAATGACCTCGCCCGTGGGGTTGGGGACCTCTTCTTGGGCATCCGTCGCCGGGTGTTCCTGGGCATCCGTCGCCGCGTTCTCGGCCGTCGGCGCGTCGGCAGCCATCTCTGCGTCGGCGTCCTCCACTGACTCGTCTGCTTCCTCCCCCGACGAGTCCGGCGTCACGGGGCACTCCGCGTCGCGGTGTCGCCCACGCCCGGCGAGACGATCCCCGCCTGGCGCAGTGCGTTGGACGCCCGCAGGCGGATCTCCCTGGCCACTTCGAACTGTCGGCCGGGGAGGGTGCGGGCGATGAGCCGGAGCTGCACGTATCCGACGTCGATGGTCTCCACTCCGGCCACCACCGGGTCGCCCAGAAGCAGGTCGGACCACGCCGGGTCGTCGGCCATGCCGGCCACGACCTCCTTCAGCAGCCCGGTCACCTCGACCAGGTCCTGGGTCACCGAGACAGGGATGTCGATCACCGCCCGGGACCAGTCCTTGGACAGGTTGGTGACCTGACGCAGCGCACTGTTGGGGACGACCACCAGCTCCCCCTGCGCGGTGCGCAGCTTGGTCACCCGCAGGGTGAGCTCCTCCACCGTGCCGGTGATCCCGGTGGTCTGCCCCGGCATGGAGAGGCGGATCACGTCCCCGAAGGCGAACTGGTGCTCGGCGAACAAGAAGAACCCGGCCAGCAGGTCGCCCACCATCTGCTGGGCGCCGAACCCGAGCCCGATGCCGATGACCGTCGCCGGCGCCACCAGGGTGGTCAGGGGGATCCCCAGTTGATCGAAGACCAGGATCCCGACGACGAAGTAGGTCAGGGCCACGACGACCCACTCCAGCGCCTCGCTGATGGCGCGGGAGCGCTTGAGCGACTCGGAGGCGACGATCCCCGTCTCGATCTGGCGTTTTATCTGGGTGTCGATCCACCGGCGGCGGCGGGCGCCGAGCCAGTGGGCACAGCGCACACCGAGCCCGGCACCGAGCAGGAGCACGATGACCGGAAGCAGGTGGTCTCGGAGGTAGGCGTGGTGGATGCCCGCACCTTACCGTCGGTGCCTGGCCGTGCCCCGGTGTGCCGTCCGGTGGCGCCCCTGCCACGGCACCGCGGTGCGTGCCATAATCTGACGCACAGTCAGTTCAGAACACGAGGGCGGAGTCGCCCGCGACGACCGCCGTCGGCTCTCCGCCTCGTCCATGCGCACACGGCCACGGGCCCACGCCTCGGCCACACGGAGGGAACGCCACCATGCTCGACTACGTGATCCGCAACGGCACCGTCGTCGACGGCACCGGCGCCCCCGGCTTCCTGGCCGATGTCGGGATCGAGGACGGGGTGATCGTCGCCGTCGGCACCGTGGAGGAGACCGGGACCACCGAGCTCGATGCCGCCGGACTCATCGTCGCCCCCGGGATCATCGACCCCCACACCCACTACGACGCCCAGCTGTTCTGGGACCCGACGGCGTCCCCGTCCAACCTGCACGGCGTCACCACGGTGATCGCCGGAAACTGCGGATTCACCCTCGCCCCGATCAAGGAGAAGGACCACGACTACATCCGCCGGATGATGGCCAAGGTCGAAGGCATGCCGTTGGTCGCCCTCGAAAACGGGATCGACTGGGACTGGACCACCTTCAGCGAGTACCTCGGACGGCTCGAGGGCAATCTGGGCGTCAACGCCGGCTTCCTGGTCGGCCACTGCGCCATCCGCCGCTGGGTGATGGGCGCAGAGCGGGCCGGCGAGGTGGCGAACGACGAGGAGCTGGCCGCCATGAGCGCGCTGCTGGCCGAGTCGATCCAGGCCGGCGGCCTCGGGTTCTCGTCGTCGCAGTCCCGGACCCACTCCGACGGTGACGGCAACCCGATCACCTCCCGTTACGCCGACCGCCGGGAGATGCTGGCGTTCTGCGAGGTGGTCCGCGATCATCCGGGGACCACGCTCGAATACATCACCAACGGCTGCCTCGACTCCTTCAGCGACGACGAGATCGACCTGATGGTGGCCATGACCTCGACGGCTCGTCGTCCGCTCAACTGGAACCTCCTGACCGTCGACTCGCGGACCCCCGACAAGACCGCCCGCCAACTCGCGGCCTCGGACGGCGGCGGCGGCGGCCGGCGGGAGGATCATCGCCCTGACCATGCCGACGCTGGTGCCGATGAACATGAGCTTCCGCACCCACTGCGCACTGTTCCTCATCCCCGGGTGGGGCGATGTCATGGGCCTCCCGGCCGACCAACGGATCGAAAAGCTCCGCGACCCCGAGGTCCGGGCCCAGCTCGACGAACTCGCCCACTCCGAGGGGGCCGGCGTCTTCCGGCGTCTGTCCAGCTGGGCGAACTACATCATCGGCGACACGTTCGCTCCCGAGAACGCCGGATACAGCTGGCGCGACGTCGGCTCCATCGCCGAGGAGCAGGGCAAAGCGCCGTTCGACGCGCTGCTCGACCTGGTCATCGCCGACGACCTGCGCACGGTGCTGTGGCCCAAAGCGTCCGACGGCGACGCCGCCTCCTGGGAGGCCAGGGTCGGCGTGTGGAACGACCCGGGCGCCCTGGTGGGCGGATCCGACGCCGGCGCCCACCTCGACCGGATGTGCGGATCCAACTACCCGACCTCTTTCCTGGGCGACTGCCTGCGCAAGCGCAAGCTGGTCCCGATGGAGCAGGCCGTCCACTGGATGACCCAGGCGCCGGCCGAGCTGTTCGGCCTGCACGACCGGGGACGGGTGGCCGAGGGACTGCGCGCCGACCTGTTCGTGTTCGACCCGGAGACGGTGGCGTCCGAACCGGCCACACTGGTCGAGGACCTTCCCGGCGGGAGCCCCCGCCTGATCGCCGACTCGATCGGTGTGACCCGGGTGCTCGTCAACGGCGTCGAGACGGTGGTCGACGGACGACCCACCGGCAACCTGCCGGGCACGTTGCTCCGCTCCGGCCGCGACACCGTGACCGTCGACACGTCCGTGACAGCCTGACGTATCCGGCCGCATTCCGCTCCGAGTCCCGAGCGGGGCACGACCTACACTTCCGGGCCGGCCCGCGCAGTCATCGACCGACAGCCACCATCGAACAGAGAACGACAGACCCGAACGGGTCGTGACGAACTCGCAACGAAAGGGGACCCCTCCCATGGGTGACCAGGCCACCAGAGACGAGACCCAGCTGCTGATCGGCGGGAAGTGGGTCGACGCCGGAAACGGCACATACGACATCATCAACCCGGCCACCGAGGAAGTGGTCGGCCAGGCGCCCAATGGTTCGGTGGCCGACGCCGAGGCCGCGTGTGCCGCCGCCCGTGCCGCGCTTCCCGGCGTGGGCCGCCACCCCGACCGAGGAGCGCCTCGCCCTCCTCAAGGCTGCCGCTGTCGCCATCCGGGCCAAGAACGACGAACTGGTGCCACTGGTCATCGCCGAGACCGGGGCCACCGCATCGGTCGGGTCGCGCATGCAGGTCCCGGTGTGCGCCGACCGGTTCGAGCGATTCAGCCGGGACATCCGCCATGTCCAGGAGTCCATGCTCCCACCCATCGCCACGGCCGCCACCCCGCTCGCACCCGGCGGTCTCATCAGCGCCCTCGCCTATCGCCAGCCGGTGGGCGTGGTCGCCGCCATCGCCAGCTACAACTTTCCGCTGACCAACCTGGCCGGCAAGATCGCCCCGGCGCTGGCCATGGGGAACACCGTGGTCATCAAGCCGGCACCGCAGGACCCGCTGGCCATCGTGGAGCTGGCCCGGGTGCTCGAAGAGGTCGGCTTCCCACCCGGGGTCATCAACCTGGTCAGTGCCCAGGGGCCGGAGCCCGCTGCGGTGCTCACCACCTCCCCCGACGTCGACATGGTGTCATTCACCGGGTCCACCGCGGTCGGCCAGCGGATCGCCGCGGCCGGGGCGCCGACCATGAAGCGCCTGCTGATGGAGCTCGGGGGCAAGGGCGCCGCCGTGGTCTTCGCCGACGCCGACATGAAAGCGGCCATCACCGCCATCGGCTCCACCTGGGCGTTCCACTCCGGCCAGATCTGCACGGCGCCGACCCGTGCCGTCATCCACCGGAGCATCTTCGACCAGGTCGTCGAGAGTCTCACGACGTTCGCCGGGCGCCTGACCGTCGGCGATCCCACCGAGGCCACCACCGTCGTCGGACCGGTCATCACCGGGGCCCAGCAGCAGCGAATCCTCGACTACATCGAGTCGGGGCGCAAAGAGGGTGAGGTCGTCGTGGGCGGCGGCCGCCCCGAGCACATGGAGCGCGGCTTCTACGTCGAGCCCACGCTGATCACCGGCTCGAACGAGATGCTGTCGGCCCGTGAGGAGATCTTCGGCCCGGTCGTGGTGGCCATCCCCTTCGACGATGACGACGAGGGCGTGGCCATCGCCAACGACACCGAGTTCGGCCTCTACGACTACGTGTTCTCCGGCGACACCGCACGGGCCTTCCGGGTGGCCAAGCAGCTCCGCGCCGGTCACGTGGGCATCAACACGGCCCAGCGCAACATGGACGCCCCGTTCGGGGGATTCAAGATGAGCGGGATCGGCCGGGACGGCGGCGACTACAGCCTCGAGGCCTACTCGGAGATGCAGTCGATCATCTGGGCCGGGTAGCCATCGGGCCCGGCTGGCGGGTCCCCGGCCGAAGGCCGGAGCCGATCAGCCGGCGCCGTCGAACGGAGCACCGTAGGCGAAGATGCCGCCGTCAGCGGCACTCAGCCAGTAGCCGTCGGTCGCCGTGTCAGTCGCCATCCCCACGATCGGGGCATGCAGGGGCAGACCGCCGGCGCTCCCCTGGAACGGTGCGTCACCGAAGGCGAAGATGCCGCCGTCGGAGGCCGACCAGCCAGTAGCCCTGGCCGTCGGCGGTCGGGGACATGCCCACGATCGGCGCATTGAGGCTCTCCTGTCCGGTGGAGCCGTGGAAGGCGGCGTCACCGAAGGCGAAGATGCCGCCGTCGGAGCCGACCAACCAGTAGCCACGGCCGTCGGGGGTGGGGGACATGCCCACGATCGGCGCATTGAGGTGCATCCCCCCGGTGGAGCCGTAGAAGGCGGCGTCACCGAAGGCGAAGATGCCGCCGTCGGAGCCGACCAACCAGTAGCCGCCGCCGTCGGGGGTCGGGGCCATGTCGACCACCGGAGCGTTGAGGGGCAGTCCGCCCATCGATCCGTGGAAGGTGGCGTCACCGAACGAGAAGATGCCGCCGTCGGAGCCGACCAACCAGTAGCCGCCGGCGTTGGGAGTGCCCACGATGTGGCGGATGGGTGCGTTCAGGGACAGCCCGGCCATCGACCCGAAGTCGGTGGCGGTGCCGAGGGCGGTCAGGCTGCCGTCGGAGCGGGCCACCCAGTAGCCCGTGCTTCCTGCCGCCGCGATCCCCACTGCCGGGTCCGCGGTCGCGGCCGACGGCTCATCGGGGACCGGGGGGACGGGATACGGGTAGGGGTACTGGCCGCCGGTGGACGTCGACTGACTGTCCGGCCCGACGATCTGTCCGGGGCAGTAGACCGGGTCACCGGTCTGGGTTCCGGCGACGGTCGGTCCCGCAGGGACGGGGTCGCCCTCCACCGCGTTCTGGTCGGCCTGTCGGTTCTGGGCCGCACTCAGATCGGAGTAGGCGAAGCCGAAGAGTTCGACCGTCCAGGCCTGGCCACCGCTGCAGGTCACGCCGACGCCCACGGTGTCGTAGCCGGCATTGAGCATGTTCTGGCGGTGGGCCGCCGACGCCATGTAGGCGCTCTCCATGCCGTCCGACCCGTCACCCGGCCAGAACCCGGTGCCGGAGTCACCGGAGTTGCCGGCCAGCTCGCAGATCTGCCCGGCCGTGGGGTCGGGACCGCAGGAAGTGAGCGAAGGATCTTGCACCTGGCCGGTGGAGGCGAGCTGCCGCCGACCAGGCCTGGGCCGCCGCCGTCAGCCCGGGATCCGTGGCCAACACCGGCACCGGCTGCTCCGCCGAGTTCCTGGCGGCCCGCTCGGCGTTCACCCGGGCCACCAGGTCCTGGGCATACAGCGACTGGACGGCAGCGAGGCTCATCGGGGCGACGGAGGCCACGACCGGCCGACTGGCGCGTGGGCCCGTCGAAGACACCAGGGACCCCGACACGATCACCGCCAATCCGGCGGCCAGGCAGCATGCGACCCGGGCGAGGCCCCTCGGGTGCTTTCGGTTTCCGGTGTCGGTCCGCGTCTGTTCTAGGGCGTGCGTCATGAGGATTCCGTCCTGAATCGATTGTGCTTGTGGTTCCCGAGCGAATCGGGGTCCGGGCGGGTCTCAGCCCGCCAGGGCCAGGTGCACGTGTGCGGTCCGTCGCACCGTGCTCAAATTCCTATCGGCACGTCACTTCCCTAACTGTTGCCCGTTTCGGCTACAACGTGGGGGTGCCTGCGCCCGTGCCCGAATCGATCCCGACCTCCTTCACCGAGATGGCCGAACGGGTCACCAACTGGGGCCGGTGGGGTGTCGACGACCAGATCGGAACGCTCAACCTGATCGACCCCGCCGCCCGACTCCGGGGCGTCGCTTCGGTGGTGGACGGAACGGCCTTCCCGCTCGGCCTCCCGATGTCGGCGGCCGAGGGGATCCAGATGGGCTTCGTCGAGGGCCGGGTGAACCCGACCCACACCATGGTCTCGGTGGACAAGCCCCAGAGCGACGAGCCGGGTTGGGTGGCGTTTTCCGAGGACGTCGTGACCATCGCCTTGCAGGGTGCCACCCACTGGGACGGGCTGGCCCACGCCTCCTACGGGTCCGGGCCCGACGGCCGGGTCGTCTACAACGGCTATCCCGCGTCCTCCATCACCGAGGAGGGAGCCTCCCTCCTCGGGATCCAGCAGATCCGGTCGCTGATCTCCCGCGGCCTGCTGCTCGACGTGGCCCGGGCCAAGGGCCTCGAACTCCTCGAGCCCGGTTACCCGATCAGTCCCGACGACCTCGACGCAGCTTGCGCGCTCGGCCGGATCGAGGTCGCCTCCGGTGACGTCGTGTTGATCCGGACCGGACAGGCCGCCCACCTGGCGCTCGCCGGGCGGCCCGGAATCGGCGGCAACCCACCGGCACGCAACCTCCTGGCCTACACGTGGCCCACCCCCGGGCTGACGGTGGCGACGGCGGCCTGGTTCCGCGATCGCGACGTTGCCGCCGTCGCCATCGACACCCTGATTCTCGAGGTCTACCCGTCCGAGCGCGAGGACCTCTTCCTACCCGTCCATGTCCTCCACCTGGTGGAGATGGGGATGACCCAGGGGCAGAACTGGTTCCTCGACGAACTGGCCGATGCCTGCGCGTCCGACGGGCGCTACTCGTTCCTCCTGGACGCCACCCCGTTACCGTTCACCGGGGCACTCGGCTCACCGGTCAACCCGGTCGCGCTCCGCTGAAGGATCGCTTCGCCACCAGAAGAAGTGCTGACCGATCGGCTACCGGTGAGAGGACCCGTTCCCCGACACCTGGCCGCGCCCGGAAGCCTTCGACTTCGCCGTCCGGGCCGCGGCCGCGCCGCCGCCCACCACCGGGCCGGTGCGGGGTGCCGGGCTCTCGGACCCGGGCACCTGTGCACCTTCGGGGACGGGCCGACCGGTCACCGACCAGTGCACCAGGCGCGCCTGGCTGTCCACCAGCGAGGCGGTCCTGATACCCCAGAACTCGAACCCGTACCGGTGGCCGGCCACCTGGGCCAGCATGGCGATCAGAGTCCCGGCCGCCGCCATCGGATCGCTGCCCGCCGGCGATCCCGACGTCCCCGACTGGTTGGCGATGACCCGGGCCAGGGTCACGGTCACCGCGTTCAGCGCCCGCACCCGCAGGCCCTGGAACCGCAGGTCACCTTCTACCGTGGTCAGCTCCACCACCCGGAACACCGCCCGGTTGCGCTCCCAGTAGTCCATGAACCCTTCGACCACGTCGACCGCCGTCGCCCACGACGCCCGCTCGCTCCAGTCACCGTCGACGAGTCCGGCCAGGATGCCCGCACCGTCGACGAGCTCTTCGGCCAGCACGGTGATGGCCGCTTCCACGTTCTCGAAGTACTGGTAGAAGGTGGCCGGTGACGTGCCGGCCTGTCGGGCGATGTCGATGACCTTGATCGAGCGCCACGGTGTGGCGACCAGAAGTTCGGCCGTGCACTCGAGCAGCCTCTGGCGGGTGGCGAGTCCGCGCCGGCCCGGCACTCTCCCGTCGGTGGTGGCGATCAGCTCCTGATCGTCGTCGGCGGGCTCGGCGGTCGGCATGGCGGCCCATGGTACCGACCAAGGAGCGGCGCAGCTTGGTTGGCGCGATCCCCGATTGCCGGACGGGTCCGGTCGGGCCGGCGCCAGGCACGTCCACCACGGCTGGCCGGACGCTCCACCGGAGTGGGAAAGGGGTACCCGACTAGGGTGGGTAGCTATGGCGAACGGTCCCGTGCCACGCACGCTCACGCGGGCCCAACAGGCCCGCCGCCAGCGGGTCGTCGACGCCGCCATGTCCCTGGCCCTCGACGGTGGGTACGAGGCCGTCCAGATGCGTGACGTCGCCGCCCGGGCCGATGTGGCCATGGGCACCGTCTACCGGTACTTCACCAGCAAGGACCACCTCCTCGCCGCCTCCCTGGTCCACTGGGTCGAGCAGCTCGACAGCCGGCTCGCCCAGTCGCCGGCCCAGGGTGCCAGCCCGGCGGAGCGGGTCATCGACGCCCTCGACCGGGCCCTGCGGTCCATGGGTCGCCAGCCGACCCTGGTGGGCGCCGTGTTCACCGCGCTCGCCTCGCCCGATCCGGCCGCCATCGAGTGCCAGCAGCAGGTCTCGGTCCTCATGGAGGGCATCATCACCCGGGCCATCGGTGAGCCCCAGCCGCCGGACATCAGCGACCGGGCCAGGATCCTCGGCCACGTCTGGTATTCGGCGCTCGTCGGCTGGGTGAACGGCTGGAGCAACATGAACCGGGTGCACGACGAGCTCGTCGTGGCCATCGGACTGCTCCTGCCGGTCGACGTCTACGCCGAGGTCTGATCCTCCGGCCCATCTTCGGCGACGGCTGAGGCGACACTGCGGGCCCGGCCGTAGGGGCTACCGTCTGGCATGACTTCCGCCATTGAAGTCCGCGGGCTGTCCAAACGGTTCGGAGCCGTGCGGGCCGTGGACGACCTCTCCTTCGAGGTGGCCGAGGGACGGGTCACCGGATTCCTCGGGCCGAACGGCTCCGGCAAGACCACGACCCTGCGCATGCTGCTCGGGCTGGTCTCGATCACCGAGGGCACGGCCACCATCGGCGGTCGGCGCTACATCGACCTCGACCATCCCATCCACCACGTGGGCGCCGCACTCGAGGCCACCAGCTTCCATCCCGGCCGACGGGCCGAAGACCACCTGATGACGGTGGCCCTGGCCGCCGGCATCCCCAAGGGCCGGGTGGCCGAGTCGTTGGAGCTGGTGGGGCTCACCGACGTCGCCCGGCGCCGGGTGGGCAAGTTCTCGCTCGGGATGCGCCAGCGCCTGCAACTCGCCACGGCGCTGCTCGGCGACCCCGAGATCCTGATCCTCGACGAGCCGGCCAACGGACTCGATCCGCAGGGGATCCAGTGGCTGCGCTCGTTCATCCGGAACCAGGCCAAAGACGGACACGCCGTACTGGTGTCGTCCCACCTGCTGTCCGAGGTCGAGGAGACGGTGGACGACGTCGTCATCATCTCGGAGGGCAAGCTGGTCCTCCAGACCACCTTGGCCGACATGGCGACCACGTCCGGGACCCGGACCGGGATGCGCATCCGCACGCCCGAGATCCACCGGCTGGCCGAGGTGCTCAATGCGGTGCCGGTCGGATGGCGCCAGACCGCGCCCGACACGCTGGTGATCGACGGTGCCACCCCCGAGTGGTTCGGCCCCTTTGCCGCCGAACACCAGATCGTGATGTACGAACTGGTACCGGAACGGGGCAGCCTGGAGGAGGTCTTCCTCCAGCTCACCACCGGGTTGGAGATGCACGGGTCCTCTCCCGGTACCGGTCAGGTGGCGCCGTTCCCGATGCCCGGTGGGCCGGCATGACCGCCGTGCTCCGTTCGGAGTGGCTGAAGCTCCGCACCACGACCATCCCGTGGCTCCTGACCGGCATCGCCTTGGTCATCACCGGTCTGTTCGTCCTGCTGTACTTCATCAACCACGGCGACGGAGGTCCCAACCAGATCGGGGGCTTCGGACCACCGACTCCGAATATCCCCCACACCGTGCAGCAGCTGCGCGACGTGATCGGCCGCGGCGTGGACGGGTACATCTTCGCCCTCCTGCTCGGCGCGCTGATCATCACGGTCGAGTTCCGACACAAGACGGTCACGACGTCATTCCTGACCACGCCGCACCGGACCCGGTTCGTCATGGGCAAGATCCTGATCGCCGCCATCACCGGGGCCGTCATGGCCATCGTGATACTGGTGGCCACGGTCATCGGCGCCGGGATCACCCTGTCGGCCCTCGGCGGATCCTTCTCGGCCATGGCCCACCAGATCGGCGCCGTGGCTCCGGGGATGATCCTGGTCTACGCCCTGTTCGCCGTGCTCGGCGTCGGGGTGGGATCGCTCCTGACCAACCAGGTGGCCGCCATCGTCGTCTGCCTGGGCTGGTTCCTCATCGTCGAGAACATCATCGACGGGATCTGGCGAGGTACGACCCGGTGGCTCCCGAGCGGAGCGGCCATGGCCGCCGCCAGCGTGTCGTCGGGTGGGCGCAACAACGTCGGCCTGTTCGCCTGGTGGCAGGGGTCGATCCTGATCCTGCTCTACGGGCTCGTCTTCGCCGTCCTCGGGTCGCTGCTGCTCGCCCGCCGCGACATCACCTGAGAGCCCCCGGCAGCACCCCTGCGGAACCTCGTTGAGCCCTGCGGAACCCGTCGAGCGTGGTCCTCCACCCGACCGACTGCCACGAGATCGGTGACAGCTGCACCCCTCGGTTGCAGAACACCACGAATACCGATCCGTCCATTGCCCGGCTGGTACCCATGGTCTATACATGCCCGCAAGGTGGTCGGAAGCGATGACCCGGGGCGGGGTCAGCGGCAATCGGCGGACTGAGCAAGGGGGGAACGTGGCAGCCAAGTGGTGGACGTTGATGGCCGTCTGCTTCGGCACCTTCATGCTGCTGTTGGACATCACCGTGGTGAACGTGGCGCTCCCGGACATCCAGCTGGCGCTCCATTCCTCCTTTGCCGACCTCCAGTGGGTCGTGGATGCCTACGCCCTCACCCTCGCCGCATTCCTGCTGACCGCCGGAGTGCTCGGGGACATGTACGGCCGGCGTGGCATGTTCGCCATCGGCCTGATCCTGTTCTCCCTCGCCTCACTGACCTGCGGGCTCTCCACCACCCCGCTCATGCTCAACCTGTCGCGTGCCGCACAGGGCGTCGGTGGGGCGATCATGTTCGCGACTTCGCTCGCCCTCATCGCCCAGGCCTTCTCCGGCAAGGAGCGCGGAACGGCCATCGGCGTGTACGGCGCCGTGGTCGGTGGAGCGGTCGCCATCGGACCGCTGGTCGGTGGGGCCATCACCAGCGGAATCGGGTGGCGATGGATCTTCTTCGTCAACATCCCGATCGGTGCCGTGGCCGTGGTGATCACGCTGTCCAAGGTGGAGAACGCCAAGGTCTCCACGGGTCGACGAATCGACTGGCTGGGCTTCATCTCCTTCACCACGTCGCTGTTCCTCCTGGTGTACGCACTGGTCCAGGGCAATGCCAAGGGATGGGGCAGCACCTACATCGTTTCGATGCTGGTCGCCTCAGGCGTCCTGATGGCCGTGTTCATCATCGGGGAGTGGCGTCAGGCCGACCCGATGCTCGATCTGTCGCTGTTCAAGCGACCGGCGATGGTCGGTGTCTCGCTCGGCGCGTTCACCCTGTCGGCCTCGATCTTCGCCATGTTCCTCTACCTCACGCTCTACCTGCAGACCGTCCTCGACTACTCCCCACTCCAGGCCGGCGTGCGGTTCCTCCCCCTGACCATGCTGGCCTTCATCGCCGCCCCGATCGCCGGGAAGCTCACCGTGCGTGTGCAGGCCCGCCTCATGATGAGCTTGGGTCTGCTCCTGGTCGCCTTCGCCTGCGAGCTGATGTCCCATGTCCAGGCCTCGTCCTCGTGGCTGGTCCTACTGCCTGGATTCCTGGTCGGCGGCATCGGTGTCGGCATCACCAACCCGGTGCTGGCATCCGCATCGGTGTCGGTCGTGCCCCCCGAGCGCAGCGGCATGTCGACCGGTGCTGCGAGCACCTTCCGCCAGGTCGGGATCTCCACCGGCATCGCCGGACTGGGTGCGGTCTTCGTCCACCAGATCAAGCCGGCGGTGGTGTCCTCGCTGCAGTCGACGCCGGTCGGCCAGGACGTGATCGTCCACGGCGGGAGCCAACTCGGTGCGGCGGTGGCCACCGGAGGCGTGCGCCAGGCCGCCGCCTCCATTCCGGCTGAAGCCGGTCGCCACGCCCTGCTCTCCGCCTACCAGACCGGCTTCGTCTCGACGTTCGACCACCTGATGGGGATCAGCGCCGTGGTTGCCATGGTGGGCGCCGTCGGCACCCTGATCCTGGTGCGCCAGAAGGACTTCGTGCCCAGCATCGCCGATGGCGAGTGGACGTCGGTAACGGGCCGGGCCGAGGGAGATGGTCACGACGACGGGGATACCGATGACGACGGATCGGCATGGACCGCCGCCGCCCACGCCGGGTGATCCGTAGGGAACCGTGACCGGTCGGGACGAACGGCCGGAGCCTCTGGCCGATCGGGCGGAGCCTCTGGCCGGTCGGGGGGAGCCCCTGGCCGATCGGGGGGCCGACGAGCCCCACCCCACCCGAGTGGCCGTGGACGACCCGATGCGCGGGGCCATCCTGGCCGCCCACCGGGCCGCCCGGCAGGCCGGCGAGCCCGGATACACCGATCCGGCGACCGGCTACCTGGTGTTGACCTCGTCCTATCTGGCCGACCGGGGAACCTGCTGCCAACGGGGATGCCGGCACTGCCCGTACGTGGTGTGACCGGAATCGCAGACAGTCCGAGGCCGGCGCCGCTCAACCCGGTTCAGCCCGGTTCGAGGACACTCCGGTCACCCGATCGGATCCCGGCGATCAACCGTCGGTACTCACCGGGGGCATCGCGCCCCATGGCATCGGTGTCCATCCATCGGCCGCCCGCACCGCCACGCGACCGGTCCACGCCGTAGAGCCCGAAGCGGGGTTCGTAAGAGCCCCATTCGTAGTTGTCGACCAATGACCAGTGCCAGTAACCCTCGACGGGCACGCCGGCCTCGACGGCGGCAACCACGGCACCCAGGTGGGCCCGGAGGTATCGGGGCCGGTCCCAGCCGTCGAGGCGGCCGAACGAACGACCGTCGCGGACCCGGTTGCACATCCCGTTTTCGACCACCCACAGGGGCAGCCCCGGCGCCAGCGCGTGTTGGACCCCGAGCCACCGGGTCAGCCCGCCGGGGTCGACCGGGTCGTCCCACAGCTCGCGGGCTGGTGCCGCGCTCCGCCCGCCCGCCGTCCGGTGACCGGGAAGGCGGAAGTGCCGCGCCGCCAGCGGGTCGTAGTAGTCGACTCCGAGCACGTCGAGCGTGCGCTCATGGGGACTCGCCTCGAGGGCATCGAGGGCCCGGCGCGGCGTCGCCTGGGGCCGTCCGGTCGAGCCGTAGGGTGCAAGCCGGGCCGACGCCCGCCGAAGCAGACCCTCCCCGGTCCCGGTGTGGGCAGCAGCGCATAGTGCCGGCGGCGGCGTTCGGCCACCCACCCGTCGAGGTCGTGGCGCCCTACGCCCATGCTCCGGGCGAGCAGAAGATCGACCAGCATCCGGTCGTACTCGTAGAGAGTCGTGCACGCGTTGTTGGTGGTGACCATCGCATCGGGACGCTCGTCGTGAATGGTGTCGTACCCGAACACGTGGGCGCACAGCATGTTGTCCAGGCTGATGGCGGCATCGGCGAATCCGAGGGCCCGCCCCGGAGGGAACTCGGCCAGAACGTAGGTCATGAGGGCCATGACGTTCATCTCGTTGACCGTCACCCAGTGGCGCACCGAGGGGGCGAGGGCCGACACCACCACCCGGGCGTACGCCGCGTAGCGGGCCGGGGCGTCGGGTCGGAGCCAGAGGTCCTCGCCCAGCCAGGCGGGATTGGTGAAGTGGTGGAGGGTGACCAACGGGGTCAGGCCCCGTTCCAGGCAGCCTTCGACGATGGTCACGTACCGGGCCAGGGCGGACCGGTCGATGCCGTGTCCGTCGGGCATCACCCGTGCCCACTCGACACCGAGGCGGAAGCTGTCACATCCCAGTGCGGCGGCCCGGTCCAACGACTCTTCCGGCCGATCCCAGAATCCGACGGCATCGCCCGACGGCGTCACCCGGCCGACCTGCTCCCAGGCCAGCCAGTTGTTGGCGGGCTCGCCCGGACCGTTCATCCCGCCCTCGACCTGGAAGCCCGCCGTGGCCACGCCGAACAGGAAGTGGTCGGGGACGAGGCCGTCATCCGCGGCGTCATCCCCGGCGGCGCCCGGCGCTCCCGGCCGTGCTGACTCCTCCCGTGTCGCCAACGTCGCGCCCTTTCCTCGGCCCCGGCCGGCCCGCCCACGGGATCTCCCCAGCCTGGCGATGGTAGCTTGCCGCCCCGTACGGCCACCCGGACCGCCGGGCGCCGAATCCTCAGGACGAACCCATGTCGCAGTCGCCCAGCGATCCCGAACGCATCCCCGTCGTCATCGCCTCGGGCCAGGCCATCGAGCGTGACGCCTTGGTGAACCCGGTGGACCTCATGGTGCGGGCCGGCGAGGCCGCGTTGGCCGGAGTGCCGCTCCTGCGGGATCGGGTCGACCGGCTGACCGTTGTCGATGTCATGACCAAGACCGGGCCGGCTCCGGCCACCGAGCTGGCCGAACGACTGGGCCTCGGTGCCGACACGCGCCGCGAAGTGACCACCGTCGGGGGCAACACGCCGCAGTGGCTGGTCAACCGGGCCGCATCCGAGATCGCCGCCGGCGACCTGTCGGTCACGCTGATCGCAGGAGCCGAGGCCATCCGCTCCTCCCGTGCCCGCCGGGCGCAGGGGCTGCCCCGCGACGAGGGGCGCACGGACCTCGACCCGGATCCCGTGGTGGGCGACGCCCTTCCGGGATACGGCCCGGCCGAAGTGGCCATCGGCATGCTCGCCCCGGTGCACGTGTACCCGCTGTTCGAGAGCGTGCTCGCCTCGCGGGCGGGCCGCGACGCCGCTGACCATCGCCGGGCCCTGGGCCAGTTGATGGCCCCGTTCACCACGGTGGCCGCCGCCAACCCGTTCGCGTGGTTCCGGGAGGAGCGCTCGGCGGAGGAGATCGCCACACCGTCCCCCGACAACCGGATCGTGTGCGAGCCCTACACCAAGCGGATGACCGCCTTCCTCGGGTCGGACCAGGCGGCGGTCCTGATCGTGTGCTCACTGGCCGAGGCCCGCCGGGCCGGGGTCGAGGACCGGGCCGTGTTCGTATGGTCGGGGGCCGAGGCCACAGACGTGCGGTTCGTCACCTCCCGACCCGACCCCGGGCGCTCGCCGGCCCTCGAGGTCGCCGGCGCGGCACTGTTCGCTTCGGCCTCTGGGGCTGCCGGGCGCACGATCGGGATCGACGACCTCGACCGGATGGACATCTACTCGTGCTTCCCGTCCGCCGTGCAGATGGCCGCCGCCGCGTTCGGACTCACCCTCGACGACGCCCGTGACCTGACCGTGACCGGGGGGCTGCCGTACTTCGGGGGTCCGGGCAACAACTACACGACCCATGGGATCGCCACCCTCACCGACCTGTTGCGGATGGGCGAGGGCGGCGGAACCAGGCTCGGGATGGCCACCGGACTGGGCTGGTTCGTCACCAAGCACGCGCTCGGGATCTACGGGTCGACGCCGCCCCCCGCCGGATTCCACCGGGGGGACACCTCCGCCGCCCAGTCGGCGATCGACGCCTCCGCAGTGGACGTGGCCGAGACACTCGATGCGCCCGAGACGGCGACCGTGGTGGCGGCGACCGTGTGGCGCGACAACGACGGGGCCGCCGCCGGTGCTCCGGTCATCGCCCGGCTGGTCGACGGGCGACACATGGCGCTCGCCCCCGCCGATGACGAGATCACGACCGCCATGGGGGAGCTCGATGTCCCCGGACTCGTCGGGGGCTCCGTGGTCGTCCAGGCCGGCGAGCCGCGCTACCGTCTGGCGGAACGCTGATACCACCTGCCCGGGAGACCACCATGTCCGAACTGCTCCGCGAACGCCAGGGTCACATCGAGATCCTCACCATCAACCGTCCCGAGGCCCGCAACGCCATCAACCTGGCCACGGCAACCGCGATGTCCGATGCCTTCGACGAGATCGAGGCCGATGACGAGGTCTGGGTGGTGGTGCTCACCGCGGCAGGAGACAAGGCGTTCTCGGCCGGGATGGACCTGAAGGCGTTCGCCACCGGCGAGTTCCCCATCACCGCCAAAGGGTTCGGGGGCATCACCAACCGCGACTTCCCGAAAGCCCTCATCGCCGCGTGCAACGGCTCGGCCCTGGCCGGTGGGTGCGAGATCATGCTCAGCTGCGACCTGGTGGTCGCCGCCGACCACGCCAAGTTCGGGATCCCCGAGGTCGCCCGCGGCCTGGTGGCCGGAGCGGGCGGCCTGATCCGGCTGCCCCGGCGCATCCCCCGGGCGGTCGCCCTCGAGATGGCACTCACCGGTGAGCCGATCAGCGCCGACCGCGCCCTCGGGATCGGGCTGGTCAACCGGGTGGTCCCGGGCGACCAGGTGATGACGGAGGCCCTGGCCCTGGCCGAACGGATCGCCAAGAACGCACCCCTCGCCGTCCGACGGTCGAAGGAGGTCATGAAGCAGTCCGCTGAGCTGACCGAGTCCGAAGCCTGGGCCGTCAACGACGCTGTCTTCAGCGAAATCGGCCGGTCGGCCGACGCCATGGAGGGTGCAATCGCATTCGCCGAAAAGCGCGAACCCAACTGGACGGGCAAGTAGACGCCTGCCGATGACCACGATCACGGCGCACACCGCGTCCGGCCCCTCGCTGGCGCCGCGTTCGACGGGTTCCGGCTGATCCTCCACGTGCTGGCCGCCACCATCTGGGTGGGCGGGCAGTTCACCCTGGCCGGCCTGTTGCCGACGATCCGGACACTGGGGGACGACGCGCCGAAGAAGGTGGCTCATGCCTTCAGCCGCCTGCTGTGGCCGGCCTACGCCGTTCTCCTGGTGACCGGTTTCTGGAACATCCAGGCCGTGGACGCCAAACATGCGTCGTCGGCGTGGAGTGCGGTCCTCGTGATCAAGATCGCCTTCGTGCTCCTCGCCGGGGTGGGCGTGTTCCTCCACCAGCGGTCGACATCGAAGGTCGGGCTGGCCGTCTGGGGGGCCGTCGGGGCCCTGGCGTCGGTCGTCGCGCTCTGCCTGGGCGTCTTCCTCGCCGGCTGAGGCCCCCTCGGCGCAGGTGGACCGGCCCCGGAAGTCAAAAGTCAGCTCGTGTAGCGGGAGCGTCCGTCCAGGTCTAACCTATTGGGAGCCGGCAATTTAGGGGAGGCAGGTCATGGCACTAGCAGATCTATTCGGCGAGCAGGGCATCATCGTCCTGGTCGTGATCGCAGTGGTCCTCTTCGGCTCCACGCAGATCCCGAAGCTGGCCCGGTCACTCGGCTCCGCCCAGAAGGAGTTCAAGAAGGGACTGGACGAGGGCGCCGGAGCGAGGCAACCGACGAGGCCCCGCCTGCGCCGAAGGCTGTGGCGGCCCCGGCCCCGGTCGCCGCACCTGCCCCTGCTCCCGCCCCTGCACCGCCTGCCGCAGACGGTTCTGCGGACGCCTCTTCCTGATTTCCTGATCACCTCCCGCCTATGCCGCCGGACGTCGGAGAGGACGCGAGTCCCCGTCCCGGTCGAGAAAGGACGTTGGCGGATCACGTTCTGGGCCCTCCAGGTCCTCGAGTTCGGTATCGCCTTCCTGCTCGTCACCCAGTCGATCCACGTCGGACGCGCCGGGATCCTCATCGCATTCGGGGTGGTCCTCGTGCTCCTGGCTCTCACCGCCGACGGTCTGCTCGGGGTCTACCGCGTCTGCAGCCAACGCCTGCACGTCCTGCTGGTGGCCGGTGCCGCCATCGGTCTCGGGGCGCTCGCCTTCGTTCCCCGGTTGCGGCCCGATGCCGAAGGCCTTCTGATGATCGTTGTCGCCGCCATCGCCGTGGTCTTCCTGGCCTCCCGGACGATCACCACATCGGGCAGCGGTGGCCGGCGACGCGCCCGTCGCAAGAGCGGCCCGGTCATCGATGCCACGGCCACCGTCGTCCCTCCCCTTCGGCCACCGACCGATCGGACGATGACGGAGCCATACCATCGGGGACCGACGAGGACGACGCCGATACCGCCATCCGTCGGGCCGGCCGGACCACGGGTGCCGCCGCCGCCGCCGGGCAAGCGGGCCGTGGACGAACACCGGCCCCAGGTCGAGGATCAGGTCAAGCGGGGGATCCGAGGTGCGGGCCGCCTGGCCGGAAAGTTGGTCGGCCCGAAGACTCCACCGGAATCCCGATAAGCCCGCCGCCCGTACCCAGGACGAGGACAACGACTCCGTGACCGACACCGCCGACGTGCTGGCCACCGCCGATCGGATGTGGGAGGGGGGCTCGCTCGGCACCGACCCGGTAACCACCCTGGGATCGGGCATGGCCGAGGTGGCCGACGGGGTTGCGTTCGTCCCCTCGTTTGCCAACGTGGCCGCCGTGACGACCGACGACGGCCTGGTGCTGGTCGACGTCGGTAGCCAGTTCCTGTCGGGGGCCGTGCACCAAACGCTGCGGACCTGGACCGATCTCGACGTCCACACCGCCGTCTACTCCCACGGCCACATCGACCATGTCTTCGGCATGCACCGCTGGGAGGCTGACGCCGAGGCCCACGGTCGACCCCGGCCGCGGGTGGTCGCCCACGAGGCCGTGGCCGACCGGTTCGACCGTTACATCAGGACCGCCGGCTACAACGCCGTGATCAATCGCCGCCAATTCGGCGTCGACGACCTCGAGTGGCCGACCGAGTACCGATACCCCGACCGCACCTTCCGGGACCGTCTCGACCTCGAGGTCGGCGGGGTCCGTGCCGAGCTCCGCCACGACCGCGGCGAAACGGACGACAGCGCCTGGGTCTGGCTGCCCGACCGCAAGGTTCTCTGTACCGGGGACCTCTTCATCTGGGCCTCGCCCAACGCCGGCAACCCGCAGAAGGTGCAGCGCTACCCCCTCGAGTGGGCCGTCGCGCTCCGTCGCATGCTCGAGCTCTTCGACGCGCCGGGAGGTGGGCCAGAGGTCCTCTGCCCGGCCACGGCTATCCGATCATGGGGGCCGACCGGGTCCGACTGGCTCTGGGCGAGACGGCCGAGCTCCTCGAGTCCCTGGTGGCCCAGACGCTCGAGTGCATGAACGCCGGTGCCCGGCTCGACGAGGCCATCCACACCGTCACCCCGCCGGCCCATCTGCTGTCCCGGCCCTATCTGCAGCCCGTCTATGACGAGCCTGAGTTCGTGGTCCACAGCGTGTGGCGCCGCTACGGCGGCTGGTGGGACGGGAACCCGGCCAGTCTGAAGCCGGCATCCGAGCAGGCGGTGGCGCGCGAACTGGCGGACCTGTCCGGTGGGCCCGGAACACTGGCCGACCGGGCCCTCGCCCTGCTGGCGATGGCCGACGACGGCACTGATGGACGGGAGAACGCCGGCGCCGAGGAGATGCTGCGGCTCGCCGGGCACCTGGCCGAGCTGGCCTGGCTGGCCGCTCCCGACGACCCGGCCGTGGCCGAGGTCCGCCGGACCGTATTCACCCGACGGGCCGGGGCGGCGACGTCCACGATGGCCCGGGGCGTCTTCAACTGGGCGGCGCGGGAGTCCTGAGGGGGCCATCGGCCACCACGACTGTCCCGGGGCGGCGTCAGTCGAATTCCCGCTCCTGTGACCAGGGAGTTCGCCGGCCCGAGGCAGGGGTCCGCTCAACTTCTCAATTGCCGGTGGTCCCCACTAGTCTTCCCCCCGTGAACGCCTTCACAATCGGATCGCCGACGCCCCCGCCCGCACGTGAGCCTTCGGCTGCGGACACCGTTTCCGATGAGGTGATCCCGCCCCGCCGGCGCCGCTGGACACGCCCGGCCATCGGCGCAGCCATCGCCGCGCCGCTGCTGCTGGCCGGTTGCAACATGTATCCGACCTACGGCGCCAGTCGCGGGGTGACCACCCAGGGCCAGGACACGTTCAAGCTCTATTCGGGAATGATGACCGTCGGCATCATCGTCGGGGGCCTCGTCGGATTGCTGATCCTGTTCACCGTGCTCCGTTACCGCCGCCGCACGGACGAGATGCCGAGCCAGTTCCATGAAAGCATCCCGATCGAGATCCTCTACACCAGCATCCCGTTCATCATCGTCGGCTTCCTCTTCCTGTTCACCGTGCTGACCGAGAACAACGTGGACGCAACCGTGCCGGTCAACGCCACGGTCACCTCCACCGGCGTTCCCGTGGAGCACATCACCGTGACCGCGTTCCAGTGGGGCTGGCGCTTCACCTACCCGCACGACAACGTCCAGGTCGAAGGGGAGGTGACCAATGGCCCCGGCGGCCACGGTCCCCAGATGGTCCTGCCGGTCGGCGAGAAGGTCCAGATCACCCTGGTGTCCAATGACGTGATCCACGGGTTCTACGTCCGGGACTTCAATTTCAGCCGCTATGCGCTGCCCGGCGTCGTCAACCTCTTCGACCTGGACGTCATCCATACCGGTACCTACGCAGGCCAGTGCACGCAGATCTGCGGGCTCTACCACTCGGAGATGCTGTTCACCGTGAAGGCGGTGACCCCACCCGCCTTCCAGACGTGGATCTCCAGTGAGATCGCAGCGGGGAACACGTTGAAGCGCCAGCCCATCCCTGCGGCCAACACACCCCCGCCCTACGACCACGTGACCCCGTCCAACGCGCTGGCGGCGCCGTCCTCGCAGAAGGGTGCCCTGTGACCACCACCGTCGAGTCCCCCGATCTCATCGAACCCGAGGAGCCGGGTGGTCCCGACTCGCACGGCCCGGACGGCCACGGCCCCGCTCACGAGCACGAGCACGAGCACGTCGGCCCGACCGGCATCCTCCGCTGGCTCACGTCGACCGATCACAAGGTGATCGGCAAGTCGTACATGATCACCTCGCTGGTGCTGTTCTTCATCGCCGGCATCATGGCCCTGGTGATGCGGGCCCAGTTGGCCGACCCGACCTCGTCGTTGGTGAATTTCCAGACCTACAACGAGCTGTTCACCATGCACGGCAGCCTGATGCTGTACCTGTTCGCCGGACCGTTCGCCTTCGGCGGGCTGGCCAACTACATCGTGCCGCTGCAGGTGGGGGCGCCGGACATGGCGTTCCCCCGCCTGAATGCTCTTTCGTACTGGCTGTACCTGGGCGGGTCATCGGTCATGATGCTCAGCTTCCTGGTAGCCGGAGGTGCCGCCAGCTTCGGGTGGGTCGCCTACGCCCCACTTTCGAACTCGATCAACTCGCCCGGAGCGGGAACCGATATGTGGTTGATGTCGCTGGCGCTCACCGGGTTCTCGGCCATCTTCACCGGGGTCAACCTGGTGGCGACGATCTTCTACCTGCGGGCACCGGGATTGACGATGTTCCGGGTGCCGATCTTCTCCTGGAACATGCTGGTGACCGGGATCCTGATCCTCATCGCCTTCCCGGTGCTGTTCGGCGCCGTGGTGATGCTCTTCTGCGACCGCCACTTCGGTACCCATATCTTCACGGTTCAAGGAGGTGGTGTGCCGGTGCTCTGGCAACACCTCTTCTGGTTCTTCGGGCACCCCGAGGTCTACATCCTGGCGTTACCGTATTTCGGAATGGTCACCGACATCATTCCGGTGTTCTCCCGCAAGCCGCTCTTCGGCTACCGGGGCATGGTCTTCGCCACGCTGTCGATCGCGGCCCTGTCGACCGGCGTGTGGGCCCACCACATGTTCACCACCGGCGTGGTGCTGTTGCCGTTCTTCTCGCTGCTGTCCTACCTCATCGCCGTCCCGACGGGCATCAAGTTCTTCAACTGGATCGGCACCATGTGGGGTGGGCAGATCAGCTTCCAGACGCCGATGCTGTTCTCGATCGGATTCCTGTTCGCGTTCCTCATGGGCGGGGTGACCGGCGTGCTCCTCGCCTCTCCCCCGGTCGACTTCATGACCCACGACACCTACTTCGTGGTGGCCCACTTCCATCAGGTGCTCATCGGGACGACCGTCTTCGCCGGGTTCGCCGGGTTCTACTTCTGGTATCCGAAGATGTTCGGCCGGATGCTCAATGAACGGCTCGGAAAGCTCCACTTCTGGTTTCTGTTCATCGGCTTCTGGGTCACCTTCATGCCGCAGTACGTGGTGGGCCTGAAGGGCATGCCCCGTCGTATCGCCGACTACCTGCCCACCAATGGCTGGACTGGCCTCAATCAGGTGTCCACCGTGGGCGCCATGATCATCGGGTTCTCGTTCCTGTTCTTCCTACTGAACCTGGTGAAGTCGTGGGCGAAGCCCGTGGCCGCCGGGGACAATCCGTGGGACGGCGGCGGGCTCGAGTGGTTCACGTCTTCGCCTCCGCCGCACCACAACTACACCCACCTGCCGCCCATTCGTTCGGAACGACCGACATGGGACTACAACCACCCCGAACACCGCAAGGACGAGTCCCACGGGGAGAAGCGTGCTCGCCAGCACGAGGGTGAGAAGGAAAGCGTGGGGGCCCCGTCATGAAGGTCAGCGGAGCATTCCTGGCCGTCATCGGGCTGTTCTTCGCGTTCATCGGCCTCGTCTACTGGTTCTGGGCGTACGAGGAGGCCGGGTTCGTCATGCTGATGGGGTCCGCGCTGCTCGGGCTCCTGCCGGGCTGTTACTACCTGTGGTGGTCCCGTCGGATGCGGCCCCTCGAAGGCGACGTATCCGATGCCTCGATCAGCGACGGAGCCGGTGTCATCGACTCGTTCCCCGGATCGAGCATCTGGCCATTCCTGCTGGGCATGGGAGCGCTGTTCGCCGTGTTGACCTTCATCTTCGGACTTTGGCTGGCTCCCATCGCCGCTGTTCTCGGGGTGTCGGCCGTCATCGGCGGCGTCGTGGAGAGCCGCCGCGGCGGCACCGTCTGATCCTGCCGCCGGTCTGGACCCGCCGGTCTGGACCCGCCGGTCTGAACCCGCCGGTCTGGACCCGCCGGTCTGAACCACGGGACCACAGCTCCCGGTGGTCGAAGCGGGCGCTACTGCGTCTGGTTCGGGATATCCGCCAGCATCGGTACCATCGCCTCGGTACCGGCACGCGAGGTGCGGTAGGTCGGGCCGGTCACCAGACCGCCGTCGACGGCGATGGCCTGGCCGTTGACGAAGCTCGACGAGTCGCTGGCCAACCACAGCGCGGCCTCGGCGATGTCGACGGGCTGTCCCGAACGCTGCATCGGGGCGACGTTGGCCAGCACGGCCTCCATCACCGGAATGGTCGACTCGGCCTCATTGGCGTCCAGCCCGGCGGCCCGACCGAAGATCGAAGTGGCGATGCCGCCCGGGCAGATGGCATTGACCCGCACACCGTCCTCGCCCAGTTCGTTGGCTGTGGTCTTGGTCAGGTGGATGATGGCCGCCTTCGACGCGCTGTAGTCGTGCCCGCCGTAGTTGGCCCGTAGGCCGGCCACACTGGCGGTATTGATGATGCTGCCGCGGCCCTGGGGTCGCATGATCCGGGCGGCGGCCCGGATGCCCAGGAACACGCCACGCAGGTGGATGGCCACCGTGCGGTCGAACAGGGCCATGTCGATGTCCTCGACGCGACCGAGCGACCCCGGGTTTCCCGCATTGTTGAACAGCACGTCGAAGCCGCCGAAGGTCGAGATGGACTCGTCGATGGCCCGTTCGATTGCGTCCTCGGTGGCCACGTCCACCTCGACGAAGCGAGCCGCGTCGCCGAGCTCGGCCGCCAACTTCTGACCACGCTCGACCTCGAGGTCGGCGAGCACCACCGAGGCGCCCTCGGCGACGAACAAGCGGGCGGTCTCGGCCCCGATGCCGCTGGCAGCTCCGGTGATGACGGCATGGCGGCCTTGCAGGCGGGACATGATGCTCCATTCGGTCGCAGGGGGGGTGCTGAGCGCATCGTGACACGCTGACCAATGACCGTCAACGCCCCCACGGTCACCTGGCCCGCACTCGGACACCCAGAGACGCTGAGGCCTAGGAAAGATCGGTGAACGCCGTCGTGATCCCGCCGTTGAGCGACAAGGACGATCCGGTGAGGGAGCCGGCAAAAAAGGTGCAGGTCCGGAGCTGGGTGGCGGAACCCTGCTCAACGGACCTGCACCACCCACTGTAGGGGCGCCCGCGATTTGTTCGAGCGCGCCGACACCGGCCCGAGGGGTCGGCTGCAGGTGGCCTACGCTCCCTCTGTGCAAGCGACAGTGTGGATCCCAGGAAGCCGGGCGACATGACGTCGAGTGAATGGTGCTCCTCGACCCTCCCCAATCGCTCCTAGTGCCAGGGCCTGGCGCGCCCTTTGCCCGGGGCTCGATCTCCCTCCGGCTCTATCCTCACAACGAACTGGACGCACCCGACATCCTCCGTGAGCTCTGTACCCAAGGCACTCTCGGGCTGGCCGCCGGCTTCGACGGGATCATGACCAGCGAGCACCACGGCGGTTTCGCCGGCTATCTGCCCAACCCTCTGCAGGTGGCATCGTTCCTCCTCGACGAGACCGCGGTGGGGTGGGTGGCGGCCTGCCCGGTGCTCCTTCCCCTCCGCCCGGTCGCACAGTTGGCCGAAGAGGTGGCATGGCTCGCCATCCGACATCCCGGCCGGGTCGGACTCGGCGTTGCCGCTGGCGCCCTTCCACTCGACTTCGAGGCCATGGACGCCGATCTGGCCGATGCCGTCCCCCGTTTCAAGGTCGGTCTTCCCCGGATCGTCGACATGCTCCAGGGACGTGACCTTCGCCAACTGGAAGGCGACCGGGCCCTCCAGGTCTGCGCCCGGGCTCCGATCCCCGTGCTCAGCGCGGCCGCTTCACCTGCGGCGGCCCGGCGAGCCGCTGTCTGCGGTGCCGGCATCCTTTCCGAGGGCATGTCGACGGTTGAGCGGCTGCGGTCGATCTGCGACGCGTACGACACGGCAGGAGGCGACCAACCAAAAGTGGTCATCCGCCGGGTCTGCTTGGGTGTCCCGGCGAACGCGCTGATCGAACGCCAACGGGCGGTGTACGACAGCTACGCCGGATCGGGTGCGGCGTTCTCCGCCGACCAGACCATCACGGCCGACGACCCGCTGGAGTTGGCCCAACGGATCCACGCCGCGTGGATCGAATCCGGCGCCGACGCCGTCAATCTGCGTGTGCACCTCCCGGGCGTGCCGGCATCCGAGATCAGACAGCAGATCACCGGGCTTGCCCAAGATGTTCTGCCAGTCCTCCGGAGGATGCGGAGCTGACGAGGAGAATGGCGAGATTCGGACGTTCCCGGTCGACGCGAGTCGTTCGCCACCACTGCCGACAGCTCGGAGATGATCGATTCCTCCTAAGCTCTTCCCCCTTGCCAGCTGCGCTTGCACCTCATGGCGAACGAAAAGGGCAGCGTTCCTATGCCCACGAGAATGATGGCGATCGGCACGAAGATACCGGTGATGGCGAAGATCGCGGCCAAGGGATAGAAGATCAGGCTCGACGGGATCTGGAGGGACAACAGCCCGGCGATCATCCATTTCTGCCCACCGGTCAGCGTCGACCGGGGAGGACCGGGATCAGCTACGACGGACTCCGTCTGCATGCGACACAAATTTACCCCGGCCATTCCCGCGGATCACCAGCGGGCTGCTCCGCTGGCCCGCACCAGGACGATCCGACAGTTCGAAGGCGGACCTCGCCCATTGCTGGCAAGGTGGTCGACATGGAGCCGATCGACGTTGACGCATTCGAGGCGCTGGTAGCTGATGCGTTGGCGACGATCCCCGACGAACTGCGTGTGGAGATGGACAACGTGGCGATCATCATCGATTACGAGAGTCCACCAGGTGGGCTCTTCGGCCTCTACGAAGGTGTTCCCCTGACCAGTCGTGGCCGCTACGCAGGTGCGAGTCCGGATCGGATCACCCTGTTCCTGAGGACGATCTGTCAGTCCGCACGCACGCCAGAGGATCTCGTCCGCCGGGTTCGGGTGACATTGCTCCATGAGATCGGGCACCACTTCGGAATCGGCGAGCAGCGTCTGCGAGATCTGGGCTGGGCTTGATCCATCCGACCTGGTTGTTCGGCGCCTCGGCATTGAAGTGCCCATCCCATTTCCATGGATAAGAATGCTTGCTGAGTCGGCCGTCGGCCGTGTGGATTGGGATTGCGCGCCGTGGTCACCGGATGGGTACAACTTGTGGCGATGTCGGGGTCGTCGGCGGGCTCCGGCAACTGGTGGGAGTATCTCCTCTTGTTCGTGGCCGTCGCCGCCTCATGGGCGGGGGTGCCGGCCATCGGCAGTGCCGCCGTGGGGGCCGCGGCCGTGGGAGCCAGCCAAGGCAATCTGAATCTGGCGGCGGTCATTGTCATCGCATCCGTTGCCGGCGAAGTAGGTGGACTGATCGGATACCGAATTGGTTTCCGCTGGGGAACTCGACTCTTGGATCGGCCAGGCAAGAGGCAGGCCGGTCGCCAGAAACTCATGGACAAGGGTGAACTGGCGTATGCGAAATGGGGCCGACTGGCCGTCTTCTTCACCCCGGCGATCATCTCCGGGACTGCGAAGATGCGCCATCGTCAGTTCGCCGTGTGGAACTTTGTGGCTTCGATCGCCTTCACCCTCTCGGTGGCCGCTACCGCTTACGGCATCGGACGAGTGGTCACCGGTCATCATTCGACGGAGGATATTGTCGTCCTCGTCTTCGGTCTCGCATTGAGTGCACTGATCGTCATCGTGCACGTCCGAAGGCACCGCCGTCACAAATCGACGGCAACATAGACACCGAACGCGTGACCACCAGCGGGACGGGTCCGCCAGGACGAGCCGATCTACGAACTGAACAGATCGTCGATCCCTGCCAGCGGAACGATCCCCGTGGCCATGCTCGCAAGTGTAGGGCCGAGTGTGATGAGGGCATCAGCCTGTAGCTGCGCCACGGCAAGATATTCTGCGTATTCGATCGAGCTCCATCCATGTTCCAATGCCATGACCCATGCGGTGCGCCGCGAGACCCGGTCGCCCAGCAGCCGCATCTTCGTCTCGGTCATTCGCTCGTGCAGAACGAGAGCGTCCTTCCTCGAGAGCTCGCTCGACTGCACCCGATGGAGAAGTAGGTCGAGAGCTTGAGAACGCACCGAGCTGGGCGCCACCAGCTGGTGAGCAGAGTTGATGGTCCCGTTGCCCTCGCATAGGTGGACCAGTGCCCGTGGATCGATGACGAAACGCGTCATGTGCCTACGGTACCCCCCACCCGTGGAGGGCCCCTCGAGGCAGATCTGGGGATGGAACGGTCCCGCCGCCTCACCGGTGCCTTCCACTCACGGGTTTGGCAACGCGGAACCACGGACCGTCTGACCGCTGGGGCCCGTCGTCACTCCGGAGAGAATCCTCGTCGACTCCGGTAAGACCGGAGTCGCCCGGTATCCTCGGTGACTGCGATGTCCGACAATCTCGACGCTCTAATCCTCGATCTCCTGGAGTGGGTAGGGCCTGAGCCACGTCCCTACATCGAGGTCATGGACGCCTGGCGAACATCGTGTCCCCGGTTACCGGTGTGGGAGGAGACCAACGACCGCGGCTTCCTCGATCGCCACTTCGTGGAGGGTGAGGGACGTTTCGTCTCGGTGTCGGCCGTCGGTCTGGAACACCTGCGACGGCACCGGATTCCTCCCTATTCCGCTCTCTGACCCATCGGCCGTCCCCCCCGCTCACCCACGACCCTCGGACGTCGGCCTCAGGTCACCCCGGGCGGTAGGTAGTAGGCGTTGATCGCCCGGTCCCGATACTCGAGCGCCTCGTCCAGCGCAGGCAGTCGGCCGGCACCGGCAGCCAGCGCGTCACGGGTTGCCGTGCGGTTGTTCGCATAGACCAGGGACTCGTCGACAGCTTCCGGGTTCACCCACACCGCGGCAATGAGCACCAGGTCATCCACCAGGCCCGCCTCTACGACCCCGTCGCTCACGGCCCACAGCACCCCGGAGGCCACCCCGGCCTGCGCCGGCCCCCAGGTCATGGTCGAGTGGGCGTCGTCCTCCAGCGTGGCCTTGTTGACGAAGAGGGTCATCGGCTTGGCTGGAATGCCGGGTCGTACGGTAGTCAGGAACGCGGCATGACCGGCACGCGGCGTGGCCAGGGCGGTGGCCCAAGCGGTCTCCACCGGACCACCCTTCATCCCCAGCACGGTATTGAGATGGGCGGCCTCGGCTCCGGTTCCCACGAACGCCTCCCCGATCTGGGTGACGAACCCGGTCATGGGACCGACCCGTCCATCACCGCGTTGATGCTCACGGCAGCGGCCATACGGCGGGTGGCTCAGAGAATGGCTCGGTACGGCCGTATCTGTTCTCACGGAGGAGTTCGCTCCCCATCGTCCCCTCGGCCGTGTCGTAGGCCAGCAGGCCGACGTGGCGGGGTCGCGCTCCGGAGATGGGGCTGACCCGGTGGAGTGAGTACCGGCCCTCGAACACCAGCAAGGTGCCGGGCACCATGGGCAGTGTCACCACACCGGTACGGGAGCCGGCCAGCGCGCTGGCGACGTCGTCGTAATGCTCGGCGTCAGCGGAACGGATCCTCGGGTGCACCTCGAAGTCGCCCCCATGGTCGGCAGTCTGGATAGCCAGTGAGACCACGAAGTCGGTCTGGTCGAAATGCCACTGCAGTTCGTCGCCCTCCCCCATGACCGCGAGGTTGAGGGCGCCGAACGGGTCGGCGTACCGGTGGACAGGGCCTCGGTCGAGGACCGCCTCGACCAGGTGACGCAGCGGCTCCCACTCGTACAGGCGTCGCAGGACCGAGTCGGTGGGCATGGCGTCGTAGGCCACGGCCCCGACGGCGTAGTGCCCCCAGGTCAGCCGGGGATGATCCTCGGGCAGGGTGAAGTCGGGAAACTCCAGATAGGCCGTGCCTTCTCCCGCCGAGTGGTGCGCGCGTGGTGCCAGTGCTTCGGCGTCGGCTACCAGCGCCTCCACACCGGCTTCCCGGATGAACCCGGGAAGCTCCACGGCACCCGTGTCCCGAAGCTGGCCCCGAGCCCTCTCCACCACGGCGGCCAGTGCCGGCCCTGAAGGGTCCAGTACCGGGTACCGCTCGAGGTCGACCAGCTGCTCGACCGGCACCAGCTGCTCGCGTGACCTGAGCTGCTCGCGTGACCTGAGCCGCTCGCGTGACCTGAGCCGCTCGGTGGACGTGTCCATGGTCGTCGAGACTACCGCCGGGCACCCGGGCAACCTCGGGGCGTCGCCCCGGGATCCGGTGGGTCGGCCTAGCGGATGACCCGGCGGACGCCGGCCGCGGTGGCCAGCTCCGGATCGTTCAGGTCGATGAACGTAGGCACAGGGACGGCCTCGAGCTCCTCATGGCTGTCACCCGGGCGGGGCTCCGACTCGGTGGTCGAGTACCTGCCGTCGGTGGACCGCTCGACGACGAGGGCCCGCTTGCGCTTGCCGATTCCCTCGGCCGTCCGCATCTCGTTGCAGATCTTGTAGGTGAGGAAGTAGGCGACGATCGGGGACAGCGGTACGAAGAATCGGAAGAACCACAGGACGTCCATCAATGGCAACTCGAAGAAGTTGGCCATCACGTCGGTGGACGAGGCGAAGAACACGGCGAACAGCAGCATCAACATCGCTGCGCCCGCCGCCGTCCGCTTGGGACGGTCCCGAGGCCGGTCGAGCAGGTTGTGGTAGTTGTTGTCCTTCGTCCACACCTGCTCGATGAACGGCCACACGATCAGGATGTTGAAGATCAGGCCCGGGAAGATGACCGCCGGCAGGAAGACCTCCAGCGGAATCGTGTGACCCCAGCCGACCCACTCCCAACTGGGCATGATTCGCAGGGCGCCGTCGAGCCAACCCATGTACCAGTCCGGTTGGACGGCGTAGGAGATCTGGTAGGGCTCGTACTGGCCGAACTGCCAGATCGGGTTGATCTGGGCGAACCCGCCGAGCAGGAAGATGACCGCGGACGTCACGAACAGGAAGCCGGTGGTCTTGGCGATGAAGGTCGGGAACATCGGGGAGCCGACGACGTTCTTCTCGGTCTTCCCCTTCCCTGGGAACTGGGTGTGCTTCTGCTTGACCAGCAGGCCGAGGTGGGCGGCGAGGAGGCCGACCAGGATGGCGGGCACGATCAGCACGTGGATGATGAAGAACCGGGGGATGATCACACCCGATCCGGGGTAATTCCCCCGAACAGGAAGAAGGCGATGTAGCTACCTACGACCGGGATCGATTCGATGATCGAGTAGGCGATGCGGATACCGGTCCCTGACACCAGGTCGTCGGGCAGCGAGTACCCGAGGAACCCGTTGACGATGCCCAGGATGAGCATGGTGACCCCGACGATCCAGTTGAACTCACGGGGCTTGCGGAAGGCGCCGGTGAAGAACACCCGGGCCATGTGCACAGCGATGGCCCCCAGGAAGATGTCGGCCGCCCAGTGGTGGGCCTGGCGCATGAGCAGACCGGACCGGACGTCGAAGGAGAGACCGACCGTGGAGGCGTAGGCCTCGGAGACCTTCTGGCCCTGAAGCGGGACGTAACTGCCGTGGTAGACGATCTCGTGGGCGGAGGGCACGTAGTAGAGCGTCAGGAATACCCCGGTGCCCAGCAGGACGACGAAGGAGTAGAGGGCGATCTCGCCCAGCATGAACGACCAATGGTCGGGGAAGATCTTGTCCAGGAAGGTTCGGCCTCCCTTGGCGAACCCCAGCCGGTCGTCGAGCCAGTTCAGCGACTTGTCGATCACGGGCGCTCCCAGAATCCGGGGCCAACGGCCTGGTCGAAGCTCCCGTTGGCACGCAACTGCCCGGTCGGGTCGACGGTGATGGGAAGTTGCGGGAGCGGGCGGGGCGCCGGGCCGAACTGGGGGACACAGCCGGACTTGACATTGAAGATCGACTGGTGGCACGGGCACACCAGCTGCTGGGTGATCTCCTGGTAGAGGCCGACCGGACACCCGAGATGGGTGCAGAGCTTGGAGAAGGCCACGTATCCCTCGACGCCCCAATCGGTCCGACCGGGAGGCGAGAGCGGGTAGGGCCCCTCGTCGCCCAGGCGGAGCAGAATCACCTGGTCGGGGGACGAGCCCTCGAAGCCCTGGGGGAACACGGTCAGAACCCCACCGACCAGAAGGTCGTCGACCATGACCTCCCTACCGCTCACGGTGACCAGCTTGGAGCCCTTCTTCCAGTTGGTGGTGAATAGCGAGTTGTCGGTAGTGCCCTCGGTATCCTCCGCCTTCGCCGGCTTGGGCCCGAGTGACCGGATCCCGGGGATCACCAGGGCCAGGGTCATCAGGCCGCCGGCGGCGGCGAAGACCCCGAGCAGCAGTTTGCGCCGCTTGACCTCGAGACCGCCGCGCCCGGTGATGGCGGCGTTGAAGGCCACGCGCTCGTCATCGGTGGAGTGGAAGTCGTGGCGCTCCTCGACGAATGGCCCTTGGGGCATGAGGTACTTGCCCCAGGCGATGGTGCCGACTCCGAGGCCGAGCATGCCGATCCCGAGGGTGAACGCTTCCCACTGGTTGGATGCGTTCACCCAGTAGGCGACGATGAAGGCCGCGAAGCCGATCATGCCCACCAACATGGCCAGAGCCGCCAGGCCCTCCATGCGCTTGGGATTCTTGGTCGCCGGTTGCAGGTGCGGATCGTCCAGGGCGGCCGGCGGCAGCGCGCCTGCGGAGCCGTTGTTCTTCTCACTCACGAGCGATCTCCGATCCAGAAGCAGACCAGCATCAGGATGCCGACACCGATCAGGAGCCCGACGAAGCCCTCACCGACCGGGCCGATGCCGCCGAGTCCGACGCCGCCGGCGTTGTCGGGGTGCTGGAGCACCCGGGTCACGTAGGCGGCGATGTCTCGTGCCTCCGGATCGGTGATGTTGCCAGGCCCGAAGTGGGGCATGTTGCCGGGGCCCGAGCGGATGGCCTCGACCACCTGGGACGGGGTGGCCAGGTGGAGGCTGGGGGCGTAGGCGCCCTCCATCAACGCGTCACCGGCGCCCGAGATGGTGTGGCAGGCGGCGCAGTTGAGGGTGAACAAGGTGTTCCCGTTCTCGAGGTCGGCGGTGGCCGTGTTGACGATCGGGATCTGTGTGCCCTGGCCGGGGGTCAGCGACTGCACCCAGGCGGCGATCTGCTCGGTCTGCTTCACGCTGAAGCGGGGTGGCTTGCGGGTGGCCTGCATGGCGAAGTTGGCCAGTGGCATTCGGCCGGTGCCCACCCAGAAGTCGACCGTGCCGGCGCCCAGTCCCTGCAGGTTGGGCGCGATCTGAGGCTGACCGGGGATCACGCCGTTGGCCCGGGCACCGTGACAGCTCGAGCAGTTGGCGGCGAACAACGCCTGGCCAGGGGCGATGTAGCGGGCCGGGAGCACTCTGTACTTGATCCCGGACTCGGTGGCCGACGAGGCAGCCTTGGCCGCGGCTTCAGCTGACGGCACGGCACCGACCGCCGCCGGCGTCGCCTGTACCGACCCGGGTTGGGCGCCGGGCACCGTGCTTCCGGTCGTCGCCGCACCCTCGCCGGCTCCGTAGGGGGTCGGGACGGGGCTGGTCGTGGTCGTGGTATCGGCCTGGGCGGGGCCGGAGGAGAAGGCCATCAGCCCGAAGATGACCACCGCACCCACCAGGGCTGCGGGCGCGGCCAATCGGGCCTTGAGGGTGCGGCGGGAGGTCGGCGACATCACTTCAGGAGGAACAGGCAGGCATAGAGGCCGACCCACACCACGTCGACGAAGTGCCAGTAGTAGCTCACTCCCTGGAAGACCGAGGTCTCACCGGGGTCGCCACCCGGACCTCTGAGGCGGACGAGTAGGAAGATCATGGCCGCCAGACCCAGGAACACGTGGAGCCCGTGCAGACCCGACATGATGAAGAAGAGCGAGCCGTACGACGTGTGCGTCGGGTTGGTGGCCGGGTTCTGGGAGAGGGTCACCCACTCGAAGAACTGGTTGGCCACGAACAACGCGCCGAGCACGAGGGTCAACCAGACCCAGAGCTTGGCACTCTTGCGTTCGCCGCGCTCCTGGTCGAACACGGCCTTTTGCATGGTGAAGCTGGAGGACACCAGGACGATGGTGAAGATGCCGGCCCGGATGGTGTCCAGGTGGGCGCCGGGTGGTGGCCAGATGATGGCGTGGGCCCGGATGGTGAAGAAGGCGGCGAACAACGAGCTGAAGAACATCACCTCGGAACCGAGCCAGATGATGACGCCCACGGCCAGCATCGGAGGTCTGTCAGGACGGTGACGCGCTGGTCGGGTGATGGCCGGATCGGCGGCGAGAGCCTGGGTCACGGGCATAGTTTTACTCCATAGGGCATCCGGAAGGCCAAATCGGCCTCGCAGGCCGGGACCGGGGTCCGTCGACCCCCCCGGAGCCCGGTCCGGACTCACCCGACCGGCCCGGGGATCCGCCCTGTGGTGGCCCTCAGCCGACGGCCGACAGCGCGGCGGGGGGTGCCGTCAGCGATACCACCGTCAGCCTCTGGGTCGGCCGGGTGAGCGCCACATAGAGGGTCCGCAGGCCACGGGCCGTCTCCCCGGCGATGACCGCCGGCTCCACCACCACCACCGAGTCGAACTCGAGTCCGTTGGCCGAACCGGCACCGAGGAGCACCAGCGGATCGGACAGTCCGCCCCGGCGCATGTCCCGCGCATCCACCACCGGGGTCCCGGCCTCGGCCAACGCGTCCGAGAGCAGGGTGTGGAGGGACTCCGGGGCGATCACGGCCACCCGGCCCGACTGCACCGCCTCGACCTCTTCGGCCGCGATCACGGCCACCGTACGGGCGAGGTCGTCGGAGGTCGCCGGGCCGTCGTGCCCGGTCACCTGGACCATCCTCGGCTCGAACCCGGTCCGCCGCACCGGCTTGGGCGGGGCCAGGTCCGGCGCGGCCACGGCCAGGACCCGCGCCGCCACGGCTAGGACCTCGGACGGTGTCCGGTAGCTGACCGTCAGCTCGACCCTGCGGGACGGGCGGCGGCGCGGCAGGTGCTCGATGATGTCCGCCCATGACGACGGGGCCCACGGGGCGGTCGCCTGGGCGATGTCGCCGACCACGGTCATCGAGCCGGCGAGCGAACGGCGGGTCAGCATCCGCAATTGCATGGGCGACAGGTCCTGGACCTCGTCCACCACGATGTGGCCGTATTTGCGCAGCGGGTCGTCTGAGCCACCTGTGCGCGGGCCCAGCAGGTGCCGGGCCTCGTCGATCAGGGCGGCATCGGAAGGCGTCCACGCCACCTCCTCGAAGGAGGACGAACGCGGCCGCTCGAGCAGAGTCTGCTCCTCGGGGGTCAGGATCCCCCGTGCGGCGGCGGCGATCAGCGGCGGGGCACCGTAGAGGTCGTGGAGCAGCTCATGGGGAGAGAGCCGCGGCCACATCCGGTCCAGGGCCAAGGCGAGCTCGGGGACCCGGCGGACCTTGCGGGAGAAGTCGTCGAAGTCGAACTCGTCGTCCTCGAGCTCGGCCGGGTCCTCGTAGCCGGGGAATGCCGTGACATCCGGGGTTCCGACCCCGAGGCGCTGTTGGGTCTGTCGGGCCCGGTCGGCCAGGACCTGGGCCACCGACTGCTCGACCAGACGACGACGGGCATTGTGGGTTCCGGGGCGCCGCCGCGCCCCTTCGACGATCCGTCGCGACTCCTGGGCGGTCAGGCGGAGCACCAGGGCCCCGTAGGGCACCTGGATGTCCTCGTGCAACGGCCGCTGGCGGGTACGAACCGCCCGGGCCACCACCTTGGCCATCCGGGGGCTGCCCTTCAGGCGGGCCACGTCTGCGGGCCCGTTCTCCGTGACCCGGATCTCCGGCACCAGGCCGGACACGGTGGACAAGGTGACCCCGGTCTCCCCCAGGGAGGGCAGCACCTGTTCGATGTAGCGGAGGAACAACGGGTTCGGCCCGACGACCAGCACGCCCTGGCGCTCGAGAGGGAACCGGTGGGTGTAGAGCAGGTAGGCGGCCCGGTGCAGGGCCACGGCCGTCTTGCCGGTACCCGGACCGCCCTGGACGACGAGCACACCGCTCAGTGGGGCGCGGATGATCTCGTCCTGCTCGGCCTGGATGGTCGAGACGATGTCGGTCATCCGCCCGGAGCGGGCCCGGTCCAACGCCGCCAGCAGCGCCGCCGGGCCCCCGATGGGCAGATCTCCGACGATGAGCTCGCCGGCCCCGTCGGAGTTCGGGTCGGACTCGTCGTCGTCACCGACCACGGTGTCGATGACTTCACCCGGTGCGTTGAAGCGCTCATCCTCGACACTGACCACCGTGCGGCCGGACAGCGCGAGATGACGACGCAGAACCAGGCCCAGGGGATCCCGTCCGGTGGCCCGGTAGAAGGGCTCGGCCACCGGGGCCCGCCAGTCGACGACGAGTGGCTCGTGGTCCGGGCCGTGGATGGCCAGGCGTCCGATGTGGAACGTCTCGCTGTCGGGTGGGCCGCCGTCGCCGGTCGTGCCGTCTCCTACCAGGCGATCAATCCTGCCGAAGGTCAGGGCCTGGTCGCCGATGTCCAGCTGCTCGAGGCGGGCGAGGCTGGTCCGGACGATGACGTCACGCTCGGTCCGGGACTGGAACGTGCCTCCCCGACCGAGGTCGAGGACCCCCTCAAGCATCGAATTCGCATCCCCTCGCATGGCATCGAGCCGCGCGGTAGGCGAGGTCCACGAAGTCCTGTTCGGACTCCAACTCGGTCTCCACGCCCCACCTCCTGTCTGCCCACCGCCATTCGGTGACCGATCTGGATGGTCCACGTCCGGCTCAGGGGAACCCTCGATTGTATGCGCGCAACGACCGACGTGCGCCCGGGCCTGGCCACCGCCCCCGGCCACCCGGTCCCCGCCCGTAGACTCAGCCCATGTCCACCGCCGCGCCCCGAGCACCTCGCGGGCCGGGAGCGGCGCCCGGCCGGTTCGACGACGCTCCCTTCATCCGTGCGTGCCGCGGCCTGGATGTCCCCCATGTGCCGGTGTGGTTCATGCGCCAGGCCGGGAGAGCGCTTCCGGAGTACCGGGCCGCCCGTGGTTCGGGCAGCATCCTGGACGCCATCGCCCAGCCCGATCTGGTGGCCGAGCTGACCCGCCAGCCGGTCGACCGCTACGGCACCGACGCCGCCATCTTCTTCAGCGACATCGTGGTCCCCGCCGCCGCCATCGGTTTCGGGGTCGACATCGCCCCCGGGACCGGACCCGTCGTGGCCGAGCCATTCCGGTCGGCCGGCGACCTGCAGCGGCTCCGACCGCTCGAGCCGGCGTTGGACACTCCCTATGTCATCGAGGCCATCCGGATCCTGGCCGACACGCTCGAGGTACCACTCATCGGCTTCGCCGGGGGCCCGTTCACCGTGGCCAGCTACCTGGTCGAAGGCGGGCCGTCCAAGAACTTCACCAAGGTGAAGGCTCTGATGCAGGGTGAGCCGGGCCTGTGGCACGACCTGGTCGAGCGGTTGACCGACATGGCGCTCGCCTCGCTGCGGTCCCAACTGGACGCCGGGGCCTCCGCCGTCCAGGTGTTCGACAGCTGGGCCGGCATCCTCAGCCCCCGCCACTACGAGCAGTTGGTGCTGCCGGCCACCCGGCGCCTGGTCGCCGAGCTCGACTCCTCCCACCCCGGCACCCCGACCATCCTGTTCGGGGTGGGCACCGGCGAGCTCCTTCCCCTGATGGCCACGGCCGGCACCTCGGTGGTGGGCATCGACTGGCGGGTGCCGCTCGACGAGGCCAGAAAACGGGTCGGCGCCGGTATCGCCGTCCAGGGCAACCTCGATCCCGCCATGTGCCTCGCCACCTGGGAGGTGGCGGAGGCGGAGACCCGCGAGGTGCTCGCCCGGGCCGGCACGGCAGCGGGGCACGTGTTCAATCTGGGCCACGGCGTCCTGCCCGAGACCGATCCCGCCATCCTCGAGCAGGTGGTGGCGCTGGTCCACGCTGAAGGGCGGGCAGGCGTGGAGAACCCACGTTGAGCGAAGGGGCGGCCCGGGTCGGCGTCCTGGTGATGGCCCACGGGACCCCGGACTCGCCGGGGGAGATCGAGGCCTTCTATACCCGGATCCGCCGAGGGCGCCCACCCACACCGGAACAGCTCGACGAACTGACCGGTCGGTATGCCGCCATCGGAGGGACCTCCCCGCTCACCCGGCGCACCCGGGCCCAGGTCGACGGGCTGTCCGCCGCGCTGGAGGCGATGGCGCCGGACCGCTTCGCCGTTCGCCTCGGCACCAAGTACGTACAGCCGAGCATCGAGGAGGCCGTCGCCGACCTGGCCGACCTGGGCGTTGACCGGGTCGTCGGTATCGTCCTCACGCCGCACCAGTCGACCCTGGGATCCGGCGAGTACTTCACCAGGGCCCGGGCCGCGGCGTCCGAGGCGTCAAGACCCCTCGAGCTCACGGCGATCCCGTCATGGCACCGCGCCCCGGGGTTCGCGCCGATCCTCGCCGGGCGCACCCGCACCGTCCTCGATGCCATCGACCCGGCGGCCCGTGCCCACACCGTGGTGTTCTTCACCGCCCACAGCCTTCCGCAGCGGGCGGTAGCCCAGGGTGACCCCTACCCGGTCCAGGTCGGCGAGACGGCGACCGATATCGCCGACCTGCTCGACCTCGATGCCGATCCGACGGTCACCTGGGGGACGGCCTGGCAGAGCGCCGGACGCACCCCCGACCCGTGGATCGGGCCCGATCTGCTGTCCGAGATGGAACGGGTGGCAAGCGTCGGGGCCACGGCCGTCGTGGTCTGCCCGGTCGGTTTCGTCTCGGATCACCTCGAGATCCTCTACGACCTCGACATCGAGGCACAGGCCAAGGCCGACTCGCTCGGGATCGTCCTGGCCAGGACCCCCTCGCTCGACGACGACCCGGCGTTCCTGGCCATACTGGCCGAGGTTGTCCGGGATGCCGCCGATGGCGCGACGTGAGCGATGACGGCATAGCTGGACGCCCAGTCGTCGCCGTCATCGGTGGCGGCATGGCAGGGCTCGCCGCCGCGTGGCAGCTGAGTCAGGATCTCGGCGAGGAGCCGGGGAGGCGCCCGCACGTCGTCGTCCTCGAGGCGAGCGACCGGCTCGGAGGCAAGGTCCACGCCTCCGAATTCTGCGGTCGGACCGTCGATGTCGCCGCCGACGCCTTCCTGGCCCGAAGACCGGAAGCCACTGAGCTGTGCAGCGAGCTCGGGCTGGACGAGGCCCTGATCGCCCCCGGGGCCACGGGGGCGGCACTGTGGGCGCGCGGCCGACTGCGGATGATGCCTGTCGGCCTGAACCTCGGTGTCCCCACCCAGTGGTGGCCGCTGGCCCGTGCCGGGATCCTCTCGCCGGTGGGCGCGGCGCGGGCCGCAGCCGACCTGGTCCGTCCCCATCGCGCCGATCCGGGATCGACGGACGACCGCGCCGTGGGCGAGGTGGTCCAGGCCCGGCTCGGTCGCCAGGTGGTCGAGCGCCTGGTGGACCCCCTGGTCGGCGGCATCCATGCCGGGGGTGTCGACGACCTCAGCGCCCAGGCCACGTTCCCCCCGTTGCTGGCGGCCGACCGGCAGTCTGGCAGCCTCATGAAGCGCCTCCGCCTGCCCACCCCGCCGCCCGGTGACCCGTCGGTCCGGGCACCGATCTTCTGGTCGCTCGAAGGCAGTACCGCCCGTCTGCCGGCCGAACTGGTCGCCGCCCTGGCGGCCCGGAAGGTCGCGGTGCACACCGGCGTCACCGTCGAAGCACTCAGCCGCGCGGCCGGAAGCGACCGGGACCACCGCACCTGGAAGCTGACGCTGGCCGGTGACACTTCCTCGGTCCTCGACGCCACCGGCGGATCCGGGCGAGCCCGCACGCTCGCCGTCGACGGGGTGGTGCTGGCGGTTCCCGCCGACCGGGCATCGCTACTGCTGGCCGACCATGCCCCGCGGGCTGCGTCGATCCTCGGCGACGTCCGCAGCTCGTCTGTGTCGGTCGTCACTCTGTCGATCCCCTCGAGAGACATCCGGAGTGAGCTGGTCGGGACCGGCTTCCTCGTCCCCCGGACGTCGCCTGTCAACGGCGGGCCCGCCCTCGTCACCGGTTGCACCTACCTCTCCCGGAAATGGCCGGGTCTGGCCCGGCCCGACGACGAGCTGATCCGCCTCTCAGTCGGACGCTTCGGCGACGACCGGCCGCAATCAATGGATGACGACGAGCTCACCAGGTCAGCGTTCGGAGAGCTCACCGCCATCCTCGACATCGTCGGGGCACCCGGTGCGTCGATGGTGACCCGCTGGGACCGGGCGTTTCCGCAGTACGAACCGGGACACCTCGAACGCATCGATCAGGTGGAGGAGGCGGTGGCGGGGTTACCCGGTATCGGAGTGGCCGGGAACGCCTACCGCGGCGTCGGGATCCCGGCCGTGGTCGGAAGCGGCCGCGCCGCGGCCAGAGCCGTGCTCCGATCGCTCGACGAAGTTCGGAGGGCCACGCCGGCGTGACGGGATCGGGATCCTTCGATTTCGAACCCAACCGGCGGCGCGGCTCCGTGGCGCTCCCGGCGCTGGCCGCGGGAGTCGGTCTGGCGCTTTCCCTGCCCCCGTGGGGCTTCTGGATCCTGGCATTTCCGTCCGCCGGCCTCCTGTGGTGGCGCCTGGGTGGCCTACGCCCGAGGACCCGGCTGTGGGCCGGCTGGCTGGCCGGGCTCGGCTGCTACGTCCCCGGCCTCGCCTTCGCCCGCTCCTTCACCCTGATCGGGGCCATCGTGCTCATCGCCCTGGAGGCTCTGTTCATCGGCGCCGCCTGCCTGGCGGTCCCCCGTGGTCCGGTAGTGGCCCGGGCCCTCGCATTCCCTGCGGCGATGACCCTGGCCGAGGCGGCCCGCCAGTCGTGGCCGTTCGGCGGCCTTCCCATCGGTGGCGTCTTTCTCGGTCAGGCCGACGGGCCCCTGCTGGGAGTCGCCCGAGTGGGCGGCCCACTGCTGCTGACCGCGGTGGTCTACCTGGCCGGCGTCGGGGTCGGTGCGCTCGGCGAGGCCGCCGTCGGGGCCTGGGGAAACCACGGGAGCGCCACCGGGATCGATTCCCAATGGGACCGCCCCGGCTCACTGTGGCATGGGGGCATCCTCGGCCCCACCGGTGGCGCTGATCGCCACCGCCCTCGTGGCCGGCGCCGTCGTGGTGGGGACCGGGGTGATCGCAGCCCGAGCCCCCGATGGCGGGCCATCGGTCGGAACGGTGACCGCGGCCGCCGTCCAGGGCGGTGGAGTGCGCGGCTTCCGTAAGTCGCAGGTCGACCCGGCCGTGGTGCTCGGAGCCGCGGTGGCCGCCACAGACGGGTTGGCCCACCGCACGGCAGGACATCCGCTCGATCTCGTGCTGTGGCCCGAGGATGTGGTTTCGCTGGGCGAGCCACTGGGCGACTCGTCCGAGGAGGCGGCGCTGTCCAGACTGGCCGAGCGGCTCGGCTCCACGCTGGTGGTCGGGGTGACCGAGACGGTCTCGACCACCGCGTTTCGCAACGAGGTGGTCGCCTTCGGGCCTGACGGCACGTTGGTCGCCCGCTACGAGAAGGTCCACCGGGTTCCATTCGGCGAGTACGTGCCGTACCGGTCGTTCTTCTCCCGGTTCGCCAACCTGTCGGCTGTTCCCCTCGATGCCGTTCCCGGAACCGGGAGCGGGTTGCTGCGGACCCCCGTCGGTCCCCTCGGGGCCATGATCTCCTTCGAGGTCTTCTACGCCGACCGGGGACGGGCCCCGGTACGGGCCGGTGCCCAGCTCCTGATCGTCCCGACCAACACCTCGTCCTACTCCACCGGGCAGATTCCGTCCCAGGAGATCGCCGCCAGTGAGGTCCAAGCCGTCCAGCAGGGCCGCGACCTGCTGCAGGCGGCACCCACCGGGTTCAGCGCCTGGATCAACCATCGCGGCGACCTGCTCGCCCGCTCGACGCTCGGCGTCCGCCAAGTTGTCCCGGCCACCCTCTACCGGCGGACCGGACTCACCCTGTACGTCCGCTATGGCGACACCCCGGTGCTGGTCGCCGCCTCGGTAGCCCTGCTCTTCGCCTGGTGGCTGGCCTATCGGAGGCGCTCCGGCCGCTGGGTGTAGCCGGTCGCCACCTCGGTCCGGCGGCCCGGAGAACCGGTGACCGGCTACTCGTAGTAGCCGGAGTGGATGTACACGCACGGGATGCCCATGGCGTGGAACATGGCGAAATTGTTGGGGTCGTCCTCGAACGCCAATCGCAGCTCGAACCCGAAATGACGTAATTCGTCCACGGTGTCCCGCTTGAACCAGGTCACCTGCGAGTAGTCGCCCCGGGAGCGCATGACCAGCAGGTCCCAGCGAAGGTCATAACGGGCGAGCCAGGCCAGCGTCTGGGGCTGCACCCGCATCGGGCGGCCGGTGAGCAGGATGATCTGGAGCTTCGGGTCGAGCAGCTCGAGCACCCGGGCCAACTCGGCGATCACCGCGTCCTCGCCGCACGCGTCGAAAAACGCGTCCCAGTCCCGGCGACCCCGCTCGATGAAGTGCTGGCGACCGACGGCGTCGGACAGCACACCGTCGACGTCGAAGATGACGGCATCGCCCGGTTGCTCGATGCGGCCGTGGTGCCAGGCCCAGTTCCGAGGATCCCCCACCGGTCAGTCCTCGCTGGGCGAGGCTTCGGCCAGGCGGCGGATCTCCTCGACCACGGTCGGGTCGGCCAGCGTGGTGGTGTCGCCGAGTACCCGTCCCTCGGCCACGTCGGCCAGGAGCCGCCGCATGATCTTGCCGCTTCGGGTCTTGGGAAGTTCGTCGGTGAAGATCACCGTCCGGGGCCGGGCGATCGGGCCGATCTTGGCGGCGACGTGGGCGCGCAGTTCCTGACCACGCTCGTCGTTGGCCTCGCCGGCATCGGCCACCAGGGTGACGAAGGCCACGATGGCCTGGCCGGTGGTGGCGTCCGCCGCGCCCACGACGGCGGACTCGGCCACCAGCGGATGGTCGACGAGAGCCGACTCGACCTCGGTGGTCGAGATCCGGTGGCCGGAGACGTTCATGACGTCGTCGACCCGGCCCAGCAGCCACAGGTACCCGTCATCGTCGAGTTTCGCGCCGTCGCCCGCGAAGTAACGGCCCTCGAACCGGCTCCAGTAGGTGTCCCGGTAGCGGTCGGGGTCGCCGTAGATGCCACGCAGCATCGACGGCCACGGGGTGGTGAGCGTGAGGTAGCCGCCACCGTGGTCGATCCGCTTTCCCCCCTCGTCGACGACCTCGGCCCCGACGCCCGGAAGGGGGAAGGTCGCCGACCCCGGCTTGGTGGTGGTGATCCCGGGCAGCGGGGCGATCATGATGGCGCCGGTCTCGGTCTGCCACCACGTGTCGACCACCGGGCACCGCCCCCCACCGATGTGGGTGGCGTACCACATCCACGCCTCGGGGTTGATGGGCTCGCCCACCGAGCCGAGGAGGCGCAGGCTGGACAGGTCGCGCGACGCCGGTTCCTGTGCACCCCACTTCATGAAGGTTCGGATGGCGGTCGGTGCGCAGTACAGGATGGTCACGCCGTAGCGCTCGATGATCGACCACCAGCGGTCACGTCCGGGATGGTCCGGGGTTCCCTCGTACATCACCGATGTGGCCCCGTTGGCCAGCGGTCCGTAGACGATGTAGCTGTGCCCGGTCACCCATCCGATGTCGGCCGCGCACCAGTAGACATCCTCGTCGGCGTGGAGGTCGAACACGGCGCGGTGGGTGTAGGCCACCTGGGTGAGGTAGCCACCGGTGGTGTGCATGATGCCTTTCGGGGCCGCAGTGGTGCCCGAGGTGTAGAGGATGAAGAGCAGGTCTTCCGCCTCCATGTGCTCGGGCGGACAGGTGGCCGACGGCGCGCCCCCCGCCGCCGGGTCATCGCCGGAAAGGAGTTCGTGCCACCAGTGGTCGCGGCCTGCCGTCATGGTTGCCGCGCCCCCGACGGTGTCGTCTCCGGTGCGCCGTACGACGACGACGTGGTCGACGCACGGACTCTCGGACACCGCTTTGTCGACATTGCCTTTGAGGCCGACCGCCTGGCCACGACGCCAGCCGCCGTCAGCGGTCACCACCACCCGGGCCTCGGCGTCGAGGATCCGATCGCGTAGCGCGTCCGAGGAGAACCCGCCGAAGACCACCGAGTGGACCGCACCGATCCGGGTGCAGGCCAGCATGGCCACGGCCAGCTCCGGGATCATCGGCATGTAGATCGCCACCCGGTCGCCCCGGGTGACGCCGAGGCCTCGCAGTACATTGGCGATGCGCGATACCTCGTCCAGCAATTCGCCGTAGCTGATGATGCGGGAGTCCCCCGGTTCCCCCTCCCAGTGGAAGGCCACCTTGTCGCCTCGGCCGGCGGCAACGTGACGGTCCAGGCAGTTGTAGGAGACGTTGAGGGTCCCACCGTCGAACCAGCGGGCGAAGGGGAGATCCCATTCGAGGACGGTGTCCCACGTACGGAACCAATCGAGGCTGCCGGCCTGTTGGGCCCAGAAGTCCGGGCCCAGACGGGTGGCCTCTCCGTAGACGCCGGGATCGGCGACCACGGCGTTCTCCCGGAACCCGGGAGGTGGTGGAAAGACCCGATCCTCGGTGAAGTAGTCCTCGATCGTCGGCTCGTTGGTGTCCTGGTCGGGCACGGCTCTCCCTCGGTGTCGGATCCGCCCGGACGGGCCTGGTCCGGAACCGCCTCAGCCTAACGCCGGCGGCCCTTTACAATAGGGGGGCTGTGAGCACGACAACCCAACCCGAGGACACGACCGACCTCGGGATCGTCGCTTTCGACCCTGGCACCAGCCATCCGCTGCCGGGTCCCGGTGGAACACGTGTCGACGTCGAACTCGGACGACGGATGGTGGTGGTCAGTGACCTCCTGCTCACCCCGGTAGCGACGACGTCGACGTTGGCGGTAACCACGGAGCTGGCCCAGGCGCTCGACACGTGGGACGGTCCGGGCATCCTCGTCATCGCCGGCAACCTGTTCGACCTGACCGGCGCCGACGACCCGATCGCCACGGCCGGGAAGGCGATCGACGCCCACCCCGCACTGGCGCGTTCCCTGATCCGCTTCCTCGGTGTCGACGAACGCCGGGTGCTCCGCCAGCGCGGCAGCCACGAGCCCGAGGACCTCGCCATCCGGGCCGGCGCCGCACCCGTCGGCTCCTCTGATGCCGTGGCCACACTGGCCGCCGCCGGCGTCGAGCACGTCGGACCCATCGACCTCCGTATCCAGACCGGTAACGGCGTGCACCTGGTTCGGATCGACCCCACCGGGTGCGCCTCCGCCGGTGATCGGAGCGACCGGGGTGAACGCGACGAGGGTGCCTCCACCGGGCCCACCGCGGATGCCAAGCCGGGCGCGGTCGCCTCCTCACCGGCAGGGCGGCTCTGGCGCTCCCTCGCCCCCGAGTCGACCGAGGACGCCCCCTGGCTCGAAGGGCTCGAACACCTGAGCGACCCGTCGGCCCTCACCCGGTTCCTGGTATCGCGCACCCTCTATCGCCGGTTCGGCCGCTACGCCTGGTGGCTCCTCGTCCCCTTCGGCGTGGCACTGCTGTTGCGGGTAGCCGTGACCCCCTGGCTGCTCGGCCACCTCGGGTCGGGTCTCCCGGCCCGCGCCCTGCGCCACGCCCACGCCGCCGACTGGCAGGACCAGCTGGCCATCGCCGTCGGAGCGTCCGTGGTGGTCCTGGCCGTCCTGGCCGTGGTGCTCGGGCTGCTGAGCCGCCGCATGTGGTCGATCCTCGGCGGCGGGGCCCTCGCCGAGGTGCGGACGGATACCGGTGCCAACGACAACGCCAGGGACGACGCCCGGCGCCTGGTCGCCCAGGGATACGCAGGACTGATCACGGCGGCCACGTTCAAGTCCGAACTCACCAATCTGGGGACGGGTTTCTACGCCAACGTCGGAGCGACCACCGAGGTGGTGGCGGAACACCGCGGGCGGCTCGGACTGCCGCCGGTGTTCCTGCACAGCCAGTGGGTCAGCTGGGTCGAGCTCGAGTCGGGTGCCGAGCTGCACGTCCGCCTACTGCTCGGCCACAACGAACTGGCTTCGCCCAGCCGCCTCGAGCGGTTGGTCACCCGGGGGCGGGCGGGCGGGACCCTCCACCCGTCCCTGGTCGCCTCCTACCCCGGCGGCTCGTCGTGGCCGCCGGCGGCCGACCTCCGCCAGGCCCACCGCCGAACCCGTCGGGTCCGCCGATGGGGCGGCGCCGCCATTCTGGCCACCGGGATCATCGACGTGTTGGACTCGATCACTCCGCCACTGCGCGGGCGGCTCCACCTGGTCGAGCAGTTCCTGCCGTTGCGGGCCAGCGTTGCCGCCGGGGCCCTGGTCGCCATCGCCGGCCTGGCCCTGATCGCCCTCGGTCGGGGCATCCTCCGTGGCCAACGCCGAGCATGGCGGGTGGCGATCGCGCTGCTCGCCGGAACCATCCTCCTCCATCTCGTGGCCGGCGCCGACTTCGAGGAATCACTCATCACCTTGGCCGTACTGGTCTTCCTGCTGGTCAACCGAAAGGAGTTCCAGGCCGCCTCGGACGCCACGTCGATGCGGTCGGCCCTGGTCACCTTGGCCGTTGTGGCCGTAGGCGTGGCCGCGGTCACCACGTTGTCGATCCAGCTCTTCACCCACGTCGGTCGCCATCACAATCACTCTCTGGCCTGGGGTACCACGTTCTGGGCGGTGACCGAGCGCTTCGTCGGGATCACCACGATCGACCTCCCGGAGCGAGCCGACCGGTTCCTCACACCGGCACTGCTCACCATCGGGCTCTGCCTGGTGGCGGTCGCCCTCTACCTGCTGACCCGGCCAGTGGTCGACCGTCGGCTCGGATCGGGACGCGCCGCCGAATTCAGGGCACGTGACATCGTGCGGCGTCACGGTGCCTCCACCCTCGACTACTTCGCCCTCCGATCGGACAAGCGGTGGTTCTTCCACCGGGACAGCCTGGTGGCCTACGCCGTCTACGGGGGCGTCTGCCTCATCTCGCCCGATCCGATCGGACCCCGCAACGAGCGCGAACAGGTGTGGGGCGCGTTCCGCGCCTTCGCCGACGTCCACGGCTGGACCACCGCCGTCATGGGGGCCGGCGAGGAGTGGCTCGCCACTTACCGCGACTCGGGGATGCACAACATCTACCTGGGCGACGAAGCGGTCGTGCGACTCCAGGAGTTCTCTCTGGCCGGCAAGCACATGAAGGGCCTGCGCCAAGCGCACAACCGCATCAAGAAGTACGGCTACACCGTCACCTTCCATGACCCGTCCAAGATCGATCGCGCCCTGACCGACGAACTGATGTCACTGATGCGCCTTTCCCGCCAAGGCGAGCACGAGCGGGGATTCTCCATGATGTTGGGCCGGATCTTCGACCCCCGCGACGCCGGTCTGCTCATGACCGTGGTGCGCACATCCGATGGCACGGCCGCCGCCATGTGCCAGTTCGTCCCTTCCACCGGCATCCACGGGTTCTCCCTCGACCTCATGCGCCGCGACCCGGGTGACCACCCCAATGGACTCCTCGATTTCGCCCTGTGCTCGACCATCGAGTACCTGGCCGATCGTGGCTTCGAGGGGCTGAGCCTCAACTTTGCGGCTATGCGGTCCACACTCGCCGGAGAGAAGGGTGACGGTTCCGTGCAGCGGGCCGAGCGATGGTTCCTCAAACGGTTGTCCAACTTCGCCCAGATCGAGTCATTGTGGAAGTTCAACGCCAAGTACGAGCCCGAGTGGTTGCCCCGCTATGTGGTGTTCGACACCGCCGAGCACCTGGTCCCCGTGGTCATGGCCATCCTGCGGGCCGAATCGCTGTGGGAGATCCCGGTACTCGGTCGGCTCCTGGCCGTAGGCGCGGAAAAGCGGATGGTGGCCGCCCAGCAGGAGACCGACGAGTTCCTGGCTTCCATCGTGACCTGGGACGAGGAGGGTGTACCGGTCGGGGCCACCGATCCGGCATCCCCGGCACCGTTGACGGAACCGGTCACCGCGGCGGACGGTGGTGGCCGGTGCCGGCGGTGGAGGCGGACGACCCTGATCGTCAACCTCCCGACGGTGCGGATAGTCCCATCGGGTTCGGGTAGGCCACCACGCCCGACGCGTGGACCGCAGCCGTCACCGGGCGGACTGCGTCGAGCAGATCCTGGCGCTGCCGCTCGTCGAGCGCCTCCAGCGGGCGCATCGCCTGCTGGTCGGTCGTCGCTTCGATGGAGTGCCTGAGCCGGACGCCAACGGGTGAGATGCCGGCACCATCGAGCAGCCCACGCCTCCTCAGCCGGTCGGCCGCCTGCTCCCATTCGTCCTCCGACCAGCCCCGCGCCGACCGGAACATCTCGGCCGGAAGCCGTTCCGAAGCGGCAAAAAGCACCAGGGCCTCGACGCCGTCCAGACCGGACGCTGTCAAGGCGGCCACGTGCCCGTCACCCCGGTGCTCTCGCAGGCACGTGCAGCCGTGCCACAGGGCCTCGATCGGGTCCGATGGCCATCCTGTCGCCCGCGTGGCCGCAAACAGGGGCCGACCGGCACCGGCCGCGGCAGACACGGCACGCTCGAGGAGCGGCACCGCCGAAGCAGCCCGCCCGTCGATGTCGGGGACCATCCGTCGGAGGGCCTCGGCGGCCCCGGCCCGGCGGGCGGCCCACACCCGATCGGGGTGGGCCAGACCCCATGCGTCTGGTAGGGCGCGCCCGACCATGTGCGGATGGAAGTTGAAGAACGTCGCCGCCACCACATCGGGGCCGACAGGGCCCAGAGGCGCGGCGCGCCCGGCGAAGTAACCCATCCAGAAACCGCGCAACCCGATGTCGGCCATCGAAGCCCGACATCCCTCGTCGAAGTACACCACGGCGTGGACCGGCTCGAGGGCCAGCCACCACCCGCGGGCATCCGGCCCGGTCACGACCTGGTCATCGCCTGCCTACCCCGCGATCGAGCCGACCGGTAGTCCCGGATCGGGGCCGGGTCCGTCGCTGACTCCGGAGGCTGTTTCCCGGACGACCGACGCCCGCCGTAGAGGCCGACCAGCATCACCACGAACAAGGTGACGAGGACAATGATCAGCGCCACCTCGACGGTCGGTTGATTCCAGAGGACCAGGACCACCAGACCGAGCACGAGCACGAGCCACTGGAACGCCTTGCGGTGGGCGGCGACCGTGTCGTGGACGGGACCGGTCGACAGCCAGGCTGGCATGGTGCGCTTCTGGCTCCATCTCCTGCACCGGGCCGAGCCCGACCACGAAGGCGATGATGGCGACGACGGCGGCGATGATGAGCACGGTGCGCACTGTGTCGAGCAGCGCGGCGTCGACTGTGTCGATGATCGCGGCGGTGGCGTCCTTGGGCTGGGACGCCTTCAGCGACGACAGGTACTGGTTCCGGCCCACGTTGGCCGCCACCAGGAGCAGCGCCATGGATACGGCGAGACCGGATGCGGCATGGACCACGCCGCGCCGTCGGTCACGGGCCAAGAGGACGGCACCGGCGAGTAGGAGGACGGAGACAATGGGCAGAACCAACGCCAGGTGGTTGAGAAACCGGATCCACCGTTGCAGTTTGGCCAGCTGATCGGACTGGAAGAGCACGAACGGGGCACCGGTGTAGTTCGGGATCTTGTTGAACACCGACAGGCCTCGCGCCGCCAATGCTTTCTTGGCCGTGTCCTCGACCTGGGACAGGTCGACGGTCACCTCGCCGTTGGTCGCCTGGAGGGCGCCGACCTTCTGGCCGAGCAGCAGATTGTCGAGTTGCTCGTGCGACTGGCGCAGCGCCTGCTCCCACAGGGTCTGGAACCGCGAGCTCTGCACCAGCTGCAGGGTGACCTGGTAGGTGGCGGTGTGGACGGCCCCCGAGATCGGGTTGGCCAGGAACCCGGCCTTGGGCGGCAGGGCGTTCTTCACCCGTTGTTCGATGTCCGTCCGGGCCACCAGGTTGTCGCTCACCTTGGTGGCGACGGCGATCTGGATGGCATGGTCCTTGGCCAGGGGCGCCACCGTGGCCACGAACGTGTCGGTGTTCAGCAGTTCGTCGCGGGCGTAGACCACCACCACCGACAGGATGGCCAGGAAGCAGGCCAGCACGATCAACACCCAGGAGGCGATGGTCCTCCCCCGGCGCTTCTTCGGCGCCGGGGTCGTCTCGACCTTGCTGCGGAGTGCCTCGTTTTCCTCTTCCAGTACCTCGACCTCGTGCTGGAGCGCGTCTACGTCCTGGTCGTCCGCCGGGGGTTCAACGGTCACCGCGCCACCATACCGGTGCGGTCAGGCAAGGATCTTGGCCTTCTGGCTCTCGAACTCGGCGTCGGTGATCACACCCTTCTCCTTCAGGTCGGCGAGCTTCGCCAGATCATCGACACTGCTGCCGGAGCCGGCCGCCTGCTTGACGTAGGCATCGAAGGACTTCTGTTGCTGGGCGGCCTGCTGGGCGGCGCGCTCGTGCATCTTGCCGCCGCGGGCGATGAGGTATACGAACACACCGAGGAACGGGAGGATGATCACGAACAGGACCCAGAGTGCCTTGACTCCGCCGCTCAGATCGTGGGACCGGAAGATGTCCATGAACACACTGATGAGGAGCCAGATCCACAGGACGAAGACGAAGAACATGAACATCGTCCAGATGAGGTTCAGGATCGGGTAGTTGTAGGCAATCGTCATCGATGGTGCTCCTTACGAGAGATCACGGTCCGCCGGTGGACCTGCGGCCTCGAACACCCTATCTCCCGACTTGCGGTGACCCCGGGACCACCGGCGCCGCGTCCTGATCACCCCGACTTCCCACCCCACCCCGGGTTCCCATCCCACCTCGCCGGGTCGCGTCACCTAGTGTCGTGCCGTACCCGGACCGGAGGCGCACAAGCTTGTTCTACATACTGATCTTCGGGGTGTTGGCCGTCGTACTGATTGTGGCATTCGCAAAGAAGTGGAGCGCCCGCAACAACTGGCCAGAAGATGAGTGACCGCTCCGGGACCACATCCCGCAGAGCCTTCCCCCCCTTCCGGAGCTGCGCCCGCCACCCCAGCGGCCGCGGAGGCACCCGCCGCGGAGGCACCCGCCGCCCCACCCGATCCCATCGAGCTGCTGAAATCGAAGAGCTATCTCCAGCTCCTGGTCCTCGCCGCCGTGATCGGCGTCCCGGTCTCCGCCGTCGCCTACGGCTACCTGGCCCTCGTCTCCAAACTCCAGCACTGGGTCTTCCAGTCGCTGCCGCAAGGTCTCGGGTTCCATGGCACCCCGGTGTGGTGGCCGGTCCCGATCCTCCTGCTGGCAGGAGTCCTGGTCAGTCTCACCATCACCTATCTCCCGGGCAACTCCGGGCACGAACCGGCCCTGGGCTTCCAGACCGGCGGGGCCCCGCTCCCGATCGAACTCCCCGGCGTCATCCTGGCGTCGCTGGCCACCCTGTCCCTCGGCGTCGTGCTCGGGCCCCGAGGCACCCCTCATCGCCATCGGCGGCGGGCTGGGCGCCCTGGCGGTCAAGTTGGCGGCCAAGGATGCGCCCCCGATGGCCGCAGTGGTCATGGCCGCCGCCGGCAGCTTCGCCGCCATCAGCACCCTGCTCGGCTCCCCCATCCTGGGGGCCTTCCTACTCATGGAGGCGGCGGGCCTGGGCGGTCCGATCCTGGGACTCGTGCTGGTTCCCGGCCTGTTGGCCGCCGGCATCGGGACGCTCGTCTTCATCGGTCTCGACAACCTCACCGGTCTCGGCACCTTCTCGCTCGCCATTCCCGGGCTCCCCGTCTTCAGCCATCCGACCGGCGTGCTCTTCCTGTGGGCTCTGGCCATGGGTGTGGTGGCCACGTTCATCGGTACGGCGATCCACCTCGGTGGCCTGGCCGCCCAGTCCCTCGTCCTGAAGCACCGTCTGGCGTGGACGCCGGTAGCCGGACTGGCGGTGGCGGGCGTTGTCATCGCCTTCGTCGAGATCACCGGAAAGGGCGCGCAGAACGTCCTCTTCTCGGGTCAGGACGCGCTGCCCGGGCTGGTGCTCCAGGCATCGACCTGGACGGTCGGCGCGCTGGTCGTTCTGGTCATCGCCAAGTCGATCGCGTACTCCGTGTCGCTGTCGGCGTTCCGTGGCGGCCCGATCTTCCCGGCCATGTTCGTCGGGGGCGCCATCGGGGCCGCCGCCGCCCACCTCCCCGGCATGGTGCTCGTGCCCGCGGTGGCCATGGGCATCGGCGCCACGACGACGGTCATGCTCCGCCTGCCCTTGACGTCCACCCTCCTCGCCGTCCTCCTGTTCGCCAGCGACGGGTTGGGCGTGACCCCTCTGGTCATCGTCGCCGTGGTCGTCGCCTACGTGTTGACCGCACGGATGCCGCAGGTGCCGTCGGATCTGAAGCGCATGTTCACATCGACCACGCGCGACACCTGAACCGGCCGGAGCGAGCTGAACGGTGTTGATCGCCTCAACGGGGCCGGCCCACGCCGCCGGCGCCACTGCCTCACTCGCCTTCGGCGTATTCCTGGTGCTCAGTGTGCTGATCTCCGCCGTCGAGACGGTCGTCCTCCCCCGCAATTCGTTCACCCGGATCACCCGGGCGACGTTCGCCGTCACCAACCGCATCCTGGTCCACAACGGCCGCAACCGGGCCCGATCGACCCACCTCCGCGGCCTGTACGCGCCGGTGACGCTGGTGAGCCTGCCGCTGGTGTGGATGGTGTCGGTCATCGTCGGCTTCTCCTTCGTCTTCTGGGGCGCGCAGGCCGGCACGTGGCAGCGGTCGTTCGAGATCAGCGGCTCCTCGGTCACCACCCTCGGGTTCGCGGCGCCGGACGGCAGCCTCCGGACCTGGATCACCTTCGTGGAGGCGATCATCGGGCTCGGGTTGGTCGCCCTGCTGATCAGCTACCTGCCCACCATCTACGCCGCCCACCACGATCGCGAAAAGGGCATCCGCACCCTCAGACCGTTCGCCGGCACTCCGGCCTCGGGTACCGACCTGATCCTCAATCTGACCCGTTTCAACGCCCTCGACGATCCCGACCTGTGGCGGACGGCATCCTCCTGGTTGCTCGAGCTCGACCAGACCCACTGCTCGTTTCCCGGCACTCTGCTACTTCCCCGAGAGCGACGAGGATCAGGCTTGGGTGGCCTCGATCGGCGCGCTCCTCGATGCCGGCACCCTCTTACTGTCGGCCAATCCCATCGAGTGGAGCGATCCCACGACGATCCAACATCGGGGCCCGATGATGGTCCTGGCCAACGGGGTGCCGACCGTGATCGAAATCGGCCGGGCCGCCGGCCTGCCCATCGACCGCCCGGTCCCCCTGGTCCAGTTGATTCCCGACGGCACCGGCATCGCGCCTCAGATCTCGATCACCCGCCAGGAGTACTTCGACGCGCTGGACCGGCTCGCCGAGGTGATTCCGATCCCCGACGACCAACGCCAGGGCGCATGGCTCCGGTTCGCCGCCGTGCGCGCCTCGTACGACGGGGCCTTGCGGGGACTAGCGGGCCTCACCGCATCCAACCCGGCGCCGTGGTCGACCGACCGGCCGGCGGTGGTGGGGCGCCCCCGCCTGCTGACCAGGAGGCCCATCTCTGTCGACTGGACGGTGAGGCCGGGAACGCCCGGCTCCCGCCCATCGGAGGATCCCGATGCCTGAGGGTCTGGGGACCGGCGAGGTGGCCGGGGAGATCTCGCGCCACAAGAAGCACACCGGCGAACACGAGCACGACGATGGTGGAGACGACGGTACGGATGAGGGCGGGCGCCAGCACGACCGCGTGCTCTCGGTCATCGAGGCGGTGCTCCTGGCAGTGGTGGCCCTGTTGGCCGCCTACACGGGCTACGCGTCGGCCAAGTGGAGCACCGAGTCGTCGATCCGGCTGGCGACGGCATCGGCCGCCCGGACCCAAGCCAACCGCGCCGAACTCGACGCCCAGAACATCAAGAACTTCGACGCCACCACGTTCAACGCCTGGTTTACCGCCTACGTCTCCGGCAACACGTCGGCCGAACTGGTGGCTCAGCGCAGATTCCGACCGGCCTTCGCCGTGGCATTCAACGCGTGGATCGCCACCGACCCGTTCGTCAATGAGTCGTCACCACCGGGGCCCACCTACATGCCCGAATACAAGCAACCCGAGTTGGCCGTTGCCGCCGCGCTCGACGCCAAGGCGAGCAGTCAGTACACGGCCGGCGTCCAGGCCGGTGCCAGTTCGGACAACTACGTCCGGGACACGATCTACCTGGCCACGATCTTGTTCCTGATCGGGATCAGCGGGCACTTCCGCTTCTTCCGGATCCGGCTGGGATTGGTCATACTCGGTGGTTTGATGCTGGCTGTGGCCGTGGTGGAGATCGCCACGTCACCCCCTATTCCCTGACCCGACGGGTACCGGTCCTGCGGCGGGATCACCAGGGAAGTAAATCGAGCACCATGTCGAAGAAAGCCCAAACGCGCCGGCACTGCATTATGTTCTCCCCAGGCACACTAAGTACCCAAGGAGACCCTCAATGATTGCCTATACCTATCCACTGGCCGACCTGTTCGGCACGATGCTCGGAATTTTTCTCTTCGTAATCTGGTTCTGGCTGCTCGTCATCATCTTCGGTGACATCTTCCGGAGCCATGACATGGGCGGAGGGGTCAAGGCACTGTGGGTCATATTCGTGATCGTCCTGCCGTTCCTCGGCATCTTCGTGTACCTGATCGCACGCGGCGGCAAGATGCACGAGCGCGCCGAACAGGCCGCCCAGCAGCAGCAGGAGGCGTTCGACAAGTACGTGAAGGAGACGGCCGGCAGCGGCAACAGCGTCGACCAGTTGGCCAAGCTCGCCGACCTGAAGCAGCAGGGAGCGATCACCGACGCCGAGTTCGAGGCCCAGAAGGCCAAACTTCTCGCTTGACGTTCGCACGGGGCGGGTCGGCGCACGATGCGCCGGCCCGCCCTTTTGCGCGCCCGGCTACAGGTGGCTGAAGCCGCCCGACTCCTCGGGGGTCATGGCCACCGATACCGGGTGCCGGTCGAAGTGACGGATGGCCTCGCCGATTTCGTTGATCAACAGGAATGCCAGGTCACGGCTCACGTCCTGGCGGACCAGGATCCGCTGCACCGAGATGTCCGCCACCGAACCGGTCAGCGGGTACGCGGGCACCTGCCACCCCTTGACCCGCAGCCGGTCGGCTACGTCGTAGAGGGTGTAGCCAGGATCCTCGCCATCCTTGATTCGCCAGGCCACCGACGGGATCCCGGTCAACGGATTCCCGTCGCACAACAGCTCGAACGGACCCAGTTTGACGATCTCCTCGGCCAGGAACTTGGCGACCATGTAGCTGCAGTCCTGGATGGCCCGGTACCCGTCCCGGCCCAAGCGCACGAAGTTGTAGTACTGGGCCACGATCTGGCCGGCCGGACGCGAGAAGTTGATCTGGAAGACCGGCATGTCCCCACCGAGGTAGGTGACGTGGAAGATCAGGTCGTCGGGAAGGTCGTCAGCGTGGCGCCAGAGCACCCAGCCGACGCCGAGGGGCGCCAACCCGAACTTGTGGCCCGAGGTCGAAATCGACTTCACCCGGTTGATCCGGAAGTCCCAGATCACGTCCGGCGCACAGAACGGGGCGAGGAAGGCGCCAGAGGCACCGTCGACGTGTATGTCGATGTCGAGCCCGGTGTCGGCAGCCAACTTGTCGAGGGCCTTCGACAGCTCGAGAACCGGCTCGTATGTGCCGGTGTAGGTGACACCGAAGGTGGGGACCACGAAGATGGTGTTCTCGTCGACCCGGGCCAGCATCTGCTCGACGTCCATGCAGTACTTGCCGGCCGACATCGGGATCTCCCGGATCTCCACGTCCCAGTAGCGGGCGAACTTGTGCCACACCACCTGGACGGGACCGCACACGAAGTTCGGGTTGTCGGTCGACTTCCCGTCCGCTCTGCGCTTGGCCCGCCACCGCCAGAGGGCGGCCATGCCCCCCAACATGCACGCCTCCGACGAGCCGATGGCCGAACAGCCGACCGCGCCACCCTCCTCGGGAGCGTTCCACAGGTCGGCCAGCATCTGGACGCACCGGCGCTCGATCTCGGCCGTCTGCGGGTACTCGTCCTTGTCGATCATGTTCTTGTTCATCGACAGGTCCATGAGCCGATGGACCTCGTCCTCCTCCCACGTCTGGCAGAAGGTGGCCAGGTTCTGGCGGGCGTTGCCGTCGAGGAGCAACTCGTCCGAGATGGCCTGGAAGGCGTCCGGGCCCCGCATCTCGTCCTCCGGAAACGCATGTGACGGAAGGGTGGTCAGAAGATCCTTGCCGGCGTAGACAGAGTCGAGCAGATCATCGCGGATGGAGTGGTGCTGGTGCAGTGGCAAGGTGTGCTCCTGTAATCGGGACCAGCCGACGGCGGGTCGTCTTGTGGATCAGTGATGGGGCGCAGCGGCGCGTACAAGTCGAACGAGGCTCGGCACTGCCCGGCTCAGACGTCGCTGATGGCGTGTACCTGGTTGCTGGCGATGGCCTGCTTGAGCGCGTCGTGGTCCTTCTCGTTCTGGTCGGCATAGGCCGAGGCGAAGCGGCACATGGCGTCGTCGAACCGGGTACCGGCCCCGAGGTAGGAGCCGATGGCGATGGCGTCGCCCGAGCGGGCATGGCCGAGGGCCAGCACGAACCCACACATCTGGACATAGATGGCCATTCCCTCCGGAAGCATGGTGTCGATGTCGGCCGAGAGCTTCCAGTCCCACAGCTGGCGGAAGTAGAAATCGCGGGTGACACCGTCATCGCCGGTGACGGTGTCCCACCCGAGGAAGATGTCGCTGGCGCTTTGCACCAGGCGCTGGCCTTCCACGACCCGTTGCCCCTGGTTGAAGTACTCGCTCGGCCGGAGGAAGGCCTCGGCCACCGACTGCTCGGCCTGCTTGACCTGGAGGATCAACGGGTCACCCTTGTCCCGCCCGACGAACAGCGCCACCCAGCACCGGGTCCCCACCGAACCGACTCCGACCACCTTCCGGGCCAGGTCCACGAACTCATAGCGGCCGAGCAGGTGCTGGCGATCACCGGAGAGGCTGGTCCGGTACTCGTCGAGCGCCCGGGTCATGCTCGCCACCATCCAGGCGGCCTGGTCCGGGTCGAACAGCTGGTCGGCCGGTATCAGCAGCGGTGGGTCGGCCCGGAATCGCAACCGGCCGTCGACGTCCTCGGTGAGCTTCGAGACCGCCTTCAGGTGGTCCTTGCTCTTGGCCTTCTCCACCTGGGAGGTGAAGTTCGCCATCACCTTGGGGTTGATGTCGCCGCCCCACCGGCCGGTCATCACGTCGGTGTCGAGGTGGAGATACCAGAGGTCGAGATTGCGCATGACGGCGAACTCGCGGATCGCCTCGCGGTAGCCGCGGGCGGACATCGCCACCAATGAGGTCCGCAGGGCGTGATCGAAGCCGCGCGACCGGGCGGCCACCTCGACACTGGCAGCCAGACGCTTGAGGTCCCATTCGAAGGGCCCGGGCAGCGTTTCGTCGAAGTCGTTGACGTCGAAGATCATGTCGCGCTCGGGCGAGGCGAACCCGCCGAAATTCACCAGGTGGGCGTCGCCGCAGAGCTGCACGTCCAGATGGGAGTGCTCCTGGCAGGCGAGATCGGAGGCCATGACCGCGGCCGCACCTCGGTAGAAGGCGAACGGGGAGGCAGCCATGCGACCGTAACGGATGGGAACCAGGTCAGGAATCCGGGTCGTAGCCTGCAGAGCCAGGATCTCCAACGGATCGGTCCGGTCGGCCGGGGGTGACCACTCGCCATGGCGGGACCGAGGGACCAGCTCCCTGGCTTTGCGCCCGTGGGCGGCTCGTTGTTCGGGCGTGGGGAGGCTCATGGTCACATCCTGTCACCACGGGTTGCACGCGGACCACCCCGAATCGGCCGGAGGTGCAGCGGAGGGGACTAGACCTTCGGCTCCGACCCACGTCGCTTGCGCAACATGATGACCAGACGGTCGACCAGTACGCCCAGCAGTGCGCTGACCAGGATCACCCAGATCAAGCTGGCCCTGGTTTCGAAGAACACGAAATGGACCTTCACCTTGGACGCGTTCTCGATGATGAAGGCGATCAGGAGGATCAGGCCCAGCCCGAACACGACCAACCGGGCGATGTCCCGGCGGTTCCGTTTGGACGACTCCTGCTCGAGGGACGGGGGACTGCCTGCGGCGTTGGGATCCCTTGCCATCAGCTGTTCCTCCGTGGTGCCTGTGCGCTCTCGTCCGAGAGTACCCGCACCAGCCGATGCCGGCTCGGACCCGGCCGGGAAAGCCGGCAGCCCGGCAGCCCGGTCAGCGCAGCAGGAGGAGCGTTGCGTGGTGGGCGAAGTCCAGGATCGGGGCGGGGAAGATCCCGAACACGATGGTGAACGCCACGCACAGGCCGATGGCGACCGTGGTCATCGGGGGCACCGGCACGGCTCCCCGAGCCTCGACCTCGGCGACCGGAGGCGCGTCGGTCAGCACCTGGAGACTGGCCATCCCTCCGTCGATACCGGCTGCGGCGATGGCGTCGTCATCGGTTTCGATGCCTCCGGAGTCGGAAGGCGCGTCACCGTACTCACCCACCGGCGAGAACATCGTGACGGCCAGGCGCAGGTAGAAGAAGGCGGCGACCGCGGCCGACGCCATGGCGATGGTGGCCAATGTGTACCCCTGCGCGTCGATCGATGCCTCGATGACGCCGAGCTTGGCCAGGAACCCGGTGGTGAAGGGCACGCCCGCCTGACCCAACAGGAGGACGACGAACGCCAGCGCCAGCACCGGTTGGCGTTTGGCCAGGCCCCGGTAGTCGGTGATCGATGAGCGGGTGTCGCCGGGTCCGGCGACCACGGTGATGACGGCGAAGGTCCCGATCACCAGGAACATGTAGGTGAACACGTAGTACAGGGACGCGGACACACCGCGCGCCGAACAGGCCAGGACGCCCAACAGGATGAAGCCGACGTGGTTGATCGACGAGTACGCCATCATCCGCTTCACATCGCGCTGGGCGAGAGCGACCACCGCGCCGAGCACCAGACTGAGCAGGGCGAAGACCCACACCACCGGTTGCCAGTCGGCCCGCACCGTCGGGAACGAGGTGACGAACACCCGCAGCAAGGCGGCGAAGGCCCCCGCCTTGGCCACCGCCGCCATGAAGCCGGCGACCGGCGAGGGCGAGCCTTCGTAGACGTCCGGCGACCACATGTGGAACGGCACGGCGGCGACCTTGAAGCCGAAGCCCACCAGGAGGAGGGCGATCCCGCCGAGCAGGACCCCGTTGTGGACGATGACGTTGCGCGACAGGTAGTCGGCGATCTGGGGCAGGTTGGTGGTGCCGGTGGCGCCGTAGATCAGGGCGATGCCGTACAGGAACACGGCCGAGGAGAACCCGCCGAGCACGAAGTACTTGAGGGCGGCCTCGCCGGACTCGGCCCGACGGTGGTTGAAGGCGGCCAACACGTAGAGGGCGATCGAGAGGATCTCGAGGCCGAGGAAGATCACGATGAGGTCGTTGGCCGCCCCCATCATCATCGCCCCCGACGCCGACACCATGGCCAGCACCTGGTACTCGGGGCCCTCGATCCCCTCACGCCGGAGGTAACCGTCGCCGATCAGCGCGGTCAACAGCATGGCGATCGACACCACGATCTGGATGAACACGTCGAAACCGTCGTAGGCGATGGCCCCGGCGATGGTCACCGAGGGGCCGTGGGTGGCCACGTGATCCCACTGGAACAGCGCGGCCACCAGGGCTGCCACCGAGACGGCGGCGGCCACGATCGTCCCGGCCCGGACGTCCATGACCTTGCGCAGGAGCGAGGAGACCAACATCAGGGCCAGCGCTCCACCGAGCATGATCACCATGGGCAGGATGCTCAGGTAGTCGATGTGGGGCACGTGGATGGTCGGTGCGGTCGAGGTGGCCAGGAGGTTCATGACTTCGAACCCTTCGTGGCCGACGTCGGAGGGGTCGGGGCCGGTGCCGCCGAGGCACCCGGGACCCGCGCCGCGACCAGGGGGACCTGGCGGAGGTCGGCCGGGACCGGGGTATTGGTCACCTGGTCGATGTGGACCACCAATCGGTTGACCGACGGGGTGATCCTGTCGAGCACCGGCTTCGGGAACACACCGAGCAACACGATCAGGATGATGAGTGGTGCCACGATGAGCCGCTCGTTGAGCGACAGGTCGCGGGTTCCCTTGTCCTCTTCGGTCGGCTCCCCGTGGAAGACCTGTTGGTAGCCCCACAGCAGATAGACGGCGGCGATGACCACGCCGGCCGTGGCGGCCACCGCCCACCACCGATGGGCCACGAAGGTGCCGATGAGGATGAGGAACTCACCGACGAAGCCGTTGAGCCCGGGTACCCCGATCGAGGCCAGCATGGCCAGGGTGAAGACGCCGGCGAGGATCGGAGCCGGTGACTGCAGGCCCTTGAGTCCGCCGATCTGCCACGTCTTGCGCCGCTCGTAGATCCAACCGACCAGGATGAACAGGGTGGCGATCACCAGGCCGTGGTTGACCATCTGGAGCACGCCGCCACTCAGTCCCTGGCTGTTGAGGGCGAAGGTGCCGAGGGCGATGAAACCGATCTGGGCCAGCGACGAGTAGGCCAGCAGTCGCTTCAGGTCGCGCTGGGCGCAGGCCACCAGGGCCCCGTAGGTGATCCCGATCACCGCCAGGGTGAGCAACAGCGGTGCAAGGGTGCGACTGGCCTGGGGGAACAGATTGAGGTCGAAGCGGATGATGCCGTAGGTACCGAGCTTGGCCATGATGGCCACCAACAGGATGGCGCCGGCCGTCGGGGACTCGGCATAGGCGTCCGGAGACCACGTGTGGAACGGGAAGATCGGCGCCTTGACGGCGAAGGCGGCGGTGAAGGCCAGGAACAGCAGCACCCCCTCGGTACCCGACAGATGGGTCCGCATGAGGGCCGGAAGGGCGAAGGTCAGCACCCCGGACTGGGACTTGTGGATGAATGCGATGGCCACGATCCCCACCAGGAGGAAGGCCGACCCGGCGAACGTGTAGACGAAGAACTTGATGGCCGCGTAGCCGCGCCGGGCATAGCCCCAGCCGCCGATGAGGAAGTAGGTGGGCACCAGGGTCAACTCGAAGAAGACGAAGAAGAGGATCAGGTCGAGCGAGACGAAGCTCCCCATGCACGCCGCCTCGAGGAGCAGGACCCAGGCGATGAACGACCGCGGGTCGCGCCTCGCCCGGGCGCCCAGCATGGTCAACGGGAACAGGACGGCCGTCAGCACCACCAGGAACAGCGAGATGCCGTCGATGCCCAACGACCAGTGGATGCCGAGGTCGGGTGCCCAGGTGTGGTTGCTCACCATCTGGAAGGCCCCGTCGCGGGCCTTGAAGTTGACCAGCACGGCGGCGGTCACGGCGAGGGTGAGCACGGTCACGGCCACGCCGACGGCCTCGTGGAACCAGGTGGCGACTGCCTTGTTGGGGATGCAGGCCACTACCGCGGCGCCGACGGCGGGCAGCAGGACCAGGGTGGTCAGGTAGGGGAAGGCGGTGGCGGTCATCAGTTCCACCACATCCTGGTCAGCATGAATCCGAGTACGACCACGGTGCCGAAGACGATTCCGAGCACGTAGTTGCGCACGTATCCGGTCTGGGTCCGGCGCAGCACGTTGCCAGAGCCGCGGAACGCTCCGGCCACGCCGTTGACGGCCCCGTCGATGACCTTGGGATCGACCACGTCGGCACAGAACGCGGCCAGGCGCTCACTGGGCCGACCGAACAGGAAGTCGTAGAGCTCGTTGATGTACCAGGCCCCCCGTAGGAATGCCCCCTCGAGGACGGGCCGCTCCGAACGCTGCGACCACAGACGGAGGCCGATGAACACGAAGACGATGGCCACGATGGCGTCGATGATGGCCAGGACCCACTCGGCCGTCGAGCTCAGATTGTCGTGGTACAGGGTCGATCCGAATACCGGGTCGACCCAGTTGGCCAGCGAGAAGTTGCTGCCCGAAATGGCCATGACCCCGGCCACCGCGGCGAAGAAGGCCAGGATCCACAGGGGCACGGTCATGATCCACGGCGACTCGTGCGGCTCCGACGCGGCACCGTCGGCGTGGTGGGCCTTGGCGGCGTCGAGTGCTTCGGCGTCATCGGAAGACTCGGCCCACCGGTCGGCGCCGAAGAAGGCCAGCCCGGTGAGTCGGCTCATGTAATAGGCGGTCAGGGCGGCGGTGACGATTCCCACCACCCACAACGCCGGGTGGGCCGCCCAGGTGTTGTCGAGGACGTCGCCCTTGGCCCAGAAGCCGGAAAGCGGTGGCACGGCGGCGATGCACAGCCACCCGATGGCGAAGGTGATGAAGGTGATGGGCAGGTAGGCCCGCAGATTCCCCATGCGCTTCAGGTCCTGCTCGTCGTGGAGCCCGTGGATGACCGAGCCGGCACCCAGGAAGAGCAGTCCCTTGAAGAAGGCGTGGGCCACCATCAGGAAGATCGCCGCCGTATAGGCGCCGCACCCGATCGCCAGGAACATGAAGCCGAGCTGGGACACCGTCGAGTAGGCCAGCACTTTTTTGATGTCCTGCTGGGCACAGGCGATGGTGGCGGCCACGAAGGCGGTGGCGGCACCCACGATGGCGATGGTGAGCGCCGCGTCCGGAGAGGCGTGGAGCAGCGGGCTGACCCGGCACAGCAGGTAGACGCCGGCGGTGACCATGGTGGCGGCGTGGATCAGGGCGGACACCGGTGTCGGGCCTTCCATGGCATCGGCCAGCCACGGGAAGAGGGGGATCTGCGCCGACTTTCCCATCACGCCGACCAGGAGCAGGAGGCAGATGGCGGTGGTGTCGGTCGAACCGATCTCACCGATGTGGGCGAAGATGTACTGGTAGTTGAGGGAGTGGACCTTCTCGAACACCAGGAAGATGGCGAGCAGGAAGCCGACGTCGCCGATGCGGTTGTAGACGAATGCCTTCTTACCGGCGCTGGCCGCCGACTCCCGGGTGAACCAGAAGGACACCAGCCAGTACGAACAGGTCCCGACACCCTCCCAACCGACGAAGGTGACGAGGAGGTTGCTGCCCAGGACGAGGATCAGCATCGAGGCCACGAACAGGTTCATGTAGAGGAAGAACTTGGGGTAGTCCTTGTCTCCCTTCATGTACCCGATCGAGTACATGTGGATCAGGGTGCTGATCCCGGTGATGAACAGGACCATCGTCATCGACAGCGGGTCGACGTACAGCGCGGCGTGGACCTGGAGGGTGTCGACCGGGATCCACGTCCACAGGTTCTGGCCGAAGGAGCGCACCGGCGCATTGACCTGGAGCAGGGCCAGGTACACCCCGACCGAGACCACGAACGAGGCACCGACGAAGCAGGTGGCCACTACGCCGGCGGCGGGGTCGCCCAGTCGCCGACCGGCGGTGAGCAGGACGGCGAAGCCGACGAGGGGCAGCAGGATGATCAGGTAGGTCAGGTGGAGCATCTCCGCTCAGCCCTTCATCAGGTGGAGGTCGTCGGCGTTGGTGCTGGCCCGGCGGCGGAAGATGGCGACCACGATGCCGAGGCCGACCACGACCTCAGCCGCGGCGACCACCAGGACGAAGAACACCAGCACCTGCCCGCCGATGTCGCCGAGGGTGCGGGCGAAGGTCACGAAGGCCAGGTTGGAGGCGTTGAGCATGAGCTCGACGCACATGAACATGATGAGCACGTTCCGGCGCACCAGTACGCCGAAGGCGCCGATGGCGAACAGCACCACGCTGAGCGACAGATACCAGTCGGCGTTGATGCTCACGCGTCCACCTCTGCGTCCGACACGTCAACGGCCACTGCGTCATCGGCCACTGCGTCATCGGCCACTGCGTCATCGGCCACTGCGTCATCGGTCACTGCGGACCGGACCGGTGCAGCGCTGTCGGACGGGGCCGGTCCATCGTCTCCGGACCCCTCGACGGGGAGGGTGGCGTCGGCCTCGTCCACCTCAAGGTTCGACGTCGCCGCCGGCGGGCGTCGGGCCAGAACCACGGCTCCGACCACGGCGATGATCAGCAGCGCCGAGGTGGCTTCGAAGGGGAACAGATAGGTCGTGTACAGCGACTTCCCGATCAGGTTCACGTTGGGGGCTCCGGTGTCGGACCCGGCCACATGCGGTTGACCGGTCGTCCAGTGGGAGACCTGGCCGAGGAGGAGCAGGCCGGTCGTGCCCAGAAGGACCAGGCCGACGGCCATCGGGCGCTGGCCTCTCAACGGTTCCGCCGCCACGTTCTCCTCGCGGTCGACGCCCAGGAACATGATGACGAACAGGAAGAGCACGACGATGGCCCCGGCGTAGACGATCACCTGGACGGCGGCCAGGAAGCTCGCCTGTTGGAGCACGAACAGCACGGCCACTCCGAACAGGGTCATGACCAGCATCAGGGCCGAGTGGACCGGATTGCGGGCCACGACCACACCGATGGCTCCGGCCAGGACGATGGCGGCGGACACGGCGAACACCCCTACGTCGGGAAGGGTCGGGCGGGTGGATGTCACCAGGACGCCGAGCAGCCCGATCACGACGCGTCCCCATCGGTCGTCCCGTCGACGTCAGTTACGACTGCGGGCAACAGGTCGCGCTCGGTGTTCCCGGCGCGCTTGGCATCGGCGTAGTCGGTGTCGGCCTGGTCGTGGTGCTTCTTCCCGAATCCGGGCCGGAAGCGTTCCGCCTTCTCGAGGGCCCGCCCGATGGCGCCCCGCGGCCCCCGCTTGGCCGCCGGCATGTCCGATGGGCGGAGATGGCGCTCGAGCGTCTCGCGCAGCGGGATGGTCCCGGTGGTGGCGTTGTCGGGCACCCCGCTCTGGCCCGCCTCGGGGGCGCGCACGCCGAATCCGAGCTCACCGGACCACTGCACCTGGCCCTCGAAGGCGGCGGCCCCGGCCGGCGAAGTGGCCCGCATCCACCCCGAGGTATGCAGGTCGTCACCCTCCCGCCAGTCCTCCCACGGCATGTGCTTCGGCCGGCCGTCGTCGTCGACCAGCAGCTCCTCTTTGGTGTAGATGGCGTCCGTGCGGTTGGTGAAGGAGAACTCCATCAGCTTGGTCTCGGTGATGGCCTCGGTCGGGCACGCCTCCACGCACATGTCGCAGTGGATGCACCGGAGGAAGTTGATCTCGTAGACGTAGCCGTAGCGCTCTCCCGGCGACACCGGGTGGTCCGGCGGGTTGTCCAGGCCGCGGACGTAGATGCAGTCGGCCGGGCAGACACCGGCACACAGCTCACACCCGATGCACTTCTCCATCCCGTCCTCGTAGCGGTTGAGGACGTGACGGCCGTGCTGGCGCGGCTGCTTCGGCCGCTTCTCCTCGGGATACTGACGGGTGACCGGCGGACGGCCGAGGTGCTCGAGGGTCAGCTTGAACCCGCCGAGGAAGTTCTGGCGACCGTGCGGTGGCTCGGGGAGCGGCATCAGCCGTCACCTCCTTCGATCGGGGGAGGGGGCGTCAACTGTTCGGCACGGGTCCACAGCCGGACCCCCACCTGGGGAATGACCGCCTGGGTGGCCTCGCGCTCGGTGCCGATAGCGAAGGCCCGGGTGAGGAGCACGGAGGCGGCCAGTACGGCGGCCGCCATTCCCACGCCCCACCAGCCGTCGACGACGAAGCCCGCGACGATCAGCAGCCACCCCAGGGACAGCGGGATGAGGCGCTTCCAGCCCAGGTCCATCAGCTGGTCGTACCGCAGGCGGGGCAGGGCGGCACGCAGCCAGACGAAGATGAACAGGAAGACGATCGTCTTGCCCAGGAACCACAGGATCGGGAAGATCCACTCGAGGTGGGGGATGTGGGGCACGGGCCCGTCGGGTCCACCGAAGAACAGGGTCACGGTGATGGCCGACATGGTGATGGTGTTCATGAACTCGGCGAGGAAGAACAGGGCGAACCGGATGGAGGAGTACTCGGTGTGGAATCCCCCGACGAGCTCCTGGTCGGCCTCGACCAGGTCGAAGGGGGGCCGGTTCGTCTCGGCGACGACGGCGATGAAGAAGATCAGGAACGGTATGACGGCCAGCCGGATCACGTTCCACTGCCACAGGTGACCGGCCTGCTCGTCCACGATGGTGCGGGTGCTGAGCGACCCGGTGATCAGCACGACCACCACCACGCTCATTCCGAGGGCCGCCTCGTAGGAGATCATCTGCGCCGATGCCCGAACGGAGCCGAGCAGGGGATACTTGGATCCGGACGACCACCCGGCCAGCATCACCCCGTAGACGGCGATACCCGACATGGCCAACAGGAACAGGATCCCCATGGCGGGATCGGCCAGCTGCAGCTCGAACGTGTGCCCGAAGAGTGTCACCTCGCCGCCGATGGGCACGATGGCGAACGCCAGGAACGCGGGGATGATGGTCAGGTACGGCGCCAGCTTGAAGACGAACCGGTCGGCTTTGTCGGGGATCAGGTCCTCTTTGAAGAAGAGCTTGATCCCGTCGGCCAGGGTCTGGGCGATTCCGAAGGGACCGGCACGGTTGGGGCCGATCCGGCTCTGCATGTCGGAGATGACCTTGCGTTCGAACCAGATCATCAACATCACCGACACCATCAGGGCGCCGAAGACGACGAGCACCTTGACCAGCACGATGGCCAGCACCACCCAGCCCACGCCCTTGGCGTAGAGCGGGTCGGTGCCCAGCAGCGGGGTGAGGTGGGCCAACGGGGTCACAGCGACTCCATCCGCAGATCCACCACCGGGAACGCCCGGTCGATCAGGTCGGCCACCGTTCCATCGCCCAACGGGACGTTGAAGTCGGCGGCCACCACCTTGCGGGGCAGGGACGGGTCCGGCTCGACCGGAACCACCATGGTGGCCGTGGCCGAACGCAGCCGCACCTCGCCCCCATGGGCGACGCCGAGGTCGTCGAGGTCGTGCGGATTGGCGCGCAGTGATCCGGTCCCGACCAGACCGGCCAGCGCCGGAACGGCCCGGACGGCAGTCCCGTCGTCGTAGAGGACCCGGGCGGCCACCAGCCGGACCGAGTAGCCGTCGGCCGGGGAGACGTGGGGCACGATCAGGTCAGGGCTACCCGCCAGCATGGCCGGGCGGGTAGCCGTCCCGGCGCCGGGGGCTTGGTCGGGGGCGGGCGCGGCGGCATTGGGAGACGACGCCAACCCGGCCTGGAGGCTCGTTCCTTGGCGCTCGACCGATTCGATCCCCGGCACCGCCATCGGGTCGAGGGGTGCCACCCGATGGGAGAGGGACACCGGGCTGGTGCTGAGCGGGGCGACCACGCCATCGGCCGCGGCCGGTGAGTCGAGGACGGTCCGGGTGATCCCGCGGTGGGACACGGCCACCCGCTCGATCTCGTCCCATACGTCTCCGACCGAGTCGAAGGCCAGATCGTGGCCGAGATGCACGGCGAGCTCTCCGGCGATCATCCAGTCGGGCCAGGCCTGGCCCGGCGGCACCAGCTTCTGGCCCACCCGGGAGATCCGCCCTTCGATGTTGGTGGTCGTGCCTGGCCGTTCGTGGGCTTCGGCGGCCGGCAGGACCACGTCGGCGTGCTCCAGCACTTCGCCGGGAGCTGTCGCCACCGCCACGACGAACCCGGCGCCCTCGAGTGCCCGACGGGCCAGGCGGCGATCCGGGAAGTCGGTCAACGGGTCGCTGCCCAGAAGGACCAGGGCGGTCACCGGTGCCCCTTCGGCCTGGTCGCCGGCCGCCGCGGCCAGGATCTCCGCCGCTCCGCGACCTCTGACCGCCGGCACCGATCCCCACGCTTCCTCGAACCAGGCCCTACCGGCGTCGAGTGAGACGCGGCCGGGCAGGATGCCCGGGGCGAGCCCCATGTCGAGGGCGCCGATCACATTGCCGCGTCGTAGTGCGGGCAGGAACCGCGCTTCGGGCATGGCTTCTGCCAGCGCGCGGGCGGCGTCGGCCACCAGCTCGGCATCCTCGGCCAGCGACGGACGACCGACGACGACCACGACTGACCCGTCCGCCAGGAGGCGGCGGGCCTCGGCCAGCGCGTCGGCGTCCCTGGCCGCATCGGGCGGAGTCCCGTCGGCGACCAGGGCGCCGACCAGCGCGGCGGCATCGCCCGGCCCATAGCGGAGGGAGACGGCGGCATGGGCGGTCAGCGAGGTGGCCTGGGGCGACAGCTCGACGATCGACATGTCCCCACCGACTGCGGCCGCACGGAGGCGGAGGAACAGCACCGGCAGCTCCTCGCGCACGTCGCCGGTGAGCAGGACGAGGGTTGACGCGCCGGCGGCCTGGTCGATGGTGGCGCGGGGGAGGCCGAGCACCAGTTCGGCCGGCAGGCCGTCGCCCAGTTGGGCGTCGACCGAGTCGGTGCCGAGCACGCCCTTGGACAGGCGGGCCCACGCGTAGGCGCCCTCATTGGTGAGCCGGGCCCCACCGATGACGCCGACCGAGTCGGTTCCCTCCACGACCGCAGCCCGTAGTCCCTTCGCCACCACTTCGAGGGCCTCGTGCCAGGAGACGGCGACCAGGGCCCCGTCCTTGCGGACCATCGGCTCGGTCAGCCGGTCCTCGGCGTTGACGGCGTCCGCCGCGAACCGGCCCTTGTCGCACAGCCAACCGTGGTTCACCGGGTCGATGTCGATCCCGAGGAGACGGGTGAGCCGGTTGGACGACGACTGCACGGCCACACGGCACCCGACCGAGCACGTCGTGCAGGTGGACTCGACCTGGTCGAGGTCCCAGGGCCGCGCCGCGAACCGGTAGGGCGACGCGGTGAGGGCCCCCACCGGGCAGATCTGCACGGTGTTGCCGGAGAAGTACGACGTGAACGGCAGCTCGGGGAACGTCCCGATCTGGATGTCCTCGCCCCGCCCGATGAAGTCGATCTGGGCCTCGCCCGCCACCTCGTCGGCGAACCGGGTGCACCGGCTGCACTGGATGCACCGCTCGCGGTCGAGCAGTACCAACTCCGAGATCGGCATGGGCTTCTCGAAGTGGCGCTTCTCCTCGACGAAGCGGGTCTCGCCCGGGCCGTAGGCCAGGGTCTGGTCCTGCAGGGGGCACTCGCCCCCCTTGTCACATACCGGGCAGTCGAGCGGGTGGTTGATCAGGAGGAACTCGAGGACGCCGTCCTGGGCCTTCTTCACCTTGTCGGAGTCGGTGACGACCTCCATGCCCGGCGCCGCCTCGATGTAGCAGCTCGGCATCAGCGTGGCACCACGAGGGCCGCTCACTTCGACCAGGCACATCCGACAGACGCCCACCGGCTCCATGCGCGGGTGGTAGCAGAAGCGGGGCACGTAGGTCCCGGCCCGCTCGGCCGCGGCTATCAGGGGCTCGCCCTTGCGGGAGCGGACGGTACGCCCGTCCAGGGTGAACTCGAACTCGTCGGACGACGGGGCCAGGTCACTCATAGGGACAGCCCCCCTCTTTGATGTGGACCAGGAACTCGTCGCGGAACATGTTGATGGCCGAGCCGATCGAGGACGGGATCGAAGGCCCGAGTACGCAGATCGTGGTCTGTTGCGGCGGCCAGGTCAGCCCGGGGGCGATGTTGTCGCAGGCGTCGAGCAGGAGGTCGAGGTCCTCCTCGCGCCCGTCACCCCGCTCGATGCGCTCCATGATCCGCTCCAGCCAGCCCGAGCCCTCCCGGCACGGCGTGCATTGGCCGCACGACTCCCGCGAAAAGAACTTGGTGATCCGCCACGCGGCCCGGACCGCGCAGGTGTGGTCGTCCATCACCACGACCGAGCCCGAACCGAGCATCGACCCGGCATCGGCCACCTCGTCCTGACCGAGCGGCAGGTCGATCTGGTCGGGACCGAACCACGGGGCCGACACCCCGCCCGGTATGAACGCCTTCAGCCCGCGGCCGTGGGGGATCCCACCACCCAGCACGGGGGCGTTGATCAGGTCGTTGAAGGTGGTCGTCACCATCTCGAGCTCGTACACGCCCGGGTTGGCGACGTGACCGGCCAGGGCGAACAGCCGGGTGCCGGTGGAGCGACCACCGCCCAGGGCGGCGAAGGCGGCGCCACCGTTGAGCATGATCCAGGGGAGGTTGGACATGGTCTCCACGTTGTTGACCACCGTGGGGTCCCCGTAGAGGCCGATGGCGGCCGGGAAGAACGGCGGCTTGATCCGGGGCCAGCCCCGCTTGCCCTCGAGGGACTCGAGGAGCGCGGTCTCCTCGCCGCAGATGTAGGCGCCGGCACCGGGGTGGACCACCACGTCGACCGAGAAACCGGAGCCGAAGATGTCCCGGCCCACCGCGCCGTGGGCGTAGGCATCGTTGAGCGCGGCCTGCACCCGCTCGAGGCCCAGGGCGAATTCGCCCCGGATGAAGATGAAGACCTGGGTCACCTGCAGCGCGTAGGCGGCGATGACCACGCCCTCGATCAGCTGGTGGGGGTCGCGCTCGACGAGCAGGTGGTCCTTGAACGTGGCCGGCTCCGACTCGTCGCCGTTGACCACCAGGTAGGTCACCGGGGCCTTGCGCAGCATCGACCACTTCCGCCCGGCCGGGAACCCGGCGCCGCCCCGGCCGAGCAGGCTGGCGGCGTCGACCTCGGCGGCCACGGCCTCGGGCGTCATGGCGAGCGCCTTGTGCAGCCCGTCGTAGCCCCCGGTGGCCAGATAGCGCTCGAGTGTGTGCGAGTCGTCGTGACCCATCCGGGCCGTCACGATCTTCGGCGGGTCGGTGATCGCCATCAGGCCGCTCCCCCGTCAGGAGCGGCGGACGCGTCGCGGGCGGCCCGGGCCGACGCCTCACCCCGGCGCTCCTCCGCTATGACCTCGGGCTCGACAGCCAGTCCGTTGGTCCGGCGCACCCGGATCAGGGTGCCGTGGGGCGGGATCTCCCCGTCGCGGGCACCGGAGCGCAGGTCGGCGATCAGCCGGTCGAACGACTCCGGCGTCTGGGCTCCGACATAGCGGTGATTGACCTGGACGCACGGCGTCCGGTCACAGTCGGCCAGGCACTCGGCCTCCTCGAGGGTGACGGCCCCGTCCGGGGTGGTGCCTCCGGCGCCGATGCCGAGGGAGTCCTCGGCATGTTCGAGCAACTCGGCCGCGCCCCCCAGCAGGCAGGCGATGTTCGTACACACGGCCACCACGTACTTGCCCACCGGTTCGGTGTGGAGCATGTCGTAGAAGGACGCCGTACCCAGCACCTCGCCGGGGGTGACGCCCACCAGACCGGCGATGTCCACCATGGCCTCGGGCGTGAGCCATCCGTCCTGCTCCTGAGCCAGGTGGCACAGCGGGATCAGCGCCGAGCGCCGTTCTGGGTACAGGGCGATCAGTTGCTGGGCGCGGGCCACCGTGTCGGACGACAGGTGGGTGGGTGCGGCCGGTGCCAGGGCGGCCCGGCGAGGCGCGGCGATCGGGGTGGACTCGGTCACCGGTCGACCTCCCCCATCACCGGGTCCACCGACGAGCAGGCCACGACGGCGTCGGCCAGGAGGCCGCCCCGCATCATGAGCGGCAGGGCCTGCAGGTTGACGAAGCTCGGCCCGCGGATGTGCATCCGGAATGGCTTGGGTCCGCCGTCGGACACCAGGTAACACCCGAGTTCACCCCGGGGGGACTCCGTGGCCACATAGACCTCGCCCTCGGGTACCCGGAAACCCTCGGTGAACACTTTGAAGTGGTGGATCAAGGCCTCCATCGACTCGTCGATGCGGCCGCGGGGCGGCGGGGTGACCTTCTTGTCCTGGACCCGGTAGTCGCCGGCCGGCATCTTCTCCACGACCTGTCGGATGATCCGGATCGACTCGCGGATCTCATTGAGGCGGATCGAGTACCGGTCGAAGTTGTCGCCGAACGTACCCACGATGACGTCGAACTCGACCTCGTCGTAGCGCAGATACGGCATGGCCCGACGCAGGTCCCACGCCACGCCGGTCGAGCGCAGCAGCGGACCGGTGAGCGACAGGGCGAGCGCCTCCTCGGCCGACAGGTTGCCGACGCCTTCCGACCGTTGGCGGAACAGGGGTTGTCCGGTCAGCAGCTCGTCGTACTCGTCCAGCCGGGGCAGCACCGTGTCGCAGATGACCGTGACGTCGTCCTCCCATCCGTCGGACAGGTCGGCGGCGGTGCCGCCGGGACGGATGAAATTGTGGTTCATCCGCAGGCCGGTGATCTTTTCGAAGAACGCCAGGATCATCTCGCGCTCGCGGAACCCGTAGATCATCATCGACGTGGACGCGTGGTCCATGCCGTTGGTGGCCATCCACATCAGGTGGGACGAGACCCGGTTCAGCTCGACCATGAGCATCCGGATCCAGTCCGCCCGCGGCGGCATCTCGATGCCCAACAGCTCCTCGACGGCCAGCGACAGCACCAGCTCGTTGTGGAGCGGCGACAGGTAGTCCATCCGGGTGACGTTGGTCGACCCCTGCACGTAGGTGAGCTCCTCGGCGGTCTTCTCCATGCCGGTGTGCAGGTAACCGATGACCGGCTTGGTCCGCAGGACCGTCTCGCCGTCGAGCTCGATCATGAGACGGAGCACCCCGTGGGTCGAGGGATGCTGCGGTCCCATGTTGATGATCATGGTCTCGTCGTCGGTCTGCTCGATATCGATGTCGTCGGCGTTGATCACCACACCCTCGGGTAGGCGCAGCACGGCGCCCACCTCCCGGCGCAACTCGTCGGGCTGCGTCTGGCCCCGGGGGTACAGCTCCTGGGCACCCTCGGAGGTCTCGATGATCAGCCCGGTGCTGGTGCCGGCGTCGGTCGTCTCGTCGTAGGCCTCGCCCGACACCGGGTCGGGCAGGTCGGTGTCGATGTGCGGCGCGATACCCGAGCCGGTTCCCTCGTCGGTCATCGGGGCCCCGGGGCGCCCTTGAACTGCACCGGTACCCGGCCGACCCCGTAGTCCTTGCGCAGTGGGTGGCCCTCCCAGTCCTCGGGCAGGAGGATCCGGGTCATGTCGGGGTGACCGGTGAACACGATGCCCAGGAGGTCATAGGCCTCGCGCTCCATCGCCTCGGTTCCCGGGTAGAGGTTGAACAGCGTGGAGACCTCGGCGTCGTCGGCCGGCACCTGGACACGGACCCTGACCCGGCGGACCTGGCTGAGGGAGAGAAGGTTGACCACGACCTCGAAACGCTCGGCGACGACTCCGTCGGGCAGCGTGCGGCCGGGATGGGTCAGGTAGTCCACCGCGCACAGATCGGCACAGGTCTCGAATCCCTGGTCGCGCAGGTCGGATACGGCACCGTGGTACTGGTCCCGGGCCGGGAACAGGATCTCGGGGGCAGCGATGCGTCGCACGCGTGCCGACGCGCCGCCGGACAGTCCCGCTCCGGGCGCGTCGGCGGCCGCCTCCCCGCCGGTTGCCACGGTCACAGCGGCTCACCCACGCTGCGGGCGATGATGGGATTGCGCTTGGGCGTTCCGAGGTGGACGGCGTTCGGTCGGTTGGGGTTCCACCCGGTGGTCCCGTCATCACCCTGGCTCCGTGCGTCCTCGGTGTCGGCGCCCTCGTCCGAGGAAAGTCCCCCTGTGTCGGGGCGACCGTCAGGGCCGAGGAGGCGCCGGCGGGTGATGTCGTCGGACCGGACCTTCTCATGGAGGGTCAAGATGGCGTGCATCAGCGTCTCGGGAGTCGGGGGGCACCCGGGGGCGTAGACGTCCACCGGCACGATCTGGTCCACCCCCTGGACGATGGCGTAGTTGTTGAACATCCCGCCCGTACTGGCGCAGACACCCATCGACAGCACCCACTTGGGTTCCATCATCTGGTCGTAGACCTGGCGGAGCACCGGGGCCATCTTCTGGGAGACCCTCCCGGCCACGATCATGAGGTCGGCCTGGCGTGGGGAGGCCCGGAAGACCTCCATACCGAATCGGGCCAGGTCGAAGTCGGCTGCGCCGACCGACATCATCTCGATGGCACAGCACGCGAGCCCGAACGTGGCCGGCCACATCGAGTAGGTACGGGCCCACTTGACCAGGTCTTCGAGCCGTCCGGTGAGGAAGTTGTGCTGGAGGTCCTCGAGTCCCATCGTCGGTTCCGTCCCCCGATCAGGCGGCGCGGCCGGGGCCGGCCGGAGCGGTGGAGGGGATCGCCGGATCGGCGGCTCCTGGTGCCGTCGTGCCGATCCGGCCGATCGTCGAGTCCGAGGTGCGAGACGGCATGCCGCCGGCCAGTCGCTTGGACGGGCCCCAGCTGAGGGCCCCGTTGCCCACCAGGAACATGAAGGAGATGAACACCACGGCCGCGAACACCAGTACCTCTACCAGGCCGAACGATCGGAGTTGGCGGAAGATCACCGCCCACGGGTAGAGGAACACCACCTCGATGTCGAAGATGATGAAGATCATCGCCACCAGGTAGAAGCGGACCGGGAACCGGGTGGGCGGATCGATACCGGGAACGATGCCGCACTCGTAGGGTGCGATCTTGGCCGAAGTCGGACGCTTCTTGGGCGCCAAGAGCGCCGACGCGACGAATGAGAGGGAGGCGAACAAGAACCCCAGGATGATCAGGATCAGGATCGGCAGGTAGTCGGCCACAGCACGTGTTTTTTACCACGCACCCCTCCGCTGAAGCACATCCGGGGATCGGGTACTGATCCCCCGCTCGCGGACCGGAGCCGGACCCCCGGTGTGCCGGCCGGTAGCCCGCACCTCTAGCATTGGCACGTGAGCGAAGCGGCCGACCAGACACCTTTCCCCTCTGGAACCTCCGAGGGGGCCCGGGGCAGCGGCCCGGACGATCCCGTCGGATCCGGCCACGTTCACGACGTCCTGGTCGTCGGTGGCGGCCCATCGGGTTCGTCGTGCGCCTACTGGCTGGCCGAGGCCGGTTGGGACGTGGCCCTGGTGGAGAAGAAGGAGTTCCCCCGGGTCAAGACCTGCGGCGACGGCCTCACCCCCCGATCGGTCCGCCAGATCGCCGACATGGGGATGGAGGGGGCGTTGGCCGGCGCCCACCGGTATACGGGTCTTCGGGCCCATGCCTTCGGCCGGGTGCTCGACCTGCCCTGGCCCGAGCACCCTTCGTTCCCCTCCTACGGGTACGTCATCACCCGGCACGACCTCGACGCCCTGGTCAACGAGCGGGCTGCCAAGGCCGGAGCCGCGGTGTGGCAGGGCACCGAGGCCATCGAGCCCATCATCGACGACTCGGTGCCGGCGCCGGACGGTGGGCGCCTGCCGTCGTGCGTGGGCGCGGTGGTGAAGGAGAAGGCCACCGGGGACGTCCGCGAGATACGGGCCCGTTACGTGGTCGTGGCCGACGGGGCCAACTCGCGATTCGGCCGGGCGCTGGGCACGAGCCGCGACCGCTCCCAACCGATGGGAATGGCGCTGCGCGGCTACTACTCCTCCCCCGGTCACGACCAGCCCTTCATCGAGTCCCACCTCGACATCCGCGACGGCGAGGGCAACATCGTGCCCGGATATGGATGGGTCTTCCCGCTGGGCGACGGCCGGGTGAACGTCGGCGTCGGGCTGCTTTCGACGGACCGGCGGTGGAAGGGTGTGAACACCACCACCCTCATGGAGAACTTCGTAGGGTGGGCGCCGAAGGAGTGGGAGATCTCGCCGGCGACGGCTCTCGGCCCCGCCACCGGGGGCAAGCTTCCGATGGGTCTGGCCGCCGGTCCCCGGATCGGCGCCTCGACCCTGGTGATCGGCGATGCCGCCGCGTCGATCAACCCGTTCAACGGTGAGGGCATCGCCTACGGCTACGAAACCGGTCGCCTGGCCGCGGCATCGCTCGGCGAGGCCCTGTCCGGGGATGGATACGCAGCCCTACTGCGCTACGAGGACCGGCTCGAGGAGGCCTACGGCCTCTATTACCGGGTGGCCCGGGCGTTCATCCGGGTCATCGCCCGACCCGAGCTGGCGAAGCTCTGCATCGAGACGGGCATGTACTCGGAGACCCTGATGGGTTGGATCCTCAAGATCATGTCGAACCTGGTCCGGCCCGACGAGGTCGGACCGGCCGAAGCCGCATACCGCGCCCTGACCCTGATCGCCCGCCTGGCGCCCGAGGGCGTCTGAAGGCAGCGCCGACCCTGTCGACCGTGGTCGACGGACCTGCAGATCGTCAGCCGGCCGCCCGGGCCACCCGGCCGGCGATGGCGTTGTAGGCCGGGGTGAACACCGAGGAGCTGATGGACGGGCCGTTGGTCGAGGGCTGCAGGACGCTGACCACCCGTCCGCCGAGAATGTAGGCGTCGCCGACCACCTGGGTGCCGTTGCCCGGAATCGTGTACGTGCTCACGACCCCGTAGGACTGGACGCCGCTCGGTGCCCCGAGGGTCACCGGTTGGACCACGACCGTCGATCCGGCGACCGCCCCGACCGCCAGAGCGCTCAGGTACTGCTGGTAACAGGCGACGAACTTCGGGTTGGCGAACACGGGTTGCAGGGCCTGGACCTGACCGGCCGAGGTCAGCGTCGTGGTCTTGGACCCCATTTCGAACGACGCACCCGCCGCACTCTGGAACGTGGGTGACTCCACCAGGCTGGTCTCTCCGGGGAGGGAGCCGGAGCCGAATAGGCCCGCCACCACCGAATAGCTGGAATTCAGGCAGGCGGCCATGGTGTTGACGGCGGCGGCCTGGATCACGGCCGGGGCCACCGGTGGGCGGGTGACGGCCTGGGCCGGTGCTGCCACCGTCCATCCCGCGGGTAGATCGGCCAGGTGCAGGTTGATCGAGGCGGCCAATGCGGTGTCGCCAACGGTCGCGGAGCCCGGCGCCGCCGCCGCCGGCGGCGGCGGAGTGGTCGAGTTGTGCTTCGAAATGAAGTAGTAGGCACCACCCCCCACCACCAGGACCAGGAGCGCCACCAGGGCGATCTTTGAGCCGCGGCTGCGGCGTGCACTCGAACCGGAAAGGACCACACCGGGTGCGCCGCCACCTCCCGAGGCGTCGAAGGGCTGTGCCTGGCCAGGGGGGATCGGTCCGGTGGCCGTCGGAGGTGCGACGGGTGCACCCGTCGGCGAGGCCATCACCGGAGGTGGTGGCTGGACCGCCAGAGGCACCGAGCCCGCCGGTGGCGCCGTCGGGGTCATCGACGACGCAGCCACAGCTGTGCCGGCAGCGGCTGCGGCCGCAGCCTTGCTCTTGCGGGTCTCCAGCGTGAAGAACGACTTCTTGGCCGGCGAGGCGGCGGCGGCGGTCGGCGTCGCAACCGCGGCCGGGTCAGCCGCCTTCGGCTTCTTGGTGGACAGCTTGTACCAGGGTGTCTTGGCCGTTGACGGAGCGACGGACGTCGGGGCGGTGGCCGCGACGGCGGCCGACGCTGCAACCGCGGCCGGGTCAGCCGCCTTCGGCTTCTTGGTGGACAGCTTGTACCAGGGTGTCTTGGCCGTTGACGGAGCGACGAACATCGGGGCGGTCACCTGGGACGGGTCAGGCGCAGCAGCGGTGGCGGCGGCTGCGCTTACGACGGCAGTGGCGTCCTTCGGCTTCTTGGTCGAGAGCTTGTACCAGGGCGTCTTCGCCGCGGGAGCTGTCTCGAACCCGGTGGCAACTGCGGGTGGGGTGTCCTTCTGCTTCTTCGTCGAGAGCTTGTACCAGGGCGTCTTCGCCGGCGGCGCCTCGAAGACGGTGGCAACCGGGGGTGGTGTGTCCCACCCGGCAGCCGGAGGTGGTGTCATCGACTGGGCCGCGGGGGCCTCGAACACCGGGGCACTGGGAGCCTCGAACGTCGGCGGTGGTGGGGGTGGCGCGGCCGATACGGGCTGCTGCACGACCGGCGGGGGCGGAGGTGCGGCCGATACGGGCTGTTGCACGGCCGGGGGCGGAGGCGCCATGGCGGGTGACATCGGGGCCGCGGGAGGCGCGGGGGGTGCCGAGGGGGCAGGAGGAGCAGCGAACCGTGCCGTCGGCGCCATCCCGGGCGCGTTGCCCGGTGTAGGGCCGGTTCCGTTCCCACTGGCCGGAGAGCCTGAACCGTCCACCGCCATCCCGGCGGCGGCACCAGCCGCGACCGCACCGGCGGTGGCGAAGTTCGGGGCAGGCGCAGTCGTGGTGTCAGGCGCAACGGCCTGGGTCGTGCCCGGGGCGGGCAGGTTGACGCTCATGTCGGGTCCGGCGGGCGCGAACGCGCCTGCTGCCTGTGCCGTCGGGGCAACCATGGTCGGGGCGGCGGGCACCGGCGATCCCTTGTATCGGGCCAACCATGTCGGGAGCGCCTGGTCGAGATAGGCGGCCTGTCCCGGCGAGACGCTGTCGGTCGGGAGGAGGAAGCGGATCGACTGGCCACCGGAAGTCAGCTCCATGACGGCGGCCTCCCTCCCATCGGCCAGCTGCACGACCTCGTGACAGGTGGCGGAATCGAGGGCCGTCCACACCAGGAGCCGCTCGATCTGCGGCTGAGGACCCTGCACCGTGATGCCAGCACTGGAGAACAGAAGGCTGATGCCCTCGGTGGTCTTGGTTCCCCTCTCGGTGTCGCCGGCCAGCGCGACGCCGGGCAACAGCATTCCTTCCGGAGGTAGCTCTGTGATCCCGACCGTCATGCGTCGCTCCTTCGTGGGCAGGTGTGTTTCACTGCCGGTTTCCTGTCGGTCCCCGGATCCCTCAACCGGGACCCGGTAGGCCCCGACGAGTTCCTGTCACGCGTGCCTGATGGCCACGTACCGGGATCATTCTGCCCCATGGACTACCTGGAACTGGTGTATCCGCGGACCACATCCCCATATCGGCAGACAACGGCTCCACCTTGAACGGGCCATGCCGGTCGCTCAGCGAGCGAGGGCTTCGGTGATGGACTCGGCTGCGCATGCCAGTGCGAAATCGTATTCGGGTTCCCCGTGTGCCATCGACGGAAAGGCGACTTCGTACGGGCCGGGAGCGAGGGCCACCCCACGATCGAGCATGGCCCGGAAGAATCGTGCGTAAATACCGGTGGCCGCCGACGCCGCCGCGCCTTCGTAATCCCGGACGTCAGGCTCGCCGGCGGGAACGAAGAACAGTCCGAACAATGGGCCGACCACGGGCACCTGCGCCGTCAGGGCCCGACCGGCGTCATCGGTCGCCCCGCCGCGCTCAATCCGTCGTCGAGCACCTGGCGGAGCCGGTGGGCGAATACAGACACCCGGGTGGCGAGCCCGCGGTACGAGTCGGTCGTGAGCTTCCGGAGCACGGTGAGCCCGGCCGCGGTGGCCAGTGGGTTTCCCGACAGGGTTCCCGCCTGGTACACCGGGCCTATCGGCGCCAGCGCCGACAAGACGTCAGCCCGCCCCCCGAAGGCCCCGACCGGCAACCCGCCACCGATCACCTTGCCGAAGCACCACAGGTCGGGTTGCACCCCGGTGTACGCGCTCGCTCCCCCTGCGCCCAATCGGAACCCGGTGATGACCTCGTCGAAGATCAACAGCGCACCGACGGCGTCGCACGCGGCCCGAAGGCCCTCGAGGAATCCGTCCACCGGAGCGACCAGCCCCATGTTGGCCGCGATCGCCTCGACGATCACACACGCCACCCGGTCATCGAGTTCGGGCACCACGTTGTACGGCGCCACCACGGTGTCGGCCACCGCCTGGCGCGGCACCCCGGCTGAGTCGGGCAGCCCGAGGGTCGCCACCCCGCTGCCTCCGCCGGCCAGCAGGCCATCGGAATGCCCGTGGTAGCACCCGGCGAACTTGACCACCCGGTCCCGACCGGTGAACCCGCGGGCCACACGGATGGCACTCATGGTGGCTTCGGTGCCCGACGACACAAGGCGTACCTGCTCGCACCCGGCGACCCGCTCGACGATGGCCTCGGCCAGCAGGACCTCGCCCTCGGTCGGCGCGCCGAAGGTGGTGCCATTACCCGCCGCCGTGCGCACCGTCGCCACCACCTCAGGGTCGGCGTGGCCGAGGATCGACGCGCCGTAGGACTGCACGAAGTCGAGCAGCCGGTTGCCGTCGGCATCCCACACATAGGCACCTTCACCCCGGGTGACGAAATAGGGGTGGCCTCCGACGGAACGGAAGGAGCGCACCGGTGAGTTGACACCACCGGGGATCACCTCGACGGCCCGGGCGAAGAGGCTCTCTGAGCGGTCGTGCCCGGGCGGCGGCGCTGGCTCAGTCATGCAGCATCTCGGCCAGCTCGCCGGCGAAATAGGTCAGCACGAAGTCGGCGCCGGCGCGCTTGACGGCGGAGATCTGCTCGAGGGCAACGGCGGATCCGTCGATCCAACCCTGCTCTGCTGCCGCCTTGACCATGGCATACTCACCGCTCACGTGATAGGCGGCCACTGGCACATCGACGGTGGCCCGGACGGCGGCAACCACGTCTAGATAGGTGAGCGCCGGCTTCACCATGACCATGTCCGCACCTTCGGCCACGTCGAGCACGACCTCGGCCAGAGCCTCGCGGCCGTTGCGCGGGTCCTGCTGGTAGCCCTTGCGATCCCCGCCTCCGGCGATGGTCACGTCGGCCGCCTCGCGGAATGGGCCATAGAGGGCGGACGCGTACTTGGCCGCGTAGGCCAGGACGGCGGTCATCGGGTGCCCGGCGCTGTCGAGCGCATCCCGGATGGCGGCTACCTGGCCGTCCATCATCCCGCTGGGTGCGACCACGTCGGCCCCGGCGTCGGCCTGCACCACAGCCAGGTGGGCGTAGAGCTCGACGGTGGCGTCGTTGTCGACATCGCCGGTGTCAGGGTCGACGACGCCGCAGTGGCCGTGGTCGGTGAACTCGTCCAGGCAGCAATCGGCCATGACCACGACATCGTCGCCCATCGCATCGCGCACCGCGGCGATGGCCCGCCGGGCGATGCCGTCGGTCCGGAGCGCGGCCGATCCGGTGGCGTCCTTGTCCTCGGGTTTCGGCAGGGGAAACAGGATCACCCCGGGGACACCCAGTGCAGCCAGGCGGTGGACCTCGTCGACCAGGGAGGCGATCGTGTGCTGGAGCACGCCGGGCATCGAGGCCACCGGCCGCGGGGCATCGAGTCCGTCGGCGATGAAGAGGGGGGCGACCAGGTCATCGACGGTGAGCGTGGTCTGCGCCACCAGACGCCGGAGGGCCGGCGTGCGGCGCAGCCGGCGGAGGCGGCGGCTCGGGAAGCCGGGAGCGGGGTCGGAGCTGGGCACGGTGAACCAGCCTACGTCGGGGTCGGGGTCTGCCCCGCCCCGGGTACCGCCCGTCGGGGGTGGTCGGCCAGGGCGAGGGCGAGAGCCGCCACCAGACCGTCGAGAGTGTGCTCGACGGCCTCCATCGTCACCTCGAGCCCGGCGTCCCTCACCGAGTCACTGGTGATCGGGCCGATGGAGGCGATGATCGTCGGGATCCCGGCATGACCCAGGAGCTCGACCGTCCGCTCCACCGTCGACGAGGAGGTGAAGACGATCGCATCGGCCGACCTGGCCGCCTCGATGGCATCCGGATCGACGACGCCGGCCGCCGTCCGGTAGGCGACGGCTTCCTCCACCTGCCACCCCTTGGCGGTGAGGCCCGACACCACCACGTCGCGGACCCGTTCGGCCCGGACGAACAGCGCGACGCCCGCCTCGGTGCCGCGCCCGGCTGCGGCGTCTTGCGGGCTCGCCTCCGGGAACACCTCGACCAGCGCATCCGACACGGCGATCCCGGGCACCAGCTCGGGCACGATGCCGTTCTCGGCCAGGGAGCGGGCCGTCGAGGCCCCGACCGCGGCCCAGTGGGTCCCCGCCGGCGTGGCCCGACCGCCCAGCGCGTTCACGAGCCGGGTCACGGCGTTGGCCGACGTGACCACCACCCACTCGTAGGCACCCGCCACCAGACGCTCGGCGGCGGCATCCAGGGCCGCGCCCGCGTCCAGCGGATCTTCGATGGCGATGACCGGCAGCTCGACGACGTCGGCGCCTCGTGCGGTCAGCCGTTCGACGAGACCCGACGCCTGGGCCCGCGCCCGGGTGACCACCACACTGATGCCGACCAGCGCATCGGGGGTCGGTTGGGCCGCCGGCTCTCGGGGAGTGGGCCGCAGGTCCGGCCGGGCGCGGGACCGTTCACCGGGTCATGCATCGGCCACGGCGGTCATGGCGGCGGTGACGTCGAGCCCGGCCACGGCTCCGATCACGATGACAGCAGGGGCGGCCAGTTCGACACCGGCCAGGTGGGCCAGAGTCGTCCGCACGACCTGTTGGTGCTCGGTCGTCCCCCAATGGACCACCGCCACCGGGGTGTCAGGACTCCGGCCGGCGGCGAGGAGTCGCTCGACGATGGCGACCCGCGCCGCCATGCCCATGAGCACGACCAACGTCCCCTCCAGCCGAGCCAGCACGTCCCAGTCGACACCGGGCAGCGACGGGTCGCCGTCGTGGCCGGTGACCACGGTCACCGAAGTGGAGACCGTCCGGTGGGTCACGGGGATGCCCGCCGCCGCCGGCGCCGCGAAGGCCGAGCTCACTCCCGGGACCACTTCGACGTCGAGACCGGCGCGGCGGAGTGCTTCGGCCTCCTCACCACCGCGCCCGAACACGAACGGGTCACCACCCTTCAATCGGACCACCCTGCGGACCGGCGCGTCCGAGCTCCACCAGCAGGTCGTTGATGTCGGTCTGACGGCCCGACTGCCCGGGTCCCTTTCCGACGTCGACGAGTTCGGCTCCCGCCGGAGCCAGCCCCAGGAGCTCGGCGGATATGAGCCGGTCGTAGACGACTACCTCTGCCGCCTGCAGCAACTCGGCCCCGCGACGGGTGAGCAGCCCGGGGTCACCCGGTCCGGCGCCGACCAGGCGACCGACCGTCACGAGGACGGGCTCCGCTTCATGAGGACGGACTCCATGGCCCGAGGTCGATGCCCCCGGCGTCGTCCAACAGGTAACGGGCGACCGAGCGCCCGAGCGCCACCCGTCGTCACCGGTGGCCTCGCGGCGGAGGACGACATGGCCGTCGGCTCCGGCCAGCATTCCGGTCAGCCTCAGGAGGGTCCTGTCGATGTCGGCGTCGTCGAGCACGGCGTGCGCGCCCACCGGGAGCGTGCAACCCCCGCCGAACTCGGCCAGGAAGGCGCGCTCGGCTTCGACCGCCAGCCGCACGTCGGCGTCGTCGATCACGCCGAGGGCCCGCCGTGTGGGTTCGTCGTCGGCTCGGCACTCGATGGCCAGCGCCCCCTGGGCCACCTGGGGGAGCATGACGGCCGGCTCGAGCGTCTCGAGCTCCATCCCGTCCGGTGGTTGCCAATCGAGCCGGTCGAGTGCGGCCCGAGCGGCCACCACGGCGGCGATCCCGTGCTCCCCCACCCGGGACAGGCGGGTGGCGAGGTTGCCCCGAAGGTCGGTGAAGATGAGGTCGGGACGGAGATTCGCCAGCTGCACCCGTCGACGGGCCGACCCGGTCGCCACCGTCGCCCCGGTGGGCAGGGTGTCGACCCGGGCACCGACCAGAACGTCACGCGGGTCGCCTCGTTCGGGAAAGGCAGCCAGCACCAGCCCGGGAACACCCAGGGCATCGGCGGCGGGCAGGTCCTTGGCCGAGTGCACAGCGGCGTCGGCATCTCCCCGGACCACGGCCGCTTGGACCTCTTTGACGAATACCCCCTGGCCGCCCAACTGGGCCAACGGAACGTCGACATGACGGTCCCCCTCGGTGTCGACGACCACGGGCTCCGCCTGCACACCGGATGCGGCCAGCAGATCGACCACTCGCTGCGCCTGCCACAAGGCGAGTGGCGAGCCCCTGGTGGCCAGGCGCACGGTGGCCAGGCCAAGTGTGCCTGGGTGCATGGCGCCCGACGGTGCGCTCATGCCGCTCTCCCGGTCACCGGTCAGAGGTCGAAGAGGGCGCGCAGCGCTTCGACGAGGCGCTCCCCCCGAGGGGTGCCGGCGGCCTCTTTGAGCGTGACCGTCGGCTGGTGCAGGAGCTTGGCCACCAGTGACCGGGTGACGGCGTCGACCTGCTCCCACTGCCGGTCGTCCAGGTCGGAGCGCTTCGACCGCAGACGTTCGAGCTCGGCCACCCGGGCGTCTTCGACCCGGGACCGGAGGGCCGACACGATGGGAGCCGCATCGCGGGCCCGGGAGGCGGCCCGGAACCGCTCGAGTTCCTCGGTGACGATCCCGGTGGCTGCGGCCACCTCCTCCTGGCGACCACCGATGGCCTCGGCCACGGCGGCGCGCAGGTCCTCCATGTCCAACAGCACCAGCCCGTGCCAGCATCGACGCCTCGGGCTGCACGTTACGAGGGACGCCCAGGTCGACCATGACCAGGTCGCCCCGACCACCTCTGGCCGACAGTGCGCTCTCGATCAACCCACGGTCGATGATCGGATGCGATGTGCCGACCGTGGTGAAGACCACGTCGGCCGCGGCCAGGAGCGAACCGAGGTCGTCGAGGTCGTCGGGCGGCGATCGAGCCCGTCGTCCCTGGGGGAAGAGCGGCGATTGCCGCCTCGGCCCGCTCGGCGGTCCGGTTGGCGACCACCAGCGCGTCCACCCCGCGCCCGACCAGCGCCTGGATCACTCCTTCGCCCATCTCCCCGGCGCCGACCACCAGTACCCGTGCCCCGGACAGGCCCGACGGCCGGCGGTCAGCGGCCAGTGCCACCGCCCCGTGCGACAGCGACGTGATGCCACGGGCGATGGCTGTCTCCGAACGGACCCGCTTGCCGGTCTCCACAGCGTGTCGGAAGAGTGCAGCGAGGACGGGACCTGAGGCGCTCTCGGCCTGGGCGCGCTCCCAGGCCCGGCGGACCTGGCCGAGTACCTCGGACTCGCCCAGGACGGCGGAATCGAGTCCCGAGGCCACCGTGAACAGGTGATCGGTGACGTCATCGTCGAACCGGATCGTGCAGAACTCACTCGAGCGCGTCCACCGAGCTGCCGCTGATGTCGGCCAGGAACTCCTCGATCTCGGCCACGCCGTCGTGGAACCGTTCCACCACGGCGTAGACCTCGGTGCGCAGGCAGGTCGACAGCAGGACCGCCTCGGACAGATTGGGCTGGTCCCGCAGGCGCCCGAGTGCCTTGGCCGTGTCGGCCTCGGTGACCGACACCCGGTCCAGGAGGTCCAACGGGGCGTTCTTCTGCTCGAGTCCGACGACGATCACCGACACGGGGTGGTCGCCTCGGTAGTTTCGTGGCTCACAGGATCGGTCACTTCGTCACAGCCTCGGTGTCGCAGCCTCGATGGGCTCGGTCGGTGGATCGGCTCGTGCCTCCCGATCACCCTACCGAGCTGCGGTAAAGCCCCGGTCAACCGGCCGTGGGCGTACCACCAGCATCGCGGCACCGCTGCCCCGCCGCCAGTCGCGTGTCCCGGGCCTCATGCCCGAGCGGTCGGCGTACGGCCCACCGAACGGATCACCGGCATCCGGTTGTCCGCCTCATCCTCGAGCTCCCGGGCCTGGTAAAAGCTCATGACCTGGAGTTCCATGCTCAGGTCGACATAGCGCAACAGGATCCCGGGTGGCACCTCGAGCACCCGGGGGGCGAAGTTGAGCAACGACCGCACCCCGGCATCGATCAGAAGGTCGGCAACCCGCTGGGCCACCGGGGCCGGGGTGGTGATGACACCGATGGCCAGGGGGGTCTCGGCCACCATGGACGCCAGGTCGTCGGGGTGGTGCACCACGACGCCGTCGATGTGCTCGCCGATGATCGTCGGATCGGTGTCGATGAGTGCGGCCACCCGGAAATTACGGGCGGCGAAGCCCTGGCTCTTGGCCAAGGCGCGTCCCAGGTTCCCGATGCCGGCGATGACCACCGTCCACTCGCGGTCGAGGCCCAGCTGGCGGTCGATCTGCTCCGCCAGGAAGGCGACGTCATAGCCGGCGCCCCGGGTGCCGAACGACCCGAGCAACGACAGGTCCTTGCGCACCTTGGCCGCGTTGACCTGGGCGGCGGCCCCGAGCAGATCGGACGACACGGTCGATGTGCCGGCGCGACGCAGCTCCTCCAGGATCCGCTGGTAGACGGGGAGGCGGGCCACCGTGGCTTCGGGGATCCGTCGGCCCGGAGTGCCCGGGGTCGCGGACCGTGAACCGATGGACGGTGACTCGCCGTTGGAGGACGGAGGATTGCTGGGCACGGCAGGATCGTAGGACGAACAGGCCCGGAAGGTGGTGGTCCGGTGGACTAGCGGCCCAGCTGCCGCGATCGCTCGACGGCGGCGGCGACCGCCTCGATGAATGCCGAACGCACCGCCTTGAACTCGAGGGTGCGCACAGCGGCCGCCGTCGTCCCGCCCGGCGAGGTCACCGCCGCACGGAGCTCGGCCGGCTCGGTCCCCGTTTCGTCGAGCATCCGGGCCGAGCCGAGAAGTGTCCCCACGACCAGCTCTTTGGCCACGTCGCGAGGCAGCCCGGCGGTGACCCCCGCCTCGATCATGGCCTCGGCCACCAGGAATACGTAGGCCGGGCCGGAACCCGACAGGGCGGTCACGGCGTCGAGCTGGCGTTCGGGCAGGCGGACGACGGTGCCCACCGCCCCGAGGATGCCCTCGGCCCAGTCGAGGTCCGCCGAGGTGGCGGCCATCCCGCCCGACAGGCCCGCCACTCCGGCTCCGATGAGCGCAGGGGTGTTGGGCATGGCCCGCACCACCACGGAGCCCGGCGCCATGACGGCCTCGAGCCGGGCCGACGAGATCCCTGCCACGATGGACAGGACCCGGCGGGCCCCGTTGGCCGCCAGGGTGAGCAGCACCGGCTCCGCAACATCGGGTTTGACCGCCAGGACGACGTCCTCGGCTCCGACCGGTCCGGACACGACCGCCAGTCCCGGGTGGGCCGCCTCCAGGCGGTCCCGCTGGGCGGCGTCGGGCTCGCTGACGACCAGGTCTCCGGCCGTCGCCCACCCCGCGTCCAGCAGTCCGGTGAGCAGTGCGGAGCCCATCTTTCCGCCACCTACCAGGAGAAGCTTGGGTGCCATGCCGGAACGCTACCAGCGCGCCTCGGAAGCCCCCGGCCCGCTGTGGGGCCGGGCCATCCTGCGAGGCGCTCAGCGTTCGGCCTGCGGGCGGCGTCGATAGCGGCCCTCGTAACCGAGGGACATCGCCGTCGGGAAGCACTCGTCGGTGTAGGCCAGCGACGACCCCACGATGCGGTCGAGTTCGGCATCGTCGACCCGGGAGACCGGAACCCGACCCACCAGATACACCGCATCCTCGTCGCCCAATGCGAACGACAGACCGACCAGATCGGCGTTGCGCTTGAGCAGGTAGCCCCAGGTTGCCTCGATGTTCGTCTCGGGCGCGGGCATGAACTGCGCCTCGTGACGGAGCGTGCGCTGCCGCAGCGTCAGCCACACGGTCACGAACTCCTTCTCCTCGCCCTTCAACCGGAGGTACCAGCGGGGGGCACCGGTGATCGGGTCGCCTCCCACCTGGCGGTCGACCGCCACCAGGGCGTCGCCCCCGGCGAGTTCCCGGGCGGCCCAGTCGTCGATGCGGGCGCAGACGGCGTCACGTTCGGCGGGCTCGAGGATGCCCGCCCACTCGTCGATCACCGGCACTCCACCAGGCGACCCACCGTGAGGTCGGCGTAGATGTCGACCAGCAGGTGGGCGGCCCTGGCCCAGGTATAGCGACGAGCCCGCAGCACCGACCCGGTGCTCAGACGCTCGGCCAGCAACGGTTCGGCCAGGATCTGGCGGACCCAGGCGGCGTAGGCCTCGGGATCGGCCTCTTCGACCAGGTAACCGGTCCGTCCGTGATCCACCAGTGTGCGCAGCCCTCCGACATCAGAGGCCACGACCGGTGTGCCACACGCCGCCGCCTCCAGGGCGACCAGGCCGAACGACTCCGATCGGCTCGGCACCAGGCACACGTCGGCGGCCCGGTAGTAGGTGGAGAGGAGCTCGTGGGGTCTCGGGGGAACGAAGACCACCCGGTCGCCCAGCCCGAGCCCGTCGACCAAGGCGTCGATGCGGGCCACCTCCTCCTCGCCGTGAGGTCCACTGGGTCCACCGACGACGACGAGGTGGGCTTCGGGGTGGTCCCGGACCACCGACGCCAGCGTGGCCACGGCGACGGCGGCGCCCTTCAGGGGCTGGATCCGCCCGACGAACAACAGCAGCGGGCCACGGGCCGGTAGGTCCAGGGCCCGGCGCGCCTGGACCCGGTCGCCGGGGCCGAAGAACGCGTGGTCGACGCCGGGGGCGACGATCCGGATGCGTGCCGGGTCGGCGCCGTAGAGCTCGTGGATCTGGGCGGCCTCGACCGAGCACGACGCCAGCACCGTGTCGGAACAGCGGATGATGGCCGCTTCGGCCTCGGCCCGGATGTGCACGGAGTGGGCCTCGACCTCCTCGGGACTGGACTCCGCCTTCACCCGGTCCAGCGTGTGGAAGGTGGAGACGAGGGGTAGGTCGAGCTGGTGCTTGATGGTGTGCCCGGCGATGCCGCTCAGCCAGTAGTTGGCGTGCACGGCATCGAAGGGGAGGTCGTCCTCGCACGACCCGGCCGACGACATCGACTTGAGGACCCCGTCGGCGAACTCGTCGACGACACCGATCAGGGCCTCTTTCGGGAGGGGTGCCGGCGGACCGGCGGCGATGTGGTGCAAGCGGAACCCGGGTTCGATCTCGAGGACCGGGGGGAGGTCGTCGGATGCGGCACGGGTGAAGACGTCACACACCACTCCGGCCCGGGCGAGCGCTGACGACAGCTCGCGAACGTAGACGTTCATGCCGCCGCCGTCCCCGGTACCGGGCTGGGCGAGGGGCGATGTGTGAAGGGAAAGGACGGCGAGTCGCCTCATGCCGCGCCGAGCCTACCGGGAGGGGCGAGTCAGCCGGCGGCCGCGGCCGGCCCGGCCTCGTCGGACGGTCCGGCCACGTTGCCGGCGGCCGTCGGAACGGGGCCGAGGTCGGTCGCCGGCTCGGCGACGTCCTCGTTCTCATGTCGGAATGACAGGTAGATCCGCATGAGCGCCTGGCGCTGCTCCTCGGTCAGGTGCTGGTCGGCGAAGATGTGCCGCGACAGGTCGGTGTCACCGGTGGGCCGTTCGAGGATCCCGGCCTGGACATACAGGGTCTCGGCTGAGATGCGCAAGGCCTTGGCGATCTGCTGGAGGATCTCGGCCGAGGGTCGCCGCAGGCCGCGTTCGATCTGGCTCAGATAGGGGTTCGAGATACCTGCCAGCTCGGACAGCCGTCGGAGGGAGAGCCGGGCCGAACTGCGCTGTTCCCGGATGAACGACCCGAGCTCGTTGAAGCGCTCCGGCAACTCCTTGACGAACCGGTCGCCATCGTGGCCGACCGGGTCCTTCATGAAAGGAGGCCGTCTACCGAGGCACGCCCCGACTTGTGCCGCTCGACCAGTTCAGCCTGGAGCGAGTCGATCCGCTCGTGCAGCCCGTGACGTTCGGCCGACACCCGGTTCTCGAGTTCGCGGAGCCGGTTGGCCAGATCCCGCAACTCCTCGTCGTCGAGGTCGCCGAGGCGCCCGATCTGGTCGGCGCCCAGGATGGCGTCGAGCTCGGTGGTCAGCCCGGCCATGTCCTCCGTGTCCGGCGAGTGGAGGATGGGGTTGCGACCCGGCCCCGACGGACGTCCCGGGCCGGCCAGGATCCCGGCCAGGTTGTCCACGACGCTCGACAGGTCGGGGGCGTCGGTTCCCTCCGGACGTTCGAGGTAGGCGTGGACGATGTCCATGCGCCCCTGAATCAGTCGGCGCAGGTAGGAGAGCGACCCCTCGGCCTCCTGGCACTCGGCGCGCATGCGGCGGATGTCGTCGAGCGACAGCGCGTCGACGTCGGCGAGGTAGGTCGGGTCGAGGAGGCGGCTGAGATCGTCCAGGGTGCTCGGCATCACCGTCGATCGTACCCCGTGGGCCAGGGACCGGGGCCGGTTCTGCCTGCGGGTGCGTAGCGGTAGACGACTCGACCGACCAGCGACGAGCGAGGGACCGGTCCGAACGCCCGGCTATCCGTGCTCGCCCCGGGGTTGTCCCCACGCACGTCGAATCTGCTCGTGCGATGGTCGACAGATGCCACCCGCTTGACCAGGATGCGGGACGGGTTCCGGGGGTCGGTCACCGCCACCACCGAGCCGACGGGTGGCAGTGGTGCAGGGCTGAACGGCCGGGCCAGGACGAGCAACCGATCGCCGGGAAGGAAGGTAGGGGCCATCGACTCGCCGGCCACCTCGACCCGTCGCACCGATCGACCGGTTGCGGCAGCCACCAGGGCGACCACCAGGGCGACCATGCCCACGGCACCGCGCTCGACTGTTCCGTCGGGCCCCAGGCGTACGAACGCCCGGACTGGGTAAGGTGGCGAAGTCGGGGCCCATCCCCCACTCTGTACCAGACGGTCGGGCACCAGCCGTGCCCGGACCGACGGCCCCGGTCGTCCCGTCAGTCGTGTCCATCCGAGCACCAGAACATCTGATCCAGGAAAGAGGAGCACCCATGCGCATCGCCGACCAACTGCTCGCCATTGCCGACCGCGTGTCGCCCCCCACCGTCGTCCACGCCCACTGCGACCTGCCCTGCGGCATCTACGACCCGGCCCAGGCCCGGATCGAGGCGGAGTCGGTGAAGGCCACCATGGAGAAGGCCAACGCATCGAGCGACGAGGCCTTCAAGGTCCGGGCCGCCATCATCAAAGAGGAGCGGGCCGAGCTGGTCAAGCACCACCTGTGGGTGCTGTGGACCGACTACTTCAAGCCAGAGCACCTCGAGCGTTTCCCGGACCTCCACGACAAGTTCTGGAAGGCCACCAAGACGGCCGGCGAGGCCAAGAAGACCAACGATGTGGCCGTCGGCGAGCGTCTCCTGGCCGAGATCGCCGACATCGACGTCATGTTCAAGGAGTCCAAGAAGTAGGGCGGCGGGCCGGGCCGCTTGGTCAGGCCGGGTCCGACAGGGTGGAGCGCGGTCGCGCCACCACCGCGTACTGGAGATATCGCATGTCGCGGAACGGTCCGACCAGGAACGCCGAACGCAGGTTCTTGATCGGGTTGATCGGTTCGAATGTCTCGATTGCCATGTCCGCCGATTCGAAGAGCTCCTCGATCGATGCCCGGGTGAAGAAGCGCAGGTGCGTCCGATCGAGAACCCCCCAGTCGGCGTAGTCCCACCGCCCGCGCAGGGCCAGGTTCCGCACGACGATGTAGTGCCGGACGTTGGGGATCGACGCCACGATGCGTCCGCCCGGAGCCAGGCGCTCCTTCGCCCGGTCGAGCATCGACCACGGGTCGACGACGTGTTCGAGGACGTCGTTGAAGACGATGCAGTCAAAGCTCTCGCCGGCAGGGAGATCGTCGGGGAAGAAGCCGCAGGTCACCTGCTCGTAGTGACCCGCTGCCTCCTTTGCCTTCGCCTCATCGGGCTCGATACCGAACATGCGGAGTTTCGGGCGTGCCGTCATGAGGGTCGTCCCGAACCGGCCCCGGCTGCACCCGACGTCGAGCACGGTCGACGCGGCCCGGGGGATGAATGGCACCATCTCGTCCCGCGGGAGCCCTCCGTGGCAGGCCTCGAGGGGTGACGGCATGGGGAGTGACCGTAGCATCGGGGCCTGACCCGGTCTACGGCCGGAACGGGTCGGCGACGGGTTCGGGGAGTCGCTCCGCGCCGGTTCGTCCCCCACCTCCAACGTGCCGTGGGTCGAACGTGCCGTGGCGGGACGCCACGAGGCCTCGACACCCGTGAAACTGGGTGCCCCCATCAGGAAATTGCCAATTACTGAACCCGCCGCCAGGTGAATCATCCCTGGTCAGGAGTAAATTTCAGAATATTCGAGAAATTCAGGAAAATTCGCTCAAGTTCTCCGCCCGATGTGCCGATACGGGGGGAAGGCGCCCGGTCGCCACGGAAACGCGCGCCAGGAATGCCGAGGCTCAGTTGATCGCTGATCCAACCGGATCGACGGTCCTGGGCCCGGCCACCGAGCCTCCGGCGAGGCCTTCGGATTCGGCCCCAACATCGGGATCGCAGCTCGTGCACGTCCGGATGATCGGCTGCGCCGCCAGTCGTCCGTCGTCGATCGCCTCCCCGCACTCCTCACAGCGTCCGTAGGTGCCGTCGTCAAGGCGGGCCAGCGCCAGCTCCACTTCGTCGAGCAGCTGGTCCACGGCATCCACGGCTGAGCGGTGCATGTCGCCTTCGCCGTCCGCGCTCACCCCGCCCTGTGGCCCGCTCGCCTTCTGCTCGGGCGACGGTGCCTCGGATCCGCCTCGAAGTGGGGCCGGGCCATCATCCGGGACCGGGGTGTCGTCGGCGTCAGTGGTCCAATCGGTGGGCATGGAGGGCAGCGTACCTTCCGGATCGGGTCATCTCCTAGGGTGGTCGGGTGGACGATCCGCCATCCCTGCACGCTCCACATGGCGGGGACGAAGCACCCGGGCCGGCGGCGCCCTTGGCCGATCTCGTCGGCTCCGGCCAAATGGTGCCCTGCCTCGGCAACGTCGAACAGATGGCGGTCGAACTCGACCAGGCCGCCTCTACCCAGGCCCATCCGGCCGTCGTCGAGCGGGTCTCCGAGTTCCTGCCCTGGTATTCGAGCGTGCACCGAGGCGCCGGCTTCCGTTCGCGGCGGGCCACTGCCGCGTACGAGGAAGCCCGCCATGCCGTTCTGGCGTTCGCCGGGCGTGACCAGGACGGCCCCGACGTCGCCATCCTGTGCCGCAATACCACCGAGGCCATCAACCACCTCGCCTACCGGCTGCGCCTCGAGCCGACCGACGTGGTCGTGACCACCGTGGTCGAGCACCACGCCAACCTGCTGCCATGGGGCCGGGTGGCCGAGCGCCGCTACGTCGAGTGCGGGACGGCGGGGACCTTCACCGTGGAGGACGTGGTGGCCGCCATCGACGCCGCACCTCGGCGACCCGCCCTGCTGGCGATCACCGGCGCCTCCAACGTCTCGGGCTGGCTCCCGCCGATCGGGGCGATCATTGCCGCCGCCCACGACCGTGGGGTACCGGTGCTCGTCGACGCCGCCCAGCTCGCACCCCACCGCCCCCTTCCCGCCGAAGCCGACTTCCTGGCCCTGTCCGGGCACAAGTTGTACGCACCGTTCGGGTGCGGTGCCCTCATCGGACCCCGGGCGTTGTTCGAGACCGGCGATCCGTTCCTGGCCGGCGGAGGTGCCGTCGACCTGGTCGGCCTGGACGAAGTGATCTGGACGGCACCCCCCGACCGCGAGGAGGCCGGCTCGCCCAACGTCGTGGGTGCGATCGCCCTGCACGCGGCGATCGACGCACTTACCGGGCTCGGATGGGACGTCATCGAGGCCCACGAGCGCGAACTGGCCGGCCGGCTGCACCGGGGCCTGGGTGCCATCGAGGGCGTCCGCCTGCTCGGCCCGAAAGGAGCAGGCGATACTGACGCTCCCCTCCTTCCGGTGGCCGCATTCACCGTCGAGGGGATGCACCACGCGCTGGTAGCGGCGAGGTTGAGTGCCGAGTACGGGATCGCCGTGCGCCACGGGTGCTTCTGTGCCCATCCCTACGTGATCCGCCTCCTCGGGATGGACGAGACCGCGGTCGACGCCTACCGGAGGGAGGTCCTCCACGGTGACCACCGGAGGATCCCCGGCGCGGTCCGGGCCAGCGCCGGGCCTGGGCACATCGGGGTCCGACATCGACACGTTGGTGGCGGCCGTTGCCGAACTGGCCGCCGGGGCGCCCGCGCCGGTGCCCTATGAGCAGGAGCCGGCCACGGGTGACTACTTCCCGGTGACCGACGAGCCGGGATGGCGCGATGCCGCGCTCGAGCTCGGAGCCGCCTGCTCGCGCGGATGACAGAGGTCGCGACCGGTCAGACACCTGCCCGGTCCGGGCGAGACCTGGGCGCCACCTACGATCACCCGATGCCGTGGAGCGCCCGACGATGACCCAGCCCGACCACTCGAGTCCCCGTAGGGAGGGCCGGAGTGGCATCCGCGGCGCCGTCGTTCTGGTCCCTCTGGTACTCGGGATGGTCGCGGTCGGGCTTGCGGCGTGCACCACCGAGACGGTGACCCCGGCGACGGCGCCGGCCGCCTACGTCGCCCTCGGTGCGGGAGTCGCCAGTCCGGGCAGCACGGTCGACGTCGTCGATACGGTCACCGGCAGCCTCGGACATCTGATCACGGTCGGAACGCTGCCGTCGGCTGTCGCCCTCCTACCTGGGGCCAAGGACCTGTTGGTCACGGTCAAGGCCCAGGACCAGCTGGTCGAGGTGTCCACCTCCACGGGCAAGGTGGTCAAACGGATCACCGTGGGGCTCGAGCCGGACGCGGTGGCAGTCAACCCCAACGGGACCGTGGCTCTGGTCGCCAATTTCGGCGACGACACGGTGACCCCGGTCCAGCTTGGCTCCTTCACCGCTGGGGCGACCGTCCCGGTCGGGCGCCAGCCGGTGGCCATCGCCATCTCCCCGGACGGGGCCCAGGCGCTCGTCGCCGACTACGGGGACGGGTCGGTGACCCCGATCTCATTGCCCGGGCTGTCCGCCGGGGCTCCCATTCCCGTGGGTCCTGAGCCGTCCGCGGTGTTCATCGCCTCCGACGGCACCACGGCTCTGGTGGCGGAGTTCGAGACCAGCTCGGTGACCACGATCGCACTGCCCTCGCTGGTAGCCGGCCGCACCGTCCCCATCGGTGCCAACCCGACCGGGATCGCCGCGGCCCCGGGATCCCCGATCGCCTGGGTCAGCGCCGGCGACGGCATCACCCCGGTGGACATCGCCACCCTCCAGGTCGGCAACCCCATCTCGATCGGGACGCCGTCCGAGTGCGTGGCCATCGCCCCGGGGGGGCATCCCTGGGTATGCAACGGGGACGGCGCCCTGGTCGAAGTCGAACCCGACCACGGCGGCGTCGGTGCGAACGGTGAACCTCAACGGGTTTCCGGCCGCCGTGGCCATCAGTGGTGCGGGGTGACCGGGTCCGAGTCGCCGTTCGACGATGCGCCTGGAACCTGGACGGATAAGAACCGGACGGTGCGACGGCCAACGAACCCCATCGCCTCGTAGAGCCGAATGGCGGACACGTTGTCGACCGACACGTGCAGCAACGGCTGCTCGTCACGTGCCCGGATCCCGGCGGCGACGACCCGGACCAGGAGCTCGCCCAGGCCTTGACGCCGATGGTCCGGATGGGTGGCCACCGCGCTGATCTCGGCCCAGCCGACCGGTCGCATGCGTTCGCCGGCCATGGCGACGAGGCGGCCTCCGCGTCGGACCCCGACGTAACCACCAAGTTCCCAAGTGGCCGGCGCGAAGGGACCGGGCCGGGCCAATGCCACCAGCTCGAGCATGTCGGTGACGTCATCAGCACCGAGACGCACGATTTCGGCGCCTTCGGGTACGTCGACCTGTCGGTCGACATCGACTGCTTCGCCGGTCATCTGCAACCCCTCACCGTCGAATCCGACCGCCCAACCCTGGGGCGGCGGACCGGTAGGGCCGGTGACGATGATCACCCCGTCCCGGGCCGATCAGCTCGGCCATGGCCGCCCAGTGGCGAGGCTCCGGCAGCCCTGCGAAGGCACCGAACAGGGACACGTCGGGCCGGTAACGGGCGACGTCGCCTACAACCTCGCCATAGTGGCGCTGAGGCCCAGATATCGCCGACCACACCGGGTTGTCGAGTACGTGCACGGGGGCGAACACCTTAGGGAGGAGATGGGGCGCGGCGGGGACACAGAACCTACGGCATCGGGCGAGACGGAGTAGCCGTCGGCGAACCGATACGCTCCTCGGCGGGCCGTTAGCTCATCCGGTAGAGCAGGGGACTTTTAATCCCAAGGTGGCGAGATCGAGACTCGCACGGCCCACCAGTTCAGAGGCGGTTTTGCCCTCGTCACACCCTCCAGATAGCCTGAAACCCAACAGTTTGCCCAACAATTGGGAGAGGGTCCGGAGGGACGAATGCCCGGAAGCATGCGCGAGCGGCAGCCGAACGTGTGGGAACTGCGGGTGTTCCTCGGCCGCGATGCCAACGGCAAAGTGCGTCACGGCTACCAGACGTTTCGTGGCGGGAAGCGGGCCGCCGAGCGCGAGCTGTCCCGACTGGTCGCGGCGGCGGAGGACAAGCCGGTCCCACCACCAGTCGTCGAGGCACCCCGGTGGAACGTGCAAACCACGATCAACGATGCCATCCAGGGATGGAAGGACAACGGCTGGGAGGACCTCTCCCCGTCGACCGTCCGACGCTACGAGAACATGTGGATGAAGCACGTGCACGGGTCGATCGGGAACGAGCGACTGGCGACCCTCAGTCCGTACGACGTCGAGAAGTACTTCCGTCGCCTGAAGGCCGACGGGCTGGCGGAGGCGAGCGTCCGCCAGATCCGGGCCCTGATGCATCGGGCCTGCCGGCTCGCCCGAAAGTGGAGCGGCGGCGCGCTGCCCAATCCGATCGCCGACACGGAGCTGCCCACCTGGGCACTGCACGAGCGGGACGAGGTGCGGGCTCCGAGCCTCGACGAGGTGCGCACACTCATCGCCACGGCCGACACGTTCGATCCGAGCTTCGCGGCGGTGCTTCGATTGGTGGCAGCGACCGGAATGCGGAGGGGTGAGGTCTGCGCCCTGCGCTGGAACGACGTCGACCTCTCCGCCGGGACCGTGCGGATCAGCCAGAGCGTGGTGGCGGCCAAGGGCGGCGCCATCCTGAAATCGCCGAAGACCCGGGCCAGTATCCGAACCGTGGCCGTCGACCCCGACACTGCCTCGATCCTCAGGCGGCTGCAGCTTGCACAGCGTTCGTTGGCGATGGCATGCGGATTGACCCTCGAGCCGGAGTCCTTCCTGTTCTCCTCCGAGCCCGGAGGACTGGTCCCGCCCCACCCTGATGCGATGAGCCACACCTTCGCCACGGTGCGGTCGAAGGGGAAGGTGGCCACAGACGTGCACATGCACTCGTTGCGCCATTTCCACGCCACTGCGCTCGACCCGGTGATCTCCGAGGCGCAGAAGCAAACGAGGCTCGGCTGGTCGACCGTTAAGATGGCCCGGCACTACACCGACTCCGTGCCCGAGGAGGACCGGCGAGCCGCCGCTCACGTAGGGAAGATGCTGTCCTCGGGCGCTACCGGATCCGGAGCTCCTGCAGCATCGAGCTGATTCCTCGACCACATGCTCGGATGGGAGAGAGTCACGCTTGCGTCCTCGGGCGGGATGAGCGGAAGTCCGGCGAGCAGACGTTCGACAGATCTGCGGGGGATGCGGATCCTCTGGCCGATCCTGAAGATGGGGAGTGGGAAGGTGCCGGCCTTGATGGACCGGTAGAGCGTGGATCGGGTCTCCCCCAACAGGACGGCGGCTTCCTCGACGCTGAGTAGCGGCTTCGGCGACTTCGAGGTCGGGTTGTTGCGCATGGGCATCCTCCGGTCGTGATCAGTGCCAGGCGGTGCGCCGTGGTCCCAACCCATCCTCCGGATCGACGTCACCTCCAATGTCACCCTGGACTCTCCGAAGGTCCAATGCCGAAAGGTGACGTTGGTCTGCGACCGGCCCTGACGTCACCTGAACGTCACCTTGGGTTCGTCGGCAACGTCACCCTCCCTGGTAGAGGCGGTGCGGGCTCCGCCACGCTTCCTGGGAGAGGGCCGACGTTTCGATCCGGGGAGGTGCCGGATCAGAGGCTGCCCCGGGGGGCGACCCACTCGTGTTCGGCACCGCCGACGGCCCCGACCCGTTCGAAGTCGGCGTCGTAGTGCAGGACGACAAGTCCGGCCGACCGGGCGGCTGCCGAGATGATCAGGTCGGGGATGGCCAGCCGATGCTGCCCGCGCTTGGCCAGCTCGTGTTGGAGGTCGATGGCGAGGTCCAGCACTTCTGGCGTGATCGGGGCGCTGTCGAGGCTGCGACGCTCCAGGAGCACCGCCTCGTAGTCGACCAGCCTCCGACTGGAGAACAGTACCTCGAGGTCGACGATGGCACAGGTGGCGATCAGGCCGTCCTCCAGGAGCGGTCGGAGCCGTGCCTCGACGACCGGATGGGGAAATCGGGCGAGCGCGCTCTTGTCGGCCAGATACCGCGCGTTCAGCGCCACGCGCCGGACATCACCGAGGGGTCATCCAGGTCGAGTCCGGCCATCGCCCCCAGACGGTCGGCATGGCTGCGACGGCGAGCAGCCAACACCACCGATTCGAGGGAGCGGTTGACGGCCTCCTTCATCGTCGACGCCCCGAGGATGGACGTGGCCTCGGCGAGGAGGTCGTTGTCGATGTCGACCAGGTGCTTGCTCATGGGTCCAGTATATCTCCGGAGCGTCATCACGGATATATGCCACTGGTGTCGATGGTGATGCGGATTCGGATCAGTGGGAGATCCTTCAGAGTCGACAGCCGGATCGAGGCCAGCATTGACCGAGGCATGACCTCACATCCCGAAGCCGTAGTCACGGTCGTTGGCGATGCTGCGGCTGTCGTCGCGTTCCCAGCTGAAGGGGCGACCGGAGCCGGGGTCGGTCGGGGGTTCAGCTCTCCTTCGACGGTCCAGCGCTCGTGGTCGTTCTCGTGCTTGACCTCCCGGAGCTTCGCCGTCAATCCGGCCAGTTGGCCGGGTGCGTGTGGGGTGGTCGTCCATCCACCGCTCCCGATCGGAGACCTCGTGGCTGATCTCCCCGACCTTCTGGGTGGCTCGATCCAAGGCTTCGGTCAGCTTCTGCTTCCTCGGGGCGGAACAGCTTCTCCAACCGGTCTTCTGCCACCTGGATCCGTTCGTTGTCGGCCGGGGCGGCGCGACGGCCAATCCTGCGGATGGCTCTCGAATAGTCCTTGTTCGCAGCCATCCGCTCGTGCTGGAAGGCGTCCTGCCTGGCGGAGAGCAGCTCGGCAGCGGCCCGACCCAGCTCGCCGTCTGACCGCAACCCGCGTTCTTCGTGCAGCGAGTCCAGATTCCTCGTGGCTGCCCTCAGGTCGGATTCGGCCTGGCGGAGCTGGGAGGTGAGGGTCTTCGGGATGGCGGCGGCCAAGGCGTCCCGTTCCGCCTGCAGTGCTTGCTGTCGGAGGGACGCGATCCGTTCGGCGGGCGTTCCGGGCGTGTCCGAGCCGACCGAACCTGTGTCGATGGCCCACTTCCAACGTCGTTCGGTCTCCCAACTGCGACACAGGTCCTCGCGGGCCTGGTCGAGGTCGTCAGCGGCCAGGTAGACGTTGGTCTGCTCTCTGGCTCTGCTCATGGCCACATAGGCCAGCTCCCGCCCACCCCCGTCTTCGAAGACATGGGCGATGTCGTGGGTGGCCCCCTGGCTCCGATGCACCGTGGTGGCGTAGCCATGGGCCAGCTGGGACGCTCCGATTTCTTCCTGTTCGAACCAGTACCGCCTGCCGTCCTCCATCTCGATGGCGATGCGCACGTCCTCCAAGTCGACCGCCGTGACCACGCCCCGCTCGGAGGTGACCACCTGTCCCCCTGCTGCCGGAGCCAGGGTGACGATCCGGTCGCCGGCCGCATAGTGGGCACCCCCGGGGGCCACCAGCTCGGGCCCGGTGAGTCGTCCCTCGGCTGCCATGCGCTCTCGGGCCAGGCGGTTGAGTTCGGCCACGTTGGCCCGCCGTCCAGGCGAACATGGCGGCGTCCTTGCCGGACGATACGTCCCTCGCCCACTGGTCGACCAGCGTGTCGAGCGCCTCGGTGCGGGTCCGCTCGCAGACGACTCGTCCGTGGTCGAGGTAGAGCCCCACGGCCCGGGAGACGTTGCCGGCCCGCAGTTCGGCCAGGGCCTCCCGTTCGGCCTCGGTGCGCTGTCGGACGTTCTGGTCGAGGGTGTGCACGATCCCGCCGTGGCGTTCGACCAGGGCCCCCATGGCCCCACCGACCGACACGGCACCGAGTTGGCGGTCGTCACCGACCATGACCACCTTGGAGTCCAGCCATCCGGGCCTGGTCGAGCAGGAAGGAGACATCCCGATCCCCAGCCATCCCGGCCTCGTCGAGCACCAGGACGTGGCTGCGGAGTGAGCCGCATCCGGTCGTGTTCGAGCCTCCAGCGCAGGGAAGCGAGGGTCCGGGACTCGGACAGCCCGGCCTCCTTACCCAATGTCCGCGCCGCCTGGCCGGAGGTCGAGGTGCCCACCACGGTGAAGCCGCCCGTCTCGAACGCGTCCCGGACAGCGGCCATGACCGTCGTCTTGCCCGACCCGGCCACTCCTTCGACCAACTCCACTCCCCGGCCCGAGGTGGCGATGCCCAACACCGCCGCCAGCTGGCCGGGGGTCAGTTGCGACCCCAGGTCAGCGCTCTGGCGGCCCACCGCACCGGCTGCCACCTCGGGCGAGACCCTGGCTGCTTCCCGGTTCTCGACGCCTCGCTCCACTGCCTGTTCGATGGCCAGCTCCGTGGCGATGACATGGACTGTGCCATAGGCCTGCTCCGATGCCCTCGGCACCCCGACCAGGGGGATGGCGTCGGGATCACGCAGGACGCGGGTCGTGGCTTTGTCCAACTCGGTCACCGGCAGGCCGAAGACCATTGGTGCCACAGCCACGATGACGTCCCGCTTGGCGAACACCTTGCGGGCGGACAGCGTCCCGTTCGGTCCCAACAGGTCCTCAGCTGTTGCGGCCAGGGCTCGGTTGCCGAGGATCTCGAACCCTTGGTTGTGCTGGCGCTGGTAATCGAGTCCGGCCTGCTCGATGTCGGCCAACAACTGATCGGGCGGGAAGCCGGCAGTGGTCAGTTCGGCCCGCCACCTCGGCAAGAGATCCTCGACCGACGTGTGGCGTTTTTGCTTCCTCGTCTCCCGGGCCGCCACCTGGCGGGCCTGGTAGGTGGAAAAGCCCTTCTCGGCCACGGCCTCGCTGATCTCGGCAGAGCGCTTGGAGTGGACCGCCAGGGCGGCGTCGGGGATGCCACTGATCTTCCAGTGCCCGAGCTTGCCGGAGGGACCGGGATCGGCCTCGATGCCGTAGCCGAGTTGGACCGCTTTGGCGGCCGAGGCGACCCGGCCGACCATGGTGGCGGCGTGGAGGTGTTCGCGCCAGAGGGTGGTGTCGGGAGCCTTGGTGCCGCCCTTTCCGTCCAGCATCTCGATCACGTTGGCGATGAGCACGTGGTCGTGGGGCCCCGGATCGCCGGCCCGGGTGGTGGCGTGGCGGGCGTGGGCGTAGACCAGTCCGGTGGTGGCTGTCGGGACGGCAGCGACTCCCCGGCGTCCGCCCCGCTCTCTGGTCAGTTCGTCCAGGTAGCGAAGTGTGGCGTCCCGCTCGGCGTCCATGATGGCGTGCATGTCCTCTGCCCGACCGAGCACCCCGAGTTCGGCGACGGACTTGTGGACGGCGATGACCAGCTCCATGCCCGGGCGCCGGGCGGTGACCATTCGCTCGCCCGTCGCTCGGGTGACGGGCCCCGCCGGGTCCGTAGATCGCGTCGTAGGAGGGGTTGTCGACGGGGCCGACCAGGCCGAGGGATTCGGCACCCGATCCTCCCCAGAGCAGCGGGGTCTCACCACGCGAGGCGTAGTACTCGAGGGCGGCCCCGGGGAAGTCGTCGCCGCGCTCGATGATGGTCTCGCGGTGGTAGGCGACAGAGTCCGCTCCCATCATCCGCATCCAGGCCACACCGACTCCCTCTCCCCGGCAAGGGGAACCCCTTGCAATCGTGTTCAAGGTATTCAGAGGGTGTGACGCAGGATCGTGGGCGAGCTGCGGATTGGACTCGGAACGAACCGGCGACGCTTGGCCGGGTCGTTCCGAGTAGCGCGAGCCCGGCATGGGTGCTGCCTCCATGGGAGATCGGAGATGCCTGCTGATCCGGGAGGGCTCGGCCAGTCAGCAAGGCGGGTCCGAAATGTTCGCAGAGTCGGCGCCCCGATGACCCCTCGACCTGAATCTCCGTTTGGACGGCGTCTCCTTCCGCCCCTTCTGTCACCACCGTCGAGTCTCTCATCACCGCGGCATGCAAATGGGGTGTGACCAGGGAGGGTGACGTTGAATCGGGTGGCGATCTGCCTCGTTGGCGACTGCCAACCGACGAATTCACCCCTTCCGTCCCAATAACGCGATTACACGGGTGAAAGCGTCCCCTACCGGCACATTGATGGCGCTCATTCCGGCATCATGGAGGGATGGAAGACCTATCGGGAGTTCGCATCCTGTGGGTTGACCACGTCCACGACCGACGACCCGTGTCCGGTGCTGCAGAGTACGGCGGCCGACAAGTTTGGTTTCAGGCCGTATTCGACGAGACGGAAGACGAGTACGAATACCCACGCCGCCTAGTTCTGTACGAACTCAGCGACGAGGAAGTGGCTGATCAATGGCGTGGGCACAAGGCGTGGGAGGCAAAGGGATCCACAGAGAACTGCCACCACGATGACATTCCGCCAGCACCCCAAGCGACCGGAACGAGCCTCGCAGAGTTCTACAGCGAGTACCCCCCTCACTCATACGGCGACTTCTCAGGCCACCGAGCTATTGGCTGGTTCTGGGCAGATGATGCCCAACTGAGACCCCGACCCTGATCGCCGGGTCGGTGGGCATCTCACTCAGGTAACAGCTGTCACCAGCAATGCAACTCCCATGCCGACGAGCACTGCCCCAACGACGAAACTGCTGGCCGATCTGAACCAGGAGGGAGCGTTCCAGTCTCGGGGAACAGTCCAAATCTGGAAGGACCATTCCTCGAGGTTTCGATGGCCAAGGAAGCACGCCACCCCTGCGACCATGAACATGGCCCCGCCGATGAGTTCGAGGAGCTTCATCTGGATCTAGTTCCGCTTCCCGCCGCCCGTCTCATTCCTCAAGCATCGGCAGACCGTGGGCGATCCCTGATTGACCCACATCGCCGGGTAGGTGGTGCATCTTCCGGTGGCGGGAGCTACCAGGCGGGGCGAAGGGGACCTGGTGCCACTACGGCAGCGAGGGTCGCCGTGAGTGCCCGAATTTGTCCTGTACCGGCTGCCTTCTCCCATTCGACGATGGTCCGTTCCGCGGATTCCTCTGCTGCCCTCGTGCAGGCCCAACCCTTGCCCGTCAATGAGAGCGCCGATGACCGGGCGTCGGTCGGATGTTGGGTCCGCTCCACGTAACCCCGCTGCACCAGGAGTTCGACCATTTGGCTTGCCGCCTGCTTCGAGATACCGAGATGGTTCGCCACGTCCACCATGGTCGCGTCGCCTCTGCTGATGCGGACGAAAGCGAATCCGTGTGACGGTCGGACATCGGTGAAACCGCGCTCGACAACTCCTGCCTGGATCCCGTCGACGAGTTGCGTTGCGGCACCGAGGAGGAGGGCCGCCGTGGCGAAGCGATCGGGTTCGGTCATCTCGTCAGTTTGACAGAGTGGTCAATCCAATTGATCATATAGTCAATCTACTTGACCATAAGGAGACTACGTGCCGATCATCAGAGCCAGCGAAGCCACGACCTACGAAGTCCACGGGAGCACCTTCCATTCCTACGTCGCCCCATCCCGACTGCAGACGGACCTCTGCACCTGGCAGGTCGAGGTCCCACCGAATCTCCAAGGGGCCACGCATCGTCCCAGTCGGGACGAGGTTCTCCGGGTGCTCTCCGGTCAACTGGTGGTGTCCACGGATGGAGAGTCCGCCTCACTCGACGCCGGCGACGTCGTTTTCATCCGAGCCGGGAGCGACCTCAGGCTCGATGGTGGTTCCGAAGGGGGGACCGCGTGGGTATGCACCACTCCCGGGCTGGAGGCTGTGATGGACGACGGGAGTCGGATTACTCCTCCGTGGGCGAACTGAGATCAGGCTCGGGGCGTTCCACAAGGCCGGCTAGGTGGGGCACTTCCAACTGTGGACAGACATACTGATGAGATGCCAGTAATCCACTGTGCTCGCTGCGGCCGTGCCCTCACGGGGAAGCTCGAAGGCACGGCGCTTGACTCTCTTGAGCCCGGCGAGGAAGGGGTTCGACAAGGAACATGGGTGATCGACCCCAATCCTCGAACGGTGAGGAGCCGAGGCCCCGGAAGTCATGCAGAGTGGGTTACCGAACAGACCGACCCACCTCGCTGCATCGTCATCAATCCCGACGACCGCCTCGCCTATGCCATCTCGTCCATCTCCGGCCATTCCGCTGGTTGCTGTGGACTCGACGGTCTCGATGGGCCTAATCAGGCATGTGCAAACTGCCATCGACCTTTAGGGACTGCACGGACGGATTGCTGGACCGAGCACGAGGTCCGATTCTGGCCGGATGCAGTTGTTCCGAGGTAGCCCCGAACACCGGGCCGGGGGCGCAAACACTGGGCGTTCGATGAGGTCCCTTCACGGATAGCGTCTATCCGGTGGCAGCGACCCTTGCGCCTGAGGAGATCGATTCTTTCATCAGGGACGGATTCGTCCGAGTGGAAGGAGCATTTCCCAGGAAGGTAGCCGACGAGGGTCGGGCGCTTCTATGGACCGAAATGGGTCTGTCCCCAGAGGATCCAACGGGTTGGACGGAGCCAGTGATCCGCCTACCGGGGTCAGGCGCTCGACCTTTCAGAGACGCAGTGAACACTGTGCGATTGCGACTGGCGTTCGATCAGCTTGTCGGCGAAGGACGCTGGATCGAGCGCTCAGGTCTCGGCACATTCCCCATCCGGTTTCCTAACCTGCACGAGCCCGACGACACTGGCTGGCACTGCGACGGAAGCTTCGGAGGATGGCCATACCGCCTGAATCTGCGATCACGAGGAAGGGCGCTGCTCCTGTTGTTTTTATTCTCCGATGTCGGTGAGAAGGAAGCGCCGACAAGGATTCGTGTCGGGTCGCATCTCGATATACCTCCCATCCTGACGAAGCACGGCGAAGACGGAATGACGTTTCTCGACTTGGCTGAACATTTCGGATCCACTGCCAAACGGCCCGTCATCCAGGCCACGGGCGCGGCGGGAGATGTCTACCTCTGCCACCCGTTCCTCGTGCACGCCGCTCAGGCACATCACGGCACGGCACCTCGGTTTATTGCCCAGCCACCCCTTGAGCCTGTCGGAGAACTGGAGATTGACCGTCCCGGCCATGTCTATTCTCCAGTCGAAGAGGCGATTCGGTTGGGCCTCCGAACCGGATAAGAGGTATCCCACAACACCGGCAGTGCGGTACAAGTCCCGGCGACCTCTTTCGGAACTTCCCCGGTCACGGCAGGATGAATAGATGGAAAGCACCTTCCCCTCCGATGAGCGCTGGACCCTAAAGATGTGGTCGGCTGACTGGGTCGTGCTGTTCGACTGGCTGTCGAGCGTCGATTTCTCTCAGATCCCTGTCGAGCACAAATCGGCGAAACAAGCGTTGACGGACCTCCTCTCCAATATGGAGTGGAACCTGACGCCGACGTAGTCAGTTCAACAGCGGAGCAGATCGAGCGGGCCCGCTACTTGGTGTCGAAGGACATGGACTGGGAGTAGCTCGCCCTATCCCCAAACACCGGGAGAGCGTCACGCCCGACAGATCCGGGCGTTCAACTGCCAGGGGACCCAGGAGCGCTGAACGACCCACCCCACCCCACCGTCCGCTTCACGCTGAACTGCCGATTCCGTGCCACGTCCGTCGTAACCGCTCCCCACTTGGTCGTGCCCCTTGGCGGTCGTCGGCACGCCTCCTCGAACGCTGTGATTGCCTCACGTTCGCTAGCAAATACCGCTGACGATGGTCCCCAAGTGGACGCGCTCGAATGGGTTCTGAGGCCCATCCCAGCAGATGGGGATCGCCTCAGTTCGAGCGCCACGCTTGACCGGTTGGTGCCAAAGCTCTATGACCCAGCCATTCCTGTCGGACCCGGTGACGGGGCCTCCGAGGCCGTCAGTCGTGTGAGCTTGAGCAAGTTCTGGTTCGATTGTTCCAGAGTGCCAGAAGATGGCGAGGCGTGCTCCGACCCATCCAGTCCGACGTGTCCCATATCACCGGCTCGAGGACGATATCTGCGGGCGCAGCCACTTCGATCTACCGTTGAGACGATGGCGCCGAACAAGCAGCCCACACCAGAGAATCGGAGCGATGCCATTCGGATCGCCCTCGCCGGTCTGGCATCCGGTGAGCAGTCCGAGGCGATTCTCTCCAAGCTCGGCGTTCTTCACATACGGCACAACACCTTTCCCGCCGAGGAGCTCCTCGAACTCGCCTCGGACGCAATCGAGGAGTCCGGCGCCACGCCAGCTGATCCCATCGACTCCGAGGGAATCCGGGAGCGGTTTCTCTCCGACCACCCGTTCTCCGGGAAGACGCAGCACTTCAAGAGCAAGTACGCCATCTCTGCCGCCGCCATGATCCATGGGGGCGTGTATCCCGACCTCCTCGATGACGCCGCGTGGTGGGAGGCCGATGACTTGTGGGTCTACTCGTTCTTCGCGTTCTTCTCTACATGCGGGTCGCCGCCGAGCGATCTGGACGGTCCGTTGAAGAGGTTGCTCGCTCAATCGCCGATCGCCGCAGTGTGACGGTGCGCACGGCCTGATCCCGACTCAAGACACCATCGGTCAGTGCGTCCCGGAGTGGGATGCAACCCGTTCCTGTTACCCGCCGGCAACGAAGGCGACGACGACGTAGGCCGCGTGACGATCGAAGTTCTCCCTCCTGCGGTCGTAGACCGTGGTCGTCCTTGGATCCGCGTGGCGAGCGGCGATCTGGACATCACGAAGAGGAACGCCCGCATCGAGTGCAGCCATGATGAAGGCGGACCGGAGCATGTGCGGGTACACGGCGTTGAGCCCCGCTTGCTTGCCGATTGAACGCACCCAGCGGTGGGCGGTTCGCCGATCGAGCCTGGCTCCATCCTTCCGACGCAGAATCGCGCCGTTTGTGCGTTCGCCGATGGCCAGGTCAATTGTCCGGGCGGCCCTCGGGACGAGCGGGATCACCGCAGGCTTGCTCCCCTTCCCCATGATCCGGAGGGTCCGGTGCCCCTGGGTGAAGGCGAGATCCTCGATGTTGGTTCCACATGCCTCACTGACCCGAAGCCCGTTGAGCCCGAGGAGCACGGCCAGAGCAGCATGATCCCTGTCGAATCGCTCGGCGGTGAAGAGAAACGTTCCGAACTCCCGGCGGTCCAGTCCCCGCCCCTCGGAAGGGTGGACCTTGGGGCGCCGGACGTACTGGGCAGGGTTGGCGTTCACCCGTCCGTCGATGTGGGCGAACCGGTAGAAGCCGCAGATGGTCGACAGCCGTCGGTCGATGGTCGACGGGGCCAGACCCTTGTGCTCCATGGCGGTGCGGTAGAGCTCGATGTGGGGTCGTTTGGCTTCCAGGACGGCGAGGCCCGCATCAGCGGCCCATTGGAAGAAGGTCCGCAGGTCGTAGCGGTAGGCATCGAGCGTGCGCCCGTTGTACCGGGCGAGGAATGCTGCCGCTGCCACCTGAGCTTCATCGAAACCGCGATCCTCGATGATGGTGGCCAGCGTGGTCGAATCTGAGTCGAGTACAGACATGGCTCTCCTTCTACAGTTGGGAGAACCAGCCAACACCGGCGGGTCGGCTTCAGACAGAGGACATTCGCGTCCGCCAATCAACTGAGGCCGAGCCACGGTGATCAACAACGGAGGCGTGCGTGATGGACGCTGAGTTTCAACGATGCGGGGTGTGCCAGCGGATGAAGTCGGACGGCGCCTTCAGCGACGACGGGACGGTATTCATCTGCGATCAGTGCAATGAGAACGCCATCAAGTTCCTCGAAATTCAAGACAGCCTCTACCCCCCTCTGCAAGGCCCCCCTGGAGCCTGAGTTTGTCGGCGACGTGAGACCGAGTCCACCCCAGATCCGTGCAGGGCATGTCCTTGAGCCGATAGGAGACACCCAGGGCTTCGAGAGCGTCGGCGAGTACCGTTCCTGGCGTGGGCAAGTTCGTGACACGACGACGACGTGGCGATGCCGCACTTCAGGCTGACATCCTGGCGGAAGCCCGCCGCCTCTACGAGAGCGGCGCAGGACTCTCGGAAGCGATCAGCCGACTGCTGGCGATGGCAGGAGACAACCCGAACGCATTCAACTGTTTCTCGATTGGAAACAGTCGCCAGCTCAACAGGACTTCCGAGGGTCGGGCAATCATGCGCCTGGTCGGGACTGCTTCATTGGATCGGGATAGCCCAGATCCAAGCCGAGGTTGGGGCAACGGCTGGTGGCCGTCAGGCGACTGACGGATCTACCCCCGCTCGAAAATGCCTCACCAACCCGGCGATCAGTGACACGACATACTTGGGGCCATGGTCGACGAGCGCCTCGCCACGATGATCACCGCCTTGGTAGACCTCGGGCGACGGACACTTGCCGATCCCATCGAAGCGACTCCCAAAACCGTTCCAAGCGAGGCCTTCAGCCGCGCTTGCATCGCACGATGCGTTGATCTCCTGGAAGGCGAGCTGATTCTCTGCAACGGAGGACAGTGGTCGGTGGCTCGGATTCTGGCCCGAACCCTCATCGAATTCTGGCTCTATGGCCAACACTTCATCCTCGACGGTGATCGAGCCGTCGATGAGTTGATAAGGGAAGATGAGCGTCACCAGGGGACACAGGAAGTCGGCCACAATCAGGTCTGGGAACAACTCGAATCGCACCGATCTGGCGGCATCGACACCAGAACAGGGTACGAAGAGCCCGCCACGTCTCGTCGACCGGACCTCAGTAGTTTGGCTGTACGTATCCAGGTACTACGAGAGGAGCACGGTTACGACGGAGGTATTGCGCTGGTGCGCTACGGCTTGTCGTATCGGTGGGACTCAGCACACGACGTACACCCCTCCTTCGATCTGCTCAGCCGCTATTTCCGACTCCGCACCGACGACACATTGGCCGTTGAAGCAGTTCCCCAAGTTGTCGGCGGCCGTGACGTCTCGACGTACGTCAACGAGGAGTTGCGCTTGGACACCACTCTGCTGGTCGACCTGCTCCGCATCTACTTTCAAATTCGGGGATGACACCGATGGGACGAACCATCTGACAGCGATACTTGCCACCGCCAGCGGCCAGCGGCCTTAGCTTTGGGATGCGCAGCTCAGGTACGAGTGCGGGTTTGCGGGAAGCGGTCCTGACGGTCGTGGGCTAGGCGCATAACCGGTGATAGGGACAGGGCTAGGCGACTAGAGGATCCAAGTCGCACAACCTCTACATCATCGTCACAACTACAGCGTTCTCACTGCTGGATCCACGTCAATTCCATCGGCTCACTACCCGGGGACCGATGTCGATGCTCGAATCCCTCCCCGGGTTGACGGAGTGCCCGGGCCAGGCATCGCGTCCGGTGGATCCGTGGTCAACCACCACCGGATGACCAGTATCCGACCTCCTCGGCGACCAGTCGTGCCCCGTGGTCGGCGTACCGGGCGTGTGCCTCGGCAACCGGGTTCCGGACAACTACCCCCTTGACCGAGGTGACGCGGTCCTCGACGGTCAACTCGCGCCCACCGACCATGACGAACGTCTTCACCGGGCCCAGGGCGACCGGCACCGCGGACAGGACGAGTTCAAGCGCTCGTTCGGGACGTCCGGACAGCAGGTGCAGGTAGGCGAACGCCGTAAGGAACTCACCGCCGACCTCCGGCCGGCGGGCCAGCACCTCTTGTGACTTGCGGGCGATCGCGCGCCCGGCGACCTCCGGTGCGTCCGTATGGGCCAGCACGAGGCTCGCCGCGAGGTCGTTGAAGTACTCCCAGGGCGACCCGGTCGGGATCGGGGTGAATTGGTGGACCGTTCCGACGGCCTCCTCGACCCTCCCCGCTTCCAGGAGTGACCAGCACAGTCCCGCTTCGATCACGTGGCGATAGCCGAAGTGCGGAGCAGCGGCCAACGCGTTGCGGGCCACGTCGATCGCCTCGCCGAGGCTACCGCTCTGCGTCAGGTGCGATACCCGGAAGAGGTCGCACCCGGCGATGAGGAGAGGATCGCCCGAGCCTGTCGCCAGCCGGCGTGCCTCAGCGATCGCGTCTCCCCAGGCATCCAGGGCGCCGAGATAGGCCTGAATGGTGCCTTCGTTGATGAGTAGCAGCACCTCGTGGTCACCCGTCACTGCGCTGCTGTGATCGCGGGCCCGGTCGATGCCGGCCAGTGCTTCCACGATCAGCCCGTTGCTGATCTGGAGCCAGACGCGCACGGCCGCCGCGTAGGCGCGGTCACCCGGTGAGAGGTCGGCAGGTCGCTCGAGCAGGGCCAGGGCCAACTGCACCTCACCCCGAGCGCTCGCGGCCTCGAAACGCGCCGCGGCGATCCGCACGGCGACCTCGGGACGGTCGCGCTCGAGGGCCCAGGCGATGGCCGAGCGGAAGTTCTCGTACTCCTGCCCGGACCGCATGATCTCGTCCATCGCCCACCACCGCGCCACCGAGAGCGGCGCGCCATGGTCGTCGAAGTGATCGAGGTGCCGATCCCTCGTCGCCACCGCCTCGCCGGCGTCGACGAGACGGGCCAGGGCGAAGAGGCGGATGGTCTCGAGGAGGCGGTGGCGGACCTGGCCGGTGACATCCCGGGTGACGTCGATCAGCGACTTGGCGGCCAGCGTGTCGACGAGCTGGCGGGTGTCGTGCTCGGAACGCTCCACCACCGCCGCCACGTCGGGGACCGAAAAGCCTCCCTGGAAGACCGACAATGTCCGCAGCATGGCCTGCTCGTCGGGCGAGAGCAGGTCGTAGGACCACTGCACGGCTCCCTCCAGGGTGGCTTGCCGCTGGCGGGAGCGGCGGGCCCCTCCCGAGAGCAGACTGAAGCGGTCGTCGAGGAGGTCACGGATGTCCCCGACCGACATGGTCCGGGTCCGGGCGGCGGCCAGTTCGATGGCGAGGGGGATCCCGTCGAGGCGCCCGACCACCTCGGAGATGGCGTCCACGCTCCTCTGGTCGTCGCCCACGACGCCACCGGCTGCGGCGGCCCGCTCGCAGAAGAGCCGGACCGCGGGGGCCCGGTCGCCGACGGCGAGCGACGGCACCTTCCAGGTGTACTCGCCGTCGACCTCGAGGGACTCACGACTGGTGGCCACGATGCGCAACTCCGGGCAACGCTCGAGCAGGGTGTCGACCAACGCGGCGGCGGCGTCGATGACGTGCTCGCAGTTGTCGACCACCAGCAGTGCCTCCCGGGGGGCGAGGTAGGTGACGATCTGGTCGACAGGTGGGGAGCCCGTCGAGATCGACACCGACAGGGCGCTGGCCACCGCTCCGGCGAGCGCACCCTCGTCGGCGATGGCCGAGAGGTCGACGAACCAGACGCCCTTGGGGTAGCTGGGAACCTCGCGGTGGGCGACCTCGATGGCCAGGCGGGTCTTGCCGCATCCGCCGACGCCCACGAGAGTGACCAGGCGGTGAGCGGCGATGAGGCGGCGGACCTCCTCGATCGATCCGTCTCTGCCCACCAGCGAGGTCCGGGGCAGCGGGAGCGACACGATGCCCTGGCCGAGGCTGGACAGAGGTGGGAACTCGGTGGTCCCCATCTGACTCAGGTGCATCGGTGCTTCAATGTCGCGCAAGGTGTGGGTACCGAGATCGGTGACCACGACGCTGGAGGCGTCCTGGACCCCGTCGGTCATGAGGGTCTGACCGCCGTGAGCCACCGCCATGACCCGGGCGGCCTGGTTGACCGTCGGGCCGAAGTAGTTCGCGTCCCGCTCCTCGGCCTCACCCTGGTGGAGACCTATCCGCACCGACAGCGCCGGCCACGTACCCCAGTCGACCTCGCCAAGGGACCGCTGGATTGCCTCGGCACATTCGACGGCTGCACTTGCACGAGCGAAGGCGGCGGCAAACGAGTCTCCGGCGGTCGAGAACACGTAACCCTCGTACTTGGCGATGGTCTCGTTGAAGATCTGGTCGTGGATCCGGAGCGACGCGGACATCGCCTCCGGATCGGCAGCCCACAACCGGGTTGAGCCGACCACGTCGGAGAAGAGGAAGGTGACCGTTCCCGAGGGGATCCGGAGTTGCTCGCCAGGCACGTCGTCAACCTAGCGGAGGCGGACAGGGTCGCTCAGGGTATGGCATAGGTGCCGGTAGGGGACGCTTTGACTGGCGTCGTCGCGATATCGGGGTGGCGATGACGGCGAGGTGGAATTCTCCCGACAATTCACCCGACAATTCCGTCCTTCTGCGTCGCAACCCGATAGACGACGTCCCAGCCACTCATCAGCGCACCGGCGTTGACCTGGGCAAATGAGACAACCCGCTACCGGACGGCACCCAGGGCGACATCCAAGAACGCCCTTTTAATCCCAAGGTGGCGAGATCGAGACTCGCACGGCCCACTGAATAATGCCCGCTCAGAGGCTATGTGACTTGGGATTATTGGAAATAACTCACGCAAAGACCGGCGAGGCGGATAGCGGCGGCACGATTACAAGCATCAGACCGAAACGATCCAAACATTAGTTTCGCCAGTGGATTGACCTGATCATGACATGTGGATGATGTCGGAATATCCCATCATTTACTCGTTGTCTGGATATCCCGACACTGCTACAATGTCGGGATATGTCGACAGAACAAGTCAGCAGCGGAGGCCCCTACCGCATCTACACCGCAGCGTCTCTCGGGGAAGCCATCCGCCACTACCGCAAAGAGGCCGGGTTGACTCAGTCCCAACTTGCCGAGGCCGCTGGGCTACAGCGCAGCTACCTGTCCGAACTCGAACACGGAAAGGAGACCGAACAGGTCACTCGGCTCCTCCGGGTCCTCCGACAGCTGGGGGTGAGAATGACCCTCGATAAGGCGGACTGGTGATGCCCGACGACACATTGGCGGTGTGGCTCTACGGCGATCATGTAGCGACCATCGATCGAGAACGGCGACGACCTCGCCTGGAGTACACCGATACCGCGTTGACCCAGTACCCACTGGGAACACCGCTCCTGTCACTGTCGCTTCCTGTGCGGAGAGAACGCTTTCCGCAAGGTACGCTGCGGCCATTCCTCGACGGGCTGCTCCCCGAAGGGGAATCGAGGAAGGCAATAGCCCGCGACGTTTCCGTATTGCCAGACGACACATATGGTCTGATTCGGGCGCTCGGCCGAGACTGTGCAGGGGCAATCGTCATCCAGCCTGCTGACGAGCCTCCGCCCAATGCACCTACGACGACAACCGCCGAGGCACTCGACTCCGAGGAAATCGAGGCCCTGGTGAGGGATCTGCGGAGTGCACCGCTTGGGATTGGCGGACGTGTCCGGATCTCTCTGGCCGGAGTTCAAGAGAAGCTCGTGCTTACTCGCATGCCCGACGGCCGCTGGGGCCGACCAGTCGATGGGACACCGACCACGCACATCCTCAAGCCGGAGATTGCCGCGTTCCCTTTCACCGTGGAGAACGAGGCATTTTGCATGCGTGTCGCAAGGCATTTGGACCTCAATGTCGCCAAAGTCGATACGACAGTCATCGAAGGTCGCAAGCTCATCGTCGTTGAACGGTATGACCGGCTGGTTGGCCCCGACGGCTCTGTGCTTCGAATTCACCAGGAGGATCTCTGCCAGGCCTTAGGAATCCCGCCGGAGACAAAGTACGAGGAGGACGGAGGGCCGTCGCTAAAGCGGATCGCTCGGCTTCTGTCCACGGTGGCAGCCCCTGATTCACTGGAGCGGTTGTTGGCTGCTGTGGTCGTGAACAGCATCGTCGGCAATGGAGACGCTCACGGAAAGAACTTTTCCCTCCTCCATGATGCTTCGGGAGCTCTCCGAATGACTCCCCTGTATGACGTGCTCTCCACCCTGTACTACGGAGATGACCGTCTCGCTCTGTATATCGACGACGTCAGGCGGACGAATCGGATCACGGCGCTGGGAGTGGCCAATGAAGCCGTCCGTTGGGGGGTCTCCCGCAATCGCGCCACTGAGATCATCAACGATCTCTTGGAAAGGACTCCTGAAGCCATCGAGAGTGCTCGGGACGAGACCAGTGGCGTCCCCGACGACCTCCTGAAGACGGTGACTCGTCAGGTCGCGCAGCTAGCGTCCCAATCATGACTCGCAGTCGATAGGGCTCAGCGGGGTGTCGTGCCTAGCTGAGGTCACCCAGAATTAGGCGAAGTCGCTTCAAGCTCTCGGTGTGAGCCAAAAAACAGGAAGCACCTTCGTCCTTGTCGAACCTGTGCGTTGCGGTCCAGCCGGCGACAACCTAGCCTTTAGCTCTAGATGTTTATCAGTGGACATCACCGTCCCGTTGGTGCGCGTGCGGCGACCGATGTCTCGTCGACTATGCACAAAGGACAACTCCGCGGGTCTCGGCCGGGGAGGCCCGGGGTCGGATCGCCCGCCGACTCAACCGGGATCCAGGAGAGGGGAAGATCGTGACGGAGGGATCGGCATCGTCACCGACCAGAGCTTGGGTATTCGGCAACGAACCGCTTCCCCAGGCGCTCGCCCTTGCGCCCCTTCTACGTCGAATCATCGGCGCGGCCCTGTCCCTCGACGACACGGAGGACGGGATGGCACAACTCATCGCCTGCCTGGTCGCCGCCGAGGGCGATCTGAGTCGTCGCACACCGACGGACCCATTGCCGAGGATCGGGCCCGAGGAGCATCCCGAGCGACGGGTCTACCTCGATCATGGCCGGAGCATTGGAAGGTTCAATCCCTGCTTTCCCGAGTACGAGATCATGGTGGAGAATGAACGGGCTTCAGGCAGCGTGTCATTCCCGATCGCCTATGAAGGCCCTCCGGGCCACGTCCATGGTGGGTTTCTCGCCGTATTCTTCGACTGCGTGATCCAACATCACAACTGCGAATACGGCGTGGCCGGAAAGACCACGGCGCTAAATGTGGAGTATCGCCGTCCTACTCCACTCCACAAATTGCTGCAGTTCGAAATCGAACGGTCGTCCGACTCGAGACGCATCACGTCGGTGGCCAACCTGCAGTTGGACGGCAACATCGTCTGTCGGGCGACCATGGAAGCAGTGGCGGGTGACCGGGCTCAGCTTCCTGAAGTATCACCGCGCCGCGGGCAACCGTGAGCACTTCGTCATCCCTGGACACCGTCGGAGATCTGTTGGACAGCCGAGCCGGCAGTCGTGGGAACCATCCGCTTCTGGTCTGCGATGACGGCACGATTACCTACGCTCATGCCGCCGAGCGCTCGGCCACCCTGGCCCGCGGGTTTTTGGCCTCAGGTTTGTCCATGGGCTCACGAGTAGGACTCCTCTACCCCAATGGTCCCAAGTTTTTGTTTGCATCCTTGGCCGCGGCCCGAATAGGGGCGATCACTGTCCCGATCAGCACCTACTCGACATCCGCCGAGGTGCGGACACTGTTGAACAACGCTGATGTCGACACGCTCCTCGCAGCTCATGAATACCGCGGTCACGACTACGTCCAGGTCATCGGTGAGGCGGTGCCCGAACTCGGCACCGGCGCGACACCTCCAGCTGTTCTCGCCGTCGGCACCCGCGCTCCGACGGGTGGCTTTCGACTCTCCCGGAACTTGCGACGGAGCAGCATGCACCGTGGAATCGATGCTCGATGCCGGCGCCGCCATCAGCCCCGACATCCTGCAAGCCAGTCAGGATCGGGTCGGTCCGTCAGATCGCCTGGTCATCATCCATACTTCTGGCTCCAGCGCCCAGCCGAAAGGTGTCATCCATACCCACGGTTCGCTCGTTCGCCATCTACGGATCCTCAACACGCTGCGCCGCTACGACCAGGACGAGATCCTGTTCTCGAATTCCCCCTTTTTCTGGATCGGCGGATACGGGTACGCGTTGCTCGGAACACTTGAGGCCGGGGCAACCCTCGTCTGCTCGAACTCGCAGACCCCGGCGACTGTGCTCGATCTGATCGAACGGAGCCGCCCGACCATGGTCAACGGCTTCGCCCAGTCCGTGGCGCACCTGCCCGATGATCCGACGTTTCCGAAGCGCGATCTCACCTCCATCAAGCGGGGGAATCTGTACCCCATCATGCCCGTGGCAATCCGACCCACCGATGTCGAACTCCACCACAACATGTTGGGCATGACCGAGACAGGGAGTGTCTGCCTGGCCACCGATGACGAGGCTCAACAGCCGGAGCATCGGAGGGGTTCATTCGGCAAACCGGTCCCGGACTTCGAAGCGAAAATCGTCGATCCTGAGGGGACGACCACTGATGTGGGAGTAGTCGGAGAACTTTGCCTCCGAGGACCCGCACTCATGGAGGGCTACTGCGGTAAAGAGCGTCACGAAACCTTCGACAACGACGGGTGGTACCACAGCGGGGATCTCTTTCACGTCGACGATGAGGGTTTCTACTACTTTCACGGCCGCTTCGGTGACGTGATCAAGACCTCGGGGGCCAACGTCTCCCCACGCGAGGTCGAATCGATTGTCTTGGAGGTGACAGGGCTGGTGGCCCATGTCTTCGGCATCGAAGACCCGGGAAGTGGGCAGCTGGTAGCAGCTGTGATTCGGGTGCCGTCGTCCGCCACCCCTCCGGACCCTGAACAACTCCGGTCCTTGCTGCGCACCCGACTCTCCGCCTACAAGGTTCCAAAGCGAATCATCTTGGTCGACGAAGGTGAGGTGCCGATCATGTCGAGCGGAAAACTTGATGTCCGCGCCCTCAAGGAGCTGGCCCGTGACCGCTGAGTCGCTCACCCTTCCTGCACTGCTCCACCACAATGCCTCAGTCCACCGCGACAAGCCCGCCATCATCAGCGAGCAGGGTTCTCTGAGCCATGCCGACCTGGACGAGGCGAGCGCCATTCTCGCCGGGAGGCTGGTCGCCGCGGGAGTGGGAAAGTCCTCTCGAGTCGGCCTCCTGATGGGCAACGGGAGCCAATGGGCCGTCGCCGCCGCCGCCATCATGCGGATCGGGGCCGTGCTGGTGCCTCTTAGCACCTTGCTCAAGCCACCGGAACTGTTGAGTCAGCTCGAAACGGCGGCGGTGACCGAGTTGATCTCCACCGTGACCTTCCGGGATCACGACTACCTGTCGGACCTCGAATCCCAGGCCCCGGGTATCGCCGACGTCACTGGACGCGGTGGGCGCCACGCTGACCTCCCCAACTTGCGTCGGGTGTGGAATGCCGACGCCCTTCCCTCCGACGGGGTCGAAGGCATGATGGTCAGGGCGCTCGAAGACCGCGTGCATCCCGCCGATGACCTGGTCATCCTCTTCACCTCTGGCAGCCGGGGCGTGCCCAAGGGGGTGATCCACACCCACGGGGGTGCTATTCGGGCCACTTCGGCAGGCCTTGTCAGCCGCTGTGTGGCCCAGGACGAGCGCCTCTACATCCCGATGCCCTTCTTCTGGACCGGTGGGTTCTCTGGTGGCCTGATGACAGCCCTAGTGGCGGGGGCGACCTTGATCACCGAGGCCATCCCCGAACCACGCACCACGCTCATGTTGCTAGAACGCGAGAAGGCCACACTCTTCCGAGGGTGGCCCGACCAAGCGGCCCGGATCGCCGCCCATCCCGACTTTGCCGGCACCGACCTCACCACCCTCCGACCCGGGAGTCTCTCCGCCGTCCTGCCCGAAGGGATCCGCCCACGGCCGGGAGCGCGGGCGAACCTTTTCGGCATGACCGAGACCTTCGGGCCCTATTGCGGATTCCGACTCGACAGCGACCTGCCGCCGGATAAGTACGGCAGCTGCGGTCAGCCATTTGAAGGAATCGAGGTCCGGGTGTTCGATCCCGATTCGCCGACCCCGCTCCCACCCGGCGTCGGCGGAGAGATCGCGGTGAGAGGTCCCAACGTAATGAGGGGAATCTGCGGCCGATCCCGATCGGAGACCTTCGACCCCCAGGGCTTCTATCGGACCGGGGACCTCGGTACCCTGGATGCCGACGGCTACCTCTGGTACCACGGCCGGAGTGACGACATGTTCAAAGTGAAGGGCGCATCGGTCTATCCATCCGAGGTCGAGACCGCGCTGAGGAGTGTCGCCGGTGTCAGGCAGGCATTCGTCACCGACATCGAGGGCCCGACCGGGGCACAGGTGGGTGCGTTGGTCGTCACGTCCCTGGCTGCGGACGACCTTGACGATGCCGTCCGATCGAGATTGAGCAGCTTTAAGGTTCCCACGTTCTGGTTCGTGACCGCACAGCCAGAGGATGTTCCACGAACCGCCAGCGACAAGGTGGACAAGAAGGCGCTTCAGCACGTGATCCAGACGGATGGCGTGAAGGTCGGCGACAGTCAGGCGCCAGTTGGCATCACCGAGAGAGGACCACGAGCGTGACCTACGAAACCATCATCTATGAAGTCGAGGACCGCATCGCCACCATCACGTTCAATCGGCCGGAGCGCTACAACGCCATCAGCCGACAGATGGCGAAGGAGCTCAACGACGCCTACACCCTCGCCGAGCGAGACGAAGATGTGTGGACACTGATCGTTACCGCCACCGGACCGGCCTTCTGCTCGGGCGCCGACGTCGAAGGAATCCCTGACGATGGAAAGGTCCCCTACGAGGGTAGTTACCTCTCGCAGTACCACGAGTGGGAGGCACCTCAAGAGGCGACCCCGCCATTCAGGACGATGGCCAAACCGATCGTCGTGGCCGTCAACGGGATTTGCTGTGGGGCCGGTATGGACCTGGTCACAACAGGCGATATCTCGATTGCCGCGGAAGACGCCACATTCTTCGACCCCCACGTGAGTATCGGCCTGGTGTCAGGCCGCGAGATGGTCCGGGTCGCCCGCACACTGCCACTCAACGTGGCGATGCGCATGGCCCTGCTCGGCAAGCACGAGAGAATGAGCGCGCAGCGTGCCTATGAACTCGGGTTCATCACCGAGGTGGTGGCGCCGGACGAGCTCGGCAGTCGAGCCCGCGAATTGGCGGAGATGGTGAACCGAAACGCACCGTTGGCGGTCCGGGGCACCAGATTGGCGATCCGCAAAGGCCTGGGGCTGCCCCTCCACGAAGCGGAGATCCTGGCCGAGTCCTTCCGCGAACGGGTGCTCCACACCGAAGACTCCCTCGAGGGCCCCCGGGCCTTTCTCGAGAAGCGAGCACCGGAATGGAAATGCCGGTAATGAACGCGGACCAGTCGTCCCCGATCGAGCCTGGCCGTCGTTGCTCACGGGGTCACGTCGCCGGCCCTGCTCTCGACGATTCGATCCGCTAAACATCTAAAGGATCTCTGGGCCAGGGGTTGCGGATCGTTGTACGATTGGGGCTATGAACGAGGTCTTCGATTTTCCAGTTTTCGACGCGGACAACCACCTCTACGAGACCGAGGATGCGCTGACCCGGCACCTTCCGAGCGAGCACAAGGACCTCTTCCGGTTCGTGGAGCTCAACGGAAGAAAGAAATTGGTCGTCCGCAGCACGCTCACCGACTTCATTCCCAACCCTTCATTCGAGGTGGTCGCCCGACCGGGCGCTCACATGGACTACTACGCGGGGAACAATCCCCAGGGCAAGTCGATGAGGGAGATGACGGGAGAGCCCATGCGCTCCATCCCGGCGTTCCGAGAGCCTGCCGCCCGCCTCGAGCTCCTCGACGAACAGGGGATCTACGCCTGTCTGATATTTCCCACGCTGGCAAGTCTCGTCGAAGAGAGGCTCCGTGATGATCCAGAGCTCACAGAGGTCGCGATCCACGCTTTCAACCAGTGGCTCTTTGACGACTGGGAGTACGACTATCGGGGGAGGATTTTCAGCACGCCGCTGGTAAACCCATGTGTTCTGGACAAGGGGATCGCCGAATTGGAGCTGCTCCTGGACCGGGGGGCCAAGGTCGTACTACTGCGACCGGCTCCGGTGAGCGGGGCACGAACGACACGCTCACCGTTCCTTCCCGAATTCGATCCCTTCTGGGCGCGGGTGGAGGAATCCAAGGTCCTGGTGGCCCTCCACGCATCGGATAGCGGTTACCAGGAATACCTGAACACCTGGGAGGGCGTCACCGGCGAGTTCGTTCCATTCCGGCCCAGGGCGTTTGCCGCCGTGACCGATGCCGGTCGCATGATCCACGATTCGTTCGCTTCCGCTATCTGCCACGGCATGCTGTGCCGATTCCCTGGTGTCCGATTGATCAGCGTGGAGAACGGGGGCAGTTGGGTCGGCCATCTTCTGCGCAACCTGGAGTCCGCGTGGAAGAAGATGCCCAATGAGTTTCCGGAGCACCCGGTAGAGGTCTTCAAGCGCAATGTCTGGGTGAACCCATTCTGGGAGGACTCCCTCGACGGATTGATCGATCTATTGGGCTCTGAGCGCATCTGTTTCGGATCCGACTACCCGCACCCGGAAGGTCTGGATGACCCGCTCGGATGGGCCCGCCATCTTGCCGGCCTGGACCCGCAGTCGGTTCGCCGGATCATGTCCGCGAATCTGTTCGATCTGCTCGAGCTGCCGGAGCCGGCCGGGGTGAGCAGACAGTGACGCCCGATCCGTCCGACGCACTGCCCTGGAGACGCGATGTCTCGGACATCACTCCGGATCTGGCTGAGTGGGTCTCCCACGTCATGGGCCCGGGAGCGGTTCTGGGAATGTGCACCATGCCCGACAATGGGATGGCCAACGAAACTCTCGTGTTCGACGTGGGCCGGGACCGATACGTGGCCCGGTTGGCCCCTCATAAGGACAGCCCCTTCCCGGTATTCCCGGTCTTCGACTTGAAGCTTCAGCAAGATTGCATGGAGCTGGTCCGGATCCGCACCGAGGTGCCGGTTCCGGAAGTGGTGCGCTACGAGGACAACCCGAGTTGGCTCGGTACACCGTTCCTGGTCATGGGTTACGTCGAAGGCGAAGTACCGAGAGATACTCCTCCCTACCTACTCGAAGGATGGATGACCGAGCTGTCGGCAGCCGACCTGACCAAGCTCGAGCAGACCACAATTTGAGGTCCTGGCGGGAATCCACCAGGTGCGGACCGACGCCGATCTTGCGCTATTCGGCAGTGACCAGCTGGAGCGATCGTCACTCGCTCGCCAACTCGCCGCCCAGCACGGGTACTACGAGTGGGCCCGCGAGGGTAGGCGCGTTCCAGTCATCGAGGAAGCGCTGGCGGCGCTGGACAGCACCATTCCACACACCGACCGATCGGTACTCAACTGGGGAGATAGTCGGATCGGCAATGTCATCTACCGGAACTGCCGACCGGCAGCGGTCCTCGATTGGGAGATGGCGACCACAGGACCGCCAGAGGTTGACGTGGCTTGGATGGTGTTCCTGCACGCATTCATGCAGGAGATGATCACCAAATTCATGCCCGACATATTCTCGAGTGGCAACCTGACCGGAATAGCCGAGTTGCTCCGCAAGGATCGCGTCGTCGATTACTACGAGAAGGTGGCAGGCGAGCGCCTCGACGACCTCATCTGGTACGAGGCGTTTGCCGGCCTTCGCTTCGCCATCATCCTGATGCGGATGAGTCTTCGTGCTGCGGCGTCAGGTGCGATGCCGGCCGCCACGGATCCTGACGATCTGATCATGTTCGCGCCGATGCTGCGACGACTGGTTTCCGCGATCGGTTCATGATGGGATTCGATGGATCTCAGGGTTCCGGTACATGAAAGTGTGCGTCGCGTAGCTCGAACGCACGCTTGGTGCCGTGTTCGGCCCTGGTCTTCACGAAGTTGAACTCGTCTTCGTCGAACTGCAGGTTGGTGCCGTAGGCGTGAACTATGTAGGCCGCCGCCTCTTCCCCCTGGTAGGCCTGCATCTGCTCCACCAGGCGAAAAGCTTCCTTGGCAATGACGATCCCGTCAGCCGGCATCCGGGCGATCTTCTGCGCCCACCAGTCGGCTCGGCCCGCCACCTGTTCGTCATCGACGACTTCGGTGAAGATGCCGTACCGCTCCAACTCAGCCGCCCGAGGAGTATCGCCGGTCAACAGCATCCGCCGAGCCAGCATGGGGCCAAGCCGGTGGAAGAACATGTGTAGCCCTCCCAATGCCGGACCGAGGAACCGGGTTGCCGGCATTCCCACGATGGTGTCGGAGGCGACCACGGAAATGTCCGACATCAAGGCCAACTCGAAGCCTCCCCCCAGCGCATAGCCTCGTACTTCGGCCACGGTCACCTTCGGATAGCCCATGTAGTCGTGGTAGAACTGGAAGGTCTTCCGGTCCACCGTGAGCCGCCGACGCTGGCTCGGTCGCCGACTCTTGCCGTTGCCGTTTTCCTTTTCGTCCTGCGGGCCGTACCAGGCGTAGGCATTCCCCATGTCGGCACCGGTGCTGAATACGCCACCCTCCCCACGCAGAACCACGACTTTGATCTCGTCATCCTCGGCCAGCTCATCCAAGTATTCGGCCAACAGCCGCCGCATCTCCGGGTCATACGCGTTACGCCGGGACGGGTTGTTGATCGTGACGCGACCGATCCCGGTGTCCCGGTTGCTTTCCAGAACTATTCGGGGATCAGGCACCGGAGACCGTCCGTTCCCTCTTCGGGCTCACCACGATTCTACCAGCCTTCCTTTAGATGTTTCTACTGAGCCTTCGGCAAACTTCAAACGAGTCGGCCCCACGGATACAACGCAGAACGGGATTGCTCTTCCACTCGATCCTCGAATCCCACGGCTCTTCGCCACCTGGTTCAGAAGCTGCCACCGAAGAGCGCTGAGATACGCTGCGATCTCTCGGCGAAGGGCGTCCCCTTGAGGGGATCGGGCTCGCGTGGAAGACCCAGGGCGCGCTCGCCGATGACGTTCTTCTGCACCTCGTCGGTGCCACCGTAGATCGAGGACGCGGCAGGCGAAGACCAGTGCCTCGGCATAACGTCCCGAAACCGGACCGTCGGGATCCCACAGCATGGAGGATGGCCCGAGGATGTCGCACCCGATCTCAGTCGACAGCTTGGAGATTCGACTCTGTGCCAGCTTCCCGAGGTTGGCGAAACCCGCACCTCCTCCACGGGCCATCTCGGTCTCCGTTCGTCGGGCTGTCCACTCCCCCATCCGGGTGAACCCGAACAGGCGGGCCAGCTTCTGTCGGACCAAAGGGTCCTCGGAGCGCCCGTGTTCGCGGGCCAGGTCGATCAGTTCCGACAAGGAGAGCACCTTGCTCCCTGACGGAGGTGCTTTCACACTCGTCGCGTCTCCGACACGACGATCGAGAAAGCCACCTCGAGCTCCGGCAGGGGGGAATCCGCTCATCGTTCCGCCCGCCCCTATGCCCGTCCGCTCGAACATGAGAGTCGACTGTGTCACCGACCATCCGTTGTCCAGACCTCCTATCAGATCGGCGTCGGCGACTTCCGCTTCATCGATGAAGACCTCGTTGAAAAGTGCGTATCCGGTGATCTCAACCAGCGGGCGCACTTCCACCCCCGGCTGATCAAGGGGGAAGGCGAACCACGAAATTCCGGCGTGCTTCTGCACGGCCGGATCGGTGCGGGCGAGGAGCATCCCGTAGTCGGCCCCGGCAGCCATGGAACTCCACACCTTCTGCCCGTTGATGATCCACTTGTCGCCGTCTCGCTCGGCCCGCGTGGAGAGCGACGCCAGGTCGGAACCGGCCCCGGGCTCGCTGAAGAGCTGGCACCAGGCCTTGCTGCCGGAGTAGATGTCCGGCACGAATCGAGCGATCTGTTCGGGGGTTCCGTGGCTGAGAATGGTCGGGGCAGCCATGAGCAACCCGAGGCCACCCGGCGCCGGAAGGGCACCCTCGCGGGTGAAGGCGGCCCGGACTGCCGCTACCGACCGGCGCGAGTAGCCGCGCCCACCCCAGGAGATCGGAAAGTGCGGCGCCGTCCAACCGGATGCTCCCACCAGCTGCCACCACTCGGACACCGACAAATCGGGGTCCCAGTGTTCCTTCAGCCAGGAGGTGACATCCGACTCGAGGTCCGCATCGTCCCGCCGCTCCTCGGTAGGCGTGATCGTCACGCGGCCGTCCTCTCCAACGACCTAACACCTAACAGGTCGAGCGCGTTCTGCCGCATAATCTTCTTGACCTCGTCTGGGGAGAAGGCGTGAAGCTCCTTGGTGAAGGTCAGTGGTTCGGCCAGGCCCTCACCGTGGGGCCAGTCCGAACCGAACAGGACCTTGTCCGTACCGATGAGGTCGGCCAGATGGCGAATATCCTCCTCATAGTACGGAGTCACCCAAACGTGGTTGCGTATCGTATCGAGAGGGTCGTCGCTGAACGCCCTGGGGTTCTGGTTGGCTAGCTTGTGCAGTCTCTTGACCAGCAACGGGAGCCAGTCCGAGCCGTTCTCGATGCTGGCGATCCGCAAGCCGGGATGGCGATGAAAGACTCCGTGAACGACCATGCTCCCGACCGTGTCATGAATCGGTCGGTCAGATACCAGCAGCCGAGACAGCGTGTCCACGCCACGAAAGGACTCGAAGTGGTCCTGGGCACCCCAGGCGCCGGCAAACATCTCGTACCCGCTGTCTCCCAGATGGAAGGCCACTGGTATTCCTGCCTCTGCGAGTCGGGACCACACCGGATCGTGAGCCGGGTCACCAAATGATCGACCTCGACCACCTTCGATCGGCACCGGAGCCGGCCGCATGTGAACCATGCGCACACCTCGAAGGAGGAGCGATTCCAACTGCTCGAGTGCCGCCGCCGGGTCGGCGAGGGACAGCATCGGCGCGGTGATGATCCGATCCCGGTACGAGAACCCCCAGTCCTCCTCCAACCACTGGTTGAACGCATCGAGCGTCGCCATGGTCGCCGGTATGTCCTCCCGCAGTGCCTGTTCGATCCCGCAGGCGAGCGTCGGAAACATCAGGATGGCTTCGAGCCCCTGCTCATCCATGGTGGCAATACGCTCGTCTCGATTTCGGTACTCGGGGTGGATCGGCTCGACCTGAGTGAGCGTACGGGGATCCACTCCCTCCGGTATTTGGCCTCGGAAGAGCAAATCCAGGCAGCCAGGCACGATCACCGGGTCAAATGTCGGATTCGGGACAAACTTGAACTTACGTCCACCGGCCAGAAGCACCTTGTGAGTGCCCTGATCGAGTACTTCGACACCCCTCCGCCTGAACGCAGGGTCGAGGTGCCGGGTGCACGAGTCGAGCGGCTCGTAGTAGTGGTTGTCCGCGTCGATTGCTCGAAGTTCGTTCCCCATGGCATCTCCGTTTCGCGTCAATCGAACAGTGCCGTCGACCACAGAAAGCTTAAGACCTTTCATGCACCACGGCAACCGCTCCACTTACCTGGTGCATCCGGCATGACCCTTGTCGATCAGGTCAATTGATGCTCCGCCACACTACGGCTGGGCGAACTCCTCCAGATGCCTCATGACGTCTGGGTAGCGCTTCGTATGAGCTCCGCCGTCGATCAGGTGCAGGGATCCCGAGATGTGCAGCGACTCGTCTGATGCCAGGAAGGTAACGAGGTTGGCGACGTCATCCGCCGTCGGGTGTGTCCCCAGTGGGGCGTTTTCGATGAATTCGTCGACGATCGAGGGGATCAACCACATCCCTTCGGTCAATCCGGTCTTCACCAGTCCTGGAGCAATGGCGTTGACCCGTATGCCCGACGGTCCCAGCTCCATGGCAGCTACGTTCGCCAACATGGACAGTGCGGACTTCGAGCAGCAGTATGCGCTCATCCCCGATGCCGGCTGCACCGCGTTCAGGCTTGCCGTGAGGATGATCGATCCACCACGAGGCATGTGTGGTGCAGCGTGCTTGATTGCGAGCAACGGACCCAGCAGGTTGATCTCGATCACCCGCATCCACTCGGTGACGTCGACATCGACGATGGGCGAGAAGCCCCCGATTCCGGCATTGGCGAAGACGACGTCCAAGCCACCGAATCGTTGACGGCTGGCATCGACCAGCTCGTGCATATCCGATTCGATACGGACATCACACGAGTGGACCTCGACGGCGTCTCCCAACTCTTCTTTGACCCGGTCGAGTCTTTCGGCATCGATGTCGGCCACCATGACCGCACCACCCTCCCGGACGAAGCGCCGTGCGGTTGCGAGCCCTATTCCCGAGGCACCTCCGGTGATGATGGCGGCTCTGCCGCTGAGGCGCTCGACTGTCACATCGGCCAACGTACCATCGCCGACCAACCGGGGCGCCTTTCCTCTATATGATTCCGGGTCGAACCGGGCGATCAGCGATACCATCGAAACGGCCGTTCGCATGTTCGTGCCGGCCGCAGAGAGGAGCACCGATGGCGACTACCGATGGGCGCAGCGGGCGCTTCGAGAGGTTTGGCCTCGAGCAGGCCAAGTCCCTGTACGAATCGGGGATGATGAGCATGCCGGAAGTGGAGCCGGCCGCGCCCGAACAGATGATGGAATGGGCGTTGTCGGACGGTCATGTGGTGAAGACGCTCTTCGGCGATCCGACATCGGATGGAATGAGCCTGGTCTGGTCCTGGTTCGGACCTGATTTCGCCCTGCCCCGACATTCCCACAGTGCCGACTGCCTCTATTACATCACCAAGGGTGAAATCCACATGGGGCGCCTGATCCTCGGCGCAGGCGAAGGGTTCTTCGTACCGTCGGACTCCCGCTACGCCTATACCGCGGGACCGGAGGGCGTGGAGATACTGGAGTTCCGGTCGGTGAGCTCGTTCGACATGCGGATCAGCGAGACCCTCCCCCGCTGGGCCAAGATCGTCGAAGGAGTCCGCGCCAACCAGGCAAGATGGAAGGCGGAGAGCCCCGTGGGCTGATCCTCCTCAGGTATATATAGGCAACCGCAGTGGTCCCCGCACCGTGCTCGTGTAGAGGAGTTCGGAGTGCTCCCGGTCCACCGACCACTCCGGCCAACGTTTAAAGGTCTCCTCCAGTCCGATCCTGCCCTCCATCCGGGCGAGGGCGGCACCCAGGCAGAAGTGCGCGCCGAAGCCGAAGGTCAGGTGCAGATCGACCTCGCGGTAGATGTCGAGGACGTCAGGGTCTTGGTACTTGCGCTCGTCCCGACCGGCCGACCCGGTCACCAGTCAGCGCGCGGGAGTCCGCGGGAATGGTGACTCCGTGGAGGGTGACGTCTTCGGTTATCCACCGTCCTTGCACCGGCGAAGGCGGTTCGAGTCTGAGGAGCTCCTCGATTGCGTTCGGGATGAGGGAGAAGTCCTTGACCAGCTCAGACCGCTGGTCCGGATAGTCAGGCAGAACACTCGCCGCCCATCCGAGGTGCCTGGCAACCGTCTCCGAACCGGCTGCGAACAAGAGGATGCCGAAGCCGACCAGCTCGTCATCGGTGAGGCGGCGGACCTCGCCTGTCTCATCGGTGATCTCGGCCTGTACCAGCTCGGTGAACATGTCATCGCGTGGCTGAGCCCTGCGGGCACGGAATTGGCCCCCGAGATACTCGAGGAGTTCCAGAATGGCCTGCTGCGCGATGTCGCCGGTCATTCCGGGACCTGACTCGTCGGTGGTGAATACATTGTCCACGACGTGCCGGAGACGCTCCTGGTCCCCTTCGGGGACGCCGAGGAGGAAGGAGATGATCGTCGGGGGGAGGATGGCCGAGAAATCCTGCACGTAGTCGAAGCCGCCACCGATGTGTGGATCGAGCAGGTCAGCGCAGACGCTCCGGATCCGGTCCTCGAGCATCGATACCCGTCTGGTCGTGAACGCCCGGGACACCAGACGCCGCAGGATCGTGTGCTTCGGCGGATCCATGAAGATGATCAGACCAGTCTCACTCGGTTCGGCCGTCATCGATTCGAGTGTCGTTCCGTGGCTTGAGCTGAACACCTCCACGTCTTTGTGGGCCCGCTCGATATCGGCAAAGCGGGTCAGCGCCCAGAAGTCCAGTCGGTCGTTGTAGTACACGGGGCACTCGTCCCGTAGCCGCTTCCAGAGCGGATACGGATCGTTTCTCAGCTCGGGGCTGAACGGATCCCAGTAAAGGTCTGCCATCGGTCTCTCCGGTCGGTTACTGCAGCGTAGGCCACGCCGGCGTCTATAAACTATCTAGAGGTATCTAAGCACGCGCCATGAGCCGAACGATGGGGGGAGGTGCTTGTGAAGGTCGAAGATCTGATTCTCGTCAGTGTCGACGATCATGCGGTCGAACCGCCCGATCTGTTCGAAGGAAGGTTGGCTTAGCAATACGTGGATCGGGCACCTCGGATCGTGCGAACCGAGGCCGGCGACGACGTCTAGGAGTTCGAAGGAACCCGGATCCCCAATATCGGCCTCAATGCCGTCGCCGGCCGGCCCCCGAGGAGTACGGCATCGAGCCCACATCGTTTCGTCGAGATGCGGCGCAGTTACTGGGACGCCCACGAGCGAGTCCCGGTCCGGCTCCGGAACGCCCTGATGTCATCCACATCGATCTTGAGCTTCTTCCGGACGCGCGGGACCTTGTTGGTGAGGAAGACGTCGGCGGTCGACGCCAACTTGTAGACGATCTCGACGCCGGCGGCGGTCGACAACCCGGTTCGATCTTGATGACTTCGGCACCCCAGTCGGCCAGGAGCGCAGATGCAGAAGGGACAAATGTGTGCTCGACCACCTCCAACACGCGGACACCTGTCATCACTGCTGTCATCGGGTCTCTCCTGGTTCCGTTGGTCGATTGATTGCTACCGCCGTGGGTGGGTGTTTCGGGGGACGTCACGGAACACGATGTCCCTATCGGTCGATCGCTCCCTCGGCATGCCGAGGACCCGCTCGCTGATCACGTTCCGGGCCATCTCGGTCGTTCCGCCCCCAATACAGCCGGACTGTCGCATGAGGAAGCCCGTGGCCGACTCTGCCGCGGCTCCGTCCTCGTCCGACCAGGCAGCTCCCACTGATTCTGCAATCTCCAAGGCGATCGTGCGGCTGCGAGCCGACGCGACACCACTGAACAACCGGGTAATGGCAGCCGATTGCTCGTGCGACCGACCTGATCCGATCCCCAGGCTGATTCGGCCCTGCAGTGCCGAACCCACCAGCTCGAGCATGCGAGCTTCACCGATCAGGTCCAGTACCAGCCGATCGTCGAGTCGACCGGTGTCACGGGCGACTCCTACGACCGGGGTCATCCCGACATAGGTGGCCGAGGCATCGGCCGGATGGGTCACCAGAGGTGAGTTGTAGAGCATCCTCTCGTGGAAGAGCCACCGGGTGCCGATAGACCAGCCTTCGTCGATACCGCCGATCCGGTCGGAATCGGGAACACGGACGTCAGTGAGAAACTCCTGGCAGAACTCCCGCGATCCATTCAGCATCTCGATCCGACTGACGGTAACGCCAGGCTGGTGGAGTGGGAGGATGAACACGCTGAGTCCACGGTGCTTGGGGACATCCCAGTTCGAACGGGCGAGACAGAGACCCCAGTCCGACCACCAGGCCCCCGTTGTCCATATCTTTGATCCGTTCAGGATCCATTCGTCGCCGTCTCGCACCGCCGTGGTCAAGGCTCCAGCGACGTCCGAGCCCCCGCTCGGTTCGGAGAGAAGCTGCATCCACAGCTCTTCCCCGCGGAGGATCGCCGGAATGTGACGTCGCTTCTGTTCCTCGGTCCCGAATTCCAACAGCACCGACGCACACGGGGTGAACGTGGGAATCTGCAATCTGGAGGGGTACTCGTATCCGGCCAGCTCGTCGACGAATGCGGCCTGGTGGTCTATCGACAGGCCCTGGCCGCCATAGTCGGGGTCGATGGTGATGCCGGCGAATCCACCGTCGAACATCCGCCTCTGGACGGACCGGTCGTGGTCGACAGCAGCCAGCTCCTGTTCCTCTCCCAGGTTCGACCTGACCACATCGGAGGGGTCGGAATCACGGGGACGCAGATTCTGTCGGATCCACTCCCGGGCCCTACCCCTGAAGACCTCGATCTCCTCGATGGACATCGGTCACCACCTCTGGTTCACCGACGTCGGACATCCGATTCTCACGATCCCCCTCAGGCCGACAATCACCAACTCAACTCCAGTCCCCCGGGATCGCTCCCGCAATGCTCCGTGCAGTTTGCCTCTCCTCCAATCGAGGGTACCTAAAACATCTAAATGAAATCAAGTCTGATCCCGAGGCAGTCCAACCTCGGGGAGCCGCCACCCAGCCAACGGATGAAGGTCCATACCTTTTGGGCCTTGGCCACAACGGTAGGCTCACGGAGCGAGAAGGTGATCCGACCCGACCTCTTTGAAAGACGACTGGAGCGCAAGCGTGGCCGTGGGCAAGACAGGCGTGGCCGTGGGCAAGAAGGGCAACATCGTCCAGCGGGAGAAGCCGCAGCAGATCGCCGACGAATTGCGGGGCCTGATTGTCAGCGGCGAACTTGCCGACGGAGCTTCCCTCGGACGTGAACCTGATCTGGTCGAGCGATTCCGGGTGTCCCGACCATCCCTGCGGGAAGCCTTGCGGATTCTCGAAACCGAGGGGCTGATCAGGGTGGTACGAGGCCTGCACGGAGGAGTGGTGGTCCAATCGCCGGACCACCGGATGACCGCCAGGACAGCGGCCCTGGTGCTCCAGTCGCGAAACGTGCCGCTGGCTGACGTATTCGAGGCCCGGAGCATGTTGGAGCCCTTGGCCGCCAAGGCCGCTGCGTCGTCACGCAAGCGGAGATCGGTGGCGGCCCAACTTCGGGTCCTCATCGAAGAGGAGCGGGCGACACTGGAGGATCCCGAGTCGTTCGGCAAGGCCAACGTCCTCTTCCACGAACGTTTGGTGGAACTGGCCGGCAATCAGACCCTGAGCATCCTGACCGAGATGCTCGACGAGATCGTGTTCCGGGCGGTAACCGCCGTCAGCAGCAGCGAGGACACTGTCAGTTCGATCGCAGTCCGCCGACGCGGAATCCGATCCCAGGAGCGCCTCGCCGAACTCATCGAAGAGGGTAAAGCGGCAGAGGCCGAGGAGCACTGGCGATCCCACATGTCCATTGTCGGCCGGGTAATGCTGGGCCAGGAGGCCGAGACGGTGATCGACCTCCTCCACCACCAGGACTGAGCTCGTACCACCGATTCAGGCAGGCTAGGAGCGAGGCAGGCCGAGGCCTCGCTCGGCGATGATCCTGCGCTGGACCTCGCTCGAACCGCCGTAGATCGGCAGAACGATCGAGTGACGGAATTCGTGGGTGAACTCACCCGAACCGGGAGCATCCGGCTCGCCCGCTTCGAGGATCCCGAGCGGGCCGAAGATGTCGAGCAGGTCGCTCGCGGCTCGTACCTGCGATTCGGCGGAAAACAGTTTGAACATTGAGCCCTCGATCAGTGACCGGGATCCTTGGGCTTGGGCCCATTGACTCCGAAGGCGTAGCAGCATCGAGATCTCGCGCTCGATGGCCAGCCTGGCCAACCGCTCCCTCACGCTCTCGTCATCGAGAAGGGTCTTGCCATCCGCGGTAGCGATCGATGCAGCCGCCCTGACCGCCTGACCGAACAAACGGGCGTCCGCCCCGCCGCCGGTTCGCTCGAACATCAACGCGATACCCATGACACCCCAACCCTCATCGATCTCCCCGACTCGGGCCGAATCCGGAACGACCACATCGGTGTAGTAGGTCGCATTGGTCCGCACATCCCCGATGGTCCAGATCGGCTGGATCTCGACCCCGGGAGCGTGTAACGGCACCAAGAACATCGTGAGCCCCCGATGCTTCGGCGCTTCCGGATTGGTCCGGGTGAGCAGGAAGACATATTCGGACTCATGGGCCAAGGTGGTGAACATCTTGTGGCCGTTGATCACCCAGCGGTCGCCATCCCGAACAGCCGTGGTCTTCGCCGCGGCCACGTCTGAACCTCCGTGTGACTCCGTGTAGCCCAGACACATCACAATCTCACCGGCCAGGGCTCGAGGAAGGACGGTTCGCTTCATCTCCTCGGAACCGGCCCGTAAAATCGTGTTGGCGACCAGCATGGTCATGCCGAGCCCGTCGAAGGGAATTCCCCTCCGCTCCATCTCATCGGAGAGGACCAGGATCTCCGATGAGCCTTCGTCTCCCCGTCCGCCGTACTCGGTCGGCCACCCACCGGCGTACCAGCCGCGAGCACCGAGCGCTCGATGGAGCTCCCAGTCGTGATTCGTTCCGGTTCGACGGCTGCGTTCGATCAGGTCGGCTGGTGCGTGCTCATCAAGGAATCTGACCACTTCGCGTCTGAACTGTGGATTCGAATCGTCGATGTCGAAGTTCACGTAACCTCGCCACCAGGCACGTATTTGCATCCGGGCGCGAGAAGCAGGTCAGCGAGGCCCCGGTACTCAACCCTCGGATCTCCCCAGAGCAGCGAGTAGGCCTTGGCCTTGCGGAAATACAGCTGAATGTCGTACTCCGTTGTGAATCCGTAACCGCCGTGATAGTGGAGAGCGTCCCGCGTCACATCGAGCGCAGTCTCGGTTGCGAACAGCCACGCCATCGATGCGAGGATCTCCCCTTCGGTCCGACCTTCGTCCACCGACCACCCGGCCTTGTAGGTGAGGAGACGAGATCCGTCGACAGCGGTGGCGTCGTCGGCGAGGCGATGGGCAATCGTCTGGAATGTCGCGATCGGAGCGCCAAACACCTCACGGGACTTCACGTATTCGACTCCGAGCCCGAGGGCCGCGGCGCTGAGTCCTGTCAACTGTGCTGCCGACAGCAGCTTCCAGTCAGTGAGGGCCGCGGCATATGCGGATCGCGCGCCCAATCCAGTGGCCAGGACGGACCTCGCGCCGACCCCCGGCTCCCAGTACCCGAGCGGCAGGCCACCCAGATTTTCGACCCGCACCCCCGTTGGGTCCGATCGAGAAGCGACAAGATCGTCCCCATCAAGTGTCAGAACCAGGTGGGCGATCGCCCCGGCCGGCACCAGGTTCGGCGTCCCGTGGGCAGCCAGCCGCAATGAAAGTGTGGCGATCAGATCTCCGGCGCACACCGACGTCAGCAGATCACCGACATCCTCGCCGCAGCGGGCCAGCAGTCGGGCGGCCACAAATCCCTCGAGCACGGGGGCGGGGGCGAGGGCGGCACCGCTCTGCTCGGCCACCAGCGCCAGTTGGAAGAGCGAGGCCGCCTCCGTATGTCCGTCGCCGACGGCCATGGAGGGGACACCGAGCTGCACCAGGTCGTTCCAAAGGCTCGGGTCAAACCCGGTCTTCTCCGAAGCTCGGACCCGCTCGGCGGTGGACTCACGCTGCAACAGGGACCGCACGGCGTCGACCAGTTGCACCTCCTCTGGCGTGAGATTCAGTTCCACTCGTCGCTCCCGCTCACCGGAACCCACTCATTCGCCGACCGGCTCGGTCTCGTAGAACTGCCTGGCCCACCGACGGACCGCGCTGTACGGCCGAGCATCCTGTCTGGCCATCGCCGGGTGTTCGACGTAGTCCTGGTACCGCCAGATCTCCAGGTCGTCTTCGAGCGTCACAAGGAATTCCTTGACGACGCGTTCGCTGATCTCGACCGGAGGAATGTCCGACGTGTCCCCTGGGCGTCGGGGCCACCAGATTGAATAGAACATGTCAGAACATCCGTCCTCCACCGGAGTGGTGGCGAACACCAACCGGTAGTTCGACGAGCCCTCGAACGCACTCATTGCTCCACCTAGCCCAAAGAGAATGCTGTGAATGCGTAATGACATTGCCCCCGGTTCATCACTTCCGACGTCCGGCCACCCGGTGAGGAACCGCCACTCCTGGTCGACGATCTCCCAGTTCAGCAGCTTCGGGGTCACGGTGGCCCGGTGGACGTACTCGAAGTGGACACTGTCCGGCGCATTTTCAGCCGGAAGCTGAGGGTGCACCGGTTCACGCTCATAGCGGGTCGACAGCTCGGGATAGGGGCGGTAGTAGACGGCCGGATCCTGGGGGAGGTGAGGAAAGGCTCCGAAGATGTCGGGCAGCTCCCAACGAGGCGCCTCGCCCTGTGGTTGGTGCCACAAGAAGACACAACCATGCTGCTCACGAACTGGCCACACCCGGAGCGTCTTCGACCGGTTCGGATGGTCCTCGTAGGGAATGTATCGATTGCTACCGTCGGACCCCCAACCCCAACCGTGGAACGGGCACTCCACACAGTCACCGCGCACGCGTCCCCCGTGCCCGATGTGGGCGCCGAGGTGAGCACAGTGGGCGTTGAGAACGTGGAGCTGGTTATCGTCATCCCGAAAGGCCACCAGATCCTCACCGAAGTACCGAAGGGGCCGCACCTGGGCGACGGGAAACTCGATCGACCACCCGATCATGAACCAGCCCGTCGGCTTCCAGGTGAACGGAATCTTCACGTCGTCCTCACTCCGTCAGGGCGATCGACCCGGTCGTCACATCGCCACATGAGTATAGTGAATCCTCTACATACTTCCTAGGGTCCGAACGCCTCCGACGATGTGAGGAGTTGATCGCGTTGCCCCGCTCATCCCTCAGGAACCTCGTCGACCCACTCCACACGGCAATCGTCACACAGGAATGTCAGAACGGTGTGATCGGCGCCGGAGCGCCCCTTCGTGAGTTGGCCGAAGAAGCACAGCGAGAGGCTGTCCCGAACATCGCGCACCTGCTCCCGGCCGCACGGGCCGCTGGAGTGCAGGTTGTCCACTGCCTGGTGCACCGGCGAAACGATGGTTTGGGGGCGAATCGGAACGCCAGGCTGTTCGGAGCCGTGAAGACACTGGGCGGCGATCTCTCGCCGGGCAGCGAAGGTGCGGCACCATTCCAAGCTTGGTCATGGACGGAGTCAACGCCGCCTACCAGGTCGTACTTCCTCGGGACGCAGTAGCAGGGGTACCGCGGGAGTACGCGAGCACTGTTATCGACAACTCGTTGTCGTTGCTCGCTACCGTGACCAGTACCAAGGACCTGGTGGATGCCTGGAGCACGGCAGTTCGAGGTCGGTCAGCCGACGGCACCGGGGCGTGAGAAGAAGAAACTCTCCGCATTGGCGTACAGGTAGTTGTCAAGTACCTCGGGAGGGAGATCGAGTGCAGCGGCCTCGGTGACTGTCCGGGTGATCGAGAGGACCGGCGAGTCGGACGCGAACATGATCCGGTCCTTGCCTCTGGTCCTCATGAAGTGGAGTAGCGATTCGGGTAGACGTTTGGGGGACCAGGCTGACGTCATCAGTCGTAGGTTGCTGTACTTGATGATCAGCCGTATGGCGGTATCCCACCAGGGGTCAGCTCCATGGATCATGGAGAGCTTGAGTTCGGGGAAGTGGTAGCAGACTCGATCGAGATAGATCGGGTTCTGTGCTTCGCCGGGGATGGGCGGCCCCGGCAGACCCGTGTTCATGCAGAGCGGAATATCCAGCTCGCAACATTTCGCATACAAAGGGAAGTACACGGACTCCGTCGGCGGATAGCGACCGTCCCCCCAGAAACTCGGACCCACGGTGAGATATGCCACAGGGTTGTTGGCGACAAAGGATTCGAGGGCTCGCAACGTAGGAATGGGCCGGAGCAGGTTGTGGCCCCCGAGACCCAGACTGAATCGATCGGGGCGGGCCTCGACGAACTGAGCGGCCCGTATCGATGGCTTTGAGATGCTGGTGATCAGCACCGCTCGGCGCACGCCTTGGGCGTCCATCTCCTCGAGCATCTCGGGCAATTCCCGGTTGCGCATGTCGAAGTTGGACTTGAACGTGTCCTTCTTCACCTTGGCCATCCAGTCGGACGCCGGGCCATCACCCATGTCCACATTGCAAAGGCAGTCGTGTGCTCGATCAACCGTACTCACCATTCGCTCCCCCTACATCGTGGACCGGTACCAGTCGTCACCGCCATACCAACCAGATCACCGAGGGATTCGACGGCTTGCTCGACCGCCCGCTCGGCACCACCCCGCTGAGTCACGTCACCGACAATTGCCACCGCGTGACCGCCGTGAGCCGAGATCGTGGCCGCTGCCGTGTCGGCCCGATCAGGGTGCCTTCCCACGACGGCTACCCTTGCGCCCTCCCGAGCCAGGGCGTTCGCCGCCGGGCCAATTCCAGCGGTTCCTCCGACGATCAGATACCCGCGATCTCGAACACCGAGGTCCACCGCAACGCCTCCTCTGATTCAGACTCCGGTCGGTCGGGCCCCATTGGCCTACTTGACGTGTCAGCAATGAACCTGTAGATGTTTCACGTGCCTACTGGTCCTATTTCTTACCATCCACGTATCATCGTTGCGGAAGAGGGTCACGTCACCACAGTCACAATCGACAGCCCCAAGGCCAAGAACGCATGTACCGGCGATATGTGGGTCGCGTTGGGCGCCACCTTCCGTGACGTCGCCTACTCCGGCTCCCGGGCTGTCATTCTCACCGGAGCCGGCGGTGAGTTTTGCGCCGGTGCCGACCTGACCGGTGGTGACAGTGGTGGGCCCGAACGGGAGCCGGAACATATCCTGCACGGGATGAGGGTTCTGGCCGACACGGTGCAATCCGTACACGACTGTCCGGTGCCCGTGGTGGCCAAGGTCGACGGGATCTGCGTAGGCGCTGGGCTCGGCCTGGCGCTCGCCGCCGACATGATCTGGTGCTCCGACCGCGCCCGATTCTCGGCCATCTTCGCCAAGCGTGGCCTCAGCCTCGACTTCGGCACTTCCTGGCTGCTCCGCCAGAGGATCGGGGTCCACAAGGCAAAGGAGATCGCCTTCACCGGACGGGTCATCACTGCGTCGGACGCCCTTTCATTGGGTCTGGTCAATGCGGTGGTGCCACAGGACGAACTGGACGATGCCACACGGGAGATAGTCGAGGCGATAGCAGCCGGCCCGCCGGTCGCCGTGTCCATGATCAAACGACAGCTGGACAACGCCGGAAACGTCTCCTTGGCCCAGGCACTCGAAGTCGAAGCTCTGGCCCAGAGCGTAAATGTGAGGACCGACGATATGAAGGAAGCATTCATGGCCTATACCGAACGCCGCCCGCCGAACTTCTCCGGGCGATAGGCCTCGATGACCTGGACTGACGGAGCCGAAGGCTGGAAGGATGCACTCGACGACCTCGAGACCCGTCGTGCCGCGTCCCGCGCGATGGGCGGTGAGGAACGACTGCGAAAGCACCGTGACGCCGGAAAGCTGGACGTCCGGGCTCGCATCGACCACCTACTCGACTCCGGTTCCTTTCAGGAGATCGGCACCATGGTGGGCGGAACCGACGCCCCGGCGGACGCTGTGGTCATCGGTTCGGGGTTGGTGGACGGCAGACCGGTCATGGTTGCCGCCGAAGACTTCACCGTTATGGCCGGAACCATCAGTTCGACGGCCAACGCCAAGCGCTATCGCGTAGCTGAAATCGCCCAACTCGATCGCATCCCGTTGGTGATGATGCTCGAAGGGGCTGGATTCAGGGCCGACGGGAAGTCCCACCCCCGGTCACCCACCGACCTTCTCGCCCAGGCCTCCTGTTCCGGGAAGCTACCGCTGGTGACGGCCATACTCGGCGCCTCCGCCGGTCACGGCGCGCTGGTTGCGCCGATCTCGGACTTCACGGTGATGAGTGCGCACGCATCCGTGTTCACGGCGGGCCCCCCGGTCGTGGCCGAGTCCCTGGGTGAGGTGATCAGCAAGGAAGATCTCGGCGGACCAGCCATCGCCGTCGCGAGCGGATTGGTCCACAATGTCGCACCGGACGACGGTGCAGCTCTCAATCTGGTCAGGGCCTACCTCCGCTATTTCCCGTCGTCGGCCTGGTCGTACCCACCGGATGTAGAACCTACCGATGAGGCCTTTCGCGACGTTCCGGAACTCTTGAGCATCATCCCGTCGAACGGGCGGCGCGTATATGACATGCACGAGGTATTGGAGGTTGTATTCGATCACGACTCCTGCTTCGAGATACAGCCGCAGTTCGGCCGATCGCTTATCTGCGCGCTCACCCGCCTTGGCGGACATCCTGTGGCCGTGGTCGCCAATCAACCGAATGTGCTCGCCGGATCACTGGACGCCGATGGGGCGGACAAGGCCGCCCATTTCATCACCGTCGCCGACTCATTCCACCTGCCAATCATCTTTCTGGCCGACAATCCAGGGGTCATGCCGGGCAGCCAATCGGAGCAACAGGGAATTCTGCGCAGTGGAGCTCGAATGTACGCGGCTCAAACCCAGGCCCGGGTCCCGAAGCTGGCCGTCACCCTGCGTAAGGCCTACGGCTTTGGATCGATGGTCATGGGGATCATCCCCTTTGATGGGCAATCAGCGACGTTTACCTTTCCCGGTGCCACCATGGGGGCAATGGGGGCAGCAGCAATGAGTCGGGCCCGGGGCTCCGACGTGGACGAGGCAGCCCAACTCCGCCAACTTGAGGTTGAGGCATCGTACCGGTCGGCTCGGAGCTTCGGTCAGGATGAACTCATCAGTCCGATCGAGGTCCGAAATCGGCTGCTCGGTTCCCTTGAGCGAGCCCTCTTCCGGCGCCAGGTGGCGCCTGAACCCGCCGCTCGCACCGCCATCATGCCCTAGCGAACGGGGTCAACTACTGGAGGCCCGGATTCTGTCGTCTCTGAATCCCCGTGGTACTCGAAACGGTGAGGCGATTCGAACCACACCTCTCCCTCGACACCGGTCGCCACCTCCTCGCCGTCGTCATCGACGATGTGGACGGGGCCGAGTAGCGATTGACCCACAGATCCCGGATGAGCCAGGACGCTTTGGCCGAATCGGGGACGGTCCACCCCGCCAAAAGCTCTGGATGTTTGGGACTGCACCGACTATCGTTGGCGTTCATCGGGGTGCGGGTCGAGGAGCATTGATGCAGAAGGCGATCGCTGACATCTTCACGTGGCCCTCTGATGATCCACACCTGCTCGGAAGCCGGTGTGGGTTGTGTGGAGCTGTGACTTTTCCCGTGCAGTCCCGATGTCCCCGATGCAGCGCGCCGAGCATGATCGAACTGCAGCTCCCGCGGCGCGGCTCACTCGTCTCCTGGACGACGCAGGGTTTTCCGCCGAGCTTCGACTACCTGGGCGGTGCACCGGCGTCGTCCTTTGAGCCATTCGGAGTAGGACTCGTGCAGCTCGACGAAGTGGTGAGGGTCGAAGCTCGGTTGACCGAGAGCGACCCAGGGAAGCTCGACTTCGGAATGGAGGTAGAGCTTCGGATCGTCCCGCTCTACGTCGATGGAGAAGGCAACGAGATACTCACGTTCGCGTTCGCTCCGATCGAGTCTCAGGCGTCCGAGGGCACCTGATGAACGACGTCGCCATCATCGGAGTGGGTCTCCACCCCTTCGGACGCCACGGTGACAAGTCGGCGTTCGAAATGGGTGCCGACGCCGTGGAACTCGCCCTGACAGATGCCGAGGTGTCGTGGGGACAGGTGCAGTGCGCGTTCGGCGGAAGCTGGGAGGTAGCCCAGACAGATCCCCTCACCGGGCTGGTCGGTCTCACCGGCATCCCGTTCATCAATGTTTTCAATGCGTGTGCAACCGGTGCGGCCACCATCCAGCAGGCCGCTAATGCAATTCTGGCCGGGGCGGGCGACATCGTGGTGGCTGTGGGTATGGACAAGCACCCACGCGGATCGTTCAAAGTCGACCCGACGCTGACCAATGTGCCCGCATGGTACGGGGAGAACGGTCAGTTCGTGACGACGAAGTTCTTCGGCATGAAGATCAACCGATACATGAACGACTATGGCATCTCGTCGGAGACCCTCGCCAAGGTGGCGGCCAAGAACTACCGCAACGGCGCGCTCAATCCCAATGCCTTCCGTCGCAAACCGATCACTGAAACGGAGATCCTCGGCTCCCCTGTCCTCAACTACCCACTCACCTCGTACATGTTCTGTGCGCCCGATGAAGGAGCGGCCGCGCTGGTGCTCTGCCGCGCCGACATCGCCCACCGCTACACGGAGAACCCGGTGTACGTAAAAGCGACCGCCATTCGAACCCGGAACTACGGTGCCTACGAGGTCAGCACCACATGGGCCGCCGTCGAAGAAGATGTCGCTCCGACCGTGTACGCATCCCGGGCCGCCTACGAGGAGGCTGGGCTCGGACCCGAGGACGTCGACGTGATCCAGCTGCAGGACACCGACGCCGGTGCCGAGGTCATTCACATGGCTGAGAACGGATTCTGCGCCCACGGCGAACAGGAGAAGCTCCTCGCCGATGGGGCCACCGAGATCACCGGCCCCATGCCGATCAACACTGACGGGGGACTCATTGCCAACGGTGAGCCGATCGGTGCCTCAGGCCTGCGTCAGGTACACGAACTCGTGCTCCAACTCCGTGGCGAGGCCGGTGACCGCCAGGTCCAAGGCAATCCCAGGGTGGGATACGCCCAGGTGTACGGCGCTCCCGGTACCGCGGCCGTGACAATCTTGGCGCGCTGAACCACCGATCGATTCGAAGGCGCACCCCGCCGTAAACGACGCTGGTTCGAGCAACGTCGACCCAGTGGGCTGGGCACCCGTCTCGTCAGTGGGGAGGTGTGATGTAGGTGTAGTCGCACCGATAGCCGTGGGTGCTACTTGTCACTGGTGGATCGTCAACCCGCTGATAGTCACCATTTGCGATCTGGCCCAAAAGGTAGCAGTTGCTCACTGTCTTGGCGGCAGGGTTAACCGGTATCTCGATATTTTGACCGCTGAAATTCGTGATCTTCGAGAGGGCTTCCAACAGTGAGCCTCTGGATGGATCGGCGCCGGCTTTCATGAGGGCATCCGTGAATAGCTCGGCCGAAATCCACCCGTAGAACGAGAAAATATCCGCTTTGAAACCGGGGGAGGCAATGCCCACCCACTTGTTGAAGGTCGCAACCGCGGGGATCGAAGAGGCATCCTGCCCGAGATAGAAGGACGCATTCTGGTTGACCGCAGCGCCATCCACATTCGTTGAACCGCCGGAGTCCGAAACAAGCGAATTGCTATAACTGCCCGCTCCCAGAATTACCTGAGGATGATACGACTGCTGAGCAAGATCCTTGAATACTGCCGACGTATATACCTCAGGGAGCTGATCCAAAAAGAGCAGCTTTACCCCAGCGTTTCTCATAGCGATGACGCTCGCCGTGAAATCCGTCTGGGTCTCAGGCGTCTGGTACACATAGATGACTTTGTACCCGACCTGCTTGAGCGTGTACTCTTCGCCGGCCCACTGCTGGAGGCCTGCTGGTTGGTCGGAGATGATCGTACCTGTGGCATCGATGTCATTCGGGAATTTCTTTTTGAAGTATTGGAGTGGACCTTCTTCCCATCCGCCCGGAAGAGGCTGGGGGCTGAAGACATTTGGAAGATCGGCTGCAGTGGGACTCACTGCCACCGCGACATCGGGCATGCCCGGGCTGTTGGCCAGTACCGTCGCACCGTAACTGTCCTGCGCCGAGAAGCCGCCCACCAGTGCGAAGGCATTCGTTATCGCGTTCTGCACTCCTTCCTTGTTTCCTGCGCCCGTAAATCCATCATCGGTCGACTGGACATCGATCTTCCTGCCATTGACTCCTCCCGCGGCATTGACCATGTCAAAGTAGGCCTCCGTTCCCACCAAGGCACCCTTGAAGAGTCCACCCAGCGAGAGCGTCGATACGTTGGATACCGTGATCGAGTTGGACGTCACACCAGTGTGATCTTGGAATGCACTGGTGGGGATTCCTGACTTGTCGCCCGAATGGGTCGTCGGGTCCGTCGAGCTGCAGGCGACCGAACTGACGGCCACAACCAGCAACGAGGCGAAGATCACCGCCCGCTTCGTTCTCATCGTTGTCACCACTTCTCCCCCTACGTAGTCGATCGATCTCGGACTCCATCTGTCCCCTAAACATCTAAACGTATCGGCTGGCGGTGCTCCCTGCAACGCGAAATCGATCGCCGACGTCTCCGACTCCCAAGTTGATTGCAATCGCACTCAACAGTGCGACGGGTCCGGCCAAATTTGCGGATCTTCGAGTCAGAAGCGCACAAGACTCCGAATGCTGAATACCGCTTGACCGCCACGCGGGATCATGTCGGTGCTATCTGCCTGGGCGTACGGCAGGCAACCGCTCGCGCGAGAGCGTTGAGACGACTTCAGCGGACGAGCTGTGTCGACTCGAACACCTACGGAAAGCATGATCAATCGGGTTTCCGTGCTCAGCGTCGTCAAGTATGAGCCCCGCCACTTCTAGAGAGACTTCGACTCAGAGTCCGGTCGATCCAGTAGCGGACGGGTCCGGGACAACCGTCAACGCTGGAAGCAGTCCCGATTGATCATCGGATCGTCGGAGGTTCGGGCTTCCGCTTCTGGAAGACATCCTGGCTACTCCGGAGCGACTCCGCCGAGGTGGCGAGATTCAGGAAGAGGTTGCCCAGTTCAACCATCTGACCAGGAGTGATCTCCCGAGCCGCCCAGACTGCCCGCAGCGATGCCTGCACCGCATCGGGAGAATACGACGCGATCGTCAGTGCCAATTGGCGCGTCACCTCAAGCACCTCCGCCGAGGGGACTACCTGGGTGACCAGTCCGATCTGTTCTGCCTTCTTCGCCGAAATGCGCTCACGGTTCCCCATCAATGTCATGCGCATCACCTCACCGAACGGCATCCTCTCTCCCATCAATGCCGGTTCGAACACGGCGGGCATTCCATAGGTGACATGGGGATCGAAGAACGTGGCGTGCTCGGCGGCAACAATGAAATCCACTTGCCCCAGAAGATAGAAGGCTCCTCCGCACGCCATTCCGTTTACTGCGGCCAGAACTGGCTTCCAGAGGCCCTGACTGCGTGGACCGATGCTGCGGCCTGGGTCTTCGTAAGTGAGAGCATGGAAATAGTAATCGCCCTCTTCAGTCGGGACATCCGAGCGGTCCATCCCGGTACAGAAGGCCTTCTGACCAGACCCAGTCAGTACGATGGCGCGCACGTCATCATTGGATCGCAACGATCGCCACAGCTCGCGCAGTTCGCTCTGCATCACCTCGTTGAACGCGTTGTGGACGTCGGGTCTGTTCAGGGTGACAACCGCCACCCCATCGGCTTCCTCGTAGAGCAGGGTCTCGAAATCGATGTGAACATCCTCCTCGTTGTGACCACACGATCGTCCACTTCAGCTCGCAGACAGGTCATGACCTGGTGCGGGGCTGACGAGCACCGACGTCGAGGGCTCTCTCTCCGGCCTGTTGGCCCGAACAGGTCAAATGTACCCAATTGGTTGCGAACCTGGTTGCGATCCCAGGAACTGGTTGCTCACCCAGGAACCCCGCCATCCCCTCGGGATCATCACCATCCGCTGCCACCATCCTGGATTCACCCGCCGATGCTGAGGTCGACCAAGATCTTGCCGTCGGCCGTGGACTCAGCCAGTGACCTGAAGCCGAAGTCGAGATTCTCGAGGGACACCGTGTCGGTGGCCAACGGTCACCTGCGATCACCACCCGACCCTTCGTCGGTGTCACCGGCACGCAGACGTCCAGGAGTCCCGGCTTTCCGCGCAGTCGATGACCACGTCACGCTACTGCTCCCTGCCAATTAACTGACATGCCGGATCCGGATTCCCAGGCGCCCAAGGACATTGCGCGCACCACCTGCGTCATTCTACGATGCAACCTCTAGATCTTTCGGTGGGCGACGGATCGCATCTGAAGCGCCGGGAATCCGGCTACACAAGGTTCGCCGAGCATCGCATTACGCTCGGATCGTCGTGGGGATCCGAGTCAGCTCCAAAGATTTTGCCGACCGGATCCTCCACTGCACTAGAACGGACCATTGAAATGACGACATCGGTCGAGCGTCCCGGCGTGGAGATCAGAATCGAGAGCTCCGTCCTCCACATCGAGTTGAACCGGCCGCATCGGAAGAACGCTCTTGATTCAGATGCTGTCGAGATCATCGTCGATTCCCTGGAGCGGGCATCGACGGACGACACGTTGCGGGCTATCCGCATCTCCGGTCGGGGGGAAGATTTCTGTTCTGGCGCGGACTGGGTATCGTCGAATTCCAGCCAGGATGAGCGCCCCCGGACGGGGAGCCTTCAGCGACGCACCCCGTTGCAGGCGCATCGCGTCATCGAACTGCTGATGGGCATCCAACTTCCAGTGATGTGCGTGGTCCAGGGATGGGCGGCGGGGCTCGGGTGCCAGATCGCCTTGGCCTCCGACTTCACGGTCGCCGCCGACTCGAGTCGGTTTTGGGAGCCCTTCCTATCCCGTGGGTTCTCGCCGGACAGCGGAGCGACCTGGCTCGTACCCCGCCTCATCGGTGTCGCCCGGGCGCGTGAGTTCCTGATGCTCGGACGGGAACTGTCAGGTGAGGACGCAGCATCGTGGGGCCTCATCTATCGCTCCGTTCCCGACTCGGAGATCGAAACGGCCGCCGAACAGCTTCTCGAACAACTAAGCAGTTCCGCCACCGTGGCGATGGGGCTCGCAAAACAATGCATCGCCCGATCACTCCAGAGTGGACTTACCGAAGCGATGGAGAACGAGTCATTCGCCCTCGAGCTCTCTTCTAGATCTCGAGATTTCAAGGAGGGTCTGCTTGCATTTCGGGAGAGCCGAGCGGCAGATTTCCAAGGTCAATGAGGTGTGCATGAATCCGAGTTACGAGACAATCCGCTACGACACGTCCGATGACCACGTAGCGACACTCACACTTGACCGGCCCGATGTACTGAACGCGTTCGACCGGCAGATGTGCGAAGAGATCCAAGACGCCTGGCGGGTCATCAAGGGCGATGCAGAAGTCCACGCGGTGGTCCTGCGATCCGAAGGCGACCGCGCGTTTTGTGCCGGTCTGGATATTTCCAAGCCGTTTGGGCAACCGGACGATGTGTGGAATCACATCGACCCCGGTGAGATGCTCAGTCCCAAATGGCAAAAGATGTGGAAACCAGTCGTGTGCGCTGTCCAAGGCATGTGTACCGCAGGTGCCTTCTATTTCGTCAATGAGTCCGACGTGGTCATCTGCTCGAACGACGCCACGTTCTTCGATTCGCACGTGAGTGGAGGCATGGTGTCGGCGATCGAGCCCATCGGCCTCATGCGCCGAGTGGGGCTGGGAGAGACGCTTCGGATGGCGCTGATGGGCAACAACGAGCGAATATCGGCCGAAACGGCCCAGCGCATTTCGCTGGTCACCGAGATCGTAGACCGGGAACATCTGTGGTCCCGGGCACACGAACTTGCAGCGCAGATAGCTTCCAAGCCCACTTCGGCCACCCAGGGGACAGTCCGTGCGATCTGGGAGTCACTCGATCGTCCTTACCGTGCCGCAGTGGAGCAGGGTCTTATCTACACCCGGGTCGGTAATCCGATTGGCATGGCCGAGGTGGCCGCCTCTCCGACGACCGCCATCCAGCCAAGAATTCGTTGATGGTCGACGCTACATGTGGGTTGGCCCCGAGGATCAGCGATGTCCTTGCGATCGACCGCGAGGCTGCAGCCATTGAGTTCGAAGGTAGGTGGCGCACGTGGGGGGACCTCGAGGCAACGGTCAACGCCGTTGCTGAACTGTTACCGATGCCAGGAACACCGGTGGGAATCCTCCTTCGCTCCCGTCCGGTGGCGGTCGGCCTGCTACTCGGCGTCCTCCGCGCCGGAGGCTGCGTAGTGGCCATCAACCCGCAGCGCGGCGTGGAGCGGACTCGGGACGACATCGACGAACTCGGACTTCCTTTCATCGGCGGCGAACCCGCTGACGTTCAAACCCATGTGGACAGTCCGTCGGATTCGACTCTCCTCACCGCCGACGACCTCGGCACGGGACTCGCAGTGGCCAACTCCGGGCGACATTGGGACGGACCGCTTCATAGCGGAACTGCAGTACGCATGCTCACCAGTGGCACGACCGGACCGCCAAAACGGATCGACCTCAGTTACGAGACGCTCGTGCGCGTTCTCGCCGGAGCCAAGCACTACGAAGCGTCCGATCAAGCCGGACTCAGTCTCCGTAGCGGTGTCGCCGTCGTCAACTCGCCACTCGTACATCTCGGTGGGCTCTTTCGGATCCTCCAGTGCGTAAACGATGGACGCTCCTTCTCCCTGCTCGAGAGATTCACGGTCGATGCCTGGATCGATGCCGTACGACGTCACCGTCCCAAGACTGTCAGCCTGGTTCCCGCCGCTCTGCGGATGGTGCTCGAAGCCGATCTAGACCCAGCGGACTTAAGCAGTGTCCTTTCGGTCGTCTCTGGGACCGCCCCGCTCTCCCCCGACGACGCCGAGGCATTCACGGAGAAGTATGGACCTCCCGTTCTGATCTCCTATGCCGCCACAGAGTTCGGGGGTGGCGTCGCGGGCTGGAACCTCAACGACCACCAAGAGTATTGGGTGGAAAAGCGTGGAAGTGTCGGCCGTGCTCACGCCGGCTGCACGCTACGGACCGTCGACCCTGACTCAGGCGAGCCCTTGACCCCAAATGAAGTCGGCCTGTTGGAAGTCAAGGCCGGCCAACTCGGCTCCGGTGCACCTTGGATCCGGACCACCGATCTTGCAAGCATCGACCAAGACGGATTTCTCTTCATCCTGGGGCGTGCCGACCAGGCGATCATACGGGGCGGATTCAAGGTCCACCCCGACGATGTGCGAGCGGCATTGGAGCGTCATCCCCGAGTCCGGGGAGCCGCTGTCGTGGGCGCGCAAGACGAAAGGTTGGGGGCGGTTCCTGTGGCCGTGGTCGAGCTTCGACCAGGTCCACCCGTCGGACCTGACGACCTCATTTCATTTATTGCACAACGTCTGGCCCGCTATGAGCTTCCGACCAGGGTGATCCTGGTCGACACGCTTCCTCGGACACCCTCGGCCAAAGTAGATCTGGAGGCGATCCGCGAGCTCGTCGCTGGCGTAAGTCCAGGTGATTGAGCACCACATCGACGTCGAGATACCTACCGGGTAGCACTGAGCGCAGTGTCGGCAATCGACGATGCCCACCGGTAATCAGGCTTGCCACTGGCGTGGCGGTGCACGGTCTCGCAGAATGCCACCCACCGTGGAGCTTTGAACCGAGCGAGGGACAAGCAGACGAATTCTCGCAGGTCAGAGGGCTCCACCGTTGCGCCTTCACGGAGCTGGACTACTGCGACGACTTCCTGCCCGAAGCGTTCACTTGATCGACCGACAACTAGCGCGTCGTCCACGTCTGGGTGACTGCGTAGCACTTCTTCGACCTCCTCGACGAATACCTTCTCGCCCCCGGTATTGACGACCGAGGAGTCGCGCCCGAGCATCTGGATGGATCCATCGGGTCCGATTCTGGCTCGATCACCCGGCACTGCCATCCTGCCTCCGTCGATGACTGGGAATGTGTTCTCGGTCTTCTCCCGATCACCCAGATAACCGAGCGGCACCCGCCCCTGTCTGGCGGTCCATCCGATCTCGAGATCACCGGCCTCCAGTACACGAGATTTGTCCGCCGAGAGCACGACGGCCCCCGGTGCAGGACTAAACGCGGACGAGACCGCACCACTCGTCGATGATCCATAGGCCATGCCGCCGGTCTCCGACGCTCCATATCCGTCACGGATAACAACTTGGGGAAGCAATTTAAGGAGCGCCTTCTTGTTCTCCTCACTGGTCGTCGCGCCACCGGTCCCGATCACACGTAGACACGAGAGATCAAGTTGACTGCGTTCAAGATGCTCCACAATCGGACGTGCGTACGCGTCGCCCACGATCGCCATGAGATTCACCCGCTCATCCGCTGCGGTCTGCATGATCGTCGCCGCGTCGAATCGGCGGCGATCGTCATGCATGATGATGGTGCCTCCTCCGAGGAGCCCGGCGAACACCGTCCACTGTGCCGCGGCATGCATGAGCGGCGAAGGTGCGAACCACACTCCTGACCCGGCTGAGGCCATCGCCGCGATTCGTTCAGGGGTGGTCTCTTCCTGCCCGCCCATAGCGGCAACGTAAATGTCTCCTTGTCGCCAGACCACGGCCTTCGGTGGCCCCGTCGTTCCGCCGGTACAGACGAGGAAGAGGTCATCGGGTGACGGTAGCGGCAATGAGACATCCTGGTAACCGGCTACTTCCTCGAACTCGACACTTCCGGGGACGGACTCTCCGCCGGCATTATCGTCAACCTCGATCGCCAACCGGACATCACCGCTCATCGCCTCGTTGACCAATGGTCCAAGTGAGCGGTGATAGATAATCGCTTCCGCTCCGACCATCTCGAGTACCGAGCGGATCTCGGTCGGCGTGTATTGCTGGTTGATGTTGAACGGCACGGCCCGGGCCCGATAGCACCCGAGCATCGATTCGACATATTCAGGGCAGTTGTGGAGGATCAGCGCCACTGGCGACTGTCCGCACTCCCATCGTTCCAGCTGGCCTCGCTCGCGCTGGAGCCCGATGCCCTCCGACCCAAGGAACGATGCCAAGCCCCTCGTCCGGCGATCGACCTCGCCGAAGGTACGACGGACCGATTTCCAGACCAACATTTCGCGCTCGGGCACCGTCTCCGTGACTATGTCCAACACCGCCGGCAGAGACCACTCCATCGAATCGGCTCCTTCGCTAATCGCAGCCTGGTGGGCAGCGGACACGAGAACTACTGACGGTTATGCGTGAGCAATGAGAATCACAACGAGTGGAGCGACCCTTCGGGCCGCTGGACGTTGCAGCGGTCCAGTCTGGTCCGTCCGGAAATCGCAGCCTCACGAGGTGTACGACTCACAAGGCCGGATCTGAAGGAGCTTGACTCACCGTCGACGACTATATATCTAGATATAAGGTTGCGCGCCCGAGGTTGACTCGGCAACGCACCTGGACAAATCAGGGATGAGTGACCTGATATTCGACGGAAAAGTGGCCGTCGTCACAGAAGCGGGCCGTGGCCAAGCGAGGCTCGGGCCGTACTCGTGGGACTGACCTCCTGTTGATCGGAACCTGATCACAGCGCGCCTAACGGTGCCGATCTGGGGCCGACCAACGTTGTCGAGTCAGGACCCGTCTAACGAAGGCGGTACCTGATCGGAATACTCTTGGGGCCCTGGACAAAGTAGGAGCGGATCCACGTCGGCTCGCTGACAAGCTCAATGTGTTCCAGACGCCCGAGCAACTCCTTGAACAGTGCCCGAATCTCCATTCGCGCGAGATGGGCTCCCAGGCAGAAGTGCTGGCCGAATCCGAAAGCGAGTTGGCTTGCTGCATTCTCCCGAGTTACGTCCAGGCGCATGGGATCCGGAAAGACCTCATCGTCCCGATTGGCCGAAGCATAAGAGAGGTACATCGAGTCACCTGGTTGAAATGTCACGTCCCGTAACGTGAATGGCTCTTGACAGGTACGCATGAAGTGCTTGACGGGAGAGGTGTACCGGATGAACTCGTCCGCGGCGCGATCGATCAGCTCAGGCTGCGACTGCAGCAGCTCGAGTTGGTCGGTGAAATCCAAGAGGGCCGCCATGCCGCCAGCAATCGCGTTGGAGGTCGTATCGTGCCCCGCCGTCGCGATGATGACGTAGTGGCCGAGCATGTCCATGTCGGTCAGTGGCTGTCCGTCGATTGTGGCATTGGCAATGACAGAGCTGAGATCGTCGGTGGGATGCAACCGACGCTCGCTCGCCAGTTCGGTGAAGTAGCTCACCAGATCGAGCAGCACGTCGAGGATCGACTGGTCCTCTCCCATGCGAGCGATGTCGGGATCCTCAGCGCCAAACAGTTCCTGAGTGAGTTTGAGCATTCGGGCGTAGTCACCTTCCGGCAGCCCGAGGATCGAAAGGATCACCTGTAGCGGAAAATGTAGTGCGACATCGTTGACAAAGTCGCACTCTCCGCCCAAACTCGCCATGCGGTCCACATAGTGGCCGGCCAGCTCGTCAATGCGTTCCTGCATTGCTCGTACATTCCGGGGTTTGAACCACTCGTTGACAATCCCCCGGTGCGACCTATGTTGTTCCCCATCCATCTGGATAAGCGTCTTCACTGGCGTGTCGGCGTTGGCAACATCGGCCTGGGGAGTGAGGACCGGGACCGTCCCGTTCGTGAAGATTCCCGGATTTCTTTCGATCTCCATCACGTCCGCGTGCTTGGTGATCGCCCAGAACTCTGCATAGCCGTCGAGCGCCACCCTCAAGATGGGCGTCTGATCACGGATCTGCTTTGCGGCGGCATGCCACCTGACGGGGTCGGCGTATGCGGCGGGATCGGCAAAGATCGAACCAAGGTTCTCGGTGGCTGTGGTCACGGGTAACACCATCTTCCGGGTTGGCGCTTCGAGGAAATTCCGGATGTATCGGGCTCGATCAGACCAAGCGTTTGGAGCTTCACGACAACTGGTCGGCCACCGGCCCGGATACTACATTAACATTTAGATAGTTTAAATCTACGCCGGACGCCTGGACGTCATTACGAGGAGACCACCATGGAACTTCGGTTGCTCGCATGACTGAAACGTCCCGGCAGTGGCCCGACTTTCTCCGTCGCAGAGTTTGAGACTGCGAACGAGCGCTACTGCTGGCCGAACAAACTACAGGTCGTAGGCAAGGGTGGGATGCGATCGGACCTGACCGGTGTGGACCACGACTTCTTCGAGCTTGCCGGCGCACGATGACAATACCCAATCAGCACACAGTGCGGCCCGAGGACCAACCCTTCGTGACGCAAGGCACCACTTGGTGCTTTCGAATAATCGCCGATCGCAGCGAAGTGGCGCATTTACAAATGTGGGATCCATTGGTGTGGGTAGCCAAGGTGGTTCAATCGCCCGGAAAATCGTAGAAGGCGGCTTTCTCCTCACACTTTGGGCGAGGCGACCCGATTCGCTCAAACCCTTTGAGCCCATTGCAGCACTGGTGGCGTCATCGCCAGCCAGCGCCTCAGCCGGACGTCTCCGTCACAGGATCCCCACGTGGTACTCAGGAGAGTCGATGGCGGACCCACCAGGCGCAGGTGCCGGCCAAGGCCAGAGCCACGCCGAGATAGAGCGCAAGCTCAGCCCACTGGAGTGGCCAGTAGTGCCCAGGGGGTTGATACGTAACGAGGTCGTGGTATGTAACGCCGACCTTCGACACGCAGGCCTGAAGCACCTGGTTCGCTGCGGCCGGCGCCGGACCTACGTCGGCGACGTGGCCCCCCTGGAACTGTGACGCGCCTGGACCAGGACCACCGAGGGCCGTCGCGAGCTGCGGACAGAGTTCATTAACGATGTCGCCGGTCAGCGAGTGTCCGGTCTTGTCGACGATGTCGGTCGAGATGATCCAGGCATTCGGGAGGTTCGGGGCTCCTGGGAACAGAGACGCCTGCGCCCCGTTTTCCCCGCCGTAGCCAGAGATGGTCGTTCCCAGCGCCAGCGGGTAGGAGTGTCGTAGGGGGGAGATGAGGTATGGCTGCACATAGAAGAAGTCGAGCAACCGGATGCTCACGAGGGCCACCAAAGTGACGGCGATTGCGGGCACTGTGCGGCGAAGGAGAGTGCCGGCGGCGGCCCCTAAGGCAAATGCGAAGGCTGCATAGCCGACGGCAACGACGGCACGTTGGTCGAACGTGGTGAAGACCGTCATGTTGACCCTGTCAATCGGGCTGAACCACCACGTCACCATAAGACTGAAGAGCCCGGCTACGACCATGCTGGCGAGGCCGACGACGCCCAGCTTCACGGCCAGCCAGCGGGTGCGGGTGACGCTCTGAGTCCAGGCCAGGCGGTAGGTGCCGGTCTCCAGCTCCCGGGCTACCAGGGGCGCTCCCCAGAGAATCCCGATGATGCCTGGTAAAACCACCGCGAGCACATTGAGCCCGACTTGTAGGGAATGGTCGTTTTGGAGGAACGATGAGGTGGCGGTCGAGCAGTCGTCGCGCGCGGCGCAGGTGGAGACATTCGCGTCGTAAAGGTGCGCAAGGTGGGGGCCGGTGATGGCCAGGACCACGGCGACGATCAAGAGACCGCCGGCGGCTACCGCGGCTTGGGCTGCGGAACTGCATCCAAGTCGACCGGATCATCGCAGGACCTTCAATCCGGAGCGTTGAGGTGGTTGGGTGTCGCGAGCCCGGCCCATGTAGGCAAGTACCAGGTCCTCCAAGGTGACCGGCTTGACTGTCCACGTCGGATCGAGAATCGCGTCCTCGGTGCGCACCAGGAGCGTGGTCTGGCGATCAGTGTGGCTCTCCTCGATGACTTCTTGATTTGCCGGAAGGTTGCCGGGATCCCGCCGGGGACCCGAGAGGCGGTGGTGGGATGCCAACAGACCGCTGATCTCGCCGGACAGCTGGACGCGGGAAGCGACGAGCACAACCAGGTAGTCACAGGTCCGCTCGAGGTCGGCGACCAGGTGGGAGGACAACACGACACTCACCCCCTGTTCGGCGACGACCTCCATCAACGTCTGGAGAAACTCGCGTCGGGCGAGCGGATCCAGACTGGCCACGGGCTCGTCGAGGAGCAGAAGCTCGGGCCGCTTGGCGATAGCCAGGGTGAGCGCGAGTTGGGCCCGTTGACCGCCGGAGAGCGATCCGGCTCGTTGGCTGGGGTCGATGTCCAGTTGCTCGATGCGATGTTGGGCCACCTGGTCATCCCAACTCGGATTGAGATAGGCACCCAGACGGAGGTGCTTGTCCACGGTGAGTCCGGCGTAGGTTGGCGCGTCCTGGGCAACGAACCCGACCCTTCCGAGCTGCGCAGGTCCGTCGGCAGGACGACCACCGAGCACCTCAATCGAACCGGAGGTGGGAGCGAGGAGACCGACGCCCAGATGCAGCAGCGTCGTCTTCCCTGCCCCGTTCGGTCCCACCAGCCCGACAACCTTCCCTTCGGGGATCGAAAGTGTGCAGTCGGAGAGGGCCCAGCGTCGTCCGTACCGCTTGCCGAGGCTGGAAGCCTCCAGTACGGCGGTCATGCCACACCTTCCGCGAAGCAGTTGCGGAACGCCGTGCGGTAGATGGCCTCGATGTCGTCGGGACCGAGACCGGCCGAGCGGGCCGAGTCCAGCCACTTGGCCATGGAGGCGAGGAACCGCGCCTGGGTAGCGGGGTCAGTACGGGGGAGCGTACCAACGATGAATGTCCCCTGACCTGGTCGAGCCCGTGCGAGGCCTTCACGTTCCAGGTCCCGGTAGGCCTTAAGCACCGTGTTGGGATTGATCGCCAGCTTTCCGACGACCTGCTGGGCGGTGGGGAGCTGATCACCTGGCTCGAGGAGACCCAACTGCAGCGCTTGGTGGACCTGTTGGACCAGTTGTAGATAGGTGGCGACGCCCGAGGTGCTGTCCAGCTGGAATTCGATCACGACTCCTCATTCCACTAATCCCTTAGTGGAAGGGTACTTCTGCCGATACCCAAGAGCAAGCCGCCGCCGATTTATGGAAGGTTGACGTCCCCTCAACTGGTGGGCTTCGAGTTGAGCCAGGGTCACGTGCTCTCCTGCTCCGAGGTCATCCCTCTGCCCAGTGTTCAGGCGCGGACACGGCGCTGAGGGTGTTCTCGACGGATGGTGGGGCTCGCCGAAGTAGATCATCCTCCCGCCCCCGATGGGGTTGCCATAGGGCCACCACGGGTCAGGTCTATGTGCCGGTGAATGCGCCTCGAGCGCAGCTGGCACCCGTTTTTGACCTTGGCAGACCACACCCCCGGCACCACGTCTCGCCGCAGCATTCGCCTCACGTGCTTCTGGATCGAGACGCGTAGTCCACTTGGTCAATTCTTCTATAGCGGCTCAATTCGGCTTTGAATCGGCCCGACCATTCTGTCGACCTACGCCTCCGCCCTGCGGTAGAGGTTCAATGAGACAAAGAAGAAGGCCACGAAGATGCCCAGGCACCAGGCGATCGCCTGCCACAGTTCCGGGGAAAGCGGCCCGCCCTCGAAAAGTGCCCGCACCGAGTTGATGACGACGCTGGCCGGCTGGTTTCGGGCGAAGCTCTGGAGCCAACCGGGCATCGTGGCCACGGGCACTACGGCGGAGCTGGCGAAGAAGAGGATGAACATCGGAAGGATGGCGGCTAGTCTGGGCCGTCTGTGGATCCTTGACCACGAGGCCCACTGCCGCGTACACCCAGATGAACGCCCAGCCGAACAGGGTGATCATCCCGATGCCGGCGAGGCATGCGCCCAGATTGTTTTCGAAGCGGAATCCGACAAGCAGACCCAGTCCGATGATGAAGAAGAGCGCCAGCACGCTGCGACAGAGGTCGGCCAGCGTGCGGCCCGCCAGGAAAGCCGATCGGGCCATGGGCAGACTGCGGAACCGGTCGATCATGCCTGCCTGGAGATCCTGCGCAAGGGCCAGCGACGTGGTCATTCCGCCGATGAGCACCGCCTCCAGGAAGATCCCCGGTACGACGTAATTGACGTAATTGATGCCCGGGACGTGTATGGCCCCCCCGAGCACATAGCGGAACAGCAGGAGAATGATTGCCGGCTGCACGATCGACATCACGAGCAGCTGCGGTGTGCGGATGATGCGGAGCAGGTTCCGCTTGGTGATCCCCATGAAGTCCCGGAGGGCCAAACTCGGGGTCATGGAGGCGGTCTCGACACTCAGTCGCTGAACGGCGAGGTCACTCATCTGTCCCACCTCCCGCCTTCCCGGAGTCCCCGTGCCCATCGGATGTTGGCGCGTGCCCGGTGAACGACAGAAACACGTCGTCGAGTGAAGGACGCCGGATACCGAGGTCATCGAGGGCGATGCCCTCGTCGTCCAGAGCCCGGCCAGCGGCGATGAGCACCTTTGCATTTCCCTTGACTGGGAGAGTGACTTCTTTGAGGTCGACGTTGAGGTGGGGTGGTGTGGCGCCGAAGGGGGCAACGAGTGCAGCGGCTCGTTCGAGATCGGCCGGGTCGGTGACCTTGATCTCGAGAACGTCACCGCCGAGCTGATCTTTGAGCTGATCGGCCGTTCCCTCGGCAACGATGCGACCGGTGTCGAGGACAATGATGCGGTCCGCCAGATGTTCCGCTTCCTCCATGTACTGAGTCGTAAGGAGGACGGTGGTGCCCTCGTCGACGAGTTCTTCGATGAACTGCCACAGATCGTTCCTCGTCCTGGGATCGAGTCCGGTCGTGGGCTCATCGAGGAACAGGATCGGTGGCCGCCCGATCAGGCTGGCTGCAAGGTCGAGGCGCCGGCGCATACCACCCGAGTAGGTCTTGACCGGCTTGTCGCCGGCATCGGTGAGTGTCATCCGCTCCAGCGCATCCTGGGCCCGACGCCGGTAAACCGCCCGGTCGAGGTGGTACAGGAGGCCGACGAGCTCGAGGTTCTCACGCCCGGTCAGCAATTCGTCGACCGAGGCGTACTGGCCGGCGAGTCCGATGAGGGACCGAATCGCTGTGGCGTCCCGACTGACATCGAACCCGGCGACCCAGGCTTTGCCTTCATCGGGCCTCAGCAGGGTAGTCAGGATCCGGATGAGGGTCGTCTTACCGGCCCCATTGGGACCGAGAAGCGCAAGCACGCACCCCGGTTCTACTGACAACGAGACTTCGTCGAGTGCCAGAGTCGCACCGAAGCGCTTCGTGACGCCTTCGACCTCGACCGCAGCGCGCCTGTCACTTGAGGTCAGCCCTGTTGCCGCCGGGGACCCGGATCCACTTGGTTCGTCCATTGCAATCGTGGCGACCACCACCCACCTGCCTGGTTCTCTAGATCGATGAAGCGCACAATGGCGCGCTTCCCCGCGATCGTGTCCTCGCCGAACTCTCCCCCATAGAGGCGAAAGTCCCGACCGCCACGGCCGAAGGCGACAGTCGTCCGAGATCAGCGGCTGATTCCCCCGGCGGAGGTAATGCCCCTCCTCCGGTTGAGGACACTTTGACGGCATCCGCCCGGGCCGCTCCGTCGCGATATCTCCGCTGTGCCCTCGTTGGAGCGGGAAAGTCGCGCCGCTGGTGACCAAAGTCACTGTCGGAGCGCTACTCGGTGCTGGAGAATGGTGGCATGTGGATAGATGAACGCGGCTCCGAGGTTCTTCTCCTACCGGAATGCCGGCGGCTTCTGGCACTCGCGGCCAAGCAGCACCGGCACGGGCACCTGGGGATACCCACTGACACTGCACCCGTGGTGCTCCCGCTCGATTTCGGAATACACGATGACCACGTGATCCTCCGGGTGGGGGAAGGCGTCTTCGGCCAGATCAACGGGAAGCTCGTCGCATTCCAAGTCGACAACTCGGCCGCCGGCCTATCCTGGGCGGATGTGGACCCAGAGGGCCGATGGAGCGTGTTGGTACGGGGCCTGGCCACGGAGATCGAAGTGGGATCGGTCAGTGACCATCTGCCCGAGCCTCAGGTTGGCGAGCCGGGACACCGAATAGTGCAGGTGCGCGCCGACGTGGTCACGGGCCGCCGCATCCTGACCACCTACACACCCTCGGACGGCACCTGGGCGTGAGTCACCAGAGGGATGAAAGTCCGGGGGTTCCCCGCAGAGGAACAGCCCCCGGGCTGGACGGAGCGGCCGAGGGCGGTCGGGTTCTAGGACTGCCCGGAGGCGTCGGTGCGGCCTTGCCCTTTGACCGTGCCTGGTGTGTCGAAGCGGACCCCCGAGCGACAGAAGATGCGGTCGAGAGTCAACTGTGCCTGGCCGACGGCACGGTTGGGAGCCGGGCCATCCTGGAGGATCGCGAGCCCGATGTGGCTCCTGTACTCGTCGCCGGTGTCTACGAGCCGACAGACAATATCGGCGAGTCGCTGATGACTTCATCCAGGTGGGCTGCGCTGCCCATTGGGCCGGGGCTTCCGGCTGGGCGACGGGTGCTCGATCTCCGTGACGGACTGCTGACCCGCGAGGCGGGCAGTGACGGCGGATCCTTCCGCTCGGTACGATTCGCCTGCCACGATCGGCCGGGCACCCAGGTCCTGGTAGCTGAGGTATCCAGCGCCCTCATCGACGACGGCGCGGCCGACGGAATCACCGCCACTACGGCCGACCGTCAGACCTCTCCCCTCGGAGGTGGGATGGCGGTCGCCGGGGCCACTGCGCTCCGGAAGGTTCACGGATCGCCTGATGTAGTGGCAATCGAACGGGTGGCCGCTTTCGTGGGTTCGCCCCGCCGGCCACCGACCGCCTCCGAGGCGAAGAGGCGCCTGGGGGATTCGGTGAAGTCGGGAGTCATCGCTCTCCTCGCCCAGCAACGGGGTTTCTGGGAGCGGCGGTGGATGGTGGCCGATGTCGAGGTGACCGGTGACGTCGACGCCACCCGGACGCTTCGGGCCTGCCTGTTCCACCTCGCCGGATCGAGCCGAAGGCGAGGAGAGGCGGCCGTCGGGGCCCGCGGGTTGACCGGTTGTGCCTATGGCGGCCACGTGTTCTGGGACACAGAGGCCTTCGTGCTCCCCGCCCTTGCCGCCACAGACGGAGCTGCCGCTCGGGCCACGCTGGAGTACCGGATCCGACGTCTCGGGCCGGCCCGCCGACGGGCGGAGCTCGAGGGTCGTGCGGGGGTGAGGTTCCCGTGGGAGTCGGCCTCGACCGGTGACGAGGTGGCTCCGAGATCGGGTGTCGACCAGCACGGTCAGACAGTGCCGATCAATACCGGCGAGCAGGAGTGCCATATCACTGCCGAGGTGGCCTGGGCGGCCTGGAAGTACGCATCCTGGCATGGGGGTTGGGCATTCCTGGAAGGACCCGGACGACCGTTGATGGTCGACACGGCCCGATACTGGGTCAGCCGCATCCGCACCGACGGATCCGGGCGCGGCCATATCGATCATGTGATCGGTCCCGACGAGTATCACGAGGCAGTTGACGACAATGCGTTCACCAACCTGATGGCCCGGTGGAACCTCCGCCGGGCGGCCGACCTGGTCGAGCGGGCCAGCGGTGACCTCGATGAGGCCGACGACTGGCGGCGTGCCGCAGACGCACTTGTCGACAACTTCGACCCGATGACCGGCTGCTACGAGCAGTTTGCCGGCTACTACGACCTCGAGCCGTTGCTGATCGCCGACGTGGGCACTCCGCCCGTTCGTGCCGACGCCGTGCTCGGACTCGAGAAGGTGCGTTCGACGCAGATCATCAAGCAGGCGGACGTCTTGATGGCACACCACCTGATACCGGACGGGGTGGCCCTCGGTTCCCTGGCCGCCAACCTCGACCTTTACCTGCCCCGCACGGCCCACGGCAGCTCGCTGTCGGCGGGTGTCCACGCCGACCTGCTGGCCCGTGCCGGTCGGCCCGACGAGGGACTCGACCTGTTTCGCATGGCCGCAGCGATCGACTTTGCAGACTCGTCCGGCAACGAGTCCGGCGGACTGCACATGGCAAACCTGGGTGGCTTGTGGCAGGCCGCTGTGAACGGCTTCTGCGGCGTGTCGGTGTCGAGCCCTGACGACCGGTGCCTCGCGGTGGCGCCCTGCCTCCCGTCGGAGTGGAGCGAGGTCCGGGTCCGGGTGCGCTGGCGTCACACTCCGCTGCGTCTGATCTGCCGGAACGACGCGGTGTACGCCGAGAGTGACCGGCCGCTCATGCTCGCCGTCCACGGTGAGCAGGTTCGGATCGGGCCCGAGGGCCGCTGGGTCGGATGAAACGCGCCGACGGCACCGAATTCGACCCGGCCGGGTTCCGTGCCTGGCTCTTCGACCTCGACGGCGTCCTCACGCAGACGGCCAAGGTCCACGCCGCAGCATGGAAGACGACGTTCGACCGCTTCCTCGACGGCGAGGGGTTGACCCCACCGTTCGACCCGATCAGTGACTACCTCGACTACGTGGACGGAAGGCCACGGGAGGAAGGGGTTCGACAGTTCCTCGCTTCACGCAATATCGAGATCCCCGAAGGGAGCCCCGGCGACCCACTCGACGCCCGCACGGTGGCTGGCTTGGCGGAGTCGAAGGATGCACGGTTCAAGGAAGCGCTGGTTCGGGATGGGGTCGAGGTCTTCGACGGGAACATCACTGTCGTTCGACAGCTGCGGGCCCGGGGCGTGGCCACGGCAGTGGTGTCGGCCAGCAAGAACACCCGTGCCGTACTTGCCAGTGCCGGAATTGCCGACCTCTTCGATGTCTGCATCGATGGCCTCGAAGTCGAGAAGCGCCATTTGGCCGGCAAGCCGGCGCCTGACAGCTATCTGGAGGCTGCGATGCTGCTCAACGTCGCTCCCGGTGCCGCCGTGATGGTCGAGGATGCACTGGTCGGGGTCGAGGCCGGGCGTGCCGGGGGATTCGGGCTGGTGGTCGGGATCGACCACGGTAATCGGCGTGCGGAGCTGCTTGCACATGGTGCGGACGTTGTCGTTACCAATCTCGTTGAACTGATGGATTGGACAGTGGGATGACCGGGCAACACGAATCGATTGGAGTGATGTCGACTTTGTTGAATGTCACGTTCATCAAACCACCTTCGGAGTTGAGCGGGTCCCGCCGTGGTACCCAAAGCGTCCGAACGGACACTCTCATCGAGGACGCCCCTGGCAGCCTCCGAGATACCGGTCCGCTACCAACTCTCCTGGTCCGCGTCGGTCCCGGGTCGCGCTCAGGGGAGACCTGTGGCTGTCTCGCCGTCCACCGTCAACTCGCTATAGATCATGCTCGTACCGGGAGTTAGATGCCCGGCGAACCATCCAGCCCGACCGGTTGACGGTGCTCCTGGAGGAATCCTCGCCTCGCCCCCTTGCGTAGTGCTCCCCCAGCTCGGCTCGACTTGACCCTTGGTCCAGACCACGAACTGCACCTGGTCGGTCGCCGCGACAGCTCGGGCGCATATGCGCAATGGATACACGGCCGGTCTAGCCGGCAACTCGGGGATGGCCTTCGAGCCGAAGATGGTGAACGGGCTGGTCGGGTCCGACCCGGTCTTCCAGACGTGGAAGTTGAAGACGTTGAAGGTGTTCATCCAAACATTGCGTGTGACGGTGATGCCGGTCGTGCCGGCGCTCGCAGTGTTGTTCAATCGGAGGACAATGCCCTGCTGGTCAACGCCCTCGCCGCTGGCAAATACGGCACATACAGTCGGGTCGGCCTCGTTCCGACTACCTAGGCCCCAGAAGAACTCTCGGTTGTTCAGTCCACTCGACTTCGGGGCAGAAACCACCACCGTTCCCGGGGCCGGGCTCGTGTAGGTGTACCCAGTGCAGTTCGGCGTGACCCGAGCGGTACAGACCGACGAATTGAGGGAGTCGTGCCCGCTCGGGCTGGCTGTGGGGGGCGTGGCACATGCCACGACTGCTGAAGCGGAGATAATGGCGATTGCCGCTCCGGCCATGCGTCTCATGCCGCATTCCTCCGCGGAGCCATGGACAAGAGCATCTCGAATACCGAACAGTCGGTGAAATATTCGACCGAGCAAATCACCGCGACGCATGGGAGGCATCCGCTGGAAGTATCACACCGGCCATTCTGGGTCAGCAGAGCGGTGGCCGGACATTGTCCAATGAGAGCATTTCCGGAACCCGGGCTGGAAGTTCCTAGTGATGACCAATAGCCCGTCGAGAAGGACTCCTGCCTGGAGGTGGCATCTGGCTGTCGGTGCCTGTGACCCAGCAGTAGCTCATTCGACACGATGAACTCCATGCTCAAGCTTGCCCAGCCAGGCCAACTCCTGTCTCCGGAATTAGCTGACAGGACGGAACAGGTCTTGTGGCAATGGCGCTGGGCCGCATTCGAAACTCTTAGTTGAAGCGAGGGTCACCCGTTCCAGCAAGCACGTCGAGATGCGCTTCAAGGGCTGTGTCGCGCTGCACGAGCAGTTCGGCCAAGCGCAGCATCGTGCCGCGGCTGTGAGCCGTGCCCGCCTCGACCGCCCGTACCAACTCATCGTGGTGCTCTGTCTTCCGCTCGAGGTACTCGAGTAGTGAGCTGCGCAGCCGGAGCCGAGCCTGATCCGCGTCGCTTGCCGTTTCCCGCATGGTGGTTGTCATACACACACGATGTCGTGGGCAGAGGTGGTCGGACAGGGCCAAAAGTCCTTGGTGAACTCACAACGGCCCTCAAGATTGCATGTTCGAGAGGACAGCGGCCTTGCACTCCGATCAGCGCCCACGAGGCGCACGACCGGACACGGCACCACCGTTATGGCCGATAACCCGGTCCTTCCTCAGTGACGCGCAAAATCCGCTTGTCAGCCCGAAGGGCCGTCGGAGCGACGATCACGGGCAGCGGGGACATCTTCAGTACCCGCTCCCGGATGCCGTGCCCCCCGATCGACTGAAGCCCCCGAAGGCGCAGTGATCCCAGGACGATGGCGTCGCACTTTGTGTTCGACGCCTCTTCCACGATGCAGTGGGCCACATGGTTCTCCTGGTCCGAGATGATTTCGCCCTCGGCGGCGATTCCGGCCGTCTGCAGTCGAGAAACCGTCTCTTGCACAAGGACTTCAGCTTCATCTGCTGATTCGAGCGCAGGAACCCGGAGCGAGGCCGGGAGTTCGCGAACATGAAGTACCTGGACAGCTGACTTCGATCTGCCGGCAAGCCCGATCGTGAAATCCACCGCGGCTTGTCCCGGCTCGAATTGATCGATAGCCAGCAGCAGTTTGTTACTCATTTCTTCACCTCCATACGTGCTAACTACGATTGTAGGGATCCAGCCCGTTACGGGTCCGCTAAGGACTACTGAATTCGCGTAGAAACCGTGTAAACGCACCCGTCCATCGACAACTGACTCTCGGGCGTGGCGTCCACTCCGACTACTTCAACCTCCGAGGACCCCTTCTCATCCCATCAGTTGGCCACGGGCGACCGCCGATTCGATTCGGGACGTTCGACCCTGTCGGGAGCACGCCCTCGGTCACCCGCCGACCCGTGGACGCTTCGGATCTCCAATCCATTGTTCCCAGGCTCGCCGCATGTCCGGGCTGTTGCTTCGGAAGAGGTCCGCGAGCACGGGTGTGATCCTCCGTCGGGGCAGTTAGTACTCGCCACTACGTTCGCTGGGCACGCACATCAAGCCTTATGCACCGCGACGGGGAGCCGACTGACGACGTCGCTCTCCGCGTCATCGACGATCCGGCAGATCTGAATTCTGTCGAGACTCTCCGACGAAACTAGGGCAGCGGCAAGAGCGTCCAGCGCCTCCCGATGGTCACCAAGGATCCGACCCGCCCGCTGTGACTGCTCATCGAGGATCCGAGAGACCTCCTCATCGATGAGCCGTGCCGTTTCGTCAGAGTAATCACGTGAATGGATCAGATCCTCGCCCAGGAAAACCGGTCCTTGTGGGCCCCAGGCCATCTTGCCGATCACTTCCGACATTCCCCACTCCCGCACCATGCGCCCTGCCAGCTCAGTCGCAGACGTGAGGTCGTCTGAGGCGCCGGTCGATGGCACGCCGAACACCAGTTCCTCGGCGGCGCGTCCACCCAGGCGAACGGCCAGAGCATCGTCGAGGTAGGGGCGTTGTTGAAGCTGTCGCTCCTCATCGGGCAACTGCTGCGTGACACCGAGCGCCATCCCGGTCGGCAGGATCGTCACCTTGTGTACGGGGTCCGCATTGGGCAGGATATGCGCCAGCAGCGCATGGCCCGACTCGTGGTAGGCCACGATTCGCTTCTCGTCGGTATTCAGTACGAGCGATGTGCGCTTGAGGCCGAGCAGCACACGATCGAGGGCCGCCTCGAGATCGCACTTCTCCACCTGGATGCTTCCGCGCCGCACTGCGATCAACGCCGCCTCGTTCACAAGGTTCTCCAGATCGGCTCCGCTCATCCCGGGCGTCCCCTTGGCGACGGTCTCGAGGTCTGCGTCGAGCGCCATCCGCTTGCCTTTGCAGTGCACCCGCAAAATGGCCAGGCGCTCCTCAAGCGTCGGGAGTGGCACAACGATCTGACGGTCGAAGCGCCCCGCCCGGAGCAGCGCCGGGTCGAGGACGTCGGGCCGGTTGGTAGCTGCCATGACGATGATGCCCTCGGCGGGCTCGAAGCCATCCATCTCCGAGAGGATCTGATTCAGCGTCTGCTCCCGCTCATCGTGGCCACCCCCCAGACCGGTGCCGCGCTTGCGTCCGATGGCGTCTATCTCGTCAATGAAGATGATGGACGGCTTGTCCTGACGGGCCGTCTTGAAGAGGTCACGGACCCGTGCCGCCCCGACCCCTACAAACATTTCCATGAACTCCGAGCCATTGATGGAGATGAACGGCACCTCCGCCTCCCCAGCGATCGCACGGGCCACCAGCGTCTTACCTGTGCCGGGAGGTCCGACGAGGAGCACGCCTTTGGGAATTCGTGCACCGATCCCCTGGAACCGCTCCGGTTCCTTCAGGAACTCCACCAACTCGGTGATCTCCTGCTTGACGTTGTCGTAGCCGGCGATGTCCGCGAATGTCGTCGAGGGTCGCTCCGTGACGTGCACCTTGGCACCGCTCTTACTCCAGCTGGTGAAACCCGCCATCTGCGAGCGGCTGCGCCTTGCTATCCAGACCCAGAACACGACCATGAGTCCGATCATGACCCCCCAGGTGATGATCGTTGGCCAGATGCTCGAAACGGTTGACACGTAGTTCCGAGCGACATGGTGCTGATTGAGGAGTGCCACATCGGCGCCGGGAAGAGCTCCGGATGGTCCTTGCGCCGAGAACAGCTTTCCATCCGTGAACTCGCCGTCGATTACCCCGCTGCTCTGGTTGACCTGGACGCTCTTGACGGAGTTGGCCGAGACATCGGACAGCATGGTCGAGTAGGAGATCGACTTGGGCGAGGAACTTGTCGTCGAATGTGAGTTGTTGACCAGGACGGTGAACACCAGGAGGCCGCCGACGCAGAGGATGAGGAAGATCGTCCGGCGCCAATTTCGAACGACCGGGTTGCTCGGGCGAGCGGGCCGGGTCCGGAGTGTTCCATCGCGACTGCTGCTCAGGTGGCAGCGTGGTCATCTTGCCCCGTTCAGCGCCGGGCTTGTCGGACGCGGCGCTTCTCCCGGCCTTGTCGCCGGACTGGGTCTCAAGGCTGCTCCTGGATATCTCGGCGCGCCGAACCACCGACGATCGGAGATCGGGCTTCGCGCTCATACCTCGATCCTTGAGTACAACCGCCAGGTATACCAGGGACTTCTGTCACTCCAACTCGGGCCTAAAGTCCCTGCTTCAGGTGCCTTCCGAGGTCTCTGGGAGTCAACGAGACCTTGGCCGGCCGGGCTCCGACCATCCCATCCCCTCGCTCGTTCGACATTGGGCCCTGAATGAACTCTCCGACCGACAGGAGGGCCGACGCCGGCACCTGAGCGGTTCCGACGAGCGTCAGCGGCCATGGCACACACCCCTGCACTCAGCCGGCGGCGGCCACCCACCCAGCCGCTCCGACCAGCCCGGCGTCGTTGGCGATGTGCACCGGCATGTCGAGCTGCGCCGACAGCGTCCCAGTCGAGAGAAGCTCGGACCACACTTCTGGCAAATGGGGCGCCCACAGCAGGCGTTCGGATTCATAGTCGACAGCTCCGGGCAGTCCGACGATCGCATGCGATGCGGGACCCGATTCGCTCTCGACGTCGACGGAGCGGATGAGGTCGATCAGCGCTTCCGGCACCTCGGCGTGCCGGGGTGTCGCCACCGAACGCCGAAGCATGACCTGTCCCCGTGGGTCCACTAGTGCAGCGCGCATCTGGGTGCCACCCACGTCGGCTGCCAGAACGGGTCGCTTCACCCGGCCGCCCTCACATCGCCAGCCTGTTGTGGGGGCGGACCGATTGCGCCGCATTTGCCTCTCACGGATCACCAGCTCGTGACGGCGTAGTTCGCGGGAGCGCTCTCGAGGTACTTGAACAGTTCGCTCTGGCCCAGAAGACCGCGCTGCGAGCCGACCTCTTGGACAACGCTCATCGCGTTCACCGGGGCCCACCTCAGAGCCTCCTCGAGCGGGAGGCCCTTGACCAAAGCGGCGACGAGCGCCGAGGCGAATGCATCCCCGGCGCCGGTGCGTTCATTCGGTGGGGAGGTGTCGGGAAAGGCGGGGACGCGATAGCGCCGCGACCCGTCCGAGGCGTAAGCCCCTTCGGAGCCGTCCGTGACGACGACGACGCTCGGCCCGAGCCGGTGCAGGGACTCGAGGATGTCGGACAGTTGGCCGTGGTCCCCGCCCCCGATCTCCACCGCCTCCTCCCGATTGCATATCACCAGGTCGGCCCGCCGGTACAGGCCCCGCATGGCGTCGGTACCCTGTGCGATCTGGAACGTCCCCGGTTGGAAGACGAAGCGCACCGAGGGCTCGGAATTCAGCCATGCGACGATCTGGTCGTAATACTCGGCGGCGTCGGACCCGACCGAGCTGAGGTAGACCCAGCGGGGGACCTCACGCGGGCTCAGGTGGGTCCAGTGGTAGTCGTAGAGCTCGTGGCGGACCAGGATCGTTCGGTCATGGCCGAACCAGAGCACGAAGTTGCGATTGCTCGGTTGCCTGGGATCGAACCTCACCAGGTGGGTGTCGATGCCTTCTGACTCGAGTGCCGCCTGCATGGTGCGTCCGGTCTCGTCGTTCCCGACGTGAGCTGCGATAGCGGTCGAGAGACCCAGGCGTGAGAAGCCGACGGCCGCGTTGGCCGCGTTGCCACCGGCCTCGACGATCCGGGCGTACTCGAACGGGACCTTGCCGCCGAAGGGGAGCGTCATCCAATGACCGTCGGCGTCTTCCGTGACACGGATGTGCGCGTCGGACAAACGGATGAACACATCGGTGGCGGCGTCACCCACGCAGAGCACGTCGAAATGGAAGTGGGTCATGGGGACATATGACCACCGATGGGACGTCCGAAATAGGGCATTTCGTCACGTTGAGGCCCGACTACGAAGCCCACCCGGGGGTCCCATGTCGACTCCCGGTCGCTGACGGGCCGACGACCGGCCAGGCCATCCTCGGACTGTCGGACCTTCGACCCCGGCAGCCACCCGTCCGGAGCCGAGCGTCCCCTGGCGGTCGGAATTGAGGGAGACGCTCCGCATGATCAACTGGCGTGGGACTAGTCGAGGTCATCCCGGCGCAGCCCAAACCGTCCGGCTGCTTCGGCGAGGCTGGCCCGGGCACGGGGGTCGGCAACCTGCTCTATGAGCAACCGCGCCTGCGCGCTCTGTGAGCGTCCGAACAGCTCGGCGCAGCCGTGCTCGCTGATGATGGCCGAATGCTGGAACGACGTGACGGGATTGGTCAAGACGGGCACGACCGTCGAGGAGTCGGTCTTATCGTGCCACCCGTGCAACACCACGATGGAGTGACCTCCCTGTGAGTGCAAGGCGCCCGTTACGAAATCCGGTTGGCCACCGAAGCCCGAGTGGACCCGGTCGTTCACGTAGCTGGCGTTCGCCTGTGCGAACAGGTCGACCTGCATAGCCGCGTTGATCGAGAGCATGCAAGGGTGCGCGGCGATGCGCACCGGGTCGTTCACGGTATCGGTCGTCAACATGCATATCTGCTCATTGCGGTCGGCCCAACGGTAGAGCTCCGGTGAGCCGATGAGGAAGGAGGTGTACACCGGTACACCGGCATCGAGGGCACCGGCGCTGTGCAGGTCCATGACCCCGTCGCTGATCATCTCCGACCAGACACGCAGTCCGCGGCGCGCCGACATCTTCCGGGCCGCCACGGTAGGGATGACTCCGATACCGAGTTGCAGTGTCGTCCCGTCGGTGGCGAATTCGGCCACGCGCTCACCGATGGAGGCCGCGGCGTCCTCGGATCCGAGCTCGCCAGGAGATTCCAGCGGCTCGTCGACTTCGACGATGCCGTCGATCGACGCCAGGGGGATCTCGCCGTCGCCGAACGTATACGGCATCTGCCGATTGGCCTGCGCGAGGACCAGGCCGCCGCGAGCCCGGACCCGCGCGATCGCAGCGGGGAGGATGTTGACCTCGATGCCGAGCGAGACTTTGCCATCCCTGGGCAACGAGGTGTGGATCAGGACCGCATCCGGCGGCCGGATCGTGTCGAATAGTCGCGGCACGAGCGAGAGCCGCATCGGCAGGTAGTCCAGCATCGGGTCGTGGCGCATGCCGGGTCCGACGAACGGCGTCTCGCAGATGAATCCACCATGCTGGCTGAAGTCGTACTGGGCGTTCAGCTGAAACACCCGGCAGCTCTCGAGTGCTTGGGTGAGAGCCCGGATCAAGGTGAACGGCGTGGCGAAGTTGCCCGAGAGGACGATGCGCGGCTCCTGCCCATTGTCCAGCGCGCTGATCCGCGCCACGGCCTGCGAAAAGGTAAGCAGGTTCATGGACCTAAGTGTCACAGTCGCACGGTGTGGCAAACAGGGACGTTGGACCCTATCGGCGCCGATTCCTATCAGGGGCGATCTTTGGGAAGAGCGCTTTCGGCGCAATTGCAAAGGTGGGCCTGGTGGAAGCGATTCGATGGTTCGAAGAGTTCGGTCTAAAGGACACTGGATCAGTTGGCGGCAAGGGCGCAAACGTTGGTGAGCTGACGGCAGGCGGCCTCCCCGTCCCTCCCGGGTTTGTCATCACGGATGACGCGTATCTCGATGCCATCGGCCGTGCGGGAATCCGTGAACGGTTCGTCGCCATTCTCGACGAGGCACGCTCCGCCCCTCAGGACGACCTCAACCGCCTGGCGGCAGAGGCGCGGGAGTTGGTCCGCCCGGCGCCTCGATGATGTGGGTCAAACCCCATGGTGCCCGGATCGACTGGGTCACCTGGAGCCAAAGGTCCTCGGAACCCACGTTCATTTGTCATGTAATGCGGCCGTCACTCATTTCGACGATCCGATCGGCGTGGGCCGCAACCTCCGATGAGTGGGTCACCATGATGATCGTGATCCCCTTGGCCCCGAGATCGTCGAGGATCGCCAGGAACCGACTGGTCGATCGGGAGTCGAGACTGCCGGTCGGCTCGTCGGCGAGAAGGACGTTGGGATTGTTGGCCAACGCACGGGCGATTGCCACACGCTGACGTTCGCCACCGGAGAGCCCATTCGGGAAGCGATGACCGTATCCCTCGAGATCGAGCTCAACGAGAAGGTCCTGAGCCCGAGCCTGGCGATGCCGAGCCGAACGAGCGGTGCCGAACATCGGGAGCTCGATGTTGTCCTGGGCCGAGAGTTGAGGGAGCAGATTGTGGAATTGGAACACCAAGCCGATTTCGTTCCTCCGATAGGCGCTCGGATTATGCAGTCGGGCCAGGTCATGACCGGCGACGACCAGTGAGCCGGAAGTAGGCGAATCGATCGCGGCGAGCAGATGGAGAAGTGTCGACTTCCCGCAGCCCGACGGCCCGGTGACTGCAACCATCTCACCCCGCTCGACGGTGAGATCGACTCCGTCAAGGGCGTGCACGTCACCCGGAAATGTCCTGGTAACCCCTCTGACCGTCACAACCGGCCCACTACCTGTCAGATCACTCATAGCTGAGAGCCTTCAACGGCGACAGGAGAGCAGCACGGGTCGTCGGGTACGCGGCTCCGACCAGCGTCATCGCCAGTGCGACGATCAGCGCCCGCCAGAAGGCCCCTTCTGTGAAGTTCGGATGGAGGATGCCCTTGAGCGCCGGGAGTTCGGAGAGTCCCCGCGCCACTGCGAATGAGAGTGCCACCCCCAGAACCGCCCCCAGCACGGCGATCAGCAGACTCTCACCTACCAGGAGGAGCACGGTCCGCGTCCTCGTCCAGCCGATGGCTCTCAACAGTCCGAATTCTCGGGTCCTCTCGATCAGGGACAAGAGCATGGTGTTGCCCACCACCACGGCCCCGATCAGGATGGCGAGCACCGTGCTGCCGTTGACGGCTGCCTGGAGGTAGACCAGATTGCTGTCGGCACGTCCGAACTGCGACGCCGTCTGAATCGTGGTCAGTTCGGGATGTGCATAGTCGATGTGATTGGCGACTGTCGCAATCCGCACACCCCGTGACACCTTCACGAAGACCAGCGTGACGATGCCGTCGACCCGGTTGTAGCCCTGGATGGCGGGGAGCGGGAACATGGCACCCGCATCCCCGAACGCGTTGCCGGTGGAATACAGGCCGACCACCGTGTTCATCGTCCCGTTGGCGTGGAACTGTGAGCCGACCCCGAGTCCGAGATTGGCCGCGGCACGCCAGCCCAGCATGACTTCGTGCTCTGCCCCCGTCGAGTAAGGGCGACCGGCGACGATGTGGACACCGAAGGCGGCCAGGTCACCTGGATCGATGCCTATCTCGATGAAGACGGGGTTGTCGGCATTGATCCGCTGCGTCTCGACCAGTACCCCCACCGCGCTCGCCACGCCTGGGGTCTGACTGATCTTGCTCAGCTCCGAACGGTCAATGGTGCTCGACAAAGTGTCCGAGGCACCCTTTTGGACGATCGTGAAGTCGGCCTTTCCCACAGACACGATGGCGGCAGCCGACTGTTCGAGGCCACTGCTCGTGACGGCGAGGGTGACGACAGTCATGACAGCGATGGCCACCGCTCCGGCGAGGGCGGCGGAGCGTGCCTTGCGCTTCCAGATGTTGTGGACGATCAACCCGACAAATGTCATCCGCGCCCACTTCGCAACAGCGTGATCGCAGGTCCGGTCACCGTGCGCCCACGCAATGACCGCTTGGGTCGCACAAGCCGTTGATCGTCCCTGGCTCTGCTCGTGCGATCCGGTGCTCGTCCACCCGAGAAGCATCTCTCGCTCACCTTGCGTACGGCAGAGTCGAAAGTCCCATCGCTCCTGGGGTCGGCACTTGAGCTGCGGGACGGTCGGATCGAGCGCTGTCAGTTTCGCGAGCACCGGACCCGGGGTTTAGGTGACTTCAGACCCTAGTGACCGTTTGCATCGGAGGCGACCATGACGGTGGAACCTCTGCAGACAATAGGAGCAGCCATGAAAGCAAGCATCGGAGACCGAATCGTCATCAAAGGGCACAACGTGGGCGATCACGATCGTGATTGCGAAGTCCTGGAGCTACGCCATGAGAACGGGGAGCCGCCCTACCTGGTGCGGTGGGGAGACACAGGCCACGAGGATCTCTTCTTCCCTGGACCGGATGCCTCCATCGTCAACTACGGACACAAATGAGCCAAAATGACCGCAGGCAAGGGATTCACCGTCTCCCGATCGGGTATCGAGCAGGAAACGGCGTAATCCCTCAAACCTGACGCGGCCCGTCATCTGGAAAGCGCATCCACCGCCCTTGCGACCGCCACGTCGGGCGGCGATGCCGCCGTGTCGACAACCGTTGCCGCCGGCCAGGGGTCGAACGTCCGGATCATCGCCTGGCCAATTTCAGGAGTGGCTTCGGAGATGTCGGATTGATCTGCCAATCTCTGGGCGATTCGCTCTGCCGCAAGGTGGGGAGGAGCGTCGCAACGGAACTCCACCAGTTCACAGAACGTGCGATCGGCGAGCGTCCTGGCGGCAGTGCGCCAAGAGTCGTCACTCCATGAGGCATCGAGGATCACCGATTGACCCAGTCCAACACAGCGTCCGGCCTGTCTCAGTAGCTCCTCGTAGACCGATGCCGTCACTTCTGGACGGTAGCGACCCTCGAGGTAGCCGGAGGCGCGACCTGGTGGCAAGTCGTCACCGGGATCTCTGAACCGCCTTCTGATCTCGTCGGAACGGAGCACCGTCCAGCCCCTCACCTTGGCGAGACCAGTGGCCAACGTAGTCTTTCCGCACCCAGGGGGACCACCCACCAGCACCAACTGCACCCGCCCACATCGGAGGTGGTGGAGCGACATTTCCTGCAGCTGCCTTGCTTCGTCGGCAGCTCCGTGCGCACCCTGCGCCGACCGCAAGCACGCGACCTCTGCCCGTACGTAGGCACGGAATGCGGTGTAGTGGTGAATCAGTGTGTCGGGGAACGGATCACCGGCCAATCGCTGGTAGTCGGCAAGGAACCTGCGGGCCACGCCAGAATGGCCGAGGCGCTCGAGGTCCATGGCCAGAAAAGTCACATCTGCACAGACATCGCCATGGCGTAGGCGGTCGGAGAATTCGATGCAGTCCAACAACCGGACGCCGTCGTCGAGGCAGAATATGTCCTCGGCCTGCAGGTCACCGTGCCCGTCGCACACACGACCTGAGGCGATCCGGGCGTCTAGCAGGGGTTTCCTCCCTGCGATCCATCGGTCTACATGCGTTCGAAGCTCCTCTTCGCCGTCACTATCGATGATCGATCCGACGAACGGATCGGTCTCATTGAAACTTTCCTGCCAACGTGCGCGCAGCGCCACGTCGGTCGCGTCCCCCGAGATCTCCGATGAGCGCTGCGCTCGGTCGTGGAATTCGACCAGCACGTCTGCCACCTGACGGAGCCAAGGATCGAGATCGTCCCCTCGCCGGGCCAGCGCAGCCAGCTGACGATCTTCAGGTAACCGCTTCATGACGACGATGTGATCGAGGAGTCGCCCCTCCACGGAGACATCCGCCACCCCGAGGTAGACGTCGGGTGCCAACCGCCGATTGAGGGCGACCTCACGCTCGCAGTCTTCTTGACGACAACTCCGTGAGCGGAAATCGAGAAACCCGAATTGGACCGGTTTACGAAGCTTGAAGACCCGGTCACCGACGAAGAACAGCGTCGATATGTGGGTCTCGACAATGGCGTTCTGCGACACCGTCGAACCGGGCAGAAATCCCGGACTGCTTTTCAGTTCGGCGGTTCCGGTCCGATCGGGATCCACTGGCGCCCGAGACCGTCCATTGGAATGTCCCGCCATCAATCCGTCCCGACCGAATCATGGATACCGACCCGCATGGGTCAAGCATTGGCGATCTCGACTCGCCGGAACAGTGTCAAAGGTCATCTCTACCGCGGAGTCCGTTGCTACGCCGGGTGCTGCCCAGCCAGCAGGTACCCGTGCCCACCACCTGCAGCTGCGATGGCGAAGAATTGATCGTCGCCGCCCTGACCAGCTCGAGACCCAAGAAATGGAGCACCGAAGCTGAACACACCGCCATCGGCTGCGGCCAGCCAGTAGCCGCCCGTGGCAGAATCTGCCGTCATGCCCACGACGGGTCGGGTGAGTGATCGTCCTCCCATCGAGCCGTAGAAGTCGGCGTCACCGAAGGCGAACACACCGCCGTCGGCGGCCACCAACCAGTAGCCCCCGCCGTCGGGTGTCACCGCCATGCCCACGACCGGTCGGGTGAGTGATCGTCCTCCCATCGAGCCGTAGAAGTCGGCATCACCGAAGGCGAACACACCGCCGTCGGCGGCCACCAGCCAGTAGCCCCCGCCGTCGGGTGTCACCGCCATGCCCACGACCGGTCGGGTGAGTGATCGTCCTCCCATCGAGCCGTAGAAGTCGGCGTCACCGAAGGCGAACACACCGCCGTCGGCGGCCACCAGCCAGTAGCCCCCGCCGTCGCGTGTCACCGCCATGCCCACGACAGGTCGGGTGAGTGATCGTCCTCCCATCGAGCCGTAGAAGTCGGCATCACCGACGGTGAACACACCGCCGTCGGCGGCCACCAACCAGTAGCCGCCGTCCGACGGATCAACCACCGCACCGACCAGCGACGCATTCGACGTGATTGGCAGGCCCGATGGAGGAGCGGTACCGAATCCGTAGATTGCGCTCGAATTGGGAGGCGACGGGGCCGTGCCACCGCAAATAGACACGAACGTGTATCCCCGCCCTTCGAGGTCGGCGATGATCTGCGGAAGTGCTGCCACGGTCTCGGAACGATCTCCTCCCCCATCGTGCATGTCGACGACTGCGCCGGGAAACGCCGCTCCCACCACACTGTTGACGATGGACTGAACCCCGGGAAGGCTCCAGTCACGGGGGTCGATCGAATAGCTCATTGTGGTAAGTCCGCGCTGTGCGATCTGCTGGAGCACCGTTGCATTCCAGGCGTCATACGGTGGCCTGACGCATGTCGGAATCTCCCCGGTGAGAGAGTCGATCTCGGTCTGGGTCTGATCGATCTGATAGGAGAATTGCGATTCCGGGATGGTTGTGAGATCCGGATGGGTCCACGTGTGATCCTCGACAGGGAAGCCGTCGGCCACGAGCATCCGGGCGTATTGCGGATAGTCGACGATATTCTCGCCGATCTCGAAAAACGTGGCCGGCACATGGTAAAGCTCGAGCACCGACGCGATCTGCGGCGTGTACGGACCGGGTCCATCGTCAAAAGTGAGGGCGATCACCCGATGGCCGGCTGTGTCTGCGCCTCCCGGTGCTTGGTACGTGGTGAAGGCCGGCTGTGGCGATGCACCCTGTGCGGACGGTGGAGATGAGACGAGGATCAGCAAGCCGGCGACACAGCATCCGGCACACATCACAGCCGCAGCTTGCCAACCCCTCGATCGACTGATGGTGATCATCCACCCACTTGTAGCATGCCTCCACCGCGCGTAGTCAGGGCCGATAGTCACACCGGAAGGTCTGCGTTACCGGAGAGTGAAGAGCCGCACCATGATGGAAGGCAGAATCGGGCTGACGCGAAAGCGCCCGTCCCACGAACTGACGGGGATCGGGCGCTTTACTGATTTGTATTCCAAGAGCGGACACCCAAGGATCGCCAACCACTCGAGGCCTCCTTGCCCCAGCCGTCGCAACGCTCCCACTGGTTGAAGTGACCGTCAGGGCATGATCGGCCCTCGACATCCCCTCGCCGAGCAGCAGCCGCCATTTCATCGGTGGTCCCCTTTCACGAACTGGTCCTGAAACCACTGTGCAGCCAGACGGTCGACCTCCTCGAGGGCCCCTGGCTCTTCGAAGAGATGGGTGGCCCCGGGTATGACGGCGAGCCGCCAAGGGCAACGGAGGCTGCCAGCGGCACTGCGGTTGAGCTCGATCACATCTGCGTCTGCCCCGCCAACGATGAGCAGCGTCGGACAGCGCACATCGGGGAGCCGTGACCCGGCCAGGTCCGGGCGGCCGCCACGCGACACGACGGCCGAGACGTCATTCCCCGGTTCTGCCGCAGCCCAAAGTGCGGCTCCCCCACCCGTGCTCGCGCCGAAGTAGCCAAGCGGCAATACTCCGATTTCGGTCCGATTCCGTAGCCATCGCGTCGCCGCTAAGAGCCGACCGGCCAGCAGTTCGATGTCGAAGACGTTCCGGCGATCCGAACTCTCCGGGAATGTGAGCAGGTCGAAGAGAAGCGTCCCGAACCCGCACGACCGAAGTGAGGCTGCCGTCCTCTGGTTGCGAGGACTGTGTCTGCTGCTCCCACTACCGTGTGCGAACAAGACAACGCCCGAGGCGCCGGGTGGCACCACCAGGCTGCCCTCCAGCGCGATCTGGCCGACGGGAATTTTGATATCCGATAGCTCTCCAGGCGATGCGGGAGTCACTTCGGTCGTCCCGTCAGTACCCGCCCGTCGGAGCAGCTCTATCACCTCGCGATCGGAGGTCTGCCGGAAGTCCTCGTACCACTGACCGACGCCGTAGAACGGGGTTGGCGTGACCAGACATACGACCTGGTCGGCCTCGGCCTCCAGTTCGCGGACCGTCTCCAACGGCGCCACGGGCACCGCGAGCACGATCCGTCGTGCACCCATGGCTCGGACGACCTGCACCGCGACCCGGGCCGTACCCCCGGTGGCCAGCCCGTCATCGACGATCACCACGGTGCGGCCGACCACATCCCGGGGAGGGCGCTGACCACGGTAGAGACGAACCCGCCGATCGAGCTCCCTTTGCTCCCTCGCTACCACCTGGGCGACGTCACGGTCGGTCAGGTGGGCTCGGAGGACGAGGCCCCTGTCGAAGAGACGAATGCCACCCTCGCCGATGGCCCCGAACCCGAGCTCAGGCTGGAACGGGAGGCCCAGCTTTCGGACGATGATCACGTCGAGGGGCGCACCCAAGGTTCGTGCAACCTCAGTGGCGACCGGAATCCCTCCACGGGGCAGGGCGAGCACCACGGGGTCCTCGTCCCGCAGCGACTCCAGTGCCTTGGCCATGCGGCAACCGGCATCCGTCCTGTCGAGGAAGGTCGGTCCCCGAGTGACAGCACCGCGGACGGTCATCTCAGAACCCCGTGGGATACGTCTCGGCGGGCTCCCCGCGGTCCCAAAGGGCCGTCCGTTCGAGGGGTTCGAGGGCATGGGTGCGGTCGACGTGGATCACGGCGTCGAACTGCTCCGCCATCCGAGCCTCGAAGTAGTGGCTCTGGAGTTCGGTCTCTGGTCGGTAGATCACCCCGATCGCACGTTCGAGCCGCGGGCGTGAGAGGGCACGCGCTACACCGGCGTCTGCGGTGTCCAGCCAGAACTGAGGTGTGCCGACGTCGTGGAGAAGGGCCTCGTAGCTGTCGCGACGAGCCGGACGGACCCGCTTGCGCTCGGCCGGCTCGCCCCAGTCGGATGCGGCTGTCACCTGGCCGTCGAAGCAAGAGAAGCCGATGATGGCGACATCGGCTCCGTAACGTTGACGCGCCAACTGACCGACATTGAGTTCGCCACGAGCGCCCATGGCCGTAGCCCGTGCGTCCCCGACGTGCGAGTTGTGCTCCCAGACGACGACCTTCGCCGCGTCCGTCTGGCGGTCGAGGTGCTCGATCAGCGCGTCGAGCGTCGCCGCCATGTGTCCGTCGCGGAGATTCCACGACGACACCTCTGCGCGGTACATCTGGTGGTAGTACTCCTCGGCGTCCCGCACGAGTAGGGCGTTCTGCTCGGCATAGAACTGCTCGTCATCGGCAACCCAACCATCGCGTCGGAGGTAGACCTCGGCGCGCCGCCGCAACTCCACCAACTGTGCGACCACTTCGTTTTCGCACGGGGTTGCGTTCTGATAGGCGAGGGCGTAACCGTAAGCCTGCCCCTCCGCACCGATGTGGTCGAAGCAGGAGTACCGGCCGCGGGCCCGGTTGGCCTCGGCGGGATCCACGCGGTCGAGGTATTCGATGACCGCTTCGATCGAGGTCCGGAGGCTATAGAGGTCCAGACCGTAGAAGCGGACCTTGCCGGCGGGGTGGGTCTGAGCGTCGTTGCGGGCCCGGAGCCATTGGACGAAACCCTGCACGTCCCGATTGCGCCACATCCAAGTGGGAAAGCGCAGGAAGCCGCCGAGGGCCCCGTCAGCATCGGTGTCGGCTGACATCCCCATCACATAGCGGTTCACCCTGTAAGCGTCGGGCCAGTCACCCTCCACTGCCACGGCGGTGAAACCGAGATCATCGATGAGCCGTCGGGTGATCCGGGCTCGCTCGCGGTAGAACTCGTGGGTGCCGTGGGAGGCCTCGCCAATCAGTACCAGCCGGCGGTCCCCGATCAGCTGCAGGAGTGACTCATAGTCATCGACCGCACCGGTGATCGAGCGCGCGGCGCCAGACAGGTCCCTGGTCGCATCTTCCACCGGGTGTCTCGCATCCATACAGCAACGATCCACTCGGCGCCGGATCTCGTCCAGGGTCGAAAGCCCATTTCGGCCGGAACAGAATCGTTCGGAACGGTCTCCCACCCGGAGGGAAAAGACTCCAGGCCCTTGGATAGGGAGACCGTTGTTGATTCCGACAACATCGACGGTGGTGACGGGACTCGAATCTTCGGTATCCATGTTGGGAAGTGCAGGTACCTTCGGTCAGGCTTTCCGCAATCGCGATGCCTCGGCTAGGACTTTCGGCCCTGGTAACGCACTCTCAGTCGCGGCACGGTGAAGGCACACCACCTTCGGACAAGGAGCGAAAGATGCCCGACACCACGGCCGCGAACACGAGGACAGACCCATCGAAAGAGGACGCCGAGGGCCAGCGCCTTGGTATCGAGCAGATCGGAAGAGCGCTCGACGGATGGAGATCGAAGATCGATGAGTTGCTGGTCCAAGTCGACTTGGGCAACCTCGACATACGGGATGAGGTTCGTCGGCGCCTTGATGTCGCGCAGAACGTCTATCTGGCTGCTCGATCTCGCCTTTCGGACGCGAGACAGGATGTGGACATCAATCTGGGCGACCTTCGCTCGACTCTCGAAAAGCTGCTGACCGACCTCGGCGCGGCATTTGAGTCTGCGGAGGCAGTGCTCCGTCGGAGCCGCGAGCAGAACTGAAGCCGTCGGCGAAGGCCGCCACCGGTCGGGTCGGGTCGGCTCATGTTCCGTCGCCCTTGATCACGCCCGGGCTGGCCACGCCCCGACGCCGGTGTCAACCACGAGGCAGATTTCCCGGCGCGAACCGCGACGGCCGGTCAGGGGTGCAGCCGATTTGCCACCCTGGCGCATCGGAATCGCGACGTGCATCGAGGTGGCGCCAGGCGTGACTTTCGGCCCTAGGCGGGATGTTCTGAGTGACTGATGCTGGAGGTTGAGAGCCACCACACATTGACGTTGGACGAAGAGGAGGGGTCCGTGCGATCCGTATTCATCAACCCAGAGCGGTGCATCGGATGCCTCCAGTGCGAATTCGTCTGCGCCGTCGAGCACTCGGTGACCGGGAGCGAGAGCGCGGCCTTCGCCGAGACACCTGTACCTCGCAAGAGGGTTCACGTCGAGGTCGGGCCCGTACCGACGCTGTCGTTCCCCAACCAGTGCCGTCACTGCGACCCCGCGCCCTGCCTCCAGGTCTGTCCTACGGGCGCCATCAGTCGTAACCAGGACCTCGGTCTGGTGTTGGTTGAGCCCGTCCGATGCATCGGCTGCGCCATGTGCGCCGTCGTTTGCCCCTTCGACGCCGTGACCTTCCATCCGCTGGCGGGCGGCCCCGGTGACGGGATCCCGGTGGCGGTCAAGTGCGATGGATGCATCGACCGGATCCACCGCGGCGAAGAGCCGGCGTGCACCGAAGTGTGCAAGGTCGACGCATTGGTATTCGGAGAGCTCAACGAACTCGTAGCAGCTGGCCGATTGCGGAGTGCCGGAGCAATTCTGGCCGCGGCCGGAGCCGCTCCGGTCGAGGAACCCGGAGGGAGTCCACTCGCTGGCTGGCGGGCCTGGGGTGCCGCTCGGGTGACGGCAGCGGAAGGAGCCGGTCGGTGGGATCCGGACCGACCTCGGTCGTCGGGCTCCGCCAGGAATAACGGGTCCCCATCAGGCAACGGGAATAAGGGAGAGCAAACATGAGCGACGCCAACGGGAACGGCAGTACACGACGCCCGACCATCAACAAGGACGCCCAGGCGATGATCGATGCCGCCAGACGGGAGGGCATCGAGACGGTCTGGGACCGCTTGGACGCCCAGCAGCCGCAATGTGGATACTGCGCACTGGGGTTGAGTTGTCGGAACTGCGCCATGGGACCGTGCCGAATCGACCCGTTCGGTGAAGGTCCCCAGAAGGGAGTCTGCGGGGCCGGCGCCGACGTCATCGTGGCCAGGAATCTGGGTAGGACGATCGCGGCAGGATCGTCGTCGCACTCCGACCACGGCCGTGACATCCTCGAGACGTTCGCGGCGATGTCCCGCGGCGACACCGCCGGATACGAGATCGCCGATGAGGCCAAGCTGCTACGCCTGGCCGACGAGGTGGGTGTGCCCACCGAAGGGCGGGACGCACAGGAGGTGGCCAAGGCGCTGGCCGACGTCCTGCTCGACGACTACGGGACGAGGCGAGGCACGCTCTCGTTCGTCGACCGGGTGCCTGCCGAGCGCCAGGCCTTGTGGGCCCGGCTCGGGATCACGCCCCGCGGCATCGACAGGGAGAACGTGGAGATGCTTCATCGGACCCATATGGGCGTGGACAACGACTACGTGAACACACTGCTCCACGGTTTGAGAACGGGCCTGTCCGACGGCTGGGGCGGCTCGATGATCGCCACCGAACTCTCCGACGTGATGTTCGGGACCCCGAAGCCGGTGATGTCCGAGGTCAACCTGGGCGTGCTCCGGGTCGATCAGGTGAACATCGCCATGCACGGGCACAACCCCATATTGTCCGACGTCATCGTAGCCGCCGCTGAGGATCCCGAGCTGCTGGAGCTGGCCCACTCGCTCGGTGCCACCGGCATCAACGTCGTCGGACTGTGCTGCACGGGCAACGAGATGCTGATGAGGCGAGGCGTGCCCATGGCCGGCAATCACCTCATGCAGGAGCTGATCCTGATCACCGGAGCGCTGGAGGCCATGGTGGTCGATTACCAGTGCATCATGCCCTCCATCGTGGATGTGGCGAAGTGCTACCACACGCAGATCATCTCCACCTCGGACAAGGCCAAGTTCACCGGAGCGACCCATGTCTCGTTCGATGCTGAGCACGGCACGGAGATCGCGCACCGGATCGTCCGCATGGCCGTCGAGGCCTATTCGGACCGCAACCACGAGCGGGTGCGGATCCCCGACACCCCGGTGCGGATGATGGGTGGCTTCTCCGTGGAGGCAATCCTCGGCGCCCTCGGCGGCACGCCCAAGCCGCTGGTCGATGCCATCGCCTCGGGTGCCATCCGCGGGGCGGTGGCGGTGGTCGGATGTAACAATCCCAAGCTTCCCCAGGATCTCGAGCACATCGAGCTGACCCGACGCCTGATCGAGAACGATGTGTTGGTGCTGGTCACCGGGTGCGCGGCCGTGGCCAACGGCAAGGCCGGACACATGGTCCCCGAGGCGGCGGCCATGGCGGGGCCCGGGCTCCGATCGGTCTGCGAGGCACTGGGGATCCCTCCTGTGCTGCACATGGGCAGTTGCGTCGACAACAGCCGGGTGCTCACGCTGGCGGCGGCGCTGGCCGACGCCCTGGGCGTCGACATCGACAAGCTGCCCCTCGCCGGCGCCGCACCAGAGTGGTACTCGGAGAAGGCGGTCGCCATCGGCTCTTACGTGGTTGCCTCGGGAATCACCACGGTGCTCGGTGTCCAACCCTCCATCTTCGGGAGTCCTCACGTGGTCGAATTGCTGGCCGGTGGGCTCGACGACGTGGTGGGCGCCAAGTTCGTGGTGGAGCCGGATCCGGCTGAGGCGGCTCTGTGGATCCGTCGGCACATCGAGGACAAGCGCCGCGACCTCGGTCTGCCCTGGGTCGACGGTGTCCCCGAGTCGGCCGATCCGGCAGTGGAAACGGTGCCTGTGGGCGCGGGCACGGGGGTCTGACCACTATGTGCGACACCTGTGGTGGGCATGGATCCTCGGCTGACCGGTCGCCGAGGATCACGACCGGGGGCAACCGGATCGTCGTCGTCGGCAAGGGCGGAGTGGGCAAGTCGACCATCAGCGCCCTGTTGGCCCGGGAACTGGCCCGGAGGGGGCTGAGCGTGCTGGCTGTCGATGCCGACGAGCAACGCAACCTGGCCGCCACCCTCGGAGTGGGTGCCGCCATCGCCGCCTCGCTCGTACCCCTGGCCGAAGATGCCGGCTACATCGAGGAGAAGACAGGGGCCCGTCCCGGCGAGGGTGCGGGCGGCATGTTACGGCTCAACCCGGATACCTCCGACCTGGTTGACCGCGTGTCGGTGCCGGCTCCCGATGGGGTCCGCTTAGTAGTTATGGGTGGAGTCCGCCGGGCCGGAGGCGGTTGTCTCTGCCCGGAGACCGCACTGATCGCGTCGGCTGTGGCCGGCATGCATCTGCACCCCGAGGACATCGTGGTGATGGACACCCATGCCGGTGTGGAGCATTTCGGACGGGCCCTGGCTCGGGGGTTCGACACCGCCGTAGTCGTCGTGGACCCCTCGTTCAACGCCGTCCAGGTGGGGATGGAGTCCGCCGCACTGGCCCGCGACCTCGGGATCGGGCGCCTGCTTCTGGTGGTCAACCGGACCAGTTCATACCGCGACGTCGAACGGGTCTTGTTTCACATCGACCATCTGGGCGGATTCGACTTCGAGTCGATCACGGTCCTACCGGTAGACCAGTCGGTGATCGACGGCGAGCCATCGGTCGACGTCGCGCTGCGGGGATCGCCGATCCTCCAGGCGCTCGGTGAACTGGTGGCGGCGGTCATGTCGGAGGCTCCGGCGATGTCCGGGCCGGTGACCTGATGCGGACGGTCGTGATCGGTACCGGTCCCGCCGGGATCAGCGCCGCCGAGACCCTCCGACGCCTCGATCCGTCCGGTTCCGTAGTGGCGCTCTCCACCGAGCCGTTCCCGCCCTACTCGCCACCGTCGCTGGCCGACCACTTCCTCACCGGCCGGGACGCCCCGCTCTACTGGAAAGGTCGCGACGTCTGCGAACGCCTGGGCATCGAGGAGAAGCGCTCGGCGCGGGTGGTGGGGATCGATACCGAAAATCGGGAGGTGGTCCTGGCCGACGGCGCCCACATCGGGTTCGAGGGCCTGGTCCTGGCGTCGGGGAGCCGGCTCCACGCCCCAATGCCAGGCGCCGAGCTGGCCGGGGTCCTGGACTTCAAGTCACTGCAGACGGCCACTGAGCTCTTTGCCCGGGTACGGGAGGGTGAGGTGTCGACGGCCCTCATCGTCGGCAACGGCTTCATCGGGATCGAGTTGTCCCTCCTTCTGGCCGACCTCGGGGTGGAGGTCACCGTGATCGGCCGCCGCAATTGGCTGATGCCCCGGGTCCTCGATCCGACCACGTCCCGGATCGCCGAAGCAGTGTTGACAGCCCGCGGCGTGATCCTGCGACTCGGCGTGGAAGCCGAGGCCATCGTCGGTGATCCACGGGCGAGCGGGGTCCTCCTCGCCGACGGGTCGACCGTCAGTGCCGATCTGGTGGTTGCGGCCACTGGTGTCAAGCCCCACACCGAGTACCTCGACGGCTCCGACATCACGACGGGCTGGGGCGTGCATGTCGATGAGCGGCTGTCGACATCGGTGCCGGGGATCGTCGCCGCCGGCGACGTGGCCGAGACCGCTGACCGGTTCACGGGAGAGCGCTACGTGCACGCCATCTTTCCCAACGCCGTGGCCCAGGCCCCCATCGCCGCCGCCAACCTCCTCGGTGCCGGCCTCCGCTACGAAGGGGCAGAGTCGATGAACAGCCTCAAGCACCTCGGCGTCCCCATCGTCGCCATAGGAACGACCGACTCGCCCGACGACGTCCTGCGCTGGGAGGCTAATGGGGACCTGCGCACGGTCTACCTACGGGACGACCGGATCGTCGGTGCACAGCTCGCCGGAGATATTCGGGCTGCAGGGGTCTACCGGTCCCTGATGCTCCGCCGAGTTCCGGTGGGTCGGCTCGGAGCGCGACTCGTCGAGCCCGGATTCGGCATGGCCGACGTGACCTTCGACGCCATCGGGGTCTGACTGTTCCTCGATCACGAAGGCCCGCCCCGTTGATCGTGACTTCCGGGCTGACGACACCGGTGGCTACGAATGGGACGTGAGGACACGCGGTTCGTAAGGGTGGGCACTTCGACCCTGGTTGGACCCGGGCACCACTCATAAGGTCCAGGTAGGGCGCCTGTGGCGTCCGGAAAGCGCAGGTCGACCTCGTGAATCCAACTGAATGGAATGCAATCACTGTTCTCGGCCGGACCACAGCGGAGGAGATCGATGACCGCGTGGAGGTCGAGTGGAAACTGAGCGAAACCCCTGAACTCGAGTGGGCCGAGATCTATCAGATGGCCGACGTGTCGGAGCGTGTAGGGACCCGGGAATGGGTGCTCGGTGGTGGTCCAGACGTGCTGCACGACGTGGTCCGCTGGTTCGTACCGGCCGATCACGTCGAGGACGCCGACGCAGAGGTGCGGCACCGACTGGCCGTGGCCAACAGCAGGTTCAAGGCCGACTCAATGGATGCCGAGGAAGATGCCGCAAGGGGGGGAGTCGATTCCGACTTCCGGACAGCCGGCCTGACCCCGACCACTGAGCCTGGTGCGCCTCTCCGCCCACGAGCCGGACGATGTGACCCGCCGATCGGCGGCGCTGGCTGTGTTGTGCATCGCCGTGCTCATCGTGAACCTCGACAACACCATCTTGAACGTGGCTCTGCCGACCGACGGGTACGGTCGTCACGGTCGAAGGTGCGATCGCCGGCAGATCGAATATCGGGTTCCGCTCCGCCATGAGGACAGAACCGAGTCGACTACCCGGACCCACTCGTGTGGTCGCCAACCGGTCACCCGTGGATCGCAGGCCATCTCCAACTCCAGCGGCACGAGCGCCGAACGTTGCACGTCGATGAGAGAACCGGAGCGCTCAACCAGATCCAGAAGTTCGGAAGCCAGATAGGAACGCGCTGCTGTCCACCCATTTCCACGAGCAGGCGTCGACATGGACGACTGGACCTCGTCGTCTCTGGTCACCTCACCTCGAAGATCATCCTCGGCCCCATGGGCCAGGAGGTTCATCCACTCCCAAGTGGACACGATCTGATCGTGATCCATTCGGTACTCGGCCAGGGCACCGGCGAGAAAGGCCAGACAGTCGTCGGCTGGCGACGCATCGACCGAGCACCTCTCAGGCCGCCCCACATCGGCCGGATCGGTGGGCCGCCCCGGTCTAGGAAGCCAAGCGGACCAATGCATGATCTCCGGATCCTTGTGTCGCCGGATGGAGTACCCAACTGTCTACGACCTCGCTCACCTGCTGACACGCCGCTTGAATCGAGTCGGTTTCCACATACGAGTTGGCGGCTAGCTCCACAGCCCGGTCAGCCAGGACAACCTGGCCCGGCAGGACCGTCTCCATCCACGCTCGCACCACACCTTCGAGCACATGGCTCCTGTCCATTGTGATCACCTCCGGCATCAAGGTACGACGTCGCCCCGGCCATCTGGGAGGGCCAAAGGTCCCGAGATCCCATTCCGCGTTCCTCCCGCCACCCAGGAAGCGCGCATCTTGGACCTCATCTCCGAGGGGATGACCAACCGCCAGATCGGTGAAGCCATGTTCCTGTCGGAGAAGACCATCAAGAACTACATCACGATGCTCTTCACCAAGCTCAAGATGAGCTCACGCACCGAGGCCGCCATCTACGCCACCAAGCTCAAGGCCGGTGGCTCCGCGGTGCCCCCGCTCGAGCCCGGCGTCGCCGACGGGCCAAGGCGGCCAGGTTGATCCCGACAGTGGTCAGCTCGCGTTCGAGCCGGGCCCGCTCCCGCGCCGGGACGGCGAAACCGGTCGCCGTCACCGGGACGTAGTTCACGTCGCAGAGCTTGATGAGGGCCCGGTCGTAGGCGACCTCGGCCGCCAGTGACGAGTAGGCGCTATGGCCGTTGTGGGGGCCGGTGCTCAGCATCTCGGCCCGACACTCCAGGACGTAGTCGACCAGCGCGCTGCCGGTCAGCTCGTCGACCCAGCTATCCAGGGCGCTGGACAAGATGTCCACGTACATGCTCATGGTGACCATTGTGCAAATCCCGGCGCCCCGTCTGATAGGGAGCTTGGTCCCTTCCTCGGCGTAGAGCGACTTCGTCAGGACTTTGGTCCCGGTCGGCCGGGACCAAGTCCCCTATAAGGCGGCAGTCCCCGCTTCTTACTCTGCAAGGGAGAAGGCACGGTCAGATGAACGCTCGGCCCAGGAGGAGACGACAATGACGCTAACCACGGATCGCCCAGCGGCGAGCTCACCGGAGGTTCCGGAACCAGCTCTGTCGCCCCGCAACGAAAAGAAGGCCCACACGCTTGGGCTCACGTCGGCCACGGGCCTCGTCATCGGCAGCATCGTCGGCACCGGAGTGTTCACCATGCCCGCCGTCCTGGCGGGCGCCGGCACCATGGGGATCGCCGTTCTGGCGGTCATCGCGGTGGGAGCCATGCTCCTCGCTGTGCTGTTCGGCCAGCTGACAAAGAGAGTGCCCAACAGCGATGGTGGCCTCTACGCCTACTCACGCCACGAGTTCGGTGACTTCGCCGGATATCTGGTCGGTTGGTGCTACTGGGTCCAGGCGTGGGCCGGCAATGCGGCGATCGTCGTGTCCTGGGTCTTCTACGTCGACGCTCTGTTCGGATGGGGCCACAACGACGGCATGGAGAACTGGGTGATCGCCATGTTCGGGTTGTGGGTGCCGGCCGTCATCAACCTGGTCGGGGTCCGTCAGATGGCCTGGTTCCAGAACGTCACAGTCGTCCTGAAGTTTCTTCCCCTCCTGTTCGTGGGCGTGATCGGCTGGTTCTTCGTGACTTCGGCCCACTTCGGCCCATTCAACGCCACCGGCGGCAGCCTCTACAGCGGCATCGGGCTCGCCGCCGGGGTGGCCCTCTTCTCCTTCATCGGCGTCGAGGCGGCGGCGATCACCGCCAAGCGGGTCAAGGACCCTCGTCGCAACGTGATGCGTGCCTCGATGATCGGCACCGCGCTCGAGCGCCCTCCTGTACGTATTGGTGACAGCCGTCGTGATGGGGCTGGTGTCTCACCACACGCTGGTCAACACCGGGTCACCGTTCGTGAACGCCTTCGACGCCATGTTCCCGCACAATGCCTGGGCCGGGAAGTTCATCGCTGCCATTGCCGTGATCTCCGGAATCGGGGCCCTCAACGGTTGGACGCTCATCGTGACCGAGACGTCGCGGGCCATCGCCCAGGACGACCTGTTCCCGAGGCCTTTCGCCTGGGCCGACCGTAAGGGCACCGCCTGGTTCGGCATCCTCGTGGGGACCGCCCTCCCGTCGGTGCTCCTGCTGTGGAGCTACAACACCAAGGCGGGTCTCACGGTCTTCACCTACCTGGTCGACCTGACCGTGGTTACGGTGGCCATCCCTTACTTCATGTCGGCCATCGCCCAACTCACCTTCCTGGTGTCGCGCCGCCGGCGCGTCCAAGGCTGGGCCCTGGCCCGCGACCTCATGGTGGCGGGAATCAGCGTCCTGTTCTCCATGTGGGTCACGTTCGCCTCGGGCTATCAGGTCGTCTACCAGGCCTTGGTGGTGATCCTCGCAGGTCTGATCCTCTACGCCTTCCTGAACGCCCGCCGGCAGCGGCTGGGCGAGGTCGCCGAGCCCGTCGAATTCGATGCAAACGGTTCCGACGTTGCCGCCCTCCCCGGTGGGGTGGCTGACCCCGGACTCATCCTGGCCCAGTCCGCGGGCACCGCCGCCAACGCCGGCATTCGCCCAGAACAGATGCCGTCGTGAGTTCGTTGGGCGTCCAGTCGGAGGTCGGCCAGCTTCGACAGGCCATCATCCACCGTCCCGGACTCGAGCTTTCGAGGCTCACGCCGTCGAACTGTGAGGAACTTCTCTTCGACGACGTCATGTGGACCAAGAAGGCCCGGGAGGAGCACGATGCCTTCGCCCAGACGCTCCGGGACAAAGGGGTCCAGGTCCACTACTACGGTCAGCTGTTGGCCGAGACACTCGAGATCCCGGACGGCCGAGACTTCGTCCTGGACCGCCTCTGCTCGCCGGAGAACCTTGGTCCTTCCTTGGTGGGTCCCGTGCGCAGCCTCCTCGAGGACCTCGACGGTGAGCTGTTGGCTACATACCTCATCGGCGGGATCCTCAAAAGTGACCTGCACCCATCGGGGACTCACAGCCTCAAGTGGGACATGTTGGGCGTGGACGACTTCGTACTCAACCCGCTTCCCAACCATCTATTCCAGCGGGACAACTCGGCCTGGATCTACGACGGGGTGACCATCCACCCGATGGCCAAATCGGCTCGCCAGCGCGAAACGCTTCACACTCGCGCCATCTACAACTTCCATCCATTGTTCGACACCAAATTCAACGTCTACTACGGCGACGATGACCTGCCGCACCAGCCAGCCACCATCGAGGGCGGCGACGTCCACGTGATCGGGAATCGCACGGTGCTCATCGGCATGGGGGAGCGTACGACCCCGATGGCGGTGGAGATCGTGGCCAACTCCCTGTTTGCCTTCGACCAGGCCGACCGGGTCATCGCCATCGAGTTGCCCCACTCCCACGCCTTCATGCACCTCGACACGGTGATGTCCATGGTGGACGTGGCCACCTTCGTGCTCTACCCCTACTTCGATAAGCACCTGCGCAGCTGGACGGTCACCCCGGGCGAGTCTCCATCGACGCTCGGCATCACGTCGAACCCAGACTTGTGGCACTCGTTGGCGGGCGCCCTCAACGTCGAACAGGTCACCGTATTGCGGACCGACGAGGACATCCGGGCAGCTGAACGGGAGCAATGGGACGATGGGACGAACTACCTGGCTGTGGCACCCGGCGTCGTCCTCGGCTACGAGCGAAACGTCAACACCAACACCATGCTGCGCAAGCACGGTATCGAGGTCGTGACGATCGCCGGTGAGGAACTCGGTCGAGGTCGTGGTGGCCCGCGCTGCATGACCTGTCCCATCCAACGGGACCCGGCCTGAGCTGGCAGTCATCCCGCTATGAACTCTACGGTCCACATGGAATGGGGCACATCATGAATCTCACCGGTCGCAGCTTCCTGAAAGAGGTCGACTTCAGCAAGGAAGAGTTCATCGGCCTCATCGACTTGGCCGCCTCGCTGCGCGCGGACAAGCGAGGTCACCGGGAACCTCGGGCGATGGTCGGCCTCAATATTGCCCTCATCTTCGAGAAGACCTCGACCCGGACCCGGTCAGCATTCGAGGTGGCCGCTCACGACCAAGGAGCGCATGTCAGTTACCTCGGCCCCGGTGAGACCCAGCTCGGCAAGAAGGAGAGCGTCAAGGACACCGCTCGGGTGCTGGGCCGGATGTACGACGGAATCGAGTTTCGGGGTTTCAAACACGAGGACGTCGAGGAGCTGGCGCAACATTCCGGGGTTCCGGTGTGGAACGGGCTCACCGACCGTTGGCACCCGACACAGATGCTCGCCGACATGTTGACCATGCGAGATCACTCAACCAAGCCGCTCGAACGGGTTGCCTATTGCTACCTGGGGGATGCCCGCAACAACACGGCCAACTCACTGCTGGTGACCGGCGCCCTTCTGGGGATGGATGTGCGCATCTGCGCTCCAAAGGCCCTCTGGCCTGACGACGAGGTTCAAGGTATCGCTCGCAGACTGGCCGAGTCCAGCGGTGCTCGCCTCACCATCACCGATGACATCGAGGTGGGCGTCCGAGAGGCCGACTTCCTCTATACGGACGTCTGGGTGTCCATGGGTGAGCCGACTGATAGGTGGACCAGCCGTATCGAGGAATTACGGTCCTTCGCGGTCACTTCCCGGGTGATGCGTCTCACCGGCAACCCGGATGCCAAATTCATGCACTGCCTCCCGGCCATGCATGATCGGCACACCGAGGTGGGTCAGATGATCTACGAGAAGTTCAACCTGGCAGCCCTCGAAGTCACCGATGAGGTATTCGAGTCACCAGCTTCCATTGTCTTCGACCAGGCGGAAAATCGACTCCACACCATCAAGGCGGTCATGGTGGCCACCCTCAGCGAGATCCATCAGCACATTCAGTCATGAGGATCGTCGTCGCGCTTGGTGGCAATGCCCTGCTCCAGCGGGGCGAAGCCCCTGATTCGAATACCCAGGAAGACCATGTGACTCAGGCTGTCGAGGCACTGGTCCCACTCATTCGTGACCACGAGGTGATCATCACGCACGGAAATGGGCCACAGGTCGGGTTGCTGGCTCTGGAGAGCTCCGCCGACCGGGCGCTCGATCACCCTTACCCCTTCGATGCCTTGGTGGCTGAAACGCAGGGTCTCATCGGAAACTGGCTGCTCGGCGCCATCGAGCGCGCCATGCCCGGTCGCGAGGCCGTGTGTCTGTTGACCCGGACGCTGGTCGAATCTCTCGATCCTGCATTCTCCAACCCGACCAAGTTCGTAGGTCCCATCTATACAGAGGAAGTGGCCCATCAATTGGCGGCCGATCGTGGCTGGGCGGTGAAGGCCGACGGCAATTCGTGGCGGCGGGTCGTGCCATCGCCACTGCCCCATGGCATCGTCGAGCTCGGCGCTATCCGGGCGTTGGTGACTATGGGCGCAACGGTGATCTGTGCAGGCGGGGGCGGAATTCCGGTCATCGTCAATGGCGCCGGTCAGCTGCAGGGCGTGGAGGCCGTCCTCGACAAGGATCTGACTGCGGCGATGCTCGCCGAAGCGCTCGACGCCGAAGCACTGCTCCTTCTCACCGATGTGGCCAACGTCCAGGCTCACTACGGAACTCCCCAGGCCAGAGCCATCGGCCAGACCAACACCGACGATCTTAGATTCCTCGACTTTGCCGCGGGGTCAATGGGCCCCAAAGTCGAGGCGGCCTGCCGATTCGTCGACCGAACTGGAGGTGTGGCAGCAATCGGCCAGCTGGCCGACGCATCGCTGTTGCTGACCGGAGAGGCCGGGACCATCGTGAGCGGCAGTCTGCGAGCCCGAGCAGTGGCCGCTGGTCCTCCGTTTGCAGACTCCGATAAAAAGTAGGACGAGGTCTGATGGCCGATTCCCTTGGCCACATGTGGATTTGGACCGCTGTCAGGAACTCATTAGGGACCAAGGTCCCACGCGACGGGACCTTTGCACCCACTCTTTTTCGGCACCCCTCCTGAACAATGAATTGCAGATCACCTCACACGGAGGGGTCAGATCGAACAAGGAGCAACACGATGAAGCGCAAGACGTTTGATTTTCTTGTCAGTCTCGGTGGACTACTGGTGGTGGTTGTGCTGGTGGTGGCCGGTGGCCTCTTGATGTGGGGGTACAGCTTCGCCAACTCCAACGTCCACAACCAGTTGGCCGAGCAACAGATCGTGTTCCCGCCAGCGGCGGCCTTCGCCCATCCGGTGGTCGGATCGGAGATCACGCCGTCGATGATCGGCACCGTGAGTACCTACGCCGGACAGCCGCTCACCACCGGCACCCAGGCTGAGGTCTACGCCAACGACTTCATCGCCGTGCACCTCAACGAAATCGGTGGTGGCAAGACCTACGCACAGCTGAGTGCGGCGGCCATGGCCCTGCCCAAGGGGTCGGCGGCCTACACCGCGGCCGAAGCCAAGGTACAGACGGTCTTCCAGGGCACCACGCTCCGGGGCCTGCTGCTCGAGGCCTACGCCTTCGGCACCTTCGCCACCATCGCCTTGATCGCCGGGATCAGCGCCTTCATCCTGGCCGGTCTCATGGCCCTCCTGGTGGCGTTCGGCTTCTGGCACGCACGTCGGACCGATGACGACGAAGAGTTGGCCGTCCATCACACCCAGACCGAGCAGAAGGAACTGGTCACCGTCTGAACACTCGACCCCACCGTGTAGCGATCCTCCACCCGGCCCAGCAGTTCTGTGGGCCGGGTGGAGTGCGTCAATGCCCCTCCCCGAACCCGCACCGAGGTGAAGCACTTCCATGACAATCACACCGGCCATCCCAGCGATCACGACAACCGGACTCACCAAGGCCTACGCCGGCACGGAGGTGCTGAGTGACCTCGATCTCGAGCTGGCCCCTGGCGAGATTCTCGGATATCTCGGACCCAATGGTGCCGGCAAGACCACCACCATTCGGCTCATACTCGGCCTCATCCGTCCGACCTCTGGGAGCAGCACCATCTTCGGCCTGGATAGTCAGAGGCATGCCGTGGAGGCCCATCGGCACCTTGCCTACGTGCCCGGAGAGGCCAGCCTGTGGCCGAATCTCACCGGCGCCGAGACCCTCCACCTTCTCGGTCAGGTCCAGGGGCAGTTGGATGCCTCCTACCGCGACGTCCTCATCGAGCGGTTCGATCTCGACCCGGCCAAGAAGGTTCGGGCCTACTCCAAGGGCAACCGCCAGAAGGTCCTCCTGATCGCCGCCCTCATGAGCCGGGCCGATCTGTTGATCCTCGACGAACCGACCAGCGGACTCGACCCCTTGATGGAGCAGGCCTTTCGCCAGAGCGTGCACGAGGCAAAGGAGCGCGGACAGAGCGTGTTCCTCTCGAGTCATAGCCTCTCCGAAGTCGAAGCACTGTGTGACCGAGTCGGGATCTTGCGTGGCGGACGACTCGTCGACATGGGAACACTGGCCGAAATGCGTCACCTGTCGTCGCTGAGCGTCACGGTGACCTTCGACGGCACGGCGCCCGACCTGTCGCGCGTACCGGGGGTGGGCGCCATCAACGTCGACGGCCGTGTCGTCACTTGCCAGGTCCAGGGTCCGGTCGGGCCCTTGCTCAAGGCGCTGGCCGATTCAGATGTGCACGAACTGCTCAGCCGCGAGCCGAGCCTCGAGGAGCTCTTCCTGGCGCATTACGGAGCCACGAGCGATGCCGACTGATCTCGCAAGATCCACCGAGGAGAGGACCGGGGCTGCGCCGACCGTACCGTCAGGACCCATTGCGGTCGGAAGGAACCCAGGTCAGGTGATCCGACGTCGGACGACCCGCAAGGCGCTGCGATCGGGAACTCTGTGGGGCTACGTCTTCGGCGTCTATGTGGCGTCCCAGGCGCTCACGTATGCATCGACCTACAAGACGCAGGCTGCTCGTCGGGCTCTGGCCAAGTCGTTCAGTTCCAGTGGCGGCCTCAACGCGCTGGTCGGCCCAGCCCGTGATCTCTCTACGGTGGCCGGCTACACGGCCTGGAAGTCGTTGGGCATCCTGGCCGTGCTCGGTGCGGTGTGGGCCCTCCTCCTCTCGACGAAGCTGTTACGCGGCGAGGAAGACGCCGGTCGGTGGGAGCTGTTGCTGGCCGGCCAGACCACTCGACGATCGGCTGCAGCCCAGGCGCTCTCGGGCCTCGGGGTCGGACTGCTCGCACTGTTCTCGATCACTGCCGTGGTCACGGTGCTGGTCGGCCACACCTCGAAGGTGCACTACAGCACGGGAGCTGGCCTCTTCTTCGCTTTGAGCGTCACCTCGGGGGCCGCCCTGTTCGCTGCCGTCGGTTCACTCACCAGCCAGCTGGCGGCCAGTCGCCGTCAGGCTGCCGCCTATGCCGGGGGGGCCCTCGGCGTGTTCTTCGCGCTCCGGATGGTGGCCGATGCCTCGACCTCACTCAGTTGGATGCACTGGGTGACGCCCTTCGGCTGGATCGAGCAGCTCCAGCCCTTCACCCAACCCCAGCCCCTGGTCCTGGTCCTCATCTACGGCCTCGCTATCGCCCTGGCGGCCGTCGCCGTGCATCTGGCCGGAGTGCGTGATCTCGGGGCCAGTGTGCTCCCGGACCGATCGAGCAGCCGCGCCCACACCGCCCTACTGGGAGGTCCGATCGGACTGACGGTGCGCTTGGTCCGCCCGACCATCCTGGGCTGGTTCGTCGGGGTGTGTGCCTTCGGTCTGGTGCTCGGGAGCAGCGCCAAGGTGGCGGCCCAGTCGATCGGAGCATCACCCAGCGTGCGGGCCACCCTCGAACGCCTCAGCGGGAACGGGGGCCTAGCCAAGGCCTATCTCGGCCTCTCGTTCCTTCTCATCACCGTGCTTGTCGTCCTTCTCGCCGCCGGTCAGGTCACCTCGGCTCGACAGGAGGAGGCGAGCAGCCGGGTCGAGCACCTCTTGGTGCGCCCGGTCTCGAAGTTCCGGTGGATGCTCAGCCGACTGATGGTTGGCGGCATGGCTGTGCTGACGGCTGGCCTTCTCGGCGGCATCTTCGCCTGGTTGGGGGCGGCAGCGCAACACACCGGGCTGCGGTTCAGCGCCCTGGTGAGCGCAGGTCTGAACACCGTGCCAGCCGGTGTGTGCCTACTCGGCATCGGAGCAATGGCGTGGGCATTGGCTCCCCGGCAGACCTCGGCTGTGGTCTATGGGGTGGTGGCCTGGTCGTTCCTCGTCGAACTGCTCGCCGGCATCGTGGGCTCGAACCACTGGCTCCTTGACACCTCGATCTTTCACCAACTTGCTCCGGCCCCGGCTGAATCGCCGGACTGGGTCAGCGGCACGGTGATGATCGGGATCGGAATCGTGCTCGGCGTGATCGGAGCCGCATGGTTCTCCCGCCGAGACCTGGCCGGCGACTGACCGGATGGCTTGCGACATGGTGCTGCCTGGCTTCCCTGCCCGACAGAGGGGATCTCCGCGTAGATTTCAACTATCCGCCCGGATCCGAGGTCCGCCTCAGGAGCTATCGACGCAAGCGGACCGTCGGCGCCAAGTGAACAGGACAGGACCAACATGACCGAGCGAACGCTTCCAGACGACGAGGCACGGCTGATCGATGCCTACTGGCGGGCCGCGAACTACATCTCGGTCGGCCAGATCTACCTACTCGACAACCCCCTGCTCAAGGTCCCGCTGCTACCCGAGCACGTGAAGCCCCGCCTGCTCGGCCACTGGGGCACCACACCCGGATTGAACTTCGTCTACGCGCACATGAACCGGGTCATCTGCAACTGGGCCCTGAATGCAATCTACGTGCTGGGCCCGGGTCACGGCGGGCCGGCGGCGGTGGCCAACGCCTACCTAGAAGGCACCTATAGCGAGGTCTACCCCAATATCACCCGCGACGAAGAGGGACTACGCCGACTCTTCCGACAGTTCTCCTTCCCGGGCGGCATCCCCTCACATGTCGCGCCGGAGACTCCCGGATCCATCCATGAGGGTGGCGAACTCGGATACTCCCTTTCCCATGCCTACGGGGCGGCTTTCGACAACCCAGACCTGTTCGTGTGCTGCGTGGTAGGCGACGGCGAAGCCGAGACGGGACCACTGGCAACGAGTTGGCACTCCAACAAATTCATCGACCCGGCCACCGATGGCGTCGTCCTGCCGATCCTGCATCTCAACGGATACAAGATCGCCAACCCGACTGTGCTGGCCCGGATCGGCGACGAGGAACTCACCAAACTCCTCGAAGGCTATGGACACACGGTCCACTGGGTCGCCGGCGACGATCCCGCCGAGATGCACCGCCTCATGGCAGCGACGCTCGACACGGTGATCGAGCAGATCACCACCATTCAGCGGCGCGCCCGCGATGGAGGGATCACCACCCGGCCCCACTGGCCGATGATCGTGCTCAGGAGCCCCAAGGGTTGGACCGGCCCCAAGATGGTCGACGGCCTGCCCATGGAGGGCACCTGGAGAGCCCATCAGGTGCCTCTCTCCGAGACACGAACCAATCCTGAACACCTCGCCCAGCTGGAGTCCTGGCTGCGCAGCTACCACCCGGAGAACCTCTTCGATGACCGTGGCGCCCTCGTCGCCGAACTGGCCGACCTGCCACCCAAGGCGGAACGGCGGATGAGTGCCAACCCCCACGCCAACGGGGGGAAATTGCTCGAAGATCTCGTCCTACCCGATTTTCGTGACTATGCCGTCCCCGTCGAGCGTGCGGGGATGACCTCTTCGGAGGCGACCCGGGTGACGGGCACATTCCTCCGCGACGTGGTCCGAGACAATCCCCACACCTTCCGGATCTTCGGACCGGACGAGACGGCCTCGAACCGACTGCAGGCGGTTTTCGAGGTCACCGACCGACAGTGGGATGCCGAGCGCCGCCCGACCGATGACCACCTCGCCCCCACCGGCAGGGTGATGGAGATGCTCTCCGAACACCAGTGTCAAGGCTGGCTCGAGGGCTACCTTCTGACCGGCCGCCATGGGTTGTTCAACAGCTACGAAGCGTTCATCCATCTGGTCGACTCGATGTTCAACCAGCACGCAAAGTGGCTGAAGTGCACCCGCCAGATCCCGTGGCGACAGCCCGTGGCTTCGCTCAACTACCTGCTCTCATCACATGTATGGCGCCAGGACCACAACGGGTTTTCCCACCAGGATCCCGGCTTCATCGACTACGTGGTCAACAAGAAGGCCGAGATCATCCGGGTCTACCTACCGCCGGACGCGAACTGTCTCCTGTCGGTGATGGACCACTGCCTGCGCAGTCGCAACTACGTGAACGTGATCGTCGCCGGCAAGCAACCAGCCCTCAACTACCTCTCGATGGATGACGCCATCCTCCACTGCACCCGAGGTCTCGGTATTTGGGAGTGGGCGTCGAACGACAATGGCGATCCCGATGTCGTCTTGGCGTGTTGCGGCGACATCCCGACACTCGAGGCGCTGGCTGCACTCGATATCATCCGGAAGAAGCTTCCTGAACTCAAGGTTCGCTTCGTCAACGTGGTCGATCTCATGCGACTGGAACCCGACACGGTCCATCCCCATGGACTGTCCGATCGGGAATTCGATACGATTTTCACGACCGACCGACCGGTGATCTTCGCTTATCACGGGTATCCCTCGCTCATCCACCGCCTCACCTACCGCCGCACCAACCACGCCAACCTGCATGTGCGGGGCTACATGGAGGAAGGCACGACGACCACTCCGTTCGACATGGTCATGCTGAACGATCTGGACCGCTTCCACTTGGTCATGGACGTCATCGATCGAGTTCCCGGGCTCGGACCGCACGCTGGCGAGCTGCGCCAGGACATGTTCGACGAGCGGGTGCGGGCCCGGGCCTACACCCGCGCCGAGGGTGAGGACTCGCCCGCCATCCAGAATTGGATCTGGCAGCACTAGGACAATGCGCATCCTCGTCGTCAATGTCGGCTCGTCCAGCCTCAAGCTCTCCGTCCTCGAAGGCGACGATGTCCTCGTCGCCGAGAGTCTCCCCACCCGGACGGGGACATTGGACGAGGGCGCGGTGAAGAAATTCGTCATGGAGCACGGCCCTATCGGAGCCGTCGGCCATCGCATCGTGCACGGTGGTACGGAGTTCTTGGAGCCTGTGTTGGTCGACGGGCAGGTCCGCCGCCGACTCGACGCGCTCGTGGACCTGGCACCCCTGCATCTGCCGAAGTCCCTGGCCGGCTTGGACCTGGTCACCCGCTTCCTGCCGGACGTGCCGACTTTCGCCTGCTTCGACACGACTTTCCACGCCACGATCCCGGCGGCGGCGTCCACCTATGCACTGCCCGCCGGAGTGGCGCAGACGTTGGCCGATTCGACGCTTCGGCTTCCATGGTTTCTCTCACACGTGGGCAGCATCCCGAGCCGCCGAACTCATCGGTCTGCCGTTGGGGTACTTCCGGATCGTGACCTGCCATCTCGGCTCCGGGGCGTCGCTCGCCGCCATCGCCGGCGGAATCTCGGTCGATACCACGATGGGGTTCACGCCACTCGAAGGATTGGTGATGGCCACCCGCTCCGGCAGCGTCGACCCGGGACTTGTCCTGTGGCTCGAGCAGCACGTCGGACTGCCCCCCGCCGAACTGGCTTCGGCTCTGGAGCACCGCTCTGGGCTGCTGGGACTGAGTGGCAGCGCCGACATCCGCGAGGTGCTCGACGCCGAAATACGCGGTGATCCGGATGCGGGGCTCGCTATCGCCGTGTACCTCCACCGCCTTCGTGCCGAGATTGCCGCCATGGCTGCAGCCATGGGTGGACTCGACGTTCTCGTCTTCACCGGTGGGGTTGGAGAGGGGGCGACAACGATCCGTTCACGGACGGCCGTAGACCTCGGATTCCTCGGTGTCGAGATCGACGAGGAAGCAAACGCCACGACGCAGTCCGACGTCGAGATCACAGCCGCTGGGGCTACGACGAGGTCATTCGTAATCAAAGCCCGCGAGGACGTCCAGATCGCCCGTGAGCTCTATCTGTTGCTCGACGATCCGGATGCGGTCTGATTCCATCTCTGATGGTGGCCGAATCGAACCTGTGCCCCGCTGCTCCAATACGGGCTCAGTCATTTGAGGACCGAGACCCCTCCCCGGTTCCGGTCCCGGGATGACGGTGCACTACGACACAGGAAATGGCCACTGCCACCGCCACAATGGCGAGTGCGATGTATGGGAACACGCTGTAGGGGGCGGGCTGGCCCGGCTTGCACAGTTCGACGAACGGGACGAGGAGGGTGAGGGAGCCCAGGATCGGGACCGTCACGTGACGGAGGATCGAGAACGAGTTCCGGTGACGACGCCACATGAAGGCGGGCAGCGAGAGCGTGGTCAGGAGGTAGACGAAAAGGATCACGATTGTCCCCATCGTCGAGCACTCAGCGTAGAGGCCGACCGGGTCCATCGATCCCGTATTGCCGGAAGCGAGGTGGGATACCCACCAGATGCCGATGATTCCGAGACCCACCGCAGCCATGGCCAGGAGGGCATTGACCGGTGTGTCCACTTTTCCTCGAAGCCGGCCGAGCCCTGCGGGAAGAAGACCTGTTCGACCCCCGTCGAACAGCATGCGCGCCTGCGAGTTCGTCCCGGCGACCAGGGTGGCGAGCACCGAGACGACTCCTGCGAGCCAGGCCAGGATGGCCGCTCCGCCGAGATAGTGGTCGGCCACACTGAGGAAGGGGACGGATGAGCGCCCGATGGAGGACACGTCGTAGTTGAATCCGGTGATGGTCGAATAGGCAAAAAAGGTGAACAGAGCAACGGCGATCGCCACTGAGATGAACAGCGCCCTCGGAACTGTGCGTCTCGGATCCCGGCATTCTTCAGCCAGAGCGGGACCGTTCTCCCACCCGATGAACATGTAGAGCGCCAGTGGGAAACCGGCGGAGAGTCCGGCCAGGCCGCCGGTGAGGTGTGCCCACGAGAAGGGGGCTCCCGACAGATGGGCGCGCTGATCGACCAGGACGACGATGCAGACCAAAATCATGATGGTCACCTGGATGAGTACAGCCAAGCCCACGGCGGTGGTCGAGAGCCTGACGCCCCGAATAGTGAGCCAGATGGCGCCGGCCGTCAACACGAGAGTCAGCGGGCCCCAGGCGATGTTCCACGAGGTGTAGTGGGCAATCGTCAGTGCCACCATTCCACCTGACATGGTGAATACCGCCGACATGGCAACGGTGTAGCCGACCGCCACCAAGAGAGCCGTGACGACTCCAGCCCTTGGTCCGAGTCCCGTTTCGACATACGTGATGAAACTTCCTGCCGAGGGTTCCATCTTGGTGAACTCGGCCACTGTGAATGCGAGGAGAGCGACAGCTATGCCCGCCGCGAGGATCGTCAGCGGGGCCGCGATGCCTGCGGTTACAACGATCACTCCGAATGCGAAGTAGAAGTCGATCCCCGGACCGATGTTGGCGACCGTTGACGCCGTCACGTCCGCCGTACCGAGTTGATCAGATTTGAGGGTGTCCCCGCCCTGGTCCATCAGGTGGTATTCGATCGGCAATCAATTTTCATGCGCTTCCACAGTTCTGGTGGCGGGATCCAGGGTGAAGTCCCGCGCCGACAGGTCCGTCATCGTCGATCCCTCTCTCATTGCGAGTTTCCCTGGCAGTACCGCAGTCTCACGCTCCGGAGATGGGAATGTCGTCAGCCTGGCTCGACGGTCCCATCTTGGCGACTCCCGTCACAGGTCACCCTACCGATTGGGATCGTGCATCGGCTTCGGTGGGCAGATCCATTGAACCGGTGGCGCCCTTGCCGCGATTCGGAAGGAAGCAGGCGACCACAACGGCGGCCAGGGTGACGACAATTGCGGCGATGACCAGCCCGAGATCCATACCCGACACGAAGGCCTGGCGTGCCACCAGCACGAGCGCGGCCCCCTCCTTTGCCGGTGCATGTTGGGCCACGGCCAGCGCGCCTCCGATCGAGCTCTGAATGATGCGTTGCACCTCATGGGGGACCCCGCTGCGTGAAATTACGGGCGCGAGTAGGTGCTGGTAGCGCAGGTCGAGCGCTGTACCAAGAACTCCCACTCCGAGAGCCCCGCCAACCTGCATGGCCGTGTCGTTCGTGGCTGACCCAACGCCGGCTTCCGCGCGGGGAAGTGAGCCCATCACCGATTCTGTGCACGGAGCCAGGGAGAGGGCGACCCCGACACCCACGAGGATGAACGGCAGGACGCACTGCGCATAATCTCCGCTGACCTTGGTCGTCGAAAGGAGGCCGAGTCCCAATGCGATGAGCAGCATCCCGGGAACCACGACTGCCTTGGTCCCGATCCGACGGGCGGCCACGACGGAGAGCGGGGCGAGCACCAACAGAGCCAGGGCCACCGGCGCGATGCGTATGCCGGCCTCGATGGGACTGAACCCGAGAACGAACTGCAGGTACTGGGTCATCAAGAAGAACATGCCCATCAACGCGAAGAGGACCAGCGACAGTGCACCGATGGCCGCGCTGTACCGACGGTCGGCGAAGAACCGCACCGGCAGCATGGGATGGTCAGATCGATGCTCCCAGAGGACGAATGCGACGATGATTCCACAGGCTCCAGCCAGGGCTCCGATGATCTCCGGCGAGCTCCAGCCGTGCGAGGGAGCCTCGATGATGCCCCACAGGAGCAGGCCGAGCCCAATGATCGAAAGTCCGGATCCCACTGGATCAGGTCGGGAGGCCGACGGTGATCGCGAGTTCGGTACGAGCCAGATGGCCGCGACAATTCCACAGACGACGATCGGAACGTTGACCAGGAACACCGATCCCCACCAGAAGTGGGCCAGAAGGAATCCCCCGAGGACCGGTCCGATGGCAACACCGATCCCGGTCGAACCCGACCAGATGCCGATGGCCTTGGCCCTGTCGGCTTCTCCGGTGAACACGTTGGTGAGGATCGACAGCGTGGACGGCATGAGAGCAGCCGCACCCACACCCATGACGGCACGGGCGAGCGTCAATTGGTCCGGGCTCCCGGACACCGCCGCTGCCGCCGATCCGCCACCGAACACCACGAGACCACCGAGGAAGACCCACTTGCGTCCGGCCCGGTCTCCTAGAGCGCCCAAGGAGAGCAGAAGCCCGGCGAATACGACGGCGTAGGCGTCGACCATCCACTGGAGCTGGCTCGAACTCGCGTTGAGCTCTCGGACGATGGAGGGCAGTGCAACATTCAGCACCGTGCTGTCCATGCTGATCAGGAGCAGCGTCACACACAGGACGGCGAGTGTGCCCCATCGATGGCGGACGGGCGCATCCGGGGTCACTTCCCGTGGTGGGAGGACACTCGACCCGATCATGACGTCACGACTCGCCGCCAGCTTCCTTCAGCCGGCGGTGCAGACAACGCCAGGCGGCCAGTCGACCTCACCGAGGTGCCACCCACCGCATCAGCGAGCGATGAATCAACAGACGCCACTGGAGGTCGGACAACGACGACAGGACCCCGAGCCCGGCGGGCGCACCGACGAGCCACCGAGCCGAGGATCGCATCACCGACAGTCCCGTGATCTCCGGAGCCGAGAACCAGGAGATCGGCACCGCGAGATTCGGCGAGGAGGGACGGGACGACGGGGCCGAAGCGCGCCACCGCCCGGAACGGGACGTCTGGTGCCAATTGGTCGCGGAAGGCATAGGCACCGTCGATCAACTCCTGTCCGACGGCCGCCAGTCCACGGGTCGGACCCGGCAGACGGGTTTCGACTGCTGGGTGCCGCAGGGCATAGATGGCCTCGACCGACGCCGATCGGATCCTTCCTTCCTCCAGGGCCCAGTGCAGTGCCAGGGCCCCGTCGAACGAGCCGTGGAGTCCGACCACGATGCGAGACGTCCAATGCTCTAGGAGATCATCGGAACCCTCCGGGACCGCCACAACCGGGCAGAACGAGTAGCGGATGCACTGTTCGCTGACCGAACCCAGGAACAACCCCTGGATTCCACCGATACCGCGTGCCCCCACGACCAAGAGGTCAGCCGATCTGCTGGCCTCCGTGAGCACCGATACCGGGGTGCGAACCATTACTTCACCACGTGGAAGCACCGCGGGGTTGCGAGTGGCGACGAGTCCGACCGCGTCGGCCACCACTGCCTGCCCGGAACTGAGCCCGGATGGGTCCAGCGCATACCAGGGTGGAACCTGCTTGGGCGGGTTGTTCCCGGCGAACACGATCCGAAGGAGCGAACCGCGACGCTCGGCTTCATCGCAGGCCCACTTCAGGGCCAAGCGCGAATGCGCGGAGCCGTCGACGCCCACCGCGATGGTCCTTTCAGTGCCCTTGTCGGCAACCCCAGACATCGCGCTCCTTCCGCTACGAGAGTCCGTTACTGCCAGGCGGGACTCCTGAGCTCGATCACTCGCATACGCGCCACGATCGTGTCCTCGCGAGTGAGCCGCATTGGCTCCTGTCCGGCTTCGAGGTGATCCCTGTCACTATCCCTGCGCCCGTGGTCAGTGACGGAAGTCGAAGACGAGGCGGGCGTCGACCTCCCCCTTCTCGATCTGCTCGAATGACTCATTGACCTCCTCGAGCTGGCGGGTCTCGCGCACGACGCGAGTGCGGCCCTGGGCGTGGAGTTCGAACGTCTCGGCCAGGTCGACCCTGGTGCCCACGATCGAGCCGGTGACGGTGATCCCTTGAAGCACGGTCTCGAAGATCGGGATCTGGACGAAGTTGTCGGCCGGCAAGGCCACGAACACCAGGGTTCCTCCTCGCTTGAGACTCCTGAAGGCCTGTTCGCAGGCCCTGGGGGAGACGGCGAGGACGATGGCCTGGTCGGCGCCGCCAAGCTCCTGGATACGCTCGACCGGGTCCTCGGTCAACCCGTTGACCGTGTATTCGGCCCCGAGTTCTTTCGCCAGAGTCAGCTTGGAGTCAACCAGATCGACAGCCGCCACCGAAGCGCCGGCGATCCGCGGCGTACTGGACAGCCAGGTGACCGAGGCCACCGATGCCGAACACGGCAGTCAAGTCAGAGGACCGGGTCCCGGCCACCTTGACGGCTTTGTAGGTGGTCACTCCGGCACAAGTGAGAGGCGCGGCGTCCAGCGGATCCAGGCCAGCCGGGACACGGCCGACGAAGGCGGCCTCGGCAACCGCGTACTCGGCATAGGCGCCGTCGACGCTGTAGCCCGAGTCCTGCTGGTTGGGGCAGAGGGTCTCCCGCCCAGAAGCGCAGTACTCGCACGCCCCGCAGGCATAACCCAGCCACGGGATGGCCACACGGTCACCCTCGGACAGCCCCCGGACACCCTGCCCGAGAGCCGCGACGATGCCGACACCCTCGTGTCCGGGGACGAACGGCGGATTGGGCTTGACCGGCCAGTCGCCGTGGGCGGCGTGGATGTCGGTGTGGCAGAGTCCACAGGTCTCCATCTTGACGAGGACCTGGCCGTGCCCGGGGGTGGGCGTCGGGCGCTCTTCTACGCGGAGTGGTTGGTTGAATGCGTGGACGACAGCTGCTCTCATCGGAGTTCCTCTCTGTTGGATCGTTCGGGTGCTTCGGTTGCGTGGGGCTTCTGGTGACTCGACTACTCAGAAGAAGCCGAGGGGCTTGGTGCTGTAACTCACCAGCAGGTTCTTGGTCTGCGAGTAGTGCTCGAGCATCATCTGGTGGTTCTCTCTGCCGACCCCCGAGATCTTGTACCCGCCGAACGCGGCACCGGCCGGATAGAGGTGATAGCAGTTGGTCCACACCCGGCCAGCCTTGATGGCCCGACCCATGCGGTAGGCCAGGTTCCCGTTGCGGGTCCAGACCCCGGCACCCAACCCGTAGGCGGTGTCGTTGGCGATCTCGATTGCATCTGCCTCGTCGGCGAAGGTGGTGACGGCCAGCACCGGGCCGAAGATCTCCTCCTGGAAGACCCGCATCTTGTTGTCACCCTTGAGCACGGTGGGTTCGAAGTAGTAGCCACCATCGAGGTCGCCCCCGAGCTCGGCCCGCTTCCCACCGATGAGGCACTGTGCGCCCTCATCCCGGCCGATGTCGACGTAGGAGGCGATCTTGTCGATCTGTTGGATGGAGACCTGGGGTCCGATCATGGTGGCCGGGTCGAGCGGGTTGCCCTGGCGGATCTTCTCGATCCTGGCCAGACAACGCTCCATGAAGCGGTCATAGATCGACTCATGGACCAGCGCCCTGGACGGGCAGGTGCAGACCTCACCCTTGTTGAAGGCGTAGAGCACGAGGCCCTCGATCGCCTTGTCCAAGAAGTCGTCGTCCTCATCCATGATGTCGGCGAAGAAGATGTTGGGCGACTTGCCGCCCAGCTCGACGGTGGACGGGATCAGGTTCTCCGCCGCGTACTGCATGATCAGCCGGCCGGTGGTCGTCTCGCCGGTGAAGCCGATCTTGGCGATGCGCGGGCTCGAGGCAAGCGCCTTGCCGATCTCCCCGCCGGGGCCGGTCACGATGTTGATGACTCCTGCCGGCACGACGTCAGCGATGACTTCGGCCAGCTTCAGGATCGACCATGGCGTCGGTGACGCCGGCTTCACCACGGTGCAGTTGCCCGCGGCGAGGGCCGGGGCGATCTTCCACGCAGCCATCAGAAGGGGGAAGTTGAAGGGGATGATCTGACCCACGACGCCGAGCGGCTCGTGGAAGTGATAGGCGACGGTGTCCTTGTCGATCTCGGTGGAGCGACCCTCGAGCGAGCGGGTGGCTCCGGCGAAGTACCGGAAGTGGTCCACCGCCAGGGGGATGTCTGCTGCCAGCGTCTCCCGCACCGGCTTGCCATTCTCCCAGGACTCGGCCACCGCCAGCATCTCGAGATTGGCCTCGATGGCGTCGGCAATGGCGTTGAGGACAGCGGCCCGCTCGGCCAGCGACGACTCGCCCCAGGCGTCCTTGGCCGCATGGGCGGCGTCGAGGGCAAGCTCGACGTCTTCGGGGGTCGACATGGCGACCTCGGTGAACGGCTTGCCGTCGACCGGGCTGAGGTCGACCATGTATCGACCCTTTACCGGAGCCACCCAGGTTCCCCCGATGAAGTTCTGGTAGCGGAGCTTGACCTCGACCAGGCTGCCGACACGCCCAGGTGCGTAGTAGGTGCCATCGCCCGGGTTCTTCCCATTGGCTTCTTCATCGCCTCGGGTCCCGCTCGTCCGGGTCTCATCGGTAAGTGTCATGGTGGCCTCCGTCGTCTCGATCCTGGGTCTTGTCGGACCGCTACCGTTCTCGTACCTACGACCGTAAAGAAGCGCCGTCGGAGGAAATAGGGACCTTGGTGGAGTTCTGTGGGGACGAAGGTCCCTATCCCCCACGACTCGAACCGGTGGCACACATGCTGCCGACGGAGATCCCAAACCGCGCGGGGATGGGCCCGGTCCTCGTTCCCAGGAGCAGGTCCTCGTTCCCAGGAGCAGGTCCTCGTTCCCAGGAGCAGCTCCGCACACCCAGGAGCAGCTCCGCACGGTTCTCGCCGCCGCCCTCGTTCCGCGAAAGCGAGCCTGCCCGGCTGGAGTCAAGTCACCGGCCGGGGTAAACGGAGATCTCTGGCCGGTTCAGACCGGGGCTTCCGCCGATCCGGCCGAGTACGAGTGGGCGCCGGTGCCGGCCAGGTGGCCGCCTTCTACGATGAGGTACTCGTCGCGGATCGGAGTCCCGGCGAAGAAGCACTCGAGGATCTCCCGGATGCCGGCCGCATAGCGGGCCTGGGCCGACAACGACGTGCCCGAGATGTGCGGGGTCATGCCCTCGTGGGGCATGGTCCGCCACGGATGGTCCGCCGGAGCAGGCTGCGGGTACCAGACGTCACCGGCATAGCCGGCCAGCTGGCCGTCCTCCAGCGCTCGCACCACGGCGTCCCGATCGCAGATCTTGCCGCGGGCGGTATTGACCAGGTAGGTGCCCCGTTTCATCCGGGCGAACATGGCGTCGTCGAAGAGGTGCTCCGTTTCCGGGTGGAGGGGGGCATTGATGGTCACCACGTCGCACGCCGGCACCATGTCGGCCGCGTCCGGATGGAAGGTGAGGCCGAGCTCGCGTTCCGTGGCCGGGTCGAGGCGGTGCCGGTCGGTGTAGTGGAGGTCGACGTCGAAGGGCCGGAGCCGCTTCAGCACTGCCAACCCGATCCGGCCGGCGGCCACCGATCCGACGGTCATGCCCTCGAGGTCGTACGATCGCTCGACGCAGTCGGCGATGTTCCACCCACCCTTCACCACCCAGTCGTGCGAGGGGATGTAATTGCGCACCAGGCCGAGGATCATCATCACCACGTGCTCGGCGACGCTGATGCTGTTGGAGTAGGTCACTTCGGCCACGGTGACCCCGTGGGCGATGGCGGCGTCGAGGTCGACATGGTCTGAGCCGATGCCTGCGGTCAGCGCCAACTTCAGCCGGGGCGCACGGGCAATCCGCTCGGCGGTCAGGTAGGCCGGCCAGAAGGGCTGTGAGATGACGACGTCGGCGTCGGCCAGCTCCCGGTCGAACACCGAGTCAGGCCCTTCTTTGTCCGTGGTCACGACAAGGGTGTGGCCCTGCGACTCGAGGAAGCTGCGCAGCCCGAGCTCACCGGTGACCGACCCGAGCAGTTCGCCCGGGGTGAAGCCGATGGCCTGGGGGCTCGGGACAGTCTGACCGCCGGGGTAGTGGTCGATGCTCGGAATGCCGTCGCGGGCGTAGCCCGTCGGGTAGCCGGTGACCGGGTCGTCGTAGAGGACGCACAGTACCTTTGCCATGATTTACTCCTTCTCTCAATCGTTTCTGCTCAGACGATGCCGCTGCCTCGGCCCAGACCTACCAGGCCGAGGCCACGTGCTTCACTCTGGTGTAGTCCTCGAGCCCGTAGATCGAAAGATCCTTGCCGTAGCCCGAGGTGCCGAAGCCGCCGTGGGGCAGCTCCGACCCCATGGGTGCATGGGCGTTGACCGACACCGCACCGAAGTCGAGGCCACGGAGGAATCTTCCGGCCCGCCCGTGGTCGTGGGTCCACACACTGGCGGTCAGGCCCTGGGCCACGCCGTTGGCCATGGCCAGGGCTTCGGCTTCGGCATCGAAGGCCTGGACGGTGATGACCGGCCCGAAGACCTCCTCCTGGACGATCTCGTCGTCCTGGAGCCGGCCCGACCACCACGGTTGCCTCGTGGAAGTAGCCGGCCCGGTCGGGCCGTTGACCTCCGACGGCCACCTTTGCGTGGCCGGGCAGTCGGGCCAGCAGGCCCTCCACCTTGTCCCGATGGGGCCCGCTGATCAGGGGGCCGAACAGCACGCCGTCGTCGAAGGGGTCGCCGGTCCGGGCCCGGCCCGCCTCGGCGCACAGTGCGTCCACCAACTGATCGTGGGCACCGCGCTCGACCAGGACACGGGTCGCCGCCGTGCAGTCCTGGCCGGCGTTGAAATAGGCGGCAGCCGGCCACCGCTTCGGCCGTGGCGCCGGGGTCGGCGTCGGCGAAGACCACGACCGGGGCGTTGCCCCCGAGTTCGAGGTGGACACGGATGAGACGTCCGGCCGCCGCCGTGGCAACCTGCCGACCGGCCCGAGGGCTGCCGGTGAGCGACACCATGGCGACCGCCGGGTGGCGGACGATGGCCTCGCCCACGGCGGGACCGCCCAGCACGACGTTGAGCACGCCGGGCGGGAACACCTCGGCCAGCAGTTCGGCCATCCGCACCGTGGAGGCGGGTGTCAGCTCGGACGGTTTGAGCACCACGGTGTTGCCGGCGGCGATGGCCGGAGCCCACTTCCACACCGCCATCATCAGGGGGTAGTTCCACGGGGTGATCTGCCCGCATACGCCGACAGGCTCCCGGCGGATGCCCGATGTCACGCCCTCCATGTACTCGGCGGTCGCCTGGCCACCGAGCAGGCGGCAGGCCCCCCCGAAGAATCGGATCTGGTCGACGATCGACGGCAGTTCGTCCTCGACGGTGGCTGCATGGGGCTTGCCGGTGTCGGCCACCTCCACCCGGGCCAGCTCGTCAGCGTGGGACTCGACCAGGTCGGCTGCCTGGAACATCGCCGTGCTGCGCTCGGCCGGTGTGGCGGCCCGCCAGCCGGGAAAGGCCGCAGCTGCGGTCGTGCACGCGACATCGACGTCGGCGGCTTCGGATTCGGCGGCGTAGGCGTAGACCTCACCGGTGGTCGGGTCCTCGATGGCCCGGCGACCTCCGGATCGGGCCCCTTGGTTCCGGCCACCGATCACGTTGGTGAAGGCGATGTCCCCCGTACCGCTCACCGTCCCCACCCTCTCCCGCCGGTCCGGAGGGGCTGCGTCGGGGCACCCGTCTTCCTTGCCATGAACCGCAGCGTTCCATAGACTGAACATTCAGTCAATAGCCATCACCCGAAGCACGAGGAGACCGTCATGGCCGTCGAGATGTCCACTCCGGGGCAAGCCGCGCCGACATTGGACGAGGTGATCGCCGGTGAGGAACTCACCTTCGTGGAGCGCCAGCCCCGTTCGCGCCAGCTCCGCGAGCGGGCCAGTCGGTCGCTGGCCGGAGGGGTCACGTCGAGCTGGCAGATCACCACGCCCCAGGCCGTGTGGATCAGCCACGGATCCGGATCCAAGATCTTCGACGTCGACGGCAACGAGTACGTCGACCTCCACGGTGGCTACGGGGCCGGACTGGCCGGTCACGCCCATCCGGCCATTGTCGAGGCGGTCAGGGCCCAGGTGGGCCGGGGCACCCACTTCGCCCAGCCGACCGAGACGGCCATCGACGTGTCCGAGGAGCTGGCCCGGCGGTTCGGCCTGCCGCTCTGGCGCTTCAACAACTCGGGCACCGAGTCGACCATGGACGCCATCCACCTCATGCGTTCGATCACCGGACGCGACCTCATCATCAAGGTGGAGGGCTGCTACCACGGCCACCACGACTCGGTGCAGGTCTCGGTGGCTCCGGAGCCGGAGGACATGGGACCGGCGACCCAGCCGGCGAGTGTGGCGGGCAGCTCCGGCATCCCGCGGGCGCTGCTCGACCTGACGCTGGTCGTCGGGTTCAACGACCTGCCGGCCGTCGAGCGCATCCTGGAGACCCACTCCGGACAGGTCGCGGGGATGATCCTCGAGCCGATCATGATGAACGCCGGGATCATCCCACCGGCGGACGGCTACCTGGCGGGCCTCAAGGACCTCCTCCACCGGCACGGGGCACTGCTCACCTTCGACGAGGTGAAGACCGGACTGACCGCCGGTCCGTCCGGTGCGGTGGGTGTGGTGGGCGTGACCCCTGACATCGTGTGCCTGGCCAAGGCCATCGGGGGAGGCATCGTGTCCGCCGCCATGGGCGGGACGGCCGAAGTCATGGACCACGTGGCCGACGGTGGCTATGAGATGGTGGGAACGTTCAACGGGAACCCGCTGGCCATGGCGGCCACCAAGGCCATGCTCGAAGAAGTCGTCACACCCGACGCCTACGAACGGCTCGACAGGCTCCGGGCCCGGGCCGTCGCCGGCCTCGAGGCCACCATCGAGGCGCACGGCCTCGAAGCCCACGTCGTGGCGGTCGGCGCCAAGGGCTGCGTGGTGTTCCGCGCCGAGCCGGTCACCGACTACCGCGGGTTCGTCTCACTCGATGACCGCTTCAATCACGCCCACTGGCTCATGCAGCACAACGGCGGGGTCTTCCTTCCGCCGTGGGGCAAGACTGAGCAGTGGCTGCTCTCCACCCAGCACGACGAGGCCGACGTGGACCGGTTCCTGGGGAACTTCTCCCGGTTGGCCGACGCACTGGCGGGCTGACCCCCAGGGGTGAAGGTGACGATCGATTCCGCGGGGCTATGTTGCCAGCGCGTGAACGACGGGCGAACTCCTTGCGGGCGGCCCCACGCAATGCTTGAATAACTGAACATTCAGTCAGATCCGGTCACCGGTCGAGGGCCGGTTCCGGCACAGGGGAGGTATCGACTGTGGTGTTCCACCCACGCGAAGGCCGGTCGGACGACCGATCGGCGGGAGTCCCACTCCTCAGCCGCCGGACCGTCCTGGCCGGGGCCCTCACCACCGGGGTCGCCGCGGCACTGGCGGCCTGCGGCTCGAGTTCATCGACCGGTGCCGGGACGTCCACCACCACCACGACCCAGCCCCTGGCGCTGCCACGTCCGGACGAGCCCGGTCACCTGGCCGGTGTACCCCACGAACACGGCGATCGCCGACGGGCTGCAGCCCGAGAAGAACGCCACCCTCAAGATCTTCAACTGGGTGGCCTACGTCAACCAGAAGGTGCTCAACGACTTCGCCAAGAAGTACGACTGCAAGGTGGAGCTCACGACGTTCAACACCATGGACGAGGCGATGGCCAAGCTGCGCACCGGGCAGTTCGAGTTCGATGTCTTCATCCCCACGGTGGACGTCATCGGGCAGCTGGTGGCATCCAAACTGATCCGTCCGCTCAACCACACCTACGTCCCCAACATCACCCAGGCCTGGTCGCAGTACCAGAACCCCTTCTACGACCAGAGCTGGCAGTACACGGTGCCCTACACCATCTACACGACGGGCATCGCCTGGCGGAAGGACCACGTCGACGAGGACCCGTACTCGATGGCCAACCCGTGGTCGATGCCCTGGAACGCGAAATACAAGGGCAAGGTGGCGGTGCTCGACGACACCCGCGAGGGCCTGGCTCTCGGCATGCTCAAGAACGGCATCACCGACCTCAACACGACCGACCCGGCCCAGCTGCAAGTGGCCACCAACTCGTTGCTGGAGTTGGACCAGCTCGTCAACCTCCACATCGACAACAACGACTACACGTCGATTCCCACCGGGCAGACCTGGATCCACCAGGCCTGGTCGGGCGATATGGCCGCCGCCCAGAGCTACATGCCCAAGGGCACGCCGGTCGACGTGGTCGGCTACTGGTTCCCGACCAGCGGGATCGGCCCCGTGGCCAACGACACCATGACCGTGCTGTCCGCCGGGAAGAACCCCGTGCTCGCCCACCTCTTCCTGAACTACATGCTGGACCTCCCCAACGTCCTCGAGAACATCAGTTTCAACGGGTACATGCAGCCGATCACCGGGGTCACCCCCCAGGTGCTCGTGCAGGAGGGCATCCTCCCCCCGAGCTTGACCTCGACCGTGGTCCTGCCGTCGAACTTCGACACCGGCCTGGAGGAGCTCGAGCTGTCGCCGGCGGTGGACGCGGCCTACCAGCAGGCGTGGCTGCGGGTGAGCAGCGGCGTGTGACCGGCTGCTGATGGCCGCGGACACGCAGCGGCGGGGTTGGGCCGAGCGGGCGCAGAATCGATGGGTGTGGGCCGGGTTCGCCATGCCCGGGATCATCTGGCTGGTCCTCCTCTTCATCGTCCCCTTCTACGTGGTCCTGGCCATCGCCGGGGGCGAGCTCGAACGCGGTCTTCCAGTCGCCGGTCCCGGTGTGGAATCCGCTCCACTGGACCGGCGCCAACTTCACCGCCGTCTTCCACGACCTGGTGGGACAGACGGCCTTCGTCGGGCCGATCTTCCTGCGCACCCTGGTCTACGTGGCCGTGGCCTCGGTGCTGTCGCTCCTGATCGCCTATCCGGCCGCCTACTTCGTGACCCGGTACGCCGGCCGCCGCAAGGTGGTCTTCCTGGCGCTGCTGATCGCCCCGTTCTGGATCAGCTACATGATGCGGATGCTGGCCTGGATCGACCTCCTCCAGACCGATGGCTACGTCAACCGGGCGCTCCTCGACCTCCACGTGGTCAGCCAGCCGGTCGACTGGCTCGGGGGCAAGTCGGTGACCGTCATCCTCGGGCTGGTCTACGGCTACATCCCCTACCTGATCCTGGTGCTCTACGCCGGGACTCGACCGGATCGACCAACGGCTCCTCGAGGCCGGCCGAGACCTCGGCCTCGGCCGGGCCCGCACGTTCCTTCGGGTCACCCTCCCGCTCAGCCGCCAGGCGATCCTGACCGGGATGCTCATCACGGTGCTGCCGATGATGGGCGACTACTTCACCAACCAGATGCTGTCCGGGGCCTCGTCGACCGCCATGATCGGCAACGTCATCGACTCCCAACTCAACACGGCGAGCCAGCAGTCCCAGGGTGCCGCCCTGTCGCTCCTCCTGCTGGCCGTCCTGCTGGTGCCGATGCTCTACTACGTGTTCCGGACCCGGCGGGCCGCCGAGGAGGCCTACTGATGGTCACCGCCACCGAGGTCGCCGCCACGTCCGAGGTCCCGGGCAACCAGACGATCGACCACGAGGCACCACCACCTGCCGGACCGCCACGGGCCCGACCGACCCGCCGGCTGCCACCGTGGCGCAATCCGTGGCGGCGGCCGTGGATCCTGGAGGGCTTCACCTGGCTCTACCTGATCTGGTCCATCGTGCCGATCGCCATCGCCGTGCTCTTCTCCTTCAACAACGGGAAGTCCCAGAGCGTGTGGCAGGGCTTCTCCACCCGCTGGTACTGGGGCGATCCGATCAATTCGGTGTTCCACAATCCTGAACTGCGCGACTCGGTCGTCCAGACCATCCGGCTGTCGATCCTCACCACGGTCATCGCCGTGCCTCTCGGAGTGATGTTCGCCATCGGGATCAATCGCTGGCGGACCCGGACGTCGACCACATTCAACTTCGTCATGGTCTTCTCCTACGTCATTCCCGAACTCATCTTCGGGGTGGCCTTGTTCTTCCTCTTCACCCAGCTCTTCACCTCCGTCCACCTCGGAACCGTCGCCGAGGTCCTGGGCCTGGTCACCTGGAACTTCAGCTGGCCGGCCATCATCGTCCTGGCCCGGTTGGTGTCGATCGGGAGTTCGTATGACGAGGCTGCCGCCGACCTCGGGGCCTCTCGGCTCGGGACCATCCGACGGGTGCTGCTGCCCCTGTTGATGCCCGCCGTGTTCGCTTCGACGGTCCTGGTGTTCGCGAGCGTCGTCGACGATTTCGTGGTGGTAGACCTGCTGTCGTCGACGGCCAACACCCAGCCGATGTCCGTATTCATCTATTCGACGACCCATGGCGGCAACGGCGGTCCTGCACTCAATGCACTGGCGACGATCATGCTGGTGCTGTCGTTCGTGGTGGCCACGATCGGGCTCGTCGCCTACCGGTGGATGACCCGTGGCGAGCGGGGATCAAGCCGTCAGGAGGCGATGACCAGCATCGCCGGGATGTGAGTGACAGGACCGATCCAACCGCACATCGGCTCGGTCGACGTCAGTCCGTCGGATGGTGGACGGCACCGACCGGCTGGACCGGCGGCACCTCGTGCATCGACACGGGTGGGTCCTCCACCACCGGCTCCGCGCCGATGGCGAGCACCCGGAGCGCGTCAGCCGGCAGGTCCACCTGGACGGCGGTGCCCTGCTGGAAGTCGGGGAGGCCGCCTTGGTTCTGGATGAGCGCCTGCAGCACACCGCCGGTGGCCAGTCGCACGATCACCTGGGTCGAGGAGCCGAGGAACACCAACCGTTCGACCATGCCGGGCACCCGGTTGGGGCCGCTCGCCTCATAGGGCTCGATCCGGACCCTCTCGGGTCGGATGGCCACCTTGATCGGGCCGGAGCACCCGGTGGCGCCCTGCCTGGCGAACAGCTCGAAGTCGCCGAGCCGGATCCGGCACGGCGTGGTCCCAGATTCCGGTCGGGCGGTGCCGTCCATCAAGTTGGACACCCCGAGGAAGTCGGCGACGTAGGCGCTGGCCGGCTGTTCGTAGACCTCCACCGGGGTCCCGACCTGGGCGACCTTCCCGTCCTCCATCACGGCCAGGCGATCGGACATGGTGAGCGCCTCCTCCTGGTCGTGGGTGACGTAGAGGAAGGTGATGCCCACCGACTCCTGCAACGATTTGAGCTCGACCTGGAGGGTTCGCCGTAGCTTGGCGTCCAGGGCGCCGAGGGGCTCGTCGAGCAGGAGCACCGACGGCCGGAGCACGAGCGCCCGGGCCAGGGCGACCCGCTGTTGCTGACCACCGGACAGCTGGCCGGGACGACGGCGCTCGTAACCGGTCAGCTGGACCAGCTCGAGGGCGGCGCCGACCCGCTCGGACTGCTCCTTCTTCCCGAGCTTCTGGTAACGGAGCCCGAATCCCACGTTCTCGGCCACGGTGAGGAAGGGGAACAACGCATAGTTCTGGAACACGGTGTTGACGTTTCGTTTGTGAGGCGGCCGTGCCGCGACATCGATGCCGTCAAGGAAGATGCTCCCGCTGGTCGGCTGCTCGAACCCGGCCACCATGCGCAGCGTCGTCGTCTTGCCGCAGCCGGAGGGACCGAGGATCGAGAAGAACTCGCCGCTCGGGATCTCCAGGTTGATGCCGGCCACGGCTTCGACGTCGTCGAAACGCTTGGTGAGATCGATCAGGCGAACCTCGCCGATGTCCATGCCTCGTTCCTCCTGTCGCAACTACCGGCTGAACCGGCCCGGGTCCGCCGCCGGCCTCGGCCGACCGATATCGGTGCCCATAGGCACGGTCCTGTCGGCCCGGGTCATCGGGACGCCTGCCCCTGCCTGGTGCGGGCGACCAGAGGGACCACACCCTTCTGCCTCCACGGGAATCCGAGCGTCTGGGAGGCGAACCGCATGGTCACCAGGAACGCCCGTTGAGGGTCGACAACCGGGTCGTCGAGGGCGATCTGCACGGCGAGCCCGTCGAGCAGCGCCGACACGGTGATGGCGAACTCGGTGGCGTCCAGTTCGATGAACTCTCCCGAAGCCTGCCCGCCGCGCACGATGTCGGCGATCGTCTCGCGCCAGTGGGCGTCGAACTCCTCACGCACCAGTGCGACCTCGGGATGGTGCACCGACTGCGCCCACAGATCGAGCCACAGCTTCCAGGAGTCGGGCAGCTCGTCGTCCCCCTCGGCCAGGAACGTCATCGACACGATCTCCTCCAGCCGGGCGGCGGCGCTCGTGAGGGATTCCATGCGACGGGCGCCCAGGTCGTACCAGAGGTCCTCGGCCAACCGCATCGCTTCGGTCAGCAGATTGTCCTTGTTGCGAAAGTAGTAGATGACCAGGGCGGGACTCGTGCCGGCCCGCTCGGCGACGTCGGCGATGCGCGTGTCGGGGAATCCCCGTTCGGCGATGACCTCGAGGGCGGCCCGGAGCATGGCTATGCGACGTTGGTCGGCGGCGCTCCCGGCCGCTGGCGCAGTGTCCTGATCGTCGCTCATCGTCACCTCTCGTGCGCCTCGGTCCTACCGGGCGGAGCCCGCCGCTTCCGGTCCTGTTGTCGAGTTCTGTGTAATTCGCTACGGTAGCATCGCATTGGACTGAACAATCAGTCAAAGATCTTGCGGGGTCCGTCCCCGCCGACCCGAAGGGGGATCCCATGACCTCGACGTACGACGCGATCGTGGTGGGTGGTGGGCACAACGGCCTCGTGTCCGGCGCCTACCTGGCCCGGTCCGGTGCCCGCACGGTTGTGCTGGAGGGCCGGTACAAGACGGGCGGCGCCGCCACGACCGAGTCACCGTGGCCCGACGCCCCCGAGTTGCAGGTGACCCGGCTGTCCTACGTGATGAGCCTGCTCCCTCCGACCATCATGCGCGACCTCCAGCTGGAGCGGCACGGCTACAAGGTGTTCCCGATGGGCCCCTACTACCAGGCGTTCCCCGAGGGAGGGTCGATCAAGATCTTTGCCGACGACGCCAAGCGAAACTACGAGGAGATCGCCAAGTGGTCCAAGAAGGACGCCGAGGCGATGCCCAAGTGGGACGCCTGGATCGCCGGCTTGGCGGACGTGCTCGGTCCGCTGCTGCTCACCGTGCCGCCGAAGATCGGGTCCCGCAAGCCCGCCGACCTGAAGGAGACCCTGCGCCTGGCCTGGCGCCAGAAGGGCCTCGACGTGCGGACCATCGCCGACGTCACCAGGCTGATGACCATGAGCATCGCCGACCTGCTCGACGACTGGTTCGAGTCTTGGCAGGTGAAGGCCCCCATCGCCGTCAACGGTGTCATCGGCACCTGGGCCGGTCCCGCCGAGCCGGGGACCGCCTACGTCATGGCCCATCACTCGATCGGTGACATCGGCGACGGCCACCTGGGCAACTGGGGTTTCCCCGAGGGCGGCATGGGCGCGGTGGCCAACGCCATCGAGCGGTCCGCCCGCAGCTTCGGCGCCGAGATCCGCACCGACGCCCGGGTGGCGCGCACCCTGATCAAGGGGGGCCGCGTCCGTGGAGTCGTCCTGGAGGACGGCGAGGAGATCCTCGCCCCGTTGGTCGTGACCACGCTCCATCCCCGGACCGCCTTCCTCGACCACATCAACCCGAGCGAGCTGCCGGCGGACTTCGTCCAGGACATCGAGCGCTACAAGACCCGGAGCGGGGTGGTCAAGATCAACCTGGCCCTTTCCGAGCTCCCCGACTTCACGGCCGACCCGGGCACCGAGCTGGCCGAGCACCACACCGGCTCGGTGGAGATGGCCCCGTCCATCGAGTACATGGAGCGGGCGTTCCAGGACGCCCGCGAGGGTCGCGGGGCCGAGCGACCGTTCAGCGACGGTGTCATCCCGACCACGCACGACAGGACATTGTGCCCCGACGGGACCCACATCATGTCGTTGTTCACCCAGTGGGTTCCGAAGGAGTGGAGTGAGTCGCCCCACGCCGAGGAGCTCGAGGCCTACGCCGACCGGATGATCGACTGCTACAACGAGGTGGCTCCCAACTTCAGGGCATCGATCCTCCACCGGGACGTGGTCGGTCCCTACGAGATGGAGCAGGAGTACGGCCTGATCGGCGGAAACATCTTCCACGGTGAGCTCTCGGTCGATCAGCTGTTCCACATGCGGCCGGCCCCCGGCTACGCCGATTACCGCACCCCGATCGTCGGCCTGTACAACGGCAGCTCGGGAACGCACGCCGGGGGCGGCGTGTGCGGGATCCCGGGCTGGCAGGCGGCCAAGGCGGCGCTGGCCGACAAGAAGGCGGCCCAGGGACTGGCCGGTCGGCTGCGAGCGCGCTCCTCGTCAGGAGGGTGACCGCACCGGCGGGCACCGACACGAGGGGCGCGGTGCGGGCCATGCTCGAGCCGCGGCGGGTGGCCGTGGTCGGGGCGAGCGCGCGACCCGGCAGCTTCGGCGAGCGGCTGGTCTCCGAAGTGGGCCGTAGCCCGGCCCCGCTCGAGGTCCACCTGGTGAACCCGCGGTACGACACCATCGGCGGCCGACCGTGCGTGGCGTCGCTGGAAGCGATCGAGGGCCCGGTCGACCTGGTACTCCTCGGAGTGTCGGACGATGCGGTCGAGGAACAGATGGCCGTGGCGGCCCGGCGGGGAGATCGTGCCGCCGTTCTCTACGGGAGTCTCTTCGACAGGGACCACCCTGGGGGCACCGGGCGGCGGGACCGGGTGGCCGCCATCGCCCGTGCGGGAGGAATGGCCCTGTGTGGCGGGGGCTGCATGGGATTCGTCAACGTGACCGCCGGCGTCCGCGCCGTCGGCTACGTGGAGCGGGATCCGCTGCCGCAGGGCCCGGTGGCCGTCGTCACCCACTCCGGATCGGTGTTCTCCGCCATCCTGCGTACCCGCCGCCACCTCGGGTTCACCCTGGTGGTCTCGTCCGGGCAGGAGCTCGTCACCACGACGGCGTCCTACCTCGAATACGCACTGGACCTCGAGGGCACCCGGGTGGTCGGCCTGGTACTCGAGACCCTCCGTGAGGCCGATCGGATGCAGGAGGTGCTGGCCCGGGCCGCCGAACAGGAAGTGGCCGTCGTCGCCCTGACCGTCGGCGGCTCGGTGTCGGGACGGGCCATGGTGGCAGCCCACTCCGGTGCGCTGGCCGGGGCTGACGGTGCCTGGGAGGCGCTGTTCGACGCCTACGGCGTGATCCGGGTGTCCGACCTCGACGAACTGACCGACACCCTGGAGCTGTTCGCCTCTGGTCGCCGGGTGGATCCGGGTGGCTCGGGCATCGCCGCCGTGCACGACTCGGGTGCCGAGCGGGCCCTGGTGGTGGACATGGCCGACGCGCTCCGCCTCCCGTTCGCCCCATTGGCCCCGCCCACCGTCGAACGTCTGGAGCGCCTGATCGGCTCCGGACTGGTGGCCGGCAACCCGCTCGATGTCTGGAGCACCGGGGCCGACACGGAACAGCTCTTCGCCGGGTGCCTGTCGGCCATGGCCGATGATCCGTCGGTGTCGGCCGTGGCCCTGGCTGTGGATCTGGTCGAGGAGTACGACGGTGACGAGTCCTATCCGGACGCCGTCATCGCCGCCGCCTCGGCGACCACCAAACCGGTGGTCGTGCTGTCGAATCTCGGGAGCGCCATCGACACGATGACCGCGGCCCGGGTACGTGCCGCGGGGGTGCCCGTCATGGAGGGGACGAGGAGCGGGCTCACCGCCTTGGGCCATCTGATCGATCACGCCGACCGGCGCACGTCAGCTCCCGCCGCTCACCGACCGGACTCCGACCGACAGGCGACCTGGCGACGCCGACTGGCCCAAGGCCCGTTGCCGGGCGAGGACGCCTTCTCCCTCCTCCGTGCCTACGGCATCGCCACTCCGACCACCCGTGCCGTGTCGTCGGCCGAGGAGGCGGCGGCGGTGGCCGGCGAGATCGGCTTCCCCGTCGTGCTCAAGACGGACGAGCCGTCCGTCGCCCACAAGTCCGACGTGGGTGGGGTGGTCCTGGGGGTCGCCGACCCGGCCGCGGCCGCGGTCGCCTACGACGACCTGGCCTCGCGCCTCGGCTCCCGGGTGGTGGTGTCGGCCACCGCCCCCGACGGGGTGGAGCTGGCCCTGGGCGTGGTGCGCGATCCTCATCTGGGGCCGCTCGTGGTGGTGGGCGCCGGGGGCGTGCTGGTGGAGCTCCTGGCCGACCGGTCGGTCCGCCTGGCTCCGATGGACGAGGACGGGGCGCGCCGACGCGGTGGACCGACTGCGGGTGTCGGCGCTGCTCGACGGCGTGCGCGGTGCACCTCCGGCCGACCGTGACGCATTGACCGGCGCCATGGTGGCGGTGTCCCGATTGGCCGCCGAGCTGGGGGACGCACTCGACGCCCTCGACATCAACCCGCTCCGGTGCGGCCCGACGGGTGCCTGGCGCTCGATGTGCTGATCGAGGCCCGGTCGCCCGACGACCCTGTGGCGGAGTCGGCTCAGAAGATCACGTAGAGCTTGCGCAGCGTCTCGGCGATGTCCCAGGTGCCGGTCCAACCCTTGGGGAACACGGCGGTGTCGCCGGTGGACAGGTCGAGCGGCTCGCCGCCGTCGGCGGTGACCGTCATCCGACCGGCCACGACGTGTGATGAACTCGTTGGTCTCGAGGAGCCAGCGCGACGGCCCCGGGGTGCACTCCCAGATCCCGATCTCCTGGTCGCCGTCCTTCCACAGGGTGTAGCCCGAGGTGGTCATCTCGGCGCCGGTGGCCTCCTCCAGCGGCCCCCAGTCCTCGAGCTCGGCCGGTCGGCGCGTCGTCGAGGTAGGGGGTGAACGGCGTGGCGGTGTCACTCATGTGAGGGTCGTCCTTTCGGGGAACGGTAGTGCGATGGGGTCAGGGTCGAGCCGGCTGTCGCCGTGCTCGTCGAAGCGGTCGAGTCCGAGAGGGCCGACGTCGACCACGTCGGTGGTGCCGGTGAGGGCCAGGTCGGCGGCGGCCCGGGCGACGCCGGGTCCCCACATCATCCCGTGACCCCCGGCCGAGGCCACGACCGTCGCCCGGCACCGGGCCGTCCGGCCCGAGCGCCGGCCCGAGGATGGGGAGGTGGTCGGGGGTGTAGTCGATGGTGGCGGCCCAGACCCTGCCGCAGCCCGAGCGATCGGGTGACCGGAACCAGTTCGGCCAGCCGGGCCCGGATCTGCTCCAGGTACGGCCAGTCGATCTCGGTGGCCTCGCCCGGCGGCTCGTCGGGGTTGGTCATGCCGAACAGGAGCCCGCCCTCCTCGGGCCGCCAGTAGAGGCCGGCCCGGCACGTCGAAGACCATCGGCACCCGGGACGGGTCGAGGTCGGGGTGGGGCTCGGTCACCGCCACCTGGTGACGGACCCCGCCGGCCGGGACACGGGTTCCGGCCCGGGCGTCCCACGTCGGCCAGCTCGGGCCCGCCGGTGAGCACGACCGCGCCGGTGGCGATCGGGCCCCGACTGGTCTCGACCCCGGCCACCCGGTCGCCGGACGTCACCAGGCCCTCGAACGCCGTGCGCTCGTGGACCTCGACCCCGGCGGCCGAGGGCGACGGCGTAGGCGAGGACGTTGCGGGGCGGGTGGATGTAGCCGTCGTCCTCGGAGAAGGTGCCGCCGAGGGTCGATCCCGGGTGCCAGGGTCGGGTTGAGGGCCTCGGCCTCGTCGGCGTCGATCCAGCGGACGGCCAGGCCGAGGCTCTGCTGCATGGCCAGGCGGGCACGGGCGGTGGTCGATGTCGTCGTCGGTGAAGCCGGGAGAAGTACCCCTGGCGGACGAAGCCGGAGTCGAAGCCCGAGCTCCTCGTGCTGGGACAGGTAGAAGGCCCGGGACCATTCGGCCAGGCGCACCGCGGTGGGCGTCCCCCCTGGCTCCGGACGATGCCGGCGGCCCGGCTGCTGGCCCCCTGGCCGAGGGTCGAACGCCTCGACCAGCGACCACCCGGCCCAGCCCGCTGCGCGCAGGAACTCCGCACACCAGGCGCCGACGGTGCCGCCGCCGACCACGACGGCGTCGGCGGCTCCGGCCGTCAGGTGTCCAGCCGCTTTCCACAGCACCCGACGCTCGCATAAACTGAACCTTCAGTCAAGGCCCGAGGAGGCTCCCACCATGTACGACCTCACCCCGGATGACCTGGAGATCCAGGAGCGGGCCCGGGCTTTCGTCGACGAGCTCATCCCCTTCGAGGTGGAGGCCGAGGCGAACGACGGCGAGCTGGCCCGCACGGTGACCGAGCGGTTTCAGGCGCGGGCCATCGAGCTCGGCCTCTACGCCACCAACATGCCGGCCGAGCTCGGCGGCGGCGGCTGCTCGATGCTCCAGCAGGTCCTCGTCCAGGAGCAGGGCGGCCGGGCCACCAACGCCCTGGCCTGGGTGCTGGGCACCCCGCCGTCCTGGTTTCCCGAAGTGGCCACGCCCGACCAGATCGAGCGGTACGTGATCCCGGCCATCGAGGGCCGAGGGAGGAGTGCTACGCCATCACCGAGGAAGGGGCCGGCTCCGACGTCGACGCCATCGTGGCCACCGCGCGCCGCGACGGCGACGACTACGTCCTCGACGGGGTCAAGTGGCACGTCACCTCCTACAACGACGCCGACTACGCCTTCTTCCAGGCCAAGCTCACCGACGGACCGCACGCCGGCGAGCACGCCATGTTCCTCGTCGACCTGCCCTCGCCGGGCGTCCGGGTCGTCCGCACCCCGGCCTACACCCACACGATCAGCCACCACCACCCGATCGTCGCCTTCGAGGGCGTCCGGGTGCCGGCCACCCAGATGGTCGGCAGCGAGGGTGACGGCATGGGCTTCGCCTACGAGTGGTTCCGGTTCGAGCGGATCATGGTGGCGCTCGCGTGCCTCGGCGCCGCGGCCCGCCTGATCGAGGAGACCACCGCATTCGCCAAGGAGCGGATCGTCAACGGCAAGCCGATCACCGAGTTCGGTGCCGTCCAGGCCATGCTGGCCGACTGCGCTGACCGAGCTGTTCGCGGCCCGGGCGATGGTCTACGAGACGGCCCGCAACATCGACGACGGCGCCGACCTGAAGGTGCAGCACACCCAGTGCTCGATGGCCAAGCTCTACGCCTCGGAGATGGCCAACCGGGTCGCCGACCGTGCGTGCAGATCTTCGGCGGCCGGGGCTACATGCGCGAGAACGTGGCCGAGCGCTTCTTCCGCGAGCTGCGGGTCGAGCGCATCTGGGAGGGCACCAGCGAGGTCCAGCGGTCGATCATCGCCGAGCAGATGGTCAAGCGGGGCCCCGGACCTTCATCTGACGGCCGGCCTCCGATCAGGCCGGAGCGGACCGGCCAGGGTACGACCTGGCCGTCAGACGGTGGCGGTCCGGGTGGTCGTGTTCCGCACCGGCTGACCCAGGTAGCCGCGGGCGACCATGGTCACGAACTGGTAGACGCGCGTCCTCCTCCGCCGGCCATCGGCCCGGGTCGCGGCATGGGGCGAGGCAGGCCCCGCTGCACCGAGGCGCAGGCCTCCCAGTCCTGTTGGTTGGTGATGTCCCAGAAGTTCACGGCGTACGACGGATCGAACCCGGGCAGCTCCAGAGCCTCGGGGGCGAACGCCCAGGTGCACTCGATCCGGGTGGAGTCCGGCCCGAGCGGCGTCAACAGGTGGGTCATGACGTAGTCCGGGTGCAGGCTGATCAGGACGTTCGGGAAGACGTAGATGTAGTTGACCATCCGCAGGCCGGCGGCGTCGAGCCCCCGCAGCATCACCCCGCCGCTCCTGCCGTCGAGCGACATGGTGTCCATGTCCTCGCGGAGGTCCATCGAGCCACCCACCCAGGCGCCCGTCGGTGCGAGTAGTTGTCGCCACTCTTCGGCGGGCTGACCTCGCACAACTCGGGGTGGATCATCGGGCAGTGGTAGCACTCCTGGTAGTTCTCGGTCAGGATCTTCCAGTTGGCGCTCACCACGTAGTCGTGGGTGCCGGCCACCCGGAGCCGCTCGGGCTCGTAGGGGGCGATCAGTGGCTCGAGCTCGGCCAACTGGCCCTCCAGGGCGGGGGCGGTCCCCGACCCGTCGACGAAGATCAGCCCGTGCCACTCGGTGCACGGCAGCTCGGGCCAGTCCGTGCTCGGTGGCGTCGAAGCCGGCGAGGTCCTTGAAGCCCGGCGCCGTCCAGACATCTCCTTCGAGGGTGTACGACCACGAGTGGTAGGGGCAGATCACCCGCCCGTGGCGGGCCGTCGTCCCGCACGGCAGCAGCTCGTGCCCGCGGTGGCTGCACACGTTGGCGAAGGCCCGCAGGACCCCGTCCTGGCCCCGGGTCAGGAGCACCCCGGCCGTGCCCAACGACTCAGCCCGCTGGTCCCCCGGCTCGGCCAGGTCCTCGCTGCGGCCGACACACATCCACTGGCCGTCGAAGAAGTGGCGCTGCTCCCAGGCGAACACCGCGTCGTCCACATAGGCGGCCCGGGGCAGCATGCGGCTCTGCCCGAACGGCAGGAGTGAGCGGTCGAGCTGGGTGCGATCGACGGGTGCGGGATCCGGTGTGGTTTGAATGACCATACAGTCAATCCTATGATTCAGCCTGGGCCACGTCCAGCGTCGCTGGTACGAGCCGATCCGGGCAAGAGGAGACACCCACATGGCAGCGTTGACGGCCACCAGCGTCCCGGGGCGGGCCCGGGTGGTCATCGTGGGCGGAGGGGTCATCGGGACGAGCATCGCCTACCACCTCACCCGCCTGGGCTGGTCGGACGTGGTCCTGTTGGAGCGGGACGTGCTCACGTCGGGAACCACCTGGCACGCCGCCGGGCTCATCACCTCGGCCGGAATGGTCGACGAGACCGCCCTCTTCATGAGCCGCTACTCGCGCGACCTCTACGAGCGCCTCGAGGACGAGACCGGACTGTCGACCGGCTTCAACCCCGTCGGACACATCTCCATCGCCACCAACGTCCACCGGATGGAGGCGCTGCGGCGCGAGGAGGCGTTCGTCAGTGGGTTCGGGGTGGAGGGCCACGAACTCACGCCGGCCGAGATCGCCGACCTGTGGCCCCTGCTGCGGACCGACGATCTGGTCGGCGGGCTCCTGGTGCCCGATGAAGGTCGGGCCGACCCGGTGGGTGTGGCCATGTCGCTCGCCCGCGGTGCCCGCACCGGTGGTGCCACCATCATCGAAGGCGTGCCCGCCCTCGGGGTGACCAGCGAACGCGGCCGGGTGACCGGGGTGCGTCACCGGGCACGGCACCATCGAAGCGGAGTACGTCGTCAACTGCGCCGGCATGTGGGCCCGCCAGTTCGGTGCCCTGGCCGGAGTAGACGTGCCCTTGCAGGCCGCCGAGCACTACTACCTCGTCACCGAAGCGATGCAGGGTGTCCGTCGCGACCTGCCGGTCATCGAGGACCCCGACAGCTACGGGTACTTCCGGCCCGAGGGCGAGGGGCTCCTGGTCGGACTCTTCGAGCCGGTGGCCGCTCCATGGTCCCTCGACGGGGTGCCGACCGATTCGTCGTTCGCCGAGCTGGAGCCGGACTACGACCGCCTGGCCCCGTTCCTCGGCCCCGCCATGGCCCGGATCCCCCACCTGGCCGATGTCGGCATCCGAAAGTTCTTCTGCGGACCGGAATCCTTCACCTCGGACGTCCACCCCCTGCTGGGTCCAGCCCCCGAACTCGATAACTACTTTGTCGCCGCCGGACTCAACTCGCTGGGGATCTTGTTGGGCGGCGGGGTGGGTACGGTCATGGCCAGTTGGATCGTCGACGGCGAACCTCCGGTCGACGTCACCGGGTACGCCATCGACCGCACGTCGCCACACGAGTCCACCCGCGCCTTCCGCCGGGATCGCACCGTCGAACAGCTCGGCGTGCTGTTCGGTGATGCCGTGTACCCCTCGTGGCGACCGGCTACGGCCCGGAACATGCGACGCTCGGTGCTCCACGACCGGTTCACCGCCGCCGGGGCCAACTTCAACTCGTCGGTCGGTTGGGAGTTCGTCGAGTGGTTCGAAGGGGATGCGTTCCCCATCGAGCCGAATCCGGGCTTCTGCCGACCGCGGTCCTTCGAGCTGGTGGCCGGCGAGCACCGCACCGTACGCGAGCGGGTCGGGATCATGGACATGACCCTGATGGCCAAGTTCGTGGTCCAGGGTCGCGACGCGGCCGCGGTGTTGTCGCGGTTGTCGGCCAACCATGTGGACCGTGAGATCGGGCGGGTGGTCTATACCCAGTGGCTCCACCCCGGGGGTGGGATCGCAACCGACCTCACGGTCACCCGTGTCGGCGACGAGCGGTTCCTCGTGGTCACCTCGGACCTGATCCAACGCCGGGTGGAGCCGATGGTGCGCCGTGCGACCGGACCCGACGAACAGTGCACCGTCACCGAGGTGACGTCGGGGACGGTCCTCCTCTCCGTGCAGGGCCCTTCGTCACGGGAGCTCATCGGTCGCCTGTCCTCCGCCGATCTGTCCAACGCCGCATTCCCGTACCTGTCGGCCCGGACGATCGACGTCGGCCACGCCAGGGTGCTGGCCCTCCGGGTCACCTACCTCGGAGAGTTGGGGTACGAACTGCACATCCCGACCGAGTACGGTCTCGGGGTCTACGACGCCCTGATGGAGGCCGGAGCGGACCTCGGTGTACAACCGGTCGGTCTGGCGGCCATGGCCGGGCTGCGGCTCGAGAAGGGCTACCGCGACCTGGGCGTCGACATCGACAACACCGACAACCCTCTCGAGGCGGGCCTCGGCTTCGCCGTCGCCTTCGACAAGCCCGGCGGTTTCATCGGGCGGGAGGCCCTGGTCGCCTTGAGGGACAGCGCACCCTACCGGTCGCTCCTGGTGAGCCTGCTCGTCCAAGACCCCGATGTCGACCTGTTCGGCAACGAGCCGGTGCTCCTCGAGGGCTCGTGGATCGGTTATGTGCGTGCCGCCGCCTACGGGCACACGCTCGGGGGAGCCGTCGGACTGGCCATGGTCGAGCATCCGGACGGAGTGACCCCCGAATGGCTGGCGGCCACGGAATTCGAGGTGTGGACCCCGCGGATCCACACCGGTCCGGCTATCGGCAGCGCCGCTCTATGACCCGGCGCGCGCCCGCATCCTGGCCAAGGAGGATGCATGACCTTCACCACCGCACCATCGGGGGGACGCCGCAGGTTCGTGTTGACAGTGACGTGCCCTGACAGCACCGGCATCGTGGCCGCGGTCACCGGATTCATCGCCGAACACGGTGGCTGGGTCGTCGAGGCAGCCCAGCACGGGGACCTCGGGACGGGTCGCTTCTTCCAGCGGATCGAGGTGTTGGCCGAGAGTCTGCCCTTCGGGCCAGACGAGTTCGGGCAGCGGTTCTCCGGGGTCGCTGAACGCCTCGAACTGGACTGGAGCCTGCGGGACACAGACGAGCGGCGCAGGATGGTGATCCTGGTGAGCAAAGAGGATCATTGCCTGGCAGACCTGCTCCATCGGTGGCGGGGCGGCGACCTGCAGGCGGACATCCCGCTGGTGATCTCCAACCATCCCGACCTTCGAGAGCTGGTCGAGTGGCACGGCATCGAATTCCTGCACATCCCATTCCCGGTGGACGGAAAGACCGAGGCCTTCGCCGAGGTGGCGAAACAGTTCGACGACGTCGGTGGCGAAGTGATGGTGCTGGCCCGGTTCATGCAGATCCTGCCGCCCGAATTGTGCGCCCGTTACCCGCATCGGATCATCAATATCCACCACAGCTTCCTTCCGTCGTTTGCCGGAGCGAAGCCATACCACCGAGGCCTTCGAGCGGGGAGTCAAACTGATCGGCGCCACGTGTCACTATGTGACCGCCGACCTTGACGAAGGTCCCATCATCGAGCAGGACACCACCCGAATCGACCACGCCGATCACGTCGGCGAACTCCTGCGGATCGGCCGGGACATCGAGCGGGCCGTGCTCGCCCGAGGTCTGCGTTGGCACCTCGAGGACCGGGTCCTGCTCAACGGGAACCGGACGGTCGTCTTCGGGTGACCCGCTTCGATCGCACACCGTCCATCATCCGACCGCACCGGTGGTCGATCGTAGGCACCGCCGCCCGGACCTTCCGGACGGATCCGACCCGAACAACGAGGTAATCCGATGGAACCGGAATCGATCCGCAGCCCGTTCTACGAGCCGGCGGAGGCGCTGGGCGCGACCTTCATGGAGGAGGGCGGTTGGTACTGGATCGACCACTTCGGTGATACCGATGGTGAGTACAGGGCCGTGCGCGAGGATCTCGGAGTGTGGGACGTCTCGCCTCTCAACAAGTGGGAGTTTCGCGGGCCGGACGCTCTCGCCGCCGCTCAGCGGGTTCATTCCAACGACATTCTGGGCCTCAACGTGGGACAGGTCCGCTACGGCGCCCTGTGCGACGAGGACGGGCTGATGATTGACGACGGGACGGTGTACCGACTCGGTGACCGGGTGTGGGTGATGACCAACGGCTCGGGACACGCCGAGCACTTCGCCGAGGCCTCCTCGGGGCTCGACGTCGAAATCGAGCCTGTCACCCGCTCCATGCCGCACCTCGGCCTGCAAGGTCCCCGGGCGCGCGAGGCGCTGGCGCCGTTATGCGGCGTTGACCTCGACGGCCTCAAATACTTTCGGTTCGTGCCCGAGCCCACGACGGTCGGCGGCGTACCGTGCGTCGTCTCGAGGACCGGGTTCGGTGGCGAACTGGGTTACGAGCTGTTCTGCCGACCGGAGCATGCAGCCGACCTGTGGGACGTCGCGGTCAACCGGATGCATGCCCGCCCCTACGGGGTGGGGATCGTCGAGACGCTGCGGGTCGAGGCCGGGCTGGTGGTGCTCGACTACGACTACGAAGCCCACGAGCGGACCCCATTCGACCTGTCGTTCGACAAGATGGTGGCGGTGGGCAAGCGGGACTTCATCGGCAGTCGAGCACTGGCCGCGGTGGCGGCGGACCCGCCCAGGCGGTTCAAGACGCTGCGCATCGATAGCGACGAGTTGCCTGAGTACGGATCGGAGGTGACCGTCGGCGGTCGCCCGGTCGGGACACTCACCAGCCCGGCACCCAGTCCACCGTTCGGGATGCTCGGGCTGGCCGTGCTCGAGACCGCCATCGCCGTCGACGGCACGCTGGTGGACGTCGCGCTCGGTCAAGGGACTGTGCCGGCGACGGTGGCAGAGCTGGCCATCTATGACCCCGGGAAGGTTCGGCCCCGAGCCTGAGAGGAGCGGCCCCATTTCGGGCCGGCGTCGGGACAGCGCGTCAGCCATCAGGCGTCAACGCCACTGGACCACTCGAATGCGCCAACGGCGCACCCTCTACAGTTCAGTTGAGATCCGCGGAAGAACGGGAGCACCAATGGAATCCGCCAAAGCCAAAAAATTGCTCGATGTAGAGCGTCTCCGTGTCGAACGCCTGCTCGGCCAGCTGAACGACGACAGCGGCGACGACCGCGATGCGGCAAACACGCCCGGGGACATGTTCGACTCGGCCGAACCGCTCACGAAGGAGGGTGCCGACGACTCGATCAAGGCGGAACTTCGCGAACGGTTGGCGGCGATCGAGCGGGCGGAACTGCGCCTCGAGGATGGCAGCTACGGGTTCTCGGTTCGCAGCGGTGAGAGGATTCCGGACGATCGCCTGGAGGTCGACCCTGCGGCCGAGTTGACCGTCGAAGAAGCTGGACGGACCACCTGAATCCACCGGTGGGTCAGTGCCCGAACGCCGGAGTGACGTCACTCGTCCTCCAGCCCTAGCATTTGGCATGATCCGACTCATCGCAGCCATGGACACTCGACGGGGCATCGCCACCGTCTCAGGCATCCCGTGGAAGCTTCCGGGTGATACCGCCTACTTCGAAGCCAACACGGTTGATGGTCTCATCTTGATGGGTTGGGCAACGTACAACGAGTTCGCGGCGCCCCTGCACCAACGAGAGAACTATGTACTGTCCACTGGCCAAGAGCCGTTGCGCAAAGGCTTTGGTGCGGTTGTCAGCCTGGACCAACTGGTCACGGAGAACCCGGACGAAGATGTATGGGTCATTGGTGGCGCGGCTGTGTTCGCAGCGACGATCTCTGAAGCTGACGAGCTCTTCCTGACCCAGGTCGCCGGTGACTTCAATTGCACAAAGTTCTTCCCGCCCTACCAGACTGACTTTCGCCGCGGGACCCAAAGTGACGATCGTCAAGATGGCGGAGTCCATTATCGCTTTGAGACATGGCAGCGCCATGTGCCGAAAGCCAAGTGATCACGTCACCCAGCTCACAGCCCGGATATCGGTCAGGCCGCGCTTCCGTAGAACTGAGCGTCACCGAAATCGAAGACACCGCCATCGGCGGCCACAAACCGGTAGCCGCTCCCTGTCGGTGTGGCCGCCATCCCCATGATCGGCTGGTTCAGGCGAATGCTTCCTGTTGAACCGAGGAAGGGCGCCCCAAACGCGAATACTCCACCGTCGGCCGCTACTTCCCAGTACCCACCGGTGATCGGGTCGACGATGGCCGCGATCACCGGTTGAGTGAGGGGACGACCGCCCATCGAGCCCCGGAATATCGCATCGCCGTAGCTATAGACGCCGCCGTCCGATTCCACTTCCCAGTATCCGCCGCCATCGGGCGTCGATCCGAGTCCGATCGTAGGCAGATCGAGCGGCCGACCACCGGACCCGAAATAGTGTGCGTCGCCGAAACTGAACACGCTTCCGTCCGATTCCACTTCCCAATATCCGTCCCCACCGGGGGTGCGGGTTAGACCCACGATCGGCTGATTCAAGGACTGGGCGCCCATCGATCCGTAGAACTGCGCGTCGCCGAAGCTGAACACGCCACCATCGGCGGACTCCAGCCAGTATCCCTTCCCGTCCGAAGTGGCCGCTATCCCGACGATCTGTGCGTCTGGAACAATCCCCAGACCCGGTAGTGACCCGTAGAACCGGGCGTCGCCGTAGCTGAAGACTCCCCCACCGGCCTGAGCGAGCCAGTAGCCGTTGCCGTCCGCAGTGGTGGCGATTCCGACAAACTGCGGCGGATAGGAGGCCGTAACAGTGAACGGCACCGATGCATCCAGCACTGCCGCGGGATCATTCGACACATCACACTCCACCGTGAACTGGTAATTGCCGGGATCGACCGGTGCACTCAGGTGGGCGGAGGGGCTGGCGAGGACATGGGGAATCACAAACCGCTCAGTACCAGAGTCCCCGTTCGCCCCGGTTCCGCCATAAATGTACGGCAGTTGCTGTTGACCCCCACTGGTACCTGTCACCGGCTTGAAGACCGGGTCTCCACATCCGTCGTTGGATGGACCGAAGATGACGGTTACGACCGAACCGGCCGCCCCTGAACCGGGGCTCACCGAGAGGACGGGCATGACGGTCGTTGTTGTCGAAGTTGGCGTAGCCGCGTGAGCCGGCACAGGTGAACCCACTGCCGATACAGCCACGACGACGGCTGCCGATGTCACGACCACGGCGATTGCACGCCATCGTGGGATCCGGATTCGCGCGTTGACGGCGACCTCTCTGTTCGAGTGTTGTGGAATTTGCGATGGATCGCCGCAACCGAGTGCGGTCAGTTCAAGCACCGCAGTTGATTCCCATCGCGACCTGCTGGGCGACGGTGAGCGCAGCAGCACTTGGTCCACAGAGCCCACTACGGCCAAATGGACTATCCGTGGTCGGACCATCAGGCGACACATACAGAAGGTCGTGGCTGGAGATGTGCAGCTGAGCCGGGCCGTCCGGGAGAACTGACACCTCAGTTGAACCGGAGACCATGGCGGTCCCATCTTCACCATTGACACTGGTGAGCTGAAGTTCCGCCGTGCCGGGGGGTGCCGTGGCCTCCGACTCACCAGGGCCGAGAGGACCAGGCCAGACCACAGAGCCACGTCCATTACCCAAGATGGTCACTGATGTGGTGTGAACGTGCCAGGTGCCGGCGAACTGCCCGACGACAACGACGGGAGGCTCCGGGATCCTGGGAGCCAGCGGTGTTGGTTTCGCTACGGGACCGGATCCATCCTTGTTGATTGCCCTGGTTGTCAGCCACCCGGTAATGGCAACGATGAACACCGCGCCCGCAATGACCAGACGGCGACGGCGCTGTCGCCTGCGAGCTTCGCGAATCAGGACCTGGGTCGCCCGTTCGGTCACCACATCGATGGGTTGGAGCTCCGACCGAACACTCATAATGCTACTGTAACTAGCTTCATATCTGGCGTCAAGGTCGAACGATCTCAGCCTCGGACTTCGCACGCATAGCTGGCTGGAGCATTCCGCCGTCCGCTATCGGATATGTCCTGGGTGCCTTTGTCTTCGGCGACATCGGCAGGGGACCCGTCGATGTTGTCAACCGGTCTGGTTGGAGTGGCGGGCGATCTGGTCGTCGATCTGGTGCAGGTCGAAGTAGTCCCGCCAGCGGGTCACCAGGCCGTCGGAGTCCACGTCGACCACGGTGCACCCGTGCAGCTCGATGGCGATCGTGCCCCCCAACGTCCCCCGCCCGATCCACTCGAACGCCCCGCCCGTGTCGTCGCCATGCACCCAGGAGATCTCCTGTCGCCAGTCGGGGAAGGACGCCTGGGTCATCTCCTCGATGGCGGCCAGGTCCGCGGTGGGCTCGTTGACCGGGTCGCTGAACAGGGCCCCGGGGGCGAAGAAGGATTTGAAGTCGCCGTCGGGGCCGAGCGCGAGCTCGAGGCGATCCGCCCACGATGACCAGTCCATGGGCCCACCGTACCGCTCACCCTCCCTCCGGTGGGGACGCGCACTAGTCTGCGCCTGACCGGTCGGGGGACCGAGCCGGGATGGACGAGCCGGGGAGGCGAGTCGGATGGCAGATCACGGTCGTGACGACCCGTCCGCGACGCGGCCCTACGTGGTGGTGTCGGCCGATGCCCACGCCGCGCCGGACACTCTGAGCAGTTCATCTCTTACGTGGATCCGGCCCACCGCGAGGCGGTGGAGGCCTTCGGGGATCTCTCATCCGTGGCCATCTCCATGTTCGGAGGGGTCGACCCGGGCGAGGTCGACGATGCCGATGCCGTCCGGGCCGTCGCCACCCGGCGGCTGGCCGGCATGGGTGTCGACACCCGGGCAGCCTCAGCGTGGTTGGCCCGCTACGGCGAGGAGTGGGTCTTCGCCTCCGATGCCGATGGGCGACGCCTCGCCTACCTCGAGGAGCAGGGCATCCATGCCGAGGTGGTGTTCCCGGGCCCGGTACTTGCCGGCGGGTTGTCCCCGGCCATGTACCTGGGAGGCCACTCCGACAGCAACCTCGAACCGGTGTGGCCGGCCCTGTGGGCCTACTACCGGTGGCTGGCCGAGTTCGTGGCTGCCGCCCCGGGACGACGGACCGGGTGCATCCCCATCGACCTCCATGATCTGGACCAGGCCACCGGGGCGATCACCTGGGCCCGGAACCACGGGATCCAAGGAGGCGTCATGCTGCCGGCCATGTCGCTGCGCAATGGACTCCCGGGCTACGCCGACGAGTACTACGAGCCGCTGTGGAGTTCATGCGAGGCGAACGGGATCGTCGTCAACCTGCACACCGGTGCCTCGGGGTCGGCGACCGATGCCCGGCAGCTCTACGACAAGAAGCACGGTGGCTTCCTCGGCCTCTACGAGGCGTTCGTGTTCACCCGTCGCCCCCTGTGGTTCATGATCCTCGGCGGCGTCTTCGACCGTCATCCCGACCTGCGAGTGGTGGTCACGGAGAACGGGGTGCAGTGGCTGCCCTCGTTGGTCCGGGACATGGAGTCGTTCTTCGACACCCACGGCGGTGCCCCGGTGCGCTCCTACCTGTCGATGCGCCCGTCGGAGTACGTAGACCGCCATGTGTTCCTGGGTGGGTCACTGATGCAGCGCGCCGATGCCGAGATGCGCCAGGAGATCGGGGTGGACCGGCTCATGTGGGGCGCCGACTACCCCCACCTCGAAGGTGCGGCGCCGGTCCACCGCCTGGTCCTGCGCCAGGTGTTCGGGGGTCTGCCCGAACCGGATCTCCGCCGGATCCTCGGGGGCAACGCCTGCCGGCTGTTCGGCTTCGACGAGGCGCAACTCCAGCAGGTGGCCGACCAGGTCGGCCCCACGGTGGCCGACCTGTCCAGCCCGATCAGCCGGGACGACATCCCGGAGACCTTCAGCTGGAGCCTGGCCCGTCCCGTGCCGCTGGCCTCCGAATCCGGCGCCGGGTCCTGGAAAAGCGGACCGGACAGTCCCGAGTAGGAGGAGCCAGGAACGTGCAGGTACACACATTCGACTTCGTGGTCGACGGGACGCCCGAGGAAGTCTGGGACGTCATGTGGCGGCGGACCCGCGTCGGGTTTACGACGGACACGTACAAGATCGAGATCTTCCATCCCGGCGACGAGGAGGGCAACGGCCTGGTGCGCCACTGCCACTTTCCCGTTCCCGAAGTACCTGTTGTCCGGGGGCAGTGCCCAGTCCTGGGAGTGGATCACCGAAGCCAAGCGGCCGGTGTCGTGGCGGTACGACGCGGTCGGCAAACCCCTGTGGTCACGGGCCTCGGGTCTGACCCGGCTGGAGGATCTGGGTGAGGGGAGGACCCGGGTCCACTTCCGCGAGACCTACGAGGTGTTCAACCCGGTGATGCGCCTGCTCCTCGAGCGTCGGGTGCACCACTTCATCTCCAAGGGCAACGACAAACTCATCGAGGCCTCCATCGTGCGGGCGCTGGCGAAACTGCACGCGGACAACCCACCGGCCTGAATCTCCAGGTCCTGGCTCCGACGAGGGCCGGCTCAGGCCCAGGGTGTCCCGTACCGATCCCGGTGGGTTCGTTCCGACACCGGTCGGCGGCGGGGCGGCCCGAGCGGTCGGGCCGGCCATCCCAGGGGGATCACCGCCATGGGGTGGACGTGGTCAGGCAGGCGCAGGACGTCCGCTCAGGGTGTCCGCCTCCAGAGTGGCGAGGGTGGTCATGGCCGAACCCAGGCCGAGGGCGCCGGCGGCCAGCAGCAGGTTCTGGGTGGCCAGGTAGACCGACGAGGGCAGGGTGGAGCGGTGGGCCTCCGACGAGTCCCCGCACACCACCACTTGCACCGGGGCCCCGGCCGTCCCTGTCTCTGCCCCGGCGTCCACATCGGCCATCAGCCCCGGGGCCAGTCGCCCCTCGGAGGCGGGTCGGCCCATCTGGCGCCACAGCCGTCGGGTCAGTTCGGCGATGGCCGTCCGCTGCTCGACGTCACGCACCACCACGAACACCCAGGGTTGGAGGTTCTCGGCACTCGGGGCGTGGGTGGCAGCGGTCAGGCACCACTCGACCAATGCATCATCGACGTCCCGGTCGGCGAACTGCCGGCACGCCCGCTGGGCCATGATCACGTCGAAAAAGGGCGGGCCCCCGGCCGGCGGTCCCACCGCCTCATCGGTGCCCACTGTCATACCTCCTGGGTCGAGCTCAGGTTGCCGTCTAAGTCATCTCGGGACAGCGGGGTTGCCCTCAAGTTCCAATGAGGCATTGGGCCATTCTGCCGGACGATTGCTCAGAGCAATCGCTGGTCGAGCAAGGTCTGCGATAATACCCTGGCCCTCGTGCCGGAGAGGCTACCGCGAGTCCACTCCAGGAGTTCCCCATCGCCAGCGACCTCACCCCCAATCGTCATCAGCTCCTGGCTCGATCCCGGGTGCTGGGTGTCCTTTCACCGGAGGACCAAGCACACTTGTCCGAACATTGCGTCGAGCGGCGATTCGATCGGAATCAGGTCGTATACGTGGAAGGAGCTCCGGCTGACTCGATGCTCGTTCTCGGTTCCGGTCAGCTCAAGGTCTCCAACTATTCGTCGGACGGCACCGAACTCATACTCGCCTCGGTCACACCGGGTGAGACAATCGGTGAGCTCGGCATGTTGTCCAGCCTGCCGCGCTCGGCGACGGTGACCGCCACGCAGCCGAGCACAGCCATGATGCTCTCGAGGGCCGTCGTGGTGCGCCTCATCGAGCAGCGGCCGGCCGTCGCGCTCGCCATGTTGCAGAACTTGGCCGACCTGACCCGTAGGCTCACCGGGGTTGCCGCTGATCTGGTTTTCCTCGACGTAAATCAGCGGGTCGCCAGGTTCCTCGTGAACAACGCACATGGCCCCTCGAACACGGTAAAGGTCACACAGGCACATCTCGGATCGGCCGTCGGAGCGAGTCGACAGCGGGTGAACATCTGCCTGCAGGAGTTTCGACGTGAGGGCTGGATCTCCATCTCCTCCGGCGCAGTCCGCGTACTCGACCCCGAATCCCTCAGTCGGTTCGTGACCAACTGAGCGGTCGGCCGGGTCATCGAGCCAAACGTTGAAGGCTGCCGACCCACGGGTTGCAAATGGCGACCTTTGCAGTCTCTTGTCACCTGCGTGACAGACGGCCGAGAGCTCGAGGCGAATGATGGGGAATATTCCACCGTTCCCCCACTCCGTCGAAAGGCCAGCCATGATCCCGAAGCTCGTAAGTCACCCGGTGTCGGGAGGTGGACTACCTGCCCGCGTCGCTAATCGAGCCACTTCTGTCCTTGACCATCGCTGCTGGCGCGTCATCGCTGCAGCATGCTTCGCTCTATTCAGCGTCGGCCTCTTTGCCTCGGCCGGCGAAGCTGCTGGCTCACCTGAGCGGGTGACCTCTTCCCCCACTGTGGGTGTCGGGTCCGGGCCGACAGGCCTTGCCGTCGATGCCAGCACCCACACCTTGTACGCCGTCAACCAGAACTCGAACACGGTCTCCGTCGTCGACACCTCCCGCTGCAATGCCAATGTCTCGACATCATGTTCCCGACGGCGTCATCGATTCCGCTGGGCGGTCTCGCTAATCCCGAGGGAGTGGCCCTCGACCCCGCCACCGGCACGGTCTACGTGGCTGATAATGGGACCGGCATCTCCGTGATCGACGGTGCCACCTGCAATGCGATCGACCAATCGGGTTGTGGCGCTCCACTCGCCCTCGTGGGTGACCAAGCCGGACCCCTTGCATTGGCTGTCAACCAATCGACCGACACTGTCTACGTGACCAATTTCGGACCAGATCTGATCGGTACCGGCAGCACCGTGTCCGTCCTGGATGGTGCGGACTGCAACAGTCAGAACACGGCCGGGTGCAACCAGGTGCCGGCCACTGTCGGTGTGGGCGGGGCACCCGATGGCGTGGCCGTCGACCCGCGCACAGATACCGTCTACGTAGCCAACGGCGGGGGACTCGGCAACGGGAACACGGTGTCGGTCATCGACGGCGACACCTGCGGCTCCACACAGACGACGGGCTGCGGGCAACATCCAAGTACGATCACCGTCGGACGTGGTCCCAAGTGGATCACCCTTGATCCACAGAACGACACCGCCTACACAGCCAACTTGACGGCCAACGACGTGTCGGTCATCGACATCGCCAGATGCAATGCCGTCGCGACCTCAGGGTGCGCACAGCGGACACGGGAGGTTCAGGTCGGGAGCGCACCGTGGGCACTCAGCATCGATCCCGCGCGCCACACCGTGTATGTCGCCAACAATCATGACCAGACCCTGTCAGTCATCAACACCGCGACCTGCAACGGAACCGACCGGTCCAGTTGCTCGATGCGGCAACCGACCATACAGGTAGGCGCAGGCCCGCAGGCCTTGGTGGTCAATCCTGCGAGCCACACCGTCTACACCGCCAACTTCCCGACAACACCGTTTCCGTGGTGAACGCCGACCATTGCAGCGCAGAAGACACCGCCGGATGCCGCCAGCAGGCGCCCGTGGCCCGAGTCGGTTCCGATGCCGGACGGCATGGCCGTCGACGGCGCCACCCACACTCTCTATGTCGCCAACCAGGGGAGCACAGCTGTCGGTCATCGATACGACCGGCTGCTCTGCCTCGAGGACAACCGGGTGTGGTCATCCGAAGGCGACAATCAAAGTCGGGAGGGGACCGACGGGCGTAGTCGTAGATCAGTCGACACAGACCGTGTACGTCACCAACAACGGCGGAAGCACCCTATCGGTCATCGACGGAGCCACCTGCAATGCCGAAGACCAGTCCGGCTGCGAGCGGCGCCAGTCACCGTCATCGGCTGGAGAAGCGCCATTTGCGATCGCCCTCGACCAGGCCACCGACACCGTCTACGTGACAGACCTCGGAATGTCCACACGTTGCAGCCCGACAGTTCTCGCCAGAGAAGGCGATGCCGTAGTGCTGCGAGTTGGTCAACGCCTTGGCATCGGTGAGGAGCTGTGCCCAGGTGGTCGGCGGCTGGATGTTCGCAGCCGAAAGCATCGCCTTGTTGTAGAACAAGGCGATCGTGTTGGTGTAGAGCGGGTAACCGTAGATGGTGCCGTTGAACTTCGCCTCGGCTTGCTGAGCGGCGCCGAGCGTCGGGACGGCTTTGGGCCAAGAGCGGCGTGAGGACGTCGTAGGAGGCCAGGGTGGGGACCATGGGATTGTCGAGCATTAGCACGCTGGGCAGGTTCCCGGCTGAGGCTTCTGCCGCTACCGTCGTGAGGTACTGCGGGCTGTTGGGAGTGTCTTCCCTCTGATAACGATCCCCGGGTGGCTCTTCTCGAAGTTGTTGAACAGGGTGGTGAGGTAGCCGTAGATCGGGCCGCTGCTCGAACTGGTGTAATAAGAGGTTTCGGTCAAAGTTATCGTGCCGCCCGAGGCCGAGGCGTGCGCGGCTGGCATGCTGAGAGCGGTTGCCATCGACCCGGTCGCGACGAGCACTCGCACTAGGCGGGCTCTCGCAATTGGGCCACGGCCTTGACGTGGGCTACGTGTCCTGAGATTGGGTTTTCCGTTCAATTTCATCCTCCCTTGTTGTCTTTCCTTTTGATGGGGTCGGTGGGGCCCGCGCTACTTGTTTGTGGGTCTCGTCGGTGGCGGCGGACCTGTTGTTGGACCCTGTTGCCTCCCTGTTGTGTCGTGATTAGCGAATCGATTCGATTGCTTGGGCGCGGTGGTACTTGTCGGCGGGGGGCTATATCGCCGGCGGCGGAGCTACGGTGCCGCCCGCCACCATGCTGGCGGGCAACAGGGTTCCCGGTCCGTTTTCGGCAAGGAGCTCGATCGCTGTCCTGCCC
>CAVOTH010000005.1:0-341718 GCA_963699085.1 uncultured Acidimicrobiales bacterium
CAATCGTAGTGAGCCGGACCCAGGATTTGGCGTCGGGGCATCGGGGAGTCGGGGCGTCGGGTGGGCGTACCGGGCGCCGGGGCGGTCCGCCGATTTCGGGGCCCTGTCGCGGTACTGATAACCTGATCCGGCTTCGGGGGTATAGCTCAGTTGGTAGAGCGCTTGACTGGCAGTCAAGAGGTCAGGGGTTCGAATCCCCTTACCTCCACCGAGAACACGCAGGTCACGAGCCTGCGGACGTGATGCGGGACGTGGGGTCCATAGGAATCCCCACATTTTCCGCACACTCCGTGGTGCCGATGGACCCTCGTTCGGCCTCAGAGTGCGAAGTGTGGTCCACGTCGGCACCGTTTGCGGTTGCCCTCAACCCGTCCAGCGCACTGGCCGCACTTCTCAGGTCCTGCGGGTAGTGGTGGGCGTAAGTGCGGAGATAGATGGCGGGATCGTGGCCAAGCATCTGCGCAGCGGCATGAACACCGACACCGCCTTTGGCCAACAGGCTCGCAGCGGTATGCCTGAGGGTGTACGGAGTAACCCATTCTGGCAGTCCGGCCTTCAGCCGGGCCTTCGTCAAGTCCCTCCGGAAGTTCGACAGCCTGATCTGGCATCCGGTGACTGTCCTGAAGATCCGATCCTCAGGTCCGTCGCCTTCCACGAGACCGATGTGGTCCCGTAATGCCGTAGTCACGGTTGGCGGAAGAGGTACGACCCGACTCGTTCCAGTCTTCGTTGTCTGCCGCTCAATGAGCCGTCCACCCGTCTCGGTGAGTGTCTCCTCGACCATGAGTTGCCCAAAGTCATCCAGGTGACGGCGTCGAAGAGCCATTGCTTCACTCGGCCGAAGACCTCCGTAAGCGAGGACGAGCACTAGTGCTCGGTAGTGCTCGGGCATGTGAACGGCGAGCAACTCCACTTGCTCTGCTGTCAGCGCCCGCTTGGCCGGGACAACCTGTCGGGGAACCTTTAGCCCTCTCACCAGATTTGAGGAGACGATCCCAGCATCTAGTGCCGACTCCATGACAAGCCCAGCGATGGTTCGGGCAGTACGAATCGTCGAGGCAGACAACCCCTTCTTCACAAGTCGGGTGATCCACTCGTCGAGATCAATCCGCCTCATCGAGGCAAGCCGCTGGCTCCCTAGTTCTGCCAGGACATGGATCCTGCCCACGTTCTCGTACTGTGCGAGCGTGTTCGGAGCCAGGCCCGAATGCTCTGCGATCTGCCACCAGCGCCTGTACTGCGACTCAAGGGTGACCCTGTCGAGGGCTGGGTCTCGATAGACACCGGCATTCCTCGCAGTCCGCAGGTCCATCTCGAACTGGACTGCCTCCCTCTTCAATGGGAAGGACCCCTGGCGCTGCCGACCATTCGGATCCCGCCATCTGACCACCCACGAGTCAGCGCCCTTGTTGACTTGTCGGTGGATGCTCACGCCGACTTGGTGCGGGGATCCGACGCCGGTACGGCGTGAGCTTCTATGTAGTCATCGAGTGCGTCGGGCCGGAATCGCACTAGACGCCCGACTTTGACGTACTCGATCTGACCGTATTCCCGAAGTCTCTTGAGGTGACGCACGGTGATCCCGAGGTAAGCAGCAGCGTCGCTGTAGTCCAAGAGACCGCTAGGGCGACGGAGCGGCGTTGGGGGCGAAGAGCCACTGTCTCCGTAGGCATCATTGGTCTGCCACGTCCGATCGGACACTGGCCTCGCCAGGCTGCGGGTCGTACTCAAGGTTCTCTCCTCAGATGGAACCGAGAAGAGCGAGCATGCTCATGGTGGCCGTCACTTCTCGTGGATTGGGATGTACTGGCCTCGGCCTCAAGGACTCCGACTCAGCACCCCTACACCAGTGACGGCAAGGTGATGCGACACACACACTACAGGACGATCAAGGCGCTCGCAAGCTCCATACAGGTCATCCGGGTACCGTCACGCTCTCCCATTTGAATCTGATCGAGCAAGTACCCTCATAGGGTACGGAGACTCCTCGATCCGCAGACGGTGCCGAACACCCAGTCTGCTCGCTGGCTTCGCCTCCACCGACGAGGTCTTCCATTGTTCGCAGGCGAACCAAATAGCGGACCGTCCCAATCGATGTCTTGATCATCTGTCAGCGCTACTACAATGAGGTTGTCATCATCGAGACGAGCCGAGGCACTGGGGCCGACGACGCTCACCAACCGACCGAAACGGCACGGTGGTAATCCCCAGGGATGAGGAGAACTCCATGGCTGAACCTGCCGATCAGACCCACTTGCCTGTCGAGCGCTTCTCGGCTCGGTCTCCATGGTCAGGAAAATGGCCAGCCGGGAGCGCTATCTCCCGAATGGCATCGGCCACAGCCCGCAGCCCCGAGGATCGGCGGCCGAGTACCTCTATCTACAGCCCCGCCCACGCATGGGCGCTCTGGTGGGCACAACAGGGCTTCAGGGTGTTCCGGGTGTGTGGCGTCCGTGAAGTGGACGGGGTGCTTGTGGCCGACTGCTGGACCACGACGCCTCGCCACTGGAACGTGGAGTGCTGGCCTCGCCCCATCGCCAAGAAGCAGTGTCCGCACGGCAAGCCCGGCAAGGGGCCGTGGGTCAAGTCGTGGAAGAAGGAGGCGACAACTGACCGCAACGCCATCGACCGATGGTTCAGTGAGTCTCCCAACGCCAACTACGCCGTGGTCATCGAGCCGGGCTATGTCGTCCTGGACTTCGACACCCCGGACGCCAAGCACGAGTGGCGAGATGGTCACCAGGAGGTAGCCGAACTCGGAGCACTACCTCCAACTCGTACCTTCCACACAGGGGGCGGCGGCGAGCACCGCCTCTTCCGGACCGACCACACCGATGGCTGCAAGTTGCCCGCCTTCGAGGGTCTCCACATGAAGGGGATCGTGGACGTGAAGGCGAATGGACTTGGCTACATCATCGGGACCGGGTCACGCCACCACAGCGGCAGCTACTACACCTGTCCGGATCCCAACGTGGAGATCGCACAAGCTCCCGAGTGGTTGTACGACTCACCGCTCGCACCGAAGTCCAAACCTGGGAGGCGCACTTCCGACTCGGCCTGTGAACCCACGTCCGGTCTCCGAAGGCGGAGTACGAGCCAGGCCCGCATTGAGGCGGGGAGGAAGCTCCGTGCGGCTCACGTCGAGAACCCCGATGCGCAGTTGTCGGATGCGACGTTGAAGTTGCTGGGACTCGGTAGGGCCAACGGCACTGAGCGCTACGAGGACGACGATCAGAGCCAGGTGACGTTCCGCATTGTCATGGGGGCCATCCGAGTCCACTACCCGTTGGAGAAGCTCGCTGGGTTGCTACGACGGCCTGACTCTCTTGGCGGCATGGGTCTTCGGAAGCGCATCGAGGACGAGGGGAATGAGTTTGCCCATGCATGGCTCGACGACATGGTAGAGAAGGTGTTCTTCTACCTCGCCACCAACCGAGCAGCCGTCCGCAGGTTGAAGGCCGAGGCCAAGCGGACGACGTTCAAGAGGATGACCTTCATCGACAGGAAGGGGAACAAGCGGGGATGCAATCCCGACAGCATCCGCAAGGTCCTCGATGCCATCCTCGCCATCGCAGATGTCCGGTGCTCCCTAGATCCGATGGTGGGAGTGACGTTCCAGTTGCCCGACAAGACCGGCCTCACGGACCATGCCTGCCGGAGGGCCATCCAGGCACTGGAGGCTCTTGGATGGGTGGGCGATGTGGTGGAGGTACCCAGCGACAACGGAATGCAGAACGCATACAAGTACCGGCTGCTGACCGACCCCGCCGCCAGGGAGAATCCACCAGGGAGAGCGATGCCGCCCGTGAGGCAAGAACGTGTGCCCCGAAGTCGGCCGGTGACTTCGGCGATCGTCACTACGGGGGACTCACTTCCACACCCTGGACTACGGGCTTACGTAGAGGGACTACTGCTCTCTCACGGTAGAGAGGAGAGTAGGTCCTCACTCACCCACCACTAGCTCCCCTACCTCTCCTAATGGACACCCATGGGACTACCTCGTACTAGTTGGGTTAGGTAGTCCACCCCCTCCTAATGGAGAGAGGAAGAGAAGAAGTAGTGAGCATTATCAATCCCTGTCAGGAAGCAACCGCCACATGATCATCATCCCAGGTCAGAAGCCATATTCAGGGTAGCCGTGCCTAGAGCGGCTCATACGGGTCATGGCGGCTACCTGGCGAATGCATGACTACTCATCCCCAGCACCATAGAGACGATCAACGCCGTCGCCGACGTGATCTACACGTCCCAGGAGAGGCCGCTGTAGTCCCTTCTAAGCGGCTCAAGCTCATCGGCCGATGCGAGGGAGGATGGCGATTGCCAGAAGACGCCTACAGCCCCTAATCCGTCGCTCGCCGAGGTGACCGTTGCCACTCTGATAGCTGTCGCCCAGGGACCGACCAGCGCTGTTGAGTGGCTCTTCGGATCTGCGTGGGGTGTAGGGCATCCCCGGCATAGAACAGGGGCCCTGCCAATCTGACGGTGTTCTACGCCTTCAGACTGGAGAGCCCCTGTGGAGTCAGTGTGCGCTCTCACCGAACCCCGCGATCTGCGATCAGTGAAACCCGCGTCTTGTGATCAGTGAAACCCGCGTCGGGCGATCACCGAATCCCGCGCTGAGCTGATCCCGGTTCCTCGGATCGAAAGGTTAGCGGCGCCTCCTTCCTGAGTCCCGATCGGACTCGGTGGTGGCCTGCTCGAGGGCGTGGTGCTCCCGCATCCGCCACGACGGTCCCTTGATGTTGAACACCACGGCGTTGTGCATGAGCCGGTCGAGGATGGCGGCGGCCACCACGGGATCGCCGAAGATCTCACCCCACTCCGGCAGTCCCCGGTTGGTGGTGATCAGCGTCGGGTGCCCTCGCTCGTAGCGGGTATTGACCACGTGGAAGAAGACCCCGGCGCCACCGCGTTCGATGGGCAGGAGCCCGACGTCGTCGATGACCAGCACGCTCGGGGCGGTGAAGGACTTGAGCTTGGTGGTGAAGGTCCCCTCCCGCTTGGCCTTCACCAACGTGTTGACCATGTCGTCGGCGGTGGTGAAGTAGCCCCGATACCCGGACTCGACCGCTGTGGTGGCCAGGGCCACGGCCAGGTGGGTCTTCCCGCACCCGGGCTGGCCGAGGAAGAGGATGGGTCGGTTCTCCTCGATGAACCGGAGGGTGGCGAGGTCGTCAACCAGCTTTCGATCCACGCTGGGCTGGAACTGGAAGTCGTAGTCGTCGAGCGTCCGCCGGAACGGGAAGCGGGCGAAGCGCAGTCGTGCCGCCAGCTTCCGGTTGACCGTGGCTGATGCCTGCTCGGCCACCACCCTGGCCAGGTACTCGATGTGGCTCCACTCCTGCTCTTTGGCTTCTTCGGCCAGGGTGGCGAAGCACTCGGCCGAGCGGTTGAGTCCCAGGTAGCCGAGGTCGTCCTTCAGCTGCTCATAGAGGGAGTTGGTCACGACCCGGCTCCCGTCTCATAGCGGGACAGGTCGGGGACCTCGACGTCCACGTCGCCCTCGATGTCCAGGCGCAGTGGCCCCGGGTGGATCTGTTCGTCGGGAAGGACGACCGACAGGTGCCGTCCCCGGCTGCGGGACAGGGCGGCCTGTTGGGCGGCCTGCCAGTGGGTGGCCTCCCAGACCTCGCCGGTGGTTGGATCGGCGACGGTGTGGCGGCCCACCACCTCGCCGGCCCACCGGATCTCGATGGTGGACGAGTCCACCTCGTGGCGGACCTCCACCTTCTGGCCGAGACAGCGGGGTGGCACCGAGTAGCGGACACCGCGCCACTCGATCTGGGGAATGGCCACGTGCACCCGGCGGGACTCCACATAGGCGGTGTCGAACCGACGCTGGGGCAGAGGGGACAGCATCGGGCCCTCGACGGCGAAGCGGTCGGCCGGGATCTCGCCCATGCCACGGTGGAGACGGGTGTGCACCCGGTCCTCCAGCCAGAGGGCCGCCCGTTCGTTGAGCTCGGGAACGCTTCTTGGCGCCCCGGTGGCGGCACACTCCTCCAAGAACCGCTCCTTCACGTCACGGAAGGGGCGTTCCACCTTGCCCTTCCGCTTGGCGTCTCTGGCCTGGCAGGCCCGGATCTCGGTGTTGTGGAACTGGGCGAAGTCGACCGCCGGCGGATGGAGGGTGAACCTCCGGCCCTGGGACTGACCGAGCGCCCCCATGCGGTCGGTGCGCAGGACCTTGGGGACCCCGCCGACCCGCTCGAAGAACCGGACCAGGCCCTCGAAGGTGTACTCCCGGTCGACCGAGGGGGCGAACCACCAGATCCGCACCCGTGACCACGACAAGATGGCCTGGAAGCACTGGATCTCGCCCAGGCCCCACTCCCTCGTCCACCGCGACACGTCGGACCAGTCGAACTGGCACTCCTCACCTGGTGCGGTGACGATCCGGGTGGAGGCCGCCGGCGCGGCGGTGAACCGGGGACCCCGGATCCCGTTCAGGTGGCGGGCCACACTCACGTAGGAGCCGGTGAACCCCTCGGCGCTGATCAGCTCGAACACGCTGGTGGCCAGCAGACGGGGTGCGGCCCGCACCAGGTCGGCGATCCGGGCGGCCCACACCTCGTCGATCACCGGCGGGTGGGGACTGGACCGCCGGGGAGGCGGCCCTCCGTGCTTCAGCCAGCCGCTGATGGTGCTCGGGTGATAGCCGGTCTCCTCGGCGATCTCTTTGATGCTGAGGCCTTGGCGCTTCATCGCCATGACGTCCATGAACTCCTCCTGGGTCATCATTTCCGTGGTCCCTCCAGTGGGCTTGGTGCAGTGGATGCCCAAGACGCTGGAGGGGCCGATAACCGGCCGGGTGGATCCCGGCCAGGAGGAACCAGAAGTCAGCTCAACGCGGGTTTGGCTGATCGCCGATCGCGGTTTTCACTGATCGCCGATCGCGAGTTTCGGTGATTACAGAACGCGGGTTTCAGAGATCGCGCACAGTCAGACCCTACGCGCATGTGCGAGCTTCTTGTGGGCTTGCCGGAAGTGAACGTCCTGAGCATCGACGACGTGGCCGGAGATCCGCTCCGAGTGCACATCGAGGGACGGTCGAAGCGACCGGGCTGCGCGGGCTGTGGAGTGTTCGCCCAGGTGAAGGACCGACCGGTCGTGGAGCTGGTGGATCTGCCCTGCTTCGGGCGGGCCACCCGTCTGATCTGGCACAAGCACCGGTGGCGCTGTCCCGAGTCGTCGTGCGCCACGACATCGTGGATCGGCAGGGAGCTGCGCATCGGTGCACCGCGGATGGCCATGACCGACCGGGCCGGCCGGTGGGCCACCGAACAGGTCGGCCGCCACGCCAGAAGCGTCAACGAGGTCGCCGGCGAGCTCGGGTGCGACTGGCACACGGTGAACGACACCGTCATCGCCTTCGGCACCGCCCTGGTCGATGACCCCAACCGGTTCGGGACCGTCGAAGCCCTCGGCCTCGACGAGGTGCTGTTCGCCCGGATCGGCGAGTGGAACCGTCAGGACTTCTCCACCCAGATCGTCGACGTCGGAGTGGGCCAGCTGTTGGACGTGGTCCCCGGTCGCTCCAGCGTGGAACCCATGGTGTGGCTGGTGAAACGGGGGAAGCCGTGGCGGGACCAGATCCGGTTCGCCACCCTCGACCTGTCCGGCCCCTATCGCAAGGTGTTCACCGTCATGCTGCCCGCCGCCGTCCAGGTGGCCGATCCATTTCACGTGGTGAAGCTGGCCAACTCCAAGCTCGACGAGTGCCGCCGCCGGGTGCAGAACGAGACGATGGGACACCGGGGTCACAAGGCCGATCCCCTCTACCGGTGCCGGCGTCTGCTGACCAAGGCCGAGGAGCGTCTCGACGAGAAGGGACGGGAGAAGTTGATGGGACTCCTGAAGGCCGGCGACCCCAAGGGCGACGTCGCCACCGTGTGGAAGGCCAAGGAAGCCGTCCGTGAGCTCTACGCCCACCACGATCCGGACCTCGCACTCCAGTGGGTGACTGAACTCAGCCGTGACCTCCAGGACAAGGACTATCCGGTCGAGGCCCGGTCGCTCGGACGGACCCTGAAGAAGTGGAAGCACCAGATCGCCGCCTGGCACGCCGCTCAGGTGAGCAACGGGCCCACCGAGGCGGTCAACAATCTGATCAAGAGAGTCAAGCGCGGCGCCTTCGGCTTCACCAGCTTCCGGAACTACCGGATCCGCTCACTGCTCTACGCCGGCAAGCCCAACTGGGATCTGCTCAAAACCATCGCTCCGGCGGTCATTCCGAAAACCGCCAAACCCCACTGATTTCCGAAGAGCCGCATAACCCGGCACTGTTCATAGGGGTCTTTATGTGCAGCTGTGCATAAGGACCCCTGTGGGGTTCCCTTCTCTCGTGCGACAAGAGTTCCGTCCGGCATCTGCATCGGGGCTTCCAGCCACCGTTCGATGTAGAGCAGAACCCAGCGCTCATCGGTGTGGTGAGCGACCGCTTTGAGCAACAGATCATGGGGAACGCTGTCGAAAAAGGCCCGAATGTCAAGGCCAACGATCCAGTCCTGTCTCCAGCAGCGCTTTCGGGCCTCAGCCAACACATCGTGAGCGGAATGCCCGGGGCGATAGCCATAGCTGTCATGGTGGAAGATGGGCTCCAACCTCTCCTCCAGCAGCATCGCCGCTGCGGTCTGGGACACTCGATCGGCCGTATTTGGCACACCGAGGGTCCTGACCCCTGCTCCATGGTCTTTCGGTATCTCCACCGCCCGCACCGGTCCAGGCATATAGCTTCCCGAGGACATCCGGTTCCACAACTTGTAGAGGTTGTTCCTCTCATCGTTGCCGAACTCGGTGATACTGACGGCGTCCACGCCCGGTGCACCGTTGTTGGCCCGGACCTTCTCCCACGCCCGGAAAACCAGACGCTTGGGAATGTCAAACGACTTCACCTTCTGCTTGGGTACTTCCCTCTGCTCCTCCCCCGAAGGGTTGGCATCGGCATCACCCTGGTCTGCCCGGCCCCTTTGCTCCAGCCCCATTACAGGGCCTTCATCGCTACTACAGACCGGTCCGTCCCTGTGCCCCGCATCGGCACTCTGCCTCTCCCGGTTTCTGCCGGTTGGGGTTCTCCCTCTTGCAGCCAGGGGGCCAACCTCACCCATTTCAACTGGCCGTCGGTATCGGGGCGACAGGTTCTCCTGTTCCATGCCAGCGCCTGCGACGAGCTCACGCCACCTATACACCGGACACCGCCAGAGCAGCACACAGGCAACCCTCTGGCTTCGAGCACATCCACAAGGGGTGCCCTTCTCCCGAGGATCCTGAACTCCCTCAGTTTCGATGCCATCCTTCTATTCTTTCGATGCGTCAGCAGTGGTTCACACACGTTCGTCTTCTCGTCGCACACCTGACCCGCTGATAGCGGGCCTTTTGCCGCAACGCTCACCACCCCGGCTCTTGACCGACGCAGCTTGCGGTGGTTTGGACTCTCCGCCTGATCGGCGAGTCCGGAGGGCCAACCTCCATCACCGGCACAGCACGTCTCGTTCTGGCGACCTTCTACATCGTCATCACTCCACTTTCAGGACACACTTCAGGGGGAAGTAGTTAGGCGAAACTTACGTTGTTGTCGAGCAATCACCAGCACTGGTTGAAGCAACACATGACCGCATGCTGCCCGGGCTGAATCACCTTGCGTTTCACGCAGGCACTGTCTCCGAGTGTGACGACCTCATCGCCGAGTCACTCAGGCACGGCTGGGACCTGCTCTTCGCTGATCGGCGCCCCAATGCTGGCGGTAGCGATCACCACGATGGATATCTCGTGAATGCCGATCCTCGGATTCAATCCGACGGTTCCGCAACACGTGTCAAGTAGGTCAGAGCCGCACGTTCGCCCTCATCACTGGCGATCTGGACGAATCTCTCCCGCTCCTCAGTGCTCAGCCGCTCGAGCATGGCGGACATAAGCGTTCCGAAGGCCTGCGTTCGCTGCTCATCGGTCAGATCGGCATCAAGGAGGACGGCAAGGGCTTGCAACGAGGCGCCGTCGGCCACAAGGTCCGTTTGATCATCACCTATTCGCTCTCCGATCAGCCGGTCAATCTCTTCCTCGGCCATGACCTGCGACGAGCTACGAGATCGTGAACGAGTGGGTCTGGGTGAGCCGATCGGCGACGTCGGCCCAGTTCACGATGTTCCAGAGGGCGGCGACGTAGTCGGCCTTCACGTTCTTGTACTGCAGATAGAAGGCATGCTCCCAGGCGTCGAAGACGAGCAGCGGCACCGAACCCCGGCCGGCATTGCCTTGGTGGTCGTAGACCTGCTCGATGAGGAGGCGCTGCCCGAGGGGCTCCCAAGCCAGGACGCCCCATCCCGATCCCTGGACGGTGGTGCTGGCCTGGGTCAGCTGGGCTTTGAAGGCATCGAAGGACCCGAAGTGCTCGTCGATGGCCCTGGCCAGGTCGCCGGTCGGCTTGTCGCCACCGTCGGGCGAGAGGTTCTTCCAGAAGATCGAGTGGAGCACATGGCCCGAGACGTTGAAGGCCAATGTCTTCTCCAGACCCACGATGGTTCCGAACTCGCCCTTGCCCCGCGCATCGGCCAGCTTCTCCAGGGTCGTGTTGGCACCGATGACGTAGGCCGCGTGGTGCTTGTCGTGGTGGAGTTCGAGAACCTCGGCCGAGTAGTGCGGCTCTAGGGCGCCGAAGTCGTAGGGAAGGTCAGGCAGGGTGTAGTCGGACATGTGATGCTCCTTGTGGTTTCTGGCGTGATGTTCAGTTGGAGGCTGTGGCCTCTACCGGTTCGTGGTGGATCATCCGGGCGTCCCACTTTTCCTCGACGTTGCCGAAGTGCCACCACAGGACAGCAATCGCCCAGGTGGCGGCGAACGCGCCCACGATGATGAACCCGGCGGTGTTGATATTGAAGTTGGCGAAGAAGTTGAAGAAGGGGTCGTTGAAGTTGAGCTCCTGTCCGATCAGCCCGACGATCTCGATGGTCCCAATGAAGAGGGCCACGAAAACCGACAGTCCGGTGATGGTCAGGTTGTAGAAGACCTTGCGGATGGGCTTGGAGAAGGCCCAGTCGTAGGCGAAGTTCATGAAGCACCCGTCGATGGTGTCGAACAGGCACATCCCGGCGGCGAAGAGAACGGGCAAGGAGAGGATGGCCCAGAACGGGAGCCCGCCGGCCACGGCGTTTCCGGCCAGCACCAGGAGTGCCACCTCGGTGGCGGTGTCGAAGCCCAACCCGAAGAGGACGCCGACCGGGTACATCTTCCACGGCTTGTCGATCTTCTCGGCGTAGCCACCGAAGAATCGGTTCATGAGGCCACGGTTGTTGAGCTGGCGCTCGAGTTCCTCGTTGTCGTACCGGCCGCGCTTCATCTGTTGGTAGACCTTGTAGATCCCGATGAGCACGATGAGGTTGAGGATGGCGATCAGGTAGAGGAAGCCGCCGGAGACCGACGTGCCGATGACGTTGGTCGCCTTGTGCAGACCGGACGAGTCGTTGCTCACCTGGTCATCGAGCGCCCTGATGCCAAAGTTCAAGAAGACGGCGAGCAGGAACACGATGGTGGAGTGGCCGAGGGAGAAGAAGTAGCCGACGCTGAGCGGCCGCTTGCCATCGTTGACCAGCTTGCGGGTGGTGTTGTCGATGGCGGCGATGTGGTCGGCGTCGAATGCATGGCGCATGCCCAAGGTGTAGGCCAGAACACCTGTGCCGAGGCCCAAGAGACCGGTTTTCGAGATGTGGTAGTGGTGTGTCGATGCCGCCGACACCAGCCCCCAGCCGATGACGTTCAGGCCGATGATCGTGAGGGCCATCCCTCCGATGGTCAACCACTCTCGCCGGTTCAGCCCATTGCGCAGTTTGGCCAAACGGCTGGGGTAAATGGTCCCGAACGCAGCGTCGTCGCTCACCAGGCCTCCTGATAGTCGTTCACAACCGATAAGCTAAAGTATCTGCGAGGAGTATGCAATAAGATTGGCTAGGACTCGTTCACCCGCTACGCTTGGGGTCCGTGGCGCAGGCACCAGAGGCACCTATCAAGCCGGACTTCACCTCGGTCGAGAGCGTCTTGGACTACCTGCGGTCTCAGGGTGGCCGCGCCACCCCGTCCAGGCGGCTACTCCTCGAGACACTCTTTGCCACCGAAGGGCACATGAGCGTCGAGGCACTGACTGAAGCGGTCCAGGTGAGGGCCCCTGATGTCCATCTCTCGACCATCTACCGCAACCTCGAGGAGCTGGAGCATCTAGGCGTGGTCACCCACTCCCACCTGGGCCACGGTCCGTCGAGCTACCTATTGGCCTCCCATGCCCACGCCCACTTCGTCTGTGCCGACTGCGGGACGTTGATCGAAGCCCCCGAGGCCATGTTTCGGGGTTTGGCCAAGGCGGCCAGTAACGAGTTGGGCTTCACCATCGACCCCAAGCATTTCGCCATCCTGGGTCGTTGCGCTGAGTGCTCCTCCCGCGACTGATACGGCCGCCTGTACGTAGAGCCCAGTGATACTCATATGCTCATATGGTCACTTCTGCATTCCAAGCGAGCGCCCTGGAGGACACCGCCAGCGGGTTTTCGTATACGTGGCGCACACCACTCGGGCGCAGGTCCTCAGCCACCGGTGGCGGCACTCGTTTCCCTGAGCTGCCGGTCCGCCGTGGTCGATAGCCGCCACTGTTCTGGGCCTCGAACGGAGCCACCCGCACCCCTCGACGGGCGGAGGGAGGCACAGAGTGCGGTCGTCATCAGACCCTTGCCGCCCATGAGGACGTACCGGCCACCATTAGTGGCTCCTCGGAAATCAGCGGGGAGTGACCGTGGCCAGCAGGTCCCAGTTTGGCTTGCCGGCGTAGAGCAGTGAGCGGATCCGGTAGTTCCGGAAGGATGTGAAGCCGAATGCCGCGCGCTTCACCCGCTTGATCAGATTGTTGACCGCCTCGGTCGGTCCGTTGCTGACGTGGGCCAGGTGCCAGGCGGCGATCTGGTGCCGCCACCGGATCAGCGTGCGCCCGAGCGACCGGGCCTCGATCGGGTAGTCCTTGTCCTGGAGGTCGTGCCCGAGCTGGGTCACCCACTCGAGAGCGACCTCGGCGTCGGCGTGCACGTAGGACTCCCGGACAGCCTCCTTCGCTTCCCAACAGGTGGCGACGTCCCCGTTCGGATCACCGGCCCGGAGCAGCCCCTTCAACTTCTCGGACCCCTTGGCGTCGAGCCGCTCCTGAGCCTTGGTCAACAGGCGCCGGCAGCGGTAGAGGGGATCGGACTTCCGTCCTCGATGGCCGAGGGTCTCGTTCTGGACCCGCCTGCGGCACTCATCGAGCTTGGTGTTGGCCAGCTTCGTGACATGGAAGGGATCGGCGACCAGGGTGGCTCCCGGCACCATGACCTCGAACACGTGGCGATAGGGGCCGGACAGATCGAGGGTGCCGAACTGGATGCGGTCCCGGAAGGCTCGTCCTTGTTCGGCCAGCCAGCCCATGGGTTCGGCACTGCCCCGACCAGGGACGATGTCGAGCAACTGTCCGGCCCGGACATTGACCAACTGGGTGGAGAAGTGCTGGTGGTGATAGGGACCGACCCGGACCATGAGCACCTCGTCGAGACCGAGGGCGGTGACCTCGCCGACACGGTCGTCGTCGGCGTCGAGCAGGGCCTCCCCATAGGCGACGACGGTGTCGTTCACCGTGTGCCAGTCGCACCCGAACTCGCTGGCCAGTTCGTTCACGCTCCGGGCGTGCTTACCGACCTGGCGGGTTGCCCACCGGGCCGCTCGGGAGGTGAGCAGCTGTCGAGGTCCGGCGATCCGGTCCTCTTCCTCGGTCCAGCTGCCCATGGCGCAGTCACCGCCGGGGCACACCCACCGGCGCTTCCGCCACACCAGCCGGCAGGGACGTCCCTGGAGTGGCAGATCGACGAGCTCGACCCGGGTGCGGTCCTTCACCTGGGCGGGCACGCCGCACGACGGGCAGCCAACGGATCGGACCACGGTCTCGACGTGGATCTTGCCCACGCCGCTCGGTCCGTCCTCGACGCCCAGGAACCGGATGTCGGGAAGTCCAATCATCCACACCAGCGCGCGCGTAGGGTCAGTCTCCACGGGGGTCCTCCATCTTCGGTCTTCGAACAACCAAAGACTGGTGGACCCCCGCTACGCGCCCGTGGATCCGACTACAAGACCCCGCTCAGATCCGAAGTGCCTGTTGAGTTCACGATCGCACTCGACCGCATCCCATTCCATCACTGGCCCCGGTGGCCTGAGCCATGGTCCAGTTTCATGGTCAACGACGGGGCCGCCTTCGGCTACTCACCACGGCCACACTGGGTTTGGACAAGGGTAGATGCAGACCGATCACAGACATCCACTGAGAGGGTCCCAGAAGCCGCTATGAGGCCCTGAAGATGTCGCCGCTCATCTCCGACGCCCGCCTACGATAGATCGGCCGATTCTCACGGATGACAGGTAGCTCCGGTGCTACAATGGATGCAGCGTAGGGGTCTCATACTTGGCTGACATAGACTGATTGTCCGAGTACAACATAGATAAAAAAAGCCATCGGATGAATGGTCCGTCGATCACTGGGCTACCCGCTAGAAAAAAATATCTAGAAGAGCCGGTGCCTATCGGTTTGTTCCTTCACTACGAGATGTGGACCACCATCCAGAGCAGCCGAGGGACATGGCCCGACGACGCTGCCGCAACCGACCCACGGGCACGGTGCGTCCGCCATGTCGATGGAGGGCGGGTGTGGTGACCTGGTGGCCGTGTGGACCTGGTGGACTTCAAGGATCGATGGCTTGACGCTGGCGAACTGAGCGTCCAACCGGACATCGATACGCTCCCCAGTGACCTCTGACGGCAATGCGGCGGTAGCGGTCACTCCGTCTCGGGCCGCCCATTAGCCCCGACTCTTCACGCCGCCATTTGAGCTGACCGGTCCGCGTCCGCGGAAACGCCCTTCCAGTAGGGGAAACTGTTGTTGTCGAGACAGCAGCAATCCCCAACAGAAGGGCACTTCCAAAGTGAACGGTAACAGCACTCGTCGCGTCGTGGTGGAACCCGGTGGGACGGGCGTGGTGGCCCACGTCGGACTGCACGCTCTTGGGTCCTTTGCCGACCGATTGGGGCTCGGTGATGCACTGTCTTCCCGGATCCCGTGGAGTGGTGCTGGCGTTCCCGTCCACGACCGGGGCAAGGTGCTCGTCCAGGCGGCCCTCATGCTGGCCGGTGGTGGTGAGAGCTGTCTCGACATCGAGCACCTGCGCATCGGGGGTGACCTCTTCGGGTCGGTGCCGTCGGACACGACGGTTGCCCGCACGTTCCACGAGATCACGTCGTCGACTCGTTCCGGGATCGCCGAAGCGATGGCGGAGATCCGAGCCGAGGTGTGGTCTCGCTCGTCGACGACGACGGGGTCCGACCCCGTCCTCTTGGACATCGACGCCTCCCTGGTCGAGATCCACTCGGAGAACAAGGAGCAGACCGCGCCGACCTTCAAGGGCGGCTTCGGCTTCCATCCGCTGTTCTGCTTTGTGGACGCGACGGGTGAGACGCTGTCTGCACTGCTGCGGCCGGGAAACGCCGGTTCCAACACCGTCGCTGATCACATCACCGTGCTCGACGACGCCATCGCCCAGTTGCCGGCCCCTATCGCTGCGGGCCACCACGAAGGTGACCACTCCGACCTCGTGCAACGCGACGTCATCATGCGGGCCGACTCGGCCGGGTGCACCGAGGACTTCCTTGAGGCCTGCCGTGCCCGCAACGTGGGGTTCTACGTGTCTGCCCGGAGGAATGCCCAGGTCACCGCCGCCATCTTCGACGCCATCGGGATCGAAGAGGTGTGGCTTCCCGCCCTCGCCCAGGACCGCGAGTTGAAAGAGGGAGCAGCGGTGGCCGAGCTGACCAGTCTGATCGACGGAGCGAAGTTCCCCTCCCGAACCCGGCTGATCATCCGACGTGAACCCCTCCACCCCGGTGCCCAGCGCAGCCTGTTCCCGAGTCTCGACTACCGCTACTGGGGGTTCTACACCGACCAGGACGGCGACCCGAGGGCGCTGGATGCCACCATGCGGGCCCACGCCCATGTCGAGTCCCACATCCAGCGATTGAAGGACTCGGGCCTCTGTCGGTTCCCCTTCGCCAGCTTCGAGGCCAACACCACCTGGCTGATGACCGTCGCCCTGGCCGCCGACCTCGTGCGATGGTTCCAGCTGCTGTGCTTCGACGGATCCTGGACCGACGCCCGACCCAAGGCACTCCGCTGGGGGATCTTCCACGCTCCGGGGCGGCTCGTGCACCGGGCACGCCAGAGCATCGTGCGCATCATCGACGGCTGGCCCACCGCCCAGGTGCTCCTCGATGCCTACCAACGCATCGCCCTCATCACCTGACCGACTCCGCGCACCCCGTGAGGCGGCACCAGGTTGACGATGTGCGCCTCGACCCATGTCCCTGGTCACTTGCGACCCCGCCAGATGGCCAAATGGTCGGCGGTGTCGTTTCCAAGAGGCCGCAATGACCGGACCGCACGCTCATCTCATCGAAATGACAGCATCAGGTCACCGACGAATGGCGTCGTGAAGAGGGAGGGCTAGCACGTCGAGCTGGCCGAACGTGTCGATGGCGCGAGCGACGAGCTCGCCGGCCTGGGCGAAGTCGGTGATGTCCGAGCCATCGGCGATCGCCTCTCCCCCAATAGCCTTGATCTCGGCGACGACCTCGCCGGCGGGACCGGCATCGGTGCCGATGCCGTCGGCGCCCCCGCCCAGGTCATTGACCACGACCCTGCAGCCTTCGCCGGCCAGCATCAGGGCGTGCTCACGGCCGATACCTCGGCCGGCGCCCGTCACGATGGCCACCCGTCCCTCACAACTTCCACCCATGCGATCCTCCAGTCGATCCGACAGTTGCGTCATCCTTCCATTGCTCGACAATCCGCTCCGCTCAGCTCAGCAGCCTCCGCTTGAGGAGCTTCCCCGTCGGCAGCCGCGGGAGCTCGTCGACGAAGCGCACCTCTTTCGGGCACTTGAAGTGGCTCAGCCGCTGGCGGCTCCAGGCGATGAGCTCGTCGCCGTCGACGTCGGCACCGGAGGCGCGCTGCACGAAGGCTGTCACCCGCTCGCCCATGTCGGGGTCGGGCGTACCGAGGACGGCGACATCGTCGACCTGGGGGTGCACGATCAGGACGTCTTCGATCTCCCGCGGATAGATGTTCACGCCGCCGCTGATAATCATGTTCGAGGCCCGGTCGGTCAGATACAGGTAGCCTTCGTCGTCCACCCGGCCGACGTCACCCATCCACGACCACCCGCGCCGGTCCCACGCCTGCTTCGTCTTCTCGGGCTCGTGGTAGTACTCGAAGCTCCGGTTGCTGGAGAACCAGACCTCGCCCTCCTCGCCCGTCGGGAGCTCCTCGCCGTCGTAGCCGACGATGTGGATCTGTCCGGCCATGGACTTGCCTACCGAGCCCGGACGCTCCAGCCAGTGTTTGCTGTCGATGTACGTCAGTCCCGCACCCTCGGATCCGCTGTAGAACTCGTGGACGATCGGACCGACCCACTTGATGAAGCGCTGCTTCGTCTCGATCGGACAGGGGGCGGCTGCATGGACGACGACCTGAAGCGACGAGAGATCGAATTGCGAACGTTCCTCATCGGACAGCTTCAGCAGGCGGATCATGTGGGTCGGGACGAACTGGACGTGCGTCACGCGGTGGCGGTCGATCGCCGCGAGCACCTCGAGCGGCTCGAACCGCTCCATCACGATCGCCGTGCCGCCAAGTCGCTGAGTGCCGTAGGTCCAGCCCGCGGGTGCGGCGTGGTAGAGGGGGGCGCCGGGCGACAGGTAGACGGTACTCTCGTCGAACCCGAACATGCCGGCCAGCATCGTCGTGAGGAACGACGGGGCGCCGACGTCGCCGGTCGGGAGTGGTGGCAGGATCCCCTTCGGCTGACCGGTCGTGCCCGACGAGTAGAACATCCAACCCCCCTCGGCTTCCTCCTCACCGAGGCCGGGATCGACACCCTTGATCACGTCGTCGAGCCGATCGAAGCCGGGGATGTCACCGTCGACGCAGATCCTCGTCGTGACCTTGCCCATGTATGGCTCCATTTGGCCCACGACATCGGCGAGGCCGCTCGCAACGACGACGGCGGTGGCGTCGCAGTTCTCGACGATATATCCGGCCTCGGCCGCTACAAGGTGCCAATTGACCGGTGTGACGTACGCACCCAACCGGATCGCGGCCCAGATGACGTCATAGAATTCGGGCTGGTTGTCGAGAAGGATCGCCACGTGGTCACCCTTGCGCAGCCCATGGTCGTGGAGGGCACGAGCGAGCCGACCGGATGCATCCGCGACCTCGGCATACGTACGGGTCCCACCGGTGCCGTCCATGACGACGGCCGCCTTACCCGGGTTGGCGGCCGCGTGGACCAGCAGATGCTGTCCAGCAGGATCCATGGTGGCGCATGGTAGTGCCGGTTTCGGTAAGGATGACGGGCGTGTTCGGGACATCGCAATCGGAGCGCATGGATCGATGAGCGGAGTCGGAGTCATCGGTCTGGGCAACATCGGTGGTGCCATTGCGCGAAACCTTGTAGCCGATGGGCTCCAGGTCACCGTGTTCGATCTCGATCCGGAGCGCGTGGAGTCGATCGAGGGCGCCGCCCGGGCCGGTTCCGTCGCCGACGTCGCAACCGGTAGCGAGGTCACCTTCACCTCCCTGCCGGATCCGCGCACCGTCACATCCGTGGCGACCGAGTGGGCTGTCGCCGCGCCTCCGGGATCCGTCCTGTGTGACCTGTCGACCACCCTGCCGGAGAGCAACCAGGCGATCGCCGAACAGCTGGCCGAGAGCGGCCACCGCTTCGTCGAAGCACCCCTCACCGGCGGGCACGTAGGTGCCACCAACCGGAAGCTGGTCTTCATGGTGGGGGGAGATGACGACGCCGTCGCCACCGTGCTGCCACTGCTCGACTCCCTGGGGCGGGCGAGCTTCCACCTCGGTCCAGTCGGCGCCGGCAGCGCCATGAAGCTCGCCAACAGCCTGCTCGCGTTCAGTGGTGCGATCGCCGCGTTCGAGGCGGTGTCTCTCGCGGAAAAGGCGGGTATCGACGTGCGCACCGCGGTCGAGATCGTCAAGCTCAGTGGCCCGTCGAACTACTTCCTCGATCGTGGCATCGACGGGATCAATACGCGTGGCCGACCCACGGAGTTCTCGTTGCGGCTCGCCGCGAAAGATGCACGGCTGATCAACGAGCTAGGGGAGGCACGAGGCGTGCCGACACCGGTCGCCGAGGCGACACTGGCCTTCCTGAGCGACGCCGTCGAACGTGGTTTGGGCGAGCATGACTGGACCGACCTCGTGCTGGCCGCCGAGGCACGCAGCGGGATCGAGCTCGCCATCGCACCGAAGAGCGAAGAGGCGTAGTGGCCAGAGTTCCCATCGCCGACTACTTCGAGCTCACCGGGAGCGACGACGCACCGGTGCGGCTCCGCGGCAGCCGATGCCCCGCATGCGACGAGGTGTTCTACCCCCGCCGACTCGTGTGTGCGAAGTGCCTGCACGAAGGGACCGATGACGTGCTGTTGAGCACGAAGGGCACCCTCTACACGTGGACGTGGGTGCACGTCCCGCTCTTCGCCAAGACCGACGCCAAGGTGAGCGAGTACGCAGTCGGCCAGGTCGACCTCCCCGAGGGACCTCGCGTCCAGGCCATTCTCATGGGTGTGCCCAGTGACTTCTCGATCGGCATGGAGCTCGAGCTCGGCCTCGAGACGCTGCGCCAGGATGCTGACGGCAATGACGTCGTGATCTACCGGTTCACGCCCGTGGGGGCAGGCCGATGAAGTTCGAGAACACCGCGATCGCCGGCGTCGGCCAGCTCCGCTTCGATATATACCGGGAAGTGCCAGCCGTCGAGCTGGCCCGCGACGCTGGGCTGTTGGCGCTCCACGATGCCGGCCTGACCTTGGCCGACATCGACGAGGTGTTCGTCGGCTACCTCGGTCTGCAGCACCAGATCGGCGTCAAGGCCGTCAAGGAGCTCGGTCTCACCGGACTTCCGGTGACCCACATCGAGAACGCGTCGGCCACCGGGCTGTTCGCGTTCCGGGAGGCGGCGTGGGCGGTGTCCTCCGGTCGAGCCGAGGTTGCCATGGCGCTCACCTTCGACAAGATGACCGACGTGAGCGGGCGGGGTTCGACCACTAGCAGCATGAGCCGCGGCGCCGGACGCGATCAGCTCGACGCGTCGATCCTGCCGGCCGCCTTCTTCGCCCTGTGGGCGCAGCGCCGGATGCACGACTACGGCACCACACCGGAGACCTTCGCGGCCATCGCCGCCAAGAATTGGAACCACGGGGCCCTCAATCCGCTGTCACACCGCCAGCCTGATCACACGGTGACCGTCGGAGAGGTCATGGCGTCGCGAATGATCGCCGAGCCGCTCACTGCGATGATGTGCTGCCCTGCAGATGACGGCGCAGCTGCTGTCATCGTGGCCAGTGAGGACTACGTGCGCCGTCGATTTCCCGGCCGGCGACTCGTCCGCTGCTTGTCGTCAGCCGCCCAGAGCGAGGCCTACTCCCCTGGCCACGCCTTCCTCGGACCCGTGGTCGGCCCACCCACGATGACCCGGACAACCGGGCAGGAGGCGTACGACAAGGCCGGTGTCGGCCCTGGCGACATCTCGCTCTCCCTGTGCCACGACGCCTTCGCCAACGAGGAGCTCGAGTACTACGAGTTGCTCGGCTTCTGCGAGCCAGGTGAGGGCGACAAGCTGGTGGCGAACGGCGAGACCGCTCTGGGCGGGAGCATCCCGTTCAATACCGACGGCGGTCTGATCGCCCGAGGCCACCCCGGAGGCCCGACCGGTGTGGCCATGATCCACGAGATCACGCTGCAGCTTCGACGGGAGGCAGGTGTGCGCCAAGTCGAGGGTGCCCGGTTGGGACTCGTCCATTGTGTCGGTGGCGGGAGTGTGTGCACGGTCAACATCTTCGAAGGGATCGACTGAAATGAGTATTGAGGATCTGAATGCGGGTCGCGCCATCCAGACGACACTGTGGCCGCAGATGGCAAGTGGCAGCACCCCACGACCGGCCGCCAAGCTGGCACCCGACTTCTATGCCTGGGTGACCGAAACCGCATTCGGCAAGATCTGGTCGCGCGACGCTCTGCCACTGCGCGACCGCAGCCTCATCACCGTTGCAATGCTTGCCGCGCTCGGCCGGGCCGGCGAGCTACGCGGCCACCTCGCTGGCGCCCGCAACCTCGGCATCTCGCAGGAAGAATTGGTGGAGGTATTGATGCAGGTCGCCGTCTACGCGGGGGTTCCGGCGGCAAACGACGCGCTCACCGTTGCAGCCGAGGTCTTCGGCATCACTGCTTGACGACCTCAGTAGTAGATGGTGGTCTGCTCGGCGAGGCGGACGAGTGCACCGTCCTGGTTGGTCCATCGGAACTCGCTGGTGAAGAAGACCATCGGACCTCGCTTCGTCTCGCGCTCGACGACGTCGACGAAGCGCCGGACCACCGAGATCACGTCGCCCGGTCGGATCGGCGCCGCATAACGGTTCCATTGGCCGCCATTCAGCACCCGCCGGCCGGGCTCGACGCCCATGCCGAATAGCCAATCGCCGCTCCACGGCCGCTCCGGCATCCACGCGAACGGATCGAAGTCCCGCGGTGCGACGATGTCCCCCCACGGTGTCAAAGCCGCCGAGTCGGAGTCGACGTAGATGGACGGCGGGCGCTCGGGCCAGTAGGTCGCCGTCGCCCAACGGGCGATGTCGTTCGCTCCGACGGTGGGCGCCACGACCGGCGCCAGCGTGCGACCGATCCTGTCGACGGTCTCCTGGGTGAGGAACGTGCCGGGCGTCGCCAGACCGCTCGGTACCGACGGCTTGGGATCATCGGGCATCTCGGCCTTGCCGTCCTCGAACAACACAACTGTCGCGAATGCCGGCGTGGTCTCCACTCCGTCCTGGTTGGTGACGCCGAGTTCGAGGGAGACGAGCCGATCCTGCACGTTCGTGACGGTGCCGTGACCCGTGAGGATGTCACCCTTGAGGTTGATGCCCCGGAACTCGCAGCGGAACTCACCGATGTCCCCTGACTCGCCAATCCAGTCGCGAAGCATGTTGTGGAGGTAGGCGATCCGGAGATTGCCCATACCGAACACCCCGGGCATGCCGACCGCCTTGGCTGACTCGTCGTCCATGTGGATGTCGATGAACTCGTCGTTCACGGCCGCATAGCGGTTCCAGTTCTGCAACCCGGTCGAGCGTACGAAGGGCGGAACGTGAGTCTTGACGCTGATTTTCCCGGATCTGACGGCCATCTCCGTTACGGTAACCACATGGGGATCAGAGATCACGTCATCGCGGATAGTGACCTCCACGTCATGGAGCCTCCGGACGTCTGGGAGCGTTACATCGCGCCGGAGTATCTGCACGCGGCGCCGAAGGGACTGAACGAGATCACCCGCGACATGCGCGTGCGGGTGCAGAATCACACTCTGCTGCGGCTGGGTGCCTCGAAGCCACAACCGGTCGACGCACCGCGTCGGGGCTGGCGACCGGAACACGCGAGCGTCTACGCCGAAGCCGAGTCACGCGGTTGGGACGCGGCGTCGCAACTGGCGGCAATGGACCGTGAGGGTCTCGACCTTGCAGTGCTGTTTCCGTCGCGGGGGCTCTTCGTGCTCGGCCTCGACTCGACCGAGGCGATCGGCCAGGACGGACTCGAGCCCGCCTTTGCCACCGCCATCGCCCGTGCCTACAACGAATACATCAAGGAGATGTGCGACCACGCGCCCGACCGGATGTACGGCGCCGCCATGGTGGCGCCGCACGATATCGACGGGGCGGTGCTCGAGGCGCGCCGGTGCGTCGAGGAGCTCGGCTTCAAGGCGGTCTTCCTCGCTCCTGGATGCGTGAACCGCCGACCGTGGCACCACCCGGCCTACGACCCGCTGTGGGAGGAGATCCAGCGCCTCGACGTCCCGATCACCTTCCACGGTGGCGGCCAGACCTACCTGACGCCCGATTTTTCGCTTCAGGTCCTCGACAAGCTCATGCTGTGGCACACCTTCAACCAGCCGTTGGCGATCCAGTTCGTGACGGTGTGTCTGTGCGGCGGCGGCGTACTCGAGCGCTTCCCGCGGCTCCGCGTCGGGCTGCTCGAGGGCAATTGCTCATGGGCACCGTGGCTGTTGCACCGGCTCGACGAGCACTACGAATGGGTCGGCGCAATCGACGCGCCCGAGTTGACGATGGAGCCGAGCGGCTATTTCCGCCGGCAGTGCTTCCTCGGCATCGAGGCTGAGGAGGAGACCGCCCAGCCCTACCTCGACACCTTCGGCGACGACAACCTCGTGTTCTCGACCGACTACCCGCACGGCGACTCCATGTACCCCCATGCGGTCGACACGTTCGCGCAGATGCCCTACCCGGACTCGTCGAAGGCGAAGATCGTCAGCGACAACTGGGAACGGCTCTACGGCATCCCGCTCATCAAACACACGTAGAGGATGTCGTCGACGCTGCGCCACGGCCGGCGTGACCGGTGATGGCGGTGACGGAGACGGTCTAGCTCATAGGTTGGACTGCTCGGCTTCGGTGTCGGCGTACGCCGTGTCGACCTGATCGGGATCGAAGCTGATGACCGGCGGGGTGGTACCGAACGGGTCGAGAGTGTGGATGAACCGGTGGGTACCCATCGACATCGCACAGGTGAAGCCCAACTCGATGATCTGCGCAGCGGTGAAGACAGTGGCGAGCCGGCGGTAGGTCTCATCATCGATGGCGTGGTGATCAGCCGACAGCAGGTCGAGGAACTCGACGGCGAGTCGCTCCTGATCGGTGAGGTCGGAATGTCCGGGCGAGACGAGGCAGGCCACATCCTCGTCGGTGATGGAGTCGTGCTTGCGAGACTGCATGCACGGCTGGCACTCGCCCAGTTGGGCACTCCGGATCCGGATGAGCTCGAGAATCCGCCCTCCGAGCAGGCTGTTGGTGCCCCAGGCGTGGCGGGCCATATCGGTCTGGATGATCTGGGCTGTGCGGTAGGCGAAGATCTGGAGGGGGACTGGCGTGGCGTACGTCCCGTCGGCCACACCTTCCTCGATGATGCGGCGCGGCTCCTGGCCCAACTGGTCCATGGGAATGGGTTCGATCCGTGGCATGGGTTCCCCTCTCGGCCGAAAGGACCGGTCGCACGTCCCCGACGATCGTCCGAGACCGAACCTATAAGCACCAAGGTGCCCGTGTCCAAGGACCCGTCGTCCGATCACCTGCGGCACCGACTCACTCGTCGTGGTCTCCCCTTCCGACATGGGCGGACATGCCCCCGTCGACTGTCAGCATCTGCCCGGTGATGTACCGGGCCTCATCTGACGCCAGGAACACCACGGCATTGGCGATATCTTCCGGCTCGCCCAGATGGGTGGTGAGGATCGACCGGCTCAGTCCGCCCAGGATCTCGTCGTTGAGGTGGGCCCGCACCGCATCGGTGATGATCAGCCCGGGAACGATCGTATTGACCCGGATGTTCTGCTTGCCGTGGGATGTCGCCACGTACATCGTCAGGGTGTTTACTCCGGCTTTGGAAACTCCGTAGGCGGTACGGGTCCGGTCTCCCTTCAGTGACGCCCCCGAGGACATATTGATGATGGAGCCGCCACCGTTACGAGCCATTTCGGGCACGGCGTGCTTGCAGGTCAGCATCTGACTGGTCAGGTTGACCGCCAGCGTTCGTTCCCAGACCCCGAGGTTCAGATCGGTCACCGACGTGTCCCGGTCCAGGAAGTCGGAGTCAGTCAGTGCTGCATTGTTGTGGAGCACGTCGAGCCGGCCGAAGCGCTCGACCACGCTGCGGACGGCGCCGACCACGTCCGACTCCACGGACAGGTCGACGGCGACGGCCAGTGCCTCACCCCCGGCGTCCCTGATCTCGGCGGCCACCCCCTCCGCCCCGGCGCGGTCGATATCCAACACGGCCACCGAGGCACCCTCCCGAGCCAGTGCCCGGGCGGTGGCCGACCCGATGCCACCGGCGCCGCCGGTGACCACGGCCACCTTGCCGGCAACCCGACCCACTCCGCTGCCGGACATCTCAGGACTCCTCGGGGGTGGTCAGATGCCATTCGGCCGACTGGATTGTGGGCATGGATTCCCTCCAGGCGCCGGTACGGCGCACGATTGACCGATGGTAGGTCCCACTCCGACGTGCTGCTGAGTGGGATCGGGGCTTGATCCGCGCCGTCTGACGGAGCAGCTAGCGTGCTCGAGGGCCGCACGTACAGCAGGCGAAGTTCGGAAGGGACCGATGACCCGATTCATCGAAAGCACCATCACATTTCCCTACAAGCGTTCCCTCGGACCGGTTGTAGGGGCGTTCATGACCGCTCTGACCGAGAAGCAGATACTCGGCATCCGTTGCCAGGACGGCGTGCTGGTACCACCGATGGAGTGGGATCCCGAGACCGGTGCCGAGCTCCCGCACGAGTTCGTCGAAGTGGGGCCGGCAGGCACGGTCGAGTCGTGGACATGGGTCGTCACGCCGTCGGTCCAGCATCCGCTCGACCATCCATTCGCATTCGCATTCGTCCGCCTGGACGGTGCCACCACGCCACTGCTCCATGCGGTGGATGCCGGCACGCCGGAGGCCATGTCCGAGGGAATGCGGGTGGCACCTCGATGGCGGGGCTCCCGGGAAGGGCGGATCGACGACATCATCTGCTTCGTCCCCGGCGAGGTGACGGAGACCGAGGGCGACGACACCGGGGGAGCCGCGGAACCGGTGACCCGGATGGACTACCTGGCCTCGATCACATACCGCAATCCGGTCCCCGAAGCCGCCGACCGGGCGACGGAGGCGTCCCGGGAGCACCGGCTGCTGGGTCTTCGTTGCCCGGCGTGCGGACGGGTGTACGCCGGCGGCCGCGGACTCTGCCCCGTCGATGCCATCGAGCTCGGTCCCGACTGCGAAGTCGATCTCCCACACAAGGGCACCATCACCAACTTCGCCATCGTCACTCCCGTTCAGTATCCGGGTCAGACCGAGACCGAGCCGTTCGTCCGTGCTTTCATCCTCCTCGACGGGACCGACGTGATCATCCCGTATTCGGTGGTCATCGAGCTGCCCGCAGACCAGATAAAGGTGGGCCAGCGCGTCGACGCGGTGTGGGCCTCGCCGGCCGAAGTCACCGACGAAGGTGGAGGCATGGGTGGCAGCTGGGGCTCGCTGCTCGGTTGGATACCCAACGGCGAACCGGACCTCGACGATCCCGACCTCGTGAACCGGATCTTCTGATCATGAGTGCACCTTCGAAGGACATCGCCGTCATCGGCTGGGCTCATACTCCCATGGTCCGGCACACCGACAAGTCGGAGACCCAGCTGTTGATGGAGGCGATCACCGCGGCGATCACCCCGCTCGGACTGGGTCGCGCCGACATCGACTTCACCTGCCTGGGTAGCTGCGATTACATCACCGGCCAGGCCTTCTCCTTCGTCTCCAACCTCGACGCCATCGGCGCGTGGCCACCCAAGCGGGACTCCCACGTGGAGATGGACGGCGCCTGGGCCCTCTACGAGGCGTGGCTCCGACTTCAGGAGGGGGACATCGAGATCGCCGTGGTCACCGGATCCGGTCGCTCCTCGACCGGAGATCCGGCACTGATCTATCCGATGGAGATGGATCCCGTACTTTTTGGCCCCCCTGGGAGCAGACCCGCTCACCTTCGCGGCGCTCCAGGCCCGGGCGGTCATCGCCGCCGGCATCGCCGACGAACGTTCGATGGCCGAGGTGGCAGTGCGTGCCCGGGGAAAGGGCGATGTCGAATCCCTCTTGGCCGAGGGATATATCCGCCAGCCCCTCCGACGCCACGACGTACCCCCGATCACCGACGGTGCAGCCGCCATGGTGCTGGCCACTGGTGAGCGCGCACGTCAGCTGGTGGCACGACCGGCGTACATCACCGGATTCGACCACCGGACCGAGTGCCACAACCCGTCTTTCCGGACACTGGACGATTCGCCGTCCACCCGGATCGCCGCCGAGGCCGCCGGGCTCGGCGACGCCCCCGTCGAAGTGGCCGAGCTCCAGGCGGCCTTCACCCATGAGGAGCTGCTGCTGCGCTCCGTGCTCGGCCTCGGTGACGAGGTGGCCGTGAACCGTTCCGGAGGGGCCCTGCGGGACAATCCGATCATGGCCACCGGACTCATCCGGATCGGGCACGCCGCCGACCACATCTTCGGGGGCGGTGGTCGGGCCCTTTCCCATGCGACCTCGGGGCCATGCCTCCAACAGAACCTCATCTGCATCCTGGAGGGAAGATCGTGAGCACTCCCCCGGTAGCCGTCGTCGGCGTGGGCCAGACCCATCACAAGTCCAGGCGCCTCGACGTGTCGTTCGGTGGCCTGGTGCGCGAGGCGGTGTTCCGAGCCCTCGATGACGCCCAGATGACGTTCGACGACATCGATGCCGTAGTGCTGGGAAAGGCGCCCGACCTGTTCGAGGGTGTGATGAAGCCGGAGTTGTATCTGTCCGATGCCCTCGGTGCGGTGGGCAAGCCGATGTTCCGGGTCCACACCGCCGGATCAGTAGGCGGAACCACCGCCATCGTGGCCGCTTCCCACGTGCAGGCAGGCAAGCACCGGACGGTACTCGCCGTCGCCTTCGAAAAGCAGTCCGAAGGCAACGCCCAGTTCGCCCTGGGCAGCGGCAAGGGCGCCTCCCTGGGCGCCGGAGGCGCGTTCGCTCCGTTCATCCGGGCCTACATCCAACGGAGCGGGGCCCCCGAACACATCGGGTGGAAGGTGGCGGTCAAGGATCGCCTCAACGCTCTGAAGAACCCCTACGCCCACCTCAAGATCGAGGACATCTCCATCGAAAAGGTGAGGGCTTCGCCGATGATGTGGGAGCCCACACGGTTCCTCGAGTCGTGTCCTTCGTCAGACGGTGCCTGCGCGGTGGTGATCACCGATGAGGCAGGTGGCACAGCTGCGGCCGCCGATGGTCGACCCCCGGCGTGGATCCTGGCATCCTCGTCCCGTTCGGAGCCGCCGAGCTTCCCTGGCCGGGATCCGGTGCGGCCCCAGGCCGCTCTCCAGTGCGCCGCCGACATCTACACCGCCGCCGGGATCACCGATCCGCGCCATCAGATCGACACCGCCGAGCTCTACGTCCCGTTCTCGTGGCTGGAACCGATCTGGCTCGAGGCCTTCGGCCTGGCCGATGTAGGTGACGGATGGAAGATGGTCGATGACGGCACCACCGAACTCGGAGGCTCGCTGCCGGTCAATGCCTCCGGCGGTGTCCTCTCCAGCAATCCCATCGGGGCCTCGGGCCTCCTGCGGTTCGCCGAGGCGGCCAACCAGGTCCGGGGTGCGGCCGGAGAGCACCAGGTGGACGGAGCCAAGGTGGCGATCGGTATGGCTTACGGGGCCAACAACCAGTACTTCAGCGCCTGGGTCGTCGGGAGTTCGTTGCACCCATTGGGGTGAGCTCAGATCGGGATCGACGGCTGTGCTGCCGCCAGTTCCATGAGGTCGTCAGGCTGCAGGAACACGGCCGGCGGCTCGGGGCCCCAGTTGTAGAGGCCGAACTTGCCCTCGGCCCGCTCGGGCTGCCAGAGGGCGTCGATCGGGATGTAATCGAGGTCGGAGTAGTACTCGGAGAAGTTGCCTGCAGGGTCACGTAGATACCAGAAGAAGTTCGAGCCGGCATGATGGCGCCCGAGTCCCCACACATGACGCTCAGGGTGACCCTCGATCAAGGATGTCGCGCCCCGTCCGACCTCGTCGACGTCGTCGACCTGCCAGGCACTGTGGTGGAGGAATTGGAGCGGCGCATCCAGCACCAGGACGTTGTGGTGGTCGGTGGAGCAGCGAAGGAACACTCCCAGATCCCCCGCGTAGTCGCTGACCTTGAATCCGATGAGCGAGGTGAGGAAGTCGTTGGTGGCACCGAAGTTGGTGGTGGTGAATACGACATGGCCCAACTTGCGGGGCCGGACGGGCTGATCCCGAAGTACGCCCGGGGCTCGGGCGTCGATCCTCAACGGTTTGCCGACGCCGTTTTGAGGAGGCGCCGGCACCTCCGGCTCCGTCGCCCGTGGGCTCACGGCCAGAGCCACCCGAACCCCGGAATGCGGCTCCAGCGCCGAGATGCGGCCCGCTCCGGTGGTGACCGCGTGCCCCCCGGCCCGCAGTGCGCTACCCACTCGATCGAGGTCGTCCTCGTCGTCGACTCCAACGACCAGTTCGACCAGCCGCCGGGCAGGGGCGGGCTCCAGGTAGAGCTGGGTGCCGCCCTCCGTCGAGGACAGGGCCGCTTGCTCGCTCCTGAAGAGCCCGAATGCCTCGTAATACTCGGCCACCGGCTCAGGATCAGGCACGCCGACGGTGATGGAGCGAAGTTCGTGCAGTGCCATATCGTTCAGTGCTCTTCGTTGGCGCCTGCGGAGACGAAAGTCTGGGTGATCGAACCGATGCCCTCGATGGAGCTGTGCAGGACGTCACCGTGCTGGATGAAGACCGGTGGCGTGCGGCCCATGCCCACCCCGGGCGGCGTTCCGGTGAAGATGAGGTCGCCGGGTAGGAGAGTGAGGATGCCAGAGAGGTACGCCACGAGCTCCGGCACCGAGAACAGCATGTCCTTCGTGGTGCCCTTCTGCATCTCCACCCCATTGAGCTCACACCCGAGCACGAGGTCGTCCCGGCGATCGAGTTCGTCGGCGGTCACGACGCACGGGCCAATAGGGGCAAATCCGGGGTACGACTTGGCCAGGCTGAACTGTGGCGCCGGCCCGCTCCGTTGCAGGACGCGCTCGGAGATGTCCTGGCCGACCGTCAACCCGCCGACATAGTCCCAGGCTCGATCCTCGGACACTCGCGACGCGGTCCGACCGATCACGACCACGGCCTCGACCTCCCAGTCGACCGACCCGGGAGGGAGCTCGACGGTCGAGACGGCTCCGGCGATGGCCGTGGGGAACTTGGCGAAGACCAGCGGGGCCTCCGGCTTGGAGAATCCCGACTCGTCGGCGTGCAGGGCGTAGTTGAGGGCGATGGCGAACACCTGGCGCGGCATGGGCACCGGGGCATCGGCCGACGCAGTGTCGAACGACTCGTCGGCGTCGTGCGCGGTGCTGGCGAACCGGGTGAGTTCGTCGAATCGCTCCCAGGCCGCTAGTGGATCGGAAGAGAACGCTCCTCCACTCGCACGCTCGATATCGACAGCGCCTCCCGGGACGAGCAGCTTCACCCGTCCTGCGACATTGGCCAGTCTCATTGCACCCTCCCCCGGTCGTCGATCGCGACAGCGACCTGTGGCCACTGCAACGACAGGATGTCCTGCTGATACCCCGTCTGTCCAGCAGCAGCAACGCCCGACCGGGTCACACGAGGCCTGGCGCAGTCACGCATCGTGACCGGCGAGCAATGCCGGTTGAAGGTTGGCTAGAGTCTCGGCGCAGCTTCCGATTGGCGAGAGGAAGAGAACTTGTTGGCGGTCACGTTCGCAGACCTGTGGTTCCGGGCACGGCAATTCCTCATCGCCGTGATCGGAGTGGCGCTTGTGCTCGGTTTGGCGCTGGCGTTGAGTGGACTGGCCGACGGCTTCCACGCCGAGGTGGCGGAGACCGTTGACGCCGTCGGTGCCACCTCGTGGGTGATGTCGGCGGCGGCCCAGGGCCGGGTCACCGCCTTCGCGGCCTTCCCCCAGTCGGAACAGGGCGCCGTGGCCAGCGAACCGGGCGTGCGCCGCGCTTCCGCCCTGCTCGTAGCTCCCGCCCAGGTGGTCTTCGTGTCAGGTTCGACCCAGCCACAGACCGTCATACTCGTCGGCGTACAGGTCAATGGTCTGGGCGACCCCCAGGTGACGTCGGGCCACCCGCTGGCCGGATCCGATGAGGTGGTGGTCGACTCCAAGCTGGCCTCGACCGGCAGTGTCCTCTCCTTCGGCGGTCACCGATACAAGGTGGTGGGAACCGTCGACAACCGCACCCTGACCGGTGGATCTCCTCTCGTGTACATGACCCTGCCCGCCGTGCAGCAGGGGGTCACCGGGGGAAAACCGCTGATCACCGCCATCGCCACCACCGGGACGCCCTCCACAGTGCCGGCCGGCCTCGTCGTCCTCTCCCCTTCGGCGACCGTCACCTCCACTGTCGCCCAGTTGAAAGGCGGTGTGCAGTCCATCGAGAACTCGCGCTGGCTGATGTGGATCGTGGCCGCCGCCATCGTGGGCTCCATGCTCTATGTCGCCGCGCTGGAGCGATCGCGCGACTTCGCGGTATTGAAAGCGCTCGGATCCTCTTCGCGCTCACTGTTCCTGAGCCTCGTCCTGGAGGCCGTGGTGGTGACTCTACTGGCGGCCATCCTGGGAGAGGTCCTGGCCACTCTGCTGAGCCCGACTTTCACGCAGCCGGTGGACATCACGCCCGACGCCCGTCTGGTGCTCCCTCTCGTCGCGGTCTTGGTCGGCATCGTCGCCAGCGTCACCGCACTGCGCCGGGTCACCGGCGCCGACCCGGCGGCGGCGTTCGGATGAGCAATCACCTGGTCGTCGACGATCTCACGATGGCCTTCGATTCAGGGGGCTACGTCATCAAGCCGCTCGACGGCTTGAACATCACGGCGGAAGACGGGGAGCTGGTCGTTCTGCTCGGGCCGTCGGGCTGCGGCAAGACGACATTGCTCTCGTGCCTTGCCGGCCTCCTCACTCCGACTTCAGGACGGATCCAGTTCGGCGACACCGTGGTCACCGATCTGCGCGGACCCACCTTGATCGAGTACCGCCGCCAGACGGTGGGAGTCGTCTTCCAGGCCTTCAACCTGATCCCCAGCCTGACCGCCCAGGGCAATGTGATCGTGCCGATGCGCTTGTCCGGGGTGCCGCGGGCCAAGGCGAAGGCGCGGGCCGCCGAACTGCTGGAACTGGTCGGACTCGGCGAACGGGTCCATCACCGTCCAGCGCAACTTTCGGGTGGCCAGCAGCAACGGGTGGCGATCGCCCGTGCCCTGGTGCACGAACCGCAGTTGATCCTGGCCGATGAACCGACGGCCCACCTCGACCACATCCAGGTCGAAGGCATCTTGCGCCTCATGCGGGATCTGGCCAGCCCCGGCCGGATCGTCGTCGTCTCGACCCACGACGACCGGGTCAGCCAGCTGGCGGACAGGGTGATCGAACTGGCGCCGCACTTCGCCGACGCCGACCGGGCGCCGGAGGAGGTCCGGCTGACCGCGGGAGAGGTGCTGTTCCGCCAGGGAGAGCGGGGCGAACTCATCTACCACGTGGAATCCGGCCTCTTGGAGGTGTACCGGGAACTCGCCGACGGCAGCAGCGAGGAACTGGCCCGAGTGGGCCCGGACAACTACGTCGGTGAGCTCGGGCCCATTTTGAACCTGCCCCGGAGTGCATCGGTGCGGGCGCTCGAGGCGACGGTCGTCGTCGGATACACGGTCCGGGCCTTCCGTCAGGACAATCCCCACCAGGCGGTCAAACAGAGCGCCGCCCGGTGACCTGAGTTCAGGAAAGATCGAACCGATCGAGGTTCATGACCTTGTCCCACGCCGCCACGAAGTCCCGTAGGAACTTCTCATTTCCGTCCCCGGAGGCATAGACCTCCGCCAAGGCCCGGAGCTGAGAGTGTGAGCCGAAGATGAGGTCGACTGCGGTGCCGGTCCAAACGACCTGTCCGGTCTCGCTATCGCGGCCCTCGTAGACGTGTTCGGTGGACGAGACGCTCCAGTCCGTACCCATCTCCAGCAAGTTGACGAAGAAGTCGTTGCTCAACGATCCGGGGCGGCTGGTGAAGACACCGTGCCCGGCATGGCCGGCGTTGGCACCGAGTACCCGAAGGCCGCCGACGAGCGCGGTCATCTCCGGTGCGGTGAGGGCCAGGAGGCTGGAGCGGTCGATCAGCAACTCCTCGGGTCGGCGTTTGTCACCGGGTCGGAGGTAGTTGCGGAACCCGTCAGCTGTCGGCTCGAGACAGGCGAACGTGTCGACGTCAGTCTGGTCCTGCGACGCATCCGTGCGACCGGGAGCGAAGGGAACCTGCACTTCACTTCCCGCACTCCTTGCCGCCTCCTCGATGGCGGCACACCCACCGAGGACGATCAGATCGGCGAGTGACACTCTCTTCCCATCGCTCTGCGAGTCGTTGAATCCCACCTGAATCTCCTCCAGGCCGTGCAGCACCGTGGCCAGTTCGGCCGGACCATTCACCTGCCAGTTTTTCTGCGGGGCGAGGCGGATGCGAGCCCCGTTGGCACCACCCCGCTTGTCGCTGTCGCGGAACGTCGATGCTGATGCCCATGCCGTCGCGACCAGCTGCGGTACGGATAGTCCGGAAGCGAGGATCGTGCGCTTCAGGGCCGCAATGTCGACCTCGTCCACCAACGGGTGATCGACCGCGGGCACAGGGTCCTGCCAGATCAGCGCCTCGGTCGGGACTTCGGCTCCGAGGTAGCGGCTGACAGGGCCCATGTCGCGGTGGGTCAGCTTGAACCACGCTCGAGCGAAGGCGTCGGCGAACTCATCGGGGTGCTCGAGATAGCGCCTGGAGATCGGCTCGTAGGCCGGGTCGAACCGCAGGGACAGATCGGTGGTGAGCATCATCGGAGCGTGCCGCTTCGACGGGTCGTGTGCGTCCGGCACGGTGTCATCGGCGGCCCGATCGGTGGGACGCCACTGATGGGCGCCGGCCGGGCTCTTGGTCAATTCCCAGTCGTAGCCGAACAGATTCTCGAAGAACCCGTTGTCCCACCTGGTCGGGTTGGAAGTCCAGATGACCTCCAAGCCGCTCGTGATGGCGTCGTCTCCCTTGCCGCTCCCGAAGGTGCTCTTCCATCCGAGGCCCTGCTCTTCGATCGGTGCTCCTTCGGGCTCGCGACCGAGATACTCGTCTCCATCGGCGGCGCCGTGGGTCTTGCCGAACGTGTGCCCACCGGCAATCAGTGCAACCGTCTCCTCGTCGTCCATGGCCATGCGGGCGAACGTCTCCCTGATGTCCCGGGCCGCGGCGATCGGATCAGGATTGCCGTTCGGCCCTTCCGGGTTCACGTAGATCAGCCCCATCTGAACCGCCCCAAGCGGATCAGCAAGCTGGCGATCGCCGCTATAGCGCTCGTCACCCAGCCAGGTGTCCTCCGGCCCCCAGTAGATGTCCTCTTCCGGCTCCCACACGTCTTGGCGCCCACCGCCGAAACCGAAGGTCTCGAACCCCATCGACTCCAGGGCGCAGTTACCGGCCAGGACCATCAGGTCTGCCCAGGAGAGCTTCCGGCCGTACTTCTGCTTGACCGGCCACAGCAGGCGCCGGGCCTTGTCGAGGTTGACGTTGTCGGGCCAGCTGTTGAGTGGCGCGAAGCGCTGCGTCCCCGACCCTGCACCACCTCGTCCGTCGTGGATCCGGTACGTGCCGGCACTGTGCCAGGCCATCCGGATGAACAAGGGCCCGTAGTGGCCGAAGTCGGCGGGCCAAAAGGCCTGCGAGCTCGTCATCACCGCCACGATGTCGGCCTTCACCTCGGCCAGGTCCAACGTGACGAACTCGGCCGCGTAGTCGAAGTCCTCATCCATGGGATCGATCAACGGGGAGTTCTTGCCCAGCGCCCGCAGACTCACCTGATCCGGCCACCAGTGCTCGTTCGCCGTCGACCCGGTTGCGTCGAACGCGTTGTCCATCACCGGGCACCGCGCTGCCGGTGCCGCCTCCTCCGACGTTGTCGATGTGGCTCCCGTATCGTCCTGGCTCATTGTGGTTCCTCCGTACTCAACTGGCTGATGGTCTCGTGTGGCTGTTGGTCCCGCTCATCGGACTCAGCGCCGATCCGGTGACTCTTGGCAGGTGGGGCACGTACCCCAGAAGATGACTTCGGCTTCGTCGACGATGAACCCTCCGTTGTCGGAGGCTTCCAGGCACGGCTTGTACCCCACCGCGCACGGGGCATCCACGGTCATCCCGCAGCTGCGACAGACGAGGTGGTGGTGGTTGTCGTCCACCCGGTCCTCGTACCGGGCCGGTGATCGCGCCGGCTGGATGCGTCGGATGATCCCCTTGTCCGTCAGGATGCCCAGCGCGTCATAGACGGCCTGACGCGAGACGGCGCCGATCTCGGTTCGAACGATCTCCTCGACCTGATCGGCCGTGCAGTGAGGTCGATCCGACACCGCCTTCAGGACGGCCAGACGCTGCGCTGTCAGTTGGACCCCGTGCTGACGGAGCAGATCCGCCGAATCGGTTCGGCTGGCTGTAGGCACGGTTACATCATGATTCAGATTCTAGACTTTGTCAAGAATCAGACACTCTGACATAGTCGAAACTCGCCGGTTGGGGGCCGGACGGTCACGACATAGCCTCCCGGGCCAGAACCTGGGCGCTGGAGCGGACCGTTCGGTCGCTGTCGATGATCCCGAACGAGACGTCGTAGCCGTGGAGCCACTCGTAGTTGTCCACCGCCGTCCAGTGGAACAGTCCGCGTACATCGATACCCCGGGCGATCGCACCCTGCAGGATGACCAGGCCCTGGGAGAGGTAGTCCGCCCGCGTCCGCGTCGTCGTCGGTGCCGATGCCGTACTCGGCCACGAGGACCGGCGTGTCGGGCAGCTCCTCGTGAATGCGATCGAGCACGAGGCCGAGCCCATCGGCCCAGATGCCGTAGCCGAGGGGCGAGAAGGGGGCGTCCGGCGGATGGATGGTCAACTTCCCCTCACGGACACCCATGGTGGCGTAATAGGAGAACCCGATCATGTCGAGGTACCCGATCAGGTCCGGCCGTTCCAGTGGGTCGCGGCCGGGGACACGGAGGACTCCGTCCCGGAAGAGTCCGATCCACGGCGCCCAGTAGTAGTCGAACAAGGCCTCTGCCAACGAGGTCGTGGCCGGGTCGTCATCCTGGGCAACGATCGGCGACAGCCCGAAGATCGACGACACCGGCGCTCCCGTCTGGGCCAGACGTACCGCCGCCTCGGCGGTGGCCAGGTGCATGGCCTCGTTGACGATCGCCACCTCGACAGGGTCGTTATGGCCGGGTGGCCATCCCCGCCCCCCGTATGCGGCTCGGGCGTAGTAGTTCGTTTCGTTCACGGGCTGCCATCCGGTCGCCAGGTCACCGAAGTTGTCCGCCACGAAGTCGACGTGGCGACGCCAGATCTCGGTCCGGTTGGACTCGACCACGAATCCACCGGACGCCAGGAACCACTGGGGAAGCGAGAAGTGATGCAGGCTCACCCAAGGCGAGATCCCCAGTTCGTGGGCGGCGGACAGGATGTCCCGGTAGCGCCGGACGGCGGCCGGGTCATGGACACCGGGCTCGGGTTCGAGCCGCGCCCATTCGATCGACAATCGGTGATTGACCAGTCCCAGACCAGCCAGGAGTGCGAAGTCCTCGGCGTAGCGGGTCCCGAAGCTGTTGCCCTCGCCCGAAAGAGGGGCATGGCCGGACCGCTCCCAGTCCCACCAGTCCGATGCCGGTGCGGCACCTTCGCACTGGGTCGACGAGGCGCCCGTTCCCCACAGGAAGCCTTCGGGCCATTGCACGGTGACGAGTATGGCAAGCGGGCCACCAGACGGGGAGGTGGCTGGTGCCCTCAGCCGACCGGGTGCGGCACCCCGTCGGCCGCGTCCTTCATCGCCCGGATGTCGAGCTTCTTCATGGTCATCATGGCCCGCATGGCCCGACCGGCCCGCTCGGGGTCAGGGTCGCCGATCACCGACGGAAGCTCGGAAGGCACAACCTGCCAACGCAGTCCGTAGCGATCCTGCAGCCACCCGCAGGCGATCTCCTGGCCACCGTCAGTGAGCGCCTCCCAATAGTGATCGACGTCAGCTTCAGTGGCGCAGTCGATTACGAACGAGACCGATTCGTCGAATCCATAGTGCTCGGGGCCGCCGTTCAGCGCGATGAACTCGTTGCCGTCGAGCTCGAAGTGGATGTTCATGACGGTACCGGCCTGCCCCGGACCACCTTCCCCATAGCGGGCGGTCTGGAGGATCTTCGAGTTCGGGAACACCGCCAGGTAGAACTCCACGGCCTCCTCGGCCTGGTCGTCAAACCAGAGAAACGGGGTGATCTTCATCATTGTGCCTCCTTCGACGGACCTTGGTGTCGCCGGGATCCAGCGACCTCTGCGTACGGCATCGGGCAGAGAACCGGAATCGGCCACCGGACCGGTGGTTCCCAAACGTGGGCACCGGCCACTCTATCCAACCAACGTCGAGCGGCACTGGGTGGGACCGGGTCCTGGCCGACGATCTAACCCGCTCACCGATCAGTCTTCGGGAAGTGACGCAAAATCACGCTTGGCCTTCTTGTACCACCCCATCCCTGCTATCGGCTTTCTCCACCTGGACTTCATCTCCTTCAGGGCACCTACGTGTGCTTCATCACCTCTGGCCACTATGTCCTTCAGATGTGAATCCTGGGCCTTGATGACCTCATCGGCGGTGGTTCCATGATGGGAGAGATCACATGGCCCGCCCAGCTGCCTGCATGTCATTGTCTTCAAATCACTCGGCTCCTGTCGTGGTCCTGTGGCGTCAACATGGGAAAGCTGGGACGGCCCGGAGATCCGGGTCGGGCACGGCCCAGATGGAGGATCAGGCCTGGGCGATGCGGACCAGATTCCCCGACGGGTCGCGGAGCGCACAGTCACGCACTCCCCAGGGTTGGTCAGCCGGCTCCTGGAGCACCTCGGCGCCTGACGCCCGGACCTTCTCGAAGGTGGCGTCGAGATCGTCGGACCGGAAGATCGCCGCCTGCAGCGACCCCTGGGTCACCAACGAAAGCAGGGCGTCACCCTCGGTCTGCGAGCGACCGCCGTGCGGCTGGAAGAGGACGATGTCGACATCCTGACCCTGGGCGCCGACCGTGACCCAGCGAAAGCCGTCGGACGCGACATCGGTGCGGACTTCGAGGCCGAGCGCATCACGGTAGAAGCCCAGTGCAGCGTCGGGGTCGTGGACGGGTATGAACATTGCCGAGACGGTGAGTGCCATTCGACAACCATAAGGGGGCCAACCGGTTTGTTGCTTCTCCGATCCTGCTCGGTGAAGGGCCGGTGCGTCAGACCACGACTCTGGTCGCGGCCTCGGCCGGGTCACGCGGTTTGCTGACACACGTCGGAATGGCTTCTACACTTCGCGGTCGCGGTGGTCCGCGCCCGGTACTGAGATGGCGTCACGCCGACGATCTCGGTGAATCGCGAACTGAAGGAGCCGAGCGACGTGCAGCCGACGGCGGCACAGCAGTCGGTGACCGAGCTCCCCTGACGTAGCAGCGCCTTGGCGCGCTCGATGCGTCGCGTCATCAGGTACGAGTAGGGCGTCTCTCCGTACGCCGCCCGGAACTTCCGCGAGAAGTGGGCGGGGGACATGAGCGCGGTTCGCGCCATCGCCGGGACATCGAGGGGTTGTGCGTAATTGCGGTCCACAAGATCACGCGCCCGGCGCAGGTGAGCGAGGTCGGCGATGTCCTCCGGCTTCATGTCGACGACGGTACCCGACCTGGCGCCTTCGCCGGCACCAACTCGCCCGTGGCCTGGATCCGCTCGTTGCGTAGCTGCGCCGCGTCATTGATGAGGGCCCTGCAGCTCGGAGAACCCCGCAGCTCGGAACGACAACGTAATCTGCCTCATGCTGGGCAACCGGTTCTTCGACGAGTCGGATGGCCGGGTGTCGTGAGCTCCCCGGTCATCGCCGTCCATGGTGGCCAGTTGGGCACGCTGGTCCTCGAGGGGGTCCGATCCTCCCTCCCTGGGATGACGGTGGTCGAAGCCGGCACGCCCGAGGCGGTAGGGGCCGATGTCCTGGCCTCGTTGGCCGGCGACTCCGACGGCATCACCGCGGCGCTGACCCCCGGGATCCACTGGGTCCATGTTCTCGGCGCCGGCATCGACGGCTTTCCGCTCAGCGTCGTTGGCGACCGGATCGTCACCTGCTCGCGGGGTGCGGCCGCCCCGGCCATTGCCGAGTTCGTGCTGGCGTCCATGCTGGCCTTCGAGAAGCAGTTACCACAGTTGTGGATCACCGAACCCCCGGACAGCTGGAGCAGCGCCGCACTCGGAGGCCTGGAGGGTCGCACGCTCGGGATCATCGGCCTGGGCTCGATCGGTACCGAAGTGGCGAGGCGAGCGCTGGCATTCGACATGGACGTGGTGGCCGTGCGCCGCCGCGACATCCCCGCGCCCTTGCCGGGAATCGCCCTGACCGGCGACCTCGGGGAGTTGCTCACCGGCTCGGATCACGTGGTGATCGCAGCTCCGGCCACCGATCGGACCGAGCACCTGATCGACGCCCTGGCCCTGGCGCGGATGAAACCCGGGGCGCACCTGATCAACGTGGCCCGCGGGTCCCTGGTCGACCAGGAAGCCCTGGTGGCGGCGCTCGACGAGGGCCGTCTCGCCCGGGCCACGCTCGACGTCGTCGACCCTGAGCCCCTCCCCCGAGGGCACCGGCTGTACGGACACGATCGGGTCCGACTCAGCCCGCACGTGTCATGGTCCTCGCCCCGGACCCTGAAACGGACAATGGAGCTGTTCGTGGCGAACGTCGACCGCTATCGGGCCGGTCAGGAGTTGCTGGGCACCGTGGACGTCAAGGAGGGCTACTGATGGGGTCGGAGGACCTGGTGCTGTGTTCGGGGACGCTCCCACGGGGCGTGCCGTTCGCCGATCGGGTGCATGCCGCCTCGGCGAATGGCTACTCCTGGTTGTCACTGTGGGGGCGTGATCATGCCGCGGCGCGCGCCGAAGGTCTGACCGATGCCGAAATGAAGTCCATGCTCGACGACCACGGACTGCGGGTCGCCGAGCTCGACCCGGCCTGGTGGTGGCTGCCCGGCGCGACCGAGGTCAGCCTTCCACCTGAGTTCGACACCGAGGAAGTTTTCCGGTTCGGTGAGGCCGACCTGTTCGCTGTGGCCGACGGGTTGGGTGCCCGGTCGCTCAACGCCGTCGACATCTTCGGGGGATCGTGGACCATCGACGACGCCGCCGAGGCATTCGCCGGGCTGTGCATCCGGGCGGACGAGCACGGACTCCTGGTTCACATCGAGTGGCTCCCGTGGTCCCGGATCCCCGATCTGGCGACCGCTCGGCGGATCGTCGAGCTGGCCGACCGACCGAACGGGGGCCTCAACGTCGATGCATGGCACCTGGTGCGGGCCGGGATTACCGTGGAGGAGTTGCGCAGCGTCCCCGGCGAGCAGATCCTCGGCGTGCAGCTGGACGACGGTCCACTCGAAGCCGAAGCTGACATGATCGACGCCACTCTCCACCACCGCCAGCTTCCGGGAGCGGGCGAGTTCGACCTCGCCGGAATCGTCGCCGCCCTGGTCGACTCGGGCACCACGGCCCCGATCGGGGTGGAGGTCTTCTCCGATGCCCTCCACCGTCTGGGCCCCGACGAGGCGGCCCGGATGGCAGCTGAGGCCACGCGTGCCGTACTCGGGAGGGCAGGGTGACCGGAGTTGCTGTGGTCGGCACCGGATTCGGGTGCGTCACCCATGTGCACGCCCTGCGGGCTGCCGGATTCGAGATACTCGCCCTGGTCGGTCAGGACCCGGTCAAGACGGCGGCACGCGCCGAGATGTTCGGGATCCCACGGGGTCTGACGTCCGTCGAGGAGGCCCTGGCACTCGACGGGTTGGAGGCGATCACCGTGGCCACCCCTCCCCACACCCACGCCGGCATCACCTTGGCGGCCATCGCCGCCGGCAAGCACGTGATCTGCGAAAAGCCCTTCGCCCGCGACACCGTGGAAGCCCAGAGGATGCTCGCTGCAGCCGAAGACGCTGGAATCGTCCACCTGCTCGGGTGCGAATTCCGGTGGGACGGTGGGCAGGCCACGCTGGCCCGGGCCGTCAGCACCGGTCAGGTGGGCGAGCCCAGGCTGGCCACAGTCCTCCTCCATGTCCCGCTGTTGGCATCCGCCGCCGACCAGGTCCCCCAATGGTGGGCCGACGCCGACCAGGGCGGAGGCTGGCTGGGCGCCCACGGGTCCCAGTTGATCGACCAGCTCCGGGTCACACTCGGCGAGTTCGAGTCGGTGAGTGCCTCGCTCCCACACGTGGCCGGCCGCGGCATGACGGCCGAGGACGCGTTCGCCGTCCACTTCCGGATGCGCTCCGGGGCCGTCGGTACCCTCCAGAGCACTTCGGGCGACCTCGGCCCCCCGATTATCGTGACCAGGGTCGTCGGGTCGTCCGGCACAGCGTGGATCGAAGGAGTGGGTTCGACGGTCAAGGTGGCGGACCAGTCCGGAACGAGGACGGTGCCCCTGTCGGAGGACATCCCCGTGGCCACCAGGCCCCCGCTGCCTGAGGGGCTCGTCTCGACCGCCTACGAGCGGATGATCTCCCACGGCTTGGACTTCGGCCCCTATGCGCGCCTCGCCGAAGTGTTCCGCTGCCGCATCGAGGGACGTCCACCACCCCCGGGGCCCGATGCGGCGACGTTCGTGGACGGCGTCCGGCAGATGGCCGTTCTGGACGCGGTGCGGGCCTCTGCCGCCAACCGGACGTGGGTGGACGTGGAGGAGGCGACGTTCTGACCTGTCCCGGCGCGTCTCGTACCGCCGCAGACGACTTCCGACGCCGGGCACCGAACCCGTCGATGAGGTAAGAATTCAGTGCGCGCAGGACCCCTCGGCGGGTCCACGGATACGGGCACGGAATAGAGGAGTGGTCCATGAGCGGTCTGTCAGGTAGCGGTGTCCCCACCAAGATCGTCGTCGGGACCGATGGCTCGGCCACGGCCGAGCGCGCCGTCCACAAGGCCACGGCATTGGCCAAGGCGGTGGGCGCGGAGCTGATCATCATCTCCGCCTTCAACAACCGGGCCCCGGCCGGAGTCGCTTCCGCCGGCATCACGATGGACTCCAGTTGGGTCACGGCCGCGCAGGGCGCTGCGGAGTCGGTGGCCAAGGAGGCCGCCGAGCGGGCCAAGTCCGATGGCGTCACCTCGGTGTCGTACCAGGCGGTCGCCGGCGACCCGTCGGAGGCACTCGTTCACACGACTCAGGAGCAAGGTGCGGACCTTCTCGTCGTAGGGTCGAAGGGAATGCAGTCCACGGCTCGGTTCCTGCTCGGGCCGATCGCCAACAAGGTGTCGCGAAAGGTCGACTGCGACCTGCTCATCGTCGAAACCTCCGAGTAGTCAGCACCATCACCGCGGACAGACCTGCCCGCTGAATCGATCGGACGGGGGCGCTAGATCACGCCCGGACCGGGCGCCCGCCGCTCACGTGGCGCCCGGGTGATCAATTCCTGAAATCGTCACCGAAAAACACGGATTTGTACTCCTCTACTACTATGCTGCCGCTTGAGGGGCCCTCGAAGGTGAGGTGGCGGCGTGCATCTCGAAGTTGGCGACCGGGTCCTGGTTACCGAGCATGCGGGCGGCACGACCAGCCACGTGTGCAGAATCCTGTCGAGTGGGGGACCAGGGGGCGCACCTCCTTATGTGGTCCTGCGCTACGACACAGGTCAAGAGGAGCTCCTCTCACCCGATTCGGACCTCGTAATCCGGGTTCTCACCCACTCACCTTCCTGAATCGCCCGCCTCGATCGCGGCGCGTCGCGGACCTGACGCGCTGGTGATCCGGGTGCTCCCGGTAACGGCCGGTGGGAGTGCCGACGGTAGGGTCGATGTCCGTGAACCCCCGGACCCAGATCAACCAGGCACATGCCGTGGGGAGGGAGGTGACGGAGAGCGGCATCGAACACGTCAGGGCCCAGGCGCTTCTGCAGGTTCGCCAGTCGATGGGGATGACCCGCGAACCGCTTCCGACCTGCACCGACCCCGACCGCGCCTACGTCCACCCGGACTCGCTGGTCCGGCGGATCCACGGGGACCTGCCGTCAATGCTCATCGGCGGCCTCTCGGCCCTCCTCTTCCAGATGCTCCACCCGTTGGCCATGGCCGGGGTGGCCCAACATTCCAACTACCGCAGCGACCCACTCGGGCGCCTCGAGCGGACAGCCACCTTCCTAGGGACCACCACGTTCGGCTCCGAGGAAGATGCCCGTGCCGCCATCGCCCGGGTCCGCCTCGTGCACGCCCGGGTAACCGGGACGGCGAGCGACGGCCGGCGATACTCAGCCGCCGACCCTGACCTTCTCACCTGGGTCCATGCCGCCGAGGTCTCGAGCTTCCTCGCTGCCAGTCGCATCTACGCCCCGGTTCGCCCCACCCCGGTCGAGGAGGACGACTACCTCAATCAGATGTCCAGGGTGGCCACCGACTTGGGCGCCGTCCACGTCCCCCGGTCGGTGTCCGACCTCGATAGCTACTTCACCGAGGTGCGCCCCCACCTCCGCCTCACCCTCGAGGCGCGCGAGGCCCGCAACTTCGTGCTTCGCGGGGTGGGCCGGTGGCCCCACGAGATCGCCACCTACGCCCTGTTGGTGAGCGCGGCCCAAGGGGTGCTGCCGACGTGGGCCCGCCGGCAACTCCGCCTTCCCGCCATCCCTGCCGGCGACCGGCTGGCTGTGCGTCCATCAGCCCGCTTGCTCGGCTCCGCCTTCCGCTGGGTGGCCAACACCCCGGATCGACGGGTGGGTGCCGGACCATCACCGTCGGCCTGACCGGACGTAGTCAGGCGGGGAGATCGGCCAGGAGCGGCCGCACCGGATTGTGGGCACCGCCCAGCCCGAGCACCTCGTCGAACCCGTTTCGCAGGCTGGCCACCAATTTGCCCGGGTCGGGGACGGCCGCCGTGTCGATGGTGCAGGTCACACAGCCCGTCCCCTGGTAGGGGACGAGCGTCACGTTGACCGCCGTCCCGGTGGTCGGCCCGAAGACGTAGTACCCGGTGACCCGGGCGCCGGCCAGGTAGATGGGCACCGATGCCCCGGGAATGTTGCTGGCCTGGAAGTCGACATGTTTGAACAACGAGCCGACCACTCCGGAGGGCAACAGGTTGAGGAGGCCCGCCACCGTGTCCGACAACGGGAGCGCCTCCTCGTAGCGGGCCGCCCGGCACTGCCATCCGGTCGTCTTGACCCGGGTGCCCGGATCGGTCCCGGCAACCGGGACGACGAACCGCTCGAGGGCGGTCCGGTTGTCCCCTTCGGGATCCCCGTCACGCTGTAGCGGGATCGGCATCGTCACCCTCAGGTTCTCGACCGGCGCACCGTGCAGCTCGTGATAGCGGCGTAATCCACCGGTGACCGAGGCGACGAACGCATCGTCCAGAGACCCGCCCACCACCGATCCGGCGCACGCGAGATCGTCGAGGTCGACCTCGAACAGGTCGAGGCGGCGGTCCAGACCGCGTTTGGTCATGATCGGCGAAAGCGTGTCCGACACGGGACTGACGAACCGGCCGATCGAACTGGCGGTGGCCACGACGTCGAGTGCGGTGCGCAGGGGGTGCCGGACGATGGCTTCGGCCATGGGCCCCACCAGGGCGAGTCCGTCCCGGGCCGTTCTCACCACCCGACCGAGGTCGTGACCGATGGCCCCGCGAGCGAGGCCCACTGCCGACGGCTCGGGCTCGCTCGACGGGACCGGAACATCCTCGATCGGCTCCGTGTCCGGCGACGGCTCGAAGACGAGCATCGCCAGTGGCACTCCTCCGACACCGTCCGTCAAGGAGTGATGGACCTTCATGACCAGTGCGGCCCGGTCGTCCTCGAGTCCCTCGATGAGGGTCAGCTGCCATCGCGGCCGGGTCGGGTCGAATCCGGTCATGACCTCCGTACGGGCGTACTCGACCACCGTGACCGACGAATAGGGTGCCGGTGCGCCCATCCGTCGCAGGTGGAGCGAGAGGTCGAAATCGCAGTCCACCCACTGGGGTGGAGCGAGTCCGGCCGGAGTCGGCACGGGTCGTTGGCGGAACCTGGGGACCAGCCGGGTGGCGCGCTCCAACCGGGCCGTCAGTACCTCGATGTCCGGCCGCTCGTCCAACCAGGCGACGGCCACGAACGTCGATCGGAGTTCCGGATCATGCTCCATGTTCCAGGCCAACGCGTCAGGATCTCGCATGAACTGATCGTCATCCACAATCATTGCCTGACCTCCAGTCCCCCGACAGAGAACATACGTCTCCTGATCGGGGCGTCCAAGGGGAAAAAGTCCCGTCTGCCGGCTCGCTGCTACCAATTTGGCCTGTTGACCTGGGACGGGAGTCCGGCTGGACCGTCGAAGGCACAGCCCGTAAATTGGTTGGCCTTGTGCTGCACACCGGTTCGACCCCGTTGACGGGGCCAGGTACCGCCGGGTCGGCCCGTCGAACCTACCGGGTCCTGCTACTCCCCGTGCTCCTCGTCCTCGCCGCCCTCCCTATCGGGGCAGGGCTCCGGCCAGCCGCGGCCGACACGGTGACCGGGCTGGAGTCCCAAGCGGCCACCGTCGCCCACGACCTCGTTCTCGAGCAGCTCCAGGTCGATGCCGCCCAACAGCAGACCTCGGTGGTCGGCGCCCGGCTGACCGCCGACCAGGAGGCCATCGCCGCCCTCGACCGGCAACTCGTCGCCGATCAGCAGGCCATCGACCGACACCTGCACGTCGTACAGGCCCAGGCCATTCGGTCCTACACCGACTCGGGGGCCGATTCGTCGAGCAGCGACGGCTCACTCTTCCAGGGAGGGACGGCCACGGCCCAGGCCGCCAGTGAGTACGCCAGCCTGGCCGTCGGGAACATCACCACGGATCTGGCCCAGCTCCACACCGCCCAGCGGTCCCTGCTGCAGCAGCAGGCCGAGCTCGAGGCCCGCCAGAACCAGGACCGGATCGACGAGGCCCAGCGCACCGCCGCCCTGGACCAGGCCACATCCGCCGCAGCCAAGCTGCAGTCCGAGCAGTCCCTCGTGACCGGGCAGCTTGCCGCCGCCGTCGCGACGCAGCAGGCCGCCGAGGCCAAGGTGGTGGCAGCCGCGCTGGCGAGCAGTCACCGGTCGGCGGCGCCCGTCTCGGCACCACCGGCCACCATCCCGGCGACAGTTTCGGCGGTCACCGACAGGTCGGCCACAACCCCGTCCCCTGCCGCCGCCAGGCCGTCCGGCGATCCCTACCCGAACCTCCCAGACCCGTCACTGAACCCCTTCCTTGCTTGCGTGGTCCAGGCCGAGTCGGGCGGAAACTACGGCGCCGTCTCCCCCAATGGCCTCTACATGGGAGCATTCCAGTTCAGTCAGCCCACCTGGAACACCGCGGCACAGGCAGCCAACCTCGACCTCCTCGTGGGCGTGCCGCCGAATATGGCCACTCGGGCCGAACAGGACACCGTGGCGGTGACCCTCTTCACGCTGGACGGTCAACAACCCTGGCTGGGCGACCGCTGCAGCAAGGGTTGACCTCTGCCGGCTCTGATCTGCTGCCGGCTCATCTGCGTCGGTGATTTATACCGCCCCGGCCCGGCCTCCGTTCACCGCAGCATGCATCGACCGGTTCCGGCGCAGGCGGCGCACTCCCCGGCCGTTCCGGCAGCGTGGGCCAGGCAGTGCTCGACCCGCCGGTCGACGATGTCCATCAGCAGCGGGTGGGGGCCGAGCGGTGCGGTCACCAGCCAGCTGATTCCGGGGTGCCGGGCCGCGGCTTCGGCTGCGAGTGCGGGGATGTCCCGGTCCCAGTGGCTCCCCGGCCCCAGGAAGTACGGAGCGATGAGCACCGTGGCCGCACCTGCGTCGACACACCGGTCGAAGGCGGTCCCGATCGACGGTTGGGCCAACTCCATGTGGGCCGGCTCGACGATCGGGTAGGGGAGCCGGTCGGCCGACGAGCGGACGAACAGTTCCAACGACTCGTTGGATTCGGCCCGGCGCGAGCCGTGGTCGACCACGATGACCGCCAGCGGGTGACGGACATCGCCCGGACGGCCTGGTGGCGTGGCCGCCGGCCCGTCACCTCCATCGGTCACCCCGTCCATGTTCGCCCACACTAGGGCGCGACCAGTCGAACCCTTCTGCCGTCACTCCCGGTGCGCCCGCTCGAGGTCCAGCAGGTGTGTCTTCCGCTCGAGTCCGCCGCCATAGCCACCCAGGGAGCCGTCGGCGGCGATCACCCGATGGCAGGGAACGATCACCGCCACCGGATTGCGCCCGTTGGCCAGGCCCACCGCCCGGGAGGCCTTCGGGTTGCCGACCCGTCGGGCCAGCTCGCCGTAGCTGATGGTCTCGCCGTACGGGATGGCGCACAGCTGTGCCCAAACCTGGCGCTGGAAGTCAGTCCCCCCGAGGCGCATCGGCACGTCGAATCGGGTGCGGGTGCCTGCGAAGTACTGGTCGAGCTGGGTCCGCACTTCGTCGAAGGCATCGTCGTCCCGACGGCTCCCCGGTGGAGTGTCGGTGGCGTGCGCCTGATCCTCCATCACCAGGTGGGTGAGGACGCCGTCGTGGGCCATCAGGGTCAGCGGGCCGATAGGGCTCGGGTGGACCGTGACCAGGACGGTGGCATCCCCAATCGTGGGTGCAGTGGTCAGCTCAGGCATGGCGTTGTCGATTCCTTCCGGTCGGGCGGGTGGGATGTGCAGATTGGCAAGCTCCCGTAGCGCCGGGGCCGGCCGGCGGCCACACGGTGATCGGGTGGTCGGAGGTCGCCCACAGGTGCTGGACGGCGTAGGACCGCCACGGCCGCCATGGCTCGGCCCGCGCCGCCAGTGAGCGGGCCGTATCGGGCAGGCCGGTCCGTCCCGCACCCCGGATCAGGCCGAGGTCGCCGACCGGGAACGCGTCGGGATCGCCCAAGGCCCGCATGGCCACCATCTCCACCGTCCACGGTCCGACCCCCGGCAGCGCCGCCAGTTCCCGACGGGCCGCGTCCCGGTCGCATCCCGGGCCGAGGTCGAGTCGACCATCGACGAGCGCGTCCACCACATGGGCGAGGGTGCGCGAGCGGCCTCCCGGCAGCACCGGGCACGCGCCCACCAGAGCTTCGGCCGAGGGGAAGAGGTGGGTCAGACCTCCCGCCGGGTCCGATACCGGCTCACCGTGGGACGCCACCAGCGCACCGGCGGCCGTCCGGGCAGCGGCCGTCGATACCTGTTGGCCGAGCACGGCGCGCACCGCGAACTCGTCTCCGTCGACCGTGCGCGGCACCCGCCGGCCGGGAGCGGCCGCCACCAGAGGAGTGAGGCACGGGTCGTCGGCGAGGACCCGGTCGATCGCCTCGGGGTCGGCGTCCAGGTCGAGGAGCCGACGGCAACGGGCGATGGCCGCAGTCAGGTCGGCCATATCGGTGAGATCGGCGCGGCAGGCGATGTGGTCGGACGCGGGGGTGAGGGCCACCACCCCGGGACCGTGGGGGAGTCGCAACGTGCGGCGGTAGGTGGAACCCACGACCTCCTCGACTCCAGGCACCGTGGTCGCCGCCAGGTGGCCGAACAGGGAGTCCGGCCGGAACGGCCGTCGGTACGGGAGTCTCAGGAAGAGCGTGCCCGACGATGCATCGGCCGGACGGGCACGTCCCGACGACGAGACCCGCAGGGCGGAAGGTGCCACGGCGAACACCGAGCGCACCGTGTCGTTGAACTGTCGGATGCTCGAGAACCCTGCGGCAAAGGCAATTTCGGACATCGGGAGGTCGGTCGTCTCGATCAGGACCCGGGCGGTCTGCGCCCGCTGGGCCCGGGCCAGGGCGACCGGACCGGCACCAACTTCGGCCACGAGTAGCCGTTCGAGCTGGCGCACGCTGTAGCCGAGTCGATCAGCCAGGCCCGGCACCCCCGACCGGTCGATGACCCCGTCGGCGATCAGCCGCATGGCCCGGGCCACCACGTCCGCCCGCCGGTCCCACTCGGGGGAGCCCGGTGAAGCGTCGGGTCGACACCGCTTGCAGGCACGGAATCCCGCCCGTTGGGCGGCGGCCGCCGAAGGTAGGAATCGGACATTGCGCCGGTGCGGGGTCCGGGCGGGACAGCTCGGCCGACAGTAGATGCCGGTTGAGGTGACCGCGGTCACGAACCAGCCGTCGAACCGGGGGTCACGCGCTTGCAGTGCCAGGTAGCAGCGGTCCGGGTCCTCGTGCACGGCCCCAGTCTGCCCGGTTCCGGCGCCGGTCTCTGGCGGAATTACGACACGACAGTCGGTGGGTCAGTGCTCGTCGGCCACGCGCCAGCAGTACCAGGCGACCAGGCTCCGGAAGGGGCGGTAGGGCTCTCCCAGGATCTCGAGATCCTTGGGCGCCGGGACCTCCTCCAACTGCCACGCCCGGGCGAATCCGGCACGCACGCCGTAGTCACCGACGGGCCACACATCGAGTCGACTGAGCGTGCTCATCAGGAACATCTGGGCCGTCCACGGGCCCACTCCTCGGACCACGGTCAGGTGGGCGACCACCTCCTCGTCCGATAGCCGGCCGATGCGGTCGAGGGCGACCGTTCCCGATGCCACCTTGTCGGCCAGGTCGAGGATGGACGACGCTTTCGCCCCGCTCAGCCCGCAGGACCGCAGCAACGGCTCCGGGGTCGCCAGTACCCGCTCGGCGCACACATCTCCGTCGAGGGCTTCCACGAACCGGCCGTGGATCGACGCCGCGGCCCGACCGGCGAGCTGCTGATACACGATGTTACGGGCCAGGTCGGCGAAGCGTCGATCGCCGGGTACCCGCCGCCGGGGCGGGGGTGGTCCGTACCGGTCGACCAGGCTGGACAGGACCGGGTCGGTGCCGGCCAACTCGGCCAGAGCGGCGGAAAGGGACGTCGACGGCATGGCCACGATGATGACAGGCCGGTGGATCGACCGGGGCCCGGCGTAGGCTCACGGCCGGAGCACCGACAACTCACACCCTGGGGAGGACGCCATGGACGGCGATGTCGTATCGGTCGAGCGGGTCGTCCCCGCGGGGCCCGCAGCTATCTTCGCCCTGATCGCCGATGCCTCTCGCCACCCCGAGATCGACGGTTCGGGCACGGTGAAGCAGATCAAGCCGGGAGCTACCCATGAGCTCAGTCTCGGGGCGACCTTCGGGATGTCCATGCAGGCGGGCCTCAAGTACTCGATGGTGTCCACCGTGATCGAGTTCGAGGAGAACCGCCGGATCGCCTGGCAGAGCCGTCCCAGCGGATTCATCGGGAAGTACGTAGCCGGCCGGATCTGGCGCTACGAGCTCGATCCGGTGGAGGGCGGGACCCTGGTCCGCGAGAGCTGGGACATCAGCCAGGACCACCAGCGGATCTTCCTACGCCTGGGCGGCCTGCCCGAGAAGACCGCCGCCAACATGGCGAAGACGCTCGGGCGGATCGAGGAGATCGTCACCGCCGCGTGACCGACCCCCCACCAGGTGGAAGCAACGTGGGTCCCCCGGCGTTGTACACGGTGTGACCATTCTCTCCGTACTGGATCTCGCCACTGTGGCCAAGGGGGCGACGGCGGCCGACGCCCTCGCCGACACCACCCGGCTGGCCGGAGTGGTCGAGTCCCTCGGCTACCACCGCATGTGGGTGGCCGAGCATCACGGCATGCCATCCGTAGCCAGTTCAGCGCCAGCCGTGCTCATCGGCCACCTGGCCGACGCCACCACCACCCTGCGGGTCGGCGCCGGAGGCGTCATGCTCCCCAACCACGCCCCGATGGTGGTGGCCGAGCAGTTCGCCACCCTCGAAGCACTTCATCCGGGGCGGATCGACCTCGGACTGGGTCGCGCCCCCGGAACCGACCCGGCCACCGCCCGGGCCCTACGACGCCGAGCTGACGTGGGGGCCGACCGGTTCCCCGAAGATGTCGTCGAGCTCATCAACTACCTGGTGGATCACGACGGCCCCCCCACCCATCCGGCCCCGATGCCCGGCCGTGGGTACCTGCCCGAAGTGTGGCTCCTGGGCTCGTCGACCTTCAGCGCCCAGTTGGCCGGGATGCTCGGCCTCCCGTTCAGCTTCGCCTTCCACTTCGCCCCCACCCTGGTCGACCAGGCCACAGAGCTCTACCATTCGAACTTCCGGCCGACCGGATTGTCGGACGGACCCCACCTGATGGTGGCGGCGTCGGTCCTGTGCGCCGACGACGACGAAGAGGCGCAGTGGCTGGCGGGACCATCGGCGCTGACCGTCCTCCAGCTGAGCTCGGGCAAGCTCGGCCCCGTCGTCAGTCCCGAAGAGGCAGCCGCCTACCCGTTCACCGACCAGGAACGGGAGATCGTGGCTCAGACCACGGCCGAGCACATCGTCGGCGGCCCCGACACCGTGTACCGCGGGCTGATGGCGCTGGCCGAGCGGACCGGGGCCGACGAACTGATGGTCTCCACCCGCGCCCATTCATTCGACACCCGCTCCCGGTCACTGTCACTCGTGGCCGGGCGATGGGGCATGGTCCCGGCCGCAGCCTGACTCAGCCGATCGACAGATCTCCTCCGAAGCCGCCCACATCCTGCGTCTCCCCGTCGAGTACACCCTCATCCAGTTCGGCGTCGGCGGAGCCGACTTCGCCCATCGACATGGCCAGATCCTCGCTCGGCCGCTGGAGGCCTGAAACCGACCGCAGGGGCAACTGCTTGAGGAACAGGGTGACTACCAGCATCAGCGCGGCGATCGGAACCCCGATGAGGAACACGGCGTGCAGCGACCGGACGAACGAGTCGAGGATCCCGTACTGCACATGGGGTGGGAACGAATGGAGCTCGGCCGGGCTCATGGAGAAGTTGCCGCTGACATGGATGCCCGCGGCCGCGGCCCCGGGTACCAGGATCGGGATCCAGTGGCTGAGCCCCGCGACGAACACCGCTCCGAACAGTGACGTCCCGAACGCGCCGCCCAGCGACCGGAAGAACGTGACGCCGGCGGTGCCGGTGCCGATCGAGTTGCCGGGCACCGCGTTCTGAGTGGCAAGGACCATGATCTGCATGGTCATGCCCATCCCGGCACCGAGGACGACCACGTAGAGGCTCATGGTCAGGTGCGACGTGTGCAGTCCGATGTGTGACAGCAGCCACATGCCGATGATGACAAGTACCGATCCGATGATCGGCATGGGCTTGTACTTGCCGGTCCGGGTGACGATCTGGCCGGAGGCGATGGACGCGGCCAGGAGCCCGAGCATCAACGGGATCATCAGAATCCCCGACATCACGATCGACACCCCGTCCACCAGCTGCAGGTAGAGCGGCAGGTAGATGATGCTGCCGAACATGACCATCGACAAGAGGAAACTGGTGGTGGCCGCTGTCCGGAAGACTCCGATGCGAAAGAGAGCAGGCGGCAGGATGGGTTCGGGGGCGTAGTGCTCCCACACGATGAAGGCGGCGATGAAGGCGGCGGAGACCAGGCCCAGGCCGATGATCTCCGGCGATGCCCACGGGTACTGGGCACCGCCCCACACGGTCAGGAGGAGCGCGGCGGTCACCCCCACCATCATCAGGCCCGCTCCGAGGAAGTCGATCCGGTGCGACTCGCGTCGGAAGGGGAGCTTCAGCACCGCCGAGGTGACCACCAGGGCCACGATCCCGATGGGGAGGTTGATGTAGAAGATCCACCGCCACGACAGGTAGGTGGTGAACACCCCACCGAGGAGCGGACCGGCGATCGAGGAGAGGGCGAACACCGCACCGAAGTAGCCCTGGTAACGACCTCGCTCGCGAGGGGATACGACGTCGGCGATGATCGTCATGGCCATGGCCAGCAACCCACCGGCGCCCACGCCCTGGATACCCCGGAATGCGATCAGCTCCAACATGTTCTGGCTGAGCCCGGCCAGTACCGACCCGATCAGGAAGATGACGATGGCGAACTGGAAGATCCCCTTGCGGCCGAACTGGTCGGAGAGCTTGCCGTAGAGCGGAGTGGAGATCGTCGATGTCAGCAGGTAGGCGGTGACCACCCAGCTGATGTGGTTCAGCCCATGCAGGCTGTTCACGATGGTCGGCAGGGCCGTCCCGACGATGGTCTGGTCGAGGGCGGCCAGGAACATACCGAGCATGAGCCCGCTGAAGATGATGAGGATCTGGCGGTGGGTCAGTTCGATCGAGGGGGGGCCTCCCTCGATCGCGACCGCCGGCGGGTGGGCACCGGTCTCCGCGTCGGGGACATCGGACTCCCTGTCCCCCGGCCCCCCGTCGGCACCCCTCGGTGCTGCGTCGATGCTCATCCGTTCCTCTCGTCGTTGTCGCGTACGTGTTGGAGCCCGGCTCCGAGTCGAAGCAGCCCGCTGGCCAGCGAATTCCGATCCTCTTCCGTCCAGTCGGCGATGGCCTCGGCCAACACCCGGCGCCGAGCCTCCGCCACCGATTCCAGGACGTCCATCCCCTGCTCGGTGATGCTCAACAGGGCGGCCCGTCCATCCGCCGGGTCGGGCACCTTTGCCAACAGGCCGGCGGCGACCAGGTCCCTCACCTGGCGGCTGATGGTGGAGAGGTCGAGTTCGCTCGAGTCGGCGATCTCGGAGAGCCGGACCGGAGCCGACTCGGACACCCGCACCAGGAGCCAGTGGCCCGTCTTGTTGATATGGACGCCGTCGGGAAGCGCTTCGGTGGGCACCTCGAGTCGGAGGATGGCCCTGCCGACCTGGGTGAGCGAGCGCTCGAGGCCGGCCGAAACCCCGGTCACAGGCGCCACGGGCGGCCGATCCTCGGTCTCGGAGATATGTGGGGCCACGTAACGCTCCTGAGTCGGATGGGTAGGTCGGATCTGGCCATTGGACGGTGCCGGCTCTACGCCGGACCATCATCTAGGTGCTTGCAGCAAGCAAGTATATCAGCCGCCCCGAGCACACCGGATCGCGCCCTTCATCGGCCATCCGACACGGTCCTACCCACCATCGGGGCCAGCGCACGCCCCATGACCAGTGCGCCCACTACCCGTGCCCCAGCGAGGCGCAGGGCGGCGGCGGCGCTCTGCACGGCGGCTCCGGTCGTGGTGGTGTCGTCGAAGATCAGCACGGACAGGTCGGCCAAACCGGCCCGGTCGATCCCGACGTCCGGGGCGAACACGTCCCGGCCTGCTCGCAGGTGCCCGCCGCTCCCCCGGCCCCGGATCAACAGGCGCAGGTGGCGTTCGGCCAGCTGGGGGACACCGTCGACCAGTCGCTCGGCCGGAGCTCCGCCGGGGCGTGTCATGGAGGGGACGGTCGTCACCACCGTCCAGGAATCCAGTCGGGTGGACGGATCGGTGCAGCGGCGAGCCAGTTCGGCCACCAACTCGGCACGGTACCGGTCGCGGGCCTCGGCCACCGGCGCGTCCTTGTAATCGCGCAGGCGTCGGTGGGTGGCGTCCCCCACCCGGTACTCGGTCAGTGCCGCCAGGGGTACCAGCGGCAGGTGGAGCTGACCGGCCAAGGTGCGACAGCAGAAGCAGACCGACAACCGTGCCTGTTCTCGCCCGTCCAGGGCTACCGGGCCACACGTCCGGCCACATACTCGGCACCTGTCGGATAGCTCCGCCGGCTCGGGGGCTGTGGGCGGATGGGCGAGCACGGTGCTCCTCGGTCTGACGATGGGGGGGCGGCGCCGTCGGGCGCCGCGAGGTACCGCTGCTGGGCGGCGCCGGTCCGGTCAGGTCGGTGAGGTGTCGTCCGGCCGGTGGAGCAGGAACGTGCCGGTCGAACGGCTGACCAGCTGTGACTCGCCATCGGTCACGCTGGCTTCGCCATAGGCCACCTGGCGGGCCATCCGGACCACCTCGCCCCGGAGCCGGTAGGTGGCACCCAGCACGGCCGGACGCATGGTCTCGACCTTCATCTCCAGCGTGCCCCGGGTGCGGGCCTTGCCGGGAAGGGCCGAATTGATGGCGAAATTCATGGCTGCATCGAGCAGGAGCCCGTGCACGCCCGCCTGGACGATGCCATGCGGATTGCAGGCGGGTGGGCCGGGGCTGAACGTCCCGTCGACCCATCCCAGGTCTTCGCCATCGACCCCGTAGGCGGTGAAGGACCCCCCGACGATGCCGATGAGTTCCATCCCTCCGTCGCCCAGCCAGCGATCCATGTCCTTGACCCGACCCGTCATGGCCACGACCGTAGCGCCAGGATGGGACAAGGGCGACGGTCGCGGCGCAGTGGACGACCCCGGACCGCTGTGGCCCACTGATGGCCGCACCGGTAGTCTGGCCGGGAGGCCTCCGACCGGAATGCCTCCTCGGGACAGTTCATCCCACAGCAGCCACTGAACCGAACACGGCCGGCAGGAACTGCTCCGCCGGACCTCGGAAGGAGACACATCATGACCGACGCCGTGATTATCGACGCCGTACGCACACCCGGGGGCAAGCGCAACGGCAAACTCCGGAACTGGCATGCGGCCGATCTCGCCTCCGAGCCGCTCAAGGCCCTCGTCGAGCGCAACGACCTCGACTCCGCCCTGGTGGACGACGTGATCATGGGCTGCGTCATGCAGGTCGGCGAACAGTCACTCAACGTCGGTCGCAGCGCCGCTCTGGCCGCCGGGTTCCCCGAGTCCGTCCCCGCCACCACCATCGACCGCCAGTGTGGGTCCAGTCAGCAGTCGCTCCACTTCGGGGCCCAGGGCGTCATCGCCGGAGCCTACGACGTGGTCATCGGGGCCGGAGTGGAAGTCATGAGTCGCACGCCGATGGGCTCGTCGGTCGTGAAGGAGCTCGGCTACCCCTTCGGTCCCCGCACCATGGCCCGCTACGCCGAGCGCGGCGGCCTGGTCGGCCAGGGTGAGGGCGCCGAGCTCATCGCCGAGCAATGGAAGATCAGCCGCGAGGACATGGACGAGTTCGCGGTCCGTTCGCACCACCGTGCGGCCAAGGCCACCGCCGAAGGGCGCTTCGAGCGCGAGCTGCTCCAGATCGCCATCAAGGACGACGAGCGCAATGACACCGACGAGTTCATCACCACGGACGAGGGCATCCGGCCCGACTCCTCGGTCGAGATCCTGGCCAACCTGAAGCCCGCCTTCCGGCCCGAGAACGGCAGGATCACCGCCGGCAACTCGTCGCAGATCACCGACGGCGCCTCCGGCGTCCTGATCATGAGTGACACCAAGGCGGCGTCGCTCGGGCTCACCCCCCGGGCCCGGTTCCACGCCTTCGCGGTGGCGGGTAGCGACCCGATCACCATGCTCACCGGCCCGATCCCGGCCACCCGGATGGTGTTGGAGCGCAGCGGACTGACGATGGACGACATCGACGTCATCGAGATCAACGAGGCCTTCGCCTCAGTGCCGATCGCCTGGGCCAAGGAGCTCGACGTCGATCTCGACCGGGTAAACGTCAACGGTGGGGCCATCGCCCTCGGCCATCCCCTCGGCGCCTCGGGGGCCAAGCTGATGGCCACCCTGCTGAACGAGCTCGAGCGCACCGACGGCCGTTACGGCCTGCTCACCATGTGCGAGGGCGGTGGCATGGCCAACGCCACCATCATCGAGCGCCTGGGCTGACCATCGGTCCGTCGACCACGGATCCGGTCGACGGGCACCGCTTCACCGGGAAGAGACTGCAGACGGCCGGCCCTGCGAGGCCGGCCGTTCCCGTCCCGGGGTGCTCCGCCCTCCAGGCACGGCGGTGCCCGCGGCGGTCAGTGGTAGCGGGTGGCCAGGAGGAGCCCGACGAAGATCGAACCGATGGCGGCGATCAACCACGCGTTGTTGACCCCTCCCGGCAAGAGGCCGGCGTAGTTGAGGATGACGATCAGGACCCCGAGGCCGAACATGGCAATGATCAGGACCCCCAGCCACTTGGGGCTGACCTTCTCCCTCCGGTCGATCGGAGGCGTGTGCCGACCGCTCTGGACCGATCCTGAGGAAGCGGAATCGCCTTTGGTCGACGTGGTCGCCCGTCCGGACGCGGTCCGGCTCTTCTTGTGTGTCTTGCCCCAACCCTGCTTGGCCGTGGATGCCATGGCCGAAGATTAGCCAGAGTAGGCATGGGTCCGGCGCCGGGAGGCCGCGGACGGGAAACGAGGGGCCAGCCGCCCGGTACGATCGTCCCTTTATGGCGACCCGCGTGCTGGTCATAGACAACTACGACTCATTCGTCTACAACCTTGTCCAGGAGCTGGGCGAACTCGGCGCCGACCCGGTCGTGTTCCGCAACGATGCCATCGACGTGGCCGGCATCAGGGCCGAGGCGCCCGATGCCGTACTGATCTCCCCGGGGCCGGGACGGCCGGAGGACGCTGGGATCTCTCTGGCGGTCATCCACGAGCTGGCCGGCGAGTTCCCGATCCTCGGCGTCTGCCTCGGCCACCAGGCCATCGGCCAGGCCTTCGGCGGAGAGGTCGTCTCCGCTCCCGTCCTGATGCACGGCAAGACGTCGGCGATCCACCACGAGGGTCGAGGGATATTCGCCGGACTACCGGATCCCTTCGTCGCCACCCGCTACCACTCGCTGGTGGTCGAGCCGTCGTCGGTCCCCGATGTGCTCGAGGTGACCGCCCGCACCACAGATGGCGTCATCATGGGCCTCCGTCACCGGACCCTCGCCGTCGAGGGGGTGCAGTTCCACCCCGAGTCACTGCTCACCCTCGAAGGGCCGTCGCTGCTGGCCAACTTTCTGGCCGCCTCCGCCTGACCGGGTCCTCGTCCTGACACTGCCCAGCAGGGTCGTCAGCCCTGACCCGGTCCCGGCGGGGTCGACGTCGAGGTCGACGTCGAGGTCGGGGTCGTCGTCGTAGAGGGGATCGAAGTGGTCGTGGTGGTTGTGGTCGGTGCGGGCGGCCCCGACGACACGGCGATGCTGACCGAGCTGCCCGGAGGCACGGTGGCGCCCGTGCCCGGGGTCGACGACACCACCAGTCCTGCCGCGTACTGCACCGACGAGACCGAGGTCACATTTCCGAGATTGAGCCCGTCACTGCCGAGGGCCTGGCCGGCCGCCCCCTGGGACAGGCCGATCAGCGACGGCACGGTCACATTTGCCGGACCCGACGAGACGGTCAACACCACCGTCGAACCCTGGTTCACCTTGGTGCCTGAAGCCGGATTCGTACTCAGTACGGTGCCTTTCAGGGCGGTGCTCGTGACGTGCACGACGGACGACTGGAGTCCGGCGTTCTGCAGGATGGCCTCGGCATCGGTCTGGGTGGTATTGCTCAGCCCGTCGGGGACGGTCACCTGGGGGACCGGCGCCACTTCGGCCACCGTGATGGTCACGGTGTCACCCTTCTTCACCAGTGAATCCGGTGTCGGATCGGTCTTGATCACCGTCCCGACGGGATCACTGGACACCTGCTGGGTCTGGATGACGTTGAGCCCGTCACTCCGCAGGGTCGCGGTCGCCACCGCGGACTGCTGGCCCACGACATTGGGTAGGTTGAACGAGGCGTCCCCACCGAAGTAGCCCAGGCTGCGGCCGAGGAAGAACCCGGCAACGAGCAGGATCAACAGGAGCACCACCAGGGCGATCACATAGTTCCGGGTCCGGTTGGAGCCGGTCTCGTCAGGGGCATCGCCGTCGGCACCCGCCCCGGGATCCTGCGGGCCCACCGCGCCAACCGCACGGGTGGCGTCCATGCCTCCCACCGCCGTCATGGCCGTCGTGGCACCGGCCACCCCGATCATGGTCACCGGATCGTCCATGGCCAGCACGCTGCGGCCCTCGTTGAAGCGCAGGAGGTCGGCCCGCAACTCCTCGGCCGTCGCATACCGGTGGGCCGGGTCCTTGGCCATCGACTTGAGGATGATCGCCTCGAAGGTCGGAGGGATCTGCGGGTTCAACTCGCGGGGTGCAGGGGGATTGTCCCGGACGTGCTTTGACGCCACCGCTACCGGGGACTCGCCCAGGAACGGTGGGCGTCCGGTCACCATTTCGAACAGGACGACTCCGAGTGAGTAGATGTCGCTACGGGCGTCGACCCCGAGTCCTTCAGCCTGCTCGGGAGAGAAGTAGGTGGCGGTTCCCATCACCGCGCCCGTCTGGGTCAGGCTCTCCTCGGTGTTGATGGCCCGTGCGATACCGAAGTCGGTCACCTTGACCTGGCCGTCGTCGGTGATCAGGACGTTGCCCGGTTTGACATCGCGGTGGACGACGCCGTGCTTGTGGGCGTACCCGAGAGCGGCGGCCACGTGGGCGCCGATGTCGGCGGTCCGCTCGGCCGACAGGGGGCCGGCCGACTTGAGGATCGACGACAGTGGTCGACCGTCGATGTACTCCATGACGATGAAATAAGTGCCGGTGTCCTCACCCCAGTCGAAGACGGGCACGATGTTCGGGTGGGAGAGGTTGGCGGCCGCCTGGGCCTCGCGCCGGAACCGCTCCACGAACGAGCGGTCAATTGACAATTCGGGAAAGAGGACTTTGAGCGCCACCGGTCGGTCGAGCAGCCGGTCATGGGCGCGGTACACCTCGGCCATGCCGCCACGAGCGATCAGATGATTGAGTTCGTAGCGCTCAGAGAAGACACGCGGCGTCTGTGACGGATCCATGTGGGTCAAAGCCTATGCCTGCTATCGCTAGATTCCGGTGTACTGAACGGTGTTGTGAAAGCGCGGGCACCCGGCCCGCATCTGTGCCTCATGGTGTTTCCGCCAAAGCGTCACCGAGGATGGTCTTCATCGGCGGCCCCGAAGTCGAGGCGCCAGTGGCGTTCGCCGGCTGGTTCGGCACCACAACGGCCACGGCGACCTTCGGGTCGTTGGCCGGGGCGAAGGCGATCATCCAGTCATGGGTGAGCGAGTTCGCCGGACCGGTCTGGGCCGTACCCGTTTTGGCCGCTACGTCCCACGATGCCGGGAACCCCACGTTGTAGGCGGTGCCGATGGGGTTCGAGACCACCGCCTCCATCAGCGAGGTCACGGCGGCGGCGGTCAGGGGGTTGGTGGCCGTCAGCCACGGGTGGGGCTTGTAGGTGGTGAGGAGGTTGCCCGAGGAGTCGTGTATGTCCCGCATGACGTGGGGCGTCATGATCACACCCCGGTTGGCGTAGCCAGCCGCCACCAGGCCCATCTGGAGCACAGTGGCCACCACGTTCTCCTGGCCGAACGCCGAATAGGCCTGGATGGGCTTGTTGGTATTGAAACTCGGGCCCGACGGGAACACAGAGGCGTTGGCGCCCGGCAGGTCGATGGGGGGGACCTGGTTGAAGCCGAAGGCCTCGGCCTCCTGGGTCAGCGCGGCACCACCGAGGGCGATACCCATCTGGGCGAACGCCGTATCGCAGGATTCCGGCAGGGTCTGGGTCAAGACGCCCCCGCAATGCTCGGAGCCGGCCCCGTAGTTGCAGAGCGGTTGGTTCGACTGGGGCTCCAGCGAAATGCAACCGACCACCGGGTAGTCGACCTTGGCCAGAGCGGGCTGGTGGTCATAGACGGCGCCCGACGTGATCGTCTTGAACGTCGAGCCGGGGAAGAAGCCCCGCTGGAAGACACGGGACACCAGGGGACTTGTTGCCGGATCCTGGTTCAGTGCGGTCCACGCATACTTCTCCGTACTGATGTTGGGCGACACCAGCGGATTCGGGTCGTAGCCCGGGTTGCCGTACATGGCCTCGATGGCCCCGGTCTGTGGATCGATCACGATGGCGGCCGCTTCTGGTGCGCTGTTGTCCACGTCGGTGTCGTCAACCGCTTGGGCTACCTGGCTCTGCAGCTTCGAGCTGATGGTCAAGGTGACATTTCCCGTCGTGGTCCGGTTGGTCAACAGGTCGCCGATGGACTTGGCCGGTCGGGTATGGGTCTGCAGGTAACTGTTGTACTCGGCCTCGACACCGGTCTGGCCGTAGATGATCGAATCGAAGCCGACGACCTGCGAGAACAGCTCCGCGGTGTACGGGTTGTAGACCCGCCGGTACTTGTAGTAGCCGTTGGACGGCACTGAGCTGGCCAGGACGATGCCATCGGCCGACAGGATGTCGCCCCGGGGATCATTGCGGGCCAGAGCGAGGACCCTGGGGTTTTTCGACGAGTTGGCCAGGGTGTTGGCCTTCACGATCTGGATGTTGTTGAGTTGGATGAACAGGGCCACGAAGCAGAGCATCATGAAGACTCCGAGACGGCGGATGCGTCGTTCCATCAGGGCACCGTCACCGTGGTCGGGTTGGACCCGGTAGCGGGTACCACGGTGCTCGTCGGGGTGCACCCCGCGGCCGTTGGATTCTGAGCACAGACGGAGGCCTGCTGGCTGGCCACTAAGCCGGCCACGTAGGCCTGCGCCGCCTTGAGCGAGTCCTCCTGGACCCCGCTCACCAGCCCGGGGATGCTGTATGCGGGTATGTCAGCAGTCGTGACGCCGGTGCGCTCGACCTCGACGGGTTTGTAGAGGACACCGCCGCCGAGGCGCCCGTGGTAGATCATCAGCTCGTTGTTGTTGACCTGCACGTAGTAGGCGTTGGTGTCGTACCAGCGAACCGCGTAGTAGGCCCCGAAGATGATCGCTCCCAGAATGACCACGAAGAGCAACGTGCGGATGGTGATGAGCCGTCGGCCGCGTGCAGCCCGCCTGGCCTTGCGTCGGGCCCGCCACCGGTCGCGCCATTTGGGCCGGAGCGGCTCTGGACCAGGTAGGACCTCGACCTCCTCTTCGACCGCAGGGGTCGACTCCACCGGGGGTGGCTCGGCCGAGGTGTGGAAGTCGGGGGCAACAGCGGCAACTGCCGGACCGACGGTGTCGTCTCCCTCCACTTCGTCGTCAAGGACCACGTCCACCACCACCACCGTGATGTTGTCGCTACCTCCGTGGGTTCGGGCCGCACGCACCAGCAGGTCGGCTGCCACCTGCGGATCGGGCACAGTGGCCAGGACCTCGGCGATCTGGGGCGACTCGAGCTCATTGGTGAGGCCGTCGCTGCACAGCAGGAAGCGGTCGCCCCGGGTGGGCTGGATCCGCCAGAGGTCGACGGCGACGTCGTCGGTGACGCCCAGGGCCCGGGTCAGTATGTGCCGGTGAGGATGCACAGCGGCCTCGGACTCGCTGATCTCGCCCGACCGGACCATCTCTTCGGCAAGGCTGTGGTCGACGGTGATCTGGGTGAGCTCACCGTCGTGGAACCGGTACGAGCGGGAGTCCCCTACGTTGACCAGGGCAATCACGTCTCGACCGTCCTCGTTGACCAGGGCCGCGGCCGTGAGGGTGGTCCCCATGCCGCGTAGTTCGGCATTGTCCAAGCTGTTCTCGAAGACGACCCGGTTGGCCTCGTTCACCGCCTCGGACAGACCGGCACCGGTTGGCTTTGCGCCGAAGGCGACCGTCAGGGTGTCCACCGCCAGTCGGGCGGCAACCTCACCGCCTGCGTGTCCCCCCATGCCGTCGGCGACGGCGAACAGCGTGCCCGTCTCCACGGCAAGGTCCTGGTTCACCGACCGGACCAGGCCGGTGTCCGTCGCCGATCCTGATCGCAGGAGCGTCATCTAGCGCCCGACCTCGAAGACGGTTCCGCCGACCTGGAGGAGATCACCCTTCTCGAGCTTGGTCCGCTCCTCGATTCTCACCGTATTTACCCAGGTCCCGTTGGTGGAGTTCAGGTCCTCGGCCCACAGGTCGCCGTCGAGGCGGAACAGACGGGCGTGGAGGTTGGAAGCGTACGAGTCGTAGTCTATGGGGACGCCACAGCCCGGAGCCCGGCCCACGGTGACCTCCTCCCCCACCTCGTAGACGCGACCCGACTGGTCGTCGGGGCGGATCACATGCAGACGCATGGCACGACGACGCTTGCCGGCGACCGCCGGATCGGCGTCCTTGCCCCTTCGACGCTTGCGCTTGAGCGGGCGCACTTCAACCCAGACGGCCCGGATCACCCACATGAAGAAGAGCCAGAGCAGCAGGATCACCCCGAACTCCAACACCCGGAGCAGGGGAGTGTTGTCGACCGGGACCGGGGCGGCGGACGCGAGGAATGGGATCAAGGCCGGTTGCCAGGGCTCACGAGGTCTCGAACCGGAGCACGGTGGTCCCGATGACGATTTGATCGCCGTCGCTGAGCACCCGCTCCCGGATCGTCGCCCCGTTCACCCTCGTGCCGTTGGTCGAGTTGAGATCGACCACTACGACGTCGTTCCCGTTCCGCCGGATCTCCGCGTGGCGCCGGCTGGCGTTCGGGTCGTTGATCACGATCGTGCTCTCGGGTAGTCGGCCGATGGTTATCGGTTCCGGTCCGAGCACCACCCTCATTCCATCGGCGAGCACGACCGAGGCGGCCGACAGCCCCTGAGGTCCCTCGTGGACGTCGGAGACGACGGCGAATCGGCCCCGTCGCTGGCGCGGATCCTCCACCACCGAGACGGTGACCGGGCCGACGAAGACGTACTCCTCGGTCCGGGCGTGCTCCCGGGCGGCTTCCTCGAGCTCGCGCACCAGGGCGTCCAGGAAGCTTTCGAAACGATCGAAGTCCGACGCGGCCAGGTGGACCACGAAGGCGTTGGGCGCGATGAGACCGTTGACGCCCAGACGGCGCTTGAGGTCCATCTCCCGGGTCAACCTGCGTCCGATCTCCACGGGATGCAACTCGCCCCGGAAGGCCTTGGAGAGGGTGCCGTCGACCATGCGCTCGAGGCGCCCTTCGAAATTCTGAAGTCCCATGTCGGCGCCAGCCTACCGATGTCTACCCCCTGGTAGGGGGTACAGGGAGCGAGATCAGCCTCGGGAATGGATGATCGAGGCTCGGGACGGACCTGGGGAAGCGACTGGGCGTTTCACAATCTCCGGCAGGCAGCGGCAGGCACCCGACAGTGCCCACCCTGCAATTTCGACCAGTCCGATCTTCGGGTAGCCTCTTCCGGTCGCTCGGGCGAGTGGCGGAATTGGCAGACGCGCAGGATTCAGGTTCCTGTGTCCGAAAGGATGTGGGGGTTCAAGTCCCCCCTCGCCCACTCACTCACTCAGGGGGCGCAAGTGCCGTCCGGTCGCGTGAAGCACCACTACCGGCAGCGTCGACGAACCGACCACGCCCGCTACCCGACGGGGGTCCACGTGCCGCAGTGACGCGTTTCGAATCCGAGGTCGGTGGACGGGATGATGACCGAGTACGAACCGGGTCCACTCTCCCGGTAGTTGCTCCCTTCGTTGCCCTCTCCGAATGCGAACAGGCGGGCCCATGAGCAGCCGGGACCTCCCGGTGCCCGATAGGCCCCAGGGCGGATCTCGACACCGACGGCGTAGGTGCCGTCGCCGAACGTGGACGCGACGGTCCCGGTGTAGGGTGCCGAAGTCCAGGTCCCACAACCATCGGTCCGGAACCCCTTGGCGGTCGGGGCGAGTGTGACGATGTCCGGTCCCGCTGGAGGGTTGTCGCTCACGAAGTCGTCGGGTGGTGGCCCGAAGCTCGAGATGATGGCCCACGAGCAGTGTGGGCCGCCGCTCGTGCGGTAGGTCGCGGGGGCGACATCCCCCGGACTCGTGCCGACTGAGTACGTGCCGTTCCCGAACGACGTGACCGCGCCCGTGGTGGTCGCCTTCGACAGGGTCGTGGATGTGCTGTTGACCGAATCCGAGGTCGGGCTCGAGCACGCCCCAGCGACCACGGCCAGTCCGATCATGATGATGCCCGCCGTCCTACCTCGCCCCACCGCCATGTGACCTCCGCCTGATCCGGTGCCCGCCCTGTTCCGCCGGCACTTCCTCGCCGCTACGGCAGCAGATACTAGCCCAGTGGACAAATGACAATGTGGGAGATCGTGCCAGACAACGTAGGGAATGGCGTTCTGAGCGTGAGTCTGACCCCCTGGTCATGAGCGTTTTGTCGGTAGCCCACTCAACACCGGACTGTCGACAAAACTGGAGCGTCAAATTCGCATGCCCTCCTATTTGCGACCGGAGTCTGTCGGCAGGTGCACGGGGAGGGTGGACCAACCCCGAACCTGCGAGCTGTCGAGTTGGGCGTGCTCCCAATCGACATCCCACTCGGGAAAGCGGCTGAGGATCTCATCGATGGCGATCCGTCCTTCCAATCGGGCCAGGGCGGCACCGAGACAGAAGTGGATGCCGTAGCCGAAGGTCAGGTGGTGGGAGATCTTGCGGTGGATGTCGAACACGTCGCCATCGGGGGGGAAGGCTCGGTCGTCCCGGTTGGCTGAGGCCAACAGCACCATCAGCGTGCTCCCCGCCGGCACCGTCTGGCCCTGGATCTTCACGTCTTCGGGAAGGTACCGACAGGCCTGCAGGGCCGGAGGTTCGAAACGGAGTATCTCTTCCACGGCGTTGGGGATCAGCGATCGATCTTCCACCAGCTCGCGGCGTTGGCCGGGATGCTCGGCCAGGATCCTCCCCAAGTGGCCGATCACCCGGTTGGTCGTCTCGTTGCCGGCGGTAGCCAAGACATTCACGAAGATCAGCAGTTCATCCCTGGTTAGGCACCGCACCTTCCCGGTCTCGTCCTCGAACTCGGCCGAGATCAGCTGGGTCATGAGATCGTCCGAGGGGTGTTCCCGACGCCAGTCGATGTACTCCTCGAAGAAGGCAGCGTCGGCGAACTGGTCCTCACTGAACTCTCCCGGCTGGCCGGGCTCGCGCCGAAGGGTGTCGTCTTTGCGTCGCCGAACATCCTCCTGGTCGTTCACGGGGATGCCGAGGAGCATCCCGATCACCCGCATCGGCAACCGGGCGCCCAGATCGAGGACGAAATCAAAACGGTCGGAGCCGACCAGCGGGTCGAGCACCTCGGCGCACACTTCGCGGATCTGTGGCTCCAAGGCGTTCATCTTCTTAGGGGTGAAGACCCGGGACAGGACGCCGCGGTGGGCGGTGTGGAGTGGTGGATCCTCAAAGATGAACACGCCAGACGGCAGGTCCATGTCGATCTTGATCAGCTCCAGGATGTTGCCCCGGGCTGAGCTGAAGTGGACCGGATCCTTCAGTACCGCCTCCACGTCGTCGAAACGACTGACCGCGAAGAAGTCGTGTTGCTCGTTGTAGTACAGCGGCGCCTCCTCCCGCATGCGGCGGAAGACGGGGTAGGGGTCGCGCTGCAGGTCCAAATCGTACGGGTCGTAGTAGATCTCGTCACGAGCCGTCGTACTCGTCATCGCGCAAGCTCCTCGCCGTGGTCTCTCTTCAGGAGCCAACTATGGCACGCAGTACCTTCGGGCGCGGAACAACTTTGGATGCGGAACATGTCATCCATGTCCCTGCAGTCATCCATGTCCCTGCAGTAGGGGTTTCCAGCATTGACTGCACCGGCGGGCAATATGGGAAGTCTCGACGAATAGCGTGGGAGATGCTTCACACGCCAGGTGCTGGTTCAGCTCTCGAATCCGTAGACACCCTGGGCATACTCGTCTACCTTCGATTCAGGCAAACGGAAGTGGACGGCTGTGTAGTAAACAATGAGGCTCCAGATGGCGACCACGACCATGTCCCAATAAAAGGGGATGCTCATTCGGCCCCCTTGGAACTGACCCAGGTAGGAGATGACGGTCAGGCCGATCAGGTATGGCCACAGCCAGATGGCCGCATTCCAGTCCAAAGGTGAGTGGACCGGGTTGGCGTGGGTGATCCGGGAGATGCCCATCAGGGCATATCCCAGGATTACCGCAACCATGAGCTTCCATACCACCTCCCACCCGCTCCAGTAGATGATCAGGCTGGCCGAGATGAACGAGGCGGGACAGAGGATCCGGGCCCACGGGAGGCGGAAGGGGCGGGGTGCTTCGGGTTTCTGATGCCGCAGCGCACCGAGGGCCAGCGGCGCGCCGGCGTACATCAGTACCGTGGCCGAGGTGATGAAGCCGACCAGCTTCTGCCACCCGGGGAAGGGAAGGAAGAGCAGCAGGCCCATCAGGAAGGTGAAGATGAGCCCGAAGACAGGCACCGACCGCTTGTTAGTCCTCTCGAAGGCGACGGGCACGTGGCCGTTTTTGCTCATGCCGAAGGTGATCCGACTGGTGGTGGTGGTGTAGATCAGGGCCGAGCCGGTGGGAGCGATGATGGCGTCGGCATAGAGGATGTAGGCCAACCACGCCAGTCCGAGTCCCTTGGCCAGACCGGCGAACGGACCGAAGATGCCGGTGAAGTTCACATTGGCCCACCCGTGAGCCAGGGCATGTTCGGGCAGTGCGCCGATGAACACCACCTGCAGGAGGACGTAGATGGTTGCCCCGATCAACATGGAGAAAATCACCGCCCGAGGCATGTCCCGCTGGGGGTTCTTGCTTTCCCCACCTAGCTGGACCGCCTGCTCAAAGCCGACCAGGGCGAACACCGCTCCACCGTCGCTCACCGCCGCGAGAATGCCGTGGAGACCGAATGGGGCGAATCCATGGCTGGTGAAGTTGGAAGTGTCGAAGTGGGTGAAGAAGAGCACCAGGATGGTCAGGACAGGGATGATGATCTTCCAGGTTGTGATGGCATTATTGGCCCGCACGAGGTAGCGCACGCCGAACAGATTGGCCACGACGAAAATAGCCATCATCACGGTGGCCACCAGGTAGCCCGTGGGGGTGAGGACGGGCACCCCGCCTGAGACTTTGGTGAGACCATGCCAGTAGTTGCCGGTGTAGGTGATGGCCGCCTCCACCTCGATGGGGGCCGTTCCAACTGCCTGCAGCCATGAGAACCACCCGAAGGAGGCGCCGGCAAGCCCTCCGAAGGCATAGTACGGGAAGCGGGTGGTACCACCGCTGACCGGGAACATTCCGCCCAACTCAGCATGGACCAGCGCCAGCAGAATGACCGCCACCGAGCCGATCAACCAGGCAATGATGGCGGCCGGGCCGCCGATGAGGGAACAGGCCAGCGCACCGAACAGCCAGCCCGAGCCGATGATCGACCCTTCCGAGGTGAGCAGCAGGCCGAAGAAGCCGACATCTCGGGTGAGTCCGTCGCCATCTGCACTGGTGGTAGGGGCTAATGCTTCCTCAGCCATGCCAGTCCCTTTGTTCGTGGTCTAGGAAGAATGGCTCAAGGTAATCCCCCGTGCCGACCCTGGCGAGCTGAGGCTACCCGTGGTCTCAAGCGGGCCCGTGGATCCTGCAACTCCTGTCGTGCAAGCGGTAGACAGAGGTCCCTCGGCATAGTGAGTGGGTGTTCGGAGTTTGCTTGGCACCGTTGTGTCGTGCGGGCGGCAGTAGGTTTGCGGAGTCGGGCCGAGGAGTAGCGCCCCGGGTCCGGGTCGGGCCCGCTGAGGGAGCCAACCGTGAACATCTCTATCGTCTCAGGCTGGCTGCCCGTCGTGGTCGAATGCGTCGCGGTCGTCTTTTTGGCCTCGGTCGTCGATTGGCGACGGGGGGGCTGGCGCCGCCAGCTCGGCATCGGCGTACCGGTGGCCGTGTTGGTGTCGGTTGCCATCGCAGTCCTGCTCCGGCTCGGCGACCTCGTATCGGGTGGCACGCCCTGGTGGCCCCTGGTGTGGGGCGCATTGTTCATCCTGGCTGTGGTGGTCTCGGTGGTGGGCTGGACCACCGCTGGACGCGGGCGGCGCATCGCCTCAATCGCGGCCGTCATGTTGATGGCCGTGGTCACCCTGGGCGCAGTCAACGTACGGTCGGGCACCTTCCCTACGGTGGACCGGCTGGTCACGGATGAGCCCGAGCATCTGGTCGACCTGCCCCAGATTGCCGCCCTCCGGGCCGAAGTGGCACGGACCGGCAAACTCCCTACGAGAGGAGTGGTCGTTACCGTGACCATTCCGCCCACCGTCTCCCACTTCGCCACCCGTCCGGCTTATGTCTACCTGCCTCCTGCGTGGTTCGCCCGTTCCATACCCCGACTCCCCACCCTCGTGCTGCTCCCTGGTGAGCCTGGGAGTGCCGCCGACTGGTCCCGGCAAGGCAATGCAGACATCACCGCGGACGCGTTTGCCGCCCATCACGATGGCCGCGCTCCGATCATCGTGATGGCCGATCCCAACGGGATCCACACCGATGACTCGGAGTGCGTCAACTCGGCATTCGGGAACGCCGAGACCTATCTGGTGACCGATGTTCCCGCTTTCGCCCGAGCCGATCTGGACGCGTCTGACGCGCCGGGTTCGCTGGCCATCGGGGGGCTGTCCGCCGGAGCCACGTGCTCGGTCGTGCTCGCACTGGTCCATCCGAACGTCTACCCGACGTTCGCTTCGTTCAGCGGATTCCTCGCACCGCAATACCACGAGACGGACCTTGCCGACACGATCCGAATCCTGTTCGGCGGGTCCACCGAGGCGTTCGACCGGCATGATCCGCTGCGCCTTCTTGCGGGCGGCGACTTCCACGGCTTGGCCGGGTGGTTCGAGGTGGGTGATGCGGACGCCGCGCCCCTGGCCGCCGCTCACCGGCTCCAGCCAGCTGCTGCCCAGGCCGGCATCGCCACCTGCCTGGCGGTGCGTCCAGGAGGGCACGACTTCGACCTCTGGAGCCAGGCACTGTCCGATGCGTTTCCCTGGATCTCGTGGAGACTGGGTCTGGCGGGAGAGCCGTCGCATGAGCCGGCGACATGCGTGTCGTCGTGAGCGCTCACACGGAGACCATCAGCGGACAGGTGACCGGATGATCGCTGTCGGCTTCGCACTGCTGGGCGCGTTCAGCCAGGCCTTGGCATCGGTGCTCCACCGGTTGACGAACGTGACCGGCGACGAGGGGAAGCGCTCACTGGCCCAGACTGTTGGCGGTCTCATCCGCCAGCCCATGTGGCTGCTCGGCATGGTGGCCATGGCCGGGACCTTTGTCTTCACCGCGCTGGCGCTCTATTTCGGAACCCTGGCCACTGTTCAACCCCTACTGGTGACCGAACTGGTCTTCACCCTGGCAATTCGTGCCTTCTGGCTCCATGACACCATCCCCGGCCGCACCTGGGGGGCGGCGGTCCTCCTGTGCGCCGGGCTATTCGGCTTTCTCCTGGTGGCTCGACCTCAGGAGGGGCACGGAAATCCGTCGGCGACCGCGTGGGTAGTGGCCTTGACAACTCGAGGAGCAGCGGTCGCCGTCCTCGTCCTGCTCAGCCGATGGGGATCGCCGACAAGAAAGGCGGCCCTGCTGGGTGCCGCCGCCGGGATGATGTGGGCCATCGATGCCGCCTTCGTGAAGTCGGCAACGGACGCGTTGGCGAAGTACGGATGGATTGGGATGCTCGCCCATTGGCCGGTCTACGCCGTAGTGGCCAGCGGGGTGGCTGGTACCTTCCTGCTCGAGGCGGCTTTCGCTGCTGGGCCGCTGTCGGCGTCGCAGTCGACATTGCTGATCGTCGACCCACTGGCCAGCATCGCCATGGGAGTGGAACTGTTCGGCGAACAGTTGGCCTCGTCCCCGGTGGCTATCGCCTTGGAGGCGATATTCCTGTTGGTCATGTTCGCCGGAGTGGTGTTGCTGACGCGGTGGGCGCCTCCGGTCATGAAGGCCCACGTCAAGCGGTCGCCCAGGACCGTGTCGGTCGATGAAGGTTCGCCATCCCCGTAGGGGTGTCCGCACTCCACCTCTGCATGGTGCGCCCCCCCGGACTCGAACCCAGGAACCTGCAGATTAAGAATCTGCTGCTCTACCGTTGAGCTAGGGGCGCAGGCGAAGCATATGTTGACCGCCGGTGAGTGGCAATTATTCAGGGTGCCCATGAACGAGAGCGCTTAAGATTCCCACCGGGTCCGGGTGAGCCGGATCTGTAGGTTCAGCTCGCTGAGGGAGAAGCCGTGGATGTGTCGTCAGTGTCCGACCCGAACGTAGTGGCGGACGAGGCCGTCGACGGGGTTGCGGCGCAGCGCACCGCCGACCTGTTGAGTGCCGAGCGGCGGAAGAAACGCGAAGTACTCTCCGACCAGGGCATCGATCCCTATCCCTTCCGATTCGACCGGACGGCCGTCGCCGCTCAGCTGCAGGAACGCCATGGGAGCCTGGATCCTGACACCCGGACGGGCGAAACGGTGCGATTGGCAGGACGCGTGACCTCGTTACGCGGCCACGGCAAGCTCTCCTTCGCCACCCTCCAGGACCTGTCCGGTGCTATCCAGCTATTGATGCAATCCTCCGTCCTGTCGGCGACGGCAACTGCGGTGCTCGACCAGATGGACCTGGGAGACTGGATTGGCGCCGAAGGGGAGGTGGTGACCAGCCGACGTGGCGAGCTGTCCGTCGACGTGATCGAGCTGCACCTCCTGTCCAAGTCTCTTCGACCGCTGCCGGACAAATGGCACGGCCTGACGGCAACTGACACCCGCTACCGTCAGCGCGAGATCGACCTCCTCGCCAATCCCGACAGTCGCCTGGTATTCGATATCCGATTCCGCACCATCGCCGCCATGCCGCGCCCTGTTGGCCGCCGACGGGTTCGTCGAGGTCGAAACCCCGATCCTGCAGCCGCAAGCCGGCGGGGCGCTGGCCCGGCCGTTCTTGACCCACGCCAACGCGCTCGACATCGACCTGAGCTTGCGCATTGCCCCGGAGCTCTATCTGAAGCGCTTGGTCGTCGGCGGATACGAGCGGGTCTTCGAGATCGCCCGGAACTTCCGAAATGAGGGGATCGACACCCGACACAGTCCCGAGTTCACCGCCCTCGAGGCCTACAGGGCCTTCGGTGACGTGACCGACGCCATGGACCTGAGCGAGCGCCTGATCGTCGAAGCGGCGGAGCGAGCGACCGGACGCATGAACTTCACTGTGGGAGGCCGGGCCATCGATCTCACTCCGCCGTGGCCCCGGCGCGACCTTCTGGACTGGCTGGAGGAGGTCGTGGGTCGCCGTCTCCACCCGACTGACCCGGTCGAGGATGTGCGCGCCGTGTGCGACGTGCACGGTGTCGATTACCTGCCGGAGTGGGGCTCCGGAAAGCTGATCTTCGAACTGTACGACACCGTCCTACTCCCGTTGACGGTCGACCCCGTTTTCGTCACGGGATTTCCCATCGAGGTCTCGCCACTGGCCCGCCGTACTCGTGAAGATCCGACGATGGCCGACCGCTTCGAATTGTGCATCGATGCCAAGGAGTTCGCCAACGGGTACAGCGAGCTGAACATTCCCGAGGAACAGCAGGAGCGTTTCCGTCAGGAGGGGGAAGCCGCGGCTCATGGCGACCTCGAGGCACATCCCGCCGACCGGGCCTTCGTGCGGGCGCTCGAATACGGGCTGCCGCCCACGGCCGGACTAGGGATCGGCGTCGACCGCCTGGTGATGCTGTTGGCCGAGGTCGAGGCCATCCGAGACGTGATCCTCTTTCCCATGCTCCGTCCCGAGGCTCCCAGTTGACCAGCTCGCCCGAGGGTCCGATCGCTGTGAAAGAGGTTGCGAACACGGTGGACCTCGGAGACCGCGAAGGGCTAGCCGGACGAGGCGGACCCGAAATCATTGGCGACGAGCAGAGTGCTCCAGCACTGTCCCTCATCGATGAGCAGATCGACGTCGAGCTCCCTGTCGGTGGCCGGATGGTCGTAGTGAGCGACCTCCACCTTGCTCCGGTGGCCACCCAACGCTCAACGGCCGTAGCCGACGAACTGACCAAACTGCTCGACGCATGGTCGGGCCCTGGCCTGTTCATCATCGCCGGCGATGGCTTCGAGCTACTGGCCGGACCGCCCGACATCGACGCCATCCTGGACAGCCATGAGCAGCTGACCGAGGCGGCGTCCCGGTTTGCCGCACAGGAGGGACGCCGCATCGTGGTCCTGTCGGGCAACCACGACGGCCAACTGGCTTGGGACGGCGAGGCAGCCGCAGTCCTGACCACGCGATTCGGCGTCGACGCCCTGGCCCTCATCTGTGACGTCCACTGCACCACCGAACACGGATCCCAGGTTGTCCGGGTGATCCACGGCAATCAGGTCGACCAATTCAATGCGTTCGAGGATCCCTGGTCACCAGTCGACACACCATTTGGCCACCACGTCGTTCGAGACCTGCTTCCTGAACTCGAAACGCGTCAGCGTCCGGGATCGCTTCTCGAGGGAGTCCAGTGGCTGGACGGTGACATCGGCGACTTCCTCGGCTCGCGTCTCTTCTACCGCAAGATCGTCGGCAAGCTGTGGCTCGTGGCCGTACCGTTTGTGGCCATCCTGCTCCTGCGGTTGCTGACCTTCCTTCCCGGGGTCGGTGGGCTGCTCCACCATCACGCGGTGAGGTGGCTCCTCGGATTCGGCATCCTGGTCGTATTCATGATCCTTGTCGCTGCTGTTGCCGCTGCCGCCACACTGCTGCGGGTAAACAAAGCCTTGGCGGAGACGGCGGTCAGCGCCCGGTCGGATCCGGCCAGTCACAACGCCCCGGCACGCGCCGACGCGGCGCGCGCCTGGCGACTCAGGGCTTCGCTGGACTCATCTCCGGTCATACCCATGAACCGGAGCTGTCGGTCGTTGGTGAGGGCTTCTACGCCAACTCTGGCAGCGGCACAACATCAGTGGTGGGGCGACGCTCCCGGTTTCGACTTCCCCAGCCCTACGTTCCTATCGACCGGTTCTCCTATGTGGAGTTGACGGGCGGGCGGGACCTCGAGGTCGCGTTGTGGCTCCACGAGCGCTCTCACCGAAGCCCGGTCCTGCTGGAGCGCCTTGCGTTGGCTCGACGTGGGCCGGACCTGACAGGAACCACCAAGGTGGCCGCTCTACCGACGGGCCCGACATGGCCGATCGACCATTCCGTCCTCGTGCGGTCGATCCATCGTCGACGGATTCGCCGGTTTGGCGCAGGCGTGTTGCTGGTCTCGGGGGGGCTCAATGTGGTATTCGCCCTCCTCTGGAACGTCCGGGGTACCCGCCCGGTCGACCACTGGCTGCTCTTCGGGATCCACCCCCTGACGGTGACGGAGGCCGTGGTGGCCGGTCTCGCCCTGGTGGGCTTGGCCCGTGGGCTGAGGCGCGGTCTACGACCGGTGTGGATCGCCACGCTGGTGCTGGTCCTCGCCACCACGGTGGACCGGTTGGCCCAGGGCCGGCCTCCCCAGGGATCCATCGTCGCGCTTGTTTTCAGTTTGTGGCTCCTGGTGGAACACCGGCACTTCCGGGTTCGGCCGACCGGAGTGAGCCGTCTGTTCATCGCCGTGGCCGCTGTCGGTCTGGTGGTGATCGCCGCCGCGGCGGGGGTGGGCAACCTCCCCCACCACCACCATCAACAGTCCCAGGTGGTCTTTCTCCTGATCGTGGCGACGTTGGCGCTGCTGGCTCTGGTGGTTCGGCCCAATCGAGAGTCGCGTCGTACCGGAGCCGCCCGCCACGAGGCCTTTGTGCAGGCCCGAGCCATCATCGAGGCGCACGGTGGAGACACGCTCGATTACTTCGCACTTCGTGACGACAAGTCCTGGTTCTTCACCGGTGAGTCGTTGGTGGCCTATTCGGTGATCAACGGGGTCATGTTGGTATCGCCAGACCCCATCGGACCCCCTGGCGATCGTGCCGAAGTGTGGTCGGACGTCATGGATTTCGCCGAGGGGAACAACTGGTCACCTGTGGTACTTGCCGCCTCCCAGGGCTGGCTGGGGGTCTACCGGGCCGCCGGCCTGGTAGATCATTACATCGGCGACGAAGCAATCGTCGACTGCTCGACCTTCACGCTCAAGGGGAAGGCGATGAAGTCGCTACGTGGTTCCTACAACCGGGTCCAGAAGGAGGGCTGCCGGGTTGAGTGCTACCTCTCCTTGGCCGAAGTGTCGACGGAGGTGCGAGAACAGCTCCTCGAGCTGATGACCGAGACGCGCCAGGGAGAAGCCGAGCGCGGTTACTCGATGACCCTGAGCCGGATCTTCGACCCGCGGGACGAAGGGTTGCTGCTGGCCGTGTGCTTCGATGCGGAAGGAAAGCCACTCGCCTTCAACCAGTACGTCCCGGCCAGCGAGGTCGACGGATTCTCCCTTGACCTCATGAGGCGGACCGCCGACACCGATGCCCCCAACGGGCTCACCGATTTCGTGATCATCGAGACGATCAATTGGATGGCCGAGCGCGGGTATCGCGGCCTCGGGCTCAACTTCGCCACCATGCGGTCCGTGGTGGCGGGTGAAGCCGGCGACGGACCGTGGACCCACCTCGAAAAGTCCGTCCTCCACCACTTCAGCGACACCATGCAGATCGAGTCTCTTTGGAAGTTCAACAAGAAGTACGAGCCACAGTGGAATCCTCGGTTCGTGGTGACCGGACCATTCCTACCTCTCGCTTCGAGCAGCCTGGCCATCGCTCGGGCAGAGTCCGTGGTCGAGTTGCCTGTGGTCGGTTCGTTGCTCAAGTCCCGACCACCGGTCGGTTAGCGGGGCACGCCACAGGGCAGTGCTGACAGCGCCGCGAGCATGGCGGCCGCTGTCATGTTCGCATTAGGTTTGCGAAGCACCCATTGTGCAATGAGCCACAGTCGAGGCGGGCTGAGGTGTCAGCTTCAGTCTCCACGACAGCCACGGGAGCGAGTCGTGAAACGCCTGGCTCCAAAAGGTGAAGTCGTGGCCACCCGAGGGCTCGGCCGAGCACGTCTCGATCCCGGCCTTGACGCTTAGAGGTACGAGCATCTTGATGTCGGACAGCGCTTCGCTGTCTTGGGCACCGACCTCGTACCATCCGGCCATGCCGTTGTAGTGACCGTGCTTGATTAGGTACAGCGGGTCGTTGGCGTCATAGGCGTGGCGCGACCCACCGAACAGTGACGCAATGGTCTGACTTCTGTCTTCGGACTGGTAGGTCGGATTGGCGTAACCCGAGTACGAGGCAAATGTCGTATAGAGGTTCGGGTTCCGGAGCGCCAGGTTGGTGGCACACGTACCTCCCTCGGAAAGCCCCGCCACCGCGACCGATCCGGGTTTGACGTCGGCGTTGAAGCTCTTGGCCATATAGGCCAGGACGTCCACGGTCAGATAAGTTTCCATGTTGCCGTAGAGCTTGCTGTCCACACACTCACTGTCGCCGGTCTCCGACCCGTTTATTGCGGGCATGACCAGGATCGGGGCAACTCCGTGATTGCGTTCGGCGAAAGCGAGGGACGTCGCATCTGCAAACCCGGCGCGCGTCCAGTCCGAGGGGCTTCCGGGTGTCCCGTGCAACAGCTCGATAACGGGAAGTTGGGGGTTGCCCCGGGCAAACCAGTCCGGGGGCACCCATACATAGGCATCCGGGGCGTTCACGTGCGACACGACCCCTGGTATGGACACTGCCAAGGTGGCACCGTGGTGGGGCAGAATCCCGGTTCGCTGGACCTGGTCGCGCAGCGCTTTCAGCGTTGCGTCGTCAAGGAAGTGGTTGGCTTCCTTGCCGAGGAGCCGCGACAGGGTCGGATAGTAGGCGAATGTGACATTGGCCGCGCTTCCGGCCGACACCACCGCCAGGACGACAGCAAGGATGCCGAGGATCCGGCGCCATACGTGGGCCACGCGCCAACCGGCGATGACCAACCCTCCGACGAGACAGGCCGCGCCGAGCCACAGATACATCGAGTGAGGGGCACCGGCCGGGATCGGTTCGAAGAGGTGTAGCGCCACGAACAGCACGACGATGAATGCGATGCCGAGTGGGATTCCGATCGCGAACTCCCACTTCCAGTCGTGGCGCCATACTACCGATACGACCACTGCCGCCAAGGTGACCCAGAACAAGGCGACGGGTAACCAACCCGAAACGATGGAGACATCACCCAGATTCGCTACCAACGAGCACCGGCCCTATTCGACTAGGTAGGCGAGAAACCCCGAGACCATACGTTCGCGGAGCCCACCTCTTTGACCTGGGGATCTTAGCGAAGCGGCGGAATCGGCAGTGGCGCCGGTCGGCGTCCGGCACTTTTGGATGCAGAATCGACGCGCGCCGGTCGTCCCGGTTCCGGGTCGGTGTTACCGGAACCTCGTAGCTCGGGCCTATGGGCCGTAGGTGAACATGACCGCCGGGTTGGCGACCGAGAATCCCGATCCGTCCAGCTCGCTGGCCAGCGTCTCCACCTCGATGGGGACAGTAGTTCCGGCCTGGCCCGGCGGCGCGGTGACGTCAATCCTGGTGGGGTCACCCCCGTCGTCGGTCCCGGCGGGATTGGCGAAGGTTGTGGCGTCCACCGAACCGAACCGGACGGAGACCACCCACCCGAGCCCCGATCCGACCAACTGCACCGCCGTACCCCCGGCGGCGGGTCCCTTCAGGTGGTGGCCTGCATCGAGTACCGGATCTCCGGGAGCGGCGTAGGTAAAGGTGTCCACTGTTGGATCGGCGGTCGAGCATCCGCTCGGGGTGCACACCAGCACGTCGTCCCGGCCGACGGCAGCCGGTGGCGTGGCGACCACGATGGTCGACCCGACGATCTGGAAAGCACTGGTCTCGCCGAAAGACGGCCCACCGGGGACCTGGTCCACCCACTGGATGCTTATGGCCGCCCCGAAGCCCGTCCCGGTGATGGTGAGCGGAGTTCCTCCGGCGGTCGACCCAGCGGAGAGGCCGGAGGGGGTGGACAAGCCGGTGATGGTGGCAACTGGCGCGTACACGACATATCCGGGATCACTCGGGGGCGACGTCGAGCCGAGGGACCCGCGGTTCGGGCTGGCCAGTGTCTGCACCGTCACGGATACCGTGAGCGGAAGCGCGGACCCGGGTGGGGCGCTGGGTGCTTCGAGGACCAGCTGGGTCGCACTGATGCTGACCAGGCCGGGATAGCCGAGCCCTGAAGGCCCGGCGACAACCGACGTCGCCCGGCCAGGAGTCCCGATGTCGGTCCACAGGTAGCCGAGGATGTCGAAGCCGTCACCGGTGACCACGATCCTCGAGTATCCGGAGGCGCTGATGTACTGCTTGCCGTCGGCGCCGGTCCTGGCCGTGACCGAGCTGACCACCGGAGCAGCCAGGTAGTCGTACTCGGTCGATGCCGGCGTGACCTCGCACCCGCATCCGGACGGCGCCGAGACGGCCCCATAGGCGTCGGTCGTGACCGTGCCGGCGAACGGAGGGAGGATCGGCGCCGTAGCGCTGGTGCCTCCCGGTGACACCACGGTGACCTGGACCTGGCAGACGTCGGACGATGGGGCGGTCGGGCCGGTGCAACGTGTGGCCGCTCGCTCGGCGGGTACCTCGGCCAGGATCCTGTCGTCGGAGACCACGCGGAACACGCGGGCTGGAACCGATCCGAATTCGACCCCGCGTGGCCGAGTCGAACCCGGATCCGCTGATCGCAACCTTCACCCCACCCGATCGGGGTCCACCGGTGGGACCGACCTGCTCCACCGAGGGGACCGGGAGTCCGCTGGCGACGTCCACATAGTGGAGGACGGCGTCGGGTGTCGGCCTGCTCGCCGCCCCGCCGGCCAGAGTGACGATCACCTGGTAGTCGCCGGCGCCGTTGCCCGAGCGGGCCAACTGGGCTCCGGTTGGCACCGTTACCTTGAGCCGCCGGGATGACAAGACCCGGACCCGACGATGGCTACCGGAGGTGGCGGGAATGACCTCGCCACCGACAGATACCGACGACACCAGGCTGGTTCCGTCGGAACCCTCGAATCCGCTACCGGTCACAGTGACCACCCGGGCCGCGCTATCGGTAGCGGCGACGGAGACGGTGTCCGGGGACAGGCCACTGACCGTGGGAACCGGTGCAGCGACCGAGGTGCAAAGGGCGGAGGCCAATCCTGGAGCGCCGCCCGGACCGGTGAGCTCCGGTGAGCCCAGTCCGGTGGCCATGTCGTAGCCGACCGTTGCAGGAAAGAGCCCGTCGGCCTTGGAGCCAACTGCGTTCGTTCCCAAGGTCACGTCATGGAACGACCGGGCGTAATCGGTGGGGTCCGCGGCGACACGGTAGAGCAGCGGGGCGACGAATCCCAGTGGGCGGTCTGTGCCGCTGACGGACTGGCACTCCGTGGTCGAGGCGGTGTCGGCCAACATGGCCGCCCAGAGAGGGGCGGCTGACGACGTGCCGCCGGCGGCGGTCCACCGGCCTCCGTAGAAGACAGTGACCCCACCTGCGGAGGGGTCAGCAGCGGCACTGACATCGGGGACTTCGCGGCACGAGGTGGGATCGGGGGCGCAGAAGTTCGGGCCGGGCACCTGTTCGGCGGCTGCAATGGTCGTCGGGTCGGCCACTCCGGGAACTCCGCTGTCGATCTGCCACGCAGGGGCGGCCCAGGTCCGTGACAGCCCACCGCCACCTCCACCGCCCGAGGGGGATCCCCAGGCGGTTTCGCCTCCCGGGACGAGGCTCGTCCCACCGACGGCGAGCACGTAGGGCTGGCTGGCTGGATCGTCGACGGACAGTACGGGTTTGGCCGACTGGTCGCCCAAGTTGCAGTCGCTCGAACCGCTGTCCCCAGTGGCGGCCACGACGGTCTGCCCCTGGGCCGCCGCCTGTTCGAACAGCAGGTTCTCGGCCTGCTGCACCCCGGGCTCCTCCAGCTGCATGGCCGACTCGCACAGTCCGTAGCTCGTGGTGACGACCGACGCATTGTCATCGGCCACGATCCGGCTGAACTCGTCCAGCGACCCCGTTACCGTATTCGGGGCCTCGTAGACGTTGATTCGGGCCCCGGGAGCCAGGGCGGACACGTTCTCGATGTCGAGCGCCGCCTCCCCGACGCCCGGACCGGAGGGGAGTCCCCCGTCGACGGGTACCACCTTCAGCCGGACGGACATTTCCACGGCAGGCGCCTTACCGAAGTAGCACCGGTCGAACCCGCTGATGTCGGACGGGTCGAATGTGTCGAGTGCATAGACATCAATGGTCTGGCCGCGTCCGTCCGCTCCGCGCGCATAGAGGCCGTCCACCCCGTACATCTTTGCCACTGCGCCGTCGGTGACCGCCCCCAACGAGCTCTGCAGCGACCGCGCCGCGGCACAGGCCCTGGGTCCATTGTCAGCGGGAGTCCCGCCCGATGTCAGGTCGACCGCCGCAGGTGCATGCCCACCGCTGGGAATGGGTGACACGGGTCGCGACCGGGCCACGTCGTCGAGCCCGACCACCGCGGATACCGAACGGGCCATAGCCCCCGGGAGGGCAGCCGGCGCGGTGGACAGGCGCCCGAACGTTCCATCCGCCAACCTCACCCTGTCGAGCCTCGTGTGGAACAGCCGCTCCAGTCCACTGACGGGCCCGGAGACGGTGACGATCAGTCCGTCGGTGACTGTCGTTCGGAGACCCTGGGTGGCAGCCGCGGCGCGCAGATCGGCAACCACAGAGGGATCACCTCCGAACTGGCGGTCGAACGCGGCACGCGACAGGACCCGGTCGAACTCCGGCGATCCCGGTATGGACACCTCGGCGCGCCAACTGGGCCAGGCCGGTAGCGGACCGGGGGCGGAGCACCACGTCGACACTGGTCCGATCGCTGCCCCCGATCGGGCCGAGTCTCGTCGCCCCCATCGGAAGGGGCACCGTCGGCGCCACGGTGGCCAGCGGTGGAGGCGTGATCCTCGCCGTCGCCGCCGGGATCGTCGAGGCCGCGGCGTCATCTCGTCCAGTGGGTGTGAGGACGGAGCCGACAACTATGGCGAGGACCACCGTGGCCGGTCCGTGCGCCCAACGGATGACCATCTTCTTCCGCTCGAAGCGCCCCACGCCGCCCCCTCGTCCGAAATCCCCGGAGCGCGCCGCCCGCGCCGCAGGAGATCTTAGCCAAGCGACCATTCGCTCCGCTCCTTGAGCGGAGAGACGCGCCTCCGATCGCCGTGTGAACATCGACCACGAGCTTGCCGATCGTTGGTGCATACACGCCCTGAAAATCACACCACACGTCGGGGGCGACACCACGCGTGAAAAGGCGTTGGTCCGCGCCGCCAGCTCCTTGCTCATTCGGGAGTGACATGTTAGACAAAGTCAATTGGCGGTTAGGCGTTGTGCAATTTGGCGGTCAGGCGTTCGTGCCCGGGATGCAGGGGGCAGTTGATGATGGTTCGATTTCGGCGGGTCCTACCTACAGCGTTGGTAGGTGTCCTGGTGGCGGGAGTGGGCGTGGTGGCGGGGGTCGCCATACCTCCCGTCGTGGCCGGCGCCGGGGGAGGCATCTCTGTTCTCCACTCCGGCTCAGTCTCCGGCCCGAACGTCTCGGTCGGCGATGAGCTGACCGGGGTGGGCAGTTTGAGCAGCAGTAACGAAATCATCTGCAGCTCTGTCGCCGACGAGGCGACCGTGGTGTCCGATCCGGACCAGCCGGGCACGGCCCAGCTGAGCCTGACCAGCACCACGTACAGCGATTGCTCGGTGGGGGGATTCGGCCTGACCCTCACCGAGACCACCAATCCGGTCAGCGAGACCATCTCCGACACCTCAGGTGACCCGGTCACCATCGGGCCGCAGACAGTTGACGTCGTGTCGGCGGCCTTGGATCTCAACTGTCAGTACAGCGCATCGGGTGGATCGGGAAGCTGGTCCAATACGGACAACACGGCGACGGTGATGAATGAGACGTTCACGCGCACGGGCGGATCGGGCAACTACGAATACTGCCCCGACACGGAGGTCTCGACCTTAACGTTCCCCCTCACTGCGGACGTGTCGGTGGAGGGACAACCGGCGGTGTACGTGGCGTCCGCCCCTACCACCCCCGTCATCTCGAACTTGCCTGGATCGGGGTCCGTCGGCGGCAGCTTCACACCTATGGTCACGACCACCGGTGACGGTGTTACCTCTGTGACCTCCACCACGCCGACGGCGTGCTCCGTCAACCCGGGCACCGGACTGGTGTCCTACCTGGAGCCGGGTACGTGCACCCTCGTGGCCCACGTGGCCGCTGGCACCGACTACAGCGCAGCGGACGGTACCGCACAGTCCTTCCCCATCAGTCTCTATACGCCGACGACACCCACCATCACCAACCTGCCCGCCTCCGGCGCGGCCGACACGGGTTTCACGGCGTCCGTCTCCACCAACGGTGACGGAGCCACATCGGTCACCTCATCGACCCCCGCGGTCTGCATCGCATCTGGCCTCGACGTGTCCTTCGTGGAGCCGGGCACCTGCACCTTGGTGGCCCACGTGGCGTCCGGGGCCCACTATGCCGCCGCCGATGGGTTGCCCCAGAGCCTCAACGTCACGGTGACCGTCTCCGGAGTCACCTTCGCCGGCACATCGACCACACCGACCGTCACCGTCTACGGCTCCGGGTTCGGTCCGGAGAGCGGCCTCGGGGCACCCCAGCCGAGCGGCGGCACCGGCTCGTGGTACGGGTCGAACCTCACCTTCACCGACTCCACGGGCACACCGTGGACGGCGGGCACCAGCGGTGGTCCCGGGCTGCTCATCTCCTCGTACTCGAACACCCAGATCACCTTCGCGTTCGACTCCCTGTACTCGACAGTCGAAGGTGCGAGGAGCGGGGATCAGTTCACCCTCTCGGCCTTCGGCGTGCCGTTCAGCGGCACGGTGTCCTATCCGCCGAACGGCCAGAACGGCCCGGGTCCGTTCGCCTACGTGGCCGGCTCGGCCAGCGCGTCGGCCACCTCCCTCACCCCGGTCGACACCTCGTCCAACACCGTCGAGCCGTCCTTCAGCGGTGGCACCGACCCCGTGGCGGTGGCCGTCTCGCCTGGCGGGACGGTGGCCTACGTGGTCAACCAGTCCGGGTCCAACTCGGTGTCCGAGATCTCGACGGTCACCGACCGGGCCATCGGTTCGCCCATCCCGGTCGGGAACGGGCCGGACAACATCGCCCTCTCGCCCGACGGCGCCACCGCCTATGTGACCAACTACGGCTCCGACTCGGTCACCGCCTTCTCCACGGCCAGCCCCACGGCTCCGGCCACCACCATCCCGGTGGCCAGTGAGCCCGATGATGTGGCCATCACCCCCGACGGCACGACCGGCTATGTGAGCAGCATCGGGTCGGACACCATCACCGTCTTCTCCACGGCCGATCCGACCGGTCCGACCACGTCCATCAATGTCGGGACCCCCACGGTGAGGCTGGCCGTCAGCCCCGACGGTTCGACGGTGTATGTGACCACGTCGGCCAACACCGTCATCCCCATCCCGACGACAACCAACGCCCCCGGTGCGGCCATCCCGGCCGGTCAGACCCCGTTGGGCATCGCCATCGCCCCCGACGGCACGACGGCCTACGTGGCCGATGAGGGCGGCGCGACGGTGACCCCGATCACCCTCACGCCCGGCGGCGGCACGGCCGACACCCCGATCACGGTCGGTGGCACCCCCTTCGGCGTGGCCATCTCGCCCAACGGGTCGACGGTCTATGTGACCGACGTCACCCACAACACGGTGATCCCCCTCTCCATCGCCACGGACATACCCGGCCCCTCGCTCCCGGTGGGGATGACGCCGTACTCGTTGGCCATCGCCCCCGACCAGGGACCGGCGGCATCGATCCAGGCGACCACCGCCGCCAGCGGGGTGACCAACTTCAGCGCCGCCGGCTCGGGCACCGGCACCTCGTCCATCGCCTCCTATACCTGGACCTTCGGAGACGGCACCCCGCCCATGGTGACCTACACGTCCACCACGTCCCACACCTACGCCTCCTCGGGGTCCTACACCGCGAGCGTGACCGAAACCGACACCGCCGGCACCGCGACCACCGAGGTGTTCACCGGCCACACCGCCAGCCGCAACGGCGGAGCGGGGGCCACCGCCTCGGCCACCGTCCAGATCCAGGTCACCGACTGTTCGACGACGTCCACCTGCACATCGGGGCCGGTGGAGGTGGCGGCCACCGCCACCTCCCCAGCCCAGACGGTGACGGTCTCGGCCCCGTCCACCCCGGTCTCCGGCCAGTCCCTCACCGTGACCGACAGCCCCGGCGTCCTCACCTGTGGCACCAGGGGGTTCCAGGAGGTGGGAACGATCACCTCCTTCAGCGCCAACTTCCAGCCCACCGGCAACGTCACCCTGACCGACGTGATCCCGTCGATCTCCAGTATCAAGGGCGTCAAGATCTGCTTCCAGGGGGCGACCGGGGCGCCCTCATACCTGAAGAAGTGCAACCGCAACCTTACGGTGCTGCCGTGCGCCAGCGTGGTGCCTGCCGCCTTCGGTGGGGTCCAGGTCAGCCTGGTCGACAGCGCCACCGATCCCCGAGCCCACGTCGTCGACACCCTGGGGGTGGTCGCCGAGAACCCCAAGTCCTTGCCCAGCAAAGGCACGGTCGGCAAGGACTACAAGATCAAGGGCACCACGCTCCTTGGCGTCGGCCAGACCGTCCCCACCGTCGACTTCACCTCGTGCGACGGCACCATCGACGCCGCGGCCCCCGTCAGCGTGAGCGAATCGAGCGCCACCACGCTGTCGGTCCTGGTGCCCAACAACGCCGAGACAGGTGCCGTGCAGCTGGTCTGGTCAAATCCCCAGACCTCGACCGCACCGGCCAGCACCGAGACCGCACTCAGTGAAGGCTCGATTACTGTCACCGGCTCGCACTGCTGACCGTCCAGTCCCCGACGTCCTCGTCGGAGAGTGCGTCAGGCTGCCGTGCATCTCCAGGCGCACCGAGATCGACGCCGGCTTATAGGACTCGTCCCGCTCCCGCAGCTGCTCCCGCCAGACCTTCTGTCGGAGAACCCCGCCGCATCGAGGCAGGATGGATTTCTCCGAAGTAGCGGGTCATCGGTCGCGGAAAATGCACAGGATCGAGTTGCTCATGACCCTGGACCAGGTGGGTCAAAGGACAGTCCTGACCAGCATCATCATCTCTCTGCGCAGGTAGAACCATAAGAGTGGGGCTCGGCCTGGCAATCGAGTCCGGGACCACAGTCGAATACCGCTTGACGTGAAGAGTGGGGAGGTGAACACTCACAGCAAGCTCTTAAGCAGCTGATCAGCGCGGGAGGCGGGCCATGTATCACGTTCCTACAACTCGAGTGGGGTCAGGCACTCATGTCTAAGAAGACCACCAATTCGGCGAAGATGGCGCTCCTCGGGCAAGTTGACCTGTTCGCGGACTGTTCCAAGAAGGAGCTCGCCGAGATCACGTCGATTTCGACCGAGTATGAGGCAACCCCCGGACAGGTACTGGCACAAGAGGGGAAGCTCGGTGACGAGTTCTTCATCATCGTGGACGGTCAGGCGACCGCGACGCGCAACGGCGTGTTCCTGGCCGCTCTCGCCCCTACCAACTTCTTCGGGGAGCTCGCCCTCCTCGACGGTGGGCCCAGGACCGCTACCGTCGTAGCGGACACCGCACTGCGATTGCTTGTCCTGTCCCGACGGGAGTTCAATCAACTCTGCAGAACCTATCCTTCGGTGAGTTTCCGCATGCTCAAGGGGCTCGGTGCCCGCCTTCGAGCGGCCGACGAGATCATCGGTTCAGTCAGTCATCCGGATACGGCGGCCCACGTCACCGTGTAGGGCGCAGCTGGCCTACCGGAGCGCCTAGTGGGCCCTCGGGTCCCCGGCGGGAAACCGGAGCGTCTCCGAGAATTTCTTCCAGCCCGGCGTCTCCTTCGACAGCCTGGACACGCACGGTCCGAGCTTGTGATCCGTCGCGGGGCAAGCTGGCAGCAGACCGATGTAGACCGTCTGTCCGTTCACCGTCGTCGGCGATGTTTCGGTGCCGTCCTGCTGCACGAACGGGTTGATGGATTCGAAGCACACCCCGACCGGGGCACCGGGAGGGCCCTGCATTCCGCTGCGCAGGAAGGTCACCTTGATCACGACTGTTGACGATGTCGGAATGTCCGTCGTCGTCACCGTGGTGACCTGCGGGGCGTAGTCGTAGTCACCCGCGCACAGCAGATCACCGTCGCCGAGGGCCACGAAGAGTGAGCCCGTATCTGATGAGGTCGTCCCCGTGGCGGACTCCTCAGGCGTCGTCACTCCACCGGAGCAGTTGCCCGTACAGGGCACCGTCACCTGGACCGCCTGAACCTCGACGGGTTCGGTAATAGTGCTCGTGACCAGGCCGACCGTCACCGAGACCGTGATGGTGAGATCCCCACTGGCCGCATAATTGTTGGTTCCGGTGACCGTATAGGGCGAGCCCGCGCCTCCGGTCTGGGTGACCGTCCCGGTGCTGGTCTGTTCGACCCCACCGGCCTGGTCACCCCAGTCGATCAGGGCGGTGAAGGAGGCGGGTGTCGTTGTGGGGTCACCGCTCGTGAAAGTGGCCACCTGTGCGGTAAACGGCGTACCCACCACCTGTGCGGGTACCGATACCGGAGACAGGGTGACCGGCAACGTCGCAACCGTGGCCGTCGACGTCGACGATCCGGTGTTGGCGGGATCGTTGATGTCGCTCACGGTGAGCACGGTCTGATAGGTGACCGCCATGCTGTAGGTGTGGGTACCGTCGACCACGTAGGGGGTGCCGGTACCGCCCGGTTGGGACACGCTGACCGGCCCCGTGACCCCGTCGCCCCAGTTCATGGTGGCGCTGAAATCACTCACCGGCGAGGCGGAGTAACCCACGGTGAACGTTCCCACCTGGCCGCTGAACCCGATGTTGGCGTACGGGGTGATCGGGGTGGCCGTCACCGACACGTCGGGCGTCTGGTCGAACGAGGAGACGGTGATGGGGGCGCTGGCCAAGCTGAAGTACTCGGAGGTGTCCGGATCCATCCCGCCGAGCTCAACGGTTCCCGAGGTCGTGTCACCCGGGGTCGTGACGAACGAGGTACCCGGTCCCTCGTAGCCGGTCGGACCGAACTGGTACGGCCTGGCACAGGGGCCCGGATGCACTTCGCATACGCCCTGTCCCGTCAGTGCGAAGGCGCCGGTGCCGGCGGTGCCGGCCAGGGTCACACTGTTGACGACGGCATCTGAATTGTTGAGGATTCCGACGAGTACGCCGGTCGGGGACATCGGGGGCTGGGAGTTGTCGGTCGAGACGGTCGTCGAACCATCCGGGTTCACCGTGATGAGCACGGCGCACCCGGTGTCGGGCCCGGCCGCTTGGCACTCGGGGTAGAGCGGGGGAGATGACGGTGCCGCCGACGACACCCCGGGGAGCCCGATGGAGGTGAGCAGCGCCACCCCCATCGCCAAGCCGATCACGTTGATCAATTTGCGTCGTGGTTTGCGCATAACCGCCGTCCTCTCCTGCCCGTGCCCAGACCCGCTCACATCGCGCAGCCACATCCGCAGATCGCCGAACCGCGCACCCAACTCTGGGCTCCGCCGCAAATGTACGGCCCGACCAGGGACACGTCAATCCGCGCCTCCATTGTGTACAGAACTGTGTGGCGAAATTCCGCTTTCGGGCACCGAGGGTGGTCAGATGGTCAATCCACCGCGCCCACGGCCACTCTGGGTGGTTGCCCGTCGGTGGCCAGTAGATCGAGCGTCCATTCGACGCCGAGGCGAGTCAGCACCTTGGCTGCTTCGCGCTCGAGCTCATCGCCCTCGGAATCGCCCCGATACCGGGCGAATCGGGCCATCGCCCGCAATGTGAGTGCGACGTCGTGCTCGGCGTCGCGACGACGCGCCGCCTCGAGGCTGTCCGCCAGGGCGGCCTGCGCGCCCTCGTCATCTCCAGTCCGGGCCAGTGCCGCGCCACGAACCCGGTGGAGCAGGGGGAGTTGTTCCGACACCCCTCCGAACCCGCGGGCTTGGGCGATGGCCTCCTCGGCCACGGTGCGCGCACCATCGGGATCACCGGACAACTGCAGTATCTCGGCCTGACGAGCTCGGGCTTCGAGGGCGTCGGCGTGACTTCCGACGGCGCGGAACCCTTGGATGGCCTCCTCGATCAGTCGAACCGCATCTTCGAACTCGCCGCGGCCGGCCGCCACCCGGGCGAGTACGGCCCTCGTCGCCGCCACCCCGGCGCGGTATTCGGCGGCCTTCCACTCGCGCTCCGCGTCCCCGAGCATCGCCGCGGCTGCGTCGAACCGTCCCTGGTCCACGTACAACTCGCCGATGTTGTAGAGCTGGAATGCCACCTTGATGGGATTGCCCGCCCTCTGGGCGAACACCAGGCTCTGTTCGTAGTAGTCCAGCGCAGACGGCCAGTCCCCCCGCCAATAGGCGAACATGCCGAGCATGTTGGCGCAGCCCGACTGCCCGTGCAGGTCGGCGAGCTCTTCGTAGATGGCGAGCGCCCGCTCGGTAGAGCTGGGTTCGCCGAGCTGACCGAGCTGCATCTTGGCCCAGTCCGACACCCGCAGTGCCTCGGCCAGGGCCGGTAGCTCGCCGACCGCCTCGGCCTCGGCGATGGCACGTGTGGACCATTCGATGGCCCGGGTGTGATGACCGGCCTCCTGGGAGAACCATGCGTACTGCCCGAGCAGGTCGGCCCGCACCCGCGATGCTTCATCCAGTTCCACGCCTTCGAGGAGGTGGAGGCCTTTGGTGATCCATCGGAGCGCGGTGGCATAACGGTCGGACCAGCCCTGGACACGGGCCAGCTTGAGGACCAGACGGGCGTCGGCCACCGGATCGCCGCGGACGAGGCGACGCGCCGCCCGGTAGGCGGACGCCGCAGGCAGGTAGCTTCCCGTCCGACTTCGGGCGTCTCCCAGCTCCTCGTGGGCTCGGGCCAGATCCGGCGCGGTGAGTTCGCGGATGCGGCGCCCGGCGAGGAGGGCACGTTCGTAGAACTCCGCGGCTTCGTAGTTCGCGTATACAGCTTTGGCCCGCTCAGCGGCCATGAGCGAGTAGTCCCACGCCTCGTCCCACCTCTGGCCGTGGAGGTAGTGGAACGACAGGATCTCCGGCTGCGTGTCACCCGCATCCCAGGTGCTCTTGCGGATGGTGTCACCGGCCCGGTTGTGGAGGCGTTGACGCTGTTTGAAGGAGAGGCCGTCATAGGCGCTGTCCCGCAGCAGGACGTTGCGAAAGGCCACCGTCCCCGAGCCGTCGCGCACCAACATCTCGTCGAGGCGCCGCCAGACGGGGTCCGAGCCGTGGGGCAGTTCCTCCAGCACATCGCGGGCGAGTTCGATCGGGAATGCCTGCCCGAGGACCGCCAGTCGGCGCAGCAGAACGCGATCGTCGGTCGACAGGCTGTCGATCCGCATGGCTACGACGCCATCGACCGTGTCGGGCAGCGACTCGACCTCACCGGCAGTTACCGCCGCCGCCACCAGCTCACGGAGGAAGAGGGGGTTCCCACCCGAACGGGCGGCGACGGCATGCAGCTGGCGTGCCGTCAATGCTGCATCGCCGGCCACCACCCCGGCCAGGGTCCGGGCATCGTTCTCGGACAGCGGACCGAGTTCGAGCCGGGCCACGGACTCCTCGGGCGCCACGAAACCAGTGTCCACCGATCGCCGCGATACCACGGTGAGCCAGGAGCTGGTCGGTGCCGCCTCGCCCAGATGGGCCATGAGGTCCGCCGAGGCCTCGTCCATCAAATGGGCGTCGTCGATGCACAGGAGTCCTTTGGGCGGAAGGACCCCGGCCAGCAGGTCGAGCACCGATCGCGCCAGTCGGGGGCGCCGGTACTCCTCGTCGAGCTCCCTTGTCTCGTCGGTGTCCGGCACCGGAACATCGATGGCCTGGGCCACCAGCGGCGCCCAGGGAAGGACGGTGGGAGCCCGATCGGCCACGGTGGCGAGAAACTGCTCGGCCAGTTCAGGGGTGGAGCCGCGGGGTGGGAGACCGAGTAGTTCGCGTAGCAGTCGGCGCACGACGAGGTAGGGAGTGGAGGACTCATGGACCTGGCACGAGACGGCCAGCTGCGGTCGCCCGTGCAACCGGTCCCGGACCTCCTGGACCAGCCGCGTCTTACCCACCCCTGGTTCGCCGACGATCTCGACCATGCGACCGGAACCCGCCGACGCTTCGTCGGCCCACTGACCCAGAGCAGCGAGCTCTTCCTCGTGGCCGACGAACGGATAGCGCTCTGCGGGGCCCACTTCCTGCTCCCCCGCCGCCTCGCCGACGACGAAGGCGCGGACCGGTTTGGCCTTCCCCTTCACCAGGAACGGTTCGAGCTCCTCAGCCGTGAAGGAGGTGCGCGACCGATTGAGTACGTCAGGAGCCGCCACCAACTGGCCGGGGACGGCCTTGGCCATCAGGCGGGCGGCCAGGTTGACGGCGTCGCCCATCACCGTGAACGTGCGACGGTAGGGCGGACCGATCTCGCCGACGAAGACCGCGCCCCGGTTCACCCCGATGCGGATGGGGAGCCTGCCACCGGCATCCATGACCTGTCGCAGGGTCAGTAGCATCCGGTGCTCGTCGTCGCCCAGGGTCGAAGGGGCCCCGGCGGTGAGGATGATCTTCCCGCCGTCGTGGTCCACGTCGGTGGCCAGGAAGGTCACCTGGTACCGGTCCGCCGCCACCTGCACGTTGCGCACCAGTTCGTCGAGCTGGTCGGCCGCCTCGGCGGCCCCGGATGACGACACGAGATGATCTGTTCCGTCAAAGTGGATGAAGGCCACAGTGACCCTGCGGTGCTCAGGCTCCCGGTGGCTGGCTCGCACGACCTCGCGCAACGCCGCCGGGATGCCGGACAGGATGTCGGCGCGCGGATCGACCCGTTCGAAGGGGAACGACAGGCCCTCCGGTACCTCCGGTGCCCGTCGCAGGAGGAATCCGGGTCCTTTCGCCTCGCCGACGACTCCCGCCCGGAGCCCGGCGGCGGTGGCCGGGCTGATCACGATCTGTCCGGCGTCCGCGGTTCCCTCCATGGTGACCACGGTGCTGGCCCCCGGACCGGTGACGATCAGCTCGCGATGGGAGCCACCGACCAGGAAGAAGTGAAAGTCTCCTGAGTGGACACCGACCGACATCCGTAGCGACACGCTCTGACCGAGAACCGTGAGGCGCCCCACGGTACGAAGCGCCCGCCGCATCTCGACGGCGGCGCGACAGCCGCGGGCCTCGTGTGCAGGGCCCGAGAAATAGAGCAGGAGTGCGTCACCCCCGAACTTCAGGAGTCGGCCGCCGTGAGCCACGGCGAGGTCCAGGAGGGCCACGAAGCACGTCCCGATGGTGGCGGTCAGCTCTTCGGCGCCCACCGTGCCGTGCTTGGCCAGCCCCTCGGACAACTTGGTGAAGCCGGAGATATCTACGAACACCACGGTGCCCGCCTCCACCCGGAAGGTCTCCTCGGCCCGCCCAGCCAGCCACTCGATGCTCAGCCGCGGCAAATATGGAGCCAGCAGCTCGGGGTCGTCCCGTTCGACCCTGTCGCCACCGGACCCTTGCGCCGACCACGCTGGCGTGTCGGAGTGGATGGGCCCGCTCGTTGCCATCTCCTCTATGTTCCCATGTCTATGTTCCCATGGCTCGCCGTCGTACGGGAAACCCGCCTGTGACGACCTGGTCCCAGCCGATGTACTGCTCACGTCGACAACTGCGCAGGTCCGGTTTAGAGTGCATCCATGTTCCGGACCGTGGTGGTGGGCGCCGACGGATCACCGTCGGCCGCCAAGGCAGTCGACGCCGCCATCGAGGTGGTGGCTCTGACCGGAGGGACCCTGCATGTGGTGTCGGCCTACAAGCCCGTTTCTGCGCCCGGCGGCAAGGTGCCGGACGAGTTCCGGAGCGCGGTCCAGCCCGACAGCGTGGTCCGCGGCGTGCTCGACGACCTGTCAGCCCGGGCCCGGGCCCGGGGTATCACCATCGAGCCACACGAACAGCGGAACGACCCGGCCCAGGCCGTCCACGACGTCGCCGAGCGGGTGGGCGCAGATCTCGTAGTGGCCGGCTCCCAGGGAATGGGCCGCCGGATCCTGTCCAGCATCCCCAACACGATCGCCCACCAGGCGACGTGCGCCGTCCTGATCGTCAAGACCGACTGACCCGATCTGCCGGGTCGGTCCCAAGGAGAGCCCGTGTACAACCTCATCGTGGTGGGCGTCGACGACTCACCCACGGCCAAGAAGGCCTTCGACCAGGCGGTCGAGTTCGCCAAGATGTCCGGCGGAACGCTGCACATCGTGACCGCCTACAAGCCCAAGCCGACCGGCGGGGTCGACGTACCCGACGAATTCCGGTACACGATGGAGTCGACCGTGGAAGCCGACGTGCTGCTGCGCAAATTGTCCGAGCAGGCCGTTGCTCAAGGCGTGACCGCCGAGGTTCACGCCGTGACGGCTGACCCCGCTGACTCGCTCATCAGCGTCGCCGACCGTGAGGGCGCCGACCTCATCGTCGTAGGGAACAAGGGGATGAAAGGGGCGCGCCGCGTGCTGGGTAGCGTCCCCAACTCCGTGGCCCACCGGGCCCACTGCTCGGTCCTCATCCTCCCGACGACCTGACGGCGATCCTGATCGCGCCGAGAGCCGGGTCCCTTCGCGCCCTCAGTGGCTCAGTGGTCGGTCGCCCATAACTTTCCATATCCGAGTACTTCGATCCACACGGACTGACCCACGACCAGGACCAGGTCGCCCCGGGCGCGGGCAAGCAGCTGCTGGCCGGACGCAGCCGTTCGTTCGGCGCCGAGCGTGAGCAGCACAAGGGCATCGTGGCCATGGAACTGGACTTCGTCAACGGTGCTTTCCACCGTCCCGGATTGAGGTTCGGCGTGCAGCACGAGCTGCTCCGGCCGCAGGAGTACTGAGCACTCCCCGGTGGCTGCCGCCTCGCTGTCGCCTTTGAACCGGATCGGTCCCAGGGCGGTCAACGCCCGGTCGCCGTCGATCCGGGCAGGAAGGATGTTCGCCTCGCCGATGGATGCGGCGATCTCGAGATCGGGAGGGTCGTAATAGAGCGACCGGGGATCGGCGCACGCCTTGACCCGGCCGCCCCGCAGCACCGCGATCTGATCGGCCAAGGCCAGAGCCTCGTCCTGGTCGTGGGTCACCAGCACCGCCGTCGTGCCACTCTTTTTGAGGACGCGGACGACGTCGCGGCCCAGACCCACTCGGAGGGTGGCGTCGAGTGAGCTGAAGGGCTCGTCGAGGAGCACTACGGCCGGTCGAATGGCCAGGGCACGGGCCAAGGCCACCCGCTGCTGCTGTCCCCCGGACAGCTGGTGCGGGTACCGGCCCTCCAAGCCGGAAAGTCCGACCAGGTCGACAAGGTCGTCCAGATGGCCCCGGTCCTTCTTGGGTACGCCGAACGCGATGTTGCGGGCCACGTTCAGATGTGGGAATAGTGCACCTTCCTGGGGGACGTACCCGACCCCTCTGCGCTCCGCCCTCTCGAAGTGACGTCCGTCGTCGACCACCACATCGCCGATGGCGATCGATCCGGCATCGACACGATCGAATCCGGCGATGAGCCGCAGGAGCGTCGTCTTGCCACTTCCCGAGGCGCCGACCACGGCGGTGATCGACTCATTCGGCACTTCCAGTTCCACGTCGAGCCAGGACCGGCGTGGTGTCGAAGCTCTTGTCGACGCCGGTCAGACGGATCGTCGTCACTGTGCCGTCTCCATGGCTCGGGCGGGAAGGCGGTCGAAGTAGCGGCCGATCACATAACTCGGCACGGCGGCGATCGCCATGATCATCAGAGCGAACGGGGCGGCCTGGCCATAGGACAGGTTCTGCTGGTAGGCCCAGAACTGGGTGGCCAACGTCTGCACGCCCGTCGGCACCAGGATGAGGGTCGCCGTGAGCTCGGTGACCGCAGCCAGAAGGACCAGGCAGAACGAAGCGGCCAGCCCCGGCCCGATCAATGGGATGGTCACCCGTCGAAGGATGGTCAGGCGGCTCTGACCCAGCGATTGCGCCACTTCTTCCAGGTTGACCGGCGCGTGGCCGACCGACGCCTTCACCCCGACAAGGGCCAGGGGGAAGAAGAGGATGGCGTAGGCGAGGACGAGCAACGGTGCGCTCTGATACAGGAAACCGTGCCCGTAGCGCTCCACGAAATAGCTCAAGGTGAACGCGATCACGATGCCAGGCATGGCCAGCACGAGATACGTACTGCGCTCCAACAGGCGACTCGAACGACCCGGGTGCCGGATGGCGAGCAACGCCACCGGTAGTGCCATCAGCGTGGCGAGGGCGGCAGCGGATCCGCTGTAGACGATGGTGTTCAATGTCGCTCCGGCCAGTGAGACCCCGGTGAGCGAGTGGGCACCACCTTCGAACATCCAGTAGACAGACGACCCCACCGGGACCCCGAGCGCCAGCACGACGAGACCGACGAAGGCCAGGGTCACCGGTACTGTCGCCCTGCCCAGTTCGAGCCGCCGGGTCATCCGCTGGGCCTGCGGGCCGAGACGCACGGTCCGCACCCGCCCTCGGGCCGCGGCCTCGGCGATGACCACGACCAGGCCGAGCACGACAAGCACGAGTACGAGCGCGGACGCAGCAGAGACGTCGAAGGACACCTGGGACTCGGTAAAGATCTCGGTCGTGAATGTGGAGTACCCCAGGATCTCGAATGCGCCGTACTCGGCCAGGATGACCAGGGCGACCAGGAGGCAACCGCCGAGGATCGCCCCGCGGGCCTGGCTGACCGTGATCCGGAAGAACGTCCTGACCGGGCCCACCCCGAGACTGCGGGCGACATTCTCCTGCTCGGAGTCTCCGGCACGGAGGCTGGCGGCGACCGGGAGGTAGACCAAGGGGTAGACGGCGAGGGTCATCACCAGCACCGCGCCCTGGAACCCGTGTACCCAGGTGGTCAGGGACGCCCAGCCGAAACAGATCACGAAGTCCGGGATGGCGAAGGGGACGATCACCAGCACCGCCCAGATGCGACGCCCGGGCAGATCGGTGCGCTCCACACACCATGCCGCCAGAGTGCCGATGACCGCACACAGCACGGTGACCACCACGGTCAGGCGCACGGTATTCCAGAGCAGAGTGAGGGTCAGTGACCGAAAGACGAGATGGACGATCGTGGCGAAGCCGGCGTTGCTGGCCTCGATGAGCAGGAAGAGCAGCGGTGCGAACAGGATCACCCCCACGATCGAGCTCAGGATCTTGAGCAGGCGCGGACTGCGGGAAGATCGGGCTTCCGCCGGTCCCGCCCCTACGAGATCCGAGCCGGGAATCTCCTCATCTACCAGGTAGACCGTCATGTGGCCGCGGAACTCCGGCGCCAGGCGTCCCCCCACCCGACGACGGTCACAGGAGGCCGGCCTGCTTGAGGAGGGTGATCGCCCTCGCGCCGTCGCCGAGTTCGGGGATCGAGATGGGATTGGGCTGCAACTGGTCGAACGGGGTCTCCGGCTGGTCGGTGGTCACCCCCGAGGCGATGGGGTACTCGAAGCTGATCGAGTGGGCGATGATCTCCTGGCCCTGTGCGGAAACCAGATAAGCGAGAAACTTCTGGGCGTCGGCTTGGTGGGTGCTCGATTTGAGGAGCCCCGCAGGGGAGATGTCCAGTACGTAACCCGGGTCACCGGGAGCGAAATAGCTGATGTCCGAGTGCATGTTGGACGAACCGATCTCCGCCCGCATGCGGTACCAGTAGTACTGGTTGATGACACCGAACGCGACCTCGCCCCGGTTGACATCGTTGGCGATGGTCTCATTGTCGGGATACACGTTGTCGCCCGCGTTGGCTTTGATCCCTTCCAGCCAATTCAGTGTGGCAGCGGTGCCGTAGGTCCGGTCGACCGAGGTGACGATGGGCTGGAAATCGGTCTCGCCAGCTGCAAATGCCAGCTTCCCCTTGTAGCGGGAGTCGGCGAGCTGGAGCACCGACGTCGGCAGTTCATCCGCCGAGATGAGACTCGGGTTGTAGATGAGCACGCTGACCCGGGCTGACACGCCCACCCAGTCGCCGGATGGCGAGTTGAACTTGCTCGGCGTGTGGGCGAGCGTCGACGGGTCGACCTGGGCCAGCAAGCCGTTGTCGGAGAGATACTGGATGGCCGGAGTGTTCTCCGTGTAGACCACGTCAGCCGGCGAGCGTCCACCTTCTGTCACGATCTCGTCCGTCAGGGTGTCCTCGTCGTCGCTGCGCACGTTGACCTTGATGCCTGTCTCCTTCTCGAATCCGGCGACAAGTGCGTCAGTGGTCTGTACGTGCTGTCCGCTGTAGAGCGTGATGGACGGGCCGGAGGATGACGACGAGCCACATGCGGTCAGGAGACTCGCCAGCGCGACGATCGCACCTGCGACCGCCAATCCCGGGCTACGAAGCCAGTGGTTGACCCTCACGATGGTTCGCCCGGGAGAACGCAGCGGGGCACGACGCTGGCACAGCTCACCGCTGTTTCGATTCTTGCCACTTCGTATGTCCCTCGCTCGACCGGCAGATGAGTCAGCTGATATACCCATCCCTTAGCCAGATGGTTAGGTACACCTAACTATACCGCCAAAGTCGGCGCCTGCACACTGGGTCTGGAGCCGATCCGACCGGCGGCGGCGCTCCGGCCAGGACCGGCTGCGTCGGAGGATCAGAATCCATGTCGGCGGGACCGCTATCGCTGACAGCCGGGCCCCCGTCGCCGAGGGGACAGTCGATCCCTGCCCGCGACCATGCTCCGGGGGATCCGACGACGCCCGGCCGGTCCATCCCCGCAGTGAGCTCCCATATGTAGCCGTTATCCGGCAGCGGCAGCCACCGGGCTATTGAAGGCTTGAGGACCCGAACACGCTGTTCGGGTGGTCCACCACCACACCGGTGTTACCGGTGACGATGAGCGCCCCATAGACCTGGTTGCCGGTCACGGTCACGCCACCCGAGTCGTGGGTGACGGAGACTGCACCGAGTGCGGTGTTCTGCTGCATCGACACTCCACCTGTATCAGAGGTGAACGAGACACCACCGATCAGGGTCGAGCCTTGGCAGGACGAGGTGCCGTTACCGACCACGATCGGACCGGTTGCGCCGGTAGCCGTGAAGATCAGGGCGAAGCTGCTGTCGCACATCCGCACCGTCCCTCCGGTCCCGGTGAGCGCACCGAGAACCAGAGCTCCTTCGGCGTCGAGCGCCCCCCCTGACTTGACCGTGATCGAACCGATGACTGTACAGCCGGGGGCGATGCGGACCGACTGGCCCGCCGACACGGTCACCGAGCCGATGGTCAAGCAGGCGAGTGTCGTGGTGTTCTCCACGGTCAGTGTGCCCGAGACGAAGGTGAAGCCGTAGTTGACCGCGGACAGCGATCCCGGCGAACACGTGATCGGGTAGGAGCCTGCCGGACTCGTCGTCGTGGCTGTGGTGGCGCACGCCGCCTGACCGGTCACACCGGACGTGGAGAGCGTTTGGCCGTTCACGAATCCGGACACCACGTAGGTGAGCGGCGGGTTGGCCGAACCGAACTCCTTGGTCAGATTGGTGGCGGCCACGGTGAGCGTGGCCGGGCTGACCGTCACCGTCCCTCCGGCGTAGGTGATGGTGTAGTTCGGATCCGAGGCCCCGCTGCACGAAGACGAGTACGTCCCGACCGGGCTGGTGGGGCCTACAGCCGTTGAGCAGCTCAGCCCGGCGCCGAGCGCCGAGGACGTATCGCCGTTCTTGAGTCCGGTCACCGTCGCAGTAATGGTCGGCTTCTGGCCGCCATAGGTCATGGTGGCCGACGCTGCCGTCACCGTGAGCGGTGCGGGAGTGACCGAATCCGCGCCGTTGACGTAGTCGATCACATAGTTCGGATCGGACGCCCCGGAGCACGAGGTGCTGTAGTTGCCCACCCCGCTCGAGGCCGTACCGGCGGACGAGCAGGAGGGAGGGGTGGTGAGCGACGAAGGCCCATCGCCATTCTCGAAGCCCGTATAGGACGGGGTGACCGGGGATGTCCCGGTCCCGTAGGTACGGGAGTCGGACGACGCCGTGATGATCAGGGTCGACGCTCCGACCACCACGTTGCCGGGAACGTAGGTGAGGGTGTAGTCCGGATCCGAACCACCCGAGCAACTGCTCGCGTAGGTGCCGACCGGACTGGACGAGGTCGCCGCCGTGTTGCAGACCGGCGTCGCGTTCAGCACCCCGGGTCCGTCTCCGTTGACGAATCCCGAGTACGTGGGTGTGATAGCAGGTGGTGCTGATCCGTAGGTCATGGTGCCCGAGGATGCAGCCACAACGAGTGACGCAGCCACCTCCTGGACCACGCCGACCACATAGCTGATCTGGTAGTTGCCGTCGATCCCACCCGAGCACGAGCTGGGGTAGGCGCCGACCGGGGTGGTCGCCGACGCGGAAGTCGTGCAGGCCAGCCCCGAACCCAGGACGGCGGCGGTCTCGCCATTGACCAGACCGGTCACCGTCGGACTGATCGCGGGCACCGGGGAGCCATAGGTGAACGAGCCCGACGATGCGGTCACCGTGGCCGCGGCCGGGGTGACCACGACCGTCCCGTCGACATAGGTCACCGAGTAGTTCGGGTCGGAGGCACCCATGCAGGAACTCGGGTACGAGCCGACCGGGCTCGAGGAGTCTGCAGCTGTGGTACATGTCAGCCCACTACCGAGGACCGACGGATCCTCGCCGTTCTGCAGGCCATTGACCGAGGGGGTCACGGCAACGGCCGCCGAGCCATAGGTCGTGGAACCGGATCCCGCCGTCACCGTCACGTCGGCCTGGCCGACGGTGACGCTCCCCGCCGAGTAGGTGATCGAATAGTTGGGGTCCGAGGCACCCGAACAACTGCTGGCGTACGTACCCACCGGCGTCGTCGGAAGTACCGGCGACGTACAGGTCGGTCCCGTGGTCAACGATGACCCAGTGTCACCGTTGACCAGGCCCGCATAGGTCGGGGTGATGTAGGGGGGTGCCGCCCCGTACGCCTGGGACGTCGACGAGGCGGTGATACCGAGCGGCGCCGGGTTCACGACCGTCTGGCCCGGCTCGTAGGTGATGTCGTAGTTGGCGTCCACTGCGCCCGAGCAGCTCGTCGTGTAGGTACCTACCGGTGTCGTCGGAAGTACCGGTGACGTACAGGTCGGCCCCGTGGCCAACGACGACGCAGTGTCGCCGTTGACCAGTCCCGCATAAGTCGGGGTGATGGTTGGCGATGCCGCCCCGTAGGTCTGGGACGTCGACGAGGCGGTGATGCCGAGCGGCGCCGGTTCCACGACCGTCTGGCCCGGCTCGTAGGTGATGTCGTAGTTGGCGTCCACTGCGCCCGAGCAGCTCGTCGTGTAGCTCCCCACGCCGCTCGACGACGACGCAGTGGTCGTGCAGTTCGGCGGAGTGGTGAGCGAGGCTTCCGTATCACCGGCGGTGAAGCCCTCGTAGGTGGGTGTCACGGCCGATGGCGTGCTGCCGTAGGTCGATGTTCCACTCGAGGCCACGATTACCAGCGGAGCCTGGCCGATCACCACGGAGCCGGGCTCGTAGGTGACCGTGTAGTTGGAGTCGACTGCGCCCGAGCATTCCGTCGGATACGAACCCGCGGCCGACGAGGAGGTCGCGGTGGTCGTGCACGTCGGTGCCGTGCCCAACGACGACGCACTGTCCCCGTTGACAAAGCCGGAATAGGAGGCTGTCACCTGGGGCACGGATCCGCCATAGGTCACGGCCGACGATGACGCCGTCACCACCAGAGAAGCCGGGTCGACGGTCACGTTGCCGGGCTCGTAGGCGACCGTGTAGTTGGAGTCGACCGCACCCGAGCATTCCGTCGGATAGGAGCCGACTGCGGACGAGGAGGTCGCTGTGGTCGTGCACGTCGGTGCCGTGCCCAACGACGACGCACTGTCCCCGTTGACAAAGCCGGAATAGGAAGCTGTCACCTGGGGCACGGATCCGCCATAGGTCACGGCCGACGATGACGCCGTCACCACCAGAGCGGCCGGGCCCACCGTCACGCTGCCGCCCACGTAGGTGATCGTGTAGTTGGAGTCGACCGCGCCCGAGCACACCGAGGCGTAGGCGCCAACGGGACTACCCGGCTGGGCCGAGGTCGAGCACATCAGGCCGGCCCCGAGGACGCTGGTGTCGTCGCCATTGACCAGGCCCGTGGCCTGGGCCGAGATTGCCGGTACCGGGTCGCCATAGGTGAGTGACGCAGACGCCGCCGTGATTGTCAGCGAGGCCGGTGTCACCGTCGTCGAGCCGGCGACGTAGGTGAAGGCGTAGTTCGGGTCTGCGGCACCGGTGCAGGTGGCCAGGTACGAGCCTGTCGGGCTCGAGGAGGTGGCCTCGGTCGTGCACGTCAGCCCCGCTCCGAGCACCGATGCCCCCTCGCCGTTCTGCAGGCCGTCGATGGTCGGGGTCACCGCCGGCACCGGGTCGCCGTAGGTCATCGACGCCGACGAGGCGGTGATCGTCACCGGTGCCGGTGTCACCGTCGTCGAGCCGGACACGTACGAGATGTCGTAGTTCGGGTCGGCAGCACCGGTGCAGGTGGACGGGTACGACCCGGTCGGGCTGGAGGAGGTGGCCTGGGTGGTGCAGGTCAGCCCCGCGCCGAGCACCGATGCCCCCTCACCGTTCTGCAGGCCGTTGACCGTCGGTGTCACCGTCGGCGCCGAGGAGCCGTAGGTCATGGACGCCGAGGACGCGGTGATGGTCACGGGTGCGGGTGAGACCGTGACGGAGCCGGCGACGTACGAGATGTCGTAGTTCGGGTCGGCGGCACCGGTGCAGGTGGCCGGATAGGTACCGACCCCGCTTTCCGCGTCAGCCGTTGTGGTGCACGTGGGTTGAGAGGTCAGCGACGAAGCTGTGTCCCCGTTCAGGAACCCCGAGTACGACGGCGTGATGGCCGTGGCCGCCGTGCCGTAGGTGGTGGCGGCCGACGATGCCGTGACCACCAATGGCGCGGCACCGACGACGACCTGGCCGTTGGTGACACTGATCGTGTAGTTCGGGTCAGCGGCGCCCGTGCATGTTGACGGGTAGTCGCCGACGGGACTCGTGGCGCCGGCCGTGGTGGTGCAAGTTGGCGCGGTGGTGAGCGAAGTCGAGGTGTCCCCGTTGACGAATCCGGTGTAGGACGGCGTGATTGCCGGTGGGGCGCCACCGTAGGTCATCGTCCCCGATGAGGCGGAAATGCTGAGCGGGGCCGGGCCCACCACGATCTCGCCATTGGCGTAGGTGATGGTGTAGTTGGCCGCGGCGGCTCCGGCGCACTGGGTCGGGTAGTTGCCGGCCGGGCTGGAGGACGTCGCCGACGTGGTGCACGTCGGATCCGAGGTGAGGACTCCGGGTCCGTCACCGTTCACGAAACCGGCGTAGGAGGCCGTCACCGGGGCCGGGGCCGTGCCGTAGATGACGGCCGAGCTGGAGGCGATCACGCTCAGGGGGGCGGGCGTGACGGCCATGGGAAGTGCTGACGACGTACTCGACGCCGACGCCGAGTCGCCGGTGTATGCGCTCTTCAGCGAATGTTCACCGGCGGTCAGAGCTGCTGTGGTGCAGGTTGCCTGATAATTCGCGCCAACCTGGGTGAGCGACACCGCGCCACACCCTGTCAGGGTGTTGGAGCCGTCCAGGAACGAAGCCGTCCCCCCGCCATCGGACCCGGTGATCGTGGCCGTGAAGGTTACCGACTGGCCGTACGTCGGCGATGTCACCGACGCGCTCAGCGACGTCACGGTCGTCGACTGAGCGGGCACGAAGATGGCCAGCGCGTGTGACGACATGGAGTCGGTGGCCAATGACGAGAAGGTGGCGTTGGCGGGCATGCTCACCGCGGTAGGAGTGAGTTGGTTGGTTGTGTTCCCGTTGCCGAGTTGGCCGAAGCTGTTCAGACCCCAGGAGTCGATGCTCCCATTTGGAAGCAGGGCCGACGAGAAGTACTCGCCGGCGGAGATCGAGGACGGGGTGGTTGTGATCGAGGAGACAACGGGCGTCGTGGATGATGTCGTCGTGCCGTTGCCCAGCTGCCCGTAGGTATTGTCCCCCCAGGCGTAGACCTTTCCGTTGGTGCCGATGGCCAGGCTGTGGTCGAGACCGGCAGCGAGCGCCACGGCCGAGACGCCTGCCGGCATCGAGGTCACGGTCGGCTTCGTGTGGACGTTCTTCTCCCCTGTGCCCAGCTGCCCATCGGAGTTCTCGCCCCATGCGTAGACGTTGCCGTCAGAGCCTTCGGCCAGGCTGTGATAACCACCGGCGGCGATGATCGTGGCATGGACGCCCGAGGGGAAGTCGGCTAGGACCGGGGATACGGGGGTCGTCTTACTGCCATCTCCGAGCTGGCCGTAGCCGTCATAGCCCCAGCCGTACACGGTTCCGGTCGACGTGAGGGCGAGGCTGTGGTATTGACCTTCGGCGATTGCACGGACCACGGTACCGGCAGGAATAGACACGACCACCGGGGTGGTCGCGTCCGCTACCACAGTACCGTTGCCCAGCTCATCGAGGCTGTTGTCGCCCCATGCATAGACGCTGCCGTTGGAGCCGAGGGCGATGCTGTCGTTCAGGCCGGCAGCGATCTCTGTGGCGTGGACCCCACTGGGGAGAAGCACGGCCACCGGCGTCGAACTGTTGGTGGTGGTCCCGTTGCCGAGTTGGCCGAATCCGTTGTCCCCCCACGCGTAGAGGGTGCCGTTGGAGCCGATGGCGAGGCTGTGATTTCCTCCCGCCGCGGCGGCGGTCGCAGTCACGCCCGATGGTAGGGACACCGGCCCGGGCGTCGTGGCGTTGGTCGTGGTGCCGTTTCCGAGCTGTCCGTAGGCGTTGTAGCCCCAGCTGTCCAAGACGGCGGCGCCGGCGGCGCCGGCCTGGGCCGTCGGCACCCCTACGGCAACACCCGCCGAAGTCAGCGCCAACACAGACGCTACGACAAGTCGGCGTCCGCTCAGCCGCCCTCGCCGCCCGTCAGTTCCGTTCACGAGATCTTTCTGCCTGGTCATGCCTTCTCCTCGTTCGCCGTAGCAATGTCCCGCACGTGCCTTCCGTCGGCGCGGCGCGTCGTGGTCGGATACTGACGTGATCTCAAATCGCCCTGTCGCGGCTCAACGCGCGCCCAGCCGCCCGGTCATGTCACCCCAGTGAGATCGAACTCTGTGTGGGATCGACGTTCAGGGTGGACACTGTTCCTGACCCGCCGATACATGCCTGCAGTGCGGTCGTCGACGACCCGGTGAAGTAGAGGCCCAACCCGGCCGCGCCGGCGAACGATCCTCTGGCACCGCCAGAAAAGCCGAAGCCCAGGTTTCCCCCTCCGTCACTGCCGAGAGTGGCGTAGCCCGGGTATGCCTTGGTGGGCTTCAGGACTCCGCTTGCAGCAGTCCAGTCCACGGACATCGCCTTGATGCGCAGTTGAACGGTGCCGAAGGAGTTACATCCACCGTCGTAGTACGTCCGATTGAAGGGGAACGGCTTTTCCTTGAAGACGATCGCCTTGGTGGGGGTACCCGAGGTCGGGACCCACCCGGCGGTCACCGCGCCGGTGCACGATCCGATACTCCCCGTTGCCACGGTGATCAGCTCGTCCACGTTCTTGGCCACCTGCGTGCCCAGTCCCGGTCGGAGCGGAGGGCTGAATGACATCGTTGTCCCGTAGCTACAGGTGATCGAGCCGACACCCAGCACCTTCTTGACGGCTCCGGTCGCCCCTGCAGGCACAGCCGTCGCTACCAGTCCGACCAGACCCAGTGTCACCGCCAGACCAACCCGTCCACATGCGACACGCCGAAAAGCCGTCACTCGAGTCATCTTCCCCCTTGTGATCTCGCCACGCCGTTTCCGGAGCGTCATCGCCATCCAGTCCGCCATCACCCGGTTTGCCGCCCGGGTACCGCAGGGTCAACATAAGGGACATCGTTGCAAGATGCAATCGAGAATTGCCAAGAGTCAGGATTTCACCATTCCCCGTGGCCATTCCTGCACCGTTGGGCACTCAACGTGGCTGACCCGACGGACGCGCCGCAGCATCGGGGGTCGGCGCCGGGAGCGCTCAGCCGATTGCGGACCCGACGCGCGTCCCGCCGCCGAAGCCGCCGCCCCCGAAGCCGCCGGCACCGGTCGGGAATCCCGTGGCCCCGCCCAGTCCGCCGAATCCCGACCGGGTGCTGGTCGTCGAGGATGACGGGACAGGCAGGTCCATGGTGGCGATGCTGATCTGCTCCCCAGGCTTGACCCCGGATGTGATCTGGGTGAGTACGGCCCCGACGATCCCGGTGGTCACCTTCACCTGCTTCGTGGTGGTCCCGACCACCTCGGTCACCAGATGGACGGTGCCCTCGGTGTGCACGGCGGAGGTGGGCACGGTGGTGACGCCCACGGCCCTACCGGTCACGATCGACACTCCCGCCTCCCCTCCGGAAAAGAGTCCGAGACCCGGCGACTGGATGGTGACCGTCACCGGGTAGGTCGTCGACGTCGTCCCGGATGTGGCCAGGACACCGATTCCGGTCACCGTCCCCGGAACGGCTGTCCCCGACGAGTCCGGTGTGACCAGTGCCTGCTGGCCCACCGCGACCTTGCTGATCGAAGCCACCGGCACGGTAGCCACCACCTGGTACGAGTTACCGGAGCCGAGGACGACCACCTGTCCGCTGGTGGACGAGGACCCGGCCGACACCGAGGAGCCGACGGTCAGCGTCACCGAGCCCACGGTCCCGGAGATCGGGCTCACGAGGTCGGCGGACGCCAATGACTGCTGGGCGCTGTCCAGATTGGCCTGGGCGACGTCGATGTCCGACTGGTCGAGCGCCAGCTTCTGGGCGGTCACCACCTTGGCCTTACCACTAGAGCCGGCCGCACCTGAGCTCGCACCGGATGACGCGGTCGAGCTGCTCCCTGCTGAGGGCTTGCCGGTGTTGGCGCTTCCGGTTGACCCGCTCGTAGGGGCCGCCGCGGAGCCACCGGTGGAACCGGTGGAACCGGCGCCGCTCGATGATGAAGCGGCTGCCTCCAGCGCGGTGGTCAGTGCCGCCTCATCGGATGCCACAGTCGCAATGTCCCCGGTCAGTGTGGTCTGAGCTGCGGAGGCAGCACTCAGCGCCTCGGTGCAGGTGGGTGTCGTCGGTGGCGTCGTAGTGGTGGTGGTGTTCGATGTCGTTGACGCCGGTGCGGACGTGGTCGCCGGGGTCGAGGGGGCGGTGCACACCGACGTGGCCGTGGCGAGTGCCGCACTGGCGGCCGCCGAGTCGGCATCCTCCTGCTTCTGGTCGGCGACCAATTTGGCCTGCAGCTGGGCCACTGACTGGCTCCCGCCGCCGGACGTCCCACCACCCGGCGAGCCACCACCCGGCGAGCCACCGGAACCGGAGGTGGTGACGCTGGTCAACGTGGCGGCCGTCGTGGTCGTAGTCGAATCCGAACTGGTCGTAGTCGCCGCCGTCTGGCTGGCTTCGTCACTGGCCAGCGTGGCTTGGGCCGAGGCGAGGCTCGCCTGATCAGCGATCACTGCGTTCTTCAGGGGCGTCGAGTCCAGGGACGCGACGGTTTCACCTGCGGTGACCTGCTGGCCCACGGTGACATCGACGGCACCGACGGTCCCGGCGACGTCGAAATTCAAGTTGGCCTGATTGACCGGTGTGACCGTCCCGACCGAACTCAGCGATGCCACCGCCGTTCCGGTACTCACCAAAGCGGTGCGATAGGCGGGTCCGCTCGGACGGGTCAGCTGCCAGGCGATGAGACCGGCCGCCACCAGTACCACGACGACCACGACCCGGAACGGCGAGATCGCCGATTCATGTGTCCGGTGGGCAGGAACGGACGTCGGTCGTTCTTCGACCGTGCCGGAAGCCGCGGACACATCGGCCGGTGGAGAATCCTGGCCATCAGTGACCGCGGTGGTTGGATCAGGCACTGAAGCCAGGCCCCCCGGCTCCTCCACGGAAGCCGCCGAAACCGGTGGCACAGCCGTTGGCGCCCGCGGTGGAGATGGTGATCGATGTGGCGGTGATGGCACCGGTGCTGCTGGCCGCGCCATTGGCCCGGGCGCACTTGCCCACGGCCAGATCGGTGGGCGTGGCCGTACCCGTGGTGGTGAACGTGGTCGTCGCGGTGAGGGTGATGACCACGCTCGAGGTGGCCTTGGTGGTCGGATTGGTCTCACTGACGGTCACTGCCGTTCCATTGACCGAGGTGACCGATCCCGAAGCGGCGGCGAACGATCCGCCGGCAAATCTGCCGGCACCGGCGGGACGGGAGCCCGAACCCGGCGTCCCGGCGGGACCGGAGCCCGAACCCGGAGTGAACGGGCCAGGCCTGCCGCCCGTCGACGTACCGCCGGGTCGATCGCCGAACCCGGTGGTGCACGACCCGGAAACCGGCTGGCTGATCGACACCGTGGTGGCGGTCACCGGTCCACCGAAGCGGCTCGTCGTCGACGACGAGCCGGAGGTCGGTGTCCCGAAGGCGGAGACGCACGACCCGACCGTTACCGCCGCCGCCGTCGTGGTCGTGATCTGCCGGAAGGTGGTGGCTGAGGTGTAGTTGACGGTGGTCTGGCCGGTGGTGGCGTTCTGGACCTCGAGGGCTGTGCCGTTGATGGCGGCGATGGTGCCCGACGTACCCGGGAACTGGCCCGTCCTCGCCCCTCCGGCCCCTCCGGGGGTGGACGTGGGGGTCGGTGCCTTCGTCGTCGGTGTCGAGGCCGCAGAAGAGCCACAGGCGGCAAGGGCCACGCCGACCACGCCGAGTCCGGAGATGGCGACGGCACGCCGCAGGCGATGCTGGGTGGGACGCCGGGCGCCGGACGGGGTGGTGGATGACGTTTCAGTCGGATTCATGGTTGCTGTCTTTCCTGTTCTCGGGCTACTTATCGGTGAGGTGTATGTCACTCGCTGCGGAGTGCGTCGATGGGTGCGAGGCGGGCGGCCCGGCCGGCCGGGTAGACGCCGAAGGCGATGCCGATGCCGATGGCGATGGCGATGGCCCCTACGGCTGCCACCGGTGAGATGGTGATGGGGTCGGTGATGAAATGGGGTAGGACTTCGGCCCCGATCAGGCCGAGCAGCGCACCGAGGATTCCGCCCACCGTCCCGAGCACCGAGGCCTCGACCAGGAACTGGCGACGGATCACTCTCGGGGTGGCTCCCAGCGCTTTGCGGAGCCCGATCTCCCTGATCCGCTCGGTGACCGACACCAACATGATGTTCATGACCCCGATGCCCCCGACCAGCAGCGATATGCCGGCCACCCCGCCGAGCAGCACGGTCAAGGTCTTGTCCACCGAGGTGGCGGTCGAGAGGACCTGGGCTTCGCTGGTGATCGTGAAGTCGGCCTCTGTCGAATTGGTGATGGCATGGAGGCTCAGCAGTTCTGCATCAGCCTCCTGGTAGGCGGCGGACAGAGTGGACGACGAGGTGGCCTGGATCAGGATCTGGCTCACCGAGTTGCGACTGGCCCCGCTGAAGAGCAGGGACGAGGCGGTGGTCAGCGGCACGATGGCCTGGTCGTCCGGGTTGGACGTCGAGGACGAGCTGGACGAGGAGCCGACCGTGTTCAGCACCCCGATCACCGACATCGGTTGGCCGGAGATATCGACACTCTGGCCGATGGGATCACGACCACCGAACAGCTCCTGGGCGGTGGTGGCCCCGAGCACGACCACGTTGGCCTTTGTGGTCTCGTCCTGGTTCACGATGAAGCGACCCTCGGTCACCGAGCGCCCCCGGACGGTCAGCCAGGAGGGGTTGGTGCCCACCACCGAGGTGGTCCAGTTGGTGGTTCCGGCCACCAGGCTGGCGTCGGTGGAGATCACCGGTGCCACGGCTGCGATGTCGGGGGCCACCACCTTGGAGGTCAGGGCGACGGCGTCACCCGTGGTCAGGGTCGAGGCGGAGCCGAAGCCCCCCGGATCCCACTCGACGAGGTGGTGCTGCCCGGGGTCACGGTGAGCAGGTTGGATCCGAGGGCGCTGATCTGGGAGCTCACCTGCTGCTGGGCCCCTTCGCCGAGGCCGACGGTGAGGATGACGGCGGTGATGCCGATCATGATGCCGAGCACGGTGAGCGCCGAGCGCAGGCGGTGGGCGACAACGGCCTCCAGGCCGGTGCGGAAGGTCTCGAGAACGTTCATCGTCCGGTGCCCGTAGTGGCCAGCTCGGCGTCGAGGATCTGGCCGTCCCGGATCCGCATGGTCCGACCGGCCGCTTCTGCGACCTCCGACTCGTGGGTGATCAGCACGATGGTGCGACCGCTGTGGTGCAGCTCGTCGAGCAGGTGCATCACATCGGCGGCCGACACCGAGTCCAGGTTGCCGGTGGGCTCGTCGGCCAGGATCAGGTCGGGCCCGGTGACCAGGGCCCGGGCGATGGCCACCCGCTGCTGCTGGCCGCCGGACAGCTCGCCAGGGCGATGGTCGACCCGGCTGGCCAGGCCCACCCGGTCCAGGGACTCGAGGGCCCGTCGCCTGCGCTCAGCCCGGTCGACGCCGGCATACAGAAGGGGGAGTTCCACGTTGCGCCAGGCCGACATCGACGGGAGCAGGTTGAACTGCTGGAAGACGAAGCCGATGCGCTTGTTGCGCACGTGGGCCAGCTCCTCTTCGGTCATGGTGCTGGCGTCGTCGCCGGCCAGCAGGAACGAACCCGACGTGGGGACGTCCAGGCAACCGAGGATGTGCATGAGCGTGGACTTCCCCGAGCCCGATGGGCCCATGACGGCCACGTACTCGCCGGCCTCGATGGTAAAGGAGACTCCCCGTAGGGCATCGACTTCGAGGGTCCCGGTGCGGTAGGTCTTCCAGACGTCCGTAGCCTCGATGACCGGTGCCCGCACGGACGGATAGGTGCCGGTGGACTCGATCCAGACCGGGCCGGTGTCGTCCATGGCACCGGCAGGACGATCGGACCGTGGGCCCACCGATCCGTTCGACGGAGGGAGGGAGGATGTCATCCGCCGAACCCGCCTCCGCCGCCGAAGCCACCGGCACCGCCGAAGCCTCCCGTGCCGCCGAAGCCTCCCGTGCCGCCGAAGCCTCCCGTGCCGCCGGTACCACCGAAGCCTCCGAATCCGGTACGGCCGGTGCCCAGGACGCCGTGGAACGAGATGGTGGTCACATAGATCTTCTGCCCGACCGAGAGCCCGCTGACGATCTGGGTGCTCCCTGCTGACGCGGTCCCGACGGTCACCGCCTGGCTGCTCTTGGTCCCGTTGGTGTCGAGCGACACGGTGGGCGACCCCGTGGAGTAGCTGATCGCGGTGGTCGGCACCACGACGACGTCCTGGAGTTCCTTCACGATGATCGAGACGTTGGCGCTCGATCCGCCGTAGAGGCCGGCCGGAGAGCCGGTCACGTCGATCACGACCGGGAACGAGGAAACGCCCGAGGTGGTGGCGGCGAGCAGTCCGACCGATCCCACCGTCCCATAGACCGGGGTGGTCGAGCCCGAGACGGTGATCGTCGCCTGGTCGCCCACCTGGACCTGGGAGACCGAGGTGCTCGTCACCGAGGCGTTCACGATGTAGGAACCGGTGGAGACCACCACCACCTGGGCGGTGGAGGAGCTCGATGCATCAGACGAGGACGCAGTCGTCGAAGCGCCCACCGAAGCGCCCCCCGTCGAACCTGATCCGGCCGATCCCGAGCCGGCCGAGCCGCTCCCGGTCGAGGCGGAGCCGGAGCTGGCCGAGGAGGAGGAGCCGGTGACCTGCTGGCCCACGGTGAGACTGACCGAGGCCACCGTGCCTGCGATGGTCGACACCAACGTTGCGTCGGTGACGTCGGTCTGGGCCGTGGTGACCTGCGTCTCGGCCGAGGCGATGTTGGCATTGTCCAGGGCGATCTGGGTAGCCGAGGCACTCGCCGCCTGGTCGGTGGCCAACTGGGCCTGGTCATTGGCCAAGGTGGCCTGGGCCTGGGCCAGAGAGGCATTGAGAGTCGTGGGGTCGACCGTGGCCAGGGACTGCCCTGCCGCGACTGTCTGACCGACGGTGGCGTCCACCGCCGTAACCCGGCCCGAGACGGCGAAGTTGAGGTTGGCCTGGCTGGCCGGCTCGATGGTGCCGGTGGCAGCCACGGTCTGGGTGATGGTGCCGGTGGTCACGGTATGGACCGAAGTGGTGGTCGTGAGCCCGGGGGTTGCGGCACCGGAGCTCTTGGTGGCGAACCAGGTCCCGACCCCGGCTCCAGCCAGGATGACAACGGTCGCGCCGATGAGAACACGCCTTCGGCGCGAGCCGGTCCTTCGGTCTGGCGACATGCGTGCCTCTCTACTATCGGCCCATGGAGCTATCCAGGACCAGAACAGGTGAACTTCGCCATGGTCACAGCTCTACTTATGGTCGAGTCAAGTGCCAGCTGTGAGTCACCTGTGAGTTTGCGTGCCCGATGAGACCACCGTCGTCATGGCCGGACGCCAGGGCCACGAGCCAGTCACCGGCACGAAGCACAGTGGCCGATCACATCGACCGAATGGGATACCGGGTCGAAGTCGACGGCGACGGTGAGCTCCGCCACCATCTGGCGGGTCAACGCCTCGAACTCCTCAGACGGTGTGACGTCGAACACCTGCCCGCACGCGGTACACAACAGGTGGTGATGGTGCTCGGTGAGTTCCTCGGCCAGCTCGAACCGTGTGAATCCGTCCCTGGCGGCGATGCGCCGGACGATGCCCGCGCCCTCCAGGACGACAAGATGGCGATAGGCCGAGCTCCTGGGCACCCGCGGAAGGTTCCGGGTGATCTCCGTGATGCTCTGCGGGTGCTCCGACGCGCCGAGCAGTTCGACGATCGCTCTGCGGCCGGCCGTATAGCGAAGGTCCGCCCGTCGCAATTGGAGTTCGACCAGCTCGTCCAATGAGCCGTCGGACGTATGCGTCTTCATCGTCGCCTCCTGAGAGTCCACAGCGACAGAGCGGTCCGGGGACTGTCGCTGTCTCAATTGCATTGAGACTGATTCTCATTCTAACTTCCTCTCATGAGACCCGCGCTTCCGACCCCCATGGCCCCGGGCCACCGTTGGCGCACGATCCTGGTCGCCGCGGCGGCACTTGCCGGCTCGATGTCCGCGCTCACCGGCTGCTCGGCGAACCAGACGTCCGCACCGACCGCCGCCGGCGTCATCCAGGCTGTCGGTGCAGAGAATCAATACGCCAACGTCCTCCAGCAGATCGGTGGCAGGTACATCTCCGTATCGTCGATCCTCGACAACCCGAACATCGACCCGCACACCTTCGAAGCCAGCACGAGTGTCGCCAGGGAGGTCGCCGACGCATCCCTCGTCGTGCAGAACGGGATCGGGTACGACACCTTCATGAACCAGATCGAGGCGGCCTCTCCGAACGCGGCCCGCAAGGTCATCGTTGCTCAGGACGTGATGGGACTCCCCGACAGCACGCCCAATCCCCACCTCTGGTACGACCCGAAGACGATGCCGGCGGTGGCCGAAGCCATGGCCACCGCGCTCGGTGACCTCGCCCCGGCCCATCGTGCCTACTTCCATGCCCGGCTGACCGGATTCGACGCGTCGCTCAAACCATGGCTCACGGCCATCAGCTTGTTCCGGGCCCAGCACTCCGGCACCCGGGTGGCCGTCACCGAGCCGGTCGCGGACTATCTGCTCCAAGCCATGGGGGCGGACATCGTGACTCCGTTTCCTTTCCAGGCCGACATCATGAACGGGGTGGACCCCTCCCCCGAGGCGATCACCCAGGAACAGGGCCTCCTCACCAGACATGTCGCCAAGGTGTTCTGCTACAACCAGCAGGTAGTGAGCTCATTCACGACCAGCCTTCGCCAGATGGCCCGATCCGCAGGTGTCCCGGTGGTCGGTGTCTACGAAACGATGCCGACGCCGGGGTACGACTACCAGTCATGGATGGAGGCCGAGGTCTCCGCCATCCAGGCCGCGGTCGAGCACGGCACCTCCACGGAACACCTGTGAGCGCACCGCCGGTGCTCGAGGTGGTAGGGGTCAGTGTCTCATTCGGGGGGCGCCAGGTACTCGACGACGTCTCCTTCGAGATCCGATCGGGGGAGTTCACCGGCCTCATCGGGTCGAACGGAGTGGGAAAGACGACGCTTCTGCGGGTCATACTCGGGTCGCAGCGCGCCGACTCCGGGTCGGTCCGGATCGACGGCGTCGACGCCACCCGAGGCGGCCGATCGTTGGGCTATGTGCCACAGAAGGTCGTACTCGATCCCGATGTGCCGATGCGGGCCCGGGACCTGGTGTCCCTCGGTCTCGACGGACACCGATTCGGATTTGCTCGTCGCACGAAGGAGCAACGCGACGCTGTCGACCAGGCACTCCGTGATGTCGACGCTACCGACTTCGCCGACAGCCGTGTCGGTACGCTTTCCGGAGGAGAGCAGCAGCGGATCCTGATCGCCCATGCCCTGATCGGTCGACCCGAATTGCTCTTGTTGGACGAGCCGTTGGCGAACCTCGATCCTGGCAGCGTCCAAGAGGTCGTCGCTCTGCTGCACCGGGTGTCCGAGGAGCAACACATCGCCATCCTCCTGTCCGCCCACGAGATGAACTCACTGCTGCCGGTGATGGACCGCATCGTCTATCTGACCGCCGGGCGGGCGGCCAGCGGTACGACCGACGAAGTGGTCCGATCCGACGTCCTCAGTCGCCTGTATGGGCATCACGTCGACGTCCTGAAGCTGCACGGCCGGGTTCTGGTCGTCGCCGAACCCGGTCAGGAGATCCAGGACATCCCCGATCACCCGACGCTCGACATCTCCTGAGACGTGCTGCACCTCCTGTTCGAACCCGGGCTCTTCTCCAGTGGCCCGGTGCGCACGGCCGCCGTGGTCGGCGTGATCACCGCCGTCGTCTCGGCCACGGTCGGAGTCTTCACGGTGATTCGGAGTCAGTCCTTCGCCGGCCACGCACTCACAGACGTCGCCACGACGGGAGGGTCGGCGGCCTACTACCTGGGCATCAGCCCCCTGGTGGGATTCATCGGCGGCGGTGCGCTGGGCGCGGGGGCGATGGAAGTGGCCGGCGTGGAACGCGTCCGTAGCCGGGACCTGGCCACCGGCGTCGTCCTGGGTGCTGCGACCGGTCTGGCGGCGCTGTTCCTCTACCTGGATACGACGACGTCGGCCACGACAGGTGCCGCCCAACAGATCCTCTTCGGTTCGATCTTCACCGTCGAGTCGTCCACCATCCCCGCCGTGACCGTATCGGGGGTGCTCGTACTGGTGGTGCTCGCCGCCATCTACCGGCCGCTCCTCCTGGGCTCGCTCTCACCCGACCTGGCGGCGGCGCGCGGCATCCGTGTCCGATTGGTCGGCCTGATCTTCATGTTGACCATGGCGGTTGCCGTGGGCCTCTCGTCCATCGCCATCGGGTCGATCCTTTCGACCGCTCTGCTCATCGGCCCGGCGGCCACTGCGCTACGGGTCACCCGCACACTGCGCAGTTCGGTCATCGCCGCCGGACTGCTGGGTGTGATCACCACATTGCTCGGCATCGCCCTCGCCTATGACAGCAGCTTCTGGGTGCCGTCCACCCAGGGGCTACCGGTCAGCTTCTTCATCGTGGCCATCACCTTCGGCAGCTACCTGGTTTCCGGACTGCCGGCCATCCGACGGGCTGTCGGCCGAGGGACTCGACCGGAGGGCGATCCCGTTCGGGATCGTCGGCGATTGGCCACCGGTGGACCGCAGAGGTCTGCCTGATGTTCTCGGGTTTCATGGCCCACACCTGGGAGATCGGCACGATCGTCGCCGTCGTCGGCGGGGTGGTCGGCTTCTTCGTCGTGCTGCGTGGAGCGGCCTTCGAAGCCCACGCCATTCCGAACGGCGCCTTTGCCGGCGCCGCCGGAGCCAGCCTCATCGGTGTCAGCCCCCTTCTCGGGCTCGGCACCTTCGCCGTCGGGGCCGCTCTCCTGATCGCCGTGCTCAGCCGTCGCGGTCGCCCCGACGTGGTCACCGCACTGGCGCTGGTCATGATGCTGGCCCTAGGGGCCGCATTCCTGAGTCAGACCACGGAGTACGAACCGGAGATCTTCTCGCTCCTCTTCGGCGAGGTACTCGGCGTGAGTACCGGGCAGATCGTCCCGATCGCCATCCTGGGGCTCGTGTCGCTGGTGACCCTCGGCGTGCTCTACCGCCCCCTGCTGCTCAGCTCCCTCGTCCCGGAGATAGCGGAAGCACAGGGTCTGCGGATGTTCCGGATCGAGGTGGCATTCCTTGTCATCGTGGCCCTCGCCACCACGATGACGGTTCCGGTGGTCGGCGCACTGCTGATCTTCTCGCTGATGATCGGGCCTCCGGCCGCGGCCCGGTGCTTCACCCACCGCTCCGGCCGGGCCCTGGTCGGAGCGGTGGCGATCGCCCTGATCACGATCTGGGCAGCCATCGCCGTCGCCTACGTGACCAACTGGCCGGTGGGATTCTTCGTGGGCGTCTTCAGTGCGCTCTGGTTCGGAATCGGCCGGGCATTCGCCGCCGCGACCCGGGCAAGGAGACCATCCCGATCTGCGGTGCGAGAGCCCGTATCGATGTCCACCGGAATCGGGGATGACCGCAGCTGACGGCCCTAAGTTGGGGGGACCGCCATCGACCGAGGAGAGCCGCCGATGACCAGGCCTGACAATCCGGCACTGCGCGACCGCCGGCTCGATCTCGTCCACCTGCACATGCAGTCGGAGAACAACCTTGACTTCGGGACGACCATGGCCACATTCAGCCATCCGCGCTATGAGCTGGTCGCCACCGGACAGGTCTACGACGGACCGGACGAAGTGGCCGAGTACTACCGGACGTCCCGATCGGCGTTTCCGGACCAGCGGAACGAAAACACGGTGCTCACCTCCGGTGAGGACACCGTGATCGCCGAGTTCGATCTACTCGGGACCCATCTCGGCCCGCTGGGAGGGACCCCGCCGACCGGCCGCGCCTTCCGCTGCCGGATGTGCGCGCTCTTCCTGTTCGCCCCGGGGGGTGACCTGATCATCGGTGAACGGGTCTACTTCGACCAGTCCACCATCCTGAACCAGCTGACGGGTGCGCCAGGATGACAAGCCCCGGACCGACCCCCGCGATCGTCGCCGAGCTCCGGCGGATCTGCCTGGCCTTTCCCGAGGCCACCGAAAAGCCGTTCGGAGGTCATGAGGCACCGGCATTCCGGGTGTCGGACAAACTGTTCGTGACCCTTGCCGAGGACGGGTCGGCCCTCACATTGAAGGCCGCACCAGGAGAGCAGGTCCTCCTCGTCTCCGCCGACCCGGACCGGTTCTTCGTCCCCGCCTACGTCGGGTCCAAGGGATGGGTCGGTGTGCGGCTGACTCATCCGGTGGACTGGGAGGAGGTGGCCGAACTCATCGAGGACAGCTACCGCCTCATCGCCCCGAAAACACTCGTCCGCCGACTGGATGCGGCGGCGGCGCCTGAGTACGGTCAGGGTCCCGCTGGGCTCTGCGCTGACTCGGCGGCGTCGGCCAACATCTCGTCATAGGCCCGGAGCCGGCTCGCCAACGCCCCCATGATCCCGAGGGCGAACGTCGGGGACTCGTGGACCAGGAACAGGAACAGACCCCGGTCGATCTCCGCCAGCGTGGTGTCAGAGGTCGCCACCGCGTCCACGTTCCGGGGCAGGTGGTCGATCAGGGCCCGTTCGCCGAACACGTCGTTGGGCCCGAGTACGGCGATGACGGTACTTCCCTTGGTCAGCGTCACCGTGCCCTCGATGATCCCGTACATGTGTGACCCGTCATCACCGTCCGAGTAGATGACCTGACCGGCGGGGACATCGACGCGATCCGGTGCATTCATGAACAGGCTCTCCGCTGCCATTTCCTCAACTCCTGGGTCGTGACTCCGGCAATGTGCGGGATTCCGACCGAATCCCACCCTCCGGCGGGCGGACTCCCGATCCAGGCTTACCACGTGGATCCCACCTCGAGATGGCTATCCGCGCCGGTCGCTGCCGATCAATCGCTGAACGTGAAGAAGCAGAGCTGGGTGGCGTACGCGACCAGACGCGCCGGGTCGGTCCCGAGCGGGCCCAGGTCCCACAGCGCCACGTCGACCGAGGCATAGCCGTCCCCCGCATGCCGGGCACAATTGTGGGCCAGGACCCAGTCGGACCGGCAGGCATCCAACAGGTGGACCGTCAGGTCCACGCTGGGGCCGAACCACCCGTTGCGCTCACCGGGACCGATCTTCTCCGCCACCGCACCCGGCATGGTGTCGGCAAAGACGATCAGGGCGAGCGGGTCGAGGACGCCCAGATCATCCATCGGGGAATCGTCGAGGTGGTACCACGTGCCGTGCTCGGCACGTTCGGGCACGTACTCCTCCCATGGAAAATGCCCGAGCGCGGCACGGCCCTCGACGCGGCTGTCCCAGAACGGTGTCGGTGGAAATTTCTCGACGCCCGTAGGCAGCGGATCCCGGAACGACCGGGCATCGGACAAGGGAACGAGCTCCTTCGGAGGTGCCAGGTCGGTGAATTCGAATCCCCGGCGCGTCGAGCCGAATACGGCGGTGGTCAGATGTCCGTGGTCCGAACCCGGATTGCGTACTTCGGCGCGGGCCTGGGACATCGACCTCCCGCGACGGAGCACTTCGACGTCGACCTCCACCGGCCCATGAGCTACGGGCGCCACGTAGGTGGTGTGCAGGGTGCGCAGCCGTTGACCCGGTTCGGACAACTCGGTGGCCATGGTCTGAACGGCGAGCGCGGTGACGATTCCTCCCTGGGGTAGCGGTCGCACGCTCCATGAATCGTCGATGGCCCCGGAGTACCGGCCGGAGATCGACGGATGCCGCGACGCGTGCGTCGCCTCGGCGAACGGCGTGACCATGACCGCACCATGGCGGGATGATCCGCGCTTGTCAACCGGTGTGGCGCTTCACAGCCCTCCCCGCGGCGGTCGTCCGGTACCGTGGCCACATGGTCTCCGACACCATCACCCTCGCCGGCTCCGATGTCTCGATCCCACGACTGGGGGTGGGCACCTGGGCGTGGGGTGATTCGTCCACCTGGGGCATGGGCAGCTACGACACCGATCTGACCCGGGACTCCATCCGCCAGGCGTGGGAGGCGTCGATCGACGCCGGAGTGACGCTGTTCGACACCGCCGAGATCTACGGCGCCGGCGAGAGCGAGCGCATCATCGGCTCGCTCCTCGCTGCCGACCCGGACCGGGCCGCCAGCATCGTCCTGGCCACCAAGTTCATGCCTTCGCCGTGGAAGATCAACGTCCGGTCGTCGCTACTGAGGTCCCTGCGGGCCTCACTGGCGCGACTCGGGGTCGACTCGGTGGCCCTGTATCAGATTCATGGCCCGGTGAGCCTCCGATCACACACCGCACTGGCCGATGCGTTGGCGGCCGCCCACGGCGCCGGTCTGGTCCAGGCAGTGGGCGTGTCCAACTACTCGGTCAAGGAGACCCGATCGATCGCCGCCGCCCTCGAGAAGCGCGGGCTGCGCCTGGCCACCAACCAGATCGAGTTCTCCTTGCTCCGGCGTTCTCCCGAAACGTCAGGTCTTCTCGCCGCCTGTGCCGAGCTCGGAGTCGTGCCCCTGGCCTATTCACCCATCGGGCAGGGCCGGCTCACCGGAAAGTACTCGGCTGCCGTCCCTCCGCCGGGCAAACGCACCTTCTCCAACCACCCGATGGAGATCGTCGACGGTGTCGTCGCCGAGCTCCGGGCCATCGGAGAGGCACACGGCGGAAAGCTTCCCAGCCAGGTCGCCCTCAATTGGGTGATCGCCAAAGGGGCCGTACCCATCCCGGGAGCGAAGAACCGCCATCAGGCGGAGGAGAACGCCGGGGCCCTCGGATGGCAACTCGATGGCGACGAAATCGCCCGGCTGGACCGGGCCGCCCTCCCCGGGATCCGAACCTTGACAAGCCGGATGTGGCAGCACGGGTGAGAGGGTCGCCCGGTCGCCGTTCAGGTTCCGGGGACCGGTCCAGTGCTCCGACACCAGTCGAGCGCCTCGGTCCGGGTGGGGAACTCGGCCGAGCCGCGGAGGAGCCGACGCCCCAACCGGTCCACGGTCACCACGGTGACGCCACGGCTGGCGATCCGCTCGATCACCGAGTCGAGCAGTGCCGCCGCCACCGGATGGCACCGGGTCACGTGCTCGAGGTCGATCACCAGTGCCGGGGGATCCTCCGCACTCTCGGTGTGGGCCTTGAGCGATAGCAGCGCCTGTTCCGCCGCCGCGAACTCGAGATACCCCTGTACGTCCAGGATGGCCGGCTCGGTCCCGGTACGGGCGTCATCCGGCAAGACACGCTCGAAGATCGGCGCGCTGCGGGCGACCTGGTGCATGAGGTGGAGGGAGAACCGCTCGGAGATGGCCTCACTGGCCTCGACCCCCCGGACGCTGTTGCCGCGCTCGTCGAGCCGGGGGCTGTAGAGGCCGATGCCGAACTGTGACGGGCTCACCGCCACGACGCCACCGGCCACCCCTGATTTGGCCGGCAACCCGACCCGGAAGAGCCATTCGCCCGAGAAGTCGTACATCCCGCACGTGGCCATGACGGTGAGTACCCGTTCGGTGACCGACGGGTCCAGTACACGTTCACCGGTCCTGGGGTTCGTTCCGCCATTGGCCAGTGTGGCCGCCATGGTGGCGAGATCGACGGCGGTCACCAGTACGGAGCACTGTCGAAAGTAGGTGTCGACCGCGTCCTCCACGTCGGCGGACAGCGACCCGGCGTGACGCATCAGGTAGGCGAGGGCACGGTTCCGGTCACCGGTGTCGTGCTCGGATCGGTAGACGGCATCATCTACAGCCAGATCCCTTCCCGCGCAGCGGGCCAGCAGATCGAGGATGCGCTCGAATCGCTCGGACGGGCCATTCCCGTGGACCAGTGACGTGGTGAGGATGGCCCCGGCGTTGATCATCGGGTTCGACGGCCGTCCGGTCCCCGGCTCCAGACTGATGGCGTTGTAGGCCTCGCCGCTCGGCTCGACGCCTACGCGGGCGAGGACGCCGTCGATACCCGCGTCGTCCAGAGCCAGTGCGTAGACGAACGGCTTCGAGATGGACTGGATCGTGAACGGGACCTCCGCTTCTCCCGCCGCATAGACCGAGCCGGCCACGCCCACCAGTGCCAGGCCGAACGCCGAAGGATCTGCCTTACCCAGCTGGGGGATGTAGTCGGCCACCTCCCCCCGATCAATGCCGACGAATTCGGCGCGGATGCGGCCGAGCGCGTCGCCGATCGGGTCGAACGCCGTCGGCTCTCCCGCTCCGACTCCGACCGCCGGTCCTCCGGCGCCACTCACGTCTCCAGATCCCCCTCCTGGATGGCGGGAAGGTCGGCGATGGCTTCGTGCATGTGCTTGGCCCAGACCGCCTCGAGCCGGCTCAGGAACGGCGAGTCTGCGTTGATCCGGGCCTCGAAGGGGTCGAACGAGTCGTTGCGGTAGATGACCAGGTCGTAGGGCGGTCCTACCGAGACATTCGCCCCGGCGGTGGACAACATCGAGGTGAGGGCGATCTTGGTCGCCGTCGTGAGGGAGACCTGGCTGGCCACGGCCAGCTCGAGCGTGAACTTGCCGTACTTGCTCTCCCCGATCTGGAGGAACGGTCGGTCGTCCGAGGCTCGGATGTAGTTGCCCTCCGGGTAGATCATCAGAATGTCCGGGGGGTCGCCCTGGATCTGCCCGCCGAGGAGGAACGTGGCGGTGCCGTCAGCCCCGACCTCCCTGAGGGCATCGTGGTGCCGGGCGGCTACCTCCCTGCCGAGCCGGCCCACGTACAGCGCCGCTTCGAACAGATGCCCGACCGTGGACAGGCTCTCGTGGGCGCCAGGATCGGTCAGATCGTGGTCGATCCGGTCGAGTACCTCCTGGGTGGTTGCCAGGTTGCCGGCCGACTCCAGAACGAAGACACGGTCGGGGGTGGGCTGGAACACGTGCACCTTGCGGTACGTGCTGACGTTGTCGACGCCGGCGTTCGTCCTTGTGTCGCCCAGGAAGATGAGGCCCTCGTGGAGGCGCAGCGACAGGCAATAGGTCATCGACGGGCACCTCACTGGTCGGGGAGCGCCGTGCGGGTCACGCCGCTCCACATCGGCGCCCGATTCTACGGGACGACCCTCACCTGTCCACCCGTTGGCAGACCGGTCCCACGGTGGGAGCGGAGGGGGTGACGCGCTCTCGACCTGACCCGTCGCAACTCCATTTTACCGGTCACCCCGCCGGGACCGTTCGGCGGCGGCGCTCGACGGTGATCGACGCCGGGCCGGGGAATGTTTCCACTCCCGGGGCGTTGCACCATGCCCACCGATGTGGATACCGAAGGACGGATGCACATGCCACACGACAACCTGCCCCTACTCCCTTTGACCTCGGGTGTTCTGCTCCCGGGGATGGTCTTCACCATGGCCCTCGAATCCGATGAGGCCATTGCCGCAGTAGAGGCGGCCGTGGCGGCCGGGAACTCACTGGTGATCGTGCCGTTCATCGATGGGCGGTACGCGTCCGTCGGCGTCGTCGCCGAGATCACCGAGCGGGGCGATCTTCCCGGTGGGATGGCCGCTGTCGCCGTCCGCGGGGTGGGCCGGGCACGGTTGGGCACAGCGGTGCCCGGGACGGGCCGCGCCCTGTGGGTCGAGGTCGAGCCCATCGGTGACGACGACGCCGGAAACTCCACCTCGGCGGTCGAACTGGCCCGGGAGTACCGGGCGGTGATCGAGAACATCCTGGTATCACGCGGGGCGGGCAGGCTGGCCGAGCGTCTCCCGGACGCGGCCGACCCTGGGCCGCGTCGCCGACCTGGCTGGCTACTCCCCCGACCTGAGCCTCGAGCAGTTGGTGGCCGTGCTGGAGACGGTCGACGTCGTCGACCGTCTGCGTATGGTCCTGGGCTGGGCCCGCGAGACCCTGGCCGATATCACCCTGCGCGAGCGGATCAAGACCGATGTCGAAGAGGGGATGGAGAAGACCCAGCGCGAGTTCCTCCTGCGCCGCCAACTCGAGTCCATCCGCAAGGAGCTGGGCGAGGACGAGGGCGACGAGGACCGTCCGGACGACTACCGGACCCGTGCCGCCGAACTGGACCTGCCCGACCATGTGGCGAAAGCCATCAATCGAGAGATCGGCAAGCTCGAGCGGACGCCCGAGCAGAGCCCGGAGCACGGATGGATCCGAACCTGGCTCGATACGGTCCTGGAGCTCCCCTGGGGTGTCGAGTCCGAGGACACCATCGAACTCGATGAGGCGGCCCGGATCCTCGACGAGGATCACGACGGCCTGTCGGACGTGAAGCAGAGGATTCTCGAGCACCTGGCCGTGCGCAAGCTGCAGATCGAGCGCGGGCTCACCCCGGTGGGCGGCCGCGGCGGTGGCGCCATCCTGGCGCTGGTCGGCCCTCCCGGCGTGGGCAAGACGTCCCTCGGCGAGTCGGTCGCCCGGGCCCTCGGCCGCAAATTCGTCCGGGTCGCACTCGGTGGTGTCCGCGACGAAGCGGAGATACGGGGTCACCGGCGCACCTACGTGGGCGCCCAGCCCGGCCGGTTGGTCCGGGCCCTGCGCGAGGCGGGTTCGATGGACCCTGTCGTGCTCCTCGACGAAGTGGACAAGCTGGGCTCGGACTTTCGGGGTGACCCGGCATCGGCACTGCTCGAAGTCCTCGACCCGGCGCAGAACCACACCTTCCGCGATCACTACCTCGAGGTCGAGCTCGATCTGTCGAAGGTTCTCTTCCTGGCCACCGCCAACGTGATCGATACCATCCCCGGGGCCCTACTGGACCGCATGGAGGTGATCCGACTCGACGGGTACACCGAAGACGAGAAGGTTGCGATCGGTCGCAACCACCTCGTCGCCCGTCAGCGCGCCCGCGCCGCCCTGCGGGAGGAGGACGTCGCCGTGACCGACGACGCGCTCCGATCGATCGTCGCCGACTACACACGAGAGGCCGGGGTGCGTGGGTTCGAGCGCGAGCTCGGCACGCTCATGCGCAAGGTCGCCGGGAAGGTTGCGGCTGGAGATGACGGTGCGATCGGGTCGATCGTCGTCGACGGGCCTGATGTGACCGAATGGCTCGGCCGGCCCCGATTCTTCTTCGAGACCGCTGGCCGCGATCCGGTTCCCGGTGTGGCCACCGGACTGGCGGTTACCGGTGCCGGAGGCGACGTGCTCTCGGTCGAGGTCACCATGATGGACGGCACGGAGGGACTGACCATCACCGGCCAGCTCGGTGAGGTCATGCGTGAGTCGGCGGAGATCGCTCTCTCCTATGTGCGCTCGCACGCCGGCGATCTCGGGATCGACCCCGGCGCCTTCGCCGGAAAGCGGCTGCACGTCCACGTTCCGGCCGGGGCCGTCCCGAAGGACGGGCCGTCGGCCGGGGTCACCATGACCACGGCGCTGGTGAGCCTGCTCACCGGGCGCCCGGTGTCGGCCACGGTCGGTATGACCGGCGAGGTCACCCTCCAGGGACGGGTCCTGCCCATCGGTGGCGTTCGCCAGAAGGTGCTGGCCGCCCATCGGGCCGGCCTGACCACAGTGGTGCTCCCGGCCCGCAATGCTCCCGACCTCGAGGATGTACCCGAGACTGTGCGGGAGGAGATGACGTTCGTCCTGGCCGCCCACGTGGACGAGGTGCTCGACACCGCGCTCACCGGCGGGACGGACGCCTCTGTGGCCGAAGCCGGCCGCTGACCGGACCGAGGTGAGCGAGACTGACGACGAAGGGTCCCGGTCCGGTGCCATCCGCGATCGGGACCCTACGAGCAGGAGCAACGGAGGCACCTGATGCACGACACCGGCGTCCTGAGCGACGCGTTCGAACGGATTCGCGACGCCGTCCATCCGGCGGCCAACGGACTCACCGTGGAGGAGTTGGCATTCCGTCCCGATTCTGAGTCGAACTCGATCGCCTGGTTGATCTGGCACCTCACACGGATCCAGGACGACCACGTGGCCGCGCTGCGAGGTGTCCCGCAGGTGTGGGTGGCACAAGGCTGGTACAGCCGCTTCGCACTGCCGTTGGACGTGTCGGACACCGGATACGGGCACGACGCTGATGCCGTGGCCTCGGTGATCGCCGACGCCACCTCACTGCTCGGCTATTTCGAGGACGTGCACGAAGCCACCGCCACCTATCTCGGGACGATCAACGATCGGGACCTCGACCGGGTGGTCGACCGCCGCTGGGACCCGCCGGTGACGTTGGGGATCCGGCTGATGAGTGTCATCGCCGATGATCTCCAGCACGTCGGGCAGGCCTCATACGTCCGCGGGATCGTGCAGCGCCGCTGAACGGGCTCAGACCCCGAGAAGCGCCTTCCCACCTCACCTCGGTTCAAGTTCACCCATCGATCGCGCCGACAGACTCATGCCGGTACTCCATGCCGAACGCGATGAGGGGACGATGCCTGAAGAGGCGAGCTGCGACGAGCCTGACAAACTGGGGCCACCACCTGAGGGGACTCGGGTGGGCCGGTCGCGCTTCCTGAACCCGACCACCCTCGGCTACCTCATCGGCCCCATCGCCTTCCTGGCGATCCTGGCGCTGATGCGCTTCAACTTCATCGTGCACAGCTCGGCCTGGATCTGGCTGGGCATCTTCATCGCCGTTCCGGTCACCAATCTCCTGGTCGACTGGGCCTACGCCACCCAGCCGACACATCTGACCTTCCATCTCCGGATCGCCGTTCAGGTCGCATCGGTGACCGGTGTCATCTACCTGACCGGCTGGGGGCCGGTGTTGTGGGGTGCCTATGCCTTCGTGGCGATCGCCGACATCGCCAGCACGGGCTCCTGGGTCTGGCGACCGGTGGCCATGTGGAGTTTCCTCGGAATGGCGATCGGCGAGCTCTGCCTGGTGCAGGGATGGCTCCCGTCCCGGTTGTCGTGCGCCCAGGCGGCCGCTCTGACACTCATGGGCGCCTTCATCCTCTTCTTCGTGATCCGAATGGCCGGGGCGACCATGCAGCAGAAGGAGGAGTCGGATGCGGCCGTGCGCCGCAGCGAGGACAGGTTCCGTTCGCTCATCCAGAACTCGTCGGACGTGACCATCATCATCGACGACGAAGGCATCTACCGCTATCTCTCCCCAGCCGTCGAGGCACTCCTGGGCTACGAGCATCAAGAACTTCTCGGCACCCGGGCCACCGACTACGTCCACCCTGACGACTGGGCACTGGTCCGTCGCCGGCTCAATGCCGATTTCCAGGCATCATCGGACACCGCCGTCCTCGAATTCCGGATGCTGCGCAAGGACGGCGCCGTCCGCGACGTGGAGGCGGTCATCTCCAATCAGCTCCAGCGACCCTCGGTCGGGGGATATGTGGCCAACGTGCGCGACATCACCGAGCGCAAGAAGTTCGAGGAGCTCCTCTCCCACCGGGCCCTCCACGATCCTCTGACCGGGCTCGCCAACCGCCAGCTGATCCTCGACCGGGCTGACCGGATGCTGATCCGGGCCCGTCGCGACGGACTTCCGGTGGCGGCGTTCTTCGTCGATCTCGACAACTTCAAGGATGCCAACGACTCGCTGGGCCACGAGGCCGGCGACCGCCTGCTGCAGTCTGTGGCCAGCCGGTTGGTCGGCCTCCTCAGGTCGAGTGACACCGTCGGGCGCCTCGGGGGCGACGAGTTCGTGATCCTGGCCGAGGGGATATCGCTGGCTGACGGGCCGAAGTCGATCGCCGAACGGATCCGCCAGGTACTCCGTCCGCCGTTCTACATCGAAGGGTTCGAGAACCTTCCCATCACCGTCTCGGCCAGCGTGGGGATCGCCGTCGGGGACCGCCAGAGCGCCCAGGAGCTCCTGCGCGACGCCGACATCGCCCTCTACCGGGCCAAGGGAGCCGGGCGCGATCAATCCGTCATCTTCCAGGAAGCCATGCACGTGGCCGCCAGCGACCGGCTCACCCTCCGGACCGAACTCGACTCCGCCCTGGCCGCCGGAGAGTTCCGGCTCCTCTACCAACCGATCGTCGACCTGGACCAGCTCCAGATGCGCGGCGTGGAGGCCCTGATCCGCTGGCAACACCCGACCAAGGGCCTGATGGCCCCCGACAAGTTCATTCCGGTCCTCGAGGACTCCGGAGAAATCGTCACCGTCGGCCAGTGGGTCCTCGGACGAGGCCTGCCGCCAACTCGCCCAGTGGCAGTCCGCCGGCTACGACCTGACCATGTCGGTCAACGTATCGATGCGCCAGCTCGACTCCAACGGTTTCGTCGACGACGTCCGGAGCGCGCTGCAGACCCACTCCCTCACACCCAGTTCGCTGATCATCGAGATCACCGAGACGGTGCTGATGAAGGACGCCAACGCCACGGTCACCCTCCTCCACCGGTTGAAGGATCTGGGCGTCATGATCGCCATCGATGACTTCGGGACCGGCTACTCGTCACTGGCCTACCTGCGTCAGTTCCCGGTGGACGTACTCAAGATCGACCGGTCGTTCGTGTCGGAGATGAGCGGCTCACCCGACGCCGCCGCACTGATCCACACGCTGGTGGAGCTCGGCCACACCCTCGGACTGGTGACCCTGGCCGAGGGCATCGAGCAGGAGGGTCAGATCGAAGGGCTGCGCAGCGAGAACTGCGACCACGGTCAGGGCTACCTGTTCTCACGACCGGTCGCTGCATCACGGATCGAGGAGCTCCTCACCCGGATCGACCTGGGTGGCGAGCTGGCCGCCTCGGCGGCGACCCCGACGTCGGGGATCTGATCCGCCCACCGGTCCGTTCCGATTGCCCGCGACGCCCGGCCCTTCCGCCGACCGGCGACGTAGGGTGGCCTGTGCCCACCGGACCACCGACGCAGGCGGCACACGGCCGCAGCCAGGCTGCTCGGTCTGGTCCGTGCCTGCCACCTCCAACCCACCTTGGCCGTGGTCACGGTCACCACCGGACTCGCCGCCATCGCCGGGCGGGGCACCGCGGGCTGCATCGCCGTGGCCGTGGCCGTCCTGGCCGGCCAACTGTCGACCGGATGGAGCAACGACTGGTTCGATGCCGGGCGCGACCTCGCCGTGGGGAGGATGGACAAGCCGATCGTCTCGGGCGCCGTTCAGCTCGGAACGGTCCGCATCGCAGCCTGTACGGCGTTGGTGGCGGCCGTTCCCCTGTCGCTGCTGTCCGGCTGGCGGGCGGCCCTCGTCCACCTCGTGGCGATCGGCTCGGCGTGGGCGTACAACCTGGGCCTGAAGGCCACCGTGGTCAGCCCACTTCCCTACGCCATCTCGTTCGCCCTGCTCCCCGCATTCGTGACCCTGGGCCTACCCGGGCACCCTTGGCCCCGACCGGAACTCATGGTGGCCACGGCCCTGTTGGGAGTGGGCGCCCACTTCATCAACACCCTGGCCGATCGCGAGGACGATGCCCGGTCGGGGATCGCCGGGCTCCCCCAGCGGATGAGTGCCCGCGCCGCCCTGATATCTGGGGTCGCCCTTCTGGTCGCATGCGCCGTGGCCATCTGGCTCCTGGGAGGAAGCGCACGAGTGGCGGAGACGGTGCTGTTGGTTGCCACCCTCGGCAGCGCCGCCGCCGTCGTGGTGACCACCCTGGGCGGGCGGCCACGGGCAGCATGGTCGTGGACGTTGGTGACGGTCGTGGGTTGCCTGGCCATGTTCGCCGTCTCGCGACCCTCCCTCGTGACCGGCTGAACGGTCGGCCCTCCACGCCGGGTCAGGCGCCGGGAAAGACCCGCCTCAGCTCATCGAGATCGGCCGTGCCTTCCACCGGCGGGGTGTGGTCAGGGTCGAGCCGGCCGTACACCAGGCGGATCAGGGCTTCGGCGGGCAGGACCATGTCGGGATCGTCCACCGGCTGTGTCGGTGAGATCGACACCTCGTCGGGACCGAGCGCGAGCGCCAGGTTCCGCCCAGGGTCGGTGGTCCCCACGGTGATCGAACGGGGGACATCGACCGGCTGGGCGGTGAACCGTGCCCACATGGCCATGTTGTCGACGACGGACGGAACAGATCCGGGCGCAACCGTTGCCGACGGATCGAAGGCCACCTCGATGTCCCACAGGTGAAGGGCGTGCTCGTTCAATCGGAGGCCGACGAATCCGTCGAGATCGAAGGTCATCGGACCCATGGAGAATCGGAACCGCTCCCGCTCGTCGTCGCCCAGGCTCTCCAGCCGGTCCAGGAGAGCCCGGTCCGCCACGAGAGCGTCAGCCGCCTGCGCATCCGGAGTCTTGGCGTTCCAGATGTCCCACACGACAGGTGCGGCATCGTCGGGGGTGTCGACACCGGCGAGGGAGTCCTCGAGTCGTCGCTCGAGGATCTCCGCCCCCGAGCCGAGGTGGGAGAGGACGTCGGCGACCGTCCACTCGGTGGGATAGGCCTGTGTCTCCAGCGATGCGGCATCGAGCCCCTCGACCATGGAGTGCAGCCGTTCGACCGAGCCATGCAGTGCCTCGAGCCTCTGGCTCATGTCGTTCCTCCGGTGGTCGCGTGGGGAGGGCCGGTGCCGAACCCCGTCGCCAGCAGGGTACCGGCCGACCGGACTCCTCCGGTCGGCCCACATTTGGGACTTTGGACCTCTGCAATCCCGGGGGCACGATCCCTACAGTCGAAGAGAGGGATTCGCCAGGGTCCCGAAGGAGGCGCCTATGCGATGCTGCAGAGGTAGCCCGCTCTGAGGGCGGGCGGCGAGAGATCGACGGTCGCCCGACCGTAGGCCCAGGTTCGTCATCGGTATGTGGCCCGGAGTGCGGGCCCCGCCAGGACGGGAACGCACGAGTCCGCTGGTTGCCACTCTCTTCCGCCGTTCCGTCTCCGAGTACAACGTGAGTTGAGCGCCCGTCCCCCTCCACCCTGAGGGCGGGCGCTCGCTCGCGTCACTGCGGATGTTCGCCGTCGGCCGAGGGTCCGGTTCGGTCGGGTGGGCCCGGGCGGCTGCGAGGGTTGGCTACCGTGCAGTCATGTCCACGTCGCCCTCGTCGGGGGCCGGGAGGTCTCCGGGTCCGGTAGCCGCCGATGGCCTGCTCGACGGCAAGGTGGCGATCGTCACCGGTGCCGCACGTGGTATCGGGGCCGCTACCGCCATCCATCTGGCCGTGCTCGGCGCCCGGGTCGCCGTCACCGATCGCGACGGCGATGGTGCCCTTGCCGTGGCGGCTGAGCTGGTCGCTGCCGGTCACGAGGCGATCGGCCTGGAGTGCGATGTATCCGACGCCGAGGCGGTAGGCGCCATGGTGGCGGACGTGGAGTCGCATTTCGGCTGGGTCGACCTCCTCGACCACAACGCAGCGTGGACCGACTTCCGCACCGACCTCGACGCCGAGGGAGTTGACCTGGCCACATGGGACCGGGTGATCGACACCAACGCCACCGGCGGGCTCCTCCTGGTCCGGGAGGTCCTCCCGAGGATGCGGGCGCGCCGGGGAGGTGCCATCGTGCTCATCTCCTCGGGCTCGGCCTCCATCGGCGAGCACCGGCGTATCGCCTACGGGGTGTCGAAGGCCGCAGTCGAGCAACTGGGTCGCCACGTGGCCGCCCGCTACGGCCAGGACGGAATCCGGTGCAACGTGGTGGCGCCCGGATTCATCCTCACCGAGACGGCCGCCCGCGGCGTATCCGAGGCCGGACGAGCCCGGTTGGCCCAGCAGAATCCACTCGGTCGGCTCGGCACGCCCGAGGACATCGCCCATGTGGTCGGCTTCCTACTCTCGGACAAGGCCGGATTCGTCAACGGCCAGGTCATCCGGGTGGACGGTGGCCTCACCGTCTCGCCGCGACTCGTCGGACTCGATTGATGGAGGGTGGGAGCTCAGTGTGTCCATCACTGTTCTCACCCTGTTCTCTCCAGCGCCTGGTCGCCAGGGCTGCCGATAGCCTCCGGTGGGCATGAGCGGACGCCCGGCGGGGGTCGCCGGAGCCGACCAGGTCCGCCGGACCGCCGACCACGTGGAGGCCGGATGGCTCACCGACGTTCTTCGTGACCGCGGGCTCCTGGCGGGCAGGTCCCGGGTCGTCAGCGTCGACGGCACCCCGGTCGGAACCGGCCAGATGGCCGACACCGTGCGCTTCGCACTCACCTACCAGCCCGACCGCTCGGGCCCACCCAGCGTGGTCGGAAAATTCGCGTCGCAGGACGAGCAGAGCCTGTCGACCGGCCGTATCATGCGCGCCTACGAGGTCGAGGTGCGCTTCTACACCGAGGTCGCGCCGCGAGTCACCACCCGGCTTCCACAGCTGTTGTTCGCCGCGTTCGACCCGGACGAGTCCTGGTTCACTCTGATCCTGGAGGACCTGGACGACGCAATCCAGGGTGACGAGATCGAAGGCTGTGACGCCATCGCGGCCGCTGCCGCTCTCGATCAGATGGCCGCACTCCACGCACCTTGTTGGGAGGACCCCGAGCTGTCCGCCACCCAATGGATCGACCGCTCCTCTCCCGAGGGCGACGAGTTCATGGCCGGCCTACTCACCGGAGTCTTCCCCGGGTTTCTCGAGCGGTACGCCGACCGACTCGATCCCGACCACGTCACCCTCCTCGAATCCTTCATCCCCCGGATTCGGGTCTGGATGGCCCGCGGGCGCGGTCCCCGGACGGTCGTCCACGCCGACTTCCGCCTCGACAACCTGCTGTTCACCCCGGATCGTGCGGAACCGGCCGTGGTGGACTTCCAGACCGTGAATTGGGGATCTGGGGCCTACGACCTCGCCTACTTCGTCGGCGGCAGCCTCGAGCCCCAGGAGCGGCGGTCCGCCGGGACAGACCTGATTGCCGGCTACCACCGGGGCCTGGTGGCCCGGGGCGTGACGGACTACCCACTCGAGGAGCTGGTGGCCGACTACCGACGCGAGTGCTTCGGCGGACTGTTCATGGCCGTCGGGGCCTCGATGCTGGTCAAGCAGACCGAACGGGGCGATCAGATGTTCCTGACCAGCCTGCGCCGCCATGCCCAACAGTGCCTCGACCTCGACGCCCTCTCCTGCCTGGACGTGTCCTGACCCTCTCTGCGACCCGGCGGTGATGGCGACACACCGATCAGCCGCGACAGTTACGGTTGATCCGTCGGGACGACCTGCACCCGGGCCACGCGCCGGGTCCGAAACCACCGTGAGGAGCACCCATGGCCAAGGCCCACCACGACCGGTCCTCGCCCTCCGACCGCTTCGAGTTCCGGGGCATCAATCATCTGGCCCTGGTCTGTCGGGACATGGAGCGGACCGTCGAGTTCTACGCACACGTCCTCGGTATGCCGCTCATCAAGACGATCGAGCTTCCTGCCGGAATGGGCCAGCACTTCTTCTTCGACTGTGGTGGCGGCGACTCCCTTGCCTTCTTCTGGTTCCCGGACGCTCCGGACGGAGTTCCCGGCGTTTCGGCGCCGAACGGCAGACCGGACCAGGGGAGCCTGACCAGTGCGATCGGGTCCATGAACCACGTCGCCTTCAGCGTGCCCCCCGAACGGATCGACGACTACCGGGACCGGCTGGTGGCCGCCGGTGTGGACTGCACCGAGGTGGCCAACCACGACGACAGCGAGTGGGGGATCGCAGACGACCTTCACTCCGGGGTATTCGTCCGATCGATCTACTTCCAGGATCCCGACGGGATCCTGCTCGAGTTCGCCTGTTGGACGCGGGAGTTCGGTCCACAGGACGTGGCCCACTCCCCGGCCCGCGCTGCTGACCACACGTCGGTCTGACGCCATGCCCCGGCTGCGCCAGGTGCCCCGTTCCGAAGCGACGGCTCCCATCGTCACCGTCATGTACGACCTGCTCTTCGAGGGCAGGGACCCGGTCGCCGAACCCGGGACGTCAGATGGAACCGCGGGGGACTGGTGGACAGTGTTCGCCCTTGTGCCCGATGTGCTCGAGCATGCCGTCCAGGGATTCGGCCTCTACCAGAGCCCGAAGCGAATCCTCGACCCCGTGCTGCGCGAACTGGCCCAGGCCCGGGTGGGCTGGGCGTCAGGCAGTCAGTTCGTGTACTCACAGCATTGCAAATCCCTGCGGGCCCTCGACGTGCCCGACGAGACCATCGCCGCGGTGCCCCACTGGTCGGCCGCCGACTGCTTCGATGAGACCCAGCGCCTCGTGCTCGCCTACACCGACTGCCTGGCCTACGACAGCGGTCGGGTTCCCGACGGACTGTTCGACGCCCTCCGGGTCAAGCTGACCGACGAGGAGATCCTCGAGCTCACCTACATCACGACGCTGTACCTGCAACATGCGGTGATGTCCCGGGCATTACATACCGAGTTCGACAACCGGCCGGATCCGATCGTGGAGATCGTCGTCGAGGGGGCCGACAACGCCGGGGCCGGGCGTCCCGGCCATCGGCCGGGACGTCAGGGGGTCGGCACAAAACGGCCCGACGTCTGACGCCGAGTCGGCCATCGCCGGTGGGGCCTTACTTCGCTACTGAGCTTCAGGGTCCTTCGCTACGCTGGTCGCGGCGCAGCACGTCAAGGAGCTCGTCGTACGGTCCGAGCAGGTAGGCGCTGTCGCCTCCGGCGAACCGGGTTCCGCGGCGTGGTGGATGTTCGAGCGCACCGTCGGCGGATGACCTGCTGAGGGCCACGACCCGGGTCCTGGCCGACAGGTCCTGCATGGCGAGCCCCTGAAGCCCCCCGCCCGGGGCGATATCCAACCGGCCGACCAGGAACGGCTGCTGGTCGACGAAGAACGTCTCGAGGACGTCGAGACCGAGTGCGGCACCCACGAACCACGGCGCGGCCAGGGCCGAAGTCGACCGCACGTGCCGGAAGCCGAAGTTGCGCTCGGTCATGCGGGCCAGGTTCCGGTCGAACACCCGTAGGACCACCGGGACGAACTCCCATCGCTCCCCCAGCGACTCCCGCACGGCCAGGCCTGTCTCGATGTTGGTGAGGTCGGCACTGGTCAGGATGGCAACGGCCGAGGCCTCATCGAGGTTGACCGAGGCGTGGGTCTGGCGCTGGGTGGCGTCGGCGATGACTACCGGTACCCGCAGGGCCCGGGCCCGGTCGAGGTACCGGTTCTGGGCGTCACGCTCGATCACCACCACCCGCCTGCCTTCGGCGATCAGTCCCTCCACCACCCGGATCCCCACCGCCCCGAGGCCGACGACGACGACATGGCCGGTCATGCCCGGTACCCGCCCCCGGCCAAGCGACTGGTCGATCCTGCGACTCACCAGATAGTTGGTGAACAGGGCGAAGGCCGTCGAGACGAGTGACACGCCGAGAATGATCAGGACGATGCCGAATACCACGAACCAGGCTTTCTGGCCCGAGAAGTCGTAGTCCCCGTATCCCACCGTGGCCACGGTCTCGACCGTGAAATAGGCCGAGGAGAGTGGTCCGGGGTGACCGCGACCGGCTGGTAGGCGATATGCGAAGTGGATGACCGTCGTCGCCACCACCAACAAGCCGAACAGGGCGGCCACGACGATCGCCAGCCCCCGGGCCCTGGACTCACGCAGCGAGGCCATGCGTCGGCGCGGCATGCTGCAGCAGGGGGATCGACGTGCCGACCGGCACACCGCCGAGTTCGATGCCGGCCCGGTCGAGATCGCCCCTGGTCCCGAGCACGGCCACCCGATCGCCCGGGTTGACCGGGTGGTCCCTTCCGGGACAGCAGGCGATCTCTCCACCGTCAGCCGGCACGATGGCGACGGGGGCCAGATTGCCGAAGTGGCTCCGAAACGTCCGGTTGTAGGAATCGTCATCCTCGACCTCGACCTCCACCACGGCGAACACCTCACCCCCGAGCTCCAACCGGTGGGAAGGCTGCCTCAGACACACCTCCACGAATGAGGGCGCGGCCAGTGCTGCCGCGTCGAGGACGGTGCCGGTCCCGAGCACACGTTCGAAGGCCCGACCCACTGACGGGTTGGCCAGCTGCACGACCAGTCGGACGTCGGGTCGGGCTTCGCGGGCCCGCATGGCGATCTCCAGGGTGGCCAGCTCATTGGTCTCCACGCAGATGACCGCCGCGGCCCGATCGATTCCTGCCTCGGCCAACCCGTTCCCGAGTTGGGCACTGCGGTGGATGTGGGTGACTCCCCAGCCTTCGATGATCCGGGCCAACCGGAGATCGGGGTCGTCGTCGACGACCACCACCGGAACACCGCTCTGATGCAGCTGTTCGACGGTGCGCAGGCCGACCCCGCGCAATCCGCAGACGATCACATGTCCGTCGGAGCCCCAGGCGCCCACCGGGGTGTCTGTCGGGTCGGGGAGTCTGGTTGTTTCCGTCGCAGTCACCGTTTCTGACGCCATCCCCGCTCGAATGGCAACCGCCACGAGCGGGGGGCGATCAGGTCGCGCATCGCTGGGGGTCCCCATGACCCGACCCGGTAGAGCTCCACCTCCGGTGGATGGTCGAGGAGGGGCTGGGACACCTCCCACAATCGCTCGATGCCTTCGGCGTTGGTGAACAGTGTCTGGTCGCCGCTCATCGAATCGTGGATGAGTCGCTCATAGGCCTCGAGGACATGTTCGCTCTCCTCGGTCTCGTGGAGGGCGAACTGGAGGCTGAGTTTGTCGAGTTTCATGCCCGGGCCCGGCCGCTTTGCCATAGAACGACAACGAGAGCTTGGACGAGTCGGCCAGGTCGAACGTCAGATGGTCGGGGCCCTGGGTGCCGACACCGGAGCCGGCCGGGAACATCGACTTCGGGGGCTCGCGGAAGGCGATCGAGACGATCCGTGCCCCCTCCGCCAGATGCTTGCCCGTCCGCAGGTAGAACGGGACCCCCGCCCATCTCCAATTGTCGATCTCACACTTCAGAGCGATGAACGTCTCGGTGTCCGAGTCGGTCGGCACGCCCTCGGCATGGGAATAGCCCTCGTACTGCCCGCGCACGACGTCACGGGGGTCGATCGGCCGCATCGACCGGAATACCTTGTTCTTCTCCTCGTTGATCGACCTCGGCTCGAGCTCGGTGGGCGGCTCCATGGCGACGAAGGCGAGCACCTGGAAGAGGTGGGTTACCACCATGTCCCGGAACGCGCCCGTCTGCTCGTAGAAGGCCGCCCGCGACTCGACTCCCAGAGTCTCGGGGACATCGATCTGGATGTGGTCGATGTGCTGGCGGTTCCAGATCGGCTCGAACAGCCCGTTGGCGAAGCGGAACGCAAGGATGTTCTGCGCCGCCTCCTTACCGAGGAAATGGTCGATACGGAACACCTGATCGTCGTCGAAGACCTCGCGGACCACCGAGTTGAGGCGCCGGGCGCTGGACAGATCGGTGCCGAACGGCTTCTCCATGATGACCCGCGACCGCGCGGTGAGGCCGGCCTCGCCCAGCGTGCGTACCACGGAGTCAGCGGCCGCGGGCGGGATGCTCAGATAGTGGAGTCGCCGCGGTTCGGTGTCGAATTCGGCCTCGAGCTTGTGCACCGCTTCGGCCAGTCCGACAACCCCCTGCTCACCGGGCACATAGTTCAGTCGCCGCTGGAACTCACCCCAATGGTCGTCCGAGACTCCGCCGCGGGCGAATTCGTCGCAAGCCACGCGGGCGAAGTCGTGGTACTCCCCTTCGTCCAGCGACTCGAGCGAGGTGGCCACGATCCGACACTCCGGCAGCATTCCGGCACGCGAAAGATGGAACAGCCCAGGCAGCAGCTTTCGCCTGGCCAGGTCACCAGTGGCCCCGAAGAGCACGATGACGTGGGCCGGGGCCGGGGCATGGGCACCCGTGTCGACCGATATGACCTCGGGCTCGACGACCAGTTCCCTGGAGCCGCCGGCGCCCTGGTCCTCGGGCCCGGCGCCCGGATCCTGCCTGTCGGATGCCATCCCTCGGACCTCTCCTGCCGTCCCCGAAACCGTGTCCTCGTGGACCGAGCGCACTGGGTCGGCCCGATCCGACCCCGCCGGCGGCCGGGTCCGATCCCATGCGCTTGGTGGGGCCAACCTAGGGGCGCTTCGTTTCAGGAAGATTGCCGGCGTGCGAGCATCCGATGAACCGGGGCCCGCACCCCGGTACCCGAAAGGTCAGACGTCGACGGATCCGGGACCGGCCCGCCAGTGCCGCACCCACCTGGTCGGCCACGTCGACCGCCACGGCAAGGGACTGGCGGGACACCTGCGTCCCAGGGACCGGGCAGCAGCACGAAGTGTCCAAGGATCCGACCGCTGCTGCGAACCGGCAGATCCACCCCGCGATGGGGGAGTCCGAGGTCTTCTGTGGCCCAGACCACCGCGCCAATCCGCACCTCCCCATCGGGCTCCGACCCGCGCGGCCAGGCCGGTCTCGGCCCGACGGAAGGTGCACGAGCGGAGTCCGAGCAACCGGCTCAGCTCCTGGCCCGCCTCGCGGACCACATCATCGGGGTCACGTCCGGACGCCGCCATGCCGGTCACGTTGTGCAGGACGGCCAGGTGACGGCGACCCTGCCAGGCGGCGACGCGCTGTGTCCGGCCGCGCGCCGCGAGGTCGCCCACGGCCAGACCCACCACCAACAACAACAGCTCGGTGACCAGGTCGCTCGTCCGATTGATCCGGAACGAGCCGTACGGCCGGGTCAGTAGGAAGTCGAAAGCCAGCGCCGAAGCTACGGCGCACACCGCGGCCGCCCAGCGCTGGCCGGCGGTGGCGACGGCCACGATGACCACGACGAGGATGAGTGCGTTGTCTGCGGCGGCTAGCCGGTCCCTCCAAGGAGTGAGCAGCAGCGCCACCACCACCGGGGCGAGTGCCGCCACGGCCAGGAGCATCCAGGGTCGGTCCGATCCATCTGGCACACCGGTGCCCGGGTCAGTCGGCGGGCGACTCTCGACGTGGTCTGCGGCTGGCGGCCATGCGAACCACTCTGCACCCGTCCGGCCGGTGGCGGAAGGGTGGTTTACGGTGTTGTAACGCTGGTGATCGAACGCCATCCACCTGGCAGTGGGCTCCATCTCGCTCGCCTGGGCTCCGATCAGCCGCCGTCCAGACGCCGGGCCATCCATTCGCGGGCGGCGGCGGCAGGCATCGGGCGAGACCACAGATAGCCCTGCCCCAGTTCACATCCCAGGCGGACAAGGGCGTCGAGTTGTTGCGGGGTCTCCACTCCCTCGGCCAGGCAGGTGAGCCCCAAGGCCCGGCCCAGACCGATCACTGCCTCCACGATCGTCCTGTCGTCAGGATCGGTGACCACACCATCCACGAACGAATGGTCGATCTTGAGGGTGTCCACCGGGAGCTGCTTGAGGTATGCCAGCGAGCTGTACCCGGTCCCGAAGTCATCGACGGACAGGCGCACTCCGAGGGCCCGGATCTGGTCGAGCCTCACGATCGACGCCTCCACGTCGTCCATCACCACCGTCTCGGTTATCTCGAGATGCAGCTGTTCCGGTCGGAGTCCGGAATTCGTCAGCACGTCGCGTACCGTCTCCACCAGTGACTCCTCGGACAGCTGACGGGCGGAGAGATTGACGCTGACCCACATCTGCTCCCGTTCGGCGACCCCGGCATTCCACTCCGAGACCGAACAGGCGGCCTCCATCAGCATGAGCTCACCCAGGCGGACGATGAGGCCGGTCGTCTCGGCCAGTGGGATGAAGTCATCGGGAAGCACTACCGTGCCGTCCTCCCTGATCCATCGGGCCAGGGCCTCGACCCCGATCGGTTGGTCGGCCGCAAGGTCGATGATCGGCTGGTAGTAGGCGACCAGTTCCCGGCGGGCGATCGCCAGCCGCAGGGCCTTCTCCCCCTCGAGGAAATCGGAGGCCCGCGCTCGCAGTGTCTCGTCGAAGACGGCTACCCGGTTGCGACCGAGTTCCTTGGCCCGGAACATGGCGGCATCCGCCTCCGACAGCACCGATTGAGCCGAACTCTCCGCCACGCCCACCGTGATCCCCAGACTGGCGTGCACCTCGATGTCATGGCCACCGACGTGGAACCGCTCACCTACCGTGGTGCGGATCCGACCGGCCAGCATCTGCATCGACTCGACTGACACGTCGGGGCACAGGACGACGAATTCGTCGCCCCCGATCCGCGCCACGGTGTCGTCGGGGCGCACGGTCGAGATCAGGCGCCGGCCGAGTTCGACCAGTAGCGCGTCTCCCGTGCCGTGGCCCAGGGCGTCATTGACGTGTTTGAAGCCGTCGACGTCGAAGAAGGCCACGCCGACCTGATGACCCGTCCGGCGCGCCACGGCGAGTGCCTGTTCCAATCGATCGTTCAGCAGGGCACGGTTGGGGAGACCCGTGAGGTCGTCGTGGAGGGCGCGGTGCTCGAGCTCGTACTCCATCCGCTTGCGCGACGTGATGTCGAGGGCCTGCACCGTCAGGTAGAGCGGTTCATCGTCGACCCCGCGGATCAGCGACACGTTGGTCTGCAGCCAGACCACTTCACCATCGGGCCGTCGGTACCGGCGTTCATCGGTGTGCGAGTCGATCCCGTCGTAGACCGACGGGACCCGAGCGGGCTCGGTCGGTGTCGCCTCGACATGGGCGAAGTCAGAGAGCTGATGGCCCAGGATCTCGCGGGCCGACCGACCCAGGAGCTCGCAGAGCGCGGGGTTGACGTTGGTGAGACGACCGAGCAGGTCGGCGTTGGCCATCCCGAACGTCGATCGGCGGAACGCTCCGTCGAAACGGAGCTCGGCTACCTCGCGTTCGGCCTCGGCGGCGCGCTGTTCGGTCACGTCGCGTGCCACCGTGATCGCCCCCACCACGTTCATCTCCTCGTCGAACAGAGGGGAGACGCTCAACACCACCTTGGCCTCCGACAAGTCCTTGCGTCGGCGCACCGTCTCCAGGCGTTCCACCACGCCTCCTTCGGCCATCCTGGCGATGATCGACTCCAGCTCGGACCGGTGATCTTCGGGCACGAGCATCCTGACGTGTCGTCCGATGACCGCCTCCGCCGTGTACCCGTGCAACCGTTCGGCGGCCGCGTTCCACGTCGTGATGATGCCCTGCGTCGTCGTCGACAGAATTGCCTCGGACGAGGAGTCGAGGATGGCAGCGAACCGCTGGGAGATCGACTCGGCCTCGCGTCGTTCGGTCATCGACCTGACCACCAGCACCGTCTCGCGCAGTACACCCCGTTCGCCCCACATCTGGGTGAACACCCGTTCGATCACCTGCTCGGACCCGTCGGACTGCACGATCCGGACCTCGTCCTGCCACACGTGCGGCGTGTCGAACCCCCGGGAGGCGCCGAGTTCCGGGACGTGGCCGAGAAGAGTCTGGACGTCACCACCAAGCGCGGCCTCGGCCGACGTGCCCAACAGGCGAGCGGCCGCCTGGTTCCAAACCGTGATCGTCCCGTCGGGTCGATAGACGACCACGCCTTCGGCCAGACATTCGATCACATCGGCGTCGGGCACGACGTGGGATGCCCCGGCGTGGAGCTCGGTGACATCCCGGTGGGTGGCGACGACTCCGTCGACGACGGACGCCCGACCGATCTCCACCAGGCTGATCTCCAGCCACCGGCGCCCGGGAACCGGTGAGATCACCTCCACCTCCACTACCCGTGGCGTCGACGGGAACCGGCGTGCAAGCCGCCGTGCGTCTTCGAAACGTGGAGCATCCGATCCCCCGATCAGCTCCACAGCCCGGAGTCCGATCAGCCCTCCGGACCATGGCTCGGACGACTTCAGCGCCGTCGACACGATCGTTCCCGACCCGTCCAACAGGCAATAGCCGGAATCACGGAACAGTGCGTCGGCGAGCAGGTGAGTGGACACAAGCCGGTCACGTACGCTCCGTCGACCGCGACGCACCTCGGCCGTCAGGGACCTGAGGAGGTGGTCCGCCAGCCCGGATCGATCGAGGACCTCATCCGCACCCGAACCGATGAGTTCACCGCGAAACCCGTCCGCGTCTTCGCACACAACGAGGAGTGGCAGGTCGCCGATCGCATTCCGCAGTTCCCTGGTGCGTTGCTCGAGTCGCAACTCACCGGGGGGCAGGATGGCGATCACGGCGGTGACCGCCCCGGAGGCCACCGTCCGCAGCGCAGATTCCATGTCACCGGCGGCAACCACCTCCGGTCGAGCGCCGACGGGCCACAGTGCCTCCCACTCGGGGTCCCCGGTCGCCTCGACCAGTCGGGCGACCGTCTGGTCGGGCTCGACACGCTGCCGGTCGACGACCACGACCACCGGCCGTCCCCCGACGGGATCGGCCACGCGGGTGGCGGGTGATGTGGGACGGGTGGGTCCCATCGCGACCTCCAGGGTCCGGTGTTCGCCGCCGGTGTTCGCCGTAGGCATCTCCGTACCCGCGCAATGCGCACTTTCGATCCTATGGCATCAGCCCTGTACAAACCATAGATCTGACGATGAAACCGTCGTGGCGGGCGACGACAGGTACTTCGTGCCGCCTCATTTGATCGCCTTTGGCGGTGTCCAGGTACCTCTCGCGCCGCATCTCGCCGACGGACAAGGCCGGTCCCGGCGCGCCTGTCGGCCGGATTCAGACAGAGCCAGCGGAACGTAGAATGCGATTGCCGCTCGGACAACTGTCCCACCGACCAGCTGCCCGGGCGCGCCTCCACCGAGGACCGAAGAGAAAGGCTGGACGGATGGCCGCGTACGACGTGATCGGCGACGTCCACGGCAGCGCCGACAAGCTCATCGGGCTGCTCGACCTGCTGGGCTACCGGGTCGTCGACGGTGCCCATCGCCACCCCGAGCGCACCGCGATCTTCGTCGGCGACCTGATGGATCGGGGGACGGCCCAGGTCGAGGTGGTCCGGGTCGTGCAGGCCATGCATGCAGTCGGATCCGCTCTGGTCGTGCTCGGGAACCACGAGTTCAACGCCATCTCCTACGCCACCCCTGACCCTTCGGCCCCCGGAGATTTCGCCCGGACGCACCGGGGGCGCCACGGGGCACACAACACCCACCTGCACCGCTCCTATCTGGACCAGGTGGGCGAGGGTTCCGCCCTCCACCGTTCCCACCTCGACTGGTTCCAGACACTTCCCCTCTACCTGGACCTCGGCGCGATCCGTATCGCCCACGCCTGCTGGCATCCGGCATCGCTGGCCATCATCGACAAGTGGACCTCCCCTGGTACGCCGCTGAGCGAGGCGTTCATCCTCGAAGCCAACACCCGTGGCACCGAGGCGTTCGAGGCCATCGAGGTGGTCCTCAAAGGCCCAGAGCTCCGCCTACCCGAGGAACTGACATGGCGGGACCCCGAAGGGACCGTCCGCCGGGCGGCCCGGCTGCGGTGGTGGGACGACACGGCTACCACCCAGGCCGAGGTCGCCATGATCCCCCCTGGATCCACCCGACCCGACGGGTCGAGTCATCCCGGGCTGCCTGACAGCCCTTCCGACGAAGCCGGCGGCTTTCGCTACCGGGACTCAGTCCCGATCTTCTTCGGTCACTACTGGTTCACCGGAACACCGAGCCCCGCGGCCTCGCATGCCGTCTGCGTCGATTACAGCGCGGTCCGCGACGGGTATTCGCTGGTCGCCTACCGCTGGGAAGGCGAGGCCGACCCGACGGCCGATCACTTCGTCAGCTTTCCGGCGCGGTAGGTGGTCCTGGTCAGCTGATCGCCACGAACGACCGCCTGGCGGCGTCCGTGGCCCAACCACCCGGGATAGTTTGGCCCTGTCCGTGCCTCGACAGGAGCGTGTCAGATGGTGACCTCAGTACACGATCTCGACCTGCCGGAGGTCGACACCGCGGGCATGGACCGCGACCACGCCCTTACCGTGATCGCCGAGGCCCGGGAGCTCCACTGGCTGGCCAAGACCCCACTCGGGTACTCGCTGAGCCGCCACGACGACTGTGTGTCGTTTCTGCGGGACCGCCGATTCCACAATGCGCTGTCGTTGCTTCGTGAGATGAGCGGGATGGAGCCGGACCACTCCGAAAATCCGCGCCGGCGGTCGATCCTGGCCATGGAGGGAGACGATCACGCCCGATTACGCCGTCTGGTCGCCCCCGCGTTCACCCCGCAGGCGGCCGATCGGCTCCGACCGTCCATGCGCGATGTGGTGGGCGGACTCCTCGACGGATTCCACACCTCGGGGCGGTGCGAGTTCGTGGCTGATCTGTGCGAGCCCTACCCCATCCCGATCATCTGCGAGCTGCTCGGCGCGCCCCAAGAGGATTGGCGACAATTCTCCGCGTGGGCGACCGATATCTTCCGGATCTTCAACCAGAACCTGGCCGAGGACCTCCCGCTGGTCGACGCGGCAGGCGCCGCACTCGAGACCTATCTGGCCGAACTGATCGCCACCCGCCGCGCCACTCCCCGCCAGGACCTCTTGAGTGACCTGATTGCGGTAGAAGAGGCGGGCGACCGCCTGTCCACCGAGGAGCTCGTCTCGCTCGCCGTGGACGTGCTGATGGCCGGAACCGACACCACCCGGAACCAGTTGGCCTGTGCCCTGGCGGTGTTCGCCGAGCATCCGGACCAGTGGGCCCTGCTGGCCAAGCAACCCGACCTGGCCCCACGGGCTGTCGAGGAGGCCATGCGCTACCTCGGAGCCGTCCGGGGGACGGTTCGGTTCGCCCCCGAGGACATCGTGTTCCGCGATGTCCTCTTCCCCAAGGGAACCCTCGTCTTCGTGTCGTTGGCCGGGGCCAACCGGGATCCCGGCACCTACGACGGTCCCGAGACGTTCGACATCACCAGGGAGCGGGGGGTCCAGCAGATGACCTTCGGCTCGGGGATCCACCACTGCATGGGTGCGGCGCTGGCCCGGGCCGAACTGCAGGAGGCGCTCACACTGCTGTCCCGACGGATGGCCGATCTGGCTACCGACGGGCCCGTCGAGTGGAAGCCGACGACATTCGGCATCTGGGGCCCGGCCCGCCTGCCATTGGCGTTCACCCCGGCCTGAGACGGGACCGGGGTCGGTCGGCTCCGCCGATCAGCTCCCGATCTGGGCCAACCGGGGTACGACCCGCTCACCCAGGAGGCCGGCCCACGCCACCGGGTCCTCGACCAGTGGCATGACCTCGACCAACTCGATGCCGAGAGCGGCATAGGCCTCCATCGAACTGAGGAACCCGTCCACGTCGGTCAGCGGATCCACCATGGCGAGGATGGTGCGCTGGATGTCGGCCGGGTCACGATCCTCATCGGCGCAATGCCGCTCCAGTACTTCCAGCTTGTGCGCGACTTCACCTGGGTCGACCGAAAACAGGTTGCAGGCGTCGGCGTACCGGGCCACGAGCCGGAGGGTCTTCCGCTCGCCACTACCACCGATCAGTATCCGCGGCCGGGGTCGGCTCACCGGCTTCGGCGAGCAGATCGTCTCGGCCAGCTGGAAGTAAATGCCCTCGTAGGGCCCGTCATCGTCACTCCACATCTGATGGCAGATCTGGAGCGTCTCCTCGAGTCGCTCGAAGCGCTCCGACACCGGGGGGAACGGCACGCCGTAGCCCAGATGCTCACGCTCGTACCACGCGGCGCCGATGCCGAGCTGAGCCCGGCCGCCCGACACCACGTCCAGGGTGGTGACGATCTTGGCCAGCAGTCCGGGGTGCCGGTAGGTGACACCGGTGACCAGCAGGCCGAGCTGGATGCGCTCCGTCCGGCCGGCCAGGAACCCGAGCGCGGTATACCCCTCGAGCATCGGCTCCCGACGGTCGGCGAACTCCTCCATCTGGAAGTAGTGGTCCATCAGCGTGAACGTCGTACACCCGGCGTCCTCGGCTTCACGAGCGGTGCCCGACAGGATCGGGCCGATGGCCTCCGGACCTCCGGGAAAGGTGAAGTTGGCGAAGTGAATACCCAGTTGCATGGCAATCCTCCAGCTGGTCGGACGCGGGGCGGTGAGCGACGGGACCAGGGTAGGCGGATCGCCGGCGACCTGTCCCTCTAGGGACCGGCGGGACCATCCTTCGCCACCTCGAGCACCGCCAGTATCTCGTCACCCCAACGCTCGAGGCGGATCGGCCCCATGCCTCGGCATCGGCCCAGTTCCGCCAGCGTCGACGGACCGGCCTCTGCGATCCCCACCAGTTCCTTGTTGTTCAGCACTACGTAGGCAGGCACACCTTCTGCTCGAGCCACGTTGGAACGCCATGCTCGCAGGGCCTCCTCGCCCGGGCCCGATTCGGTCGGATCGCCGGTGCCCCCGTCGTCCCGGGCCTCCCCTCTCTTTCGGTCCCTCAGACCCTTCCCGGTCGACCCGGAGCGGTCAGGCCGTGGACCAGGAGCCGCGTGGGGGGCGCTGCCGTCCAGTTCGGCCAGGAACGGAGACGGTGCGTGGCGATCAGCCAGGACGACGACCTGTGTCCCGGCCCGGGTGAGGGCCACATGGAAGACCCGCCGTTCGCCTTCCACATCGTCACTCAGCCGGTGGGGAAACAGCCCGGCCGAGGCGCCCACCACCAGCACGTGGCCCCACTCCTTGCCCTTGATCCGATGGACGGTCGAGAGTTCGACCCTGGGTCCGTCAGCCATCGGGCGACTCAGCACCTCTCGCAGCCACTGGGCGAAGGTGCCGGCCTCCGGGTGGAACGATGCGATCGACTCGAGGGCCGCCAGGTCGTCGGCGTGGGTGGATCGGTCCGCCGCCGCCCGCGAGTTGTCGAGGGTCTCCAGCGTGGCGTCGAGGCCGATCCCGACCCGCACTGCCTGCAATGCGTCAGCCGTCGACCGGGCGGCGGCCTTCGCCACTACTTCGAGGTCATCAGCGTACGCCTGCAGTTTGGGAACATCCCGACCAGACAGCCGACCGGCCAACCGGCGGATGTCGGCGACCGACGTGGTGCGGTTCTTCGTCACCATGTCCACGACCATCGGGGCGATTCCCCGGGACGGCCGGCGGATGGTGTCCCGCACGTCCTCACGGCGGATGGCACCCGGGTCGCTGCCGATTCGAAGGTAGGCGAAGGCGGTGCGGATCCCGGTCCGGCCCAGAACCTGGGTGGTCAGTGGGGCGGTGCACGCCACGCCGGATTCAGTCAAGGCAACCTGGATCGGGAGCAGGGCGGCGTTGACCCGGGCCAGCACGGCGATGTCGGCCAGGTCGACCCCGGCGGTCAGCCAGGTGTCGACCACGTCGACGGCCAAACTGGCCAGCCCGTCGGCGGGGGCCATCTCCACCACGACCGGGCCCCGACCGACCAACAGGCCGTCGGACGGCGGCGGGGGGTCTGTCCGACCGACCTCGCTCCGAATCGTCTTCGTCACCCGCTCGTGGTTGTAGTCGAGCAGGTGGCGGGCAGCATCCACCACGGCCGGCGGACAGCGGTAGTTGACCTCGAGCGGGTGATCCGAGGCTCCGGGGAAGTACCCGGCGAAGTCGATGAGGAACTCGGGGGTCGCACCGGTGTAGCCGTAGATGACCTGGTCGTCGTCTCCGACCCCGAAGCAGTCGAAGCCGGGGGCGGCAAGCAGACGGATGAGAAGGAGGTGGGCCGGGGTGAGGTCCTGGAACTCGTCGACGAGCATCCGGCGGCACCGACCCTGAGCTGCGGCCCTGGCATCGGGGTCGGTCAACAGGATCTCGATGGAGCGGTAGATCTGCTCGTCGAAGTCGACCTGGCCCCTGGTGGCCAGCATCTCGCGGAATCGGTCGAAACCGTCGGCCAATCCGGAGGCGTCGGGGTACGCCTCTTCGGCCGCGTCCGGCGTGACCAGCCCGAGGCGCACGAGGGACAGCGCGGCCAGGTAGGGCGCCGACGTGTCGGTGTTGGACTGACGCTTCACCTCGAACAACTCACCGACCAGGTCCCGCACGGCCGGCTCGTCGAGTACCCGCACCGAACCCGACGTCCCGAAGTTGGTACAGATCCACAGGGCCAGGCTGTTCAACGTGCGCACATGGGGACCGTCGGGCCCGACGACGTCAGCGGCTCGGGAGCGCATCTCACCGGCGGCCCGGGTGTTGTAGGCGAGCGCGGTGACAACACCCGGATGGGTTCCGCGCCGGACGAGGAGACGAAGCCGTTCGGTCAGGACACGCGTCTTGCCCGACCCGGCCGGGGCGATGACCCGGGCCGGCCCTGCCCGGTGGGCGACGGCGGCCAACTGGTCCGGCGCCAGATCGGCATCGGGGCCGACGAGCACAGCGGGGGTGAGCCGGCCCGCCTCGGCGCTCCACCGGTGCACCACCGAGGAGCCGTCGTCGGGATCAGGCGGGTCCGGCGGGCCTCCGTCCACCCACCAGAGGCGACCGTCGTCGCCGGTCATGTCGGCCGGGCCGCCCAAGGTGACGCCGAGGCCGGCCAGGGTACGGGCCGCCCGACGCCCGTGCCACCAGACAGGCTCGCCGGCACGGGCGTCATAGGCGTTGGCCCACACCAGGAACTGGAGTCGCTCCCGCAGGAAGGTGAAGCCGGGGGTCAGTGCGTACACCGGGCCGAGATGGCGTTCCGGCTCACGGAGGGCATCGGGGTCGGCGGCCAATTCGATGACCACGGGCCTGCGCCCCAACCATGCCTCGTGGAGCACGTCCACCACCTGGCCTGGATCGGCCAGTTCCCCAGGGCCGACGGCTACGCGGTCGGCACCCTTCCACGGGTCCGGAGCCGGGGCACCGGGGGAGACGACCACGCTCCTGCCGAAAACCTCCGGTCCGGGACTCACCATCGGTCCAACCTAACCACCAGGTGTGTCGAGCCCCGGTGCCCCACCCGATCCCGCGCCCCATTTCAGCCGGTCGAAGTGACTTTCGGCCCTACGTCAGCGGGTCCGATCTCCGTAACCTCAGCCCAGGAGGTCACGCCATGCAAGCCATCGCATTGATGGTCGGGACGCTGTTCGGAAGCCTCATCGACCTGAACCATCCCGGCCACTACATCCATTGGGGCGTCATCCAGATTTCCTATGCAAATCTGCTGGTCATCGTTCTGATGGTCATCGTGTTCTGCGCCGCCATCCTGATCCCGTTCAAGACCCACAAGGACAAGGGAGAGGACCGATGACCATCACCGATCCGAAGGCCCCCCGGGCCGACCAGGACGCCCTCGACAAGGCGGCGGACCGCCCCGAGGACTCCGACCAGTGGACGGCCAAGGTCCGCCACGCCGCCGTCGATGCCCTGCCGCCACAGCGGCTACTCCCCGACCGCCAGCCCGCCTATGTGGCTTCATGGATCTACGTGTTCGGGGTCACCACCGTCTGCGCTCTCGCCGTGGTGATCGGGACCGGTCTCGTCCTGGCGATCATGGGTCCCAACTGGTGGCACGTCTCGTCCACGGGCCTCTTCGTGAACTCGCTGCACCTGTGGTCCGTCGAGGTCTTCTTCTTCGCCATGGTCGTCCACCTGTGGGGCAAGTTCTTCATGGCGGCGTGGCGTGGCAAGCGCAGGGCGACCTGGATCACCGGCGTCGTCTCCTTCCTCGTGTCTGTCGGGGCCGCCTTCACCGGTTATCTGTCCCAGCAGAACTTCGACTCCCAGTGGATCAGCACCCAGGCCAAGGACGGCATCAACTCCACCGGGGCGGGGGCGGTGTTCAACGTGACCAATTTCGGCCAGATGATCATGTGGCACATCGTGCTGCTGCCCCTGTGCGTAGTCGTCCTGGTCGGGATCCACGTCCTCATGGTCCGGCTGCGGGGCGTCGTACCTCCGTTCGCCGCCAGGAACGAGGTGCCCGGGGGTGACGCCGAGGCGTCGACCGATGTGGAGGTACAGGCATGAGCGCCGATTCGACAAGGAGCCACAGGCGATCGAAGAAGTTCGTCCAGGACCGGGACGTCCCGGAATGGCACGGGCGCTACGAGCCGTACGATCTGGTCAAAGAGGTCCTGGTGGCGTTGGTGGTGGTGGTGGTCCTCGTGACCGGTCTCGCCGTGCTCTTCGGATCGCCCGACGACAAGCCGGTGACCGTCAAGTCGTGGTCGACCGCCGATCCGGTCGACTTCGCGCAGACGGCGATCACCGAGCTCGACGGTTCCAGTGGCACCGCGACCTACGGGCCGCCGTACAACCTCAACGGCACTACGCAGTCCATCGGTCCGCTGAACCCCGAGAAGTGGATGGGCGTCCACCATCCGATCAACACAGCTGACGACTTCGTGCTCGGACCGCTCGCCACACTTCCGAACGACCCCCAGACCCAGGCCGCGTTGGCCGAGTACCGGTCGGCCTCTACCGCCCAGCAGACGGCGTGGACAGCCGCCTATGAGAAGGCGGTCGCCAACGCCACCTCGCCGGACGGCAAGCTCGTCGTACCGCCAGGTGACTACGGTCCCGTCGGGACCCTCATGTCGGCGCTGACGTCCATGGCTCGCAGCGGTGCGCTGGATGGCGCCCTGCTCACCTCCCGGCAGTTCTATGGCACGGACTACACCAAGCCCCTGCTGTTCATCGCCGACGGTCAGTACCTGGCCAATCTGGCCACCAACGACCACCTGGCCGGGGACCAGTGGGGGATGATGAACGAGACGGGAAACTGGCCGGGCCAGGCCTGGCTGTGGTTGTACACCCTGTGGTATCAGGTGCCTCCGGCCAACACCTCAGCCAGCGGGGACCTCCAGGTGTTCACCATCATGATCGTGCTGACCATCATCCTGGCGCTGGTTCCGTTCATCCCCGGACTGCGGTCGATCCCCCGGTGGAGCCGCGTCTACCGGCTGATCTGGCGCAACCACTACCGCGAGGTGGAGGGTCGGTCGCGCGGTTCAACGACGCCGGGCAGCCCGCCGCCGATCGAGAACTCGGCTCGGGCGCCCGCCCCGGTTTCCGGCTGACCCGGAACCGTGCCGGTCCATAGGGGTCGATGACGGCCTAGCGGTGGCCCGGCTCGAGCCGCAGCACCGCCAGGACCTGTGCGAGGTCGCTGCGGTCGATGCGCTCGGCCGCCCGTACCGATTCCTTGCCCAGTGACGAGCCGAAGGGGAGGGCGTCGACCAGTCCCAACCCCGCCCACCGTCGGACCAGCCGGAACTCCGTCGACCGGTCCAGCATCCGCTCGTCGACGGTCTGACCCTTCGACATCAGGGCCGCATTGGTCAACCGGCGAACCTCGCCGACATCGGCCGAGAGTCCCAGGCGGTCGAGTCGCCGCACCAGGTACGAGCCCGTGCCGTACCAGTCGCACACCCCGTGGACCACGGCCGCCACCTGGCCCACGACCCCATCGATGGCTACAGCCAGGAGGGGACCGCCCTCGAGGGTCGACGCGGTGGCGGCCCCCACCAAGGCCAGCTGCAATGCGCCGACGGCGGTACCGATCGACTTCTTCTGGCGCGACGAAAGAGCCTCCACTCCCGCTATGTCGTAGACCACGGCGGGGTGTTCGACGACCTGGGTCGACATCCAGTCGAGGATCCTGGGCGGGGCTGCGGCAACTTGGGCCCGGATCCGCCGCATCCGGCGCGGCCCGCCGGTCAGGGCCTCCCGTCCGATATCGCCCAGCGCCGATTCGAGTTCGGCCGAAGCCCCGGCAGGCAGACCGTCCGGGGCCAACAGGCCTCGCAGTCCACGAGCGAACGCGGCCCTGACTTTGGCCGTCCGGGATCGGGCTGCTCCGCCGAACTGACCGGCCGAATCGGGCTCGTCGCTCACGCCGTCCGGTCCAGGGACAGGTGGCGGTGGGGGGTGAGCCGGGTCGACACGTCGAGTGTCCGGCCAGACCCCCCGATAGTGGCCTCGGTGCCCGTGATACCCCGGTTGAGTTGTCTGTGTGGCAATTGGACCTCCGCGGCATCGTCGCCGCCTCCATTGTCGCGGTCCAACCGGGACGTTGTGACGAAGTCTCGATCACGTCGACGCAAGCCCGCCGTCCCGATAGCGTCAGGGCCTGCCGCGGCCTCGGGTCGCGGATCTGGGCGAGAGGGAGCCTTGGCACTGGACATCGGCCGCAAGGCCTTCGAGCGCGAGGTGCGGAGGGCCCGGGTCGAGGGCCGTCCCACGCCGACCGTGGCGATCGTCGGCGGTGGGTTGTCGGGCTTGGCCACCGCCATCCAGTTGGTGCGGTCCGGCGTCCGGAGCTTCACCGTCGTGGAACAGTCCGACGGGGTGGGCGGCACCTGGCGCGACAACACCTACCCCGGGGCCGCCTGCGATGTCCCCTCACACCTGTATTCCTTCTCGTTCGCCCAGAAGACCGACTGGAGCCGGCGATTCGCCGAGCAGCCGGAGATCCTGTCCTACGCCGAGGACCTGGTGGAGCGCTACCACCTGCGCCCCCATCTCCGACTGTCGACCACCGTCGCCGAGGCGCGCTTCGACGAGGAGAGCGGGACCTGGCGGCTCGAACTCAACGGACCCGACGGTGAAGAGCAGCTCAGCGCCGACACCGTGGTGTTCGCCTGTGGCCAACTGAACCGGCCCCATGTCCCCGACATCGAAGGCCTCGACACCTTCACCGGCCCGTGGTGGCACTCGGCGCGCTGGGATCACACCGTGGACGTGTCGGACAAGCGGGTGGCCGTCATCGGATCGGGGGCCAGTGCCATCCAGTTCGTGCCCCCGGTGGCGGCGGTAGCGGCGACGACCACCATCTTCCAACGGAGCCCCAACTACGTGGGGCCCAAGAAAGACCATCCCTACCGATCCTCCACCCGGCAACTCCTTCGCCGGGTCGGGTCCCTGCGCACCGCCTACAGGTGGTGGATCTACTGGTCCCTCGAAATGCGTTGGCTGTGCTTCCGAAAGGACAGCTGGGCCGGTCGCCAACTGCAGGCCATGTTCGCCAAAGGGATCATCGACGAAGTGGTATCCGACCGACTGCCCACCTCGACGGTCGTACCGGACTACCCCATCGGGTGCAAGCGGATCCTGATCTCCAACGAGTGGTACCAGACGCTGGTTCGGCCCGACGTCGAGGTCGTCGATGTCGCCGTCACCCGCATCGAGCCGGACGGCCTGGTTACCGACGACGGCGTACGGCACCCGGCTGACATCCTCGTCTTCGGGACAGGATTCGCCACCACCGACTTCCTGTCCCACATCCCGATCCACGGAGTGGGCGGGCGGACGATGGCCGATTCCTGGTCGGACGGGGCTCACGCCTATCTCGGCTCTGCCGTCAGCGGCTTCCCCAACTGCTACCTGCTCTACGGGCCGAACACCAATCTCGGTCACAATTCGATCCTCTTCATGGTCGAGCGCCAACTCAACCTGGTCCTCCAGGCCCTCGCCACACAGACCCGCTCCCTCACCGGCACATCGGCCCCTGCCGTATCGGTCCGGGACACCGCCTACGAACGCGACGATCGCCAGACCCAGGGCCGCGTGGCGAAGACCGCCTGGGCCGGCACCTGTACGAGCTGGTACAAGGACGCCAGCGGCCGGATCACCAACAACTGGCCGGGTTGGACGGTCCGATACTGGTGGGACACCCTCCGGATCCGATCGGACGACTTCGAGGTGTCCGCCAAGACCAACTCGTCAGGTTGAGCCACTGACCTGCGCCTTTGGCCCGTCTGCCGGGACCTGCCACCAATCCGGCCTTCCACCTCGGTAACGTAGGGCGCTATGACTTCGAGGGGTGCAAAGGGTCCTGGGCAAGACCCTCTCGAGGCCTCCGCGGGGCGTTCGGGCCGTCCATCCGGGTCCTCCACCTTCGATGAGAGCGGGCTGCACGCCCTCGGAGAGCAGGTCGCCCGGGCCAATGGAGGGAGGCGGCACGGCCGGCACGGCCGTGCCAGGAGCCGGCACCGGCGACTGTGGTGGGCGCTCGGAATCGTGGGCACGGTGCTGGTCGTGGTCGTCGGTGGATCCGCCGGTTACGCCTGGCACCTGAACCACGAGATCCACCGGTTCGACGTGCGCGGCCTCACCGACGTCCCGACCAGCGGTGCCGATGCGGGCACGGAGAACATCCTGCTCGTCGGCTCCACCGACCGGTGCGCACTCACGGTCCAGAACGCCGCCTACGGTCTGTGCTCCCAAGGGGTGAACGGGGTCAACAGCGACGTCGTGATGATCCTCCACCTCAACCCGGCGACGCATGCGCTGTCGATCCTCTCCATCCCCCGCGACCTGTTCGTCCCGAACGCCCGCACCACCGGTGCCAACAAGATCGACGCCGCCCTCTATGACGGCCCCAGCCAGCTCGTGGCAGCGATCAACGAGAACTTGGGCATTCCCATCCAGCACTACGTCGTGCTCAACTTCGACACCTTCGCCAACGTGGTCAATGCGCTCGGTGGCATAAAGATGTACTTCCCCGAGCCGGTGTTCGACGCCTATTCCGGACTCAAGGTCCTCACCCCCGGTTGTCTGAGCCTCGACGGATTCCATGCCCTCCAAGTCGTACGGGCCCGGCACCTCCAGTACAAGCCGCCCGGAGTGACCACCTCAGAACCCTCCTACTGGCCCTTCGAGACCCAGAGCGACCTGGCCCGGATCCGGCGTGACCACGAGTTCTTGAGGGTGCTGGCCAGCGCCGTGGCCAAGAACGGGCTTTCCAACCCGATCACCGACACCCAGCTGATCAGTTCCGTGGCTCCCCAGCTCGATGTGGACAAGTCCTTTTCGACCTCCGACATGGTCTCCCTGGTGCTGAACTTCCGCGGGGTGAACGCGAACAAGGCACCGCAGCTCACCCTCCCGGTACAGGTGGACCAGTTCGGCGACTACATCTACGACGGCGGGGATTACGGCGACATCGAGTTCCCGTCGAACGTCCAGGACAATCAGGTGATCCAGCAGTTCCTAGGGGTCGGTCCCTCCACTGACACGATGACCGGAGCACCGTTGCCGGCCCCGTCGGCTGTGACGGTGTCGGTCCTCAACGGAACCGGCGCCTTCGATCAAGCCGGCGACACCAGCACCGCTCTTGCCGCACTCGGGTTCAAGACCGTCGGGGTCGGAGACACCCCGGCCGTGGGCACCCAGGCGGAGACCGTCGTCTACTTCGCCGCCAAGACCGCCGCCGACGAGGCCGCGGCACAACTGGTGGCCAAGTCGTTGTCCGGTGCCGTGATCACCGCCCTCGGCCCCACGGTCGACGGCGCAGAGGTGACCGTGGTGACCGGGACACAGTTCACGGTGAATGCGCCGGCTCCGGCCACCACCACGACGACCGGTCCCACGGCGGCGTCGACCTCTGCTGCCCCTTCCACCACCGCACCGGCCACCACCACGACCACGACGACTCCGGCTGACGCCCCCTTCCAGCCCCCGACGGCCGCAGTGGAGCCCCTCCAGCCCTGGGACCCACGGGCGTGCCCGGCGTCCACCTGATCTGGGACTGCAGCTCAGAACCCCGAATAGTGGTCCGGGATCCGACCCATCCTGCCGGCCTGGAAGTCCTCGAATGCCTGGGCCACCTCGTCCTTGGTGTTCATGACGAACGGGCCGTAGGCATAGACCGGCTCGCCGATGGGGCGGCCGCCCAGTACCAGGACGTCCATGGCCGGGGTGGGGCCGGACGGCGTCGGTGACGCCCCGAACGTGATCGAGTCGCCGGGACCGTACACGGCCAGCTGGCCCGTAGTGACCGGGCGGCGGTCCTCCCCCACGGTCCCGTCACCGGACAGTACGTAGACCAGGGCGTTGAACGTCGGGTCCCACGGGAGGGTCACCGAGGCTCCGGCCGAGACGGTGGCGTGCACCATGGCCATCGGTGAGTGGGTCGATCCGGGTCCTGAGTGGCTGTCCAGGCTGCCGGCGACGAGCCGGAGCAACGCCCCGCCGTCGGGAGTGGTGAGCAGGGTCACGTTGCCGGCGCCGATGTCCTGGTAGGCCGGCTCGATCATCTTCTCGGCCCGGGGCAGGTTGACCCACAGCTGGATCCCGTGGAACAGCCCACCGGAGGCCACCAGCTCCGCCGGGGGGGCTTCGATGTGGAGGATCCCCGCCCCGGCGGTCATCCACTGGGTGTCGCCGTTGGTGATCAGGCCGCCGCCACCGATGGAGTCCATGTGCCGGAATGTCCCGTCGATCATGTATGTCACCGTCTCGAAGCCACGGTGGGGATGCCAGGGCGTCCCCTTGGCCTCACCCGGGGCGTACTCCACCTCACCCATCTGGTCCATGTGGACGAACGGGTCGGTAACGCTGCGATCGACCCCGGCGAAGGCACGCCGCACGGGGAACCCCTCGCCCTCGAGGCTGCCGGGAGCGGTCGTCACGCTCACGACCGGTCTCCCCGAAGTCGACGCGGTGTCCGGCCGCACCACACGGGGAAGGGTCAGTACGTCGTCCACGGTCACTGCCGGCATGATCACGCTCCTATCGCTCGACGGGATCCACAGCCGGGCGCACCCGGCCGGTCCCACACGCATTACAACACTAGTTGCGTACGCAACATTCCGGATCCCGCCGGAAGGACGCCGGCCCGACAGACGCGCGTCGGCCCCACCGTGCATCGTGGCAGGTACGCTGGGGGTAGGCACATGTCAGGAGACACCAGGTGATCCGGCCGAGAGGTGGAACCGCACGCCGTGGCGGCGACGGCCAAGACGGCGAATTGGCTTCCGAGCCCGAGTCCGTCGGGACCCAACTGGGCCGGGCCCGGGCTGAGCGCGGCTTGGACCTGCTGGCCGTGCACGACCGCCTGGGTCGTCCGATCACCCAGCTGGAGGCCTTGGAGACGGGCAACATGGCCGCGCTGAGCGACGAGGCCCTCGCCATTTCGACGCTGCGTCGGTACGCCACGTTCCTCGGCCTCGACGGTGATGCCCTGGCCGATCAGTTCGTGCTCGGAGCGGGCGTCGATGTCCGTCGACTCGGTGGCCCGGTCCCCGGCGGCCGTCCCCAGCGTCGTGGCCGCCGTCACCACCGGTCCCGACCACCTGCGGGCGTTCACCGAAACAGGGGAGGTCCCCCAGGTCGGGGGGCGGGTCACGTCGGCCGCCGGCACCTCGGGGAACTACGAGTACGCGGTCTCGGTCGGTCCACCCACAGGCACCTTTCCCGTGGTCCCCCGGGCCGATCTTCGCAAGGGCCGGCGCCAGGTGGCCCGAGCCCGGCGCCGGATGCGAGCGCCGACCAGTCTCAAGGTCGTCACCTGGATCGCCGCTGTCCTGGTCCTCATCGTCGCTGTCGGGTTCGTGATGCTGGCGGCGAGACCACGGGTCCTTGCCAACGCCCATATTCTCAGGACCGCCCCAGCCGGCTCGGTGGCGGCCGGGGGCCAGGGCGGCGGCCTGGCCGCGGTTGCCGTCCCTCCCGCCGGCCGTCAGACATTCCCGGTGCAACCGTCGGGATCGACCTCCACCAGCGCCTCGTACACGGTGGCGACCAGGAAGTTCAACGTGGTACGTGGCCACCTCGGGCCCCTGCTGGGTGCAGGTCACCAGTTCGTCGTCGCCGGTTCCGTTGATCAGCGGGGTCCAGCCCGCGGCCAAGGTATTGACCTATCCGGCCCACGGCACCATGACCGTCGAGGTCGGCTCCACCAGAGTGCTGGTCGGGATCACCATCAGAGGCAAAACGGCCTTCACCGGCACACCGAAGGCGATTCCCTACACCTTCACGTTCGCCCCGGCCGGCTGAGGCCCCGGGGACGGCACGCTCAACTCCGGGAGTCGGCCGAGGCGTTGCCGGTGAAGGGCGTCAGTGTCGTGCCGGCCACCTCGTAGGCAGCGTCGAGCTCAGCGTCGATGCGGGCCGTGCGACGTCCCTCGACCCGGATCCACTGAAGGAACACCGGGATCAAGGCCAGGATCGTGAAGATCTCGGCACCGGCCCACAGGATGGCGGCACCCGCGTGGGTGCTGGACAACGTGTACATCGATCCGACGGGACGGGTGGTGGACAGCAGGGCCAGGGCGAGGAACGACTCGATCGGGACCCCGATCAACAGGGCGACCATCTTCATCCCATGCCCCATCGGCCAGTGCGGAATCTGGTCGACTCCGACGATCGGCCACCAGAAGTGAAGCGACGCGACCAGAAATGCCAGGTTCACCACGTCCATGAGCCACATGTGGGTCATGGCCACGTTGACCGCCGAGGTCAGGAAGAAGGCGAACATCGACAGGTAGTAGAGGGCGGCCGACGGTATCGGATGGCTCCACAACCGGAATGTCCGGGAGTTGAGTACCCGCAATAGCCGGACCTTGGTGGAACGTTGCGAGGTCTGGAGCGCCAAAGTCATCGGCGCACCCGAGCGCGATGAGAGGCGGTGCGGTGACCATCAAGAGGAGGTGTTGGATCATGTGGGCCTGGAAGTAGTACATGGTGAACGAGGCGACCGGGGACTGGAGCGCAAGGTCGATCAGAACCAACCCGGTCAGGAAGGAGGCCGTCCGCTTCCAACTCCAGGACCGACCCCGGGCCGACAGCGTCCGCGTCGACTGGACGTACCAGATGCCGCACACCGCCACCAGGGCGAGCATCGCCAGCGCGAACGGGCTGGTGTCCCACCGGCTGAGAACGTTGTGCATGGTGAAGTCGAGGCGCTGCGCACCGTGCATCGCGTTCATGGAGGGCACCTGCTCAGCCTACCGAGTGCGGTCGTCGGCTCCCATTCGGCCCGGCCCGAGGTGCGGATGTGCCACCGATTAGCGTGTCGGCGAGTCACCCAGAGGAGGTTCGTCCGTGTGGGGAGTCGGGGTACGGGGATGATCGGGGAGCGCTTGGTGACGGTGGTCGGGCCCGCCCACGTCGACCTGGGCGGCGCGATCGACGACGACGCCTGCCACGACGAGTCTCTCGACGCCGCTCCGGTGCGTCCCGTCGCCGTGGTCCGCCCCGGCACGACCGCCGAAGTCGTGGCCATCGTCGACGCCGCTCGCGACCTGGGCGTCCCCGTGACCGCCCGCGGGTCGGGAACCGGGCTGTCGGGCGCCGCTGTGCCGGTCGAGGGCGGCATCATGGTGTCGTTCGAGCGGATGTCGGCCATCCTCGAGATCGACGAGGCCAACCAGGTCGCCGTGGTCGAGCCCGGAGTCACCTTGGCCGAGCTGGACGCGGTCCTCGCTCCCCTCGGGCTGGTGTACCCGGTCTTCCCCGGTGAGCAGTCGGCCAGCCTCGGTGGCAACGTGTCCACCAACGCGGGCGGCATGCGGGCGGTCAAGTACGGCGTCACCCGCCACCACGTCCTGGGCCTCGAGGCGGTCCTCGGCACCGGCGAGGTGATCTCCACCGGTGGCAAGTTCGTGAAGGCCACCAGCGGCTACGACCTCACCCAACTGATCGTCGGTTCCGAGGGCACGCTGGCCCTGGTCACCCGGGCCATCCTCCGCCTCCACCCGCGACCCCCGCACACGTCCACCCTGCTGGCACCGTTCGCCACCATCGAACAGGTCGCCGAAGCCGTCCCGCCGGTGGTGGCCAGCGGTGTCGGGCCACTCCTGGTCGAATACATCGACACTGATCTCGATGGCCGGCATCACCGCCAACGCCGGCATCGACCTCGGGATCCCCGATGACGTCCGCGATCGCGCCCTCGCCTACCTGGTCATCGTCCTCGAAGGCCACCACGAGTCGCGGGTGGAGGAGGACACCGAGGCCGTGGCCGGACTGCTGAGCGAACTCGGCGCTCTCGACGTCTACGTGCTGCCCGACCACGCCGGCCACGATCTGATCGTCGCCCGGGAGCACGCATTCTGGGCCTCGAAGGCGGCCGGGGCGGACGACATCATCGACACCGTCGTTCCCCGGGCCTCCATCCCCGCCTTCCTGGCCGAGGTCGGCGAACTGGCCGCCGGCCACCGGATCACTGGTGGTCGGCTGCGGCCATGCCGGCGACGGCAACGTCCACCTCTCGGTGTTCCAGCCCGACGCCGACGACGCCGCCGACAGCTGGTGCACGACATCCTGGCCGCAGGAGTGGCGCTGGGCGGTGCCGTCTCCGGGGAGCACGGGATCGGCACGGCCAAGCTGGCGGCGTTGGCGGACCTGGAGGACCCGGTGAAGCTCGATCTGATGCGGCGGATCAAGGCCGCCTTCGACCCTGCGCGGCATCCTGAATCCGGGCAAGGTGTTCACGCCCGTCCCCGACCGCTCCGGAAGGAGCCCGGCTGTGAACGGTGCCCGGTCACTGATCCACACCCTGGTCGACCACGGTGTCGACACCTGCTTCATGAACCCGGGTACCTCGGAGATGCACTTCGTGGCCGCCCTCGACGACGTCCCGTCGATGCGGGCGGTACTGGCCCTCTTCGAGGGCGTGGCCACCGGCGCCGCCGACGGGTACTCGCGCATCGCCGGCCGGCCCGCCGCCACCCTGCTCCATCTCGGCCCCGGCCTCGGCAACGGCCTGGCCAACCTGCACAACGCCCGTCGGGCCCACAGTCCGGTCGTCAACATCGTCGGCGACCATGCCATCTCCCACCGTCCCTACGACGCGCAGCTGCAGTCGGACATCGCCACCGTGGCACGCAACGTCTCCTCGTTCATCCGGACCACCGAGTCGACGGCGGAGCTCGGGCGGCGACGCAGTCGACACCCTCGTGGCCGCCTACGGACCGCCCGGTTCGGTGGCCACACTGATCCTTCCCGCCGACGTCTCGTGGTCCGAGGGCGGCGCAGTGGCACCGGTGATCGACGGCGTGGGCACACGACCAGGTGTCGGCGCCCCGCCGGAGCCGACCGTGCTCGAGGCGGCGGCCGCCGCGCTCCGGTCGGACGAGCGCTCGGCGCTGTTCATCGGGGGCAGGGCCTGCTCTGGGCCGCTCCTCGATGCCGTCGCCGGTCTGGCCGCCGCCTCGCGGTGCCGAGTTGCTGTGCGAGACATTTCCGGCCCGGCTCGCCCGTGGCGCCGGGCGACCCCCGGTGGAGCGGCTCGGGTATCTGGCCGAGTTCGCCTCCATGCGGCTCGACGGCATCCGCCACCTGATCCTGATCGACGCCAACTCCCCCGTGTCGTTCTTCGCCTACCCGGGAAAGCTCAGCGACCTGGTGCCCGAAGGATGCACCGTGCATCCGGTGGCCGGATCCTCCGACGATGTCGCCTCGGCCGTGGCCGCACTGGCCGAGCCTGGTCGGGCCGTCGTCAGCGGCACTCGTACGCCAGCAGACGGAGTCGACCGGGGCTTCCCACCGGGGCACTCACGGCCCAGACGGTCTGCCAGGCCATCGGAGCACTGCTTCCAGAGGGTGCCATCGTCTCCGACGAGGGCAATACGGCCGGACTGTTCGCTCCCGGGGCGACCGCCGGGTCCCCACCCCACGACTGGCTCTGCCTCACAGGAGGGGCCATCGGCCAAGGGCTCCCGGTGGCCGTGGGCGCGGCGATCGCCGCACCGGACCGTCGGGTGCTGGCCCTCGAGGCCGACGGAAGCGCCCTCTACACCGTCCAATCCTGGTGGACGATGGCACGCGAGAGCCTCGACGTCACCACGGTGATTCTCAACAACCACTCCTACGCCGTGCTCAACATGGAGCTCGACAGGGTCGGCGCCGAGGCGCCCGGTCCTCGGGCACGGGACATGCTCGACCTCGGACGGCCAGACCTGGATTTCGTCCAGATCGCCCGTGGACTCGGAATCCCTGGCGCCCGGGCGGAGACTGCCGAGCAGTTCGCCGACGAGCTGGCCCGATCACTCGCCACTCCGGGTCCGAGTGTCGTCGAGGCCCTGGTGCCCGGGCTTCTCTGAGTACGACGATCCGCCGTACACAGTGAGGATCGGGTCACACCCGGTGCCGGACCACCACGCGTCTCACAGCTGGACCACCTTCCGGCTCGACCAGATCCGCCAGGCCGCGTATCCACCCTCGAGATCGCCGGCACGGGTGAACCCCATGTCCGCCAATGATGCTGCAGCCAGGCTCGAGGCATAACCCTCGGAACAGACCACGACCACCTGCTGGTCGTAGTCACGGACTTCGGGGATGCGGTGCGTTCCGTTCGGGTCGAGTCGCCATTCGAGCGTGTTGCGCTCCACGATGACAGCCCCATCGAGCTCACCCTCGACGGCACGCTGGCGTTCGGGGCGGATGTCGACAACGATGCCGCCTTCGGCCCGCACAGGATCGAGCCGTTCGGGGCCGACCCGGCGGATGCGACGCCGGGCATCGGCGAGGAGTTCGTCCGTTCCCCCGCTCACAGGACGAGCAGTCCGTCCCGGTACTCGTCCGTGCGCAACTGGACGAGGCCGCGGTGATGATGCAGATCGAAGAAGTTCATCGTGCGCAGGGCCGGTGAGTAGACGTGGATGCTCAGCGCTGATCCCGGCCCTTCGTTCACCATGTCATGCACGTATCCCGGGCCGAAGACCACGTGCCCACCGGTGGTGAGATCCTCGGTGGCGGTCCCCACGGAGCCATCCCGGTAGGTGCGGATACTGGTCTCGGTCAGCGACCCGGACGCCACCACCACCACGCCGGTGGACTCCCCATGGTCGTGAAGCTCGATGGACCCCCCGACCGGCCACGCGATTACCCAGGCCTCGAACATCTCGCTGACAGCGATGGTCCGCCAGCACCGCTCCGATGGATTCTCCATGCCCGGCCACGTCGACGCCGAGTGGGCGAGGCCTTCGGCAATGGCGAGGAGACCGGCATGGTCGGCGATGGGACGGTCCGTCGGCCGACGACGTGGGCCGGCGGTCCGCCAGGGTGCGATGGTCATGGGTGCTCCTGTGGGGTGGCGGTGTGTTTCGCGTCAGCGGGTGTGATCAACGGGTCTCCTCGGCTACCAGCAGATGAGCTGGCCCCTCTCTGAGCGGGAGGGCCTCCCCTAAACTATAGATAACCGATGGACTTAGTCAAGAATAGCTTGATGCGGTCTTCTGTGACGTGGTCGATCAGGCGTCAGATGGGACAGGATGTGTCGAGCACACGAACCAGATAGCCGCGCGGCTACCGCTCAGGAATTGAAACCGTCGTCGGTGAGATAGGAATGCGATACCGTCTCACGGCCGGGTCCGTCGAGCAGAAGGTCCCGCCACCTGATGCTCCGGGCCCGGCACTTTCGGTTCCGGCAACTCCTCACCAGGTGGCCTGAAGCTCCTCGAGCGACTCGAGATAGAGACGCTCACTGGGCGAGAGGTCCACGAATTGGATGCCGGCCCGAAGCCGTCCGGTATCCGTGCCCTGGGTGTGCCGCAACTCTCCCCGGAGGTGAATGGCCAGGAGCATGCGGGTACCGATGACCTCACCAGGTGTCATGCCCAGTAGTTCGACTGCAGCACCCGCAGAAGAAACATCCAGGACGCGGCAGTCCCGCCATTGTTGGTCGGCCTCATCCTCAAAAAGACACTTACCCCGCCAGTCCGTCAACTGCCTCGGTAGTAGCCTGCGGAGCTCACCCATTTGCACACCTCTTGCAACTTCCTATTCAGGATACGGTCCGAAGCGGTGATTAACACCCTCCATCGAGGCCTGCCACCTGTTTAGATGGGTCCTTTAACAGCGCGTCGACATCCCAGTGTGCTTCCTGTAGCGATTGTTCTGGGTTCCGGGAGTTGTTCCGTTGCGATTGATAGTTGTCACTAGATATTCCGCTGAGCGCAATCCCGCTTGACAACCAATCTAGGCGTATCTCCAGGTCAACGGTCGAATGTCAGGCTTCCTCATCTATGAGAGCGACTCGAGATCGTGGCCTGCTCGTGATCAATCCGTCGGTGTCCGAGTGGTCACTTGCCTACTAAAGATACTCCGCCAATTTGCACTATGTAATGGTTGGGCGACGAGGGTCGAAGGTCTCTCGGAGGAATCGCCGGGTTTGGTTGCGAACCACTGAGCCATATCACTACGATTCCACTGAAAACCCCGAGCCAACCTCTTCGTCAACAGTTCACCCCCGGCCTAACGACGCTCGGCTCGACTCAGCAGTCGCCGCGCCGACGACGTGCTCTTAATCAGTCCCCCGGCGGGCTGGCCGTCACCTGGATTCACCAGTGTGGCCGAGCCCGGCTTCGACACGTCCCCATGCACGGCCACGAGCGCCCCGGGTGGCAGCTCTCTGAACGAAGCGGAACCGAATAACACCTGGATCACGGCCAACGGCTGCCCACCGAACCCCTCCGGCGGATAGAGGACCATGTACCGGGCCCAGCCGATCGTCCCGTACAACCCGGATACCGTCATTTTGAACATGCTCATGCTGAAGGGCTGCGCCGGTTGCGCGCACACTGCGAGGGACCTGCGCTGCAACCAGGCCATGAAACCCGATGCGATGGCGGCGAACGCACCGCCGATCAACAGCATCGTCCCGATCGGCTGCCAGATGCTCGATGGGGTGGGCTGGCCGGCGGGGTGCGACAGCCCCAGGGCGAGAGCGATCCCGATGCCGGCCACGATGGCAGCGATCGATGTCGCCAAGCGGATCTTGGAGGTGCGGAGGCGAGCCGAGAGCAGACCGCGCGCCCGCTCGAAGACCTCGGGTCGCTCCAGGCTCCGGGCGATAGAGGCATCGGCCGTCGACGGTGTCAATCCGCTCCCGGGTCCGGCTGCTGCGGCACCGAAGCCCGGACCGACGGCATCCGGCTGGACGTCCGAAACCGTCAGCGGGTCTGGAGTGGTGGTGTAACCCGGGTGCAGTTCGGGCGGATACCACTTTCCGTCGGATGCCTCCCACCACCCTGACCCGGGTACCGTGACCACCGGCGTCGCCTCCCAAGATGGAACCGCCCTCGCCTCGTCTTTCCGACCGGATCATATCGACGCGGAGATCGGGGGATGTGACCTCCCCTCGGGGGACCGCCCTCCGCGTACTGTTCCCGGACCGTCAGTAGTATCGGCATCCGGCGGCGTCGGGCACCTCTAAAGGCAACCGAATGGACTGCAATCAGACCGCCCGCCCGACGTCGCACAACCGGAGGGAATGGCGACCATGAGCGACACGTCCGGAGGGCCGGGGTGGTGGCTGGCCTCCGACGGTCGCTTCTACCCGCCGGGTCAATCCCCGGGACCAACCGTTCCGATTACGGCCCCTTCCCCCGGGTGGGATAGCGCTCCGACTGTTCCGCCGGTCGCCGGTTCGTGGGAAACGTCGGCAGGCGCCCTATCCCCGGGCGTCACCTCGACCCCGGCCTACCTGTCGCAGGGAAACGGTCCGCGCCCGGAACGACCGCCCGCCCAGAAATTCATCGTCGGTGCTGTTGTAGTCATCTTCATCGCCGTCATCGCGATCTTCGCCATCGGCGCCCTCAATGCGAAGCCGCTCAACCAGTCGGCGACGACGACCGGGACGGTCCTTTCCTGCGGCCAAGTCAGTGGTCAGGGGCAGGAGAATGTTGTCCGCTACCAGGTCGACAGCAGGTCGTACACGACGATGGCGTGGCAGAGACACCTTCTGATCTGCCCGTACGCAGTGGGACAGACCGTCACCGTGCACTACAACCCGCTCGACCCCATCTCGGCTTCCGTACCCCAGCCTGGCGCATCATTCCCCTTCCTCGTGATCGTGGGCGTCATCGGCGCAGCTGGCTTGCTGATGTCGACAATCGTCCTCGTCCGCATTCGGAGAAGGGCCTGATTTGAGGGGCTCTGTGGTTCACCAACTACGCCAACAGCCGGACACGGGAGCACACCGATTGTCAGGCTGGATAAACGCGGGATGGAGCTCGAATCAGGGTCCTGATCGCAATGACCGTCAGGCCGTCAAGTAGGGAGAACATCGAGTGGGGCTAACAAGAATCGAACTTGTGACCTCACTGGCCAACGCCGGCCAAGGTTGAAGCCGACTGCCGCAACCAGCCCGAGGCCGGCCACCACGAGACTTACAGCCGGTTCATTCCGGAGTGCGGACAAGGAGACTTGATCGTCAACCTAGGTTGTTGACGCAGGTATCTTGGTCGTTGTCGCTATTTGTACTGTCGGGACACGTCGTATTCGACCAAGTTGCACCGGCTAGATCGGCCCCGGTCAACACAGCGCCGGTCAGGTTGGCCCCGGTCAGATTGTCGCCGGCCAAGTTGGCACCGGCCAGGTCTTGGTTGGTCAGGTCAGCGCCGGCAAGCTCTGCATCAGCAAGAGAGGCGGCGGGACCCACGAGATACCCATCAACGAGCCCCCAGTTCGCCGGGAGCGCCTCTGGCGTACCGACGATGGCACCCGATGAGACATCGGCCAAGGTCGTGCCGGACAGATCGACGTTGTCCAGGTCGGCGGCGTTCAGATTGGCACCGGTCAGATTGTCGTCGGTCAGATCGGCGTCGGTCAGGTTGGCGCCGGCCAGGTCTTGGTTGGTCAGGTCAGCGCCGGCAAGCTCTGCATCAGCAAGAGAGGCGGCGGGACCCACGAGATACCCATCAACGAGCCCCCAGTTCGCCGGGAGCGCCTCTGGCGTACCGACGATGGCACCCGATGAGACATCGGCCAAGGTCGCGCCGGACAGATCGACGTTGTCCAGGTCGGCGGCGTTCAGATTGGCACCGGTCAGATTGTCGCCGACAAGACTGACGGGGTTACTGCCCGACACGTCTGAAATCGAGAGGTCGGCACCGGTCAAATTGGCATCCGCCAGATTCGCCCCCGGACCCACGAGGTAGCCGTTAATAACGTTCCACTGACCGGAGATGAGACTCGGGTGTGCCCACAACTCCCCCAGAGGTGATGCCGGTAAGAAATGCGCCCTCCAGGTTGGCGCCGGTGATCACCGTGTTAGAGAAGTTGGAGTCGATCAGCTGTGCACCGTACAGATCCACATCGGAGAGATTGAAGTTGGTGAAGTCGGCGCCTCCGAGATTTGCGAGGGGACCCAACAGGTAGCCACCGATCAGACTCCAATTGACCGGAAGAGATGCCGGAGTCCCGATGACTCCCCCCGACGTCACCCCTGACAAACCGGTGCTCGCCAGATTCGCACCGGAGAGGATGGCACCTTTGAGATCGCAATTGGCCAAACTGGAACCCATCAGGTCGACCCCGAGATAGATCGAAGCCAGACATGTCGACACCGGTCAACGATTCATTTGGTCCGAACAGGTAGCCGCCGATCAGGTTCCAGTTGACCGGAAGCGCAGTGGGAGTCCCGGCGATTCCACCGGAATCTACGGCAAGGTCAGCAGCGCCCAGATTCGTATTCTCGAGATCAGCGCCCCTTAGGTCGACACCGTCGAGGTTCGCACCGTAGAGGTCGACGTTGGAGAGGTCAGCGCCGGCTAGATCAGCGCCGTAGAGGTAGAGATAGGGACCGAGCAGGTAGCCATCGATCAGGCTCCCAATTCGTCGGCAGAGCGGCCGGCGTGCCAGTGATGTCACCCGACGTGACCGAGGAAAGATTAATGCCGGTGAGATCGGTCCCGTCCAGGCTGGCACCCTGGAGGTTCACGTTCGCAAGGACCGCACCAGAAAGATCATCACCGTCCAGATCTGCGTTACTCAAGTTCGCTCTCGACAGATTGGCTCCTGGTCCAATGAAGTAGCCCCAGTAGTAGCCCTCCAACAGGGTCCAGCCGACGGGGAGAGTGCTGGTGCGTTCCGAACATGCGTCCTGATGTGACGTCGTCCATCGCTGCTCCGGTGAAACTTGCACCCCCCACGGTCGCATCCGAGAAATGCGCTCCGGTCAGATTTGCACCGTCGAGATTGGCATCCGTCAAGGTCGCATACGTGAACTTGGCACCGGTCAGATTCGCGCGTCCTTGAGATCGGAGCCGGTGAGATTGGTGCCGGAAGTCAAGTTCGCATGGTTCAGGTCGATGTGGGCAAGGTTTAAATGGCTCAAGTTGCATTTTTGAAGGTTGCCCCACGACACTCGGAGCGCGCGAGTTCTGGCTGAGTGGTCGGGACGGCAGAAACCGGCCCCGAAGGCGGTCCTTCCCCCACCCGAGTCACCGCTCGAACCGTGATCGAGTAGCTGACACCATTGGTGAGCCCGATGACGGTGCATGTGGTTTTGGTGCTCTTGCAGGATCTCAATCCAGGAGTCGCGGTGACGCTGTAGCCGGTGATTGGCGACGCACCGCTCGGCACAGGTGGGGTCCATGAGACGTGAATCGCAGTGTCGACCGGGAGCGCGGCAACGGAAATTGGCGGGCCAGGCTCCGCTGCGGTCGTTGCTGCAGCACTCGTTGGGGCAATCATCACGGTCGCAGCTAAAAGGGCAGTCATGAGCAAGACATGACTTCGACCCGAAAATGGGGCTTGCCACCGTCGCCTCACAGGTGGAACGCCACGGCCTGCCCTCATTTGATCTCATCACTGCTGACCCACTCCTCAGCCGCCGCCGTGCAAAACCAGGTTAGTTTCAGTGGTGCCGCTATCGATAGGGGGTATTGGCAAATTGTGATTCATCATCCCCTTGGCAATTTCCTGCTCGCGGTTGTGCGGCGGCGACATCATTTACACAGGACAAATTGCCTGGGCTGTGCCAAATTCGCCGATGATGACGTGCAGCGAATCGGATCGCGGCACGGATTGGTCATTCCGGATCAAGTGGCGACTTTGTCAGGGGGTGAGATTGTTGATGCAGGTGTCACCGTCGCTGTCGCTGTTCGTCCCGTCAGGACACGTTGTGTTGGACCAAATGACTCCCGTCAAAGTCGCATCAGACAAGGTCGCTCCATTGAGGTCGGCGCCAGTCATATTGGCGTTTGTCAGGGTCGTCGGGTAGTACTGGTAGCCCAGGGTGTCGCACTGGTACTCACCAAGATTGGCATCGCTCAGGTCGGCGTTCGAGAAGTTGACCCCAGAGAGGTTTGCACCCGTCAAGTTTGCAGTTGAATCTGAACTGCCCGTCAGGTTGGCATTGACGAAGCTGGTCGCCACGACTTGATTTCCGCACAATCCAGGCACAATCAGACGCGGGGTGGCAGTGACCGTGTTGAGGTTTGCTCCAGTGAGGTTGGCACCATTCAGAGTGACGCCGATCAGGTCTGCATCCTGCAGCTCTGCACCTGCAGCGTTGACTCCTGTGAGATCCGCGGTACTCAGGTTCGCGCTCGTAAGGTTCGCCTCGGCCAGGTTCGCACCAGGCATTTGGGCGATAGTCAGGTTCGCGCTCGTAAGGTTCGCCTCGGCCAGGTTCGCACCAAACAGATCGGCTCCAAACAGGTACATGGAGGAGAGATTGCACTGGGAGAGGTCGATACCCGGATACGGGGTTGCCGTGCAGAGGTAAGTCACGCCACTCGCACCCCGAGGACCCCGAGGTCCGACAGAGTTCCACGAGATGACAGTTGCGGTGCTGGAACAGGTCGGCGACGAGGTGCCGACTTTCGACAGAGTGCCCTTCGCAGACAGGCATGCGAAGTAAGTGGTTCCCGTAACGCTTGCTGAGGCTTCGACCGCAGCAGTTGCGCCCACAGCAACAACTCCACCCGCTAGAACACCAACCGCCAATGTCACAAGATGCTTCGGTACACGCATGCCGCCTCCTCAATCCGCCGGTCCTTTTTCTGGACATAGAAAGCATGGCACCCCCGTCATGGGCGTGCCCGGCGAACAACCGAGGAGTAGCGCGAAGTGTGCTCTTGGAAACTCCGGACCCCCACCGTTCCAGGTCCCGACCCAATCGCTGGCAGGTTGGGACCTTTGTCCCGTTCAGACACGGCCCCTTACTGCGCCTCGGGAGAGGTTCGGGTCGCGTTGCGATCGCCAGTGGAACCGGCGCCGCAGAGCTCGTGGAGCCGAAGACCCGGAAATCGAAGCGAGCCTTCGCGATGACACCTGCCCTCTCCGCCGCCCTGGCTGCCACCCTTTAACGGCGAGGACTCACCACTGACAGCCCCGATCATCTGTTCATCGGCAAGAAGGGCGCTCCGCTCCGGTACGACAACTGGTTGCCGCGTGTGTGGAAGCCAGCTTGTGAACGGGCCGGATTACCTGGTCTGAGCTTCCACGACCTGCGGGCGCTTGCGGCCACCTACCTACTGGACGCCCGCCAGTCGCATCAGGCGGACGAGTTGGCAGCGGCGGCCATCGGGAAGATGCTCGTCTGAAACCGTGCACTGCCGCGCCCTCGCCGCCGCCCCGGGGCATTCGGACCCGCCGCGCTTACTCCGTCGCCTTCTTCACTTCTCCACACCCTTTGGCTAACCGCAAAAAGTGCCTCTGCCTGAGTGGGGCTAACAAGAATCGAACTTGTGACCTCAGCATTATCAGTGCTGCGCTCTAACCAACTGAGCTATAGCCCCGCAAACCGGACTCTGACGCTACACCACCCTCCCCTCGGCGCCGAAGTCGAGGCTCCGAGGGATGCCGGCGCAAGGTGGTTTCGACTCAGGACTCCCCGGACGCCTCTCCGGCGACCGGAGCCACCGCCGCCACCGCATCCCCCTCGCCCAGATTCATGACCCGGACGCCTGTGGCGTCGCGGCCCTGGCTGGCGATCTCGCGCACCGCCGTCCGGATGACCACGCCGGAGGTCGAAATCAGGAGGAGCTCGTCGTCGAGGCCCGCCATGAATGCGGCCACCACCCGGCCCCGCTTCGCTGTCAGCTTGATGCCCCGGACGCCCTGCCCACCACGGGTCTGACGGTTGAACCGCTCGACCTTTGTCCGCTTGCCGTAACCGGCATCGGTGACGATGAGGATATCGGCCTCGTCACGGGCGATATCGCACGACACCACTTCGTCCTCGGGCTTGAGGCGAACACCGCGTACCCCGGCGGCGTCGCGACCCATCGCCCGAACATCCTGTTCGGAAAATCGGATCGTCATGCCCGACGAGGTGACGATGAAGACATCGTCGTCACCGTGGGTTTCGACGACACGGACCAGCTCATCGCCGTCCCGCAGGTTGATGGCGATGAAACCTTCCCGGCGCGACTTGTCGTACTCGCTGAAGGCCGTCTTCTTGATCTGCCCGTGCTTGGTGGCGAACACCAGGAAGCTGTCGGTCGGGAAGTCGCGGGTGCCGACGATGGCCTGAATGCTCTCGTTCGGAGCGAGGGGCAACAGATTGACGATGGCCGTGCCGCGGGCCGTACGCTCCTTCATCGGGATCTCGAGGGCCCGCAATCGGAACACCCGGCCCCGATTGGAGAAGAGCAGGAGGTGGGCGTGTGACGACGTGTGTACGACGTCGTCGATCAGATCCTCCTCCTTCAACTTCGCCCCCTGAACGCCCCGGCCACCGCGGGCCTGTGTCCGGAAGGCGTCAGCCGACACCGCCTTGACGTACCCGGCGCGGCTCATGGTGACCACCAGCTCCTCGTCGTCGACCAGGTCCTCCACGTTCATGTCACCCGGGTCGTGGGTGATGACGGTGCGACGCTCGTTGGCGAACTTTTCGCGGATCTCCCCCATCTCGCCGGCGATGACGCCCCGCAACTTGGCCGGGTCGTTGAGGATCGACTCGAGTTCGGCGATCTCCTCCAGGAGCTTGGCCATCTCCTCTTCCAGATTGGACCGGCCCAGACGGGTGAGCCGGGCCAGGGTCATGTCGAGAATGTGATTGGCCTGCTCCTCCGAGAACTCGAACGGTTGGGCCCTCAGGCCCTCGAGCGCGGCCGGGCGGTCATCGGAGCCGCGGATGGTGGCGATGACCTGATCCAGCATGTCGATGGCCTTGAGCAGGCCTTCGACGACATGGGCCCGCGCCCGGGCCTTGGCCAACAGGAACTCGGAGCGACGGGTGACCACCTCGACCTGGTGGGCCACGTAGTGCGTGAGCATCTGGGCGACATTCAGCGTGCGCGGCACTCCGTCCACCAGGGCCACCGCGTTGACGCTGAAGGTGGTCTGCATCGGCGTCTGCTTGAACAGGTTGTTCAGGACGACGTTGGCGTTGGCGTCGCGCTTCAGACGGATGACCAGGCGGGTCTTGCCTCCCGACGAGTCGTCCTGAGCTTCGGCGATCCCGTCCAGATCACCGGCGCGCACCAGGTCCTCGATCTTCTTGGAGACCGATGCGATGGACGTCTGGTACGGCATCTCGGTGATCACGATGCGGGTGGCGCCATCGCGACCCTCCTCGATCTCGGCCACGGCGCGCAGCTTGATCGAGCCACGTCCGGTCCGCATGGCGTCGAGGATCCCCTGCCGGCCGAGGATGAGGGCCCCGGTCGGGAAGTCCGGGCCCTTGATGAACGCCATCAGGTCATCCGGTGTGGCATCCGGATGCTCCAGCAGGTGGGTGGTGGCGTCGATCACCTCGCCGAGGTTGTGGGGCGGGATGTTGGTGGCCATGCCCACGGCGATGCCTTGGGACCCGTTGACGAGCATGTTCGGGAACCGCGCCGGAAGGACCGTCGGCTCCTCGGAGGTGGCGTCATAGTTGGCCACGAAATCGACGGTCTCCTGGTCGATTCCGCTCATCAACTCGAGGGCGAGCGAACCGAGACGGCATTCCGTGTAGCGCATCGCCGCCGGACCTTCGTCCGGACCGGTGCCGCCGAAGTTCCCGTGGCCGTCGATGAGCGGATGGCGTAGCGAGAAGTCCTGGACCATTCGGGCCAAGGCCTCATAGATGGCCGAGTCGCCGTGCGGGTGATAGGAGCCCATGACGTCGCCGACCACCTTGGCGCACTTGGAGTGCGGACGGTCGGGCAGGAGCCGCTGGTCGTACATGGAGTAGAGGATCCGGCGATGCACGGGCTTCAGTCCGTCGCGAACGTCGGGCAGTGCCCGCGAGACGATGACGGACATCGAGTACTCGAGGAAGGAGCGTTCCATCTCCTCCTGGATCTCGATCGGCTCGATGAATCCGGTGACCACGTCGTCGGTGGTGTCGGAGCCTCCCCGGCCCTCGTTGTCACGTCCTGGCATGCACGGTCCCCGTCTGCGTAGATGTAGTCAGCACTTGTGTCATTCGCACATCGGCCTCCTCAGATGTCGAGGAAACGGACGTCCTTGGCATTGGTCTGGATGAAGTTCCGCCGGAGCTCCACGTCCTCGCCCATCAGGACGGAGCAGACCTCGTCGGCGATCGCCGCCTGCTCCACGGCAACCTGGAGGAGCGAACGCTGGCCGGGGTCCATCGTCGTGTCCTTCAGCTCTCCGAAGTCCATCTCCCCCAGTCCCTTGAGGCGCTGGAAATCGGCTTTGTGGTTGGGGTGCTCCGCCAGGAAGGCCATCTTGGCGCTCTCGTCCTTCAGGTAGATCTTCTCCTTGCCCACCAGCGTCGAGAAGAGCGGGGGCTGGGCCACGTACACGAAGCCACCTTCGACCAGCGGCTTCATCTGACGGAAGAAGAACGTGAGCAGAAGGGTCCGGATGTGCGATCCGTCGACGTCGGCGTCGGCCAGGATGATCACCTTGTGATAGCGGATCTTGGTCACGTCGAAGTCTTCGGCCAGGCCGGCACCGATGGCCGCGATGAGTGCCTGGATCTCGGTGTTCTTCAGCATCTTGTCGATGCGGGCCCGCTCGACGTTGAGGATCTTCCCCCGGATGGGGAGGATGGCCTGCGTCCTCGGGTTTCGGGCGTCCTTCGCCGAACCACCGGCCGAGTTGCCCTCCACGATGAACAGTTCGCTCTCCCGTGGCTCTTTGGACGAGCAGTCGACCAGCTTGCCGGGTAGGCCGGCACCGTCGAGGGCCGACTTGCGGCGGGTCAGGTCGCGGGCTGACCGCGCCGCCACCCGGGCACGGGCGGCGAGCAGACCCTTCTGGAGGACCTGGTTGGCTTCGCGGGGGTTCTCCTCGAACCATTCGGCGAGCTTCTCGTTGGTGGCTCGCTCCACCAGCGACCGCACGGGCACATTTCCGAGCTTGCCCTTTGTCTGGCCTTCGAACTGCGGGTCCTGGAGGCGCACCGAGATGATGGCGGTGATGCCCTCGCGGATGTCCTCGCCCAGAAGATTGTCGTCCTTCTCCTTGAGCGTGCCCTTGGCCCTGGCGTACTTGTTGACGACATTGGTGAGGGCCTTCTTGAAGCCCTCTTCGTGCATTCCGCCGTCGATGGTGGAGATCCCGTTGGCGAACGAGTGGATGCTCTCGTAGAAGCCGGCGTTCCACTGGAGGGCGACCTCCACCTCCATGGTCTCCTCCTTCTGCTCGAACGAGCAGACCTTCCGGAAGAGCGCCTCCTTCGAGGCGTTCAGGTGGCGCACGTAGTCGACGATCCCGTCCTTGTACTTGAACGTCTGCGGCGGCTTGGCATCCGGCCGCTGATCCACGAAGTGGATCTCGAGTCCCTTGTTCAAGAAGGCCATCACCTGAAGGCGTTCCACCACGGTCTGAGCCCGGAACTCGACCTCCTCGAAGATCGACGGATCCGGCCAGAATGTCACGGTGGTGCCCGTACAGCCGCCCGGCGCCTTCCCGGTGACCTCGAGCTTTCCGGTTGGCGTCCCGCCGTCCTTGAACTCCATCACATGGTGGTCCCCGCCGCTGTCGATCTCCAGGCGGAGCCTTGTCGACAGTGCGTTCACCACCGAGACACCGACCCCGTGGAGCCCGCCCGAGACCTTGTAGCCCCCGCCATCGCCGAACTTGCCGCCGGCGTGGAGCACCGTCAGCACGACCTCGGCCGCGCTCTTGTCCTTGTACTTCGGATGCAGGCCGGTAGGGATGCCCCGCCCGTTGTCCATCACCTTGACGCCGCCGTCGGCCAACAGGGTGACGTCGATGCGGTCACAATGGCCGGCCATCGCCTCGTCGACCGCATTGTCGACGACCTCCCACACGAGGTGGTGGAGCCCGGTCGGGCCGGTCGATCCGATGTACATCCCCGGCCGCTTTCGCACCGGGTCGAGACCCTCCAAGACGGTGATGTCGGCGGCGGTGTAGGTCGCCTCTTTGTCAGCGTTGTCGACTTCGTCCTTCAGCGCCACAGGCGCGCCCTTTCGCAGTTTTCGAGCGAGTGGGAACCGGGACTACCGACAGGATTGCGACCGTCTACTCGACGCATCCGCACCCTCGGGTATCCCCTGATTCCGATGCCCCAGTGTAGTCGCCCGCTGTCACATCCCGGGCCGATGGTCGTCCCGTAGGAGGGCCCGCTCAGCGTTGGACCCGGACCTCCAGGCGCTCGGGTCGCTCCACCCCGGCGTGGTCCGCCGCCCGGTCCAGGAGTGTGTCCCCGAAACGCCGCACCTGGGTCGCCCAGGCCGGGTGGTCAACCGTCACCACCAGGGCCGAAGCGTCGATTCGTACCGGCTTCACGTGCTCGGCCATGGCCGGCCCGACGATCTCCGGCCACCCCGAGAACAGTCGGCCCAGACCCCCTGCACCCTCCAGCCCGAGCCGTCTGGACAGCGCGTCCAACGAACCGTCGAGGGGGCGCGGTTCCGAATTGCGACGATGCGGTGGTTCGAGATTCACATCGCTCCCCCCTCGGACACCACGTGGCCCCCCTCGGCCATGGCATAGACCTTGGCCGCGGTCACCTCAGGAGGGGCCGGCTGAGCAGTGGTCAGCATCGCCTGGCCCGGCGGTAGTCCGGCCAAAAGCGCCCGCGCACGCCTGGGATCCAGTTCCGAGAACACGTCGTCCAGAAGGAGGACGGGGGCCGTGCCCAGCCGCTCGGTGGCCAGCTGGTGGGCGGCCAGTTGCAGCGCCAGGGCCAGCGACCGCTGCTCTCCCTGAGAGGCATGGGTCCGTGCGGGCAGCCCCGCCACGCTCAGCTCCAGCTCGTCCCTGTGCGGCCCAACGGTCGAAACGCCGCGTTTCAAGTCGGCGGCACGTGCTTCAGCCAGTGCTTCGAGTAACGGTCCGCCCCAGGACCGCACGTATACGAGACCCACCTCGGTGGTGGCGCCGGCCAGCCGCGAGTAGTGCTCGGTGGTCAGGGGGGCCAGATCGGCGACCAGTTCCTCGCGGGCCTCGACCAGGCGGGTGCCGGCATCGTCCAAGCGTGCGTCCCACACATCCAGGGTGGACTCCGCGTCCGTGGTGAGTGACCGGCCGGCGGTACGGAGCAGCGCCGACCGTTGGCGCAGGATCTTCCCGGTCTCCTCGGCGGCTCGTCCCGACTTCGGATCCAGGACAGCGAGTGTCTCGTCCAGGAATTCCCGCCGGGGCGACGGCCCGGCCCGGACCACCCCGATGTCCTCGGGCGAGAAGACGGTGACCCTCAGGGCTTCGTGTAGGTCGGCCCGCTTGCGGACCACCTGCCGGTTGACCTGGGTGCGGGACCGGCCGGTCGCCGACACTTCGGCCTCGATGGTCATGGAACGCTCACCGAGCCTGGTCTCGGCCCGCAGAATGGCACTGTCCGCTCCCCGCCGCACCAAGGCTTCCTTGGGCGAGCCTCGGAACGATTGGAGGGTGGCCAGGTAGGCCGTAGCTTCGAGCAGGCTGGTCTTGCCAGCCCCGTTGAGTCCGGTGATGACCGTTGTTCCCTCGGGATCCAACTCGATCGAGGTCGAGATCAAATTGCGGAAGTCGGTGACGGCCAAGGAGACGAGGTGCACGGGACGAGCGCTGGCCCGGTCGGATCAGGAGACGCGCACGGGCATCAGCAGGTAACGGAAGTCGGTCTCCTCGGCAGCTCGGACGGTGGCCGGTTTGGTGGCATCGACCGTCTCGAGCAGGACCTCGTCACCGGCCACCGCTTCCACTCCGTCGATGAGGTATGTCGGGTTGAAGGCGATCGTCAGGTCCTCGCCCTCGAAGTCGGCATCGACTGTCTCGCTGGCATCGCCGACCTCCTGGGACACCACAGTCAGGTCCACGCCGCCATGGCGCATGGACAGACGGACGGGCGTCGTGTTGTCACGGACCAGGAGACGAACCCGTCGAAGGGCGTCGAGGAGCGAGTCCTTTCCGACGTGGAGTCGATTCGGATACTCGGCCGGGATCAACTGCCGGTAGTCAGGATAGGTCCCATCCAATAGTCGCGTGCTCACTTTGACGTCTCCCACGGTGAACGTCACATCGTGGTCGCCGATCGACAGGCCCACGGTCGCACCCTTGGCGCCCTCTGAGTCAACGTCGGTCCCGTCACCTCCCTTGGCACTCGATCCCAGCCCCGACAGGCGCTGTAACTCGGCCAGAGCCCGAGCAGGAACCAGGATCTGCGACGTGTCCGAGAAGGCGTCACTGCCGTCGATGTCACGCAACGCCAGGCGATACGAGTCGGTCGCCACCAACCGGACACCATTTCCCTCAGGAGCGATCAGGACCCCGGTGAGCAGGGGCCGGGCGTCGTCGCCCGAAGCTGCCCGCACTACCTGGCGCAGCGCGCTGGCCAGGCTGGGAGCAGGCAGGAACGTCGCCGGTTCGGGTGGTTCCGGAAGCGAAGGGAAGTCGGCCACCGAAAAGGTCCGGAGGCTGAATCGTGACCGCGCGGCACCGATCTCGACCTTCTCCCCCTCGGATTCGATGGTGACCGCGCCGGGCTCGAGCGATCGGACGATGTCGGCCAGCAGTTTGGCCGGTGCCACACAGATGCCGTCAGAGATTCCGATCGCCTCCGCACTCACATGCACCGTCAGGTCGAGGTCGGTGCCCACCACCGACAGATGGTTCCCGACCGACTCGATCCGTAGCCCGCTGAGCACCATCTGCGCGGAGGATCGTGTGCCTACGGCACGTCCGGCGGTCGTCAGTACCTCGACCAACGAGTCACGCTCGCATCGAAACTTCACGAAGAAGTCCTTTCTCGCTTTGCTTCTTAGTTAGTAATTTAAAAATCTAGTGGTGGTAGTAAGCCCTGTGGATTGTGGAAAGGTGTTCGTTCTCCCAGTCCAGGAGTGGTGAAGATATCCACCCTTCGTCCCCTGAATGTGGGAGGGACGCCTTCCAGGGTGTACGGGGGGTGTCTTGTTATGGACAAGTTCATGCGAGTTCACAGAATTACCCCAGGAGTACAGGAGGATATCCACAGGATGAGCACAAGCTCTGGATACCGACCGATCATCAGGCACCGCTCTTGATGCGGACGATGAGGTCGGTGACCTGGTTGTAGATCTGGTGGCGCTCCTTCATCAGGCCCCCGATCTTCTCCACGGCGTGCATGACGGTGGAGTGGTCCCTTCCTCCGAATTCACGGCCGATCGCCGGATAGCTGAAGTCGGTGAGTTCCCGGAACACGTACATGCTGACCTGGCGGGCCGTCACCAACGGGCGCCTCCGGTTGGGACCGCACAACTCGTCGACGGTGAAGCCGAATGTCTCCGAAGTTGCGTCGAGGATGACCTGAGGTGTGATCCGACGGGGTTGGTCGGCCGAGACGATGTCGGAAAGGACCTCCTCAGCGAGCAGTCGGCTCATCGGCTGATGGTTGAGGCTGGCGAAGGCGGTGACGCGGATCAGCGCCCCCTCGAGCTCGCGGATGTTCTCCTTCACGTGGGTGGCGATGAACTCGAGGACCTCGTCAGGCACGGCAACCTGCTCGTGCTCGGCCTTGGTCTGGAGGATGGCGAGCCGGGTCTCGAGCTCGGGTGGCTGGACTTCGGTGATCAGTCCGGAGAGGAATCGGCTGCGTAACCGGTCCTCCAGGGTGGCGATGGACTTCGGGGGGCGGTCCGAGGTGAGGACGATCTGTTTGGACGCTCCGTACAGGGAATTGAAGGTGTGGAAGAACTCCTCTTGAAGCGACTCCTTGCGCTCCATGAACTGCACGTCATCGATGAGCAGGACGTCGCACTCCCGATAGCGCCGTTTGAACGCCGTCGTCGAGCTGTGACGGATGGCGTCGACGAATTCGTTCATGTAGGTCTCGGTGGTGACGTACCGGACATTTCGACCGGAGAAGTTCTCGAGGACGTAGTTCCCGATGGCGTGGAGAAGATGGGTCTTACCGAGGCCGGCGTCACCGTAGATGAACAGCGGATTGTACGAACGGGCGGGGGACTCGGCCACAGACTGGGCGGCGGCGTGGGCGAACCGGTTGGAGGAGGCGATCACGAACGTCTCGAACGTGTATCGGGGATCGAGGACGGGCGAGGCGCCGGGCTCGGGTCGGACGGGGGACGCCGGAATGCGGAATGCCGGTCGATCGGCTGGGTCGGCGTCGGCCGTAGGGATCTCGCCGAAGATCTCCTCCTGGTGGTCGAGGGGGGCCAGGACCTCGAGGTGCACGGTGACGTCGCGCCCGAGAGTCCCGGTGACGGTGTCCTGGATGAGCCCGAGAAAGCGGGACTCGACCCGGTCACGGATCAGCTTGTTGGGGACACCGAGCAGGATCTCATGCTCTTTGATGGACAACGGCGTGATTCCGGACAGATAGGCCTGCCAGATGGCATCAGAGACCTGCTCACGGAGAGCCTCCGAGCAGGATATCCACAAGTCTTCGGTGTCGTTCACTTGGGCCTCCGCCCTTTGACTGCGCAATTCGTCCACAAAGATATCCACAGCTGTGGACGAGCATCGTCCGGCGGTGCTCCGCTCCCCTGAGGGGAAGGGCGCTGTAGCTTCCTGTTCACTACGTCCTGGTCGCTGCACGCTAGGTCACGACCGGCGCACCTGCTCGTGTGCCTGGCTCGGAACGGTACACCGTGCTCATCGACGGTGCCTGAGGGCGCCGACTAGAGCGCCGGACGTGTTTCGGCGTAGCATGTACGTCGAATGCCCCGTCCCGAGTGACGGGACCCCCTGCCGCTCGGACACCGATGTCCGCGGTTCAGGGCGAGGAAGGAAGTGGATGGATGAAACGGACCTACCAGCCGAACGTGCGCAAGCGCGCCAAGACACACGGTTTCCGCAAGCGGATGTCGACAAAGGCAGGACGGGCGGTCATCAGGTCGCGCCGTGCGAAGGGACGCCAGCGCCTGTCGGTGTGACCAGAGGGCACCGGGAAGGGTCGAAGTGCTCGGGTGTAGGACCGATCCGGTCCCACCGCACCTACTCTGACCTGCGCAGACCGTCAGGACGGGGCCGGCAGGGTCCGCTGACGGTCAGCTACCTGGAACGCCCGGACTGGGAGCGGTCCGAGGTGGCCTACGCCGTCAACCGGAGAGTGGGGAGCGCCGTTCAGCGCAACCTCCTCAGGCGGCGGATGCGGGCGATCCTGGCCGAACGGGCCGGCGAACTGCCGATCGGCGCCTATCTGGTGCGCAGTGGCCCTGACGGGCCTTCCCTTGATTTCAACGAACTGAAAGTAGTCATGAGCCAAGCTCTCGAGAAGGCGACGAACCGGGGACCCTCCCGGTCAGGGGCGACCTCCTGCGCGCCCACCGAGGACGACGCATGAGCCGGGTCGACTCCGTCTCCCCGGCAGGAATCGACGTCGGCGTCGACGGATCCGGCGGACAACCGCCGGTGGTGACCCGACGACCGCTTGCCGCCCGGGTCCTGGTAGGTGCTACACACGCCTACCAGGCTGCCAGGTCCGGAAAACCGACTGGTTGCCGCTACCTCCCGACTTGTTCCGAGTACGCCATCGAGGCCATCGACACCCACGGGACAACTCGCGGAGCGGTCCTCGCTGCTCGTCGGCTTGCCCGGTGTACCCCGTGGGGTGGACACGGCATCGACCCCGTCCCTGATCGGAGGGTTCAGTGAGATCACTCACCCATGCCATCGGCGGCATCTTCCAGCCGATCTTGAAATTCATCGCCGACATTCTGGCGTTCTTCTTCACTCTCATCCCGAGCTACCCGGTGGCGGTGGCGCTTCTGACCATCGTCGTCATGGCCGCACTGACCCCGCTGACGGTCAAGAGCACGAAGAACATGGCCGCAATGCAGGCCCTGGGCCCGGAGATGAAGAAGCTCCAGCAGAAGTACAAGGGACCCGAGAACCGGACCCTGCTCAACGAAGAGATGATGAAGCTCTATAAGGAGCACAAGGTCAACCCGGCTTCCGGGTGTATACCGATGCTGCTGCAGATGCCCTTCTTCTTCATGTTGTACAGCGTCATTCGTGGCATTACCAATACGGTTTCCAAGGGTGCGGCCCTACCGTACACCTACAGTTCCGGGGTCTTTGTCGCGAATAAGCCGAGTAAGTGCAATGTGACCGTATGTGCCGACCCTCGCTATATCTCTCAGACCACCGAGATGTACCACTCCATCGTCAAAGCCAACGGCCAGCTGGTTTCCGGTGGCATCAATTTTGCCGCCAAGCTGCTGTCCCACCACCCCGATCCGTGGATGATCATCCCCTATGCATTGCTGGTACTCGGTGCCGTCGGCCTCCAATATCTGCAGATGTCCCGACTCAATGCGCGGAATCCGCAGGCCAATCAGGCCAATCCTCAGGCGGCGATGATTCAAAAGTATATGCCGCTTATCTTCGGTTTTATTTATCTTAATGTGGCGGCGATTCTGAATGTCTATTTCATTATTTCAAGTGCCATCCGGATCGGGACACAGGAAGTGCTGTTCCGACGAGGGATGGTGCCCGGCCCAGGGTCACCGGCGGGCGGGGCGGCAGCGGGCTCCAAAAAGCCGACGACACCGGTCGCTGGCGGAGCTGGAGGAAAGTCCCGGGCACTGTCGGCGGCGAATGAAAGTGGGGTCGAGTCGACCGAGCGGGCCATTCCCAAGCCGAAGGGGACGTCAGGCACCGCCAAGTCCGGGGGCGCCGCCAAGTCCGGTGGAACCGCTAATAAGTCGGGGGGCACCACCAAAGGGGTGAACGGGACCGCCAAAGGAACGACAAAAGCATCGGGCACCGGAGGAAACGGATCGAAACCGTCTACCAACGGAACGGCCGACAGTTCAAGTGATGGTTCAGAATCAACGGATGCGCCTAAGCCGCACCCCGCGTTCGAGAGCCAAAAAAGAGAGAAAGGCGCGCTGACACGTGGAGTGGGTGGAAGCAAGCGGAAAGTCCCTCGCCGAGGCGAAGGAGACGGTGCTCGACATGCTGGGCGTAGCCGAGGATGATGCGGAGTTCGTGATCCTCGCTGAACCCAAGGCCGGCCTTTTCGGTCGACTGCGCGGCGAGGCCCGGGTGCAGGCCCGGGTGCGGCCAGTTGCCCCTCCTCCGAAGCGAGGTCGCCGCCCCCGGCCGGAAAAGAAGCGTGACGGTGGGGAGCGGAACAGGTCGAAAGGTCCCGGACAGCAGAACGCCGGTGGTCGAACCCGCCAGGCTGGGGATCAAGCGAGCGGTGACGGCCCCGACGGGGCCGGTGGCGGTGTGGCGACCAAGACGGATTCGCCGCCCAGCGGAAATGGAGACTCGTCCAACGGGAATCGGCGTAGCCGGTCGCGTGGTGGACGGGCGGCAGGCGGTGGTCAATCGAAGCAACAGGACAGGCAAGCATCCGGTCGAACGTCCGGAGATAGTGAGGACACCATGGAAGAGTCATTGACGCTGGAGCAGCAGGGGCAGGCGGCGCAGCAGTTCCTCGCCGGACTGGTCCGTGAGTTCGGTCTCGACGCCGCGGTGGACTTCAGCGAGGTCGACGAGGACACGGTGCAGGTTTCGGCATCGGGAGAAGATCTTGGGCTGTTGGTCGGCCCCCGCGGTGCGACCTTGGCCGCCGTCCAGGACCTGACCCGGACCTTCGTCCAGCGCCAGTCTGAGAACCGGACCGACAGGATCCTGGTCGACGTTGGCGGATATCGGGAGAAGAGGACCGCCGCCCTGCGTCGATTTGCGGAAGGAATCGTGGAGGAAGTCAAGAGCTCCGGCTCAGAGCGCGCTCTCGAGCCGATGTCCCCGGCGGACCGAAAGGTGATCCACGACGCGGTCAACGAGATCGACGGTGTGGAGACCCGCTCGGATGGGCTCGAACCTTCCAGGTACGTGGTAATAGCGCCAGTCTGACGACGCTGACCGCTGCCTCAATGGGCGAACGACGTGGCACCGGCATCGTCCGGTGCCACGGTCGCGTCCCGGCCAGGTTTGACATTCGACGCACCGCAGGTGCTTGTCGAAGTCGACCGATCCGGTTCCAAACGGCAATGAGCGACGTGTGCCCATGAGCGGAGACGAAATGGAAGACTCGATCGGAAGTCTCCGCCAGCGGGTCGACCCGGTCGTCCGCCGGGCACTGGAGAAGTCGGTCGAACTCGGGTTCCTGGGGAGTATGCCGATTGAAGACCAGATCGACCACGGTCTGGGATTCGTGGTCGTCGTCGAGTCCGTCCTGGGGCGACGGCCGACCAGCGTGATCGATCTGGGTACGGGCGGCGGAGTTCCGGGACTCGTGCTCGTTTCGTGCTGGCCGGATTGTCGTGTCGTCCTGATCGACGCCAGTGAACGGCGGACCAGATTCCTCCAGGAGACTCTCGAAGGTTGGCCCGGGCCTTCCGGAGCCGAGGTGATCCGAGGTCGGGCCGAGGAATTGGGTCACCTGACTGCCTTGCGTGAAATGTGCGAGGCCGTGACCAGCCGATCGTTCGGGATACCAGCTCTCACAGCTGAGTGCGGCTCGTCATTTCTGGCTGTTGACGGGGTGATGGTGGTGTCGGAGCCTCCGGAGGTTCGCACTCAAGATCGTTGGCCTGTCGAGGGTCTGGCCTCAGTCGGGCTTCGCTCGGCGGGAGCTCCCCGGGTGGGTGGGCGATTCGGCTATCAGGTGTTTCGCAAGGCGGCCAGGATCGAGGACCGATTCCCTCGCCGGGTGGGGGTTCCAGCCAAACGACCCCTGTTCTGAGATGGCTCTGAATGTTTCACGTGAAACATCCAGAAGCACGGAGGCACCGTTGGGGGCGGCCGCCGGACAGGGATGTCGGAGTTGGAGAGATCCGGATGAGCTGGGATCGTCCTCACAGGAGCTGACGATCCCGGCTGCACAGATCACTCAGGTGCGAAGGATGAGGCGGTGCCAGTACCGCCGGTCCTTCCCCCCTGGTGCCCCCTCCCCTACCGGCTAGAGATCTAGCGGCCGGATGATGCCGAACGAGGGTTCGGGGGCGACGACGGCCGGGCTTTGAATCGGCGGTCCGGTTCCTGAACCGGGATCAAGGGATGGCTCGGAATGTGCGAGAGCCGTAGGCCCAAGGTCGTGGAGGCAGTGGTACCCCATACCACTCGTGCATTCCGGATGGAGTCCCGAAGGAAAGATACACCCACCCAGAATCGTGAGCGGGTTCGGCGAGGGACATTCGAACCAGGGGCTGAAGGTGTGAGGCACGTGGTCCGTCGGGAGCTGACGATGGAGGTAAATTGTTCCTCAGCGGGTTGGCTGCGCCTCGTCCCGCTGTCGAACCCGGCCCGAACCCGGAAGATTCGGCGTCCGGGGAGGCGATCCAGACGGCAGCCGGCGGCGACACGCTGCGCCTGAGCGGGATGTTCACAACTCTAAATGTTCCACGTGAAACATTTAGGAGGGATGCTTGACCTGAGGGTCTGACGGGGGGAGTATGAAGCCCTTGCACCCTGACTACTCGAGGAGACGATAATGCGCGGCCGACGTTTTGGTCGGAACAGGCCATCCCCTCAGGGTCCTCCCGACGGCGACGCGGAATCATCGGTTGTCCCGACCGGACAGGGGTCGGTGACGCTGATCGACGAGTCATCGTCGAGCGGAGTTGGTGGGCACGACCGGGATTCCAACGGATCCGACGCTGCCCATGTAGAGGGAGAGGTGGCCGGGGCTGAGGCGGCGGGCTCCCCCACCCTCCCCGTCGAAGATCCGGACCCGGTTGCCGTAGCAGCGGACGAATCCCGGGTGGAGCCTCGAGCCTCAGGTGACCCGGAGGTGAAGGTCGAGGCGGAATCGGTGACCGAGTCAAAGACCTTGGCACCAGAGACGGAAGGCGTCGTCGCAGTGGATGATACTCCGACGGTGATCGCCCCGGTCGAAGCCGTGACGGCAGACAAGGAGACCGAGGTGGTGACGGAGACCCCAGGACGCCAGGTCCAGTCAGCGTCGGGGAACCCGCTCCCCCGGGTCATGGCCGTGGCCAACCAGAAGGGCGGTGTCGGCAAGACCACGACCTCGGTGAACCTGGGCGCAGCCCTGGCGGAGCTCGGCTTCCGGGTGCTGGTCATCGACCTGGATCCCCAGGGGAACGCCACGACCGGCCTCGGAATCGATGCCCGGAACTTTGAACTCTCGATGTACGACGTTCTGATGAGGGACTGCTCACTCGAGGACTGTGTCGAACCCACGAGCATGAAGAATCTGTTCGTCGCACCGGCCACGATCGCTTTGGCTGGCGCCGAGATCGAGCTCGTCCCTGCCTTCAGCCGGGAGCTGAAACTGAAGCGGGCCATCGAGTCGGTCATCGACGATTTTGACTATGTCCTCATCGACTGCCCTCCCTCACTGGGCCTGATCACCGTGAACGCTCTGGCTGCCGCCACGGAAGTCCTGGTGCCGATCCAGTGCGAGTACTACGCCCTCGAAGGCCTCAGTCAGTTGATGCGCAACGTCCACCTGGTGGCTTCGAACCTGAACCCCCGCCTGGATATCTCGACCATCGTGCTGACCATGTATGACGCCCGGACCAAGCTTGCCGACCAGGTCGCAACCGAGGTACGGGAGCATTTCGGATCGAAGGTCTGCCGGATCGTCATCCCAAGGACCGTACGACTCTCGGAGGCTCCGTCCTTCGGCCAGCCGATCACTGCGTTCGATCCCGCATCGCGCGGGGCGATCGCTTACAGGGAACTAGCCAAGGAGGTCAGCGGTGGCACGTCGTAGCGGTCTGGGGAAGGGGCTCAGCGCCCTAATTCCCACCGAGGTCACGGGCGACCGCACATCGGCGCTCCGCGAGGTTCCGATAGCGAACATCAGACCGAATCCTCGCCAGCCTCGAGTCAACTTCGACGAGGAGACCATGTCCTCCCTGGCCGCTTCGATCAAGGAACTCGGAGTCCTGCAGCCGGTTCTCGTCAGGCGGATCGGGGGCGAAGCATCCGACGAGTTCGAGCTGATCGCCGGCGAGCGCCGGTGGCGGGCTTCCCGACGGGCCGGGCTCCAGACCATCCCCGTCCTGATCCAGACCTCCGACGACACCCACAGCCTGGAGCAGGCACTCGTGGAAAACCTGCACCGGCAGGACCTCAACGTGCTCGAAGAAGCAGCGGCCTATCAGCAACTCATCGAAGAGTTCGGGCACACCCATGAGCAGGTGGCGACCCGGGTCGGCAAGAGCCGCACCGCGATCACCAATATTCTCCGGCTACTGCAACTTCCTTCGGGCGTTCAACGTCTTCTGGCCGAAGGTCAGATAAGCCCGGGGCATGCCCGTGCCCTCCTCGGTACCCCGGATCGTGGCTACCAGGAGGTGCTGGCCCGTTCGGCGGTGTCGGAGGGACTGACGGTCCGGGCGATCGAGGAGTTGGTTCGCGAGCACAACGCCGAGGCAGAGGGTATCGACACTGCGGGCACGACACGGGCCGATCTGTCGATCGTCACCGGCGGCGGGGCGGACGAACCGCAATTGGTGCCGGGTATCCGAGTGCCGGATACGTCCACTGGGCCGACATCCGGCGCCCGGCAGCTGCCCCCACCCGGGATCCTCGAGCTCGAGGAGCTGCTGGCCAGTCATCTCAACACCCGGGTGAAGGTTGATATGTCGGCCAAGCGGGGGAGAGTGGTGGTCGAATTCGCCACTCTCGAGGACCTCGAGCGGATCTACAAGCTCATGGTCGGCGGTGTGGAAAGCCCCACCGCTTCGTAAAGCCACTGTACGTGAGATTAACTGACATAATCATCCGAATACCTGGTCGGACACTCACGATACGTGGCTTTATTATCCCTGAAGGGAAGGTAGAGCTTCGTCCACAACCTGTGCATGAGGTTGTGGATTACTGTTCGGGACCGACCTGAGGTAGAGGTGTACGGCTCGGGGATCCGTCGCCATCTGCCGGATTTGCCGTTCAGTCCCAGGCGGTATCGACCCATTCGGCCAACGAGTCGACCACGGCGCGGGCGATCACCGCTGAACGCTCGACCATGACCGAAAGTGGACTGATCTCGCAGATGACCGCCGGCATCCGGGTCTCGCGAAGCACCGACAGGGACATCCCCCGGCTCCCACCGTCGGGCAGGCCGACCGTGCGCGACAGCGCCACGTGGAGAAGTTCGGCCAGCCGCCGGCCGCCGGGGGAGGAGTACCGGTAACCCGCGTAGTACGAGGCCGAACAACCAGGCTCCGTGCCCATACGGATCCCCACGTATACCTCGGCGTCGGCTGCGTTGGCCTCGGCCGCCTGTATGGAGCCGTCCGGGTGATGGTGGGTGGTCACCAGAGCACCCTGGCTGACCAGGAGGCGGCGGACGGCGCCAACGGTGGCCCCCAGGCCACCCTCCTCACCCAACGAGACCCGGCGGCCGGCGAGCGTGCGTGGCGCCTGGCGTAACCGTTCGCGGTCGCGAACGGTCGAGACCAACTCGGAACCATCGTGGCGCGAACCGAACCGGAGCAGTTCGGCGACGGTGGCGGCGCCTGCGATCCCGTCCACCGGCAGTCCGGCATTGCGCTGGAACTCACCGAGCGCTGCTGATGTCAGGTCACCGAAGATTCCGTCCACCCGGCCCGAGTCGAACCCGAGGGCGCTGAGCCGCTGTTGGAGCTCGGCCACATCGTCGCCCCGCAGCATCGGTGAGCGCCGGTAGAGAAACCGGTCGCCCAGTCGACGACCGGCCTCCACCAGTGCCGACCAGGTCTGGCGCCCACACACTCCGTCCACCCGTAGTCCCCGCCGGTACTGGAACGCCTCTACCGCGGCCCTGGTTCCCTCGCGGAACGACCCGGGCACATCGATCCCCGCCGAGAAGCCCAGGTCGACAAGGCGCCGTTGGATATCCACAACTGCCTGGCCCTCATCGCCCAACTGGAGGTGGATGGGGCCATCGGGACTCAACGACCCCCTCCCAAAAGGCTGGGTCCTCCGGAACGAGCCAACACCCGAGAGGACCGAGGTGGCCCGGGCGGGGCCACCGGAACGATCAAAGGTGCGCGGACAGCTCCTGGAGTAGCTGGCCCTTGCCCTTGGCGCCCACGATCCGCATGGCGGGCTCGCCGTCCTTGAACAGGATCAGCGTCGGGATGCTCATGACGTCGAACCGACGGGTGACGTCGAGGTTGTCGTCGATGTTGAGCTTGACCACCTCGAGCTTGCCCTCCTGCTCGCTGGCGATCTCCTCGAGTACCGGCGCGATCATCTTGCAAGGCCCACACCATTCCGCCCAGAAATCCACCAGCACCGGAACCTCCGAGGACTTGACATGCTCGTCAAAGCTAGCGTCGCTCAAGTTCGTGATCTTCTCACTCATGGTCCCTGTTCCTCCTGGGCCCGTTCCGGGCCCTACTGGTCTGTCCGAACGGACACGCTAGGTCAACCGCCACCCGCACCGTCTCATTCCCACATGGGTGGGACCCGGGCCGTCAACGGCCGGAAGCGGCCTGATCGTCGAGCCAACGCTCGGCATCGAGGGCGGCCATGCAACCCGAGCCGGCGGCGGTGATCGCCTGGCGGTAGCGGTGGTCCTGGACGTCACCACAGGCGAAGACCCCTTCGACGTTGGTGTATGTGGTGTTGCCCAGCGTCTTCAGGTACCCGTTGTCCTCCATGTCGAGCTGTCCTGCGAACAGTCCGGTGTTGGGCTGATGGCCGATCGCCACGAACAGGCCCGTCACGGCCAGGTCCGTCTCTTTGCCGGTCTCGACGTTGCGGACCCGGATCCCGGAGACCTTCGAGTCGCCCATCACGTCGACCACGGTGCTGTGCCACAGGAAGTCGATCTTCGGGTTGTCGATCGCCCGCTGCTGCATGACCTTGGAGGCCCGCAACTCGCCGCGTCGGTGGATCAGGGTCACTTTGTCGGCGAAGCGGGTGAGGAACAGGGCCTCTTCGAGGGCGGAGTCACCACCTCCCACGACGGCGATCTCGTGTCCGCGGAAGAAGAAGCCGTCGCAGGTGGCGCACGTGGAGACTCCGTACCCGAGCAGGCGCTCCTCATTGGGGAGGTCGAGCATGAGCGACTTGGCGCCGGTGGCCACGATGATGGCGGCGGCCGTGTATGTGGGATCGGCGGCCCCGGGATCGCCCACCCACAGCCGGAATGGCCGGACCGACAGGTCGATGCGGGACACCTTCGCCGTCACGTAGTCGGTGCCAAAACGGGCCGCCTGCTCGCGGAAGGCAGCCATCAGTTCGGGTCCCATGACCCCTTTGACGAACCCGGGGTAGTTCTCCACCTCGGTGGTCAGCATGAGCTGCCCACCGGGCTGGTCGCTGTTCGAGGACGGCTCCCCCTCGATCACCAGGGGAGAGAGTTGGGCCCGCGACGCGTAGATTGCGGCTGTCAGGCCGGCGGGGCCCGATCCGACGATGATGATCTGCCGTGACTCGGTCATGCCGCGGTGGCGGACGACGCGCTGCGATCGATGCGCTGGGTCCAGGCGGCGACGCCCCCCGCTACGAATATCGTGCCCACGATCAGGTCCGACACCCATACCCGGTTGCCGGGGATGTAGACGGTCAGGATTCGGATCGCCGTGATGGCGATCAGGACCAGAGTGACTACGGCGGCGGTGAGGATGACGATGCCGAAGACGATGGCCCGGGTCGCCAGGGTAAGCGGTCGGACGGCCTTGTTCTGGATGAAATCGACGACCGCGTCCACGGCATCTGCACCCTTGACCGGGAGGTCGTCGAGAGCGGAAAGGCCCGGCAACGACGACGTGTGGCCCGGCGGGTGGTTCTCTGGCGTGGGATCCATGCCGCGAGGTTACCTTGGACGTGGCCGGATGGGACCGGACCGACCGTCAGGTGACGGTGATCATGCACACGCCGATGGTTCCGGGACCGGTGTGGGTCCCGACAACCGGTCCCAGTTGGCTGACCAGGAGCGGGTGCTCCGATTTGACGTCGGCGAGCAGGGCCAGGAAGCCGTCGATGTCGGTGGCCGATCCGTCGGCGATGGCGATCCGGCTCAACGGCGGTGCTTGGAGCGCCTTGTCCGCCAGGTACTGCAGCGACCTTCCGCGGGTGCGCTGCTTCGACTCCTCGGCCACTTCGCCGTCGACGAGGTGGACCACCGGCTTGATGGAGAGGAGAGAGCCGAGCAGGGCGCGTGCCCCGCCGATGCGGCCGCCCTTCTCCAGGTGCTCCAGGTTCTCCACGGCGCCGTAGACCAGCGTGCGAGGAATCAACTCGACCACCCGGGCCTCGAGGGCGTCGAGGTCCGCACCCGTCGCCGCCAACTCGGCCACGTCGATGACCATCAGACCGAGGCCCATCGTCATCGATCGCGAGTCGAGGGCGCGAACCTCGATGGTGTCGGCCACCGACTTGGACGCGGCGACAGCAGCCTGGTAGGTAGCCGACACCCCGGCCGAGATGCTGAGGCTGAGGACACCGTCGTAGCCGTCGGCGGCTGCGGCCAGAAAAGCCTCCTGGAACGATCCCGGGGAGGGTGCAGCGGTTTCGGGCAGCAGATCGCTCGCCTTGCACCGATCCCAGAATTCCTGCGTCGTGAGGTCCCGTCCGTCGACGAACTCCTCGCTGCCGAAGCGAATCGACAGCGGGACGAGGGTGATGCCGAGGTCGGCTGCCACCTCCGCCGAGAGATCGCACGCGCTGTCGGTCACTACACGGATCCTGGCCATGGGGTCACTCCTCGTCGTCGGGGGGCTCGCTGGCCCCCGGCTGCTCCACCGGGTATCTGCCGGTGGTCCGGCCACCCCCTGGGATGTCCGGTGGTGCGTCCCCCCGTCCCCCGGGCACCGGGCGCAGGTGGCGAACCGGGGCATCATCGGACCCGATTCCGAGTTTGCCACGGAACGGGAGGGCCGAGGGCAGATCAGGCTCGTCGTCTTCCGCTCCCGGCTCATGCTCGAGATCCGGATCGAGGACGTCAGCCTCGTCGGGGAGATCGGGATCGTCATCCGGGGTGATCAGGCGGATGGAGCCGAACGCGGCGCGGTCCCGTGGGGTGTCACCCGGGATGGTCGGGTCCGGGTCGTCCTCTCCGCCATCGCTCAGGTCGATCGGGTCGGCACGGCCGGCCTGTCGCAGCGCCGTCCGTTGGCCACTGCGGTTGATGGTGCGGCGTTCCTCGCGGGCGCCGAGAAGGATCGAGGTCCCGACGAAGGCGACGACCCCGACCACGATGGCGAAGACCACCCGGGCGAGGAGGAGGACCCCCGACGTCGCGCCGGACACGTTGACGGCGAAGAGGGTGGCCACGGCCATGACGCCGGTGGCGGCGAGCACCCGGGAGAGGGGACGGACCAGGTCCTGGCCGGAGAGGCCCCCCTCGCGACGGGCCACTACCGATAGTGCGATCAGGGCTGCGATCGTGTAGGCGATCGACAGGGACAATGCCAGCCCACGGACTCCGAGCGGCCCCACCAGGGCCACGGCGAGTGCGATGTTGATGGCGTTCTCGACGACGTAGATCCGGAAGGCCGTGCGGGTGTCCTGCATCGACTGCAGGACGCGGACCAGGTACAAGAACGTGCAGAATCCGGGTAGTCCCAACGCGAACATGGCAAGGGTGGCGGCGGTGACCGACGCCTGGGCCGGCGTTTCGGCTCCATGGGCCAGTACCAGGTCGATCAGCGGATGGGCCAGGATGATCATTCCCACTGCGGACGGTATGACCAGGGCCAGCATGCTCCGGAGCCCGAAGGCCATGCGGTGGCGGAAGGCGACCAGGTTCCCCTCGGCCCACCGGGCGGACAGCGAGGGGGTCACCGCGCTCATGATCGACACGGCGATCACGCCGTAGGGGAGTTGGAAGAAGGTGTAGGCGTAGGTCCACGCCGACACCGCTCCGGGTACCTGTGCCCCATCGGCGAGCGCCAGGACCACCACCAGAGCGACCTGGTTGGCGACAACGATCCCGAACGTCCACCCGGCGAGCCGTGTGATGCGTCGCATGGCGGCGTGCCTGGGCTGCCACCGGAACCGGATGCGAAGGTCGGACCGGAGCAGCGAGGGGATGAGCAGGGCGGCCTGGACGACCACGCCGAGCGTCGTGCCGATGCCGAGTAACACCAGGGCGGTGTGGTGATGGTCGATGTTGGCCAGGGTGGGATCCGGCACCAGGACGTGGAACCACACCAGGATGCCGATGACCACCAGGTTGTTGGCGATGGGTACGAACATGGGCGCGGCGAACTTGCCCTGGGTGTTCAACAGCGCCGTAGCCAGTGCGATCAGTCCGTAACAGGCCAACTGCGGTACGAACCACCGGAGGAGAAACGTGGCGACCATCTGTTGCTGGTGGACATCGGCGTGATGGTTGGTCGCCGTGTAGAGGTCGATGATCGAGGGGGTCAGGACGAAGAAGGCGATGGTGGCGACGACCACCACCGTCACCGTCACCGTCACCACCGAGGAGATGGCCTCCCAGGCCTCCTTGGCCGGACGGGTCGTGAGCTCGGAGACGAAGACCGGGACGAAGGTGGCGGCCAGGACTCCACCGATGACGACGTCGGTGATGATGTTGGGGGTGGTGTTGGCCAGGTTGTAGGCATCGCCGAAGCCGCCCCCACTGACGGCGGCGGTCAACGCCACCACCCGCCCGACCCCGGTGAGACGGGACAGCGTGGTGCCGACGGCCATGCCGGCGGTGGCGCCACCCAGCCGACGGGTTGCGCCGCGCGGCGGGGTGGGCACACGGGTCCCTACGGTCGCGGCGGCGCCCGCCTCGATGGTGGAGTCCTCCTCGCTCACGGGATCCTTGCCGCGGGGTCGATGGATACGGCGTCGGGTCCATCGGCACTCGGCTCCGGTCCGTTGCCCCCCTCCTCGGCCTTACGTTCTGCTCGACGCTTCACCGAGGTGCGGAACCACCACACGGCCAGCACCACCACGGCGCCGATGGTGAGGATGACCCCGACCACCGATGACGAGGTCGACCGCACGGAGAGGTCACCGGTGGCCAGGTGCAACGTGCCGTCCGGCGATCTGAGCGAGACATCGACGCGGAATACCCCCGAGGCTCTACTGCGGACCGGCACATAGGTGACGGTGGAGTGGTGGGGTAAGAGGACGACAGCCTTGGACCACAAGGTCTCTCCGTTCGAGAAGAGCAACTTGTCACAGTTGAGGATGAGCGTCGCTGACACCGGGTAGGGGGCGCTGGACACCACCGTCACCGGGATGGTCCCGCTCCTGGCGGTGAGGGTCACGGTCTGGTTCCCCTCCACCGCCATCTGCCCGATCTGGGCGTCGACCGCGGTGCCGGCGTTGGCGACCACGTCCGCCTGTTGGGTCGGACGGAGCGCTTGGGCCTCGCCGCCGAGAACGAGGTCGCCCAGCTGCTGGGAGAGCGCACGGGCGCCTATGGAGGCGTCGGCGAATCCGTTGACGCGGGCCCGCTGGGCCCGGATGGCAGCCACGGGAAGTCCGGAGGCCCCGCCCGTGGACACCAGCCTGCAGTCGGGGTGACAGGCCGCCGGCGTGGGGAACATGGCAAAGGCCTGCGAGGTGGTGACCGCCTGGATCACCGGGTTCTCGTCGAGGGAGCCAAGAAGGGCGTCTACGAATGCCGGATTGTCCGGCCAGGTGGAAGGAGCCACTGCAAGGACCGCCCGCGGGGCCACTCCGTTCGGTGACTCGTAGTAGATCTGGGCCAGCTCGGCTGCCAGTTGGTGAGCGGCCAGTACCGGGTTGCCGGGATCCGAGACGAATCGGGACGTCAGGTCATTGTCGGATGCCATTGCGGTCAGCACGGATCCCCGGCTTCCGCTCAGGGCGAACGGTTCGGTGGTCGACCCTTGGGTCGGCACGCTGGTGAGGGCGGATGCGGGCACCACCACCTGGCGGAAGCCGTCGGTGGCCAAGGCCGACATGGTCTCCGGGTCGAGGCCGTCCCCGGTGATCCAGACCCCGAGGTCGACCGGGGGGACCGTGGCGGGTCGGCCGGTGGCGGCACCCACCACAGCCACACCCCGGGACACCTGCAGTCCCAGCTCGCTGGCGAGGCCGGCGTCGACCAGTGCGGTGGCATCGACCGGTGTGAACGGGGCCGCGGTCAACTGGTGCACATCCGGTGAGGATGCCAACTCGGACAGTTGTGTGAGCGTCGACATGTGTGAGGTGTTGGCCAGGAGACCGGCGGTCTGGCCGCTCACCTGGAGCGTGACCGGCACCGTCTCGTGTTGGGTGGCGATCGTGGTGATGGTGGCGGCCACGGCGTCCACCGCGGCGTCCGGCGGAGTGGCGAGTGCGGCTTCCGGCTTGGCCAGGAGCGCAGCCGTCGAAGGAGCCCGGGATGCGGCTTGGGGGATCTGGACCGGGAGCACGACTGCCACCCGCAGGCGTTGGGTACCGGCCGGGGCGTCGGTGAACACCAGATGGGTGGTGAACCCGCCGAGCACGGCGTTGTCGGCGGTGTCCACCAACTGGACCCGGACCGGGAACACGCCGGCGGGATAGGACTGACACTGGTCCCCGACCGGGAGCAGTTGGATGGTGAACGGCGAACCCGCCTCCGAGGTGGTGGACCCCGATTCGGAGGTGTTGGCGACGACCGGCATGGCCAGGTTGAAGCCTCCACCGGCCAGTGCGGGCAACCCGCTGACCGGAATTGGCGCGGGCGTCGACGACACGGGTGTACCGGCCGGGCCCGAGTTCACCGACTGGTCGAAGGAGGACACGCTGGACAGGCAGGAATAGACGGACACGCTGATCCCCAGGTCGGCTGTCGCCACGTTGGTGCCACTGGCTCGAAGGTGCAGGTCGAACGTCTGGCCCGCGGTGACCCATCCGGTCTGGGCCAGGAGCACGAGTGTGGGCGCCGATGTCCCGGCGGTCAGCGCCGGAGACGAGCCTTCGGGGGGTGACGCCGACGCCGTACCGGTGGTGGTGACCAGGGCGAAGAGGGCGAGCGCGGTCACCAGGAGGGCAGCGGCTGGACCGCACCACCGGCCGCCGCGCCACGTTGCCCGACCAGCCACGGGACCCGGCTTGGGGGCGTTCCCGTCGCTGGCCGGTCCGGTGCCGCCGGGGAAGCTGGCCCCGGGGCAGGTTCTGGCTCGTTGCCGGTCCACGTCGAACCGCAGCCTACGTCAGCCGCACTACCCTCGGCTGCGTGTTCCCCGAGCGCCTACGGCCACTGGTCGACGCCACTTCTGAGCTGTCCGACCGGTTCCGACTGGCTGGACACACCCTCTATCTGGTCGGTGGTTCGGTTCGAGACGCCATCGTGGCCGGCACCGATGCGGTGCCGGCCGAAGGTATCCAGGACCTGGACTTCACCACGGACGCCCGACCCGACGCGATCGAAGGCCTGCTCCGGGGATGGGCTGACGCCGTGTGGACCCAGGGCAAGCGTTTCGGCACGATCGCCTGCATCCGGGGCGACCAGAAGTATGAGATCACCACCCACCGGGCAGAGGCCTATCAGCCGGATTCCCGCAAGCCTGACGTGGCGTTCGGCGACAGCATCCGGGACGACCTTTCACGGCGGGACTTCACCGTCAACGCCATGGCACTGCGCTTGCCCGAGCTGGAACTCATCGACCCTTACGGGGGCCTGACCGATCTGGCGGAGAGACGATTGCGCACTCCTCTCGATCCTGAGGTGTCGTTCGCCGACGACCCCTTGCGCATGCTTCGGGCGGCACGATTCATGGCCCGGCTCGGGCTCGAGCCGACCGAGGAGCTCGTGTCGGCCGTCCGGGCCGGCCACGGCAGGCTCGCCATCGTGTCAGCCGAGAGGATTCGCGACGAGTTGGACAAGATCATGGTGGTGCCGGTGCCGTCGACCGCACTGTGGTTCATCGTCCGGACCGGTCTGGCTGAGGAGTTCCTGCCCGAACTACCCGGCCTGGCGCTGGAGCAGGATCCGATCCACAAGCACAAGGACGTGCTGGGCCACACGCTGGCGGTGGTGGACAAGACGTCTCCGGACCGGCTGCTACGCCTGGCTGCGCTCTTCCATGACGTGGGCAAGCCGCGGACCCGGGCCTTCGTGGACGGCGGGGTGACGTTCCACCACCACGAGGTGGTGGGCGCCCGGATGACCCGTAAGCGGATGCAGGCTCTCCGTTACCCGAACGATGAGACCGAGCTGGTGACCGAGCTGGTCAACCTCCACCTGCGGTTCCATACCTATCGCCTGGGTTGGACGGACCGGGCGGTCCGCCGTTACGTGCGCGATGCGGGTCCGCTGCTCGACCGGCTCAACGAGCTGACCCGTTGCGACTGCACGACCCGCAACGCGGCGAAGGCCCGGGCCCTCGGCCACCGGATGGACGAACTCGAAGCACGGATCGCGCAGCTCCGACAACAGGAGGAGCTCGACTCCATCCGGCCTGACCTCGACGGGGCCCAGGTCATGGCCCACCTCGGGATTCCGCCGGGTCGGGCCGTGGGCGAGGCCCTCGCCTTCCTGTTGGAGCTACGGATGGACGAAGGCCCCCTCCGCGAGGAGGAGGCCCTGCGTCGACTGGATGGGTGGTGGGCCGACCGGGTCGGCTGCTGATCGGTCGGGCCCCTCGATGGGTCAGGCCTCAGGCCAGACCGGTCCGGGGTCGCCGGCGGCGAATGCCTCCACCATCTCGTGAGCGACATCGTCATGGAACTGCACCGGCGGCGACTTCATGAAGTAGGCCGACGGGCCGACCAACGGGCCGCCGATACCCCGGTCGAGGGCCAGCTTGGCGCAGCGCACGGCGTCGATGATCACCCCGGCCGAATTGGGGGAGTCCCATACCTCCAGCTTGAGCTCGAGATTGAGCGGGACATCGCCGAAATTGCGGCCCTCCATCCGGATGTAGGCCCACTTGCGATCGTGCAGCCACGGCACATGGTCCGAGGGCCCGATGTGGACGTCGTCGGCGTCGAGGTCGCCATGCTCGATCTGGCTGGTGACCGCCTGGGTCTTCGAGACCTTCTTGGACTCGAGGCGCTCCCGCTCCAGCATGTTCTTGAAGTCCATGTTGCCGCCCACGTTGAGCTGATAGGTGTGGTCGAGTGCGAGTCCCCGGTCTTCGAACAGCCGGGTCAGGATCCGGTGGACGATGGTCGAGCCCACCTGGCTCTTGATGTCGTCACCGACGATCGGAAGACCGGCGTCGTGGAACTTCTGTGCCCAGACCGGGTCGGAGGCGATGAACACCGGAATGGCATTCACGAAGCCGACGCCCGCTTGGAGGCAGGCATCCGCATAGAACCGCTGGGCCTGTTCGGAGCCGACCGGTAGGTAGCTGACCAGGACTTCGGCACCAGAGTCCTTCAGTGCGGCGACGACATCGACAGGCTCGGCCGGCGACTCCTCGACTGTCTCCCGGTAGTACTTTCCGAAGCCGTCGAGAGTCGGGCCACGCTGGACGGTGACGCCCATGTCTCCGACCGAGGCGAACCGGATGGTGTTGTTCTGTCCGGCGAAGATCGCCTTGCCGAGGTCGGTCCCGACCTTGGCGGCGTCGGCGTCGAACGCCACGACGAACTCGAGATCGGAGACGTGGTAGCCACCGAGCAACACGTGCATCAGTCCGGGCACGGTGTCATCGGCCTCGGCGTCGCGGTAGTACTCCACTCCCTGGATCAGCGAGCTGGCGCAGTTGCCCACGCCGGCGATCGCCACTCGGATCTTGCTCATCTTGTGGTTCCCTTCATCTATGTGGATGCGTCCCGGGGGCCGCATTGGCAGTTGCGCACCGGAGGGTGCTGGCTCTCATGACGTCCCCGAAGGTGACGTCGAGGACAGGGCATCGCCCGCACGGGGCTCGGCGAGGTCGGGCGGATCGGCGGCACCGGATGTGCCCGGTTGGCCGGCGAGCGAGGTCGGATTGCCCTCAGGTCGGGTAGGCGACTGCCTCTGGCGCTCGGCCTCGATGAGCCGGTCGAGCCAGGCGATGTCGTGCTCGGTCGCCTCGGTGCTGTGCTCCACCAGCGATCGGGTGTAGATGTCGAGGCGCTCACCGGAGGCCCGTGCCAAGTCGGTGGCCAGGCGACGGGTGAGCTGGGAGCGACGGCGCTCCAGCAGGGCCAGACGAGCCGAGGGGGCCAGGTGGCGGGCGAACGCCAGACGGAGCCCGAAGCTGCGGGCATCGTCTGCTCCGGCCGGCTCCTCACCTTCGAGGAGCTGCTCGAACAGGACCCTCCCGGCATCGGTGATCCGGTACACCTTGCGCGATCGTTTGGTTCCGAGAGTGGCCCCCGATCGGCGGACCCGGAGCCCGGCGCGCTCGCCGCTCAGCGAGCCGGTCGCCGGGATCGGCGCCGCGGCACCACCGGACTCGGTGACGGTCACGGCACCCGACCGCTCGAGGCGAGACAGCGCCGGGTAGAGGGAGCCGAAGGAGATGTTGGCGAAGAGACCGAGTTCGTCCCGTAGGCGCCGGCGGATCTCGTAGCCGTGCATCTCCTGTTCGAAGAGCAGGCCCAGGATGGCCAGGTCGAGCACGTCAGTACCCCGACTTGTCGCCGAGGAGTGTGTTCACCAACCGCATACCTGACACGATACATCATTTCGATGTATCGAACTGATACATCGAAATGATGCTGGTCGTCGCCGTGCCTCCGGCCAGGAGGCGGACTGCCGGGAGGTGCCGGCTCACCGGAGGCGTGCGGTCACCCGAATGGACCATGGCCGGCGGGGGACATCCGGCGCCCGAGCGCGACCGAGGCGGTACCCTGGCCCGGTGAGCTTCCGACCCGGAGCGCTCGTCGGTGCGCAGACCTCCCCCACCGGGGGCCAGGTCGAGTATCTGCTCGCCCGGAATTCGGTCATCCGTGAGTTCCGCAAGGGGCGGCTGTCCCGCCTCGATGTGTGCGATGCCCATCCGGAACTGGTCCGAGCTGCCACCAATCTGGGGCGTCCGATGGGCGAGCAATGTCCCATCTGCGAAGAGTCGGAACTCGTGGACGTCACCTTCGTGTTCGGGTCCAAGCTGCCCGCCGGCGGCCGCTGTGTCGCCACAGCGGCCGAGCTCGGCCGCTACTGGCGTCGTAAGGAGCCGGTCGTCTGCTACGTCGTCGAAGTCTGCTGCGGCTGTCGTTGGAACCACCTGGCCCGGATGTACCCGGCGGGCGCCGGGATCGAGACGGTCGCTCGAAAGCCGCTTCGCAAGCGATCCACCACCTGAGTCAGGACCGGGTCGCCCCGTCCCCGTCCCACCCTCTGGCGCGACGTCCTGTCGGGCGGGAGCCGGGAGCACTACGATGGGGCAGGAGCAACACGAACTCCGCGGGGCGATCCCCGCCGATGCCGCCGGCAGCCTGAGGGCGCTGGACGGTCGATGAGGAGGAATCCATGCCCGAACCCAGGTCCGCGCCTGTAACCGTGCCGAAAGTCCGCGCCTCCAAGGTGCGGGAAGGCCACGCCCCCTTGGTGATGGTCACCGCCTACGACGCTCCCGGTGGCCATATCGCCGATGCCGCCGGCGTCGACATCATCCTGGTGGGCGACTCGGTGGCGAATGTCATCCTCGGCTACGAGGACACCCTCCAGGTGACCATCGACGACATGGCCCACCACGTGGCCGCCGTCGCCCGGTCCCGGCCGGGCGCATTGATCGTCGGTGACCTGCCGTGGATGAGCTACCACGTGGACGCCGCCGACACGGTGCGCAACGCCGCCCGGCTGATCCGGGCCGGCGCGCAGTGCGTCAAGCTCGAGGGCGGTGCGGTGCGGGCGCCGATGGTGGAGGCGCTGGTCCGGGCGGAGATCCCGGTCATGGGTCACATCGGGCTCACCCCCCAGTCCCTTCTCGCTTTCGGGGGATTCAAGGTCCAGGCCCGAGATGACGAGGCGGCGCGGGTACTGGTCGAGGGTGCTCAGGCGCTGGTCGACGCAGGAATCTTCGCCGTCGTGGTGGAGGGCGTGCCGGAGAAGGTGGGCGCCGCTGTCACCGAGGCACTCGAGGTCCCGACCATCGGGATCGGGGCCGGTCCGCACTGCGACGGCCAGGTTCTGGTGATGCACGACCTGCTGGGGTTCAGCGACAGGACGCCGAAGTTCGTCCGGCGTTACGCCGAGCTCGCCGAGGCGGCCACGGAGGCTGTGGCCGCCTATGCCGCCGACGTCCGATCAGGGGCCTTCCCGTCGGACGCGGAGGTCTACCACTGACCGTCGGCTAGAGTCTGCAGGTCGTTCCGGCCACCCAGTCGCTTTCTCAGGTGGTCGTTGTCATAGTCCGACCTGCCCCACGCCGTGGGGCTCGGGTGCCGAGCACCCGATCCAGAGGGAGGTGAGCCGTTCATGCGGCCCTACGAAACCATGGTCATTTTTGATACCGGAGCCGATGAGGCTGCGGTCAACGGGGTCCTCGACCGGGCCCTTGCCGCACTGAAGGCCAAGGGGGGCAACCCCGGCCGGGTCGAGCGCTGGGGCCGCCGGACCTTCGCCTACGAACTCCAGCACAAGCGTGAGGGTTACTACGTCCTCGTCGAGTTGAACGCCGAGCCGCCGGCCGTCGCCGACATGGAGCGCGTGTTCGTGCTGGCCGATGAGGTTCTGCGCCACAAGGTGATCCGGCTCCCGGACAAGGTGGCCGGACGCCGCGCCGCCGCAGCTGCAGCCGCGTCGAACGGGGAGGGCTGATCATGGCGGGGAACGACGTCACGCTGGTCGGGAACATCACCCGCGACCCCGAACTCCGGTTCACCAACACCGGGCAGGCGACCGCCAGCTTCGGCTTGGCCGTCAACCGCCGGTGGCAGAACCGTCAGACACAGGAGTGGGAAGAGGCGACCTCCTTCTTCGACATCGTGTGTTGGCGCGAGATGGCCGAGAACGCCGCCGAGTCGCTGTCCCGGGGCTCGAGGGTGATCGTGACCGGTCGACTCGAACAGCGCAGCTGGGAGACTTCCGAAGGCGACAAGCGGTCGAAGATCGAAGTGGTGGCCGACGAGATCGGGCCGAGCATCCGGTGGGCCACGGCACAGGTCACCAAGAACGAGCGTCGGACGCCCGGTGACGGGCAGTCCGGTGGCGGCGGACGCGGTGGGCAGTCGAGCGGGGGCGGCGCACCTGCCGACTCCGGTTATGGATACAGCGAGGAGCCCTTCTAGTCATGGCCAGGAACAACGATCGTGGAGGCAGCACCGCACGCCGCGCGCCCAAGGACAACGGCCGGCGGGTCAAGAAGAAGCCTTGTGCCCTGTGCAAGGACCGGGTGGAGTGGGTCGACTACAAGGACGTCGCCATGCTCCGCAAGTACATGAGTGACCGGGGCAAGATCCGGGCGCGCCGAGTCTCGGGCAACTGCACCCAGCACCAGCGCGACGTCGCCATTGCCATCAAGACGGCGCGTGAACTGGTGCTGCTCCCCTATACACAGCGCACGACGACCGAGCGGCCGGGCGGCCGTGGTGGCCGTGGTGGTCGCGAAGGCGGCTTTGCCGGCGGCGGCGGCCGGCGTGGGCGCGATGAGGAGCGGACGCTGGGTGAGGACGGTGCATCGACCGCCATCCCCGACGGCACGCCTCCGCTCGACGGAAGCGGTGACGTGGTCGAAGTGGCGGAAGTCGAGGTCGACGTCGTGGAGCTCGACAACGGTGACGAGGTCGTCGTCGTCGAGCCGGTCGAGGTCGTAGGGCCCACTGGCGAGGCAGGTGAGGAGGGATGAAGGTCCTCCTTCGCACCGATGTGGATGGAGTGGGCAAGCGGGGCGACATCATCGACGTCGCCGGGGGCTTCGCCCGGAATCACCTGCTGCCTGCCGGTAAGGCCATCGTGGCTTCCGACGGGGTCGAGGGCCAGGCTGCCGCCATGCGCAAGTCGCGTGACCTGAAGGACGCCCGCGACCGCGAGGGCTCCGAGACCGTGGCCAAGACCCTGGTGGGCAACACCATCACCATCGCCGCCCGGGCGTCGAACGACCGGCTGTTCGGATCGGTGAGCGCAGCCGACGTGGTCCGCCACGTCGAGGAGCAGACCGGTGCCGTAATCGATCGGCACGACCTGGTGCTCGAGGAGCCGATCAAGACAGTGGGCGAGCACAGCGTGCGGGTCGAGCTTGTCGGCGGCGTCGTGTTCGAGCTGACCGTGGACGTGGTGGCCGCCGTCTGAGCGGCGCGGGCCGGATCGGCCCGACGACTACTGCATTGACGAGTGCCCCGGCCCGGTGCCGGGGCACTCGTGTGCACCGGTGCCGACCATCCGACCGGGTGTCACACCGGCGGTCCATGATGCGTCCATGACCGGAACCGCTCGATGTGTGCACCGGTACCGTTCGCCGGTCCCCAGGGTGACCGTCCTTGTCCACGCTCCGTCCACAGGCGCGAGGTCGGGTATCCCCAGGAAGATGTCCTACCGCTCCACAGGCTTGATGGGGGATGGTTAACGGACCATGGTCCAGGCGTTTGACGACACACGACCCCGACGGCTGCTCACCCCCCGCCCGGGCGGTGGCGGCACGGCCGGACGGGTCCCCCCACACAACCTCGAAGCGGAGGAGTCCGTCCTCGGGGCGATGCTCCTCTCCCGCGACGCCATCGCTGCGGCCATGGAGAACTGCAGGGCCGAGGACTTCTACAAGGCCTCCCACGGGTACATCTTCGAGGCGATCACCTCGCTGTTCGGTCGGGGGGAACCGGCGGACTGGGTGACCGTCACCGAGGAACTGCGCCGGCGGGAGCTTCTCGAGTCGATCGGCGACACCTCGGTCTTCGTCACCCTCCAGGCCAACACCCCGTCCATCGGGAATGCCGAGTACTACGCCAAGATCGTCGAGGAGCTGGCCCTCCTTCGCCGACTGGTGGCGGTCGCCGGCGAAATCTCCGAACTCGGCTACAGCGTGCCCGAGGACGTCTCGGAGGTGCTGGACCGTGCTGAAAGCCTCGTATTCGACGTCGCCCAACGACGCGTTGTCGATACCATGACCCCGCTCGAGGACCTGCTGGGTGCCACGCTCGACCACCTCGAACAACTGTTCAGCCGGAGTGAGACGGTCACCGGTCTGGCCACCGGGTACACGGATCTCGATGAGCAGCTGGCCGGGCTCCAGCCGTCCAACCTGATCGTGGTGGGCGCCCGCCCCGCCATGGGTAAGACAGCCTTCGCCCTGGGCATGGTGGCCAATGCCGGGGTGAAGCTCAAGAAGCCGGTCCTGTTGTTCTCCCTGGAGATGAGCCATATGGAGCTCACCCAACGACTGCTGAGCTCCGAGTCGCGGGTCGATGCCAGTCGGATGCGGACCGGCAAGCTGCGCGAATCCGATTGGCCGAAGATCGGCAACGCCATCAGCCGGATGAGCGAGGCGCCGATCTACATCGACGACAATCCCAACCTGACGGTCATGGACATCCGGGCCCGCGCCCGCAGGCTGAAGAGCCGCGAGGGCCTCAGCCTGGTCGTCATCGACTACCTGCAGTTGATGACCGGTCGGCACGGCTCGGAAAACCGTCAGGTCGAGGTATCCGAGATCAGCCGCGGCCTGAAGATCCTCGCTCGCGAGCTCGAGGTTCCCGTCGTGGCACTCTCGCAGCTGTCCCGGTCCCTCGAGAGTCGGCCGGACAAGCGGCCGATGCTGGCCGACCTGCGCGAGTCCGGCTCGATCGAGCAGGACGCCGACGTCGTCCTCTTCCTGTACCGCGATGAGGTCTACAACCCGGAGGCCACCGAGACCCTGGGAACCGCCGAAGTCATCGTGGCCAAGCACCGCAACGGTCCGACCGGAACCACCCGATTGGCCTTCATCGGGCATCACGCCCGCTTCGACAACATGGCGCGGGTGTAGTCGGGCGATCGGGCCGCCGTGCTCCGGTGGTAGTACAGGTGGATGGAGACACGTCGTATCGGCTCGCTCGAGGTATCAATCATCGGGCTCGGGACCAACAACTTCGGCTTCTTCATGGAGGAGGCGGGCGTCGCTCCGGTGGTGGATGCCGCGCTCGAAGCCGGGATCAACTTCTTCGACACGGCTGATTCCTATCTCGAGAGCGAGGCCCGTCTGGCCAAGGCGCTCGGCCGGCGCCGCGATGAAGTTGTCATCGGCACGAAGTTCGGGAGCCCGGTGGACGGTGGTCCCGGAGGTGCCGCGCCGCAGTACGTGCGCACCGCCATCGAGCGGAGCCTTGCCCAGCTCGGTACCGACCGGATCGACCTGTACCAGCTCCACCGCCCGGACCCGAACACACCGATCGCCGACACATTGGGAGTGCTCGACGAACTGGTCGGTGAGGGCAAGGTCAGGGAGATCGGCTGCTCCAACTTCTCGGGGGATCAGCTTCGGGAGGCAGAAGCGGCTGTCCGACCGGGCAGCGCTCACTTCGTCACCGTGCAGAACCAGTGGAGCCTCGTGCACCGGGAGGACGAGGTGGACGGCGTGGCCGGGTGCCAGGCACTGGGCATGGGCTACCTCCCGTACTATCCGCTGGCCAGCGGGCTCCTATCGGGTAAGTACACCCGGGGCGAGGACGCCCCGGCTGGAACCCGTCTCGTGCACTTCGGTGCCGGTGGGGGTGGGATGCTGGACGACCGGAACTTCGACATCGTCGATGCCGCCACGGCATGGGCCGCCGACCATGGGCACTCGGTGCTCGAGCTGGCCCTGGCCTGGCTGGCGGCCAAACCGGTCGTGGCCTCGGTGATCGCCGGCGCCACCAAGCCCGACCAGGTGCGTGCCAACGCCGTTGCGGGGGAGTGGGCACTGACAGCCGCTGAGGTCGCCGAGGTCGACGCCCTCGCTCCTGTCGAAGCCTGAGTCGGCCGACCCCGTCCTGTTGGTCCCCGGCATCGGGCGTCGCGGGGTCCCGGGCCATGGCGATCGGACGGATCCCCAGCGCACAAGCCCCCTTGGTACGGTGGGAACACATCCGAGCCCGAGGGGATCATGGCCGGCCTCAATTTCGCCGATATTTTCGAGACGGTCGTGGACACGGTGCCGGCGGCAACTGCGCTGGTCGTTCGCTCCTCTGCCGGCGACGAGATGCGCCTCACCTTCGCCGAGCTCGATGCGCGCGCGAACCGCCTGGCCCGCGCCCTGGTCGCCCTCGGAATAAGCCCCGGGGACCATGTCGGCTGCCATTTGTACGACGGCAACCAGTATGTGGAGTTGACCCTGGCCGCCTTCAAAGTCCGGGCCGTGCCCGTCAACGTCAATTTCCGGTATGTCGACGACGAGTTGGCCTACCTGTTCGACGACGCCGACCTGGCTCTGGTGGTCACCGAGCCCGATCTCGAGGTCAAGGCCGAGCGTGCGGCGCAGAGCATGGACCGGAAGTGCGTGGTGGTGGTCGCCGACGAACGCTACGAGGAGCTCCTCTCCGGACAGTCGGCCGACCGACCCGACATCGACGGCCGTGGGCCCGACGATCTCTACGGTCTGTGGACCGGAGGGACGACCGGAATGCCGAAAGGCGTGATGTGGCGACACGACGACATCTACCTCTCCGCCGTGGGAGGCGGCGGCAACGCGGCTCTGGGAATCGGACCAGTTGCGACACTCGACGACGTCTCCGCCCGGGCCGACGGCGGCTATCCGCTGGCCGGCACCTTGACGCTGTGTCCCCTCATGCACGGTGGGGGTTGGTGGGTCGGGTTCACCGCCCTCCTCTCCGGTGCCACCCACGTGCTCATCCGCGACGTTGGCTTCGATCCGGAATTCGCCCTCCGGGTCATAGCCGAGGAGGGGGTGAGCGTTGTCATGACCATCGGTGACGCATACGCCCGTCCCATTGTCGACTATCTCGATGCCACTGGCACCGAGGGCCATGACTTGACGAAACTCTTCGTCTACGGATCCGGCGGCGCCATCCTCTCACCGTCGGTGAAGGCGGCACTTGCCAGACTGCTCCCCAACGTCCTGGTGATGGACGCATTCGGTGCGTCCGAAACGGGTGGCCAGGGGGCACTGGTCGGCCAGACGGAGGACGGAGCGCCGATATTCGCCATGGACCCGACCAATGTCGTCCTGGACGAGGATGGGACGTTGTGCCAGCCAGGCGACGGTCGGCTGGGGATGCTCGCCACCAGCGGCCACATACCCCTCCGTTACCACAAGGACGAGGCCAAGACGAAGGCCACCTTCCCGGTCATAGACGGGGTGCGCTACGCGGTGCCGGGAGACCTCGCCAAAGTGCTGGCCGACGGGACGATCGCCGTCTACGGGCGGGGTTCGGTTTCGATCAACACCGGTGGCGAGAAAGTCTTCCCCGAGGAGGTGGAGAAGGCACTGAAGAGCCACCCGGCGGTATTCGACGCCATCGTGGTCGGCACCCCGAGCGAGCGGTGGGGCTCTCAGGTGACCGCCGTCGTGCAGCTCCGCTCCGACCTCGCGGCCCCGCCTGAATTCGAGGAGCTCCGCGAGCACGCCCGTGCGCACCTGGCCGGCTACAAAGTGCCCCGTTCCGTCGTCTTCGTCGATGTCGTGCGACGCTCGCCGTCGGGTAAACCCGACTACCGCTGGGCCAAGGATGTAGCGGTCGCCGCGCTGGAGGGATCGGTCACTACGGGTTGACCGGTGACGGTGACGGGTCGCTGGATCGGGACGTCTGGCGCTCGAGGTGAGCCTTGTGGGCGAGTTTGATGATGTCCTCGGACACTGACCGTCGGCTGCCCTCATGTGCCGGATGATGCACCGGGCAAGCAAGGTACGGGGTGCCCTCCACCGGCCTCCCGAGCCGCAGACATCCTTTGACATGACAACTGTGGTGGCGGTAGACGGTGACCAGGCTGCCCAGGATGAGGAAGTCGGGAATGGCGCCGCCGAAGCCTGACCACAATCCGTACCAGGTTCCTGACTCGGCGTCCGCTCCGGTGTACCGCAGGAACCAGTGGGCGGAGTCAGCCCAGTAGACGGTCACGAGTACGAGGAGGCCGGCCAGTACGAGCAACCCGAGAGCGACCGTTCGTTTCATGGCCGTACTCCCGAACGCTCGTCACCTGCCGGAAGGGAAGATGCATCGTGTAGGTGTCCCTGGACCGTGGTTGACATGGACAAGCCGGCTCCTTACGTCTCTGTCGACAATGGGAAATTTCGGTTGAGCAGCGCCGCGCATGGTGACGTCGGCGGGCACCGGCGAGTGACGGCGCTCATGGATCTGAATCGACCGGCCCGTTCGCCGCAGCTTCGGCGTCTGCCGCCGCATCCACGGTCGCGACCTCGGCGGGTGTGGCACCGAGCCGACGCTCGACATCAGCCAGCCGGTCGCTGATCACCGACAGCTGCTGGCCCAGGTCGGCGTGGCCCTTCTTGAACTCTTCCTTGTTGGCGTCGGTGTGTTCCTTGACGAACACGGAGGCAACTGTGGCGGTGAGCACACCGATGAGACCGATCCCCACCAACATCAGGACCACGGCCACGACCCGGCCACCTTCGGTAACGGGGAACCGGTCGCCGTAACCCACCGTGGTGATCGTCACGATGGCCCACCACAGGGCGTCGGGGTAATCGTGGATATTGCTCCCCTTGGCGTTCTCCTCGAAGAGCAGAACCAGCCAGGCTCCGAGGAACAGTGTGGCCACGACGGCGATGAGCACCCGGAAGAGACTGTGGTGTTTCAGGATGGACTCGGTGCGCAGCTCCCCCTCATGTACGAGGAGGCTCACCCTTTCGATGCCGACGAGGTGCCAACCCTGGAGGGGGGGCAGGACCACGGTGGCCGGCTCTACCCACCTCCTCTTGACATAGCCGCGGGTGTCAGGGGTGACCACCAGTCGCACCAGGTACTCCACCAGCATGACCACCCAGAGCACGAAGAGGGTGCCCACCAACACCTCAGAAGCGGAGCCGTTGATGTCCGTGGTGAGGACGACAATGGCGAGGACGAGCCAGGCGACCCCCAGGAGAGCCATCGGGAACCTGGTGGCCCTCTCGATGCGGTCGACAAGATCGTGACGGTCGCCCGACGGCTTCGCCCCGGCGATGACCTGGCGCCGCCGTTCCTCCTTGCGCTCCTTCTCCTCGAGTCGCTCCTGCTCCAACCTCTCCAGGCGCTGAATGCGTTCGATGGAGGACGGTTTCTTTTCCGCCGTGCTTTCGGTTGTAACGGATGTCACATCCGTCGGGCTCGCCACAATGAGCCAAAGTTAGTGTGTGGGCCGTCCGCGACCGGTCATCATCAGTCGTCTTGTCCAGGCTCCGGCTGAACCCCGATCCCCCACCTTGGCCGACGCACCGGTCCGGCGATCGGTGATGATGGGCCATGACCGAATACGTGCTGCCGAGGGTCCCGGCGTCGGCGGGGGCACTCCTCCACGACGGCGCCGGCCGAATCCTCATCCTGAAACCGACCTACAAGACGGGATGGACCATTCCCGGCGGCCAGATGGAGGAGGACGGCGAGTCGCCGTGGGACGCCTGCAGGCGCGAGGTGCTCGAGGAGACGGGCCTGGTGGTGGCGGCCGGTCGGTTGGTCTGCGTCGACTTCCTCCGACCGCGGCCGGACCGCGCAGGCGGAGTCCGGTTCCTGTTCGACTGTGGGGTGGTGCCGGAGGCCGACCAGGGACGGGTGGTGGTCCAGGAGGGCGAGATCGAGGACCACCTCTGGGCCACACCGGAAGAGGCGGACCGGCTCCTGAGTGGACCGGTGGGACGTCGGGTGGGCCAGGCTTTCGGAGCAGTCGGCACGCGCTACCTCGAGGAGGGAAGGCCGGTGGGGGGCGTCGGGGGTTGAGCGGCCCGTTCCGATCCGGGAACCGAGAGGGACTCGACGAACCGGGCGACTTCCACGCGGACCAGGTCCGCCTCGCGTGTGGACGCGAACCAGGCTTCGGGTGGGACCAGGTCGCCGACCGGGAACACTTCGACGAGCGTCCCGGTGGCCAGCGCTGCGGCACAGGCGTACTCGGGCAGCAGGCTGGACCCGAGCCCGCGGGCCGCCGCCGCGGCCACGGCGCGCAGGTCCGGCGCCACCAGACGAAGGTCCCCGGCGAAGGGTCGACCCAACGATGCCTGCCAGAAGCGCCGGGTCCGGGGCAGTTCGGCGCTGTAAGCCACCCAGGGCGAACCGGCGAGATCGTCGCCGAGCGACTCCAGGGTGCCGGTCGTCCCTGGCCGATGGTCCGGCGCCGCCACCAGGACGAAGCGGGTCAATCCGAGTGGACGGGCGGCCAGGCCTCGGCGCCCGGGATCCGATGTGGTGACGGCGACGTCCAGGTCGCCGTGGCGCAGGAGATCGAGGAGGCCGGCATCACCACCGAATCTGACCGCCAGCGGCTCCGAACCCGGAAGGGTCTTCGGCACCACGGCATAGGAGAAGTACTCGGGTGACGACCCGAACCGGAGTGCCGGTGGCACCGGTCGTACCGAACCTCCGTCGAGACCGTCGAACACCGGTTCCAGGCGGTCCAGCGCGTCGGCCACGGTGACATACAGCTCGCGGCCGCGCCGGGTCGGCTCGACCCCGTGGGGTGTCCGTACGAACAGCGGGGAGCCGACCGACCGCTCGAGCGAGCGGAGCTGTTGGCTGGCGGCTGGCTGGGACAAGCTGCGCCGCCCCGCCCCATCGGTGACCGAACCGCTGCGGTAGATGGCGATGAAGGTGCGGAGCCACTCGGCTGATGCCATAAGTGCAGCTTATGTTGACTGTTCGGAACTACGCGTTGCTTCTGATGTGGGTGGGGCGCAAGCTGGCGGCATGCCCGACACCATCTACAGCCACGGCCACGACGAGGGCGTCCTGCGCTCGCACCGATGGCGAACGGCGGCCAACTCGGCGGCGTACCTGCTTCCCCGGCTGGCGTCCGGTGACGACCTGCTCGATGTGGGCTGCGGTCCCGGGACGATCACCTGTGACCTGGCCCGGGCGGTGCACCCCGGCCGCGTGGTGGGGGTGGATGCGGCCGTGTCGGTGGTCGAGGAGGCCCGCGCATTGGCGGCGACTGATGCGGGGGTCACCTTCGAGGTCGCCGACCTGTTCGCCCTGCCGTTCCCGGACGACTCCTTCGACGTGGTCCACGCCCACCAGGTGCTGCAGCACGTGGCCGATCCCGTACGGGCGCTGGTGGAGATGCGCAGGGTGTGCCGACCGGGAGGGTTGGTGGCGGCCCGAGATAGCGACTACCCGACATTCACCTTCGCCCCCGCTGAGACCGACCTGCATCGGTCGATCGCCGCCTACGGGGAGTTGACCCGGGTGAACAGGGCCCACTGGGACGCGGGGCGGCACCTGCTCGGGTGGGCCCACGCCGCCGGTTTCACCGAAGTGACCGCCTCGGCGTCGGTGTGGTGCTTCGCCACCGAGGAGGAGCGGGCGTGGTGGGGAGGGCTGTGGGCCGACCGGTTCACCCGGTCCTCGATGTCCGACCAGCTGCTCGGGCACGGGATCGCCGACGAAAGGGACCTCGAAGCGTTCGCAGGGGGCTGGCGTCGGTGGGCCGGGTCGCCGGATGGATGGTTCGCCGTGCTCCACGGTGAGATCCTGGCCACGGCCTGATCGACCGGGTGGCAGCGGCGGCGCCCGGATCTCGGCCCGTCGAGGTCAGCTGTCGGCGATCAGCGCGGCCAGGAAACGGCCAGGGGCCTCCACCATCGGATAGTGCCCGACTCCGTCCAGCCGGATCATCCGGGCGTCAGGCCGGGCCGCGGCCAATCGGTCCGCCATGGCCGGGACGGCGATCGGGTCGTCCAGGCCCCAAACCACGATCAGGGGAGAAGGGTGCCCGATGACCGGTGGGGTGAAGCGGACTTCGAACCGACGCCGCTCATCGATGTAGCGGGCCAGTCGGGGGAGGAGCCGCTCCCCGCCCTCCGCCGAGATCAGGGTCCACAGGGCGTCGAGCTCCTCGTCGGTGACCGCGGCGGTCGGCGCGAAGGTGCCGGACAGTCCGGCCAGCACCGCGGCCCGGTCCAGCACTCCCGGCGGTAGCCGCTCGTCGGGAAGCGCTTCGAGGAACCGCTGACCGTCGCTCAGGTGGACGAGGTCCATGAAGATGGTCCCGTTGGTGAGGACCCGGTCGGTGACCTCGACATCCCAGGTCCCATCGAGTTGGCGGGCCAGCAGCTCACCGCCCACCGTGTCACCGATGTCGTGGGTGAGTAGGCCGAGACGGTCGATGCCGAGGTCGTCCACCAGGTCCACGGCCAGGTCGGCCTGGTCGACCAGTCGGTACGGTCGGTCCGGCTTGGCCGACAACCCGAAGCCGAGGAAGTCGAACAGGATCACCCGCCGGTGGGCGGCGAGCCCGTCGACCACACGGTGGAAGTCGAATGACGAGGTGGGAAAGCCGTGCAACACCAGGAGAGGAGGCGCTGCCTCTTGATCGCTGGCGGGCACATCCACCACGAACACACGCTGCCCGCGCACCGTATGGTCGCTCCCGCGGGCTCGCCAGGCATCGACGAGCGGGTTCACCTCCGGATGCTCACGCCAGGAGCCGGCTGCGGAACAGATCGAGAACCTGGTCCAATGCCTCCCGGGTGGGAGTGCCCGGCCGATCGTCGAGGTCCTCGGTGAGGACCGAATGGGCCATCTTGCGATGCCCGTGCCGATTGCCCGCCGAGGAGTCCAATTCGACCCCGACGAACCCGTCCCCGAGCAGCTCTCGGAGAGCGGCGAACCGTTCGGGTGGCGATGTCTTGTCACCCGTGAAGCGCAGTCCCAGCACGCATACCCCCTGGGCGACCCGCTCGACGACCCGGTCGACGTCGGCGTCGCTGATGCCGAGCGCTTTCCTGCGGTCCCGCCCGATCGGGAAGGGGAGCGACGGCTGGCTGAGGACCGGCGCCAGGACCACGTCATCGACCATCATGGCCAGAGCGAACCCACCGGTGAAGCACATACCGACGGCGCCGACACCAGGGCCACCGCACCGCTCGTGCTCGGACCGGGCCAGTGCCCGTAGCCATATGGTGATCGGACTGGTCCGATTGAGGGCCATGACGGTGAATTCCTTGGAGACACACCCTGTGGCCAGCGAACGCAGCGCATACGGGACCGTTGGTGCTCTGCCGTCCTCGCCGAACACGTGGGGCAGCACTGCGGTGCACCCGATTCCGGCGACCATCCGGGCGAAGCGGGCCACGTTCGGGGTGATCCCCGGGATCTCGCTGATGACGATGACCGCGGGACCGTTCCCGATGCGGTAGATCGTGCGGGTCGTGCCCTCGGCCGTGAACTCTGCGCGCTCGAAGTCGTCGAGTGTGTCGGACATGCCCTGACGCTATCCCGGGGTTGCGGACCGGTGCGACGGTGTGCCCGCCATCACGTCGATCAGTGGTCCGGACTCGGCGACCTCTGGGCCAGCGCCAACGTCGCCACCACCGGCCGGTGGTCCGACCCGGACGACGGGGCGACCCGGGCGTCGACCACGTCGATCGACGGTGTGATCAGGATGTGGTCGAGCTGGCTGTGGGGACGGTGCGACGGCCAGGTCCTCCCGATCACGGCCCGCCGCCAGCCGCTGAAGAACGACGACGCCGGAGGACCCCACATGTTCATGTCGCCAGCCAGTAGGGCGGGTGTGTCGAGCGGTGGGAGGAGCCGGGCCAGGCGCCGGTACTGGGCCGGCGACAGATGGGTGATGTGGGACATGTGGGTGCCGTGGACGACGAGCTCGCGGCCGTCGAGGTCGGTCGTGAACCGGACGACGGCCCGGCTGGCCGGATCCCGTCGCAGTTTTCCCAGTTCCAGCACCTCGGCGTCCCGGCAGACCACCCGGGCCAGGACGGCCACTCCCCACCGACCGTGTCCGGACCGCCGGTCACGGGGTCCGGCCGCTACCTTCCAGCGTTCCTCGTCGAGTCGGAGGGTCTTGCGGACCTGGCCAACCGACGGGCCCCAGCGGGTGGTTCCCGTTCCGATCGGCTCGTACAGCCGGGCTCGGGCCAGATGGGCCTCGGCGACCACGTGGTAGCCGGGGAGAGACGAGACGAGGGCGGCCGTACCGGGGGAACCGTCGTCCGGGGTCCACGCTTCCTGGAGGACCAGCACGTCGGCGTCGAGCGCCTCGCACTCGGCCACGACGTCGAAGTGACGCCCCCAGCCGTCCACGCCCATGTGGACGTTGAACGTCGCCACCCGCAACGTCTGGCGGCGCGCGCCGGTGGCCGCCGGGGGACGATCGGGAGCTGTCACCCGGTCAGTACCGGTCGAGGACGGCGCCCCGCTCGCGCAGCTCGTCCCGAAAGTCGGGATGGGCGATCTCGGCCAGAGATGCGGCCCGCTCCCGCACGGTCCGGCCGGAAAGGTCAGCCGCCCCGTATTCGGTGACGACCACCCCGGTGTGGTGGCGGGGAGTCGAGACCACGGATCCCTCGGGCAACACCGGAACGATGCGCGACCGGGTCACACCGTTCGACACCGCGGTCGACCGGAGGCAGATCAGCGAGTGGTCGTCGATGCGCATTTCAGCTCCGGCGACGAAGTCCTCGTGGCCCCCGACCCCGGAGATCTGGCGACCGTCGATGTTGTCCGCCACCACCTGGCCGTAGAGATCGACGCTGAGTGCCCCGTTGATCGAGACGAACGCGTGGTTCTGGGCGATGACCGTCGGGTCATTGACCACCTGGACCGGGACGAAGGCGACGTCCCGATTGCCGTCCAACCAGGCGTAGAGCTCCGAGGTCCCGAGCGCGAACGTGGTGATTGACACACCGTTGAACAGGCTCTTGGCGTCGTTGGTCACCTTGCCGGCCTGATGGAGGAGCATGAGCCCGTCCGTGAACATCTCGGAGTGGATTCCGTAGCCGCCGCCAGAGCCTTCGGCGAGCTTGCTGGCCACCATGTTCGGCACGGCACCGATCCCGATCTGGAGCGTGGCCCCGTCGGCGACGAAGGCCCGGGCCATTTCGGCGATCGCCTCGTCGATCTCGTCGGGCGGCGGCTGAGCCAGGGTGAACGGCGCGCCGTGCGCCTCGACCAGGACATCGACGACATCCAGCGGGATCGTGTTGGTGAAGTCCGGTCCGAGCGAACAGGTGCGGGGCAGGTTGGGGTTCACCTCGACCACGAGGAGCCGGTCGGGATCGCGCCCCGCCAGCATCAACTCCTCGTAGGTCGCCCCCAGGTGCAGCGACAGATTGACGTTGTCGTCCTCACCGGGCGGCGCGGCCAGAACGGTCATCACTCTCGGGTTGTAGCGCCGAAGAATCGGGGCGAACTGGCGAAATCCGCCGGGCACCAGCTCGATGTTCGCCCCGTCGGCCAGCATGATCCGCTCCGCCGGTCCGAAGAAACCGCATCGGTAGGTGACATTCGGGTGGGACATGACCGTGTAGAAGCCGAGGAGCAGAGCACCACCGAACGTGAGATCGACCCAGTCGTCCCTCCCGCCGAGCGCGGTCAGGAATGCATCCGGGTTTGCGGGACCCAGACCGAATCCCACCGTGTCGGTGGTCCGGACAAGGGCGGCCGCCTCCTCGGGAGTGCAGATCCTGGGTGCCATGGACCCAGTGTTGCACCGGCCATCGTGGAACCGGGAATTGGGTTACCGGGCACGGCCACTCCGCAGGGCGACAGCCGACCCTGGTCGGTGGGAGCATGCACCGGTGCGCTTCGATACCCTGCTCTCCGGTCTCGAGGATGCGCGTGACCACGCGCGCCGACTCGAGGAGATGGGCGTGGACGGCGCCTATACCTTCGAGGGTCCCCACGACGTCTTCACGCCCCTGATCCTGGCCGCCACCTCGTCGTCCTCGCTGGAGCTGGCCACCAATGTGGCCATCGCCTTCCCCCGCAACCCGGTCCAGCTGGCACACCAGGCCTGGGATCTGCAGCTGCTGTCCAAGGGTCGGTTCACCCTGGGACTCGGAAGTCAGATCCGGGCCCAGGTGGAGAAGCGCTACGGGGCCGGGTTCGATCGACCCATCGCCCGGATGCGCGAGATGGTCGCGGCGCTCCGGGCGATATTCGCCACGTGGGAAACCGGCGAGCGCCTGGACTTCCGGGGCGAATTCACCACCCACACCTTGATGCCACCGATGTTCAACCCGGGCCCGCACCCCTATGGACTACCGCCGATCGCCCTGGGCGGCCTGGGCCCCCAGATGGTGTCGCTGGCCGCCGAGGTGGCCGACGGACTGTACGTGATGCCCTTCAACACAGCCCGGCACTTCCGTCGGCGGACCCTTCCCGCCATGGAAGCCGGCCTGACCCGGGCCGGACGTTCCCGGGACTCCCTCACGGTCACCGGCGAGGTCATCGTGTGCTGTGGACGGGACGAGGCCGAACTGGAGACGGCGTCCCTGGCGGGCCGATGGCTGCTCTCGTTCTACGCCTCCACTCCCGCTTACCGACCGGTGCTGGAAGTCGAGGGTTGGGAGGAGCTCCAGCCTGAACTGAACGCCCTCTCCAAGTCCGGTCGATGGGACGAGATGCCCGCCCGCATCGATGACTCGATGCTCGCCACCCTTGCCGCTGTCGGCTCGCCGGCCGACGTGGCGGCCGACATCGTCGATCGGTTCGGCGGCCTGGCTGACCGGGTCGGATTCACCACCCCCTACCTCGTCGCCGAAGACACCTTGTCTGAGTTGGTGGATGAGCTCCACCGTGCCGACCCCGACGCCGCACCCCTTCCGAGCACAACCCACCCGAGGGCGATAATGGGGCAATGAACGAACCGACGCCGTCCACCTACGACGAATTCTCACTCTTCCACGAGAACGCCGAGGAAGTCGGGCTGCCGTTCGACGCCCCGCCCACCGTGCGCCGGGAAGCATTGGAGGTGGCACCCGGGCGCAGGGTCAGTGCACTGGTGTGGGGCGATGCGCCGCCGCAGCTGGTCTTCCTCCACGGTGGCGGGCAGAACGCCCACACGTGGGACACCGTGGCTCTGGCCTTGGACCGACCGCTCCTGGCCGTCGACCTGCCCGGTCACGGTCACTCCGACTGGCCGACCGGCTCGGCCTGGCTCGATCCGGCGTCGATGGCCGACGACGTGGCCCTCGTCATACGAGGCGTTCGCCCCCGGGGCGCGAGCCATCGTCGGTATGTCACTCGGTGGCGCCACCGCCATCGCCCTGGCCACCCACCATCCGCACCTGGTGCCCAAGCTCGTCCTCGTCGACATCACCCCGGGGGTGACCGGGGACAAGACGTCCGACATCGCCGCCTTCCTGTCCGGTCCGGAGTCGTTCGCCACGTTCGACGAGATCCTGGAACGGACCATCCAGTTCAACCCGACCCGGTCGGTGTCGTCGTTGCGCCGCGGGGTCCTCCACAACGCCGTCCAGCTCCCCGACGGGACCTGGACCTGGCGGCACCAGCTGGGCCGTCCGGCGATGGACTCCGGATTACACGTGCAGCGGGCGGACAATCTGATGCAGTGGGACGCGCTCGAGCGCATCGAGGCACCGGTGCTATTGGCCCGGGGAAGCCGCTCTCCGGTGGTGGACGACGAGGACGAGGCCGAGTTCCGGCGCAGGCGACCGACCGACACCGTCGTCGTGGTGGAAGACGCCGGGCACAGCATCCAGGGCGACCAGCCGCTGGAACTGGCGCGGATCATCGACAGATTCGTAACTACGGGCTGAGTTCATTCTGTTCTCGTCTGGAATTCTTGCTCCGTTCAGTTTGAGTTCACCCTCCGTTCAGATCACGTCGATAGGGTCGCCTCGAGAGGGCGGCGCGTCCGGTGAGCCGGCCGCCGTCAGGAACAACGACCACAACGGAGAGTGGAAACCCAGTGACGAATAAGAACCAGGTGAGCGCGAACCGAGCGCGCAGATGCGCATCGATTGCTGCGCTCGGTTTGGCGGCGGCCGCCCTCCTTACGGCCTGCAGCTCCTCCTCATCCACCTCGACTACCACGACGGCCCCTCCCGGCGGGACACTCAGCTCCAGCAACGCAGCGTTCCTGGCCGCAGATTTGAAGGCGCCGGCCGGTTCGCTCAACGCCTCGGGCTCCACCTTCGTCCAGCCGTTCTTCACCTCGGCCTTCTATGCCTACACAGGCAAGAACCAGGGACTTCAGGTCAACTACCAGGGGGTGGGAAGCGGCGCCGGTATCACCGCCTTCCAGTCCGGAACGGTGGCTTTCGCCGCCTCCGATGTTCCGATGTCCTCCTCGGACCTGGCCAAGATGCCGGCAAACTCGGGTCCGGTAATCCAGATCCCCGACATCCTGGGCGGCGTCACCCTCTCCTACAATCTGCCCGGCGTCACCAAGCGTCTCCGGCTCGACGGCCCCACGCTGGCCGGCATCTTCGACGGCTCGATCACCACGTGGAACGCCTCGCAGATCACCGCCCTCAACCCAGGCGTGAGCCTGCCGGCCCACGCCATCGTCCCCGAGGTCAGGGCCGACAGCTCGGGAACCACGTACATCTTCACCGACTACCTCGCCTCAGCGGCGCCGTCTGTGTGGACGCTCGGTACCTCCAAGACGATCGCCTGGCCGGCGGCCGCCGTGCAGACGCCGAAGAACTCGGGGGTGGCGGCGTCGATCCAATCGACTCCCTACTCCATCGGGTACGTGGAGCTCTCCTATGCGATCCAGAACAAGTTCACCTACGCCGCCGTCAAGAACGCCGCCGGTAGCTACGTCGTCCCGTCGCTGTCGACGGTGGCGGCCGATGCCGATCAGAAGACCGGGATCAGCCCCACGGACTTCTCGATCGTGAATCAGGCCGGAGCAACCAGCTACCCGATCTCCGGATACAGCTGGGCGATACTCCTGCAGAAGCAGGCCAGTGCCACCACCGGTGCCCAGGTGGTCAAGGTCCTGGACTGGACCACCCATACCGGTGGCGGCCAGGACCTGGCCGCCGGCCTGGCCTACGTATCACTTCCACCGGCCGTGCAGAACCAGAATCGGACCCAGCTGCTCACGGTGACCGGCCCCAGCGGCCAGACGCTCCTGACCAAGTGAGCTGGAGGGCCCGCGGCCCCAGGCTGCACGGCACCGGGCTGCACAGGGTCGCCGGACCATCGGGAGAGGCATGACTGTCGTCGAGACGCCGGTACGTTCCGGCGGCCGCCGATCCGGACGTCGGTTGTTGCCCGACAACGGGTACCGGGGCATCCTCGCCGCCACGGCTCTCGTGGTGGCGGGACTGGCGATCTGGTTCCTGGTCTCCATCGTCGTCCAGGCCCGGCCGGCCTTCTCCACACTCGGCTTCTCCTGGATCCTGGAGAAGACATGGGACCCGACCCACGGCAAGTACGGGCTCCTCCCGTTCATCCTCGGCACCCTCGAGGTGACGGCCATCGCGGTCGTCCTGGCTGTCCCGATCGGGCTGGGCACGGCCCTCGCCCTCGGGTACCTCGTCCCGCAGCGGGTCCGGCCCGTCCTGTCCACCGCCGTCGAGCTCCTGGCCGCTGTCCCGAGCGTCGTATACGGCCTGTGGGGCCTGATCGTGCTCGCACCATTCTTCCGTTCGACCGTCGAGCCGTTCCTCACCACGGTGTTGGGCTGGACCGGTCTGTTCAACGGGCCCAACGAAGGAGTGGGGCTCCTTCTGGCCGGAGTGATCCTGTTCATCATGATCCTCCCCACCATGGTGGCCATCTCACGGGACGTGCTGGTGGTTGTTCCTGGAGAGCAGGTGGAGGGGGCGATGGCACTGGGCGCCACCCGTTCGCAGGTGTTGCGTAAGGTGGTCGTGCCCGGAGCCCGCACCGGCATCCTCGGCGCGTTCACCCTGGCCACCGGGAGGGCTCTCGGTGAGACCGTGGCCGTGGCTCTGGTGATCGGCAACTCGCCCTACATCGCCCACTCGCTCAAGTCCCCGGCCGCCACCCTGCCGTCGCTGATCGTCAACAATTTCGGCGAGTCCACAGGTACCGAGCTGGCCGCGCTGTTCGGCGCCGGGCTGGTGCTTCTGGCCATCGGTATCGCCGTCAACTCGCTGGCCCGTTGGTTGGTGTGGTCGACCGCGGGCAGTTCCGCCGGGGCGGCGGTCGCATGACCACCATGGTGGTGACCCCGCCGGACCCGACCGTCGAGCGTCGTCGAGCGATCCAGGAGGCCGCCCGAGCCAGCCTGGGTCGTCGCAAGTTGGGGTCGAAGATCGCGCTGGCGGTGTGCTGGGTGTGCCTGGGGATCGCCATCATCCCGCTGGTGGCCGTGGTCGCCTATGTGATCGCCCGAGGCCTGCCCGCCTGGAACGCCGACTTCTTCACCCAGTCGACCGTCCCCGAGGGGGTTCCGGGCGGCGGCGCCTGGAACGCCATCGTCGGTACGGTGGTGATCACGGTCATCGCCACGGTGATTACCATCCCGCTGGGCCTGCTCTGCGGTCTGTTCCTGGCCGAGTCCGACGGCCGGGTGGCGGCGGCCCTGCGTTTCACCGCCGACGTCATGACCGGGGTGCCCTCCATCACGGTCGGCATATTCGGCTACATCGCCATCGTCCGGAACTTCGGCTACAGCGGGTTCGCCGGGGCGTTCGCCATCGGCTTCATCATGCTGCCGGTGATCGTCCGCGCCGGAGAGACGGCGTTCCGGGGGGTACCCCGCTCCCTCAACGAGGCGGCCATCGCACTGGGAGCACGTCGGGCCGTCGTGGCCCGGCGCGTCGTGGTGCCCACGGCCCTGCCCGGGGTCATCACCGGCGTGCTGCTGGCGGTGGCCCGTGGCATGGGAGAGACCGCTCCGCTGCTGCTGACCATTCTCGGCAACGAGTACCTCCAGTGGAACCCGACCAAGCCGATGGAGGCCCTTCCGATCCTCATCTACAACAACAGCAGCCAACCCGACGCGAATCTGGTCCAGTTGGCCTGGGGAGCGGCTCTGCTGCTGATCACGGTGGTACTGGTGCTGAGCATCGGAAGCCGTGTTATGGCCGCCAGATTGCGCAGGGAGAGACGATGACCGATGCTGAAGCCCGGATCCCGAAGACGGAAGACGAAATTGACGGCACAGGCCGAGGAGGCCATGACCCAGTCACCCGCGGGCGAAGCGGTGATGAGCCTGGCCGACGTGGCAGTCGCCTTCGCCGGTCGCATCGCGGTGCGCAACGTGACCTTCGAAGTGCATACCCACGAGGTCACCGCCCTCATCGGCCCGTCCGGTTCGGGCAAGACCACATTGCTGCGAGCGCTCAACCGGATGCACGACACGGTGCGTTCGGCCACCGTGACCGGAACGGTGATGCTCGGCGACCTCGACGTCTACGCCCCGTCGACCGACCCGACCCTCCTTCGCAGCCGGGTAGGGATGGTATTCCAGCGACCCAACCCGTTCCCGACCATGAGCATCTACGAGAACGCCGTCGCCGGCCTCCGCTTCAATGGGATCCGCAAGAAGGCCCTGCTCGACGAGGCGGCCGAATCGGCGCTGATCGCCGCCGCCCTGTGGGACAGCGTGAAGGACCGGATGAAAGCCCACGCCAGCACGCTGTCCGGAGGTGAGCAACAGCGGCTGTGCATCGCCCGCGCTCTGGCCGTCGAGCCCGAAGTCCTCCTCATGGACGAGCCGACCTCCGCCCTCGATCCGATCGCCACCAAGCGGATCGAGGAGCTCGTCGTCGAGTTGAAGGACCGCGTCACCATCATCATCGTGACCCACAACATGCAGCAGGCCATGCGGGTATCGGACCGTTGCGCGTTCCTGCTCATGGGCGAGGACAAGTCGGGCGAGCTGATCGAGTGTGGGCCAACGGCCAAGTTGTTCAGCGAGCCCACCGACCCGAGGACCCTGGACTACGTGAATGGCCGATTCGGTTGATCAGGCGGTGACCGGCTCGTCCGCGATCCTGACCGTCGGACACCCGCGAATGTCCGGGGGTGCTGTCCGGGTCGATCCGGAACCCCACGCCGCGCACCGTCACGATGTAGCGGGGATCGGTCGGGTCGGGCTCGAGCTTGGCCCGCAGTCGATGGATGTGGGTATCGAGCGTCCGTGTGTCGGTCAGGTAGGTGTCGGGCCAGAGCAGGTCGATCAGCTCATCGCGGGACCGGACCCGTTGTGCCGGGGACAGCAATGCTGCCAGGAGATCGAACTCCTTGCGGGACAGGTGGGTGGGGACGCCGGCGACCGTCACCTCACGGCGTATGTAGTCGACACTGACCGATCCGAAGGCGGGACCGCTTTCCGGGACGGTGGACTGGTCGACCGGGATCCGATCCACGATTCCCGAGACTTCGGAACGGATGTCCCGGGGCGGCACCCGTCGGAGGATGGCGTGCATGCGGGCCACCAGCTCACGGAGCCGGAACGGCTTGGTGACATAGCCGGATGCGCCCAGTTCGAGACCGAGGACCACGTCGAGTTCGGTATCCACGGCGCTGACCATGAGGATCGGGACTGATGAGTGGGTGCGGATCCGACGGCAGACATCGATCCCGTGCATGCCGGGCAGGAGCATGTCGAGGAGCACGATATCGGGTGCACACTCGTCGAAGAGGTGAAGGCCTTCGGTTCCGTCGGCCGCCAGGACGACGTCGAACCCCTCGACGCCCAGTCCGGAGTCCAACGCCTGGCGGTAGGACTCCTCGTCTTCGATGACCAGCACCTTCGTACGCTCGCGTCCGACGGTCCCGTTCTGATTGGGCACAGGGACAACCTCCTCGGCTCACGGTAGGCAGCGGAGGTGAACGGCGGACGATCCGATGGGAACCACACGGTGATCGTTCCATGAACGTCGCGTGGCATCTGGTATCGGCCCAGGTCAGAGGTAGTGGCCGACCACCAGACCCACGGCGGCGGCACCAAGGCCCAGCACCAGGCTGGCTCCCAGGTTTGCCGCCGCGGCCCGCACCCGGCCCGTCTCCGCCAGTGCCACCGTGTCGAAACTGAATGTGGAGAAGGTGGTGTACGCGCCGAGTAGTCCGGTGCCGATCACCGTGACCACCGGAACCGGGACGCCGTGGTGGGCGGCAAGACCGGCGAGGATCCCGAGCACGAGCGAGCCCGACACATTGATCAGTAGGGTCCCGTACGGGAAGGACCCGCGGGACCTGCGCCGCACAGCCAACTCGACCTCGTAGCGCGCCAAGGCGCCGCATGCGCCCGCCACGACCAACAGGGCCACGGTCACGGGGCCGTGCCGTCGATTCCGGGACGCTGGTCGCCCTCGTCCCCGGCCAGTAGATCAGGGTCCGCCAGCGCCGCGCCTGTCGCCGGTAGTAGTCGGCCCCGGGCAACCGTCATTCCGGCCAGTGCCGCGCCGAGTCCGGCGATCAGCGTCACCATCAGGTAGGTCGTGGCCAGGAGCACGTGGCCGTGCTGGACCCGCTGGTCGACCTCGACGGCGAGGGTGGAAAAGGTGGTGAACCCGCCGCAGAACCCGACAGCCAGGAGTGGCCGGAGATAGCGGTCACGGGGCCACCGCTCGACGACGGCGATGACGACGGCGCCGAGGACGAAGGATCCCACCACGTTGACCGTCAACGTGCCCCACGGGAACCCGTCGGGCGGTGTGGCCACCGCCCGTTCGATGCCGTAGCGGGCCAGTGTGCCCAGGGCTCCACCGATGGCGATGGCCGCCACTGGGCCGGGCCCGTGGTGCAGGTGCTCCGGCTGTCCTCTCGCCCCGGTCGACTCGGGCACCGCTGCGCTCCTTCCGGGGTGGCGAGGCGAGCCTCCGGATGGGGCCCCGCATGCGACTGCGGGCCGGTCCCGGCCCCGTCGACAGTGGGAGTCTACGGCTGGGTTCAGTTCGGGTCGGTGACCGCTCGGATGCGACGACGGTCTTCGGTTGCGCTCCGGTGCCTCAACTCGTAGGAGTCCGCCCGCTCACCACGTGACGACCAGTGGGGGAGGGCATGGGCGAGTGCGGTGTCGGGCGGACTCCTACGGTTTGAAGCGGTACCCCACACCCCGGACGGTGATGAGGTGGATGGGCTCGGCCGGGTTGACCTCGATCTTCTTGCGCAGCCGCTTCACGTGGGTGTCCAGGGTGCGGCTGTCACCCTTCTTGCGATCACGCCAGATCCGGTCCATGCACTGCTTGCGGGTGACGACGTGTCCACCTTCGGACACCAAGAGGGTCAACAGGTCGAACTCCTTGCGGGACAGCTCGACGTCCTTCCCGTGCAGGGTGGTCTCGCGCCGGGAAACATCGATCGACACAGGTCCGAATGTGTACATCCCGATCGGGGTCGCCGGCACCAGATTCTGGGGCTGGGCTCCGACGCGGCGCAGGACGGCCCGGATCCGGGCGGTCAGCTCCCGTGGTCGGGGTGGCTTTGTCACGTGGTCGGCGGCACCGGCCTCGAGGGCCAGAACGGCATCGAGCTCGTCGTCCTCCGCGGTGATCATGATGACCGGCACCCAGGGTGCGATGGCCGTGATGCGACGGAAGACGGTGAATCCCTCCGAGTCTCCGATCTGGGTGTCCAGGATGATCAGGGCCGGGGATCCGGACGTCAGGTGGGCGATCCCCTCGTCGCCGGTGGCCGAGGTGATCACGTCGAATCCCTCGATGGAGAGGGTGGCAGCCAGAGAGTCGCGGGTCAGATGGTCGTCGTCGATGATGAGGATGACGGGTGGCGCCTCATCGTGGAGCACCCGTCGATCGACTTCGCGGAATGCCACGGTCACGGCGCACCGATGGCATTCCGGAACAGGTTGCAGGCGGAGGGACCTCCGCCGTGACGGCGGGATCGAGCGCTCGCACCGCTGCTGAACCGGCGGACCGGCGGAGCCGGTGCAGGCGGGGTTGCCGTGAGAGGCGGCGGGGTCCACGACCCCGGACGGCAGAGAGGCGGGCGGCACGCCACCCAACCAGCTCGGCGGGACCGGGCGGATCGTCCACACTGCGCTTTGGGGTGCTCTGTCATCCCTGATGAGAGTAGGAGTGGTGGATGAACGGCACGCGATCACTCTGTTATCGGACGGTAATCATTCCGCAATTTCGCAGCCGCTCAGCTCAACCCTGCCTAAGGTCGGGTTGGGCTGCTTTGACCACCACTCTGCGCCATCCGCGGGTGGTGCACGGGATGCAGCACACCTGCGAGCACACGGAGGCCATCGACGATGAGCAGCACCGGAGACACCGCACCGACCGCGGTGGTGGATGTGACGGCTACGGGCGAGTGGGAGGATCTCACGGCCCAGTTCGAGCGGATGCGCGGGCGTCACCTCCGCCAGCTGTTCGCCGACGAGCCCGACCGAGGGTCGACCATGGTGGCCACGGCCGGTGACCTGGTCCTCGACTACTCGAAGCATCGGGTGGACGGCGATGTCCTGGCCGCGCTGTTCGGCGTGGCCCGAAGGGTCGGGGTGGCCGAGCGACGCGACGCCATGTTCGCTGGCGAGCGGATCAACACCACCGAGGACCGGTCAGTCCTGCACGTCGCCCTGCGCATGCCGCGCACGGCACATCTCGAGGTCGACGGCAGGGACGTGGTCGCCGACGTGCATGCCGTACTGGACGCAATGGGATCGGTGGCCGAGCGGATCCGCTCGGGTGCCTGGACCGGACAGACCGGCCGACGGATCCGGGCCGTCGTCAACATCGGCATCGGCGGGTCCGACCTCGGCCCGGCCATGGCTCATGAAGCGCTGCGCGACTATGCGGACCCCGATATCGAGTGCCGGTTCGTCTCCAACGTGGACCCTGTCGACCTGTACGCGAAGACCCGCGACCTCGACCCCGCCGAGACCCTCTTCGTCGTCTGCTCCAAGACGTTCACCACTCTGGAGACCTTGACCAACGCCCGTGCCGCACGGACCTGGCTGCTCGAAGGACTCGGATGTGGCGATGAGGCGGTGGCCAAGCACTTCGTGGCTGTCTCCACCAATGAGAAGGGCGTCACCGACTTCGGAATCGACCCGGCCAACATGTTCGGGTTCTGGGACTGGGTCGGGGGACGCTATTCGTACGACTCGGCTGTCGGGTTCTCCCTCATGGTGGCCATCGGCCCCGCGGCATTCGCCGACATGCTGAACGGTTTCCACACCATGGACCGGCACTTCGTGGAGTCGCCTTTCGAGTCCAACCTGCCGGTCATCCAGGGGATGCTCGGTGTCTGGTACTCGAATCTGTTCGGAGCCGAAACTCACGCCGTGCTCCCTTACAGCCAGCGCCTGGCACGGTTTCCCGCTTATCTCCAGCAGTTGACCATGGAGTCCAATGGCAAGTCGGTGCGACGCGACGGCTCACCGGTCGAGGGGAGCACCGGCGAGATCTTCTGGGGCGAGCCCGGAACGAACGGCCAGCACGCCTTCTATCAACTCATCCACCAGGGGACCCGTCTGATCCCGGCCGACTTCATCGGCTTCGCCACGTCCACCCACGAGGACGGGGATCGTCAGGACCTCCTGATGGCCAACTGCTTCGCCCAGACCAAGGCGCTCGCCTTCGGGCGGACGGCGGACGAGGTGGCGAGCGATGGTACGCCGGCGGCCGTCGTCCCCCACAAGGTGATGCCGGGAAACCACCCGACCTCGACGATCCTGGCGCCGGTGTTGACTCCCTCGGTGCTCGGCCAACTGGTCGCCCTCTACGAGCACACCGTCTTCGTGGAGGGTGCGGTGTGGGGCATCGACTCGTTCGACCAGTGGGGGGTGGAACTGGGCAAGGTGATGGCCGGCCAACTCGGTCCGGCATTGAGCTCGGCTGATGCCCCGGACCTCACCGCTCAGGACAGCTCGACCGCGGGGCTGGTGCGCGCCTACCGGGCCATGCGGGGGCGACCGGCCTGAGGACCGGTCACGCCGAGGACAGGGTCCGCCACAGGCGCGGTAGCTCGGGTAGGTGATCCCCTCGGTGGCGTAGCCGGCTCGCTCGAGCTCGGCGTGGAAACGGGGGAGGTTGCGCCACGGCACCCCCATGTCGACGTGGTGGGCCAAGTGCCAACCGGTGTTGTACGGCACGAACCAGAACCGGGCGATCCAGCCCTGACGGACATTGTGGGTGGTGACCCGGCGATCCGGGCTGGCCTCGAGGCCGCCGTGTTCGGCGATGGCCCGGAGTCGGTTGATCACCCGCCACTGGGTCATCCACGGCAGCCACCACAGCAGCGGGTAGATCCACCACCGTCCGGTGGTGGCCCACATCACCGACCACAGCAGCAGCTGAACCCCGAGGATCGAGAGTGACGTGCGTCGGAATGCGGGCACTTTCAGAGACCGGAACAGCGGGACGAAGTTCTTCCACCCCGAGATGCCCACCGCGTCCCGCACCAGACGCCGGGCCAGTGCGCGGCGGTCGCAGGGATAGCCGCCGTAGAAGGCGATGTCGGGTTCGTTCGGTCCGAACTCCTCTTTGTGGTGGGCGAAGTGTCCCCGACGGTAGAGCCCGATCGGAGTCCAGGTCGGGTAGGCGATCAGCCAGGTCCCCACCCAGTCGTTGACCCGCTTGTTGGTGAACAACAGCTTGTGGGCCGCCTCGTGCATGAGGATGGCGAATCGCGCGTACATCGGCCCCATGAGGACGAAGGCGATCAGGTAGGACCACCACTGATCGACCCAGACTGCCCCTCCGATGATCACGGCGACCCAGAGCCAGACCGAGACCACGGTGATGGCATTGCGGCCGTCCTCGATCTTCCGGAGATCGGCGCGCAGCTCCGGCCGGGCCATGCCGTTGGCCTGGAGCCGGTCGGTGGGGAGGACCTCGGGACGGGCGGCCGCATCGGCCACCATGCTTGAAGCCATGGCGCTATGTTACAGGACAGTGTCAACTGGTGCAATCAAGTAATGTCGGTGAGACATCGTGCCACGATCAGCGACGCATCGGGACCGGCACCCGAGCAGACGGCGGACCCGGGCCCGGCGTTGACGGCGCGATCGGTCCTGGCCAGCGCCCTCCTGGGTGAGGACCCGCCGGAGCTCCCCGTGTCCCATCTGGTCCATCTGGCCGGGCTGTTCGGCATCAACCCGAACCGGGCCCGGGTGGCCCTCAGCCGGATGGTGGCGTCGGGCGAAGCGGCCACTGACGGGGCCGGGCGCTACCGGCTGGTCGGCCGACTGCTCGAGCGTCGCGGCAGACAGGAGGACAGCCGCATCGGCACCACCCGTCGGTGGACCGGTGACTGGCGCCTCGTCGTGGTGACCACCACCGGTAGTTCGGCCGAGCAGCGCGCCGCCCGCCGCCGCCGCCTCGTCCTGGCCCGACTGGCCGAGCAGCGCGAGGGATTCTGGCTCCGCCCCGACAATCTGGAACTGCGCCCCGATCCCACCGAGGATCCCGACCTGGTGGTCTTCACCGGGGCTCCGGAGTCGGATCCGGTTGCGCTGGCAGCGTCGTTGTGGGACCTGGACGCCTGGGCGGTCCGGGCCGATGCTCTTCGTCAGCGACTCGATGGCGACCCGACACGGGGACCGGACGACCTCGCCTCCGGCTTCACCTTGTCAGCTTCCGTCCTGCGCCACCTGCAGTCCGACCCACTGCTGCCGACGGAGCTGTTACCTGCCGACTGGCCGGGCCGGGGTCTCCGTGATGCCTATGGCGCGTGGGATCGGCGCTACCGGGACGTTCTGCGGACCTGGGGGCGGTCGACCCGCTCGGCCTAGTATCCCGGTCCGGGGTCCCGGCCCCGACAGGGCGCGGCCGCAGCGGCCGGGCCGTACCCAGGGGGAGGCACCGTGTCGGACACCGCAGCTTCGGACCAGGAGGCATCGGCGACAGCCCGGCGCGGGCCGCTTGCCGGTCGGGTGGCGGTGATCACCGGCGGTGCCCGCGGACAGGGTCGCAGTCACGCGGTAGGACTGGCCCGACAGGGCGCTGACATCGCTCTGGTCGACCGGTGCGCCGATCTGCCCACGGTCAGCTATCCGCTGGCCACTCCCGATGACCTGGAGGAAACGGTCCGCCTGGTCGAGGCCGAGGGGCGGCGCTGCGTGTCGGCTACCGCAGACGTGCGGGACCTCGAAGCCATGATCGGTTTCGTCGACGGAGTCGTCGCCGACCTGGGATCGGTCGACATCCTGGTTGCCAATGCCGGGGTCTCGACCCTCGGATCCATCGTCGACATGGATGCCGCCCAGTGGTCGGAGACCGTCGACGTGAATCTGACCGGCGTGTTCAACGCCATGCGGGCGGTGGCACCGCACCTTCGTCGAAACCGCTGGGGTCGGATCATCGGGATCTCGTCGATGATGGGCCGTTCCGCCAACCCGCTCATCCCGGCCTACTGCGCCTCCAAATGGGGGGTGATCGGGCTGACCAAGTCGGTTGCCCACGAATTGGCGTACTTCGGAGTCACCGCCAACGTCATCGCCCCCGGCAACATCTCGACCGACATGATCCACAACGACGCGCTCTATCACCTGATGCGCCCCGACCTCGAGCACCCGACACGCGACGACGTGGCCGTCCCGATGACGTCGCTGCATGTGCAGCCGGTCCCATGGCTCGATCCGGACGAGGTGACGGCCGCGGTGCTGTTCCTCTGTTCGGAGGGAGCCCGCCACATCACCGGTTCCGTGATCGACGTGGACGCCGGCGCATCGGCCCGTTTCACCGCTTGATCGACGGGAGATAGGACCGTCGTGCCCGCTACTGCTGGGACATCGCCGAGCGCTGTTGCGATTCGAGTGCCCCCGGGGAGTCATCACCTTTGTGGACCACGGTGATGTCGACTTTCTCCAGAGTGCCCTCGAAAGGGAAATGACCGCGGTAGCGCTCACTGACCGGGCTGCCGTGGTCGTAACCGATGCTCGGGCCCACGCTCGAGATGATGTGCATGGCGAACGGTACCGACAGCTGGCCGCACGGTGCACCGTCGACGAATGCCGTGGCGACACCGCCGGCGCCGACCCGGCGGAAGCGCACCCCCACCACCGATGGCCCCTCAGGTACGTCGATCGAGGACTCGAGAAGGTGGTGGTCGTTGAAGCAGTTGTAGTCGATCACCAGCCGGTCACCCTGGATGAACACGCTGATTCCCGAGTTCTCGGTGCCGGTGGCGAAGAGCACGCCACCTGCCCCCACCGGCCGGTCGATGGTGGCGGCCAGGTCGAATCCCCTTCCGCCCATCGAGGGCGCCACCTGAGCCGGCAGGGGCGCCATCGGCGGATAGTAGGTATAGCGACGGTCGGTCGGGTGCACCGATCGGTCGCGGTACCGGGTGAAGAAGAGCTCGAGCGACCGGTCGTCGAGGGGCAGGACGCCCTGGTCCTCCGCCTCTTCCCACCACAGGCTGATCAGCTCTTCGAGCTTTCCGGGCATCGACGTGGCCAGGTCGTGGCACTCGGATCGGTCGACCTCGTAGTGGTAGAGCTCCCAACCGTCGTCGTCGAACGGGGTGCCGGCCTGGTGACGGGTGACCGCCTTCCATCCATCGGCGACGATGGCCCGGTGGCCGAACATCTCGTAGTACTGGATCCGCTTGGTCGTCGGCACGTCGGGGTCGTCGAATGTGTAGCGCATCGACTTCCCGCTGATCGGGAGCTGTTCGAGCCCCCGATAGATGTCGGGGGCGGTGATCCCGAGCACGTCGTAGATGGTCGGAGCGATGTCGTTGACGTGGTGGAACTGGTCCCGGAGGGAGCCGGCGTCGGCGATCCGCTCGGGCCAGTGCACGATCAGGGGGACGTGGACCCCGCCTTCGTGGGTGTTCTGCTTGTACCACTTGAATGGAGTGTTGCCGGCCTGGGCCCAGCCCCACGGGTAGTTGGCATGGCTGTGGGGCCCCCCGATGTCGTCGAGGCGCTCGACTGCTTCGTCGGGCGTCTCGACCAGCATGTTGAAGTACTTCATCTCGTGCAGGATTCCGAACGGACCGCCCTCCTGGCTGGCGCCGTTGTCGGACAGGACCATCAACAACGTGTTGTCGAGCTGGCCCATGCGCTCGAGGTCCGCCACCAGGCGACCGATCTGGGCGTCGGTGTGCTCGAGGTACGCGGCAAAGGCCTCCTGGAGTCTGGATGCCAGGAGCCTCTGGTTCACCGGGAGCGAGTCCCAGGGCTCGACCCCGGGATTGCGGGGAGCGAGCCTGGTGTCCGGGGGGAGCAGGCCCATATCGATCTGGTTGGCGAACCACCGGTCGCGGGCGGCGTCCCAGCCGTCGTCGAAGAGACCCTTGTACTTCTCCCGGTACTCGGCCGGAGCCTGGTGGGGGGCGTGCATGGCTCCGAAGGCCAGGTAGGTGAAGAAGGGCCGGTCGGGTCGGATCGAAACGGAGTCATGGATGAAGCCGATGGCCCGGTCGACCAGGTCCTCACTCAGGTGGTAGCCCTCTTCGGGCGTGGCCGGAGGTTCGACCCGGTGGTTGTCGTAGACCAGATCGGGCGAGAACTGATCGGTCTCCCCTTCGAGAAACCCGTAGAAGCGGTCGAATCCGCGCTGGCAGGGCCACTGGTCGTAGGGGCCGGCCGCCGAAGCATTCTCCATGGGGCACAGGTGCCATTTACCGACGGCGAAGGTGGCGTAGCCGATGTCGCGCAAGACCTCGGCCATGGTCGTCGCATGGTTGGTGATGTGCCCGCGCATGTGGGGGTAGCCGCTGTCGAAGTTCGAGATGGCCCGCATACCCACTGCGTGGTGGTTGCGACCGGTCAGGAGCGCGGCCCGGGTCGGTGAGCACAGGGGGGTGACGTGGAAGTTGGCGTAGCGCAGGCCGCCGGCCGCCAGGGCATCGATATTCGGGGTGGCGAGGTCCGACCCGTAACAGCCGAAGTGGGAGAACCCGGTGTCGTCGAGCAGGATCACCACGATATTGGGTGCGTCGTCACCGGGATGGGGTGGCACCGGCCACGACGGCTGGGACTCGGCCTGGGTCCGGGCGATCACGCCCTCGAACGGCTCGTACTGCTTCATGGGACGTCCTCGCCTCGTGACGCCGGTCGGATTCGTCGTCAATGATCTGTCAAGGTGACTGACGATAGATACTCGGCGCGATGGTGTCCACCGATGCCTCGATCGGCCGCTGGGAGCGGCAAGGCGCGGCCCGGGTGGAGGGTCGGACCGCCGGGCGCCGGAGTGCGACGCTCTGGGTGGGAGCGAACGAGACGGCACCACGGTCACGTGCTCGGCGGCAACGATTGCCATAACCTGCGGCGTGGGTACCTGCGCTGTGGGTCAGACGGGGTCGCGGGCATCCGGTTAGAAACCGGACGCCCGCCATTCCCGCAAAACCCCCGGGATCCGCCAGTCCCGGGGGGTGAATCCGCCACCCAATGGGTCCAGTATGCACGTCGACCCCACTTGTTGCAACTAAAGATTGCAACAAGTGTTGCAGGCTGGGGCTGGCCCACCACACCCCGACCCGTCTGCGACGATGGGCGGATGCCTGCCACGCCTTCGGACGACCGGTCGACCCGCAGTTCCCGCGAGGAGATCCGACAGCTGATGATGGCGGCCGGACTGGACGTCCTGGCGGAGGAGGGTCTGGGGATCGGCGCCGAAGAGCTCACCTTCAAGCGGGTATTCGACCGGGTCGAGATCTCCACCGGGAAGCGGCTGACAAATGCGTCGGTGATCCGCCGGGTGTGGACCAACCAGGCCGAATTCCAGGACGACGTCCTGTCCGCAGTGGCCCAGGCCGGCGATGTCGCAGGGGAGATCGGCGACACCGCCTCCGCCCTGGTCACGCTGCTCCAGACGGTCGATCTGTCCAGCCCGGCCAGCCGGCTCCGGGGCCTCTCCCAGCTGTGCCGGGTGGGGGGCGATGCCAGCCTCCAGGTGCTGGTCGACTCCCGGCGCTGGTCACTCTGGGTCGGCGTCTGGGTCCTCGCCGTCACCAGTCCGCCGTCTGAACGTGGTCGACGGATCCGGAAGGCGCTGGTTGAAGGCTATGAGACGACAACCGACATGTGGACCGAGCTCTACAACGCCCTCATGGTCTTCCTCGGCCTACGGGTCCGGGCCCCGTTCACCCTCCGCCAGTTCACCGAGTCGGTGGGGGCGCTGATCCAGGGATGTGCCCTGCGCACCGGGGCGGAACCCGACGCTCCGCCCATCCTCCGACCGACCGGTCCCGAGGGTCGTTCCGAGCCGTGGTCACTCTTCGCCGTCGGCCTCGAGGCCCTGGTGTTGCAGTACCTCGAGCTGGATCCCGACTGGCCCGGGCCGGCCATCTCCACCTGATCCCGCGAACCGGATCGGTAGGGATCCCACGAGGTTGTGGGGTCTGCGACGATGGTCGGGTGGCCGGTAGAGCACAGGGACCGAGGGCGAGGCGCAGTCGGGAGGAGCTCCAGGACCTGCTTCTGGCCGCCGGGCGGGCGATCATCGAACAGGAAGGCCTCAATGTCGGGGCGGGTGATCTCACCTTCAAACGGGTCTTCGACCATCTGGAGGCGACGACCGGAGTGCACCTCACCAACGCCTCGGTGATCCGCCGGGTGTGGGACAACCAGGAGGAGTTCCAGACCGATGTCCTGATCGCCGTCGCTTCGACGGCGGATTCAGCCGGTGAACTCGACCGCACCGTGCAGGCGTTGGCACCGATCGTGGCATCGTTCGACCTGTCATCGCCCGAGGCGCGGATTGCGTCGCTGAGCGAACTGGCCAGGGTGGGGGGTGAAACCAGTATCCGCGCCCGTCTCGAGACCCGTGACTGGTCCCTGTGGGTGGGTGTGTGGGTACTGGCGCTCACCACGGAGTTGGTCGGCCGCCGCACCCTGATCCGCCGTGCTCTCGACCAAGGGCTCGATGATGTGACCAATGTGTGGGAAGGCCTGTTCGCCGGGGTCTGTGCCGCTCTGGGCGTCCGGGTTCGGGCGCCCCTCACGCTGCGACAGTTCACCGCCGCGGCCAGCGCCATGGTGGAAGGGAGCGCCCTTCGCCAGGGTGGGGACCCCGACCTCGAGCGGATCGTTCGTCCTACCGGGCCGCACGGCCAGCCCCAGGACTGGACGCTGTTCGGGGTGTGCCTGGAGGCACTCGCCCTGCGGTTCTTCGAGATCGACCCCGACTGGTCCGGCGTGGCGATCACGGGCTGAGCCGTGAGCCGGTGCACCGGGTGGCCATTCCGGGGCCACTACGGTCCCGAACTGTGCCACGACCCCCGCTCCTGCTGCTGCCTCCGTCGGAGGGCAAGGCCGGGGGAGGCTCCCAGGCACGCCGACCGGATTCGTTCGCCCACGACCTGGCCGAGCCCCGGGCCCGGGTGTTGGCCGGGTTGGCCCAGGTCCTCGCTGATCATGATGCCGCCGAGCGGTCCCGGGTGCTCTGCGTGCGTGGTGACCTGCTCGAGCGGGCCGTCGAGGCCACGGCTCGGCTGGTGGCCGGGACCGCCCGGGTCCTCCCGGCCTGGAGGCGGTACACCGGTGTCGTCTGGGCCGGACTGGACCCGGCGACGTTGACGCCGGGCGACCGGAGGCGGATCCTCGTCCCGTCCGGCCTCTATGGGATCACCACAGCGGCTGATCCGGTGGCGGACTACCGGCTCAGGCTGCTGATCGCCCTCGGACCTCTGGGTCGGCTCTCGACCTTCTGGCGTCCGACGGTCACCTCGGCACTGGTCGCACGGTCCCGTGGTCGGGTGATCGTCGACCTCCTGCCCGCAGAGCATGCAGCAGCAATCGACTTCGCCACGCTGGCCGGGTCGTGCCGGGTGGTCCGGGTCCGGTTCGTGTCCGCTGACGGTGGGAGCGCCGTGGGGCACGAGGCCAAGACGGCCAAGGGCAGACTGGCCCGGATGCTGCTCGACGAAGGGCTTGCCGGGGTACCCGACTTCCGGTTCGAGGGTTGGCGGGCTGAAGCCGTCGGTGACTTGGTGACGGTGGCCGCCCCGGTACGGTGAGGGTGCGGCGGGCGGTCCGTCCCGACGTCGACGGCGGAAGTTCCTTACGGAATTCATATGTTCCGCTCAACGTGGCTTTACGCGGGCAGGGTCCAATAGACGGGTGACGTCGCCACTCGAGGTCACTCGGTAACACGAGGTCTTTCAGCCCGGAGGTCAGGACGAGATGAACGAGAACCCCGAAACACAGCAGGGATCCGACGAGGACGACCCGCAGCCGTCAGACCCGACGGAGACGCTTCCCGTCGCCGAGGACCCCACCGTCACCCAGCAACACCCGTTGACCCAGCCGGTGCCACAGGTGCAACCTCCGTCGCAGCCCCCCTACCCCGGCCAGTCGGTCGTCGCCGGCGGCGAGTACATCCCGGCCGGTGGCCATCCGGCCCCTGGCGCAACCTGGGCCCCGATGCCCCCGCCCGGCTCCTGGGGTGTGCCGCCCGCTCCCGGCTGGGGGCCCGCCGGCCCTTCGCCGGTCCCCGCACCAGGAGGTTGGGGTGCCGGTACGGGAGGTGGGCTCCCTCCGACCACCTGGCCGCCTTCGCCTTATGGCTACTACTCGGCTCCGTTGCCCGCCCCCACCAAGCAGCGCAACCACAAGGGCCAGATCGCACTGGTGGCCTCGCTGGTCGCCGTGATGGCCCTGCTGCTCGGCGCCGGCATCGGACACGCCACCTGGCCGACCGACACCACGTCGGCCACCGCGTCCAATGGCTCGAACAGCAATGGCAACGGCAGCACAGGTTCGCCGGGAAGCAACTTCCCGTTCGGCTCGGGTTCCAGCGGGATCGGATCCTCCGGTTCCGGTTCGTCGAGCGGTACCACCGGCGCCGGCGCCCCGGCCGACATCTCGGGCATCGCCAGCAAGATCTCGCCCGACCTGGTCGACATCAACACGAACCTGAGCTACCAGGACGAGCAGGCGGCGGGCACCGGCATGGTGCTGACGCCGAATGGTGAGATCCTGACCAACAACCACGTCATCGACGGCGCCACCAGCATCAGCGTGACCGACATCGGCAACGGCCAGACCTATAAGGCCAACGTGGTCGGGTATGACCGCACCGGGGACGTCGCCGTGATCCAGTTGGTCGGCGCCAGTGGCCTGCAGACAGTGCCGACCGCCCAGGGCACCTCATCGGTGGGCGAGGGAGTGGTCGGCGTGGGCAACGCCGGTGGCGCCGGGGGCACACCGAGCTCGGCGGGCGGGTCGGTCACCGCTCTCGGCCAGTCGATCACCGCCAGCGACAGCGGCGGCGGCAACTCGGAGAACCTCACCGGGCTCATCGAGACCAACTGCGACATCCAGCCCGGTGACTCGGGCGGGGCTCTGGTGAACAGCTCGGGCCGCGTGGTCGGTATGGACACCGCCGCTTCGACCGGGACCATCGGGACCGGTTCGGCGGAGGAGGCCTATGCCATTCCGATCTCGACGGCGCTCTCGGTCGCCCGGAGTATCGAGGCCGGCCGGGCCAGCTCCACCATCCACATCGGAGGGACCGGGTTCCTGGGAGTCCAGGTCCAGGACTCGGGTAGCTCGGATGGTTCGTCACAAGCCTCCGGTGGCGGCGCAGTGGTCGACGGCACGCTCGTGGGCTCACCCGGCGCCGGCGCCGGTCTGGTCCAGGGTGACGTGATCACCGGTGTCGACAACACGCCGGTCAACGACTCCACCGACCTGAGCAACGCCCTCGAGCTGCACCATCCCGGTGATGTGATCCACCTGGCGTGGACCGATCAGTCCGGTGCCTCCCACACGTCGTCCGTGACCCTGGCGGTTGGACCTCCGGCCTGACCCCCCTCCGGAGCACCGCCCCCGTAGGACCCCGCCTCCGGGCGGGGTCCTACCTTGTTCAGGCCAGGATGTGGGGCCAACCCTCGCCGACCGGTGAGATGAACACGGTCGACAGGGACATGGTGGCGTGCAGCCAGGCACCGTGGACCCGGACATAGGTGTCGTCCTCGTAGCCGGACATCCACAGCGACTCCCCGTCCGGCCGGGTGCACGGGCACAGCAGGTCCCACCGAGCCGACGCCCGGTCCCCGTCGACCTCGATCCGGGGCTTGACGAACAGATGGCGCGAGAAGACCAGCGTCGGCTGGGCCAACCGGGCGGCGATCTCGACCCGGCCCCGCGCGATCCCGAGGCCCGGCCCGCCGTCCCAGACGCCGTCCTCGGCGAACAACTCGGCAGCGGCAGCGGCCACCTCGTCCAGCCTCACGCGTTCGACGACCCGGCCCCGCTCGAAGCGGGCGTCGACCAGTTCCGCGTATCGGGCCTTCAACTGCTGGATGGCCAGGACCGACTCGGTGGCGTCGACGCGGCGCTCCAGGTGGTCGATCCGTGCGCCAAAGTCTTCGATGCTGGTCATGGCGGTCCCCCGGTGCTCAGTTACGGACGGTGGCAGCCAGGGTCAGATACGTCCACGCCTTCGGTCCGGGTCCGTATCTCTGCTCCATGTCCACAACGGTAAACCCGGCGTCTCCCACCAGTGCGACGGGGTCGCGGGTCAGGTGGCAGCCGTCGGCCACCCGGCGCTGCAATGGCTCGACCCGGTGTTGGAAGGCAGCTACCCGGGCATCGGGGGCCAGGCCGTGCTCCAGAAAGTGGAAGGGGGCACCCGGCCGAAGCACCCGGTGCAGTTCGCCGAGGGCGGCCGCCGGATCGGGGATGGTGCACATGGTGAAGGTGCACAGAGCTCCGTCACAACTGGCATCGTCGAGCGGGATGGACTGCCCGTCGAGTCCGATCTGTTCGACCGGCATGGCGGCGTCGGCGATCCGACGGGACGCCATCCGCCAGGCCGTGGCCGATGGTTCGACGGCCAGGATGCGTTCCACTTCGGCCGGGTAATGGGGCAGGTTGTAGCCCGAGCCGAACCCGATCTCGATGACACGGCCCGATAGTCCGACGGCTGTCTGGTTTCGGAGTCCGCCCATCGCCTTGGCCCCGCAGGTCAATGCGATCAGCCGGGGTACGACCTGCTCGCGATAGAACGGCACCCTGTCAGGGTACCGAGCGCCGCCCTGTACGACCCGCCCGCGGTGGGAACCCATCTGTTGTCATAGTGTCTGTCATAATCAGGGGGACAAGAGGCAAGGAGCCGGTCCATGCAGGTTGTGATCCTGGGAAGCGGGAGCCCGATCCCGGCTCCTGACCGGGCCGGCCCCTCCACACTCGTCCGCACCTCGGTCGGAGACCTGCTGTTCGACGCCGGTCGAGGAGTGCTGTTGCGGGCCACCGGGGCGCACTCGGGTGCGTTGGCGTTCCGCGCCGTGTTCCTCACCCATCTGCACAGCGATCACACCACTGACCTCAACGACCTCATCACCACCCGGTGGGCGATGTCCTTCGTCCCGAACCCTCTGGTTGTCATCGGCCCGGTCGGAACCAGCGGGCTGGTAGCCGCGACCGAGGCCATGCTCGAGCTCGACACCGGCTTTCGGTTGGCACATCACGGTGACCTCGACTGGCGTCCCGACACCGTCGTCACCGAGGTGACCGAGGGCATCGTCTTCCAGGAGGGCGGCGTGCGGGTGCTTGCCGCTCCCACGGACCACGCCCCGGTGCGACCCACCATCGGCTACCGGATCGAGGACGGCAGCCACTCCGTTGTCATCGCCGGTGACACCGTTCCCTGCGAGGGTCTCGACCGGTTGGCGGCCGGCGCCGACGTGCTCGTCCACACCGTCATACGCCGCGACCAGATCGAGGAGCTCGGACTGCCGAGGCTCATGGATGTCCTCGACTACCACTCGTCCGTACCGGATGCCGCGGGCACCGCCGAACGGGCCGGTGTGGCGACACTGGTGCTGACCCATATGGTTCCGCCGGTTCAGCCCGGCTGCGAGCAGGAGTGGATGGATCAGGCGGCGTCGGCCTTCGGTGGCGAGGTCGTGCTGGCCGAAGACATGACCACCATCGGTCCCACCCCTCTCGGTAACTAGGCTACAAACCGACAATGACCGAAGAGCTGGTAGCAGGGACTGATGACCCGGAAGGCCAGGACACGCCGACCGAGATGAATCGGACCGAGAGGATCGATCCTCTCGGTGCCGAGTCGGACGAGATCGAGCCGGACGTCCGGTTCACCTACGCCAACGAGCGGACTTTCCTGGCGTGGAACCGCACGGCGCTGGCACTCATCGCCACCGGTGTGGCCGCCACCCAGCTGCTTCCCCAGTTCCACGTGCCCAAGGGCCGCGAGATCCTGGGGCTACCCCTGATCGCACTCGGTGCGCTGGTGGCGATCACCAGCTTTCTCCAGTGGCGGGCGAATGAGCAGGCCATGCGGGATCGCCGGCCACTTCCGTCGTCGCATATGACGGCGGTGCTGTCGATCGGGATCGGAATCGTGTCGGTCATCGCCGTGGTCCTGGTCATCCGCGGATCGAAGTAGGGCGACCGGGTGTCCGTCGATCCCATGCCCGGCCTCGACGGAGAGTGGGACGAGGGTCTCGCCCCCGAGCGCACCCAGCTGGCCTGGAGCCGGACGGGACTGGCCATGGTGGTCGCCATCGGCGTCCTGGCCCGCCGGGCATACACCCTGAACGGCACTGCAGACATCGTGGCCCTGGTGATCGTGGCCGTGGGGGCCGTGGTCTGGATGGTCGGGATGCGCGAGTCGCGCCGCCTGGAGGTGGCGATGGAACCCCACGGATTGACCGGTCGATTCCCGTTCCTGCTTGTCACGGCCGGGACCCTCCTGGTGGCTCTCGGCGGTATCGTCTTCGCACTAATTGTGTGAACATGACGGTCGGGCCTCGACCGTCATGTTCAGGCGGCGGACCGTTCCAGGATGTGCACACCGCAAGCCGAACCGAGTCCGATGACGTGGGTCAAGCCGACCCTGGCTCCTTCGATCTGACGCGGCCCGGCTTCGCCCCGCAGGTGGGTGGCCACCTCCCACACGTTGGCGATGCCGGTGGCGGCGATGGGATGGCCCTTCGACTCCAGACCTCCGGAGACGTTGACCGGCGTGGTCCCGTCACGCCAGGTGGCTCCAGAGTTGAAGAAGTCGACCGCCCCGCCCTGCTCGCAGAGCATGAGATTGTCGTAGTGCACCAGCTCGGCGGTGGCGAAGCAGTCGTGCAGCTCCACCAGGTCGAGGTCGCCAGGTCCGACGCCGGCCTGCTCGTAGGCCTGGGTGGCGGCGTTCCGGGTAAGGGTGTTCACGTCGGGGAGAATCTGGCACGACTCCTCCCACGGGTCCGTGGTGAGGATGGAGGCAGAGATCTTCACGGCCCGACGCTGCTGCTCTTTGGACAGCGTCTTCAGCTTGGCCCCACTCACCACAACGGCGGCAGCGGCACCGTCACAGTTTGCCGAGCACATGGGCCGGGTATTCGGGTAGGCGATCATGATGTCGCCCATGATCTCTTCGAGGGACATCTTCTTGGAGTAGGCGGCCAGAGGATTGAGGGTGGAGTGCGAGTGGTTCTTCTCACTGATCCTGGCGAACAACTCGAAGCTGGTGCCCCCGTAGCGATGGCCGTACTCCATGCCGATCTGGGCGAACACCCCGGGCATGATCTCGGTGCCGATGCGTCCGTCCACCGGGGCCACGGCCCCATAGCGACCCGATGGCGTCCAGGTCGTGCTGTCGCCGCCACGGCTCCCGCCCGAAAGGAGCCCCGCGCCCGAGAGCTTCTCCACACCGAAGGCCAGCCCCATGTCGGTCTCGCCCGCCTTGATGGCCATGCAGGCCACCCGCAGGGCGGTGGCGCCGGTTGCGCAGGCATTGGCCACGTTGTACACCGGGATACCGGTCTGGCCGAGCTGCTTTTGAACCTGCTGGCCGATGCCGGCGTTGGCCGCCATGAGGTTGCCGGCCCCGATCACCCCCATGTCCTTCATGGTCACCCCGCCATCCGACAGGGCACCGAGTACCGCTTCGGAGGCCAGGTCGACCAGGTCCATGTCGGGGTGCTTGCCGAACTTGGTCATGTGGATACCCAGGATCCACAGGTCGTCAGATGCCATCACTCAACCTCCTGAGGGCTCGAAGCCGAATCCGATGGCCTCGGTGCCGTTGTCGTCGGTGCCGATGACCTGGGTGGCCAACTGCACCTTCATTCCCAATGTGACGTGCTCCGGGTCCGGTGCGACGTTTATGAGATTGGCTCGCACGCTGGTACCCCCGCAGTCGACCATGGCGGCGACGAAAGGGGTCGGGATCCCTGGTGCCGCGAACGCCACGATGGTGAATGCCCTCACCTCACCCTCGGTGGGGATGTCGACCTGGGTGAAGTCGGTGCGACCGCACGAGGCGCAGGCATTTCGCCGGTCGAAGAACCGGGCGCCGCATGAGGTGCACTCGTGCGCCACCAGGTGGGGTTGTTTGCCGAGCACCAGGTAGTCGACCAACGGGATCTGCTTCGCCATCTTCCTACTTTCGCTCGGCGGGCCGTGTGCCGCCACCGTAGTGGGGACCTCGGCGCAGTTGCGAGCTGAGACCCGTGGGTGGAAGCTCCGTCGGCCTCCTCCGAGGCCAACGGCCGCCGGAAGAGCGATGCGGTACGTTCTGCCAGTGGCCTCGACGCCGCCTGATGGATGGGGGACCCGATGATCGAGCAGGTGATCGAACAGTGGCACCGCCACCTGCGGGGCGAGCTGACCGGCGGGCTTGATGCGCTCCTCGACGACGACGTGGTGTTCTACTCACCGATCGTCTACACGCCCCAGAGAGGCAAGGCCATCACCGCTCTCTATCTCCGAGCCGCCGCACAGACATTGCCCGGTGACGCACCCTCCGGATCTGACGCCGACCGCCCTGGCGGGGATGCGCCGCTCGATCCGTCGACCGGATTCCGCTACACGAAGAAGGTCATGGCGGGTGACACCGCCGTCCTCGAATTCGAGACCTCCGTCGAGGGCACGTACGTCAACGGGGTCGACATCATCCGGTGCAACGACGAGGGTCGGATCATCGAGTTCCGGGTGATGATCCGACCGCTTCAGGCCGTCAATCTGGTCCATCGCCAGATGGGCGAGACCCTGGAGCGGATGAAACCGGCCATCTGAGGCCCGCCTGCCGCCCAGGTGTATCCGGTCGTACAATCGGCTAGGTGATCAATGCCACGCACTCCGGGTTTGCGGTGGTAGTGCTCCTCGTGGTGATGGTCTCCCGGATCGTCAGCGTCCAGCGTCGTCGCACGATGGGCCGACCCGGTAACCGGGGGTTCATGTCGACGCCGGGCCAACGCAACCACTCCGATCCGGCGGCAGACCAACAGTTCTCCGACTCCTCAGTCGACAGGACAGTGAACGGATCGGCATTCAGCGGAACGGCTCCCGGGTGGTTCCGCGACCCCTTCGTCCGGCACGAGCAGCGCTACTGGTCGGGCTCGGCCTGGACCGAGCAGATACAGGACCACGGCGTGGCCGGTGTGGATCCGCTACCCCCTCCTCGGAGATCTGCCTCCTGACGGGTCAGCCCGCCAGCAGGAAGATGCTGTCCCCGATCAGCCAGAGGCCGAGCAACAGGGAGATGATGATGATCACCTGGTCGGTGTGGCCGGAAATCCAACCTCGCAGCGAAGTGATGACCTCCTGGGTGCGCTCCGGACGGACGAGAGCGTAGATCTCAGCAGCCAGATACGTGCCGACTGACAGGATCAAGAAGTAGGCGAATCCCAGATAGGTCTGCCACGAGCCGAGCTTGGCGTCGACGATGACGGCCACTCCGGCCGCGATCAGGCCCCAGGGTTGGACCAGCGGGCCGAGCGCGAAGGCGAACCACGGCGACATCGAGTTGATGCTGGTCTGCCACTTGGGTGGGTCCTTCTCCTTCTTCGGCCGGCCCATAATCCGACGCCGGTGGAAGGCGATGAACAGGAGGACCACGCCGATGGCAATGCGTACAGCGATCGACGCCAATGACGGAGCGGTATTCGATTTGGGCGGATTGTTGCCGGTGGCTGCCAGCGTGATGGCGATGACCGCGGCCAGCGACAGGATCCACCCGGCGATGAAGAACGCCGCCTTGTGGGCGCCGTGCTCAGAAGCCAGGATCAGCGCGAAGGCCGTGAATGGGATCGGCTCCAAGCGTGATGGCCAGCCCGATGAGGGTGAGTTGGAGAACGAGCATCAGCTGGCCCTGGTGACGAGTATCGGTTGGTGCATCGAGGTCTCCCGTCGCCTTGGGCTCCCTGGATCGTAGACGGGCGTCAACCGAGCGGTGCGGAGGACGTCGCTCCGCTCGGGCATCACAGGTACCGTGGCCACCATGACCGACCCGGTGAGTGTCAGAACCGAGATCCGTGCGCCGGCGGAACAGGTGTGGTCCATGCTCGCCGATCTGCCTCGGATGAAGGAGTGGTCGCCCGAGAATGACGGTGCCGTGTGGCGCAATGGAGCGACGGAGGCACATCCGGGGGCATCGTTCACCGGCAGCAATCGGCGGGGCAGCAGGTCGTGGAGCACGGTCGGGACGATCGTGGAGTGCGAGCGCGGTCGTGCGCTTTCATTCCGGGTCACCGCGGGCGGGCTGAGCGTCGCCCGATGGGGCTACCTGATCGAACCGACCGAAGCAGGGTGCCAGGTGACCGAGACCTGGACCGATGAGCGTGGCGCGATGGTCCGATTCCTGGGCAAGCTGGTCACCGGCGTCGCTGACCGCGCCCGTCACAACCGCACCGGCATGGAACAGACCCTCGGCAATCTGAAGGCCGCTGCCGAAGCCTGAGTGCCCTGAGCGCTCGTTCCGTCCCGACCAGGGGAAGGCCGGGTCCAAGGGTCGCTGCATCAGCCCCGTGTGGGTCGGCTCCAGCTCGGTCGGGGTAGTGGAGCAGTGGCGGCTACCACGGCCTCGACAGCTCGGCCTGCCTCCAGGAGCGTCCACTCCTCGCCCGGTCGCCCGATGAGAGCGAGACCGATCGGCAATCCCTGGACGAGTCCGATCGGTACGCTCATGATCGGCCACCCGGCGATGGCCGCCGGTGTCGTCACCCAGCTCGACACCGCCCCCCCGTGACCACCCACGGTCAGGTCGCTCTTCCACGACGGCCCGTAGGCCGGAGCGACCAGGACGTCGGCCTCGGCCAGCCCCGGTTCGAGGCAGGAGTTCACCGCCCACTCGAGATTGCGGGCCCGGCGGTCGGGGTAGGCCTCGCCGAGACGACCTCCGGTGCCCAACGCCTGGGTGAACAGCTCGTGCCCGAAGTAGGGAAGCTCGATCCCGGGCAGGGACCGCTCATAGGCGACCACATCGGACAGGGACCGGACTCCGCCGCCGGGCCGGTCCGCCAGATAGGTACTGAGATCGTCCACCAGCTCGGCCAGCATCACCTGGAACTCGTCGTTGACCACGTCGGGGCCCGGCGTCGCCACCTCACGGGACTCGACCGGGTGACCGGCGGTGCGCATGGCATCCACGAATTTCTCGACCAGGTCGTCAGTGGCCGGGTGGTCGGTGCGCCAGGTGGTGGCGTGGGCGAAACGGAGCGGCGCCACCGATCGGTCGGGAAAGGAACGGCCGCCCAGCACGGCGAACAGGCGGGCGACATCGTCCACCGTGCGCCCCATGGGCCCGGGACTGTCCTGACTGGCACTGATGGGCACGACCCCCGCCGTCGGGACGGTCCCGACCGTCGGCTTGAGTCCGACGACGCCGTTGACCGACGCCGGGCACACGATGGAGCCGTCTGTTTCGGTGCCGACGGCCAGGGGCACCAGGCCTGCGGCCAGCGCCGCCCCCGAACCTGATGACGAGCCGCCGGCGCTGCGGTCGAGGGCCCACGGATTCCCGACCAGACCGCCGGTGGCCGACCAGCCGCTGGTGGATCGCTCGGACCGGATGTTGGCCCACTCGGACAGGTTGGTGCTGGCCAGCACGACAGCTCCGGCGTCTCGCAGCCGGGTCACCAGTTGCGCATCGGCGGTCGGACGGCCGATCAGGGCGGTCGATCCGGCCGCTCCGGGCAGGCCGGTCACTTCGATGTTGTCCTTCACCATGACCGGAACACCGTGGAGTTCACCCCGGAGCTCGCCGCGGGCCCGCTCGTCGTCGCGCCGGGCCGCCACGTCCCGGGCGTCGGTGGCGATGGCGGCTACCGCCCGAAGCCCCACCTCCGTTTCCGGTGCATCGATGGCCCGGATGCGGCTGATGAGCGTGTCAACCAGTGCGACGCTGGTGAGCGACCTGTCCTCGAACCTCCCGATCACCTCGGCCACACCGAGATAGCCGAGCCCGGCGGACTCCGGATGGGGGTCGGTGGGCATCACCGAAGGGTAGACAAGCGGACCGGCCAAGTCGACACTCGGCCCGACGCTGCGACGGACCGGGCAACCCGAAGTGTCCTACAAACGCCGTGAAACATTCCCCCGGCGGCAGGTGTCGGTCCGATTCCCCAACGGATGGACCGTCGGCGCGCCTTCACGCGCTGGAGTGGAGAGCCCCCAGTTCCTCAGTGGTGCGCGCGAGGAAGTGCGGCGCCCCCAATTCTTCTTCGACGGCAAGTGCGTGTTGGAGGCGTCGAGCTGCCTCGTCCCGGCGACCGAGCAGGCGGCAGAGGGCACCCAGGTGATGATCGACCGGGCCCCACCACCCCAGGAGCGGGCCACAACGGACCCCGACGGCCACGCTGGTGGCGAGCACGTCGTACAACGATTCAGCGTGCTCCACGGCCCCGGTGGCGGTGCAGGCATGGGAGTAGAAGGAGACCACGGCCAGCCATTCGACGTCAGGACGGATCCGGCTGAAGCCAAAGCCGGCCATACGGTCCAGGAGGTGCCGGGCGAGGTCGTGGTCACCAGCGAGGGCAGCGGTGAGCGTCAGGCCAGCCTGAAAGGTTGCAACGCTGGCGAAGTCGGCGGCCAACGACGTCATGAGCGGCAATAGTTCACCGGCCTGACCGTCGTCCCACCCGATGAGGACCGACCGGGAGAGCTGGAGCATCTGGGCGCTGGGGTGACCGGCCCGGGTCAAGTCGGTGGCGGCCGTCTCGGCCAGCGCCCGCGCCTCGTCGAGGTGCCCGGTCACCTGGGCGGCCGTGCTCCGCAAGGAGGCGGCCAACCCGGTCTGAGCCGGCAGTTGGAGCTCCTGGGCTACCTGGTCGAAGCTCGAGACGGCCGTGGACCAGTCCCCGGGATCGGCCCGCTCCAGGGCGGACCATGCCTGGCACCACCAGGCATTGGCAAGGGCAAAGAGGTCCCGCCGGTCACGAGCGAGGGCAATCGTACGGCGCGACACCCGGTCCAAGGGCTCAGGATCCGACACCGGGATGAATTCCTGCACCGAGGCCAATGTCAGCAGCAGCTCGGGGGAGACAGCGTCGCTGGTGACGATCCGACCGACTTCGGGCCAGAGTTCCTCGCGCCGTTCGGTGGCCTCCGGCGACCGGTCGAACAGCAGTTGGCGCACCAGCATGGCGGCGACGGCGGGTCGCAGCACCTCATCGTCGGTCGGGAGTCGGGCCAAGGCGGCCTCGAGAGCCGCCACCCGCTCCTCGTCGGTCTCACCGGTGGCGAATGCCTTGCAGAGGCCGAGAGCCGCTCGGGCCACGAGCTCGTCATCGTTCAGCCCCTGGGCCAGCTGGAATGCCTCACGGAACCGCTCGTCGGCCTCGATTCCGCGCCCACACGAGTACAAGGCGTTGCCCAGGCGGATGAGGGTGTCGGCGTGTTCGGTCGTGGATCGGGTCCAGAGGGCGACCGCGCTCTCGTAGCGGGCGATGGCCTCTTCGGCGGCTGCTGAAGCGAGAGCAGCGTCCCCGGCCCGGACCGACCAGGAGGCCGCTGACACGGTGGCGGAGCTGTCGACGTCGGCGACGACCGTCCAGTGGCGTGCGACCTGGGCGACCGTCTCCGGTCGGGACGGGCCGTCGTCGGCGAGCGCCGTGGCCGCCCGGCGATGCAGATCGACCCGCCGCATTACCGACAGGCTGTCGTTGACGGTGACCTGCACGAGCACATGGGAGAACGAGAGCATCGGCGGTACCGCCTCGTTGACCAGACCCGAGAGCAGTGCATCCTCGGTGGCGGCCATCGCCTCGGAATCGGAGAGTTCGGCCAGACGTGCGGCGAGTCGGGGGTCGAAATCCCGCCCCAGCACCGCACCGACCCGCAGCAGTGATTGGGCATCGATCGAGAGCGTCGACACCCGCCGACCGACCATGTCCCTGATCCGCTCGGGCAGAGGTACCTCGCGGGTCATGGTGGCCGCTGACCGTTCCTCGGTCAGGTGCAACAGGTGTTCGGTGAGCTCTTCGGCATAGAAGATGTTCCCTTCGCTGGCCGTCTCGACGGCGGCCAGCAGCTCGGGCGTCGTGGCGTCACCGGCGATGTGGCGTACCAGTTCGTCCAGCTCCGACGAAGGCAGTCGCTCGAGGTGTATCCGGTCCACGTCGCACACCCGACCCAGGTCGGCCAGGGCGCCCGCGGTGACAGGCGGGAGGTCACCGGAACGCACCGTGGCCAGCAGCACCAGATCGGGCAGCGGCTGCCTCCCGAGAAAGGCGAGGAGCGCCAACGAGTCGGGATCGGCCCACTGGAGGTCGTCCAACAGCACCAGAGCCGGGCCCAACCGTTCGAATACCCCGGCCACCGCCTCGAAGAGCAGGCGACGCTCGACCCCACCGTCGGCGCGGCTCGGCCCCTCTTCAGGAGCGAGTCCGCCAGACAGTTCGGGAACCAGACGCACCAGTTCACCGCGGCCGGGGACCTCAGACATGTCCAGCCGGTCCAGTGCCTGGCGCAACGGACCGACGAATCCGGCATAGGGCCCGAGCCAGTCCGAGGTCCAGCGACCCGAAACCACGGTCGTACCCCGATGGCGCTGCGTCGTGGCGAATTCATCGGTGAGCCGGGTCTTGCCCACGCCGGGCTGTCCCAGGACGAGCACCAGCCGCCGCCGCCGGGACCATGCCGACTCGAGGGCGGACAATTGGTCGGCCCGTCCGACGAAGGGGGTGTGCCACCCGCCGACCGGGCCGAGGGGCGAGTGGTCGGCGGCCGCGTCGGCGGCTGTCCGTGGCCGTTCACTCGGGTCATCGGAGCTGCTCGGGGTATCCGCACCGGCCGGGGTTCCGGCGCGGTCGTCACCACGACCGGCCGCGGCAAGGGCCAGCGCCGCCCGTTGCGTCGGGTCGAGATCCAACGCCTCGGCCAGCAGGCTGATCGTGGTGAGGCGGGGCGCACGTCTGCGGCCGGATTCGAGGGCAGCTACGCCGGCGGGGCTGATGCCGGCCTTCTCCGCCAACCGCTCCTGGGTGAGGCTGGCCTCCAGCCGGTAGCGGCGGAGTTGAGCGCCGAGGGTCTCGGTGCCGTCCCGATGATGGTCGGCGGTCCCCGGTGCGCTCACGGCAGGATTCGTCCTGCTCGGACGTCCGGGTCCACCGGAAAACGGTAGCGCAGGATGCGGTCGGCGGTCCTGTGCAAACTCGGCCGATGGGGCGGACGACGTCGAGCGAAGGGCACCGGATGTCAGGGTGATGTGAGGGTGGCGTGAGTGGTGGGCGGGTCGTCAGTTCTTCACGATGGGAGGAACGTCGGCGACGGGCCGACACGATCGAAAGGACCTCCCATGTCGAAGTCGCCCATGTGTCGAATTGGCCGTCGAACCGGCCTGTTGCTGGCCGGTCTGTTCCTGGCGCTCCCGTCGGGCCTGGCCGTAGGCGTCCTGGGTGGGGCATCGGTCGCCTCGGCGACAGTGACTCAGAGCCAGACCTTCACGTTCAGCGATGCCACGCAGTACTTCACGGTGCCCGCCGATATCTACAGCGTCGGCCTCACCGCATCGGGTGGCACCGGCGGGGGCGGAGACGGGGTGGGCGGAGCTGGCGCACAGATCACGGAATCGGTCCCGGTCGAGCCGGGTGACACCCTTGTGGTGGAAGTTGGCGGAGCCGGAGCTCCCAGCCAGAGCAACGGCACCGATTCCCCGGGTGGTGCCGGGGGACTCTCGAGTGGTGATGCCATGAACGGCGGCGCCGGCGGCGGTGTCGACTTCGTGGTCGACGGGGACTCCGGTGGCGGTGGTGGAGGAGGTACCGAGGTGGTGGATGCCACGACCGGCTCCCTCCTCGTCGTCGCCGGTGGCGGTGGCGGCGCCGGTGGCAACGGGAACTCGTCGACCGGCAACTCCGGTAACGGCGGGCCGGGTGGCAGTGCTGTCGACAGCACCTACGTGAGCACCGGGAGTCAGGGCTCCGCTCCGTACGGGGGTCAGGGCGGTGCCGGGGGGCTCGGTGCGGCGACCGGCGTGCCCGCCGGGGCCGATGGGGGAACACCCGAGACCGGTGAACTCGCCGGCGGAGGTGGCGGCGGGGGTGGTGGCTACGCCGGGAACGACGACGGAGGGGGCAACGGCGGTGCCGGGGGCGGCTGGGTGTCCTACCAGGGTGGCGGCGGTGGCGGCGGCGGTGGCGACAGCTTCGTCCCCTCCGTGGCCACCAGCATCGGTCTGGCGGCAAACAGAGCGGGGAATGGACAGGTCACGATCGCCTGGAACACTCCTCCGGCCCCGACGACCACCTCGCTCTCCGCGACTCCGGACTCGGTAGCGGTCGGGCAGAGCTATACGCTCACCGCCACGGTGGCCGGTACGGATTCGGTTCCGGCCACCGGGTCGGTGACGTTCACGGGTTCGGACGGCGAGACCGTGGTGTCCATGCTGAGTGGGACCGACCCCGATGTCGCCTCCGCCACCGTTACCGCACCGGATACCACAGGGTCGGTGACCTGGCAGGCGCAGTACGGAGGTGTCAACGGCGCACCGGGTCAACCTGATGAGGCACCCAGCAACTCACCGATCTTCAGCGAGACCGTCAACACCGCCCCGACCTCCACCACCGTGAGGTCGAGCAAGGACCCGCTCACCACCGGCCAGAGCTACACGGTCACGGCCACAGTGGCCGGGACCGGCCCGACGACACCCACGGGCACGGTCGACTTCTACCGCACCGCCGGGCCGACACTGACCGGCACCCTGAGCGGGGGCACTCCGGATGTGGCCACCGTCACCACCACGGCGCCGACTTCGCCGGGGACAGTTGCCTGGGCGGCGCAGTACGAGGGCGACGCCACCAACGCCGGCAGTGCGGCTCCCACCATCGAGGTCCCGGTCAAGGGACCGGTCCCCAAGCCCACGCTCGCCGCCGCCAGTCCGCCGTCAGGCGTCGTGGGCACGAAGGTGACCCTCAGTGGAAAGAATCTGGGTGGGACCACCATGGTGCTGTTCGGCACGAAGGGCGCCAAGGTGTTCAGCTGCGCTTCGGCCACGACCTGCACTGCGGTGGCACCCAAGGGGGTGAGCGGCAAGGTCGATCTTCAGGTGGTCACGGCTGCGGGAACCAGCAAGGCTAACCCGAAGGTGACGTTCACCTATGAGGGCAAGCCGTAACTGAGGCGCCGGAGATGCCGCTCAGTGGTCCCTGAACCTCATCGGTCCCCTGATCAAACGACAACTCCTGAAGAATCGGGGGGTGGCGGGGCTCCAGGCCCTTCCACCCCCCGATCTCGTCGTGGTGGTGCTACCCGTTCTCCGTGGGACCTTGACAAATTCCCTCTGTGTCCTCGTGTTCTCTATCTGACTAGATGACCTCCTCAAAGGGAGGTTGGTTCCAAATGAATGCCCCGGATCCGTGTCACGGTGTGAGTGATGAGGACATGGTGATGAAGTCCCGGGCCCAGTAGGGCTCGAAGTACCGGCCGGGGGTACCGACCATCGTGGGCAGCAGGTCGGTGCCGTTGGCCGGTGTGGCCGGGCCCGTCGGCGTGGACGGCTGGTAGGTGGCCAGGTTGACCCAGTCGGTGTTGATGTCGAGTTCCATGGCCCGGACGGCGCCGGCCCGGGCCAGGAGGTCGGCCAGGTCGGTGATGTTGAGGCCCGGGCCGCCCACGTAGACGAGGGCGCCGTCGGCGGTGACGCCGAGCCCCGACCGCCAGACGTAGACCTGGTTGCCCAGGGTGTACCCCCATCGGGTCGTGTCGGCCGCATCGAGCCCGGGGACCGGCTGGCCGCCGTCGACCAGGAGATCGAGGTTCTGGCGGACCGAGACGACGTCCGGGGATCATCGTGACGTCCCGTCCCCATCGCCCACGGTGGAGGTCCCGTTGGCATAGACCACGAACGAGGCGGCGCCGGTGCGCAGCGGGATGAGGGTCCGGCCGTCGGTGTAGTAGCCGCCCGTTGGCGTTGGACATGAGGAACCCGGCATTGAAGGCGGCGACCAGGCTGGTGGCGGCTGACGGCGGGATCGGTGCGGTGTGGGTGAAGGGACCGCCACCGGGGATCTGGCTGCCCGAGTAGAGGGTGGCCTTCAACAGGTCGGTGTCCATCCAGGCCACCCCGACCACGTAGCTGGTGTGGATGGCGTCGGGCCGGAGCGTGGTCTCGTAGACGGCGGGGAGCCCGCCGACCGGGCCGGCCCACCGGGGACCACTCGCCCTCGCCGGCGATGGCCGGGCTGGCGAAGGGCACGATCGGGGCCGGGGCGGGCAGGTGGGCGGGCCCGGCGGTGGCGCCGGCCACGGCCGTCGGGTGCATCGCCACCGGCACCCGGATGGCGCCACGTGGGGGCTGCCCTCCGACCTTCGGGGGATGGTGGCTGTACCACTCGTTCTCGACCCAGTTGACGACGCCGCCACCCCCGTGTTCCCGGGCCCACTCGGCGAACCGGGCGCTGACCGACGTAGCCCAGGGCCGGATCGGTGAGCGCGCCTCCGAGCGACACGGCCAACCACAGTCAGCAGCACGCTCAGGAGCAGGGCTACTGGCGACCAGGATCCGACGGCGGCGGTACGTGCGCCGGGTCGTCACCCGGGCCGCCGAGCGTGGGCGTACCGACGGGTCAGCTGACTCGGTGTCCAGGCGGGTCCATCTCGGCGACGGAGTCCGATGGTCATCGCTGGAGGCCGGCGACCACGTGCTGGCCGCCGTCGAGCCACGGTCCGACCTGGGGCACGACGATGACGGCCAGGATCACGCCGAGCACGAGGCTGACGGCGAGGGCCCATTGACGGGCGCCGGCCCCGTCCACCTGGCTGCGGGTGCGGCGCATCCAGTCACGGGGTGCGACGCGCGCCGTCTCGACGATGTGACCGAGCACATGGATCGCCATCGCCCCGAACCAGAGGATGAAGCTGATCCGGTGCAGTTGCAGCATCTGGGAGCGGATCGAGTACGGACCGAGGAGAAGGGCGATCCCGGTCCCGAAGACCACCACGGTCAGGATGACCACCACCGGACCGAGGAGTCCGGAGCAGGGGCAACGGTGGTCCTTTGCGCCGGTACTCCTCGTTGCCGTGTAGTACCGGCCGAATCGCCAGATGGTGCTGCCCATCTTCAGCAGGACAGGTGGTACGAGGAGCATGCCGATGAACACGTGCGGCGTGAGGAGACGACCGACCCGTAGGATCGGTGAACCCCTCTGCGGCCAGCAGCACGAGCAGGACGACGGCCACCGAGGCCGTCAGGCGGGCGTTGGCCTCCGGGCGCCGCCCGTCGCGTACCCGGTGCGGGTCCGGTCGCGGTGGACCGGTCGCCCGGTCCGGCGACGCTCATGTCCGGGCCCGGTGGGCGCCGCCGTCGACGGGTGTCCGGGTGACGCGGGAGCGATCGGGCTCGGACGGGCACCGTCATGGAGCGGGAACGTCCATGAGGCAGGATAGGAATCGTTCCTGACGTCCACATGACGGTCGGGAACGCCCGTCGTGCGGAGTCGGTCGTCGATCGCTGCCAGGGCCGTGACGGATGGCACCGAGGTCGGCGGCGGTGTCGCACCGGAGGCGTGGATCCGCACCAGGGTGAGGGCGAGCCGAGGGCAGGAGCTGACCGCCCGTTGGGCGTGGTCGATCACCGAGGCGGGCAGCTCTCCCGGGCTCGACGATCGGGAAGCCCCACGGATCGAGCGCTGATCCGTTCGGGCAGGAGTTCCGCGCAGACGCCGGCACCGTCACAGGCGACCGGATCCACGACCAGCCGGTACCGACGGCGCCCCATCACGACGACCTCCGGTGGTCAGGGACCGGCAACAGCCGGTCGCCCCGGTCCGCACGGGCCCCGACGCAGGTGGTGGTCGACGTGCGCACCGAACGTCCGCAGGGCCGTCCGCACGAACCGGGCGGCGCCATCGGGATGGTGACATGCCCCCCGCCCCTCGACCAGACCGCACAACGACTCGATGGCGGACACGCCCCCCTGGAGGGACCTGGGGGCGGAAGGCCAGCTGCTCGACGGCGGATGCGACAGCGCGGCCAGTCCGTGGACGCACGGACCACACTGACCGGCACCTTCTCCGTCCAGGTACCGGACGACGTGGGCCGCCTCGGCCAGGGGGCATGGTCCCTTCGGGCAACAGCACGACGACACCGGCACCCAGCGACGACCCGATCGATCGCAGCGCCTCTTCGGTGAGGGGTGTCGCGCGCCCTCGCCGGGAGTCACCCACCCACCCCCGTAACCGCCGAACAGGATGCCCTGGAGGCGAGCGGACGTCCTCGGCGGCTCAGTGCGAGGAGTTGGCCGAGGCTCGCGCCGAGGGGGGCCTCGACGATCCGGGGTGTGGGCCAGCGGCCGGTGACCGTCAGGAGTGCCGTTCCGGGCGATCCCGGCGAGCCCGACCTGCCGGAACCACTCGTGTGCCGAACCGGGCGATGAGCGCCACATGGGCGAGTGTCTCGACGTTCTGGACCAGTGTCGGTCGTCCGCCGACCCCTCGCTCCCGGACCGGGCGGAGGCCGACAAACGATGGGATGCCCGCGTTCCGGCCGTTGATGGTGTTGACCACCGCCGACTCCTGGCCGGCCAGGAACCGGTCCGGGGCGACCACGATGTCGACGGGGCACGGGTCGAGTGCCGGCCCGCTCGTCGTTCACCGATGCGCCGGCTCATCGGCTCGACGCCGTCCCGCGGCACGTGCACGACGACCGGCCGGCGCCGAGGGTCGTCGCGGCGACGGCGGCTCCGTCCAGGACGAGATGGGGACGGTGGTGGACAGGTACCGGTCCTTGCCGCTGGCGGGCTCGCCTTCGGCACCGTTGGCCACCACCACCGGGTTCCGGCCGCCGCGGCCGCCACCGCCCGCCACTTCGTCGCCACCGGGAACCATGCGCCACCGTGACCGCGGAGGCCGCTGTGGTCGAGCTCGTCCATGAACGCGTCGTGCCACGCTGGGACGGTCCCCACTGCTGCAGGTGCCCCAGCGAGACCCCGCTCGGCCGGATCCGGCTCCGGCAGCAGGTACGGCCCGGATGGTCCGACGCGGTCGGGCCGGCCGGGCCGACGCCCGACGGCAGCAGGGCGCATCGGCTCATGGCCCGCCGACCGGGTCCCGGTGACGTGCCGACAGCGCGCCGGTGCCCTGGTCGACCGGAGAGTCACGACGAGCGAGCGGGGCGTCGCCGGCGAGGGGCGGCACCCGGTCCCGTGAGCGAAGCGACGGTGCCTGGTCGGCCCGAATCGACCGTCCTCGGCAGGACACGCCACTGCCGGTGCCGACGGCCCTCGGTCACGACGGAGAGGTGGCGCCGGGTCGCCAGGTGCGAGCAGCGTGATGCGACACCTGCCCCCAGGGTGACGTCGTCTGGAGCCGGTGACAGGAGAACGGCGCCGGGCACCTGGCCGGAGGTCGCACGGGGCGCCGGGGTCGAGGTCGACCACAGTGGTCGGGGAGCGGGCACGACCGGGTGTCCCGTCGCCTTCGCGGCGATCTCGGCCAGCAGTGCGCTCGACGTACCGGCCGGTGGGACCAGCCGGGACGCAGCGGCCCCAGGGCGGCGAAGCGCCGATGGCCACCACCACGACCAGCGCCAGGATCCGCGGCCATCGTGGGCCGTTCCGAGCGTCCGACCGGTGGCGAGCCGCCAGGCCACCGCGGCGAGCACGGCGACGGCGCAGAGGGCATCAACGGCCAATACGGGTCCGAGGGAGGCGTCCGATCCGGTTCCGAGCCCGTGCAACATGGCGATCGGCCAGCAGAGATACGCCAGCCAGTGGACGAACCGCCACGACCCGTACCCGATGCGGTGGCGGAGTGCGCTGGTCACCAGTACGGCGAGCAGCAGGTCGAGGGCCAACGCGCCCAGCTCCGACCCAGAGGGGACGATACGGGGACCGGAACGGGACGAAGGCGTCGGCCAGGCCGATCGGCACATAGCCATCGCCCACCGTGGTCACGACGTGGACGGCCACGAAGCCGAGGCAGAGCAGCGACAGGTTGCGGTGGACGTTCTGGGAGAGGAACCGGGGCCAGCGTTCTGTGGTCCAGCCCACCGAGGCGACGACCCCCAGGACGATCGTCCCGGTCAGCAGGAGCAGCCCGACGACGCCGGAGGCCCGGGTCAGGTACCAGAGCGCGGTTGCCGTTGGTGGAGGCGAAGAGGGATGGCGACCCCGTCACGGGGTGACCTCGTCGGCTGCGGACGGCCAACCGGCGAGCGTGACGACAGAACCATCGTGGCGGACCAGTCGGGAAGGAAGCCCGTTGGCGACCAACCAGTCGAGGGCGGGCTCGCCGATCACCATGGCGGCGGTCGACGCTGTATTGGCATCGACGCAGGAGCCGGCCGCCACCGACACCGTCCGCCACGGCGACTCCGCCGGGAGCCCGGTCGATGGGTCGATGAGGTGGTGGACCCGGTCGCCACCCAACGTCCAGTTCCTGCGCCCGATGCCCGAACTCGCCAGTCCGCCGGATGTGACCGATACGGCGACGGCGGCCTCGTCGGCGCCACTGATGTCGGCCATCCCGACCGTGAATCCGCCGTCGGGTGCACCACTGACCGACAGGTCGCCGCCGAGGGAGACGAGGACACCGCATCCAAAGGCTGAGGCGACAGCGCTGCGCCGCACGGTCGGCAGCCCACGCCTTCGCCGTGGCGCCAAGATCGATAAGCACCCCGGACGGTGCGGCGACGGTGCGCGCCTGGCAGTCGAGCGTGACGGCCTGCCAGCCGGGGAGGGGCTGTGGCTCGGGCAGACTCCCATCCACGCCGGGCGCGACCATCGGGAAGTCCCGGTCGTATCCGAGCCTGACCAGAGCGGCACCAACGGTGATGTCCACGGCACCGTCGGTAAGGGCGCCGGCGCGCAGACCGATCCCGATGGCTTCGGCCAGCAACGCCGAGACCGGAACCGGACGACCGTCGGCGCCGGCGATCGCACGGTGCAAGATGCAGAGCTCCGAGTCCGGGCGGAACCGACTGGCCACGGCCTCCACCACATCGAGCTCACGATGCAGCAGATCGACCGCGCCGACCAGTGCCGACGGCTCGGTGACGATGAGGTCGACGCCGGTGGACCATCGGGTGGCGCGGTAGAGCGCCGGCCCCGGTGGCCGGGAGAGGTGTGTTGCCGGTGCGCTCAACTGGAACCGCTGATTACCGGTGCGGTCCGCTGTGTGGGCTGGGGCGCTGCCGATGGAGCGGTGAGGCCGCCGGATGCAGCTCCCGAAGATGTCCCGGTCGCAGCAGGGCCCGGACCGGATCCGGTGGTCGAGCCCGCCTCACCCGGGGCTGCGGTCGCCGTCGGACTCCCGGCGGCAGGAGTCGGGGACACGCCGGCCGACGGTGCGGAGCCGGTGGAGGCGACGGGTGGGGACGAATGCCCGGGTCGGGCCTGGCTGAAGTAGACGGCCAGGCCGGCTACGGCGGCGACCGAGGCGACGGCGGTTGTCCTGGTGAACGAACGAGCCCGGACGAAGGCGGCATCCCGCTGCCGACGGGCGGCGCGGAGCGGATCTGGCTGTGGCCTTCCATCGGGGATGTCAGGCGGCCACCTTCGGGGAACGGACTGATTGACCATGACGGAAATGGTAGGGAGGGCACCCTGACGCGGGCATGACGCGAACGTAAGAACTTGCGAAGAAGAGGTGTCCGCGGGCAGCACCCGGGGCGTGGCTCAGATCCCTTCGACCGGTGCCGCACGAGCAGTGGTATCCATGGGATTGGCGTCGCCGAAGTGGATCGCACCGGGATCATCTGAGCCGTGATCGGTGGCCTCCCGCCACGAAACCGCCATGTGGGCGCCTCCGAGCCGTGACCGGCCGATCGACCATGTGCCATTGCTCGAACGGACCACCGCATCGGCGATCGCCAGACCGAGCCCGGTGCCCCCCGGTCGGTCGTCTGCCCGGTGGAACCGATCGAGGATGAGTTCCTTCTGATCGGCAGGGATGCCCGGGCCGGAATCATCGACACTCAGGGTCACCTGGCCGCCGGTGCGGGTAACTCGGAGCTCCACCGCTCCTCCTTCTCCCGCGTAGCGGCAGGCATTGTCCAAGAGGACCGAGACCAGCCGATCGATAGCTTCAGGGTCGGCCATTATTCGGGCCATCGGTGCCGGATCTGCTGGCCGGACCAGATCGAACGAGCCGGCGGCAGCTATCGGTTCGAACCTCGTCGAGCACTGCCGCGCGACCTCGTGAACGTCAACCAGAGAGTCAATTGTGGCCGCGGGGGCATCCGAGTCGTATCTGGCCAACCAAAGGAGGTCGTCGACGATCGATCGGAGGCGCCAGCTCTCCGAGGCGACGCGTGTCCAACGTGGCGCGGTAACTGGTCGCGTCGCGGTTCCCGGCTCAATGCCAGATCGACTTCCGCCTGGATGACGCTCAGCGGGGTACGGAGCTCGTGGGAGGCATCGGCTGTGAACTCGGCCTGTCGGCGCCTGATCTGCTCGATGGGCGCCGAGGCTCGCAGGCCGACGATGAACGACCCCGCGAAGGTCACAGCAAGGAGCAGGGCGCCGAGGGCCAGCTCGACCACGATGAGGTCACCGTGAATCTGGCCGATCCTGACGATGCTCTCGCCGGCCACCAGCCAGCCGCCGTCGGACCGGATGGGTGTGAATCGAAACGTGCTCCCACCGGTGGTCAACGTCGCGCTGCCACCCGACCAGTCGTGCGGCGGCAAGGGCGGTGCGCCGATGGTGAGGTCGGTGACTCCGCCGGCTGGGTCGACCCGCCAGATGAAGGTCGGGGCATCGTCCAGGTCTCCATCTTCGTCGTCCCCGGGAGACACGATCGACCGGAACCGACGCCCCTTTGGCTGCCTGCTCGAGCTGGACCATGAGCCGGGTGTCGACCTCACGGTCGAGCCGCTGGACGATCACCAGGTTGGCGACGAGGGCGATGACGATGGCAACGACAGCGACCACGGCTGTCGCCCCCAGGGCGACCCGTGCCGCGTGCACCCACCGCCTACCTGGACGTCTCACCCTTCGGTGATCCTGTACCCCATGCCCCGCACCGTCTCGATGCGAGCCGTGGCATCGGCGAGCTTGGATCGGAGTCGGCCCATGTGTACGTCGATGGTGTTCGATCCCACGGCGCTGGCCTCGTCACTCCACACCTGGGTGGCGATCGACCTGCGGGTGACGACGGCCGGAGCCCGGCGGAGGAGCAACTCGATCAGGCCCGTCTCGATTGCTGTCAAGGACACGTCACCGCCCCCGATCGTGGTGACTCTCGTCGACGGATCGAAGGAGATGTTGCCGCAGCTGAGTAAGGGGTCCAGCAGTAGTGCGGGCCGGCGCTGCAGCGCGGTCAATCGGGCCAACAGTTCGCTGAAGGCGAAGGGCTTGACGAGATAGTCGTCGGCACCCTGGAGAAGTCCCTCGACCCGATCTTCGGTGGCGTCCCGGGCGGTCAACATGAGAACCGGTGTCCGGTCGCCCCGACGTCGCATCGAGCTGATCGCCTCGAGTCCGCTCATGTTCGGCATCCTCCAGTCGAATACCGCCACGTCGTAGTCGAACGACCGGAGGTAAGACAGCGCGGTCGTGCCGTCGGGCACGGCATCCACGACATAGCCATTCTCCTCGAGCCCCCGCGAGATGACCGAACTCAGCCCTGGGTCGTCTTCGGCTACGAGCACTCTCACTGTCGGCCATTCTCACTGATTGCGTGGGGGCCCGATAGTCGTGCCACGGGCCACCCGTTGGAACTCGGCCGAGTACGGCCGATGACTGGCGGAACGCCGGACCCCGTCACTGTGCCCGGGATACCTGACAACAGGATGACGGAAGAGGACCGTGTCGCCATTTCGGCCCGCTCGGACTCGATGGCGGCGGTTCGCACGGCGCTGACCAGCCACTACGGCGAGAGCGGGTGACGGGAATCGAACCCGCGTGTCCAGCTTGGGAAGCTGGCGCTCTACCATTGAGCTACACCCGCGATGAGGAGAACACACTATCGTCTGTCCGGCATGGTTCTCTCCGACCGATCTATCCGTGAGGCGCTCGCCGCCGGCCACATCGCCATCGACCCACTCGACGAGTCCTGTATCCAGCCCTCGTCGGTCGATCTGCACGTGGACCGCTACTTCCGCCTGTTTCGTAACCACACCAGCAGGGTCATCGACGTCCGCGAGGATCAGGAGGATCTGACCGAGTTGGTCGACGTGGGCGAGGATCCGCTCATTCTCCATCCCGGTGAGTTCGTGCTCGGATCCACCACCGAAAAGGTGACCCTTCCCGCTGATCTGGTGGCGCGGTTAGAGGGCAAGTCCTCGCTCGGCCGATTGGGACTCCTCATCCACTCGACAGCCGGGTTCGTGGACGCCGGGTGGGACGGGCACCTCACGCTCGAACTGTCCAACGTGGCCAATCTGCCCATAACCGTCTATCCGGGGATGAAGATCGGCCAGATCAGCTTTCTCCAGATGACCACCGCCGCCGACGCCCCGTACGGTTCGGATGGTCTGAAGTCGAAGTACCAGGGCCAATGGGGTCCGACACCGAGTCGTTACGCGGACAACTTCCGCGCCTGACCGGCTGATTGTCCCCCCGATCCTGACCCCGGCTAGCTTAGTTACCCGTCAGTAACCTCCAGGAGGAAATTGCAGTGGTCATCAGACTGGTTCTCGGACTCGGCATCACCGTGGTGATGTTCGCCATCGCGGGCCGTCGTTTCTACTGGCTGGGCAGCCTGATCACCTCCGGCCAACCAGCGGTGCCCAGTCGGGCGAAGGACATCCCGGCCCGGATCAAGGCGGAGATCGTCGAGGTGGCCGGACAGAAGAAGCTGCTCCAGTGGACGGTTCCGGGCATGGCCCACTTCTTCACCATGTGGGGCTTCACCATCCTCATCCTCACCATCATCGAAGCCTACGGCGCCCTGTTCGCCCGGAGCTTCGCCCTCCCCCTGATCGGCAACACCGCCGTCATCGGGTTCCTGGAGGACTTCTTCGCCGTCGCCGTCGTGGTGTCGCTACTGGTGTTCATCGGCATCCGGGTGAAGCACTCGCCGAAGCGCGAGAACCGCAGGTCCCGGTTCTTCGGCTCCCACACCGGGGCGGCGTGGATGGTGCTCCTGGCCATCTTCGGAGTGATCGCCTCGCTGCTGCTCTACCGGGCCGCCCAGGTGAACACCGGCTTCTTCCCCTATGGCCAGTGGGCCTTCGCCTCCCACACGCTGGCGCGTGCTCTGGCTCCGCTCGGCACCCACGCCAACAGCATCATCGAGACCACCGCCCTCCTGCTCAACATCACCATCATCACCGGATTCCTGGTGTTCGTCTCCTACTCGAAGCATCTGCACATCTTCCTGGCCCCGATCAACGTGGCCACGTCCCGACGCCCTCGGGCCCTCGGTGCTCTCGCCTCCACGCCTGACATGTCGATGGAGGACGTCGGCGACGAGGACGAAGTGGTGTTCGGCGCCGGCCGCATCGAGGACTTCTCGTGGAAGCAGCTCCTCGACATGGCCACGTGCACCGAGTGCGGGCGATGCCAGTCGCAGTGCCCGGCGTGGAACACCGGCAAACCGCTCTCGCCGAAGCTCCTCATCATGGACCTCCGCGACAACATGTTCGCCAACGCCGACCGGATGCTCCAGAAGAACCGCGCTGCCGGCGTCGAGCTGGAGAACCTGGTGGGTACCGTCATCGACCCCGACGTGCTGTGGTCCTGTACGACGTGTGGCGCCTGTGTCGAGCAGTGCCCGGTGGACATCGAGCACATCGACACCATTATCGACATGCGTCGCTACCAGGTGCTGATGGAGTCCGAGTTCCCGACCGAGGCCGGCCTCATGCTCCGCAACATCGAGAACCAGGGCGATCCCTGGGGACTGGGCGGCTCCAAGCGGACCGACTGGATCCAGTCCCTCGACTTCGAGGTCCCGGTCATCACCGGAACGATCCCCGACGACATCGAGTACCTCTACTGGGTGGGATGTGCCGGTTCCCTCGACGAGCGGGCCCGCAAAGGCGCCCAGGCCACCGCTCGGATGCTCCACCGGGCCGGAGTGTCCTTCGGGATCCTCGGCCCCAAGGAGTCCTGCACAGGGGACCCGGCCCGCCGTCTGGGCAACGAGTACCTCTACCAGGAACAGGCCGCCAAGAACATCGAGACCCTCACCGATGCAGGCATCAAGAAGGTCATCGCCACCTGTCCGCACTGCTTCAACTCACTGGCCAACGAGTACCCGGCATTGGGCGGGAACTTCGAGGTCATCCACCACAGCCAACTCCTCGACCACCTGGTCCAGGCGGGCCGGCTCACCCCGGGCGGTGGCTACGCCGGATCGGTCACCTACCACGACCCCTGCTACCTGGGCCGCCACAACCGGGTGTTCGACGAGCCCCGCTCGGTCATCGACGCGATCCCCGGTGCCAACCAGATTGAGATGAAGCGGTGCCGCGAGCGTGGCTTCTGCTGCGGGGCCGGCGGGGCGCGGATGTGGCTCGAGGAGAACATCGGCACCCGGGTGAACATGGATCGGACGGCCGAGGCGATCGGTACCGGAGCCGACGTGGTCTCGACGGCCTGTCCCTACTGCATGATCATGTTGGACGACGCCGTGCGGGCCAACGCCAAAGAGGATGATGTGCGGGTCCTGGACCTGTCCCAGCTGCTGGAGGAATCGATGGGCGAGCCGGTCACCGTGGGGGCCGCCACTTCATCCGCGCAGGCGCCTGAGGCGCCGGGCGAGGAGCATCCGGTCGAGGAGTGAGCCGGCGGATTTGCTATGGCCGTCCCCTACGGGAGGGTCAGCCGAATGCCTTGGCGTCGGCCTCGCGCAGCCGGGTTGCGATCGCACTGAGCATCTTTCGGGCGATGGTGGGCACCGACTCCAGGAGACCGTTGAACTGACGCTGTGACATGACCAGCACGTCCATTTCTGTTTCCGAGATGACCGAGGCCGAGCGCGGCCGGCGATCCAACAAGGCCAGCTCGCCGAAGTGGCTGCCCTCGCCCAGGGTCGCCACCTTTCTGCCGTTTCGGGTCACAGCGGCCCGCCCCTCGACGATGATGAAGAACTCCTGACCGATGCGACCTTCCTCCACGAGGAGCTTGCCGGCCGGCACACGGACCTCGTCCAACGACGATCGGATCTTGCGGAGCTCGGCCCCCGAACAGCCCGAGAAGAGCCAGATGGATTTGAGGTCGATGTCCTTGGGTCCCTTAGCCATGGCGTAAGAGTAACGGGGTTGGCTCGATCGGTGTCGGACGAAACGTGCTTCTGGTGGGCGTCGATCCCACTGGTACCATCAGGCGCTTCACCGGGCGGCACCGCCGCTCGCCCGGCGACTCAGCGAGCCGAGGAACGGGTACGAGAGTGAGCGCGTCGGAAGAGACCGCAGGACTGAATGCGGCGACGTCTGACGACCAGCGGGTCGGCACCCTGCGGGGTGCGGGCGTCCAGGTCGACGCCGCCCGAGCTGCCAGGGTGGCCATCGTTCTGGGGCTGGTGGTCATCGTGGTTGTGGCCGTCGTGCTTCTGCTGGCCGGCTATCGGAAGAACGCGCAGATCACCGAGCTCCGCACGCATGGAGTCCCGGTGGAGCTGACGGTCACCCACTGCCTGGGTCTGATGGGTGGGAGCGGTTCCAATGTCGCCGGTTATGCCTGCAGCGGCACCTACTCCTATGGCGGGCGGACCTACGCCGAGGACGTTCCCGACGATGTGCTCCATCTCCCGGGAACCAAGGTGCACGGAGTGATCGTCGCCAGTGACCCGGCGCTCTTCTCCACCCCGGAGACCGTGGCGAACGAGCACGCATCGACCTCGGTCTACATCGCGCCGATCGTCCTCCTGCTGGTGGCCGCTGGGGTTTCGGCATGGTGGATCGTCCGAATCCGGCGGCGGCATCGGCCCACCTGACCGGGCGGCTCACGTGGTGGGCCTCCGCCGGGCCGCGCTACCGTGGCGCATGGCCGCCGACCCGGACAAGCCCACACTCTCGGAGCGATTCACCCGGGCCGTCATCAAGGCGGACTCCACCCAGCCCAAGGTCGATGACGGCCCGAAGACCGTCGACGAGATCGAGGCGTCCATCGCCCGGGCCAATGACAAGGAACGCCTGATCGGGTTGATCGGGGCGCCCATCGCCGGGGCCATCGGCCTGGTGGTGATGCAGAGCCTGGTGGCGTCGAACGCCAAGTCGTACTCGTCGGTCTCCCTAACCCTCACCCTCACGCTGCTCGGACTGGCCGCCGTCATGCTGGCCGCCGCCTGGTTCCGAAAGCGCCTCTATATGGGCCTGGCCATGGCGCTCTACGGGTTGTCGATCTTCAATCTGCATTTTTGGGGCTTCGGTGTCCCGTACTTGCTGTTCGGTTCCTGGTATCTGGTCCGGGCCTACCGGCTCCAGCAGAGCTTGAAGTTGGCCAAGGAGGATGGCTCCTCGGGGCGGTCCGGGACGGTGCAACGGCAGGCGCAGCCCAGCAAGCGCTTCACCCCTCCGGTGGCTCCGCCGGTGAAGCCGGCGAAGCTGCCGAAGGCACCGAAGACCGACTCCGGCACCTGAGCCGGGCGTCGGGCCCCTGGAAGGCCCATCCCATACTTTTGCGCGCCTGACATCCACCGGATCGGGTTGTCGCGGGCCTCTCATCCGGCCTACCAGGGCTTCCCCGGCCAGTTCACGCGTTGGTAACACTGCAGTGACCGTGCCGAAATCCCCACCGGACATTGTGTGACCCGGCAGAGAGAATCTGCCTGCCTTGGCTACCGCCACCGACGTCCTCAGCGGATCGACGTGACCGGGCAGCAGTCAACGCACGAGGCATCTCAGGAGAGGAGCACCCAGTAGTGCTAGCAGCAGCGATAGTGCAAGTTCCGTATCCCAGTTGGCTCAACACAGGGGACAACACGTGGCAGATCGTCGCCGCCACGTTCGTCGGCCTGATGAGTCTGCCCGCCCTGGCGGTGCTCTACGCATCGCTTGTGCAGAAGAAGTGGGCCGTGAACGTGATGGCCATGATGTTCGCCGGGTTCTCCCTGGTGATGGTCGCCTGGTTCCTCTGGGAATACAAGATGGGCTTCGGTGCCAACTCCTGGGGAGGTGGTGTGAAAGACGGCATCCAAACTCAGTTCGGCACAGGGAAGGGCTTCAGCTACTTCATCCACAACTTCTGGGGAAAGCCAGGTCCGATCACCAGTCCACTGGGTGAACAGGGCCAGGCGGTCTCGGCGGCAAACACGGTCATCCCGTTCCACTTCCCGACCTCGTCGCTGGCCTACTTCCAGTTCGTGTTCGCGGCAATCACCCCGCTCCTGTTCATGGGCAGTGTGCTCGGCCGGATCAAGTTCAGCGCCTGGTGCCTGCTGGTGCCGCTGTGGTCGACGTTCGTCTACACCGTCGACGCCTTCCTGCTGTGGGGCGGCGGTTACTTCGCCCAGGAGGGTTCGCTCGACTTCTCGGGCGGGTACGTGATTCACATGTCGGCCGGAGTATCCGGTTTCGTAGCGGCCTGGGTCCTCGGGCCAAGACTGTTGCGAGACAGACAGCACGCCATCCCCAACAACCTGGTGATGGCGGGCGTCGGGGCTGGGATCCTGTGGCTCGGCTGGAACGGCTTCAACGGTGGTGACCCGTACTACGCCGGGGCCGATGCCGCTGCCGCCGTGGTCAACACCAACCTGGCCACTGCAGCGGGTGTTCTGACCTGGATCGCCATGGACGCCTGGCTCTCCAAGGAGAAGAAGCCCACCTTCCTCGGTGGTGTGAACGGCATGATCTGCGGTCTGGTCGGGATCACTCCATGCGCAGGCTGGGTCAACGGCCAGGGTGCTATCTACATCGGCGTGATCTGCACGGTCATCGTCTGGGTCGCCTGGAACTTCCTTTCCAAGGTGCGCCCGTTCTCCAAGGTCGACGACGCCCTCGGTGTCATCTACACCCACGGGATCGCCGGACTGTTCGGTGGTCTCCTGCTCGGTATCTTCGGGGATCCGGGCATGCTCGAGTACGGGTGCGGTCATCTCGATTCGGCGGGCCAGGTGGTCGCCACGACCAACCAGACCTACATCTCGGCCACGGCCCACTGCGTGCCATTCAGTGTCAGCGGGCTGATCTACACCGGGTCGGCTCACCAGCTGTGGGAACAGGCCCGAGCGGCCGTGTTCGTCATCCTCTGGTCGGCCGTCATCACGTTCATCCTGATGAAGCTGATCGGTCTGGTGCTCCCGGGCGGGGCTCGCTACAGCGACGAGGTTCTCGAGGTCGGTGACCTCGCCATCCACGGCGAGGAGGCCTTCCCGGTCGAGACCCTTGCCGAGCGTGTCGGGGCCATGTCCATGGCCGGAGATGTGAGCACCAAGAAGAGTTCCGAACCCACCGAGGAGGAACCGGCGTGACCGGGTCCGCGCCGGCTCAGCCGGGAGCAGACTGGACAACAACGGTTACGACAAGGAGACATGCAGAATGAAACTGATCGTCGCGGTGCTAAAGCCGTTCAAACTCGACGAAGTCAAGGAGACCCTCAAGACGCTCGGTGTCCACGGGATGACCCTCACGGAAGCCCAGGGATTCGGGCGCCAGCGGGGCCACACCGAGGTCTATCGGGGTGCGGAGTACGAGGTCGAGTTCGTTCCGAAGATCCGGATCGAAGTCGTCGTCGACGATGCGCAGGTAGATGATGTGGCCAACGCCATCGTCGACGTCGCGGGAACGGGGAAGATCGGAGACGGCAAGGTATGGATCCTTCCCGTCGAAGAGATCATCCGGGTCCGGACCGGTGAGCGGGGGCCGGACGCCCTGTAGACAACCAACCGCAAGGGCTCGATGAGCCCCAAGTCCCTGTCGGAGGCAGCCCCCCTCCCTCCGGCAGCGTAGTAACCCGCTGGAACCCCCCTCCGGCGGCCAGATTGGACGAACGGTCGGCCTTTGGGCCGGCCGTTCGTCGTTGAGGGACCTGACTGAGCTCAGCCGGCTTGGCGGCGGACGGCTTCGGCGGCTGCCGCCGCAGCCTCGAGGTTTCCGAGGAAGCCGTGGGACACTACGGAGAGGTCCTCTGCCAGCACGTAGCGATAGGGGATCCCGGTCGGAATCTCGAGCTCCACGATCTCATCGTCCCCGATGCCCTCGATGTGCTTGCGCAAGGCCCGCAGGCTGTTGCCGTGAGCGACCACCAGAACGCTGCCCCCCCTTGCCCCTTCAGCCAACAGGTCGGGCACGATGGCGTCGGCCCAGTACGGCACGACCCGCTCCACGACGTCGGCCAGGCATTCGGTGAGGGGCAGCGCGTCGATCGGCACGTCGCGGTAGCGGGGGTCGCCAGCGGGATCGTGGACGTCGCCGCGCTCGACCGGCGGCGGCGGGGTGGCGTAGCTGCGCCGCCACTCCTTTACCTGTACCTCGCCGTGGCGGGCCGCGGTCTCCTTCTTGTCGAGCCCTTGCAGGGCGCCGTAGTGGCGCTCGTTCAGGCGCCAATTTCGCCTGACCGGCAGCCAGGTCCGTCCGGCCGTCTCCAGGGTCAGGTCGGCGGTCCGGATGGCCCGGGTCAGCAGCGAGGTGTGGACGACCCGCAGGTCGAGATCCGGATCGTCGGCCAGTAGGCGGCCCGCGGCCCGGGCCTCCTCCTCGCCCTTGTCGGTGAGGTCCACGTCGAACCAACCGGTGAAGAGATTCTCGGCGTTCCATCGGGACTGACCGTGGCGGATGAGCACCAATTGGGGCATGCAGGGAGCGTATCCGGTGCGTACCCGGCACCACCGTGGCCTCGCACCCGGGGACGACCTGCGGTACAAGCTGCACCCAGGCATCAAAAGTGCTGTGCGTCGAGGGAACTCCGCGTGCGGCGAAGTGCCGCCAACGGGCGCCGATGGTGATGGCGGATGGTGCCGGGCCCGGAGCTCAAAGGGGGAAGCCATCGGCTCGTCGGGCCCGGCGTGGTGCGACGGTACCGAGGCAACCTTGGAGTCCAATATGAGCCGGACTCAGATCCCCGACGCCTTCCCGGGACGCCCATTTGCGCAGGCCAATGGAGAAGTGCGACCACTGTGCAGAATGCACAGGTGACCGCCACTTTCTTGTGCCGGACACGGACGTGGCACCACGACCTTCCTGCGGACGTAACGTTCGATAGCGCTCTGACCAGGGCAGCTGCCCTCTTGGTGCAGAGTCGGCTTCTGCTCCAAAAAACGAGGCCCTGGGTGCAAAGCCCCCCTCCCCAGGGAATTCTCGCAATTAGTCAAGAAACTAGTCAAGAAACTTGTTGCATAGGCACTCAAGTTTGCTATAGTTGTACACGGACGAAGAGTCCAGGTAGTCGAGGAACGGTGACCAGACCGGGCACCGTACAAGTCGAGCAGGACCGGACGTGCCCGGGAGCAGCACGAACAGGACAGGAAGCAGATCAAGTCCCAGGCCCGCAGAGGGTGGGGAGTAGGAGGCAGGACATCATGGCCAAGGCCGTAGGAATCGATCTCGGGACCACAAACTCGGTGGTAGCCGTGCTGGAAGGCGGCGAGCCCGTCGTCATCCCCAATGCCGAGGGCGCGCGGACCACGCCGTCCGTCGTGGGATTCGCCAAGTCGGGCGAGGTGCTCGTCGGCGAGGTGGCCAAGCGCCAGGCGATCACCAACCCCGACCGGACCATCCGGTCGGTCAAGCGTCATATGGGTACGAGCTGGACCGTGGACATCGACGGGAAGGACTACACGCCCCAGGAGATCTCGGCCCGCATCCTGGGCAAGCTGAAGCGCGACGCCGAGGCGTTCCTCGGTGACACCGTGAGCCAGGCCGTCATCACCGTGCCGGCCTACTTCGACGACGCCCAGCGGACGGCCACCAAGGAGGCGGGCGCCATCGCCGGTCTCGAGGTGCTCCGCATCATCAACGAGCCGACCGCGGCCGCCCTGGCCTACGGGCTCGACAAGGAGGGTGCCGATCAGACGGTCCTCGTCTTCGACCTGGGCGGTGGCACATTCGACGTGTCCGTCCTCGAGATCGGCGACGGCGTGTTCGAGGTCAAGTCCACCTCGGGTGATTCGAAGCTGGGCGGCGACGACTGGGACCAGAAGATCATCGACTGGTTGGTCAAGACGTTCAAGGACACCGAGGGTGTCGACCTGTCCGCCGACAAGATGGCGACCCAACGACTCCAGGAGGCCGCCGAAAAGGCCAAGATCGAGCTGTCCTCGGTCCAGGAGACCCAGATCAACCTGCCCTTCATCACCGCCACCTCTGAGGGCCCCAAGCACCTCGACGTCAAGCTGACCCGTTCCCAGTTCAACGAGTTGACCGCCGACCTGGTGGAACGCTGCAAGGGTCCGTTCGATCAGGCCATCGCCGACTCGGGACTCTCGAAGTCCGACATCGACCATGTGGTCCTCGTCGGTGGTTCGACCCGTATCCCGGCCGTCCAGGACCTGGTCCAGACACTCACCGGCAAGGAGGCCCACAAGGGCGTCAACCCGGACGAGGTGGTCGCCATCGGCGCCGCCGTCCAGGCCGGCGTGTTGAAGGGTGAGGTGAAGGACGTCCTCCTGCTCGACGTGACCCCGCTTTCGCTGGGCATCGAAACGAAGGGCGCGGTCATGCACCGCCTCATCGAGCGCAACACCACCATCCCGACCAAGCGCAGTGAGGTCTTCACCACTGCCGACGACAACCAGCCGTCGGTGGAGGTCCACGTCCTCCAGGGCGAGCGGGAGATGGCGATGTACAACAAGACGCTGGGCAAGTTCCAGCTGGTCGACCTTCCTCCCGCTCCGCGTGGCGTGCCGCAGATCGAGGTCACTTTCGACATCGACGCCAACGGCATCGTCCACGTGTCGGCCAAGGACCGGGCGACCGGCAAGGAGCAGTCGATGACCATCACCGGGCAGTCGTCGCTGGCCAAGGACGACATCGAGCGGATGGTGAAGGACGCCGAAGCCCATGCCGAGGACGACCGCAAGCGCAAGGAGGAGGCAGAAGTGCGTAACAACGCCGACTCCCTCGTCTACCAGACCGAGAAGCTCATCAAGGATCAAGGTGAGAAGTTCGAAGGCGACGAAAAGGACAAGGTCGAGTCCGCACTGTCCAGCCTCAAAGAGGCTCTGGCCGGTACCGACGTCGAAGTCATCAAGACCTCGACCGAGTCGCTGCTCACGGCCAGCCAGTCGTTCAGCCAGCGGCTCTATGAGGAGGCCGCCAAGGAGAGCGAGTCAGCTCCAGGCGGGGAGGTATCCGCCGATGAGGCGAATGACGACGAGGTCGTCGACGCCGAGATCGTGGACGAGAAGGGCTGATCCACGATGACGCAGGAAGACGCGCCGCGGTTCCGCGGTGACGGCGAGGGGACGGGGACCGATGAGGTCCCCGTCCCCGGTGCCGACTCGACCTATGGGGATGCGTTCGGTGACGACGCCGACGAGGTAGTCGACGTCGAGCTGGTGGATGACGTGTCGGAGGCCGACGAGGCCGACGACGTCATCGATGTGATCGAGGCCGACCCTCTGGTCCTGGCACAGGCCGAGCGGGACGAGTATCTCGACTCGCTGAGGCGGCTCCAGGCCGAATTCGAGAACTACAAGAAGCGCGTGTACAAGCAGCAGGCCGAACAGGTGTCCCGCGCGGCGGCGTCCCTGGTGGACAAGCTGCTCCCGGTGCTCGATGCGTTGGACCTGGCCACTGATCACGTGGCCGACAACGACTCCGAAGAGGCCAAGGCCTTGATAGCGGCCAGCAGTCTCCTCCAGGGTGTTCTGGCCAAGGAGGGGCTCGAGCGGATCGACCCGGTCGGCGAGGAGTTCGACCCGAACGCCCATGAGGCGGTCGGCCAGGTGGCCGCGCCCGATGACGCCGAGCCGACCGCCACCGGTGAGCCGATCGTGGCCCAGGTCATGCGGGCCGGCTATCGCTGGCACGGTTCGATCGTTCGCCCGGCCATGGTCATGGTCCAGGGCTGACCTGCAGGGGAATCACCAGAGAACGCAACACAGATCACGGAGAAGAGACACGGTGGCCCCGCAGCGCGAATGGTTCGAGAAGGACTACTACAAGACCCTGGGTGTGCCGAGCACGGCCACCCCCAAGGAGATCACCAGCGCGTACCGGAAGCTGGCCAAGAAGCACCACCCGGATACCAATCCGGGTAATGACGAGCTGTTCAAGGAGATCTCGGCCGCCTACGACGTGCTCGGCGACGCCGACAAGCGCAAGGAGTACGACGAGGTCCGCACCATGGGCCCGGCCGCAGGTGGCTTCCCCGGTGGATTCGGCGGCGGCGGCTTCCCCGGCGGCGGTTCGTACCGGGTGGAGGACACCGCCGACTTCAGCGACCTGTTCGGCGGCCTGTTCGGCCGCGGCCGACGGGGTGGTCAGCAGACCGGCGGTCCCCAACGTGGAAGCGACGTCGAGACCGAGTTGCATCTGACGTTCGAGGATGCCGTCCGCGGTGTCACCACCTCGGTCAACGTCACCACCGATGTCCGGTGCCATACCTGCTCGGGCTCGGGCTCCGCTCCGGGTACCCATCCCGAAACCTGCCCCCGCTGCGGTGGCACCGGCTCGCTGCAGGACAACCAGGGCCTCTTCTCCCTCAGCCAGATCTGCCCGCAGTGCAGCGGACGCGGCACCATCGTCACCCACCCGTGCCCGACGTGCGGGGGAACCGGTGTCGAACACCGCAACCGTTCGGTCAAGGTCCGTCTGCCCGCCGGGGTGGAGGACGGCCAACGCATCCGGGTCAAGGGACGAGGTGCCGCCGGCCGCGGCGGTGGGCCCGCCGGCGACCTCTATGTCATCGCCCGGGTGGGTCGCCACGGTCTCTTCGGGCGCAAGGGCACCAACCTGACATTGACCGTGCCGGTCGGCTTCGCCGAAGCCGCGCTCGGTACCACGCTGACCGTGCCCACCCTCGACGATCCGGTGACGCTCCGGGTGGCGGCCGGCACACCGTCGGGGCGCACCTTCAGGGTGAAGGGTCGGGGCGTCCCCGGCAGCAAGAAGAAGGACACCGGCGACCTCCTGGTCACCGTCGAGGTAGCCGTGCCCGAAGAGTTGACCGACGAGCAGCGTGTGGCGGTCGAGGAGCTTGCCAAAGTGATCGAGCCACCGTCGCGTTCGTCACTGGGAGTGTGAGATGACAGAAGACAATCGATCGCGAGCCGTCTATGTGATCTCGGTGGCAGCCGAGCTCGCCGGGGTCCATCCCCAGACGCTGCGCGTCTACGAACGCAAGGGTCTCCTCGACCCGACCCGGACCCAGGGCGGGAGTCGCCGGTTTTCCGAGCGCGACCTCGATCGGTTGCGCCAGATCCAGCTGCTCACCAATCAGGGTCTCAACCTGGAGGGTGTGCGGCGCGTCCTCGAACTGCAAGCCGAGGTCGAACGGCTCCAGGCCGAGCTCGCCACCACTCGGGATGCCGCCCGCGAGGCGGTGGCCGTGACCCACCGGCAGTACCGACGGGACCTGGTGCCGCTTTCACAGTTGCCCGTCCCCACCCGCACCACAAGACGTCCCCCCCATGGAAACGGAGGTTCCCGATGACCCTCAATCCCGAACGTTGGACCCTCAAGACCCAGGAGGCGCTCGCCGCCGCCGTGGAACGGGCCCGCGAAGCAGCCAACGCCGAGGTGGCCCCGGCCCACCTGCTGGCCGCCGTGCTCGACCAGTCCGACGGTATCGCCGGGCCGATCCTGAACCGGGTCGGCGTCGAGCCCGCTGTCGTGCGCGCCCGCATCGGGGACGAACTGGCGCGGCTGCCCCAGGCCTTCGGCGGGGCCGAGCCGACCATCGACCGGGAGCTGCGCGAGGCTCTCGAGGACGCAGACCGTCAGCGCATCGACATGGGCGACGAGTACCTGTCGGTGGAGCACCTCCTGCTGGCACTGGCCGACCGGCTCGGCGTCCGCCAGGACGCCCTGCTCCAGGCGCTGCGCGACGTGCGCGGCAGCCACCGGGTCACCTCGCAGAACCCCGAGGAGACGTTCCAGGCCCTCGAAAAGTACGGGCGGGACCTGACCGCGCTGGCCCGCCAGGGCAAGATGGACCCGGTCATCGGGCGGGACGAAGAGGTGCGACGGGTGATCCAGGTACTGTCCCGCCGGACCAAGAACAACCCGGTCCTGATCGGCGAGCCCGGCGTCGGCAAGACGGCGATCGTCGAGGGTCTGGCCCAGCGCATCGTCGAGGGTGACGTGCCCGAGGGCCTGCAGGGCAAGCGGGTGATCAGCCTCGACATGGGCTCGATGATCGCCGGAGCGAAGTACCGGGGCGAGTTCGAGGAGCGCCTGAAGGCCGTCCTGAAAGAGATCTCCGACGCCGAGGGTGAGGTCATCACCTTCATCGACGAGCTCCACACCATCGTGGGGGCCGGGGGAGCCGACGGGGCCATGGACGCCGGCAACATGATCAAGCCGATGCTGGCGCGGGGTGAGCTCCGGATGATCGGAGCCACCACCTTGGACGAATACCGCAAGTACATCGAGAAAGATGCCGCGCTCGAGCGGCGATTCCAACAGGTGTTCGTGCCACCGCCTTCGGTCGAGGACACCATCGCCATCCTGCGGGGCCTGAAGGAGCGCTACGAAGTCCATCACGGCGTCCGGATCCAGGATGCGGCCCTGGTGGCCGCGGCCGTCCTGTCCGACCGGTATGTGACCGGTCGATTCCTGCCCGACAAGGCGATCGACCTGATGGACGAGGCGGCCAGCCGGCTGCGCATCGAGATCGACTCGATGCCGACCGAGCTCGACGTGGTCACCCGGCGCCTCCGCCAGTTGGAGATCGAGCGCATGGCGCTGACCAAGGAGACCGACCCGGCGTCGGCCGAACGGCTGTCCCGACTGGACGAGGAGATGGCCAACCTGACCGAGCAGTCATCGGCCATGACCGCCCACTGGCAGGCCGAAAAGGAGGCCATCTCCACCATCCAGTCGCTGAAGGGCCAGCTCGAGCAGAAGCGCAGCGACGCCGAGCGGCTGAGCCGCGAGGGCAACCTGGCCGAGGCGTCCGAGATCACCTACGGGATCGTCCCCGACCTCGAGCGCCAGATCGAACAGGCCACGGTGGCCCTCGACGACCTCCAGAGGACCCAGCGCTTCCTCAAGGAGGAGGTCGACGCCGAGGACGTGGCCGAAGTGGTGAGCCGGGCCACCGGTGTCCCGGTCAGCCGCCTCCTCGAGGGTGAGGTGGAGAAGCTGATCCGCATGGAGGATGCCCTCCACGCCCGGGTGGTCGGACAGGACGAGGCGGTGTCCGCGGTGTCCAACGCCATCCGCAGGAGCCGGGCCGGCCTGTCCGACCCGGACCGACCGATCGGGTCGTTCCTGTTCATGGGACCGACCGGTGTGGGCAAGACCGAACTGGCCCGGGCGCTGGCCGAATTCCTGTTCGACGATCCCAAGGCGATGGTCCGCATCGACATGAGCGAGTACGGGGAGCGCCACTCGGTGGCCAGGCTGGTCGGAGCCCCTCCCGGTTACGTGGGCTACGAGGAAGGGGGCCAGCTCACCGAGGCCGTCCGTCGCCGGCCCTACGCGGTGGTGTTGCTCGACGAGCTCGAGAAGGCCCATCCGGACGTGTTCAACACGCTCCTCCAGGTGCTGGAGGACGGTCGTCTCACCGACGGCCAGGGCCGGACGGTTGACTTCACCAACACGGTGCTGATCATGACGTCGAATATCCCGGGCGAGCCCATCGAGCACTTCAAGCCGGAGTTCGTGAACCGCATCGACGAAATCGTCCGCTTCCACAATCTGACCGAGTCCGACCTCAACCGGATCGTGTCGATCCAGCTCCAGAGTCTGCGCCGGCGGATGACCGAGCGGCGGTTGTCCCTCGAGGTCACGCCCGAGGCGGAGAAGGTGTTGGCTCACGAAGGATTCGACCCCGATTACGGGGCCCGTCCACTGCGCCGGGTCATCCAGCGGCAGGTCGAGGATCCGCTGGCCCTGGCTCTGCTCGAAGGCCGTTATCCGGAGGGGTCCACCGTCACCGTGGACGCCAAGGACGGTGCCGTCGTCCTGGTATGACCGGTCCGGTCAATGGCTCCAGGCGCCCGGGTGCGGCCTGCGGCCCCACGGTTGGACCGGGGTACACTGGTGCGTAATCCGCATTCACAACGGAGGAGTGACGCGTGCCGGCAACCGTCGTCGTCGGGACCCAATGGGGAGATGAGGGCAAGGGCAAGCTCACCGATCTCCTGGCCAAGGAGATGGAGCTGGTCGTCCGCTATCAGGGCGGCCACAATGCCGGCCACACCATTGTCGTGGACGGGGAGACCTTCGCCCTCCAACTGGTGCCGAGCGGGATCCTCTACCCCCACATCACCCCGATCATCGGCAATGGGGTCGTGGTCGACCCGACGGTCCTCCTGGCCGAGGTGGACACGCTGGAATCGAAGGGGATCGACACGTCGAACCTCCTGGTCAGCGGCAACGCCCACCTGATCATGCCGTACCACCACGAGCTCGATCAGCTGGCTGAGCGCTACCTGGGCAAGAACAAGCTCGGCACCACCAAGCGGGGCATCGGTCCGTCCTACGCCGACAAGTCGTCGCGTGTGGGCCTCCGGGTCCAGGACCTGCTCGACCCCAAGATCTTCCGCGAGAAGCTGGACGTGGTCCTGAAGGAGAAGAACCAGGTCCTGGCCAAGGTGTACAACCGCCTGCCCCTGTCAGCCGATGACATCTGCGGCCTCTATCTCGACCAGCTCGCCCCCCGGATCGCCCCGATGGTGGCCGACACGGTCGGCCTGGTGCACGAAGCCCTCGAACGGGGTGCCAACGTGCTGCTGGAGGGGGCCCAGGCGACCTTCCTCGACCTCGACCACGGGACCTATCCCTTCGTCACCTCGTCCAATCCGGTGGCTGGCGGTGCCTGCACCGGCGCCGGCGTGGGCCCCCGCTATATCGACGAGGTCATCGGCATCGCCAAGGCCTACGTGACCCGGGTGGGGAGCGGGCCCTTCCCCACAGAGCTGGTCAACGAGATCGGCGACACCCTGGTCGATCGGGGCCACGAGTACGGGGTCAACACCGGCCGTCGGCGCCGACCGGGCTGGTTCGACGCGGTGATGATGCGCCAGGCGGTTCGGCTCAACTCACTGTCCGAAGTGGCGCTGACCAAGTTGGACGTGCTGGACACGTTCGAGACGGTGAAGGTCTGCGTCGCCTACGAGGCCGATGGTGAGCGGTTCACCCATCCGCCGTACCACCAATCGGTGTTCCATCAGGTGACTCCCGTCTACGAGGAGCTCCCCGGCTGGCAGTCCGACATCTCGTCGGCCACCGAGCTCGGGGATCTTCCCCAGGCCGCCCGTGACTACGTCCACTTCCTGGCCGAGCAGATCGGCGTGCCGGTCCGGCTCGTCGGCGTCGGTCCCGGTCGCGAGCAGTTCGTCCGCTTCGCCGCATGAGCGGGGGGGTACCCGCGGGTTCGACCCGGACACCACGCCCGATCCGCACGGTCTGTGTGGTGGGCTCGGGGGGACGCGAGCACGCGTTGGCGGTGGTACTGGCCCGCACCGCCGATGTCCTCGTCACCCCGGGCAATCCCGGGATCGGCGGAACATCGCCCGAGGGCCACGCCATCACCAGCGTGGACACCCCGCCCGAGCTGCTCGAGGCCGACCTGTACGTGATCGGTCCGGAGGCACCACTGGTCGACGGCTTGGCCGACCGGCTCCGGGCCGACGGGCGGCTGGTCTTCGGGCCGGGCGCGGACGGAGCCCGTCTCGAGGGATCCAAGGCCTTCATGAAGGAGCTGTTGGCCGAGGCCGGAGTCCCCACGGCGCGGTTCGGGGTGTTCACCGACGTCGGTCCGGCCGTCGAGTTCCTCCGCTCACTCGACGGCCCGTGGGTGGTCAAGACCGACGGGCTCGCCGCCGGCAAGGGCGTACTGGTGACCGACTCGTTGGACGAGGCCGAGTCCGACGTGGCCGCCAAGCTGTCGGGCGACGCGTTCGGGAGCGCCGGGCGCCAGGTGGTGATCGAGGAGGGACTGACCGGCTCCGAATGCTCGCTGCTGGTCCTGTGCGACGGCGAGCGCCTGGCCGCTCTCGCTCCGGCCCAGGACTTCAAACGACGCGACGACGGCGACCTCGGTCCCAACACCGGGGGCATGGGTGCCTTCTCACCGGTCCCCTCTGTGGACGAGGCGCTGGTGGCCTCATTGGTCGACGAGGCGGTCGCCCCGCTGGTGACCGCGCTCCGGGCCCGTGGCATCGACTACCGGGGCGTCCTCTACGCCGGGCTGATGTTGACCCCGACCGGACCGAAGGTGCTCGAGTTCAACGTGCGGTTCGGGGACCCCGAGACCCAGGTGGTCCTCCCGCGCTTCGAGGGCGATCTGGGCGCCCTGCTGGCCGAGGTGGCTGCCGGGGCGCTGGTCAGCACACCCCGGTTCGCACCCGACCCGGCCGTCTGCGTCGTGCTGGCGTCCGAGGGATACCCGGACCAGCCGCGCACCGGTGACGCCGTCTCAGGACTGGCCGGCGCTGGGTCGTTGCCCGGGGTCACCGTGTTCCATGCCGGCACGGCCCCGAGCCCGGCAGGCGGCGGCGTGGTCACCTCGGGCGGCCGGGTGCTGGGGATCACCGCTCTGGGCGGGACACTGTCCGAGGCCCGCACCCGTGCCTATGCCGGTGTCGACGCCATCGCCTGGCCCGGGATGCAGCACCGGTCCGATATCGCCCTCGAGGCCGCGCGGTCGGCCGAACGCCCACCCGGCGGCCCTTCAGGCTCGACCGGCTCCGACGCCCGTATGAAAGCAGAGGCACCACGATGATCCCGCGCTACGCGCCGAAGGAGATGACCGCGCTCTTCTCCGACGAGGCCCGGTTCGCCATGTGGCTGCGGGTCGAGCTGCTGGCCACCGATGGCTGGGTCGAGGTCGGGGACGTGCCCGCGGACGCCGCCGCGTACTGCCGGGATCACGCACCGAGGGTCGACGCCGCATTCGTCGAGGCGGTGGCCGAGCGTGAGCGGGTCACCGATCACGATGTGGCCGCGTTCGTCGACGTCGTCCAGGAGGCCATCGGCCAACCCGATGGCTCGTGGATCCACTACGGGCTGACTTCGTCGGATGTGGTCGACACCGCGCTCTGTGCCACCTTGACCCGAGCGGCCGACCTGCTGATCGAGGCGGCGGGCGGACTGGTGCGGGCCTGCAAGGCACGGGCGCTGGACGCAATCGACATTCCGGTGACCGGCCGCACCCACGGCATGCACGCCGAGCCCACGACGTTCGGTGCCAAGTTCGCACTGTGGGCACTGCAGGCCGACCGTGACGTGCAGCGGCTGCGGGCGGCCCGCGAACGGGTGGCCGTAGGCAAGCTGTCCGGCGCCGTCGGGACGTTCTCGAACATCGACCCCCGGGTCGAACTCCACGTCTGCACCGCACTCGGCCTGGTCCCGGTGCCGGCCACCCAGGTGGTGGCCAGAGACAGGCACGCCGAGTTCCTTTGGGCCTGCGCCTCGGTCGGGGCCACCATCGAGCAGATCGCCACCGAGATCCGCCACATGGCCCGCAGCGAGCTGGGCGAGGTGGAGGAACCGTTCAAGCCCGGGCAGAAGGGCAGCTCGGCCATGCCCCACAAGCGCAATCCGATCCTGTCCGAGCGCCTGTGCGGCCTGGCCAGGGTCTTGCGCGGCTACCTGTCGGCAGGGCTGGAAGACGTGGCGCTGTGGCACGAACGGGATATCTCCCACAGCTCGGTCGAGCGGGTGGTACTCCCCGATGCCAGCATGCTCACCCTCTACATGCTGCAGAAGACGACCGGCCTGGTCGAGGGGCTGGTGCTGCATCCCGAGCGGGCGCTGGCCACCCTCATCGAAGGCAGTCGCGGTCTCGTCTTCAGCCAATCGGTGCTCCTCGCCCTGGTCAGTGGCGGCCTCAGCCGGGATGCCGCCTACCGGATCGTGCAACGTGACGCCGCGCCAAGCGTGGGAGGAGGGGCGAAGCTTCCGGGCGGTGCTCGACGCCGACCCCGAAGTCACGCTTTCCGCACCGGAGCTCGACGCCGCCTTCGACCTGTCCCGTACGCTGCGTCACGTCCACCGTTTCACCGATGCCCTGGAGGAGCTAACCCCATGACCCCGTCCCCTCTGCCGCTGTTGTCATCTGGCAAGGTCCGCGAGTTGTACGACGCCGGCGACGGCCGCCTGCTGATGGTGGCCTCGGACCGCATCTCGGCCTTCGACGTCATCATGGGGGAGCCGATCCCACAGAAGGGACGGGTCCTGACGGCGATGACGGCGGCATGGCTGGAGGAGCTATCCGACCTCGCCCCCAACCACCTGGTGAGCGCCGATACGGCTGACTTCCCCGACGGAGCCGCCTCCCTGGCCGGCGGCCTGGACTACCTGGCCGGACGGTCGATGCTGGTACGCCGGGCCGAGATGCTCGACATCGAGTGCATCGTGCGGGGCTACCTGGCCGGTTCGGCCTACAAGGAGTACGAGCGCGAGGGAACGGTCCACGGTATGCCCATGCCGGCAGGTCTGCTCCACGCCCAGGCCCTTCCCGAGCCGATCTTCACGCCCTCGACCAAAGCGACCGAGGGACACGACCTCAACATCGGGATGGCCGAGGCCGCCGACATCGTGGGCAAGGAGGCGGCCGAGGCCGCTGCTGATCTGTGCCTGGCCGCTTATTCGCGGGCCGCTGCCCGGGCCGAGGAGAAGGGCATCGTGATCTGCGACACCAAGTTCGAACTCGGCTACATCGACGGAAAGCTCTCGCTGTGCGACGAGGTGCTCACACCCGACTCGTCCCGGTTCTGGCCGGCCGATGACTGCGCCCCGGGCACCAACCCGCCGTCGTTCGACAAGCAGCCTCTGCGCGACTGGCTCGAGGCCCAGCCGTGGGACAAGCAACCCCCGCCCCCGGCACTGTCGTCCGCCATCGTCGATGCCACGTCGAACCGGTATGTGGCGGCCTATGAGTTGGTCTGCGGGCGCTCGCTGGCCGACTGGTACGGTGCGTGAGCATGACGTCGACCCGTCAGTTCTCGGTCCAGGTCGAGGTGCTCCTGCGTGACGGGATAGCTGATCCCCAGGGGGCGACCATCGAACGGGCGCTGCCCGCACTCGGTCTCGACGGGGTGACCGGGGTGCGGGCCGGTAAGTCGTTCCGGTTCGACCTGGACGCGGCCGACGATGCCGACGCGCTGGCCCAGGCCACCGTGGTCGCCGATCGACTCCTCGCCAACCCGGTCATCGAGGAGTCGGTGGTGCGGGTCCGACCTCTGGGCTCACCGGACTGATGGCTCAGCGCATCGGCGTGGTGCTGTTCCCGGGGACCAACTGCGAGCATGACGCCGTGCTGGCCCTGGAGCGAATGGGCGCTGTCGCGGAGCTGGTCTGGCACGGCACCACCTCACTCGGCCACTACGACGCACTGGTGTTACCCGGTGGATTCGCCCACGGCGACTACCTCCGTCCCGGAGCGATCGCCCGTTTCTCCCCGGTCATGGACGCCGTCGCCGACTATGCCGCGGCCGGCGGCCCGGTGGTCGGAATCTGCAACGGCTTCCAGGTACTCACCGAGGCCGGCCTGCTGCCCGGGGCCCTCCAGAAGAACCGGGGTCTCCGCTTCGTGTGCACCACGGTGGCGATCCGGGTCGAGCGCGACGACACCGCCTTGACCGACGGGGTGCCGGTGGGAACCGAGCTGTCGATTCCCATCAACCACTTCGAGGGCAACTACACCTGCGACGTCACCACCCTCGCCCAATTGCGCGACGAGGGTCGGGTCGTGCTCCGTTACGTGGACAACCCCAACGGATCGGTCGACGACATCGCCGGAGTGTGCAGCGCCGGCCGCAACGTGGTCGGACTCATGCCCCACCCTGAAAGGGCCTCGGACCCGCTACTCGGTTCGCAGGACGGCCTCGTCCTTCTACGGGCCCTGCTGCGATCGGCCGGCGCGGTACTGCCGGCTGCCTGAGGCTGGCGGGCTGGTGGCCCGCCGGCCCGATCAGCTGCGGGTGCGGGGGATCTTGGCCGCCTGTAACACCGGGGCGCTCACGCCAACGGTGCGCCACGCCGAGTAGGAGATCCCCTTGCGCTCGCCGTACTGGCGGGCCACCTTGACGAAGCTCTTCTCGAGGGCCGCCAGGTCGACGACATCCCCGCTGTGTGCCAGTTCGGCTTCGAGGCGCTGCTTCTCCTCCACCAGGTGCAGACGGTTCAGCGGCTCGGCATCGGGCAGCTGATTGTTGATGACCGTGAGGCGTTTGCGGATCGAGTCCGGCGTGCGCTTACGACCCCGGCGCGGCTTGGTCGACTCGAGTGCCTCGAGGTACTGCCGCACGATGCGGCCCTCCTCGCGACCCTTGGCCAGTGCTGCCTTGTGCTCGGCGGACATCGGGGTCTTCTTGCGGGATTTGGCGGTGGTGGCAGCTGGCATGTGATCACTCTTCCAGTGTTGGTATTTAGGACAAATGGAGAGGCTACTTCATCCCCAATGATAAGCAATCGCGCCCTCCACTTGAGGGATACCCGACGCGGTTTTCGGCAATCTACGGTTGCCGGTGACCGCCGTGGAAGCTGCGGCCGTAGCACGGTTCGATAGCTGCGCATTCGGTCATAGGACTGCCCGGTCATGGGAGATTTGGCCCTGTGGGACCGGCGATCGGGTCCCGGTGGGTCAGTGGGAGGAGTTGTGAACGCCTCGATGAGGGGGGTTACTTGCGCGATGAGTCGGGTTACTTGCGCCGTTGCCGGCGAACTAGCTGTCGCAAACCGGAAAGAATCCGAGCCGGGTATCTACACGCCCGCAGGGTCCGGGTACGCTGCGACCATGGACCGGAGCGGACAAGTGGAGGCCGATCTGTTGACCGAATCGGGTGAGCCGCTTCATCGTGCGCTCGGGCTGACCGACGGCGAGCACGACGAGGTCGTGAGCGTTCTCGGTCGGCTCCCCAACCACCTCGAGCTCGCCCTGTTCGCCGTCATGTGGAGCGAGCACTGTTCGTACAAGTCGTCACGGGTGCACCTACGGCGGCTGCCCACCGAGGCCCCGCACGTGCTCGTCGGCCCGGGCGAGAACGCCGGGGTGATCGACGCCGGCGACGGCATCGCCGTGGCCATCCGGATCGAGTCCCACAACCATCCCTCGGCCATCGAGCCCTACCAGGGTGCCGCCACCGGGGTGGGCGGCATCCTCCGGGACATCTTCACCATGGGCGCCCGCCCGATCGCCGTCATGGACCCCCTCTTCTTCGGTGACCCCACCGAGGCCCGCCAGCAGTGGTTGATCGAGGGAGTGGTGGCCGGTATCTCCGGTTACGGCAACTCGGTGGGCGTCCCGACCATCGGGGGCGAGCTCACCTTCGACCCCTGTTACGCCCAGAACCCACTGGTCAATGTCCTGTGCATGGGGGTCCTGCCGACGGAGCGGCTGGTGCTCGGCCAGGCATCGGGACCCGGCAACCTCGCCATCCTGCTCGGCTCGTCGACCGGACGGGACGGTATCGGCGGGGTGAGTGTGCTGGCATCCGCCGGATTCGGCGGTGGTGACGCCGAGGAGGAAGCAGCCAAGCGCCCGAGCGTTCAGGTGGGTGATCCCTACGAGGAGAAGCGACTCATCGAAGCGTGCCTGGAGCTGCTCGACGCCAAGCTGGTCGTCGGGATCCAGGATCTGGGCGGGGCTGGTCTGGTGTGCGCCACCAGTGAGACGGCGGCCCGCGGGGGAGTGGGGATGGACGTGGACGTCTCCGCTGTTCCCCGGCGCGAGCCCGGCATGGCCGACTACGAGGTCATGACGTCGGAGAGCCAGGAGCGGATGCTGGCCATCGTCACCCCGGACGACCTTCCCCGGGTCCAGGAGGTCTGCGACAAATGGGAGGTCCGGGCCGCCGTCGTAGGAAGGGTCACCGAGGCTCCTGCGGGCGCCCCCGGGCGGTTGCGCATCCTCGACGGCGTCGACGGCGCCGTGCTCGGCGACGTGCCGGCGGTCGCCCTCAGCGAGGACGCCCCTCTGTACCGGCGGCCCCTGTCGAGGCCTTCCGACTACGACGCCCGGCTCGCCGACGAGCCCGGCGCACTACCGGCCCCGACCGACTGCGGTCACGACCTGCTGGCGCTGCTGGCCGACCCCACCTGGGTCTATCGGCAGTACGACCACCAACTCTTCCTCAACACGGTCGAGGGCCCGGGAGGTGACAGCGCTGTCCTCCGCCTGGCCGCGCCGGGGCTACCGCCGTCGGAGCGGGGCCTGGCTCTGACCACCGACTCCAACCCGACCTGGTGCGCCATCGATCCCCGGGCCGGGACGATCGCCACCGTGGCCGAGGCCGCCCTCAACCTGGCCTGCTCGGGGGCGACGCCGAAGGCAGTGGTCAACTGCCTCAACTTCGGAAACCCCGAGCACCCCGAAGTGATGTGGCAGCTGTCGGAGGCCATCGACGGGATGGCGGAGGCATGTGTGGCCCTCGGACTCCCGGTCATCGGGGGCAATGTGAGCCTGTACAACGAGAGCTACGGCCGGGACATCGATCCGACACCGGTAATCGGCGGCCTCGGGCTGATCGAAAAACTGGCGGCCCGGCCGCCGGGGATCACCCTGGTCGAGGGGGGCACATTGGTGCTGTTGGACGCCAGCATGGGCACCGCGAACTCTCACCGGAGCGCTCCGTCGCTGGCCGGGTCTCGTTGGGCCGTGCAGCTGCGCCATCATCGCAACGGCACACTGCCGCCGATCGACCTGGCCGGTCATGGTCGCCTGGTCGACTTCGTGGCCACGCTGGTGGCCGAGGGCGTGGCCGGGGGCGACAGCCTGGTGGACGGCGTCCATGACGTGTCCGGAGGCGGTCTGGGAGTGGCGCTCGCCGAACTCGCGGTGCGGTCCGGCATCGGCGTACAGGTGTCCGGGGTGGCCGATCACCACGAGCTGTTCAACGAAGCGCCGTCCCGGGTCGTCGTGTGCACCACCCGCAGCCACGACCTGTTGTCGCGGGCAGCCGACGCCGGTGTCGGATTCCGGGTGCTCGGAACGGCCGGCGGGGACCGTGTCGTCATCGGCGACCTGGTGGACCTGGCGTTGGACGACGCCACGGCGGTCTGGCGCGACCGGCTGCCGGAGCTGCTCGACGATCTGGCTCCTGTCACCAACTGATACGTAGGTGGACCTGGCTCAGGCGGCCGGCCTGGCCTCCTCGAGTTGAGCCAGCACCCGGTCGGCGACCTTGAGGTCACCGGTGCCGGTCCCGACATGCAGGTCGGGCTTTGACGCTCCGTGGTAGTCGGAGCCGCCGGTGGCCACCAGACCGAACCGTCGGGCGAGGTTGGACAGGTCGGTCCGCTGCCGCGGTGAGTAGCGGCCGTACACAGCCTCGAGCCCGCCGAGGCCCGCCTCGACCATGGTGGAAACGGCGGCGGCCAGAGCGTCTCCCTCCAGTCCGACCGTGTGCGGATGGGCCAGCACCGCGACACCACCCGATTGACGGACGAGTCGGCACACATCGGCCACGGTCAGTCGCCCCTTCGGGATGTAAGCCTCGCCGCCGTTCCCGAGGTACCGGGTGAAGGCCTCGTCGAGGGTGGCGACGGCGCCGACATCGACCAGGGCGCGGGCGAAGTGGGGTCGCCCGACACCGGAGACCGTGCCGGCGTGGGCGGCGGCCATGCCCACTGTCACCGGGATCCCCAACTGCTGCAGGCGGACGGCGAGAGCCTCGTTCCGGATCCGGCGGTCCTCGCGCAGGCGGCTGAGCTCGACACCCAACGGGCTGGTCGGGTCATCGACGAAGTACGCGAGCACGTGCACCCCGCCTCCGGCGATCGGGATGCAGGAGACCTCACAGCCCGGGACAAGACGGATCCCCAGCTGCTCGGCCCGGGCCCGGGCCTCGGGCAGGCCGTCCAGTGTGTCGTGATCGGTCAGCGCCACCGCGCTGCAGCCCACGTCGTGGGCCATCTCCACGATCCGGCCCGGGGAATCGCTCCCATCGGACCGGTCGGAGTGGGTATGGAGGTCGATCACTCCGCGCACGCTACCGGCCCGGTGGCCGATCGGCTCGATGGCCATGTCCACCGCAGGGGCGTCCACGATGAGGGGCGTCCACAACGAGGCTTGTCGCCGCCGCCTGGCGGTTGATGGGCGGATGGCAGGCAGGTGGCACTAGAGTGAATACGTGGTCAGGTGCGTGTCTGTCCTGTCCCTGCCCCGGCAGCCCGACGACCCCCGGTGTGTGCGGTGATCAACCGATGATGGAGGCGAAGGAAGCGTGCGGCGTCTTCGGGGTCTACGCCCCGGGTCGACCCGTCGCACATCTCACCTTCGACGGCCTCTACGCACTGCAACACCGTGGCCAGGAGTCGGCCGGCATGGCCGTCAGCGACGGCGACCTCATCACCGTGATGAAGGACATGGGCCTCGTCACCACCGTGTTCGACGAACGCAAGCTCTCCGGCCTCCGCGGTCACCTGGCCATCGGCCACACCAGGTACTCCACCGCAGGATCGAGTGACTGGATCAACGCCCAACCTGTCTTCCGGGGCGTGGGGCGAGCCGGGTTCGGTCTGGCCCACAACGGCAACCTGACCAATACCGATGCATTGGCCGGGCAGGCCAACATGCTGCCGGGCCTGGTCTCCTCCGATAGCGACCTGGTGGCCGAGCTCCTGGCCCAGGCGTTCCCCCCCGACGACCCCGAGCGCACCCGCTCCCAGCACGCCGGCGACCTCGAAGCGGCACTGATGGAGGTCCTGCCCGGCGTGGAGGGTGCGTTCTCCTTCGTGTTGATGGACGCCGACAGGATCATCGGCGTGCGCGACCCGAACGGATTCCGGCCGCTGTGCCTGGGACGGCTCGAGGCGACCGACCAATACGAACAGGGCTGGGTCCTGGCCTCCGAATCGCCGGCGCTCGATGTGATCGGGGCCACCTTCCTCCGCGAGCTCGAGCCGGGGGAGATGGTGGTCATCGACGGCAAGGAGCTCCGTTCCGTCTACCCCTTCCCCGACGAACGCCTCGATCCCAAGCTGTGCATCTTCGAGTTCGTCTACTTCGCCCGTCCGGACACCCGGCTGTACGGCAACGAGGTACACGGTGCCCGTCGCCGGATGGGCATGCTGCTCGCCACCCAGGCGCCGGTCGCCGCCGAGCTGGTGATGGGCGTACCCGATTCCGGCGTTCCCGCGGCCGAGGGCTATGCCGTGGCCTCAGGCATCCCCTATGGCCAGGGACTCGTCAAGAACCGGTACATCGGGCGGACGTTCATCGCGCCGACGCAGGCCGAGCGGGCGAACGGGGTGCGTCGCAAACTGAACCCGCTGCGCGAAAACATCGCCGGCAAGCGGGTTGTGGTGGTCGACGACTCGATCGTCCGGGGTACCACCACCCGGGCCATGGTCAAGATGCTCCGCGAGTCAGGGGCGTCCGAGATCCACCTCCGCATCTCATCGCCCCCTTTCCAATGGCCGTGCTTCTACGGCATCGACACACCGGACCGGACGGAGCTGCTCGCCGCGGTGAAGACCCTCGACGAGATCGTCGAGTTCCTCGGGGTCGACTCCCTCGAGTACCTGAGCCTCGAGCACCTGGTCGAGGCCATCGACGCCCCCGGCGCCGGATTCTGCGACGCCTGCCTGACCGGTAACTATCCGGTTCCCGTTCAGCAGGTAAAGGTGGAGATCGCCGAACGGCCGTCGGTGGTGGCTGCCGCCGGTTCCACCTCGGCGTGACAGGACGCGTGGCGGACACACCCCTCCCACCCCCTGACCGACCCGCCACCTACGCCGACTCCGGCGTGGACATCGATGCCGGTGAACGGGCTGTCGACCTGATCAAGCCCATGGTGGCCTCGACCCGGCGGGCCGAGGTGGTCGGCGACCTGGGTGATTTCGGCGGTCTCTTCCGCCTCGACACGGCGCGCTACGACCGGCCCGTCCTGGTGGCGGCGACGGATGGTGTGGGCACCAAGCTCGTCGTCGCCCAGGAGCTCGGCCGCCTCGACACGATCGGGATCGATCTGGTGGCCATGTGCGTGGACGACCTGGTCTGCCAAGGTGCGGAGCCCCTGTTCTTCCTCGACTACATCTCGACCGGTGCCGTCGATCCCGCCCACATGGCGGACCTGGTGGCCGGCGTGGCCGCAGGTTGCCGCCAGGTGGGAGCGGCACTTCTGGGCGGCGAAATGGCCGAGCATGCCGGGATCATGGAGCCGGGCGAGTTCGATCTGGTCGGATTCGCCGTCGGCGTCGTCGATCAGGAGAAGATCCTCGGATCGGCACGGGTGAGCGTTGGCGACGTGCTGGTCGGCCTGCCGTCGCCCGGCCTGCGATGCAACGGCTACACCCTCGCCCGGCACGTTCTGCTGGCGCGTTCGGGTCGTTCGCTCGACGCCCCCGCGTGGGAGGGCGCGTCCACGACACTCGGGGACGAGTTGCTCCGGCCGTCGGTCATCTACACGCCAGCGGTCCGGGCGGCCATCGACGCCGCCGATGTCCACGCCGTGGCCCACGTCACCGGCGGCGGATTCGCGGGCAACATCCCCCGTGCCCTTCCCGAGGGCGCCCGAGCGGTGATCGAACAGGGCACCTGGGACGTCCCCCGCATCTTCGGGGAGATCCGGAGCCTCGGGATGGTGGCTGACGAAGAGATGGCCCGGGTGTTCAACCTCGGCCTCGGGATGGTCCTGATGGTGGGGGCCGAATCGACCGACGACGCGCTGGGCGCACTGCGGGGCAGAGGCCTCGAGGCCGTCGTGGTCGGACGGGTGCAGGAAGGTGAGCGTGGGGTCGACCTGGTCGGCCCGAGCCTGTGGGGCGAACAGACGTGACGACACCCCTCCCCGAATCACGGTTCGATGCTCTCCGGTCCCATCTGCTCGAGCACTCGGTGAAGCGGGGCGATTTCACCCTCAAGTCAGGGCGCAAGAGCTCCTGGTTCATCGACTCGAAGCAGACGGTGTGCCGGCCCGAGGCGATGGTGCTGGTGGCCGACGGCATCCTCTCGGTGGTGCCGGACGACGCCACCGCCATCGGGGGCCTGACCATGGGAGCCGACCCGGTGGCCTTCGTCACCGCCGGGGTGGCCGCCACCAGGGGGCGTCACCTCAAGGCCTTCAGTGTCCGCAAGGAGGCGAAGGACCATGGTGCGGGCGGAAGGATCGCCGGTGCGCTCGATCCCGGCGATCGGGTGGTGATCACCGAGGACACCGTCACCCGGGGCACCTCACTGCTCGAGGCGGCACATGCCGTCCGCGAAGCGGGGGCCGAACCGGTACTTCTGGTGGCCGTGGTCGATCGGGGCGGGACCTGTGCGGCCATGGCGGCGGCCGAGGGCCTCGAGTTCACCGCCCTGTTGACCGCCCCCGACCTTGGCTTCGACTACGAGGGCGCCTGAGGCCTACCCGACCGGCGATGGCCGATCGGGTAGGCCGGACCATCCGGTCAGGCGTCGTCGGACACGCCGCCGTCGGCCAGGACGAGGTAGATCCGCCGACGGGCATCGGTGAGGATCTCGGCTGCAGCTTTGATCTGGCCCTCGGTTCCGGCCTGGGTCACCTGCATGGTGGCCTTGGCCACCTGGACCATCAGGCCGCGCAGGTCGTGCAGTGAGGTGTCGCCGGCGGCGGCCTCGTCCCACGGTGCGGGACCGTCGCCGGCCGCCGCGGCTTCGGTGCGACCCTCGACGGTCAGGGTGAACACCCGCTTCCCCTCCCGCTGGTCGGCAGTCACCAGTCCCTGGTCCTCCAAGGCCGACAGGGTCGGGTAGACCGAGCCGGGGCTGGCCCGCCAGGACCCGCCGCTGCGCTCACCGAGTTCGGTGATGATCTGGTAACCGTGCATCGGCTCCTCCGCCAGGAGGGCGAGGATGGCGGCGCGGACGTCGCCCCGGCGGACCTTGGGACCCCGGCCGAAGCCCGGCCCGAATCCGCCGTGGCGGCCGAATCCCTGCCCGAAGGCGTCGCCCCGCCCGCGTCCCCGGCCCCGCTGGCGTCCGCGGACTGCGCCCGCCACCAGGTCGCGGTGTTCATGCCAGAAGTGGCCGCCGTGGTCGCCCGGGTGGTCGCCGTGAATGCTGTCATGTGTGTGTTGTCCATGCATGTGGTGAATCTCCTTGTTCGTTCGGTGGAACGGTCGGTCGACCGGTCCTGCGTGTCGTGGGGCGGTGTATTCAGACCGCTCACGTGCAATCACGATATATCGCAATACGTACGTTGTCAACCCGTTGGGCGAGGATCTATTCCTAGGCACGCCGGACGGTCGGGATCCCACTCCCAGGACACCCGAACCGCCATACTCATGACGGCGGGTCGGCTCGACCGTTCCCAACGCAGTCCCGCGCCGGTCTGGTGACAGGGCGAACCGTTGGCCGAGAAGTTCCGAACGAAATGGAGTCCGACATGAGACTGCCCCGAATCCTCGCTTCCGCGGTCATCGGTGTCCTGGGAGCTCTCGTGGCCTCCGGACTCGCCGGTGGCCCGACTCCGGCAGGCGCTGTCGGTCCGGTGGCCCACGTCACCGTGCCTGGCGCCTGGTCGATCACCTCGACGCCCAACGAGTTCACTGGTGCGATCCAGATCAACGACCTGGCGGGGGTCAGCTGCGCCGGGGGATCGTTCTGCCTGGCGGTCGGCTACGGCGGCACGCTCGGCGGTCCGCCCCTTGTGCCCCTCGCCACCGTCTGGGACGGCTCGGCGTGGGGGCCGATACTGTCGCCGGCAGGGACAGGTGCGGGCGAGCTCAATGCCGACTCCTGCGTGACGGCGACCTGGTGCATGGCCGTCGGCAACGACGAAGTGTCCAGCGCGGTGGCCCAGGTCTTCGACGGAACCACCTGGACGACAACGACGCTTCCTTCGGTCGCCGGAGCGGACGCAGTGCTCTCCGGTGTCTCCTGCGCGAGCACGACATCCTGCACGGCCGTGGGCGAAACTGAGGCCGGGCAGTCCTCGGCGCCTTGGATCGTGCAGTGGAACGGGACTACCTGGATGTCCCAGACGGTCCCGACCGGTCTGGGTGTCGTCAGCTCCCTCAACTCGGTGTCCTGCGTAGGCCTGATGTGCCAGGCCGTCGGCGAAGACAGCAGTGGAGTCCTTGCCATGACCGGCACCGGATCAAACTGGTCGGTCACCCCCAGCCCGAACCTCGGCACGGACAGCGCGCTCCACGGTGTCTCGTGTGCGAACGCGACGTCATGCGTGGCCGTGGGGTCCCAGGCGGCCCAGCTGCAGACGCCGCAGACTCTGGCCGAGTACTTCAACGGCACGTCGTGGACCGAGATGACCATGCCCCCGGTGGCCGGCGGTATCGGCGGCACGCTCTATGGCGCCGATTGCGTCGGGCCGACGTCGTGCGTCGTCGACGGCGAATACAGCTATATCGATCATTCGAATACTGAGCTCGGCAACCTCGTCGAGGCGTGGAACGGCTCGACATGGGCGATCCAGGCCACCCCGTCCGTTACGTACAGCACCCTCAACGCGATCGCGTGCGTCGCCGCCGTGTCGTGCATGGCCGTAGGGCAGGCAGGCGAATTCGACGGCACCACCCTGGCCATGATGGCGCCCTTTGCCAACGCCGGATACGACGAAGTGGCCTCCGACGGTGGCATCTTCAACTTCGGCGGCCCGTTCTACGGATCGATGGGGGGCCAACACCTCAACCAGCCGATCGTCGGCATGGCTCGTACCCCCGATGGCGGGGGCTATTGGGAGGTGGCCTCCGACGGTGGCATCTTCAACTTCGGTGACGCGCCCTTCCTCGGATCGATGGGGGGCCAGCACCTCAAATTCACCGGTAGTCGGCATCGCATCCACGTCGGACGGGCGCGGCTATTGGGAGGTGGCCTCCGACGGGGGCATCTTCAACTTCGGTGACGCGCCCTTCCTCGGATCGATGGGGGGCCAGCACCTCAAATTCACCGGTAGTCGGCATCGCCGCCGCGCCGACCGGTGGCTACTACGAAGTGGCCTCCGACGGTGGCATCTTCAACTTCGGCGCCCCGTTCCTCGGCTCGATGGGGGGCCAGCACCTGAACAAGCCCGTCGTGGGGATCGCTGCCGCGCCGACCGGTGGCTACTACGAGGTGGCCTCCGACGGTGGCATCTTCAACTTCGGCGCCCCCTTCCTCGGCTCGATGGGTGGCATGCACCTGAACAAGCCCGTCGTGGGGATCACCCCCGGTCCGACCGGTGGCTACTACGAGGTGGCCTCCGACGGTGGCATCTTCAACTTCGGCGCCCCGTTCCTCGGCTCGATGGGCGGGTCACCGCTCAACCAACCCATGGTTGCCATCGCCTCGTAGCCGGCGACGGATCGCAGGTAGCCTGGAGGGCGGAGCACCGCACAGGCCACGACGCCCAGGAGTCCCCGTCATGAGAATCGGCGTCATCCTGCCGCAGACCGAGATCGGGCCAACCGTGGGGGCGGTGCGGACCTACGGGATCGGTGTGGAGGACCTCGGATACCAACACGTCCTCGCCTATGACCACGTGGTGGGTGCCGATCCCACCGTCCATCTGGACTGGCCCGGCCCTTACGACATCGACACCCAGTTCCACGAGCCGTTCGTCGTGTTCGGGTTCCTCGCCGGCTGCACCGCGCTCGAGTTGGTCACCGGGATCACGATCCTGCCGCAGCGCCCGACGGTGCTGGTGGCGAAGCAGGCGGCCGAAGTGGATCTCCTGACCAGGGGCGGGTTCCGGTTAGGGGTCGGCATCGGATGGAACGCGGTCGAGTACGAGGCCCTCGGTCACGACTTCAAGACCCGGGGCCGTCGGCTCGACGAGCAGGTCCCCCTTCTGCGCGCCCTGTGGACGGAGCGTTCGGTGTCCTTCGCCGGCGAGTTCGATCAGGTGACCGGTGCCGGGATCGCCCCGCTGCCGGTGCAGCGGCCCATTCCGATCTGGATCGGTGGGATGTCGACCAAGGCCTACGAGCGGATGGGTCGCCTGGCCGACGGCTGGTTCCCCATGGTCCAGCCCGGTCCCAAACTGGACGAGGCCCGATCGATCATCGCCGGGGCAGCCGTGGCCGCCGGGCGTGATCCCGATGCCATCGGTATGGAGGGTCGGGTGAACTGGAAGGGCGACGCCGACGAAGTGGTCCGGCGGGTCGAGAAGTGGCGGGAGGCGGGCGCCTCCCATGTCACCATCAACACGATGAGGGCGGATCTGGCCGACGTCGATGCCCATCTGGAGGCGCTGGCCGCAGTGGCGGCACGTCTGCCGCTCCTCTAGGGGGGATCCCATGACCGTCGGCTACCACGTGCAAGACCGCATCGCCTACATCGGATTTGAGCGTCGAGAGAAGCACAACGCCTTCCGCGACGAGGATCTCGAGGCACTCAGCGCGGCTGTACGGCGCCTGGACCTGGACGACACCGCCGAAATCGCCATCCTCTTCGGCCACGGCGGGTCGTTTTCGAGCGGCGGCGACGTCAACGCCCGCCTTCAGCGCTCCATGGATGAAGGATCGACGGCCGGTCGGACGACAGAGCGCCAGGCATTTCTCGAGTGTGAGAACTGGAAGCCGATCATCGCCGCTGTCCACGGCTACTGTCTCGGCCACGCGCTGGCCACCGCACTGCTCTGCGACCATGTCGTTGCCGCTCGCAACGCCAGGTTCCAGGTCACCGAGACCAAGATCGGCCTGGCGATACCAGGTCTGATTCCCCAGCTCGGCATGCCGGCCTTTGCCTATGACGTTGCCATGACCGGGAGGATGTTCACGGCCGAGGAGGCCATGACCGGCGGAGTGCTAACTCGACTTACCGAGGATGGCGAGCACATCACGGGTGCTGAAGAGCTGGCTCGCCTGATTCTCGAAAACCCGCAGACCGCCGTGCGGTCGTTCGTTCAGGTCCGTAGGGCGATGATCGCTGATGGCTCGGCGCGATACAAGGACATGGCGCCTGCGTTCGACTGGGCGACGAGCACCGAGGCCAAGGCAGCTGTGGCTGCTCGGGCCAATGGGAGAAAGGGTTAACCAAACAGCATCTGCTGAGCGAACCGCGCAGGTACCTGTAGGGGCGACGGTTCACGATCCTCACACGCGAAGAAGCCCCGCCTCTGAAAAGAGCGGGGCTTCTCCGTAAGGCTCGCGAGGCCGACGGATCGCCGACGAGCGCGAGTCGAACCGCTGAACTACCGGTGGATCGGACTATTTGATGCTGAGTGTCCCGACGGCCGAGATCGCCCCGGCATATGTGATGCACACCTCACCTTTGCCCGAGCCAGGGAGCTTCAGGCCGTCACCGGTGTCCGAGGTCACCACGGTTGAGATCTTCTCAGCGGTGGGATTGTGAGCTGCGTTCTTCACATACCCTGGGCACTTCGACGCCGACGTGCCCGAAATCGTCGGCTTGCCGATTGTGGTGCTACCACCGGACAGCCAGGTAATGGTGCCACCTGTCGCCAGGGTGGCTGCAGGCAGGGATACCGAGCCTCCGCCGGTATGCCCCCCGGTGCACCCACCGACGGTGATGTTGCTCGATTCGTTTCCGGTGATCGTGGTACATGCAATCGTGCTTCCCGACCACTCGATGGTGAGCTTCTTCAAGATGGTGATCGCGCCACCTGTCCCCACGCACACCTCACCCGCCTCCGTAGCCGGGAGCAGCATGCCATCACCTGTGTCGCTGGCGACTGTGGCCGTGAAGCTCTCGGCCGAGGGATTGGTGGGTGCGTTCTTCACATACCCGGGGCAATGCGACGCCGAAACCCCCGTCAGTACCGGCTTGTTACTCGTGGTGACCGAACCGGAGATCCAATCAACGGCACCACCGTTGGCAAGTTCTGCCGCGGGCAGGGCCGAGGAGCTTCCTCCGGTATTGCCCCCGGTACAACCACTGATCACGATCGTGCTCGACGAGTTCCCGGTGATGGTCGTGCACGTGATCTTTATGGTGGATGCTCCGGCGGTGCCGGAAATTCCCAATGTGAGCCCCACTACTGGTATGAGCATGGCCGCAACCATGAGCAAAATGCGTCGCATATATTTCTCTCCGTACGATCTGTCGGGTGAAGCGAATCTCCCCCCATCGTTAAACGTCCGCAGGCTCGGATCGTTACGGTCAGTCTGTCCTGGCACCGCCGAGCTTGGTGAGAACGTTGAGACGGGTATGCCTGACGCGTCCGCTTGTCGCTGGCAGGACCATCGTGAGTTGCCCAGCGTGAAAACGGGGCAGAAACTGCCACGAGGCGATCGCTCCACTCGGCCCTTTGGGATCGGTGAAGTCAGCCCACTTAGGGTTGTTCGAAGAACCGGACCAAAAGTGGTCCATCCGGTGCATCACCAGCGGTGCGAAGTGGCAGTGGATCGGCAGTTGCTCACGTGCGACGATCGAGCCATGGAGGGTCTACGGCTCGCTCTTGACACCGGCGGGTCGGCCGTAGGTCACCTGTTGGACGACCTCTTGAGGTAACGACTCGACCAGCTGGGCGTCAGGGCTGGCCCCGAGAGCGTCGTTGACAGTGGAGAACGCCAGGCGAAGCGCGACGAAGGCGGTGATGGCGAAGATCTGCTGGTCGGTGAGCCCGGCGTCACGAAGTTCCTCCACGTCCGATGGGCTGGTGGCGTTGGGATCCCTGACGACCTTACGGGCCCAGGCCGCCATCGCCTTCTCCTGCTCGGTCAGACCCGTGTCATCGCCGCTCAGTACCCCGGCGGCAACAGTCGGATCGGACGCCGCGGAGAGCTTGCCCCCCCACGCCAGGGAGCAGTACGAGTCGCCCAGGGTCGACGCCGCTGCGGTCACCAGGATGCCGCGCTGGCGAAAGCTGAGGCCGCTCGGCTTGAACGCTTGTGACATCAACTCGAAGAGCCGCTCCACGGTCTCCGTCTGGTAAGCCCAGAGGTGGGAGACGTTCCACACGTAACCGCTCTCGTTCACGTCGTCGTCATAGAGGGCCTGTGCCTCCGGACTCGTTGGCGGCTCCTCGAGAAATCCAGCTGTCATTGTCGACGGTCCTCCTCGGGCTTGCGGGCCAGGTACCCGACAACGTTGATCTCGGCGCGAAGCGGCAAACCGTCCCGGACGTGCTCACGGGCCAGGTCCTCTGCTGCGTGGCGAAAGGCATCATGGCCCACGTTCTGTATCGCTTCGTATGCGGGACCAGTGGACGCGAGCGCACGGGAAAAGACCTCGGGGTCGGAGAACTCCCACGCGAACGGCACCTCGACCCGACGGATATCAACGAATCCACATGCCTGGAGCAGAGTTTCACCCGCACCCGGTCGGCCGAGTGACACCATCGTCGCCTGGTTGTCCACCTTGTCGTGGGCAGCAAGCCGGAACGGTGCCAGTGCCCACGCGCCCGGTGACACCTTTATATGCCCCCATACCGTCATTCCGATCCGCCCACCGGGACGGAGCACACGGTCGATCTCGACGACGGCGTCCGGCGTCGTGCCCCAGATACCACGAAAACTCGTCACCACGTCGAACGCCCCGTCCTCCCAGGGCATGTCATGCATATCCCCGACCCGGATGTCACATTCAGGGCTCCGGAGTCGAGCTACGGCCACCAGTCTGGTTGATGCATCAATGCCCGCGCAGTGAGCACCGCGAAATTCGTGCGAGCTCGATGGCCAATCCTGAACCACATGCCACGTCGAGCAATCGGTCTCCTTCATCTACCTTGAGGAGGTGTTGCATCGCAACGTATTCCCGGCAATTGCCCGGCTCACTCAAGGTCGCGAAGTCCACCGCCTCGCGACCCCAACCTTCGTCGACCACTGTCCAGGCCTTTGCGTCTCGGCCATCTGACATCGCTGCACCCCGTTCTCGGCTAGTTAGCTTGTCACTTTTGCCAGGAGAACGCGAAAGTTCACAGGAGCACGTCCACGGGCACCTGGACCTCCTGTCACGCCCCCGCCGAGCATTCCTCGTGTATCGGATGGCCTGAGTCGAATGGCCGAGGTGTTCCGCTTCGGCGGCTGAGTTTCTGAAGGTGATCGAACTGTCGTACCGTGAACGTTCCGTCGCAGATGGCGCACCGGTATGGCCGTCGGCTCAGAATGTCGTCGTCCGAGACGATCTCATGCAGAGGCCGCCTGGTCAATGATTGCACCTGTCGCTGAACGTCGATGTCGGCCCATTCTCGATCTTCCCACTTGGGCGGAGTGATGCCGGCAGCGATGCACAACTGTTCCGCACCGTGCGGGCTGATTCTGATGGCACAGACGATGCCGTCAGTCGAAGACATGGGCACAAATTCTAAGGGGTTTCCGGATGCAGCCGGCGCGGCCGGGGCTGCGCTTCAGATGAAGGACGCTTCGGCAGTGAGACCCAACTCCGGGTGTGGGCCGACGGCGTTGGACTGGAGGGTGCCGATCCCCGTCGAGCCGTCGCCCAGGTCTTCCACGCTGACGATGCAATCACGATGCTGGTGGATCCGGCGAGCCACCTCGACGGTGTCGCACCCGGTGATGTGCTCGCCGTCGACATGCAGCTCGCCCCGCCACTCACCGTGGTAGTGCCCCTCGAATCCGCCATAGAGCCCAGTACCGAGATGGAAGCCGGTACCTGATACCGGAGCGATCCGATAGGTGTGTTCGGTTCCGTCGGCGAGTACCCCGCTGATGGTGCCCCCCACCAATCGGCGGTTGTCATCCTGGAACTGCAAGTCGGTTCGGATGTCACGGAAGGGCTTGGTCCGCCCGTCGGGGAGTTCGATCCCCCCGTGGGCGCTCCCGGTGGACCACCCGGGACCTTCGTAGCGTTGGTAGTAGATGAAGAGGGTGAATTGGCGGCCGTCCGGCCGGCTCATGGTCACCGGCATCCACACGAACATGCCCGAGGCATCCTCCGGGACCGGGGAGGCTTCGATGTCCTCCTGGGGAAGGCCGACGCCATAGCGGACACCCCACGACCGGTCCCGCGCTCCTACCCACAGCAGGTCATCGACTTCGTGGCGGTCGCCGTCAATGTCCACCCATCCGCGGGCCACGCCGCTCTGATGGAAGCGCATGATGTCGGCGTCGATCCGGGAACGGCTACGGCTGATGTGGGTTTCCCTCTCCTCCATAGCCGGTGGAGCCACTCCCTCGATCTCGAGATCGAAACTGATCGGCACGATGTCATTTGTGGCCAATCGGTACCGTGTCCGTCGCAGCGGTTCGATGATCTCGTAGCCGATGGGTCCGACGTCGTTGCGCTCCAACTGAGACGACAGACGACGACTGGAGCGCACTGTCCACTGCTCAGTGCCCCGGGACACTCCGGCGAATCCGTCCATGACGTTCCGATTCACATACTTTCCCAGGCCGAATGCCACACTCAACGATCCGTCCCGGGCCGCGGCCATGGCCCAGATCTTCTCGGTCCACGATCGGTCGGACTGGCTGACGCGTGCAAAGGTGTCGACGATCTGGTGATTGAGGAGTTCGTCTGCCCCGAGTAGTGGACCGGGCTTGGTCATGGCGCATGCCTCCCAGCTGAAGCGAAACGTTCGTCTGAGTGCTGCAACATGCCGATGTTCAGTCTTCTCGACGCCTGGATCTGACCTTAGTTGAGCGGTCCGATTACAACTGATCCACGTTTCGAACCCGGTGCAGCCAAGGATGCTGCCCGCTCAGTGGGCGACCACATGGACCCGGATCCCGGGGAGCAGGTCGCGGCCGCCGAGGTGCTCGAGCTCGAGCAACGCCGCCAGACCCACCAGTTCGGCGCCAGCGCTGGCAACGAGCGTAGCGGCCGCCCGGGCGGTGCCACCGGTTGCGATGACATCGTCTACCAACAGGACACGGTCTCCGGGGGCCAGGGCATCGGTATGGATCTCGAGGGCGTCGATGCCGTATTCCAACTCGTAGGACACGCTCAAGGTTTCCCAGGGCAGTTTGCCGGACTTGCGTAACGGAACCAGGCCGGCACCGAGGGCGATGGCGGCCGGCGCGCCGAGAATGAAGCCGCGGGCTTCGATGGCGGCGACCTTGTCCACCTGGCCGCGGAACGGAGCGACCAGGGCCTTGACGATGAGTTCGAACGCCGCCGCGTCGGCCAACAGGTTGGTGATGTCCTTGAAGACCACGCCGGGCTCCGGGAAGTCCGGCACGTCCCGCAGTGACTGCCGGGCGACGGCTTCTGCCCGGGCGAGCAGGTCATCGAGCTCCGATTGGGAGAGTTGCCGAGTGAGTTCTGGCATGGGACTCCTGGGTGGAAGAGAGACTTCCAGCATGGCCGATTGCACCACATCCGGCTTCTGGACACGATCCGGGGACGAACTCGACCGGGCCGTGCCTCGGCCGGCCCCGTCTGCTGCGTCGGGGCCGCCAGGCGACAGTTCTGATGAGGGCCTCCGAGCTTCAGATGGCGACCAACTGGTTCGATACCACTAGACATGGAGATCAGGCGGAGCTCGCGTCCCAGGGAACGCCACCCCTGTCGACCTCGAGACCAACGGCGATGATCGAGAGCGGAAATCCCTGGACGGTGGAGGACATCAACGCTGAGCCCTCCACGCTTACTCATGTTGAGGGTGACCGTTGCCCGGAAGTTCCCGATCCCGTGTTGAGGCGTGCCAGGCGCCGGCGAGTTGTGCTGGCCCTGCTCCTCTCCGCCGAGGTGGTGGGCGTGCTACTGCTCTGCATGCTCGTTGGGACCGTTGAATCGGATGACCCGGCTTACGCCACTCTGCAGCGCATCGGACTGGGCAACGGAGTCACCGTTTCACCGCACCTCGATGACATTCGCCTCATGATGTTCATCGGACTCGTTCTGGCTGTGCTGGCAGCTCTTGCCCTGGCCTCGGCAACCTTGTGGATCTCGATCGGACAGTCAGTCGAACGGAACCCCTGGTGGTCGGTGCCGTTACTGGTTTTCATCTGCGTGGGTAACCTCCTGGCAGCGGTACCCATTGTCCTGTTCGCTCTCCATTATTCGAAGAGCTCGAACCCACCGCCCTCCGATAGCCACCTGGCGTCATTGCTGGCCTCAATCCCCGTCTTCTATCTCCTCCTCGTGGCGTACTGCTGTTGGCGAGTCCTGCGACAGTCCGGATTCCGGCCGCGACTCTGCACCTTCATCAGTGCGGCCGCTGTATCGATCGTGTTTGCCGCGGGATTGGTTGCAGTGAACGAACTCGACGTCGGTAGCTACCTGAGCCAGTCCGTTTCCCAGCAACGACCGATGCTTCCCGTGATCGACGCCGGATTCTGGAATATGTCGATCGTTCAGCATCCGGCATCTGAACTTGCGACCTCGACTACGTGCGGAAGCCCCAAATTCTGTGTGCTGTGGGGAACGGGGGAGAACCATGCCCTCTTTGGCCCGTCAGGTGAAGTGACGGTAACAACCGATGGAGGCCGGACATGGCACAGCTGGCTGTTGCCTTCGCCGCTGAATCAGATAGCGCCGTTCCGGCTGTCGCCTACCTGCAGCGAGTTGGAGTGTGTGACGCCTCTGACCTCCCTGTGGGGCACCAATTCGTTCTATCGGATCGCCGTGTCATCCGATGGTCACGTCTCGGGCACCTTCCTGGTGGGTAGCGGCCCCTTCGCAGGGTCCGAGTCGTGTCCATCCGTCGACTGGTGCGCTACGACTACCGACCCGAACGGAACACGGGCCGATCGGCAGTTCGCGGTCAGCTCTGGCCCGAATATGAGCACCCAGGTGATTCCGTTCTCCGGCTCTGAGTTGCCCGGCTTCGGTGCAGGCGGCAACGTCTCTCTGGCGTGTCCGTCCGTCGGCCATTGTGTAGTGGCGGCTTCGATCCCGACATCGGGTCAGGCGGGTGCGAGTTCCGTCGATCCTTCGGATCTCCAGTCAAGAGAACTGGTCCTCGCATCCACGGCAGACGCGGGCGGCTCCTGGACGAAATCGATGTTTCCGCCCACGAGCTCATGGGGAGATGTGGGGAGTGCAATCCGGGTCGCTGCACCCTCGGCCGTGGCGGTCCAGGACATCGTTTGCCCCACTGCGTCCGTCTGTATGGCCGTGGTCGGTACGGGAGAGACTCCAACCGGCTTCCTGAAGAGCAGCGACGGGGGGGCATCGTGGCAGTTCCTGCCGCTGCCAGCTGGATGGGAGCAGTCGTTTGGAGCGCGATTGCAGTGCTTCGGTGCCGAGATGTGCATCGTTTCGTCGAGTGCGTCGTTTCTGTCCTCCGCCGTCAACGCCTTCCGGACAACAGATGGTGGGCAGACCTGGCACCCGGTGAAGTTCCCGGCGAATGCTCAGCTCTTCGGATTCGCGTGTGCGTCGGAGGAATTTTGCGTTGGAGGAGCGATCTCGAACTCGTTCAGCCCGGAGAACGGATCGAAGACCCCGCTCCTGTCTGTCAGCCGCGACGGCGGGGCGACCTGGGAGCTGCAGGCGATGCCGGTGCCGCACCTCGTGAAGGGTTGAGGCACAACAGAGACTGCGTGAATTGACGATCCGGTGACCTCACGCTTTTCCAAGGGAATCGTCCGGGGACCCGGGTGCCCGACGTCGCTGGTGAGAGACCGTTGTGTCCCCGTTCTCCCGCCGAACCCAGCTGCCCCGCAGCTGTTCCCGGGGCGGATCGTGTGCGGGACGTGATTTCACGGGTCAAAATGTCCCGATGGCGGGCCCGACCGGAGAGGTGACGCTTCTCTTCACTGATATCGAGGGATCCACCCAGCTCTGGGACATCCATCCGGATGCCATGGCAAGGGCCCTGCGGCGCCACGACGCCGTGCTGCGGGGGGTAATCGAGGCGCACCGGGGGTATGTGTTCAAGACGGTTGGCGATGCCTTCTGTGCCACATTCGCCGACGCGGCAGACGCTGTTCATGCGGCGGTGGAGATCCAGCGGGCCCTCGCCATCGAGCCGTGGCCTCCTGAGGTCACCATCCGAGTCCGCATGGGCTTGCACTCGGGGACCTGCGAGGAGCGCGACGGTGACTATTTCGGCCCTGAAGTCAACCGGACTGCCCGCCTCGAGGCGGCGGCCCACGGGGGGCAAATCGTCCTATCGGCCACCACCGCTGAGCTCTTTTCCACTCAGCCGGCAACCGGGATCACGCTGGTCGACCTGGGCGAGCACCGCCTCAAGGACCTGAGCCGACCCGAACGGGTGGCCCAGGTGGCCGCTTCAGGATTGGCGAAGGACTTCCCGCCTCTGCGGAGTCTGTCGAATCCCGCGCTGCGCCACAACTTGCCCCAGGTGGCCTCGAGTTTCGTTGGCCGGTACGCCGAGTTGAGCCGCCTCAGAGCGCTCCTGGCCACAGAACGCCTCGTCACCCTGACCGGTCCTGGAGGCACCGGAAAGACCCGCCTGGCTCTCCAGGCCGGGGCCGAGGAACTCGACGGTTCGGCCGACGAGGTCTGGTTCTGCGATCTATCCACTTTCTCGCACGCCGATGCCGTTGCCCGGGAGGTCGCCGCCGTCCTCGGGGTTCCCTTACTACCCGGGCGCGATCCCCTCGACTCCCTGACGGAGGGTTTGGCACCCGTCGCTTGCTTCTCGTCCTCGACAACTGCGAGCATCTGCTCGCCCCGGCAGGAACCCTGGTGGCCCGCCTGCTGGCCGGGTGTCCGGGGATCGTGGTTCTGACCACCAGTCGAGAACCTCTGTCGGTGCCCGGCGAGCATGTGCTTCGGGTTACGCCTCTCGGTCTGCCCGAGAATATCTCGGGCGCCGTACCGTTGGCCGAAGTGTTGGCGTCCGATGCGGCCACGCTCTTCGTGGACCGGGCAGAGGCCCACGACGACCGTTTTGTCCTCGATGAGACCACGGCACCTCTGGTGGCCACTGTCTGTCAGCGCATCGACGGGTTGCCTCTGGCGATCGAGTTGGCTGCTGCCCGGCTGCGCACCATGAGCTTGGGAGACCTCGAGGCTCGCCTGGGCGACCACCTGCGGGTCCTGCGCGGCACCGGAGGCCAGTTCGCCGGAGGGCGTCAGCAGACCATCACGGCGTTAATCGACTGGTCGTACCGCCTGCTGAACGAAACGGAGCAGGCGGTCTTCGCCCGCCTCTCGGTGTTCGCCGGCCCGTTCGGACTCCCCGCCGCGTTGGCGGTAGCGACGGGCGACGACCTCGAAGACTTTGACGTCGAGGATGCCGTCTTCTCGTTGGTCGACAAGTCCCTGCTCGTCCCCGAGGCCGCCGGATCCTCCACCTGTTACCGGTATCTGGAGTCAATCCGCCAGTTCGCCGCCGCCCAACTAGAAGCGGCCGGAGCTTCCGAGCTCGGTGGCGCCCGGGACCGGCTGGTCAACTTCTACGACGGGCTGGTGGCCGAGGCCGAGTCCGAGCTCGCCGGACCCGGGGAGGTCGCCTGGTTCGGCCGCCTCGACCACGAGCTACCAAACCTCCTGGTCGCCTTTGAGCATGCTGCCGACGGCTTCGGGGTAAAGGATTGGGGGTTGGCCATGGGAGCCGCGCTCTTCCTCTATTGGGTCCAAGCCGAACAGGCGCTCGGCATCGAGGTCCTTGAGCGGGCTTTGTCGCAGGACGTCGAAGAAGGGTCCACCTCTGTGCGGACCAAAGCCATGTGGGTGTTGGCCGATCTGTCCGAACATGCCGGTCTTTACGGTCGGGCCGGGGCGTTGGCCGAAGAGGCCTTCGCTGACGCACTGCGGATCGGGCAGCTGACCGATGCAGCCATGGCCCGGAGGGTCACTGCGCTCTGCGCCCTGGCCCGGGAAGACGAGGACGGGGTGGGATCGGCTCTGGTCCTAATGGACGAGTCGTACCACCTGGCCGAACGTTCAGGAGACCCGCTGACGATGGCCATCGTGGTTCTCGAATCGGGGAATATCTTGTCCGTAGCCGGCGAGTGCGAGAATGCGCGGGTGCGGCTTGGTGAGGCTCTCGAGAGATCCGAGAGTCTCAGGAGTGGCGCCCTTGTCGGAATGGCCACAATGAGCCTTGGCAATGTCGATGAGGCCGAGGGCAACCTCGACAAAGCCTTCGAGCAATTCACGGTTTCGCTGGCGTTGCTTCGTCGCAATCGCGGAGGCTCGGTCGGCCCGAGTGCCGGGTTAGCGGCCCTCAATCTCGCATCCATTCTGGTGACGAGGGGTGAATGCGACGAGGCTCTCGAGATGCTTCCCCTCGTCATACCCAACGCCCGGGCCTACCCCCTCTGGGTCACGCTGCTCGTTACGGCCCAGGTAGCGCGGGCTACCGGCGACCTCGAGACGGCCACCGTGCTGCACGGAGCGGTCGGTCCGGGCATCGAAGGTGCCGGGGCGTCGGCGGGGGACATGGCCACACAGCTCCATCGGGACGACCTCGAGGCGCTCCGATCGGACGCTTCGGTGGATTTCGATCGGCTCTACGGGTCGGGGCGACGAATGACGGAGGACGAGGCGCTCCGTCTCGCCACCCAATTCGTCGCGCAGCACCAAAGGCACTTCACCGCCGATGCTCTGGTCAATCATCGGTAGGATCGAACTGGACAGTGGGAGGACAGCACCTGCTCCCCTGCATCACGGCTCCTACCTGCATGAACCCAGTGGTCGGGACCGGCGTCGATCCGGTGACCTCACGCTTTTCAGGCGCGCGCTCTACCAACTGAGCTACCCGACCTCGCCCCAAAGCCCCACAGGGGAACTTCGGAGTGGCGGACCTGACGGGATTTGAACCCGCGACCTCCGCCTTGACAGGGCGGCGTGCACTCCAAACTGCACCACAGGTCCCCAACCAGCTAACGCACGCTGGGGTCTACAGCACCCCCAACGGGATTCGAACCCGTGTTACCGCCTTGAAAGGGCGGCGTCCTCGGCCGCTAGACGATGGGGGCTCGGTCCCGAATAGGGCTTACGGACTTTAGCAGAGGGATCAGAGGCCGCCCTCTGGCCGCCCCTCGTCCGGAAGCTGCTCAGCCAGGACCTCGACCATCAGGTACTGCAACTCCCCCAGGAACAGGAACAGTCCGTACTCGGCGGCCAGTGGGTCTTCAGGATCGGGGGCCTCCATGTCCTCGTGCACGTCGAGTCGGGTGCCCAGCACGAGGCGCAACGTCCCGATGGCATCGAGCCATGAGTTGAACTCCTCCTCGCTGAGCGTGTCGGCCTGGGCCGTGGCCACCAGAGCTTCCAGCGCCTGGGTGTGGTGATTGACCAGAGCCGTGTCGACCAGGTCCCGGTACTCCTGCTCGGCTCCGGCGAGCTCCACCGCCGGGTAGGCCGGGGGGAACAGGCGGCGAACCATCGGGTCCCGGGCTGCGATCGCCTCAGGTAGTTGTCGGGCCAGGTCGGCGAGCACCACTCTGGCGTTCGGATCGAGGCGGATGACGTAGCGGCCGTCTCGTCGCCGTCGTATCGGCGAACTCATGAGGACTGCCCCATCACATCGACTGCCCCATCACATCGACTGCTCCATCACATCGACTGCTCCATGGTGGCCCACAACCCGTGCTCGTGAAGACGGAAGACGTCGAGCTCGGCCCGCTCACGGGTACCCGAGGAGACCACGGCGCGACCCTTGTGGTGCACGTCCAGCATCAAGGCGGTGGCTTTGTCCTTGGAGTAGCCGAACAGCTTCTGGAGCACGAAGGTGACGTAGGACATGAGGTTGATCGGGTCGTTCCACACGATGACCAACCACGGCCTGTCGGTGGCGGCGTCCTCCCCGAGGATTGTCTCGAGATCGGCGAGGGGAACCGTCTCGGGTGGGACCACGCCGACGGCCGGTGGGTCCACGCCCCGGGATCGGGAGCCACCGCCATACCGATCCCAATCGCGGGACCGGCGGAGACGCCGCCGCGGTCCTGCCCTCATGCGGGCTCACGGACCGGGGAGGGTGCGGCGGAGTCCGGCCGGGCAGGTGCCGAGATCCCCGACCCGTCACCGGCCCCGGCATCGTCGATGACCTGCTCGGGCGAGTGATCGGACAATCCGAAGTGGAACCAGAGTGCGGTCGATCCACACGACGGTGGCTCCGATCACGTGGACCCATACCAGTGCCGCCGGCAGTCGGGTCAGGTACTGCGTGTACCCGATGACCCCCTGGACGGCCATGGCCCCGATCAGGATCCGGCCGGACTCCTGCACCCGGGCGGGGGCGTCGGACCGCCAGAGTGTCCACAGGATCACCAGGAGCACGATGGCGGTGACCCATACCGTCTCCGCATGGATACGGGACATGTCGGCGAGGTCGATATCGACCCGCTTGGCCCCCTTCCCGCCGGCGTGGGGGCCGGCCCCGGTGGTGGCGGTGCCGGCGATCAGGGCCAGGGTGAGCAGGACCAGGTAGGCCCGGGTGAGCCTCAGCACCCGGCCCGAGACGACGACGACTCCCCGGCCCGGCGCGTGGTCGGCCCGCAGGCAGAGCTCGACGCTCACCGTGAGCAGGGCGATGCCCACCATGAAGTGGGTCATGACCACATAGGCGTTGAGCTTCGAATAGACGACGAAGGCCCCGAGGACCGACTCGCCCAGGATTCCGAGGATCAGTCCTCCGGACAACCAGCGCAGGTCACGGCGGGCCGGACGCCGGGCGAACGAGGCGATGTAGGTGACCGCACAGGTCACCACCAGGGCGAATACCACCACCCGGTTGCCGAATTCGATGACCGGGTGGAGGGAGGCGGCCGGCGTCAGCCGACTGTGGGTGCAGGTGGGCCAGTCGGGACAGCCGAGGCCGGAGTCGGACAGGCGGACAGCTGCGCCGGTGGCCACATTGAGCACGATCGTCGCCGCGGAGATCCGACAGAGGAGGAGAAATCCACGAGGGCTGATGCGAAAGGACGGCACGGTCCTCAGATGGTATCGGCCGGCTGCGGCTACAGCCTGCCCGGGCCGACCGATCCGGGCCCCCGTCGCAGACGGGAAGGCTGCCTGGGTAACGGGTAGAGTTCACAGCGATGTCGATACCTTCGGTGGCGTTACCCAGCCGGCTGTCCCTGGCTTCGCGCGTCGGCGCCTACGTGGCACTCACCAAGCCGCGCATCATCGAACTGCTGCTCATCACCACCCTGCCGACCATGATCCTGGCCAAGGGTGGGCTGCCCGACGTGTGGCTCATGATCGCCACCCTGCTCGGTGGGTCCTTGGCTGCCGGTGGCGCCAACGCCATCAACATGTATGTCGACCGGGATATCGACAAACTGATGCACCGCACCCAGAAGCGGCCACTGGTCACCGGTGTGATCGCCCCCCAGAACGCCCTGATATTCGCCGTCACCCTCGAGGTGGTGGCGTTCGTCGAGCTGTGGGCGTGGGTGAACCTGCTCTCGGCCGTGCTCGCCGTGTCGGCGACGCTGTTCTACGTATTCGTCTACACGCTGTGGCTGAAGCGGACCAGCAAGCAGAACATCGTGATCGGCGGCGCCGCCGGCGCCATGCCGGTGCTGGTCGGGTGGGCGGCGGTCACCGACTCGCTGGCCTGGGCGCCGATCATCCTGTTCGCCGTCATCTTCACGTGGACCCCGCCCCACTTCTGGGCCCTGGCATTCAAGTACAAGGACGACTACGAGGCGGCCAACGTGCCGATGATGCCGGTGGTGGCCAGTTTCCGGCGGACCGCTATGGAGATCCTGGCCTACACCATCGTCATGGTGGGCTTCACCTTCCTCCTCGCCCCCGTCGCCCACCTCGGTCTCCTCTACCTGGTGGCGGCCGGCCTCCTCGGTGCCGGATTCATCGCCATGGCCATCCGACTGTGGGTGAGGGCGACGCCCAAGGCATCCATGCAGCTGTTCAGCTACTCGATCACGTACCTGACCCTGTTGTTCGTGGCGATGGCGGTCGACGTCTTCGTCACCCATTGACCGTGCCGCCGGAGCCGACTCCTGAGGAATGGGATGTTGAGGTCCCCGGGGAGACCGGCCACTCTGCGCACGCCGGCCCGCGGCTGAGACGGGAGAACCGATTGCGGAGGATCCTGATCAGTGGGGTCCTGGCCGGGATCCTCGCCGTGGCACTGTTCGTCGGCCTGGGCACGACCTCGAGCACCGGGTCCGGCACCGGAGGTGTGGTCCCCATCGGATCGGTGGCACCGAACTTCGTGTTGGCGTCGGTGGTCGGCGGTCCGCCGGTCGAACTCGACGCGCTCGGAGTGAAGCGCCATCACCCCGTTGTCCTCAACTTCTTCGCGTCGTGGTGCATACCGTGCCAGAAAGAGACCCCCTTGTTGGCTGCGACGGCACGGGCGGAGCAGGCCAAGGGATCGGTGGTCCAGTTCATCGGCGTGGACGGGGAACTGCCCTCCAACGCCATCCCGTTCATCCACAACTCGGGCATCACCTATCCGGTGGGCCAGGACTCGAGTCTGCAGGTCACCTCCAGCGTCTACGGGATCGACGGCGATCCCCAGACCTTCTTCATCAACGAGTCCGGGGTCGTGGTCGGGCACCATCTCGGCGCTCTGGACAAGGCCCAACTCGACAGCTGGATCCACCGGCTCGCGGGCGGGGACTGAAGCCCGACTCGCCGGCCACGACGGTGGCCTATTCCCAGTGGAATGTGAGTCCGGCTACGACCGGGGCGCCCACGGCCCACACCGTCAGGACCAGCCAGTCACGGGCGGTAACCGGGGCGCCGTGTCCGAGGGAGCCGTGCAGGGCCTGGGACAGTGCCGCAGCCGGGAGCAACCTCGAAAGGTCGGCCAGCCAATTGGGCAGCTTGGACAGAGGGATCAGCATCCCGCCCAGCAGGAGCAGAACCACGAAGAGCGAGTTGACCACGGCGAGGTTCACCAGAGGCTTGAGGTTGCCGGCCAACGCCAGTCCGATGCCACCGAAGGCGACCGTGCCCAGCACCATGGCGAGCAACGCCTCACCGACCAGGGCCCCGGCCCCGCCCCTGCCTCCGGGATTCCAGCCCATCAGGTAGCCGACCCCGATCAGAACGGCAGCCTGGAGGAGCTCGACCCCCAGCACGGCCACGATCTTGGCGGCCAGCAGTCGGGGTCGTCCCAAAGGGGTCGAGCCCAGGCGTTTGAGTACGCCGTAGCCACGCTCGAACCCGGTGCCGATCGACAGGGCGGTCATCGACGTCGACATGACGGCCAGGGCCAGGATGCCGGGGACGAGGAAGTCCACCGGATGTTTGGTGCCGGTGGGCAGCACGTGTACCGAGCTGAAGAACAACAGGAAGATCACCGGGATCCCGAGTGTCAGGAACAAGGTCTCCCCGTTGGTGAACATCATGGTCACCTCGGCCCGCAACTGAGCGGAGAGCGGCCGCATCAGCGCCGCCCGCGGCGGTTGCTCCGGCGTCGACCGTCCGGTGCCCCGTCTTCGGGTGCCGGCTCATCGGTGGCCCGGGCTCCCGTGATCGACAGGTAGGCCTCCTCGAGGGACTGTCCCGTCCGCAGGTCGACCAGTGACAGGCCGCGCCCGGCCAACCAGGCGGCCAACGCCGCCACCACGGCCGGGGTCTCGCTGCCCGCCGGCGGACCCAGGCGGTAGGCGCCGGGATGCTCTTCCTCGACGAGCGCCCCCGCGCCGATGGCCGCGGCCAGTGCCGCGGTGTCGATTCCCGGGTCGGTGGAGAAGCGGATCGACCCGTCGGCGCTCCCCGCGGCCAGTTCGGCCGGCGTCCCTTCGGCCAGCAGGCGTCCCCGGTCCATGATGACCACCCGGTCGGCCACCCGCTCGGCCTCGGCCAGCTCATGGGTGGTAAGGAGGACGCACAGGCCCCTGTCGCGCTGGGCGGCGATGAGCTCGCGGACCACGATCCGGCCTTCGGGGTCGACTCCGGCGGTGGGTTCGTCCAGGAAGAGCACCTCGGGCCGGCCCACCAGGGCCAGAGCCAACGAGAGGCGCTGCTGCTCACCCCCGGAGAGTCGACGCCACGGGGTGCGCCGAGCGGAGCCCAGCCCGACCTGGTCGAGCAGCGCGTCAGGGTCGTCGGGGTCGTCGTAGTACGCGGCGAACAGGTGGAGGACCTGGGCCGGACCGAGCATCGGGTAGACGCCCCCTTTCTGGAGCATCACCCCGATTCGGGGCACCAGGGCGGCATGGTTTCGAGCGGGATCGAGGCCGAGTACCCGAACCGTGCCGGCCGCTATCGACCGGTAGCCCTCGAGGGCTTCGACCGTGCTCGTCTTGCCGGCCCCGTTGGGCCCGAGGAGCGCCACCACCTCGCCGCGGTGGGCGGCGAATGACAAGTGGTCTACCGCAAGGGTGTCGCCGTAGCGGATGACGATCCCGTCGCACTCGACAGCGGGGACCGGCTCTCCTGGCGCGGCGCGGTGGACGGAAGGTGTGTCGGCGTGGTCCACGGGTCGTCACGCTACCGTTGTGCCGACATGATCGACATCCGACTGATCCGAGACGACATCGACGCGGTCAAGGCCGCCCTGGCCCGCAGGGGGGTCGACCCCGTCGATGTCGAACGACTGGCCACTCTCGACCTGGCCGCTCGAGCGGCCATCGGTGCGCGTGACGAGGTGCGGGGCAGCGTCAAGTCACTGTCCAAGCAGGTGGGTGAGGCCCGTCGCGCCGGCGACACCGCGGCAGCCGAGCGACTGGCCGACGAGAGCAGGGCGGCAGGGGACCGGGAGCGCGAGCTCAACACCATCGCCGAGTCCGCCCAGGATGAGGTCCGCCAGGCCTTGCTCTACCTGCCCAACCTCCCGAGCCCTGATGCGCCCGACGGCACCGGCGAAGCCGACAACGTGGTGGTGCGGACATGGCCCGAAACGGAACCGACCTACACCGGAGCCCAACGTGTGCCCCACTGGGAGATCGGCACTGACCTCGGCCTGCTCGACATGGAGCGCGGGGCCAAACTCTCCGGCTCGATGTTCCCGCTCTATCGGGGTTTCGGAGCCCGCTTGCTCCGGGCCCTGAGCTCGTTCGCCCTCGACAGCCACTCCGACGAATTCGAGGAGGTTCGGCCGCCCACCCTGGTGCTGACCGCGACAATGGTCTCGACCGGTCATCTGCCGAAGTTCGAGGAGGAGGCGTATCACCTCGAGCGGGACGATCTGTGGGCGATCCCGACAGCAGAGGTTCCGCTGACCTCGATGTGGCGGGGCGACGTGTTGGAGGAGTCCGACCTACCACTCAAACTCACCGCCGGCACCTCCTGCTACCGCCGGGAGGCGGGAGCGGCAGGACGTGACACCCGGGGCCTCCTGCGGGTCCATGAGTTCGAGAAGGTCGAACTGTTCGCTTATGCCACACCCGAGCAGGCTCCCGACCTACTGGCGTCGATGGTGGCCCGGGCCGAGGCGCTGTTGCAACAGCTCGGCCTCCGGTACCGGGTGCTCGACCTCTGCACCGCCGATATCGGCAACTCGGCAGCCCGGACGTTCGACCTCGAGGTCTACTCACCCGGCGTCGACCAGTGGCTCGAGGTCTCCTCGGTCAGTTGGTGCACCGACTACCAGGCCCGCCGGGCCAACATCCGGTACCGACCCACCGGTGGTGGCGGACCGGTCTTCGTGCACACGCTCAACGGTTCAGCTCTGGCCTGGGCCAGGATCTGGGCGGCCATCGTAGAGACCGGTCGGAGGGCTGACGGGTCGGTGGTCCTGCCCGAAGTGCTGGCCCCCTACCTGCGGGGCGAGACCGTCATTCCGGCCGCCGACTGAACGACGGGGTCTGACTCCTCAGTCGCGCTTGGCGTCGAAGCGGTACCCGACACCACGGATGGTGGTGATCAATTTTGGGGAGGACGGGTCCTCCTCGATGTGGGTTCGAAGCCGCTTGATGTGGACGTCCAACGTCTTGGTATCGCCGAAGTAGTCGGACCCCCAGATGCGATCGATCAGGACGTCGCGTGTCAGCAACCGGCCGGCGTTCTCCATCAACAGCGACAGGAGTTCGAACTCCTTGCGGCGGAGGTGGACCTCGTCCCCCCGGATGAAGACCAGGTGACGGTCGACGTCGACCTGGATACCGCCGGCCTCGAGCACCGAGCCGGCTTCGGGACGTCGCTCGCTCGGGCGGCGCCGAGCGACAACCTCTCCGTTGGCGGTGGCATCCACCGTGCCGTCCGGCTCGGTGCCTTCCCCGTCACCGTCCGCCGGGGTGCGTCGAAGGACGGCGCGCATCCGTGCCACCAGCTCCCGTAGCCGATAGGGCTTGGTCACGTAGTCGTCGGCCCCGACCTCGAGCCCGACCACGGTGTCTATCTCGGTGCCCTTGGCTGTCACCATGATGATCGGCACACTGGAGTGGGCCCGGATCGAACGGCACACGTCGATGCCGGACAGCCGGGGCAGCATGACATCGAGCAGCACCAGATCAGGCTCGACTTCGGCGAACAGTCGTAACGCCTCGGTACCGTCGGTCGCCACGGTGACGTCGAACCCCTCTCGGGCCAGACCGATCACCAGCGCATCGATGAACGACTCGTCGTCCTCGGCCAGCAGCACCCGGATCTGGGTCGGGACCTCGACCGGCGCCTTGTTGCTCTCGCCCTTGCTCACGCCGTCACTCTTACCCACTATCGGAGCAACGGCCACTCGTGCCGGCTCGTCGTCGTCACGCGGTGTACTCGGGCGGGTTGGGGAGGACGAGGGTGAAGGTGGAGCCCACCCCTTCCCGGGAGTCGACCTCCACCCGGCCCTGGTGGTTGCTGGCCACGTGGCGGACGATGGACAGACCGAGGCCGGTGCCACCGGTTGAGCGGCTGCGACCGTGGTCGACCCGATAGAACCGCTCGAAGATGCGCTCGAGGTCGCGGGTGGGGATCCCCACGCCGGTGTCGGACACCGAGAGCCGGATCTCACCGTCGGCCTGATTGCCGGACACCTTGACGACGGCATCCTCATAGGAGAACGTCACGGCGTTCTCGAGCAGGCTGTGCATGGCCGAGACGAGCTGGCGACGGTCGCCGACCACATGGACCGGCGGGTCGGGCTCGTCCAGCTCGATGATGATCCTGCGCTGCTCGGCCGCACTACGCACCCGCTCGACCGCCTCGGCCATCACCAGGTTGATGTAGATCGGTTCGCGGGGCGGGGTCTCCTCGGACTCGATGCGGCTGAGGTCGAGGAGGTCGTCGATGATCCGGCTGACCCGGAAGGCCTCGGCATGGATGCGCGAGGCGAGCCGCTGGGCGACCTCGGGGTCGGGTTCGACGGTGAGGGTCTCGGCCAGAAGGCCCAGGGCGCCGATCGGGGTCTTCAACTCGTGGCTCACATTGGCCACGAAGTCGCGACGGATCTCCTCGAGCCGGCGCCGCTCGGACACGTCTTCGATGATGGCGATGACGCCGAGGGGGCGGCGACCGTCGTCGATCAGCCGGGTGCGCACGGCCAGGGTCTGGCGGGGCGGGCCGTAGAGGTCCAGTGTCCGCTCGGCCGAGCCCTCCTGCCAGGCGTTCTCGAGCAGCTCGGTGACCGCCTGGGCGGCCAGGGCGTCACCGTGCCGGTTGTTCATAAGGGCCACGGCCCGGGCGTTGCGGAAGGCAACCTCGCCGTTTTCGTCGCAGACGATCACGCCCTGGGTGAGCGTGTCGAGAGCCCGGCGAAGGCGGATGGCGTCCGAACTGGCCTCGGTCACCGCTTCGGCGGCGTCGCCGGCCACCTTTTCGAGGTGGCTGAGGACCGGTTCCATGCCGGCGTCGTCGGGCGCCACCACTCCCAGGCGGTTGGACAGGGCCGTCAGCCGTTGTTGCAGGCTGCGGCGCCCCGCACGGCGCCCGACCTGGTTGGCGATGATGACAGCGATCACGGCCACCACCCCCAGGACGATGTACCCGATCACGTAGGCCTTCACGGTTCCAGTGTGGCAGGCCGTGGCCTGTGCGGTGACCAGCCTCGCTTGTCGACATGGAACAACATGAAAAATAGTGAAACAACTTGTAAGGATAGGAAAGTCCATTTACTGTGGGCCGATGCACACTCTCCTGTCCTCCCCGATATTTCCCGTGAGACTCCTCGACGTCACCATGACGCCGGACCCGAGCCAGCTCCCCGGAGGCGAGGTACTCCAGAAGCTGACCGATGGCCTCGGCGGGTGGGCCCTCGCCCTCTCGCTGATTGGTCTGCTCATCGGGGCGGCCGCCTGGGCCCTCGGCGCACACAGCCAGAACTATCAGCAGTCCTACAGCGGGCGGAAGGCCGTGCTGGTGTCCGGATTCGCCGCGCTGCTGATCGGCGCCGGTCCGGCCATCGTCAACTTCTTCTTCGCCACCGGTCAGGGCGTGCACTGAATGCCGGTATTGACAGGGATTCCAGCCGTACCGGCCTCGGCATGTCCGGCGGCGGCAAGCGCCCTCGGTGGGACGGGACTGAGCGCCGCGTGCACGGTGGCCAGCGGCGTGACCGGAGCAGTCGGCTCGGTGGGCAGCGGGGTGACCGGAGCAGTCGGCTCGGCGGTCAGTGGCGTGACCAGCGCAGTCGGCTCGGCAGTCGGCTCGGCGGTGGGATCGGCGGTGGGATCGGCGGTGGGTTTCGGGGTGGGGAGTGTGCTGGACGCTGTCAGCAACTGGGTGACCAGTGGGGCGGTGTGGCTCCTCAGTCAGATCGGCGGCGTATTGTCGGCGACAACGGCCGTCGACCTCGGCGCACCGTGGTTCCGGAGCCACTACGCGACCATGGCCGGGCTGGCCGGAGTGGTGATCGTTCCGCTCCTCCTGCTCGGGGTGCTGCAATCCCTCTACCGGCAGAGCGCGGCCATGCTCCTCCGTTCCGTTCTGATCAACGTGCCCCTGGCCGTCCTGCTGACCGCAGTGGCGGTCACCCTCGTACAGATCGGACTGGCTGTCACCGACTCGCTGTGTGCGGCCGTGTCCCAAGGTGCCGGCCTCGACGCCGGACACTTCCTGGGCACGGTCACGGCCGCCCTGGCGCCCTCACAAGCTGTGGCGCCGGGCGGGGCGCCCACCTTCGTCCTCTTCCTCGGAGGTGTCGCCGTGGTGATCGGGGCCGTCCTGGTCTGGCTCGAACTGCTCCTCCGTTCCGCCGCCGTCTACGTGGCGGTGCTGTTCCTTCCTCTGGCCCTCGCCGGGCTGGCATGGCCGGCCATCAGCCATTGGAGCCGCCGACTGGTCGACACGTTGGCGGCGCTGGTCCTGTCGAAGTTGGTGATCGTCGCCGTCCTCAGCCTTGCCGTCGGCGCACTGGCCGGAGGGACCGGGTCGACCCCGTCGGGGGCGTCGGCGCCCGGTGGTGGGTTCTCCTCGGTGTTGGCCGGTGCGGCCCTGCTCCTCATGGCGGCCTTCGCCCCCTGGTCCCTGTTCCGCCTCCTGCCCTTCCTCGAGGCCGGCGCGGTGGGACACCTGGAGGGATTGACCCAACGGGCCCGGCACCAGGTCACCGGACCGGCCCGCAACATGGCCAATGAAGCCATGCGGGTGGCCACCGGTGGGTCCATGGCCGCTGGTCTGGGTGCCGCCGGCCTGATCGGTTCCGCCGTCGGCAGCGGACTGGCATCGCGCGCCAAGGGAAGTGGAGCCGGCGGTTCCGACGGCTCCGGATCGCCCGGGTCCGCCTCGTTCCTGACCGGCGGAGGACCGGGCGGCGGAGGAGCCGGCGGCGCACCCGACCCCAACGGGTCCGGCGAGTGGGCGGGACCTCAGCCGGGGGAATCCGGTGGTGCGCTCGCCAAGATGCCTCCCTCGCCCGGTTCTGACAAGTTGGTGGCGAAGTTCGCCGAGATCACGGCCCGTTACCAGGCGTTGGAGGAAGCCGATCGACTGGCGGGTGGTCCCGGATCCGGCGACTCCGGTTCCTCCCATCCGGGAGATGGGATCCCGGTCATGCCTCCGGGAGTGGAGTACGTCTCCACCTTCCCCCTCCATTCCGGCGGGGTCCACCCCGATCATCTCGGACGGGACCATCTCGGCCCGGTCCTCGTGGCCGGGAACAAGCACCGCGAGCCGCCGACGTGAGCGGCCGCGCCTCGACCGGTCCCGACCGAGTCCGGTACCGCTTCCCTCCCTTGGAGCGCCGCGGGGTCATCGCCGGCTGGCGGGGAGGTCAGATCGCTGCAGTAGCGGTCGGCCTCGTACTCGCCGTGCTGTCCGTACGGAGCCGACCATCACTGTCCGGGGTGATGATGGCGGTCGTGCTGGTTGCAGCATCGGTCACCTTCGCCTTCTGGCCGGTAGCGGGGCGCACCGGCGAGCAGTGGTTCCCGGTCCTGGTGCAGTGGGCCCGTGCCGGGGTCACCGGCACCAGATTCCAGCCCGATCCCCGCCCCGGAGCCGGCCACCGGGTCTCGGCGCGAGGCGACGACCAGGGCAACTCCATCCACGCCGTGGCCGACCGGACCCGCATCTCGCCCCAGTCGGTCTTCGACGGGATCCGGCTCCTTTCGGCCGGCGGCGACGTCGGCGATGACCCCATGGGTGTCGTGATCGACGACCGGGCCCGTACCGCCACCGCCGTCCTGTCGGTGCGTGGGCACAGCTTCGCCCTTCTCGGTCCCGTCGACCAGGACGCCCGGGTGGGAGGGTGGGCCAGGGTCCTGGCATCGCTCGCCCGCGAAGGTTCGACGGTGCATCGGCTCCAGTGGGTGGAGTCCTGCCTGCCCGACGACGGGCGGGCCGTGCGCACGCATCTCGACGAACATTCCGTCCTGGACGGCGACAGTCCGGCGGTCCGCTCGTATCGCTCGCTTCTGGCCGAGTCGGCACCGGTGACCCGACGGCACCGGGTCCTGGTGGCTGTGACGGTGCACCAGGGGCGGTCCGCCCGGGCCATTCGGAGTGCCGGGGGCGGATCGGTCGGCGCTTCCGCCGTCCTGGCGCGGGAGGTGGCCTCGGTCAACCGGTCCCTCGCCGGGGTGGACCTCGGGGTCGAGGGTGTCCTCGGGCGCGAACCGTTGGCCCGGGTGCTGGCCGAGGCGCTCGGTGTGGCGAGGGATGGGAACGTGTCCGCCCCGGCGGGCGACCCGTGGCCGATGGGCCTCGGAGCCCGATGGGACAGCGTGCACACCGATGGGATGTGGCACGCGGTCTACTGGGTGAGCGAATGGCCCCGGGTCGACGTCCTCCCTGACTTTCTGGGGCCGCTCCTCTTCGCACCGTTGCGCCGGACACTTTCGGTGGTGATGGAGCCGGTCGACCCGGTCCGGGCGGCCCGCCAGGTGGCCCAAGCCCGCACGGCCGGCCTAGCCGACGGCGAACTCCGCCGCCGCAACGGATTCCTCACCTCGGCCCGACATGCCCGTGAGCGCGAGAGCGTGGACGATCGGGACGTCGAACTGGCCGACGGCCATGCCCAGTTCCGGTTCAGCGGCTATGTCGGGGTCAGCGCGCCCGACGAGTCGGAATTGAGGGCGGCGTGCGCCGCGCTGGAGCAGGCGGTCGGCCAGTCACGCCTCGAGGTGCGCCGACTGTACGGCCAGCAGGATTCCGCCCTTCTGTGCCTGCTCCCCCTCGGTCGGGGTCTGGCATGAGGGTCGCATCGGGGATCCGACTGCCACCCGGCGTTCCTGCCCACGTGGCCACCACCCGCCATCTGTGTGCCGCCTACCCGTTGGTGGCGGAGGCCGGACTCGGGCACGACGGGGTCCTCATCGGCCGGGACGTGCTCGGAGGCTCGTTCGTCTACGACCCGTTCGCCCTGTACCGGGCCGGAGTGGTCACCAATCCGAACATGGTCGTCATCGGTCAGATCGGCCGGGGCAAGAGCAGCTTCGTCAAGTCCTACCTGTGGCGTCAGGCTGTCTTCGGGCGGAGCGCGTGGGTGATCGATCCGAAAGGGGAGTACGGGCCTCTGTGCGACGCCTGGGGTGTCGCTCCGGTGGCGCTCCGGCCGGGTGGACCGGTCCGGCTCAATCCGCTCGATGCAGGGGCGGTCGGCGACGATGGGTCCGAACCGGGTGTCGACGCGGTGGCGGCCCGTCGGGCCTCACTGACCGCCTCGCTCGCCGTGTCCTGCCTCGGCCGGGATCTTCTCCCGCGGGAGCGGGCCGCTGTCGATGCCGCCCTCGAAGCCGCCACGGTCGTATCGGCCAACTGCCCGAATTCCGGAGCGGGTGGAGCACCCACTCTGCCCCTGGTCGTCGATGCCCTGCTCGACCCCGACGCCGCGGCGGCGGCGGCGTTGCGGACCAGCCGGGCCGAACTGGTCGAAGACGGACGCGACGTGGCCCTCGAGCTGCGCCGCCTGGTCCACGGTGATCTGCGGGGGATGTTCGACGGTCCGACATCCGGCGGCCTCCGACTCGACGGTCCACTGGTGGTACTCGACCTCTCGGCCGTCTATCACTCACCCGCTCTGGGCGTCCTCATGGCGTGCGCGGCGGCGTGGCTGCAGAGCGCGGTCGAGGCGCGTCACCGCAACCGGATCCTCCTGGTGGTCGACGAGGCCTGGGCCATCCTGGGCAATCTCGGAGTCGCCCGTTGGCTCCAGTCCTCGTGGAAGCTGTCGCGGGCACTCGGCGTGGCCAACATCGCCGTGCTCCACCGGCTCTCCGACCTGGCCTCGGTGGGGGCCGCCGGCTCCGAGCAGGTGGGGCTGGCCGAGGGCCTGCTGGCCGACTCGGAGACCCGGGTCGTCTACGCCCAGTCTCCGGGTGAGGTGGCCCGCTGTGGCGAGCTACTCGGTCTGACCGACACCGAGGCGGACCTGGTGAGCACCCTCCCCCGGGGGACCGCCCTGTGGAAGGTCGGCCGGCGGTCCTTCCTGGTCGAGCACCGCCTGGCCCGGGGAGAACGCTCACTCGTCGACACCGATCGGGCGATGGACGACGCCGATCGGCAACCGACACTGGGGTCGGGCGACCGGTGGTGACCACCGTGACCATGGCTACCCTCGGAATCGGCGCCGCCGCCGTCCTGGCTGCCGGGATCCCCCGTCCCGGTGGCATGCCTCTGTCGGACCGCGGTAGGTCGGACCGCGGTAGGCCGGACCGCAACTGGACGGGCCGCAGTCGGACGACGCCCGGTCGGCCGACGCCCGGTCGGACGGCACGATGGGCCCGCCCCGCCGATCTCGGGGGCCTGATGGTCCGATCCGGCTCCCGACCACCCCCGCCCGGGCGGCTGGTGCTCGGTAGGGTGGGCCGTCGGCTGGTGGCGGCCGAGTCGGCGCAGTCGGTGCTGGTGTTCGGCCCGACCCAGTCCCGCAAGACGACCGGCTTCGCCGTACCGGCCATCCTCGGGTGGGAGGGACCGGTGGTGGCGGCCAGCGTGAAATCCGACCTTCTCGCGCACACCGTGGCCCATCGTGCCGACAAAGGGCGGATCCACTGCTTCGATCCCACCGGCGTCACCGGCCGGCCGGCAACCGCCTGGTCCCCGCTCCCGGCGTCGCGGACCTGGCCGGGAGCACGGCGGGCGGCCTCGACGCTGTCCGAGGTCGGAAAGTCACAGGCGGGGTCGATGAGCGACGGCGACTTCTGGTACACGACGGCGGCTCGACTGCTGGCGCCGCTCCTGTTCGCAGCGGCCAACTCGGGGCGTGGCATGCCCGACGTCGTCCACTGGGTCGAGACCGGCGAGGAACAGGAGGTTCTCGATCTGCTGCTGGCGGTCGGCGTGCCGGAGGCGGTGGACGCGGCCCGTTCAGCCTTCGCCAAGGAGGAACGCCAGCGGAGTTCGATCGTCACCACCGTCGAGACCCTGCTCGAGCCGTTCATCGGTGCCGCGCCGTGGGGTGCGCCCGAGCTCGACCCCGGCGAACTCCTGTCCGGGTCCGACACGCTCTACCTGTGCGCTCCCGCCCATGACCAGAGGCGCCTGACCCCGCTGTTCGTCGGTGTGCTCCGGTCCGTCCTCGACACCGCCTATGACCGGGTGGCCCGGACCGGGCGGCCGCTCGACCCACCGTTGTTGGTGGTGCTCGACGAGGCGGCGAACATCGCTCCGGTCCCCGACCTCGACGCCTTGGCCGCCACCGCGGCCGGACACGGCATCCAGCTGGTGACCGTCTGGCACGATCTGGCTCAGATCAGTGCCCGATTCGGCCCGCGGGCGACGACAGTAGTGAACAACCACCGCGCCAAGCTCTTCCTGTCGGGCATCTCGGACCCGTCGACCCTGGACTACGCCAGTCACCTGATCGGCGACGAGGAGCTGCAACTGGACGCCACGACCGCCGGCGGTCGGTCCGGGACCAGCACCACCCGGTCGCCCACCGTGAGGCGCCTGGCCCCACCGGATGCCCTGCGCCGGGTCCCACCCGGCTCCGGCGTTCTCGTCTACGGCGACCTGCCTCCGGCCCGGCTCACCTTGCGGACCTGGTTCGACGACCCGTGGCTCCGTTCCCGGGCCACCAAAGTAGAGGTCGGGAGTCGGTCCGGGGACCGGAGTGATCCGGTCAGTCTGCCCCCAGGCAACCTGTGAGGGTGTCGATGAGGCCCGGCCGTCCGACTCAGTCGCCCCGCAGCCAGCCCGAGGTCATGCCCACGACCGCCGATCCGTCGTGGTCGCTCAGCTTGTAGCCGGCGAAGCGTGCGCGCCCAGTGCGAGGTCTGGTGGCGGAACGCAGGTGAGTCGGTGACCATCGCCGCCAGTACGACGTCGGCGACCTGGTCAGCCGTCTGGGCTGCGTCGGGGTCGGCGAACTCCGCCATGATGTGACGCAGGTATTCATGCATGGCGGGTTCGTACTCGCCGGCTTCGGCGAAAATCTTGGCCACGTCGACGCCGACGTTGTTCACGAATTCGGTGGCCACCGGCCCGGGCTCCACCACCGAGACCAGCACTCCCACGGTGGCGGCCACGGGGGCCAGACTCTCCATGAATCCCTCGACGGCGAACTTGGCCGCACAGTAGGCCTCGTTGAACGGCTGGCCGACCACGCCCCCCACGCTGGTCACGGTGATCACACGACCGTTGGATGCCCGCAGGTGGGGCATGGCGGCTCTGGTGGCGGCGACGACACCGAAGAAGTTGACCTCCATCACATCGCGCATCTCGGCCATCGATACCTGTTCGATGGTGCCGACGAAGCCTCTTCCCGCGTTGTTGACCAGGACGTCCAGAGAGCCGTGGTCGCTGACCACTCCGTCGATGCAGGTGGTGACGGACGCCTCGTCCACGACGTCGAGCGCCCGGATGTCGAGTTCGACTCCCGCTCCTTCGGCCGCGGCCCGTAGGGCGCCGTCCTTCGACATGTCACGCATCGTGGCCACGGTGGTGAAACCGTGGCTGGCGGCGGCGACGGCGGTCGCCAGCCCGATGCCGGTGGAGGTGCCGGTGATCAGGACGACAGGAGACATTGAACCAGCCTTTCCGTTGAGTGCCGTTCAGCCTAGGGAAAGCCTCGCTCGACGGCGCAGTGCAACCGGCGGTCAGAGCGAGGCGGCGCGCTCCTGGACGGGGATCAGGCCGTCGAGTTGGCTCCGCAGCGAGTCCTCGTCCATGGGGACGACCAGCGCAGACACGGCATCCGCCCCCGCCTCTGCATAGCGCTCGGCCCGCTCGGCATCGAGCGGCTGGAAGTAGGGGCAGACGGTGACGGTGATGTCGGACCGCCTACGCCCGTGATCGGCCAGGAATCCGTCGAGCCGTGCGAGGGGCGCGGCCAGGTCCTCGGGCGCCCGATTGAAGGTGTGCCATCCATGACCGGCTCGACCCACCCGTCGAAGGGCGGCATCCGACTCGCCACCGATGTGGATCGGGACCGGTGACTGCATCGGCTTCGGGAACATCTGGCAGGGGTCGAGCGAGTAGAACTCGCCCTCGTAATGCGATGTCTCCTCGGTCCACAGCGCATGGAGGACCTCCAGGTACTCGTCGGTGCGCCGACCCCGCTGCGGCCAGGGCACGTTCACCGCCCGGAACTCCTCTTCGAGCCAGCCCACGCCGATGCCGAAGTCGACCCGGCCACCCGACAGCCAGTCGAGTGTGGCGACCTCCTTGGCGGTGTAGACGGGGTTGCGCTGCGGGAGCAGCACCATGGCGGTGCCCAGTCGCACGGTCGAGGTGTGGGCGGCCAGGAATGACAGCGTGTTCAGCGGCTCGAGCAGGCCGGAACCGGGCGGTGCGGGGATCCTCCCGTCATCGGCGTAGGGGTACGAGGAGGCGTACTCCTCGAACAGCACGACGTGCTCGCCCACCCAGATGACCGCGAAGCCCCGTTCCTCGGCCTCCCGGCCGACTGCGGCCAGCAGTTCCGGGGTGGCGAACGGGGTGGCGGTGGGGATCCAGAGGTCGACGCGCATGGGGTTGTTCTAGACGACGCGATGACCGACCGGGTAACCGGTGGTCAGGCAACTACCGAGGGGCCACCAGGGGCCATGGCCGCTCGCGCTCGGCCACCAGGGCCAGATCGAGTAGTAGCTGCTCCTCGTGGTGGCGGCCGATCACCTGCATGCCCACCGGGGCGCCATCGATGGCTCCGACCGGGATCGACACCGCCGGCATCCCGGCCAGGTTGGCGGGGATGGTGAGCGCACCGTTGTTGCCCAGGGCCCGCTCGAACCCATAGGTGGTGATCAGGTCGACATCGCCCACCTTGGTGGGCATGGGACCTTCGGCACCGAAGGCGATGTCGGGGTTGGTGGCGGCGAAGACCACATCAGCCTGGTCGAACAGATCGGCCATCTGTTCGTTGAGGGCGATCCGGAACAGTTCGGCGTTGCCGGCCGATTCGATGTTGTAGTGGTGGGTGGCCAGGTTCATCCCGATCTGGATCTCCGGTGTGAGGTCGTCGTCGCAGTCGGGATAGCGGTCGCCCAGCTCGGCCACCAGTCCCACCAGATTGGACAGCGCCCATTCGAGCCCGCCCTCGGGAAGCTGTACGACCACATCGACCCGGGTGAGACCGGCGTCGGCGATGAGGGCCTCGGCCGCCTCGACCACCATCGCCGCCACCCTCGGCTCGACCACGGCCGCTCCCAGGTCGACCGAGACGACGGCGCGTTTGCCGGCGAGGTCGACTGTTCCCAAACCAGTTTCCCAACCGGCGACCTTCGGGAGGCTCAGGTTGTCACGGGAGTCGAAGCCGTTGCAGACATCGAACCAACGGGCGGTGTCGCGCACAGATCTCGACACACAGCCGAGCGTGACGGTCAGCGGTGGCTGGAGGGTCGCCGGGCCCCGGGGGATGCGACCGTAGGTCGCTTTCAGCCCGAACATTCCGGTGAAGCCGGCCGGGATCCGTATCGAGCCGCCGCCGTCACTTCCGGAGGCGATCGGGAGCAGCCCGCCGGCCACCGCCGCGGCGGAGCCGCCCGACGAGCCGCCCGGAGTCCGGGCCGTGTCCCACGGGTTGCGGGTCGTCCCGTGCAGCTTGGTGGAGGTGCAGTTGACGCCGCCGAACTCGGACGCGGTGGTCTGGGCGGCGAGCACGGCACCGGCGGCACGGAGCCGGGCGACCTGGGTGGAGTCGTGCGTGGACACCCGGTCGGCGAACACGATCGATGCCTCGGTGAAGGGCCATCCGGCGACGGGCTCGAGTTCCTTCACCCCCATGGGCACACCACCGAAGGGCAGGGACACGTCGGCGCCGGCCGCCTGGACCCGGGCCGCGTCACCGTCGATATGGGAGACCGCATTCAGCCCGGATGACCCGATGGCGGCCAGCGAGGCCTCGAGCGCCTCAGTGGGACTCAAGGCGCCGGCGCGGAAGGCATCGACCAGGGAGCAGGCGTCTTCGAGCCACGGTTCGGTCATGGTTCGGGACGTTACCCGTGACGGTGGGAAGCCGACCCCAATCCGGGTCGAAGTCGCCCGGCGGGGATGGTGCCGTGCCGGCTCCGGTCGCGCTCTAGCGTGAGGAGATGACCATGAGCGACGACATCGGGTCGACCCCGACCGGACCCCAGGACAGTGCCGATGCTTCCACCACCGGCTCGGGCCCCGCCGGGAATGACGGGCGCGCCACCCCCAAGCATCCGTTCACGTTGGCGGTGGACATCGGCGGTACCGGGTTGAAGGCGTCGGTGCTCGATGCCGACGGTGCCATGGTGGCCGACCGGGTCAAGATCCCCACCCCGTACCCGCTGCCCCCCGACAAGCTCGTCGCGTCGTTGAAGCGGCTCATCGCTCCGCTGCCGAGGGCCGAGCGGGCGTCGGCCGGATTTCCGGGGATGGTGCGGGGAGGGGTCGTGCTGTCGTGCCCACACTTCGTCACGGTGGCCGGCCCGGGGACCGCCGTCGATCCACACCTCGTCCGACTGTGGGACCGGTTCGATCTGGCGGCCGAGCTGACCCGGGAGTTCGGCATGCCCACCAAGGTCGCCAACGACGCCGATATCCAGGGTGCCGCCGTGGTCCGAGGAGTGGGACTGGAACTGGTCATCACCCTCGGCACCGGGTTCGGAACGGGCCTGTTCTACAACGGCGAGCTGTTGCCCCACCTCGAGATCGCCCACCAACCGTTCCGCAAAGGTGAGGACTACGACGGTCAGCTGGGTGAGGTCACCCGGAAGGAGATCGGTGAGGAGCGGTGGAACAAGCGGGTGGCCAAGGCCATCGCCAACATGCGGGCCCTGACCGCCTTCGACCACCTCTACATCGGTGGCGGAAACTCCCGGCGGGTCGTGCGCCACCACCTGCCGGACGACGTGACGGTGATCGACAACAGCGCCGGCATCCTCGGCGGGATCCGCCTGTGGGTTCCGCTGCACCCCGCCACGGGAGCCGGTCAGGACCAGTCTGTGGCCGCCGCCGAATAGACGGACTGTCGCTCAGCCCTGCCAACGCCTCCAGCGGCGCTCCACGTCCTTGAGGCCACTCTTCCAACCCTTGCGGGTCTCGTCGGCCACCTCGCGCTGGCGGGCGATCAGCCGCTCGGCGGGGTCGGCCAGGTCGGGCTGCTCGGCGGCGAGGGCCTCGAGCCAGCCGATGGAGAAGACCGTGTCGTGGAGGTCTCCTAACTGGCTCTGCAGGCGCTCGGCCGCCTTGGCCGTCTTACGGGCCCGGCCCCCTTCGACCACGGCCAGCGTCTCGGACCCGTAGCGGAGGTCCTTGAGCCGGATCCGGAGCTGATGGAGGTTCACGTCCGAGGGGTTCTTCCGCGCCGTGCGGCCGGCGCCGCGCAGGTCCCGCCACGAGCGTCGGAGCATGGTCGGGAGGACGTCGGTCGCCGGACCGGACGCCTTGGGCCTGAACTCGGGCCCCTCCCACAGGAGCATCATCTGGTCACCGAGCCGGAGTCGGCGTGGACCGGCCTGATCGGCGGCGATCTGTGCCTCCACCTCGACGCGGCGCCAATCGACCACGGCCAGGAGCCGAGCAACCTCGTCGGTGTCGAGCACATCGGGCCCGCTGGTGCGGACGACGGCGGCGAGCAGGTCGAGGTCGCGTGACCGGCCCAGCTCGTTGCCGTACCAGGCCAGCTCGGCACGCAGGGCCGTGCCCCAGCCCGGGTCGAGTAGGAGTCGGAAGGTCCGCAGGTTCGATCGGATGCGGCGCATGGCCACCCGGCTCTGGTGCACGCGCTCCAGATGGTCAGCGCGCCGCTCCGTCCCCCGCAACGACTTGGCGGTCGACTGCTTCCACAGCGGACGGGGACCCATGGTGCCGCTCAGTGCGTCGATCGAAGAGCCGGGCAGGCCACCGTCGTCCAGCTGGTCGTCCCGGTCGTTCAGCAGGAAGGTCCTCGCCGCCATGGCGAGCGTCCGGTGGAGAACCATGGCGGCGGTCGGGTCGGGGACATCCTGATCGAGCTTGCCGGCGTGACTTCCGGGTGCGACGGGGTCGGGTCCTCCGTCCACGTGGTACTCGAGCGGTTCGCTGGTCATGGGTGGGCCTCCGCATCCCAGCCTAGAAGTGCAACGGCTCCGGTGCCTTGGCTCCGATCGGCCCGGACTCCGCCGGTACGCTTCGCACGTGCACGCCGTGACCATCGTCGAAGGGAAGCTCATCTGGGACGAACGCCCTGAGCCCACCGCCGGGCCCGGTGAGGTCGTGGTGGCGGTGCGAGCGGCTGGCGTCAACGGGGCCGACCTTCTGCAGCGCAGGGGTTTTTATCCGGCGCCGCCGGGCTGGCCCGCCGACATTCCCGGAATGGAATTCTCGGGCACGGTGCTCACCATCGGGCCGGGCACCGATCGGTTCGCGGTGGGTGATCGGGTGATGGCCATCTGCGGGGGCGGTGGTCAGGCCGAACAGGTGGTGGTGCCCGAGTCGGCCCTGATGCCGGTGCCCGACGGCATCGAACTCGTCCCGGCCGGCGGATTTCCCGAGGTGTTCTCGACCGCCCAGGACGCGCTGATCACCCAGGCCCGACTGGGCCCCGGCGACCGGGTGCTGATTTCGGGCGCCGCGGGCGGGGTAGGGACGGCTGCCGTCCAGTTGGCCCACGCGGTGGGTTCCCATGTGGTGGCCACGGTTCGCAACCCGGACCTGCACGAGGAGGTCCACGCCCTCGGTGCGGACGACGTGATCACCCCCGACCGGACCGCCGAATTCGGTCCGTTCGACGTCTCGCTCGAGCTGGTCGGCGCGGCCGGGGTCGAGGCCGTGCTTCCCCACCTCGCCTCCGGTGCCCGGGTCGTCGTCATCGGCGTCGGGTCCGGGGCGAAGGCCGAGGTCGATCTCCTCGCCCTCATGGGTAAGCGGGCCACCATCGGCGGGTCGACCCTGCGAGCCCGCAGCACCGAGGAGAAGGCCGAGGTAGCCCGGCTGGTCGAGAGCCGTTCCCTCGAGCTGCTGGCCGAAAGGAAGGTCACGGTGCCGGTGTCGGCCACCTTCGCCATGGCTGATGCCACTGCGGCCTATGAGCGGTTCGCCGCCGGCGGAAAGCTCGGAAAGATCATCCTGGTCAACGGCTGAGCCAGAACCGACGGCGGACCACCGCCCCGTAGGCTTCCGCCGTGCTCGAGTACCTGCTACCGCCGACCTCGGGCCGACGGTTCACCGGCGGCCAGCGGGTCCGACTCGGGGACACCGATACCGGGGGCCGCCTCCGGCCCGATGCCGTCGCCCGTTATCTACACGACATAGCGGCCGACGACTGGGACGACGCCGGCATCGGGAGCGGTGACCTGTGGGTGGTCAGGCGCACCGCCATGCGACTCGGCGCCGGGGGAAGGTGGCCCAAGCTGGGCGAAGTGGTCACGGCCACCACCTGGTGCTCAGGCATCGGGGCGGCGTGGGCCGAGCGTCGCACCGACCTGGCCGTCGACGGGGCGGTGCTGGCGGAGACCGAGTCGCTGTGGGTGCCGCTCGACCCGGAGCGACCCCGCCGCATCTCGGCCGAGTTCCGGGAGGTCTACGGCGAGGCGGCGGCCGGTCGCAAGGTGTCGGGCCGGGTGGCCCTACCCGACATGCCGGCAGACGTGGAACGGCGGCCGTGGCCGCTCCGCCGGGTCGACCTCGACGTCGCGGGACACGTCAACAACGCGGCCAGTTGGACGGCACTGGTCGAGGTGGCCAACGGGCCCATCGCCTCGGCCACCCTCACCCACCACGGCCCGCTCGCCTGGAACGATCCGGTGACGCTGGCGGCGGCGGCCGGCAGGATATGGCTGCTCAACGGGGACCAGGTCCGGGTGTCGGGGGAGTTCACACCCTCCTGAGGGACCATCAGGGTGTGCGAGCGCCGTGGAGGCCTGCCGCTACTTCGAGACGATGACGGACGACCCGTGACCGAAGAGGCCCTGGTTGGCGGTGATCCCGACCCGGGCACCTTCGACCTGGCGACCGGCGGCCTGGCCACGCAGCTGCCAGACCAGCTCGCACACCTGGGCGATGGCCTGGGCGGGGATGGCCTCGCCGAAGCACGACAACCCTCCGCTCGGGTTGACGGGAACCCGGCCCCCGAGTGTGGTGTCGCCGTCGCGGAGCATGCGCTCGGCTTCGCCCTCCTTGCACAGTCCGATGTCCTCATACCAGTCCAGCTCGAGGGCGGAAGACAGGTCGTAGACCTCGGCGAGACTCACGTCCTCGGGCCCGATGCCGGCTTCCTCGTAGGCGGCCAGGGCCACCGACTGCTTGAAGGTCGGCCCCACGGAGGCCGACGTGGACGACGAGTCGGTCGAGAAGTTGGGCATCTCGATGATGGCCTGGGGGAAGCGCGGGGTGACCGTGGACACGGCGTCGATGGTCACGAGCTCGTGGCTACCGCCGTGGCGCTTGGCGAAGTCCATCGAGCAGAGCACCAGTGCGGCACCGCCGTCGGAGGTGGCGCAGATCTCGAGCAGGCGCAGGGGGTCGGCGACCATGGGAGATGCGAGCACCTCCTCGGCGGTCACCTCCTTGCGGTACCGGGCATACGGGTTCTCCAGACCGTGGCGGGCATTCTTCACCTTGACGGCGGCGAAGTCGGCTTCCGTTGCCCCGAACAGCTCCATCCGCCGGCGGGCGTACAGGGCGAAGTAGGTGGGGTTGGTAGCTCCCATGAGGTGGAAGCGGAGCCAGTCCGGATCGTCCTTGCGGTCGCCGCCGACCGGCTTGAAGAAGCCCTTGGGGGTGGTGTCCGCTCCGACCACGAGTGCGACGTCGCACAGGCCGGCCAGGATCTGGGCCCGAGCGTTGTTGATGGCCTGGGCGCCCGATGCACAGGCGGCATAGGCCGAGGAGACCCGGGCCCCGGTCCAGCCCAGCGCCTGGGCGAAGGTGGCGCCGGCCACGAAGCCCGGGTAGCCGTTGCGGATGGTGTCCGCTCCGGCCACGTACTGGATGTCGGTCCAGTCCACGCCGGCTTCTCTCAGGGCGTCGCCGGCGGCGGCCAGGCCGTACTCGACGAAATTGCGCCCCCACTTGCCCCACGGGTGCATTCCGGCACCCAGGACAGCGACCTTCTTGTCTGTTCCCACCGTCAGGCCCCCTGTCCGTTGGTCGCACCCGTCACCGAGACAGGGCGCCACTTCCACACCATGAACTCATGCTCATCATCCTCGTACAGGGTGTCGAGGACCAGCTCGACTTCGTCCCCGACGTTCAGCTCGTCGACGCCCACTCCGGGGACGACCTGACCCATGACCACCATCTGCTCGGCGGCCAGCTCGACCGCGGCAGATGGCGAATGGCACGTAGGGGTCGGCGGCCACGTAGGGCTCGGGTGGCTGGTAGCCGGCATTCGTGTATGACCAGACCTTGCCGATGCGGCTGAGCGGCACCTCGGCGAACTCCGTTCCCTGGCAGTGGGGATTCCGGCAGAAGAACGTCTCCTTGGGGAACGCGAAGTTGCCGCAGCTGGTGCATTTGGAGCCGAGCAGGGCAGGAGCGCCGTCGTCCATGGTGAACCATCCTTCGATGGCGGGTACCCGTGTCTTCGTGGTCATGGTCCGAATTCTAACGGACCGTCAGAAACCGGGGCGAAGTGGAGCGATGGTGGGAAACGATCACCCGTGATGTCCCCCGCTCAGGCAGTGGCCGCCTGGATTCCGGAAGCCGAGATGGTGAAGCCCTTGCCGGATGCCGTGCACGTCATGCCGGTCGGACGCGAGACGCAGGTGAACGTCCCGTTGGACGTCGACGTCCCGTAGGCGAGGATGCCGGTGTTCTCCCCGGCGTTGGACAGGCAGGTCTCCCCGGTGCACGTGGTGTAGGTACCGTCGGGCTGGAGATGGGCGGCCTGGGGGGGATTCACGGTGAGACACAGCTGCGCCGCCGGATCTATCTCACAGCTGATGTTCTTGGTGGGCGAGTAGAACTCGCAGATCGTGGTGGGCCCGGTCGACGACGGACAGGGGACCGATGTCACGGCCGCTGTGGCGGTCGACGAAGTCGAGGGCGAGGCGGCCGTCGTCGTCGAGGGGCTCGGCGCAGGTGCCGAGGTGCTCGAACCCGTGGAGCTGGTCGTCGTGGTGGTGCTCGACGTCGAGGAGCTACCGCAGGCGGCGAGCGACACGATGGCCGCAACGGTGACCACCGCGATCATCGAGGTGCGTCGGGCTCGTCCATTCGCCGGTCTGGTGTCCGTGCCGCCGTGCATACGCGCTTCCTTTGACTGAGCACCGCCCTGGAGGCCGGTCGCCGCTCGACCGCTGCGGTGCCCGCCCAATCTACGTCGCGGTTGTCACCGCGCTGCTACTTCTCCGGTGGACCGCCCAGCCCACCGTTGGCCCGGGACTCGGCGATGCGGGTGGCGTCCCATCCGAGGAGGTCGGCCAAGACCTCGTCGGTGTGTTGGCCGACAGTCGGTGCGTGGGCGGGAGCGGGCAGCTCCTCGCCGACGAACTTGATGGGCGAGCCCAGCTCCTCGGCCCCCAGCTGCGACACCGGGTACCAGTCGAACCTGTCCTGGAACTGCGGGTCCTCGGCGATGGTCTTCGGTGAGTTCACCGGGGCCACGGGAAAGTTCTTCTCATTGCCGAAGGCGATCCAGTCGACCGCGTCCCGGGTCCGGAAGATGTCCCGCAGCTCGGCGCGGAGTTCGAGATTGCCCCGGGCATGGTCGGCGTACTTCGAGCCCGGCCACCGCTCGAACAGTTCGGGGCGGCCCACCGCGTCGCAGAAGTTCTTCCAGAATGCCTGCTCCGACGCCATGAACAGTACATACCGCCCGTCCTTGGCCTCGTAGACCTGGTACCGGACACCCTCGACCATGCCCGCGGTGCCCGGCTCCCGGCGTTCGTAGTCGTCGGCCTTGTTCCCGGTGACCTCGGACTCGGGTCGCTCATAGGCCTTCCAGGTCTCACTCCGATACCAGTCCATGGCTGCCGCCGCGTCGGACTGGGCGATCTCCAGGAACGAGCCCTCGCCGGTGGTCTTCGCCCGCAGCACAGCCGCCATGATGCCGAGCGCCCCGAAGAGCGGGCCGGCGTGGATACCCATCGACGCGTGCTCGGGAAGGTAGGCGAACCCCTCTTCGTTCACCTGGGGCGAGACGATGCCCGCCCAGGTGTCGAAGGCCACGCCATGGGCCGGAAGGTCCCGGTAGGGCCCGGTCATCCCGTAGCCGCTGATGGTGCAGAACACGATGTCCGGCTTGAGGGCCACCAGGTCGTCGTAGCCGACACCGCGCCGTGCCAGCCCTCCCGGTCGCATGGCCTCGACCACCACGTCACAGGTCTTGGCCAACTCCTTGAAGGTGGCGACGTCCTCGTCGGTGCGCAGATCCATGACGATGGACCGCTTGCCCCGGTTGACGTGCAGGTGCATGAGGGAGACGCCGTCGACGATGGGCCAGGTCATCTCGCGGATGTAATCCCCGGCCGGGGGCTCGACCTTGATCACCTCGGCGCCGAGGTCGATCAGGGGCATGGTGATGGCAGCTGGACCGAGGGCTGAGACCTCGAGAATACGGATGCCATGAAGTGGGGCGCCGGAGGGCATGGGGTCTCCTGGGAGATTCGGGTGTCGACGGTCGGGGGCCACGTTACGGCCATTGAAGCATCGCCGGTTCAGGCGCCTCGCAGCGAGGTGGCGTCGAACGCGTTCGACGAGTCGTCCATCGGGAGCACCATCTGCGCTCCGACGTTGCGGTGTTGGTCGGCGACCAGCCGGACGACGGTGCCGTAGGCGGTGAAGCCCACGGCGTGGTGGGCGAAATCCATCGGGCCCTCGGTCACCTTGACCTCGACCACTCCGGACCCCCCGAGGTTGATGGCGGAAGTCTGCATGCGCTCCATGGCCGACTCGCGGGCCGCGTACATGGCGGCGGTGAAGTTGGTGAGCTCCACGTTCTGTCCCGACTGCTTCATGGTGCTGCCCATCGACCGCCGCGGCGCGTAGACGAAGCTGGCACCTGCGGCCAGGCCCAACGGAGCCCAGCCTGCGGTGTGCAGCAGGGCGAAGTCACGCCCCGAAAGGTCGGACACGAATATCGGGCCCGACCCCAGGGTCTTCGCACCTACCGGCCGCACCGCCGTACCGGTCAGGGCCACGTCGACGTGGTGCCGCTCCACCGCCCACTCCACATGGACTCCGACCACCCCGTGGCCGCCGGCTTTGGTGCACTGGTCGTGGATGCGCTCGATGGCGTTGGCGAACGATCGGGCATAGGCGGCGGAGGCGTACGAGATCTCCCCCTGTCCCCAGTTCCACACGCCCACCGGGACCGAGTGCATGGACACCCCGCTGACCAGCTCGACCGGCTCCCATCCGATCGAATGGAGCACGAGCTCCTCGTCGATGGAGAGGTCCGAGGTCATCCGGGCCGCCCCGGTCGCCGGCGCCTTTCCTATTGCCTGGGAGGCGGAACGCATCTCAGCCTTGATGTCGACGCCGTCTCCCTCGCCCCCACCGAGGGCCTCCGGCCCGCTCACAGCATCCGGACCGTGGGACGGGGTGCGGGCATGGGGTCGAACTCCTTGAACCGACGGACCCTGTTACCTCGAAGAACGCACTCGACCTCGGCGTCGCCTTCGCCGAGCTCGCGTTGGCACGGTGCTCAACGCCGCCCCGTGGAGGGAGTCGTGCCCGAGCTGGGAGCGCACCCGCTGGGTGGCGATCTTTCGGGCCACCGTCTGGGCTGTCACCGTCTGGGTGATCTCGGAGCCTGCGGTGGCGCTGGCGAACATCGAGTTCGAGCCCTCGGTCAGGTATTGGGTGACACAGTTGGCCCATACCCGGACCGACGACACCGATGCGGCGATCGACACCGGGGCGTAGCCGGCCTCGACCAATTTGGTCAGGCGCTGACCGGCCAGGTAGGTCGTCCACGGGCGGCCGTCGGCCGGTGGGACACCGTCAGTCACCCGCACGGCGGTCCCCTGGAGGCGGAACTCGAGTACGCCCATGTCGCTCAACGGTTGGACCGAGTCGACGACACCGACGATGCCGTGGGCACCGCCCGACGCCGCCTCTTCGACCATGCGGTCGTATGCGGTGCTGAATCCCGTGGTCCAGGCGTCCTCCACCCAGGCCTGCTCATAGTTCTGTCCCCATGAGCGATGTTCGCCGGAGACGAAGCCGTGGGGGCAGTTCCACGTCTCGGAGTAGCCGCGGATGCCGCCCCATTGGGAGCCGAAGCCCCCACCTAAACCCATGCCCGACGACCCGTACCACTGCCACTGCATGACGCAGTAGCCCTGGGTGAAGCCGACCGGCTCCAGTCCCATCTGGAGACACGCGGCGAAGTCCGGAACGGTGAGCCCGGAGGTGAAGGCACCCTCGGCGAAGCGACGGACCGCCGCTTCAGGAAGGTCGCCGGGCGGTTCGGACGGGACGGCCATCAGTTGTCGAGCGAGATGATGGTCGTGGGTCGGGGGAGGGTGACGTCGTCGGAGGTCTTGACCACCGCAGTGCCGAGGGAGAGGAACTCGATGGTGTGACTGCCCCACTGGTGGGACTTCTCTTCGAGGCGGACCCCGACGATGCCGGATGCGCCCAGCACGTTGGCCTCGTCCTGCATGCGGGTCATGGCCAGCTCACGGGCCTCGTAGAGCGCCTGTGTGAAATTGGGCAGCTCCACGTTCTGGCCGGCGGAGCCGAGCGTGGCACCGAGGCCTCGGTGGGCGATGTGGTACACGCAGGTGCCCATGACCAGGCCCTGGGGGATGTGCCCGGTCTGCATCAGCGTCCAGAAGTCCTGTCCCGACAGGTCGGAGGTGAACGGCTTGCCCAGCTTGTTGCGGTGGGAGACGCCACTCTCCGCCTTGACGGCGGTGCCCACGGCGATGAACTCGGCGGCGTCCTTGCCCCACTCGTAGTAGTTGACGTCCAGGCGGACCCCGACGACGCCGTCGGCCCCCAGTTCGAGGGCCTCCTCCTCCATACGGGTCATGGCCAACTCACGCGCGTTGTACATGGCCTCGGTGAGCTTGGTCAGCTCCTGGCTCTGTCCCCACTTCCGGGTCTGGATGCCGGTGTGATAGATCGACGAACCCATCACGAACCCGACCGGGTGGAATCCGACCTCCTTGATGAGTAGGAACTCGTTGACGGAGAGGTCGGACGTGAAGAGCCCCTGCTCCAATTCCGCGAGCCGCCGGCTTGCCCCCTCGGGCAGGTCCTGGGGTGGATCTTCCGGTGGAACTGGCGGCGTGTCGCTCATTGGTTACCTCCGATGACGATGTTCTCGAGTGCCTGGCGCACGGCCTGGCTGTGGTCGGCCTCTGTTTTCAGCACGGCCAGCAGGCGGCCCAGCCAGGTGTCCATGTCGACCTTCTCACTGCGGATGCGGATGCCGCCCGACGAATGGCCGATTGTGCAGCGGAGCGCAGGCCCGTCCACTTCGGCGTCGAACTGGTCGTCCTCCATGGTGATGGTCAGCGACTTGATCTCGTCGGACTTGCGGAACCGGCCACCGGACCGCTGGACCTGGAGTCGGGGTCCGAGGGCGTCGGAAAGCTGATCGACCAGGACCTTGACCAGGATGCCGACATCGGAGCTGTTCGCCCGCAGCTGCGCCGCGGCCAACTCCAGATCGAAGGATTCGTCCATGGCGCTCACGCAGTGAACGCTACGTGCTGTCTGCGGCACGGGGTCCGGCGGCACAGGGAATGATGCAAGCTCAGAATGATGGGCGCAGGAACCAGGGTGATCCGGGTCGGGTAGAGTATTCCGCTGCTCTGTTCTCCCATCGGTCGTCGCGGCGACGAAGCCGGTGCGGAGACCACGCAGACGACCAGCGCTCGTAGCTCAACGGATTAGAGCATCTGACTACGGATCAGAAGGTTGGGGGTTCGAATCCCTCCGAGCGCACCAAAAGTCCTGGTCAGAGCCTTGTGGTGGTAGTTGCGGCAGCAACATAGCCAACAACCCCAGTGGCGCTCACACAAAAGTCCTGGTTTCGACCATCAAACTAAGCCAACAAATAGCCAACAACCGACTGCGACGCCGCTGGATCACGTAGGACTCGCTGAGCCTTGATGGGACAGCATCATTCTGATTCACGATGACGAAACCCCGGTTCAGGGCTTTGTGGTCGAGCGACGAGGGCCAGCGACACGCCGTACATCATCAGCGGGAACATCGAGGCGGTGAGCTGCGATACCTGCCTCTCCGGCAGCCACGGCCACCCTCTCCCGGTCGATTCTACTTTCGACCAGATCCTTTGGTCCTTGGCGATCGGTTCCCTGGGGTGCCGAGTCCACGACTGGATTGTGGCCGACCAGTCCGAGGACGGCGAAGACAATGGTGACTACGGCCAGGAAGACCCAGCCTGTTGTGTAGCTCGTGTGCGGGACGAGGTGACCGAAGAGGATGGGAATGAAGAACCCTCCTATGGCCGCCAGTGTGAGCATCAATCCGGTGGCCGTCCCTATGTACGCATGATCGATGTCACATACCCGCGCCGGCACCGCTAACCACGCGGCGAATCCGAAGATTAGGAAGAATCCGATCCCGATGCCCAGGAACCAGAGCGCACCCGTCGGTACTGCCGGAATGAGGGCCAGGAGGACGGCGACAACCAGCAGCGAACCCACGATGAAGGCTCGCAAGTTCCTACTCCGATCGGCCCAGTAGCCGCCCAGCAGACTGCCGGGTATCCCGGCCAACAGAATGAGTGCGGACAGCAGCCCGCCGGACGAGGCACTGAGATGACGGTCCTGCGTGGCATACCCGGCGAACAGTTGCGAGGTTGTGAAGTAGGCGCCGTACCCTCCGAGGAGGGCGACCCCGTAGATCCACAGGTCCCTGCTGGCCAGAGACGCTCGGAGGGCCGTGATCTCGAAACGCCCACCAGTGAACGGTGCCATCCCCCTGGGAGTGACAAAGGTGGCCATGGTGATCATCACGACCAGGAGTTCGAATACACCGGCCAGGACCAGCGACGTGTGCCACCCCACCGCTCGCTGCACGTAGATCCACACGTAGAGGGCAACGGCTGCTCCGGCACTGAATGCCGCACCCCCGGTGATCCCGAGGGCCAGGGTGACATCGTGCTCGCGGAACCAGACGACCACGGCCGCCATGCCCACAGCCACGAACACCGAGCCGCCAACGCCGCTGACGACGCGGAAGAGGGCCAGTTCGGGGTAGCTCCGGGACAGTCCGGACATCACTCCGGCCATGCCCTGGACGGCCAGGCCGAGGACGATGGTCCGCTTCATTCCGATCCGGGTGGCCAGCATGCCGCCTGGGATGTGGGAAAGGCCGTAGCCCACGATGTACAACGAGATCAGCAAGCTCAGCGACCCGAGGCCAACGTGGAACTCCGCTCCGATGAGCGGGAACGCCGTCGCCACGTCGAACCAGTTCAAGGTGAGCGCCATCACCCCCAGGCCGATGACCGCGAGCATCCCCCACCGGATCGGTCCCTCGTCGTCGCCAGGGGCGGAGGCCACAGTGAACCCCTTATCGGGAGTGCCACTCGAGGTGGACCAGGGCTCCCGTGACCTGGGCTCCAAGGGACCCGGATCGCCCTCCCAGCTAGCATACGCAAATGATCCGTCGCGCCCCTGGACGAGGCGACGACCTGCCGAATAGGCACGACACCAGGGCATCTTCCGTCACCAGTAGCTGCAACGACTGCTCGTCGGGTTATTCGTTGGCCATCGGCCCCACCTCGACACGGTCCGGCTGACCCAGTGGCCGGTCCGGGCGGGTTTGTCGGTCGTGAGCGGGAGCTCGGTGTGCTCGAGGAACGGCTCTCCGAGGCACGAGCCGGTCGTCCACAGATGGTGTACTTGGAGGCGGCCCCCGGTTCGGGGAAGTCGACCCTCCTGTCCCACTTCGCCGCCTCCCTCAACGACGCCACGGTCCTTGCGCTAAGCGGTGACGAGGACGAGATGGTGCTCTCCTACGGAGTCATCGACCAACTGCAGCCGGGAGTGTCCACCGAACCGGGCGACGACCCGATGATCGTCGGGGCACGGCTGGTGGATCTACTCGACCAGTTGCAGGAAGACGGCCAGGTGGTGGTCCTGGTCGTCGATGATCTCCAGTGGATCGATCGAGCCTCTTCACGCGCCGTGCTGTTCGCGTTGCGCAGATTGCGAGCCGACACTGTGCTGACGGTGGTCGCCACCCGTGCCGACACACTGGGAGACTCGCCGTGGGCCCGCTTCGTGGCTGGCGACTCCCGGGTCACACGACTCCGGTTGGAAGGATTCACCCTCGACGACCTCGTCGACTTGGCTCGTGTGCTCGAGCTCGGCACGCTCACCCGAAAAGGGGCAGCCAGGCTGCTCGACCACACCGGGGGCCACCCTCTCTACTGTCGTGCGCTGCTCGAGGAGATCGGCGTTGCGCTACTCAATGCCGCGGGCCACGCCGGGCTCCCTGCACCCCGCGACCTCTCCGCGGTGATCCTGACCCGAGTCGCCGCCCTGCCCGCCGCGGCCCAGGCCTATCTCGCCGCCGCGTCGGTCCTCGGACAGCATGCACCCATTGGGGTCGCAGCTGTCGTGGCTGGCCTGGCCGACGCGCAGGAGGCAAGCGACGATGCCATCGCTGCCGGACTGTTGGTCGAGGGACCCCACGCCGAGTTGAGCTTCGCCCACCCCCTCTACCGGGCAGCCATCTATGCCGACCTCAGACCGACCAACCGTCGAGGGCTCCATCAGGAAGCGGGGAAGGTGGTCGATGGTCGGGCTGGGATGGCTCACCGGGTCGCTGCCACGCTCGGAGCGGACGAGCAGCTGGCCAACGAACTTGAGGCGGCCGCGTCGATCAGTACCTCCGGTGGTGACTCGAGTGCAGCAGCGTGGGCGCTCGAGCAGGCCGCATCGCTGTCGGCGGACCGAGGGGAGCGGGAGCGTCGACTGCTCGATGCTGCCGTCGCCCACCTGAGTGCCGCCGACACCGATGGCGCGGCACGGGTCTTGACCAGCTGCCAGGTCGCCAGTCCTCGCCGTGATGCACTGACCGGCTTGCTCGGCGTCTATATGGGATCGCCCGCTACCGAATCTCGCCTGACCGCAGCATGGGCGGCCCACGATCCGGAAGTCGAGCCCACCATTGGCGCACGCGCCGCCACGTCCTTGGCCAACTGGATGGTCGTCGGTGGTCGGCCGGAGGAAGGGTTGGTGTGGGCAGAACGTGCGGTAGAGGCCACCGAGCCGGGTACCCCGCTGTGGGCTATGGCCAAGACCGCTGAGGCGTACTCGCTGGCCAACGCCGGTCGATCGCCAGAGGGCCTCGAGGCACTCGGCTTTCTGCCCGATGCGGGAAGCGAGGTGCCCCTGGTCGAGATTGACCCACTGATCATGCGAGGCATCGTGAAGATCTACGCCGATGACCTATCCGGCGCCATCGCCGATCTGGGTGTGGCCGCCGCCCACCTCCGCTCGGGTGTCTCGTCGACCTATCCGGTCCCCTGTCTGTCGTATCTGAGCGAGGCTCACTGCCGCCGGGGTGACTGGGATGCCGCGATGACCTATGCCCAGTTGGCCACCTCCGTCGCTCAGGATGCCGATCGTCCGTTCGATCTCGTGCGGGCCCATGCGCGATCGGCCCAGGTGCTCAGCGGTCGGGGTCAGTGGGCAGTTGCGGAAGAGTCCGTCGCTGCAGCCCGAGCAACGACGGCCCGGTTCCCTGCGGTGCTGGCGGTGGCGACCTGCGCCGCGGCCGGTGCTGGTTTGGCCTCGGCCCGAGGGGATCACCTCGGCGTGGTGGCGGCCGTCGAGCCGGTTCGCGCCACCGGCCGGCTCGCTGTGGCCGGCCGACCGGGCATCTTCAACTGGCGGGCCAGCGAGATCGATGCGCTGACCGCGATGGCTCGACTGGGGGAAGCCGAGGCCGCGCTTCGTGAGTTCGAGGTGGCATGTTCGGAGGCTCCCGTTCCTTCGGCTCTTCTCATGCTGGCCCGATGCGAGGGCAATCTGGCGGCAGCGAGAGGTGATCGCTCCGGCGCGGAGGCGTCGTTCCGGAAAGGACATGTGCTCGTCCCCGGAGTGGCCATGCCGTTGGAGCTGGGCCTGCTTCACCTCGATGACGGTCGCCGTCTGCGCCAGGTGGGCCGACGATCAGAGGCCGTCGGCCAACTGGAGAAGGCCCACCGCCTCTTCTCTGACCTGGGTGCCGACCCCTACGTGCGGCAGTGTGCCGACGAGCTGGAGCTCTTGCAAGTGTCGGCCACGCCCGAGAGCCCGGAGGTCACGCTCGGGCTCAGTCGAGCGGAGATGGCGGTGGCCCGACTGGTCGCCACCGGGCTGACCAACCGTGAGGTGGCGGCTGAGCTGTATGTCTCGGTCAAGACCGTCGAATACCACCTCCGCAACAGCTTCATCAAGCTGGATATCACCTCTCGGCGCCAGTTGGCCTCCCTGCTCCAGTGAGCTGACCAACGGCGTGTCAGTGACCCGAGGCCTGCGCCCCTGATTTACGGTGCCCGGGCTCATCCACCTGGGGATACGCAGGCACCGGAGTGAAAACCAGGGTCAAACCTAGGGTCCTTCCCTGGGGATATCGCCGTGCGATTCCCGTTGACTGGTACCCATGGACGCCTCATCAACACCGAGTCGGACTGTACGCCTGCTTCTTGACGTCAACCGAGCCCCCGACAACCGGATTGAGGGTCGAATCGGCCCCGATGGTGCCGAACGGGTTGACGACTGGACGGCCTTTTCCGGCGTGCTCGAGCTCCTCAAAGCGCTCGAAGAACTTGCCTGATGCCGTTGTCACCTCGGAAAGGACCCCCGTCATGAGTCACCGCCTCTCAGCACCGCCCACCCAGTCGGACGACAAACGGCGACATGCCCGTCTTGTCCTGTGGCTGGCCGGGATCATCGCTCTGGTCGGCCTAGTGGGCGGTGGTATCGCCTCAGCCCACCTCACGTCCTCGCTCAGCGATTACGACGCTCCCAGTTCGGCTGTGGTCGCGGCCCAGCACCAGATACAGCGGGTGACCGGAGCAAACCCCGAGGAGGGGTACCTCGTCGTCGTCCGCACGGCCACGCCGATCACCACGTCCTCGGCCGTCCCGTCCCGGGTTGGCGCGGTGGTGTCGATCCTGCGGGCCCGTCCCGAGGTGAAGCGCGTCCTCGACTACGCCACCACCGGCGACCCGAGCATGATCTCGAGCAACGGGAAGCTCACCACAGTGGTAGCCACCGTCGGGGCCGTCAACGAGCAGAAGGCCGTCACCGCACTACAGAAGGCCATTGCCGCCCAACCGTCGCTCAGGACCAACACCTGGCTGGGTGGGCCCACCGTGGCCGGCGTCCAGATCGCATCGGTCTCCTCTCAGGACCTTGGGCGGGCTGAGCTCTTCGCCCTGCCCTTCCTGTTGTTGCTTCTGTTCTTCGTCTTCCGGGGACTGCGGGCCGCGGCGGTGCCGCTGGTCGGAGCGGTGTTCGCCATCGCCGTGACCCTCGGTGTCATGGGTCTGGCCCTGGTAGTGGTCCCGCTGTCCATCTTCGCCCTCAACCTGGTCATCGCCCTCGGGATCGGGCTGTCGGTCGACTTCAGCCTGCTGATCATCTCCCGCTTCCGTGAGGAAGTCGGCCAAGGTGCTTCGATCGGCACCGCCCTGGCCACGGTCCGTCGGACCGCCGGTCACACCGTCCTGTTCAGCTCGTTGACCATTGCCGCAGCGCTGGCCACCCTGGCCGTCTTCCCCGAGCGGTTCATCTACTCGATGGGGGTGGCGGGTGCCATCGTCGTCCTGGCCTCCGGCGCCTTCGCTCTCCTCGTCCTGCCGGCGATCCTCACCGTATTCGGCGGCCGGATCGCTCAGACTGCTGATTCCAAAGGCGGCCCCGCAGCTCAAGGCGGCCACCGGGCGACGCTGGTATGCAACGGCCAGGCGGGTCATGAACCGGCCGGTCATCTGGGGAGCGGCGGCCGTCGTCGTGCTGGTGGTCCTGGCCTCGCCGTTCCTCCACGTGGCCTTCACCGGTGGCGATGCCAGCGCCCTGCCCGCCACCAGCTCAGCCGGAGCGGCCTACGACTTGGTGCAGAGCCAGTTTCCGTCCTTCTCCGAAGCACCCGCCGGCGTCCTCGTCGACTCGAGTCACGTGACTTCGACGGCGCTGGCCACCTACTCGGCCACCCTGGCCGACGTTCCGGGCGTCAAGGCAGTGCCTGCCTTCGAGCACCTGGGAGGGTCGCTGTGGGAGTCGAGCGTGGTGCTGACCGACGCACCACTGTCGCCGACCGCCCAGCGGGCTGTCGAATCGATCCAGGCCCTTCCCGGCCCGGGCCACGTGACGGTCATCGGGCAGACCGCCTCCTTCGTCAGTCTCCAGCACAGCCTCAAGTCCCATCTGCCGCTGGTCCTCGGACTGATCGTCCTGATCGCACTGGTGATGCTGTTCGCCATGACCCGTTCGGTCACGCTGCCGCTCATGGCCGTAGTGATGAACTTCCTCACCATCCTGGCCACCTACGGTGTGCTGGTGTGGGGCTTCCAGCGGGGCCACCTGAGTCGCCTGCTGCGGTTCCATGCTCCGGGAGCACTCCAGTCGACCTCGCTGATCATCATCCTGGCTGTGGTATTCGGTCTGTCCACTGATTACGGCGTGTTCCTCCTCGGGAGGATCAAAGAGGAGCACGACGCTGGGGCATCACCGGACGAGGCCGTGGCCCTGGGCATGGCCCACACCGGAGGCATCGTGACCGCAGCGGCCTGCTGCCTGGCGGTGGCCATGGGGGCTCTCGTGTTGTCCCGGCTGGTGTTCGTGAAGGAGATCGGGCTGGGCGTGGCGTTCGCCGTCCTTCTCGATGCCACGCTGGTCCGGGCGGTACTGGTCCCCGTCGTGATGAAGCTGCTCGGAGCGGCGGCCTGGTGGAACCCGTTCTCCAGACGCCCAGTACTGACGCCGTTCTCTCCGCTCGCACCTTCCTGGCCGTCCGTGCCGGTGACGGTCCGCAGTGCGGATCTCGAGGAGGTGCGGTGATGACCACCTTCCAGCCCTTCTTCAACCCGGCCACCGGTGAGTGGATCGAGTACACCACCGTGGCCGAGGACAGCCATGGTGAGCTGGTCCGCTTCACCTGGCGCAGTATGCCCGGCGGGGTGATCTCCGAGCATGTCCACCCTCACCAGGAGGAGCGGTTCACCATCGTCTCGGGTGAGGCCTCCTTCACCCTCGACGGCGAACCGATCACCGCCACGGCGGGGGACACCATCGTCGTACCTCCCGGCGTTCCGCACTCCGAGGGGAATCTCGGCACGGTCGAGATCACCGGCGTGGTCGAACTCCGTCCGGCCCTGCACACCAAGGAGTTCCATGAGGCGTTGGCCGGACTGGTGGCCGACGGGAGAACGAGCGCCCGCGGGGCGCCCAAGAACCCGCTGCAGCTCGGCGCCACCTTCTGGCACTTCCGCCACGAGAGCCGGGTGACCTCCCCTCCGATCTGGGTCCAGAACCTGGTCTTCCCGCCGCTGTGGGCAGCGGCCAAGGTGTTCGGGCTTCGTCCCTACCATCAGCGGTGGGACAGCGCCACTGATTCTGGAACTCCCGCTGACTCGTCACTTCCGGACCCGGCCCCGTCGCACTCCGGGAAGGGAACCGAGCATGGCTGATCGTCCGCTGCATGTCGTGTTCGGCGCCGGCAATGTCGGCCGGGCCCTTATGGTCCAATTGTCGGAGCTCGGTCTGACCGTCCGGGTAGTGACCCGAACCCAACCGTCAGGACTGCCCAACGAAGTGCAGTGGCGAGGGGCGGACGCAGCCGACGCAACGGCTGCGACCGAGGCAGCCCGTGGCGCCGCAGTCATCTACCAGTGTCTGAACGCCCCCTATGCCAAGTGGGCAACGCGGTTCCCGCCATTGCAACGAGGCGTCCTGGCTGCAGCCGAGGGGAACGGAGCACTACTGGTCAGCCTGGAGAACCTCTACGGCTACGGTCCGACCGCCGGGACACCCATGACCGAGGACCTGCCTCTTGTGGCGACGACCGTCAAAGGACGGACTCGGGCGGCGATGACCCGGGAGCTGCTCGATGCCCGTGACGTCGGTCGGGTCCACATCGCCATTGGCAAGGCTTCGGACTTTTTCGGGGCCGGCGTCACCGACGGCTCGACGCTGGGGGAGCGGATCTTCGGTAACGCTCTGGTCGGCCGGCGAGCCGACTTCATTGGCAATCCTGAGCTTCCCCACACCTACAGCTACGTGCCCGACATCGCCCGGGGCCTGGCCACCCTCGGCACCGACCAGCGGGCGGTGGACCAGGTCTGGCACCTGCCGGGACCCGAGACCGTCACCACCCGGCAGATCCTCGATCTCATCGCTGACGAGGTCGGCCATCCCGTCGAGAGCCGATCGGTGTCGAAGCCGGTCATGCGAGGCCTCGGCCTGTTCAACCCGGTGCTGCGGTCGATGGTCGAGATGACCTACCAATTCGACCAGCCCTTCGTGCTCGATACCTCCAGGTACGAAACCACCTTTGGGCAGAGCGGCACTCCTCTCCGCCAGGCCATCGCCGCCACCGTCGCCTGGTACCGGGATCAGTCAGTCCGTCCCCGGAGCGATCGACCCACCTCCATCTCACCTGCGCTGTCCGGATCTCCCGAGGCAGTACGAAAGGAACAGCAATCATGAATCCGATCACTACGATTCCCGCCCAGGGAACCCGGTTCCTCACCCGGCCGGAAGGGAAGGTCGGCTATGACATAGCCGGCACCGGGCCGCTGGTCGTCCTTGTCCCCGGCATGGGCGATCTCCGGAGCACCTATCGGTTCCTGGCTCCGAGCCTTCGGTCGAACGGCTACCGGGTGGCCTGCACGGACCTCCGGGGGCATGGCGACAGCGATGCGACGTTCTCTTCCTACGGAGATGTCGACACGGCGGGCGACATCATGGCGCTGATCGACGAGCTCGGCGGTCCGGCGGTCATCGTTGGCAACTCCATGGCCGCCGGAGCTGCAGCACTCGTGAGCGCGAATCGCCCCGACCTGGTCGACGGCCTCGTGCTCGTCGGCCCGTTCGTTCGCAACGGCAAGATGAGCGCCATCCAGCGAATCCTGCTGCGGGTGGCGATGGCTCGGCCCTGGGCCGCCGCATCCTGGAAGTCCTACATGCCGAAGCTCTATGCCGGCCATCGGCCCGATGACTTCGATGAGTACCGGGACACGGTTGTTGCGAGTCTCCGTCGTCCCGGGTACGCCAAGGCGTTCTCGTTGACCACCCGAACCGATCATGATCCGGCGGAAGCCCGGCTGATGGATGTGTCGGTCCCGACCTTGGTCATCATGGGGGAGCGGGACCCGGACTTCCCCGATCCCTCGGAGGAGGCGACCTGGATCGCTGAGACGTTGAATGCATCGGTGGTGATGGTCCCCGAAGCCGGGCACTATCCCCAGTCCCAACAGCCTGGGCTCACCACAGAGGCCGTCTTGGACTTCCTTGCGACATTGACGCTGGGCGCTGACAAGCAGGAGAGGGTCCGTTGACTTCCCGGGCCGTTAGTCAGAGCAATGGACCCATCTCGGACGGGACCGTTTCGGGAACCCCACGGCTGTGGCTGCGGGTCGAGGCGGCAGCTCTCTTGACGGGGGCGCTGATCGCCTATTCGACCACAGCGCAGCACTGGTGGCTGGTCCCAGTCGTTCTGCTGCTTCCCGATCTGGCGATGACGGGCTACGTCGCCGGAACTCGAATCGGGGCCTTCCTCTACAACCTGGCCCACGCCACCCCCGTGCCGGCTCTGGTGATTGGCCTGGGATGGTGGCAGCACCGGCCACTGGTCCTGGGGCTCGGACTCGTTTGGCTTGCTCACATCGGGCTCGACCGCCTGATGGGTTACGGACTCAAGTATGACGATCACTTCCAGCACACCCACCTCGGCATGCTCGGTGGGAGGGGAAGGACATCGAGGCGTGGGACGGAACAACAGACCGAGGCCCTCGCCAAGCCTCCACATCCCCTAGTCATCCCATAACACCGCGCGCTATCCGGCCTCCGAATGATGCCGATCTCGCGATCGCCGCTTGGGCCGCTACATGGCACAACGAGGGTCAACGAAAGGAAGAACAATGATCGAGGAAAACCACCCGACCAAGCGATACGGCAAGACCGAGGCAGTCGATCAACCAGTACCGCTGGCCCAAAGGCCACGGGCATTCACCTGGACACGAATCGTTGCCCTGCTGGCGATCATCGTCCTATTGGCGGGACTTATCTATCTGCGAGTCTCGTCCAGCCCGGAAACGGTCTCGGTCTCTCAGGGGGCACACGCCGGCCAGCTGACCATGCATGCGTGCACTTACGCGACCGGGCAGGGCGCGGTGCCCGCGGACTGCGGCACGTTGATCGTGCCGGAGAACCGGGCAGACCCCCGGTCGCGCCTGATCGCGCTGCCGGTGATCCGGATCCTGGCTCGCTCATCCCATCCACTGGCACCGATCTTCCATCTCAACGGCGGCCCGGGCATAACCAACATGACGTTCCCCCAAGCGAGCCGTCTGACCGCCCAGCACGATGTCGTCATGGTCGGCTACCGCGGCGTCGACGGCTCTTCGGTGCTGAACTGTCCCGAGGTGACAGCGGCGCTGGAGAAGTCGGCAGACTTCCTGGGGGAAGCATCGCTGAGCGCGTACTCCCAAGCCTTCGCCTCGTGCGGGCAGCGGCTTGAGCGATCCGGCGTAGACCTCGCCGGCTACACGCTGACCGAGCAGGCCGACGACATCGAAGCCGCTCGCGTCGCTCTCGGCTACCAGCACATCGACCTGCTCAGCGAGAGCGCCGGGACCCGTCTGGCGATGATCTACCAGTGGCGGTACTCGAATACTGTCGACCGCTCGGTGATGGTCGGGGTCAACCCGCCCGGGAACTTCATCTACAGCGGAGCCGAGATCGATCAGGGGATCGAGCGTTACTCGGCGCTGTGCGCGCAGCAGTCTGCCTGCCGCACCCGCAACCTCGCCGCGAGCATGAAGCACACGGCAGCGCACATGCCGAGCAGTTGGTACTCCCTGCCGATCAAGCCGGGCAACGCCCTGGTCGGGACATTCCTCGGGCTCACGGAGGCAACCGGTTCGCCACTGTCTGGGCCGATGACCCTCGACTCGTGGATCTCCGCCGCCCATGGCGATCCGAGCGGCCTGTGGTTTCTATCGACGATGGCCGGTCTCGTCCTCCCCTCGTCGTTCGCCTGGGGCGAGTTTGCCAGCATCGGGATGGCCGACGCGCAGCCCGTCGAGCGCTACTTCAGCTCCGGCGCGGACCGGGGCTCGATCATCGGCAATCCCCTCGGGGAGTTCTTGTGGGGGGCAGGAGGCATGGCTCACGCCTGGCCGGCCAACCCGGGCGAGAACCAGTACACCAGCGTGCAGAGCTCGAACGTCCCGACGCTGCTCATCGGCGGGACGCTCGACTTCGAAACCCCGGCCCAGAACGGCACAAAGGAACTATTGCCGCACCTTTCCAACGGGCATCAGGTCATCCTGTCCGGGCTCGGGCACGTGGACGACTTCGACGCCTACGAGCCGAGCGCCAGCACTCAGCTGCTGACCGCGTTCTACGCCACCGGCCAGGTCGACACGTCCCGCTACACCCCGAACGTTGTCAGCTTCACAACATCGTCCACGCAGACAGCGATTGCCAAGGACAGCCTTGCGACAATGATCGGCCTCGTCTTGTTGGCAGTGATCTGGCTTGTGGTGTTGGCGATCCGGATCCGGCGCCGAGGCGGTACCGGCGGCAAGACGGGCGCCTGGATCCGGTCGGCCGGTCCGATCGTGTTCGGACTCGGCGGATGGTTCCTCGGCGCACTGTTGGTACTGCGGTTCTGGCCCAACCTGCCGCTTGACGACCAGCTGCTGGCAGTGGTCTCGATCGCGGTGCCGGTCTGGCTCGGGGTCTACGCCGGCTGGGTCCGCACCGACACGCCAAAGGCGATGCGGGCCAAGGGCATCGGTGCCGCGGGTGTCGGTGCGGTGGTCGGAGCCGCACTCGGTTTCCACGTGACCGGCGGGCTCATGGCGTGGATCACGACGATCATCGGTGCGGCGGTCGTGTCGAACCTGAGTCTGCTCGTGCTCGACATCTGGACGACCGAGCGGGCCGCAGGCGCGGCGATGGCAACGACCCCGCCGCAACCTACGGTCGCTCGGCGCACTCCCGACCGGGTCGAAGGTCTCGACCATGATCTCGTAGTCGTTGGTCACGTCGAGCGTGAAGTCCCGTAGCGCCTGCTCCGGGCTGTCTCGCACCTCACGCGGCGCACCATGGCGACGACTACCACGGCTCCGCAGAAGAGATCCTCAGGGCTGGCCCAAGGAGAGAAGGAGAGACCCGGCATTTCGAAAGGAGGTCCTGCTGGCCTACGAATACCGGTGTGTGGTCTGCGGGTACGACGGTCACCTCATGCGCGAGACAGTGGGGATCGAAGCCACCGCCGTTGGTGGGCCGCCGAAGGGCCAGACGAGGGTCAAATGCGCTCGCTCTCTGCTCACAACACCACAAGCTGCTGGACCGGGGCATCATCGGGATCAAGGCCGACTACACCATCAACGATTTTCAGCACCTCATCGGTTGCAGTCCGGCCGCGGACACGCTCGTTCTCGCGCATGCCAGCAGACCGCTGGTTGTGCCCCAGGTCCGGCCAGCCTCAGCCGGATCCGAGTCACGTCCTGTGTACACAAAGGAGGTCTTCCGATTGGCTGAGCGGACTGCTGCGATCTCGTGAGAACGAATCGATTCCCAGCCGACTGGTCCTACCAAATAGTGTTCACCGTCCTCGGTGCCACGAACAGAGAACACCCGGGAATTGACCTCGGCTCGTTGGTTAGTAAGGCCAGCTTGTTTTCCCTGTCAGCTAACTAAAGTCTTGGGCGGAAACTTTCATTACCCGTGGGGGCCGCCAAACGTAAGAGCGGCTGTTCGATTGCCCACGACCGATAGGCGCCGTCGCCGAGTCACATGAAAGGAGGTAGATCTCAATGAAACCCTGGATCACCGCCGATCCCCACCTCGGCCGCGCCAACATCATCGCCTACTCGGGCGACCCTTTCGCGACGCCGACGAGATGGACGATTCCATCGTGGAGCGTTGGAACGAGGTCATTGCCCCTACCGACCGTGTCCTCGTGCTCGGTGACGTCGCCATGGGAAAGATCGACCGTACATTGGGTGCCGCATCTCAGCTACGCGGCTACAAGGCGCTGCTCGCCGGGAACCACGACCGGTGCACAGCGCTCCACGGTCGCAAGGCCGTCGGATGGGACGAGCGCTACCGCCGAGACGGTGGTTTCGCCGAGATTCATCAGGGAGCGAGCGCATCGACCTCGATGCCGAACACCGAAAGGTTCTGGCCTGCCACTTCCCCTACAGGGGGAACTCAACCGACGTCCTGCGGTACGCGGCGGAGCGACCAGTAGACACCGGTGAATGGTTGGTCCATGGGCACGTCCACGAAAGTCGGCTGCAGTCGGGCAGGCAGATCAACGTCGGCGTTGATGCTTGGGGCGGGCGCATTGCCAAAGCCGACGAAGTCGTGGCATTGATTGAGACCGGTCCGAGGGACCTTCCACGGATCGAGTGGTCTGACTGAGCTGAGCGGCAATGTGCCTCAGGGTAAGTACGGCCGATGGCCTGGTTCTTAACAGTGGGGTCGGGAGGACAGGGGTCTTGGGTGACCTTCATGGTAATCTTCCTTCGTGCCCGCACGAACAACGAATAGTCCTGCTGAAGAGGCCGTCCTGTCGCTGGATTCTCTCGCCGTGCCGGCCAAGGCACTGGCCCCGAACGTCCTCGAGGTTGGTGGACATGAGATCCCCGTCGAGACCCGGCGAAGCATCAGCCGCACTGAGGCCGAAGGACTGTCTCGCCAACTGGCTGGCGGCTTCATAGTGGCGGACCGGATCTCCACGGAGGCCCGGCGGGTGCTGACAGAGGGCCGGGTGGCCTGGCTTGATCGCCGAGGTCACCTGCAGTTGCGCGGTACGGCCCTTTTCATCGACGCTGACGTGCCCCCGCTGATCGGGCCCGAGCCGACCCGGGTTGCCGATCCCTTCGTCCCGACGGGTCTGGATGTCGGAATGGCCCTGCTCCTCGAACCCGAGAATGGCCATCGCACCACCGAGGTGGCAACACTGATCGGACGTTCACCGGGACGGGTGTCAGAGATCCTGGCTGCCTTGCGTGACCGGGGACTCGTCGATCGCACCGGTCGGCCGTCGATTCCCGATCTGTTTAACGAGATGGCCGATGCCTGGACTCCGGCATGGCGGCCGCTGGGCAGCCTTCCCGAGTCCGACCCCGACCTCTACCGGCTCTCGGGAACCCTGGGGGCCGTATGGCATCAGGCTCCGGTTGTGGCCACGGCGGACTGGCCGGCCGAGCTCTACGTGGAGAGCCAGAGCGAGCTACGAAGCGTGCTCCGCTCCCACGGTGTGTCCCCTGGTACACCGTCGGCTGGACGGGTGGCGGTGTGCCCGTCCCGGTACGGGTGGTCGGTACCGGCACAGCTCCCGGACCAGGACTTCCCGGTGGCCAATCACATCGTGGTCGCACTGGACCTGGCCCAGGATCGCGGTCGGGGACGGGAGATCCTCGAGGGATGGAATCCGGAAGGCCACGTTCGTGTCTGGTGAGATCCTCCTTCTCGATGGGCCGGGCGGGTCGGCGTCGCGTCTGGTCAGTGCCTTGCACACACTCACCGAGGAGGTGCCATCGTCCGAGTTCGCACTCATTGGTGGTCTGGCCGTCATGACCAGACTCGGTCGGGTCCACCGTGTCACTGATGACCTCGACGCCGCCGCAGAAAGCATTGATGGCGGCCCGTCCCGGCTGTCGGTACTGGTGGGAGGCGGCGAGAGCGGGAGGCCGCGCCATCAAGTTGGAGGTGTCAAGGTCGACTGCATCGATGTCGGGTCCACTCCGGCAGTCGACCTTGATCCGGGTGAGCTTCCGGAAGAGCAATTCGACCGGGCCTTCGTCCTGGCTCATCGATGGGCCCTCGACTCGGCCACACCGGCCTCGTTGACCGTGGTCTCAGGGGAGCGGGTTCCGTTGGCCACCGTGTCCTGCCGGGTGGCCACCCCTGCTGCCCTCGTGGCCATGAAGCTCCAGTCGGCACCCCGTCGACGGGCCGAGCGGGCCCACAAGGGGCCCAACGACTATGGGGACCTGTACGCACTGTTCACCCAGCCGGAGTCTCTGGCCGGGATCGCCGCTGAGCTGCCGGGTGCTCCCCATGGTCTCGACCAGTGGTGCGCGCAACGCATCGAACTCGAATTCGTCACGGGTGCTGCCCGGACCGCCCGGGCGATCCGACAGACCATGCTCGCTGACCCTCCGACTCCCGCGGACATCGAGTCGACCGGTCGCTCGGTGCTGAACCGGATCGAACGAAGGTAGAATTTTACGGAGTTGGGAAGGGAATCTCCGGAGGGGAATTGAGCGATTTCAAACCTTCTGATCAAACCTTCTGACTCTGTCTTTCAAGGGGTGAAACAGTGGTCAAAACCTTCTGATTCGCATGCCTGCAAGGAACGAAAATAACCAACAAAAAAGCCAACAATTGGGTCCCAGGGCGTAGCATTGAGTCCCAGCCCGTTTCGCGTTGCGAAAATCACACCCCGTCTGACCTGCATATTTGCGACCATTTGGGACTTGGCGGGACCCCCTGAAACGACCCAAGGGCGCGCTACG